>NZ_CP190129.1:4800000-8737199 GCF_050320105.1 Kribbella polygonati | reverse complement strand
GTGGATCGCAGGTGGCCGGTCAAATCGGCCCCCGGTGCGCTGAATCACAGCCTTGCAATTTGCCTTCGGCAGCCCGGATGTGGGAGTAGAGCGCCACCCCCACGTCCGAGCGACACCGTGCCTCAGCCCTGTGCCGGCGAGGCCAGAACCCCTGCAAAAGAACGCTTCCCGCGCCGCAGCACCAGCACGCCCCCCGGCAGCAGGTCGTCCGCGGCCGGCACGTACTCCGCGTCCTTCACCTTCTCGTTGTTCAGGTACGCCCCACCCTCGGCCACCGTCCGCCGGGCCGCCGACTTGCTCGCGACCAGCCCGGACTTCACCAGGAGATCGCCGTACGTCGGCATCTGTTCACCCGCGCCCAGCTCCACATGCGGAGCCTCGCGTAGCGCGGCGACAAGCGTGGCGCCGTCGAGAGAGCCCAGCTCCCCCTGGCCGAACAGCGCCTTCGAGGCTTCCTGCACGCTCCGGGTCTCGTCGGCTCCGTGCACCAACGTCGTCACGTCCTCAGCCAGCACGCGTTGCGCCTCCCGCGCCTGTGGACGTTCCGCGGTCGCCTGCTCCAGTGCGGCGATCTCTTCCGGCGTACGGAAGGTGTAGTACCGCACCAGCTGCATCACGTCACGGTCGTCGCTGTTGAACCAGAACTGGTAGAACGCGTACGGCGTCGTCAGCTCCCGGTCCAGCCACACCGTCCCGGACTCTGTCTTCCCGAACTTGGTCCCGTCCGCCTTGGTGACCAGCGGCGTCGCCAACGCGTGTGCCTTGCCCTGGTCCGTACGGCGAATGAGCTCCACGCCGGCCGTCAGGTTCCCCCACTGGTCGCTGCCACCGGTCTGCAGCGTGCAGTTGTGCCGCCGGTACAGCTCAAGGAAGTCCAGCGACTGCAGTAGGACGTAGCTGAACTCCGTGTAGCTGATCCCCTGCTCCAGCCGCGCCTTCACCACCTCACGGCCGAGCATGCGGTTCACCGGGAAGTGCTTCCCGATGTCCCGCAGGAAGTCGAGGGTGTTGAGGTCCTTGGTCCAGTCGTAGTTGTTGACCATCCGCGCCGGGTTCGGCAGCGACTGGTCGAAGTCGATGAACTTCTCCACCTGCCCGCGCACCCGCTCGACCCACTCGTGGACGAGGTCCTTGGGGTTCAGCACCCGCTCGGACGTCTCCTTGGGGTCGCCGATCAACCCGGTGGCGCCACCAACGAGCCCGATCGGGTTGTGGCCGGCGAGCTGGAGCCTGCGCAGTGTCAGCAGCTGCAGCAGGTTCCCCATGTGCAGGCTGGGCGCGGTGGGGTCGAAACCGACATACGAGGTGATCGGCCCCGCCGCCATCGAGGCCCGTAGGGCGTCCGGATCGGTCGAGTGGGCGATCAGGCCACGGCTCTCCAGGTCGTCAAGTACCTGAGTGCGGCGTTCGGTCACTAGTTCTCTCCTCGAGTACGTCGGTCCCCACTAGTGTCCTGTACGGCGAGAACCGCCCGCTCAGGTGGTCTCCGGACGCGTGAGCACCGAACGAAGCTGTGGGCGAAGCGCATGCCCGTCCGGCCCCTGCACCGTGACCGCCGTCGGCCGGTGCGGGTCGTGGGCTCCAGGGTCCGCGTTCGGCACGGGCAGACCGTGCGACAGCACCTGCTCGGCCGGTGTCAGCTGGCGGATGCCAATAGCGAGCACGTGGTCCGGGTGCGTCTGTGCGAAGTCGCCGTACAGCTGGGGGTCGTGCTGGCCGTCGTCACCGACCAGCACCCACCGCACCTTCGGGAACTCCCGTGCCAGCCGGCGTAGGGCGGTCCGCTTGTGCTCCTGGCCGCTTCGGAACCAGCCCGTGTTCGTAGGTCCCCAGTCCGTCATCAGCAACGGCCCCGGTGGGTACCCGTGGCGCGCGAAGAAGCGGGTCAGCGTCGGGGCCGTGTTCCACGCACCCGTCGATAGGTAGAACATCGGCGCACCCGGGTGGTCGGCCAGCAGTTCGTCGTACAGGCCTGCCATCCCCGGTACGACGCGGCGCGCCTGCTCGTCGCGGACGAACGTGTTCCAGGCCGCGATCATCGGCCGCGGCAGCATCGTCAGGATCACCGTGTCGTCGATGTCGCTGACCAGACCGAACGTCGCGTCCGGATCCGGTACGAAGATCCGCGCCCGGGCCTGCCGGTCGCCGTGCACACCCAGCACGATCTCGTGCCAGCCAGGCGGCAGCACCACCGGGACCGTCAGGTCGATGAACCCGCCCCGGTCGGTGACCGTCTCGAACGTCTGCCCGTCGACCGTCACCGTGACCGGCACCTTCGTGGCCGGCGCGGTCACGAACGCGCGCCACCCGCGCACCACCTGGTCCTCGTCGTACCTCGGCTGGTTGCGCGGGTCCCGGCCGAGCACCACGCGCGCCAGCACGCGGACGAACTCGGTGTTGCCGTACCCGACCTGCGGGATGATCCGCTCCTGCCAGCCGCGCCGCCGCAACACCACCTGCACCCCGGCGTTGAACCAGTCCTCGAGACGGGATGCGTAGTGCGGACGGGCCATACCAGAAACCTACCCGGAGCACGGGCCGCTAGTCGTCCTCCCCCGCGGGCCGTGGACACCTTTGACCTGGCGTTCACAAACTGTCGGCACGACCACCTACCGTCTTCCCATGACCGCCATCGGAATGTGCTTCCCGCGGACCTATCCGGCCGCGCTCGTGACCGACGTCGCCCGTCGCCTGGACCACGGTGGGGCGGACGAGCTGTGGATCATCGAGGACTGCTTCTTCACCGCCGGCCCGTCGCTGGTGTCGGCCGCGCTGACGTCGACCGAGCGGCTCACCGTCGGGCTCGGGATCGTGCCGGGCGTGGTGCGGACGGCGGCCGTGACCGCGATGGAGTTCGCGACGCTGGAGGCGCTCGGGCCGGGGCGGTTCCTGCCGGGTATCGGTCATGGCGTGCAGTCCTGGATGGGGCAGATGGGGGTGCGGCCGAAGTCGCCGCTGACGGCGCTCGAGGAGGTGACGACGAGCGTCAGCCGGTTGCTGCGTGGCGAGGAGGTCAGCTTCGTGGGCAAGGAGGTGTACCTCGACAAGGTGCAGCTCGACGCGCCACCGGCCGTGGTGCCGCCGATCCTGCTCGGGGTGCAGGGACCGAAGTCGATGGCGCTCGCGGGGCGGGTCGCGGACGGCGTCGTACTCGCGGAGCCCGCGTCCGCCGCGTACGTGCGGCAGTCGGTGGAGTACGCCGGGTCGCCCGAGGGGTTCGTGGTGGCGACGTTCACGGCGATGTGCGTGCGGGACGACCGGAAGGCGGCGTACGAGTGGACCGCGCCGTGGCTCGGGTGGCGGATCGCGGACAAGGCGCCGCAGCTGACCGCGTTGCCGTTCTTCGACGAGCTGCGGACGTTGTACGAGGCGGGCGGCGAGGCCGCGCTGGTCGGGATGCCGCAGGACTGGTGGACGGCGATCGGGGCGATCGGGACCGTGGAGGACGCGGCCGCGCATCTCGACGGGCTGGAGGCGGCCGGGGTGGACCACGTCGGGCTGTTCCCGGATCCGGAGGTGGAGCACGGGTTGCCGCAGCTGGAGTACGTGCTGGAGCTGGCTGGACGTTAGGGGCGCTTCTTGGGGACGTGCGGGCGGTACGGCGAGACCGTGGGGTCGTTGGGGATCCAGAAGCGCCACGGGCGGTCGGCGGCGTCACGGAGGCCCACGCGGGGGCCGGTTGACGGTACGCCGTCGTAGCCCGGGCCGTCGACGAGCTGGATGGGGGCGTTCTTCGCGAGCAGGTCGGTGCCGTTGCCGTCGCGTCCGATGCCTAGGGCAACGCAGAGGCGAGCGGGGCCGCGGGCCAGGTCGCGGTCGGGGTTCGGCTTGGCGACCTTGGTGACCGGGCCTTTGCGTACGGCGGCCTGGTTGAAGGCGACATGCTGCTCGACCGGGTGGCCGCGGCGGGCGCGGGCGAGGTCGAGGCCCTCCACGACCTCGCCGGCGCGGAGGAGTACGGCGGAGGGTTTGCCGTCGGCGCCGGCGACGACGTTCATGCAGAAGTGCATGCCGTACGTGAAATACACGTACAGGTGGCCGGGCGGGCCGAACATCACCTCGGTGCGGGCGGTGCGGCCGCGGTAGGCGTGGGACCCGGGGTCGTTGGATCCGTCGTACGCCTCTACCTCGGTGAGGCGGACGGCGACTGTCCCGTCCGGGGTGGTGCTGCGCAGCACCATCCCCAGAAGCTTCGGCGCCACTTCCAACACCGGCCCAGCCAGAACAGAACGCCGCATGCGCAGCACCTTAAGCCAGGCGGGTGGCGTGGTTCGTGAGGCGGGTGTGGAGTTCGGTTAGTTGGGCTTCTACCTGGGGTTGGGCGGTGCCGCCTCGGGTGTTGCGGGAGGCGAGGGAGCCCTGGACCGTCAAGACCGTGCGGACTTCGGGGGTGAGGTGAGGGGAGATCGCGGCGAGGTCTTCGTCCGTGAGATCCCAGAGTTCGATGCCGCGTTTTTCGCACGCCTGGACGCATGCGCCGGCCAGTTCGTGGGCGACGCGGAACGGGACCTGCTGGCGGACCAGCCACTCGGCGATGTCGGTTGCCAGTGAGAAGCCTTGCGGAGCCAGCTCCTCAAGGCGGGCGGTGTTGAAGCGGAGGGTGCGGATCATCCCGGTGAACGCGGGCAGCAGCACCTCCAACGTGTCGATGGAGTCGAAGACCGGCTCCTTGTCCTCCTGCAGGTCGCGGTTGTACGCGAGCGGCTGCGCCTTCAGCGTCGCGAGCAACCCGCTCAGGTTGCCGATCAGCCGGCCCGCCTTGCCGCGGGCGAGCTCGGCGATGTCCGGGTTCTTCTTCTGCGGCATGATGCTCGACCCGGTCGAGAACGCGTCGTCCAGCTCGACGAACCCGAACTCCTTCGTCGCCCAGATGATGATCTCCTCGGCCTGCCGCGACAGGTCGATACCGATCTGCGCCAGCACGAACGCGAACTCCGCGACGAAGTCCCGCGCCGACGTACCGTCGATCGAGTTCGCCGAGGAGTTCGTGAACCCGAGCTCGACCGCGACGAACACCGGATCCAGCCCCAGCGAGCTCCCCGCCAGAGCACCCGAGCCGTACGGCGAGTCCGCCGCCACCCGCGCGTCCCAGTCGGCCAGCCTGTCGAGGTCCCGGAGCAACGGCCAGGCGTGCGCGAGCAGGTGGTGCGACAGCAGGACGGGCTGCGCGTGCTGCAGGTGGGTACGGCCCGGCATCGCCACCCCGAGGTGCTGCGAAGCCTGGTCCGCCAGCACGTTGATCTGCTCGATCACCAGCCGCCCGATGATCCGCGCGTGCTCGCGCAGATAGGCCTTGTAGAGCGTCGCGACCTGGTCATTGCGGGACCGGCCCGCGCGCAGCCGGCCACCGAGCTCCGGCCCAAGACGGTCCAGCAACCCATGCTCCAGCGCCGTATGCACGTCTTCATCAGCCTCAGCAGGCAGGAAGCGGCCGGCGAGCACATCAGCCAGCAGCTCGTCGAGCCCCGCCAGCATCGCAGTCAGGTCGCCGTCGGACAGCAGCCCCGCACGGTGCAACACCTTGGCGTGCGCCTTGGACCCCGCGATGTCGTACGGCGCCAACCGCCAGTCGAACTGCGTCGACTTGCTCAACGCCGCCAACGCATCCGCCGGACCGCCTGCGAACCGGCCACCCCACAGGGCGGCGTTCTCTGCACTACTCACAACAACTTCCTCTACTTCGGTTCGGAGCGGGCGGCTAGGGACAAGAAGCGGGTGGCGAGGGACTCGCCGCCGGTGGGGTTGCGGGAGACGACCATGACGGTGTCGTCGCCGGCGATGGTGCCGAGGACGTCGTCCAGGCCTACGTGGTCGATCGCCGAGGCGAAGTACTGGGCGGCTCCCGGTGGGGTTCGGAGGATGACCAGGTTGGCGCTGCCCTCGGCGGAGACCAGGAGCTCCGACGCGACCCGGGCCAGCCGGGCCTCGAAGGCGGCCGCCTCGCCGGCCCGCGGCGTACGGTCGCCGCCTTCCCCCGGTACGGCGTACACGAGCTGGCCGGTGGTGTCGCGGACCTTGACCGCGCCGATCTCCACCAGGTCCCGGGACAGCGTCGCCTGCCCGACCACCAGGCCGGACGCGGCGAGCAGGTCGGCCAGTTCGGTCTGCGAGCGGACCGGCTGCCGCCCGAGCAGATCGACGATCCGCTGCTGCCGCGCGGTCTTGGTGGTCGGTACGGCGACGCTCATCCCTGAAAGCTCCTTGCCAGCAGCCACGACAGCAGCGCCTTCTGCGCGTGCAGCCGGTTCTCGGCCTCGTCCCAGACGACCGACTGCGGTCCGTCGATCACGGCCGCGTCGATCTCCTTGCCACGATAGGCGGGCAGGCAGTGCAGCACGATCGCGTCCGGCTTCGCCTTGGCGAGCAGTTGCTCGGTCACGGCGTACGGCACGAACGGCGCCTCACGCTCTGCCGCCTCGGCCTCCTGCCCCATCGACACCCACGTGTCGGTGGCCAGTACGTCGGCACCGTCGACGGCCTCGGCCGCGTCCGCGGTCCAGGCCACTGATCCGCCGGTCGTGGCGGCGATCTCCGCGGCCCGGGCGAGGATCGCCGGGTCGGGCTGGTACTCGGCGGGCGAGCCGACCACGACGTGCATGCCCGCCGTCGCGCCGCCGAGCAGGTACGAGTGCGCCATGTTGTTCGCGCCGTCGCCCAGGTACACGAGCTTGAGGCCGGCCGTCGCGCCCTTGTGCTGGCGGACGGTCTGCAGGTCCGCGAGGATCTGGCATGGATGGAACTCGTCGGTCAGCGCGTTCACGACCGGCACCGACGACGCGGCCGCCATCTCCTCGATCCGGGTCTGCGCGAACGTCCGCCAGACGATCGCCGCGACCTGCCGGTCGAGTACCCGCGCGGTGTCCGCGATCGGCTCGCCGCGGCCGAGCTGGGACGTCTGCGCGTCGATGATCAGCGGCGACCCGCCGAGCTCCGCGATCCCGACCGCGAACGAGATCCGGGTCCGGGTCGACGTCTTGTCGAAGATCACCGCCACGGTCTTCGGGCCGGTCAGGGGCTGGTGGGAGAGGCGGTCCTGAGCCAGCTGGGCGGCCAAGGTGAGGACCTCGTCCTGCTCGACCGGCGACAGGTCGTCGTCCCGCAAGAAGTGCCGCACCATCAGATCTCCACCTTGTCGAGCAGCCCTGGTAGGGCTGCGACGAAACTGTCCGCATCAGCCTTGCTGAGGATGTACGGCGGCGCCAGCCGCAACGCGTCCGGGATCGGGTTGTTCACCACGAACCCCGACTCCAGCGCGAGCGCCGCCAGCTGGTCCGACACCGGCTTCGCGAGCTGGATCGCGAGCAGCAGCCCACGCCCGCGGACGCCCTCGATCAGCGGGTGGTCGAGCGCGGTCACCGCCGACACGAGGTGGTTGCCGATGGCATTCACCTGGTCGAGCAGGCCGTCCCGCTCGATCACGGTCAGCACCGCGAGCCCGGCGATCGCCGCGACCGGGTTGCCGCCGAACGTCGTCCCGTGGTTCCCCGGCTGCAGCAGGTCGGCGGCGGCGCCGAGCCCGACACAGGCGCCGATCGGGATGCCGGCGCCCAGGCCCTTCGCGACGGTCACCAGGTCCGGCGTGATCCCGTCCCTTTCGAAGGCGAACCAGTCGCCCGTCCGCCCGATGCCGGTCTGGATCTCGTCGATCCACAGCAGCGCGCCGTGCTCGGACGTGATCCGCCGCGCCGCCCGCAGGTACCCGTCCGGCGGTACGACGACGCCGTTCTCGCCCTGGATCGGCTCGAGCACCACGGCCGCCGTCTCGTCGTCGACCGCGGCGGCCAGCGCCTCGGCGTCGCCGTACGGCACGAACTCCACGTCGCCCGGGAGCGGCGCGAACGCTTCGCGGTAGGCCGGCTTCCAGGTCACGGCGAGCGCGCCCATCGACCGGCCGTGGAACGCGCCGATCGTCGAGACGATCTTGGTCCGGCCGGTCCGCCGGGTGATCTTGAACGCGGCCTCGTTCGCCTCGGTGCCGGAGTTCGTGAAGAACACCTTGCCCGGGACGTCGAAGAGGCCGAGGAGTTTCTCGGCCAGCGCGATCTGCGGCGCGGAGGCGAAGAAGTTCGAGACGTGGCCGAGCGTGGCGAGCTGCGAGGTGACGGCAGACACCACGAACGGATGCGCGTGGCCGAGGCAGTTCACCGCGAGCCCGCCGAGCAGGTCGAGGTACTTGGTGCCGTCGGCGTCCCACAGGTACGCGCCCTCGCCGCGGACCAGCACGCGCTTCGGCGCCCCGAAGGTGTTCATCAGCGCGCCCGAGTAGCGCGCGGTGAGCGCGGCCTGGGTACCGTCGACGGTCAGCAGTTCGGTCATGAGGGGATCACCTGGGTTCCACTTCCGGCGTCGGTGAAGATCTCCAGCAGCAGCGAGTGCGGCACCCGGCCGTCGATCACGGTCGCTCGGGAGACGCCGGACTCGACCGCGCGCAGGCAGGCCTCCATCTTCGGGACCATGCCGGACGCGAGCGTGGGCAGCAGTTCGGCGAGTTCGTCGGTGTCGATCTGGGTGACGATCTCGTCGCTGTCCGGCCAGTTGCGGTACAGCCCGGCGACATCGGTGAGTACGACGAGCTTCTCGGCCCCGAGCGCCGACGCGAGCGCGGCCGCCGCGGTGTCGGCGTTCACGTTGTGCGCCTGGCCGTCCTCGTCCGGGGCGATCGTCGACACCACCGGGATCCGGCCCGCGTCGATCAGGTCGATCACCGCCTCCGGCCGGACCTCGACGACGTCGCCGACCAGTCCGATGTCGACCTGCTCGCCGTCGACCAGCGCCGTCCGGCGTTCGGCGGTGAACAGGCCCGCGTCCTCGCCGGACATCCCGACCGCGAACGGGCCGTGCGCGTTCAGCAGCCCGACCAGCTCCCGGCCGACCTTGCCGACCAGCACCATGCCGACGACGTCCATCGCCTCGGGCGTGGTGACCCGGAGCCCGCCGCGGAACTCGCTGTCGATGCCGAGCCGGCCGAGCATGTCGCTGATCTGCGGCCCGCCGCCGTGCACCACGACGACTCGGACCCCGGCGTACCGGAGGAACACGATGTCCTCGGCGAACGCGCGCTTGAGCTTCTCGTCGATCATGGCGTTGCCGCCGTACTTGACCACCACGGTCTTGCCGTGGAACTGCTTCAGCCAGGGCAGCGCCTCGGTGAGGACCGCGGCCTTCTCGACGGCATCCATCATGACGAGTACGCCGAGTTCTCTTCGACGTACGCGTGCGAGAGGTCCGTGGTGAGGACTGTCGCGGAGGCCGGCCCCGCGTGCAGGTCGATCACCACGTCGATCTCGAGACCACTCAGGTCCGCCTCGGAGCGGTCGACGCCCTTGCCGCCGGCCACACAGATCGCCGCGCCGTTCAGGGTGATGTCGAGCAGCGCCGGGTCGAACGCGGTGGGCGCGTTGCCGACCGCCATCGCGATCCGGCCCCAGTTCGGGTCGGAGGCGAAGAACGCGGTCTTGCACAGGTTGTCCTCGGCAACGATCTTCGCGGCGGCCAGCGCCTCCGCCTCGGACGCCGCGCCCTGGACGGTGATGCTCACGTGCTTGGTGACGCCCTCCGCGTCCGCCTGCAACTGCTTCACCAGGTCAGCAGCCAGTGCGGTCAGCGCGGCCTCGAAGGCCTCGGGCGTCACGGTCACTCCGGAGGCGCCGGAGCTGAGCAGCAGCACGGTGTCGTTGGTCGACGTACCGCCGTCGACGTCGAGCCGGTTGAACGTCTTGCCGACCGCGTTCCGGAGCGCGTGGTCGAGGTGCGGCTGGTCGAGTACGGCGTCGGTGGTGAGGACGCTCAGCATCGTCGCCATGTTCGGCGCGCACATCCCGGCGCCCTTCGCGAAGCCGCCGATACTCCACCCGTCCGGGTGCTTCAACGCGGCCTGCTTCGGCACGTTGTCGGTCGTCATCACCGCGGTCGCCGCCGCCAACCCGGCCGCCGCATCACCTGCGAGAGCCGCGACAGCTTGATCAATCCCCGGAATCAACACATCCATAGGGAGTCGCTCACCGATCAACCCGGTAGAACATACGCCGATCTGCGCAGCGCCGACGCCGAGTACGGCAGCCAGCTTCTCAGCAGTCTTGTGCGTGTCCTGAAAACCCTCAGGCCCGGTGCACGCGTTCGCACCACCGGAGTTGAGCACGACAGCCTTCAACGTGCCCGCGGTGAGCACCTGCTGCGACCACAGCACCGGCGCGGCCTTCACCTTGTTCGTGGTGAAGACGCCGGCGGCGACATCGTGCGGGCCGTCGTTGACGACGACGGTGAGGTCCGGCGTACCGGCTGGTTTGATCCCGGCGATCACTCCGGCCGCGCGGAAACCCGCCGGCGCGGTGACCCCGGCGCTCCGATCGACGTGAGTGGCGGGTGTGACGGCGACGGTCACGGGGCTACTCCTACGAGGGGCAGGGCCAGGGTCTCGTCGAGACCGGTGGCCAGGTTCATGCACTGCACGGCGGCGCCGGCGGTGCCCTTGGTGAGGTTGTCCATCGCGGCCACGACGACGGCGCGGCCGGTGCGCTGGTCCAGGGCGACTTGCAACTGCACGGTGTTCGCCCCGAGGGTGGCCTGCGTCTGCGGCCACTGTCCCTCGGGAAGCAGGTGGATGAACGGCTCGTCGCCGTACGCGTCCTCGTACGCCTGCCGGAGCTGGCCCAGGTCGGTGCCGGGCGTGACCGGCGCACTGCAGGTCGCGAGGATGCCCCGCGCCATCGGCACCAGCACGGGCGTGAACGAGACGCTCACCCGATCGGCGTACGGCGAGAGGTTCTGCTCGATCTCGGGCGTATGACGGTGCACGCCGCCGACGCCGTACGCCGACGCGGATCCCATCACCTCCGCGCCGAGCAGATGCGCCTTCGGAGCCTTGCCCGCGCCCGACGTACCGCTGACCGCGACGACCACGAGCTGCCCCGCGTCGACGAGCCCGGTCCGTACGGCAGGCAGCAGGGCGAGCGTGGAGACGGTGGGATAACAACCCGGTACGGCGACTCGGTTCGACCCGCGGAGCTTGTCCCGTTGACCCGGGAGCTCCGGGAGTCCGTACGGCCACGAGCCGGCATGCTCGCCGCCGTAGAACTCGATCCACGCCTCGGCCTCGAGCAGCCGGAAGTCCGCGCCGCAGTCGATCACGGTGACGTCATCCCCGAGTTGCTCGGCGATTCCGGCGGACTGTCCGTGCGGCAGGGCCAGGAACACCACGTCGTGACCGGCGAGGTTGTCCGCCGTGGTCTCGACCAGGATGCGCCCGGCCAGCGGCACGAGGTGCGGGTGGTGCACGCCGAGCGCCGTACCGGCGTTCCCGCCGGCGGTCAGCGCGCCGATCTCCACGTCCGGGTGGCCGCTCAGCAGCCGGAGCAGCTCGCCCCCCGCATATCCGCTGGCACCGGCCACCGCCACCTTCACGCTCATGTGAATGAGTATGCCATGATCCGGAAGAATATCCAACGGCGGGTGAGTTGTGACCCGGCTCATGTCACAGCCTTCCACAGTCGCGTGTCCGTAAGGGGGACGACGAACTGGAGGATGAGATGGCGCGGATCGGGATGGTGCACCAGCGGACGTGGTTCGTGCGGCTGGCCGAATGGGGCAGCCGGCGGAAGTACGGGGAGGTGCTGGATCCGGGGACAGCGGCGCTGCACAACCGGCGAGTGCTGACCACGATGCTGATGATGGAGGGCTCCGCGGCCCGGTGGAACACGCTGGACCCGGGGCTGAAGGCGCTCGCGGTGATGGTGACGTCGGCACGGATCGGGTGCAGCTGGTGCATGGACTTCGGGTACTGGGAGTTCCATCACCAGGGTGTCGACCAGGCGAAGCTGCGGGATGTGCCAGGGTGGCGGGACAGCGACGTCTACTCGGATCTGGAGCGCGCGGTGATGGACTACGCCGAAGCGATGACGGCGACCCCGCCGGAGGTCACCGACGAGCAGGTCGAGCGGTTGCGCGCCGACCTCACCGACGAACAGCTGGTCGAGCTCACGGCGATCGTCTCGCTGGAGAACTACCGGTCCCGGACGAACGCCGCGCTCGGTCTCACCAGCCAGGGCTTCAAAGAAACCTGCGAAACCCGCCCCCTCGCTTCGCTCGGCGGCGGGAAGGAAAGACTGAGGTCGGTGCGGTGACGGACGAGCAGCTCGCGGCCGAGTTCGCCGAGCACCGCCAGGTGCTGGTCGGGGCGGCGTACCGGGTGGTCGGGAGTGTCAGCGACGCGGAGGATGTGGTCCAGGAGGCTTGGTTGCGCTGGTCCGCCGTCGACCACGACGAGGTCCGCGACCCACGGGCGTACCTGATCCGGATCACCACCCGGCTCGCGCTGAACAAGCTCCGCGAGCAGAAGGCCCGGCGGGAGCAGTACGTCGGCCCGTGGCTGCCCGAGCCGCTCGCGGCCGACGACGACGATCCCGCCGCCGCGGTCGAACTGGCGGACTCGGTCAGCATGGCGATGCTCGTCGTACTCGAGACGCTGTCCCCCCTCGAGCGCGCCACGTTCGTCCTGCGCGAGGTCTTCGACCTGCCGTACGACGAGATCGCGGACACGCTCGGGCGGTCCGAGTCAGCCGTCCGGCAGCTGGCCCATCGGGCCCGCGCGCACGTGCACGCCCGGCAGCCGCGGCACCGCGTCGACAAGGCCCGGCACGACGAGCTGACGATGCGGTTCATGCAGGCCGCCGGGTCCGGCGACTTCGACGAGGTGGTCGCGCTGCTGGCGCCGGACGCCGTACTGATCAGCGACGGCGGCGGCAAGAAGCGGGCCGCGCTGCGGCCGATCGAGGGCGCGGAGAAGATCGCCCGCTGGCTGTTCGCGGTGCTCGCGGACAACCCGGGGTTCGAGATCCGGATGGCGACGCTGAACGACGAGCTCGCGTACGTCGCCTACTTCGACGACCAGCCTGACACCGTCACGTTCATGACCAGCGCGGACGGCCGGATCACCGAGCTGTACCTGATCCGGAACCCGGACAAACTGGGGACCGTACCGCTGCTGCACACCCTGGAGCCGTAAGCTATCTGCAACTCAGTCGCAGATGGAGGTGCGGTGAAGTACCTGGAGGCAGAACCGGACGAGGCACTCGATCCGGGGTTGCGGGCGGATCTGCTGGACACGTGGGTGGCGGCGACGAACGCGGGCGGTGCGGTGGGGTACACGGCGCCCGCGCCGATCGACGAGATCGCGCAGAACCTGGACGGCGCGCTCGGCCGGGTCGCGGCCGGGCTGGACGTGCTCGGGGTGTTGCACAACGGCGAGCGGTACGTCGGGATGGGCATGCTGGTGACCCGCGGCAGCGCGCTGGAGCCGCACTGGCGGACGGTGTTGCGGGTGATGGTGCACCCGGACTGCCAGGGCCAGGGCGCCGGGCGGTTGCTGATGGAGGGTTTGCGCGGCTCGGCGAACGACCTCGGGCTGGAGCAGTTGCAGCTGACGGTCCGCGGCGGCCTCGGGCTGGAGAACTTCTACGGGCCGCTCGGGTACCGGGTCGTCGGCACGCATCCGCGGGCGATCCGCGTCGCGTCCGACGACTACCGCGACGAGATCATGCTGGTGATGGACCTGTAGGCCATCACAATCGGCCGCTCCTGGCCGGCTCAGGCGGGCGAAGGCGCGGCGTGCCCGATTGTGATGGCCTGGCGGTTCACCTCCGGGTGCGGGCCAGGACGACGAGGGTGGCGCCGAGGGCGGCGAGGAGGACGCCGAGGGTGAGGATGACGGCGGGCGGGCCGCCGGTCGGGGGCAGTTCGGCGCGGTCGGAGCGCAGCGGCTGGTCGACCGGCTCGGCGCCGACGGTGACCTTCACCGGCGCGGCGGTCGTGCCGTCGGTCTCGTAGGTCATCTTCGCGGTGCCGGTGAACGCGGCCACCGGCTTGAGCGTGACCGTGCCGTCGGTGCCGACCGACCAGGTGCCCGCGTCGTTCGTGACGTTCTTCGAGCAGGTACCGGTCGGC
Organism: Kribbella polygonati; assembly: GCF_050320105.1. Classification (NCBI taxonomy): domain Bacteria; kingdom Bacillati; phylum Actinomycetota; class Actinomycetes; order Propionibacteriales; family Kribbellaceae; genus Kribbella; species Kribbella polygonati. Next base: position 8,723,261 of record NZ_CP190129.1, on the reverse strand, counting down.
GTCCGCAGGCACACCGAGCTCGGCCGGATCGTGCCGCTGTCGTTCAGCAACGGGTTCACGGTGACCGGGTTGCCCGGCGTACCGGTCGCCGCGTCCGGCGCCGCCTTCGCGAGCAGCGGTCCGGCGACCGTCACGTCCAGCAGCGCGGTGTCCGACGTGTCGTTCGCATCGGTGACCCGGTAGACCAGCGCCCGGGTCGTGCCGACGAAGCCCTTCACCGGCGTGTACGTGACCGCGCCGCCGTCGCCCACCACGAAGGTGCCTTCGCGCGGCACTGTCACGGCCTTCTTCTCCTTGCCGTCCGCGGGATCCCGCAGTACGACGGAGTCCTGGCGCAGCGGCGCTGACAGGTCGCCGGGCTTGTCGTTGCCGAGCACGTTCACGACCACCGCCGTACCGAACGCCGTCTCGGCGCTGTCGTCGACGACCACCGGGCGGACCGGCAGGACCGTGACGGTGATGGTGGAGCGGGCCGCGTTCTGGTCGGTGTCCTTGACCTCGTACGCGGCCGGCTGCGCCGTGCCGGAGAACGTCGGCTCCGGGCTGAACGTGACCTTGCCGTTCGCGACGACGTACGACCCCTGGCCGGCCACCGTCACCTGGTCGACGAGCGAGCCGTCCGAGCCGACGAGCAGCAGCGAGTCCGGGTCGAGCTTCGCGCCCGGGCCGGGCCGGTCGTTCGCGAGCGGGTCGACCGTCAGCGCGACATGCTGCTTGGTACGCGCCACGTCCGGCATCGCGATCGGCCGGGCGTCGACGGTGACTGTCAGCGTGCCGGAGCCGGCCGTTCCGTTGCGGTCGGCAACCTGGTAGCCGACCGGGACCGCGACTCCGGCATACCCGTCGAGCGGCGCGAACCGGATCGCGCCGGACGGCTGCACGGTGAAGGTCCCCTCCCCCGGTACGACGAGCGCCGGCAGCGGAGCGCCGGTCACCGGGTCGATCAGCCGGAGGCCGCCCGGGACGAGCGGTGCGCTCGGGTCACCCGGCACGTCGTTCGCCAGGACGTCGACGGTGATCGCGGTCTCGTACGGCGTGGTCGCGAGGTCGTCCTTGATCACCGGCACGACCGGAGCGACCGTCACGGTGACCGTGGCGCTCGCGAGGTTCCCGGTCGTGTCCTTGACCCGGTACGCGACCGACACGACCCCGCGGTACGCCGGCTCCGGGTCGAAGGTGACCTTGCCGGCCTTCACCGTGAACACGCCCTGGCCGGGGATCGCCACCTTCGTCCCCCACGCGGCGCCGTACAGCTGGAGCGACGCCGGGTCGAGCTGTGCGCCGGTGCCGGGCTTGTCGTTGGCGAGCGGGTCGACGGTCACTGTCACGTTCTGCTTGGTGCCGACCGGGTCCGGCGCCGCCTTCGGGCCTTGGCCGACCGTCACCAGCAGCAGACCCTCGGCGGTCGTCCCGTTCGCATCCGCGATCCGGTATGTGGTCGGCGTGGTCACGCCGTGGAACCCGTCCGTCGGCGTGAACTTGACCGCGCCGTAGACGTCCACGGCGTACGTTCCCTCGCCTGTGCGGGTCAGCGTCTTGCCGTACTGACCGGAGGGGTTCTTCAGTACGACGCTGCCCGCCTTGAGCGGGGCCGACGGGTCGCCGGGCTTGTCGTTCGCGAGCACGTTCACCGTGACGGCCCGCCCGTACGGCGTGATCGCGGAGTCGTCGACGGCTACTGGGGTGACCGGCGTGACGGTCATGCTCAACGTCGAGGCGGCGTAGTTCCCGTCGGAGTCGGCGACCCGATACCGCACCGGCAGCGCCTTGCCGTGGAACGCGGGCAGCGGGTCGAACTCGATCGCACCACTCGGCTGCACCGTGTACGTGCCCTGCCCGGCAACAGTTACCTGCTTGGCCGATCCGTTCAGGCCGACCGAGCCGTGGTCGAGCGTCGCGTCGGTGCCCGGGCGGTCGTTGGAGAGCACGTTCACCGTCACGGTCACGTTCTGCAGCGTGGAGGCGGTGTCGGCGATCGCGACCGGCGGCTGCCCGACGGTGACGGTCAACCGGGCGGACGCCTTCGTCCCGTTCGTGTCGGCCACCTGGTACGTCAGCGGCGTACCAGGACCGCGGAACGTCGCGCTCGGGTCGAACCGCACCGCTCCCCCGACGGCCGTGTACTCGCCCTCGTTCGGGATCCGCACCGCCTCCTTCGCCCGCCCGTCGGCCGGGTCGACGAGCTGCAGGCTGCCCGGTACCAGCGGCGCGGTCGGATCGCCCGGCTTGTCGTTGGCGAGCACGCTGACCGTGACCCGCTTGCCGTACGGCGTCCGCGCGGCATCGTCGCGTGCGACCGGGGTGACCGGCGCGATCGTGACCGTGATCGTCGAGCGCGCGGTCTGCCCGAACTCATCGGAGACCCGGTACGTCACCTTCGCCCCCGCACCGGTGAAGGCCGGCAGCGGATCGACCGTGACCGTGCCGTCCGGGTTGACCTGGTACGTCGCCTGGCCCGGGATCTTCACCAACTTCTCGAGCGAACCGTCCGCCGGATCCACCAGCGTGAGGCTGTGCGGGTCGAGGACCGTGCCGACACCCGGCAGGTCGTTGGCCAGCGGGCTCAGGCGCAGCGGAACGTTCTGCTTACCGGTCGCGGTGTCCGGTTCGGCGGTCGGCGGGGCCGGCTTCGCGACGGTGACGGTCAGCGTCGCGGTGGTCGTCGTACCGTTCACGTCGGCGACCCGGTACGTGACCGGGGTCGTGGCGCCGGTGAACTTCGGCGCCGGGGTGACCTCGATCGTGCCGTCCGCCGTCGTCGTGTACTTCGCCTGCCCCGGCACCACGAGCGTCGCCGTCGGCAGCTTCGTGGCCGGATCGATCAGCCGCACGGTGCTCGGCACCAGCGGTACGGACGGGTCGCCGGCGTCGTCGTTCGCGAGCACCGGCACGGTGACCCGGGTGCCGTACGCCGTACCCGCGGTGTCGTCGGACGCGTCCGGCTGGACCTTGGTGACGCGGACCGTCAGCGTCGACCGCCCGACCGCACCGTTGCTGTCGGCAACCTGATAGCCGACCGGGGTCGCGGTGCCGTTGAACGACGGGAGCGGGTCGAACAGCACCTTGCCGTCGGCCTTCACGACGTACTTGCCCTGGCCGGGGACGACGAGCGACTGGACCGGCTGGGTCGCCGTCAGCAGGCGGACCGTGCCGGGCATCAGGACCGCACCGGTCGGACCGGGTTCGTCGTTGTCGAGCACGGGTACGACGACGGTCCGGCCTTGGAGCGTGGTGATCGTGTCCGGGTTCGCGACCGGCGGGCCGGGAGCGGCGACGGAGACGGTGAGCGTGGCGCGGGCCGCCGTACCGTTCTTGTCGAGGACTTGGTAGGTGATCGGCGTACCGACGCCGGTGAAGCCGTGGACCGGGTCGAACGTGACCTTGCCGTCGGCCACCAGGTACGTGCCCTGGCCGGGGATCGTCACCTTGTCGACGAGCTGTTTGCTCGCCGGGTCGACGAGCCGCAGCGTGGTCGGCACCAGCGGTGCGTCCGGCGAGCCGGGCAGGTCGTTGTCGAGCACCGGTACGACGACGGCGGTGTCGAACGCGGTCGAGACCGAGTCGCCGTTCGCAGTCGGCGTCACCGGGGTGACCGTGACGGTCAGCGTCGACTCGGCCGTCTGCTTCGTGGTGTCGCTGACCCGGTACCCGATCGACGTACCGACGCCGGTGAACCGCGGCTTCGGGACGAAGTCCACGCCGCCGTCCGGCTTTACGACGTACGTGCCCTCGCCCGGGATCACGACCTGCTTCTTGAACGTGGCGTCAGCGGGATCCCGCAGTACGACGGAACCCGGGACGAGCTGGACACCCGCGGCCGCGTGGTCGTTGGCGAGCGGCTTCACCGAGACGCTGATGTTCTGGGCCGTGGTCGCGGTGTCCGGCATGGCGACCGGGTGGTCGGGCAGCGAGACGGTCACGGTGAGCGTCGCGGTCGCCGTCGTACCGTTGCTGTCGGCAACGCGGTACATCACCGGCTTGGCCGGACCGGCGAAACCGGGCACGGGCTCGACGCGGACCGTGCCGTCGGCGTTGGCGACGTACTTCGCCTGGCCGACCACGTTCACCATCTGATGGCATTGCCGGCCGTCGACGATGCACAGCGTCGACGGTACGAGCTGCGCGGCCGGATCGCCGGGCTTGTCGTTCGCCAGCACCTTGACCACGACCGCGGCGCCGAACCCGGTCGTCGCGGTGTCGTCGGTCAGCACCGGCGGAGGCGGCGGCGTGATCGCGAACGGGTAGTCCTCGACCTCACCGGCGTCGGCCGCACCGGTCGGCTTCTCCACCTGCGCCCCGGTGTAGCCGACCCGCACCCGCGCGTACGACGTACCCGCCTTCGGGGCGATCTCGGACCAGCGCAGCGTGACCGTCGACTGCTGCGCGGCGAACGCGGCACACGCCCGCTCGCCCTGGTCGAAGACCCCGTTGCCGTTGAAGTCGATCCACCCGCACGCCCGCCCGGCCTTCGACGCACCGGTGAGGTGCAGGTCGGCAGAGTACGACGTACGCCCGGTGTGCAGTGGCTTGAAGGCGACACCATCGCCGGGCCGCGGCGTGATCGGGCCTGCTGTGCCGTTCGGGATGTCGGAGTTGTCCTCGGGGGCGTCTGCGCCGAGGCGTACGTCGCTCAGCACCGACCAGGCCGAGCCGTACGTCGCGGGCGCGTGGCTGAAATTCTCGGGTGCGGTGGCGACGATCGAGAACGCGTCGCCGGACGAGCCGTTGTTCAGCGCGGGCAGCTTCGGGTGCTTGGTGAACACCGCCGACACGGTGAAGCTGACCTTGGTGACAACGCCGTTCACGCGGACCGAGCCGCACGCGGCGGTCGCGGAGGTGTCGAGGCCGGACGGCGACTTGGTGTTCACGCAGTTCGGGCCGGTGTCGTGGTTCGCGGCGGTGATCGTGTCGCTGGTGACCGCGAGGTTGTTGCCGGCGCCGAGCTTCGTCAGGCTGAGGCCGGCGGTGCCGAGCTTGAGGATCGCGTGCAGCTCGGACTGCGCGACGGTCCGGCCGCTGACCGTGCGGGTGACCGATCCGCCGAGGCCGCCGAGGTGCAGGACCGGGTTGCGGACCGGCTGCGAGAACGCGATCGTCACCATGCCGCGGTCGCCACAGCCGCCGGTGGACGCGCAGTCACCGGTGTTCACCACCACGTCCTGCGCGGGCGTGCCGGTCGCGATCGCCGGCTGGTACGTGGCCGCACCGCGGAAGCCGGCGGTCGTCGGGTCGCCGAGCTCAGTCTGCCCGCTGACCGTGATCGTCTGCCGCAGGCCGGAGCCCGGCATCACGGTGGTCGCTCCGGCGCTGAACGGCGTGGCCGGGACCTCGTACGCGTTCGCGCTCAGAGTGCCGAGGCTCAGCAGGCCGGTGACAAGAAGAATGGCCCCCGGTCGGGTTGCCCGCATGTGTCCAGCCCTCCCGAGCAATCACGATCGACGCTGCGGCCGCGGGCGGGCAGGCCTTGCGCACCTGATGTTACGGGATGTTCACGCTCCGAGGTCGTAGATGCGGACCTTGCCGATGCTGTGTCGCCGGACCGCGAGCTGGTCCAGGGCGGGCGCGATCGGTCCGTTGCGGCCGTCGGCGTACAGCCAGCGGACGCCGTACTGGTCGCGCAGCCGCCGCAGGACCTCCGCGGTCGGTGCGGTCAGGGCCTGTTCGGTGAGCGTGACGCGGTCCGGCCACGGGGACGGCTGCTCGGTGTAACGGCGACCGCCGTGGCCCTGCGCGGCCATCGCCTGGTTCGTGTACGCCCAGCCCTCGAGCAGCGTACGGCGGCCGGCGATGCCGCTGACCAGGTAGCCGCGGGCGTCGCAGCCCGGCGCGATCGAGCCGGCCGGGCGGCACCACGTGTTCGTCGCGACCACGTCGTACTGCCCCGAGTGCTGCCCGAGCCACAACGCGGCCTCGGCCTCGTCGGGGTAGATCCACCAGCGCGCCGCGCGGTACGTCGGGGCCCTCTCGGTGTCGCCGCGGGCGGCGCTCTGCGCGAACGAACTGATCGGCGCGGTGGACAGCAGCACGAGTACGAGGAACATCCCGCCGCCTGCTTGGCGCAGCGTCAGCCTCCAGACGAGCAGCAGGAACAGCGTGATCCCGAGGACGACCAGCAGCATCCGGGTGGTCAGCCACAGCTGCCGGCCGGTCGAGGCCGCAGGGACACCGCGCGCCCAGACGAGCAGACCGGCGTACCCGATCGAGAGGATGAAGGCGGCGACCGCGATCGGGATCGGGCGTCCCGAGGCGCGCGCGCTGGTCGCCGCGAACCAGCCCGCGGCGGCAAGGCTGAACGGTGCCGCGGTGTAGACGAAGTACGACTCGCTGACCGACGGGTGGTCGATCAGCAGATAACCGAGCCAGCCGGCGATCATCGCGCCGAGCAGGAACCAAGCGATCGGGTCCCGCTTACCAACGACGCCGAAGCCGGCCCAGGACATCGCTTGCAGGGTCAGGAGGAGCCCTAGCAGCAGGCTGAGCGTTCCGAGCACCTCACCGTGCGCCAGCGCTGGGAGGATCAGCCCGCCGTCGCCGGGCTGCGTCTTGTCGCCAGTGGCCGCGGTGTAGACGGGGAGGGACTTCAGTACGGCGAGGAACTGCACGCTGGAGCCGCTGGTGCTTCCGGCAACTGTCAGGAGGGTGATCGCGCCGACAACGAGCAGGACGACTGCCGTGCCGACAAGACGCCACGGGATGCGGCGTCTTGTCACCAGTAGGTACAAGGCAGCAAGGCCGACGGCTGCGACCAGCAGTGGGAGCACGGTCGGCTTGGAGCCGCCGCCCACGACTGCTACTGGGACGATGAGCAGCCAGAGGCGGTGGCTGCCCTTTCTGAAGAGCAGCTCGATCAGGAACACCGCTACCGCAACAGCCGCGACCATGCCGAACGTCTGGGACGGGCTGAGCAGACTGACCGGCGGTGCGAGGTTCACACTCGTGTCGACGAGCAGGAACAACTGCGGGGCAGCCAGGGCGAGTGCCGCGAGTACGCCGGTCCACCAGGTGCGGCTGACCGTTCTGGCGAGAGTCGCGCACACGAGCAGCGAAACGACCAGCCAGGGCAGGATCCAGAGCCGGAACAGTACGACGAGCGGCGTCAGGCGCGTGACGTCCACGGCGGCGGCCATGTCGGCGTTCGCGAACCAGTGGTAGTCGAGGCGTTCGTGGACGACCTGCGGCAGCTCGGGCGGTACGGCACGGGTCAGCTCGTGCACCATCGACAGGTGGTACAGCAGGTCCGGGTAGTACGCCTCGCCGTGCGGAGGCATCGGGTGGTACGCCATCACGCCGAGCGTTGCCGCGCCGACCATCACCGCCGCGGACACCGCCAGCCCGACGGTCCACGCGAACGGCAGCGGCTTGGGGTCGGCGATCCGGAAGTACCGGCGCCCGGCGACCGCGAACCCGGCCAGCACCAACGCCGGCCACACGATCAGCCAGCGTTGCCACCCGAGCGCGGTGAAGATCGCCCAGCCGATCAGCTGCCAGGTCGCGCCGACCACCGACCCGAGCCCGAGATCCTCGGCCCAGTTGCCGGTACTGCGCCACGCTGCCCGCAGCAGCAACGTCCCGGGCAGCGCGATCGCACCCGCGAAGTACGCGGCGTACTTGAGGATCGGACCGGCGCCGGTGTCACCCAGCGAGACGAACCCGCCGGCCGCCACCAGGACCGGCAGCAGCCAAGGGGCGGACCGCCTCATCTGGTGCTTTCGTGGACGGGCTCCTGGTGCCCGTGGTCGTCGAGGCTGTCGTAGCCGACGAGGAACTGCGGACGGCGCTGACTCGACTGGAACAACCGCGCGACGTACTCACCGAGCAGCCCGAGACACAGCAGCTGGATCGCGCCGATCACGCTCACCGCGAGCACCGTCGACGTCCAGCCGGGAATGCTCCGGCCGGTCAGCTTGATCACCAGCGCGCCGATCACGAACAGGCCGGACATCGCCCCGCCGAGCAGCCCGAGCCAGGTCGCCAGCCGCAACGGCGCCGCCGAGAACGCGGTCACGCTGTCGAACGCGAGCCGCACCATCTTCGACACGCTGTACTTCGTGGTCCCGGCGGCGCGCTCCGCCCGGACGTACCTCACCTCGGTGCTCGGGAAGCCGAGCCACGGGATCACCAGCCGGAACACCCGGCCGTCGTCGGGCAGCGCGTTCACGGCGTCGACCACCCGGCGGGTCACCAGCCGGAAGTCGGCCGCGTCGAACGGGATCTCCTTGCCGACCAGGCGGCACATCAACCGGTAGTACAGCCGGGCGGTCGTCCGCTTCGCCCACGAGTCGCTCGAGCGGTCGGAGCGGACGCCGTACACGACGTCGACGTCCTCCTTCTCGACCGCGCGCAGGAACTCGGCGATCACCTCCGGCGGGTCCTGCAGGTCGGCGTCGATCGTCACGACGTACCGCCCGCGGGCGCGGCGGAAACCGGCCGACTGCGCGGCCTGGTGACCGCTGTTGCGGAGCAGGCGGACGACGCGGAGCTGCGGCCAGTCCTTCGCCGCGTCCAGAAGCAGCGCAGCGGTGCGGTCCCGGCTGCCGTCGTCGACGACCAGCAGCTCGTAGCTGATCCCGAGCCCGTCCAGCAGCGGGTGCATCCGCTCGAAGAAGATCGGCAGCACCTCTTCCTCGTCGTACATCGGCACGACGACGGAGAGCTCGGGCTTGTCCCGCATTGGCTACCTTCCTCCAGATCAGGGATCGACCTTAGCGCGCGCTACGCCGGCGAGATCGCCACCGCACCCGTACGCCGTGGGTCGCCGACCGCGAGCAGTCCGTCGGCCGGATCCCAGAACGCGGCGGCGACACCGCCGAAGTACATCGAGTGCGGCGGCATCGCCCGGGTCGGCAGCGCGGTCGAACCCGACACCGGCAGGTCGTCCTCGTAGTCGACGGTCACGTCCTCCCGGACGCGGACGTGCAGGCGCGGGTGCTCGACGGCTTCCCGGAGCGAGAGGCCGCCGTGGGTGGCAAGCGCGTACACCTGGGCGATCGCGGTCGGGATCCGGTCCGAGCCGGGCGAGCTGATCGCCAGCACCGCGCCGTCGCTGTCCCGCCGGGCGACGCTCGGCGCCATGTTGGACGTGAGCCGGGTGCCGGGCGCGAGGCTGTGCGGGCCGCCGTGCAGGAGCTCCTGCTCGCCGAGCGCGTTGTTCAGCCAGATGCCGGTGCCCGGGGTGAGTACGCCGGAGCCGTAGCCGGAGGAAACCGTGATCGCGCACGCGTCGCCCTCGTCGTCGACGACCGAGACTGTCGCCGTACTCGGTGAGGTCAGGGCGCGCAGGTCGCCGGCCGCGGCCAGGTCGAGGAGCTTCTGCCCTTCGAGACGGCGTACGTCCTCCGCGTCGAGCTCGGCGAGCCGGCGGCCGAGGACGGCGTACTGCACGTCGATCAGGCGCTCCAGCTCCGACTGGCGCCAGCTGCCGTCGGCCGGTACGCCGTCGAGCAGCGCGAGCATCGCGGCGGCCGCGACACCGCCGACCGCGGGCGGCGGGTTGGTGGCCAGGCGCCAGCCGTTCTGCTTCACGATCAGGGCCGGACGGACGATCGCCTCGTACGCCGCGAGGTCCTCGGCGGTGAGGATGCCGTCGTTCGCGGCCATGTCCTCGACGAGCAGGCGCGCGAGCTCGCCGGTGTACATCGTCTCGGCGCCGTCGCGGGCGATCAGCTCGAGCGCTTCGGCGAGCTCGGGGATGACGACCGTACTGCCGGCCTTGATCACGGTGCCGTCGTCGTCGTGCACGACACCGTGGCTCGGCTGGTGCCAGCCGAAGATGATCTCGTGGGTGAAGCCCAGGTAGTACCCGGAGGTGCGGCTCAGCGCGAACCCGTTCCGGGCGACGTCGATCGCGGGCTGGACCACCTCACGCCACGGCGCTTTGCCGCAACGGCGGTGCGCCAGGTCGAGCGCCTTCATCCCGCCCGGCGTGGCGACGGACCCGTGGCCGACCGTGGTCGTCGTACCGCCGCCGTAATCGGTGGTGACGTCCCAGACGCCCTGCCCGAACCGCTCACCCGGCAGGCCGCGCCCCGGCATCTCCACCCAGCCGTCGATCGTGACCGGCTCCGCCCCCGCCACCTGCAAGGTCACGAACCCACCCGATGCCGGCGACACCACCCCGATCTCGTTCACCATCGTGACGAGCGTGGCGGCAATCGCCGCATCCACCGCGTTACCACCCTCAGCAGCCACCCGCACCCCGGCGTCAGCAGCCGCCGCATTAGGCGCCGCGACGGCAACCCGCGGATGCCTCGCACTCATCGCCGGCCGCCGCTCGCGCGGCGAACCGCCGGGTCCGGCCCACCAGGTTGCCGCGCGGGGCCACACCCGCCGAAGCGCTGTGAAGACGCACTCAAGCACGCCCGGCGTGAAGCGGCCGGGCGGCTTGAGCGGGGGCCCGTGGGCATGGTTGTCAGCCGACCCGTTGGACGGCGTCGAAGCGGTCGACCGTCACCTGGACGGCGGCCTGGCGGGCGTCGGCCACCTCGTTCTCCTTCAGGGTGCGGTCGGGGGCGCGGAAGCGGAGGGCGAAGGCCAGCGACTTCTTGCCCTCGCCGATCTGCGCACCGGTGTACACGTCGAACAGCCGGACCGACTCCAGCAGCTCGCCCGCACCCTCGGCCAGCGCCGCCTGTACGTCGGCCGCCGGTACGTCGGCCGCGACGATCAGCGCCACGTCCTCCTTGGCCACCGGGTACGACGAGAACGGATGCGCGGTGACCGACTCCGGACCCGCCGCGATCAGCGCGTCCAGATCCAGCTCGACCGCACTCGACCGGGCCGGCAGCCCGAACGCCTGGCACACCTTCGGATGCAGCTCACCCGCATGCCCGACAACCTTCCCGTCGACCAGGAACTCCGCGCACCGACCCGGGTGCCACGGCGCAAGCTCGACGTTCCGGACGACCGGCTCGACGCCGACCACGGACGCGATCAGCCGGGCGATCTGCACCGCGTCGGCCCAACCCGCCGGGGTGCCCTTGCCCCACCAGCCGGCCGGCGTCCGCGAACCGGTCAGCACGACGCCGACGTGCAGCGGCTGGTCCGGGAGTGCGTCGTACAGCGACTGGACCTCGGCGTCGCTCGGGCGGTGTGCGACCGACGGGAGCGGCGCGGGCTTCGTCTCCGCCTTCGGCAGGAACACCAGGCCGGTCTGGAAGATCGCCAGGTCGCTCGCGCCGCGGCCGACGTTCCGCTCGGCGGTCCGGAGAAGGGTCGCGAGCAGGGTGGTCTGCATCGACGGCTCTTCGTCGGAGATCGGGTTGACGAGCTTCACCGTCGTACGCCGGGAGTCGTCGGCCGGGAGCCCGAGCGCGTCGAAGTCGGCGTCGCCGGTGAACGGGTACGACACGACCTCGGTCAGCCCCGCACCGACCAGCGCGGTAGCCACCTTCCGCCGCCGCCTCTGCGACACCGTCAGCCCCTGCCCGCCGGGAGCGGCAGGCAGGATCGACGGCACGTTGTCGTACCCGAACAGCCGAATGACTTCCTCGGCAAAGTCGTTGGGATCCCGCAGATCCGGCCGCCACGACGGCGGAACCACAGTGAGCAGATCGTCACCGGCAAGGGTCGAGGATCCGAACGTGGTGGTGCCGACCGTGTGGAGCGCAGGAGCGTTCACCCCGGCCGCCAACGGAGCCGCAACCGCATCGGCCGCCGCGACCTCCACCGTGCAGCCGACCGAGTGGAGGTGCTGGAGCGTGTCGTCGAGGGTGATGGCCGCGCCTGCGACGCGGGCGGCGTGGTCGGCGCGGAGGGTGACCGGGGACGGGGACGGGTGGGTGTCGGTGACCGTCTCGGCCGGGAGGATCGTGCCGCCGGCGTACTCGGCCAGCAGGTTCGCGACCCGCTGGGCGGCGTACCTCGGCAGGGCCGGGTCGACCTCGCGTTCGAACCGGCGCGACGCCTCCGACGACAGCTTGTGCCGACGCGACGCGCGCGCGATCACGATCGGGTCGAAGTGCGCGGCCTCGATCACCACGTCGGCGGTGTTCTCGGAGATCTCCGTCGACGCGCCGCCCATCACCCCGGCGACACCGATCGGGCCGGAGTCGTCGGTGATCAGCAGGTCCTCGGTGTCCAGCTCGCGGGTCTGGTCGTCGAGCGTCATCAGCTTCTCGCCCGCGGTCGCCCGCCGTACGACGATCTCGCCGGCCAGCCGGGCCCCGTCGTACGTGTGGATCGGCTGCCCGAGCTCCAGCATCACGTAGTTCGCGACGTCGACGCCGATCGAGATCGGCCGCATCCCGGACGCGAGCAGCCGCTTCTGCATCCACCGCGGCGAGAGCGCCTTCGGGTCGATCCCGGTCACCGTCCGCGTGACGAAAACACTGCACGCCTCGGCGTCGTCGACCCGCACCGGGTAACCACCCGACCCCGACCCGTCCAGCGCCAGCTGAGCAGGATCCTTCAGCGGTACCCCGTACGCCGTCGCCGCCTCGCGCGCGACCCCGCGGATCGACAGGCAGTACCCACGATCCGGCGTGACCGCGATGTCGAGTACGTCGTCGCGCAGCGCGAGCAGCTCGATCGCGTCGTCACCCGGCGTGGCCTCGCCCGGCTCGAGCACCACGATCCCGTGCGTACCGTCGTCGCCCAGGCCGAGCTCGGTGCTCGAGCAGATCATCCCGCTCGACACGTGCCCGTACGTCTTCCGCGCCGAGATCGCGAACCCGCCGGGCAGCACCGCGCCCGGCAGCACGACGATCACCAGGTCGCCGACCTCGAAGTTGTGCGCGCCGCAGACCACCCACTGCGGCTCGTCCTTGCCGATGTCGAGCGAGCACCAGCGGATCGTCTTGCCGTTCTTCTGCGGCTCGTTCTCGTACGTGAGCACCTTGCCGACCACGAGCGGGCCGGTCAGGTCGGACTCCTCGACGGTCTCCACCTCGAGGCCGGCCCGGATCAGCTGCTCCGCGACCTGGCGGCCGGTGACGCCGGCCGGCAGGTCGACGTACTCACGAAGCCATGACAGTGGGACCCGCATCAGATCTCCATCCCGAACTGGCGGCTGAACCGCACGTCACCCTCGACCATGTCGCGCATGTCCTCGACCCCGTTGCGGAACATCAGCGTCCGCTCCAGGCCCATGCCGAACGCGAACCCGGAGTACCGCTCGGTGTCGATGCCGTTGGCCTGCAGGACCCGCGGGTTCACCACGCCGCAGCCGCCCCACTCGATCCAGCCCTCGCTGCCGCAGGTCCGGCACGGGCGGTCCGGGTTGCCGACGGACGCGCCGCGGCAGACGAAGCACTTCAGGTCCACCTCGGCCGACGGCTCGGTGAAGGGGAAGAAGTTCGGCCGCAGCCGCGCCTCGAGACCCTCACCGAACATCGACACGACGAAGTGGTCGAGCGTGCCCTTCAGGTGCGCGAGCGTGATCCCTTCGTCAATGACGAGCCCCTCGACCTGGTGGAAGACCGGCGTGTGGGTCGCGTCCAGCTCGTCGGTGCGGAACACGCGGCCCGGGCAGATCACGTAGATCGGGGGCTTGCGGCTCAGCATCGACCGAGCCTGCACCGGCGACGTGTGCGTGCGCAGCACCTTCCCGGAGCCGGCCGGCTCGACGAAGAAGGTGTCCTGCATCTGCCGCGCCGGGTGGTCGGGCTGGAAGTTCAGCGCGTCGAAGTTCAGCCACTCGGCCTCGACCTCGGGCCCCTCGGCGACGTCCCAGCCGAGCGCGGTGAACACGTCCGCGACCTGCTCGGAGATCAGCGACAGCGGGTGCCGGGCGCCGAGCTCGGGGGTGTGCCACGGCAGCGTCACGTCGACGCGCTCGGTGGCCAGCAACTGCTCCTCGTGCTCGGCCTCGAGCACCGCGAGCCGGGCCGCGAAGCCCTCGTTGATCGCCTTCCGGGCGGCGCCGATCCGCTGCCCGGCCTCCTTGCGGGCCTGCGGCGGCAGCGCGCCGATCTCCCGGTTGGCCAGCACGATCGGCGACTTGTCCCCGAGATGAGCCGACTTCGCCTCCTGCAGGGCGGCCAGATCGGCCGCCCCGGTAAACGCCGTCAGCGCCTCGTCGCGGGTCCGCTCCACCTCGTCGGCATGCAGCGGCGTCACTTCGACCGGGTCGTAATCAGTGTTGGGACCGGACATGGCTCGCTCTCAATTCGGAACTTCTGCGGATTGCAGTCTAGAAACCCCAACCCCAATCCCGTGAATCGCCCGTCCACAACCCCGGATCAGCCGAGCCGGTGGCGGGCCCTGATCGCCCCCACGAGGATGCCGAGACCGGCGAGGAAGGCGCCGACGCCGATCGGGAGGAAGAAGGTCGGGTAGGCGACGACGGCGGACGGGTCGGTCCACGGTTCGTGGCCCGGCGACGGTTCCGCCAGGATTAGGCAGATCGCGCCGGTGACGTCGTACGCGATCGTCAGCAGGACGGTGGTGATCGCCAGCCGGCGGGACCACTTCAGCACGCGGCGGCTCCCGCGCGACCGTCCGCTCAGCATTGTCCCGAGGGCGAACGGCAGCAGGATCAGCAGGGCCAGCAGGACAGCGTTGGCGACCTCCTGGAACTCAGGCACGACGCTGCGTCCTCCGCGCCCACGCGAGGGTCACCAACCCGGCGACGAGCGCCACCAGCGCGGGTGCGGCCCACAGGATCGGCTGGTCCGGACCCATGCTGATGACGCCGGGAGCGGGGTCGCTCGGATCCGGTACGACGACGTCGAGCACGAGGTAGACCGCGGCGAACAACGTCGCCAGACCTCCGGTCAGCAGACCGGAAGCCGAAGGTACCGCCTCGTCCGCGATCCGCCCCGCGCGCACAAGCCACGCGATCGCCCCGGCACCGAGCAGCGGCCCGACCAGGACGAGGCACCACGTACTCCACTCGAGCAGGCCCGAACCCGAACCGGCGCCGCTCAGCTCACCCCACATCACGTAGGTCAGCACCGTGCAGAGCGCCACCACCGCGATCACCGCGGCGGGCCGCGCCTGGCTGCGGATCCGGCCGAGGAGGTACGAGAGCAACGCGAGCGGGAGCATCACCAGCGCCGACCACAGCAGCACGTCCACGGCCCACTGCGACTCGTTGCCGTACGTCGGCTGGATGCGAGCCAGCTCGCGATTCGTCAGCCCGGACCGCTTCGTCCAGTCCGCCAGTACGGCCGGGTCCATGGCATCCAGCCGGGCCAGATTCGCCTCGGCCGCGATGCGGCGTACCGCGTCCCGCGCACCCGACATCCGCATCAGCTGACCGACGGCGCAGTGCCGGCCCGCCGAGTCCACGAAGTACGGCGTACTCCGCAGGCCGGTGTCGTTGCGCGGAAAGGCCCGGCTCTTCCGGTACGCCCGCAGTACGTCGAGGTTCCGGCGCCGCTCGGGGTCGGCGGACGGACGGTGGCGGAGCTCCAGCTCGGCGGTCCACAGGTGGATCCGGGTCGGCAGGTCGATCAGCCACCGTCGCGTCATACCGCGAATGCTGTCAGTGCACCGGGTCGTCCACCGGTGCGACCTCGTCCTGGATCTTCGGCTCAGGCTTCGGGAGGACGGTCAGCGCGACGACCGCACCGGCGACCGCGCCGATCGCGCCGACGGTCATCGCGATCGACATCGCGTCGACGAACGCGTGCTTGGCCGCGGCGAAGAAGTCCGGGCCGAGCGCGAGCGTGTCCGCGATCGACTTCCGCGCGGCCTCCGGTACCGAGTCCGGCAGGGCCGAGGAGTACGCCGCCGCGAGCACACTGCCGAGTACGGCGACCGACAGCGCCGCACCGGTCTGCTGAACGGTGTCGTTCATCGCCGACCCGACGCCGCGGTGCTCCGGCGGAACGGCCTGCATCAGCAACGTGTACGCCGCCGGACCGGCCAGGCCACCGCCGATGCCCATCACCAGCAGCCCCAGGATCAGCAGGCCGTACCCGGTCGAGTCGGACACCTGCGTGAGGATCCCGAACGCGCCCGCGATCACGATCAGCCCGAGCGCGATCAGCGTCCGGTCCGCCAGCTTCTTCCCGAGCGTCGCGCCGAGCACGTTGAACACGGTCGCGGCCACGGCGTACGGGATCAGCGCCAGCCCGGCCTTCAGCGGCGAGTACCCGAGCGCGAACTGCAGGTACTGCGTCAACGCCAGCATCAGCCCGCCCGCGGTGAATGACAGCAGCACGATCGAGAAGCTCGTCCCGCTGAACCGCCGGTCCCTGAACAGCGCGAGCGGCACCATCGGGTGCGCGCTGCGCTTCTCCCACAGCGCGAACGTGGTCAGCGCGACGATCCCGACCGCCAGCCCGCCGAGCACCTTCGCCGACCCCCAGCCGTTGCCGGGGATCGACACGATCGCCCAGACGATCGAGGCCATGCCGACGATCGTCAGCACCGCACCGGCCGGGTCGACGTCGCGCGCCGGGCCCTTCGACTCCGGGATCAGCGCCACCGTGCCGATGATCGCCAGTACCGCGATCGGCACGTTCAGCAGGAAGATCGAGCCCCACCAGAAGTGGTTCAGCAGTACGCCGCCCACGGTCGGGCCGGCCACCACGCCGACCATCGCAACCATCGACCAGCCCGCCATCGCCTTGCGCTGCTCCTCCGGCGGGAACACGGTGAACAGCAGCGACAGCGTGCTCGGCATCAGCAGCGAGCCGCCGACGCCCATCAGCCCGCGGCAGGCGATCAGCTGCCACGGGTTCGCGGCGAGCGTCGCGAGCAGCGAGGCGGCGCCGAACAGCACCAGCCCGATCAGCAGCATCTTGCGGCGCCCGTACCGGTCGGACAGGCTGCCCGCGGTCAGCAGCAGCCCGGCGAACGCCAGGATGTAGGCGTCGATCACCCATTGGATGTCCGCCGGCGTGGCGTCCAGGTCGCGCATCAGCGACGGGATCGCCAGGTTCAGGACGGTGTTGTCGACGACGAGCACCATCAGGCTCAGGCACAGGATCAGCAGGATCCACCAGCGCCGGGGATGCCCGGTCGCGGCTTCGGACGACTCGAACGGTGTACTAGTCACTCGCACACTGTACGACGAACTCGTACGTCGTGCGAGTGGTTAGTAGGATGGGCGCATGAGAGAGACGATCTGGACCCGGGAACGGAAGGCGTCACCCGCGCGCGAGACGTTGAGCCGGGAGCAGATCGTGGCCGCCGCGATGCAGGTGCTGGACGCCGAGGGCGTGGCCGGGCTGAGCATGCGGAAGCTGGCGGCCAGGCTCGGCGCCGGCGCGACCAGCCTGTACTGGCACGTGCCGACCAAGGACGACCTGATCGACCTGCTGATCGACGAGGTCTGGGGCGAGATCGACGTACCGGAACCGGACCTGGCCGGGTGGCGGAGCGGGGCGCTGCTGTTCGGCCACAGCCTGCGGTCCGCCATCCTCCGGCATCCGTGGCTGCCAGAGGTGATGTACACCCGGCCGAGCATCGGGCCGAAGGCGATGCGGCTCGGCGCGCGCGGGGTCGTGCTGTTCGGCGCGGCCGGGTTCTCCGACAGGGAGGTCGACCTGGCGCTGGGCAGCGTGATGTCGTACGCGCTCGGTACGGCCAGCGCCGAGGTCGCGACCCGCGAGATGCACCGGCGGTCCGGGCAGTCCGAGCAGGAGTGGGTCGCGGAGCTGCTCGAACAGGCTCAGTCGGCGGCGGACGACTACCCCGAGATGCAGGAGTCCGTCCGTCGGCGTACCGCCACCGACCTCGACAGCAGCCTGACCGAGAACTTCGTCTACGGGCTCGACGCGCTCCTCGACGGGCTCCAGACCCGCGTCAGGAAGTAAGACCGAACCAGGGCTCCTTGGCGAGCTCCTCGCGCAGCACCACCCGGTCCCGCTCGTCGGAGATCGCCACCGCCAGTTCCTCGACGCGTTCCAGCTCCCGCCGCGCTCCGGCGGTGTCGCCGGTCGCCGCCAGCGCGCGGGCGAGTGCTTCGCGGGCGAACGGCTCGTCCCAGTCGCCCATCTGCGCGGGATACGCCCGTACGAGTTCGAGGCACCGGCGGGCGTGGAGCAGGCCGGCCTCGGCGCGGCCGATCCGGAGCGCGGCGCGGGCGATCAGGTGCTCCCCGCGGGCATGGTTGGCCTCGTTCCCGGCCTCGAGCCAGTGCAGGCAGGCGGCGTACGCGCCGTACAGCAGGCGTTCCTGGTCCTCGAGCGGGCTCGTCTCGTCGATCTCCTCGAGCAGGTCCCAGGTCTCGTTGTTCAGCTCGACCCCGAAGTACCGGTGCAGCTCGCGGCCCTCGACCAGCTCGGTAGCCACCTTCTCCATCAGCTCCGGCCAGCTCGCCAGCCCGTACTCGCGGGCGATCGTCAGCTGCGCGTCCCGCAGCGTGAACCCGGCACCGTCGTACGCCGGATGCTGCGCGCGCACCCGCTCGATCGCGTCCGGCCGCCCTTTGACGACCGCCTTCCGCAGCTCCTTCGCCCGCGCGCGCAACTGACTGAGACTCGCCTTGGCAGGCAGCGGTGTGGTCGACATCGACAGTCCTTCCAGACAGCCCGCTCCGCTGACCAGGCCGTCCCGAAGGGTCCCTCGGCCATGACTCGAGATCCAGCAGTCAGGTGCACTCAGTGCTTGCCGCGAAGAGGAGGCGCCCTGACGCGCACTACCCCAACGCTGACACGCGCCCCGGCGGGACGTCAACCGAGATGGATCGGGTTGGTCCAGGCTCGGTGGCCGGTGGTGTCTTCGGTGGTGAGGCGGCAGTGGGTGCCGTTGAAGAGGCGGAGGGGGAAGGTGTGTTCGGTGAGGTCGGTGCCTTGGGCAACCTCGGCGCCGGGGTGGCCGCCGGTGAGGAGGATCTTGGTGGCGGGTGAGCAGTGGACGGTGATCTCGTCGCCCTCGATGCGTACGTCGTACAGCTCGGGGCCGGTGCTGGAGTAGAAGTGGCCGGCCTTCAGCGCGGTGAGGAGGGCGTCGGGGTCGAGGGACTCGGCGCGGACGTGGACCCAGGCCTGGCACGGCGGTGGGTCCTGGGGTTGCAGGTGGGCGTCGTCGGCGGCGTACGTGGTGAAGCGGTGGCCGCGGTTCAGGAGGACGTCGGTGAGGTGCCAGCTGTCGCCGCGGTTCTCGCGGTCGGCCAGCGCGTTGTAGACCTCGATCGAGTGGGCGGCATCCAGGCTCTCCGCGTCCGACGCTGTCAGGAGTGAGGCTGATGGATGGGCCATGCCGACGAATGCACCGGCGGCACGGGCTCGGCGTGCCAGTCCAGGACCGTCTTCAGAGTCGGACGGGGGTGGGAAGTCGAGGGGGAGGCCTGCTGCGACGATGTGCCATTGCTGGCCGGCCTCGGTGCGGGGCGCGTGGAGTTCGGCGCCGATGAGGGTGGTGAAGGTGCCGGTGCGCAGGTCGCGGGTGTCGGTGACCGGGTAGCCGTACTCGGGGCGGAAGTGGTCGGTGATCGACACGAAGTCGTAGCCCGCGGTCCGGTAGACGTCGGCCGTCTCGGCCGGGGACAGGAACCCGTCGGAGCGGTTCGAGTGCGTGTGCAGGTTGCCGCGCCAGAACCGGCCTGGCAGGTCGAAGATCATCGGCGTTGCTCGCGGGCCGACGCGTACAGGCAGATCGCCGCGGCGGTGGCCAGGTTGAGCGACTCGGCGCGGCCGTAGATCGGCACCTTCACCGAGTGGTTCACGACGGCGTTGATGCCGTCCGGCAGACCGTGCGCCTCGTTGCCGAACAGCCACACGGTCGGTTTCGCCAGCGTGCCGTCGTCGATGCACGTGTCCAGGTCGGTCGCGCCGTACCCGTCCGCGGCGAGCACCTGCAGCCCCTGCTCGCGCCACGCCCGCACGGCGTCCACGATGTCGACGTCGGTGGTGATCGGCACGTGGAAGATGCTGCCGACGCTGGCCCGGACCGCCTTCGGGTTGTGCGGGTCGACGGACTCCGAGGACAGTACGACGGCATCGGCGCCGGCGGCGTCCGCCGTACGGATCAAGGTGCCGACGTTGCCCGGATCGCGGACCTGGACGCCGGCCGCGATCAGCGTGACCGCATCGGTCCGCAGCGGGACGTCCACCAGCGAGCAGACCGCGACCACGCCCTGCGACGTGACGGTCTCGCTGAGCGCCTCGATCGCGGCCCGGTCGACCTCGAACCACGAGACGCCGGCGACCGCGGCCAGGTCGTGCAGGTCACGGTGCCGGGTCGCGACGGCGGGCTCGGCGTACACCTCGAGCACGAGCTCACGGTGTTCGAGCGCCTCCCGGACGGCCTGCGGGCCCTCGACCAGGAACCGGCCGGTCTTGCGCCGGAACGCACGAGTGGCGAGCCGCCGGGCCTGCTTGATCCGCGCGGACTGCGCGGTCAACAGACCAGGGCTCGCCACTTGTGGGGTACGGGTGGTGCTCAGGCCGCGGCGTCGGACTTCGGCGCGTTCACGTCCGCCGGCAGGGCGGCCTTGGCCACCTGCACGAGCGCGGAGAACGCCGCCGGGTCGTTGACAGCCAGGTCGGCGAGGATCTTGCGGTCCACCTCGACCTCGGCCAGCCGCAGGCCCTGGATGAAGCGGTTGTAGGTCAGGTCCTCGGCGCGGACCGCGGCGTTGATGCGCTGGATCCACAGCTTGCGGAAGTCGCCCTTGCGCGCCTTGCGGTCACGGTAGGCGTAGACGAGCGAGTGGGTGACCTGCTCCTTGGCCTTGCGGTACAGCCGCGAGCGCTGGCCGCGGTAGCCGCTGGCCTGCTCGAGTACGACCCGGCGCTTCTTGTGGGCGTTGACTGCCCGCTTCACGCGTGCCATGAGGTGTTACTCCTTGTATTTCTGCGCCGGAGCCGGGACGGTGCCCACTCGGCGGGGGATGTGCTGGGGGGTGGGGGTGCTCAGATGCCGAGCAGCTTCTTGGCCTTCTTCACGTACGCCGGGGCGACCTCGACGGTGCCCGAGAGGCGACGCTTGCGCTTCGACGACTTCGCCTCGGCGAGGTGCCGGATACCGGTCTGCTCACGACGGATCTTGCCCGACCCGGTGACCCGGACCCGCTTCTTCATCCCCGAGTGGGTCTTCATCTTCGGCATGGCTGTTCTGCTCCTGATTTTCTTCGTTGACTCGATCTTCGGTGTGCCGGCTCCGGCAGCCTGCGCGGCCGGAGCGAGACGTCACTCCGGGTCGAGGTTGTCGGCCGGACCCTTCGGCTTCTTGGTGGCGCCGGCGGCGCGCTCGGCCTCGTGAGCCTGGGCCTGCTCGGCGCGTTCCTTGCGCTCCGCTTCCTCCTCGGCCTCCCGCTCGGCCTTCCGCTGCGCCTTCTCGGCTTCCACGTCCACGCGCGCTTCGGACTTCTTCTTGTGCGGTCCGAGCACCATGATCATGTTCCGGCCGTCCTGGCGCGGCGAGGACTCGACGAAGCCGAGCTCGCTGACGTCCTCGGCCAGCCGCTGCAGCAACCGGAACCCGAGCTCGGGCCGGGACTGCTCACGTCCGCGGAACATGATGGTGATCTTGACCTTGTCCCCGGCCTTCAGGAACCGCACCACGTGACCCTTCTTGGTCTCGTAGTCGTGCGGGTCGATCTTCGGCCGCAGCTTCATCTCTTTGATGATGGTGTTGGTCTGGTTCCGGCGGGACTCGCGCGCCTTCTGCGCGGTCTCGTACTTGTACTTGCCGAAATCCATCAACTTGCAGACCGGAGGCCGGGCGGTCGCCGCGACCTCGACCAGGTCGAGGTCCGCCTCCTGGGCCAGCCGCAGTGCGTCCTCGATCCGGACGATGCCTACCTGCTCACCGTTCGGTCCGACCAGCCGCACCTCGGGAACGCGGATGCGCTCGTTGACGCGCAAATCAGTGGTGATGGGTCCTCCTGGGTTGAACTCGTACTGGGTGCCACCTCGTGATCGGTGGGCCTCCTGAAAAACACGAAGGCCCTCGTGCGATCACACGAAGGCCCAATTCCCAGCGGTACGACGTCCCAACCCTCGCGGGGAGGTACGCCGTACGTTGACCGGGACCCGCCGACTGTTCATCGACTGGGTGGGAGGTGGCCCTCCGCTTAGACTTGAACCGTTGCCGTCCCTTGACTATTCCGGTCAGGGGTCACCAACGGACCAGGTCGGTCGCCATGTAAGAGTAGCAGCATGACCGACGCAGATGCCACTCCGCAGCCCGACCCGCTCGCGACCGCTTCCCGCGACATCGCCGAGGTGCCCGCCGTGGAGATCATCTCCACCGCCGCACTCCACCTGATGAGCGCGGCCGCCGTCAACCTCGGCCTGGCCGCCGACCTGCCGGAGCACAAGGACCTCGACGAGGCGCGGTCGCTGATCGACTCACTGGCCGGCCTGCTGGACGCGGCCGGCCCGTCCCTCGGCCACCACCACGCTGCGCCGCTGCGGGACGGGCTGCGCTCGCTGCAGCTGGCGTTCCGGGAGGCCAGCTCGATCCAGGACGAGCCGGGTCAGGGCCCTGGCGAGAAGTACACCGGCGCCGTCTACCCGGCCGCCGCCAAGTAGGACCTGCGTACGCGCCGGACCCGGATCCGCTCCAACGGTGCGAAGGCGAGCCAGCACACCACCGTCGGCAGGAAGTGGATCAGTAGGATCGCGGTGGTGGCCGCGTGGAACCCGAGGAAGAACAGGGCTCCGAACAGCTGCCACCGCCCCTTCAGCCACAGGATCACCGGCGAGCAGAACTCGGCGATGATCCCGACCCACTGCATGACGTGCAGCATCCACGGGTGCTGCAGCAGGAACTCCCCCACCGCATGCGGCCGCCGTACGATCGCCCAGGTCAGTACGGCGCTGCTCGGCCACGCCAGCGTCCAGTGCCCGCTGCGGAGCTTGGCGATCGCGGACAGGAAGTACGTCGCGATCACGCACAACTGGATGCACCGGACCGCCCAGCCCGCCGCCTCCGACGTGGTCCGGTCGCCGTACGACGCGCGGCCGACCGTTGGCAGCACCCACAACGCGATCACCAGTGCGAGGTGGTCGTGGTCGACCTTGCCGTCGCTCATCCCGATCAGGACCCACCAGGTGAACGCCGGTGCGACGATCCAGCCCGCGACCCGCGGGAGGTAGTTCGTCGCGCCCAGGAGACAGGCCGCGATCAGCACGTAGTACAGCGCGGTGGTGTTCGCCACCGTCGGCTCCGGGAGGTCGAACAGCCGGGCGAGGAACAGCGGCTGGTACAGCCCGGGATGCTCGCCCTTGAGCAGGGTGTCGCGGACGAACGCGTGCATGTCGAGGATGACGAACAGGTACAGGACCGTCCGCAGCCAGGCGATCCGCCCCATCGCGATCGAGGGCGTGAACCACTTCATCGGCGTACCTTCCAGGTGGTGAGTATCCGCGGCACCGGCGGGCCGGAGACCCGGCCGCCGACCAGCGTCGTGGTGTCCTGGATCAGCAGGAGCGTCACGTACTTCGGTTTGTCCGGGTGCTTCCGCGCCCACCCGTCCGCCACCTGCTGGAGCAGCGACGGGTCCTTCACGATCTCCCCCGCCCGCGCCTCGATCTCGGCCCGGGCCACCCCGGCACCCTCGATGTTCAGCGGTACGTCGACAGTCGGGCCGGCGTCGGTGACCGCGCTGATCCGGGTGAAGACGATCGACTCGTCGTCGGCGACCACCATCGAGTACTGCGACATCGGCCCGAACGGCCACAGGTCGTCCGTACCGCGGACGGACCCGTTGACGAGCAGCACGAGCCCCACCACAGCGACAACTACCCGCGCGATCCTCAGCTCAGTCCGCACGGCGTACCAGCTCCAAGCGGGAACGCGTCAGCGCATAAGGCACTGCAGCAGCGAACAAGGGCACGAGTATGGCGACACCAGCGATCACGGCCCACGGCACGACGACCGTCGGCGAGCCGACGACGCTGTGCGCGGTGAACCCGTACAAGGCGCCCACTGCCACGCCAAGCAGACAACCGAGCTGCCCGAGGAACCAGCCTTGCGCAGCCGCGAGCCCGCGACGCAACCTGGGCGGCGCACCGACCGCAGCGAGCGTCGAGAAGTCCGCACGCCCCTCTGACATCGACAAGGCGACCGACATGGCCACGCCGAGCAGCGTTGCCGCCAGCCCTGCGATCAGCAGCCCGATCGAGGCCTTGCGTACCGGGCTCTGATACCCGTGCTCGACCTTCAACGCGTCCTCATGACCGAGCAGCCTCGCCACCGCGGCCAGCCGCGCCGCGCTCGGCTCCTCCCGCAGACTGAAGTGCACCGCATCCACACCGGCCGTCCCCAGCCGTCGCGCGGCATCGGTGCTGATCAGCGCCGACCACGCCAGCACACCGGCTCTCGGCGGCGACGGCACGACCGCGGCCGGGTACTGGAACGTCTGCCGCCCGTCCAGGTCGTCCCCCCGCGCGAGCTTCACCTTCCCGTCGTGCGCCATCGTCGCCAGCGGTACGACGACCTTCCCCTGCCGCAGCGCCTCCGCTGCCCGCCGGCCCCAGTCGAGGAACCGCGCGATGTACGCCGGATCGACCGCCGTCAGCGAGTAGCCGGTCGAGTAGACGCTGCCGTTCGCGACGTACCCGTCGGTCGCCTTCGTGCCGTTCAGTACGACGGTGCCGACCTCGTACCGCTGCTCCACCGGCAGCAGGGCCTGGACGCGGTCGACCAGCTGCGCCGAGTACGGGATGTCGCCGTCGAACCGCAGGACAGCGTCCCCGATCCGCCCGGCCGGTTCGTAGTTCTGTGCCTTGGCGGCGGACTGGTTCACCACGGCGAACCCGAGCGCCGTCGTACCGGCGACCGCGATCATGATCGCCGCCGTGACCGGGCCGGTGCGGTGCCGGTGCCGGGACGCGTCCCGGAGTGCCAGCCGCATGCTCAGCGGTAGCCTGCGGAACCGCCCGGCGACCTTGCCGACGAGCGCGGGCAGCATCCAGACCAGCCCGGCGACGACGAGCGTGATGCCGGCGACGACCACTGCCACCGGAAGCGTCGGCGAGGCCGAGGCGACCCGCGAGATCTGGGCCGGGTCGGCGGCCGCGCGCTGCTGCCGGGCGGTGTCGAGCGCGGAGGCCAACTGGATGTTGCCGACGACGGACAGCACCAGCCCGGCGGCGATCAGTACGAGCGTGACGCGCCGGAGCCGGACCGCACCCACGACCGCGCTGAACCGGCCGGCCAAGGCAGCCAACGGTGGTCGTCGCGCCGCTCCGATCGCCGGAACCAGCGCCGAGGCGAGCCCAGCCACCAGCCCGACGGCGACGACGCCGAGCAGCTGCAGCCATGGGAGCTGCCAGCCAGTGATGAGCGTCGAGGTGGCGTCCTCCCACCAGGACTTCCCGGCCAGCGCAGTCGCCACGCCGATCACGAGCCCGCCGCCCGCGCCGAGCAGTCCGGCGTACAGGCCCTGTGCCAGCACGACCCGTCGTACGTCGGCCGACGTACCGCCGACCGCGGTGACAAGACCGAGCTCCCGGGTCTGCCGACGCGCTACGACCGCGAAGGCCGTGCCTGCGAGCAGCACGAGCTCCAGTACGCCGAAGCCGACGATGAGCACGCGTGCCGCCGTACCGCCAACGGGACCGCGGGGCGTCGCGGGCGGGTCGATGATGGAGGCCCTGGACTCAAGAGTCATGCCGTGCTTGCTCAGCTTCTCAGCCAGCGCGTTGACGTCCACCCCGTTCGGCAGGTCGACCAGGTACTCCGCTTGCGAGTCCGGGTCGCCCACAGCGGGCGTCGCGAACACCAGTCGCGACTTGGGGAGGTCGAGTGTGCGGGCAACGCCGACGACCTGGTACTTCGTCCCGTTCGCAGCGGTCAGAACGCTGCCCTGGTGCAGCCCCAGGTGGTCCGCCAGGACAGGTGACAGCGCGACCTCGCTCGCCTTCGCAGGCATCCGCCCTGCGTCGAGACGGTAGGTCCCGGCGAGCATGCTGTCCGAGAAGTCGCCCGTGACGAGCCCGACGTTCAGGGCGGTCCCGTTGCCGCGCAGTTCGATGTCGCTGGCGAGCGACTTCGCTCTGGCGTACTGCGACCCGCTCGGCAGGGCACCGCGTACGTCGGTGCGTGCGGACGGTGCCGTGAGTCGCGCATCGGCCGACCCGATGACCGTGCGCGCCAGCAGCTCGCCTGTGGGATGCGTACCTCGGTGTACGACGCTGAACCAGCTACCCGCGAGCACAGGCAGGCCGACGAGCGCGGCAATCAGCAGGGTCCGTCCCAGCGTGCGTCGCGCCGTACGGCGGGCCAGCCGCAACGCCAGGACCCAGTCGTTGAGGAGTTTCACAGCAGCACGTCCGCATCCTGCAGGGCCTCCGTCTGGCCGTCGACGCGGCCGTCACGCAGGTAGACGACCCGATCGGCCCAGGCCGCGTGCCGCGCGTCGTGTGTGACGAGCACACCGGCAATGCCGTGCTGGTCGCAGCGGTCCCGCAGTAGCTGAAGGACGGCCTCGCCGGTGGTCGAGTCGAGCGCACCCGTTGGCTCGTCGGCCAGCAGCAGCCGCCGTTCGCCGACGATGGCCCGCGCGATCGCGACCCGCTGCCGCTGGCCGCCGGACATGTCGTCGGGCAACCGGTCCGCGAGGTCCACGATGTCCACCTCGGCCAGTGCCGCCCGCGCCTGCTTGCGCGCCGCCCGGGTCCGTACGCCGTCCAGCTCAAGCGGGAGCGCGACGTTCTCGGCCGCGGTCAGCGCGGGGATCAGGTTGAAGTCCTGGAACACGTACCCGATCAGCCGTCGCCGGACCGCCGCGACCGCGGTCGGGCTCAGCGCGGTGAGGTCCTTGCCGTCCAGCAGCACCTGCCCGCCGGTCGGCCGGTCGAGCCCGCCGGCGCAGGTCAGCAACGTCGACTTGCCCGACCCCGACGGCCCCATCACCGCGACCAGCTCCCCCGGCCGCACCGTCAGGTCCACACCCCGCAACGCCTGCACCGCCCGCGCACCGTCCCCGTGGACCCGGATCAGGTCGCGCACCACCAACCCCTGCTCGTTCACCATGGATACTGAGTATGCATACCCGGTATCTACGGCGCAAACTTGATTGACCCCGCAGCTAGGGGGTGCCGCCCGGTCCCACGCCGTAGCGAGCAGGCGCTCGGCGGAGTGCCTCGGTGAGCGGGAGCGGAGGGCTCGATGTGGTGTCATCGTGCCCTTCGCTCCCGCTCGGCGAGGTGCCCGCCGAGTGCCGCGCAGTAGGCGTGGGACCGGGCGGCACCCCCTAGAAACCGCGGAAGAAATTGACCAAGCCGGTGGGGGCGTCGGGGGCGAAGCAGAGCTCTAGGTTGTCGGCCGACTCGCGGGCGGACTGTTCGGCGCGGGTGAACATGGCGGACTCGTAGGTGTCCAGCGGGTCGCCCGCGATCAGCGTGGCGGCGAGTTCGGCGGCGTCGTGGAGGGCGAGGTTGGCGCCCTCGCCGGCGAACGGAGACATCAGGTGCGCGGCGTCCCCGAGCAGGGTGACGCCCGGCACCGGCTCCCATCGGTGCCCGATCGGCAGCGCGTGGATCGGCCGCGGGATCAGCTCGCCGTCGGCCTCGCGGATCAGCCGGAGCAGGGCGTCGTCCCAGCCGGCGAAGGTCCTCTCCAATACCTCGGCCGTGATCGGCGCATGCTCGGTCGCGCGGTAGGCGGCGTACACGTGCAGGCGGTCCGGCTCCCGGTGCGCGAGCAGCCCGCGCCCGTCCGACAGCGCGAACATCGACCCGCCGCCGACCAGCTCCGCACTCTCCGGATGCCGTACGCCGGGATCGAGCAGGTCGAGCTCCGCGAACGAGATCCCGGCGTACCGCGGGACCGCGTCCGACACCAGCGCCCGCACCTTCGACCACGCGCCGTCCGCCCCGACGACCAGGTCCGCCTCGGGCAACTCCCCGTCGACCTTCGAGTTCCAGCGGATCATGCCGTCGGGCAGGCTGCTGATCAGCAGGTCCCGCAGTGCCTTCCGGTGTACTTCGGGCCGGCCGTTGCCGCCATCGTCCGCGTGCCGCAGTACGCCGTGCTTGTCGTACACCTTCATCGCCTCGCCGCCCGGCAGCACGAGCGGCAGGAAGTCGTCGTACAGCCCCGCCGCGCGCAGCGCGAGCTGGCCGGAGTCCTCGTGGATGTCGAGCATCCCGCCCTGCGTCCGCGCCACGGGCGACGCGTCCGCCTCGTAGACGACGGCCTCGACGCCGTTGACGTGCAGAATCCGGGCCAGCATCAGTCCGCCGAGCCCGGCCCCGATGATCGCGATCATGCCGACTCACCTCCTGTGCGTGGAGTGCCGAGCACCCCGTTGAGCAGTACGTCGATCCCCCAGGCCAGCCGCCGCTCCCCCGGCCCGCTGAACAGGTCCTCCCCCAGCGCGGCGATCCGCGGATGCGTCTCGGGCCGCACCGCGAGCAACGCGGCCCGCGCCACCCCCCACGCCTCCGGGTCGTCGCCGCCGGCATGCTCGGCAGCCGTCGCCGTTGCCAGCTGCAACAGCAGGTCCACACCCCAGGCAGCCTGCGCCGGCGGTACGCCGCCCTCGTCCAGCAACACGAGCAGCCCCTCGACCAACCGCAGGTAGTTCTCCCCCGCGGGCCGCGCCGACACCGCCGACTGCGCCAGGCTCGGGTACTCGAACAGCACCCGCGTGTACGACGTGAGCACCGAAGCGATCCGCTCCCGCCAGCCACCCGCGGCCGGCACCGCCGACAGATCCACCGTCGCCAGCAGGTCGTCGAGCACCGCCCCGTGCAGGAGCGCGGTGTTCCGGAAGTACACGTACAGCGACGCCGGCCCGGTATCCAACTCCTTCGCCAGCCGCCGCATCGTCACGCGGTCCATCCCCTCGGCCCGCATCACCTCGACCGCCGCCGCGACGATCCCCCGCCGCGACAACGCCGCCTTGGCCGGCCGCTCTCTCCTGCTCCTGGGTTCCTCGCTCACCCCTCCAGGGTAACGAACATGTTCGTTACGAACAAGTTCGTCGCCTCAGAGCTTGTCGATCCGCCAGCGTTGGCACGGGCCGTTCCAGTACGGCCAGGTGTCGACGAGCTGGCCGTGCGCCGGGTTGCAGCCGTTGACGTCGAGGGACAGGCCGGTGTCGGCCTGGTGGATGCTCCAGCCGTCCCCGGCGGGTTCGATCCGCCAGCGTTGGCAGTCCGATTCGTCGACCGGGAAGGCGATCACCGTCGCGTGCGTTGCGCGCGAGCAGCCGGAGGTCTGGAGTGCGGTGTTCGTGCTGGGATCGACGATCTGGTAGATGTCGTCGCCGAGCGGTTTCAGCTGCCACTTCTGGCAGGGGCTGTCGGCGATGTAGTCCCAGGTACGAACGCCTTGTGCCGGGTCGCAGTTGGTGATGTCGAGGGACATGCCGCCCTGCAGCGAGGTGATCTTGTAGCGGCCGTCGAGTTGGGGGCTGTTGAGTGCGGCTCGCAGGACGAACTGTTGCTCGGCGCCGGTGTCGCAGGGTTCCTGGACGAGCTTGACGCCGTTGCCGGTGGCACTGTCCGCGATCGCACCGCATTTGCTGCTGTGGGCGAATCGCAGCCGGAAGACGGTGCTGTAGCTACTGCCTTCGACGTACTCGAGGGTGACCTGCTGATTGGCCTGGTCGAGGCAATGCCAGAGCAGGACTTGCTCGCCATCGGCCGGGCTTTGGTTGTGGACGTCGAAGCAGCGCGGTACGCCGTCTGCCGGCTTGGGCGCGATGTTGACGTGGACCGCCTGGATCTCGTACTGCTCGGTGCCGGCCACCGGGACCAGCCGGAAGCGTTGGTGGAGGCCGCCGAAGCAGTCCCACTGCTGGATGTCCGCGGGTACGGTCTGGCTTGCACCCGCGACCTCCAGGCAGCGACCGCTCAGCCGGGACACCAGTTCGTACGTCCGGGTTTCGACGTCGTATTTCGGGCCTGTCCCGGCACCGATGCGTGGTTCGCGCCAGCCTGACACGGGTGCGTCGAAGGCTGAGCCATTGGACGACAGCAGATAGACCTCTCGCCCGCCTCCGTCGAGTGAGTAGACGAGCGCTGCGTCGGCCTTGCCGTCCCCGTTGTAGTCCCCGACAGTCAGTGCGGTCTTCAGCGGGTCGAACCCGGACTTGTCCTGCCACCATTGGGAAAGCACCAGCGCGCTGCCGGTGGAACGCAGCACTTTGAGGGACGTCTGTTGGTCGCCGTCGTCGTACACGGCCACCACGTCCTGGTTGCCGTCGCCGTCGACGTCACCGGCCACGGCGTTGGCCTTGTCCCAGCAGAAGCCGCCCGCGCCGCTGTCGAACCATTGGGTAGCGGCGGCGAAGGCCGATCCGGTCGACGCGAAGACGTTCGCGGTCGTGCGGCATCCGCCTCGGTTGTCGAGGCTGACAAGGTCGGCCTTTCCGTCGCCATTGACGTCGGCCAGAACCGGACGGCTGAGGGACCAGTCGCCCGAGCCCGCGGCGGTCTGCAGCCATTGACGCGGCGCCGCGAGGTTGCCGCCCGGGAACACCAGGACCTGCCAGCCGCCGTTGCCGGAGTTCACCTGGACGACGAGATCGGTCTTGGTGTCTCCGGTCACCTCGGCGGCGAGCATCCGTGCGGTACCGACGGTCCAGGCGTTCGGCGTACTGCGCCAGACCGGCGCGGACGGTGACAGGAGACGGTTGCCGTCCGACGGCAGTACGTAGAGTCCGACGATGCCGCCCGGTTCGTCGCGGAACATCGCGGCATCGGTGCGGCCGTCTCCGTCGAAGTCGCCGGTCACCGAGCGCGTCCTGGAGAGCTGGAAGCCGCCGTTGCCGCCGCTGTCCCAGGCGACGGTGCCGGTCGCCAGACCGGAAGGCGTGGCCAGCGCGGTCCAGACGGTGGTGCGCCCGAATCCCTGGTCGAGGGTGAAGCTGACGTCTGCACGTCCGTCACCGTTGACGTCGCCAGGAACGTGCCGGACGGGCGGGGCGCCGGCCGACTTCGCGACCAGGTCCCAGCCCTGGGTCGCTGCGCTGACGTTGCCGGCCTTGTCGACGGCACGGACGTAGAGCTTTCGCGTCGGCAGGCCGGTCAGCGAGTCCGGCCAGACCGTCACCGGGACGGTCGCTGTTCCGTCCGCGGCGGCCTCCACCAGCTGAACGGTCTTGTCTCGCTGCGAGCCGTACTGGTACTCGACGACGTCACTGTCGCCCGCGGCGGGATGCAAGGTGACGAAACCGGTCGTTCGGAGCAGCGTCACGGCTGACCCGTTCGGGAAGTCGGTGGAGGTGATCGTGGGCTGGTTCGGCGGTACGGCGTCGACCGTGAAGTAGCAGCGTGGGCTCGCCGGCCCGAAGTCCGTGGCGGGTGCGTGGACCTGGTCGTCGCTGCGGGCGGTGTAGTAGTACGTCGTACCGGCCGCCAGCTGCCCGTCCGGTAGCTCCGGCCAGCCGAACGCGGCTCCGGAGCTGGTGAGGGCGGAGTCGGCGGTGTACTGGACGGCGTCGTCGGACGCTCGCTGGATCGTCAGCCGGGTGCGGAGCGTGTCGCCGTCCGGGTCGGAGGCGATCGCGGCGAACGACGGATGCGTGCTGCTGATCACGGTCGGCGCGGCCGTCGTACCGCAGGTCTTCGGTTGGCTGAAGTTCACCTTCGTCGGCGCGAGCGGCAGGTTGTTGTAGACGATCTCGATCGCGGCGGTCTCGCCACGGAACTTCTTCCACTCGAGCCGGTGCGCCGCGTCCTCGTCGGGTGCCCGCAGACCGAGGCTGACCGTCGGTGCGTGCTGGTCCGCGAGCTGCTGGATCAGGCTCTTCAGGGCGTCGGTCTGGTACCCGAGTGAGACGTCGGGGGTGTTGTACGCCGCTCCCTGCGCGCCGCCGAGGTACTGGTACCAGGTCGTGTTGTTCCACGTCACGCTCTGGGACCGGTCGATCGGTGAGACGCGATACAGGTCGACGTACGTCGAGGTGGAGCTCGGGGTGTAGTGCAGGGTGATGGTGAACCGTGCGCTGAGGATCTCGGCGCCGCCGACGTCTCCCAGGTCGAGGCGGTACAGCGAGCGGTAGATGTTGCCGGAGTCGTCGTACGCCCAGCCGGTCTTCGCACCTTCGTCGCGGTCGTAGTTCCAGTACGACGTGTTCCGGGTCGAGTCGTCGCGGTTGTTGATGTGGGTCCACATGTCGCCGGCGACGTCCGACCAGGACGGGTCGATGGTGACCGGGAACCTGGTGCCCCGGGCGCTGAGCAGGGACAGGTCAGGTGTGAGGACGACGTGTCCGGGGACGGCTTGTGCGCGGACCTTGCGTTCGGTGCCGTTGGCGTCGGACATGACCGCCTGCCCGGAGGCGTACACGACCCGGCCGCCGGTATCCACCGCGACGGTCGTGCCGTCGGCGCGGGTGCTGATCGTCAGGCCGGTCGCGCTAAGCGGAAGGCTCAGCCGGCGCAGGGCCGGGTTCTTCGCCGCGGCGGCGGACTTCACCACCAGCAGCTCGGCGAATCCGGCAGCCTCGGCGCGCAGCTGAAGGTCGACGCCGGGCAGTACGTCGGGGTAGGTCGCGGTGCTGCCCGTGAGGCGCGGTACGGGCAGCCGGCCGGGCCAACCGAGCCGGACCTGGCGCGTGGTGTTGCCGAGGGCAACCAGATTGCCGGTGCCGCCGCCGGACAGTACGAGCGGCGCCGCGGTCGCTGCCGGCCGGACCGTTCCGTCGGCGGTGAGGTGGAGCGTGGTGTCGACCGGTGTCCAGCCGGCCCCGCGGCGGACCCGGACCGGCCCGGCGTGCTGGACGAGGGTGCGGCGGCCGTCGGGGTTCACGTACACCTGAGCAGACGCGGTCCCCGCCGACGCAACCTCAACCCGATGCCCAGTAGCCCGCGCGGTCACCGACGCCGCCGCCACCTCAGCCGCCGCAGCTTCCGATTCCTCCCCAGCTACTGCTGTTGCCGGTGGATGGTCGGCCGCTGCGGTGCTGGGGTGGGTCGGTGCGGCCAGGAATCCGAGTGCGACCGCGAACGCGAGTGACGTGACTGTCCAGCGCCGTACCTTCACCAGCGGCCTCCCCAGCACGGACGGATGTGCCGTCACGATGACACCGGAAACCCTTGCCGGACAGCGTTTCCACGGCCGTCGAATGGCCTCACCGGATTTCCACCTGGCTGGAATGGATTGCTTCGGCAGGCTCCGGCGGCTGCACTGACGGAGCCCTTCCGCCCAGGCACCAGGAGTACCCATGCCCACTCCGCACCGCGCGCGCCGACGGCGCATCCTCATCTCCGCCGCGCTCGGCGTCAGCCTCGTCCTCACCCTGCAGGCCCCCGGCGCCATCGCGGCGACCACAACGGACAAGCCGGCGAAGCCCAAGGCCCCGGCCCTGACCCAGCGCAAAGAGACGTCGGTCGACGTCACCGCGGTCAAGGCGCGTGCAGGTACGCCCGACGCGGACGCCGATCGTACGGTCACCTCGAATCCCTCACCCCACTGGCCCGCTCCCGGCACCGCCGAGGTGGCACTGCCACCGGCGGCCGCGATCTCGGCGCAGCAAGCAGGGACAGCGAAGCAAGCCCTCGCCCAGGCAGGCTCCCTGCCGATCGCGATCGGGCCGAGCACGGCAGCGAATCGCGCGTTGGCCGCGGGTCGACCACTGGCGGACTCGCCTGGGAAGGTCCGCGTCGATCTCCTCGGGCGTACCGGCAATCAACTGCGCATCAAGCTGACCCGCACCGACGTCGCCAAGCAGTCCGGCCAGGTCGCGCTCAAGGTCGACTACTCGGCCTTCCGGACCGCGTTCGGCGGCGACTGGAACCGGCGTCTGGGACTCGTCCGGCTCCCGGACTGTGCAGCCTCGACTCCGAAGAAGGCCGGTTGCGGGACCGGTACCCCATTGGCAACGCAGAACGACGGCGTCGGCGCACTGACGGCGGACGTCCCCGCGTCCGGCGTCTTCGCCGTACAGGCCGCGGCAGCGAGCGACGCCGGCAGCAGTACCAGTACTTCGCTCAACGAAACCGCGACCTGGCAGGCCGGCGGTCAGTCGGGTGACTTCAGCTGGAACTATCCGATGAAGGCACCGCCGAGCCTGGGTGGACCGAGCCCTGACCTGACACTGGGCTACTCGTCCGGAAGCGTCGACGGACGGACGAGCTCGGCCAACAGCCAGGCGTCATGGGCCGGCGCAGGCTTCGAACTGACGCCCGGCGGCAGCATCGAGCGCCGCTACGCGTCATGCGGTTCGAAGACCGAGCAGAAGGGCAACAACGGTACGAAGCCGGTCGGCGACGTGTGCTGGGCCACCGACAACGCCACCTTCACGTTGAACGGCGCAGGCGGAGAACTGGTGAAGGACGACGCCACCGGTACGTGGCACCCGCGCAACGACGACGGAACCAAGGTCGAGCGGCTGTACGGCGCGGACAACGGCGACGGCGGTCCGACCGGGCAGATCCCGGGCGCGAAAGGTGAGTACTGGGTCATCACGGACAAGTCCGGTACGAAGTTCTACTTCGGGCTGAACAAGATCCCCGGCAACACCTCCGCGAGCCAGGACACCAACTCGACGTGGACCGTGCCGGTGTTCGGCAACAACGCCGGCGAGCCGTGCAACCAGACCGCGTTCGCCAACTCGTACTGCGACCAGGCGTACCGCTGGAACCTCGACTACGTCGTCGACACCCACGGCAACACGATGAGCCTGTTCTACTCGAAGGAGAACAACAACTACGCCCGGAACGCCACCGCGACCACGGTGTCGACGTATACCCGGGCCGGCAACATCAAACGGATCGAGTACGGACAGGCCGACGGGCGGGTGTTCCTCGACAAGGCGGTCGGGGTCGTCGACTTCACGACCGCCGACCGGTGCTTCACCGGTAGCGCGTGCGCGCCGTCGGACTACCCGGACACCCCGCTCGACCAGGAATGCACGAGTACGACGAACTGCGACAACCACTTCTATCCGACGTTCTGGACCAAGCAACGGCTGACCGGCGTCACCACGTCCGTGTGGCGCGGGACGTCGTACCAGCCGGTGAGCTCCTGGAGCTTCCGGCAGAGCTTCCTCGACCCGAAGGACACCCGATCGCCGATGCTGTGGCTGGACGGGATCACGAACACCGGGCTGGTCGGCGGCTCGATGGCGACCCCCGAGGTCACGTTCGCGTCGATGATGCTGGCCAACCGGGTGGTCGGGGCCGACGGGTTGCCGGCGATGAACTGGCCCCGGATGCAGACGATCACCTACGGAACCGGCGGGCAGCTGACGGTCGACTACCTGCGCCCGGACTGCAGCCTGCCGGACAACGTGCCCACGCCGGACAGCAACGGGATGCGGTGCCACCAGATCAAGTGGACGCCACCCGGCCAGGCCGAACGGCAGGACTGGTTCAACAAGTACGTCGTCAGCACCGTCACCGAGTCCGACCTCACCACCGGACTCGACCCGGTGACCACAACCGTCGACTATCTCTCGGCGCCGGCCTGGCACCACGACGACGAGGAGGGTCTGGTCGAGGTCGACAGCAAGACCTGGTCGCAGTGGCGCGGCTACGAGAAGGTACGCGTCACCAAGGGATCCGGCGCCGACGCGCAGGTCACCGAGAACACCTACTTCCGCGGAATGGACGGCGACCTGAAGGCCGACGGCACGACCAAGGACGTCAAGGTGACCGACTCCGCCGGCACCGCGCTCGAGGACAGGGCTCCGTTGTCCGGCACCCAGCGGGAGCAGACGACGTACGACGGCAGCAAGATCGTCTCCCGTTCCATCACCGACCCGTGGGTGTCGAACGCGACCTCCAGCCGGACCAACGAGACGTCCGGTACGACGCCCGCCACCACGACCCAGTCGTTCATCGTGCAGCAGGCCGCCGTCCGCGACCAGGAAGCCAGCGGCACCGGCTGGCGCAGCAGTGTCTCCAGCAACACGTACGCCGCCGACGGCGCGGTGGCGACGACGTACGACCAGAAGGACTCCGCGAACGGCGCCGACGACACCTGCACGCGGTACGAGTACGCGTCGAACACCGCCAAGGGCATCGTCGACCTGCCGACCCGCAAGCAGGTCGCGACCGGAACGTGTGACACGCCTCCGACCGCGAACAACGTCGTCAGCGACGACCGGATGACCTACGACAGCGGTGCGCCGACCACCGGCAACAAGACCAAGACCGAGCGGTTGAAGGGCTGGAACGCCGACGGCACGCCGCAGTACCAAACGGTCGGCACCAGCACGTACGACGCACAGGGACGCGTAAGGTCGACCACGGACGCGCTCGACAAGACCACGCAGGTGAACTACAGCCCGGCCACCGGACCGGTCACCAAGACGACCACGACACTGCCGACCGGACTCACCACGTCCACGGAGCTCGACCCGGCGTGGGGCGAAGAACTCGCAGCCGTCGACCAGGCCGGCCGACGGACCGACACCCGGCGCGACCCGCTCGGCCGCGTCACCGCGACCTTCCTGCCCGGCACGGACCGCAACGGCATCCCGAGCACCAAGGTCAGCTACGCGACCGGCACCGACAAGCCGAACGTCGTCACCACCGAGACCCAGGCCACCGACGGCACAGTGTCGACCAGCTACGACCTGCTCGACGGTCTGATGCGAAAGCGCCAGACGCAGCAGCCGGCGGCCGACGGCGACGGCCGGATCATCACCGACTACCGCTACGACGCCCGCGGGCTGGAGGTCCAGGAGGACGGCCCGTACTACAACTCCGCTCCCCCGGGCACGACCGTCGTACAGCCGACGGACCCGGCGAAGCTGCCGAGCCGCAAGGTCACGCAGTACGACGACCTCGGCCGGCCGGCGCTGGAGACGTTCTACTCGCTGGGCAAGGAGCTCTGGCACACCAGCCACACCAACGGGACCGGCGTCGAGACCATCGATCCGCCGGACGGCGAGCAGGCCACCACGACGTTCACCGACGTCGAAGGCCGTACCACCGAGATCTGGAAGTACCACGGCAGCGACCCGACCGGGGCGTACGACCGCACGCTCTACAGCTACAACGCGGCCGGAAAGCTCGCCAAGGTCACCGACCCGGCCGGCAACGTGTGGACCTCGGACTACGACGTCCGTGGCCGGCTGATCCGTGCGGTCGAACCGGACAAGGGCGAGACCAAGTACACCTACGACGACAGGGACGAACTTCTCACCAGCACCGACGCCCGCAACGTCACCCTCAGCTATACCTACGACGATGCCGGCCGTAAGACCGCCGAGTACCAAGGCACCACCAAACTCGCCGAATGGGTGTGGGACACCGTCAAGCCCGGCTCGCTGACCAGCAGCACCCGGTACGTCGACGGAGCGGCGTACACCCTGCGCTACACCGGCTACGACAACGGCGGCCGGCCGACGGGCAGTGACCTGGTCATCCCGTCCGCCGAGGGCAAGCTGGCCGGGACCTACTCGGTCGGCATGACCTACACGCCGGACGGCAAGCCCGACACGACCTCGCTGCCCGCGGTCGGCGGCCTGCCGGCCGAGAACCTGAAGATCGGGTACGACGACCAGGGCCTGCCGTCCACGCTCACCGGGGCCGACACCTACGTCCGCGGCACCGTGTACACGCCGTACCGCGAAGTCGAGACACAGGCGATGGGCCGCGGCGACAACTGGATCCAGCAGTCCTTCGAGTACGAGGAAGGCACACACCGCCTGTCCCGTGCCAGCGTGCTGACACCGAACCAGCGCGAGTCCGACGTGCACTACAGCTACGACCCCGCGGGCAACGTCACCAAGGTGACGGACACCCCGGCCGACGGCACCAATCCCGCACTCAACGACACCCAGTGCTTCACGTACGACGGCTACCGCCGGCTCACGCAGGCCTGGACACCGTCGAGCGGAGACTGTGCGGCCGCATCGAGCAAGGACACGCTCGGCGGGCCGGCGCCATACCTGCAGAGCTGGACGTTCGACGTTGTCGGCAACCGCAAGACCCAGAGCACGACCATGCCGGCAGGCACCACGACCAGCACCTACACCTACCCCGCCGCCGGACAGGCCCTGCCCCACGCCGTCCAGAAGGTCAGCGAGACCGGACCGGACGGCACGACCAAGGACAAGACCTTCGGGTACGACGCCCGCGGTAACCAGACCACCCACGCCGGCGACACCTACGCCTGGGACGCCGAAGGACACCTGAGCACGGTGACCTCCGGTGCAGCGAAGACAAGCTTCGTGTACGACGCCGACGGCAACCGGTTGATCCGGCGCGACGGCTCCGGCAGCACCCTGTTCATCGGCGACACCGAAGTACTGCTCAGGCCGGACAGCTCCGTCCTCGGCACCAGGTACTACGCACTCGGCGACACCCCGATCGCCGTCCGCACCGGCGCGACCCAACTGACCTGGCTCGCGTCCGACCACCACGGCACCACCAACCTCACCATCGACGCCGACACCCTGTCGGTGCAGCGGCGCCGGACCACGCCGTACGGCGAGATCCGCGGCGCGACACCCGACGACTGGGCGACCCACCGCGGGTTCGTCGGCGGCACCGAGGACACGTCGACCGGGCTGACCCATCTCGGGGCACGTGAGTACGACGCGGCGCTCGGGAAGTTCGTCTCGGCCGACCCGGTCGTCGACTTCAACGATCCACAACAGCTCAACGCCTACGCGTACGCGAACAACAGCCCGGTCACCTTCAGCGACGCCGACGGGCAGCGCTACGTGTACGACGTGGTCAAGGAGCTGAAGACCCGGATCAAGGTCGTCACCAAACGCATCATCGAGTACCGCCGCGAGATCGTCACGCTGGTCGTGAAGGCGTATCTGTTCGCGTTCGCCAGCATGGTGGCGCAGGTCTTCCACAACTACGCACTCGCCGCACTGTTCCGCTCCGAAGCGGTGAAGACGATCGTCCGGATCCGCCAGATCGTGCACATCGTCCACGAACTCGTCAGAGTCCTGGAAGAGGTCGCAAAAACCGTCAAACGCTGGGTCCCCGACCGGGCCAAGGAGATCGACGCCGCCATGAACGGCCTCCGCGCCGCCGCCGAATCGGTCAACCGCGTAGCCAACTCGGTCAATGCCCTCGCCGCCGCCTTCGCCATCGACGACCACGCGAAGGGAGGAGGAGGTGGCGCCTCCGGCGGTGGCGCGCCGCCGGACGCCGACAACCAGGACAACCCCTACGGGCAGAACGACCCTGGTGACGTGAACTGGACCTTCACCTGGATCGCGTCGTTCCCGGGCGCGCTCGGGGCCGGGATCGCCTGCGGAGCGTCACTGGGCGTCGGGTGCGTCCTCGGAGCGATCGCGTTCGTCGGCCCGCAGCTCGCGGCAGGGTTGTGGAACTGCGTGAACGGACCACACGGCGTCGACTGGGGTGCCTGCGGGCGGGCGATGCTCACACCGAGCCCGGCGGATATCCGACGGGGCCTGGACGTCGTCCAGTGGTTCAAGAACGTCTGGGCCGACGTCACCAGGACTGTGCCGGTGGGTCCCGACAACCCGAACTACGAGTGCAAGCACATCTACGCGATGGGCTCTGGCTGCTGAGCGCGCGGGCGCCCCGGGGAATCGGGGCGCCCGTTCCGCGTTGGTTCGGTACGGTCGGCGGATGAGCGAGTTGCCGCCTCCTGTCCCGAAGCTCGACGCGCGTCAGTTGGTGGACGAGGTGAACCGCAGTACCGGGGCCGGGCTGGAGTTTGTCGGGGAGGCGGCGGGTGGTGAGGTGGGGGCGGCGTTCGTGCGGTGGCCGGACGGGCGGGACGGGGTGTTGACGCGGGCGGCCGGGGACGTCGGCGAGTTGCGGCGTACGGCGGTGGCGCTCGACGCGGCGCGGGGAACGGGGCTGCCGGTTCCGCGGTACCAGTTGGTCGCCGACGGCGGGGTGGTGCAGGAGCGGCTGCCGGGGCGGGCGCCGGCGACGGTGGACCGGGCGTTGCTGGAGGCAATGATCTCGCTGGCGGACCGGTTCGCCGGGGTTGCGCCCGAACTGCCGGTGCCGTCGATGCACCTGCTCGAGAGCGGCCCCGGCTTTTGCCTGCACGAGTCGCTCGAGCGGTACGACGACCGGACCCGGAAGCTGCTCGGCTGGATCCGCGACGTCGGGCGTGCCGAGCCGGGTGGGATGACCGGCGACGACCTGGTGCACCTGGACTTCCACCCAGGGAACGTGCTGGTCGACGATGCCGGCACCATCACCGGCATCGTCGACTGGGACGGGATCGGCCGCGGGGACCGGCGCTTCGGCCTGGTCACGCTGCGGTTCAGCGCCCACGTCCGGCTGCCCGGCGCGGACGTTGGCTGGTTCGACGAGCTGCTCCAGGACGCCCTCGAACCCGACGTACTGCGGCTCTACTGGGCTCACATGGCGCTGCGCCAAGTCGACTGGTCGATCCGCCATCACACGGCGGCGGACGTCACGCACTGGCTGGAGTTCGCCGTACCTATCCCTTGACCGCGCCTTCCTCGACGCCCTTGAAGAAGAAGCGTTGCAGGGTGGCGAACACGATCACGATCGGGATGAACGCGATCATCGTGCCGGCCGCGATCAGCCGCGGGTTGTTACTGAAGGTGCCGGACAGGTACTGCAAGCCGACGGTCAGCGTGTACTTGTTCGGGTCGGTGAGCACGATCAGCGGCCAGAGGAAGTCGTCCCAGGCGCCGATGAACGCGAAGATCGCGATCACGCTGATCGTCCCGCGCACCGACGGCAGGCCGATGTACAGGAACCGCTGCCAGGCGTTCGCACCGTCCACCACCGCCGCCTGATCCACCTCGACGGGCAACGAACGAAACGCGTTGTACATCAGCAGCACGTTCAGCGCGCCGATCATGCCGGGCAGCGCGACGCCGACCAGCGTGTTCGCCAGCCCGAACTCCCGGACCGTCACGTACTGCGAGATGATCGTGACCTCGCCCGGCAGCACCAGCGTCGCGAGGAACAGTCCGAGCACGAGCTTGCGCCCGCGGAACTGCAGCCGCGAGATCGCGAACCCGGCCAGCGACGCGCCGATGATGTTGCCGCCGACCACCAGGAAGGCGACCACGAGCGA
Source organism: Kribbella polygonati (assembly GCF_050320105.1). Classification (NCBI taxonomy): domain Bacteria; kingdom Bacillati; phylum Actinomycetota; class Actinomycetes; order Propionibacteriales; family Kribbellaceae; genus Kribbella; species Kribbella polygonati. Next base: position 8,682,509 of record NZ_CP190129.1, on the reverse strand, counting down.
GTTCCGCGCGTAGTCGAGCACCGGGATCGTGTCGGTGACCTCCTTGTAGTGCGCGAACGTCGGCTGCGCCGGGAGCAGCCGCGGGATCCGGGTGTAGATGTCCTCGCCGGACCCCTTCAGCGACGTCGACAGCTGCCAGAGGAACGGCCCGATCGTGATCAGCAGCACGAACACCAGCAGTACGTACCGCGCGACCTTCTCCCGCGGCGACACCGAGTTGAACCCGAACGCACGACTCCGCTTGCCGGCCGGAGAGGCTGAAGGTTTCGAGACGGGTCGCTCGGTCACAGCCGTCATGCCTCGGCTCCTCTGCGGTTCAGGCGCGCCAGCACCAGCATCGGTACGACGGTGACGAAGAACAGCACGATCGACAGCGCCGACGCGTACCCGAGGTTGCCCTCGAAGCCCTGGCTGTACTGCTGGATCAGCATCACGACCGAGTTGTCCCGGCCGCCCGGACCGCCCTTGCCGCCGCTCAGGATGAACAGCTCCGAGAACACCCGCAGCGCCGACACCGAGATCAGGATCGAGATCAGGATCATCGTCCCGCGGACGCCGGGGATCGTCACGTGGATGAACCGGCGCAGCGGCGAGGCCCCGTCGACCGCCGCGGCCTCGTGCAGCTCCCGCCCGACGTTCCCGAGAGCGGCCAGGTAGATGATCATGTAGTACCCGAGCCCCTTCCAGATCGTCAGGCTGATCGCGCTCAGCAACAACAGCCACTGGTCGGACAGGAACGGCAGCGGCCCGGAGATGAACCCGAGCTTCTCGGCCAGCCCGTTGACCAGGCCGCGGTCGTCGAGGATCCACTGCCAGATCAGCGCCACGACGACCGCGGACGCGACCACTGGTGTGTAGAACGCCGTACGGAAGAAGGTGATCCCGGGCAGCTTCTTCTCGACCAGTACGGCGAGCAGCAGCGGCAGGACCGTGAGGAACGGCAGGCAGACCACCATGTAGATCACGCTGTTCAGCAAGGCCCAGCGCAGCTGCTCGTCGTGCAGGAGGGTCTCGAAGTTCTTCAGCCCGACGAAGTGGCCGCCGCCGATCGGCCTGGCGTTCGTGAACGACAGGATGACGGTGTTGATCGACGGCCACAGGTTGAACACCAGCAACCACGTGAGTGCCGGGATCACCAGCACCCACGGGGTGAACCACCGGTTGTAACGCATCAGGAGGTGAGCAGCTGGTTGGCCTTCGCCACCGCGGCGTCGAGGGCGGCCTGCGACGAGATCTTGCCCGAGATGGCCAACGAGATCTGCTGACCGATGAAGTCGTTGGTCGCGCCACTGATCACCGGCGGCTGCAGGTTCTTCGCCTTGGCCAGCGACTGGAACGCGAGCACCTTCGCGTCACTCTCCGGCGTACCGTCGGACTTCGAGAAGTACGGGTCCTGCGCGGAGGCCTTGGTGGACGGGAAGATGTTCACGATCTTCGCGAACGCGGCCTGGTTCTCGGCGTTCGTGACGAACCGGGCGAGCGCGATCGCGGCGGCCTGGTTCTTCGTCTTCGCCGACACCGAGAGGCCCTGCACGTACAGCGGCGGGGTGTCCAGCGCGGGCGACGGGACGACCTTGCCCTTCAGCGACGGGTTGTCCTTCATGAAGTCCTGGATCGCGTTGCCGCCACCGGTGGTCCAGGCGACCTTGCCCTGGGTGAAGAGCTTCGAGTTGCCCAGGTACTCGTTGGTCAGGATGTCGCGCGGCATGTACCCGGCCTTGTAGGCGTCGCGGTACTTGTCCAGCAGTGCGGCGGCCTCGGGGGTGTTGAACACGAACTTCTTGCCGTCGTCGGAGAGGATCTTGATCCCGGCGTTGGTGAAGTCGCCGATGCCCGGCAGCCGGCTCATCAGGTATTCCTTGCCGCCGGTCTTGTCGTGCATCGTCTTCGCGGCCGCGAGCAGTTCGTCGAAGGTCTTCGGCGGGTTCTTCACGTCCAGGCCGGCCGCGGCGAACTTGGTCGCGTTCCAGTAGTCGATGTCGGTGTTCAGGTACCACGGGTAGCCGAACGTGCCGCTCATCCCCTGGTATTCGTACGCCTGGACGCCGCCCTCGACGTACTCGTCCTTGATCTTCGGGTCCGCGGCCGCCACGTCGAGCAGCATGTTCTGCTTGGCCAGCGAGAGCGCGAAGTCCGGCGGCAGGTTGGTCACGTCCGGGAGCTGGCCGGCCGACGCCTGGCTCAGCACCTTCTTGTCGTAGCCGTCGCCCGGCTGGTCCAGCCAGGTGACGTGGGTGCCCGGGTACTTCGCCTCGAACGCCTTGATCACGCCTTCGACGTACGACGTGAACTTGGGCTTCAGCGCCCAGGTCTGGAAGCTGACCTCACCGGTGACCTGGGCGTTCGCGTCCACGGTCGGCTTCGCGCCGCCGCTGCTGCTGCCGGAGTCCTCGGAACCGAGGCCGCAGCCGGCGAGGGTGAGGGCGGCGGCGGCAAGAAGTGCCACGAGCGCCGGACGGCGTCTACGCATGGGATCTCCTGGATTTGATAAACCGGTATAGCTCCCGAACTATCCACATCGTAGAATCCGCTGTCAAGGGCAGGAGGTACCACGATGGCGAGACCGACGATCGCGGACATCGCGACCAGGGCCGGGGTGTCGAAGGGTGCGGTGTCGTTCGCGCTGAACGGCCGGCCGGGGGTCAGCGACGCGACCCGCGAGCGGATCCTGAAGATCGCCGAGCAGATGAGCTGGCGGCCGCACAGCGCGGCGCGCGCGCTCGGCGCGTCCCGGGTGGACTCGGTCGGGATGGTGATCGCCCGCCCGGCCCGGACCCTCGGCGTCGAGCCGTTCTTCGCGCACCTGCTGTCCGGCGTCCAGTCCGGCCTGTCCGCGGAGTCGATCTCGCTGCAGCTGCTGATCGTCGAGGACACCGCGGCCGAGATCGAGGTGTACCGGCGGTGGGCCTCGGAGCACCGGGTGGACGGCGTGATCCTGGTCGACCTGACCGTGAAGGACCCGCGGATCGACGAGCTCAAGGCGCTCGAGCTGCCGGCCGTGGTGATCGGCGGCCGCGGCGGCAAGGGCGCGCTCGCCTCGGTCTGGGCCGACGACCGGGACGCGATGCTGGCCATCGTCGAGTACCTGGCCGCGCTCGGCCACCGGCGGATCGCGCACGTCGCCGGTACGCCGGACTTCCAGCACACGCAGCGCCGGATCCGCGCGGTCCGGGACGCGGCACCGCGGCTCGGGCTGCTCGACGCGCCGTCGCTGACCACCGACTTCAGCGACGCGGAGGGCGCCGCGATCACCCGCAAGCTGCTCTCCCAGCCGAACCGGCCGACCGCGATCGTCTACGACAGCGACGTGATGGCGGTGGCCGGCCTCGGCGTCGCGATGGAGATGGGCGTGCCGGTGCCCGGCGAGCTGTCGATCGTCGCGTTCGACGACTCGATCCTGACCCAGCTGATGCACCCGGCGCTGACCGCGCTGTCCCGCGACACCTTCGAGTTCGGCCGGCAGGCCGCCGAGGTGCTGCTGGACACGCTCGCGGACCCGAGCACGGTGATCAACCGGCGCAGCGCCGATCCGGTGCTCACCGTGCGCGAGTCGACCGCACCACCCGCGTAATGTTTGCGCTACCGGCCTAAACCGATTTAGCATCCACGCCATGGCATTGCAGACCACCGCGCCCAGGTTCGGTGCGAACTACGTCCCGTCGGCGGGGTGGTTCTACAGCTGGCTCGACTACGACGGCGACGCGGTCCGGCGGGACTTCGCGGACCTCGCCGGGATGGGCCTCGACCACGTCCGGGTGTTCCCGGTCTGGCCATGGATCCAACCGAACCGGGCGATCATCCGCGAGCAGGCGATCGCCGACCTGCTGGACACCATCGACGCCGCCGCCGAGCACGGCCTGACCGTCGCGGTCGACCTGATCCAGGGGCACCTGTCCAGCTTCGACTTCCTGCCGTCGTGGGTGCTGACCTGGCACAAGAGCAGCCTGTTCGAGGACCCGACGGTCCGCGAGGGCCTCACGGCGTACGTCGACACCGTGGCGCGCGCGGTCGCGAGCCGGCCGAACGTCTTCGCGATCACGCTCGGGAACGAGGTCAACAACCTCTGGCCGGACAGCTCCACCACCGCGGCGACCTCGACGGCGTGGGCGCACGAGCTGCTGATCACGCTGAAGAAGGCGGCGCCGAACGTGCTCGGGCTGCACTCGGTCTTCGACGACGCCTGGTACAAGGGCGACCACCCGTTCCTCGCGGCCGACGCCGTGGACCTGGGCGACCTGACGACCGTGCACTCGTGGGTTTTCAACGGGGTCTCACGAGTGGACGGTCCGCTCGGGCCGGCCACGCTCACGCATGCCGACTACCTGATCGAGCTGGCCCGGTCGCTGGCGCCAGAGCGGCCAGTGTGGCTGCAGGAGGTCGGCGTACCGGGGCCGGACATTCCCGTCGACCTGCAGGCCGAGTTCACCCGCCGTACGGTCTCGAGCGTGCTGACGAATCCGGCGTTGTACGGCGTGACCTGGTGGTCGTCGCACGACATCGACCGGCGGCTGCTGGACTTCCCGGACCGTGAGTACGACCTCGGGCTGTTCACCGTCGATCATCAGCGGAAACCGGCCGCGCAGGCGTTCGCGGAGGTGATCGCCGACGTCCGGCTGAACGGCGTACCGCGGCGGGAGCCGGTGGCGACGCTGCGGGCGCCGGTCGATCTGCGGACCGAACCGGGCCGACGCGCGGAAGTTGCCCCCGGCAGCGAGTTCCATCTGCGGTGGGTCGCGGCCCGCGCGGACGGCCCGGTCCGGATCAGCTCGTGAGCACCTGACGCAGCTCCTGGTTGACGTTCGTACCGGGGGCCGGGTCGTAGTTGCCGAGATGTACGGCGGTGTACCCGAGCTCCGGGTACCACTCGGCGCTGGTGCTGACGCCCGGTGCTCCGCCGGTGTGGCCGGTGATCAGTCCGCCGTTGAGGATCGAGCTGTCCACGCCGTACCCGAAGAAGTTGATGATCGCCGGGAGCCCGGGCTTGGCCGGCAGTGTCCCCTGCGAGAACTTCGGCGTCACGAACACGTCCCGCCACGTCGGGCTCAGGAGCTTGCCACCGGTCAGCGCCTTGACGAACCGCACCAGGTCGGGCGCGGTCGCGAACGCGTTGCCCGCCGGGGTGCCGATCAGGCCGAACTTGCCCGCGGCGAGGGCGTCGTACCGCTTGCCGGACTCGTCGGTGGGGTACGGATGCGCGAACCGGGGGTCGGTCCGCCACTGGCCGAGCAGGGTGAAGTCGGACGACGTCATACCGGCCGGGCGGAAGATGTTCGTGCGGATGTAGTCGTAGTACGAGACGCCCGCGATCTTCGCCACGATGCAGCCGAGGACGTGGAAGCCGGAGTTGCTGTACTTCGCCGCCGTGCCCGGCGCGAACGCGAGCGGCTCGGAGCGGATGAAGCGCAGGACGCCGTCCATCGCCTGCTGCGGCGTCGTCCAGGTCGCGGACTCCTCCCAGTACCCGGGGAGCTGCATGTAGTCGCCGAGGCCCGAGGTGTGGGTGAGCAGCTGCTGGATCGTGACCTTGTCGCCGATCCCGTCCTCGAACCCGCTCAGGTACTTGCCGATCGGATCGACCAGGTCGAGCGACCCCCGCTGCACGAGCTGCCCGATCGCCACCCCGGTGAACATCTTCGTCACCGAGGCGAGGCAGAAGATCGTGTCGGCCCGGTTGCGGATTCGCCGCTCCCGATCGGCGTACCCCATCGAGCGGGACACGACCGGACGACCAGCTTTCACTACCAGGACCGTGCCGGAGAACGAATCGTCGGCCTGGAGCTTGTCCAGGTACTTCTCGAGTTCGTCGAACGACCTGGGCTCCCGCGCGGAGCTGGGCCGGGCCGAGGCGCCGCCGGCAACCACCGGTACGACGGCCAGACCGGACCGCCGGAGAAAGGTACGCCTGCTGCTCTGCTGTGCCAAGGGAGTGCTCCTCACGTGATCGATGACCACTGAGATCCAACTCCGCAGGCTGTTTCGCCGGCGTTACTGCTTCGCGATCAGTGCCTCGATGCCGTCGAGGATGCGGGCCAGCCCGAACTCCAGGTCGTCGTCGAGCTCGTCCTGGTACTCCGCGTTCAGGTACAGCGACGCCACCGTCGGGTAGCCGCCCTCGAGCAGCCGCGGCACCAGGAACCGGCCGACCTGTTCGGCCTGCACCGGCGTACCCTCGCGGTTGCCGAGCTGCCGCGCGAGACCCGCGTAGTTGCGCGCCCAGCCGTCCAGCAGCATCAGGCAGCCGAGGTTGTCGTGCTGGTTCAGGCCGGTCTGGTCGAGCGCGGCGAGCATCACCTCGACCCAGCGCAGGATGTTCGGCGTGGCCGGCGCGCCACGGATCGGTACGTCGAGCAGCCACGGGCGCTCGGCGTACTGCTTGACCTGGGCATCGACCCACGCGATCGCGGCCGGCCGCCAGCCGTCCGGGAGTTCCGGCGGCGGGCCGATCGCCTTGTCGTGGACCAGCACGATCAGCTCCTCCTTGGAGCGGACGTACCGGTACATCGCGTTCGTGGTGACGCCGAGCCGGCCGGCGATCCGCTGCAGCGAGATCGCCTCGAACCCGTCCCGGTCGCCGAACTCGATGCCGGTGGCCACGATCTGCTCGACCGTCAGGGCCGGCTTCGGCCCACGCCGCTGCACTGGCTGCACGCCCCAGGACAGGGCGAGCCCGGGCGGCAGCGCCCCGCGGTCCTCGGTCATACCTCCCATCCTGTCGTACGCCGGACGGCGCCGAACAGGGGTGCTAGCACCACCTCGAAACGGGTCCTGAGCACCGCGCGGCCGAAACTGTTCAACCCCTACGCTTTTTCACATCGGAACCCACTCGAAAGGACCCACCCCCATGAACACCTTGCTCGAAGGCCTGCTGACCCCCGACCAGGTCGCGCTCACGGACACCGACCGCCGCGCCGCGATCGCCCGGCTGGACAGCGCCGTACGGCAGGCCGCCCTCACCCCGTCGCAGGCGAGCGACCGGCAGCAGCGGGTGCTCGCGGCCCGGACCCGCGGCGAACTCCGGAACATCCTGTCCGGCGTCGCGAACGCCGCCCCGCCGCGCGGGCTGACGCTGGCGCTGCAGGCCTTCACCGGGGTGTGGCTGGTCGCCTGTGTCGTGCAGTTCGTGGTCTGGATGGCACTCGCGGTCTTCGGTCACTTCGACGGGCCGTGGTGGCTGTGGTCGGACCTCGGTCTCGGCGCGATCGTGGCGATGCTGTGGTGGACGAACGAGTCGTACCACCGCAAGAGCGACGTGCTGGTCGCGGCATGAGCGCGCCGGTGCAGCTGACCGACGTACGGAAGGTGTACGGCGTCGGGCCCGGCGCGGTCGATGCGCTGGCCGGGGTGACGTACGGGTTTGCTGCCGGGTCGTTCACCGCGGTGATGGGGCCGTCGGGGTCGGGGAAGAGCACGTTGCTGCACTGCGCTGCCGGGCTCGACGTGCCTTCGGCCGGGTCGGTGGAGTTGGCCGGGCAGTCGCTGGACGGGCTCGACGAGACGGCGTTGACGGAGTTGCGGCGGGAGCATGTCGCGTTCGTGTTCCAGTCGTTCAACCTGATGCCGGCGTTGACCGTGCGGCAGAACGTCGTACTGCCGATGACGCTGGCCGGGAAGCAGCCGGACAACGCCTGGGTGAGCGAGGTGATCCGGCGCGTCGGGCTCGGCGAACGGGTCCGGCACCGGCCGAGCGAGCTGTCCGGTGGACAGCAGCAGCGGGTCGCGATTGCGCGAGCGCTGGCCGGGCGGACCGCGATCACGTTCGCGGACGAGCCGACCGGGGCGCTCGACACCACCACCGCCCTCGAGGTCCTCACGCTGCTCCGCGACCAGTCCCGCCAACTCGGTCAAACCATCGTGATGGTCACCCACGACCCGGTCGCCGCGTCGTACGCCGACCGCGTCGTCTTCCTCGTCGACGGCCGGATCGTCTCCGAGTCCACCCGCCCCACCCCCGACTCCGTAGCCACCGAACTCGCCCATCTGAGCACCACAGTCCGTTGAGGGAGATCTGACTCATGTTGCGCCTCGCCGTCACCACCCTGCGGTATCGGACCGCCGCGTTCCTCGCGATATTCGTCGCGGTCCTGCTCGGCGGGGCCCTGCTCAGCGCCGCCGGCGGACTCCTCGAAACCGGCCTCCGCCTGAACGCCCCACCCCAACGCCTCGCCGCGGCACCCATCGTCGTCACCGGCGACCCCGCCTACCACCCACCGGACGGCAGCGGCTCAGCCGCCCTCCCAGAACGCCACCGCGTAGACCCCGCCCTCCTCACCCAACTCACCCACACCCCAGGCGTGGAGAAGGCAGTCCCCGACCGCTCGTTCCCAGCAGCCCTCACCCCCGCCGCGGGCGCGGGCGGGCCAAGCGGGAGGCCCGGCACGGCCAGCACGTCGGGTGCCGACGGCGCGGGGGCGACCGACCCCGGCGCGGGTGTGCTTGCCGGGCACGGGTGGGCGTCCGCTGCGCTCACGCCGTACCGGCTGACCGACGGGCATGCGCCGCGGAGCGGACAGGTGGTGCTGGACGAGCGGCTGGTCGGATCGAGCAAGCCTGGTGAGCAGGAGACGATCACCGTCGCGGGTCAGCCGCGGACGTACACGCTCGCGGGTACGGCGGTCGCCGAGCACCAGGTGGACGTGCCGACGGTGTTCCTCTCGGATGCCGACGTACCGGCCGGCATCGATGCGATCGGAGTGTTTCCGGCGGACGGTACGTCGCTGCGGGACCTCGTGAAGCGGCTCGACCTCCCGGCCGGGGTGAAGGCCTACACCGGCGACGAGCGAGGTGTCGCGGAGTTCTCGGGGATTGCGACCAGCCTCCCGTTGATCATCATGTCCGGCGTGTTCGGCGGCATGGTGGCCGTGGTGATGGCGCTCGTGGTGTCCGCCACGATCGGCCTCTCAGTCCGGCAGCGCCGCCGCGAACTCGCGCTCCTCCGCGCCAGCGGCGCCACCCCACGCCAGGTCGGCAAGATGGTGATCGCCGAGACCATGGTGGTCGGCGTACTCGGCCTCGTCCTCGGCCTCCTCTGCGGCCGGATCGCCGGCACCTGGATCTTCGGGATGCTGGCCGACGGCGGCATCGTCCCGCCGCAGCTGCGGTTCGACCAGGGCCCGCTCCCGTTCGCCGGCGCCGCCGTACTGACCTTCGCCGTACTGCGCCTCACCGTAGGTTTCGCCGCCGCCCGCGCCGCCCGGATCCGCCCGATCCAGGCGCTCGCCGAGGCCGCCGTACCGAACGTCGCCGTCGGCCGCGTCCGGCTGCTCGTCGGCCTGGTCTTCGCCGGTGGCACCGTCGCGATCGCGCTCTCCACCCCGTTCATGGGTCCTGCCAACGCTGCGGCGATCGGCGGCCCGGCCGGGCTGACCGGCTCGATCGCGGTCGCCGTACTCGCTCCGCTCGTCATCCAGCGCGCGCTCATCCCCCGCATCACCCGCCTGGTCGAGAAGCGCGGTACCAGCGGGACGCTGGCCGTGATCAACCTCCGTGTCCGCGCCGTCCAGTTCGGCGCGATCCTGGTCCCGATCACGATCGCCACGGCGATTGCCATCGGCAACATCTACTCCCAGACCACCCAGCAGCAGGCCGCCGTCGACGCCTTCACCGAGAACCTGGACGGCGACGTCGTGATCACCTCCACGACCGGCGGCATCCCCGCCTCGCTGACCACCGCCGCCCGGACCATGCCGGGCGTCACCAAGGTCTCCGAACTGGTCCGCAGCAAGGGCTGGATCGAGGCGCCGTACGACAAGTCCCACACCAGCGACGCCTGGCCGCTGCTCGGCCTGAGCGGTCCGGTCTACAAGGGCAAGGTGAAGAAGGGCTCGCTCGACGACCTCACGGGCAACACGATCGCGATCCCGCCCGGTACGGCGAAGAAGCTGAAGGTCGACGTCGGCTCGGAACTCGGCGTACGGCTGGGCGACGCCGCACTGGTCAAGCTCAAGGTGGTCGCGCTGGCCGAGGGACCGTCCGGCTACGAATCCCTCCTGCTGCCCGCGCAACTCCTCGCCGCCCACACCACAACCGGTCTCCCCAACCAACTGCTGCTCAAGACGAGCAACAAGAAGCTGGATCTCTCGCAGTGGCCGGGTACGTCGATCAGCGGCCGGAGCGGGCTCGCGGACGGGCTGGACACCGGGCTCGGCGTGGACGCGTGGATCGGCTATCTGCTCGCCGCGATCGCGGTCGCGTACACGGCGATCGCCTCGATCAACACGATCGCGGTCGCGGTCCTGGACCGGCGGCGCGAGTTCGGCCTCCAGCGGCTGACCGGGTCGACCCGCCGCGAGGTGTCCCGGATGCTCGGCCTGGAGGGGCTGCTGATCGCGGCGCTCGGGCTGGTCGCGGGGCTGGTCACGGCCGCGTTCACGGTGTTCCCGATCGCGGTCGCGACCCGCGGCTGGCCGATCCCGTCCGGGCCGGCGTGGATCCTGCTCGCCTGGGTGGCCGTCGTACTGCTGCTGGTGCTGCCGACGACCGCGATCACCGGCCGGATCGCGATGCGCACCAAGCCGATGGACGCCCTCAGCTCACCGGTCGGGTGAGCTTTCCGGAAAGAAGTCGTCACCAGGCGCGAAGTTCTTTCCGGGGAGCGGGTCAGCCCGTGGGTTCGACCCACGCGTAGCCGCCGTCTTCCAGGCGTACGACCTGGAGGCCGGCGGCCAGGCGCCGTACGTCGTCGGTCTCGATCACGCCCGGAGCAGGGCCGGCGATGTCCAGGACGATCGCGGCCGCGCCCTCCTGGACCGCCGCGGTGGCGACCAGTTTCGTGTGCTGCGGCATCGGGCGGGCCGCCGGGTCCCAGCGGGCCAGGCTCTCGGTGCCGGTGAACGCGAGCAGCGCGTTCCGCCCGTCCTGCCCCTGGAGCAGTACGACGGCCATGTCGGAGGTCTTGTCCTGCGCGAGCCCGTTCGCGTCGTACTCGACCTCGCCGAGCATCGCCACCACCGGCACCAGCAGGCGGGCCCGGGTGAGCGCCGCGAGCACCGCGCCGTCGTCCCCGGCGGCCAGCGCGGCCGCCAGCGCCGGATCCGCCGTACCGTCGTCGTTGTCGAACCCGGTGAAGGCCAAGCGCCGCTCTGGTTGCACGGCTGCATTCTTCCCTGTGCACTGTTTCAGGGGTACGTCAGGGCTGTTCCCCTCTTGGTTCACGCGCCATCTGTGCGAGCCTGGACATGTGCCTACTTACGACGCTTCGACGCTACTGCCGCTCTGCGCAGGCTTGACGCTGCTCGGACTGATCGGCTCGTGGTTCGCCTGGCGGCGCCGCGGGATCGCGGCGGGGACGCGCGGGGTGGCCTGGTCGCTGCTGCCGGTGTCGCTGTACATGACCGGCCTGCTGAAGGTTCTCTGGGAGGTCGTACGCTCGGTCGTGAGCTGGGCGGCCCACCTGATCTTCTCGCCGACCGTGTGGGCCGGAGTCGCGCTGTTCGGCGTCTCGGTCGTGCTGTACGTGGTGTCCGGCGTCGCCCGCGGCCGCACACCCAAGGCATCGGAGAAGAAGAAACCCGCCTCGCCCGCGGGAGAGCTGACCGCCACCGGTCCCGCCCCGGCGTCAGCCGCCACCGCACAAGCTGCCAAGCCGTCAAAGGGGAAGGCGAAGCAGCCCGAATCGTCGGAGTTCGACGAGATCGAGGACATCCTGAAGCGCCATGGAATCAACTGAGAAAGCCGCTGACCACGGCTCGCCCCTGACCATCGACTCGCTGCTGGACAACGTTCAGGCCGGCCCCCCGCGCCTGGGCAGGACCCGGCTGATCGGCGTCGACGGACCGGCCGGTTCCGGCAAGACCACCGTCGCCGCCCGCCTCGAGGCCCGCGCGAAACTGCGCGACCTGAACACGTCCGTGATCCACATGGACGACCTGTACGACGGCTGGACCGGCGCCGAGCGTGGGTTCGCTCTGCTCCGCGACCACGTCCTGCAACGGCTGGCCGACGGCCGCGAGGGGCGCTACCGCCGGTACGACTGGTACAAGCGCGCGTACGACGAGTTGCACGTCGTACCGAACACCGTCGACCTGCTGATCGTCGAGGGTGTCACCGCCTGCGACCGGGACGCCGCGCACTGGCAGTCGTTGCGGCTGTGGGTGGAGACGTCCAACCAGGTCCGCCTGGACCGCGGGATCGAACGCGACGGCGAGGCGCTCCGCGACCACTGGCTGGAGTGGATGCGGTGGGAGCGCGACCATTTCGCCGAGCAGGCGACCCGGTCGCGGGCGCACGTGGTCGTCGACGGCAACTCGTCGATCCCGTTCGACCCGGCCCTCGAGCTGGTCACGACGTCGGTGGCGTTGCCTCTCCACGATTCGGCTGCTTCCTGACGGCGATCAGGCGCGCCCGCGGGTGGTGGGTCCACTCGCCCACGGGTGCTTCCGCGAGGTACCGCGCGCGGAGGTCGGCGATGTACGCGTCACCGCGCTCCAGCGCCCGCGCCCGGAGCGGGCCGTGCAGGTTGGCGGCGTCGAAGTACGCCGCCGCGTCGGGGTGCACCATCGGGTACGAGACGAGTTCGTCGCGTTCGATCACCGCGCCGTCGAGGGCGGGGATCAACGCGTCCTCCCAGGCGCTGTCGGCGTGGCCGACGACCTTGTCGAGGAGCGCGAACGGGCCGCTCTCCTCCGCGACCTCCGGCCAGTACACGACACACAGCCGGCCACCGGGTCGCAGCACGTCGTACCAGGATCGGATCCCCGCCACCGGATCCGGAAGCTGCTGAAGCCCAAACACCGAAACCACCCCCGCCGCCCCCCACCCCGGATCGAGCCGGCCCGCATCCCCCTGCACCACCTCGGCCAATCCCCCCGCGCGGTTGCGGGCTAGGCGGACCATCTCGGCTGAGAGGTCTAGGCCGACGAGCTTTCGGTCGGGGAAGCGTGGGGCGAGGAGGTCGAGTTCGGGGAAGGTGCCGCAGCACGGTACGAGGATCGGGCCGTCCGGCAGTGACGACCCGAGCGTGTCGACGGCGGTGCGGACCCACGGCGCGAAGCGTGGGACGAAGTACTGCTCGTAGCCCTCGGCCGCCTGGTCCCAGCTCTGGGCCAGCCGGGAGAGCCGGTCGGTCACGCCTGCAGCCCGTCCCAGGACCACTGGACGACCGCCTGGCCGTCCTGGATGTCCTCGCCGCGGTGCTGGTACATGGTGTTGAAGGTGGCCCAGGCGAAGTAGTCGTGCAGCACCTGGCGGACCCGCGGGTCGGTCAGGCCGGCATCCGTCATCGCCTGGTCGAAGCAGTCGATCGCAAGCCGGTTCATCTCGTCGTGCTCGCCGTTCCCGGAGTGCAGCCGCTGGACGAACGCCTCGGTCTCGTACGTCGTCGTGTACGCCGGCGGCCCGCCGAGGGCCTCGCCCCAGTACGCCGCCAGCCGCTCGGTGTGATCGGGCTTCGCCCCGCCGTGGAACGCGTGGCTGACGACCGGATCGGCCATCACCAGCTCGTGCCATGCGGCCGCCAGCCGCACCAGACCTTCGGACCCACCCGCCGCTTCGTAAACGGTCTCCATGGCGGCAGTCTGCCCCAACTCGGCGAGCTGGTCACGGGCGTGCGCACGCTCCGGTTCGGATCCCGCGAGTACGACGGCCTGCTCGTACGCGGTGATTGCCTCGGGCAAACGGCCGAGCCGGCGCAGCAGGTCGGCCCGCGCGACGGCATACGGGTGGTAGTCGCGCAGCCGCGGTTCGGCGGCCATCTCGTCGAGGAGCGCGAGCCCGGCCTCGGGGCCGTCGCGGAACGCGATCGCGGCGGCCCGGTTGAGCGCGATCACCGGGGAGGGCTCGAGTTCGAGGAGTACGTCGTACAGCTGGACGATCTGCGGCCAGTCGGTGGCGGCGAAGTCGGGGGCCTCGTCGTGGACGGCGTGGATCGCGGCCTGGACGGCGTACGGTCCGGCGGGACCGCCGGTGAGCGCAGCGACGACCAGGGCGCGGCCTTCGGCGATCAGGTCGTGGTCCCAGCGGGCGCGGTCCTGGTGTTCGAGCAGCACGATCGCGCCGTGCGGTCCGCTGCGGGCGTCGCGGCGGGCGTGGATCAGCAGCATCAGCGCGAGCAGACCGCCCGCCTCACGTTCCGACGGGAGCAGGCAGTGCAGGATCCGGGCCAGCCGGATCGCGTCCTCGGCGAGGTCCAGGCGTTGCAGGTACGGCCCGGAGCTGGCGGCGTACCCCTCGGTGAAGACCGAGTAGATCACCTGCAGTACGCCGGGCAGCCGCTCCGGCAGCTCGTCCGGACCGGGGACCCGGAACGGGATCCGGGCCTCGCGGATCTTCTTCTTCGCCCGGACGATCCGCTTCGCCATCGTCGCGGTCGGCACCAGGAACGCGCGGGCCACCTCCGGCGTGGTCAGCCCGGCCAGGCAGCGCAGTGTCAGCGCGCCACGGTCCTCCGGCGCGAGGGCCGGATGCGCGCAGGTGAAGAACAGCTGCAGCCGTTCGTCGGGCAGCTCGTCGCCGACGGCCTGCGGCGCGGGGCGGTCCGCCTCGACCTGCAGGATCGCGAGCTTCGCGGCGTACACCTGGTCGCGCCGGAGCCGGTCGACCGCCTTGCGCCGGGCGGTCGTCATCAGCCAGCCGCCCGGGTTCGGCGGTACGCCGTCCACCGGCCAGCGGGTGAGCGCCGCCTCGATCGCCTCTGACGTCACCTCCTCCGCCAGGTCGAGGTCGCCGAACCGCCGGGCGAGCGCGGCCAGCAACCGGCCGCGCTCCTCCCGGAAGACGTGCCCGACCTGGTCCATCAGCCGAAGTCGGCGACCGGCCGGACGTCGACCGAGCCGCCGCCCCGCGACCCCGGGCACTTCGCGGCCCACTCCAGCGCGACGTCCAGATCCGGTACGTCGATCACGTAGAACCCGCCGAGCACCTCCCGCGTCTCCGCGAACGGCCCGTCGACCACGGTCCGCCTGCCGTCGTTCGCGACCTGGACCCGGGTCGCGGTGACCAGGTCGGCCAGCGACTCGGACGCGACCACCACGCCCGCGTCCTGGATCTCCTTGTCGAACCGCATCCAGTCCTCCGGCTCACACCCGACGGGCGCGTTCCGTGGGTCGAGCTCACCGGCGTTGATCAGCAGCATGTATTTCACGTCGTACCTCCTGGGTGGCTGTCTACACCATCACCACGAACGGGTTCGCCATCTGTGGACAGGTTGGGTGAGGATTGGCGGCATGAGTGTCTTGCCTTCGGGTGATCAGTGGGGATTGCGGGGCGGCGGGTACGAGGCGACCGTGGTGAGTGTCGGCGGCGGGCTGCGCGGGCTCACGTACGAGGGCCGCCCGGTGCTGCTCGGGTACGGCGAGGACGAGTTGGCGCACGCGGGGATCGGCCAGCACCTGTTCCCGTGGCCGAACCGGATCACCGACGGCGAGTACACGTTCGACGGCGTCACCCAGCACCTCGCGCTGAGCGAGCCCGCCCGGCACAACGCCATCCACGGCCTCACCCGCTGGGCGAACTGGCACCGCACCGACGACGCCTCCGACGAGTCCACCGTCGAGCTCGCCCACCGCCTCCACGGCGAACCCGGCTACCCGCACCAACTCGACCTCCGCGTCACCTACCGCCTCACCGATCACCTGCAAGTAACAGCAACCGCTACGAACATTGGTAGGACCGCGGCGCCGTACGGTTACGGAGCACATCCGTATCTGACGGTAGGACGCCCGCTCGACGAATGTGTACTCGAGTTCGAAGCAGCCGAGCGCCTGGAACTGTCGGAAAGGATGGCCCCGACCGGTTCGGTTCCGGTAGAAGGGTCGGCGTACGACTTCCGCGGCGGCCGCAGCATCGGCGCCACCGTCATCGACAACGCGTTCACCGACCTGCCGGGCACATGGTCGGTCACCCTCACCGACCCGGACACCGGCAACCGGTCCGTCCTGAGCAGCGACACGAAGTGGCTGCAGCTGTTCACCGGCGAACCGGTCGGCCGGAGCGCGCTCGCCGTCGAGCCGATGACCTGCCCGCCGGACGCGTTCCGCTCCGGTCAGGACCTGATCGTCCTGCGGCCGGGCGAGTCCCACACGACTACGTTCCAGGTATCGGTCTAGCGCCGGCGCCGTGTTCGCGGGCGACCGCCGCCAGCTGCTTGGCGGCGCGGGTCGCCCGCGCCCCCTCCGAGGCCTGTACGGCGAGGATCCCGATCCGGTTGTCGGCGGCATCGAACAGCTGCAGCCACGCGTCCCCTGGGCGGAACCGCAGCGCGGTCACCTCGGACCATTTCAGCGTGTACGACTTGAACACGTTCCGCACCCGCAAGCGGTCCGGGTACGCCGTCACCCGCAGCGTGGACATCCGGTACAGGATCCACAGCACCGCGCCGAAGAACGCCAGCAACGTGATCCGCTGGAACCAGTCGAACGTCGCCCGGTCCGCCGGCGACAGCCGGAACCAGATCACCCCGAACACGGCGATCAGCGACAGCCCCATCCCGGCCGACATCGCGCACACGATCCGGGGATGGAACGTCAGCAGCCGGTCCCGGGACGCCATCTCAGATCCGGCAGGCGTGGATGTCGGTGGTCAGGATGGCGCGCGCGCCGACCTCCCAGAGCTGGTCCATCAGCCGCTGCGCGTCGGCCCGCCGGACCATCACCCGGACGGCGACCCAGCCCTGCCGGTGCAGCGGCGAGACGGTCGGCGACTCCAGCCCGGGCGCGACCGCGGTGGCCGCGTCGACGTCCTCGGCGCGGATGTCGTAGTCCATCATCACGTAGTTGCGCGCGATCAGGACGCCTTCGAGCCGGCGTACCAGCTGCTGCAGGCCGTTCGGCGGGACGTCCACGCCGTGCCGCTTGATCAGCACCGCCTCGGACTGCAGGATCGGCTCGCCGAACACCTCGAGCCCGGCCTGGCGCAGCGTCGTACCGGTCTCGACGACGTCCGCGATCACGTCCGCGACGCCGAGCTGGACGGCCGACTCGACGGCGCCGTCCAGGCGGACCACCGACGCCTCGACACCGTTCTCGGCGAGGTGGTCCTGGAGCACCCCGGCGTACGACGTGGCGATCCGCTTGCCGGCCAGGTCCTTCACGGAGTCCGCGACCCCGGGCCTTCCGGCGAACCGGAACGTCGACGAGCCGAACCCGAGGCCCATGATCACGTCCGCG
Organism: Kribbella polygonati; assembly: GCF_050320105.1. NCBI lineage: Bacteria > Bacillati > Actinomycetota > Actinomycetes > Propionibacteriales > Kribbellaceae > Kribbella > Kribbella polygonati. The sequence continues at coordinate 8,665,410 of NZ_CP190129.1, read as the reverse complement.
TCCGCGTGCGAGTCGAGCACCAGGTCGCGGCCGGAGATCCCGACGTCGAGGGTGCCCTCGCCGACGTACACGGCGATGTCGCGGGGGCGCAGGTAGTAGAACTCGACCTCGTTGGCCGAGTCGGTGAGGGTGAGGTCCTTGGTGGTCCGGCGCTGCTTGTAGCCGGCTTCGGTGAGGATCCCGATGGCGGCTTCGCTCAGCGAGCCCTTGTTCGGTACTGCGACGCGCAGCATGGCGACTGCCCTTTCTGGGGGTGTGAACCGGTGATCTGTGGAGGCGGCTCCTACAGATGTCGGTACACGTCCTCGAGGTCCAGGCCGAGCGCGTGCATCATCACCTGGGCGTGGTACAGCAGCTGCGACAGCTCCTCCGCGGCCCGCTCCTTGCCCTCGTGCTCGGCGGCCATCCAGGACTCGGCGGCCTCTTCGACCAGCTTCTTGCCGATCGCGTGCACGCCGGCATCCAGCGCCGCCACGGTCCCGGAACCCTCCGGCCGCGTCCGCGCCTTCTCACCCAACTCGGCGAACAGCTCGTCAAAAGTCTTCATCGCGCCGCCCAGCCTACGGGGCGCCAGCAGCGCCCTCGTCGCCAGGTCCGGCAGGCGGACCCCCGGCCGGTGAGATGCTGCGGCCTGTGGGTGACGATAACCGGATGCAGAGTCCTCGGAGAGTTCGCGAGCTGGGGGTGGTTGTCGGCAGTCTGCCCACGGGGCCGCTGAATGCGATCACCGACGTACCTGGGGTGCGTGTCGGGCAGACGACCGTCACCGGCGACGGTGTGAACACCGGCGTTACCGCGATCGTCCCGGACGGCTGGGAGGCGACGCTGCCGGCGGCGGTTGCTGTTGGCAACGGGTACGGGAAGCTGATCGGAACGACGCAGGTGGAGGAGCTCGGCGTCATCGAGACGCCGATCCTGCTGACGGGGACGCTGAGCACGTTCCGGGTCGCGGACGCGTTCGTGACCTGGCTCCTCGACCGCGACCCGAAGGCGACCAGCCTCAACCCCGTCGTCGGCGAGACCAACGACGGCCACCTCTCGGACATCCGCCGCCGCCCCATCACCCCCGCCCACGTCCACACCGCCCTGGACACCGCCTCCTCCGCCCTCCCCCTCGAAGGCTGCGAAGGCGCCGGCACCGGCACAGCCGCCCTAGGCTTCAAAGCCGGCATCGGCACCTCGTCCAGAACTCTGACTGAAGGAACTGTCGGTGCGTTGGTGCAGGCGAACTTCTCCGGGGTGCTGACCGTGCTCGGGCGGCCGATCCCCGCCGAGCCGATCGACGCGGACGGCAACTCCTGCATGATCGTGGTCGCGACCGACCTCCCGCTCGACTCCCGCCAGCTCGGCCGCCTCGCGCGGCGGGCGATCTTCGCGATGGCCCGCGTCGGCTCCGACTACGCCCCCGGCTCCGGCGACTACGCGATCGCCTTCACCACCAGCCGTACGCCGTCCTACGCCGACCGCGACCTCCGTACCCCGTTCCAGGCCGTCACCGAATCGGTCGAGGAAGCCCTCCTCAACTCCCTCACCATGGCCCGAACCACTACCGGCTTCCGCAACCGCACCGCCCAAGCGGTCCCCCACCACAGGATCCGGCCGCCCGCGTGACCCGCTCCCGGATCACCCGCCGCCTCCGCTCCCTCGCCACCCTCGAACTCGTCAACATCCCCCTGCAGTACGTCATCTGGTTCCAAGTCGTCGACCTACCGGCAACAGCCGCCAACCTCACCGGCTACGCGCTCTTCTCGTTGCTGCTGCTCCAAGGCGCCGCCTACTGGCACCTCAAGCTCCGCCAACGCCCCCGCAGCCCCCTGCCTGGCGCGCGCTGGTTCACCCACGCCCGCCGCTGGAACCTCTTACTGCTGGCTGCCGGCGGCGTCTACACCATCTGGTCGCTCTTACAGCACCCTGGCGCCAAAACCGCACCAGGCCTGGTCTTCACCGCAGCCGCCGTCCTGGAGTACGTGAACTACTTCCACACCCAACTCATGTACGACACAGCCCCTGACCTGCGCTACCTACTCACCCACGGCCTCCGCCGTTCCCACCTGTCGCGCGACCTCAGTACGCAACGCCAACCGGCCGACGCACCAACGCCGGGTCACTCAGCGACTTGAGCATCAGGTCGGCCACATCGGCACGCGAGATCAGATACCCACGGCTGACGGTCCCACCGGCCTCCGTCCGGTAGTGCCCGGTGAACGGCTTGCCGTTGAGCTTCGGCGGCCGCACGATCGTCCACTCCGCGGCGCTGCCCATGATGTCCGCCTCCATCACCCGCAGGTCGGCGTACACCTCGGCCGCGAACGCGTTGATCAGCGGCCACACCACCCGCTTGTTGAGGAAGTCCCCGGGCGTCGGCCCGAGCGGTGCCGCGCTGACCGCGACGAACCGCCGTACGCCGACCGCGTCCATCGCCGCGAGGATCGACTTCGTACTGCGGGACGCGACCGGCCCGTCCTTTCGCCCGCGGGCGCCGACGCCTGAGATGACCGCCGTACTGCCGTCGATCGCCTCGCGCAGCGGGGCCGCCGCGTCCAGCCCGGGCACCCGGACGACCTCCAGCGACGGGTGCTCCAGGTCGAACGCCGACGACGTACGGACCACCGCCGTCACCTTCTCGCCGGCCGCCAGCGCCTGCCGTACGACGTGGCCGCCGATCCCGCCCGTCGCGCCGAACACCGTGATCCGCATCCGAACCGCCTCCTGTGCGCTACCGTAATCTCATCTGCAACTCATATAGTACGGAAATCATAATATATGGAACAGACAGAACAAGGTGACGTACGGCACCGCCGGCGGACCGGGAACGAGATCAAAGCCGCGCTCCGCGATCTGCGGATCCAGCTCGCGCTGCTCAACCACCAGATCGGCGGCAAGCTGGCGCTCAAGGACGTCGACCTCGACTGCCTCGACGTCCTCGCCCGCAACGGACCGCTCACCCCGAGCGCCCTCGCCCGCCAGGCCGGGCTGCACCCGGCCACGCTGACCGGCATCCTCGACCGGCTCGAACGCGGCGGCTGGATCGCCCGCGACCGCGCCCGCGCGGACCGACGGAGCGTGGCGATCCGGGTGCTTCCGGACCGCAGTACGGAGGTCTTCCGGCTGTACCAGCCGATGATCGGCGCGATGGACGACGTACTCGAGGACTACAGCGAGGCTGAGCTCACGGTCATCGCTGACTTCCTAAGGCGCAGCACGGAGGCCGGGCAGCGAGCCAACGGGGAGCTGGGTCAGGAGTAGAGGTCGTGGAGCTTCCGGCCGAGCTCCTTCAGCTCAGCCCGGAGCTCCTGCGGCTCCAGCACCTCTAGGGCGTCACCGAAGCGGCTCAGCGTGGCTGCAGCGTTCTGCACCGACTCGATCGGGACCGTCACCACAACGCTCCCGTCCGGCTCCGGTACGGCGGCCGCGACGGCCTTGACGAGTGCCGGATACGAGATGTCGTACGTCCTCCCGGCCAGCCTGGCTGACACCTTGAGGACCGCCTGCGCGGTGAAGCGTGTCCTGTCGAACCCCTCCAGGTGTTCTTGCCAGTACTGCGCCAGGTTGAAGCCGTCAGCGCGTTCGAACTGCTCGTCGGTCGGTGTGAGCTCCAGGATGTTGGAAACGCGGTACGTGCGTAGTCCGCCGGCTGTTGCGGCTACGACGTACCAGCTGCCGTTCTTGAGTACTAGGCCGTACGGCTCGAGCAGCCGCTCGACCTCGCGGGGCTCTTCCCACCTGCGGTACAGCACGCGGACACGGCGGTCGTGCAGTACGGCGTCGGCGACGGCTGCGAGCTGTGGTGAGTTCTCTGCATCCTGGTACCAAGCGGGCAGGTCCAGGTGGAAGCGGTTCTTCAAGCGACCAGCCCGGTCCCGCTGGTCCGGGGCGAGCGCTGCGAGCAGCTTCAGCTCGGCCGCACTCGTCTCGGCCGTCAGCCCGAGTGCTGCGGCAGCACCGGGCATACCGACCAGGAACAGGGCAGCCGCTTCCTGTTCGGTCAGGCCGGTCAGGCGGGTGCGGTAGCCCTCCACCAGGCGATACCCGCCTGCACGGCCCTGGTCGGCGTACACGGGGACACCTGCAGCCGCGAGGGCCTCGACGTCGCGGTAGATCGTCCGCAGCGACACCTCGAGCTCGTCAGCAAGCTCCCGCGCCGTCAGCTGCCGACGCGTCTGCAGCAACAGCAGGATCGAAAGCAGCCGGCTCGAACGCATACACCGAGGTTAGTTCGGATCACTGCCATGGGTTGTCAGGTTTTGCTCGCACGCTGGACGCATGGACAAGGTGACCGGGGACTTCGACTTCCTCAACGGGTACTTCGACGTACACCACCGCACACTGAAGCAGGCCTTCGCCGGATGCGACGAGTGGCTCGAGTACGACGGAACCACGAGCGCGCGGACGTACTTCGACGGCCAGATCAGCATCGACGAGATGCGCTTCCCGACGAAGGGGACGTACGGCCTCTCGCTGCGGCTGTTCGATCCGGTGAGCAGGCAATGGAGCATCTGGTGGGTCAACAGCACCACGATGGAGCTGTATCCGCCGGTGCACGGCGGGTGGTCCGCCGACGGGACGCGGTGCCGGCTGGTCGGCGAGGACACACACGAAGGCCGACCGATCCTATGCAGCTACGAGTGGTCCGACATCACCGCGGAGGCCGCGCACTGGGAGCAGGCGTACTCCGCCGACGGCGGCGCGACCTGGGAAACCAACTGGATCATGGACTTCAGGCGGCGGCCGACTCCGCCGCCGGCGCTCGACATCCCGAAAGTCACCGACAACTTCGACTTCCTCATCGGCCGCTGGTCCTTCCACAACCGCCGCCGGCGGCCAGTCCTCGGAGAGCCCTTCACCTGGTACGAACACGACGCGACGATGCAGGCCACGACGTACTTCGACGGAGCGATCAGCTTCGACGAAGGCTGGTTCCCGAGCGAGGGTTTCCGCGGCGCGACGTTCCGGTTGTTCAACCCGGCGACCCGCACCTGGTCCATCCACTGGATCAACAGCACCCGCGGCCAACTGGAAACCCCAGTCATCGGCTCCTTCACCAACGACACCGGCACCTTCGAAGGCCCCGACGTGTGGGAAGGCGAACCGATCGACGTCCGCTTCCTCTGGACACCCGGCACAGACAAAGCCGCCTGGGAACAATCCTTCTCCACAGACGGCGGAAACACCTGGACCGTCAACTGGTACATGGAACACACCCGCGTGGAGGAATAAGCCCCCACGTGCTCCGCAGCCGCTAGCTTCGTCGCGCTGCTCCTCAGACGCGTCCGCTCCGCGCGCTCCCACCCACCCACCGGCTGGCGCCGGCTTTTTGCCGGCTGCCGCCGGCGTGTGACTGCTAGGCGGAGGCCCGCGAGTGAAATGCAGGGTGGCCGGTGGCGACTGTGGGCCCTTGGCGCGGCCTGTGGGCGCAGGGGCAGGTAATGGATGGTGAGTGTGGAACCATCCCCCGCCTGATTGCTCCTCACGGTCGGGCGGATAGATCAGGACCAGACGCGGCAGACCACTCCACAGGCAGGGCGCGACCCATCCACTGCATGAAGGCGAGCTCGACATGCCTGTGCGGGCAGCAGGCGAACGCATCGGCGAACATCCGCGCCATGACGGCAACCGCGACATCTCCGTGATCGGCATCGGCACCTGGCGGAAACTCATCTGCAAGGTATGCCAGCAGCAGACCGCCGAGCGGCGGGTTGCCGTCCATGAACCCGCACGCATACCAGTAGGCCGGATCCGCAGCGGCAGTCTCGGCCAACTCCCCGGCGTACCGCTCATCCGATGGTGGGTGTGCCATATGAATGTCCCTTGCCTGTGTCCGGGAACCTCGGTCCACGGATGGACGTTGCCGGAGCCGCAGTTGCTACGACTGGTCGCCGGCAGCGTGCACACTCTCGCCGTGGAGCGAAGTGCGCCCAGCCATTGACGCATGGTCCGTGGCCGGCCGCAGGACCGGCCAGCCACGATCAGTGAACTCGACGGGCCTCCGCACGGCCTCAGGCTCGAGGAGGCGCCGGATCGCCCGCATTGTCTCCTCCGCGGGCCGTCGCTCATCGAGGGTTCTGCGCACCTCGTCGAGTACGTCCCCCGTCGGCGTTGATCTCGCTTCGCTCATCTGCGCTCCCTGGAGCCTGCCTGAGGTATCCGTCGAGGCTCGAGAGAGCACGACCGGAAGAGAGTATTCCTAGGTTACTTGGAATATCAAGTCGCCATCGGGACTTCTTGGCGTCATATTCCAATCCTGTGAGCAATTATGTAGACTGACCCTGACACTGCCCTTGATCGACGGAGGATGACCGATGTCAGAGCTGCGACGACTTGCCGGTGATGAGTGCCCAGACAAGAAGACCTGTCCAGCCGCTTGGGCCAAGGACAGCGATCCGGACTCCGTCTACGTTGTCGGCTCGATCGTCCGAGATGACGACGAGCTGCTGGCAACGGCCGGACCGGATGAAGTCGTCATCCGGTTCCCCAGAAGTCTTTGGGAGAGCCGTTGATGTTGCCTGAGGACGAGGTCGACGCGATCTTCGAAGGCTATCGACGTAGCGCCTTCCGCCTCGAAACGCTCGATCACTATGACGTCGGCTCGGACGGCGGTGACGTCGCGCGCTATATCGCCGGTGAGCCCGACCCGGACCCGGACCGGAAGGGGCCATGGCTCGACGAGTTACGCAGCGAACGAGCTGCAGGAAAACTCCGCCACCGTGTCCACGTCCTGCGCACTCCCCTGACCGGCTACCTTCGCTACGAATGCGAGTGGGGATACGTCCCGAACGCGGCGGCCGGGGAACAGATCCACATCCTCGACCTCACCGAGACCGAGTTGCCCACTGGGATCGAGATACTCGAGGACTTCTGGCTCATGGATGACCAGACCGTCCTGCGGATGCACTACGACGCACAGGGCGTGTATCTCGGCGCGAGCCTCGCGGACGACGTCGTACCGTATCGTCGGACCCGCGATGCCGCACTCGCAGCCGGCACGGACTTCGATGCGTGGTGGAACCAGCATCCCGAGTACTGGCGAGCCAACCACCGAGAGTAGGAGAAGCCCGGCCGCGTATGACTGGTATGGACGACACTTCGAGTGGTCGCGATCTAGCAGGCGTGCTGCGTGAGTTCCGGCACCGTGCCGGTCTCGGCGGTGTCGAAGCTGCGCGTCTGGCCGGTGTCAGTCAGTCCAAGATCTCCAAGCTGGAGAACGGGAAGCTTCGCGCCGACCCAGACGATGTTCGAACGCTCTGCGACGTCTACGGCGTGCCGGCAGACGAACGCGACGACCTGATCAGGCTGGCGGCAGAGCTGAAGACGGAGAGCCGGCTGTCAAGGGTTGTGATGACGCGTGGCGCTGCGCAGCTCCAGCGCCAGTTCGGCCAGTTGGAGTCGAAGGCAACCGTGCTGCGCAGCTTTCAGCCGGCGATGGTCCCTGGAATCCTCCAGACCCGACGGTACGCCAGGCTGGTGTTCGGCGACGGGTTGTCGGACGAGAACCGCGACTCGGCAGTCGCGGCGCGCATCGATCGTGGCGAAGCGCTCGACGACGAGTCGAAGCAGTTCACGCTCATCATCACGGAAGGTGCGCTGCGATGGCAGGCGGGCGATCCACACGTGATGACCGAACAGCTCGACGCGATCATCACAGCGTCGCGGCGACCAGGGGTGCGCCTGGGAGTCATTCCCTGGACCACACCGGTCGCTGTCTTCTGCACTCATGCATTCCACATCTACGACGCCGTGGCCGTGGTCGTCGGCACCGAAGTAGCCTCCGCTGTCCTCGACTCGCCTGACGACGTCGGCCTGTACCAGCAGCTCTTCGACAGCCTCGAGGCTGTCGCTTCAACAGGCGATGAAGCGCGGCGTGAACTGCTGAGAATCAGGAACGACTACCAGCTACTCGGAGGCTGACCCCCTCGTCCCGTCGGCTGCGCACGTCGACAGTCATCCTGCGTGAACTGCGATGTACCGCCGTTGTCATTCACCGCCCGCCTCCTCGCCCCACGGGCCGGTGCCATCCATGTCCACAGCTGCCACCCATCACCCCGCCTCCCCACCCACGGGCGTCCGCCAAGCAGTCACTCGCCGGCGGCAGCCGGCAAAAAGCCGGCGCCAGCCGGTGGGTGGGTGGGAGCGCGCGGAGCGGACGCGTCTGAGGAGCAGCGCGACGAAGCTAGCGGCCGCGTAGCACGCGTGGGGCTTATCACCCCACGCGCACTAGCCCAGTTGGCGGATTGCGGTGAGGGTGGAGAGGGCGGCTTGGGTGGCTTCGTAGCCTTTGTCTTCGCGGCTGTCGGGGAGGCCGGCTCGGTCCAGGGCCTGAGGGTCGTTGTCGCAGGTGAGGACGCCGAAGCCTACGGGCACGCCCGTGGTCACGCCGACCTGCATCAGGCCTTCGGTTGTCGCCTGGCAGACGTACTCGAAGTGTGGGGTGTCGCCGCGGATCACCACGCCCAGCGCCACCACAGCGTCGTACCCGGCCTTGGCCGCATGCAGCGACGCCACGGGCAGCTCGAAGGAGCCGGGGACGCGGACGACGGTGTGGTCCGTGACGCCGCTGTCCTCGAGCGCGCGGAGAGCGCCGGCCAGCAGACCGTCGGTCACCTTCGGATGCCATTGCGCGGCGACGACCGCGACACGGGCGCCTTCGGCGCGGGGTACCTCGATGGTGGGTGCTCCACTGCCCGACATCAGCCGGCTCCGTTCTCTTCGGTCAGGAGGCCATCGGGGAGGTGATGGCCCATCCGGTCGCGTTTGGTGCGCAGGTAGCGCAGGTTGTGTTCGGTCGGGTCGATGGAGATGCCGCGCCGTTCGACGACCTCGATGCCGTACCCCTGCACCCCGGCCAGCTTGTCAGGATTGTTGGTCAGCAGCCGCACCGACTTCACGCCGAGGTCGGCGAGGATCTGCGCCCCGGTCCCGTAGTCGCGCGCGTCCGCCGGCAACCCGAGGTCCAGGTTCGCGTCGACCGTGTCCCGCCCGGCGTCCTGCAGTTCGTACGCCTGCAGCTTGTGCAGCAGCCCGATCCCGCGCCCCTCATGTCCGCGCAGGTACACGACCACACCGCCCTCGGCCGCCACCTGGCGCAGCGCCTCGTCCAGCTGCGGCCCGCAGTCGCACCGCAGCGACCCGAACACGTCACCGGTCAGGCACTCCGAATGCAGCCGCACCAACGTCGGCCCGTCGTTCAGCGGGCCACGGACCAGCGCGAGCTGCTCCGACCCGTCCACCGTGTTCCGGTAGCCGTGGGCAACGAAATCGCCGTACTGCGTCGGCAGTGTCGTGGTCGCGACCCGCTCGATCTGCGTCTCGTTCCGCCGCCGGTACCGGATCAGGTCGTCGATCGACACCAGTACCAGCCCGTGCTCGTCCGCGAACTCGCGCAGGTCCTGCCCGCGCTTCATCGTCCCGTCGTCGTTCACCAGCTCGGAGATCACCGCGGCCGGCGTCAGCCCGGCAAGACGCGCCAGGTCGATCGACGCCTCGGTGTGCCCGGGACGGACCAGTACGCCGCCGTCGCGCCCGCGCAACGGGAAGACGTGCCCCGGCTGCACCAGGTCGTACGACTCCGACGCCGAATCCGTGAGTACCCGAATGGTCCGCGCCCGGTCGGCCGCCGAGATGCCGGTACTGATCCCGTCGCGGGCGTCGACGGAGATCGTGTACGCCGTCCGCATCCGCTCGCGGTTGTGCGGCGTCATCAGCGGGATCCCGAGCCGGTCGAGCTCGGCGCCTTCCATCGGCACGCACACCACGCCGGAGCTGTACCGGATCAGGAACGCCAGCAGCTCCGGCGTCGCCTTGGACGCGGCGAAGATCAGGTCGCCCTCGTTCTCCCGATCCTCGTCGTCGACCACGATCACCGGCCGGCCGGCGCGGATCTCCTCGATCGCATGCTCGATCGTGTCGAGCTTCAGCACGGTTCCCATCTCAGCCCACCACCACAGCTTCGGGAGTTGCGGTCCGCTCGCGGTTCTGGATCTTCCACCATGACGCGAACCCGATTACGCAGAACAGCCCGTACACGACGTACATCGTCGCCGACGGGTAGAACTTCGCCTGCACCAGCAGCGGTACGCCGACCACGTCGACAGCCACCCAGATCAGCCAGAACTCGACGAACCCGCGGGCCATCCCGTACGTCGCGAGGATCGACCCGGTGAGGATCCACGCGTCCCACTGCGGGCCCCACGAGCCGAGCGCCTTCAGCACGAAGTACGCGATCGCGTAGACGACGACGCCGATCCCGAGCAGTTCGAGCCGCTGGCGGGCGGTCGCCCAGCGCGGCTGGACGGCCTGCGCGGCGCCGTGGTGCCGGGTCTGGTACCAGCGGTACCACCCGTACAGGCTGATGATCGCGAAGAACACCTGGCGGCCGGCCTGGCCCCAGAGGTCCTTGTCCTGCGGGGTGTCGAAGATGCCGCCGACGAACACCGTGAACAGCAGCACGTTGCCGACGATGCCGACCGGCCACGCCGCGACCAGCCGGCGCATCCCGAACAGCGCGCTGGCCAGGCCGAACACGTTGCCGACGATCTCCCGGACGAGCACCGGCGAGCCGGCGATCGTGACCTGGGAGGTCAACAGCCAGTCGATCGGGTTCACTTGTTGCCTCCAGCAACGGAAGAGGGAGTGACGCCCGCGGTCAGCAGGCGTTCGACGTACTTCGCGATCACGTCGACCTCGAGGTTCACCGTGTCGCCGGCCTTGTTCGTGCCGAGCACGGTCAGCTCGAGCGTCGTCGGGATCAGGCTGACCCCGAACGTCCCGGTCGTGTCGTCGACGTCGGTGACCGTCAGCGACACCCCGTCGATCGCGATCGAGCCCTTCTCGGCGACGTACTTCAGGATCTCCGGCGAGGTCGCGATCCGGACGTCCTCCCAGCGCTCACCCGGCGTCCGGGACGCGATCGTGCCGGTGCCGTCGACGTGCCCCTGGACGATGTGCCCGCCGAGCCGTTCGTGCGCGGCGACCGCCCGCTCCAGGTTGACCGGCGAGCCCTTCTCCAGGCCGCCGAGGCTGGTGCGCTGCAGCGTCTCGCGCATCACGTCCGCGGTGAACACGCCGCCGCCGTACTCGACCACCGTCAGGCAACAGCCGTTGACCGCGATCGACGCGCCGTGCGCCGCGTCCTCGGTGACCCGCGGGCCGCGGATCGTCAGCCGGGCCGCGTCGCCGTCGAGCAGCTCCAGCGACTCGATCGTGCCGAGTTCTTCGATGATGCCGGTGAACATCTACTTTCCTCCCAGAGGAACCAGGGTCAGCCGGACGTCGTCGCCGAGGCGGGTGACGTCCGCTAGGTTGAACCGCAGCAGGTGGTCGATCGATTCCGCGCCGAGATCGCCGACCGCGGCGTACCCCGAGCCGAGCACGGCCGGGGCGACGTACGCGACGATCTGGTCGACCAGCCCGGCGCGCAGGAACGCGGCGGCCAGCGTCGGGCCGCCTTCGAGCCAGAGGTGCCGGATCTGCCGGTCGTCCAGCTGCCGGAGCACCTCGGCGGGATCGTGGGTCGGCAGCAGCAACGTCTCCGCACGGTCGTTGCGGACCCGCGCGGTCGCCGGGATCTCCCGATCGCCGACCACCACCCGCAACGGCTGCCGCGCCGCGGGTACGTCGTTCTCGTCCCGAACCGTCAGCTCGGGGTCGTCGGCGAGCACCGTCTGCGTACCGACGGCGATCGCGTCGCACTCCGCCCGCAACCGGTGTACGTCGGCGCGCGCCAGCGGGCCGGTGATCCACTTGCTCGTCCGGTCCGGCGCCGCCGACCGCCCGTCGAGCGTGGTCGCGAACTTCCAGGTCACGAACGGCCGCCCGACCCGGACGCTGTGCAGCCACACGTGGTTGACCGCCTCCGCCTCGGCCCGCAGCACGCCCTCGACGACGTCGAGGTTCTTGCTGCGCAGCTTGTCCGCGCCGCCGGCCGCCGTACGGTTCGGATCCGGTACGGCGTACACCACGCGCGCGACACCCGCCTCGATCAGCGCGTCCGCGCACGGACCGGTCCGGCCGGTGTGGTTACAGGGCTCCAGCGTCACGTACGCCGTACCGCCCCTGGCCCGGTCACCTGCCATCCGGAGCGCCTCGACCTCCGCGTGCGGGCCGCCGGCAACGGCATGGAATCCCTCGCCGACCGGATGCCCGTCGCGCGCGGTGATCACACAACCCACGACCGGGTTGGGATGCGTACTGCCGGTGCCACGCGCGGCCAGCTCGACGGCACGCCGCATCCAGGCGACATCCATCGGCGACACGTCGTTCACTACTCGGGCCCCTCGTCGTCACGGACGCACTGCCGGGGCCTCGCTCGGCACATCTGCTCGGTCGCCTTCGCTGGAACCTGCCGGTCCCAGCGCCAGGTCCGTCGCCGGACCCTCGCCGCCGCGTCCCGCGGGCCTACCGCCCACGCTCCGCGCCGCCGGGCGCCAGAGCACACCCGCCGACCGCGTGCGCCTCCCATCCGGACTTTCACCGTCGGTCCCGGAATTCCACCAGGTCAACCGCTCCTTCTTGCGAAGTCACGGGTCGCGGACTGTCACCGCCGGCTCGGAATTACACCGACCCCGGAGCACGCGAGTGGGTTTCACTCGTTCCTCAAGTATGCCCCCTCGGCCAACCCCCGCCACGACCCAGGTCACATCGTGGCCACCGGGCGGACCTTCCGGGTCAGGGCGAGGCCGGCCGCCGCGACCACGCACGCCACCGCGACCGAGAGCACCAGCGGGCGGTACCCGAACGCCTCCGCCAGCCCGGCGCCCGCCAGCGGGCCGGTCGCCTTCGCGATCGTGGTCGGCGTACCGAGCATCCCCGCGATCGTGCCGAACCCGGTCGCGCCGTACCGGTCGAGCAGAATCGCCGGCGTCGCGATCGACGACACCCCGAACCCGAGCCCGAACAGCACCAGGCACCCGATCGCGCCCGCGACCTGCCGACCGAGCACCGGTAGCAGTGCGATCGCGATGCCCTGGACTGTCAGGATCAGCGAGGTGATCGTCGCCATCGGCAACCACCGGGCGGAGACGCTGGTCACGAGGCGGCCGGTCACCGACAACAGTCCGAGCAGACCGGCCAGGCTCGCTGCCCGTGCCGGCGGGTGGCCGAGGGTGATCAGGTAGAGGACCAGGTGGACCGAGATCGCTGCCAGGGCCGCGCTGTGCACTACGAACGCGCCGGCCAGGAACCAGAACCCGGGATCCTTGAGGACTCTGGTCGGTGACTTCGGTGATCGTGTGCTTGTGAGCTTCGGGGTCTGCCGTGGGGGTACGGCGAGCAGGTGCAGCGGGATGGTGGTGGCGGCGAGGATTCCTGCCAGTACGGCGAGGGCGGTACGCCAGCCGAGGGCCAGCGCGAGGTATCCGGTGAGCGGGATGAAGATCGAACTGGCGAGACCGCCGACCAACGTGATGGTGAGGATCGAGTTCGTTCGCTTCGCGGGCGCGGCGACGGAGACCACGACGGCCATCGCCGGTGGGTAGAGGACCATCGCGGACGCGACACCGATCAGGACGAACACGGCGTACAACTGGAAGGTATTTTCCACCCGCGACCAGCCGAGTACGGCGAACGCGGCGAGCACCGAGCCCGTCGCCATCAGCCCGCGCCCGCCCCGCACATCCAGCCGACGCCCGACCGGGATCGAGATCAGCCCGCTCACGAGCACCGCGGTCGTCGACGCGCCGACGACGGTCGTGGTGGAGACGGCCAGGTCGTGGCTCATGGGTCCGAGGAGCGCGCTGAACGCGTAGATCAGTACGCCATACCCAACCGTCGTCGTGACCGCCAACGCCGCCACCAACTCCCGCAGCCGTTCCCCGGCCGGCGCTGTCACCACTGACGAATCCATCCCCCGCAGTCTTCCACCGGGTCCCGCCACCGTCCCCCGATTTACCGAATCAACAACCAGACAGCACTCCCCAACAACCCCACCGCCCCCAACCAACAAATCCAAACCACCCACCACAACCCCCGCCCCACCACCACACCCGGCACAGCAGACGCGCCCCCTCCACCCGGCCCGCTGGCCGCCGACCCACCCACCCCACCCGGAGCACCTGCAGCAGCACGCCCACCCACCTCTCCCGCAGCAGCAGAAGCAGCCGGTACGCCCCCTCCACCCGGTGCACCAACCGGCCCACCGGCCGGCGGCACACCCGACGAAGCAACTGCCCCACGCGCACCGGCCCCACCCGGAGCACCCGACGGAGCACCCGACGGAGCACCCGACGGAGCACCCGCAGCGCGCCCACCCACCTCCCCCGCTGCAGCAGACGCCGCCGGAACACCCACCCCACCTCGCGTACCAGCCGGAGCACCGGCCGCCGGCGCACCCGACGAAGCGACTGCCCCAGGCACACCGGTCCCAACCGCCGGAGCAGCCGGAGAACGCCCACCCATCTCCCCCGGCGCAGCATCTGCCGCCGGTACGCCGACCCCACCTGGCGTACCTGCCGGAGCAGCGGGCGCCGGCACACCCACCCCAGGCGACGGAGCAACTGCTGGATACGCGCCTGTGGCGTCAGGTGTGTGCGGAGCAACCGGCTCCGGGGCGGTTGGTGGGGTGGTCTGAGGTTGGTGGGCGGGGGTGGAGGCTTGTTGGGGGCCTGTGGGGGTCCAGCGGGGTGGGAGAGGTGGAAGTTGGTCGAAGACCTCGGGGGCGTCGGGGGTGGTGGGCCAGGTGTGGGGAAGGTTTGCGGTGGCGAGGAGTTGGGCGGCCGCTGCGGCTGAGGTGGGGCGGTCGGCGGGATCGGTCGCGGTGAGGTGGTGGATGAAGTCGGCCAGCGGGCCGGTGGCGATCGGTAGGGTGCCGTCGGTGGTGGGGCGTTCGCCGGTGAGGAGTTCGGCGGCTACGGCGCCTACGGCGTACAGGTCCTGGCGCGGGTCGGGGTCGGCGCCGGCCAGTTGTTCGGGGGCGAGGTAGCCGGGGGTGCCGAGGATCATGCTCTGGCGGGTCATCCGGGGCTCGTCGAGGAGGCCGGCGACGCCGAAGTCCGAGAGGCGCAGGTGTGGACGACCGGTGCCGGTGACGTCCAGCAGGAGGTTGGCGGGTTTCACATCGCGGTGTACGACGCGGGCCGCGTGTACGGCCGACAGCCCGTGCAGCAGTTGATCCAGCAGTACGGCGACGTACGCCGTCGGCAGCGGGCCGTGGTCGCCGAGCAGCGTCGCCACCGAACCGCCCCGGACCAGGTCCATCGCGAACACGACCTTGTCGTCGTCCGCGGCCCACCCGTGCGGCGCGATCACGTGCGGGTGCTCGATCCGCAGCGACTGCTCCCGTACGAACCGCAGCAACGTCGCGGCGTCGTGCTGCCCGAGCACCTTCGCGGCCACGTACGTCGACCGCCGCAGGTCCCACGCCCGCCAGACCGAGCCCATGCCACCGGTCCCGATCAGATCGATCAGCCGAAACCGCCCCGCAAACGCCTCCACCGCCCAGAACCTACCTCCTCCCCCGTCCGACGGCCTGGGACCGGCCTGCGGATTCTCCCGGCGACCGCACGTGCTGGGTTCGAGAGGTTAGCCACCGAGATGGTGAGTTCTACGGGACGAGCCCCGGCCGGGTGAGGGCCGGGCTCGTCAACGCAGGTCGTGCTCAGCGCGGAGGTTGGTTCGGGTACTGCGGTCCGTTCGGGTGCTGGCCTGGGGACTGTGGTCCGTTCGGGTGCTGCACTCCTCCTGGGTATTGCGCGGCCTGACGCGTGGCTGGGGTGCGGCGCAGGCGCACCACCAGGAGCAGGCCGACCAGCAGGAGCACTACCCCGCCTCCCGAGAGACCTGCGACCAGAGCGATCGGCGTACCACTGTCATTGTCGGAGCGGCCGGCGACCGGGGTGCCTGCCTCGGTTTTGTCGCCGGAGTTGGTCGGCTCGGTGGACTCCGGCGGGAAGGCGCTCGGGGTCTCGGTCGGCGTCGGGGTCGCGGTCTCGCCCGTGACCGGCGTTGCGTCGTCGACGTACTGCGGCTTGCCGGTGCCTGGTGCGCCGACGGCGGCGACGGTGAGGTTGAGCGGGATCGTGAAAGCCTTGTCGTCGGTCTTCCGGGTGAGCGACACCGCGAGGTAGTACTCACCGGGCACGGAGGTGCCGGTGTCCTGGTCGTTGGCGCCGTTGCGGTTCAGGTACCGCACCTCCTTGGTCGTGACCGCCTTGACCAGGCCGCGTTTGGTCAGTACGCCGCGCTTGTACGAACCGCCCGGCACGTTCTTCGCGAAGACCGCGTACACGTCCTCGCCGATCGGCGAGATCACCGCGGTGTCGAGGTACCGGATCCCGTCCAGGGCCTCGGCCGTGGCGCCGGCCATCTCCGGAACGGTCGTCTGCAGCTGCAGCCGCTGACCCCAGTCGAGCTTCACCTTGTACAGCTGGAGCTCGCCCGGCATGAGCGTCGTCTTGTACGTCCCGGGCTGGAGCAGCGGGGCATCCGGGAAGCTCGAACCGGGCACGATCTCCCGCGGGACCGAACCCTTCATCGGCGTCCAGACCGGGTCGGCCGCCGCCGCGGGGAGGTTGGTGGTGGAGTCGACCGGCGGCTCCTCGTCGATGCGCAGCTCGTACGGCACGCCCTTGAGTTCCCGGAAGTCCTTGCCCGGGTTGACCGTGAGCACCATCGCGTCGGAGTCCGAGCAGACATTGGTGGAGTCGTACTTGGACCAGCTCGAGGCCGTCCCGGTCGCGAGCCCCTGGTTGCCGTCGAAGCTCCGCGGATAGCTCCAGCCGCACTTCTCGCCGTCGATCGTGTTGAGCCGCACCTCGGTCTGGATCACCAGGCTGCCGCCCGACGGACGCCGGAAGCTGACGCCGGCGCGCAGCGTCGACCCCTTCATGGTCCGCTTGATCAGGTAGTGCTTCGAGGTGTCGTCAACGCCGAACGTGTCGGAGTAGTGGCCGGGGGCAAGCTCCGGCGCGCCCTCCTGCTGCGGCGCGCCGTCGACCGGTGTGCCGGAGATCCGGAACGGGCGGAAAGCCCTGGTGGACAGCCTGCCCAGCCCCGCTTCGAGGTCGATGGTCGAGTCGGCGTCGTAGTAGTCGCCGCGGCCTTCGCGGGCCACGCACTGGAGCTGGCTGCGGGCCTTGCCGCCGACGCGGAAGCCGACGACGTCGATCTTCAGGTCGATGCCCTGCTTGGCGATCGACTGCGCGACCACGCACGGGTCCGGCGCGCAGGTGGCCTCGCCGTCGGACACCAGCACGATCGTGCGTTGGCCGGAGGGGCCGAGGTCCTTGGCGGCCTGCTGCAGGGCGTAGCCGATCGGGGTCTCGCCGTACGGCTGGTACTTCGCGATCGCCGCCTGGAGCTGCGGCCGGTTGCCGGCGCCGATCGGAACGGTCAGCTGGGTGTCCGTGCAGGCACCTGCCTGGCTGCGCTTGAACACGGTGGCGCCGTAGACGCGGAGGCCGACCTGCGCGTCCGCGGGCAGCTTGCCGACCGCCTGGGTCAGGGCGGTCCGGGCCGCGGCGATCTTCGTCGTCCCGTCGCCGGCCGGCTCCTTCATCGAGCCGGACGAGTCCAGCACGAGAACGAGCTTGCCGGTGCCCGGGTCGGGGTCGGCCTGGGCCGTCGGCGCCGCCAGACCGGCGAGCAGCGCGGTCAGGGTGATGGCGAGAAGCGCCAGCACCGCCGGGCGGCGGTGTCGATGGTGAGTCGTCATCGTTTCCTCCAGTGGGATTCGCTGCCGCAAACACTCTCAGTTTGCGATTGCAAATGTCAAGCCGTTTCACACTGGAAATTGTCGTTCGCAAGTGCGAAGATCTTTGCAGGTGCCAAGGGATGCCCGGCGAGGGAGCACGAGGATGGAACAGAGCGCGCAGAACCTGAAGCAACAGGTCGAGCTGTACGGCGAGCCGCTGGGCGACGTGGTGCGCCGGGTCACCCAGACGCTCGGACTGACCCAGGGCGGTCTCGCCCAGGTGATCGGGCTGTCCGCGCCGATGCTCTCCCAACTGGTCAGCGCCCAGCGGGTGAAGATCGGCAACCCGGCGGTGGTGTCCCGGCTGCGGGCCGTGTCCGAGCTCGCAGACCTGGCCGTGGCCGGCGGGATCGAGCCGACGGAGATCGCCGGCGAGCTGGACGGGATCCGGGCGGCCACCGGTGCCTACACGAGCCCGACCACCGGCCACCTCCGTCGGCCTGACGCACCGGGCGGAACGCCGCTGCGGACGGGAGCACAGGCAGCCGGTGCCGGCCTGCCGACAGGCACCGGAGCAGGTCCGGGCACAGGGGTCACTCCGGGTGCGGGAGTAGGCCAGGGTGCGGGAGTAGGACCAGGCGCGGGAGTAGGCCAGGGCGCCGCAGTCGGCCAGGGCGCGGGAGTAGGCCAGGGCGCGGGAGTAGGCCAGGGCGCGGGAGTCGGTCTGGGTGCCGGGGCGCCGACCGCCTTCGCCTCACCCACCGGGCTGTCCGTCGAGGCGGCGGCCGCCGCGTGGGCGACGGCACTGCCGGACGTCCCGGCGCGCGCCGTCGTTCGAGCGATCCAGGACCTGTTCCGCGAGGTCGCATCCGCGGGTGAGATCCAGCGGGCGGCGGTGGCGGCGGCCAAGGAGTCGCCGGCCGTCGCCGACCTGCTGCTTGCCTACGGCACCGGTCGGACGGCCGACGCCCTCGTGCACTATGAGAAGCATCACGGCTGACCACCTGATATAGCACAGACCAACTCGACTTTGGCCGCCGTCTCACGCTTTGTCGCACTGGAATACGAACCACGAGCCCTGGTGTTGGGTTGCCACGACAGGGCCGATCGCCCTGCGTTCGTTGACGGTGTGAGGAGACAGTTGTGCGTGCGTTTCGGCGGGTTGCGGCAGTGGTCGGGGCTGTCACCTTGGCGGCCGCGATGGTTGCCTGCGGCAGCGACAAGAAGGATTCCGCGGCCGGCCCGGACCTCGGGCTGATGCAGCCCGGCACGCTGCGGATCGGGACGCTGACCGACGCGCCGCCGAACGTGTACGTGAAGGACGGCAAGTTCACCGGGTTCGACAACGACCTGATCACCGCGGTCGCCGCGAAGCTGAACCTCAAGCCCGAGTTCGTCGGCACCGACTTCTCGGCGCTGCTGTCGCAGGTGAACGGCGGTCAGTTCGACCTCGGCAGCTCGTCGATCACGGTCACCGAGGCCCGCAAGAAGACGGTTGCCTTCAGCAACGGGTACGACTTCGGCTACCTCGGGCTGAACACGACCAAGGACTCCGGCATCACGAAGTTCGACCAGTTGCCCGGCAAGCGCGTCGTGGTCGTCCAGGGCACCGTCCAGGACGACTACGCGACACAGAAGGGCCTGAACCCGGTCCGCGTACCGAACTACAACGCCGCCCTCGGCCAGCTCAAGGCCGGTACGGCGGACGCCTGGGTCTCGCCTGCCGAGATCGGCGAGAAGATGGCCAAGGAGCAGGGCGGCGGCACCGTGGTCCTGGCCGCCAAGGAGCTGAGTGACGCGCCGATGGCGTTCGCGGTCGCGAAGAAGAACGACAAGCTCCGCGAGGCCGTCAACAAGGCGCTCGACGAGGTGATCGCCGACGGCACCTGGACCAAGCTGGTCGAGCAGTACTACCCGGGCCGCGCCGTACCGGCGAACTTCAAGCCGGGCAGCGGGTCGGTCAAGTTCACGGCTCCCAAAGCCTGATGGACATCTGGTCCACCCTGCGTGACACCTTCCTCGACTGGGAGTCGATGAAGGAAGTACTGCCCGAGATGCTGAAGGTCGGGCTGGTCAACACGCTGATCCTGGCGGCCGCCTCGGTCGTGCTGGGCACTGTGCTCGGCATGATCGTGGCGGTCCTCGCCCTGTCCCGGAAGCGCTGGCTGCGCTGGCCGGCGAAGATCTACACCGACATCTTCCGCGGCCTGCCGGCGATCCTGACGATCCTGCTGATCGGCCAGGGCCTGTCCCCGATCACCCGGCACTGGTGGGGCCCGAACCCGTACCCGCTCGGTATCCTCGCGCTGTCGCTGATCGCCGCCGCGTACATCGGGGAGATCTTCCGCTCCGGGATCCAGAGCGTCGAGAAGGGTCAGCTCGAGGCGGCCCGCGCGCTCGGGTTCAGCTACCCCAGCGGCATGCGGCTGGTCGTCATCCCGCAGGGGGTACGGCGGGTGCTGCCGGCGCTGGTGAACCAGTTCATCGCGCTCGTGAAGGACTCCAGCCTGGTGTACTTCCTGGGCCTGCTGGCGAGTCAGCGCGAGCTGTTCCGGATCGGCCAGGACGCGGCCGCGACCAACGGCAACCTGTCGCCGTTGCTGCTCGCGGGCATCTTCTACCTGGTGATGACGGTGCCGTTGACGCACCTGGTGAACCACTTCGACAAGCGACTCCGCGAAGGGCGTCCGGTGGAGGAGGTCGAGCATGCGGCACGTTGAGGGCGCGAGCCTTGAGGTCAGCGGGGTCGAGCTCGCGTTCGGCAGCACCAAGGTGCTGCGCGGCGTCGACCTCGCAGTACCGGCCGGGCGGACCGCGTGCGTGATCGGCCCGTCGGGGTCCGGGAAGTCGACGTTGCTGCGGGCGGTCAACCGGCTGCTCGAGCCGGACGCGGGCGATGTGAAGCTGGGCGGCGAGTCGGTACTGCGGGGTGACCCGGACGTGCTGCGGCGCCGGATCGGGATGGTGTTCCAGCACTTCAACCTGTTCCCGCACAAGAGCGTGCTCGACAACATCACGCTGCCGCTGCGCAAGATCAAGAAGCTCGACGCCGAGGCCGCGCAGGCTGCCGCGCGCGAGCAGCTCGACCTGGTCGGCCTGGCCCACAAGGCGACTGCCCGTCCCGGGAACCTGTCCGGCGGTCAGCAGCAGCGGGTCGCGATCGCGCGGGCGCTGGCGATGCGGCCCGAGGTGATGCTGTTCGACGAGGCGACGTCCGCGCTCGACCCGGAGCTGGTGAAGGGCGTGCTCGCGCTGATGGCCGACCTCGCCGGCGCCGGGATGACGATGGTCGTGGTCACCCACGAGATGGGGTTCGCGCGCGAGGTGGCGGACCAGGTCGCGTTCATGGATCAGGGCGTGGTGGTCGAGTCCGGCGTACCGGAGCAGATCTTCGGAGCGGCCGAGTCGCCGAGACTTCGGCAGTTCCTGTCGCAGGTGCTCTGAGTGAGCCGGTCGCGGCGCACGATGGAAGTCTGACGCCGCATCCTGGGGGTAGCCATGCCTGTACGCCGGTTGTTGGTCGCAGTGCTCGCCATCGGAGTGGTCGCGGTCGGGCTGATGCCAAGGGCCACCGCGGCCGCGAGCAGCGAGGCCCGGACGCCGAAGTACGTGTATCTGACGTTCGACGACGGCCCGAGTACGTACACGCCGCAGGTCCTGAAGATTCTTCGCGCCTACGGTGCCCGGGCCACGTTCTTCGAGATCGGGCAGAACGTGCGGCGCTACCCGGCGTACACCAGGCACGTGTACCAGCAGGGCAACAGCGTGCAGAACCACACCTGGTCGCACCCGGATCTGCGGCATGTCTCGTGGCCGGTGTTCAAGTCGCAGGTCCTCACCGCGGATCGCGCGATCACGACACAGACCGGGTACACGCCGCACTGCCTGCGGCCGCCGTACGGCGGGATGAACAAGCTGGAGGCGCACCGTGCCGCGCTCCTCGGCAAGAAGATCCGGGTCTGGACGATCGACACCCGCGACTGGTCCCGTCCGGGAACGTCGGTGATCGTGCGCCGGGCGCTCACGAACGTGCACGGCGGATCGGTGATCCTGCTGCACGACGGCGGCGGCAACCGCAGCCAGACGGTAACCGCGCTGCCCACGATCCTGCGGACCCTGAAGGCCCGCGGCTTCTCGTTCACCACGATGTCGTGCACCTGAGGCGTCCGGTATCCGTGATTTGTTGAGGTGCAAGCGGCGTGGCCGCTGGCTTTCGCCGATAGTTCACCGAGGGTTGGTCGGGTGAGGAAGTGACCACCCACCGCCCTGGGGGGAACATGGCTGTTCGCTTGACGCGTGCGGGGAACAGGGCCGTCGGCCTGGCGATGATGATGCTGGTGAGCGCGGTGATCGGTACGGTCGTGGTCGCGGCCGCGAGGTCACCCGCCAAACCCGTCACGCCCACGCCGGCCGCCGAGGCCCCGGCTGCCGTCGTGCCCAGCCCGACGCCGTTGCCGACGAAGTACGTCGTACTGACGTTCGACGACGGACCGGATGCCGAGTACACCCCGAAGGTGCTCGACATCCTCGCGAAGTACGACGCCAAGGCGACGTTCTTCGAGGTCGGGCAGAACGTGCGCAAGCATCCTGAGCTGACGAAGCGGATCCACGAGGCCGGCCACAGCGTGCAGAACCACACCTGGGACCACAGCGACCTGCGCAAGCTCACCGCGGCCAGGTTCCAGCAGGAGGTCGCGTCGACGGACCAGGCGATCCGCGCCGAGATCGGCAGCACGCCCGGTTGCCTGCGGCCGCCGTACGGCGGAGTGAGCGCGACCGTCCGGCAACGGGCCCGTCAACTGCACAAGGACCTGGTCGTGTGGACCGTCGACTCGCGCGACTGGACCAAGCCCGGTACGGCCGCGATCGTGCAGCGCGTGCTGAAGAACGTGCACAGCGGCTCGGTGGTCCTGATGCATGACGGCGGCGGCAACCGCGCGCAGACGGTGGCCGCACTGCCCGCGATCTTGACGGCGCTCAAGGCACAGGGGTACGGCTTCCGCACCCTGACCTGTTAGGACAGGGCGCTCACCAGCGGGACGACGTCGGCGATCGAGGCGACGATCCGGGTCGGGCGGTACGGGAACCGCTCGACCTCGTGCTCGCCGGTCGACCCGGACAGCACGAGCACGCTCCGCAGGCCGGCCTCGAGACCGCTGATGATGTCCGTGTCCATCCGGTCGCCGATCATGACCGTGTGTTCCGAGTGGCCCTCGATCCGGTTCAGGGCGCTGCGCATCATCAGCGGGTTCGGCTTGCCGACGAAGTACGGCGCGACGCCAGTGGCCCGGGTGATCAGCGCGGCCACCGAGCCGGTCGCGGGCAGCGGGCCTTCCTGGGACGGGCCGGTCGGGTCCGGGTTGGTCGCGATGAACCGCGCGCCGTCGGCGATCAGCCGGATCGCCTTGGTGATCGCCTCGAACGAGTACGTCCGGGTCTCGCCGAGTACGACGTAGTCCGGGTCGCGCTCGGTCAGCACGTACCCGATCTCGTGCAGCGCGGTGGTCAGCCCGGCCTCGCCGATCACGTACGCCGTACCGCCCGGGCGCTGGTCGTCGAGGAACTGGGCGGTGGCGAGCGCGCTGGTCCAGATCGACGTCTCGGGGATGTCGATGCCGGCCACCAGCAGCCGGGCGCGCAGGTCGCGCGGGGTGAAGATCGAGTTGTTGGTGAGGACGAGGAACTTCTTGCCGGACGCCTGCAGCGCCGCGATGAAGTCGCTGGCGCCGGGGATCGCACGCTCCTCGTGCACGAGGACGCCGTCCATGTCGGTCAGCCAGGTATCCACCGGTTTGGGCTCGGTCACGCTGCTCATCGTAAATTGTCGGTGGCCTCATGGATCATCTCGACATGGGTTATCGAGAGTTGTGGCGCGCGGGCGGCGTGGTTCCGCTGCTGGTGTCGTCGCTGCTTGCTCGCCTGCCCATGCTGGCGACGACGGTGCCTATCGCTTTCCTTGCGAAGGATGCCAGTGGGTCGTTCCGGTGGGCCGGGGTGGTCGCCGGCGCCTACTCGGTCGGTACGGCGGTCGCCGGGCCATTGTGGTCGCGGACGGCCGACCGTCGCGGGCCGCGCGGTGTGCTGCTGGTGACCGGGATCGGCTGGAGCGTGGCGCTGCTGGCGATCGCCCTGCTGCCCGCGGCTCAGTACCGGCTCCTGCCCTTGCTCACGGTGGTCGCCGGTGCGCTCGTCCCACCGGTGTCGCAGACGTTGCGCGCCGCCTGGCCGCGGGTCGTCAACGGGCCTGCGTTGCGTACGGCGTACTCCGTCGACGCGACGACGCAGGAGTTGCTGTTCATGGTCGGGCCGATGCTCGGGGCAACCGCGGTCAGCGTCGCCAGCCCACGCCTCGGCGTCCTGCTCGCGGCGGCGATGTCGGCCGTCTTCATCTGGTGGTACGCGCTCCGACAACCCAAGCCGCTGGACCACGGTCCGCGGACAGAGGTGCCGCTCACCGCGCGGCAGCTGCTGTGGCATCGGCACCGGTTGCCGCTGATCCTCGCGTTCGGGTTGTGGATCACGTCGTTCAGCGGGATCTCGCTGGCGATCGTCGCGTTCGCTGACAACCACGGGGAGCGGCTGATCGCCGGCGTCTTCGAGTCGGTCTGGGCGTTCGGCAGCCTGGTCGGCGGCGCGGTCGCGGGTGCGCTTCCCGGTCGTGGGACGTCGCACCTGTGGCGCCGGGCCGCGCTCGTCGCGGTCGGGATGCTGCTGTGCGTGTTCGCGACGTGGTCGGCGGTGTCGCTCGGGATCGCGCTGGCGGTGTCGGGGCTGACGCTGGCGCCCGCGATCGGTGCGCTGTACGGACGGCTCGGTGCGTTGACCCCGGATGTGGCGAAGACCGAGGTCTTCGGGTGGATGAGCGGTGCCGCGACCGGTGGCGGGGCGATCGGGGCCGCGGTGGCGGGCGCGATCATCGACGGCTTCGGCGTGCGGTACGTGTGGCTGCTGGCCGCCGTACTCGCGGTGCTCGCGACGGTGCTGCTGCTCCGGGTGCCGCCCGAGACGGCGGCGGAGGCGGCGGAAGCGGAGGCGGTGGAAGCGGAGGCGGTGGAAGCGGAGGCGGTGGAATTACCGGGCGCTGGCCTGCTCCGCGAGACCGCGTAGTTCCTCGACCATCGCGTTCGGGTCGTCGGCGGCGTACACCGCCGAGCCGGCCACGAACACGTCGGCGCCCGCCTCCGCGCAGCGTTCGATCGTCTCGACCGAGATGCCGCCGTCGATCTCGATCCACAGGTCCAGGCCGTGCTTGTCGAGCAGTTCGCGGGTACGGCGGATCTTCGGCACGCACACGTCGAGGAACTTCTGCCCGCCGAACCCGGGCTCGACGGTCATGATCAGGATCATGTCGAGCTCGGACAGCAGGTCCTCGTACGGCTCGATCGGCGTGGCGGGCTTCAGCGCCATCGCGGCGCGCGCGCCCTTCGCGCGGATCTCCCGCGCGGTCCGGATCGGGGCACGGCAGGCCTCGGCGTGGAACGTGACGCTGGACGCGCCGGCCTCGACGTACCCCGGTGCCCAGCGGTCCGGGTCCTCGATCATCAGGTGACAGTCGAGCGGCTTGCCGGTCGACTTCGCCAGCGACTCGACCACGGGCATCCCGAGGGTCAGGTTCGGCACGAAGTGGTTGTCCATTACGTCGACGTGCAGCCAGTCCGCGTTCGACACCGCCTCCGCCTCGTCGGCCAGCCGGGCGAAGTCGGCGGAAAGGATGCTCGGCGCGATCTGAATCCCCATGGCGCCAATCTATCGAGCACCCACCCCGACCCCGGAAGCCGGTGAGCCCCAGAGGTGGCCGACCTCACCCAGCAAGGCCGCCGACCTCACCCGGCACAACCCGCGGCTCTAACCCAGCACGACCCGCGGACCTCACCCCAGCACGACCCGTGGACCTCACGCGGCACAGCCCGCGGCCTCACCCGGCACAGCCCGCGGCCTCACCCGGCACAGCCGGCGGACCTCACGCGGCACACCCCAGGGACCTCACCCGGCACAGCCCGGGGACCTCACCCGGCACAGCCCGCGGACCTCACGGGGCACAGCCCGGGGACCTCACCCGGCACGGCCGGCGGACCTCACGCGGTCCAGCCCGGGGACCTCACCTGGCGAGCTCGGCGGCGAGGACCTCGCGGAGGGTGGTTGCCGGGCGGCCGAGGAGCTTCGGCAGCGTGGGGTCGACGACCGCGAACTCGCCGCGCCGCGCGGCCCGGAAGATCCCCAGCGTCAGCTCGACCACGAACTCCGGCGTCCCCCGCCCGAGCGCCGCCTGCCGCCACTCCTCGTCCGGCACCGTCACGCGGGTGATCTTCCGCCCGGTCAGCGCGGACGCGATCGCAGCCACCTCTGCGTAGTCGAGTACTTCGGGCCCCGTCAGCGCCGGCGTGATCCCGTCGAGGCGCGAAGGATCGGTCAACGCGACCACGGCAGCATCAGCCAGGTCCCGGTGCGCGGTCCACGAGAACGGACCGTCCTCCGGCGCGATCAACTCCCCCGTCTCCACAGCCGAGCGCAACAAATACACCGGCGTACTCGCATAGAACCCGTTCCGCAGCGCGGTGAACGGTACGCCGGAACGCGCCAGGTCTTGCTCGGTCGCGGCATGACCGCGCGTGGCGGCGAACAGCGAGTCGAGGTTCGCCGCCTGGTGACAGGTGTACAGGATGCGCGCGGCGCCGGCCGCCTTCGCGGTCTCGATCGCGACCCGGTGCGGCGCCGGATCGGCCGGCCCCGACACGATCAGCACCTGGTCGGCCCCTTCGAACGCGACCGCCAGCGCGTCCGGATCGTCGAAGTCGCCGCGCCGCACCCGGATCCCGCGGGCAGCAAGGTCCGAGGCCTTCCCAGGATCGCGCACGCTGACGCCCAACTGGCCGGCGGGAACCTGCTCGGCAAGACGCTCGACAACGGCCCGCCCGAGCCGGCCAGTACCTCCGGTAACGATGATCATCAACAACTCCTTGTTATCAGTGGAAACATCATGACGCTATCACTGGAAACAGATGAACCCAAGCGCTACGGTTGCGTCCGTGGAAGAAAGCACAGGCAGCCGCGACGAGCTGCGCGCGCAGATCGTCGAGGTCGCGGCCGACCTGCTCGCGACCGGCGGCCGGGACGCGGTCTCGACGCGCGCCGTCGCGACCGCGGCCGGCACGCAGGCGCCGACGATCTACCGCCTGTTCGGCGACAAGAACGGGCTCCTGCAGGCGGTGCTCGAGTACGGCTTCGCGAAGTACCTGGCCGAGAAACCGCCGCTCGACCCGACGGCGGACCCCGTCGCGGATCTCCGCGCCGGCTGGGACCTGCACGTCGGCTTCGGCCTGGCGAACCGGGAACTGTTCCTGCTGATGTACGCCGACACACAGCCGGGCAAGCGCCCCGCCGCGGCGGAGGCCGGGCTGACGATCCTGCGGACGCGCATCCGCAACCTGGCGGCCGCGGGCCGGTTGCGCGTCGCCGAGGAACTGGCCGCGGAGATGGTTCAGGCCGCCGGCTCAGGCGCCGTACTCACGCTGCTCGCCACGCCCGAGGAGAGCCGCGACGCGCGGTTGGCGGACGCGATGTTCGACGCGGTGATCGCGACGATCGCAACCCCCGACCCGGATCCGGATCGCCGACGCGGAGGACAACCGGGCAGCGGCGGACAACCGGGTAGCGGCAGACAGCCGCGTGGCGGCGGGCAGCCGGGTAGCGGCGGGCAGCCGGGTAGCGGCGGGCAGCCAGGTAGCGGCGGGCAGCCGGGTAGCGGCGGGCAGCCGGGGGGCGATCGTGTGACCGGGGCGGCCAATGTGCTCCGGGTGTATCTGCCGGAGCTCGGGATGCTGACCGACGGCGAGCGTCACGTGCTCGACGAGTGGCTCTCTCGCATCACCCAGGCGAGCGCCTGATCCGGTGAGGTCACGACGTCGAGGCCGGCGGGCAGCGTTGGCCGGCGGATGACGACCACCGGTAAGTGCAGTTGCTGAGCGGCCTCGAGCTTCGCGGCGGTGGCGGGGCCGCCGCTGTTCTTCGTGACGAGTACGTCGATGCGGTGCTGCATCAGGAGCCGCACCTCGTCCGTCACGGAGAAGGGGCCGCGGGCAAGGAGGAGCTCACACCAGGCCGGCCGCGGCTCGGGTGGGTCGACGCAGCGCGCGAGGGTCCAGAGGCCGGTCGACGCGAAGGCATCGAGTCCTTGGCGGCCGATCGTCAGGAACACCCGGGACCCGAGCTCAGGAAGCAGCTCCGCAGCCGCCGCGGGCGTATCCACCCAGTGCCAGTCGTCCCCGGAGGTCCAGCCCGGACGATGCAGCACGAGGAACGGAAGGTCGAGCTGGGTACTCGCGGCTGCGGCGTTGGCGGTCATCTGGGCGGCGAACGGGTGGGTGGCGTCCACCACGACGTCGACGGGATTCGCTTGCAGCCAGGTGACCAGGCCGTCGACGCCGCCGAAGCCGCCGACGCGCACCGCTCCCTCAGGCCTGCGGGCGCCGATGGTACGGCCGGCCAGGGACGTGACCACCTCGATGCCGTCGGCAACCAGTAGCCGCGCCAGCTCGCGAGCCTCGCCGGTGCCGCCGAGCAGCAGGACTCTCATCGGGCGCGGTCGGCCGAGTACAGATGGCTGTCCCGGAAGGCCGTTGCCGACAGCACCTTTCCCACGATGATCACCGCGGTACGCCGGATGCCCGCGGACTTCACCTGGTCCGCGATGCCGGCGAGCGTGCCCCGGAGTACGGCCTCGTCGTCGCGGGACGCGCGGGCGACCACCGCGACCGGGCAGTCGGCGCCGTAGTTCGGGACGAGCTCAGCGACGACGCGGTCGATCTGCTGCACGGCGAGGTGCAGGACGATCGTCGCGCGGCTCGCGCCGAGGGTGGCCAGGTCCTCGCCGGGCGGCATCGCGCTGGCGCTGCCGCCGATCCGGGTCAGGACGACGGTCTGGCCGACTTCGGGGACGGTCAGCTCGCGGTTGAGGGTGGCGGCCGCGGCGGCGTACGCCGGGACTCCTGGGGTCACGTCGTACGGGATCTGCAGCGCGTCGAGGCGGCGGAGTTGTTCGGCCATCGCGCTGAAGACGGACGGGTCGCCGGAGTGCAGGCGGGCGACGTCGTGGCCGGCGGAGTGGGCGGCGGCGAGTTCGGCGATGATCTCGTCGAGGGTGAGGTTCGCGGTGTCGATCGTGCGGGCGCCGGGCGGGCAGTGGCCGAGGAGTTCGGCCGGGACCAGCGCACCGGCGTACAGGCAGACCGGCGAGGACGCGATCAGGTCCCGCCCGCGGACGGTGATCAGGTCGGCCGCGCCGGGTCCGGCGCCGATGAAGTGCACCGTCACTTGGTCACGCTCCAGATGGTGACGGGCATGGCGGGGCGCCAGCCGGTCATGGTGCCGATCGCGGAGGCGCGCTGGACGTCGAGGCGGACCAGGTCGCCGCCGAACGTCTTGTACCACTGGACGATGAGCGCCTCCGTCTCGAGCGTGACGCCGTTCGCGACCAGGCGGCCGCCGGGGCGCAGGGCGTTCCAGCAGGTGTCGAACAGGCCGGGAGCGGTGGCGCCGCCGCCGATGAAGATCGCGTCGGGTGATTCGAGGCCGTCGAGGGCTGCCGGGGCGGGGCCTTCGACGACGGTGACCGCAGCGCCGAGGGCGGTCGCGTTGCGTTCGAGGCGCTTGGCGCGGGCGGGGTCGCGTTCGACGGCGATGGCCCGGCAGGTGGGGTGGTGACGGGACCACTCGATCGCGATGCTGCCGGCGCCGCCGCCGATGTCCCAGAGGAGTTGCCCTGGCACGGGGGCGAGGCGGGAGAGGGAGACCGCGCGTACTTCGCGTTTGGTGAGCTGCCCGTCGTGCTCGTACGCGTCGTCGGGGAGGCCGGGGACGGTGGAGAGTACGGGGGCGTCGGGTGGGCAGTGGACGGCGATCACGTTGAGCGGGTCGACGTCGTACGACCAGTCGGCGGCTGTTGTGGTGCGGATGCGTTCGGCTGGACCGTCGAGTTGTTCGAGGACGGTGAAGGTGCTGGCGCCGTAGCCGCGGGCTGTCAGTAGTTGCGCGACCTCGGCCGGGGTCTGGGCGGTGCGGCTGAGGATCAGGAGGCGGCGGTTCGGCTGGAGGTGTGGGTGCAGGCGGTCGACGGGGTTGGTGACCGTGCTGACTACCTGCACCTGGTCTTGTGGCCAGCCGAGGCGCGCGCAGGCGAGGGAGACGCTGGATGGGTGCGGGATGACATGTACGGCGTCCGCGCCGAGGAGGCGGACCAGCGTCGTACCGATCCCGTGGAAGGTGGGATCACCGCTGGCGAGCACGCAGATGCGACGGCCCTGGTACTCCGCCAGCAACCGAGGCAACCCCTCGGAAAGCGGCGAAGGCCAGGCCACACGCTCTGCATCGACGTCGAGAAGGGCAAGCTGACGAGAGCTGCCGAACAAGACCTCAGCCGCTGTCAGGGCCTCTCGGGCTGCGGGAGCGAGGCCTGCCCAGCCGTCTGGGCCGATACCGACGACGGTGAGCCGATCAGCCGGCATTGCCGAGGGCCTTCGTGATGGTGATGTGCAGGACCACGCGGGCGGGGTTCGGCCGAGGCTGCTTGTAGCGCTTGGCGTAGCGGGTTTCGGCGTCCAGGACGTCGGCAGGGTCGTCGCTGACGACAGCCCGGCCTTCCAGCGTGCTCCAGCGGCGCCCGTCGACCTGTGTCACCGCGACGGCGGCCTCCCCCAGCCGGCGGATCGTGCGGGCCTTGTAGGACGTACCGGAGCAGATCACCCGCAGTACGCCGGCCTCGACGTCAAGGGTGGCGCCTACCGGCGTCGCATGGACGGTCCCGTCGGCCCGGACCGTACTCAGCACGCACAGGTGCCGCTCGGTCCAGAACTCGGCCAGTTGCTCACTCAACACCCCGAGATCGTAGACAGGCCCGCCCGGTACCTCGCCGGGCGGGCCTGTGAGCGCTGGACCCCTCAGACCAGCGCTGCTCGGGTACTAGCCGATGTCGCGCCGCCGGAACGTGGCGAATCCGGCAAGCGTCAGCGCCGCGGCGATCGCGGTCAGCCAGAGCACGGGTGTGACGGAGAAGTCACCACCTGGCAGCCGCGGCGTGTGGCCGTACGGGCTGAGGTTGATCACCCAGTGCGGCAGGTTGAAGATCTCGCCGAACTGCCCGATCAGCAGGAAGATCCCGTACAGCCCCCACCCCGCGGTGACCAGCTTCGGCGCCAGCCCGAACAGGATGACGACCAACGCCGTCACCAACCAGATAGCAGGCAGCTGTACGGCGGCCGCCGCCAGCATCCGCGGCACCTGACGCCCCATGTTGCCAAGAGATGCCCCACTGGAGACCCCGGACCCAAGACCCGCAACCAGGATCAGTGCGCCGGTGCCGAGCAGTGCCATCAGCACGTGGCTCGCCAGCCACTGTCCACGGGTCACACCGGTAGCCAGCAACGGTTCCGCCCGCAGTGCGGTCTCTTCCGACCGCAGCCGCAAGGCCGCCTGGATGCCGAACGCAGACGCCAGCAGCCCCATCACGCCCATCTCGGTCGCCAGGAATGCGTCCGTAATGCCCTGGACACCACCAAGCTTCTGCACCATCTCCTTAGCGCTCTCGCTGGTGACAAAACCGTCGACGTTGCTGGCGATGTTGCCGACCAGCAGCCCCAGCAGCAGGAAGGCGAATCCCCAAGCGACCAAGGAGCCACGGTGCAACCGCCAGGCCAGTGCAAGCGGCGAACGCAACGAAGCGGCTGCTCGCGGCGGACCGGGCCGCGGCCGCACCAAACCGGCGCCAAGATCGCGCCGCCGGATCAGGGCAGTCGCTGCAGCGACCATGACGACCAAGAACACCAACGGCACCAGCAGTACGGCCCACCGATCACCGGCGTACGCACGGACCTGCTGGGACCAGCCGATGGGAGACAGCCACGACACCCACTGCGAGCTGCCGTCGGACGACGAGTCACCGATGGCACGGAGTACGTAGGAAACACCAAGCACCACAGCGGTCAGCCCGTTCGCAGCCCGTGCGCTCTCGGTGACCTGTGCCGTCACAGCACCGACACCAGCGAACGAGAGACCGGCCGCGGCCCACATCAGCCCGAACGCGAACGAGCCCTGGGCGTCCAGCCCGCTACCGATCAGCGACAGCGCGGTCACCAGCCCCAGCACGATGACCGTGGCCGCGGAGAGGATCAGCCCGGCGGTCAGAGCGGCGTACCGGCCGAGTACGCCGGCACTGAGCAGCTCCAGCCGCCCGGACTCCTCCTCGGTCCGGGTGTGCCGTACGACGAGCATGCCCGCGAGCAGGCCGACGAGCAGCGCACCGAACGCGGTCAGCTTGAACAACGAGACCTCCCCGAGCGAGGACTCGTCGAAGATCCGCCCGTACAGCGAGACCAGGGCGGGCGACGCGTTCGACGTCCGCGCGGCCTCGACCAGCGCGTTGTGGTCGGAGTACAGGCTGATCGACGCCTTGGCGGAGCCTGCCGCCGACATCACGAAGACGATGATCCAGATCGGGATCAGCAACCGGTCGCGGCGCAGCGCGAGCCGCACCAGCGTGCCGGTACCGACGAAGTCGTTCATCGCAGCGCCGCCTCGGGTTCCGCGACGTCGTCCTCGTAGTGCCGCAGGAACAGCTCCTCGAGCGTCGGCGGCTGCGCCACCAGGCTCTTGATGCCGCTCGCGGACAGTTGCCGCATCACCGCGTCGAGCTGCGCGGTGTCGACCTCGCAGCGCACCCGGTTGCCCTCGACATCGAGATCGTGGACGCCGGGCAGTTGCGCCAGGCCGTTCGGCGATGCGGCCAGCTCGGCGTGGATCGACGTACGCGTCAGGTGCCGCAGCTCGGACAGCGTGCCGGTCTCGACCACCTTGCCGCGGCGGATGATGCTGACCCGGTCACACAGCGCCTCGACCTCGGAGAGGATGTGGCTCGACAGCAGCACGGTCCGGTCGCGCTGGCGTTCCTCCTCGATGCACTGCCGGAACACCTCCTCCATCAGCGGGTCGAGGCCGGAGGTCGGCTCGTCCAGGATCAGCAGCTCGACGTCCGAGGACAGCGCCGCGACCAGCGCGACCTTCTGCCGGTTGCCCTTCGAGTACGTCCGGCCCTTCTTGGTCGGGTCCAGGTCGAACCGGCGGAGCAGCTCGTCGCGCTTCTTCTCGTCCAGCCCGCCGCGGAGCCGGCCGAGCAGGTCGATGACCTCGCCGCCGGTCAGGTTCGGCCAGAGGTTGACGTCGCCGGGGACATAGGCGAGCCGCCGGTGCAGCTTGGCGGCGTCGTGCCAGGGATCGCCGCCGAGCAGCGAGACATCGCCGGCGTCACCCCGCAGCAGTCCGAGCAGGACACGGATGGTGGTGGACTTCCCGGCACCGTTCGGGCCGAGGAACCCGTGCACCTCACCGGTCTTGACCTCCAGGTCGAGGCCGTCGAGGGCGTGCGTACTTCCGTACGACTTGTGCAGTCCGGAGACCACGATGGCTGATGTCATGATTCATAACGTACACTGTGTTCAGAAAATTGTGAATCTTCCTAACAGCCTACTAACAGCACAGAGGAGATGATGGGGCGGTGAGTGCACATCGAGACGACGATGCCGTCAAGCGGTACACCGAGCAGTTCGGCAACCTGCTGGCCGACACGGGGTGGCCGCGGATGGCGGGCCGGGCATTCGCCGCGATCCTGTCCAGCGTGTCCGGCCGGATGACCGCCGCCGAACTCTCCGAGCAGCTGCAGGCCAGCCCGGCCGCCGTCTCCGGCGCGGTCAACTACCTGCTCCAGCTCCGGCTGGCGACCCGCGAACGCGAGCCCGGCAGCCGCCGCGACGTGTACGTCGTCCAGGACGACGCGTGGTACCAGACGATGATGACCGAGGACGCCTCGCTCGGCCGCTGGTCCGAATCGCTCCGCAAGGTCCTCGACGCCTCCGGCGAAGGCACCGAGGCGCACCGCCGGATCCGCGTCTCGCTCGGCTTCATCGACTTCATCAACGAAGAGGTCAAGGGCCTCAGCGAACGCTGGATCAAACGCAAGGCCGAACTCGACGCGGAACTCGACGCGCACTACAACACCTGACCCACCCACCCGCCCCATCCCCCGCCCCGCCCGCCTGCCCCGCCCGCCTGCCCGACGGGACTTTGAACAGTGTCTGGTGGGGCAGGACACGTCATTTACTGTGCACCGCCACCAGTGCGGGTGCACCGCCCCAGGTTGTGGTTGTCCACAGCGGGGGAATCCGATGCTCCGCCGGCAGCGCGACAGCGGCATCTTGCCAGGCATGAACCCGAAGTTGACTGTACTGACCGACGCCCGGGGCGGCTGGTTCAGCCGGGCGGACGCGATGGAGTCCGGCTACACGGACAGCGAAATCCGGCGACGGCTGCGGACCGGGCACTGGTCGCGGCTGTCCAGGGATGTGTACGTCGAACCGACCGCCGCCCGCCCAGATCAGCCGGCGTGGGAGCGAGCCGCTGCCCTGCATATCCTGAAGAGCCGGGCTGTCATCGCCCGGATGGGGCCCGGCGCGGTGGTGAGCCATCAATCCGCGGCCGTTCTGCACGGTCTGCCGACCTGGGGCCTCGACCTTTCCAAGATCCACGTGACCAAACCGCGTGGCCGAACGCGTTCCGACACCATCGCTGAGGTGCACCGGTCACGGTTCGATCCCGGCGAGGTGACCGTCGTCGACGGGGTGCAGGTGGTGACGCCGGCGCGTGCCGTCGCCGAGACCGCTGGTGCCACGTCGTACGAGGTCGGGGTCGTCCTCGGGGACGCCGCACTGCACAACCGCCTGGTCACAAGGGAAGCGCTCGTGGCGACGGCGGATCGGCACTCCGGGTGGCAGGGATCGCCGGCCGGCCGGGCGGCCGCACGGTTCGCGAACGGGCTGAGCGAGTCGGTGGGTGAGTCGCGGCTCCGGGTGCTGATGGCGAACCACGGACTGCCGGAGCCCGAGTTGCAGGTCGAGATCCGCGACCGGCGCGGCCGGCTGATCGCTCGGGTCGACACGTTGCTCGGAGGTCTGACCATCGTCGAGTTCGACGGCGCGATGAAGTACGGCGACGCGCAGAGCCTCGTGGCGGAGAAATGGCGCGAGGACAACCTCCGCGCGCTGGGCTACCAGGTTGTGCGGGTCGGCTGGCCGGATCTGGACGACCCTTATGTGACGGCCGAACGCATCCGGCGTGTTTCGCATGCGGCTCGGCCGGACTTCCACATCGCCTGACAGTCGACAAACCGGGGCCGCGTCCGCGTGGCCGGGGCGTTGAACAGGCTATTTCCCCTCCGGCCTCACCAGTTCCTGTTCAACGGCACGGGTGGCGGGGGCTAGAGGTCGTAGACCGTGAGGATTGTGCAGTAGATGGGCGGGGACTCCAAGCCGGGGTAGTAGAGGCGGCCGGCTTCGTCGGTGAGTTTGAAGTAGGCGGTGGAGGCACCTACCTGGGGTGGTGCCTGGAGGGTCATGGTGACCGTGACGATGTCGCCCGGCGTCGCGTCCGGGACGGCGGCGCGCGTCGGTGACCGCAGACGGCCCGGCGTACCGGGAACGCCCTGGCGGGTGAGCCAGCGGTTGCACCACGGGCGCTCGCCGCTGTTGCGGATCACCCAGGTCTTCTCGAACGTCTCGTCGCGACAGACCTGCGTACCGTCCGGGACGGTCTCCCCCACCAGCTCCGCCCGGTCGTCCGGGTGGTGATCGATCGGGACCGAGCCGCCGAGCAGCACCGGCTGGACGTGCCGGCGCAGGTCCCGCTGGGACATGTCGCGACCGGCCCGTACGGCGGCGTCGAGCTCGGTCAGCTGGTTCACCAGGGCCTGGTTCGCGCCGAACGAATCGTCGTACCACTCGATCAGCTCGCGGCTCGGCTTGGTGTGGCCACGCTCCACGCGGGACAGGTGGCCCTTGTCCCAGCCGGACTCGGCGGCGGCGCGGGTCAGCGGCATTCCGGCGGCCTCGCGCAGCTCGCGCATGCGCGCTCCGATCACGTATCTGGCCTGGGCTGGGCGCACGGCGCACTCTCCGCTCTCGCCGTCACTTACCTACTCAAAATACCAAACCGCAGTGATTGATTTCCGTTGCCCACTGCGACAATTCGGTCACGCTCTGATTGTCTGCACAAAGTAACAGACCGCCCCACGCAGCACAGAGTGAAAGGCAACCGTCATGAAGCTCACCCGCCTCACCGCCGTCGCCGTCCTCGGCCTGACCGCCCTCGGCGGCGCCGCCCTGCCCGCGACCGCCGCCCCGTCCGCACCGATCACGACCACCGTCGTCAGCCCGCAGTCCCGCGCCGACGACGCGATCAACTGGTTCGCCGCCCGCAACGGATCCACCGCGTACCAGGGGTACTGCGAGAAGGCCGTCGAGAACGCGTACGGCACGACCGGCGTCTACGCGTCGGCCATCGCCAACTGGAACGACGCCGTACGGCGCGGCGCCGCCCACAAGGGCGACACGAACCCGCCGAAGGGCGCACTGGTGTTCTGGAACATCAGCTCCTACGGACATGTCGGCGTCGCCACCGGTGACGGCAACTTCTGGGCCACCAGTGTGAGCGGCGCGATCGGCAAGCGCGCGCTGCCGTACTTCTCGAACTACCTCGGCTGGGCGCAGCCCAACTTCTGACGCCCCGGGCAGCGGCGCCCGACCGCCCCGCGGGCGCCGTTGCCCACTGCGACAACACCGGCACGCTTTGGTTCCCTGCGAGTACAACTTCAAGGAAGGGAACACACTATGCGTACCGCCCTCATGCGCATCACCGCCCGTGTTGCCGTCACCGCCCTCCTCGCCGGCGCCACCGCCCTCGGCACCGGCACCCTCACCGCCAGCGCGGCCACCGGAACCGTCGTCACCGACAGCGGCACCGGCGTCGCGATCCGGTCCGGGAACGCGACCAGCTTCGGCTCGGTCGGCAACCAGCCCAACGGACCGGTCGAGATCGACTGCCAGATCTACGGCGAGCCCGTCACCGGCAAGTACGGCCGGAGCCTCGTCTGGGACCACGTCCCCGGCAAGGGCTACATCACCGACTCCTACGTCAACACCGGCAGCAGCGGCCTGATCGCACCGCTGTGCACCAGCAACCCGCGCGCCGACAAGGCCATCGCCTGGTACGCCGCCCGCAACGGATCGACGGCCTTCCAGGGGTACTGCGAGATGGCCGCCGAGAACTCGTACGGCAAGACCGCGACCTGGGCCTCCGCCAAGGCCGACTGGAACGACGCCGTGGCCCGCGGTGTCGCGCACAAGGGTGACCTGAACCCGCCGAAGGGCGCCCTGGTCTTCTGGGACCTGGCCGCACCGTACGGACACGTCGGCGTGGCGACCGGCGACGGCAACTTCTGGGCCACCAGCGTCAGCGGCGCGATCGGCAAGCGCGCCCTGCCGTACTTCAACAGCTACCTCGGCTGGGCCTACCCGAACTTCTGACCCGCCTCGAACACGAGCACCCGGTCGCGCGCTCCGCCCCTCACGCGCCCGGGTGCTCGACCCTTTCCAGCCAGTCCTCCACGAGTGCGCGGTACAACGCCGAGCCCGGACCGGGGAGGAAGTGGTCCTCCTGATCGAGTACGGCGTACGTCGCGCGCGGGTAGTCGCCGAGGAGCGGCCAGGCGTCGGCGTACCCGGCGATCGTGTCCTGGCGGCCGGTGACGATCAGGGTCGGGCGATCGAAGTGGACCGACGGATCTTCCCGCAGGCCGTACGTCGAGGGGTCGCGCTGGATGCGGCCGAGGAACTCCAGGTCCGCCAGCTTCTCC
Organism: Kribbella polygonati; assembly: GCF_050320105.1. Lineage (NCBI taxonomy): Bacteria > Bacillati > Actinomycetota > Actinomycetes > Propionibacteriales > Kribbellaceae > Kribbella > Kribbella polygonati. Next base: position 8,628,061 of record NZ_CP190129.1, on the reverse strand, counting down.
GCCGCCTCGCAGTACGCGTGCTGCCGGTCGCGAGCTGTGGACGGCGGCAGCTCCACCGCGGCCGGAAGCGTCCGGCGCGACCGGTCGATCACCACACCAGGTGCCCTGAGCAACAGTCCTAGGACTTGGGTCGGGTTGCTCTTGACGATGCCTCGGGCGTGCAGGGCGCCGGCCGACGTACCTGCGAGTGCGAATGATTCGTCACCGGCTACCGCGGTGATGAGCCCAGCAATGGACGACAGCATGCCGTCCTGGTTGGTGATGGCGGGGTCCGCCGGGGAGTTGCCGGTGCCGGGTGGGTCTATGTAGATGCGGCGCCAGCCTGTGCGGTGTTCGAAGATCGGTTCGTGGACGAAGCGGGCCTCGCCGGCGTCGCCGCCCCAGCTGGGGAGGAAGAACAGCGGGCGGCCGGCGCCGAAGGACTCGTAGTACACGGTGCGACCTTAGCCAGCGGAGTCGCGGATCACGGAGCCTTTCTGTTCACAGCAGACGGCGGGCGCTCCCCCGAGCCGCGCTCGATCAGCGCGCACGGCAGCACGATCCGTTGCGGCGGCCGGGTGTCCGCGCCGGAGGCCCGGTCCAGCAGCAGCCGCGCGGCGCTGCGGCCGAGCTCGGCGATGTCGGAGGCAACGACCGTCACCGGCGTCGGCAGCATGTCGGCGAGCCGGAAGTCGTCGAACCCGACCACCGCCGGATCCTGCTCCAGTTCGCCGAGCGCCCGCAGCACACCCTCGACCAGGAAGTTCGTCGAGGCGAAGATCGCGGTCGGCGGATCCGGCCGCAGCATCACCTCACGGGTCGCCTTCTCGGCGGCCTCCGCGTTGCCCTCGGGCAGCTGGATCACCAGCGACTCGTCGACCTCGACCCCGGCCGCGCGGTGCGCCCGCCGGAAGCCGCGCAACCGGCGGCCGATCGTGTAGTACGACGGCGCGAGGATGATCGCGATCCGCTCGTGGCCCTGGCTGAGCAGGTGTTCGGCCGCGATCCGGCCACCGCCCTCGTTGTCGACCATCACGATGTCGGCCTCGATCCCGGTGGCCGGCCGGTCGACGAACACCACCGGTACGCCGGCGCCCTCGAGGAAGGCATGATCGCCCTGGTCCGGGACGATCATCAGCCCGGCGACCTGGCGGCTGACCAGCTCCTGGATCGCGCGCTTCTCGCCCTCCGGGTCCTCGTCGACACTGCCCAGCACGACGGCGAACCCGGACTGGCCGGCGATCTCCAGCGACGCCTTCGCGATACTCGCGTAGAACGGGTTGGTCAGGTCACCGAGGACCAGCGCCAGCGACGTCGACTTCTTGCCCGGCCGGAGCGCGCGGGCCACCTCGTTGCGCTGGAAGCCGAGCTCGTCGATCGCGGCCCGGACGCGCTGCGCGGTCTCGTCCCGGACACCGTGGCCGCCGTTCACGACACGCGACACCGTGCCGAGCCCGACGCCGGCCCGGCGGGCGACGTCGATCATCGTCGGCCGAGCGACCTCCGGCTTGGTTGGAAACGTTTCGGGCACGGGGTTGACTTCCTTTTCGGGACACGGCATCGTCACCCAACAGTAAAACGTTGGAAACGTTACCGTCCAGGAGGCCGGATGAGTAGTGCCACTCCAGGCGGAACCACCCGGAGAAAGAGCCGCGGTGGGATGAGTCGCAACGCAGGCTCCGATGTGAAGGCGGCGTACCTGTTCATCGCCCCGGCGGTGATCGGGTTTCTCGTCTTCGTGGGTTATCCGCTGATCCGATCGTTCTATCTCGCGCTGACGAAGTACAACGGGTTGACGAACCCGGTCTTCATCGGCCTCGGCAACTTCCGGAAGCTGTTCACCACCGACCCGGCCTTCTGGCCGTCGTTGCGGGCGACCGGCTACCTGGTGTTGCTCTATGTCCCGTTGTCGCTGATCCTCGGGCTCGCGCTGGCGATGTTCTGCAACCAGCGGTTCGCCGGCGTCCGGGTGGTCCGGACGCTCGCGTACCTGCCGGTCGTCCTGCCCGCGGTCGCGACGATCACGCTGTGGAAGTTCATGCTCGACCCGCAGGTCGGGCTGCTGAACACGATCCTCGACCGGCTCGGCCTGCCGACGAGCCTGTGGCTGCAGAGCCCGAAGATGGCGATGCCGGCCGTGGTACTGGTGATGCTGTGGGGCGTCGGCGGGACGATGATCATCTTCCTGGCCGCGCTGCAGTCGGTGCCGACCGAGCTGTACGAGGCCGCCAAGGTCGACGGCGCCGGCCCGTGGTCGGTGTTCTTCCGGATCACGATGCCGATGATCAGCCCGATCATGCTGCTCCAGGTGATCCTGCAGACCACGGCCGCGCTGCAGACGTTCAACCAGCCGAAGATCCTCACCGGCGGTGGTCCCGGGTTCAGTACCAACGTACTGATGCTCGGCATCTACAACAACGGCTTCCCGACCCTGGGCCGGATCCCGCAGCTGGGATACGCGTCCGCACAGGTCTGGGTGCTGTTCGTCATCATCATCGCCGTGATCGCCCTGACCGCGAAGTTCTCCTCTCTCTGGACGTACAGTGACAGCACTTCCGACTGACGCCCGCCCGGCCACGGCCGCCGATCCGGCCGTGACGCCCGCGAAGAAGAGACCACGCGTGGTCGGTACGACGTCGTGGTACGTCGTCGCGCTGTTCATCTGCGCGGTGATGGTCGTGCCGCTGCTGTGGATGATCACGATCGGGCTGAAGAGCAAGACCGCCGTGTTCGACATCCCGCCGAAGTTGCTCCCGCACGAGTTCAACTGGAGCAACTTCATCAAGGGGCCCGAGGCGATCCACTTCCCGCGGCTGTTCCTGAACTCGCTGATCATCACGGCGCTGAGCGTGATCGGCGGCGTGATGACCGCGATGATGGCCGGCTACGCGCTGGCCCGGCTGCGGTTCCCCGGACGCAAGGTGTGGTTCTACCTGTTCGTCGGAAGCATGCTGCTGCCGGGTGTGGTCGGCCTGATCCCGTTGTTCCAGATGTACAAGAGCATCGGCTGGTACGACACCTGGCTGCCGCTGATCGTGCCGGCGTTCCTCGGCGGGAACCCGTTGTTCATCTTCCTGGCCCGGCAGTACTTCCTGGCCATCCCGTACTCGATCGACGAGGCGGCGAAGATCGACGGCGCCGGGCACCTGCGGATCTTCGTCAGCGTGATGCTGCCGTTGACCCGGCCGGCCTGGCTGACGATGGCGATCCTCGCGTTCCAGGCGTCCTGGAACGACTACCTGAATCCGCTGGTCTACCTGTACTCGTCCGGCAAGTGGCCGTTGTCGGTGGGGATGGCGTCGTTCATCTCGCCGTTCGCCGGGAAGACGCCGGACTGGAGCTACTACATGGCCACCAACCTGCTGTACATGCTGCCGCCGCTGATCATCTTCTTCGCCGCGCAGCGCTACTTCATCCAGGGCCTCGGCGCTCTCGGCAGCACGAACCAGAAATGAGGATTGTTGTGAAGAGGATCATGGGCGTCACCGCGCTGGCGTGCGCGGGGTTGCTGGCGGCAACGGCCTGCAGCAGCGGGTCCGGTTCGGGCGGCTCGAGCAACGGGCCGGTCACCGTGACCGTGATGACGTGGGAGTCGGCCGACACCAACGCCGCGATCAAGAAGGCGCTGGAGGGCTTCAAGGACGACAACGTCAAGGTGCAGTTGCTCGACTCCCCGAGCGGCGCGTACGGCGACAAGCTGGCGTCGCTGACCCAGGCGAAGAAGCTGCCGGACCTGTTCTGGTGCGGCAACGACACCGAGCAGCAGTACACGTCGCAGGGCCTGCTGGTCGACTGGGCCGACAAGATGAAGAACGGCGACGGCGACTTCAAGTCGGACAAGTTCGTGTCGTCGGCGATGGACAACTGGAAGACGTCGGACGGCCAGATGGGCGGCCTGCCGTCGCTGATGAACACGTACGGCGTCTGGTACAACGCCGACGCCTTCACCGCCGCGGGCCTGCCGCTGCCGAAGGCCGGCTGGACGTGGGACGAGATGTACGCCGACGCCGCGAAGCTCGCCGGCAAGAACGGGGCGAAGTACGGCCTCGTCGCCGACCAGCTGACCAGCGCCGACGGGCCGTTCACGATGAGCCTGTACTCGGTGTCCGCGGGCGGTGCGCCGTTCACCGACAACGTCAACCACCCGACGAAGGCCGAGGCCGACGACAAGTACACCGAAGGCGTGCAGAAGCTGACCGCCGCGATCAAGAACGGGTCGGTCGCACCTCCCGGGTACGACGCGTCGAACGTGCAGTCGCTGTTCTCGGCCGGCAAGGTGCCGATGACGTTCGGCGGGCAGTGGCTGGCGGCCGGGTTCCAGACCGACAAGCCGAAGATCAAGTACGGGTTCGCGCCGTTCCCGCAGGTCAACACGCCGACCACGCTGTACGACTCGGTCGGGATCTGCACGCCGCAGTACACGAAGGACCAGGACGCGACGTTCAAGGTGCTCGAGTACATCAACACCAAGGTGTGGGACGCCGTACTGCCGGCCTCGCCGGTCGCGCCGCCGGCGTACACGCCCGCGCAGGCGAGCTATTTCGACGCGCTGACGAAGGCACAGCAGCCGACGGTCGTCGACACGGTCAAGGCTGACCTGGGGGCCGAGAAGACGGTCGGCGTCCGCTTCACCACCCAGTGGGCCAGCCAGGTCGGCGACCTCACCACCGCCAACTACCAGCCCATCCTGAGCGGCAAGAAGCCAATCACCGACCTCCCCACCTACATCGACAAAATCAATGGCTTAATCAAGCAAGGCAGCTAGCTAGACAGCGTCCCACCACCCCACTCCGTCACCACAGCATGTGGCGAGCGAGGTGGGGTGTGGTGATGGGTTGATCAAGCGGGGAAGCTGAAACAGCCTCCCACTCCCACCTCCCTCACTCCAGCATGTGGTGAGGGGGGTGGGATGTGGTGTTGGGTTGATCAAGCACGGGAGCTGACCCCCACCCTCCCCTCACCACCAACTGCGCTGAGGGAGGAGATCGACACCCCACCTCCACTTCCCCTCACCCAGCCAACGGTGAGGAAGCGGTCGGCTCCACCCCCCACTCCCCTCACCCAACCAACGGTGAGGAGGGGGTCGGCTCCACGCACCGCTTCCCTCGCCCAGCCAGGTGGGAGGGGAGGAGGCTGGCTCGGTTCCTCTCCCTCCCCCTCACCACAGTTGGTGGTGAGGGGGTCAGACGGCGCTCCACAGTGATAGTGCGAAGCGGGCTTTGGTGTCGGTCCACCAGGCGGCGGGGGTGAAGCCTGCTTTGTCCAGTTCGGCTTCTACGCCGGCGCGGTGGAACTTGGCGGAGATCTCGGTGCTGATCTCCTCGCCCTCGGCGAACGTCACCTCGAGGTGGATCTCCGGGATCAGCACCCGCATCGCGCGGGTGGCGCGCAGGTGCATCTCGATCCACTCGTTGTCGGCGTCCCAGACCGCCACGTGCTCGAACGCGTCGACGTCGAAGTCCGCGCCGAGCTGCCGGTTGATCACCCGCAGCACGTTCTTGTTGAACTCCGCCGTCACGCCCGCCGCATCGTCGTACGCCGCAACGAGCGTCCCCCGGTCCTTCACCAGATCCGTCCCCAGCAGCAACCACTCCCCCGGCTCCAGCACGTCTCGGATCGAACCGTAGAACGTCTCCCGCTCGGCCGGGATCAGGTTGCCGATCGTGCCGCCGAGGAACGCGACGAGCCGCGGCGGATCACCCGGCAGCTTGTCCAGATGCGCCGTGAAGTCACCGACCACCCCATGGACGTCGAGCGCCGGGTAGTCGGCGTTGATCGCGTCGGACGCCTCGCGCAGCGCGGTCTCGGAAACGTCCAGCGGCACGAAGCTCGTGAGCGTCCCGTGGTCCCGCAACCCGTCGAGCAGCAGCCGGGTCTTCTCGGACGACCCGGAGCCGAGCTCGACCAGCGTGTGCGCGTTCGTGAGCGCCGCGATCTCCGCGGCCCGGGTCTGCAGGATCTCCCGCTCGGCGCGGGTCGGGTAGTACTCCGGCAGTCGGGTGATCTGCTCGAACAGCTCACTCCCCCGCGCGTCGTAGAACCACTTCGGCGGCAACCACTTCGGCGTCGCCGACAACCCCGCCCGTACGTCGTCGCGGAGGGCGCGGGCGGCGTAGTCCGGGGTCAGCTGTACGTCGATGAGGGTCACAGGTGTCCTTCCATCGGGGTGACCTGCAAGGAGGTGGCGGTGGCCACGAGCAGGGAACGATCGGGTACTGCCTGCCATTCGCCGTCGCCGAACGGTTCGGAGGCGACGGTCATGGAGTCGCGCGTACGACGGACGTGGAGCGAGTGCGTCCACGTCGTACCGATCAGCTGTTCGCCGTCGGTCAGCAGCAGGTTGAGCCGGGAGCCGGGCGCGGCCGTCTCCACGTCGCGTACGACGGCGGCGACCGCGTCCGCCGGCGGCACACCGTCGCCGAGGCGGCGCACGATCAACGCCCACAGGAAAACCGAGTCGGTCGGAGCGTCCAGATTCAGCAGGTCGCCGACCGGCAACGACTCGGCCAGCTTGACCGTCGCGCCGGGCCAGCCGGTGATCCGCCCGTTGTGGCTGAACAGCCAGTGGCCGGAGGCGAACGGCGCGACCGCCGACTGCCCGTACGGCATGCCGACGGTGCCGTTGCGTACCGCGGCCAGGACCGCACCGGACCGGATCGCACCGGCCAGGCCGGCGAGGTTCTCGTCGGTCCAGATCGGTACGTCGCGCCGGTAGCGCACCGGACCGCCGGACACGGCCGCGTCCCCTTCCGGATACCAGCCGATGCCGAAGCCGTCCGCGTTCACCGAGCCGCCGCCGCGCATGTCCGACGGCGCCCAGCTCTGTTCGTACAACGAGTGGCTGGGTGTCACGACGAGGGACGAGAGCGTCACAGGTGGGCCCAGGTAGGCCAGGTGGCGGCACATCAGAGTTCTTCGGGGCGCGGGTCGCGGGCGCAGCGGAAGCCGGCGAAGATCTGCCGCCGGATCGGGTAGTCCCAGTTGCGGAACGTACCGCGCGCGACGACCTCGTCGGTACCGAACGATCCGCCACGGAGGATCTTGTAGTCCGGGCCGAAGAAGACCAGCGAGTACTCGTCGTACGGCCAGGCGCGGAACCCGGGGTACGGGCGGAAGTCGCTCGACGTCCACTCCCACAGGTCACCGATCAGTTGCTCGACCCCGAGCGGCGACGCCCCGGCGGGATACGCCCCGACCGGTGCCGGCGACAGATGCCGCTGGCCGAGGTTCGCGTGCTGCGGACCGGGTGACTCGTCGCCCCACGGGAACCGGCGGGTCCGTCCGGACACCGGGTCGAACCGCGCGGCGAACTCCCACTCCTCCTCGGTCGGCAGGCGCTTGCCGGCCCACTTCGCGTACGCCTCCGCCTCGTAGAAGCAGACGTGCATCACCGGCTCATCCAGCGGCAACCGCTCCCGGTGCCCGAACCGCAGCCGCCACCACTCCCCGTCGTCCTGCGACCAGAACCGCGGCGCGACCAGCGACGCCTTCCGCACATGCGCCCAGCCGTCCTCCGACCACCACTGCGGATCGTCGTAGCCACCCGCGAGGACGAACCGCAGGTACTCCCCGTTCGTCACCGGCACCGTGTCGATCACATAAGGCTTCACATGTACGGCGTGGGCCGGGCGCTCGTTGTCCAGCGCCCACGGCTCGATCGACGTACCCATCTCGAACACCCCGCCCGGCACGAACACCTCCGCCGCCGGCAACACCCGCCCGGCCGGAGGTGGTGGCGCGTCCAGCACCGGCGCACCGGCCCGCAGCTGATGGGTCGCGAGCATCGTCTCGTCGTGCTGCTGCTCGTGCTGCGCGATCATCCCGAACGCGAACGCGTTGTCCACCAGTTCGCGCCCGCCGTCGAACTTCACGTGGTCCAGGACGTCGAGCACCTTGTCCCGTACCTCGGTCACGTACGCGCGGGTCTCGACCGGCCCGAGCAGCGGCAGCGCCGGCCGCTCCGCCCGCGGGTGCTGGAACGCGTCGTACAGCTCGTCGATGTCCTGCCGCAGCGGCTCGCGGCCGCCGACGTCGCGGACCAGCCAGAGCTCCTCCTGGTTGCCGATGTGCGCGTAGTCCCAGACGAGTGGTGACATCAGCTTGGAGTGCTGCTTGACCAGGTCGTCGGTGTCGACCGCGTCGGTCAGCCGCACGGTCCTGGCCCGGGACCGTTCCAGCTGCTCACCCACGAAGGCCCGCAGGCCCTCGGGCGACAGGTCGGACAGTTGGTGGTTCATGAAGCTCGCCTTCCTTGGGTGGTGTCGACGATGCGCTGCAGCCGGGTCGCGACGGCAGCGGTGAGTTCGGGATCCGCACCGGTCCGGTCGAGGACCGCCGTACCGAGGGCCACCACGTCGCGGGCGGCACGCAGTACCAACCTGTCCCGCAGGCCCTCGCGGGCCGCGGGGAACCAGCGGCCCGCGGCGGGCTCGGCGGCCGCCAGGACCTGGTCGAGCGGGGCGGACATCAGCGCGGTGAGCAGCAGGGTCGGGGCGATCCACCCGTCCCCCGGCTGCGCGTCGAGGTAGCGCACCTCGAGATACCCGCGCGGCCGGACCGGCGGGAACAACGTGGAGAGGTGGTAGTCGAGGTCGTCGTACGTCGGTCGGTCGCCGGGCAGCGCGCCGTCCGCCCAGGCGCCGAAGGTCAGCCCCGCCGGGGCGTCCCAGGTGTCGCCCCGGCGCAGGCAGAGCACCGGTGCCTCCATCGCCGTCCGCGCCCACGCGGCGGCCGGGTCGCCGTCCAGAGGTGGCGGCTCGGTGAACGGAGCGCAGGTCCCGAAGGTGGCCTCGGTCCGGGCCGAGGCCCAGCCGGTGTCGGCGCCGGCCCGGCGCCGGGAGTTGGCGAACAGCCCGACGAGTGCGGGACCGAGGTCGTGCAGTGCGCGCCAGCGCAGCGCCGCGCTCCGGTCGCCGTCCGCCGCGTCGGGCCCGGTGCCCGCGTCGAGGCAGATCTGCAGGCCGGCGGTGCTGCACATCATCCGCGGGCCGTGCGGTCCGAGTCGCTGGAAGGCGTGTTCCATCGCGGCGTACCGCGGGACGGTGAGGATGCGCCGGGGCGCCCGGAACGGGTCCAGGCCGAATCCGCCCGGGACCAGGCCGGCATCCAGCAGCAGGGAGGTGAGCTCGGCGGCGTCGGCGGCGGTGTCGTCGATCAGCCGTGGGATCGAGTCGGTCGCGGGACCGGAGATCTCCACCTGGCCACCCGGCTCGACGGTGACCAGAGCGCCCCGGCGCAACGGCAGCTGCGGGCTGCCGCGGACCAGGGTCGCGGGGGCGTGTTCGCCCAGGGCCTTGCTCAGTTGTCCGGCATCGAGCGGCCGGTGCGGGTCTTCCGCGTGATGCACGGTCCACTCGAGCTCGACGCCGTACAGCCGAGGTGGACCGTGCTTGAAACAGACCATCGCGACATAACCCTCCGCCTCGGCCCGGGAGCCGATCGGGGTCGTCGCCGGAGAACCACCGGGCGAGGTCACGTCTGCGAACCTAGCTCCGGGTCAGGGGCTGGACAACCGACCAGAAAATTACCGGTCGGTGACGCCTGGGAAGCGAATCGACTCATGCCCGCGATCTTCCCCGGCGGCACCGACAGTTTTCAGGCCGGAACCTGGACCGACCCGCCCCAGTCGTTCTGGTGCCAGCCGTCCTGCGGCGTCCACCACCAGTGGTACAGCGTTCCGGTTCCGCTCTGGGCGAAATACTGATGCTGGTCAGCGAACGCGAACGCCACCGGATCGGCGTGCACCTGCCCGCCCAGGTCCTCCCAGGTCACCTTGCTGGTGCCCTGGTCCCACCACCAGTGGTAGAGCGTGTTGCCGGGGCCACGGGCCACCACGTGCTGCTGTGTCGCGGTCTTGAACGCAGATGGTGCCCCGACGAACTTCGCCGGAGCACCTCCCCATTCCACCTGGTGCAGCCCGTCACCGGCGTCCCAGTACCAGTGGTAGAGCTGCCCGTCCGCAGCCTGCGTGTACACGTGCTGCTGTCCGTTCCAGACAAAGGTCGTGGGGTCGGAGTACGCCTCACCACCCCAGTCCGCGAAGTGTGGCTCGAAGTCACCCAGCTGCCACCACCAGTGGTACAGGTGGTTGTCCGCGCCACGGGCGACCACGTGCAACTGGTTGTCCCACACGTACGTGGACGGCGTACCAACGATCGGCCCTGGCGCGTCGCCCCAGCTGTCGACGCGTAGCAAACCGTCCGCGGGGTCCCACCACCAGTGGGTGAGGCCCCCGCTCGAGGAGCGCGCAAAGATGTGCTGCTGGCCGGACCAGACCACTGCGGCCGGATCACCGGCCGCATCACCTCCCCAGTCCGCGTAGTGCGCTGCCGGCTCGCCCTCGATCCACCACCAGTGCAGCAGCGTTCCTGTCGTACTTCGGGCCACTGCGTGCTGCTGGTTCTCCCAGGCGTACCCCGTGCTCTTGCCGGCGATCGGCCCGCCGCCCAGGTCGTTCCGCTTCAGCCCGGCCGCCCCGCTCCAGTCCCAGCGCCCCATGGTGCCGGCCGCGGTCGGGGCGAAGATCACCTCGTGGCCGGCACCCCCTGCGTCGTTCCACTGGTACGCCGTGGCGCCGGGTACGACGTCGCCCGCGTGGCCGGCGCCGTACGCCTCGATCTCGTCGACGAACAGGCCGGTCTGGTACTTGTTGTGCATCGTCTTGTCGAACGTCAGCCGCACCCAGCGGGCCTTCGACGGCGCGAAGCCGATGTCGTACCAGATCCGCGAGGCCCCGTTCACCGAACTGACCTGGCCTCGGTTGGTGAAGTTCGTACCGTCGGTGCTGGTCGCGACCGTGATCTGGTCAGGCCGGTAGTCCGGGTACTCCTCGTACGCATGCACACGCACCGTGCCGACCGTTTGCGCCCAGCCGAGGTCGATGGTGACCGCCGGGTGCACGCTGTCGCCGACGTTGGCCAGCTCGTACCCGAACTGCTTGCCGTCGCCCCAGTTGTCCCCTAATACTCCATCGGTCGCCTCGTTACCGGCGTCCGGGAACCGTGTCGACGGTGCAACGCTCTTCGTGTACGTCTTCCCGCCCGCAAGGTTCTGCTGCAGCAGGCTGTGCCCCACTACGTCGATCCCTTGCAGGTCGTACGGCGCTGTGCCGTCCACGGTGATCCGGATGTAGCGCGTCTTCGCGTTAATGCCCAGGAAGTCGTCACCACCGGGCTTCGCCAGGTCGTCCGCGGGGTCGTCGGTCCGGCTCGCCGCCTCCGCCCACTTCGTACCGTCGTACGAGATCTGCACGTGGTACTTGCTGGCCCAAGTGGAACCCCAATGCAGCTCCACCCCGTCCACCTGGGCTTGACGCCCAAGGTCGAACTGCAGGCCGTTCCTGGCGTACCGCAGGCCCTTCAGGGGAAGACCAGCCGCCGCGTCCAGTGCCAGGGCGCGGATCCGCTGCATGTAGCTCACGTCAGGCGAGTACTTGTCGCTGGCCTGCACCACGGCGGTCGCCAGGTCGTGTGCCAGGCCCGGGTTGGTCTTGCCGAGGTGGTTGAGGACCTCCCAGTCCTCCATGCCGTCCCGCAACGACTCGTACCGCGGTGATGCCTCGACAGTGTTGTGCACGGTGTCCGGGCGGACGATGTAGCCGTCGCCCTTGACGGTCTGGTCGCTCATCTTGAACTGCCAGTTGCCGTACGCCCAGTGCAGGTACCCGGTCGCGCCCTTGCCGTACGCGAGCCACATGGTCTGCCGCTGGTCCCACTCCGGCTGGTCGATGAACCGGTTGAGGTGGTTGCCGGCCGGGATGTTGCAGTTGTAGAACCACAGCGGCTTGCCGGCCTTGCGCTCGTCGTCGAACGGCTTCGGGTTCGCGGTGTACGTGAACAGGTTCGGGATCACGATGTCCTCGGCGTGCGCGACCCGCGCGGCCAGGTCGTTCACGACCGCGTCGCCGATCTTCACGTCCGGCCAGTACTGCTTCAGCTTGTTCGCGATCCCGAACCAGCCCGGGTCGCCGCCGGCCCCCGGCTCGTCGCCCACGTGCATCCAGAACATGCTCGACCAGCCCTTCTCCGCCACGTGCTGGCGGAGCGCCGGGTAGAACTGCTTGTACCAGTTGTCCGCCTCCGGCGAGTCCCAGTACACGAAGTCCGGCAACTGCCGGCCGGTCTCCTTCGGCGTCACCTCCTGCAGGTACCGCGGGTACTGCGGGTTGTGGTCCGGGTTCTGCGGCCCGGCGCCGGTGAAGCCCTCCAGCCGGTTCACCACGCCCTTGTCCAGGAACCGCTGCACGACCTGGTCGAAGCGGTCGAAGTTGAACGTGTAGTTGCCCGCGGCATCGACCTTGCTGCCGCCGTCGGTGAGCAGGTTGACCAGCGGCAGCTGCAGGCTGTTCTGCCGGTACCGCTTCATCGTGTCGGCCCAGTTGTCGATCAGCTGCCACCACTGCGGCGAGTACCGGTCGTGCCCGTAGAACAGCTTGACAGTGTCCCCCTGGCCCATGTCCCACGAGGTCAGGCCGAGGAAGTTCGTCCACATCACGTTGGTGAACTCGCTCTGGTTCGCCGGCGGGATCACCACGTTCCGGGCGTTCACCCGGATCGGCACGTTCAGGTTGCCGTTCGTCGTACGGACGGTGGCCTGGCCGCTGTAGATGCCGCCCTGCGCGGTCGCCGGGACGTGCACGCGGACCCAGATCGACTGCGTCTGGTTCGCCGGTACGTCGATACTCGTCTGGTTCAGCAGCCGGTCCGGGAAGTCACCCGGCGCGGTCCGGATCGTCGGTACGACGAAGTTGTCCGGCTCCCAGCCGTTGTACGAGTTGTGGTCCAGGTACTCGTACCCGACCGGGTTGTAGCTGATCTCGCTCGCCGCGATCGCGTCGCCGGTGCCCTGCAGCGCGCTGAAGTCCACGCTGTTCACGGTGAACGCGGCCGGTCCGCGCAGCACGATCTGCGCCGCCTCGTAGTCGTTCTTCGCGGTGTCCAGCCGGATCTCGTCGCCCGCCTCCGGCGACCGCCCGCTGTCCTTGAAGACCGAGTTGTACGACGTCTCGGTCCACATGCCCGGTGCCGCGCCGGCCGCGTGCGCCAGCGGCGCCACACCGGTCGTCGTCACCATCAGTCCACTCGCCACCACTACTCGTGTCCAGCGCATGCCGCCAAGCCTCCGTGGCGGCGCCGGACCCGGCAATCCTTTCGAGCGAGCCTGTATAGACCAATCAACCCGACCCGGGCAGGTGGTGCAGGCGATCAGGCACAACCACAGGGGCGCCGCCTACCTCCACCACGGTGGCCTTGAGGCCGAATACCTCCGCCAGCAAGGTAGCCGTGAGTACGTCGGCGGGCCTTCCCTCCGCGGCGATCCGGCCGTCACCCATCACGACCAGGTGGTCGGCGTACTGCGCTGCGAGCGTCAGGTCGTGCAGTACGGCCACAACGGTCCGCCCTGTCGTGGCTGCTGCATGTACGACGTTCATCACGTCGACCGCGTGGGCCAGGTCCAGGTATGTCGTGGGCTCGTCGAGCAGGAGGTGTTGCGTGCCCTGCGCCAGGACCATGGCGATCCAGACGCGCTGGCGTTGCCCACCCGACAGCTGGTCAACAGGACGCTCTCGCAGGTCCGTTAGCTCAACCGCGGCCAGGGCCTCCTCTATGGCGGCGTCGTCCTCTGCAGTGAGGCGTCCGAAGAGCCCGCGGTGCGGGTGGCGGCCTCTGGACACCAGCTCGGCCGCGGTGATGCCTTCTGGGGTCACGGGGCCTTGTGGCAGGACGCCTAGCTTTCTGGCGAGTTCACGGGCCGGCAACTGGTGGATGTCCTTGCCGTCCAGTAGAACTTGCCCGCTGCGGGGCGTCAGCAGCCTGCTCATACCCCGGAGCAGTGTGGACTTGCCGGAGCCGTTCGGGCCCACCACGGCAGTCAGCTGCCCGGTCGGCACCTCCAGCGTCAGGCCCTCCACCACCGGCGCACCGTCGTACGCGAGGGTCAGGTTCTCGACGTGCATCTAACGCCCCTTCTGCTGACGGCCGATGAGATGAAGCAGGTACGGCGCGCCGCAGGCTGCCGTCACTACGCCAACGGGCAGCTCGTACGGGCCGAGGTGGGCCCACTGCAGACCGTTGCGCGCCAAGAGGTCCGCCAGTACGACGAAGAGTGCGCCTAGCGTTGCTGTTGTCAGCAAGGGCGGTCGTTCCATCCGGCTGAGCCGCTGCGCGACCTGTGGTGCCACCAGCGCGACGAACGCGATCGGACCGGCGCCCGCTGTGGCCATCGCGGCCAGCACTGTGGCGATCACCAGCAGCGCAAGCCGGACCCGCGCCACCCGGACACCGAGCGAGGAGGCCACGTCGTCGCCGAGGACCAGCGCGGACAGGTCGCGGTTGAACATCATTGCTACCGGCAACAACACGACGACCGCGACGAGCACCGGGATCGCGTCGCTCCACGCTCGCGCGTTGAGCGAACCGGCCAGCCAGGCGGCGGCCCGGCCCGCGTCGTTGACGTCGCCGATCACCAGCAGCCAGGCAACCAGCGAGTTCGCCGCGGCCGCGATGCCGACCCCGATCAGCACCACCTTGCCCGCGTCCACCACGCCGCGCCGGATCGACAGCGCTCCGACGACGAGGGTTGCGATCAGGCCGCCGAGCACCGCCGCGAGCGGGATCCCGACCTTCGCCGCGACACCGGAGATGTTGCCGCCGCCCGTCCCCGCGAGCACGATCACCGCGACCGCACCGGCGGACGCGCCCGAGTTCACCCCCACGATGTCCGGACTCGCCAACGCGTTCCGCGACAAGGTCTGCAACAACGCGCCCGACACCGCGAACGCCATCCCCACCAGCAATCCCGTCGCGACCCGCGGCGCCCGCAACTCCAGCACCACCAGCCGAGTCCCCCGCCGCCCACCGCCCAGCAACACCTCGACAACGTCCCCCACCGGGAGCTTCGTCGTACCGACACTCAACGACACCAACGCCACGATCACCGCCAGCACCGCGAACAACAAGCTCAACCCCACGACCCGCGCCCGCACAAGTCCACCACCCGACGTCCCGCCGAGCCCCACCGTGCGGGGGCTCACAGGGTCACCGCGCGGCGGCGTACGACGAGGACGAAGAGCGGGGCGCCGATGATGCCGAGGACGACACCTGCCTGGAGTTCGCCGGCGCCGCCGACCAGGCGGCCGACGAGGTCCGCGAGTACCAGGGTGGTCGCGCCGATCAGGCCGGCGGCGGGGATCAGCCAGGTGTTGCGGGCGCCGAACATCCGGCGTGCGACGTGCCCGGACAGCAGCCCGAGGAAGCCGATCGGGCCGCACGCCGCGACGCCCGCCGCGGTCAGCAGGCCGATCGCGCCGAGGCCGACCAGGCGGGCTCGGCGTACCGACAGACCGAGGCCTGCCGCGACGTCGTCGCCGAGGGCGAGCAGGTCGAGGTCGCGGGCGTTGACGGCGGCCAGGAGCAGACCCACGCCCGCGAACGGCAACACCTGGCCGGCCACGTCCAGCCCGCGACCGGCGACCGAGCCGACTGCCCAGAAGCGGTAGCTGTCCAAGGTGTTCGCGTCGAGCAGGACGACGGCGGAGGTCAGCGCGCCGAGCATCGCGGCCACCGCCGCACCCGTCAGCGCGAGGCCGACCGGGGACGCGCCGCTTCCGCGAGAGGCCAGCCGCTGTACGGCGAACGTCGCGATCAGCGCGCCGATCAGGGCGGCCCAGACCGTCGCGGAGACCGAGTCGACCAGGCCGGCCTGCAGTCCGAGTACGACGGCGAACGCGGCGCCCGAACTCACACCGAAGATGCCCGGCTCGGCCAGCGCGTTCCGGGTATGACCCTGCATCAGCGTGCCGGCGATGCCCAGGCAGAGCCCGATCAGTACGGCGACGACGGTCCGCGGGAACCGCAGATTGCGGACGATCACGTCCGGGTCCGACCCGTCGTTCGCCGTCAACGCGTGCCACACCGCACCAGGCCCCAGCCACCGAGAGCCCAGCGCAAGGCTGGCCCCGAACGCCACCACCAGCAGCCCGGCCAGCACAAGCAGCACAGCACCCCGGCGAACGCCGGAGTACGACGGCGAAGGTGAGGGTGGCGACACGGGTGGGGGCGCGGGCGGCGGGGACATATGGTTAGGTTTGCCTTACTTGTGAGGTGGACAGACACCTTAACCCGCGACTCGTGCCGATCTGGAGACACCCGTGCGCCTGCCCCGCATCACCGCCCTGCTCGCTGCCGCCGCCCTCGCGCTGACCGCCTGTGGATCGTCCGGATCCGACGACGACCCGGCCGCCGCGGGTGCCGCCGGGGAGGGGTTCCCGCGGACCGTCGAGCACGCGATGGGGAAGACCGAGATCAAGAGCAAGCCGAAGCGGGTCGTCGCGCTCGACACCAGCTACGTGGACGCGACGCTGATCCTCGACACCCCGGTCGTCGGGTACACCGACTACCGCACGATCAACGGCCAGCTCCCGGACTACCTCGGCGACGACCGGAAGACGTACGGCGCCGAGGCCGAGTCGGTCGGGACGCTCGCCGAGCCCAACTTGGAGAAGATCGCCGCGCTCAACCCGGACCTGATCGTCACCGCGAAGGTCCGGCACGAGAAGCTGTACGACCAGCTGTCGGCGATCGCGCCGACCATCATGTCCGAGACGACCGGCGCGACCTGGAAGGACAACATCCGGCTGGAGGCCAAGGCGCTCGGCCAGGAGGACCTCGCGGAGAAGGAGATCTCGGCGTACGAGAAGGCCGCGAAAGCGACCGGGGACGCGATCAACGCGAAGGCGCACAACCCGACGATCTCGGTGGTCCGGTTCGTCGACGGGCCGACCCGGCTGTACCAGAACGCGAGCTACTCCGGGATCGTGCTGAAGGACGCCGGCCTGAAGCGCCCGAAGTCGCAGGACGTCGACGGCTTCGCGCTGGAGATCAGCCCGGAGCGGATCAAGGACGCCGACGCCGACGCGATCTTCGTCACGACGTACGCCGACGAGAAGGGGCTGAGCGCGAAGACGGCCGCCCAGTTCAAGGCGAACCCGTTGTGGAAGCCGCTCGCGCCGAAGGTGCACGACGTACCGGACCTCACCTGGATGACCGCGGTCGGGCTGCAGGGCGCGTGGGCGATCCTGGACGACCTGGCGAAGACCTTCGACGTACCGGCGCCTGTCCGGCCGGCGTGAACGCGCTTGTAGGGTCGGCCGTATGACGGCTCTCACCCGGTGGCATGTCGGCCCGTGGACGACGCGCGGTACGGCGGCCGGCGCCGCGTTCGAGCCCGGCCGGAAACGGACGCCCGACGAGCTGAACTTCGACATCGTCGGGCTGTCGCGGATCGTCGGACGCCGGCAGACGCTGCCGGAGGAGATGCTGGTACGCCGCTGCCAGGCGGCGCTGCGGCCGACCGATCCGCGGGTGTGCGGCGTACAAACGCTGGACCCGGAAATGTCCGCCGAACTGTCAACCGTGGCGGCGCTGGCCTTCACCTGGCTGGCGGAACGAGCCCCCGCCGGCTACCACTTCGTCCACACAGACGCGGTAGAACTCCAGCCACTCCTCGACCTGTCCGCCGAGGTCGTCGCCGTAGACGCCGTGGTGCAACTGGCCGGCGTACCCCTCCCCGCCGCTCGCCTGGCCACCTCCCACGTACGCCGCTCCCCCACAGGCCCCTGGTACGCCGGCGACGCCACCTGCAACTGGTCCGGCCCCCACCCGACCCCATCCGAAGCAGTAGCCGCAGTAGAACTCGCCCGCACCCAACTAGTCACCCAACTAACAACTGCAGGCCGAGAAGACCTAGCTAGCACCGCAGACCGCTGGGCCCCCATCCCAATCGAACCCAGCTAGCCACAACAGTTGGAGGGCGACCAACAACCCGGTGTGCGTTCAGGTGGTGAGGCCGGGGGCTGGGGTGGTGGTTCGGGCCAGGTGTTGTTGCAGGAACGTGAGTTCTCTCTCCACCACCTGTTCGTGGGCGGTGGTGAAGGGGGCGTAGTGGTTGCCGGGGACCTGGAGGGTCTCGGCCTTCGGGGTGGTGGCGGCTGCTTTCAGGGTGGGGGCCGCTAGGGCTGACTTGTCGTCTTTGCAGACGACGTACAGGATCGGGCAGCGGGCGTCGGGGGCGTACTTCGCTGGGCGGTAGAAGACGGCCGGGAGGACCGAGCGGGCGGCGATGGACTGTTGCCACTCGGGGTAGCGGTTGTCGGGGCTGAGGATTTCGCTGCCCAGTACGGCGTCGGGGGTGTTCAGGAGGGCGACTGTGCCGGTCGGGGCGGCGAGGTCTACCAGGCGGGGTGGGCGGTTGAACCAACCACCGATGACGTCCAGCAGAGCTCGGCCGACGAGCCGGAGCGCGGCGCCGGTCGACTGGTAGCGGGACGCGTGGCGCGTGACCGTCGGACCGTCGACGTTGGCCGACTGGGCGATCGCGGCCGACAACCCCAGGTCCTCCGACGCCAGCTGCACGATGTACCCGCCGGGCAGCGAGAACGCCCAGATCCCCACCCGCTCAACCCCGGGCAGCGTCTTCGCGTACGCGATCGCCGCCCGCCAGTCCTCCAGCTGGTCCGGCACCAGCGCCACCTGCCGCGGCTCCCCGGCGCTCTCGCCGAAACCGCGGTGGTCGAACGCCAGCACACTGAATCCGGCCGCGGCGAACCGCTCCGCGAACCGATCCGTCCCCGGCTCCTTCGTCACTCCGAAGCCGCCGGTCATCACCACGCACCCGCCGTTGGTCCCCGGGTAGTGCCAGGCCGCGCACGCAACGCCGGCACTGGTGAAGCTCACCTTCTCACGCATACCAGAAGTGAACCACGTGGTTCGCAACCTTGTCTACGCCTTCTCCTCCCGCTCCAGCGCCCGAGTCAGCGCGGCGAACCCCGCCTCGATCCCGGCCGCGTCCCCACTCGTCCGCCACTCGATCAAGAACCCACGCAACGTCCCGAGGACCAACTCCGCCACCTCGGTACGACGTTCCGGAGCCCACTCCTCCGGGCACAACGCCAGCAGCGTCGGCAGGTACTGCCGCGACGCCGACCGAGCGAGATCGGCGTACCGCGCCGCGTCGTACATCGCCAGCCCGATCGCCTGGTCGAGCACCCACGACTCCTCGCCGATCAGCGTCGGCCACATCGACCGCACCCGGTCCGCGAGCGACCCGCCCTGCTCGGCCGCCGCCGACACCGCCCGGGTGATCCGGCGTTCGCGCAACTGCAGGACCGCCTGCGTCAGCAGGTCTTCCGGGCCGTCGAAGTGGTACAGCAGCACCTTGTGCGTCGTACCGGCCGCCCGCGCCGCGCGCCGCAGCGAGAAGTCGACGAGCCCGTTCGCCCCGAGGTCGTCCGCGACCTTGTCGAGCAGTTCCCGCCGCCGCGCCTCACCCCGCGGCGACTTCGCCGACCGCCGATACCCCGTCCGTTCCTCAGTCACCCCGCCAGTATCAGCGACATCAGGTGAAGGACGCGACGAAGTAGCCGACGCCGTACGGCGCTGCGTCGTACAGGAGGTCGGCGGTGAGCGTCGTACCGGCGAGTGCGCCGGCGAGGACCTGCCAGGGGGCGCGGCCGGCTGCTTGGAGGACCGTCGCCAGGTCCGGGTCGAGGGCTGCCAGTACGTCGAGATCGACGTGCTGGAAGGCTTGTGCGACGGTGCTGTCGAAGATCTCGGCGCGCGGGTGCAGGTGGACGGGGGCGTGATCGCTGCGGCGGGCCGAGCCGTCGCCCATCACCAGCAGGCCGATCCGGTCGTTGCCTGCGGCAAGTTCGCGGCCGATTTCCAGGCAGCGTTCGGGGGTCTCGTCGGCCGGGACCGAGAGGTAGGTGCGCGGCAGGTCGGCGGCCTTCGAGCGCTCGAGGAGCCAGCCGCCGACGGTCAGCGACAGCGGCAGGACGCGCGGGCCGGAGCCGATGCGTACGCCGGGAGCGCCGTACGGCCCGAACGAACCGCCGGCATCCGCGCCGTACGCCGCCGCGACCGGACCGGACCCGACGACGAGGACGCCGGCCGCGGAAGCCAAAGCGTCGAGCGCCGCCCGGCAGGCACCCCGCAACGACTCCAACTCCGCCGCCGCCCCCGAGGCCAACTCAGGCACGACAATCGGCGGATGCGGACAAACCGCCGCCGCAACAACCCCCATCAGCCCACCTCTCCGACCGCGCGGCCGTGGCGGAGGAAGAGGAAGTTGTCGTCGGTGGAGAGGACGTGGAGGAGTGGGAGGGGGCGGGCCTCGGTGGCGGCGAGGCCGTCGGTGATGCGGCGGGCGCCGGGGCCGGCGAGGAGGGGGGAGACGGTGAGGCAGAGTTCGTCGACGAGGTCGGCGTCGGTGAGTGAACCGAGGAGGTGCGGGCCGCCCTCACAGAGGATCTGCGTCAGCCCGCGCTCCCCCAGCGCACCAACCGCGGCCTTCAGGTCCACCGCGTCCTCGCCGCACACCAGTACGTCGGCAACCTCGGCGAGCGCCGCCCGCTGATCAGCCGGCGACGCCGCACACGTGATGACGATCGCCCGCGTCGGCGCCTCCGTGAACATCGGGCTCTCCGCCGGCAGATCGAGCCGCGCCGACACCGCGGCCAGCGTCGGGTTCTCCGGCAACCCGTGTTCGACCCGCCACGCCCGCCGCTTCGCCCCGAGCCGCAACCCGCCGTACCCCTCGGCGCGCAACGTCCCCGCACCGACCAGCACCACGTCCGCCAGCATCCGCAGCCGCCCGAGCATGTTCTGGTCGTCCTTGCTCGACAACCCTCCGGACAGGCCCTGCACGCTCACCGCCCCGTCCAGGCTGGTGACGAAGTTCGCCCGGAGCCGCAGCACCGACCGATCCTCCACCGCGTACGCGGCGATCAGCTCGTCCTCGGTCAGCTCGCGGCCGGCCGCACGATCTCGAATCACACCAAGCTCCTTCGGGTGTACGCCGGGGTCGCGGTCTTCTGCAGTACGGCGATCAGGTCGAGCGCCTGCCGGGAACCGGCCACGTCGTGCACCCGGAACACCCGCGCCCCCAGCCAGGCCGCGACGCTGACCGCGGCAAGCGTCGCCGGACCGCGTCGCCCGGACGGCAGGTCGAGGGTCTCGCCGAGGAAGTCCTTGTTCGACATCGCCACCAGCACCGGCCAGCCGGTGGCCGCGAGCTCGTCGACCCGCCGTGTCACCTCGAGCGAGTGCAGCGTGTTTTTGCCGAAGTCGTGGGTCGGGTCGATCACGATCCCGTCCGGGTGCACCCCGGCCGCGATCGCCTTCCGGGCCAGCGCGGTGGTCGTCCGGATCACGTCCGCGACCACGTCGTCGTACGCCATCCGGTGCGGGTCGGTGCGCGGTTTCAGCCCGCCGACGTGGCTGCAGACCAGGCCCGCGCCGACCTCGGCGGCGGCGCCGGCGAGCTCGGGGTCGTGGCCGGACCAGGTGTCGTTGATCAGGTTCGCCCCGGCGGCGCCGACCCGGCGGGCGACGCCGCTGCGGTACGTGTCGACGCTGATCAGCAGCTCCGGGTGCCGCTCCCGGACCGTGGCCACGAAGTCGACGGTCCGGCGCAGTTCCTCGGCCTCGTCGACGGGTTCGCCGTACCCGGCCTTGACGCCGCCGATGTCGACCACGTCGGCACCGTCGGCGACCGCCTGGTCGATCGCGGTCAGCGCCGCCTGGGTCGCGAACGTCGCACCGCCGTCGAAGAACGAGTCCGGGGTCCGGTTCACGATCGCCATCACCGCGAACTCCCCGGGCCCGAACGCCCGCTCACCGAGCCGCAGCACACCACTGGGTTCCGGATCCACGTCCCGACTCTAGGGCACGCGCCGAACGGCCGGCGGGTGCGGCCTCGCCACATATCCTATAGGATCTCGTCGACACCCGCCCGCGTAGAACGGCTCCCGCATGGCACGATTCACCGAGTTCGAGACGTACGACGTCCGCTTCCCCACGTCCCTGGACCTGGACGGGTCCGACGCGATGAACGCCGACCCGGACTACTCCGCGGCGTACGTCATCCTCCGGACCGACGCCGGGGACGGGCTGGAGGGCCACGGGTTCGCGTTCACGATCGGGCGTGGCAACGACATCCAGACCACGGCCATCGAGGCGCTCCGGGACCACGTCCTCGGGCTCGACCTGGACGCCACGCTGAGCGACCTCGGCGGGTTCTGGAAGTCGCTCGTGCACGACTCGCAGCTGCGCTGGCTGGGCCCGGAGAAGGGCGTCATGCACATGGCGATCGGCGCGGTCGTGAACGCGGTGTGGGACCTCGCCGCCAAGCGCGCCGGCGTACCGCTGTGGAAGCTGCTCGCGGACCTCACCCCGGAGCAGATCGTCGACCTGGTCGACTTCCGGTACCTGACCGACGCGCTGACCCCCGCCGAGGCGCTGGAGATCCTGCGCGCGGCCGAGCCCGGACGGGCCGAGCGGGAGGCGGTACTGCGGGAGCGCGGTTACCCGGCGTACACGACGACCCCCGGCTGGCTCGGGTACGACGACGCCAAACTCGTCCGGCTCTGCCACGAGGCGGTCGACGCGGGGTTCACCCAGATCAAGCTCAAGGTCGGCGCGAACCTGGACGACGACGTCCGCCGGATGCGGCTGGCCCGCGAGGCGGTCGGCCCGGGCATCCGGATCGCGATCGACGCCAACCAGCGCTGGGACGTCCCGGACGCGATCCGCTGGATCGGGGCGCTGGCGCCGTACGACGTGTGGTGGGTGGAGGAGCCGACCAGCCCGGACGACATCCTCGGGCACGCCGCGATCGCGAAGGCCGTCGCGCCGATCCGGGTCGCCACCGGCGAGCACGTGCAGAACCGGGTGGTGTTCAAGCAGTTGCTGCAGGCGGAGGCGCTGTCGTTCCTGCAGATCGACTCGGCCCGGGTCGCGGGCGTCAACGAGAACATCGCGAACCTGCTGCTGGCGGCCAAGTTCGGCGTACCGGTGTGTCCGCACGCGGGTGGGGTAGGACTGTGTGAGCTGGTCCAGCACCTGTCGATGTTCGACTACGTCGCGGTCAGCGGATCACTGGACGACCGGGTGATCGAGTACGTCGACCACCTGCACGAGCACTTCCTGGACCCGGTCGTCATCCGGGACGGGCACTACGTGGCACCGGTACGGCCCGGGTTCGGCGCGGAGATGGATGCCGAGACGCTGACCGACTTCCGGTACCCGGGTGGCAAGATCTGGACCGACCTAGCTGAGGAGGGCAAGTGACGGACTTCGCCGGCCTGCGGGCCGTGGTGACCGGTGGTGCCTCGGGGATCGGGCTGGCGGCCGCCCGGCTGCTCGCGGACCGCGGCGCGCAGGTGGTCGTGTTCGACCTGAAGCCGGACGTCGACGCGCCGCTGACCGGGATCGCGGCCGATGTCACCGACGACGACTCGATCCGGGACGCGATCGCCGCGGCGGCGCTGCAGCTCGGCGGGATCGACGTACTCGTGAACAACGCCGGCATCGGCGCCCAGGGCGACGTGAGCGCGAACGACGACGCCGAATGGCACCGGGTGCTGGACGTGAACGTGGTCGGCATCGCCCGCGTCACCCGGGCCGCCCTGCCGCACCTGCGGAAGTCGTCCGCGGCCGCGATCGTCAACACCTGCTCGATCGCCGCGACCGCCGGCCTGCCGAACCGCGCGCTGTACTCCGCCAGCAAGGGCGCCGTACTGGCGCTGACGATGGCGATGGCCGCGGACCACGTCCGCGAAGGCATCCGGGTGAACTGCGTGAACCCGGGTACGGCGGACACGCCGTGGGTCGGGCGGTTGCTCGACGTCGCGGCAGACCCGGCCGCGGAACGCGCGGCGCTCGAGGCGCGGCAGCCGATGGGCCGGCTGGTGTCGGCGGACGAGGTCGCGGCGGCGATCGCGTACCTGGCGAGCCCGATATCGGGGTCGACGACCGGTACGGCGCTCGCCGTCGACGGCGGGATGCAGAACCTGCGGCTTCCGGCGGCGCGGTCATGAAATTCTTTCCGGAAGATCAGCGGATCGGGCTCGGCGGGGCGCCGTTGGGCAACCTGCTCGGTGAGGTCCACGAGGCCGACGCCGTCGCCGCGGTGAACGCCGCCTGGGACGAGGGCTGGCGGTACTTCGACACCGCGCCGCACTACGGGCTCGGTCTCGCCGAGGAGCGGCTCGGGCTCGGCCTGCAGGGCAAGCCGCGGGACTCGTACGTGCTGTCCAGCAAGGTCGGGCGGATCATCTACGAGGCGTCCGACGCGGCCGTCGACGACGAGGGGTTCGATGTCAGTACGACGCGGCGGCGGCGCTGGGACTTCTCGCGGGACGGCGTACTGCGGAGCATCGAGGACTCGCTGCGGCGGATCGGGACCGACCGGCTGGACGTGGTGTTCGTGCACGACCCGGACGACCACTACGACGAAGCGGTCGCGACCGCGTTCCCGACGTTGATCGAGCTCCGCGAGCAGGGCGTGATCGGTGCGATCGGCTCCGGGATGAACCAGTCCGCGATGCTGACCCGGTTCGTCCGCGAGATCGACATCGACGTGATCATGCTGGCCGGGCGGTACTCGCTGATCGACCCGGACGGGTTGGACGACGTACTGCCGGCGTGTGTCGAGAACGACGTACAGGTGGTTGCCGTCGGCATCTTCAACTCCGGCCTCCTGTCGCAGCCTCGACCCGCCGTCGGCGCCACCTTCAACTACGAGCCGGCCGCCCAGTCCCTGGTCGACAAGGCCAACAAGCTGGCGGACATCTGCGAGTCCCACAACACCACGCTCCCCGCGGCGGCACTCGCGTTCCCGCTGGCCCACCCGGCCGTCGCAGGCATCGCAGTAGGCTGCCGCAACGCGGACGAGGTCCACACCAACGCAGCCCTAGCCCGAGCCGAGGTCCCATCAGCCCTGTGGCCAGACCTAAAGTCAGCAGGCCTACTCCGCGAGGACGCACCTACTCCGTAAGTGTTGTGCGTGAGGCTAGGTGGAGGGCTAGGCGTTCGTCTGGGTTGGTGAGGTCTACGCCTAGTAGGTGCTGGATCTTGGCTATGCGGGCCGATGCTGTGTTGCGGTGGATGCCTAGTACTGCTGCTGTTTCCGCAAGCGACGACTCCGTGTCGAGGTAGACGGCCAGCGTCGTGACCAGGTCGCCGGGTTGATCCTTGATGGGGGCAAGGAGCGCCTGTGCCGCCGGCTGGAACGTGTCGGTGCGGGTCCAGGCCAGGAGGAGCTGCGCCAGTCCCAGGCGATCTACATGCAGGAACCGCCCCGTCTCGGCCCGCCCCCGCGCCAGCCCGGCCGCATCACCCGCTTCCGCCAGCGTCGTCGCGATACCGCTCGGACCGGGCTGAACACGACCGACTCCGACATACGTATCGACCGTCTGCACCAGCCGGCGCTGGACGCGACGAATACCAGCAGCCTGCTGCTGTACTTCGGTGGCCGTCGGCTCCCGTACGGCGGTGATCCACGCGGACCAGCCGTCGCCCTGCTCCACCACCACGGCCCGCAGGCCTTCCGCGTCGAAGGCCTCCACCACATCCGTACGCCGGCCTGCCACATCCACCTGCCCGTCCGCGCCGATCCGGATCCCGGTGTGCCATCCGTCGAGCTGCCAGCCCAGGTCGACAGCCCGTCGCCGGGTCGCCTCCGACGGCTCGCCGTGCACCAGTTCGCCGAGCAACGACGTACGTTGACGCGCATCCCGCTCCAGCTCGAGCCGCCTGAGCGCCAGCCGCTCTCCTACCGCGGGTGCCACCACCGTGAGCACCTCAGGTACGGCGGCAACCTCAGCCGGGACCACACCGGGCAGCCTTGCGACCAGCCAGCACACAGGGCCTGCGCTGAGGACCGCAACGGCGAGCAGTACGGCGCCGTTCGGCAGGTCGACGCGGTACGGCGCGGCCCATGCGACTGGGGCTTGCGGCAGTACGTCGACCATCGCTGCGCGTTCTGCCGGCTCCAGCGGTTCACCGGCGAGCGTACCGCCGTCTGCACCGGCCAGTGTGACGGGACAGTGCAGCACGGTGGACGTTGTCCGCAGTACTGCCGTGAGATCACCACCGGTCCGCCTGAGCTCGGACACCGCCCGCAGTACGAGGTCCGAACGCACCACCTCGGGCTCGGCTGTCACGCGTCGCAGGTATTCGTGTGCTGCCAGCGGATCCGGACACCCCAGCACCGGTAGCCCCAACCGTTCCGCCAACAGCTGAGCCCCACGCCCCAACGGCTCGGTCCCCGCCAGCAGCAACGCTCCAGCCCCCGCCGCCGAAGCTCGACTGATCAAGGCATCCACCCGCCAGTCCCGGTGATCCTCAACCACCAACACCACCAGCACCCGCCCGGCAAGCCCAGCAGGCCGAGCATCCAACCCCAACGCCACAAAAGACCCACTCACCGGCCCCACACCGGTGGGGCCGGCTAGGACTACTACGTCTTGCCAGCCGGGGGAGGTGAGCATGGCGGTCAGAAGGGTTGTCACGAGGCTTCCAGGAGTTGGGGTGGGCAGGCTAGGCCGAAAGCTTCTGGGGCTACGTGGCGGAGACGGTCCGGGTGCCGCCACCACGTGGGACCGGGAAGGGCCAGTACGACGACCTCGTCGCCGGTGCGTACGCCGTCCACGGCGATCGGTTGGAGCGTACGGTGGTCCAGCACGCACAGGAGATCCGGCGTGGTGACAACCGGCGTACCGTCCACCAACGCGAGCAGATACTCGTTCTCCGTCTCGATGCGAATCACCGCCCGACTGGCGGAGTCCACCACGCACAAGCTCCCCCGACCGAACGCCGCACCGCCGTCGGCGATCACATGCCGAGCGACCTCCTCCACCCGCCCGCTCCCCAGCAACCGCCCGCCCAACCCATCGGCAACCGCAGCCGGCGCCGTACCCGGCTCAAGCGCGCCATGCGCCCGCCCAAGGGTCAGCGCCCGCGTAAGACTCCCCTCGACCGCATCAACAGCCGCAGCCTCGATCGGCGTCGGCGCGAGCGCCAGCACCGCCCACCCACCCGTCTGCGCAACAAAACTCCGCACTGCCCGCTCCAGCCCAGCCGCGTCGACGTTGTCGACCACGATCACCTGCCCGCTCGGCTCACTCAACGCACAAGGCGTCAACGACCGCCCCGCCACCGCCCACGAGAACTGGTCCAACCGCGGCAGCGCCCGCCCCATCAGATCCGCGTCGACCACGGGCAGCCCCAGATCCAGCGCGGCGATCAGCGCCGTCAGCCCGTTCAGCCCGCCGGCCTCCAGCGACATCAGCGCGGTCACGTCCGCCCCGGTCCACCGGCTGACCGCCCGTACCGCCGTCTCGAACTCCCCGCCGCTGGGCAGCTTCTCCATCAGCACGCTGGTCGCCCCGACCACCCCGATCGGGCTCACCGATACCCCCGGCAGATCGGCCGCGTCCCGCAGTATCAGCTCCCCCACCCCGAGCCGTCGCCGCAGCATCCGCCCGAACGCGCCCGTGTCGCCCCCGCCGCCGGAGCCCAGCAGCGTGACCCCGACGACCAGCGCCTCCAGGTCCTGCTCGCGGACCACTGTGGTCATGGACCGATCCTGCCACCGCGCACCGCCACCACTCACCAAACGCGCCAAACCGCCCCGCGCGGCGGCTGCCTGAGCGTGGCGGCCGCGCCGTCGGGACCATTGATGAGTGCTGGAGGTCCGCGTGGAACCCCGGCCCGCCGCGGAGGGGTCAGCACGGCGGGCCAGGGGGCTAGGAAACGAGCGCGTGCCGCTCGACCGGGTTGAACTCCACGTCCAGACCGAAGCACGCCGGCCCGAAGACCGCCAGCGCCTCGGGGGTACGCATCAGGTCCGGCGTCGAGATGCCCACGACCGTCACGCGCTGCCCGTACCGCAGGCCTTCGGTGGTGATCGGCTCCGCGGTGTCGCCCTCCAGTACGCAGATCAGGTCCGGCACCGTGCACACCACCTCGCCGTCCACCTCCGCGACCAGGTTCTCGTTCTGGAACCGCAGCTCCAGCCGCGACGTCCCGTCGTACGACGTGAACCGCGCCCGCCCGCGCGCGAAGCCCTCGACCGTACGGCGTTCCACGTCGACGACCTTGCCGCGGAACAGCACCCGCAGGTGGCTGTACAACGTCGGCGCCAACGCCTCCCGGATCGCCTCGACCGGGTCCGCGTGCGCCGCCCGCGCCTCGCGTACGGCGCGCCCGATCGACAGCCCGAGCGACAGCGTCCGCGGTACCGCCGTACGACGAACCTCGGCACCCGTCATCGAGTACTCCGCGATGTGCGCGACGCCGCCGAGCCGGATCGTGATCCCGCGCGCCAGCCACTCCATCTGCTTGTTGTCGGTCGCGGTGTCGATCACCACGGTCTCGTCATGCTCCCCCGCGATCGCCATCGGCGACCCCGGTACGCCGTACACCGAGAACGTCTCCATCTGCAGCTCCGGGAACGCCCGCCCCATCCCGTCCGCGTCGACCACCGGCAGACCGGTCCGGGCCGCGACCAGCAGCGGGATCATCGAGTTGATGCCGCCGCACTCGATCGGCATCGTGGCGTCGGCGCGGCGGCCGAGGTGTTTCTCCAGCGCCCGCAGTGCGCCGACGGGTTCGCTGCCGCGCGGGATCTTCTCCACGATCACGGTCGGCGCGCCCATCTGCGCGGTCGGGATCACGAACGCGTCGTCGGCGAGCTCGTCCGGGTCGAGGATGGTGACCGGCCCGTGTTCGCGGATCGCCTGCTCGACGAGCAGCCGGCCGATCAGCGGGTCGCCGCCGCCACCGGTGCCGAGAATCGCCGCACCGCGGGCGAGGTCGCGGAGGTGGCCGATGCCGAGTTCCCAGCTCATACTGTCTCCAGGGCGCGGATCGGGTCGAGGTCGTAGCCGAAGTACCGCGGGCCGACCAGCTCGATGCCCGCCGGCGAGTGCCAGCGTTCGTCGGACGGGGCGGCGAGCACGCTGACGCGGTGGCCGTACCGGAGCGCCTCGGTGGTGATCGGTTCGCCGGACTCGGTGTCGAGCACGATGATCAGGTCCGGCGTGGTCGCCACCGCCGTACCGTCGAGTTCCGCGACCAGGTGCTCGTTCTGGAAGCGCAGCGTGAGCAGGCGGCCGTGCGAGGCGTCGAGGCCGTCGACGGCTGCGTCACCGCGGGCGAAGCCGGTCGTCGTACGGCGCTGCACGTCGACGACCTTGCCTACGTGCAGGAGGCGGCCGCCGAGTTCGTCCACGACCGCCGCGACCGGGTCGGTGTGCGCGCGTCGGGCCTTCTCGATGGCGTGGCCGATCGTGACGCACTTGCTGAGCGTGCCGGCAACGAACGAGCCGCGGACCTCGGCGCCCGTCATCGCGTAGAGCGAGACGATCGCCGAGCAGCCCATGTCGACGGTCGCGGAGCGGGCGAGGCGTTCGGCCCATTCGTTGGTGACCGTGTCGAAGACGCCACGGTTGCCCTTCTCGTCGACGATCGCCATCGGCGTCGCCTCGATCCCGGCGAGCGTCGGCAGCACCATCTGCAGCTCGGGGAACGCGCGGCCCATCCCGTCACCGTCCACCAGGGGCAGTCCGAGTTGGGCGGCGGCGATCACCGGTACGGTCGAGTTGACGCCGCCGGCCTCGATACAGGCGAGGTGGGTCGGGGTCTTGCCGACGTACTTCGCGAGGGTCTGCACGGCGACCGAGATCTGGTCGGCCGACGGCAGCTTCTCCACCATGACCGTTGGCGCGCCCATCATCGCGACCGGCAGCACACACGCGTCGTCCGGAAGCTCGCCGACGGCGACAACCTCCACCGGCCCGTGCTCCTTCACCGCCTGCTGCGCCAGCAACCGCCCGATATGCGGATCCCCACCACCCCCGGTCCCCAACACAGCGGCCCCCCGAGCAAGCGCCCCCAGGTCCTCAGCCCGCAACTTCATCCCAACCACTCCACTCCCGCATCAGTCGAGGCGCCGTCGGCAACACAACCCGCCGCCGTGCGAGGGGGCCGGTGGGGTGCGGACGGCCAGGCCATCACAATTGTCGAGTCCGCCGCGCCTCCAGCGGGGGCAGGCGTTCGGCGGGCGATTGTGATGGGCTGCAGGTACGCGTTCATCGGGGTTCCCCCAGCCGGAGGTCGCCGACGGCCTTGCAGCGGATGCGGGTGGCGTTGCCGGGGAGGTACGGGATCGGGACCTCGTCGAAGTCGACGATGCGGACGGCCGCGGGGTCGGCGCCGGCCGCGACCGCGCGGTCGACGGCTTCCTGGCGAGCCTCGTCGACGACCGCGTCGCGGCGGCCGGGGTCGATCGCGTACACCCGGTCGACCTCACCGCCGACCTGGGCGATCGCGGCGCCGATCGCGTTCGCGACCGCGAAGTTCTCCGGCCGGTGGACGGCGAGGCTGCCGGGCAGGTCGTCCGGGAGCAGGATCGACCCGCCGCCGACCGCCACCACCGGCAGCGGGTCCGGCGACGTACGCATCCGCTCGACCGCGTCCGCGATGTCCGCGGCCACCCGGGCGAGCGCGGCCTTCACCAGCGTCGGATCGAGGTCCGCGACAGCCTCCGCGGAGCCGACCTCGGCCCGCCCGGCCGCGACCGCGATGTCCGTCGCGGTCAGCGTCCGGCCGCCGAACACCAGCGCCTCCTCGGTCAGCCGATAGCCCACCGACCGCGGACCGACCGTCACAACATCGTTGTCCGAGGCAACCAGGCTCCCGCCGCCGATGCCGATGCTGAGTACGTCGGGCATCCGGAAGTTCGTCCGGACGCCGGCCACGTCGACCTCGGTGGTCGCCTCCCGCGGGAACCCGTGTGTGAGTACGCCGACGTCGCTCGTCGTACCGCCGACGTCGACCACCGCGCACGTGTCCAACCCGGACAGCAGGGCCGCGCCGCGCATCGAGTTGGTCGGGCCGGACGCGAACGTGGCGACTGGGTACCGGCGGGCGAAGTCGACGTCCATCAGCGTGCCGTCGTTCTGGCTCAGGTACAGCGGCGCGGAGATGCCGTGTCCCGCGACGGCACTGGCCAGCCCGTCGACGATCGACGCGGCGAGTTCGCGCAGCGCGGCGTTGATGATGGTCGCGTTCTCGCGTTCCAGCAGGCCGATCCGGCCGATCTCGTGGGACAGCGAGATCGCCACCTCGTCGCCGAGCTCGGCGCGCAGGATCTCGGCGGCACGCAGCTCGAACTCGTTGCTGACCGGGGAGAACACCGACGAGATCGCCACCGACCGGACGCCGTGCTGCCGCATGTCGTCGGCGTGCCGGCGCAGCTCGTCCTCGTCCAGCTCGGCGATGTGCCGGCCGTCGAACTCGTGCCCGCCGTGCGCCAGGTAGCTGCGCCCGCGGATCGCCTCGACGAGCCGCTCCGGCCAGTCGACCAGCGGGGGCAGCGACGCGGTCGCCGGGAGCCCGAGGCGCAGGGCCGCGGTCGGGGCGAGCCGGCGGGCCTCGATCAGCGCGTTGATGAAGTGCGTGGTGCCGATCATCACGGCCTGCACCTGCGCCGGGTCGAAGGATCGCTCCGCCTGCAGCCGGTCCAGGGTGTCGATGATGCCGGCCGTCACGTCCGCACTGGTCGCGGACTTGTTCGCCGCCAGCACGGTGGTGCCGTCGAGCAGCACGGCGTCGGTGTTCGTCCCACCGACATCGATACCGATACGCATTCCAGTTCCTCCCGTTGGGGCAGATCAGTTGGTTGCAGGCAGGGCGGTGGGGTCGGTGGTGGGTTCGGGTTCCATCGTGTGGCTGGTGCCGATGCCGCGGATCAGGCCGAGCTTTCCGGCCACGACGTACGCGAGGAAGCCGACGACGAGGGAGTTGATGCTCGGCAGACCCCACGCGACGTACTTGCCGATCAGGGCCGCGCCGACCCAGATGACGAGCGTCGCCGGGACCCAGGTGGGTGCGGTCGCGGGCAGCGTGCCGCCGGCGCGGGACGCCTCCAGGTCGGGCCGCCAGCGCTTGACCACGAAGTACTCCGCGACCATGATCCCGGCGATCGGCGGGAACGCGACCCCCAGCACGATCAGGAACTCGGTGAACTTGTCCAGGATCCCACCGGCCGCGAGCACACTCCCGAGGACGCCGACCGCGAGCGTGACGACCGCCCGGTTGACCCGCCGGCCGAAGACCGTGCCGATGAAGTTCACCACGCCCAGGCCGGAGCTGTAGAGGTTCCAGTCGTTGATCTTCAGCGTGCCGAGGATGATCACCAGCGTGCCGACCCAGCCGACCGACGACGTGACGATCGTGATCACGTTGGCCGAACCAACGGCATGCGCGAGCAGTACGCCGACCAGCCCGATCACGTACTCCCCCAGCGTCACGCCGAGGATCGTCTGCTTGACCACGTCCCCGACCGTGCGGTTGTACCGGGTCATGTCCGGCGTGATCACGGCGCCGACGATGAAGCCGCCCGCGACCAGCGTCGTACCCTCGAGCAGGCTCAGGTGCGGACCCGGCGGGGCCGCATTCACCAGCGAGCCGAGGCTGTGGTTCGACAGCTCGCTGATGATCGACCACCCGACGAGCAGCAGGAACGCCGGCACCGTGAAGTACGCGACCCACGCCATCGAGTGGAAGCCCCGCAGTACGACGAGCGTGACGAGCAGGCCGAACACGAGCGACCAGCCCCACGTCGGGAGTACGCCGATCAGCTGGCTCAGGCCGGCCGCGGACACCGCGGACTGGATCCCGAACCACCCGATCAGGCTGATCCCGATCGCCAGCCCGATCAGCGACGACCCCGCCTGGCCGAACCCGGTCCAGCGCGCGATCACCGAGGTCTGCAGCCCCTCCCGCGCACCGATCACGCCGATCAGGACCGCGACCAGCTCGAGGATCACCGCGCCGAGCGTGAGCGCCCAGAACGCGTGCCAGAAACTCATCCCGAACCCGAGCGTCGCGCCGAGCAGGAACTGGCTGAGCGCCGAGATCTGCCCGAACCGCTGGGTCGCGACGGACCACCACGAGTAGCGCGCATGCTCGGGCACCCGGGCGAGCGCGTAGTCGTCAGCACCAACAGAAGAACCGGCCATCGTGGGACCTCCAGCTCTGGGATTTCACCGAACGTACGGCTGCTGGGCGCCCGCATCACCGTCCAGTGTGCACACCCGGCGCGTGCTGACTGTGCATCTCGCCCAGGTCGGTACTCTTGTCGCGATGGCCGGACGCAGACACGACCGCGGAGCGCGACTGCTCCGGATACTCGGCGTACTCACCGTGGTCGCCGGGGTGTTCGCGATGCACGGCCTGACCTCCGACCACGACACCGCGATGGCGATGCCCGGTACGTCGATGGTCGCGATGGAGCATCCGGCCGAGGTGCACGTGCTGCCGGGCGACGAGATGCCCGACATGGGCGGCGCGTGCCTGGCGGTGCTGACCGGTCTGGTCCTCTTGCTGTCGCTGCTGCTCGGGCTGCGGAGTCTGCTGGTGTGGCGTGCAGTTCGCGTACCGGTGTATCGGCTGACGCGGGTGCTGGGCGAGCGGTCGCCGCCGCTGGTGGTGCTGTCGTCCTTGGGGGTACTGCGGATATAGGCCGACGTGCGCCTTGTTCCGCCGTACCTACAACACAAACCAAGGAATGTGATGACGCACGTCTACCGTACGACTGTTGTACTACTTGTCTTGCTGGCCGCCGTCGGGTGTGGAAAGTCAGCCACACCGGAGGCCGGTCACAACGACGCCGATGTGACCTTCGCGTCGCAGATGATCCCGCATCATCAGCAGGCCGTCGAGATGGCCGACGGAGCGTTGCAGAAGGCAACCAACGCCGAGGTCAAGAAGCTGGCGACCGCGATCAAGGCGGCGCAGGACCCGGAGATCAAGCTGATGTCCGGCTGGCTGACCACCTGGGGCAAGCCGGTTCCGACGCCGGGCGAGCATGCCGGTCACATGATGACCGGGATGATGAGCCCGCAGGAGATGGACGACCTGTCGAAGGCGACCGGCGGCATGTACGACCGCATGTGGGTGACGATGATGATCAAGCACCACCAGGGCGCGGTCACGATGGCCAAGACCGAGGAAACCACCGGCAAGGACGCGGCAGCCGTCGCGTTGGCGAAGCAGATCCAGGCGGCGCAAACCACCGAGATCGCCACCATGCAGGGGCTACTGGGCAGACTCCCAGCAGCCTGAGCCCGTCAGGACGGCTGCCAGACGACCCGGAGGTCGTCTCGGCGGCCGAGCTGTTCGATCCGGTGAGCGACCCGGCTGCTCTGGTCTTCCAGGGCGGCCGGGTCCTCCGCCTCCAGCCGGAGCAGCAGGCGCTCCGGGGTCGAGCGGATCGTCCAGGTCGCCGGGCCGAGGTCGACCACCAATTGGTCCGGGGACTCGGACACGACCTGGAGGCCGCCAGGCCCGTGGGAGAGGTGGCTGGCGAGCTGGGTCAGGTAGCGGTCGGCGCGTGGGGTTTCCACCTGAGCTTCGAGAGCAGGCACGGCGTACTCCTTTTTCGAGACACTCTGTCTCGATCATAGGCATAGAATCACGCTATGCCGAAGTTGTGGGAGCACACGATCGCCTCGCACCGGTCCGCGGTCCAGGAGGCGATCCTCGACGCGACCGCCGCACTGGTGGACGAGCGCGGCGTGACCGGGGTGAGCATGGCGGAGGTCGCGCAGCGCGCCGGGGTCGGGCGGGCGACGTTGTACAAGTACTTCGGGGACGTCGACGCGGTACTGACCGCGTGGCATCACCGGCAGGTGGCCGCGCATCTGCGGCAGCTCGATGGCGTGTGGGAGCGGACGCATCGGATCGACGACGTACTGGAGGCGTACGCGTTCATCCGGCACGAGCATCCGCCGGCGGCCGCGCCGAATCTCCACCGCGGGCAGCATGCCCACGACCACCTGATCGAGTTCGTCGCGGAGCGCCTCGGTGACGTACGGAGCGACGTACCGGCGAGGGAGCTCGCCGCGTACGCCGTACACGCCCTCGACGCGGCAGGCGCCGTACCGTCGAAGGCGGCGGTACGGCGCCTGGTGGCGGTGACGCTGAGCGGTCTACGAAACGAGCCGCTTCGGTGACAGGTCGAGCCGCCGCAGCAACTGCGCGTTGAGCGCGACCACGATCGTCGAGATCGACATCAGCAGCGCCCCGACGGCCGGCGAGACGACGACCCCGGCGAAGGCCAGTACGCCGGCTGCCAGCGGGACCGTGATGACGTTGTAACCGGTCGCCCACACCAGGTTCTGCCACATCTTGCGGTAGCTCGCCTTCGACAGCTCGATCACCGACAGCACCGCGCGCGGGTCGTCCGCGGCCAGCACCACCCCGGCCGACTCGATCGCGACGTCCGTACCGGCGCCGATCGCGATCCCGACCTCGGCCCGGGCCAGCGCGGGCGCGTCGTTCACGCCGTCGCCGACCATCGCGACCTTCAACCCGCGCGCCTGCAGCTCCGCGACCTTGGCGTCCTTGTCCTGCGGCAGCACCTCCGCGAACACCTCGTCGATCCCGAGCTCCCGCGCCACCGCGTCGGCCACCTGATGCGCGTCGCCGGTGATCATCGCGACCTTCACGCCCCGCTTGTGCAGCGCGGCGACCGCCTGCCGGGACTCCTCCCGCACCTCGTCCTCGAGCGCGACCGCCCCCAGCACCTGCCCATCCCGAACCACATGCAGCACCGCCGCACCCCGCGCCTTCCACTCCGCCACCGAACCTTCCAGCACGCCCGGCTCGGCGATCCCGTTCTCCCGCAGGTACGCCGGCCCACCAACCGCAACCTCGGATCCGTCCACGACCGCCTGCACGCCCCGCCCGGTCAACGACCGGAACTCCGACGCGACCAGCCGCCCGGCGCCGACCGGTACGCGCTCGCCATGGGCCCGGACGATTGCCTTGGCCAGTGGGTGTTCGCTGTCTGCCTCGACGGCCGCGGCCAGCGCCAGGAGCTCGTCGTGGGAGACCGCTCCGACTGCGGCGACGCCGGTGACGGCCGGCTCGCCCTTGGTCAGGGTGCCGGTCTTGTCGAACAGCACCGCGTCGATCGTCCGCATCCGCTCCAGCGCCAGCCGGTTCTTGACCAGTACGCCGGCCCGCGCCGCCCGCTCCGTGGAGATCGCGATCACCAGCGGGATGGCCAGCCCGAGGGCGTGCGGGCAGGCGATCACCAGCACGGTCACGGTTCGCGTGACAGCCTCGTCCAGCTTGCCCAGCAGCGCCCACACCACGAACGTGATCAGCCCCGCGATCGACGCGAAGTAGAAGAGGAACGCCGCCGCCCGGTCGGCCAGCGCCTGCGCCCGGGACGACGAGGCCTGCGCCTCCGCGACCAGCCGCTGGATGCCGGCCAGCGCGGTGTCGTCGCCGACCGCGGTGATCTCGACGCGCAGCGCGTTGTCGGTGGCAACGGTCCCGGCGACCACCGCGTCGCCGGCGGCACGCGACACCGGCCGCGACTCGCCGGTGATCATCGACTCGTCGACCTCGGCCTGGCCCTCGACCACCGTTCCGTCGGCGGGCACCCGGCCGCCGGAGCGTACGAGGACGACGTCACCCGCCCGCAGTTCGTGCAGCGACACCTCGACCACGCCGTCGTCGGTCACCTTCTCGGCCGAGTCCGGCAGCAACGCGGCGAGCGCGTCCAGCGCACCGGACGCGGCGCCCAAGGCCCGCATCTCGAGCCAGTGCCCGAGCAGCATGATCACGATCAGCAGCGCGAGCTCCCACCAGAAGTCCAGGTCGAACCCGCCGAGCTTCAGCGTCGTCACCCAGGAGGCGACGAACGCCACCGTGATCGCCATCGAGATCAGCAGCATCATCCCGGGGCGGCGCGTCCGCAGTTCGCTCCAGCCGCCGGTCAGGAACGGCTGCCCGCCGTACAGGAAGATCACCGTGCCGAGCACCGGCGCGATCAGCGCCGACCCGGGGAACTCCGGCGGCATGTACCCGAGCAGGTCGGAGAACATCGGACTGAAGAACACCACCGGCACCGCCAGCACCAGACTGATCCAGAACCGGTCCTTGAACTGCGCCGCATGATCCCCGTGCCCGTGCGCGCCATGCCCTCCCGGCGCCTCGTGTCCACCGTGGTCCATCCCACCCATGTGCCCCGCGTGTCCCTCATGCTCACCCATACCCAAACCATACCCCCTGGGGGTATCCAACTCAACCCCTCTTTTCCCGAGTCGTGAGAATGGGCTCTCAAAAGCAGCCACAATCCACGACTCGCGAAACTGGCCACGAACCAATCGCCACGACTCGGCGCGACCGGGCCGACCGACGGCGGTCCTGCCGAGTGGAACCGAGCAGGTCGAGCCGGGCAGGTGGAGGTGGCGCGGGCTCGCGCGGGACCGGGCGGGACCGGATGGGCGGGACCGGGCGGGCGGGACCCGGCGGGCGAGACCAGATGGGCGGGACCGCGAGTGGGCGGGACCGCGAGTGGGTCGGTCAGAGCGGATCGATGTCGGTGAGACCGCCGGGGGTCAGCTCGACCCAGCGGGTGATGCCGATGTCGCGCAGGAACGGTACGTCGTGGCTTGCGATCACCAGCGCGCCGCTGTACGACGCGAGCGCGTCCTTCAGCTGCCCTACGCTCGCCAGGTCGAGGTTGTTCGTCGGCTCGTCCAGCATCAGCAGCTGCGGCGGCGGTTCCGCCAGCAGCAACGCCGCGAGGGTCGCCCGGAACCGTTCGCCGCCCGACAACGTACTGACCAGCTGATCGGCCGACCGCCCGCGGAACAGGAACCGCGCCAGCCGCGCCCGCCGCTCCTGATTCTCCGTTCCCGGCGCCAGCAGCGCCAGGTTGTCCACGATCGACAGGTCGTCGCGGAGCAGGTCGAGCCGCTGCGGCAGGTACCGGAACGGCACCGCCGGCAGCTCGCCCGCCACGATCGACTGCAGCAGCGTGGTCTTCCCGGCACCGTTCGCCCCGGTCAGCGCGATCCGCTCCGGCCCGCGGATCTCCAGGTCGACGTGCGCCCCGGTCCGCAGTACGTGATCCGCCAGCTTCAGCACGATCCGGCCCGCGGGTACGGCGGTCTTCGGCAGGTCGACGCGGATCGCGTCGTCGTCGTGGACCTTGTCCTCGGCGTCCGCGAGCGCCTCCTGCGCCGACTCGAGCCGCTCGGACTGCATGCCGAGGTGCTTGCCGGCCGACACCTGCGCCGACCGCTTCAGCCCGCCCGCGATGATCTTCGGGATCCCGCCCTGCTCGAAGGCGCGCTGCCCGCGGGCCCGGCGCTGGTCCATCTTCATCCGCGCCTCGACCAGGTCCTTCTTCTGCTTGCGTACGTCGGCCTCCGCCGCCCGGAGCATCCGCTCGGCGGCCTCCTGCTCGATCGCGACCGCCTCCTCGTACGCGGTCAGGTTGCCGCCGTACCAGGTGACCTCGCCCTTGCGCAGGTCGCCGATCTGGTCGACCCGGTCGAGCAGCTCCCGGTCGTGCGACACGATCAGCAGCGCCCCGCGGAACTGGTCGACGGCGTCGTACAGGTGCCGCCGCGCGCGCAGGTCGAGGTTGTTGGTCGGCTCGTCGAGCAGCAGTACGTCGGGACGCCGCAGCAGCTCGGCCGCGAGCCCGAGCAGGATCGTCTCGCCGCCGGACAGCTCGCCGACGCTGCGGTCCAGGCCGATCGCGCCCAGGCCGAGCTTGCCGAGCAGCGCCTCGGCGCGTTCGTCGACGTCCCAGTCGTCGCCGACGATCGCGAAGTTCTGCTCGGACGCGTCGCCGGACTCGATCGCGGTCACGGCCCGCCGTACGGCGTCGATGCCGAGTGCCTGGTCGACCCGCAGCGAGGTGTCCAGGGTCAGGTCCTGTGGCAGGTACCCGAGCTCGCCGGCGACCCGGATCGCCCCGCGTTGCGGAGTGAGCCGCCCGGCGATCAGCCGGAGCAGCGTCGACTTGCCGGCGCCGTTGCGGCCGACCAGCCCGGAGCGGACCGGGCCGGCCACGAAGGTCAGGCCGTCGAAGAGCACCTCGCCGTCGGGCCAGGCGAAGGACAGGTCGGTACAGGACAGGGAAAAACTCATGAGTTGTCGACTCCTACTGAGGTCTCGGACGAGACCGCGCGCCAGAGCGGCGGCGATCGATCGGCTGGGAGAGGACCTCAGTTCGACAACTCGAACCCCTGTCGTCGGGAGTGTGACACCGCAAAGCTTATGGAGTCCGGCCGGACCCTTCAACCGTTTTCGGAGTGCTTGCGCCAGGCAACGACCACGAGATCGACCAGCGCGACCCCGGTGAGCAGCCCGAACACGACCACCCACCCGAACGGCAGCCGGTACCCGACCGCCAGTACGGTCGACGCGGTGAACAGCACCACCCCGAACACCGACAGCACGATCCGCAGCGTCAACGCACTGCGCGGTGGAGGCGGTTCGAAAGCCATACCTCCGATGTACCCCTAAGGCGCCTTGCGGAGCCAGGTTTCGACGCCGGCGATGTGGGCGGTCATCCAGGCGCGGGCCGCCTCGGCGTCGCCGCTCTCGATCGCGTCCAGGATCGCGGCGTGCTCGGACAGCGTCCGCTCGACCGCGCCGGCCTGGGTGACGCCGCGCCAGATCCGGGCCCGCTGGGTGGCGCCGGAGACGCCGTCGAGCAGCGAGCAGACGACCTGGTTCCCGGTCGCCTCGGCGATCCCGCGGTGGAACCGCAGGTCGTTCGCGACGAGTTCCTCGACCCCGGCGTCCGGTGCGAGGTCGCTGCACAGCAGCCGCAGCTCGATCACCTGCTCGGGGGTGATCCGGCTCGCGGCCAGCGCGGCGACGCCGGGCTCGAGCAACCGGCGTACCTCGAAGAACTGCAGCACCGAGTCGTCGCGGTGCAGGTCGACCATGAAGTTCAGCGCGTCCAGCAGGTGCGCCGAGTCGAGGCTGGTCACGTACGTCCCGTCGCCGTGCCGGACGTCCAGCACGTTGACCAGCGTGAGCGCCTTGACGGCCTCCCGCAGCGAGTTCCGGGACAGCCCCAGCCGGGCGGCCAGGTCCGCCTCCTTCGGCAACCGATCCCCCGGTCCGAGCTCCCCGGAGGTGATCATCCCCTTGATCTTGACGATCGCCTCGTCCGTCAGCGCCATCCCCTCAGTATGGCGCCGGCGGTGCCACCGCCCGAGGGCTGAAGGCCAATCATGCCCAGGTGGACTGATTCGGAGCGTGACATTGACCACACCTGTGACCATCACGAGCGGCTAGTGCGCAACTGCATACAGTGCGCAACCGCGCTCAGCGGGCGGTCGCGGCGATCCCGGAGAGGGCGCCGGAAAGCCACCTCTGCAAGGCGTCCCGGAACTATGACCGTCGCTGTCCGCAGCCGGCCGGGGTGCGCGGCGGGAGTGTGGCCTGAAACACCTTTGTGGGCAGTGTTTCAGGCGCGGACGGATCGTCCCACTGAGGCCCGACCACTCGACACACTGGTCCGGTGGTCCCCGGCTGTGGAAGTACTCCGCGTGCTATTAGCCTTTGCTTGGGACACCACCCATAACATCAGCATTAACCACCCGTGGTACCGGACCCGAAATCGGAAGAGGCGAACTGCCAAGTGGCCACCGAGCCATCAGACACCAATCCCCTAGCAGCCTTCGGTGCGAACGAATGGCTGGTCGACGAGCTGTACGAGAAGTACCAGCAGGACCCGAATTCGGTGGATCCCGCCTGGCACGACTTCTTCAAGACCTACAGCCCCGATGGTGCAGCGAAGCCGGTGACGACCACCCCGGCCGACGCTCCCCGGCCGGATGCGGTGTCCGACAACAAGACGCCCGAGGCGCCGAGCCGCGGTACGACCGCCGCGCCCGCCCCGGCCGCACCCGCAGCACCCGCAGCACCGGCCCCTGCGCAGGCCGCTACCGCAGCCACAGCAGCCCCGACCGGAGGCACGGTGAACCAGCCGCCCAGCGCTCAGCCCAAGCCGGCCCCCGCGACCAGCGCGGACGCCGAGCGGCAGATCCTCCGCGGCGCACCGGCGCGCACCGCGCAGAACATGGAGACCAGCCTCACGGTCCCGACCGCGACCAGCGTCCGGCAGGTGCCGGTCAAGCTGCTGATCGACAACCGGATCGTGATCAACAACCACCTGAAGCGCGCCCGCGGCGGCAAGATCTCGTTCACGCACCTGATCGGCTGGGCGCTGGTCAAGGCGCTGAAGACGCTGCCCGAGATGAACGCGTCGTACGACGAGACCGACGGCAAGCCGACGCACGTGCAGCCGGCCCACATCAACCTGGGCCTGGCCATCGACATGCAGAAGCCCGACGGCACCCGGCAGCTGCTGGTGCCGTCGATCAAGGCCGCCGAGTCGATGAACTTCGCCGACTTCTGGATGGCGTACGAGGACATCGTCCGCCGGGCCCGGGACAACAAGCTCGCGCTGCCGGACTTCCAGGGCACCACGATCAGCCTGACCAACCCGGGCACCATCGGCACCCAGCACTCGGTGCCGCGGCTGATGACCGGCCAGGGCTGCATCATCGGCGTCGGCGCGATGGAGTACCCGCCGGAGTACCAGGGCGCGGCCGAGGAGACGATGGCCAAGCTCGCGGTCAGCAAGGTGATGACGCTGACCTCGACGTACGACCACCGGATCATCCAGGGCGCCCAGTCGGGTGAGTTCCTGCGCCGGATCCACCAGCTGCTGCTCGGCGGCGAGGGCTTCTACGACGAGATCTTCCAGAGCTTGCGGATCCCGTACGAGCCGATCCGCTGGGCCGCCGACCTCCCGCACAGCCACGAGGAGGACATCAGCAAGCAGGCCCGGATCCTCGAGCTGATCCACGCGTTCCGGGTGCGCGGCCACATCATGGCCGACACCGACCCGCTGGAGTACAAGCAGCGCAGCCACCCGGACCTGGACGTCGCCACCCACGGCCTGACGCTGTGGGACCTGGACCGCGAGTTCGCCACCGGCTCGTTCGGCGGCGGCGACCGGCGGTTCATGAAGCTCCGCGAGATCCTCGGCATCCTGCGCGACTCGTACTGCCGGACCACCGGTATCGAGTACATGCACATCCAGGACCCGGAGCAGCGCAAGTGGATCCAGGAGCGGGTCGAGCGCCCGCATACCAAGCCGCCGCGCGAGGAGCAGCTGCGGATCCTGGCCAAGCTGAACGAGGCCGAGGCCTTCGAGACCTTCCTGCAGACCAAGTACGTCGGCCAGCGGCGGTTCTCGCTGGAGGGCGCGGAGACCACGATCCCGCTGCTCGACGAGCTCTGCGAGGAGGCCGCCGGCGCCGGGCTGGACGAGGTCGCGATCGGGATGGCGCACCGCGGCCGGCTGAACGTGCTGGCGAACATCGTCGGCAAGTCGTACGGCCAGATCTTCCGCGAGTTCGAGGGCAACATCGACCCGCGGACCGTGCAGGGCTCCGGCGACGTCAAGTACCACCTGGGCGCGGAGGGCGAGTTCGTCTCCGAGTTCGGCGACAAGATCAACGTCTCGGTGGCGGCGAACCCGTCGCACCTGGAGACCGTCGACCCGGTGCTCGAGGGCATCGTCCGGGCCAAGCAGGACCTGCTCGACCGCGGCGCGGCGTTCCCGGTGCTGCCGGTGCTGGTCCACGGTGACGCGGCGTTCGCCGGCCAGGGCGTGGTGGCGGAGACGCTGAACCTGTCCCAGCTGCGCGGCTACCGGACCGGCGGCACGATCCACGTGATCGTGAACAACCAGGTCGGCTTCACCACCTCGCCGGCCTCGTCCCGCTCGTCGATGTACTCCACCGACGTCGCGCGGATGGTGCAGGCGCCGATCTTCCACGTGAACGGCGACGACCCCGAGGCCTGCATCCGGGTCGCGGACCTCGCGTTCGAGTACCGCCAGGCGTTCAACAAGGACGTCGTCATCGACCTGGTCTGCTACCGCCGCCGCGGTCACAACGAGGGCGACGACCCGAGCTTCACGCAGCCGCTGATGTACGACCTGATCGAGCAGAAGCGCTCGGTCCGCAAGCTGTACACCGAGGCCCTGATCGGTCGTGGCGACATCACGATCGAAGAGGCCGAGCAGGCGATGCAGGACTTCCAGCAGCGCCTCGAGCGGGTGTTCGCCGAGGTCCGGGACGCGAAGAACGAGCCGGACACCCCGCCGCCGTACGTGACGGCGCCGGAGTACCCGGACAAGCCCGAGGGCCCGGACGCGACCGCGATCACGCCGGAGGTGCTGAAGAAGATCGCCGACGCGTACACCACGCTGCCGGAGGGCTTCACCGTGCACCCGAAGGTGCAGCCGCAGCTGCAGCGCCGGGCGCACGCGATCACCGAGGGCCCGCTCGACTGGGCCAGCGCGGAGATCACCGCGTTCGGCTCGCTGCTGCTCGACGGTCGTCCGGTCCGGCTCGCCGGCCAGGACAGCCGCCGCGGCACGTTCGTCCAGCGGTTCGCCGCGATCATCGACCGGGTGAACGGCCAGGACCACGTCCCGCTGCAGCACCTGGACGCCGACCAGGCGAGCTTCTTCGTCTACGACTCGCTGCTCAGCGAGTACGCCGCGCTCGGCTTCGAGTACGGGTACTCCGTGGCGCGGCCGGAGGCGCTGGTGCTCTGGGAGGCGCAGTTCGGCGACTTCGTCAACGGCGCCCAGTCGGTCATCGACGAGTACATCTCGTCCGGTGAGGCGAAGTGGGGCCAGAAGTCCGGCGTCGTGCTGCTGCTGCCGCACGGCTACGAGGGCCAGGGCCCGGACCACACCTCGGCCCGGATCGAGCGGTTCCTGGCGCTGTGCGCGGAGGACGCGATGACGGTGGCGCAGCCGTCGACCCCGGCGTCGTACTTCCACCTGCTCCGCCGGCACACGCTCGGCGAGGAGCACGTCCCGATGGTCGTCTTCACGCCGAAGCAGCTGCTCCGGCGCAAGGAGGCGGTGTCGCAGCCGGAGGAGCTGACCCACGGCACCTTCCGGCCGGTGCTCGGCGACGCCGAGGCGGAGGCCGACCCGTCCGCCGTCGAGCGCGTCATCCTGGCCTCGGGCCGGATCGTGTACGACCTGCTCGCCGAGCGCAAGAAGGTCGAGCCGGACAAGATCAGCACCGCGATCCTCCGGGTCGAGCAGCTGTACCCGCTGCCGCACGAGGAGATCGTCGCCGAGCTGGCGAAGTACCCGAACGCCACCGAGATCCGCTGGGTCCAGGACGAGCCGGCGAACCAGGGTCCGTGGCCGTTCATGGCGCTGAACCTGACCGAGCACCTGGGCGGCAAGCCGTTCTACCGGGTGTCCCGGCCGGCCATGTCCGCTCCGGCGGTCGGCTCGCACGGTGTCCACGGCACCGAGCAGGCGACCCTGCTGAAGCAGGCCTTCAGCTGACATGTACTTCACCGACCGAGGGATCGAGGAACTCGAGAAGCGGCGTGGCGAGGAGGATGTCACGCTGGCGTGGGTCGCCGAGCGGCTCCGTGAGTTCGTCGACCTGAACCCCGAGTTCGAGACGCCCGTCGAGCGCTTCGCCACCTGGCTGGCTCGGCTGGACGACGAGGACGAGTAGTTATTCTGAGCGAATGCCCTTCGCCACGCAGCCCGTACGCCGGGTCGCCGCGGCGGAGGGCGTTCGTGTGTCCGGGGCCTGGCCGCACACGATTCCCGCCGTACACCAACTGCTGACCGACGGGCTGGACCTGGAGCCGGGCGTGACGTTCCTCGTCGGCGAGAACGGCGCCGGCAAGTCCACCATCGTGGAAGCGGTCGCGATGGCCTTCGGCCTGTCCCCGGAGGGCGGCTCGACCGGCGCACGCCTGACCACCCGCGCCACCGAGTCCCCCCTCGCCGCCGACCTCCAACTGACCCG
This sequence comes from Kribbella polygonati, assembly GCF_050320105.1. NCBI lineage: Bacteria > Bacillati > Actinomycetota > Actinomycetes > Propionibacteriales > Kribbellaceae > Kribbella > Kribbella polygonati. Next base: position 8,583,537 of record NZ_CP190129.1, on the reverse strand, counting down.
CGGCGTCGGCGCCAAACGCGCCGGGTTCTTCCTCCGCGCAGAGACAATGCACGGCTTCTACACGTACTTGGAGCAGAACCCGAGTCAGGCCCGCGAGGACCCGCACTTCCACGAGATGAGCCACGGCGAGAGCTTCCTCAACCTGATCAGCGACCGGTTCACCAGGCACGGGTTCTACTGCCTCGACGAACCCGAGTCAGCCCTGTCGTTCTCCAGCAGCCTCGCCGTGGTCGGCGTACTGAACCAACTGGCCGAATCCGGCTCCCAGGTCCTCTGCGCCACCCACTCCCCCGTGATCGCAGCCCTCCCCGGCGCGACCATCCTCGAGGTCGGCGACTGGGGTATCCGCCCCACCACTTGGTCCGACCTGACCCTGGTACAGAACTGGCAGTCCTACCTGCAAGCACCCGGGCGGTACCTCCGGCACGTGCTGTAAGTCAGGCCAGCTCGTGGTCGGTCAGCGTGGTGATGCGAATCGCGAGATCCGCGAGGCCCGCGTCCTGAGCTGCCGCCGCGTGCGCCAGCCGGCGGATGTCGTCCGGCCAGACGCCGGTCGCGCGCTCCGGCACGCCGATCCGTTCAAAGCCGCGGTCCAGCAGGGCGCGGGCATCAGCGGGCCGCTCCCGGAGTACTGCTTTGAGAGCTCCGAGCGCGTTCGCGAGTGCGCTGTCCGGCCGGGACCACTCGTCGTCCGCGGCGCGCGCCCCCGGGTTGTCGGCGTCGTACCGCGGATCGTCGGCGACGGAGGCCGCGCACACCGCGAGGTCGAGACGCCAGAACAGCGGTACGCCGACGAAGCGGACGAACAGCACCCGCCGCCGATCCGAATGCCGGAAGTCTGGGTCGACCCGCACCGACTCGACCTCCCGAACCGAACTCAGCGCCGCGAGACCCCGCTCCAGGCAGCTCGGGAAGTCCGCATCGGGAACCACCCACTGGACGTCGATGTCGCTGTACGCATCCGCCGTCCCGGACGCCAGCGACCCCAGCAGGCTCGTCGTCGACGCGGGGCTGCAGGACTGCAGCGCGGACCGCACGGCGGCGGCCAGATCGGCGCGCTGCATCAGTCGGTGTGCGGCGGCCGGGTACGCCGCGGCGGGTCGGGGGCCAGGGAGCCGTCAGGGGCGATGTGTTCGAAGATCTGGTCGACCAGGTTGAGGACGTGCGGGTCGTCGACCGTGTAGATGTGCCGGCGGCCCTCGCGGCGGGCGGTGATGATGCCGGCCAGGCGGAGTTTGCCGAGGTGCTGGCTCGCGGTGGCGATGCTCACGCCGACGCGTTCCGCCAGGGTTCCGACGTCGTACTCCCCCTGGGCGGCCAGCGACACGAGGTGCAGCCGGACCGGAGCGGAGAGCATGGCGAAGGTGCCCGCGGCGGATTCGAGCTGCGCCTTCGTCGGTTCAGGGTTGTTGACTGCTCCCTGCCCTGAATGCGGGGGACTCCCGTCTCCAGTGGCGATGTTGGGATCCATGGCTCACGCTGCCTTTCCAGTCGGCGACCGAAGAGGTCTTCCGCGATCAGCACCATCCGGGTTCAGACCTGCCCGGTTGAGCATTACACGCGCGGAGTTCTTGTCTCTGGGCGAGACCGCTCCGCACGCGATGCAGGTGTAGGTGCGCTCACCCAGCGGCAGTGCGTGCTTGGCTCTCGCTCCGCACTGCGCGCAGTCCATTGTGGTGTGCGCGGGGTGTACCAGCAGGACGGTCCTGCCGTGCTTGTGGCTCATCTCCACCAAGGCGTGCTTGGTAGCGGCGATGGCGGCGTCGGCAGCCTTCTTGGCCATCGTGGATCTGGCGAGGAACTTCGGGCGGAAGTCCTCGACGGCCAGCGCATCGTGGTCGCGGACAACCTTCTTGGCCCACTTGCGGCCGTAGTCCTGACGCTGCCGGGAGATCTTCTTCAGCAGCCTCGCCCGGCGCCTCTTCGCCGTGCGGTAGCCGTTGCTTAGCGATTGGCCCTTCGGCCTGCGTCGCCGCGATACGGCCTTGTCAAGGGCCGCAAGCTTGGCCGACGCCTTCCGCCCGAAGCCTGGGTGCAGCAGGTCGTAGTTTCCGCTGGTGGTTGTCGCGATCTCCTTGACGCCCCAGTCGATCCCCAGGACCGCGCCGGTCACCGGCAGCGGCAGCGTCTCGGTTTGGACGACGAACGACGCGTACCAATGCCCGAGCGGGTCGCGGTAGACACGGACACTGGACGGCACCGACGGCAACCGCCGCGACCACACCACGTTGGCGACGATTCCGCCGGCAAGGTTGAGTTTCCCGCCCTTGAGACGGAAGCCGTTGCGCGTGTAGTTGAGCGTCGGATCCGATGTTCCCTTCTTCTTGAAGCCTGGCATCCCAGCCCGGCGGCCCACCGGCAACCTGTCCGCGATGTCCTTGACCGCCTTCGCACGCGATCTGCTGAAGTCGCGAACGACTTGCTTCTGCGGGATCGACGTACCGGCCCGCAACCACTCGTTGTCCGCACGCCACTGCGTGCACATCTTGTCCAGCATCGAGGGACCGATCTTCTGACCCCGCTCGTACGCCGTCCTCGACGCGGCAACGCACTCGTTCCATACCCAGCGGCAACGATCCCACTCCGACAGCAGCAATCGTTCGGCCCCCGAGCCGAGACGCAGGCGGTAGGTGAACCGCGCAGAACTGGTTGTCACTCCCATGACTCCACATCTAACACCTGGTCTACGACAAGTTCTGGGGGTTGTCGTCGTGGTCGGCACGTTCCGAGCGATGCATGTGCACCGGGTCATCGTCAGCAGGTACCGCGGTGGCGTCCCAGACACATTGTGGCTGGAGCACGACTCTGCGGACAGCGCGCCGGGCCGAGGTGAGGACGGTCTCACACTTTCGCAATTGCGAAAGTATCAAAACCGAGGCAGGATGGAACCATGTTCCGAGCGATCCGCCCCGTGCTGTTGCTGCTCCTGGTGGCGATCCCCGCGGTCGTCCTGCGCCTCACCGGCACCCATCCCCCGGCCGCCGCCTCGATCGCGATCTTCGGCCTCGCCGTGGTCGCCGCGTCGTTCGTGCTCGCCTGGGCCGCCGAAGCGGCGGAGATGGACATCTCGGGCGGCCTGGCGATCGCGCTGCTCGCGGTGATCGCGGTCCTCCCGGAGTACGCCGTCGACCTGTACTTCGCGCACACCGCCGGCTCCAACCCGGACTACGTGCAGTACGCCGCCGCGAACATGACCGGCTCCAACCGGTTGCTCCTCGGCCTCGGCTGGTCCGTCGTCGTATTGATCAGCCTGTACGTCGCCTCGCGGCGCAGCGGGCGCACCGTGAAGTCGCTGGTCCTCGAGTCCGGGTACAGGCGCGAGCTGGGCTTCCTCGCGGTCGCCGGCGTGGTCGCGTTCGTGATCCCGGTGACCGGGCAGATCCACCTCGTGCTCGGCGTACTGCTGCTCGCGTTCTTCGCGTTCTACCTGTACCGCGCGGCGACCGCCGGCCACGACGACGAGCCGGACCTGATCGGGCCGGCCGCGACGATCGGGGCGCTGCCGCAACTGCAGCGCCGGATCCTGGTGACCGCGATGTTCCTCGTCTCCGCCGGGGTGATCCTGGCGGCGGCGGAGCCGTTCGCGGACTCGCTCGTCGCGGGCGGTCAGGCGCTCGGGATCGACCAGTTCCTGCTGGTGCAGTGGCTGGCACCGCTGGCGTCCGAGGCGCCGGAGTTCATCGTCGCGATCCTGTTCGCCTGGCGCGGCAAGGGCGCGGCCGCGCTCGGCCTGCTGATCTCCGCGAAGGTGAACCAGTGGACCCTGCTGATCGGCAGCCTGCCGATCGCGTACGGCATCGGCGGCGGTGGCGCCGCGCTGCACCTCGACGGGCGCCAGATCGAGGAGTTCCTGCTGACCGCGACGCAGACCCTGCTCGGCATCGCGATCCTGCTCAACCTGCGCTTCCCCCGCTGGGCGGCCTTCACGCTGCTGGGCCTGTTCGCCGTCCAGTTCGCCGTACCCGGTCAGACGGGCCGCTACGTGATCAGCGCGATCTACCTGCTGCTCGCGATCGGCGCGGCCGTCCACAACCGCAAGCAGCTCGTCCCCACGATCACCGCGCCGTTCCGTCGTACCCCCGAGGTCGCCGAGGACCGCGAGCTCGTCGAGGTCTAGCTCGCCTGCTGGTCGCCGAGGATGTCAGGGGTCAGGACCGGCGGGCGGGTACGGCGTTCCTGCGGGCCGGGGCGGCCGCGGCGGCGGCCGGAGAGGAACTTCTCGCCGGCGGCGGTGCCGGTGAACTTGGTCCGGCGGGCCCACTCGCGGCACTGGTCGATCACCGGGCAGGCCGTCAGGCAGATCGCCTGCGCCTTCCGCTGCTCCCACTGGCTGGCCGTCTCGTCGTACGACGGCGCTTGCCCGACGCACGCGGCCTTCGCCATCCAGTTGTCGGCCGGGTCAACGATCACCGTCAAAGTAGGCCTCATCAGCTGCTCCTCGTCGCTCAGGCGGTAGGAACAGCCTCGCTCCACCTCGTTGCCTGGGTGCGACGCGAATGTTTCAGGCGTGAAACTTAGTGACGGATCATGCGGATCTCCTGGAGGCCGAAGTACGGGTCGTACTTCGACGTGCCGTCGGGCGCGAAGCCGTGGCGCTGGTAGAAGGCGCGCGCCTGGGCGTTGCCCTCGAACACCCAGAGGAACGCGGGCTGCTTGCCGACGGCAACGTCTAGTAGTCGGGTACCGAGGCCGGTCTTCCAGAACGCCCGCCGGGTGTAGATCGCCTCCAGCTCGAACGGGAGCGGCGCGTCGTCGTCACGTCCAGGCCCGGTACCGATGAAGCCGGCGACCCGGTCCTCGACGGGCGCCGACGGGTCCGGGTTCAGCGCGATCCAGCGCTTCCGGCCCTCACCGAGATTGGCGCGCCACCGGGAGGTCCGGCGCTCGATGTCCGACGTACGCTCCAGAAGCTGCTCGGCCGGCACGAGACCGGCGTACGCCTCCCGCCAGCACAGCAGATGACACCACGCGCCCGCCTCGGCGTCGTCGACCGTGGCGGGCCTGATCTCGGGTTGCACTCAGACAGTAAAGACGATCTTGCCGAAGACGTCGCCCTTGTTCATCTTCTCGAAGCCGGTGCGGGCCTCGGCGAGCGGGAGGACGGTGTCGATGTGCGGGGAGATGCCGGCGTTCGCCATGAACTGGACCAGCTCGGCGAGCTCGGTGCGGGTGCCCATCGTGGAGCCCTGGACGCGGAGCTGGAGGAAGAAGATCCGGTTCAGCTCGGCGGACTTCGGCGCCTGGCCGCTGGTCGCGCCGGAGATCACCAGGGTGCCGCCTTGCCTGAGCGACTTCAGCGAGTGCGACCAGGTCGCCTGGCCGACGGTCTCCATCACCGCGTCGACCCGCTCCGGCAGCCGCGCGCCCGACTCGAACGCGTCGTGCGCGCCGATCTCCAGGGCCTTCGCCCGCTTGTTCTCGTCGCGGCTGGTCGCCCAGACGCGGATCCCGGCGGCGCGCGCCAACGTGATCAGCGCGGTCGCGACCCCACCGCCGGCGCCCTGCACGAGCACGGTGTCGCCCGGCTTAAGGCCGGACTGCGTGAAGAGCATGCGGTACGCCGTGAGCCACGCGGTCGGGAGGCATGCCGCCTGCTCGAAGGACAGGCCCGCGGGCTTCGGTACGACGTTGCGTGCGGGTACGGCGACCTTCTGCGCGAGCGTGCCCTGGTACCGCTCGCTGAGGAGCGACCGCTTCGGGTCGAGCGTCTCGTCGCCCTTCCACGCCGGGTCCGAGACGACCGCGTGCACGACAACCTCGTTCCCGTCCGGGTCCACACCCGCCGCGTCACACCCGAGGATCATCGGCAGGTTCTGCTCGGCCAGTCCGACGCCCTTCAACGACCACAGATCGTGGTGATTGAGCGCAGTCGCCCGTACGTCGATCGTCACCCACCCGTCGGGCACACTCGGCTCAGGCCGCTCCCCCACCTCCAGCGCGGCGACCGGGTCCTCGACATCGAACTTCGCAGCATAAGCAGCAAGCATGCGAACCACCCTAGGCCCCCATCCTCCGGCCCTCAGTAACCGACATCACCGCCCCACCCCACCCAAAAGCCCAACGCCTCCGGCGACACCACGAAACCCCACCCCTAACTCGACGCGCCCGAGCCGCACCGCCCGCACCCGGCTGGCGCGAGCCGCACCGCCCGTACCTGGCTCGACGGGCGCGGGGCAGGCCACACCACCCCGCGCCCCACGCCTCGGGCTTGCGGGGGCGTCGCCCGCCGCAGCGTGCTCAGCCCGACCACACCCTCGCCCACCCCCTGACTCGCCCGGCGCGAGCCGCACCGCCCGCGCGGGGCTCGAGGGCGCTGGGGTGCGGGGCGGGCGCGCGGGGCGGGCGCGGGGGCGGGGGACTCGGGGCAGGGCCGCACGGGCCCCGCACCCCGGGTGGGGGGCGGGGCCTGCTGGGCCGGGTTAGGGGCGGGCTACGCCGTCGGTGTGGGCGGCGGCGGCGACCGCGGTGGAGACGGCGGGGGCTACTCGGGGGTCGAAGGGGGACGGGATGATGTAGTCGGGGCGGAGGTCTTCGGGGGTGATCAGGTCGGCCAGGGCGTTGGCGGCGGCGAGTTTCATGCCTTCGGTGATTCGGCTGGCGTTGGCGTCGAAGGCGCCGCGGAAGATGCCGGGGAAGGCCAGCACATTGTTGATCTGGTTGGGGAAGTCCGAGCGGCCGGTGGCGACGACCGCGGCGTGGCGGTGGGCGATGTCGGGGTGGACCTCGGGGTTCGGGTTGGCGAGGGCGAAGATCATCGCGTCGGGCGCCAGTTGCGCGACCGCCTCCTCGGGGACCGTGCCGCCGGAGACCCCGAGGAACAGGTCGGCGCCGACCAGCGCGTCCACCAACCGGCCGGACAGCCCGCCGGTGTTGGTGTCGCGGGCCAGCGACAACTTCACCGGGTTCAGGTCGGAGCGGTCCTCGTGCAGGACCCCCTTGCTGTCGACCACGGCAAGATCGCCGACGCCCGCCTGCAGCAGGATCCGCGCGCACGCGACCCCGGCCGCACCGGCCCCGGAGATCACCACCCGGATGTCCTCGATCGACTTCCCGGTCACCCGGAGCGCGTTCCGGAGCGCCGCGAGTACGACGACCGCCGTACCGTGCTGGTCGTCATGGAACACCGGGATGTCCAGCCGCTCCTTCAGCCGGCGCTCGATCTCGAAGCAGCGCGGCGCGGAGATGTCCTCGAGGTTGATCCCGCCGAACGTCGGCGCCATCCGCGCGACCGTCTCGACGAACTCGTCCACGTCCGTGCAGTCCAGCGCGATCGGCACCGAGTCGACGCCGCCGAACTCCTTGAACAGCAGGGCCTTGCCCTCCATCACCGGCAGCGACGCGGCCGGCCCGATGTCGCCGAGCCCGAGGACGGCGGTGCCGTCGGTGACGACCGCGACCACGTTGGACTTCCAGGTGTAGCGGCGGACCAGCGACGGGTCCTCGGCGATCGCGGTGCAGACCCGCGCGACGCCGGGGGTGTACGCCTTGGACAGGTCGTCGGCGTCGCGGACGTGGATCGACGACGTGACCTCGATCTTGCCGCCGCGGTGCAGCTCGAAGACGGCGTCACCGGCGTACGGATCGGAGGGAACAACGGGCTCAACAGCTTGGGCGACCATGCGGGGACCCTTCGGGAAAGAGCGAGCGGAAACGTGTTGTGTGGGCGTTCGATGAGGGTGCGTCGAACGGCGCCGTTGCCAGGGGGTCACCCGTCTGTCACGAGTAAACCACAGCGCCAACTGGTCTGCTGTGAGGGGCCCCACATCGTCCTGGCGTGTGCCAGGATGCGGGGATTCACAACCCCTGTCGAGGAGAATCCGCGATGAACATCGTCCCCACTCTCCGCAAGCGCCGGGCGCAGGCCGTCGCCTCGGTCGCCGTCCTCGCGCTCGCGCTCACCGCCTGCGGCGGCTCCGGCAGCAGCGGATCCGACGACAAGGCGAAGGCTGCCGGCATCACGCTCGTGAAGCCCGGCAAGCTCACCATCTGCACGCACCTGCCGTACAAGCCCTTCCAGTACAAGGACGGCACCAAGGTCGTCGGCTTCGACGTCGACCTGCTCGACCTGGTCGCCCAGGACCTCGGCGTGCAGTACGACGTGGTGAACATCGAGTGGGCGCAGGTCACCTCGGGCGCCGCGTTCCAGGCGAAGAAGTGCGACATGGGCATGGGCGCGATGACGATCACGCCGGCCCGGCAGGCCGCGATCAGCATCACCGACCCGTACATGGACGCAACCCAGGTGCTGCTGGCGAAGAAGGACTCCGGCATCAAGTCGCTGGCCGACCTGCGCGGCAAGAAGCTCGGCGCGCAGGCCGACACCACCGGCAAGACGTACGCCGACAAGAACGCCCAGGCGAACGGCTACACCGTCATCCCGTTCAACGACCTCGCGCTGCAGGAGAACAACGTGAAGTCGGGCCGGGTCGATGCCGCGATCAACGACAACGGCGTGCTGTACGACTACGTCAAGGACAACCAGGACATGGCCGTGGTCGCCGAGTTCAACACCGGCGAGCAGTACGGCTTCGGCGCGCTCAAGGACGGCAGCGGCCCGAAGCTGGTGGCCAAGTTCAACGAGCTGCTGAAGAAGGCCAAGTCGGACGGCAAGTACGCCGAGATCTACAAGAAGTGGTTCGGGGTTGAGCCGAAGAAGTGAGTACCCCAACCGTTGAACGAAAAGGACTGAGTCCGCGCCGGCGGGCGCAGCGCTCCCGCTGGATCCAGTACGCGATCCTCGTCGTACTGATCGTCGCCGCCGTGTTCGCCGCGAACTGGCACCAGATCGCGAGCGTGTTCTTCCGGCCGTCGTTCATCAGGTCGACGTTCGAGAACGGCGTGCTGCTGGCGCTGGTGAAGACGCTCGAGTACACCGCCGGCGCGTTCGTGATCGGTCTCACCGGTGGCACCCTGCTGGCGTTGATGAAGCTCAGCCAGGTGGCGCCGTACCGCTGGATCGCGACGGCGTACATCGAGTTCTTCCGCGGGCTGCCGGCGATCGTGGTGTTCATCGCGTTCAGCCTGCTGCCACTGGCGTTCCCGGGGCTGACGATCCCGTGGGACCCGTACGGCGTGGTCTGGCTGGCGCTCGGCATCGTCGCGTCGGCGTACATGGCCGAGGTGATCCGGGCCGGCATCCAGGCGGTCCCGAAGGGGCAGGTCGAGGCGGCCCGCTCGCTCGGCATGCCGGCCGGGCTGGCGATGCGGAAGATCGTGCTGCCGCAGGCGTTCCGGATCGTGCTGCCGCCGCTGACCAACGACCTGATCCTGCTGGTCAAGGACTCCTCTTTGGTGTTCATGATCGGCGTCGCCGCGGACGGCTACGAGCTCACCGGCTTCGGCCGGGACCTGGCGAACACGGACTCGAACCTGACGCCGATCGTGGTCTGCGGCTTCTGCTACCTGGTGATCACCCTGCCGCTGGGCATCCTCGCCCGCCGGCTCGAAGCCCGGACTGCGAGGACCCGCTGACATGGCCCTGGTAGAGATCAAGAACCTGCACAAGTCGTTCGGCAGCAACCACGTCCTGCGCGGCATCGACTTCGCCGTCGAGCAGGGCGAGGTCGTGTGCGTGATCGGCCCGTCCGGGTCCGGCAAGTCCACGCTGCTGCGGTGCGTCAACCTGCTGGAGACGCCCCAGGAGGGCCAGGTGATCGTCCGCGGCGAGGACATCACCGACCCGGACTGTCACCTGGACGCCGCCCGGCAGCAGATCGGGATGGTGTTCCAGCAGTTCAACCTGTTCCCGCACCTGTCCGTGCTGGGGAACTGCACCGTTGCCCAGCGCACCGTTCTGAAGCGCGGTGAGGCGGACGCGGACCGGGTCGCCCGCGCGAACCTGGAACGGGTCGGGCTGAGCGACAAGATCGACGCGTACCCGGCCCAGCTGTCCGGCGGTCAGCAGCAGCGGGTGGCGATCGCCCGGGCGCTGTCGATGGACCCGGCGCTGATGCTGTTCGACGAGCCGACGTCCGCGCTCGACCCGGAGCTGGTCGGCGACGTACTGACCGTGATGCGCAAGCTCGCGCTGGACGGTATGACGATGCTGGTCGTCACGCACGAGATGGCGTTCGCCCGCGAGGTCGCGGACCGGGTGGTGTTCATGGACGGCGGCGTGATCGTCGAGCAGGGCCCGCCCGCGGACGTGATCGGCGCCCCGAAGGAGGAGCGCACCCGGACCTTCCTGCGCCGGGTGCTGGACCCGACCCACGTGGAAACCTGAGCGCACTCTCAGTCACGCTGCGTGTCCGGTCGGTCGACGGATACGCAGCGTGGCAGCGGTCAGACTACGAAAAGGTCTCTGTTCCGGGTTGGTCCGTGCGCGGCCCGCGGGGCGTTGTGTCAAGATGCGGACACACGGCACCGGGCCGACCGGTGCCCGGTCTTGGAGGACCAGATGTCTGTCCTGCGGAGGGCGCTGGTACTGTCCGGCGTCCTGGTTCTGGCGGCCGCCGGCTGCGGTTCGAACTCTCTCGAGAACGGCGGCTCGTCGCCGTCGACCGCCCCGTCGAGCGCCCCCTCCAGCGCTCCGTCGAGCAACGGTCCCGACCTGAGCGGTTCGCTGCCGCCGAAGATCAAGGCCGCCAAGAAGATCGTCGTCGGCGTCGACGCGACCTACCGGCCGAACGAGTTCCTGCAGGGCGGTACGACCGTCGTCGGCATGGACGTCGACCTGTTCAACGCGGTGGCGCAGAAGTTCGGCGTCACGGTCGAGTGGCAGCCGGCCACCTTCAGCACGATCATCACCGGCGTCCAGGGCGGCAAGTACGACATGGGCATCTCGTCGTTCACCGTCAACGCCGAGCGGAAGAAGCAGGTCAACATGGTCAGCTACTTCAGCGCCGGCACGCTGTGGGCCGTCAAGAAGGGCAACCCGAAGGGCGTGAACGCCGACGACGCGTGCGGCAAGACCGTCGGAGTGCAGACCGGTACGACGCAGCAGCAGGACGACCTGCCGATCCGGCAGAAGAAGTGCAAGGACGCCGGCAAGCCGGCCATCAACGTGCTGCCGCGGGACAAGCAGGACCAGGCGACCGCGGACCTGGCGTCCGGCAAGACCGACGCGATGCTCGCCGACTCCCCCGTCGTCCTGGACGCGATCAAGCAGACCAACGGCCAGCTCGAGCAGCTCGGCCAGATCTACGACGCGGCGCCGTACGGCTACGTGATCCCGAAGTCGGAGACCGCGTTCGCGCAGGCGATCGTCCAGGCACTGCAGGGGCTGAACACGGACGGCACCTACAAGTCGATCCTGCAGAAGTGGAACAACGACTCGGGCGCCATCACCGACTTCGCTGTGAACCCGTGAGCTGAGTCATGAGTACGGAGACTGAAGCCCGGCCGCAGGACGCCGTCCCGGAGCGGCCGGGCGCGATCGACGCCGTACCGGTGCGGCATCCCGGCCGCTGGGTCGCGATCGCGGTGATCGCGATCCTGGTGGCGATGCTGGTGCACCTGCTGGTGACCAACAGCGCCTTCGACTGGAAGTTCGTCTTCCAGGCGATGAACCAGCAGCCGGTGATCAACGGGTTCCTGAAGGGCACCCTGCTGGTCACCGCGCTGTCGATGATCGTCGGTGTCGGTGGCGGCGTCCTGCTGGCGGTCATGCGGCTGTCGGACAACCCGATCCTGTCGGGTGTCTCGTGGGTGTTCACCTGGTTCTTCCGGAGCATCCCGCGGTACATCCTGCTGTTCACGATGGGCACGCTCGGGATCCTGTTCCCGCAGGGCATCTCGTTCGGGTTCCCGTTCGACTGGAAGCTGATCGGCTGGTTCGGGCTGTCCGGTGACTGGCGGTTCCTGAACCTGGACGCGAACCAGGTGTTCACCGGCCTGGTCGCCGGTGTGATCGGACTCGGGCTGTCCGAGGCGGCGTACATGGCCGAGATCGCCCGGGCCGGGATCATGAGCGTGGACAGGGGCCAGGCCGAGGCCGCCCAGGCGCTCGGGATGAACAGCGGCAAGGTGATGCGCCGGGTCGTGCTGCCGCAGGCGATGCGGGTGATCGTGCCGCCGACCGGCAACGAGACCATCGCGATGCTGAAGGACACCTCGCTGCTGGTCGCGGTGCCGGTGATCGGCGAGCTCTTCTACCAGCTGCAGTCGATCGGCAGCAACTACTACAAGACGTTCCCGATCGCGGTCGCCGCGACCCTGTACTACCTGGCCGCGACGAGCGTGCTGATGGTCGGGCAGTACTTCCTGGAGCGGCACTTCGGCCGCGGGTTCGGGACCACCAAGGCACCGCGTGGCCCCCGGGCCGCGCGCCCGGCCGGGGCGGGAGGTGCCTGATGCCGCTCGTACATGCGGTCAACGTGAGCAAGTCCTTCCACCACAACGAAGTACTGAAGGGCATCGACCTGGACGTCGAGCGCGGGCAGGTGGTCTGCCTGCTCGGCCCGTCCGGGTCCGGGAAGACCACCTTCCTGCGCTGCATCAACCAGCTCGAGACCATCGACGGCGGCCGGATCTGGGTCGACGACGAGCTGATGGGGTACGCCGAACGCGACGGCAAGCTGTACCGCCTGAAGAACAAGGAGATCGCGGCGCAGCGGCGCGAGATCGGGATGGTCTTCCAGCGGTTCAACCTGTTCCCGCACATGACCGCGCTGGAGAACATCGTCGAGGCACCGACGCAGGTCCGCCGGGAAGCGAAGAAGGGTGCCCGGGAGCGGGCGATGAAGCTACTCGACCGGGTCGGTCTCGCGGACCGCTGCGACGCCTACCCGGCGCAGCTGTCGGGTGGTCAGCAGCAGCGGGTGGCGATCGCGCGGGCGCTGGCGATGCAGCCGAAGCTGATGCTGTTCGACGAGCCGACGTCCGCGCTCGACCCGGAGCTGGTCGGCGAGGTGCTCGCGGTGATGCGGGAGCTCGCCCTGGACGGGATGACGATGATCGTGGTGACCCACGAGATGTCGTTCGCCCGGGACGTGGCCGACACCGTGGTCTTCATGGACGGCGGCGTGGTCGTCGAGGCCGGCCCGCCGAAGGACGTGATCGGCAACCCCCAGCACCAGCGCACCCAGGCGTTCCTGACCCGCCTGCGCTCCGAACACGAACACCCGTAGGACGTCTGCTCCCTCGACCGACCCCCGTTCGCCGTGCGTCGAACCCGTTGAGGTTGGATGATGTACGGCGAGTGGGGTCGATACGAGGGAGACGATGTGAGCAGCACCGGAGGAGCCGCCGAGGTTCGCCTGAGCATCCCGGCGGACAGTGCGTACATCGCCGTACCGCGGTCGGTGGTGGGTAACCTCGCGGCCCGTAACGACTTCACGCTGGACGCGATCGACGACCTGCGGATCGCGGTCGACGAGGCGTGCGCGCTGCTGCTGCCGCAGTCCGCGGACGGGGTGCTGGAGTGCGTGTTCCAGATCGCGCCGCCGCAGCTGACGGTGCGGACGAGCGCCGTCGTACCGAACGGCTGGCGCCCGGACACCACGTCGTTCGGCTGGACCGTGCTGACCGCGCTGGTCGAGTCGGCCGCCGCGGAGACCATCGACGGCCGGCTAACGATCACCGTGACGGCCACCGCCTCCGCCACGGAGAGCCTGTGACTGAGGAACAAGCCCAGGAATCGCCTGATCTTCGGACCCGCACCGCCGGTTTCTTCCAGCAGATGGCGGCCGGTTCGCAGGATCCAGGGTATCCGGCCGCGCGCGACGGGCTGGTGGCGCTGCACATGCCGCTGGTGGAGCACCTGGCCCGCCGGTTCCGCAACCGCGGCGAGCCGTACGACGACCTGGTCCAGGTGGCGACGATCGGGCTGATCAAGGCGATCGACCGGTTCGACTCCGACCGTGGGGTGGAGTTCTCGACGTACGCGACGCCGACGATCCTCGGCGAGATCAAGCGGTACTTCCGGGACAAGGGCTGGGCGATCCGGGTGCCGCGGCGGCTGCAGGAGCTGCGGCTGTCGCTGACCGCCGCGACGGCGGAGCTGACCCAGGAGCTCGGCCGGGCGCCGACGGTGGCGGAGCTGTCCGACCGGCTCGGGCTGTCGCCGGACCTGGTGATCGAGGGCCTGGAGTCCGCGAACGCGTACAACACCTTGTCGCTGGACGCTCCCGATCAGAACGAGACCGACGCGACCACGGTGCTGGACGGGCTCGGCGGCGAGGACGAGGCGCTGGAGAGCGTCGAGTACCGGGAGTCCCTGAAGCCGTTGCTGGCCCAGCTGGACACCCGGGAGAAGCGGATCCTGACGCTGCGGTTCTTCCGCGGGATGACGCAGTCGCAGATCGCCGAGGAGATCGGGATCTCGCAGATGCACGTCTCCCGGCTGCTCGCCCGTACCCTCACCGAACTCCGGACGGGCCTGCTCAAGGAGTAGCGCTAGAGAACGTGATCGTTGGAGTCACCAGCGGTCAGTGCCTCGGTGGACGCCTTCTGGAAAACGCACGCCAGGATCACGACGGCGAGTACGGCAAGGCCGGCCGCGATTCCCTTGGATCCGCCGTCCCACAGGCTGTACGCGATCAGCAGCTGGATCAGCTGCGTGAACACCGTCGGCCCGCGGCTCCAGCGCGCGGCCTTCCAGAGACCACGGACGGCGACGAAGACGAGGCCCACGCCGTACACCAGGAAGAAGCCCGTGGTGGTGAGCCCGAGCACCAGGCGAGAGCTGTCGACCGTCAAGGCTTGGGCAATTCCGAGAACGATGAGCACAAGCCCTTCCACAGCGACCACTACCGCCGCTAATTTGAGCGGTCTCGGGACTGCGGCAACTGGGGAGTCGGTCGGCACTTCACCAGCTTAGTGCCGTGATTCGAGGTTGTGCGTAACCAAAAGATGGTTGGAACGGTTACCTGCAGTGAACGGGTACTTGCAGTTGGGCCGCTTCGTCCGATAACCGGATGAAGAGCGCCGTTGTGTGCCAGTACTTAGTGTTAAGGAAGCGTTGTGATCGGAACGACAACTTCATAACCCTTGTTTCGATCCACGAAGATTGGGAACATGGTCTCGTTCGTGAAAGCGTTCACAACACAACGCGGCACCAACCCCCGGAGCCTCGCGAACCGACTACAGCACCGCTGATCGGGCACAGACCTACCCGGCAGCATACGTCAACTACTGAGAGAGATGGGATCCGCCATGGATTGGCGCCACCGGGCCGTATGCCTCGACGAGGACCCGGAACTGTTCTTCCCCATCGGCAACACCGGGCCCGCGATCATGCAGATCGAGGAGGCCAAGCAGGTGTGCCGACGCTGCGACGTGCGTGAGCAGTGCCTGGCATGGGCGCTGGAAGCCGGCCAGGACCACGGTGTGTGGGGCGGCCTGAGCGAGGACGAGCGTCGTGCGCTGAAGCGCCGCAACGCCCGGCAACGCATCCGCACCGCCTGAGCAAGTCCTCTTCGGGGCCCCGCGGAACGCACCGCGGGGCCTTTGTGTTTCTAGTCCCCGACCGGGATGTCCAGGGTGACCTGGGTGCCTGCCTTACCGTCGTGCCGCGGGCCGAACTCCAGGGTCCCGTCGAGCTCACCGATCACCAGGGTGCGGACGATGGACAGGCCGAGATTGCCGGAGAGTTCGGTGTCGAAGTTCGTCGGCAAACCCTTGCCGTCGTCGAGTACGTCGATGTGCAGCCGGCCGAGCGCCCGCTCGGCGACCAGCTCGATCGTCCCGCTCGCCGCGCCGGAGTCCCGGGCCCCGAACGCGTGCTCCACCGAGTTCTGCATCAGCTCGGTCAGCACCATCGCCAACGGCGTCGCGACCTCGGAGTCCAGCACGCCGAACGACCCGGTACGCCGGGTCTCCACCGTGGTCGCGACCGTCGACACGTCCGCGACCATCGCCCCGACCCGGTCCGCGACGTCGTCGAAGTCCACGTGCTCGTCGAACGACTCCGACAGCGTCTCGTGCACGATCGCGATCGACCCGACCCGGCGGACCGCCTCGGCCAGCGCGTCCTGTCCTTCCGGCACCGTGATCCGGCGGGCCTGCATCCGCAGTAACGCGGCGACCGTCTGCAAGTTGTTCTTGACGCGATGATGAATCTCCCGGATGGTCGCCTCCTTGGTGACCAGTTCCCGTTCCCGGCTGCGCAGCTCCGTCACGTCCCGGAGCAGGATCAGCGCCCCGACGTGCTGGCCGTCCGAGCGCAGCGGGATCGCGCGCAGGAACAGCGTCGCGTCGGCGTTCTCGATCTCGATCTCCTTGGCGGCCCGCCCGGTGACCACCGACGCGAGTACGTCGTCGACCTTGTGTCCAGAATGCAGCAACTCCGCGGTGACGTCCTTCAGCCGGGAGCCGACCAGGTCGGTCACCAGCCCCATCCGCCGGTACGCCGACAACGCGTTCGGGCTGGCGAACGTCACCATCCCGTGCCGATCGACCCGGATACAGCCGTCACCGACCCGTGGGGTGGTGGACAGCAGCCGTTCGCCGCCGTACGGGAAGATGCCGTCGGTGATCATCCGGGCCAGGTCCGTCGCGCTCTGCAGGTACGCGATCTCCAGCCGGGACGGGGTCCGGACGCCGAGCAGGTTGGTGTTCCGGGCGATCACCGCGATCACCCGGGAGCCGCGCCGGACCGGGATCGTCTCGACCCGGACCGGTACGTCGTCGCGCCATTCCGGGTCGCCCTCGCGGCAGATCCGGCCGCCGTCGTACGCCTGGTCCAGCAGGTGCCGGCGGCCGCGCGGGATGAAGCTCCCGACGATGTCGTCGAGGTACGCCGTCGGCCCGGTGGTCGGGCGCATCTGCGCGCCGGCCCAGAAGCCCAGCCCCTCGGTGTCGGGAAGCCAGAGCACCAGGTCGGCGAACGACAGGTCGGCGAGCATCTGCCAGTCGGAGACGAGCAGTTGCAGGCGGTCCAGGTCGGCCTGGTCGAGCGTGGTGTGGTTGCGCGCCACATCGGTCAAAGACGGCACGGTCCGATGCTACCGATCGGCTTATACCAGGCTGATTACTGGTCCGCTCGACAAGTTGGCGTGTGTGGGTGTTGATTGAGCAGCGACAGATGAAAGGATGCTCGGGTGGAGTCGACGTACTGGCAGGACGTGATGGCCGCGGACTACGCGGTACCGCACGACCGTACGCTGACCGATCTCACCGAGGAGCTCGTTCGCGGCCTGGCCAGCACCAACCCCCAGGTCCGCGACGCCCTCGCGTACCCGACGCTCGCCACCTGGCTGGAGCGCGGGGTGTACGACGATCTGCTGCCCGGCTTCGGGGACGGCCTGTGCGCCGGCCTGAACTACGGGCTCGGTGAGGACGGTACCGACACGGTCTTCCGCCGCTCGTTCACCGCGCTGACGCTGGCGGAGGTGATCCACCGCGACAACGCCGAGTTCCTGGTGCACGACGAGGTGGTGATGCGCTGGGGCGACCGGCTGGCGACCTGGCTGCTGCGCGAGCGGGACCTGCGCGGCTACGTGCAGGACTGCGGGTGGGCGCATGCCGTTGCCCACGGCGCCGACGCGATCGGCGCGCTGGCCCGGTCCCGGCACTGCGACGCGGGCGTGCTGCGGGCGCTGCTCGACGTACTCGCGGACCGGATCGTGAAGGACACGCCGTACCGCTGGGTGCACGAGGAGCACGACCGGGTGGCGCACGCGGTGATGACGGTCCTGCACCGGAACATGCTGTCCAGCGACGAGCTCGAGCGTTGGCTGAAGCCGATCGCGGCGACCGCGGGGCAGCAGCCGTTGATGCACGAGACGCTCCCGGAGTGGCCGTCGCCGAACGTGTTCAACGCCCGCGGCGTCCTGCACGTCCTGCTCAGCCAGCTCGCGATCGGCGTGAAGGGCTTCCCGATCCCCGGTGACGACGAGCTGTTCGGCCGGCCGATCGAGGCCCGCGCGGACATGCTGCTGATGCTGACCGAAGCGGTGCAGGCCTCGCAGCCGTACATCTACCGGCCCGCGACGACCTCCTAGGGCCGCAGCGCGACCGTCGCGACGACGGCCCGGTGGTCGGTGCCGCGGATCGGGTACGTCGCGAAGTGCCCGGGCTCGAACTGGCGCGTCACCACCACGTGATCGATCTGCGTCCGCAGTACGGCGGGCTGGTCCGCGGGCCAGGTGCCCTGCAGCCCGCCGCCGACCGACGGGCCGACGCTGCGGCAGTAACCGCCCAGCGCGGACCGGAAGTCCGCGTGGTCGACGGTCGCGTTGTAGTCGCCCGCGATCACCGTCGGCGGGTCCTGCGAGCACCACTCGCGGACCTTCAGGAGGTCGTGCGCCCAGGTCGTCACGGCGTCCGGCAGCGGCGGGTAGCCGTGGTAGGCGATCAGCCGGATGTCCCCCAGGTTCCCACCCGTCACGACGATGTTCCCGAACGTCGTACCGGTCTCGGACGCGAACGCCACGTCGCCGAGCGCCGGTGCCACCAGCACGCTCGTCGCGCTCGGCGCGGCACTGCTCGTCTGGTCGGTGTATCCCTTGTACTGCTGGTCCGGCAGCAACGCGCGGATCTGCTCGCGGACGTCGGCCCGTGCCTCGGGCAACGACACCAGATCGGGCTTCTCGTCCCGGATCAGCTGCGCCACGTCCGCGGCCCGGGCACCGCCGCCGAAGACGTTCGCGACCATGATCGTCAGCACCCGCGCCCCGGCCGGCGCCGGCCGCGCGGACGAGAACTGCCGCGGCGCGGTGATCGCCGCGCCGATCAGCGCCAGTACGCCGATCAACGCCGCCGCGATCCGCCAGCCCCGTCGTACCAGCATCAGCAGGGCCAGCACGAACACGATCACCAGGGCCTGCGGGCGGAACGCCGCGACCTGCGTGAACGGGGTCAGCTCGTCGAGCCCGAACAGCTCCGGGAACAGCGGCATGGCAACGACGACGAGGAACAGCACGGACAGCACGAGCCGCCGTACGAACCATGCCTTTTCGTTACCCATGCACCCACCCGATGGTCTGGTCGCTTGTCCGGACGAACGGTAGCGTGCTCCGTTGCGCCTGTATGTCCCTCCGAGGAGGTTTGCAGTGTCCCGATTGTCCGCGATCAGACCCGCGTACTGGATCTCCGGTGTGCTCCTGGTGGTGGCTGTCGTCGTACCGCTCCTGGTGCCGACGTACGCCAAGAAGGACCCGCACCTGTGGGGTTTCCCGTTCTTCTACTGGTACCAACTGCTCTGGGTCTTCCTGTCCGCGATCCTGGTCAGCATCAGTTACCGCCTGCTCCGCGCCGAGGAGCGCCGGCGCCGGGCCGAGCAGGGCCTGGGCGACCCGGACAAGGACGGTGACCAGTGAACACCAAGGTCGACTGGGTGCAACTGATCATCGTCGTGGTGATCTTCGCCGGCGTCACCGCGATGGGCTTCATGGCGGCCCGCTGGCGCCGTACCGGCCACCTCGACAACCTCGACGAGTGGGGGCTGGGCGGCCGCGGGTTCGGTACGTTCATCACCTGGTTCCTGCTCGGCGGCGACCTGTACACGGCGTACACGTTCATCGCCGTACCGGCCGCGATGTACGCCACCGGTGCGATCAGCGGGTTCTTCGCAGTGCCGTACACCATCGTCGCGTACCCGATCGTGTTCATCTTCATGGCCCGGTTGTGGTCGGTCTCGCACCGGCACGGGTACGTGACGCCCGCCGACTTCGTGCAGGGACGGTACGGGAGCAAGCTGCTCTCGCTGGCGGTCGCCGTCACCGGCATCCTCGCGCTGATGCCGTACATCGCCTTGCAGCTGGTCGGTATGCAGGCCGTCTTCGAGACGATGGGCCTCGGCGGCAACAACACGCTGGCCAAGGACCTCCCGCTGCTGATCGCGTTCGCCGTACTCGCGGCGTACACGTACTCCTCGGGTCTGCGGGCGCCGGCGATGATCGCGTTCGTCAAGGACTTCCTGATCTACGTGGTGATCCTGGTCGCGATCTTCTACCTGCCGCACGTGCTCGGCGGCTGGGACGGGATCTTCCACGCGGCGCAGGAGAAGATGGCCAAGCCGAACCCGGTGACCGGCAAGCCGACCGGGTCGTTCATCCCGGCCGACGCGGGCTACGTGTCCTACTGGACGCTCGGCCTCGGTTCCGCGATGGCGCTGTTCATGTACCCGCACTCGGTGACCGCGGTGCTGTCCACCAAGACGCGGAACGTCGTACGGCGCAACGCCGCCATCCTCCCGGCGTACTCGCTGCTCCTCGGGCTGCTCGCCCTGCTCGGCTTCATGGCGATCAAGGCGAACGTGAACGTGAAGGGCCTCGACGGCCTGGCCAACCCGCAGCTGGCGATCCCGCGGCTGTTCGACCAGGAGTTCCCGTCCTGGTTCGCGGGCATCGCGTTCGCGGCGATCGCGGTCGGCGCGCTGGTGCCGGCGGCGATCATGTCGATCGCGGCGGCCAACCTGTTCACCCGCAACATCTACCGCGCGTTCATCAAGCCCGAGGCCACCCCGGCGCAGGAAGCCAAGGTGTCCAAGCTCGCGTCCCTCCTGGTGAAGGTCGGCGCGCTGGTGTTCGTGCTCGGGATGGACAAGACGATCGCGCTGAACCTGCAGCTGCTCGGCGGGATCTGGATCCTGCAGACCTTCCCGGCGATCGTGGTCGGGCTGTACACCCGCTGGTTCCACAAGTGGGCGCTGCTGGCCGGCTGGGCGGTGGCGATGGTGTTCGGGACGATCTCGGCGTACAACGTGGTGAACCCGGCGACCAAGAAGCACTTCGGCGGATCGCTGGCGAAGATCCCGTTCACCGACACGCAGGCGTACATCGCGCTGACCGCGTTCGTGATCAACGTGATCGTGGTCGTGGTGCTGACGTTCGTACTGCGGGCCCTGAAGGTCGCGGACGGGCAGGACACCACGCATCCCACGGACTACACCGCGGACCGGGGCGACCCCGGTGTCGCCGAGGTGATCGAACCCGCCAAGTCGTGAGCGACGGTGACGGCAGCTTCGGCTGCCGTCACCATTTGCGGCTGAATCGACACGCTGCGGGGTCAGCTTGCCCGGTTTCGGGCCGCTGATTCGGCAGAATCACACCCGTGCTGCTGGTCCTCCTCGTCATGGTGCTCGCGTGCGGGGCGGCACTCGCGACCGGCGGCCGCTTCGGCAACCTGGCCGGCAACACGCTGACCGGCATCCACTGGCTCGCCGCGGCGGCGATCGGCCAACTGCTCGGCTCGCTCTTCGGCGGCGCGGCGTACCCGATCGGGCTGATCGGATCCGCGATCTGCATCGCGGTCTTCCTCCGCCTGAACCTGCGCCACCCCGGCGTCGGCCTGCTGGCGCTGGGCTTCTTCAGCAACGCCGTCGTCGTCGCACTGAACGGCGCGATGCCCGTCTCCCTGCGTGCTCTCGAACGTGCCGGAGTCGGCAACGCGGTGATCACCGACGCCCGCCACGAGCTCGCCGGTTCGTCGACCCGCCTGCCCTGGCTGGGAGACGTCGTACCCGTGGCGCTCCCCGGACTGGGTCAGGCGATCAGCCCCGGCGACGTACTCATCGCCGCCGGCGCCGGCCTCCTCCTGTACGCCGGCATGGGCGCCAACGGCCACGTCCCCGCCACCACCGCCCCGATCTGGGACACCCTGGAACCCTGCGCCGGCACCCCCGCCCTCCTCCACCTCTCCCCCAAAGCCAACCGAGAACTCTCCTCCCAAACCGAGCCTCACCACGAGCCCCCGCCGGCAACAGAAGCCGGCCGCGAGCGATCGTCAGAAGCGGAAGCCGCGCCCGACCACGCGCCGGAGTGACTCCACGACGACCGGGTCGTACTCCGCCCCGATCCCCAGCCCGATCGACTCCATCGCCTTGTCCGGCGACTGCCCCGAGCCTTCCCCCACCAGCTGCTCGTACGCCAGCGCGACGTTCACGATCCCGCTCTCCACCGGAATCGACGAGTCGTTCGCCCGCCCGTGCCGGTACGGATCGTTGGAGTGCCGCACGATCTCGGCCACATGGTCCAGCACCCCGGACCGCTCGATCACCGCCGCCCCGATCTCCGCCGCCCGCTGCCGCTCCTCCCGCGTCCGCAACAACGAAGCCCCACCAGGACTCGGATCCGCCAACGCCAACTGCCCCACCCCGGACAGCAGCGCCGCATACTCCAACGCCTCCATCCGCCCCGGCGTCAACCCCAGATCGTTCCCGATCGCCACCGCCAACGCCGCCGTCCGCGCGTTCTGCCCCGGACTACTGAACCCCGCAATCTCCGTACTCCGAGCCATCGACCGCACCGTAGTCCGATAAGTCCGCTGCGCCGACGAGTACCTCCTGAAGGCGAACTGCGTGAATAGCAGCGGTACCAGCACCAGAGGCGGGGCCCAGAGTCCGACGATCGACGTCCCTGCCGCGAGCAGCATGCCGCTGATCGCCATGGCCATCCCGATCCGTGCGGTCACGCCCAACTCGTCCCGCAACGCCGCGGGGAACGGCTTGCTGTATCGCTCGGTGACCTGGCCGGCTCCGACGACGGCGTCGAGCCCAGCAGCCGACGAGACCGCGAGCAACATCGCTCCGCCCAGCGGCAAGGCATGCGCCACCGAGCCGTCCCAGGCAAGGTCATTGGGCACGATAGCGGCGAAGACCACCGCCGCCGCACCGACAGACAGCAGGCGGCGGCAAGAGACGACGGCATCCCACCACAAACCGGCAATGATCCGTGGGAGCACACCGATCGCTGTTGCGATCGTCGTCACCGCCACGATCTGCGCCACCTCAGGCGGGACCGGAACGTCAGGTCCGCGTAGCAGGCAATAGCCCAGAGCCGCGCTGGTCGCGATCGGTGCCCGGTTACGGCTCCGGTCGACCCGGAACTGCACCATCTCACCGACCGCGATCAGCACCCCGAAGGTCAGCGCGAACGGCCACCCGGTGACGCCGCGGTGCGCAGTCATCCCGGTACTCACCACGCCGAGCACAGCTCCCGCGACGAGGATCACCACCCCGCTGCCGAAGCCCTCGGGCTCGTGCCCTTCAGCTTTGGTGGACGCTCTCATACCGGCCCGGCCGCCGACCCACTGGCACCGCCTCCGGTGCCGAGGCTGAGGTCGTCGTGGTCGATGGGGGTCTCGAGTTCGCCGTTCGGCGCCGGCTGCTCGGCTGCCGCCGGCTTCCAGCCTTCCCGCTCGACGATCTCGACGAACGCGTCCACCAGTTCGGGGTCGAAGTGCGTATTGCGGTCCTGCACGAGGATCGCGATCGTCTCGGCCACAGTGCGCGCCGGACGGTACGACCGGGTCGACGTCAGCGAGTCGAACGCGTCGACGATGCCGATGATCCTCGCGAAGTACGGAATGTTGGTGCCACTGAGCCCGGCGGGATATCCCGTTCCGTCGTACTTCTCGTGATGATGGAGGACCGCGGACTTGACCTCCTCGAGGAAGGGGATGTTCCCGATCAACTCGACACCGCGCGCGGGGTGCAACCTGATCGCATCCATTTCGGAGTCGTCCAGCCGTCCCGCCTTCCGGATGATGCTGGTCGGAACGCCGACCTTGCCGACATCGTGCAGCAGACCTGCGTGTTCCAACGCCTGCTGCCGATCGCTCGGCAACTGCAGCTGGCGGCCCAGCATGCCGACGCCTTCGCTCACCCGCTCGGAATGGCCACGGGTGTACAGGTCCTTGGTCTCGATGACCTGGATGAAGGCGCGCAAGGCCGCCGCCTGTGCCTTCCGCTCGGCCTCGTATTGCGAGAGGGCCCAGCGGGCGACCAGAAGCGGCCCGAGGATCAGCACCCCGGCGAGAATGTTCAGTCCACCGATCCAGATCACACCCATCGACAGGCCGAGCAGTCCGTAGCCGAGGACCGGGATCGCGGTCGACCGGACGACATACCGGAGAAATTCCTTCACACCACTCGGGCCACGTTCGAGGCCGAGCACCATGGAGATCAGGAGTGCATTCACCACCTGCAGCGCGATACTTGCCATGGTCGTCGCCACGATCGCGGCTGGGATCCGGTCCAACGCTGCTGTCCCCACCGGGCCGCCCAGCGCGGCATAGGCAACTGCACCGCCCGCGGCTGACAGCACCCGCTGCGCGCTGTTGAAGATGCGCTTGATCGCCGGAGCGGGAGCTTGAACCAGGGATCCGGCGGCTGCAACCACCACGGCCGCCTCAGGTCCCGCGATGACATACACCGCGACGAGCACGACGGAGACCAACTCGATCTGTCGTTGCGTATGTACGGAACGCAGCGAACTGGCGACGAGGGCGACCATGCACAGCCCAGCGACTACGAGAGGCGAGCGAGTCGCATGGATCGCCCAAACCAGGGCGATGATGGCAACGACCGTTGTCACCGAGACAACAAGCCGCAGCGTCCTAACCCGCGGGCGCCACGTCATCCCATGCCCTCCACGAGAGAAGGTTCACCAGTCCCAGACGTCGCCGGTCATAATACGTCACCTCCGATCAGCGGTCGCGGTCTTACGTCTGGTGATCACCGGACGTAAGGGGGCAGACAGCTCTTCGCTGACTCGTCTGAATTTTGCTCATCAGGCCCGCGCCGAAACACTGTAAGCCCAACCGTGACCCGCCGGAGGACGTGAGGAACTCGGCGTGATATGAGAGACTGTGACTCTTTGCAGTTGTTTCAAGGAGGCTTAGGAATGGGAAAGACCGGCCGGAAGCGCCGTGCACGCAAGAAGAAGGGCGCCAACCACGGCAAGCGCCCCAACGCCTGAACGTAAGGCGGCTACAGACAGCGAGGACCTCGGAGAAATCCGGGGTCTTTGCGATTTGGTCACAGGTTTACACCAGACCAGCTAATCAGAGGTCCTGTATTCGGAGAGTCTTCAGCCGCATACTGAATGCGATCTTTCAAACGATCGTTGGATCTTCGGTGCTCCCTGTGGACAACCGCCAGCACGCGGTGGCGGATCCCCCCTAGAGTTAGCTCCGGAAGTTTCCGGTACTGACCGATATCAAGGAGGGTGGGAGTGAACGAGCCGGCTACGCCGACCCTGAGCGAGCTGCTCCGTACCTTCCGTACCCGCGCCGGCCTCACCCAGGCCGCCCTCGCCGAAAGCGCCGGCCTCAGCGAGCAGGCCATCAGCGTCCTCGAACGCGGCACCCGCAGCCGCCCGCGCGCCGACACCGTCCGCGCCCTCGTCCAGGCGCTCGCCCTCACACCCACCGAAGCCGACCAGTTCCGCACCGTTGCCCGCGGCAAGCTCGGCACTCCGCGCACGCCGCCGAAGGACCCCGCGACCGACCAGGCGCCGACGCCGTGGCAGCTGCCGCCCGCCGCCCCGGACTTCACCGGCCGCGCCGCGCAGGTCGACGCAATCCTTTCTGTACTTCGGGATCCGTCGTCCGTCGGGCTCGTCACGATCACCGGGATGGGCGGCATCGGCAAGACCACGCTCGCCGTCCACGCCGCCCACAAACTGGCCGGCAGCTACCCGGACGGCCACCTCTACCTGAACCTCCGCGGCTACGGCCCCGGCGAGCCGATGACGCCGACGGACGCCCAGCGTCACCTGCTGCGCTCGCTCGGTTCCGACGTGGCCTCGATCCCGGACAACGTCGACGAGGCAACGGCCTTGCTGCGCAGCCAGCTGGCCGGCCGGCGCGTGCTCATGCTGCTCGACAACGCGGCGGACATCACCCAGGTGCTGCCATTACTGCCAGGGCACGCGGGCTCGTCGGCGATCATCACCAGCCGGGGTTCGTTCGCGAATCTCCCGGGTGCCCGGCAGATCCTCCTCGACGCCCTCTCGGAGTCGGAGTCGGTCGACCTGCTCGCCGGCGTGATCGGCCAGACCAGGGTCGTCGCGGAGCCCGACGCCACCCAGGTCCTCGCCAGGTACGCCGGCCGGCTGCCGCTGGCGATCCGCCTGGTCGGCGGCCGGCTCGCGACCCGTCCGACGTGGCCGATCCAGCACTTCGTCGACCTGCTGAAGGACGAGGAACGCCGCCTCGACAGCCTCGGCTCCGACGAAACCGGCGTACGCGCCAGCATCGCCAGCTCCGTACACTTCCTCGAAAACAGCGACCGCGACCTCGACCGCCAGGCCGCCGCCGCCCTGCCCTGGCTGGCGATTCCGGACGGCTCAGACATCACCACCGGCGTCGCTGCCGCGCTCCTCAAGGTTCCCCTCGGCCAGGCTGGGTCCATCGTCGAACGCCTGGTCGACCTGAATCTGCTGGAGTCTCTGGCCCCCGCGCGCTACCGCTTCCACGACCTCATTCGCGCGTACGGCCGGGAGATCGCCGAGCGAGACGGGACACCGGCCCAGCGTGACGAAGCGATGGACCGGGTCCTGCGGTACTACGTCGAGGCAGGCTGGGCAGCACAAGCCTTCACGCACCCGACCAGCCCACGGCTGCCGTTGGCGACTGTTGGAGTCAGTGGGCTGCTTCCGACCTTCAGCCGCCGGGGACTTGCCCTGAGCTGGCTGGACGCGGAGCAGCGCAATGTGATGGACCGCTACCGGCAGATCCGTCAGTCGGGTCGCGGGGACGGTGCATTGCTGGCCGAGCTGCCGCTTGCGCTGTTCGGCTATCTCGAGTCCCGAAGACGTTGGCAAGAGATGCGCGAGCTGGGTACCGGCGCCACAGAACTCGCCCGGCAGCACGGCCGGCCCGCGGTGGCTGCTTGGCTGCAGCACGACAGTGCCATCCCGGACGCCGAGAACGGTGCCGTCGGCGCGGCGATCGCAACCATCCAGGTCGCCCTGCGGATGTTCGCCGGGATCGACGATCTCTTCGGTCAGGCTCGGTGCTGCTCGTCCCTTGCCTATCTGCTCGGCATGGAAGGACAGATCGGCGACGCGCTGGCGTACGGGAGGATCGCCCTCTCGCTGAGCCGAACGATTCATGACTCGACGCTGGAGGGAGTAGCACTGATCGCCGTCGGCAGCCTCTACGACCGCACCGGAGACTTCGACCGGGCGGACGAGGCCTTCGCCCAAGGCATCGCGTTGGCCGAGCGGGCAGGTGATACCCGAGCAGCCTTCAAACGGTACGCCAATGCAGCCTTCGCCCATGTGCAGGTCGGGCGGTACCAGGAGGCAGTAGAAGCGGGTCTCGCCGGCCTGGCCCTTGTCGAGCAGGCGGGCGACGCGACCTTTCAGGCCGAGGCACACCATCTTCTCGCGATCGCACACGCCGGCCACGGAGACTTCGGCAACGCCGTCAACCACGTTCAAGCCGGCCTGCAGACCACGCTGATCACTCACGATCTCGAGCGAGAAGGGCGTCTGTACGTCGAACTGGCGAGAATCGACGCCGCACAGAACAACGCTGCCTCGGCAATCGAGCATCTGAACAAGGCCGCCACGCTGCTTCAGAACTCACCCAAGGTTTACCTGGCAGATGCGCGCCGGCTGCTTGAAAAACTCCACCGCGGAGATACCGCGGACTACGAGATCACAACCTTCGCCATCTGACCCGATTGTCGAATCAGTCGGTGGTGGTGATGGTGGTTTCTATTTGGATTTGGGTGAGGCGGAGGAGGATTTTCTGGCGGAGGGCGTCGGGGGCGTGGTCGGAGCCGCAGGAGCGGTGGACCAGTTTTTTGACGCAGCGTTCCAGGTCGTACTCGTCGAGGCAGGGGGCGCACTCTTCGAGGTGCTGGCGGATCTGCTCGGAACTGGCGTCCTCGAGTTCGTTGTCGATGAAGACGTAGACCCGCTGCAGGATCTCCCCGCAGTCGGCGTCGTGGGGCTCGCCGCAGCTCACGACTCCTCCTTCTCCGCGGTCGCGTCGGAGGCCGACGGGGCCGCGTCCGTGCTGTCGTCCGGCGGGATCAGGCCGCGATCCCGGGCGTAGTCGCCGAGCAGGTCCCGCAGCTGCCGCCGGCCGCGGTGCAGCCGCGACATGACGGTGCCGACCGGGGTGCCCATGATCTCGGCGATCTCCTTGTAGGCAAAGCCTTCGACGTCGGCCAGGTACACGGCCAGCCGGAAGTCCTCCGGGATGGCCTGCAGGGCGGACTTGACGTCGGAGTCGGGCAGGTGCTCGAGGGCGACCGCCTCGGCTGACTTGAGGCCGCCGGGAGTGTGCGACTCGGCGGCGGTCAGCTGCCAGTCCTCGATCTCCTCGGTCGGCGACTGCGTCGGCTGCCGCTGACGCTTCCGGTATCCGTTGATGAAGGTGTTCGTCAGGATCCGGTAGAGCCACGCCTTCAGGTTGGTGCCCGGCGTGAACTGGTGGAACGAGCTGTACGCCTTCGCGAAGGTGTCCTGCACCAGGTCCTCGGCGTCCGACGGATTACGGGTCATCCGCATCGCCGCGGCGTACATCTGGTCCAGGAAAGGCAACGCTTCGCGCTCGAACCGCGCGGTGCGCTGCTCGGGTGTCTCGGTCGTGGTGGGAGTCGGCATCGGGATCGAGAATACCGGGGTCTTCCCAGAAGTCCTCGCCGGAGCCTCTCTCGTCGCCATCATGTCCGTCACAACACGCCCGGCCACGGGGGCATTCCCGGTGCTACCCGGACACCTCGCGGCCGACCCATTCGAACACAGCTTCGACCAGCAGGTCGTACGTCTCCTGCTGGTCCAGCTCGGCGCGCTTCGGCACCTTGAACGAGTGGTCGGCGTCCGGTACGACGGCCATCTCGGTCAGCGGCGGGAACTCCTCCGGCGTACCGAACGGGTCCCGCTCCCCCTGGACGACGAGCGTGGGCAGGCCGGCGCCGCGCAGTTCGTCGACACGCGACTTCTCCGGCTTGCCGGGGGCGTGCAGCGGAAAGGCCAGCGCCAGTACGGCGGAAGCCCCGAGGCCGCTCGCGGTCCGGCACGCGACCCGGGCGCCGGCGCTGCGCCCGCCGATCACCAGCGGCGTCCGGACCCGGAGCTGCCCGATGATCGCGATCCACGCCTCGTCGAGCACCTTCGGCGCCGGCGCCAGCTTGCGGCCGGCCCGCCGCCAGGGCTGCTCGATCAGGAACACGTTGATGTCCTGCTTGGGCAGCCGTGCGGCCAGCGCGGCCAGGTCGCCCGACTCGATCCCGGCCCCGGCACCGTGACCGAGGGCCAGCGTCGCCACCGGTCGGCGGGCGCGGTGCGCCACGATCCGGGCCTCACCGTGCGGCGTCCCCACAATCCGTTCGTCGGTCACCCGCCCCATCCTGTCATCAGGACCGCGGGAAATCTCAGAACAGGGTGGTCGGTGCGTCCTGTGGGTCTTCGCCGTCCGGCGGCAGCGGGTCGAGCAGGTGCGGGCCGTTGTTCTTCACCGAGCTGACGGCCTTCGAGACGGCGTACGCCTCGAGGCGGCCGGGCGCGGCCGGTACCAGCAGTTCGAGCAGGTCGTCGGGGTCCGACGACAACGGGTCGAGCCAGGCGTCGTACCGCTCACGCTCCACCAGCAACGGCATCCGGTCGTGGATCCGGCCCAGGTCGTCGGTGGAGGACGTGGTCAGCACCGTGCAGGTCCAGAGCCACGCCGCGTCCTGGTCCGGGTCGGCGACCGACTTGTCCCGCCAGATCTCGTACAGCCCGGCCATCGCGAGCACGCTGCCGTCCGGTGGGTGGATGAAGTACGGCTGCTTGACGGGCTTGCCGTTCACCTTCTCCTCGGCGGTGTACCACTCGTAGTACCCGTCGGCGGGGAGGATGCAGCGCCGGGTCGCGAACGCCTTCTTGAACGCGGGCTTCTCCGCGACGGTCTCCATCCGCGCGTTGATCAGCCGGCTGCCGATCGAGGTGTCCTTGGCCCAGGACGGCACCAGCCCCCACTTGACCGTGGTCAGCTTCCGGACCGTGGTGTCCGGCTGCTCGCGGTCCTTGCGCTCGACCACGGCGATCACCTGGTTGGTCGGGGCGATGTTGTAGTTCTCGCCGAGCTCCTCGACCGACTCGCGCACGTTGCCGGCCTCGATCTCGAACTCGGCGACGAGGTCGGACGGGGACCGGCTGGAGGCATACCTACCGCACATGAGCCCCAGCCTAGACCGGGGCAGATCACATAGTCCGATCTATATAACTGTGCCTATACTTGTCGTATGAGTACTCGGACCGCCACGATCGGCGAGGCGCTGTTCGGGCTGGCGACGGTCGCGATCCGGCGCCGGCCGCGAACGCTGAGCCTGACCGCGGCCTCGGTGCTGTCGACGCTGGAGCGCACCGGCCCGCGGCGGCTGACCGACCTGGCCGTCAGCGAAGAGGTGACCCAGCCGTCGATGACCGCGCTGGTGACCCAACTCGCCGACCAGGGCCTGGCCGAGCGCCGCCGGGACGCCGCCGACGCGCGGGTCGTGCTGGTCGCGATCACCGCCGCCGGCAGCCGCCGGCTCCGCGACATGCGGGCCGAGGGCGCGGTCACGATCGCCGACCTGATCGACAAGCTCGACGACCAGGACGCCGACGCGCTGCACGACGCCACCCCCGCACTCCTCCGCCTGATCCAACTGGCCGGCGAGGACCAGGACAGCCGTACCCCGTTGCCGAAGAGGTGACCAGATGAACTACGACGCCGAAGCCCGGCGCACTCCCCTTCCCCAGAACCGACGTCTCGGCGAACCGGCGATCGTCGTCGGGCTGGACGGTTCCGGCACCAGCTGGGACGCCTTCGCCTGGGCGGCCGGCGAGGCGCTGCGTACGAACGGCCGCCTGGTCGCGGTCTACGTGATGCCGTACGCCGATCCCACCGCCGCCCTCGGTGTCCCGTACGACTACGGCGCCGCACAGGAGAACCGGCAGCAGTTGGCCGCCGAGATCGAGGCGGAAGCAGAACGCCGCGCCGAGGAGACCGGCGTACAGCTGAGCTTCGTCAGCGAGTTCGGGGACGCGATCGGGACGCTGTCCGGGGTCGCTCGGGAGGTCGACGCACGGTTGGTCGTGGTCGGCCGGTCGGCGAAGCGCTGGCACCGGTTGACCGGTTCGCTCGGCCACCGGCTCACCTGCCGCAAGGACGCCCCGGTCGTCGTTGTCGTGCCGTAACCGCCCCCACCGGAGGTCGGCCTCCGGGTAGCGAGATATACTTAGCATTGCTAAGCAATTTTCTCTCTCCTGGGGAAGCGCTGTTGTGACTTCACGTCGTTTCGCGGTCGAGAAGGACCACCCGCGGTACAAGTGGGTGGCTTTGTCCAACACGACGCTCGGCGTCCTGATGGCGACGGTGAACTCGTCGATCGTGATCATCTCGCTGCCGGACATCTTCCGCGGCATCAAGCTCGACCCGCTCCGGCCGGGGAACGTCAGCTACCTGCTCTGGATGCTGATGGGCTTCCTGGTCGTGACCGCGGTGCTGGTCGTCACGCTCGGCCGGCTCGGGGACATCTACGGCCGGGTCAAGATCTACAACCTCGGATTCCTGGTCTTCACGATCGGCTCCGTGGCGCTGGTGTTCGATCCGCTGACGCAGGGCGCCGGTGCGCTCTGGCTGATCGTCTGGCGGGTCGTCCAAGGTGTCGGCGCGGCGATGCTGTTCGCGAACTCGACCGCGATCCTCACCGACGCGTTCCCGGCGGACCGGCGCGGCTTCGCGCTCGGGATCAACCAGGTGGCCGCGATCGGCGGCTCGTTCATCGGGCTGATCGTCGGCGGCGTACTGGCGCCGGTCGACTGGCGGCTCGTCTTCTTCGTCTCGGTCCCGTTCGGCCTGCTCGGCACGGTCTGGTCGTACCACAGCCTGCGCGAGACCAGCGCCCGTACGGCGGCCCGGATCGACTGGTGGGGCAACGCGTTGTTCGGGATCGGCGTGACCGCGATCCTGGTCGCGATCACGTACGGGATCCAGCCGTACGGCGGGCACGAGATGGGCTGGACCAGCCCGTGGGTCCTGGGCGGGCTGATCGCCGGGCTCGCCCTGCTGGTGGCGTTCTGCCTGGTCGAGGCGCGTACGACGGACCCGATGTTCGACATGTCGCTGTTCCGGATCCAGGCGTTCTCCGCGGGCAATCTCGCCGGCCTGCTGTCGTCGATCAGCCGGGGTGGACTGCAGTTCATGCTGATCATCTGGCTGCAGGGCATCTGGCTTCCGCTGCACGGCTACAGCTTCGAGAGCACGCCGTTGTGGGCGGGCATCTACCTGCTGCCGTTAACGATCGCCTTCCTGATCGCCGGACCGCTGTCGGGCTACTTCTCCGACCGTCTCGGCGCCCGTACGCTCGCCACCGGCGGACTGCTCCTGGTCGCGGTGAGCTTCGCCGGATTGATGGTCCTGCCAACGGACTTCAGCTACTGGGCCTTCGCCGGCCTGCTGGTCCTGAACGGCGTCGGCTCCGGCCTCTTCTCGGCGCCGAACACCACCGCGATCATGAACAGCGTCCCGGCCAACCGCCGCGGCGCCGCGTCCGGCATGCGCGGCACGTTCCTGAACTCCGGTACGTCGCTGTCGATCGGCGTGTTCTTCACGATGATGATCGCCGGACTCGCGACGACCCTGCCGCGAACGCTGACCGACGGGCTGCACGCGCACGGCGTGCCGCAGGCCGTTGCCGCCGGCATCGGAAACCAGCCGCCGGTCGGCAGCCTGTTCGCGGCGTTCCTCGGGTACAACCCGATCGGCACCGCGCTGAACGCCGTACCGGCGTCCGCGATCAAGGGGGCGGACCTGGGCACGCTGACCAGCAAGCAGTTCTTCCCCGAGCTGATCTCCGGGCCGTTCCACCACGGGCTGGTGATCGTGTTCGCGGTGGCGATCGCGATGTCGCTGGTCGGCGCGGCGGCGTCGCTGTTCCGCGGGCCGCGGTACATCCATCTGGAGCCGCAGCCGGAAGCGGTGCCGGCGGTTCAGGAGTCCTGAACGGTCACCTGGCCGTCGTCGATCGCGGCGGCCAGGGTCGTCCGGCCGGCCAGTAGCTCGTCGGCGACCTTCGCCGGGATCGTCACCACGGCATCCGGCACAGCCTCCGGTACGACGGTCATCGACGCCAGGTCGATCCGGCAACCGCTCCCCTCGACCCGCAGCTCGACCACCCCACCGAGGTCCCGCAGGAGCGCGGCCAGCGGAAGCAGATACCAGTGGTGCCGGACCGCGTCCGTCTCCTGGTGCGCCGCCAGCAACGGACTCCCCCACGCGGCCAGCGCCGTCACTACCGGCACCAGCTCGCGCCCACGATCGGTCAGGTCGTAGACCCGCACCGGCGCCGCGGGCGCGAAGGTCCGGCGCTCGACGATCCCGTCGGCCTCCAGCTCCTTCAACCGGGCCGCGAGTACGTCGGTACTGATCCCCGGCAGGTCCGCGTGCAGATCCGTGTACCGCCGCGGGCCGAGGGCCAACTCCCGGACGATCAGCAGCGTCCAACGTTCACCGACCACGTCGAGTCCACGGGCGACGGCGTCGTACTGCGCATAGCTCCGGCGAGGCATGCGGTCCACCATAGCTTGGACCTCCCAAGCGCGTACTTGGAATAACCAAGTACGATGCGGCCCATGGAGTTCAGGCAGTCCACCAAGCTGACCGGCGTGTGCTACGAGATCCGCGGCCCGGTGGTCGAGCAGGCCAACGCACTCGAGGCCGCCGGCCACAGCATCCTCCGGCTGAACATCGGCAACCCGGCACCGTTCGGGTTCGCCGCCCCGGACGCGGTCCTCGCGGACCTGATCGCCCGGCTTCCGCATGCCCACGGGTACACCGACGCCCGCGGCATCAGCTCGGCCCGCGAGGCGGTGGCGACGTACTACGCCGATCATGGTTTCCAGGGCATCGACGAGCGCTCGGTCTACCTCGGCAACGGCGTCTCCGAGCTGGCCGGGATGGCGATCCAGGCCCTGGTCGACACCGGCGACGAGGTGCTGATCCCGAGTCCCGACTACCCGCTCTGGACGGCGGTCACCCGCTTCGCCGGCGGCGTACCGGTGCACTACCGCTGCGACGAGGACTCCGGCTGGCAGCCGGACCTCGCCGATATCGAGGCGAAGATCACCCCGCGGACGAAGGCGATCGTGGTGATCAACCCGAACAACCCGACCGGTGCGGTCTACTCCCCCGACGTACTGCGGCAGATCGCCGAGCTGGCCCGCAAGCACGAACTGATGGTCTTCAGCGACGAGATCTACGAGCGGATCGTGTACGACGGCGCCGTCCACCACCACTTCGCCGCGCTGGCTCCCGACCTGGTCTGCCTGACGTTCGGCGGGTTGTCGAAGAGTCACCGGATCGCGGGCTTCCGGGCCGGCTGGCTGATCGTCTCCGGACCCCGCGCGGCCGCGGCCAGCTACCTCGAAGGCCTGACCATGCTGGCCGGGATGCGGCTCTGCCCGAACGCGCTCGCCCAGCACGTGATCGAGGCCGCGCTGGCCGACGACACGATCGACGACCTGGTCCGCCCGGGCGGCCGGCTCGAGGTGCAGCGGACCACCGCCTGGCAGACGCTGAACGAACTTCCCGGCGTCTCCTGCGTCAAACCGCTCGGCGGGCTGTACGCGTTCCCGCGGATCGATCCGGAGGTGCACCGGATCAAGGACGACGAGCGGTTCGTGCTCGACCTGCTGCTCCGGGAGAAGATCCACATCGTCCAGGGCACCGGCTTCAACTGGCCGGACCCCGACCACATCCGGATCGTGACGCTGCCCGAAGCTGGTGACCTGGAGGTGGCGATCCGCCGGATCGGGCGCTTCCTCGACAGCTACGAGCAGTAAGTAAGGAGAGGCCATGCGAGTCGTGGTGCTGTGCGGCGGCGAGAGCTCGGAGCGGGACGTGTCCCGGTCGTCCGGCTGGGCGGTCGCGAAGGCGCTCACCGAGCGCGGCCACGAGGTGGTGCTGATCGACCCGGCGGCGCCGGAGCCGGTGCTGGCCGAGCGCGTGTCCGTCGACGATGCCGCGGTACCCGTGCCGTCCGTGCCACCGTCGGCGGCGGAGCGGGCCGCGCTCAGGGAGCGGATGTACGCCGCCCTCACCGGCGGGCGGGTCCTGGAGGAGCTGCGGCGAGCCGATCGGGTGTTCGTCGCGCTGCACGGCGGCTGGGGTGAGGATGGTCACGTCCAGGCGCTGCTCGAGCTGGCCGGAGTCCCGTTCACCGGCGCGGGCCACGACGTGTGCGCGGTGGCCTGGCACAAGGGCCGGAGCCAGGCGGTACTCGAGGCGGCCGGGATTCCGGTGCCGCCGCGGGTGCTCTACAACGCGGCGGAGCAGCCCGAGCCGCCGGTCGCGGTCAAGGACCTGCTGGCGCGTGGACCCGTGGTCGTGAAGCCGGTCGCCGACGGGTCGAGTGTCGCCGTACGGAAGGTCGACTCGCTGGAGGAACTGCGCGCCGACGGTGAGGTGCTGGTCGAGCCGTTCCTGAGCGGGCGCGAGTTCACCGTCGCAGTCATCGGTGCGACGACGCTGCCCGTGGTGGAGATCGAGCTGACCACGGCGGTGTTCGACTACGAGGCCAAGTACCAGCCGGGCGCGGTCCGGGAGGTCTGCCCGGCCGACGTACCGCCGCACTTCGCCGAGCAGCTGCAGGAGCTCGCGCTCCGGGCACACCGGGCGCTCGGGTTCGGTACGACGTACTCCCGGGCGGACTTCCGCTGCGACGCGTCCGGTACGCCGTACTGCCTGGAGGTCAACGCACTCCCCGGACTCACGCCGGGCAGCCTCGTCCCGGTCGCCGCGAAGGGCGCCGGGATCGGGTACGCCGAGCTCGTCGAGCGGTTGCTGACGGCAAGCGGCGGCGGATCGCCCACCCCGTGTTAGGCGATCCGCCGCCGGTCGAAGTGCGCCCGGCCGCCCCCCTGTTGGCGGCCGGACGCAGGTCTCAGGTTCTGGCCAGCTCGTCGAGGAGCCTCCCGGCCATCGCGTCGCTACCGGGCAGGCCCTCGATCCAGATCCGGGCCAGCTGCGGTACGTCGGTGTCCAGCCGCCACTGGGTGATCAGGGCTCGTACCGTCGCGACCTGCTCCGGCAGGTTCGGCTCGCGGCCGACGAGCGCCGCCGCGCGGCGTGAGCCGACGCGGCCCAGTACGTCACCGCCGCAGAAGACGATCCGCAGGCACTCCGCGACGTCGACGAGCCGGAGCTCGCGGTCGAACGGCGAGGTGCCCTCCGGATTGAGCGGTTCGACAACCACCAGTGCGTGGGTTTGCGGTACGGAAGTTCCACGGAATTCCGCCTCTCGGTAGAGCTCGCCGAGCCGGGACCGCAGGTGCGCCAGGCTGGACAGCCCGGTCAGCGGGTCCTCGCAGGACAGCGAGTGCAGGTAGACAAGCGATGCCTCGGCCCAGCTGGAACTGAGTGCGCGTACCGCGGCGAAAGCCGGCTCGCCCCCGGCGATCGAGCGGTACAGCGCACTCAGCCCATCAAGTGCCTCCACCAGCGAGACTCCGTCGGCCGCGAGGCGGCGTCCGGTCTCGTCCGACGCAGGCACGACATCGGCACCGTCCCGCAGCGCCTCGGCGATCGCGAGATAGGCGCTGTGGTCGGTACCAGCTGTGCCGAGCGGTTCCCTCCGTCCGCTCGGTGGTGCGGTGGACGACGCCTCCGGCGCGATCCGGGCGGGCGACCCCGCCAGGTTCAGGGACTTGGCCGGACGCAGGTCGAACCGTCGACGGATGTCCGCGAACAGCGACATGGTCCTCCTCAACTAGCCCCGTCA
This sequence comes from Kribbella polygonati, assembly GCF_050320105.1. Classification (NCBI taxonomy): domain Bacteria; kingdom Bacillati; phylum Actinomycetota; class Actinomycetes; order Propionibacteriales; family Kribbellaceae; genus Kribbella; species Kribbella polygonati. The sequence goes on along the minus strand of NZ_CP190129.1, from coordinate 8,547,170 downwards.
GTCTCCCGACCGGTCGGCCGGAAGCGTCGTACGCCGAAGAGACAGCGGCCATGACGGTTCATGACGCGGATTTCCAGAAATTTTTTTGGCGTAACTTCGGGACTGGCGATGTCGTAAGGAAAGAGGCACAGTTTCCGCGTCATGGATGATGCACAGAGCCGTCCTACGTGGGAGCCTTGTCTCCGGCGGTACGTGACGATCCGTCACGTCGTCGTACACAGAGTTAGCGGGGAGATGGATGGAGACGCCAGAGGGTCCGAGTGACGCCGAGTTCATCGCGCGCGTCCGCAACGGCGACCTGGAGGCGTACGGCGAGCTGTACGCGCGGCACCACCACGCGGCCGAGCGGATGGCCCGCCAGCTGGTGCCGGCCAACGACGCCGACGACCTGGCCAGTGACGCGTTCGCGAAGGTGCTGGACGCGCTGCGCGCGGGCGGCGGCCCGGACGTCTCGTTCCGTGCCTATCTGCTGACGACGGTACGGCGGGTGCACGTCGACCGGATCCGCTCCGGCAAGAAGGTGCAGACCACCGACGACATCGCGTCGTACGAGCGGGAGCCCGAGACGTTCGACGACCCGACCGTGACCGGGTTCGAGAGCGGTGCGGCGGCCAAGGCGTTCGCGAGTCTCCCGGAGCGGTGGCAGGCGGTGCTGTGGCACACCGAGGTCGAGGGCGAGAAGCCGGCCGCGATCGCGCCGCTGCTCGGGCTGACCGCGAACGGCGTGTCCGCGCTGGCGTACCGGGCCCGCGAGGGTCTGCGGCAGGCGTACCTGCAGCAGCATCTGGCCGACGTCGCCGGCGACCGGTGCCGCTGGACGACCGAGCGGCTCGGCGCGTACGTCCGCGGCGGCCTGACCAAGCGCGAGAACAAGAACGTCCGCGAGCACCTGGACGAGTGCGCGAAGTGCACGGCGGTGTACCTCGAGCTCGTCGAGGTCAACAGTGCGCTGCCGGCGCTGCTCGCCCCGGCCCTGCTGGGCACCGCGGGCCTCGGCTACCTGGCCGCGGCCTCCGGCGCGAAGATCGGGCTGGTCGGCTTCTTCGTCACCGGCTGGAAGAAGGTCACCGAGAACAGCACCCGGACCGCCGTCGCCGGCGGTGCGGTCGTGGTGGTCGCGGTCGCCGCCGCGCTCGCGGCGATGGCGCTGACCGGCAACCACACCCCGCCGGCCGCGATCGACCAGCCGTCACAGCCGTCCCAGCCGACGGTCCCGCCGGCGAACCCGACCAACAATCCGACGCAGCCACCGGTCAAACCACCGGTCAAACCGCCCACGAAGCCACCGGCCACCAAGCCCACGCAGCCGCCGGCCTCCAACCCGACGACGGCGCCGACAACGGCTCCCACGACCGCGCCGAGCACGCCGACGCCTACTCCGACACAGACCACGACGGTCCCGACCCCACCCCCGACCAAGCCGACACCCCCGAAGCCGACCCCGACCACGCCGATCCACTACCCCGGCATGGTGACCATCAGCATCCCGCGCAGCGGCGGGGCGCCGACAACCCAGCAGGGCGGAGGTACGCCGACGGCGCAGCAGGGTGAGGGCAGGCCTGCCACCGGACAGGGCGGCGGGTCCACCGCCGGACAAGGCGGAGGTGCGCCTGCGGCGCAGCAAGGCGGCGGGGGTGCCGCCGGACAGGGCGGAGGTGCGCCTGCGGCGCAGCAGGGCGGCGGGTCCGCCGCAGGACAGGGCGAAGGTGCGCCCGCGGTGGGACAGGGCGGTGGGGCGCCCGCGCTGCAGCAGGCCGACGGAGGGTCGGGTGGCGGTGTGGTGGCGCCGCGGGCCGGAGCGGCGAAGCCGGGAGCGGGGTCTGGGGTTCGGTTTGTGATCACGATCAAGCCGCCGGCCAAGAATCCGAACCCGGTGGTGATCCAGCTCACGTACGGCGCTGAGCTCGAGTGGCCGTTGAGTACGAACCCGCCGGGCTGGACCTGTGTGAAGGCGACCGGCAGCTGTACGGCGGCCGACTCCGCGAACCCGCAGCCGATGTCGGTGACGTTCGACGCCCCGACCGGCGGCTCGGCCGCGGACCGCACGTTCACGGTCAGCGCCAAGACCGGCAGGCTGTACGACTCCGACGCGGCCACCGTGGAACCGAAGGCGAGCACCGACGAGAACCTGTTGAAGATCCTCGACGGCAAGGCCGACCCGGACGTGCACCACCGGATCCTCACCGTCGCCCCGCGCGCCAACCGGACCAAGGTCACGCTGAAGATCACGTACGGCGACGCGCTGGAGTGGCCGATCGCGACGAACCCGGCCGGCTGGAAGTGCTCCCAGACGACCTCGATCTGTACGGCGACCAACCCGGACAAACCGGCTCCGCTGGCGGCGGACTTCGACGTACCGGACAAGTCGCCGGCGGCCGAGCGGACGTTCACGGTGGCGGCGCAGGCGGACCTGGTCAGCGACACCGACTCCGAAGTGCTGCCGGCCGTGCAGCAGGACGAGTCACTGCTGCAGATCATCACCCCGACACCGGGCCAGGACCCGAACCCTCGTGTCTACAACAGATTCCTGAAGGTGAACGGCGCCGCCGGTGAACGCGTGACGTTGGACATCTCCTGGGGACACAATCTGTGGCTGTGGCCACCGGTAGATGACGGCTGGATCTGCGAACGTAGCATCGACATGAACAGCGCGACTTGCTCGACGGACAACTACAAGAAGCCGTTGAACTCGGAGTGGAACGCGTTGTTCCCGGGCACCGGTCCCGACAACACCGTCACCGTGCACGCACGGGTCGGCGGCCGCGAGGACACCGACAGCGTACAGATTCCGCCCAGCCAGTCGCGCCGGTGAAATTCGGGTTGCCGAGGTCCCTTATGCTGGTTGTTGTTCGCGCTGACGGAACCAAGTAGCGCCGTACCGCACGTCCGAGAGAGTCGCCGGTAGCTGGGAAGGCGACACGTGCGGCGGTGGCGAAGACACTCCCGAGCGACTGCTGTGCAAGAGGCCGGGCCGATCAGGCCCGGTGAAGGTGTGGTGGCACCGCGAGATTCCCCTTCGCCCACACCTCCGGGGTTCGAGAAATGACCTGGAGGTGAAACAGCAATGCGCATTCTCAGCCATGAGATCCCCTCAGCAGTAGGCCAGTCCGTCACGGTGGCCGGCTGGGTGCACCGAAGACGACGGCTCGCCGCCGTCAGCTTCCTGATCCTGCGCGACCGGTCCGGCCTGGCCCAGATCGTCGTGAAGGGTGCTCCCGAACAGCTGGACTCGTTGACCGAGGAAACAGTTGTCGAGGTGACCGGTACGGTCGCCGCGAACGCGCAGGCGCCGGGTGGCGCGGAGATCGTCGACCCGGTGATCACGCCGCTGACCGAGCCCGCGGAGACGCCGCCGATCGAGCTGTGGCGTCCCACCGTCGGCGCGGGGCTGCCCGTCGTCCTGGACAACGCACCGGTCGCGCTGCGGCATCCCGTCGTACGCGCCGGGTGGGAGATCGCCGCGGCCGCGCTGCACGGCTTCCGGGAGGCCTTGAACGGTCAGGGCTTCACGGAGATCCAGACGCCGAAGATCGTCGGTACGGCGACCGAGTCCGGGGCGAACGTGTTCGCGCTGGACTACTTCGGCGGGCCGGCGTACCTGGCGCAGTCGCCGCAGTTCTACAAGCAGCAGCTGGTCGGGGTATTCGAGCGGGTCTTCGAGGTCGGCCCGGTGTTCCGGGCGGAGCCGCACGACACGGTCCGGCACCTCGCGGAGTACGTGTCGCTGGACGCGGAGTTCGGGTTCATCTCCGACCACCGCGACGTGCTCGCCGTCCTGCGGTCCACGATCGCCGGGATGCTGTCGGCGGTGGAGACGCGGGCGGGCGGCGCCTTGGAGCGGCTCGGCGTGACGGTGCCGGAGATCCCGGTCGACGTACCGGTGCTGCACTTCACCGACGCGCTCAAGATCGCCGGCGCGGACCCGGACGAGCCGGACCTGGCGCCCGCGGACGAGCGTGCGGTCGGCGAGTGGGCGGTGCGCGAGCACGGCAGCGAGTTCGTCGCGGTCGAGGGCTACCCGATGGTGAAGCGGCCGTTCTACACGCATCCGCAGCCGTCGGACCCGCGCTGGTCGAACTCGTTCGACCTGCTGTTCCGCGGCGTCGAGCTGGTCACCGGCGGGCAGCGGCTGCACCGGTACTCCGAGTACGTCGCGGCGCTCGAGGCGCGCGGCGAGTCGGCGGAGTCACCGGCGTACAGCTCGTACCTGCAGGCGTTCCGGCACGGGATGCCGCCGCACGGCGGGTTCGCGATCGGGCTTGAGCGGTTCGTGGCCCGGCTGACCAAGGCGGAGAACGTCCGCGAGGTCACGCTGTTCCCCCGCGACCTGCACCGGCTCACCCCCTGATGGAGACCACCGAGTCGGTTGTCGCCGAGCTGAACGTTGCTCTTGGCACCGATTATCAGGTCGTGCGGCAACTGACCGGTGGTCTGCAGTCGACCGCGTACGTGCTGACCGGCGACGTCGTGCTGAAGTGGACCGACGACCCGGGCTGGGCTCCTCGGGTCCGGCGGGCGGCCGAGCTCGTCCGCCGCGCCCGGGCCGTCGGCTACCCCACGCCCGAATGGCTGGCGGTCGGCACGACCGCGGCGGGATCGCCGTACCAGCTGCAGGAACTGGTCCCCGGCCGCGCGCCGGTGCTCGATCTCGCGCTGGCGCAGGAGGTGATCGGGATCTGCGAGCTGCAACGGGACCTGATCCCCGAGGATCATGAGGTGACCTGGTCGGCCTGGTCCCACGGCGTCGTCTTCGACGGCTGGGACGGCGTGTGGGAGCGCGTGCTCAGGTATGGCGACGAGGCGTCCGAGCTGGTACGCCGGTACGCCGAGCTGTGCGCGCCGTACCGCGACGACGTACTGCCGCGGCACGACTTCGTCCACGGCGACCTGAACATGGGCAACCTGCTGGCGTCGCACGGCCGGATCACCGGCATCGTCGACATCGAGGCCGCGGGCAGCGGGTCCCGCGCGTACGACCTCGTGACGCTGGCCGCCTCCGCGACCCGCGACGGCGCCGCGCCTGGTGTCGACGAACTCCTCCTCGAAGCTGCCTTGAAGGCGAGCGGGCGCGCTACGGTCGCGGTGTGCGCCGGTGCCGCGTTCGCCTCGGTCGCCGAGTTCGTCCACGACCGCGGGACATACTCACAGGACCTGGTCAACCAGGGCGGCCGCCGCCTGCTGGACCTGCTCAGCTGACGGTGACCGGGGTGGCAGCACTGGGCTGGCTGCTGTTGCCCACATTGTCGGTGCTGACGGCAACAACCCGATAAGCCCCGGCCGCGGGCGTGGACGTCCAGGTGACTTGATAGTTGGCGGTGGTTGACGAGCCGATCGCCGTCCAGTTCGCACTCGTGCAACTACCGGAGTAGCCCGCGCAGTAGTAGTACGCCACCGCTTTCACCCCGGACCCCGTCCCGTCGTCCGCGGACCCGCCCAACACGGCACCACTGCTGACAGCAACCGTGATGTTGAAGCTCGCCGACGGGGCTGTCGACGCCAGGCCGGTCGCGGAGGCGGTGAGCGTCAACCCCAGCCCGGTCGCGCCGAAGACCACGCCGCCGAACGTCGCCCGCCCGTTCGCGGCTGTTGTCGCGGAGGCCCCGGAACTGATCGTCCCGGCCGACGGGGTCAGCGTGACCACGACCCCGGAGACGGCAGCGGGGTTACCGTTCTGGTCCTGCAGCTGAACGGTGACCGCGGGCGTCAGCGCCGTACCGACGTACCCGTTGCCCGGCCCCTGGACGAGGACCAGCTTGCTCGCCGCACCCGCGGTCACCGTCACCTGGGGTGAACCCGCAGTAAGGGGTACTGCGGAGCCGCTGCTGCTCGCGCGAGAGGCTGCAGGGAAGGCCACGGTCTGAGCTGCGGCAGGGGCGGTCACGCGGTTCGAGCTGGTGCCGTACGTCACCGTCACCGAGTTGCCGGCGTCGCAGCTCTGGCTCACGGTGATCGTCCAGGGCCCGCTCCCGGCGATCGACGGCGTACCGACTCCGCAGCTGCTCGGGCCGCTCGCGGTCACGTTGCTGGTCGTCGGTGCGGTCCAGCCCAGCGGCACCGTCAGCGTGATCAGCGACTGGTTGGTGAACTTGCCGGTCGTGGCCGTGAAGGTGAACACGAGTTGGTTGGTGGTGGAGCCTGCGGTCACCGTCGTCGGCGAGACCGCCATCGTTCCGTCGCCGCTGGCTGCGTTGCCCGCCGCGAACGCCGCCGGGCCCGCGACGACGCCGACGGCGACGAGGACGGCCAGGAGCGCGATCAGCCAAGTGCGTTTGATGCTCATCACTGGTGTCCGTTCACGGTTGGGCGGGAGATGGTGGGTGGCGTGGTGTCGACCGTCAGTTGGGTGGCGGGGCTCGGGGCGCTGAGGTTGCCTGCGGCATCTGTTGCCACGGCGACGATCCGGTACGGGCCGTCGGCAGCGAGCGGTGCGGCCGAGTTGACCGGGAAGCTGGTGGCCGCGGCGGTCGACGAGCCGAGCAGGGTCCAGCTGGCGCTGGTGCAGCTGCCGGTGACTCCGGCGCAGTAGAAGTACGCGACGGACTTGACGGACGAGTTCGCGTCGGTCGCGGCGTCGGTGAAGGTGACGGCCTCGTTCCCGACGAAGGTGCCGAAGGTGACAGCGGCACTGGCGCCCGGTGCGGGAGCTACCGGCGCGGTCACGTCGTACAGGACTGTGTTGTCGGTGCTTGTCGAGGTGGTGTTGCCGGCGCCTGCGGCGTCGTGGGCGACGTCAGGGGCGATCGACACGGTGACCGTGCCGGTGGTCGTCATTCCGGTCACGGCGATGTTGTACGTCGTACCGCTGCCGGTGACCGTCGCCGTCGCGCCGGCTGGGGACATGGTCACGTCGGAGCTGGTGAAGTCGCTCACGGTCTCGCTGAACACGGCGGTGAAGTTGATCGTCGCGGCCGAGGTCGGATCGGCCTGGCCGGCGGCCTGGTTGACCGTCACCGACGGCCGCGTGTTGTTGACCGTGACGTTCGCAGTCGGCGCGCTCGTAGCAGTCCAGGTGGCGAGTACGGCGGTCACCGTGTAGCGATAGGTGCCGTCGGCAACACCCGGGTCGGCACATGACGTACCTGTCGTCGGCTGCGCCGGGGACGTGCCGCACGCGGCCGCCGTCGTACTGTCGCTGTTCCGCACTCGGGTCACGTAGTAGCCCGTCGCCTGCGCGGATCGCGCCCAGCTGAGTTGGACCGTGCCGAGACCTGGAGTAGCGACCGCGCTCACGTTGGCCGGCGCGTCGAGCGTGCCTGTGGCGGCACTGCCGGTGCCGGCGCCGGCAGCGGTCCAGAAGGCCCAGGCGACTCCACCGCTGGTCAGAACGAGCAGGACGAGGCCGAGCATGAGCAACGCGCGTCGAATCATGGTCAGCTCCCCTGTCCGGAGCCTGAGTAGGCGAGGGTGATCGTGGCGCCCTTGCAGCCGTCCTGGTTGGTCGCGGTGTCGAGCATGGCGACCTGCGGGGCGGAGGCGGCCGGTGGTGTGGCGGTGCCGTTGGCCGGGATGGTCAGCGGGTACGCGCCGGAGTACTGCGTGATCTTGTAGTCGGCGGTGCCGCACGGCTGGTTTTGGCTGATCGCGTACGGCGTACGCGTGATCGAGGTGATCGCGACGGTCAGGTTCGTCACTGAGACCGGCTTCTTGTTCGGGTTGGTCAGTGTGAGGTCGAGCGGGCGGGAGATGCCCGGGGCCAGCTGGCCGGTCAGGTCGCCGCTGATCGTGAACGGCTTGCCGCTGGTGAGCAGGACCAGTTGGACGGAGGCGTACGCGTACTGCGTGAGTCCGGCCGGGGTGGTACCGGACGCGACGAGGTACAGCGTGTAGGTGCCGTCGTCGGCCGAGGCGGGCGTGGTGATCTGCAGTGTTGCCGAGGTACCTGTGGCCGGGTTCGGTGTGAAGGCCGCGGTCGCGCCGGTGGGCAGGCCACCGAGCAGGCCGAAGGTAACCGGACCTGGGAAGTTCGTGCGGGTCAGCTGCAGGGTGTACGCCGCGATGGACCCGGGCGCGAGGGTGACCGACGCGGGAGTCGCGGACAGGGCGATCGAGCTTGAGAGCGGCGCGTTGACGGTCAGGCCGGCCGCTATGGATCCGGTGACCTTGCCGCTGGTGCCTTGGACGGTGAACGTGAAGGAGCCGGTGGGTGTCGTGGTCGCGGTGTTCACGGTCAGCGTTGTCTGCGCCGTACTGCCCGAGGTGAGTGTCACCGACGGCGGGCTGAACGTGGACGAGGCACCACTGGGCAGGCCGGTGGCAGTGAGTGCCACGGTGCCGGTGAGGCCGCCGGTCGAGGTGACGCTGATCGTGTACGTCGCCGGCTGGCCGCGAGTCACCGACTGGCTGGCCGGTGTGAGGCCCAGCGTGAGGCCTGGTTTCGGCGGCTGGGTGGCGTACGCCAGGCCGGCCGCGGCGAGCAGCAGGCACAGGCCGGCGATCACGAACCTGATCACCCGGCGCGGCGCCGTACGCGTGCCTCGCATCTGTTGCTCACTCCCCCCGAGAACTGCTGCGGTCCCGGCCCGGACGAGGCGCTGGGTCGATGAAGCGCCCCGCCCGGGAACCCGGGAAACCGCGACGACGAACTAGTTGCTGGACAGCGTCAGCGTGACCGTGGCGCCCTTGCAGGAGTCCTGGTTGGTCGCGGTGTCGGCGAAGGTCAGCGTGCCCTTGGTAGCCAGCTGGACGCCCGAGGCGCCGGCCGCGATGGTCTGGTTCTCGGCCACCGGCGCGATGGTGAACCAGGTCGGGTCACAGGTTCCGGAGGCGGTGACGACCGAGGTCACCGTGCCGACTTGCAGGCTGGACGAACCGGGGTTGTCCGCCGTGAACGTGACGGGCGTGCTGCCACCCGGCGTCAGACCGGCCGCGAAGCTCGCGTGCAGCGTGACGGTGCCGTTCGCCGACGCGGTCGCTGCCGAGCCGGTGCCCGCACCCGTCGTACTCCAGTAGGCGAAGGCGGAGCCGGCGCCGATGACGAGGGTGGCGGCTGCGGCGATGATGATCTTCTTCTTGCGGTGCATGGCGGTTTCCCTTTCCCCCCGACCCCCAGTGGGCCGTCTTCCGGAAGGCTGTCAGCAACGCGCGCCTCCGTCTGTCGGGCGATCGGTCAGTTCTTGTCGGCCGATCGGTGGTATTCAGGTGCTGTGAATTCCGAGACTGAGCAGGCCGTTCTGGCGGCGGTCGACGACCGGCGGATCGTCGGCGAGCTGCGGGAGTTGGTACGGATCCCGAGCGTCGACGGGACCGCCGCCGAGGTCGACGTACAGGCGTGGTGTGCCGAGCGTCTGCGAGCGCTCGGGATGGCCGTGGACCACTGGCCGCTCGAGCTGCCGGTGGACGATCCGGCGTTCCCCGGCATGGAGGTCGAGCGGCCCGAGGCGTGGGGATGCGCCGGCGTGCTCGGCGGTACGGCGACGCCGGCCCTGATCCTCAACGGACATGTGGACGTGGTCCCCGGTACGGCGTTCGAGGGGCGCGTCGAGGACGGCGTGATGTGGGGTCGCGGGACGTGTGACATGAAGGGCGGTGTCGCGGCGATCCTCGGCGCGGTCGCCGCGATCGTTGCCGCAGGCATCGAATTGCGGAGGTCGTTGGCCGTGCACACGGTGATCGGCGAGGAGGACGGCGGGGCCGGTGCGTTCGCGACCTTGCGGCGCGGGCATCGCGGCGCGGCCTGCCTGATCGCGGAACCGACCGCGGGCACGGTGATCCCGGCGAACGCGGGCTCGCTGACGTTCCGGCTGGAGGTGCCGGGGCTCGCGACGCACGGCTCGACGCGCGGTCGCGGCGTGAACGCGATCGAGAAGTTCGCCGTGGTCCAGGCCGCCCTGCAGGACCTCGAACGCGAACGCAACCGCGATCCGCACCCGCTCCTCGCCCATCTCGACCTGGCGAACCCGCTCTCCGTCGGCACGATCGCCGCCGGCGACTGGGCGAGCACGGTCCCGGATCGGCTGGTCGCGGAGGGACGGTACGGCGTACGCCTGGGTGAAGGTGTCGCGGAGGCGCGGGCCGCGTTCGAGGCGGCCGTGGCGGACGCGTGCGCGAAGGACGACTGGCTGCGGGAGCATCCGGTGCGGGTGAGCTGGCCGGGTGGCGAGTTCGCGTCGGGCATGCTGCCGGACGGGGACCCGTTGCTGGCCGACACGGTGCGGGCCGTGGCTGACATTCGTGGGGAGGTCCCGGCGGTGCGGGGAGCGCCGTACGGGTCGGATCTGCGGCAGTACGCCGCAGCGGGCATTCCGACGCTGCAGTACGGCCCGGGTGACGTCCGGTACGCGCACGCGGCGGACGAGCACGTCGTACTGGCCGACGTGCTGCAGGCTGCCAGGGTGTATGCCCTGCTGGCTGTCCGGCGCTGCGGTTGATACAAATCCACCATGGTGCCGCTACGGGGACGGTCTGAGGAGCTGGGCAAGCTCCTGGACGCGCTGCGTGCGGCAGCCAACGGGCGGGCGTCGCTCGCGGTGGTCAGCGGTGAGCCCGGGATCGGCAAGTCGGCGCTGCTGGCGGCTGCTGTGGAGCAGGCCGAGCGGCAAGGGTTCCTGGTGGCCACTGCGGTTGCTCACCAGACCGACAACATCAGCCCGCTCGCCTCGCTCGCTCCTGCACTCCGGAGCGGTACGGAGCCGCTGATCGACACAGACCAGTTCCTGGAGCTGGCTGGTCTCAACACGCAGCCCTTGTGGCTGGCTGAGCGGTTGGCTGACCTCATAGGGCGCCGGCTGGCCGGAGTACGCGCGCTGATCGTGCTGGACGACGCACAGTGGGCCGACCCGCTCACGGCGTTCGTACTGCGGGTCGTGATCGACAGGCTCCCGGCAGCGCAGGTGCTGTGGCTGCTGGCTACCCGCCCCTCCCCTGGCGGTACGACGGACCAGCTGGTGCAGGCGGTCAACGTACCGGTACAGGGTCTCCCGCTGGCGCCGTTGACCACGGAGGCGATCCAGGACCTCGCCGCGGACCGGTTGAACCACGCGGTGGACCCGTCGCTCGCCGTACAGCTGGCTGGTGTGCAGGGCATCCCGTTCCTGGCCGAGCAGCTCATCGCGGGGTTGTACCTGAGCGACAACGACCTGTCCGCGGGGCTCGTCGAGGGTGTACGTCGGCGTACGGCTGAGCTTTCCGAGACGAGCCGGGAGCTTGTACGGACGGCGGCCGTGTTCGGGAGCGAGTTCCGGCTGGAGGATGTCGCCGTACTGATGGCTGCGCCCGTAGCGCGGCTGGCGGCGCCGTTGGAGGAAGCGATCCAGGCAGGGCTGCTGGCTGACGGCGGTTCGGTACTGCGCTTCCGGCACGAGCTGCTGCGCTCCGCGGCGCTGGCCGACGTACCGCCATCTGCGCAGCGGGCCCTGCACGGGGCCATCGCGGACCAGTTGATGGCTGCCGGACGCGGTGCGGCGGCCGCTGCGCCGCATGTGCTTGCGGTGGCTCAGCCCGGTGACGTGGCGGCTGTAGCGACGCTGCGAGAGGCGGCTCGGGACCTGGTGGCGACGATGTCGACCACGGCCGCCGAGGTGATCCAGCAGGCCTTCGCGCTGACCCCGGTTGGCGATCCACTGCGGGCTGAGGTCGGGGTGGATGTGGTGAGTGTTCTGCTTGCCGCTTGGCAGTACGACCGGGCCAAGGCGTTTGCTGACGAGCTGCTGCCCGGTGCCACGGCGGACCTGCAGGCGACGCTGCGGCTGCAGCTGGCGCCTTTCCGCCGTCTCGAACTGCACGAACTGACGGTTCCTGGAGCTGCACCTCAGCTCGCCGAACGCCTCGCCGGCCACCGTGCTCTGATCGGTGCGGAAGATCCGAGTGATGCAACCGATCCGATTGCCCAGAGTCTGCAACAGGTGGCTGCGGCTGAGCGGGCGCGGGCGGCAGGGCGGTTCGGCGACGCACGGGAGCTCTACGCGGCGGCGCGCACGGCGCCGGTGGGGCTTGGGAGTTTGCCGGCTTCGCAGGTTGAGGTGGGTGAGTTGTACTGCCGTGCGGAGACAGATGACCTGCCGGCATCGCTGGAGCGGGTGCGGGAGCTGATGACCGCAGGTGACTCCTGGGCTGCTCCACAGCTCGCCGTCTTGCGGGCACGGCTTGAGTACGCGTCCGGAAACCTGCAGGAGGCTGAAGACGCCGCACAGTCCGGTCTGCGTTGGATGGACCAGTTGCAGGACCACACGCTCGCTCCTGCTGCGGACCAGGTCCTAGCCCTGATCGCCCTGCTCCGAGGGCACCTCAGCCAGGCGCGGAAGCTGGCAGCCAACGACCCGACCATCAATGCCTTGCTGGCTGTCGCCGACGGCGACCTACACGCGGTAGAGCGCCTGGCTGCGACCCCACACGACTTCCCGGAGCGCATAGGCATCCTCTTGCAGGCGGACGCACGGCCAGAGCTGGAAGCGCTGCAACCGTCAGCAGCCAGCCGTGGCGCACTGGCGATAGTAGCCGCCGGCAACGACGTCGGGCAGCTGGCTGCGGCGGTGGAGGTCGTCCGTACGGCGCACCGGCCGCTGCTGGTCGCACAGGCCGAGGAGCGGTACGGGCGAGCCGCTCTGGAGGCGGGTGACCGTCCGACCGGCGTACCGGCGTTGGAGCGAGCCCTCGACAGCCTGGCCGCTCTGGGCGCGACGGCCCCGGCCGGGCGGATCCAGTCGGTGCTGCAGGCAGCCGGCGTACGTCGACGTCGCTGGGCCGCCGTACCGCCGCGGGCTCAAGAGGGGTGGGAGTCCCTGACGCCGATGGAGCGACGGGTGGCGCTGCTGGTGGCGGACGGTCATACGAATCGGTCGGCGGCCGCGGAGCTGGTGGTGTCGGCCAGCACGGTCGGTACGCATCTGCGGGCCGTGTTCGGGAAGCTCGGGGTGAACTCGCGGGTGCAGCTGACCCGCCTGGTGCTGGAGAGGTTCGCACCTCCCCCGAACGCATGAGTTTTGGGTGCACCGGGGTGGCCGGCGGTCTCAGCAGGTTCATGTGTTCGCCCGATCCGCCGGAGCGGTCCCGAGCGGTTTCCTTCTGACAAGCAACCACGAAGGGAACGCGAGATGAGTGACAAGACCCCCACCGTCGTCCTGGTGCACGGTGCGTTTGCGGAGAACGGCAGCTGGGCCGGTGTGATCGCCGAGCTGACCAGCCGGGGCATCCCGGCGATCGCGGTCGCCAACGAGCTGCGCGGGCCGGCGCTCGACGGCAGCCGGGTGGCCGCCCAGGTCCGGGAGATCGACGGCCCGGTCGTGCTGGTCGGGCACTCGTACGGCGGTGCCGTGATCACCGCCGCCGCGGCCCAGGCCGAGAACGTGTCCGCACTGGTGTACGTGGCGGCGTTCGTACCGGACGAGGGCGAGAGCCTGCAGGACCTGCTCGGCAGCTTCCCCGCCAACGACTTCGCCGCCGGCCTGGTCCCGCACCAGCTCCCGGCCGGCGACGGCGGCGAGGAGACCTGGCTGAGCATCGACCGGGCCAAGTTCCAGGCGCTGTTCGCGGCCGACGTCGAGGACGCCGAGCTGCTCGGCCGGACCCAGCGGCCGATCGCCGCCGCGGCCTTCGACGAGAAGTCCGGTACGGCGACCTGGAAGCGCCTCCCGGTCTACGACCTCGTCGCCACCCACGACGAGGCGATCCACCCGGACGGCCAGCGGACGATGGCCGCCCGCGCGAACGCGACCACCGTCGAGGTCGACGGCTCGCACGCCGTCGCGGTCTCCCAGCCGAAGGCCGTCGCGGACTTCATCGCGCAGGCTGTCAGCCGCTGAAACGGGACGGTCCGACTCAGGGGCACCTGAGCCGGACCGTGCTGTCAGTCGAGCGCTTGGTAGATCGTGGTCCAGAAGTCCTGCATCACCTGCATCGGCGTCGCGGTGGAGGCGCCGACCTGGGTCAGCAGGATGCCCACCACCTGGTTCGCCGGGTCGGCGTACGTCGACGTACCCGAGCCGCCGTCCCAGCCGAACTGGCCGACCGGGGCGTAGTCGCCGCGGTACGTACGGACCGTCATCCCGAAGCCCCAGCCGCCCTGCTGGCCCTGGCCGAACGAGATGTGCACGTTGTCCCGCGCCATCGCCTCCCGCCAGGCCAGCTGCTCGGCCGTGAGCCGGTTGGTGGTCATCAGCTCCACCGCCGGCCGGGACAGGATCCGCTCGCCCTGGTGCTTGCCGAGGTTCAGCAGCATCCGGAAGTACGCGTAGTAGTCGTCGGCGGTCGAGTTCAGCCCGCCGCCTCCGCCCTCGAACGCGGGCGGGGTGCTGTGCCGGCCGCCTTCGACCTCGTCCCACACCTGGAACTCCCCGGTCGCCGGGTCCGGCACGTACAGCGGCGGCAGCCGGTGCAGGTCGTGCTGCGGCACGTAGAACCCGGTGTCCTTCATCCCGAGCGGCCCGAACACCCGCTCCCGCAGGAAGTCGCCGTACGACTGGCCGGAGACACGGGAGACCAGTACGCCGAGCAGGTCGCTGCTGATCTGGTACTGCCACAGCTCACCGGGCTGGTGCATCAGCGGCAGCGTCCCGAGCCGGCGCATCCACTCGTCCTGCTCCGGCATCGGCTCGGGCAGGTTCGGCGTCAGGCCCTGGGCGAAGACCTCGTTCATGATCGGCGTACCGAGCGAGGTCATGTCCATGCCGAGCCCGAACGTCGAGGTCAGCACGTCCCGGACGGTGATCGGCCGCTTGGCCGGCACCGTGTCGTCCAGCTCCGAGTCGATGGTCCGGAGCACCTTGCGGTCCGCGAGTTCCGGCAGCCAGGTGTCGACCACGTCGTCGAGGCGCAGCTTGCACTCGTCGAGCAGCACCATCGCGGCCGCGACCGTGACCGGCTTGGACGTCGACGCCATCCGGAAGATCGTGTCCCGCCGCATCGGCGGCCCGCCGTCGTGGCGCATGGTCCCGAGCGTCTCGACGTACGGCTCGGCGTCGCCGCGGCCGACCAGGGCGACGACCCCGGGAATCTTCCCGGAGTCGACGTACCCGGACAGGACCTCGTGCAGTCGCTTCTGACCGGCCGCGGAGATTCCGTTCGTTGACATAGCTGGTGTCCCTTTCCGTCAGAGGCTGTGGGCGACGATGTCGCCGACGGTGGTGGTCGCCCGGATGGTCAGCTGGGCGGCCTCGGAGTTCTTCAGCGAGTTGTTGATCCGGCCCGTGGTGGTGCCGGCGTCCAGGGCGGCCGAGACACCGGGGGCGGCGCCGACCTCGATCTCGCCCACGTCGGTGCGCAGCTCGAGCGCACCCTGCGTGGCCTCGGCGATCCGGATGTCGCCCTTGCTGGTGCGGACCTCGGCCGGCCCGTTCAGGTGGCCGATCGCGACGTCCCCGGCGACGGTGGTGACCCGGGCGCTCGCCACGTCGGCGAGGTCGATCGCGCCGTGCGAGCTCTCGACGACGACGGCGCCGAGGGTTCCGGTGGTGCGCAGTTCGGCGCTGGCCGCCGTGACCTCGACCTGGGAGCCGGTGGGCAGTTCGACCTGCACCGCGACGGACCCGGACGGGCCGAAGTACTGGTTCTTGGTGACGACCGTGATCCGCAGTACGCCGTCCGCGTACTCGATCTGGGTGGCCTCGGCCGCCTTCACGTCCCGGCCCTTCGACGGGTCGACGGGCCGCACCTGCACGGTGGTGTCGGTCCGCTCGGAGGCGGCGAAGCTGATCCGGCCGGCGGGGATGTTCAGGACTGCGGAGATGGCCTCGGGGGTGGTGAACGTAGACATGGTGTTGCCTTCCTGGTGGTTGCGAACCTTGTTGTTGCCACCACTCTGGAAGGGACCGCTGACACCGGACCGCCGCCGTGCTGACACGGCGACTGTCACCACGACAGGATCAGGCGAGGATGCGGTGCATGGCCGCCTGGCCGGCTGGGAGCCAGGTTGGTTTGCCGCCGGGGTGGCCCTTTACTCCGGCGGTGCCGATCGCGATCAAGGACAGGGCGCGGGCGGCGGCCCAGGCACGGGCGCGGCGGTACGTCGGCTCGTCGACGGGGTACGCCTCGAAGAAGCGGTCGACCGAGCCGTCGGGCAGCAGCAGCCAGGCGGCCGACAGGTCCGTGGCCGGGTCGCCGTGGGACAGGTCGCCGAAGTCGACCACGCCCGCGAGAGTGCCGTCGGCAACGACCACGTTCGCCGGATGCAGGTCGCTGTGCAGCCACACCGGCATACCGGCGTACTCCGGCGCCGCGACCCCGTCGGCCCAGACCGCCCGTACGGCGTCCTCGACGGCGAACTCGTCCGCCCACTTCTCGAAGCCCTCGGTGTGACCGCGCAGCCCGTCGCCACGGCCCGGTGTCCGCGGCGCGTCCGCGGGCGCCTCGGTGTGCAGCGCCAGCAGGAATGCAGCCAGTAGGTCGGCGGCCTGCGGCGAGGTGATCGGCGTACGGTCGGCCGGCTCGCCGGAGACCCAGGTGGTGACCAGCCAGGCCTTGGGGAAGCGCTCCGAGGGCTCACCGAGCCGTACCGGCATCGGGACCGGCAGCGGGACCCGGGCCGCGATCTCGGGCAGCCAACGGTGTTCGCGCAAGATCGGGTCGGAGGTCGGGTCGTGGCGAGGGATGCGCAACGCAAGATCGTCACCGAGGCGCCACATCTGGTTGCCCCAGCCGCCGTCCACCTCCTCGAGCTCCAGGTCGGCCAGGTCCGGGTGCTGCTCTTTCAACAGGGTCCGTACGAGTTCTTCGGAGCTCATGGAGCGTCAGACGCGTCACACCGGTCCCTGGTTGGGAATAGGTCCACGGAGTGGTCAGTTGGCCACAGTTATGCGCATTGATGTGTGGTCCGACGTCGTCTGCCCGTGGTGCTACATCGGCAAGCGCCGGCTCGAAGAGGCCCTCGCCGACAGCGGCGACGAGGCCACCGTGGTCTGGCACAGCTTCCAGCTCGACCCGTCGTCGACGAACGACGACCCGCGGGACCTGGCGACCCGTCTGGGCGAGAAGTACGGCCGCGGCCGCGAGTGGGGCCTGCAGGCGAACGCCCAGGTCACCGAGGTCGCCGCTGAGGCCGGCCTGGAGTACCACCTGGAGAAGGCGAAGCCGGCCAACACCGTCGACGCCCACCGCGTCCTGCACCTCGCCCGTGAGCTGGCCGAGTCCGGTGAGGTTCCCGCCGACACGCAGGGCCGCCTCAAGGAGCGCCTGCTGAAGGCCTACTTCACCGACGGCCTCCCGGTCGGCGACCACGCCACCCTGACGGACCTCGCGACCGAGGTCGGCCTCCCCGCCGAGCGGGTGCGCGAGGTGCTGGCGGGTACGACGTACACCGACGAGGTCGCGGCCGACCAGGCGCAGGCCCTGGCGTACGGCGCCAACGGCGTACCGTTCTTCGTCATCGACGAGAAGTACGGCGTGAGCGGCGCGCAGCCGGTGGAGGTCTTCCAGGAGGCCCTGCGGCGCGCGAACGCGGACCGTATGCCGGTGACGCTGATCACCGCACCGGGGGCAACCGACGGTGACGCCGCGTGCGGGCCGGACGGATGTCCCATCTGAAAAGTGGTATTAAAGAGGCATGACTGTCGTGCGCGCACTGGCCAGGCCGTTGCTGTCCGCGATCTTCGTCGTGCAGGGCGCGAACGCGATCCGCAACCCCGAACCACTCGTCCCCAAGGCGCAACCGGTCACTGACCGGCTGGTGCCGATGGTGAAGAAGGTCGCGCCGCCGCAGGTGAGCGAGCGCATCCCGGACACCACCGCCAACCTGGTCCGGCTGAACGGCGCGGCGCAGGTGCTCGGCGGTGTCGCGCTGGCCAGCGGCAAGGGCCGTCGGCTCGGCGCGTCGCTGCTGGCCGCGTCGCTGGTGCCGACGACGCTCGCCGGCCACGCGTTCTGGCAGGAGAAGGACAAGATGGTGCGCAACCAGCAGCGCATCCAGTTCATGAAGAACCTCGGGCTGCTGGGCGGGCTGCTGCTCGCCGCGGTCGACACCGAGGGCAGGCCGGGCGTCGCCTGGCGCGCCACGCACGGTGCGAACGCGGCCAAGCGCGAGACCAAGCGCAGTGCGAAGGCAGCCAAGCGCGAGGCCAAGCAACTGGCCCGCGAGGCCAAGCACGCGGCCCGACTCGCCAAGGCCGAGCTGAGCTGATCCGAGCCGGTCGGCGTTCTAGTCTAGATCGGTGTCGTCGTACGGAAACAACGGTCAATGGCCCCAGCAACAACCTGCGTACCCGCCACCGCAACAACCCGGCTACCCGCCGCCACAGGGCTATCCGCCACCGCCGCGTAAGCGCCGTGGTGTGATCTGGCTGGTCGTCGTAGCCGTTCTGCTGGTGATCGCGATCCCGGCGGGGTACTTCGGCTGGCGTGCGGTGTCCAACCGGGAGAGCGCGGGCGGCGCACCGCACGGCAAGACCATCGAGCCCGGTCAGCCGGTCACCGCGCAGACGCTGAGCGAGGTCGACCCGGCCACGTTCTTCGAGGGCGTGGCGAAGCGGCAGATGACCCAGCCGATCGCCCGGTACAAGGTGTCGTTCTTCGACAGCGTCCAGAAGTTCGTGGCCAGGAACGACAACTGGGCGATCGTCGACTCAGCGATCGATCACAAGACCGACAAGTTCTACTTCGCGGAGACCTTCCGGGACTCCCCGAACGACAAAGAGCCGACCAGCGCGATCTGCAAAGGCAGGCAGAGCTTCAGCTGGAGCCACTTCGACAACAAGTGGAAGGTCGTGCCGTTCGACAGCCCTGAGTGCTACAAGAAGCCCTACATGGATGCAGGCGACGGCCTCTTCTCCAGCGGACTGACGCCGGACCAGGCCGACAAGGACCTGAAGACACTGCGCAGCCACGACGGCTACGTGAACCCGGCGAAGCCGACGTTGCTCTCCGCCGGCGGCCGGACGTACGTGCGCCAGGTGGTCGACTTCAAGCCGGTCCTGCTCGGCGACCAGGGTTACGGCGGAACGGCGATCTCGATGTGGGCGTTCCGCGACGCCGGCGAGGACCCGGTGAGCTGGCCGTGGTCGAACCCGTGGCCGCTCGGCGTCGGCATCCATGCCGTCTACTACCTGGACGCCAAGACGCTGCTGCCGGTCGCATTGTTCGAGAAGGGCATCGGCGCGCCGCCGCACGGCAGCGACAAGGCGATCCCGGCTCCCGAGGTGCAGGTGGTCAACTACAGCTACCCCAAGACGCTGCCGGCGCCGGTGCTGAACAACTCCCCGCAGTACCTGTCGCTGCTGCTCCCGGAGGGGTGGAAGGTCCAGTAGAGATAGGCTCAGGCTCGAGATGGCGAGCCTAGGGAGTGGGATGAGCGAGGATCAGGGCTGGCCGGCACCGTCGGCCGCGGGTGCGGTTTCGGGACGCGTGACCGTGCCCGGGTCGAAGTCGATCAGCAACCGCGCGCTCATCCTCGCCGCGGTCGCCGACGGCCCGTCGCACCTGACCGGCCTGCTCAAGGCCCGCGACACCTCCCTGATGCGGTCCGCGCTGGTCTCGCTGGGCGTCGGCATCAGCGAGAGCGGTACGACGGTCACCGTCACCCCGGGATCGCTCAAGGGCCCGGCTGACGTCGACTGCGGGCTGGCCGGCACCGTGATGCGGTTCGTCCCGCCGGTCGCCGCGCTCGCCGACGGCGTGGTCGCGTTCGACGGCGACGAGTACGCGCGCGAACGGCCGATGGACGTCATCCTCGGCGCGCTCCGGACCCTCGGCGTACAGATCGACGACGGCGGCACCGGGCGGATGCCGTACTCGGTGTCCGGCACCGGCGCGGTCCGCGGCGGCAAGGTGACGCTGGACGCGTCCGGGTCGAGCCAGTTCGTGTCCGCGCTGCTGCTGGCCGGCGCGCGGTACGACGAGGGCGTCGACATCCGGCACGACGGCAAGCCGGTGCCGTCGCAGCCGCACCTGGACATGTCGGTGGCGATGCTGCGGGAGCGCGGCGTGCACGTCGACGACGCCGAGCCGAACCGCTGGGTCGTTGCCCCCGGCCCTGTTCGGGCCCTGGACACCGCGATCGAGCCGGACCTGTCGAACGCCGCGCCGTTCCTCGCTGCCGCTGTCGTCACCGGTGGCTCGGTCACCGTGACCGGCTGGCCGCCGGAGACCACGCAGCCGGGCGGGCAACTGCCGGAGATCTTCACCCGGCTGGGCGCGTCGGTCACGCTGGCGGACGGCGACCTGACGGTGCGCGGTACCGGTCAGGTCGCGGCGGTCGACCTCGACCTGAGCGAGGTGGGCGAGCTGTCCCCGGTGATCGCGGCGGTCGCCGCCTTCGCCGACGGACCGTCGTACCTGCGGGGCATCGCGCACCTGCGCAACCACGAGACCGACCGGCTGGCCGCGCTCGAGGCCGAGCTCAACGCGCTCGGCGGCGACGTGACACAGCTCGACGATGGCCTCGCGATCCGCCCGAAACCCTTGCGGGGCGGGCTTTTCCACACGTACGACGACCACCGGATGGCCCACGCCGCCGCCGTCCTCGGCCTGCTCGTCGACGACCTGCGGATCGAGAACATCGCCACCACCGCGAAGACCTTGCCCGAGTTCCCCGACATGTGGTCGGGACTCGTGCGCTGATGTCGCGGTACGACGAGGAGGCCCGGTTCGAGCGGCCGAAGCGGCGGACGCGGCCGCGGACCAAGGACCGACCGTCGTACGACGATGCCGCCGAAGGCTTCGTGATCACCCGCGACCGCGGCCGGTACACGTGCTGGGTCGACACCACCGGCGGCGGTCGTGAGGTCACCGCGATGAAGGCCCGGCAGCTCGGCCGGAAGGGTGTGATCGTCGGCGACCGGGTCAGGCTCGACGGCGACGCGAGCGGCGCCGAGGGCACCCTCGCCCGGATCGTCGAGGTCGTCCCGCGGAAGACGCTGCTGCTGCGGTCCGCCGATGACGACGACCCGATCGAACGCCCGCTGGTGGCGAACGCGGACCAGCTGGTGATCGTCGTCGCGGTCGCGAACCCGGAGCCCCGCACCGGGTTGATCGACCGCTTCCTGGTCGCGGCGTACGACGCCGGCATGCGGCCGCTGCTCTGCCTCACCAAGACCGACCTGGCCGACCCGGACCCGCTGCTGTCGATCTACCGCCCGCTCGGCGTCGAGTCGGTGGCGACCCGGCAGGGCGGCGACCTCGCCGGGCTCCGCGAGCAGCTGCACGACCGGACGAGCGTGCTGGTCGGCCACTCCGGCGTCGGCAAGTCCACGCTGGTGAACGGCATCATCCCCGGCGCCGGCCGGGCCACCGGCATCGTCAACGAGGTCACCGGCCGCGGGCGGCACACGTCCACGAACACCGTCGTACTGCGGCTGCCGGACGGCGGCTGGCTGATCGACACGCCCGGCATCCGGTCGTTCGGGCTGGCGCACGTCGATCCGGACCAGCTGATCCACGCGTTCCCGGACCTGGCCGAGATCGCCGCGGACTGCCCGCGCGGCTGCACCCACACCGAGGACGCGCCGGACTGCGCCCTCGACGAGGCGGTCGCGGACGGCTGCGCCGACGCCGACCGGGTCGCGTCGTTCCGCCGCCTGCTCGCCAGCCGGACAACCACTTAGGTAAGGCTTACCTACAACCTAGACTGCTCGCCATGACCGCCGTGGTGCTGGCGACCGTGGTCGCCGTCCGAGAACTCAGTCCGTCGTTCCGCCGCGTGACGCTGTCCGGCTGCGCCGGGCTGGAGACCGGCGGGTACGACCAGCGGATCAAGATCCTGCTCGCCAGGCCCGGCCAGGACGAGCCGCTGCTGCCGCCGGCCGACGACTGGTACGGCGTGTTCTGCGCGATGCCGCTCGACGTACGCCCGGTGATGCGGACGTTCACGATTCGCGCGCAGCGCGGCGACCTCCTCGACATCGAGTTCGCGCTGCACGGCGACACCGGGCCGGCGTCGGTATGGGCGCGAGCCGCCCGGCCCGGCAGCGTGCTCGGCATCATCGGCCCGCAGCCGGGCGACCAGAAGACGCTGCTCTACTCCCCTACCGACGCCGATTGGCAACTGCTCGCCGGCGACGACACCGCGCTGCCGGCCCTCACCACGATCATCGAGTCACTGCCCGCCGGGACGACGGCGCGCGCGTACGTGCAGGTCCCCGACGCCGGCGACGTGCGCGACTTCGACACCGCCGCGGATCTCGAGGTCACGTGGACGATCGGCGCCGGACTCGCCAACGCAGTAGGGGACAGCAAGTTCCCGGGCGGTACGGCGTACGCGTGGATCGCCGCCGAGACCGCGCTCGTCCGCGACCTCCGCCGTTACCTCACGAAGGACCTGGGCTGGCCGTCCAAACCGCACTACTTCGGCGGCTACTGGCAGGCGGGGCAGGTCGGGGGCTAGCGCTACTTCTTCGGAAGCGTCCCGCCCCAGACCGCGCGAGCGCCGGCGTCTCCCGTACGGATCGTCTGGTAGATCACGACGACGGCCATCACGACAACGGCGGCGGTCACCAGGAGCTGGAGCGGGCGACTGATGATTGCCACCGCACCCCGTCCCGTTGTCGGCAGCAACAGGAACGCGGCAACGACCAGGATCGTGAACGCCAGCACGAACCAGAGCAACAAGTTCCCGCGCGACCGGTGCACCGCGACCAGCTGCTGCAGCTGCGGAAGTGCCGCCACGAACGCGTCCCCGCTCTTCTTCGCCACGAACGCACACACCAGCGCGCCGACGCCGAGCACCAGCGCCGGCCAGCGCAGGAACGAACGCCACTTCGGCACCGCGGCGAACGCGATCGCCGTGAGCGCGCTCACCGGCAGTGCCACCACGGCGAGGTGGATCACCAGCACGTGCAGCGGCAGGTTCCCGAAGCGCTCGAACATTGACGCCTCCCGGCAGTCTTGAGGTCGTGGTCGGACACCAATGGCACGGCCGACGACCCGATTTGGTTCAATCCGGCCGCAACTCGTCCCGGACACCCGGCGCGCTCGGGAGCAGTTCAGGCTAGCCTTCCGGCATGCCTTCGCACACGGATGACCTGCGGCTCGCCCACATCCTGGCCGACGACGCGGACTCGACCACGATGGACCGCTACAAGGCGCTCGACCTGCATGTGGCCACCAAGCCCGACCTGACTCCGGTGAGCGAGTCGGACAAGAAGGTCGAGGACGTGATGCGCAAGACGCTCGCCCGGGCCCGGCCGCGGGACGCGTTCGTGGGCGAGGAGGACGGTACGTCGGGCTGGGGCGTGCGGCGCTGGGTGGTGGACCCGATCGACGGCACCAAGAACTACATCCGCGGCGTCCCGGTCTGGGCGACGCTGATCAGCCTGATGATCGAGGACCAGGTCGTCGTCGGCGTGGTGTCGGCGCCCGCGCTCGGGAAGCGCTGGTGGGCGTCGTACGGCGACGGCGCCTGGACCGGCCGCGCGCTGCACTCGTCGCAGCCGTGCCGGGTCAGCGACGTGAGCAGGATGGAGGACGCGTCGCTGTCGTACGCGTCGCTCAAGGGCTGGGAGAAGATCGGCAAGAAGAACCAGTGGGCCGAGCTGATGGACTCGGTCTGGCGGACCCGCGCGTACGGCGACTTCTGGTCGTACATGCTGGTCGCCGAGGGCGCCGTCGACATCGCGGCCGAACCGGAGCTGAACCTCTACGACATGGCCGCGCTCGCGATCGTCGTCGAGGAGGCCGGCGGCAGGTTCACCGACGTCGACGGTACGCCCGGCCCGAACGGCCCGAACGCCGTCGCCACCAACGGCCGGCTGCACGACGAAGTACTCAAGCGCTTGGCGTGAACCGACCACGTATGGTGGCCGGTATGCCCTTGGACTACCCCATTGCGGAGCAGACGCTGGACAACGGCCTGCGGGTCGTCGTCAGCTCGGACCGCGCCGTCCCGATCGTCGCCGTCAACCTCTGGTACGACGTGGGTTCGCGCCACGAACCGCCGGGCCTGACCGGGTTCGCGCACCTCTTCGAGCACCTGATGTTCCAGGGGTCGCGCAACGTCGCGTCCGGTCAGCACTTCAGCCTGCTGGAGACGGCCGGCGCGAGTCTGAACGCGTCGACGTTCTTCGACCGGACGAACTACTTCGAGTCGCTGCCCAGCGGCGGTCTGGACCTCGCGCTCTGGCTCGAGGCGGACCGGATGGGCTACCTGCTCGACGCGGTCAACCAGGAGAACCTGGACAACCAGCGCGACGTGGTCAAGGAGGAGAAGCGGCAGAGCTACGACAACCGCCCGTACGGCGACTCGTACGAGCGGCTCGTCAAGCTCGCGTTCCCCGAAGGCCACCCGTACGCGCACATGACGATCGGCTCCATGGCCGACCTCGACGCCGCCTCGCTGGAGGACGTGCACGCGTTCTTCCGTCAGTACTACGGGCCGAACAACGCGGTCCTGACGATCGTCGGCGACGTCTCCGAGGCGGACGCGTTCGACGCCGCCAAGCGGTACTTCGGCCACCTGCCGGCGATCCCCACGCCGCCGCCCGCGCCGGACGGCACGATCGGCCCGATGACCGGCGTACAACGCGACGACGTGACCTCCGACGTACCGTCCGACCTGGTCACGATGATGTTCCGGCTGCCGGTCGACGGTACGCCGGAGCTGGACGCGGCCGGGCTCGCCCTCGACATCCTCGCCGCCGGGCAGAGCGGCCGGCTGAACCGGCGGCTGGTCCGCGACGAGCAGATCGCGCAGTCGGTGTCCGGCGGTGCGCTGCCGCTGATCGGCGGGGTGTCGTTCGGGACGCTGACCGGGATCGCGTCGGACGGCGTCGACCTGCAGAAGGTCGAGGACGCGCTGCTCGAGGAGATCGAGAAGCTCGCCCTCGAAGGCGTCACGCCCGACGAGCTCGCCACCGTGCAGGCACAGGCCGAGCGGGACTGGCTGGAGCAGCTGGCGACCTGCGCGGGGCGGGCGGACGAGATCTCGCACCACGCGCTGCTGTTCGGCGATCCGCACCGGATCAACACCCGGATCGACCAGGTGCAGGCGGTCACGGTCGAGCAGGTGCAGGCGGCCGCGCAGCAGTGGATCCGAGCCGCGGGCCGGGTCCAGGTCACCTACCGCCGCAACACCTCGGGAGAGCAGGCATGAACCAGGTTCTGACCACCCCGCCCGCCGTCGGTGCGCCGCGGCCGTGGAAGTTCCCCGACGCCGTCACGACCCGGATCGGCGCCGGTACACCGGTGCACGTGTTCGACCGCCCCGGGCAGTACGTAGCCACCGTGCGCGTGACGATCGCGATGCCGCTGATCGCCGAGCCACGGGAGCTCGAGGGGGTCGCGACGATCATGTCGCGGACCCTCGACGAGGGCACCGAGCTGCACTCGGCGAACGAGTTCGCGGCCGCCCTGGAGCGGCACGGCGCGGCGTACGGCGTGGACGTCAGCTCGGACGCGCTGCACGTGGAGATCTCGGTGCCGGTGTCGCACCTCGCGCCGGCGGTCGAGCTGCTGGCCGAGGCGATCACCCGGCCGGCGTTCAACCAGGCCGACGTCGGCCGGCACGTGACGATCCGGCTCGGCGAGATCAACCAGGAGCGGGCGAACGCCGGGTACCGGGCGCGCGAGGCGTTCGCGGCGCACCTGTTCGGCCCGTCGACGCGCCGGTCCCGGCCGACCGCCGGTACGCCGGACACGATCCGGCCGCTGACGAACGTCGAGGTCGCCGAGTTCTACCGGAACAACATCGGCCCGGAGCGGGCGCAGATCCTGTTCGCCGGGGACGCCACCGGGGTGGACGTCGCCGGGATCATCGAGGCGGCGTTCAGCGGCTGGACCTCGTCGGCCGGTGCCGCCGTGGAGACGCCGGAGCCGATCTACCTGCCCGGGAACCGGATCGTCCTGGTGGACCGGCCGGGCTCGGTGCAGAGCCAACTGCTGATCGGCTGCGCCGGACCGGACCGCCGCGACCCGGCGTGGGGCGCGGCCGCCGTCGCGAACCACGTGGTCGGCGGGACGATCACCTCCCGCGTGGACACCGTGCTGCGCGAGGAGAAGGGCTACACGTACGGCACCCGGACCAGCTTCTCCGCGCCGCGCAAGGGCGGCACCTTCAGCCTCGGCGGCGCCGTACGGACCGAGGTCACCGGTGCCGCGATCACCGACGCGCTGCGGATCCTGCGCGAGGCCCGCGACGGCCTGACCGAGCAGGAGGTGCAGGAGGCGAAGGACAGCCTGATCCGGACCGCCCCGCTGCGCTACGAGCAGGCCGACTCGGTCGCCCAGCAGGTCGGCAGCAACATCGCGAACGGCGTACCGATCGACTTCGCCGACACGTACCTGACCAACATCGCCGCCACCACGGCCGCCGAGGCGACCGAGGCCTACCGCCGCTACGTCGGCGCCGACGGCCTGCTCGTGGTCGTGGTCGGGGAGGCCAAGGACGTACGTCCCCAGCTCGACGGCCTCGATCTGGGCGAGCTCATCGAGCTGTAGCGGCCGGGCTGCCCCCGACGCACTCGGGGGCAGCATCCGGTCAGTGCGTGATGTAGTTCGAGAGTTGTTCGCGCTCGAACTCCAGTTCGCCGATCCGGGACTTGACCACGTCGCCGATGCTGACCAGGCCGGCCAGGTTGCCGTCGACAACGACCGGGACGTGCCGGATCCGGCGGTCGGTCATCATCCGCATCAGGTTGTCGATCGGGTCGTCCGGCGTGCAGGTGTGCACCTCCGACGTCATGATCGCGCTGACCCGGACGTCGCCCGCGTCCGGCGTACCGTTCCAGAGCCGCACGATGTCGCGCTCGGACACGATCCCGGACACCGACGATCCGTCCGCGCTCACCACCACCGCGCCGATGTTGTGTTCGGCCAGCAGTGCGAGCAGCTCGGTGACAGTGGCTTCTGGGGAGATGGTGACGACCTGGTTGCCCTTGCCGCGCAGTACGTCGTTGATCTTCACGGAGCCTCCTGCAGATCGAAGGACCAATACCCCACGGTAACGGCAATCCCGCGATCACCCCCAGTGACAACGACAGACAAACGCGGCCGCCTCGGGGCGTTTAGCTGTTTGAACGCTCAAAGGTCTGGCACCGCGAGCCGTCGCTACTTACGGTGACTGTAAGCCGTGGGCGAGGGGGGATCGTGCACGGCACCTCGCGGGACCGACCGTGCGGGCGGTGGGGAGGGGGACCTCCCGCACGATCGGTTCAGCTCTCGTCGCGGAGCAGGTCGATGGCTGCCTGGCGGTCCTTGACCCGGAGTTTGCGCAGGACGGACGAGATGTGCACGCGGATCGTCGTCGGCGACAGGAACAGGCGTTTGGCCACCTCCTCGGTGGTCAGGCCGTCGCCGAGCAGGCCCATCACCTCCCACTCGCGGGAGGTGAGCAGGCCGGCCTTCGACCGCCGGGCCGGGCGCCGCCGGCCCGGCTCCCGGAACTCGTCCAGGATCCGCGCGACCAGCGACCGCGGGATCGCCGCCTCGCCCGACAGCACGCCGCGCAGGGCCTCGGGCAGCCGCGCGGGATCGGTGTCCTTGAGCAGGTAGCCGGACGCCCCGGCGCGCAGCGAGTCGAACAGGTCGTTGTCGTCGCGGGACACGGTCAGCATGACGATCGCGACGTCCGGCAGCAGCCGGGAGATCTCCGCCGCGGCACGGATCCCGCCGCCGGGCATGTGGATGTCGAGCAGTACGACGTCCGGCTGGTGCTCCTCGGTCAGCCGGACCGCCTGTGGACCGGTCGCCGCCTCGGCGCACACCTCGAAACCGCCCGACTCCAGGGCCTGCCGGATGTGCGCGCGGAGCTGCGGATGGTCGTCGGCCATCACCACCCGGAGCGCGTCCCCAGTCACCACCTGACCACCACCGTTGTTCCCTCGCCCGGCCGCGTCGTCAGTACGAAGGTACCGGGCAGCGCCTCCGCGCGCTCGCGCATGCTGATCAGCCCGAACCCGCTGTGCCGCTCGTCCGGGTCGAACCCGGGCCCGTCGTCGGTGACCCGCAGCCGGCTCCCGTCGTCGTCCCGGCTCAGCTCGACGCTCACCCGGTCCGCCTTCGCATGCCGTACGGCGTTCAGCACCGCCTCCCGCGCGATCCGGACCAGCGCGTGCCGCCGCGGGCGGTCGACCACGATCGACTCGTCCAGGTCGAGGTCGAGCGTCACGTCGTACCGCTGGGCCAGCTGGTCGAGCGCGCGCCGCAGTACGGTCCCGAGCGGCTCGTCGTCCGAACGGCCGAGTGCTTCGAGCATCTGCCGCGCCTCGTCCAGCGCCCGGTCGCTCGCGGCGAGGATCCGGTCGCCGCGCGGACCGTCGAAGGTGGCGATCTCGGACCGGATGTAGCCGAGCTCCTGCAGTACGCCGTCGTGCATCTCGCGGGCGAGCCGTCGACGGTCCTCGACGACTGCCATCTCTGCCTGCAGCGCCCAGTGCCTGCTGATCTCACGGCCGGCCGCGATCAGCAGGAGCAGGTAGGACGCGGTCCTGAGCACGTCACCGGAGTACAGCCAGTCGGGGCGGTCCGGTGGGAAGAGCAGGTAGTTCAAGCGCGCGAATGCGCCCACTGCGCAGGCAGGTCCCAGCCAGCGCAGCAGCACGTCGTCGCGGCTACGGGCCTGCAGCATGAACGCCACAGCGGCTACTGCAAGGAAAACAAGCGTTAGTAGCTGTGGGATCAGAAGCTCGTTGGCGGTGACCGCATCCGGCAGTGAGCTCCGCCCCCAGTACAGCAACGCGCTGAAGAAGAGCATGCCCACAACGGCTGGTGCCAGCGCCCAGTGCCGCCAGCCACGACGCCTTGCCTCCCTGGCTGGTACAAGGGCGGAAGTAGCGATCAGCAACGTTCCTAGAATCCGCAGGGACGGAGGGAGCCAGCTGCCGAACTGACCGACGCTGCCCTTGACGAGAGTGATGCTGAGCAGTGCGTTCGCTGTACCGAGAACGACCAGTCCTTGAAGAAGCAAGAGGTCTTGCCAGGTGTTGGTGCGCCGGAAGCGCCCGTAGACCAGAAACGCCAGCAGCAGGGCCACACACGCGTTGGCGGTCTCCAGCACGAGGTGCGCTGCAGGGCTCTGGTACCCGAGCTTTCCCTCGGCGAGCGCAACCGCGGCCAGGCAGAGCACGACGACCACGAGCGCCACGCTCCCTCGTGCCGCCCATACTCCGCCCACCACCCGGTGCCTCTTCACAATCCTCGACCGTACGCTTCTGCTGGCCTGATCGGAGGTCCCACGGTCCGATAGGCTCCCCAAGTTTGGCGAGAGGGGTTTCGGGTGGGGTTCCGGCAGGATCTGGCCGTACTGCGGCATCGCGACGTGCGGGTGTTCGTGTCCGCGCGGTTCATCTCGATCCTCGGGTCGTCGATCGCCCCGGTGGCGCTGGTGTTCGCCGTACTCGACGTCTCGGACTCGGCGAGCGCGGTCGGGACGGTGCTGGCCGCGCGGAGCATCCCGAACATCGTGTTCCTGCTGCTCGGCGGCGTGATCGCGGACCGGTTGCCGCGGCACCTGGTGCTGGTCACCGCGAACACCGTCAGCGGCCTCACCCAGGGGCTGGCCGCGGCGCTGGTGCTCAGCGGGCACGCGACGATCTGGCAACTGGCGTCGATCGAGGCGGTGAACGGGATCGCGTCGGCGTTCGTGATGCCGGCGATGACCGGGATCCTGCCGTCGATCGTGGACCGCGCCGAACTCCCGCAGGCGAACGCGATCGCCGGGTTCGCCCGCTCGGCCGCGATGATCGGCGGCGGCGCGGTGGCCGGTGTCATCGTCGGCCTCACCGGCCCCGGGATCGGGCTGGCGGTCGACGGCGTGACGTTCCTGGTCGGCGCGCTGCTGCTGTCCCGGTTGACGATCCCGCGGATCGAACGGGCCGCCAGTTCGGTGCTGACCGATCTGCGCGAGGGCTGGCACGAGTTCGTGTCCCGGCAGTGGGTGTGGGTGATCGTGCTCGCGTTCGCCCTGCTGAACCTGATCTACACCGCCTGCTACCAGGTCCTCGGCCCGGTGATCGCGGACCGTACGTTCGGCCGGGCCGGCTGGGGTGTGGTGAGCGCGTGCTTCGGCGCCGGACTCGTTGCCAGCGGCATCATCATGCTCCGGCTCAAGCCGCGGCGGCCGCTGCGCACCGGGATGATCGGCATGCTCTGCACGGTCCCGGTGATGCTCTGCCTCGCGTTACTGCCGCAGCTGTGGGCGATGGCGATCGCGGCCTTCGTGCTCGGCGTCGGCTTCGACATCTTCGGGATCAGCTGGGAGACCGCGCTCGGCCAGCAGATCCCGATCGACAAGCTGTCCCGGGTCTCGTCGTACGACATGCTCGGCTCGTTCATCGCCGGCCCGGTCGGCCAGCTCACCGTCGGGTACGTCGCGGTCGCGATCAGCGCGAAGGCCGTCGAACTGTACGGCGCCGCACTGTTCGTCGTGATCACCGTGGCCACACTCGTGGTCCCGTCGGTCTGGAACCTGCGTAGGGTGGACGTGTGAGCTCAATCGTTCCTGGTCCGAAGAAGAAGCTCGAGGAAGAAATCACGGCGGCCCGCTCCGGCGCCAAGCCGCTGGACGCGAGCGCCCTCAGCCCGTCCGCGCCGCGCCAGGAGCAGTTGACCGGCCTCGACGTCTTCCCGGACTCCGTGCGTACGGCGATCGAGGCCGAGCACACCCGCCTCACCGCGCTCGACACGAACCGCCGCAAGACCGCCGACCGCGCCGTACCCGCCGTCGTCGAAGCCCTGGACGCGCTGCTTGCCGAGATCGGCGACCGCCTCGGGAAACCCCGGCTCTTCGGCAAGCTCACCGCGGTCGCCGAGCCGTCCGCGGAAGCCTTCGAACTTCTCGGCATCCCGTCCGATTCCGTCGACTCCGGCTCTCACCGGACCGCAGTACGCACCCTCAAGCAGCTCCGCGCCCAACTGAAGGACCTGTCGGGGACACCCGACCACGACCGCCTCACCCGCATCTCCACGCTCACCATCCGCCTGGCCGTCGTGTTGGAGGCGTCGCCGTCCGCCGCCGCTCTCATCCCTGAGGCCCTGGCCCGGTACACCCAAGCAATCCCGGATCCCCAGTGGGCCGAACCCTTCGCCGAGAAGCTCGAGTCCTGGCGGCAAGCCCTCACCTGAGCACTGCCGCGAGGCCCTCCTGCAGGTCTCGGACGAAGTACTGCGGGACCTCCAGCGACGGGAAGTGCCCGCCGCGCTCCGGCGATCCCCAGCGGACGATCCGCCGGTACCGCTGCTCCGCCCACGGCCGCGGATACTTCTCGATGTCCCGCGGATAAACGCTGATCGCCGCCGGCACGTCGACCCGCAGCTCCGGATCGAGCGAGTTATGACTCTCGTAGTAGATCCGCGCCGCCGAGGCCCCGCTCCGCGTCAGCCAGTACAAGGTGACGTCGTCGAGAACCCGGTCCCTGGAGATCGTCTCGAACGGACTGTCCTCGGTGTCCGACCACTCCGCGAACTTGTCCACCAACCAGGCCAGCAACCCGACCGGCGAATCCACCAGCGAGTACCCGATCGTCTGCGGCCGCGTCGCCTGCTGCTTCGCGTACGCCGCCCGGTGGTGCCAGAAGTCGTACGTCTCCTCGGTCCACCGCCGCTCGTCCGCCGTCAGCCCGTCCGTCGTCAACCCCGGCGGCCCCTCCGCGAACGTCGAATGGATCCCGAGCACGTGCTCCGGAAACCTCCCACCGAGCACGGTCGTGATGTTCCCGCCCCAATCACCACCGTGCGCCACGAACTCGCCGTACCCGAGCCGCCCCATCAGCTCCACCCACGCCGCCGCGATCCGCTCGGTCCCCCACCCGGTGGTCGCCGGCTTGTCGCTGTACCCGAACCCCGGCAGCGACGGCACCACTACATGGAACGCGGGTACGCCGTCGTCCTGCGGATCCGCCAGTTCGTCCACGACATCGACGAACTCGGCAACACTGCCCGGCCAGCCGTGCGTCAGGATCAGCGGAGTGGCATCGGTCCGCGCGGACCGCCGATGCAGGAAGTGGATCCCCAGCCCGTCGATCGTCGTACGGAACTGCCTGCCGTTGAGCCGCTCCTCGAAGGCCCTCCAGTCGTACGCCGTACGCCAGTACTCCACGAGCTCGACAAGATCCGCGAGCGGAACCCCCTGGTCCCAGCGCCGTGGATCCGGCCCGGCGCGATACACCGTCTCGACCTCGGGCAGCCGCGCATTGGCCAACCGCGCCCGCAGGTCGTCGAGGTCGGCTTGGGGTGCGTGAGCTTCGAAGGCTTGCACCTCGGGTGACATGGAACCTCCTAGAACCGGCTAAGACGGTTCTAACATGTCTGAGTACGTGCAGGCAACCGGCTAAGGTGGTTCCATGCCCGCTGGATTCCCCGACTTCCGCCTCGGCACCGTGCTGGCCACCAGCTTCACGGCGACCCTGACCGAACGCCGCGGCGAACCCGTCGAACGCATCCCCACCCCCGAACGCCTCGTCGACTGGCTGGCGGTGAGCGGCCTGGCCGTCGACTCCTGCACCCCCGCCGAACTCGCCCACGCCCGCGAGTTGCGCGAGTCGATCCACGCCGCCGCCACCGCCGCCGCACTGCAGGAAGCTCTCCCCCGCGCCGCCCTACGCGTCATCAACACCTGCAGCACCCAAGGCCAGGCAGCCCCCATCCTCACCCCCGCCGGCGACCGCGAATGGCACCTCGCAACCGCCACCGTCGAAGACGCCCTCACCGTCATAGCCGCCGACGCCATCACGATCATCTCCGGCGAACGAGACGGAAAACTGGCCCTCTGCGCCTCCCCCACCTGCCAAGCCGCCTTCTTCGACACCAGCCAAAGCCGCACCCGCCGCTGGTGCGACATGAACACCTGCGGCAACCGCCACAAGAAAGCCCGCTTCAACGCCACCCACCGCAAGCCCCCACCGAGCAGTCTGATCGGGCCCTGAACCCACCCATCCGCCCCGTCGTAAACACCATCATGGTCCCCGAGGAACGTCGCGTTGCAGGTTGGGGAGGATTCCCGCCCGAATCGGCACGAAATCCTCCCCAAGTCCGCCTGGGTCAACCCTTGATGGCGCCGCCTAGGGCGAAGGCGCCGCCTAGTTTGCGGCTGAGGAGGAGGTAGAGGAGGAGGACGGGGGTGGTGTAGATGAGGGAGTACGCCGCCAGCTGGCCGTAGTTGGGTTCGCCGTACTGGCCGAAGAAGGTGAAGATGCTGACCGACGCCGGCAGGCGTTCGGGGGAGAGCAGCAGCATGAACGGGACGAAGAAGTTGCCCCACATGCCGATGAACGTGAAGATCAGCACGACCGCGATCCCCGGCCACATCAGCGGCAGGACGATCGCCCACAGTGCGCGCATGTTCCCCGCGCCGTCCACCCAGGCGGCCTCCTCCAAAGAGATCGGCACCCCGTCCATGAACGTCTTGGTCAGCCAGATCGCGAACGGCAACGCCGAGGTCGCCATGAACATGATGGTGCCACCAATGGTGTCCACCAGGTTCAGCTGGACGAAGAGCCCGTAGACCGGCACCATCACCGCAGTGATCGGCAGCCCGGTACAGAACAGGACGGTCAGCAGGAACGGCCGGTTGAACCGGGTCCGGAACCGCGACAGCGGGTACGCCGCCAGCACCGCACAGATCATCGTGAGCAACGCGGCCCCACCGCACAACACGATCCCGTTCAGAACCGGACGGTACGTCGTGTCGGTGTTCAGCACCGCCTTGAAGTTCTGCAGCGTCGGATGTGTCGGCAGCTCGACCCGCAGCCCCGCCGTCCGGTTGATGGAGGCGAACAGCACCCACAGCAGCGGGAGTACGAACAAGATGCCGATCGCCAGCAGCACCAGGTTGGAGGCGAGCTTGCTGAGCCGGTCGCGGGCAATCACGCTGCCTCCGAGTTGAGTCCACGTAGGTAGATCAGCGAGAACACCGCGCCGATCGCCAGCATCACCAGCGCGATCGCCGTGCCGTAGCCGATCTGGGAGAAGCTGAAGGCCTGCTCGTACATGTACAGCGGCAGCGTCTGGCTCTTGGTGCCCGGGCCGCCGCGCGTCATCGCGTAGATCAGGCCGAAGACGCTCAGCGTCTGCAGTGTGATCAGCATCAGGTTGGTCATGATCGCGCGGGTGATCATCGGTACGGTCACGAACGCGAGCCGCCGCCAGCCGCCGGCGCCGTCCATCTCGGCGGACTCCTCGATCTCCTTCGGGATCTCGCTGAGCGCCGCGGAGTACACCAGCATCGAGAACGCCGTACCGCGCCAGATGTTGGCCAGCGAGACCGCGATGATCGGTGCCCCGTACAACCAGTCCTGGCCGGGCAGGCCGACCGCGTGCAGCATGACGTTCAGCGTGCCGTCGTCGTTGAAGAACGCGCTCAGCAGGTACGCCGCGACCACTTCGGGCAGTACCCACGCGCCGATCACCGCCGTACCGACGAAGTTCCGGACCAGCTTGGTCGACCTGCGCATCAGCAGCGCGAGGCCGAGGCCGAGGGTGTTCTGGCCGATGATCGCGGAGATCAGCGTGAACACCAGCGTCAGCCAGATCGAGTTCGTGAACGCGTTGCTGCTGAAGGCCTTCCGGAAGTTGTCCAGCCCGACGAACTTCACGTTCGCGGCGCCGGGCCCGGTGAGCGCCATGTTCGTGAACGCGGCGTACACGCAGTAGATGATCGGGCCGGCCAGGAACACCAGCATCAGTACGATGGCCGGCGAGAGCGGCAGCATCCGCACGAGTTTGGCCCCCCGCGGCCGCTTGCCCGAAGTGGAGGCAGCGGCCGCGGTGGGCGCGACAGTCGTCGTCACAGGGGAGAAACCTCCGGCCTACTGGCCAGTGCTCTTCGTCGTCGTACTGTCCTTGCCGCCGACGATGCCCTCGACCGCCTGGTCGTAGTTCTTCGCGGCGTCGTCCGGCGAGGACTGCCCGGTCATCACCGACTCCATCGCGGTGATGATCTCGTTCGACACCTTCGGGTACTCCGGCAGCGCCGGCCGGTACACGGTCACCGACACCAGGTCGGTGAAGAACTTCGTGCTGGCAGAGGACGTCTTGTACGCCGCGTCGTCGGCGACGTCCTTGCGTACGGCGATCTGCGCGCCGTCGGTGGCGTACTTCGCCGCGTTCTTCTGCGTCTGCAGGGTCTTGATGAAGTCCCAGGCCGCGTCGGGCGACTTGGCCTTGGCCGGGATCGCCCAGGTCCAGCCGCCGGAGAGGCTGACCTTGCCCTTGCCGCTGCCGTCCTGGGTCGGCATCGCGGTCTGGCCGAGCACCGTGCTCCACTGCGGCCACGGCTTCGCGCCGGACTTGAGCCAGTTGTTGTAGACCCACGACCCGTCGAGGTCGATCGCGAGCTTGCCCTGCGGCAGCAGCTCGGTGCCGACCTTGCTGCCCATGTTCGGGTTCAGCGCGTCCTTCGGCGACGGCGCGAGGCCCTCGGTGAAGACGGTCTTGACGAAGTTCAGCGAGTCCTTGAAGCCCTGGCTGCCGACGACCCACTTCTTCGCGTCGTAGTTGTACAGGGTGTCCTTGGTGCCGTACAGCAGCATCTCGAAGCCCTGCATGGCCGAGGCTTCACCCATCGGCTTGCCGGAGTACATGTTGAACGGGATGACGCCGGGCACCTTCTGCTTGATGGTGCGCGCCGCGCTCAGTACGTCGTCCCAGGTCTTCGGCTGCCAGTCCGCCGGGAGTCCGGCCTTGGCGAAGATCTGCTTGTTGTACCAGAGCGCCCGTGTGTCGGTGCCGTCCGGTACGCCGTACGTCTTGCCGTCCTGGCCGCGCGCCGCGCCCTTGGCGGTGTCCTCGAACTGGCTCCACTGGTCCCAGTTCTTGATGTAGTCGTCGAGCGGCTTCAGGTACCCCGCGGTGATGTCGGAGTTGATCAGGAAGGTGTCCTCGTAGACGATGTCCGGCGCGGTGTTCGCCGACCGCATCATCAACTGGATCTTGGTGTAGTAGTCGTTCTCACTGGCAACGACCGGGACGATCTCGACCTGGGAGCCGGGGTGCGCGGCCTCGTACTCGGACTTCACGCCGGTGAGGAAGTTCTTCATCACCACGCCCGGACCCCACTGCTGATACGCGATCTTGATGTGCGCGGGCCCGGCGCTCTGCGAGCTGCCGGCGTCCGGCTTCTTGGTCGTCGAGCCCTGGCTGCAGGCCGAGACCGCCAGCAGCAGCGCACTCGCGACCGCCGCCACCTTGAAATACTTCCTTGACATCATCAGGTCCACCTTCGGGCAATCGTTGTCATCCCGGTACTACGACCCACGCCCTGCGGGCTTTTCCGCGACCGTAGGAGTCCCCGTCGAGGGAAGTCAATGCTTGACAGACAACGTTGTCGTTCCCGGTACACAGTCACGCGGTAACCGGGACGTAACGATCCGGTCACCGCGTTTCCATACCCCGACTTTGTCAGGCCGCGACGGCTCGCGCCTCATGCCGGGCCGGTACGGCGCGTCGCCGGCCGCGCAGCGCACCGAGTCCGCAGAACAGCAGCCCGGCGACCAGCCAGCCGCTCAGTACGACGAGTGGCCGGCCGATCCCGGCGCCGTCGAAGAAGCTCACCGAGCGCAGCGCCGTACCCGCGGCGCCCGGCGGCAGCAACTGCCCCAGCGTGCCCCAGCCGGTCGGCAGCATCTCCGGCGCGCTCGTCATCCCCGACAGCGGGTTGCCGAGCAGCATCATCACGGCGCCGCCGAGCGCGAGCCCCGCCGTACCGAGCAGCCACTCGAGGCCGAGGAGAGTGAGGCTGATGGCGGCGATCGACATCGCGATCACGCCCGCGTTGCCGAGGTAGCTGCCCTCGAACGAGCCCAGCCAGTACTGCAGTACGGCGGCCAGCGCCAACCCGCCGGTGACCGCGAACGTGACGGCGCCGATCATCCGCTTCGGGCCGGACCGCACCAGCTGGGTCAGTGCCGCGGCCGCGATGATCCCGCCCAGTACGAGCGGCAACGCACCGGCAGCCAGGCCGGCGCCGCGCGGGTCGTCCTTCGGCAGCGGTACGACGTCCGTGACCTTCGCCGCGCCGTCCGGGTGCATCCGCCCCGCGAGCTGCGTCAGCACCTGCGCGACCGCGGGCCCGGCCGCGGACGCGGTCAGCACCTCGGGCTGCGGCCCGTCGAGCACGATCGCGCCGTATGCGTCCCGGTCCTTGATCCGCTGCACGGCCGCCTGCCGATCCGGTACGGCGATGAGCTCGAAACCGCCTGGCAGCGCCTGGTCGAGGGCCGTCTTCACCTGGGCGACCGCGGGCGCCGGGCCGGCCACCGCGAGCGGTACGTCGCGTGGTTCGGACCGGGCGGACGGCCAGGCGAACGCGATCAGGAACACCGTGAGAACCGCCGTCAGCAGCACGACGACGGCGATGAGAGGCGGCCGGCGACGGTCGGCCGCGTGCGCTTCGGTGGTCATGGCGGGACTCTCCCTCGGGCAAATAAAACCGAATGATCGTTCTTTATGAGCGTGGCAACGCCTCCCCGGCTTGTCAAGAACGGACATTCGTTTTATGTTGCGGACGTGCCCAAGGTCACCGAGGAACATCGGCTGGCGCGTCGCGCGCAGATCGTCGCGGCGGCCCGTACCTGTGTGCTCGAGGAGGGCTTCCACAAGACGACGATGGCGGACGTGATCCGCGCGTCCGGGCTCTCCGCCGGCGCCGTCTACGGGTACTTCAAGAGCAAGGAGGAGATCGTCGGGGCGATCGCCGAGGACGCCCTCAGCACGATCGACGAGCTCTTCGAGAACCTGCTCGCCACCGACGAGCCGCTGACCCCGCTGGCGGCGCTCGAGGCGACGATCGACCACGTGGTGCTGGTCGCGGAGCGGCCCGGCGGCGACGTGACCCGGGTCGCCTTGCAGGCCTGGGCCGAGGCGCTGCGCAACGACTCGATCCGCGAGGTCGCGCGGGAGAAGTACTGCCGGCTCCGCGAGCATTTCCTCGAGATCGCCCGCCGCGCGCAGGCCGACGGCACCCTCGACCCGGACGTCGCGCCGGAGGACGTCGCGGCCGTGATGTTCGGGATGGTGCCAGGCTTCGTGCTGCAGCGGTTGCTGATCGGCGACGTCTCCCCCGCCACCTACAAGGCCGGGCTCCGGGCACTGCTGCGTTCGTAGCGGGGTGGACTTTCACCCACCTCGTCCGGCGGTCCAGCACCCTCGGCCGGTACGCCGTTGCTCCGTAGCGTCGTCGGCATGAGGAAACGCACGCAGGAAGCAGTCGACGGGGCCGGATACTCGGTCGTCCTGCAGGAGGTACGACGGGTGTACGGCCGCGGCGGGAACGCGGTGACGGCGCTGAACGGGATCTCGATGAAGTTCGCGCCCGGTACGTTCACCGCGGTGATGGGGCCGTCGGGGTCGGGCAAGAGCACGTTCCTGCACTGCGCCGCCGGGCTCGACCGGCCGACGTCGGGCAGCGTGTACATCGACGGGCTGCCACTGGCCGGGCTCAGTGAGCGGAAGCTGACGGAGCTGCGGCGGGAGCGGATCGGGTTCGTCTTCCAGTCCTTCAATCTGCTGCCCACGTTGAACGTCTGGCAGAACGTCTGCCTGCCGCAGGAGCTCGACGGCCGCCGCCCGAACAAGGCCGCCGTACGCCAGGTGCTGGAGCGGGTCGGGCTCGGGGACCGGCACAAGCACCGCCCGGGCGAGCTGTCCGGTGGCCAGCAGCAGCGGGTCGCGATCGCGCGGGCACTGGTCGCGCGGCCGGCGGTGATCTTCGCCGACGAGCCGACCGGTGCGCTCGACACGCAGACGGCGGCCGACGTACTCGAGCTGCTCCGCGAACCGGTCCGTACGCAGGGCCAGACCGTCGTGATGGTCACGCACGATCCGGTCGCCGCGTCGTACGCCGACCAGGTGGTGTTCCTCGCCGACGGCGTACTCGCCGGCAGCCTGACCGCTCCCACCGCGGAGCACGTCGCCGACCGGATGACGCACCTCGGCGCGCGCTCGAACCTGCAGGTGGTGGCGGGATGATGCGCCTCGCCCTGCGCACCCTGCGCTACCGCAAGAGCGGGTTCCTGGCGACGTTCGTCGCGGTCGTGTTCGGTACGGCGATCGTGATGGCGTGCGGCGGCCTGATGGAGACCGGCATCCGCTCGAACGTCGAACCCCAGCGCCTCGCCGCCGCCCCCCTCGTCGTCACCGGCAACCAGTCCCACCTCCGCCCCGGCACCGAAGACGCCACCCCCCTCCCCGAACGCGCAGGCGTCCCGATCACCCTCCTCCCCAAAATCCGTTCAATCCAAGGCGTAACCTCAGCCATCGGCGACTACACCTTCACCGCAATCACGCCCCCCGCCGCCACGGGCGGCGGAGCGGGCGCCGGAGGCGGCGCGGCAGGAGCGGGCGGCGCAGGAGCCGCCGGGACGGGCGGCACGACAGGCGGCGCAGGAGCCGCCGAGACGGGCGGCACGACAGGCGGCGCAGGAGCCGCCGGGACGGGCGGCACGACAGGAGGCGCAGGAGCCGCCGAGACGGGCGGCGCGGCAGGCGCGGCAGGCACGACAGGCGGTGCAGGAGCCGCCGAGACGGGCGGCGCGGCAGGCGCGGCAGGCGCGGCAGGCGGCGCAGGAACCGCCGGCACGGGCGGCGGAGGCGCCGCGGGCGGCGATGGTGGCGGGGCGGGCGGTGTGCCGGTGGTTGCTGAGGGCCACAACTGGTCTTCGGCGGGGCTTGCGCCTTACCGTCTCAGTTCTGGGGGTGCGCCGCGGTCCGGTCAGGTAGTGGTTTCGTCGGGGAAGGTAGGTCAGCAGCTAACCTTTCTGATCAACGGGGAGCCGCGCACCTTCACCGTCAGCGGTCTTGCACAAGGGCCTGAAGGGCACGCGTTCTTCAGCGACAGCGACGCCGCGAACCTCGTCCGCAACCCCGGCCGGTTCGCCGACATCGGCGTACAAGTTGCCCCCGGCACCGACCTGGACGCCGTCCGCAAGCGACTCCAGCAGCTCGGCGACCTGACCGTCACCACCGGCGTCGACCGTGGTCTCGCCGAGCACCCCGACGCCGAGTCGCACCGCACCGCGCTGATCGCGATCGCCGGCTCGTTCGGTGGTATCGCGACCATGACGATGATGTTCGTGGTCGCCTCCACCCTGGCCCTCGCCGCCCAGCACCGCGAGCGCGAGTTCGCGCTCCTCCGCGGCATCGGCACCACCCCCGGCCAGGTACGCCGGATGATCCTCGGCGAGGCCCTCCTGGTCTCGCTCCCCGCCGTCGTACTCGGCTGTCTACCAGGCATCTTCCTGGGCCGCTTCCTCTTCGACCAGCTCGGCGCCCACGGCGTCGCCTCCCCGGTCGTCGAGTTCTCCCAAGGCTGGATCCCGTTCGCCGCCGGCGCGGGTGCCGCCGTACTCGCCGCCATCGGCGCGGCCCTGATCGCCGCCCGGAAGACCGCGAAGATCCGCCCGGTCGAAGCCCTCGCCGAGGCCTCGTTGCAGCGCAGGTGGTTCTCCTGGATCCGCCTGTTCTTCGGCCTGGCGGCCCTCGGCGGCGGCCTCGCCCTGCTCATCGTGACGGCCACCGTGATGAGCGGCCCGCTCGCCGCCTCGACCGCCGGCCCGTCGGTGCTGTGCTGGGCGATCGGCGTCGCTCTGCTCGGCCCGTTCTGGACCAAGGCCGTACTGGCGTTCTGGCGCTGGCCGATCCAGGCGCTGACGCGCGTCAACGGCCGCCTCGCCATCCGCAACCTCTCGGCCCGATCGGTCGCCCTCTCGGCCGCCGTCGTACCGGTGATGCTCGCCGTTGGCATCTCCACCGCGAACCTCTACATGCAGACCACCCAGGTCCACGCGTCCGCCGAGGCCTTCACCCGGGACCTGCGCGCCGACGCCGTCCTGGTCTCGGACGCCGGCCTCTCGTCGAAGCTCGCCCAGCAGGTCCGCGCGGTACCTGGCGTCGCGAGCGCCTCGTCGTACGTCCGCAGCATGGGCGCCGTCGACGACCCGCGCAACGCTCCGTGGGACGAGGACGGTGCGCCGGTGGTCGGCGTCGACGCACAGGGCGCCGACGGTACGGCGCCTGTCCGGCTGACCGCGGGCTCTCTCAAGGGCCTGACCGGGCTGACGGCCGCCGTACCGGAGTCCATGGCGAGCAAGACCGGACGTGGCGTCGGCTCGGACATCACGATGACGCTCGGCGACGGGACGACCGTGAAGCTGCGGGTCGTCGCGACTTTCGCGGCCGAACGCGGGTACGAGACGA
The DNA here is from genome assembly GCF_050320105.1 of Kribbella polygonati. NCBI lineage: Bacteria > Bacillati > Actinomycetota > Actinomycetes > Propionibacteriales > Kribbellaceae > Kribbella > Kribbella polygonati. The sequence continues at coordinate 8,506,196 of NZ_CP190129.1, read as the reverse complement.
TCATGCTGCCCGCGACGCTGGTCGCCGCGCACACCACGGACGGTCTGACCCGGCAGCTGCTGGTCCGCGCCGCGCCCGGTGCCGACGTACGACCGGCCCTCGCCAAGCTCGCGGCCGCCCACCCGGGCGTCCAGGTCGCGGACCGCAGCGCGCTCGTCGCCACGAACGTCGAGGACCTGCAGACGCAGGCGTGGGTCAACTACATGCTCGTCGGCATGCTGATCGCGTACACGGCGGTCTCGGTCGTCAACACGCTGGTGTCGACGACGTTGCGCCGCCGCCGCGAGTTCGCCCTGCAACGGCTGACCGGCTCGACCCGCTTCCAGGTACTACGGATGCTCACCACCGAGAGCACGCTGATCACGCTGATCGGCATCACCCTCGGTACGGCGGTGGCGCTCGCCTGCCTGCTGCCGTTCTCGTCCAAGGTCTCGGGCAGCGCGATCCCGACCGGCCCCGCGTGGATCTACCTCGCCATCGCGGGCGCGGCCGCCGTACTCACGTTCGGCTCCACGCTCGTCCCGGCGACCGCCGCCCTCCGGCACTCCCCCGCCCAGCCGAGCCCGACCGATTAGTGCGCGGGCGTCGGCGCGGCCACCGGTTGGAGGGCGATCGTGGTGGCCTGGACGATGCCGGCGTTCTCCCGGATCCAGGCGGAGAGCACGACCTGCAGGTCCTCCAGGTCGCGTTCCTCCAGGATCACGCCGGGGACCGGGACGCTCGCGCCCAGCTCGGCGAGGACCGGGCGCAGGTGCTGGTCGGCGAGGAGCTTGTGACTCGGGGCGGCGGACACCGTCACCGGGATCACGACCGAGCCGGCCAGCGCCGCGGGCCGCAGTACGTCGAGGAAACTCTTCAGCAGACCGGTGTAGCTGCCCTTGTAGACGGGCGTCGCGACGACGATCACCGAGGCCGACGACACCTGGTCGATCGCCTTGGCCAGCGCCTCGGCGCCCGCCTGCTCACCGTGGAAGATCGCCGGCGCGAACGTCACCAGGTCGATCAGCTCGTCGATCCGGTACGGCGCACCGAGCTCGGAGGCGAGCAGTTCCGCGACCGACGCCGCGGCGGCCGCCGTCCGCGAACCGGCGCGCGGATTACCCACCACCGTGACCACGGACTGCGGCCACTCCAACCCGACTGAGGACATCTGACCCATCTCCTGAACCTCGGCAGCAACTCCTCCGTCGAAGCGTAGTCAAAGTCGATCCCGCTACTTGACTTTCTCAGCATGCGGTCCCGACCTGTGCGAGCCTTCTCCCATGACTGTTGAGCACGCCCCACGGGTCACGACCGCTCCGGACCGGGATGCGCTCGGTCGCGCCGCTGCCGCCGAGGCCGCCGTACGGCTCCGGAAGGCGATCGCGGACACCGGCCGGGCGCGGGTGATGCTCGCGGCCGCGCCGAGCCAGACCGCCACGCTGACGGCGCTCGCCGCCGAGCCGGACCTCGACTGGAGCAAGGTCGTCTGCTTCCACATGGACGAGTACGTCGGCCTGAGCCCGGACGCGCCGCAGTCGTTCCGGAACTGGCTGCACCGGACCTTCCTCGACAAGGTGCCACAGGCAACCTTTCACGAGCTGGACCCGGACGCCGACGGCTACCCGATGGGCGACGAACCGTTCGACCTCGTGCTGTTCGGCCTCGGCGTGAACGGCCATCTCGCCTTCAACGATCCGCCCGCGGACTTCGACGACCCGCACCCGACCAAGCGCGTCGCGCTGGACGAGACCAGCCGCCAACAGCAGGTCGACGAGGGCAACTTCCCGGCGCTCGCCGACGTACCGACGCACGCGATCACGGTCACGATCCCCCGGCTGCTCAACGCCCACACGCTGATCGGCTCGGTCCCCGGCGCGGTCAAACGCCAGGCGGTGCACGACACGCTCACGCAGCCGATCGGCCCGAACCACCCCGGTACGGCGCTCCGCACGCACCCCGACGTACACCTGTTCCTCGACGCGCTATCCGACCCCGAGGTGTAGCCCGCCGGACGCATCCACGACCTGGCCGGTGATCCACCGCGCCGCGGGTGACGCGAGGAACGCCACCACCTCGGCGACATCCTCCGCGCTGCCCAGCCGGCCGAGCGCGGTCTGCGCGACGATCAGCTCCTCCAGCCCAGGAACGTCGAAGACCGCGCCGTTCGCCTCATGGCGGGTCGCACCGAGGGCGACGGCGTTGACCGTGATCCCGCGCGCGCCGAACTCCTGCGCGAGCGTCCGCGTCATCGTCTCGAGCACCGGCAGCAGCCGCTGGATCAGGAAGTACGGCGCAGGCCCGCCACCTGGACAGCCAGTTCCGCCTGCAGGAAGCGTTCGTCGGCGCGATCGGTCCCACCCACGAGTACGCCGCCCGCGCAGCCGCGAGCGCCGTACTCGGAGTGACCCACACCGCCCTACTCCGCTGGGCCTACCTCGCCGGCCTCTTCCGCGAGGCCTTCGGATCGGTCTTCGGTCACGCGCTCTGAGCGTGCTCGGCGAGGTCGAAGACGTTGCCTTCCGGGTCGGCGAGGGTGATCCAGTGGGTGCCGTACTCGGTGTGCTCGTCGAGGCGTTTGGCGCCCAGGTCGACGAGGCGGTCGACCTCGGCGGACCAGTCCGCCGTGGCGAGGTCGAGGTGCAGGCGGTTCTTGCCGTTGCGCGGCTCGGGGACCTGCAGGAACATCAGGGTCGGGCCTGCCGCGGTCTGGATCCTCGCGAAGAACTCGTTGGCCTCGGCATCCACTTCGGCCGACAGCACGCTGGCCCAGAAGGTTGCCAGGGTCTTCGCGTCCGCGCAGTCGACGGCGATGTTCTCGAGGGTGATCGACATGGTTGTTCAGCCTTTCAGGACAGGGATCCGCTGGATCGGCCAGCAGACCTCGGTGCGGTAGTCGGCCGGGTCGGGGACGTCCCCGGGGCCGATGGGATACAGCTCGCGGATCGGGCCGGGCGCGATCTCGCAGTACTCCGCGACGTGGCTGCCGAGGGCGCCGTACGTCCGGTCGAAGTCGGTCATGTGGCCGGCGTGCACGGCGATCGCGAAGTACCCGCCGGGCACGTCGACGAGCTCGACGCCGTCGGCCGCCGGCTGGTCGAGCGGGACCGGGTGGAATGCGAGCACCTCGCCCTCGTCCTCGGTGAAGAACTCGTCGCTGTACGTCGCGCCGGAGGTGCCGCTGATGTGGCCGGCGACCTCGCCGAGACGCCCGTACGCGAACTCGCACCACGGACCGATCCCGGAGCGCAGCACCTGACCGCGGACGCCGTACGCACGGAACGGCGGGATGAAGCGGTACTGGATGTCGAGCAGCGGGCGGCCCGGGGAGAGCAGCGCGCGGAGTGAGGTGACGACGTCGCGGGTGTGCGCGAGCTCCTGCTCCATCCGCTCGAGGTGCGCCTTCAGCGTCTCCTCGCGGGCCGTGCCGTCGCCGGCTTCGACGACGGCCCGGACGTCCGGCAGCGGCATCCGCAGCTCGCGGAGCCGGCGGATCAGCTGCGCGGTCTCCACCTGACTCGTCCCGTACCTCCGGTACCCGGACGAGGAGTCCACCGAGACCGGCGCGAGCAGGCCGATCTCGTGGTAGTGGTGCAGGGTCTTCACACTCAGGTGGGTGAGTCGCGAGAACTCACCCACCGTCACCGTCGCCGTCATGCGACAAGCTTCCACCCTCCGGTAACAGGAGGGTCAAATCATCCGCGGTACCTTCCGATCACCTTGGTGTAGTCCCAGGCGTTCTGTGGGACGCCGGAGCAGGTGTCGTCGCCGGCTCCGCCTGCGCCGCAGGGGCGGTCGCGGTTCACCGACCAGAAGGTGAAGCGGGCCAGGTGGTGCTGGGTGGCGTAGGCGAGGTTCGACTCGAAGTCGGACAGGTTGACGCGTTCGCCGGCGTTGTCGGTGAGGCCGTTCATCGAGGAGATGCCGATCTTCCGGTACGCCGCGTCGTCGCTGAGCCCGTACGCCGCCTTGACCGCGTTCTTCAGCCCGTCCGCCGCCTGCTGCGTCAGCGTGCCCATGTTCGCCGACCCGCCACCGAAGTCGAACGGCATGATCACCCAGCCGTCCAGGTCCAGCCCGGACGCGGCACCCCGGTGGATCAGGTCCTGTCCGTCACCGTCCGGCCCGGACTGCGTGGTCCCGAAGGTCAGGTACGTCGTGATCCCGGCGTTGTTCTGCTCCACGATCTTCAGCGCGTCGACCACCTTCTGCCGAACGGCCGGCTGCGCCATCTCCTGGTCCTCGATGTCGATGTCGATCGCCTTCAGCGACAGCGCGTCGATCACCTTCTGGTACGCCGCGGCCAGCTCGCTCGCCGTACCGCAGCTCTGCCCGAGCTTGTTCCCGGACCAGCCACCGAACGACACCACGACGTCGCCGCCGTTCGACCGGATCGTGTTGATCGCCTGCTGGTCCGCACCACCGGTCAGCGGCCGGCCGCCGTCCCACTGCGGGTTGCAGTACCCGTTGGACAGGATGAACGCCATCGTGAACCACTTCACCCCGGTCGCGTTCATCACGGTCGCCGGGTTCGGCGGGTCACCCCAGCCTTCGTACAGGTACGGCGCGGCCGCCATCGGCGCACCACCTGTACCGCCGCCGTCGGAGGCCGGCACGTTCCACTTCTGGTTGGCCGTACCCGCGCACGTCCACAGCTGCAGCGGAGTGCTGTTGGCAGAGTTGTTGCCCGTGACATCGAGGCACTTGTTCGCCTGCGGGTTCACCAGATCACGCCCAGCTGTGTAGGTCCACTGCTGGGCGCCGGATCCGTTGCAGGTCCACAGCTGCACGCGCGCACCGTCAGCCACGGACCCACCGGAGACATCCAGGCACTTGCCCAGCGCCCGCAGCGTCCCATCACTCGAGCGGGTCCACTGCTGGGCATTGGTCCCGTTGCAGTCATACAGCTGCACCGCCGTACCGTCAGCAGTCGCAGCGGCGGCCACGTCCATGCACTTCCCGGCCAACCCCGTGACAGCACCCGTGGCCGCCTGCGCCGGCGATGCAGTCATCAATAAGCCGCCACCCAGCACCAAGGCCGCCAACACGCGCCTCATGACACGACCCACTTCTGGTTGGCGGTGCCCGCACACGTCCACAGCTGCAGCGGGGTGCCGTTGGCCGAGTTGTCGCCGGTCACATCGAGACACTTGTTCGCCTGTGGATTCACCAGATCACTCCCGCTCGTATAGGTCCATTGCTGAGCCGCCGACCCGTTGCACGTCCACAGCTGCACCTTTGCGCCGTTCGCGACAGAACCACCAGAAACGTCCAGGCACTTCCCCAACGCCCGCACGGTCCCGTCACCAGGACGCTGCCACTGCTGCGCCGCCGTACCGTTGCAGTCGTAAAGCTGAACCGCCGTACCGTCAGTGGAGGCAGCACCGGCAACGTCCATGCACTTGCCCGCCAGTCCCGTGATCTGTCCGGCACCACCAGTGCTTTGCGAGCCCGACCACGTGAACGTCGCGGACGTCTGCGTAGGCAGCGTGTAGACGAACGACTGCGAGCCCCAGTTCACCCGGACCGTCTGCGAGCCGCCCGTGGTGTTGTAGGCGATCAGGGCCTTCGAGCCGTCCGGATTCTTCCACGCCACGTTCTTGACCGAGCTGTTCGCGGTGGAGTCGATCCGCAACGCTCCCGGCTTCACGAACTTCGTCAGGTGGCCCATCGTGTAGTACTCGACGGTCTTGGTGACCTGCCCGCGCTGGCTGTCGTTGCGGTGCACAGTGACCAGCCCCGTACAGACGTTGCATCCGGCACCGACGTACGGCAGGTGGTTCTCGTCGAGGGCGATGCCCCACTTGACCCACGACTTGTCCCAGTTGCGGGTGTAGTCGATCAGGTTGTTCATGTCCTCGGTCTGCTGGTTTCCGATCCACGTCCCGCCGGAGTGCTCGGTCATGTACGCGTTCACCGACGGGTACTGGTTGTGGATCTGCGTCTGCAGGTTCACGTCACCGCCGTACCCGTGCCAGGCGATCCCGCCGAAGTTCGGGTCGTTGCGCAGAGCAGAATCCGCCAGAGGGACCGAGCCGAGGTCGTTGTAGTTGCCCCAGTTGTAGTCGAGGATCAGCACCTTCGTGGTGAGTCCGGCGGCGTGCAGCGCGGGCAGCAGGTTGTTCTTGGTGAACTCGAGCAGCCCGGAGCCGTTCCAGTTCATCGACGCGTACCCGGTGTCGTCGGTACCGCAGCAGGTCGGCTCGTTCTGCACCGAGACGTAGTCGATGTGGTTGCCCTGGGCTTCGTTCTGCTGCAGGTACTTGACGAAGTACTGCGCGTACATCGGCGCGTACTCCCACTTCAGCCAGCCGCGGTGCACGAAGTCGTTGTTGTCCTTCATCCAGGCGGGCGCGCTCCAGGGCGACCCCATCACCTTCAGATTGGGGTTCAGCGCGCGGGCCTGCTTGGTGAGCGGTACGACGTCCGCCAGGTCGTGCTGGATGCTGAAGTCGTTCAGGTCGCAGCACGTGTCGTCGTACGAGTAGTTGAACCGGGCGAGGTCGGACGCGCCCATCGGGTTCCGGACGAACGACAGGCCGATCCCGTTCACCGGGTCGAACAGGTCCTTCATCACCTGGTCCCGGGTGGCGGCCGAGATCACGCCGCTGCTGTTCAGCAGCCAGGCCGAACTGTCGGCGAACGACGCACCGCCGCCCTCGAAGGACTGGTATGTCGTGTTCTCGTTGACCGTGACGGTCTGGTCGGCGGTGCCGCCGGCCGGGCCGAAGTTCACCGGGGTCTGCTGCTGCAGCCCGCGGGTCACGTTGCGGCCGCCGGAGTCGCTGGTGGTGGTCAGCCAGACGTTGACCTGCTCACCGGCGGCCTGGGCCGGTGCAGCGGTTCCGACGCCGAGGCCGGCCGCAGCCACGCAGAGCGCAGCGACGACCGGCGGCAGGAAGCGTTTCATGGGGGCGGTTCTCCCTTGTTTCAAAGGAAGTTCATGACGGCGCCTGCCCGCGCCGCAAACTGGTGGTCACCATGAGGTAACCATCCGTGCATACCGGTGTCAACGGCCCGCGGATACTTTTTTCAAGTCGTTGAATTAGTCCAGGGCTTGACGTGGGAGCGTTCTCACGGCACGCTCACGGCCAATCACCGCCCTCATTCAGACGCCCCCGAAATGAGGTACTCATGAAGCGTTCCCGTGTCCTCGCGCTCGTCGCGATCGGTGCCGTCGCAGTCGGCACCGCCCTCCTCCAGCCGGCCGCCAGCGGCCACCAGCAGGCGTCCGCCGCGCAGACCGCGACGGTCTGGGAGGACAACTTCGACGGCCCGGCCGGCCAGGCCCCCGATCCCGCCAAGTGGCGGTACGACATCGGCGGTGGCGGCTGGGGCAACAACGAACTGGAGTACTACACCAACTCGACCCGCAACTCCGCCCTGGACGGCAACGGCAACCTGGTGATCACCGCCCGCCAGGAGAGCGGCGGCTTCAACTGCTGGCACGGCCCGTGCCAGTACACGTCGGCCCGGCTGCTGACGTCGCAGACCTTCACCCAGACGTACGGCCGGTTCGAGGCCCGGATCAAGATCCCCCGCGGCCAGGGACTCTGGCCCGCGTTCTGGATGCTCGGCGGCGGCAACTGGCCGAACGACGGCGAGATCGACATCATGGAGAACATCGGCAAGGAGCCGGCCACCGTGCACGGCACGATCCACGGCCCGGGCTACTCCGGCGCAGGAGGAATAGGTGCCGCGTACAACCATCCGAACGGCTGGTCGTTCGCCGACGACTTCCACACGTTCGCGGTCGACTGGGCGCCGGACTCGATCACCTGGTCGGTCGACGGCGTGCAGTACGAACGCCGTACCCCGGCCGACCTGAACGGTAACCAGTGGGTCTTCAACCACCCGTTCTTCATGATCATGAACGTCGCGGTCGGCGGCGGCTGGCCGGGCAACCCGGACGGGTCCACGCAGATGCCGCAGACCATGACGGTCGACTACGTCCGCGTCACCACCCTCGGCAGCTCCGGCGGCAGCGGGTCGCAGATCACCGGCCTGGCCGGCAAGTGCCTGGACGTCGCCGCAGCGAACTCCGCCGACGGTACGCCGGTCCAGCTGTACGACTGCAACGGTACGAACGCCCAGCAGTGGACCCGCCCCGGCGACGGAACGATCCGTGCCCTGGGCAAATGCCTCGACGTGAACGCGGGCTCACTGGCCGACGGCGCGAAGGTACAACTCTGGACCTGCAACGGGACCGGAGCACAACAGTGGACGTACAGCTCCGCGCACGACCTGGTGAATCCACAGGCGAACAAGTGCCTCGACGTCACCGGCAACAACTCCGCCAACGGCACCCCGACCCAACTCTGGACCTGCGCCGGCACGGCCAACCAGAAGTGGACCGTCTAAGCGGAAACTATTCGTCGCCATACGGCGATTAGTTTCCGGGAAGCACGCCACCGTCACGGAGGAGGCGCACTACGGGGAGGGTCGCGGCGCCGAGAGCCACGGCGTCGCGGCCCAGCTCGCACAGCACGATCGACACCTGCGCGTACGGCCGCCGGAGCGCGTGTTTCGCCGCCTCGGCGCGCAGTTCGTCCAGGTACTTGTCGCCCAGCAACAGCCCGGCCCAGCCGCCGAGCACGATCCGCTCGGGGTTGACCAGGTTCACCAGGTCCGCGAAACCGGCCGCCAGGTAGCCGATTGTGTCGGCCACGACCGTTGCCGCAGGCTCCTTCTCCGACGCGAGCAGCTCGACGAAGGCAGCCTCCTCGTCACCCTCGACCAGCCCGCCGGCCTCCCGGTAGCGGTCCAGCACACCCTCGGCGCCGACATACGCCTCGAGGCAGCCGAGGGCGCCGCAGCGGCACTGGCGGCCGCCGTACACGATCGTCATGTGGCCCCACTCGCCCGCGCTGCTGCGTGCGCCGCGATAGCTGGATCCGCCGGCCACCAAGGCCGATCCGACGCCGGAGCCGACCAGGGCGACCACCGCGTCGGTCGCGCCGCGGCCCGCGCCGAACCACATCTCCGCCTGGCCGAGCATGTTCGCGCCGTTGTCCACGTGCACCGGAATGTCGGTGCCCTCGGCAAGCATCGCGGCCAGCGGTACGGCGTCCCAGCCGAGCGTCTGCGCGTCGACGACCGCGTTGTCCTCGACCACACCGGACACCGCGACGCCCATCCCGAGGACCTGCCCGGACCGTACGCCGGAACTCGCGATCACGGTCGAAAGCCCTTCCAGGACGGGCTTCACGACCTCCTCGGGTGTCGGCGAGCTGATCGGGTGGTCGGCCCGGGCGAGCACGTTCATCGCCAGGTCGAACAGCTCGACCCGGACCCGGGTCTCGCCGACCTCGGCGCCCACGACGTACCGGAAAGTCGGTGCCACCCGCAACAGAACGCGCGGCCGGCCGCCCTCGGACTCGACCGAGCCGGCCTCCTCGACCACGCCCTCGGCGATCAGTTCCGCGACCAGGTTGCTCACGCTCGCGGCGCTCAGCGACGTCCGGACGGTCAGCTCCTGGCGGCTCAGCGGACCCTCGCGATAGATGCCGGTGAGGATCACCGAGCGGTTGGACCGGCGCATGTCGCGCACCGTGGTCCGGCGTACTTCCATCCTCGACCTCACACCGTGGTTGACGCAGCCGGCCCCGCGCGGGCCGCTCGTCCCCGAGTTCACCACGTCGCCCCCGGCGGCGGAAGATCCCCCTTTCTCCAGATCGTGAACTAAGACGCGATTCGTTACCGCTCCGTGATTGACGACCCCCGTTCGACTCGGCTTTCATCGACGGAACCGCTTCCGAAACCGGTTCCGACGGATCCGGCCCCGACCGCCCGAGGGGAGCTTCAGCGTGTCCATCACGATCGCCGACGTCGCCGCCAGAGCCGGCGTCAGCAAGACCACGGTGTCGCGCGTCCTCAACGGCAAGGGCGAGCTGGACCTGCGGACCGCCGAACGCGTCCGGCAGGTGATCGAGGAGCTCGGGTACGTGCCGAGCGCCCGCGCCGTCGGACTGGCCCGCGGCCGGACCCGGATCGTCGGGATGCTGGTCCCCTCGCTGACCTGGCCGTGGATGGGCGAGGTACTGCAGGGCGCCGTCGACGTGGTCGAGAGCGAGGGCTACGGACTGCTGCTGTTCACCTTCAACCGGGGCGCCGAATCCATGCAGCAGTTCGCGTCCCAGGTCTCGTCGCAGTCCTTCGACGGCCTGCTGGTGATCGAGCCCGAGGGCACGCTCACCTACATCGAGCAACTCCACGCGCGTGGTCTGCCGGTCGTGCTCATCGACGACCGCGACCACCGGCCGCAGTTCCCGTCCGTCGCCACCACCAACTACGCGGGCGGCGAGTCGGCCGCCCGGCACCTGCTGGAGCTCGGCCGCCGCCGGCCGCTGGTGATCACCGGCGTCGAACGCTTCGGCTGTACCCGCGAACGCCTGGACGGTTTCCGCGACACCTACGCGGCGGCCGGCATCGAGCTCGACCCGAGACTCGTGTCCGAGGGCGACTTCACCTACGAGAGCGGCCGCCGCGGCGTCCAGCAGGCCCTGGACGAACGCCTCGAGTTCGACGCGGTGTTCGCGCACAACGACCTGTCCGCCGGCGGCGCGATCCAGGCGGTCCGGGAGACCGGGCGGAACGTGCCGAGCGACGTGTCCGTGGTCGGTTTCGACGACATCCCGTACGCCGGACACACCGAGCCGCCGCTGACCACGGTGCATCAGCCGATGCGCCAGATGGGCCAGGCCGCCGCCCGGATGTTGATGGGGTACTTCGGCGGTACGCCGCTGCCGGACGCCCCGCAAGTACTGCCGACGACGCTGATCGTCCGCAGTTCAACCGCCCCGCTCAACCAATCCCGGGCCAGGTCCCACTAGAGCTCCGGCGGCGGGGCAGCTGCCCCTGCTCCGTCGCCGGCGTACTCGATCGAACGGGTGTGAGCTCTTCCCATGAGAGCGCTTTCACGCCACTATGCACTGGCCCACCGGCTCAGGGTGGGCCATCCGCCAACGGAACACAGGAGGAACCGATGCGAGCACGACGCACCGTCGCGCTGGCCCTCACGGGCCTGCTCGCCGCAGCCACCCTGGCTGCCTGCAGTAACGGGGACGGGAAGGCCGCCGGCAGCAGTTCGGGCAGCGGCGCGACCGTACTGAACATCGGCATGCCGAACGGTCCGCAGACCGAGAACAACAACCCGTTCCTCGGCTCCTCCGCGGGTGCCTCGCTCGGCTACCGGTGGATGATCTACGAGCCGCTGGTGATGATCAACGGGATCAAGCCGACCGAGCCCGGCAAGCCGTGGCTGGCGACCGAGTGGAAGTGGGACGCCAACTACACCAAGCTGTCGTTCACGATCCGCGACGGCGTGAAGTGGTCCGACGGCCAGCCGCTCACCGCGGACGACGTGGCGTACTCGTTCCAGCTCCGCAAGGACCACGACGCGCTGAACACCGACGCGATCCCGTACGGCACGATCACCGCCGCCGGCAACAAGGTGGACCTGACCTTCACCCGGTCCCAGTTCACCAACCAGAACAAGATCCTGACCGTGTTCGTGGTCCCGAAGCACCAGTGGTCGACGATCGCGGACCCGACCCAGGACACCCTGAAGAACGCGATCGGCACCGGCCCGTACACGGTCAAGTCGTTCACCCCGCAGACCACCACGCTGACGCTGCGGGACTCGTACTGGCAGGACCTGCCGAAGGTGAAGGAGCTGCGGTACACGTCGTACAACGACAACAACGCGCAGACCACCGCGCTGGCGAACGGCTCGTCGGAGTGGAGCTTCGTGTTCGTCCCGAACGTGAAGGCCGTCTACCAGGACAAGGACCCGAAGAACCACAAGCTCTGGTTCCCGGCGAACCTCGGCATCCACGGCCTGTGGATCAACACCACCCGCAAGCCGTTCGACAACCCCGCGCTGCGCCGCGCGATGAACCTGGTGGTCAACCGCGACGACATCTTCAACCAGGGCGAGGCCGGGTACTTCTACCCGAAGGTCGAGTCGGTGACCGGCATCCCGACCCCGGCCGGTGAGTCGTTCATCGCGCCGGAGTTCAAGGGCAAGAACCACGCGGTCGACGTCGACGCCGCGAAGAAGGAGCTCTCCGACGCCGGCTTCAAGCTGGACGGCGACACGCTGAAGGACCCGGCCGGCAAGCCGGTGACGATCACGCTGACCGACCCGGCCGGCTGGTCCGACTACATCACCGACCTGGAGATCATCAAGGACAACCTGTCCCAGATCGGGATCAAGGCGACCGTCGACAAGGCCAACCAGGACGCCTGGTTCAAGAACATCGACACCGGCAACTTCGACGCCGCGATGCACTGGACCAACGGCGGCGCGACGCCGTACGACATCTACCAGAACATCATGGACGGCAAGATCCTGAAGCCGGTCGGCAAGGGCGGCGTGAGCGGCAACTACGGGCGGTTCAACAGCCCGGAGGCGACGAAGGCGCTGGACCAGTACGCGAACGCCGCGGACGACGCGACCCGCACCACCGCGCTGAACACGCTGCAGAAGATCATGGTCGAGCAGATGCCGATGATCCCGACCTCGGCGTCCAACGTCGGCGGTCTCTACAGCACCAAGAACTGGGTCGGCTGGCCGGACGAGCAGAACCAGTACGGGCCGGCGCAGCCTACCCAGCAGAACGCGCTGCAGATCATCCTGAACCTGAAGCCGGCCGGCAGCCAATGACGGTCACCGAGACCGAGGTGGTGCTGGAGGCCGAGGGTCTCACCAAGCACTTCACGGTACGGCGGGGCGTGCGCGACCTGCTCAGCCGCGAGCACAAGGCAGTGCACGCGGTCGACGACGTCAAGCTCACGCTCCGCCGGGGCCGGGTCACCGCGCTGGTCGGCGAGTCCGGTTCGGGCAAGTCGACCGTCGCGCGGCTGATGGCCCAGCTGTACGGGCGGACCTCGGGTGAGGTCCGCCTGCACGGCGAGCCGGTCACGGTCCGCGGCGGCCGGAAGTTCCGGGCGTACGCGCGCAAGGTGCAAATGATCTTCCAGGACCCGTTCGCCTCGCTGAACCCGACGCACACCGTGCGGCACCACCTGACCCGGTCGCTCAAGATCCACGGGCGTGCGGGCGATCTCGAGGAGAACCTGCGGTCGCTGCTGGAGCAGGTCCAGCTCACTCCCCCGGAGCGTTACCTCGACAAGTTCCCGCACGAGCTGTCCGGCGGTCAGAGGCAACGCGTCTCGATCGCCCGGGCGCTCGGCGCCGACCCCGAGGTGCTGCTCGCCGACGAACCCGTGTCGATGCTCGACGTGTCGATCCGGCTCGGCGTACTGAACCTGCTCCGGGACCTGAAGGAGCGGCTCGACCTGGCGATCCTCTACATCACCCACGACATCGCGTCCGCGCGGTACTTCGCCGACGAGACGCTGGTGATGTACGCCGGCCGGATGGTCGAGGGTGGTGACTCCGAGACCGTCACGCAGCACCCGGCGCATCCGTACACGCGGCTGCTGATCGACAGTGCGCCGGATCCCGACCGGCTCGGCCAGCTCGGTACGCCGGAGGACCAGGCGGGCGGCGAACCGCCGAGCCTGATCGCGCCGCCGGGCGGCTGCCGGTTCAACCCGCGCTGCGTGCACGCGATGCCGAAGTGCTCGACCGACCTGCCGCCCCGCTTCGAGCTGCCGGAGACGGGCCACTGGGCCGCCTGCTGGCTCTACGAGGAGGAGGCCGCGAAGTGAAGTTTCTCCTGCAGCGGTTGGCGTTCTACGTCTTCACGGCGTGGGCGGCGCTGACCATCAACTTCTTCATCCCGCGGCTGATCCCGGGCGATCCGGTGACGTCGCTGATCAACAAGTTCCAGGGCCAGCTGAGCACCGACGCGATCCACTCGCTGTACGTGCTGTTCGGCCTGGACAAGAACGCGTCGCTGTGGAGCCAGTACGTCGACTACTGGGGCCAGGTGTTCCACGGCGACCTCGGGCTGTCGTTCACGTTCTTCCCGACGCCGGTGTCGGAAATCCTCAAACAGAGCCTCCCGTGGACGATCGCGCTGGTCGGCATCACGACGTTCGCCAGCTTCATGATCGGTACGTCGCTGGGCGTGATCGCGGGCTGGCGGCGGGGCTCGATCATGGACGGGTTGTTGCCGGTGACAACGTTCCTGTCGTCGATCCCGTACTTCTGGCTCGGCCTGCTGGCGATCGCGCTGCTCGCCGGCCCGGACAGCTTCTTCCCGTCGTCGGGCGGGTACGAGCCGGGCCTGGTGCCGTCGTGGACCTCCGGGTTCATCGGCAGCGCCGTACAGCACAGTCTGCTGCCGGCGCTGACGATCCTGATCTCGTCGGTCAGCGGCTGGATCCTGACGATGCGGAACATGATGGTGACGGTCGCGTCCGAGGACTACATCACCGTCGCGCACGCCAAGGGACTCCCGGAGCGGCGCGTGATGGTCAGCTACGCGGCCCGGAACGCGTTGCTGCCGAACGTTTCCGGCTTCGCGCTGTCGCTCGGCTTCATCGTCGGCGGCACGCTGCTCGTCGAGATCGTGTTCTCGTACCCGGGCATCGGCTACAACCTGTTCCAGGCCGTCGGTGCGAAGGACTACCCGTTGATGCAGGGCGTCTTCCTGGTCATCACGCTGTCGGTCCTGGTCGCCAACCTGCTCGCCGACGTCGCGTACCTGATCCTCGACCCGCGCACCCGGAAGGAGGGCTGATGACCGCCTCCATCACCGCGGTGACCCCTGCGGCCACGGCGCCGGCCAAGCGCCGCCGACTGCGGTTCGTCGCGAACCCGAAGGCCGCGACCGGTCTCGTCGTACTCGCGTTCTTCTGCCTGATCGCGATCATCGGCCCGTGGATCGCGCCGTACGACCCGTCCGCGCGCAGCAGCGACCTGATCCAGGCGCCGTCCGGCAAGCACTGGTTCGGGACCACGCATCTCGGCCAGGACATCTTCAGCCAGGTGCTCGTCGGCACCCGCGGCGTGATGTTCGTCGGGCTGCTGGCCGGGCTCGTCGCGACCGCGTTGTCGATCCTGATCGGCGTCAGCGCCGGCTTCCTCGGCGGTGCGGCGGACGACGGGCTGTCCGCGCTGTCGAACGTCTTCCTGGTGATTCCGGCGTTGCCGCTGATCATCATCGTGGCGTCCACGATCCCGTCCGCGGGCGACCTGATGGTTGCCCTGGTCATCGGGTTCACCTCGTGGGCGTGGGGTGCGCGGGTACTGCGGGCGCAGACGCTCTCGCTGCGCCGCCGCGACTACGTGGAAGCCGCCCGGGCGACCGGTGAGAGTACCTGGCGGATCATCACGTTCGAGATCATGCCGAACCTGACCGCGATCATCGCGTCCGGCTTCGTCGGCACGGTGATCTTCGCGGTGATGTCCGAGATCACGCTCGCGTTCATCGGCATCTCGACGATCTCCGAGTGGAACTGGGGCACGATCCTGTTCTGGGCACAGTCGCAGCAGGCCCTCGCGCAGGGCGCGTGGTGGTGGTTCGTCCCGGCCGGTCTGGCGATCGCAGTGCTCGGTACGGCGTTGTCGCTGGTCAACTTCGGCATCGACGAGTTCGTCAGCCCGCGGCTGCGGTCGAGCGGTCATACCCGCGTCAAGACGAAGGACGGGCGGTCGGTACGGATGCGGGTCGGGTTCACGCCGGTGCTCTCGTCGCGTGAACCGGTGACTCCCGTCGTACGGGCCCGCGCCGAGGAGGAGGTGGCGTGAAGACGCCGGTGCTGGAGATCAAGAACTTCCATGTCGACTACGGCCTGGGGTCGGAAGCGGTGCAGGCCGTGCGCGACGTGACGCTCACGTTGCATCGCGGCGAGGTGCTCGGCCTCGCCGGGGAAAGCGGCAGCGGGAAGTCGACGCTCGCGTACGGCGTGACGCGACTGCTGCCGCCGCCCGGCGTGATCAGCGGCGGGTCGGTCGTCTACCACCCGCCGTCGGGCGACCCGTACGACGTGATGGCGCTGACCGACGCGGAACTGCGGAGGTTCCGCTGGGCGGAGACGTCGATCGTGTTCCAGGGCGCGATGAACTCGCTGAACCCGGTGCACAAGGTCTCGACGCAGATGCTCGACGTGATCAAGGCCCACGAGCCCGGCCTGACCGCTCCGGCCCGGATCGCCCGGGCGCAGGAAATGCTCAAGCTGGTCGGCATTTCCGCGGACCGGATGGACGCGTACCCGCACCAGCTGTCCGGCGGCATGCGCCAGCGGGTGATGATCGGCATGGCACTCGTCCTCGAGCCGCAGGTCGTGATCATGGACGAGCCGACCACCGCCCTCGACGTGGTCATGCAACGCCAGATCCTCGCCCAACTGGTCGAACTCCGCGAACGCCTGGGCTTCTCGGTCCTCTTCATCACCCACGACCTGTCGCTGCTGGTCGAGTTCTCGGACCGGATCGCGATCATGTACGGCGGCCGCATCGTCGAGGAGGCCCGCTCCGCAGACCTGTATCGCGACTCCCTCCACCCCTACAGCGAAGGCCTGCTGAAGTCCTTCCCCGCGTTACGCGGCGCCCGCCGGGAACTCGCCGGAATCCCAGGTTCACCACCTGATCTTCGTGGCATGCCTTCTGGGTGCTCGTTCCATCCCCGTTGCCCGCAAGCATTCGACCGATGCTCCGTAGACATTCCTGTACTGGGAATCCCGACCTCCCGCAACGACCCCAACCGCTCCGTCGCCTGCTGGCTCCCCGGCCGCACCGCCTAGAAAGGCACCTATGACCCTCCCCCCGGGCCTCCCCGCCACCTTCCGCTGGGGCGTCGCCACCTCGGCGTACCAGATCGAAGGCGCCGTCGACGAGGACGGCCGCACCCCCTCGATCTGGGACACCTTCTGCCAGGTCCCCGGCGCGATCGACAACGCCGACACCGGCGACGTCGCCTGCGACCACTACCACCGGATGCCGGCCGACGTCGCCCTGATCAAGGACCTCGGCCTGGACACGTACCGGTTCTCGGTCGCCTGGCCGCGGGTGCAGCAGCGCGGCAAAGGCCCGGTCAACCCGGCCGGCATCGGCTTCTACGACAAGCTCGTCGACGAACTTCTTGCCCAGGGCATCGACCCGTGGGTGACGCTGTACCACTGGGACCTGCCGCAGGAGCTGGAGGACGCGGGCGGCTGGCCGGTGCGCGACACGGCGTACCGCTTCGCCGAGTACGCGATGCTGGTGTTCGACGCGCTGAAGGACCGCGTCGACACCTGGACGACGCTGAACGAACCGTGGTGCTCGGCGATGCTCGGCTACGCGTACGGCGTGCACGCCCCGGGGCGGCGGGAGTACCCGGCGGCGCTGGCCGCCGTACATCATCTGCTCCTCGGCCACGGCCTCGCGACGCAGGCGATGCGCGAGGCGTCACCCCGCAAGCTCGACATCGGCATCACGCTCAACGTCGCCACCGCCTACCCGGCCTCCGACGCCGCCCCCGACGTCGACGCCGCCCGCCGGGCCGACGGGATGGGCCGCCGCCTCTACCTGGATCCGCTGGTCCACGGCCGCTACCCCGCCGACGTCGTGGCAGACCTCGCCCGCGAAGGGGTGACGCTCCCCGTCCTCGACGGCGACCTCGACGTCATCTCCGCCCCCATCGACGTACTCGGCGTCAACTACTACTTCAGCCAGAAGTTCACCGGGTACGCCGAGGACGGCAGCACCACCGACGCCGACGGCAACCCCGTCAGCCGCGACGTACCGCTCGGCAAACCCCGCACCGCCATGGACTGGGAGATCGTCCCCGAAGGCTTCACCGACCTGCTGGTGAGTATCGCCCGCGACTACCCCGGCCTCCCCATGGTCATCACCGAGAACGGCTCCGCCTTCGAGGACCTCCCCGACGCGAACGACTACGTCGACGACACCGACCGCACGGCGTACTTCACCTCCCACCTCACCGCGGTCGCCGACGCCATCACCCAAGGCGCCGACATCCGCGGCTACCTCGCCTGGTCCCTCCTCGACAACTTCGAATGGGCCTACGGCTACGTCAAACGCTTCGGCATAGTCCGAGTCAACTACGAAACCCAGCAAAGAACCCCCAAAGCCAGCGCCCTCTACCTCAAGGAGCTAGCCGAACAGCACCGGCGCACCTAGCGGTCAGCCGGCCGGTACAGCTTCATCAACGCGGTCTGGACGAGGTCCTCCGCCCGGTGCACGTCGCCGCAGACCAGGTACGCGATCCGTCGCAGGTGTGTCCGCCGCTGGGCGACGTACGCGCTGAACTCGGCGTCCCGTGTCGACATACAACTCCTCTTGCTCGTTCCGTCACTGATACTTACGGAGTCGACGGACAAAGTGTTGTCATCGCACCACGGAGACGGGACGATCGGGGTATGCGCAGAATCGCCCCGTCTGCTGTTGTTGTCATGTTGTTCGCGTTGTTGGTGCCTGGTGTGCCCGCGGTCGCGGAGGTGCCGCGGGCGGCGCCGTTGGTGACTGGATGGACGCCGCCGTTGAGTACTCGCGGGCGGTACGTCGTCGATGCCAACGGCCATCGGTTTCGGTTGAAGTCGGGAAACTGGCATGGCGCCAGTGGGACGTGGAACGGGTCCGGGGATCCGGGTGCCGACGCCAACCAGCACGCCGGTGAGAACAGCAATCGGATGCCGCTCGGGCTGGATCGGGCGCCGATCGCGGAGATCGTCGCGGGGTTCGCCGAGCTGGGGTTGAACAGTGTGCGGCTGCAGTTCTCCAACGAGATGATCCACGACAGTACGCCGGTCCCGGCCGCCGCCGTCGCCGCCAACCCGGGGCTGGCCGGGAAGACGCCGCTCGAGGTGTACGACGTCGTCGTACGGCAGCTGACCGACGCAGGGTTCGCGGTGATCCTGAACAACCACACCAACACCACCCGCTGGTGCTGCGGCCTGGACGGCAACGAGCGGTGGAACGCGAGCCAGTCCACCGAGACGTGGGAGAACGACTGGCTGTTCATGGTGAACCGCTACAAGGACAACCCGCGCGTCGTCGGCGCCGACCTCTACAACGAGGTACGCCGGGACCTCCTGGACGACCCGAACTGGGGCCTCGGCGACCAGCACGACTGGTTCGCCGCCTCCCAGCACCTCGGCGACCGGATCCTCACCGAGGCGAACCCGAACCTGCTGATCGTTGTCGAAGGCATCAACTGGACCGGCATCCCGGCCGACGGCCTGCCGCACGACCGGCCGACACTGACGCCGGCGCGGTACCTGTCGCACACGCTGGTCGCGTCGGACAAGCTGGTGTACTCGGCGCACTTCTACGACTACACCGGTCCGCGGCACAGCGGCGCGACCGGGACCGGCGAGACGCACGACCCGAGGTACCGCGACCTCTCGCCGGAGGAGCTGATCAGCGAGCTGAACCGGCAAGCGTTCTTCGTCACCGGCGAGAAAGGGCACTTCACCGCGCCGCTGTGGATCAGCGAGTTCGGCATCGGGCGGGACGAGACCGGCACCTTGCAGCGCGCCTGGTGGGAGCATTTCGTCGACCAGCTGATCCGGACCGACGCCGACTTCGCGTACTGGCCATTGGTCGGCTGGCACAACCTGAGCGGCCCGGACAACGGCTGGGCGCTGCTCGCGTGGGACGTCAACGGGAAGCGGATCGGGCTGTACGACGGGGACGACTGGCGGGCGTCCGCGTGGACACGGCTGATGAACGCGCCGAGCAAGACCGGGCAGGTCGCGCCGGCGACGGTGTGGAAGATGCTCAGCCCGGATCACGGGGACTTCGTCGAGTCACTGCGGATGCGGGCGGCCGGCGACTGGGACAACGGTGCGCGGAAGGCTGCTTGCCCGGACGGGCTGCGGTTGGTGGGGCTGAGTCATACCGGCAATCGCGGGTTCTGCCGGTCCGGCGGACCGGCAGGGTCGGGGTCGTACGACGTGGTTCACGACGAGAGCCATGTGTCGGAGGACTGGGCGTCGGGGTACACGAAGTACCAATGTGCCGCCGGGTCCTTCGCGATCGGGTACAGCGTGCGGGGCGCGCGGGTGTCTTCGGTCGTGTGTGCCGGTACGTCGTCGCTCGGTTCGGCCGGGCGGACGGTGTGGTTCGACCGCGGCGACAACCGCGGCGGAGGCGGCGGGGACTTCGCGAACGGGAACTACAAGGGGCAGTGCGCGGACGACGAGTACGTCGCCGGGGTCGCGTTCACCACCCGAGTTGGTTCAAGTGGTACCCCGGACGCCCTGTATTGCCGCAAACTCGTCCAATGATCCCCGCACCCGCGACCACCGCCTCCGCCGAAGGCACCTACACCCTCACCGCCACCACCGGCGTCACCGCCCCACCCGAGCTGGCGGGGCCTGCGGCCCGCTTCGTGGAGGCGGTCCACGGCGACACCGGCCTCACCCTGACCGGCGATTCCGGCATCACCGTCGGGTTCGCCCCGGTGGACGGCGTACCAGCCACCGCCGGCCTGCGCGCCGACGGCGCCGAAGGGGATGAGCGGTACGGGTTGGAGGTTTCCACCGACGGCGTCCGGGTCTGGGCGGCGTCAGCGGAGGGAGTCCATCGGGGGCTGACCTCCCTGCGGCAACTCATCTCCGCACGGTTGCAGGACGGTACCGCGGTTCTTCCGGCCACCAGACTCGTCGACGGCCCGCGGTTCGCCTGGCGCGGGTTGTCGCTCGACGTCGTACGGACGTTCCACGGCCCCGACGAGGTACGGCGCGTCATCGACATGCTCGACCTCTACAAGCTCAACGTCCTCCACCTCCACCTCACCGACGACCAGGGCTGGCGAGTGGAAGTACCGTCCCGCCCGGCACTCACCGAGGTAGGAGCGACCGGCGCGATCGGCGACCGCCCCGGCGGGTACTACACCCGGCAAGAACTGGCCGACCTCGTCGCGTACGCCGCCGACCGGTTCATCACCGTCGTACCCGAGATCGACATGCCCGGCCACACGGCCGCCGTCTTCAAGGCGTACCCGGACCTCGCCCCGGCCGACCCGAAGACCGTCGAGCTCGGCAACGGTGACCAGCTCCACCTCGGCACCCTCGACCCGGCCCGCGCGGAGACCTGGACCTTCGTCGAGGACGTCCTCGACGCGGTCATCCCGCAGTTCCCGGCGAGTGAATACGTACACATCGGCGGCGACGAGACCTGGGGCATGTCCGACGAGGACCACGCCGCCTTCGTCGAGAAGGCCTCGGCGCTGGTACGAGACCGCGGCAAGCGGGTCGTCGGCTGGCAGGAGATCGCCCGCGCGAAGCTCGACCCGGCCGACGTCGTCCAGTACTGGCTGGACCTCGACATCGACGCGATGGCGGACAACCCCGACGCCCCGACCCCACCCGAAGAACTCCTCCCGGTCCTGGTCGACGCCCTCCGCAAGGCCAAACTCGACGCCCCGAAAGCCCTCGAACAGGGCGCGCGGCTGATCGTCTCCCCCGTCACCTGGCTGTACTTCGACCGCCCGCACGCCGACGCCTCCGCCGACCCCGCCCAGGAGCAGGCCCGCGCACGCCTCGGCCTCGAGTTCTACGGCGCCGCCTCCCTCGAACACGGCATCTCCTGGGACCCCGCCGACGTAGTCACCCCCGACCGGATCGCCGGCGTCGAGGCCGCCATCTGGTGCGAAACCATCACCAGCGCCGACGACCTCGAACTTCTACTCCTCCCCCGCCTCCCCGGCCTCGCCGAGAAGGCGTGGTCCCACCGGACCACCACCCACTGGCCCGAGTACGCCACCCGCCTGGCCGAACAATCCCCCGCCTGGCGCACCCGAGCCTGGACCTACCTCCAGTCGACCGAGGTCAACTGGAGGTGATCACGCTGTCAGGATGCGCTGGTTCCAGCGGCGCTGCCATTCGAGGTTCCGCCAACCGGGGTGGTGCGGCGCAGAGTTGGAGCCAAGGACCGTGCCCCAGAACCCGTGCTCGATGCATCTCTCGACGGCATGCTCGGCGATCCCCTGTCCGACCGGTCCGTCCTCGAACTCGGCGAGCAGTGGCGTGTAGCCGATCCACCCCTCGCCGATGACAGCCGGTACGTCGTGGCGCGCGGCCCAGCGGGCAATGACGTCGAGCCGGTCGTCGATTGCCTGCCGCATCGCGACGCGATAGTCACCGTACTTCTCGTAGAGCCAGCGGTCCCACTTGACCGGATCGACCCAGTCGTAGCTGTAGAACATGCTCGCCGAGACACCGGTCGCCTCCAGCCGCCACGGCTCCGCCGCCTTCGCGTACGCGTCGAAGTCCGGAGCGTCGTCGCGCAACAGCGACCGCAACGCGCCGCGCGGGAACTCCGGCGGCGGCACCCGCACCCCGGCCCACTCCTCGATGGCCGCGAGTACGCCGTACACGTAGACGTGGAAGTGTCCGACCTGCCCGTTGTCCGGTACGGCGTCCATGTCCAGGTACGGCGTGATGCCGTAGCAGAAGGTGGACACGATGTCGGGGTGTCGCCGGCGCATCAGGTCCACGGCCTCCGCCACGTGGCCGCGTTGGCCCCAGTACGGGTCGTCGCCGACGTCGCGCAGCCGGCTGAGGTCGACCTCGTTGTGCAACTCCGCGTAGGCGATCCGGTCGGCCAGGTCGCAGTCCTTGAGATATTGCACGAGATCCGACATCGCGAGCGCCACGGTCCGGTGGCGCTCCTCCGGTGGGATCCCGGCCAACGCGTCGTACCACTCCCGGGTCTCGAGGAACGCGGGACTCTGCTGATACTCCCAGGACGAGAGGATCACGTAGCAGTCATGGCGCCGCGCGGCCTCGAACAACTCCCGCAAACGCCGCCGCCCGTCGACGAGGGCGCCACCGCGGACGTCGTACCAGCGGGTGCGAGCGCCCACCGAGCCGCCCATTCCGGCCAGCCGCAGCCGGGTGGTGTCGATGCCGTGGTCGCCGAACAACAGGTACGGCATCGCACAGATGCGCACGGTGTTGTACCCGCGCTCGACGGCTTCGTCGAAGGCGGCGTCGAGATTGTGGAAAGGCTCGCCATCGGTGGTCTGCGTGTACCAGGTGAAGTCCCACAGGGTGATCGTGAGCCGGTCAGGCAGGTGCGAAGGAGTCACAGTTATCGGCCTTCCGGAACAGTGGCGGCGGCGAAGTCGTCGAAAACCAGCCGCCGGGTGGTCGAGTCGAAACCGAGCATGCCCATTGTCGACATTCCGTTGTACTGCTGGTTGTAGCCGAGGCGTTCCTTGTAGTCCTTCAGCACCCAGAACAGATAGCCGGCGACGTACTCCGGACGATCCGTGACCTGTCTCCAGTGCGCACGGAACCCTGCCGCCTGCCATTCTTCGTTGCCCTGCTCGGTGTCCGGGCCGTGCTGCCCGAGGAACGACCAGGACCCGTTCTCGGTGATCAGGATCGGTTTGCCCGGGTGGTTCTTGTGTACGGCGTCGATGGTCGGCCCGAGGTCCTCGTTCTTGCCGTAGAAGTAGCCGAAGTACTCGTTGAAGCCGACCACGTCCGCGATGTCGAAGGCCGGGTCCCAGGAGGTGGCCGAGGCCCAGGTGACGGGCCGCTTGTGCAGATCGAGTGCGTTCACCGCATCCTTCATGTCCTGCAGCCAGGCCCGGTAGACCGGTGCGCCGTTCGCATCGATCTCCGACTCGTTCTGCAGGCACCACAGGATCACGGACGGCCGGTTGTGCTGGTTCCACACCATCGACGCAGCCAGCGCGCGGGACAGACCGTAGCGCTCAGTCTGCGTGCGTTCCTGATCGGTGTTCATCCACATGTTGTCGATGTCGTCCATCACGAACACGCCGTGCCGGTCCGCCCAGTCGTACGCGTACGGGTGCCGGTTGTAGACGCAGTTGCGGAGCAGGTTCGCGCCGGTCTCCAGGGCGTGGCCGAGCTCGTGGTCGTATTCCTTCGGCGTCATCGACCGGCCGTGAGCCGCCGTCTCCTCGTGCCAGTTGAAACCCTTCAGGAACTGCGGTTCACCGTTGACCTTCAGCAACGAACCGTCGACGTCCACCGAGCGTACGCCGTACGTCGTCGACAACTGATCGACGAGGCCCGGTGCCCGCAGCTGCACAGTTGCCCTGAGCAACTGCGGTCGGTCGGTCCGCCACTGTGACGCTCCGGCGATGTCGGCGGTCGACGTGACGACTGCCGTCTCCCCCGGTGCGAGGCTCACTGGCACCGCCTCCGCCGCGGAACCGTAGCCCGGACGCACCACCGCCTGCCCGCTGAAGTGCCGGGTGCCGTGGTTGGCGACCACCACTCGGGCGTCGAAACGGCTGCCCTGCGCGGAGACGAGCACCTTGGCGATCGTCACCGCCGGAACGGCTTCCAGCCAGACCGACCGGGTGATACCGGCGTAGGGCCAGTAGTCGACGGGTTTCCACGGTACGGCGAGCGGATCGTTCAGCGGCCCGGTGCCCGCCCGGTAGTCCGTGAAGTCGGCGCGACGGTGGACCCGGACCGCGATCGCCGCCGTGGAACCCGGCTGCAGGGCGGCGCCGACCGGCAGCGCGAACGGCGTGTGCCCACCCTCGTGCGCGCCCGCGAAGTGGCCGTTCACCCACACGTCCGCGCGGTAGTTCACCGCGAGGAACATCAGCCGAACCTGTTTCCCCACCCAGGCGCCCGGCACGCGGAGCTCGGTGCGGTACCACGCGTACCCGTCCTGGAACGCCGTACCGCTGCCGAAGCCCGCTCCGTCGTAGCTGCCCCAGTCGGGCCGGTCCTTCAGATCCCACGAGGAAGGTACGGCGATCCGGTCCCAGCCCGACGTACCGGCGCCGGGCAGTTGCCAACCGTCCGACAGGCCGACGTCGTCCGGGTCGAAACGGAACGCCCAGGACCCGTCGAGCCTGCGGTAGGACCGCGTCGGCTCCTCGTGCGCCCATCCGTCGAAGGACGGCACGACCTCGTCGTACTGGAACAGCACACCGGTCCCCGCGATCTGCTCGATCCGCGTGCCCGCGGGTTCACGGTCGCCGTGGGGTGGCAGCGAAGGCGTCGTACCGGCGTACGCACGCGGGAGTGCGAGACCTGGCAGGGCCGCGGTGAGAACGCCGGCCTTCAGGACGGTTCTGCGAGAGGGCATGGTGACTCCGATGGGATGAGGCGGATCAGCCCTTGACGCTTCCCTCGGTCAGGCCGCTGCGCCAGAAACGCTGCAGGACGAGGATCGCGATCATGAGCGGTATGACGGACAGGAACGCGCCACCGACAGTCAGCTGGTAGAGATCCGGCTGGCGATCGGCGAACGACTGCCAGGACGTGAGGCCGAGCGTGATCGGGTACAGCTTCGGATCGGACAGCATGACCAGCGGCAGGAAGTAGTTGTTCCAGATCCCGACGAACTGGAACAGGAAGATCGTGACCAGCGCCGGCGCCATGATCCGGAACGCGAGCACGCCGAAGATGCGTGCCTCGCCGGCGCCGTCGATACGGGCGGCCTCCACCAGCGAGTCGGGTACGGCGGCAGCGGCGTAGATCCGGCAGAGGTACACACCGAACGGACTGACCACCGATGGGAGCAGCACCGCGAAGTACGTGTTGGCCAGACCGAGCTGCGAGAACAGCAGGAACAACGGCAACGCCAACGCGGTACCCGGAATGAGCACCCCGGCGAGAATCAGGTTGAAGACCGATTCGCGACCACGGAACTCGTACTTCGCCAGGGCATAGCCGGCCATCGCCGCGAGCACCGTGGCGATCGCAGCGCCGGCCCCGGCGTACAGGACGCTGTTGAAGGTCCAGCGCAGGTAGATCCCGTGGTCGTAGGTCAACACGTTGCGCAGGTTCTCGAGCAGCTGCGGCCGCGTGAACCACAACCCGAAGCTGCCGAACAGATCTCCGGTGCTCTTGGTCGCGGCAACGACCAGCCAGTACACCGGCAGCAGGAAGTACAACGCGAACACCGTGAGCAGTCCGACGACCAGAATGCGCCAGCCCAGCGCCGGCCGTCCTGCTCGCGTGCCACGCTCCGCACCCAGCCGGGTCGCGGATCCTGCAGATGGCGTGCGCTTCTCGGCGACCGTGGTCATGCGCCGTCACCCCGTCGTCCGACAAGATGCAGGAAGCCGAAGGACAGCACACAAGCGACCGCCGCCAGAATGACTGCCTGTGCCGCGGCCAGGCCGTAGTTGTTGTTGACGAAGGCCTGCGTGTAGGCGGCGAGGTTCGGCGTGTACGACGTGTTGATCGCGGTGCTGATCGGCCGCAGGACCAACGGCTCGGCGAACAACTGCAGGCTGCCGATGATCGTGAAGACCGTGGTGAGGACGATCGCCGGCCGGATCAACGGGAGCTTGACGTGCCGGACGACCTGCCAGGCGTTCGCGCCGTCGATGCGCGCCGCCTCGTAGAGGTCGGTGTCGATGGCCTTGAGCTGGGCGACCACGACCAGCATGTTGTAGCCCGCGAACTCCCAGGTGACGATGTTCACGATCGACCACAAGACGGATCCGGAGCCGAGGAAGTCGACGTGGATGCCGACGCTGCCGAGGATGTCGACGATCGGGCTGACGCCCGGGATGTAGAGGAATCCCCACAGGATCGAGGCGATCACGCCGGGGACGCCGTACGGGAGGAAATAGGCGCTGCGGAAGAAGCGCACGCCGCGGGCCGAGGCCGTCTCGAGCAACAACGCCAGAGCGGTCGCCATCACCATCATCAAGGGCACCTGGATCACGGCGAACGCCAGCACCCGGACCAAGCTGTGGAGGAAACCCGCATCGGTCAGGACCTCCGTGTAGTTCGAGAGTCCGGCGAACACCCGGTGCGAGCCGCCGAGGCCCAGTGGTCCGGAGCGCTCCACCTTCAGCAGACTCTGGTAGACCGCGTAGCCGATCGGCAGGATGAAGAACGCCGTGTACAGCAGGAGGAACGGCGCGAGGAAGCCGGCTACCGCGCGCCGCCGCGTGCCGCTGGTCGTCGTCGTCATGGAGATTCTCCGCACGTCGTGGTGGTCAGTCGGCACGGACCTTCAGGCCCTTGGCCTTCAGGTCGGCGACAGTCGCGTCCTGCGCGTCCTTCACCGCCTGTACGAACGTTCCCTTGCCCGTGATCGCCCGCTGGAAGCCGTCGTTCAGGTGCTGGTACACGGCCGGTGTGGTCGGGAGCCACGCCCAGTCCTTGTTGATCGCCTTGTCGGCGGCGGCAAACACGTCGTTGATCTTCTGACCGCCGAAGAACGGATAGGGCTTGTCCAGCGCGGATCCATGCAGGGCGTCCTTGGCCGCGGGCCAGCCGTACCCGCCCTGGATCAGCAGGTCGATGCTCTTCGGGTCGGTGTTCAGCCAGACCGCGAACCTCGCGGCCTCGGTGGGGTACTTCGCGCCCTTCAGCGCGGCCGTCGAGGAGCCACCCCAGTTCGCGGACGCAAACTGCGATCCTTCCCACTGCGGCATCGGCGCCACCGCCCACTTGCCGGCCGTCTTCGGCGCATTGCCCGACAGGATCGCGTCGCCCCACTGGGCACTCACCCAGCCGACGATCTCACCGTCCTGCAGATGCTTGTACCAGGCGTTCGCGAAGTCCGGCTCGGTCGCGACCAGTTCGTCGCGGACCAGACCGTCCCAGTAGCTCGCGACCTTCTCCGTCTCCGGCGTGTCGATCTTCACCACCCAGGTGTCGCCGTCGATCGAGAACCACTGGGCTCCGGCCTGCCAGGCAAGTGAGGTGAACCAGGCCGAGTTCCCCGGCGGGAACGTCCCGATGTACGCCTTCGGATCCTTCTGCCGGATCGTCGCCGCGGCGCTCTTGTAGTCGGCCCAGGTCTTCGGCGGGTTGATGCCCCACTGCTTGAACAGGTCCGCACGGTAGAAGAAACCCATCGGCCCGGACGCCTGCGGTACGGCGTACACGCCGTCGCCGTACGCGACCTGGTGCCACTGCCAGTCGACGAACTTGCTCTGGCTGTCCTTGACGCCGTACTTCGACAGGTCCACCAGACCGTCGTCGAGCAGGAACTCGGGGATGTTCTGGTACTCGACCTGCGCGAGGTCCGGTGCTCCCTTGCCGGCCTGCAGCGCGGCGTGCATCTTGGCGTACCCGCCGTTGCTGCCGGCCGGGATCTTTTCGAGCGTGACCTGGACGTCCGGGTTCTGTGAGTTCCACAGGTCCACGGCCTTGTCCACGCCGGGCACCCACGACCAGAAGACGAGCTGCACCTTCTGGCCCGGAGTCCGCTGCGCTCCGGTGTCCGTGCTGCCGGGACTCGTCGACGCCCCGCACCCGGGGACAAGCGTCGCCGCCCCGAGTACTCCGAGTCCCTTGAGGAAAGTCCGCCGATCCGCTGCCAGACCCGTCATGCACAACTCCTGAGATCCGCCCGCCGGTCGCGCCAGCCGGTCGTGAGTGATGTGTTGCGAAGGATCTTGCTGCGGACCGCCTAAGCTGTCAATATTAATTCGTAAATTACGAGCAAATCGAGGAGTGCGGATGCGGCTGGCTGGGCGGGTGATCGTGGTGACCGGGGCCGCGTCGGGGATCGGGGCGGCGTGTGCCGAGCGGGTGCTGGCCGAGGGGGCGCAGGTTGTGCGGGTGGACATCCGGCCCTGTCCGGAGCTGCCGGGCAAGGCGATCACTGTGGTCGGTGACGTCGCGTCGGCGGACACCTGGGCGGAGGTGCGGTCCCGTGGTCGCGACGAGCTCGGGCCGATCGACGGACTGGTCAGCAACGCGGTCTTCGTCGACGTGAAGCCGGCGCACGAACTCTCCCCGCCGTCCTGGCAACGTCAGCTCGACGTCAACCTGACCGCCACATTCCTCGGTTTCCAGGCGTTGTACGACGACCTCGTCGCGGGCGCGGGCTCCGTCGTACTGGTGTCCTCGGTGCACGCGATCGCCGGGCTGCCCGGGCATCCGGCGTACGCGGCAACGAAGGGTGCGCTGGTGTCGCTCGGGCGCCAGTTGGCCGTCGAGTACGGTCGGGACATCCGCGTGAACACCGTGCTCCCAGGCCCGGTCGTGACGGCGATGTGGGACCGCGTCGACGCCGAGGGCCGCGAGCGCAGTGCGCAGGCGACCGCGCTGAAGCGCCTCGGGCAGCCGGACGAGGTGGCCCAGGCGGTGGCGTTCCTGCTGTCGTCGGAGGCGTCGTTCGTGACCGCCGCCAGCCTGGTGGTCGACGGTGGATGGTCGGCAGTGAAGGACTCGGCGTGAGGGAGAGCAGAGTGACGGGGATCCAGCGCGGGCTGCACGGTCAGATCGTGGAGGAGATGGCGCAACGCATCCTGTCGGGGACGATCCCGGAGGGCGCGACCATCAACGTCACCGAGCTGCAGGCCGACCTCGGCGTCAGCCTGACCGCGGTCCGCGAGGCGCTGAAGGTGCTGACCGCGAAGGGGCTGGTCGACGCGCGGCAGAAGCGCGGTACGTTCGTCCGCCCGCGCGCGGACTGGAACCTGCTCGACGCGGACATGATCCGCTGGCACTTCAAGGACGCCGACGCCCGCCCGGAGTTGCTCGAGGAGCTGCACGAGGTCCGCGGCATCGTGGAACCGGCCGCCGCCCGGCTGGCCGCCGTACGCGGTGACGACTCGCATCTGGCCGCGCTGGACGAGGCGCTCGCGGCGATGGAGTCCGCGGGCGACGACCTGGCCGCGGTGGCCGCCGACCTCGCGTTCCACCGGGCGTTGCTCGCGGCAACGGGGAACGAGCTGCTGACCAAGATGGAAGTGATCATGGAGACCGGGCTCGCGGACCGCGATCGGCTCGTGCACAAGGTCAAGCCGTCCGACGACCCGGTGCCGAGCCATCGGCGGGTGGTGGACGCGGTTCGTGCCCACGACCCGGAGGGCGCCGAGCTCGCGATGCGTGAGCTGCTGGCGAAGGCGGCCGAGGACCTCACCGAAGTCCGCGGCTCGAAGGGGCGCCGGTGAAGATCGAGCGGATCGAGACGTTCCTGGTTCCACCGCGCTGGCTGTTCTGCCGGATCGAGACGAGCGACGGCGTCGTCGGCTGGGGCGAGCCGGTCGTCGAGGGCCGCGCCGAGGTCGTCCGGGCCGCGATCGACGTACTCGCGGAATACCTGATCGGCCAGGATCCGCTGCAGGTCGAGCGGCACTGGCAGGTGCTGACGAAGGGCGGGTTCTACCGCGGCGGACCGGTGCTGAGCAGCGCCGTCGCGGGGATCGACCATGCACTGTGGGACATCGCGGGCAAGGTGTACGGCGCTCCGGTGGCGGCGCTGCTCGGCGGAAGGGTGCGCGACCGGGTCCGTGTGTACGCGTGGGTCGGCGGCGACGAACCGTCGTCGATCGCCGACGCCGTCGCGGAGCAGGTCGACGCCGGGATGACGGCCGTGAAGATGAACGCCGCCGGGTTGCTCCAGGTCTCCCCGTCCGTTGCCGAGATCAACGACATCGTCACCAGGCTTGCCGCCGCGCGGGCCGTGCTCGGTGATACGCGGGACGTCGCGATCGACCTGCACGGACGGGTCGGCGTCGCGGGTGCGCGGCGGATCCTGCGGGCGGTCGAGGGCCTGCAGCCGATGTTCGTCGAGGAGCCGGTGCTGCCGGAGCAGATGGCGCATCTCCCCGAGGTCGTCGCGACGTCGACGGTGCCGGTGGCGCTGGGCGAGCGGTTGTACCACCGCGCCGATTTCCTGGCTCCGCTGAACGCGGGCGTCGCCGTCGTACAGCCCGACGTCTCGCACGCCGGCGGGATCTCCGAGCTGCGGCGGATCGCCGTACTCGCCGACGCCCACGGCGCACTGCTCGCGCCGCACTGCCCGCTCGGGCCGATCTCGCTGGCGGCGTCGCTGCAGGTGTCGTTCAGTACGCCGAACTTCCTCATCCAGGAGCAGAGCCGCGGCATCCACTACAACGTGACGAGCGACCTCACGTCGTACGTCGTGGACCCGGCGCCGTTCGCCTGGGTCGACGGGCACGCGGAGTGGAATCCCCTGCCGGGCTTGGGAATCACGGTCGACGAGCAGGCCGTCCGCGCCGCGGACCGGACCGGCCACGCCTGGCGGAACCCGGTCTGGACCCACGACGACGGATCCTTCGCCGAATGGTGACCGCGGCCGTGGAGGTCGACCTCACCGACGGCGGCCGCTGGACCTCGCTCCGACTCGCCGGGCGCGAGTGGTTGTGGGCAGGCCCGGGTCTGATCGACGGCCCGCGGACCGGTATGACGACCTTCGTCGACGCGGGCGGTGTCGACGAATGCTTCCCGACCGTCCGCGGTACGCCGGACCACGGCACCCTCTGGAACCAGCCCTGGGACGGCACCGTCCTCTCCCGAACCTTCTCAACCGGCCCCAACACGGTCACCGTCGACTACCACTTGAGAGCAGTTCAGGGCTATCGGTTCGTGTGGGCTGCCCACGCATTACTCGACTGCATGCCCGGCGCAACCATCTCCGCAGACTTCACCGAATGCCGCCTCTACCCCGACGACGGCCCCTGGACCCTCAGCGACTGGTCGGCGGTCACGACGTACGGCCCCACCGACGGCACCGCGGTCGGCGCCGTACTGGTGGACTGCCCAACGGTCTCGGTGCGCGACCGCGGCGCCGAGCTCACGATGACGTTGAGTTGCCCAGGGCAACCGACCTCCATCGCCCTGTGGCGCAACCAGGGCGGCTTCCCGGCCGGCACGCCATACCGGAGCCTCGGCGTCGAGCCGATGCTGGGCAAGGTATTCGACCTCGCCGAAGCCGGTCCCACCGACGCCGCGGTAGTCCCGCCAACCGGCGAACTGACCTGGCGGTTGACGCTCTCCGCCAGGTCAGTCTGATGTCACCCGAGCGGCAGATCGAGTACAGCGCCGGGCACCGACGTGCTGTTGGTGGTGCGGATGCTGTTGAGCTCCGCCGACGTCAACGCC
Source organism: Kribbella polygonati (assembly GCF_050320105.1). Lineage (NCBI taxonomy): Bacteria > Bacillati > Actinomycetota > Actinomycetes > Propionibacteriales > Kribbellaceae > Kribbella > Kribbella polygonati. The sequence continues at coordinate 8,474,531 of NZ_CP190129.1, read as the reverse complement.
CGCTTGTAGAGCCGTACCTCGTCCATCGACCCGTCGAAGTGATGCGCTCCGTCCAGCCGCTGACCGACGTACATCTTGAACGGCCGGCCCGGGCTGACCGATCCGGTCGGGGCGGCGACGCTCGCGGCCTGCGTGCCGTCGACCCAGACCGACAACGTGCCGGCCTTCCGCTGCAGCGCGACGTGGTGCCAGGCGTTGTTGTTGTACGCACCGGCCGTCTGAACAGCAGTCGTCTTGCCACCGGTCGTGATCAGCCCGCGGATCCGCCCGTCGGCCGGTTCGGCGCGCAGCCAGAACTGCGAGAACTCGTTGATCCCGTAGCCCCAGAGGATCGCCTGCGGCGTGGTCGACGCGCCGTACCTGATCCACGCCATCGCGGTGAAGTCGCCGGCGCCGACCGCGAGCGATTCGGCGTACGGCAACTGGATCGCGTCGTCGACCCCGTCGAGGTCCCGCGCCTGCCCGAACTTGCCGGTGACGCTGACCGGAGCGCCGTGCAGGTAGCTGTCGTTGTGCAGGCCGGACACGTCCGGCGTCGTCGTACCGAGCGGAGCGTCCGGGTGGCCGATGTCGTTCTCGGTGAACCGGGCGAACCTGATCTGGTCGCGGGCGTCGACCGTACCGCCCTCGTACAGCAGGCCGATCTCACCCGTGTCGAGGATCGCCAGGTCCGAGTACCCGGACCAGTCGTCGGTGATCCGCGTCCCCTCGTCGACGCTCTGCCAGGTCTTGCCCTCGTCGAAGCTCGACCGGATCGTCAGGTACCGCCGACGATCCGGATCAGCCGGCGCCGCGAACAGGATCCGGTTGTACTTGTCGCCCTGATCGACCGCACGGAGCCGCTGCAACGAGCCCTGAACAACAGGTGCGATCAGCCCGGCAATCGTGGAAAACGGTGCGGTAAACGTTTCGCCGCCGTCGTTGCTCACGGCACTCATCCGGCTCGCGCCCGACGTACCGGCGTTGTTCCGGGCGCCGGCGTACACACCGCCGTCGACCTTCTCGACGACGCTGATCTCCTGCGGGGTGGCGTCCGAGCGCAGATCGGTCGCGCCCTTGTGCCAGGTCACGCCGTGGTCGTCGCTGTAGACGAGCTGACCCGCGTTCTGCCCGGCGCCGTTGTCGTAGTTGGTGCCCGCGACCAGCCGGCCGGCGTTGGCGCCGCGGGTGAGCTGGATGCCGTGCACGGGACCGGTCGCGTACCAGCCCCAGGCCGGGTCGTCGATCTGGCCGCCGATGTTCTTCGCCGCGGACCACGTCCGGCCGTCGTCGTCACTGGTCTGCACGTACGGCGTCCGCGGGCGGCTCGTCGTACCGGGGTCCATCGTCGACAGCAGCACGATCCGGCCGGTCTCGTAGTCGACGATCGGGGCCGGGTTGCCGCGGGTGGCGACCGCGTTCGGGTCGGAGTCGGTACCGGACAGGACGGTCTGGGTGGCCGACCAGGTACGGCCGTCGTCGTCGGAGCGGCGCATCACCAGGTCGATCTCCTGGGAGTCCGCGCACCAGGCGCGCCGGGCCTCGGCGAACGCGAGCAGCGCGCCGGTCTTGGTCTTCACGATCGCGGGGATGCGGTAACAGCCGTAGCCCGCATCTCCCTTGGTGAACAGGACGGTGGTGGTGACGGCTGCCTGAACGAATGGAAGCGGTACGGCGAGGGCCAGCACGAGCGCCGTCGCCAGGGCGGTGAACCTGGGCATGAGCGGATGCCTCCTGAAAGTAAACAACGGGGCGGTTGTTCACTAGGTAATTCAGCCACAGATCGGGCGTCCACGCCAGAGGTCATGGGACGTCCTATGTCTAACTCGTATCATAGGTTGGGGACCATGGATCTGCTTGCCGAACTCCGGAGCCGGAAACTGCTCGCGATCATCCGCGCCGACCGCGCGGACACCGCGCTGGACTGCGTCGAGACCCTCGTCGAGGCGGGCGTCACCGCGCTCGAGATCTCGCTCACCACCCCCGGCGGTGTCGAGGCGATCGCGAAGGCGCGCTCGCTGTACGACCCGCACATCCTGATCGGGGCCGGCACCGTCGTCACCACCGAGCAGGCCGAGAAGGTGGCCGGCGCCGGGGCCGACTTCAGCGTCACGCCCGCGATCACCCGCGGCGCGCACCGCTCGGTCGAGCTCGGCCTGCCGCTGCTCTGCGGCGCGCTCACCCCGACCGAGGTGGTCGCCGCGCTCGACCTCGGCGCGACCGCGGTCAAGATCTTCCCCGCCAAGCTGCACGGACCCGGGTACCTCTCCGAGCTCCTCGCCCCGCTCCCCGACGCCCCGCTGATCGCGGTCGGCGGCGTGGACGCCCAGTCGGCCCCGAAGTACCTGGCAGCCGGCGCGCTCGCGGTCGGCGTCGGCTCCCCACTCCTCGGCGACGCCGCCACCGGCAGCCCCCTCGCGGAACTGGCGATCCGAGCAAGCACGTTCCGCACCGAACTCAACATCTGACGAGGCCCTCCAATGACTGATCTGCTGACGCTCGGCGAGACGATGGTGTCGGTGCGGACCGCGCGGCCGATGCGGCTGGGCGGCGACGCGCAACTGTCGATCGCGGGCTCCGAGAGCAACGTGGCGATCGGCGTGGCCCGGCTCGGGCACGACGTCACCTGGTTGAGTGCCGTGGGCAACGACGAACCAGGCCGGCTGATCCAGCGCACGCTGCGCGCCGAGAACGTCGACGTCCGGGTCCGGTTCGCCGACGACGCGTTCACCGGGTTCATCGCGTTCGACCAGCCGTCGCACGACATCACCCGGGTCAGCTACCACCGCCGCGGCTCCGCCGCCTCGACCCTCACGCCCGACGAGACCACCGCCGCGATCGCCGCGCTCTCGCCGACCCTGATCCACATCACGGGCATCACCCCGGCGCTCTCGGAGACGGCGCGGGCCGCCGCGCTGGCCGCCGTACGGACGACCGACGCCCAGGTCTCGCTCGACGTGAACTACCGCGCCCGCCTCTGGTCCCGCCCCGAGGCCGCGGCGGCGCTCCGCGAGTTCCTCCCCCACGTCCACACGGTCTTCGCCTCCGACGACGAACTCGACCTGCTCACCGACGCCGAAGACCCGATCGCCGATCTGCTGCGGACAGTGCACACCGTCGTCGTCACCGCCGGCGGCAAGGGTGCCTGGTCCCACACCCGTACACCTGAACCGCTCACGATCCACCGCCCCGCGCTCCCCGTCACCGTCGTCGACAGCATCGGCGCCGGCGACGCGTTCGTCTCCGGCTACCTCTCTGCGACGCTCGACAACCTCTCCCCTGAGGCCCGCCTCGACCGCGCCACCACCTCCGGCGCCTTCTGCGTCACGGCGTACGGCGACTGGGAATCGCTCCCGACCCGCGAGGACCTCACGCTCCTGTCCCACGCGCAAGGCACCGCACTGCGCTAGACCACGCGGCGGAACTGAGCCCGGTACTCCCCCGGTGCCTTGCCGGTATGGCGTCGGAACAGCCGGCTGAACGACGCCGGGTCCCGGTACCCGACCTCCCCGGCGATACGCGCGACGGTCCGGCCGGTCGTCTCCAGCAGGTGCCCGGCCCGCCGTACCCGAGCCGTCTGCAGATACCCGAGCGGCGTCATCCCGGTCGTCTCACCGAACCGCCGGAGCAACGTCCTGGAGCTGACCTTCACCTCATCGGCGAGCCGTTGCAGGTCGTACGCGTCATCGAGGTGCTGCTCCAGCCATCGCTTCACCTCATCGGCGAACATCGAGCCCCCGGCCGGCAGCACCGAGTGGTCGACGTACGGCGTCTGCGAGGTCCGCGAGTCGTCGATCAGCGCGATTCGCGCGGTGGTCCGCGCGACGGACTCGCCGCTGTGCCACCGGATCAGCGTGAGCGCGAAGTCGTACATCGCGCTGAACGCCGCGGCCGTCGTCACGCCCCGGTCGGTCACCACCAACTGATCGGCGCGCACGTCGACCTCCGGATACCGGCGCGCCAGCCGGTCGGCGTACAGCCAGGAGGTGGTGGCGGTACGACGATCCAGCACACCCGCCTCTGCCAGCAGGAACGCCCCCAGACAAAGGGAAACGACAGCAGCGCCCCGGGCCACGTGAGCGCGGATCGCCGCGAACTCCGGCCCCAGACCGGACAGCACCCGGTCGACGTCGACGGCCGGCCCGACCTCGAAGCCGGGCACGACCAGGACGTCCGACGCCGGCAGCGGGGACACAGGGATCCGCACGCCCCCCGAAGCGAGTACCCGGTGCCGCGGCGAGACGATCCGCACGTCGTACGCCGGATCGGACGCGCCACGCACCTGTGCGACGCGGGTCGCCATCGTGAGCAGATCGGGGACGCCGTACACCTCGGACGCGAAGCAGCCCGGGTACGCGAGGACCGAGAGCCGGAGCATGTGGCGAGATTAGCCAGCTTCTTGGCGATCTCGCCAGTGGTCGTCAAGGCCTGGGCCGGACAGTCTCGGAGCATGACGCGTGACGATCCCCTGGAGGACTTCGCCCATCGGGTCGTGGAGGTCGACGGCGTCGCCAAGACGGTGCACGTCACCGGGACCGGACCGGCCGTCGTCGTGATGCCGGAGATGCCAGGCATCAGCCCCGACGTCGCGCGGCTCGCGCGGTGGGTGCGCGACGCCGGCTTCACCGTGTTCGTACCGTCGTTGTTCGGGGTCGACGGCGCCTATCCGACGGCCGCGGCGGGCGAGAAGGTCGTCCGGCGAGCCTGCGTGAGCGCCGAGTTCCGCGCCTTCGCCGGCGGTGGCACGAGTCCGGTCAGCAGCTGGCTCCGTGGTCTCGCCCGGATCGCCCACGCCGAAGCGGGCGGACCCGGAGTGGGCGCGATCGGGCTGTGCTTCACCGGCAACTTCGCTCTCACCATGGCCGTGGAACCGGCGGTGATCGCGCCGGTCGTCAACCACCCGTCGCTTCCGCTGGACGCGCCGGGTGAGCTCGAACTCTCGGCCGCGGATGCAGCGTCGCTCGCGGAACGGTTCCGGCGCGAGGACCTGCGGGTGCTGGCGTACCGGTTCGAGGGCGATCGGTGGTGCACCGGCCGGCGGTTCGCGGCGTACCAGCGGTTGCTGGGTGGCGCGTTCATCGGACGCGTCCTGCCGGCGGAGGTCGCGAATCCGGAGCCGCCGCCGTTCTTCCGCGACGTCGTCGGGTGCGCGCACAGCGTGGTGACGGCCCACCTCGTCGACGAAGCCGGTCATCCGACGGTGCGGGCCCGGGACGAGATCCTCGCGTTCCTGTCCACCACGTTGGGTGTCACAGCCTGAGGGGCCGGGACGTCTTAGTACACACGAGATGGTCGAGTGCGGAGGTGTGTGTTGAGCAGGTGGGACGAGTTGCCCGCGGTACGAAGCGTCGACGAGCTGGAGGGTTTCGGTACGCCGGACCCGATCGTCCGCGACAAGGTCGAGCCGCGACTGCACGACGTACACCGGGAATGGATCGGCGGATCACCGCTGGTCTTCGTCGGTACGTCGGCCCTCGACGGCAGCTGCGACGTCTCCCCGAAGGGCGACCCGCCCGGCTTCGTGAAGGTGCTCGACGACACCACCCTCGCGATCCCGGAACGCTCCGGCAACCGCCGGATGGACGGATTCCGCAACATCCTCGAGAACCCGCACGCCGGCCTGGTCTTCCTGATCCCCGGCCGCCCCGAGACCCTGCGCGTCAACGGCCGCGCCCGGCTCGTCACCGACGGGCCGTTCTTCGACGACATGATCGTCCGCTCCCACCGCCCGCGGCTGGCCCTCGTCGTACACGTCGAGGAAGTCTTCTTCCACTGCGCCAAGGCGTTCGCCCGCTCGAAGACCTGGAAACCCGGGGCTTGGCAGCCCCAGGCGGTCCGCCCGTACGCCGAGATCGCCCAGGCCCTGTGGCGCCGCGGCGAATCGCTGGAGTCGATCGAGGCCCGCAACCGTCCGGAGGTCCTGGACGCCCAGCTCTACTGATCCGCGGCCGGAAACAGGATCGGGCTGAGCAGGTAGCGCGAGCGCTCCGGCGTCGCCTCGTGCGACAGCACCGGCAGGATCGCGGCCCGCAGGCCCTCGATCAGCTGGTGGAGTTCGGCCTCGGTCAGCCAGATCCCGTGCTGCCGGTAGCCGACCAGGTCGGCGATCGGGTCCGCCCCGTCGCGTTCGGTGTACGCCGTGAACTCCGCGAGCAGCGCCGCCATCGCCGTCGCGAACCCGCGCCGGTGGTCGTCGACCGTCAACTCCGCGAGCTGTTCCGGCGTGATCGAGGCCCGCTCGGAGCGCAGCCGGAACCGCCGCTCGACCGCGCCGCGGACCCGCCGTTCCTCCGCGACCTCGAGGATCCCGCCCTCCGCGAGCAGCTCGACATGCCGGTACAGCGTCGCCTTCGACACGTCCGCGATCCGCTCGCCGAGCTCGGCGGTCGTCAGCTCGCGGCCGCCGCGCAAGGCGTGCACGATCCGCAACCGCACCGGATGTCCCAGCAGTTCCAACGGACCCATGGCGTAACGATCTCACGTCGTGCTACCTTTCTCAAACCATGAGAAAGGTAATGCGATGACTGCCTGGACTCCCCCGCCGTACGCCGACCCGGCCACCTTCACCGAACGCGACATCACCCTCGACGCGGACGGCCGCACCGTCCCCGGCACCTTGACCCTGCCCGCGGAACCGACCGGCCGCGGCGTCGTCCTGCTGACCGGCGGCGGCCCCTGGGACCGCGACGAAACCAGCGGACCGAACAAGCCGCTGAAGGACCTCGCGTGGGGCCTCGCGACCCACGGCGTCGCGGTACTGCGCTTCGACAAGATCACCTCGAACCGCCCGGAAGCGATGGCGGCACCCGGCTACACGATGACGTCGGAGTACGTCCCGCACGGGCTCGCCGCCGTCCGGCTGCTCGCCGAACACGTCGACCAGGTCGTCCTCGCCGGGCACAGCATGGGCGGCAAGATCGCCCCGCGGATCGCCACCGAGGAGCCGCTCGTGGCCGGCGTGGTGATCATGGCCGGCGACACCCAGCCGATGCAGTACGGCGCCGTGCGGGTGATGCGCCACCTCGCGCGGACGAACCCCGAGGCCGTCCCACCCGGAACCGTCGAACTCTTCGAACGCCAGGCGATCGCGGCCGACACCGTCACCCCGGACACCCCGGCGTCGGACCTGCCGTTCGGTATGCCGGCGTCGTTCTGGCTGGACCAGCGCGCGTACGACCCGGTCGCCACGGCCGCGAAACTCGACGTACCGATCCTCGTCCTGCAAGGCGGTCGCGACTACCAGGTCACCGTCGCCGACGACCTCCCCGGCTGGCGCACCGGACTACCCGACGCCACGATCAAGGTCCTCGACGAGGACAACCACCTGTTCTTCCGAGGCACCGGCCCATCCACGATGGCCGACTACCAGCTCCCCGGAAACCTGGACCCGGCAGTCGTCACCATCATCACCGACTGGTTGCCCTAAGCAAGCAGCGCCGGGTCGGACTCCAGCTCGCGTTCCGGCTCGAGTGGGAGGACGATCTTGAAGACCGTGCGGCCCGGCTCGGACTCCACCCGGAGGTCGCCGTGGTGCTTCTTGACCACGATCCGCCAGGAGATGTCGAGCCCGAGGCCGGTCCCCTCGCCGATCGGCTTCGTGGTGAAGAACGGCTCGAAGATCCGCCGCCGGATCTCCTCCGGGATCCCCGGACCGGTGTCGCCGATCTCGACCACGGCGTACGCACCGTCCCGCCGGGTCCGCAGTGTCAGCGTGCCGGAACCGCCCATCGCGCTGACCGCGTTGTCGATGATGTTCGTCCACACCTGGTTGAGCTCCGCGGCGTACGCCGGGATCGCCGGCAACTCCGGGTCGAACTCCTTGACGATCTGGTACCCCTGGAGCTTGCCCGACATCATCACCAGCGTCGACTTGAGCAGTTCCCGCAGATCCACGGTCTGGTACGGCGCCCGGTCGATCTGCGAGTACTGCTTGGCGGCACCGACGAGGGTGGAGATCCGGGTGACCGAGTCGTCGATCTCGTTCATCAGCGACTCGGTGTCGATCGTGTACATCAGCCACCGGACGGCACCTTCGAGGTACTTCGGGCCGACCGCCGTCAGCACCTCCTCCATCCACGGCACGTCGAGGCCGGCCTGCGCCAGCACCGGCGCGACGTCCCAGCTCGCCTGCACGTCGTGGTCGTCCAGCCAGTCGGTGAGCGTGTCCTCGCGGTCGGACAGCTCCAGCGGCGGCACGTCCTTGTCCTTGTTCTTCTCCAGCCGCTCGACCGCGTCGTCCTGGAGCGCGACGATCTGGTGCAGCTTGGTCGCGTCGAGCGTGCCGTCGGCGAGCATCGCGAGCTTCGACCGCATCCCGGAGACCCGCTGCCGCAGCGTCGCCGCGGCCCGGACCGCCGCGGCCGCCGGGTTGTTCAGCTCGTGCGTCAGCCCAGCCGACAACGAGCCGAGGGCGAGCAGCCGCTCGCGCTCCCCCAGCGTCTCGTTGGTCCGCCGCATCCCCATCACGAAGCCCTCGATCAGGTGCACCGCCATCGGGAACCAGGTGTTCATCATCGTCGCCATCGTCTCGGCGCCGATCACGAAGAACTCCGACGGCTGCGTGACCTGCATGGTCGCGGTGTACGACTTGTGGTCGTTGGCGCCGAAGAACGCGTTGAAGGCGCCCGAGTACACCCCGCGCTGGGCGGTCCGGTTGATCTCCACCAGCTCGCCGTGCGAGAGCTTGCAGAGCCGGATCTCACCCGTGAGCAGGACGTAGCAGCAGGTCGCCTCGTCGCCCTCGTTGAAGACGATGCCGTCGTGGACCTCCTCGACGTACCCGGCCTCGGAAAGCCACCGCAGCTGCTCGTCGGTGAGGCTCTCGAACAGGAACAGCGTGCGCAGCTCGTCCGGAGTCAGCCGCCGCGGCTCCACAGCTTGGTCAGTCATCAGAGCATCTCCAGGTATCGGTGCACCAGTGTCACGGCCATCGCCCCGTCGCCGACCGCCGACGCGACCCGCTTCACCGATTCGGCCCGTACGTCGCCCGCGGCGAACACGCCCGGCATGCTCGTCTCGAGGTGGTACGGCTCCCGCTCCAGCACCCAGCCCGGCGGTCTGCCGTGCAGGTCTGGCCCGGTGAGGACGAAGCCTCGCTCGTCGCGGAGCAGGTCACCGGGCAGCCAGTCCGTCCGCGGCGCCGCGCCGATGAACACGAACATCCATTCCGTGTCCACCTCGCGCTTCTCCCCGGTCTCGCTGTTCAGCAGGGTGAGGTGTTCCAGGTGCTCCGAGCCCAGACAGGAAACGACCTGCGTGCAGGTGTGCACCTCGATGTTGTCGATCGCGTCGATCTGATCGATGAGGTACGACGACATCGTCGCGGTGAGCGATGGTCCTCTGACCAGCATATGCACGCGTTTCGCATGCCTGGAGAAATAGACCGCCGCCTGGCCGGCCGAGTTCGCCCCGCCGATGATGTAGACCTCGGCGCCCGCGCACGCCGGACCCTCGGTGGTGGCCGAGCCGTAGTAGATGCCGCGGCCGCACAGGTCGTCGACGCCGGGGGCCTGGAGAGTCCGGTACGAGACGCCGGTCGCAAGGATCACCGAATGCGCCGAGATCTCGCTGCCGTCCGCGAACCTCAGCCGACGGGCGTTCCCGAGCGTCTCCAGCCCGACCACCTGCCGGGTCGTCAGCAGCTCGGCCCCGAACCGGACCGCCTGCCGCCGGGCCCGGTCGGTGAGCTGCGCGCCGGACACCCCGTCGGGGAAGCCCAGGTAGTTCTCGATCCGGCTCGACTGCCCGGCCTGGCCGCCGGTCGCCAGTTGCTCGACCAGGACGGTCCGGAGGCCTTCGCTGGCGCCGTACACGGCGGCCCCGAGCCCGGCCGGTCCGCCGCCGACCACGACCAGGTCGTAGAAGTCCTGCGCCGGCGCCGTGGTCAGGCCGACGCGTTGCGCCAGCTCGGCCTCGGACGGCGCGACCATCACGGTGGCGTCCGGCGTGATCACGACCGGCAGCGTCGTACCGTCCACGTCGGCCGCGTCCAGGAGCCGCCTGGCCTCCTCGTCGTCGACGTTCAGCCAGCGGTACGGCACGGCGTTCCGGGCGAGGAAGTCGCGGGCCGCGAACGACGGCGCCGACCAGCGGTGGCCGATCACCCGGGTCTCGTCGCCGGACGGCTCCGGGGTCGCCCTCCACAGGTCGAGCATCGCGTCGACCACCGGGTACAGCTTCTCCTCCGGCGGGTTCCACGGCTTCAGCAGGTAGTGGTCGAGGTCGACCACGTTGATCGCCTGGATCGCGGCGTCGGTGTCGGCGTACGCCGTCAGCAGCACGCGACGGGCCAGCGGGAACAGGTCCATCGCGGCCTCGAGGAACTCGATGCCGGACATCTGCGGCATCCGGTAGTCGGCCAGCAGCAGCGCGACCGGCTCGCCGCGCAGCTTCAGCTCCTTCAGCGCGTCGAGCGCCTGCGCCGGGCTCTCGGCCCGGACGATGCGGTTGTCCTCGCCGTACCGGCGGCGGAGGTCACGGGCTATCGACCGGGAAACGCCGGGATCGTCGTCCACGGTGAGGATCACCGCGCGGGTCGTTGACGCTGTCATGCCTCCTTCATACCAGCGACAACCCACAAACCGGGACCGGTAATCCACAGGCCCACACCCGGCCCGCGCGGGGCTGACACACGAACCGGGTGCGAGGGGCGGCCTATGGCAGGGCGTCGAGGTACGGCGCGTGGCTGTCCTGGAACTCCCAGTTGTAGTAGTGGTCCCAGTTGATCGACCACGCCATCAGGCCACGGAGCCCGGGCGAAGGACCGCCGCGGAGGCTGTAGCCGCCGCAGTTCTGGCCCTTCACCAGGCAGTCGAGCGCGTCGTGCACGGCTGCCGGGGCGGTGTAGCCGTTGCCCGCGCTGACCGCCGCCGGGAGCCCGAAACCGATCTGGTCGTCGCGCAGCCCCGGAAACGTCCGGCCGGTGTTACCGACCGGGAACCCGGCCTTGACCATGTCGGTCATCGCGATGTGGAAGTCCGCGCCGCCCATGGTGTGGTACTGGTTGTCGAGCCCCATCACAGGCCCGGAGTTGTAGTCCTGGACGTGCAGCACGGTCAGGAAGTCCCGCACCGCGTCGATCACCGGCAGGTACGACCCGGCGCGGTTGTCGTTGGACCCGCCGTAGAACTGGTACCCCACCTGCACGAAGAACGTCTCCGGCGCCATCGTCAGCACGAACTTGTCGCCGTACCGCGCCTTGAGCGCCTTCAGCGCCGAGATCAGGTTCACGATGACCGGCGTGGTCGGATTCCGGAAGTCGGTGTCGCCGGCGTCGAGGTACAGCGAGTGCCCCTCGAAGTCGACGTCGAGCCCGTCCAGCCCGTACTTGTCGATGATCGCCCCCACCGAGCTGACGAAGGCATCCCGCGCCGCCGTCGTCGTGAGCTGCACCTGCCCGTTGGCCCCGCCGATCGAGATCAGCACCTTCTTCCCGGCCGCCTGCTTGGCCCGGATCGCACTCACGAACTCCGCATCACTCTCCATCTCCGGACACTCGCTCACCGGACAGCGATTGAACCGAATCTCCCCCGACGTCGGACTCGTCGGCTCCCCGAACGCCAGGTCGATGACGTCCCACGCGTCCGGCACGTCGGCCATCCGCACATACCCGGCCCCGTTCCCGAAACTCGCATGCAAATACCCGATCAACGCATGCTTGGCCGACGCCCCCTCCGCCTGAGCAGGCAACGCCGCACCGGTCAGCAACACCCCGACAACCACCGCAAGCCATCGCATGGCCATTAAGTAGAGACGTTCCGTAACCCTCGGTCAACACATACGAACGGCGGGTACCCGACCCCGTCGGATACCCGCCGCACCGCTGGCTTCAGCTGATGCTGAGGACCTTGTTCACCGTGTACGCCTGCGCATGATCAGCGTCCCCCGGGAACCAGACCCGATAAGCAATCTGCCCCCGGACCGTCGGCTTGATCCCGAACGCGTACTTCCCCGAAGCACTGAGCTTCACCGAAGCAACGGACTTCCACACCTTGCTCCCGTACTGCTGCAGATACACCACCTGCCCCGCATGCGCCGGCCCGACATACCCACTCACCGCACTGGCCTGCCCCAACCTCACCGAGGCCGGACTAAGCGTCGCGGAAATCGTCGGCTTGACCTGCACGGTGATGTCCGCCGTACGCGTACCCATAAGGTCTGCGTTGCCCGGGAACGTCAGCATGTAGACCGACGACACCGACGGCTTGTGCGCCACCGTGACAGTCCCCGTCGACGTCGTCTTCAACGCCGCCAGCAACGCGAACTTCGACGAGTTCTTCGGCCGCACATACACATTGACCGGCAGCCCGGCGTACGCCTTGTTGTCGATCCGCACCGAGCTTCCCCGGAGCGTGATCGACCCTCCATAGCTGATGAGTGTCGAACTGGTACTGATCCCGGACTTCATTCCCAGCAACTGCTTGACCGCCGCCGGACTGTAGTGACCTGCACGGTCTTTCACCCACGCGGCGTACGTGTAGGTGGTCCCCTGCGCCAAACCGGTGTTCTTCACCGCGGTGCCGGCACCGGCGTACGCCAGTGTGCCCGTGGTCGGCGTCGGAGCTTTGCTCCCGGGATTCCGCCTGACCACCACCTGATCGAAATCGGGGGTCGAAGGAATCGTCCACGCGAGGTTCGCCGCCAGGTACGCACCGGCTCCGCTGAACGTGCTCGGCTTCTGTGGAGCCACGTCGACCGTGGTGAACACCGAACTGATCGTCGGCAGGACGCGCCCGCCCTGTTGCACGCCTGCGACGAGGATCTTGTACGGCGTTGCATCCAGGAGCGGCATCGACGGCGCGAGCGTTGCCTTGCGCGTCGCCGGATCGTAGGTCAGGTCTGCCGGCACCGCAGCACCCGACCTGCCGTTGTACAACCGAACTGTGCTTGCGGTCACGGTACTCGCCGTTACGTCCGAGGCGAAGGTGACCGTCGGTCGCGCGCTGAGCGACGCCCCGCCGGAGAGGTCGGCCGGCAGCACATCCGAGATCGGGTAGACAGGGGCCGTCGGACCGCCGCCCGCGCCCTGTCCGAAGACACTGAGCTTGTAGGGCCGTGTGTCGCGCGAGCCGTTGGCATTGCGGACCCTGATGTAGGTCAGGCTCGTGCTTTCCGGGACGTCGACCGCCGCCACCAGCGTGGCCGCCGCCGGACGACCGGTCGCGGGATCGATGTCGGGGAACGGCTTCTCCGCGTGCTTCAGCGGGTTCATGTTCGCGTCATACACGTCGATCACAGGGCCGAGGTTCGCGGAGTGCCCCTCGTCGAACACCGGGCCGGTCACCCAGGTCTGGAACCCGATAGGCGTCCCCCAGTCGACGACATACCAGTCGGACTCGCCCTCGGTGCTGATGTCGGCAGTGACCTCGGCGAGCTGTCCCCATGCAGGACCTGCGATCTTCGTCGCGCGCAAGGGCTGATCGTTGCCGTCCGCCGGATTGATCGGGAAGTCCGGTGCCCAGTGCCCACCGAGCGCCGCATAAGCATCCACAATGCCGGCGCCGTAGTACGGATCGATACCCCGAGGACCGGCGTCCCTGGAGAGCGTCCGCAGCCGGGCGGCAACCTGGGCAGGGGTGAACGTGGGCCACTTGTTCTTGACCAGGGCAGCTACCCCGGCGACGATCGGGGCCGCACACGACGTCCCACTGCACAGCCAGATGGGGGCCCGGCCCGCGGGGGTCATCGACCGGACTCCGGTCGTCACGATGTCCCAGCCCGGAGCGGCGAGGTCCACCCAGTCGCCGTACGAACTGAAGCTCGTCAGCTCTCCGCCTTGATTCGTTGCGGACACTGCGATCACCTCGGCGTACGCCGCCGGGAACTGCGGAACGGCGTCGCCGTTGTTCCCGGACGCGGCTACCACCACGACGCCCGCCGCAACGGCGCGCTTCACCACGTCGTGCAGGACAGGATCGTCGTCCGGGCCGGCGAGGGACATGTTGATGACCTTCGCACCATGGGCCACAGCCCAGTCGATACCCTCCGCGATGTCGGCGTCGTAACCTTCACCGTTCGCGTCGAGAACCTTGACCGGCATCGCCTTCGCAGCCCAGCCGATACCCGCCACGCCGGACCCGTTGTTCGCGGCGGCGGCGATGATGCCGAGCGTCATCGTGCCGTGGCCGTTGTCGTCCACCGGATTCGGGCGGGTCGCCGACACCGCGTTGTACCCAGGCACCAGGTGGCCCGCGAGATCCGGATGACCTGCATCGACACCCGTGTCGAGCACCGCCACAACCTGGTTTCCGGTCGACCGCGACACGTCCCATGCCTGTGGCATGCGAATCGTGTTCAGGTACGACGCCTGGCCTGCCCCGTTGAGGACTGGGTAGTAGGAGTCGTTCGGCACAGCGGTGATCCACCGCTTGTAGTTCAGCGATGCCAACTCGACAGCAGACTGGGCCTTCGCCTTGTTCACCAATTCCGGTGCGGTGTCGGCACTGGTCAGGCGGACGAATCCGGCCCCGAGGGAATCCTCGGTCGTGGCTCCGAGGATCGTGATCGCAGCCTCCCGATCGGCCGTGCTCGCGGACGCCTTGAACTTGACCACGGCCGCGTTGGCTTCGAACTGCGGCGCGGCCGGTGTCCGCGGGACCGCGGAAGGCGGCCGATACGGCCCGGACTGTGCCGCAGTGCCGGACGAGCCGGTGAGCGCGATCAAGCCGGCAGCGACGAGAGCCGCAGGCATGACCAGACGCAGCAGGTGAACAGGTCGGAGTGACACCGAACCTCCAAGGAGAAGGCAGACAGGCGAGTGATGGCGGCCGGAGCAGGCCCCGTCTCGCCACCAGCGGATCCGGCGCACCCCGAGCGACACCGGCGAAGGTCAGGCTGATTTGTATCGTTCGAAGGGCTTCCAGGGCAACCCCACTGCAGGTAGTTGCAGATCCGTTCACGGGCCGCAGCTCAGGCAGGGCCAGGGTTGGCCGCAGTGGGTGCAGAGGCCTTCGGGGGTTGGGGGTGGGAGCCAGATGGTGGGGGTTGGGGTTGTGGGGGTGGTGGGGTCGGGTGTTGGGGGCGGTAGGGGTGCGGGGGTCCAGTGGAGTTGGGTGCGGGCGTCGGGGGCGTGGGTGGCGAGGAGGGCGGGGATGCCGGCGTCCCAGGTGGCCGTGCTGGGCCATGGGCCGCGCCAGCGGAGGGTGGCTGCGCCGTCGGACCACTCCACGCCCTCGGCGAGGATCGCGGTGGGGTTGGTGTGGCGGACCAGACGGAAGAGGCGGGCCTGGGGCTGCAGCGGGTTCACCTCTTCAGACTCGCCCAGAACGCACTGCGGACAACAGGTGTTTGCTGTGGGCTGTGGGAACAGCCCACAGCACCCATGCCCTTGTTTTGAACGGTTTTTGTCGGCGAGGGCTTGTAGCTTTACCGGCACGCACCACATGAGCTCGAAGCGCGAACGGGGTGGTCCTGTGACTTTCGGTTCCCTACTGCGGCAGTGCAGGCAGACGGCCGGGCTGAGCCTGCGGCAACTGGCGGCACAGGTCGGGTACGACCACAGCTATCTGTCGCAGGTGGAGCGCGGGCAGCGGCCGGGTTCTGCCGACCTGGCGCGGCTCTGCGACGAGCAGCTCGGCACCGCCGGGCGGCTGACTGCCACATTTGCGCAGAGGCCTGCCCGGGCACGACAGCAGACCGACCCGTTGGAGGCAGCATGGCGCGGCCTGGTCGGGACACTCGGTGCTCCGCCCGAGCTGTTCAGCGAATGCCGTACGACGCCTCCGGCCGCGCTGCTGCCGGCTCTGGTGAGTCAGCTCCGTGGTGCGGACGGTGTGGAGGCAGCCGAGCTGAGCGCCCTGATCGCGGAGACGCTGACGAGGCTGGACGACCGCAGTACGGCGCGGCGTTGGTGGTGGGCCGCCCGTGCGGCCGCGGACGGTGTCGGCAGCGGAGGGACCGTGCGGGCCAGGGAGGTCATCTGTGGGCTGGCCGAGCGTCGTGCGTTGCCCGAGCTGCTGGAGTTGGCGGAGGAAGCGGTCGGCCTTGCTCGGCAGAGCTACCTGCCACGGGCAGCGCGGGCGCTGGTCCTGGCTGAGCTCGGCCGGCGTCAAGACGCACACAGCGCGTTGCAGGAGCTGATCGGCATCGGCGACGAGCTCGCACCGCCGTACCAACAGCACTGGGCCGAGGGACGCGTGTGCACTCTCCTTGGGTACGGCGTGGCCGGCTGTGTGCTGCTGGAGCGCGCACGGGAGCTCTGCCCGGAGAGCTGGGTCGGCGAACGCGCCAGGCTCGACCTGTGCCTCGCCGAGTGCCTGGCGGTTGCGGGAGAGCCCGCAGCCGGTCTGGCGATGGGCCTGCGTGTGCTGGTGGAGCTCCCGGACGAGTGGCACGACTCCTTGGTGTACGACGCTGCCGAGCGCGTGCTGCACGTCGTACAGGCACTGCCGGGGTCGGCCGAGCTCACGTGGTGGCTGGCGCGGAGTGGTCGGAGTGTGGGCGGCGGGTCGAGGTGGAGGTGAGGGCAGGGGTAGCGTGCGGTGAGTGACAGGTGAACAGCGGGCAACGGTAGTGACAGACGCATGGGACTACGCGGTCGAGCTGCGGAGCGACCCGGCCAGCGCGGAGGCTCGGGCAGCCGTACTCAAGGACCCTGCGTTCGGGCAGTCGTTCACGGACCACATGGTGGTTGCCAACTGGTCGGCCGACCGTGGCTGGCACAGCCCGAAGGTCACGGCGTACGCACCGCTCTCACTCAGCCCCGCGGCTGCTGTCTTCCACTACTCGCAGGAGATCTTCGAGGGCCTCAAGGCGTACCGGCATGCGGACGGGTCGGTGTGGGCCTTCCGCCCGGACCGTAACGCTGCCCGGTTCACCGCCAGCGCGGAGCGGCTGGCACTGCCTCAGCTGCCGGAAGAGGAGTTCGTCGCGGCCCTGCGGGCGTTGGTGACCGTTGACGAGGCCTGGGTCCCGTCAGCCGCGGACGGGGAGACCAGCCTGTACCTGCGGCCGTACATGATGGCCACTGAAGCCGCCCTGGCCGTCCGGCCCTCCAACGAGGTGCTGTTCGGCGTCATCGCCTCCCCTGCCGGCCCGTACTTCAACACCGGCCCGAAGCCCGTCTCGATCTGGCTGACCACCTCCACGATCCGCGCCACCCCGGGCGGTACGGGCGCGGCCAAGTGCGGCGGGAACTACGCGTCGAGCCTGGCCGGCCTGGCCGAGGCGGTCGCGAACGGCTGCGACCAGGTCGCGTTCGTCGACGCCGTCGAGCACAAGTGGCTCGAGGAGATCGGCAGCATGAACATGTTCTTCGTGTACGCCGACGGCCGGATCGCGACCCCCGAGCTGACCGGCTCGATCCTCGAAGGCGTCACCCGCGCCTCGGTCCTCGATCTCGCCGCCGACCTCGGCCACCCGGTCGAGGAGCGCCGGATCTCGGCCGACGAATGGCGCGACGGCGTCCGGTCCGGCGAGATCACCGAGGTCTTCGCGTCCGGCACCGCCGCGGTGATCACCCCGATCGGCCGCCTCGCCTGGCCCGACGGCGACCTCACCATCGGCGACCACTCCGTCGACCACGGCGTCGGCCCGGTCACCGCCAAGATCCGCAGCACCCTCCTCGACCTCCAGTACGGCCGCATCCCCGACACCCGAGGCTGGCTCACCCGCCTGGCCTGATGCTGTTTGTCCCCGGCGCCGGTTAGGTTGGCAGCATGGCGGCCAAGTCTCCGGCGATCGAGCTCGAAGTCGGCGAGCGGACCGTCCGGGTCTCCAACCCGGATCGGGTGTACTTCCCTGCCCGCGGGGAGACCAAGCTCGATCTGGTGAAGTACTACCTGTCGGTCGGGGACGGGATCGTGAACGCGCTGCGGGAACGGCCGTGCATGTTGCATCGGTTCCCGGAGGGGGTTTCCGGGGAGAAGGTGCACCAGAAGCGGTTGCCGCACGGTGCGCCGCCGTGGATGGAGACGGTCCGGGTGAAGTTCCCGCGGTACAACCGGACCGCGGACGAGCTGTGCGTCACCGAGATCGCGCACGTGGCCTGGGCGGTGCAGATGTCGACGGTCGAGTTCCACCCGTGGAACTCGCGGCGCGCCGACACCGAGAAGCCCGACGAGTGGCGGATCGACCTGGACCCGATGCCCGACTGCCCGTTCGACCGGGTCCGCCGGGTCGCGCACACCGTGCACGAGGTGCTCGACGAGCTCGGCGCGGTCGGCTACCCGAAGACGTCGGGCGGCAGCGGGATCCACATCTACGTCCGGGTCAAACCGGCGTACGGCTTCACGGACGTACGGCGGGCCGCGCTCGCGTTCGCGCGCGAGGTGGAGCGCCGTACGCCGGAAGACGTCACGACCACGTGGTGGCGCAAGGACCGCGACCCGCGGCTGGTGTTCGTCGACTACAACCAGAACGCCCGCGACCACACGATCGCCAGCGCGTACTCGGTGCGCGGCAACCCGGAAGGCACGGTGTCGACCCCGATCCGCTGGGACGAGGTCGACGACGTGAACCCGAAGGACTTCACGATCGCGACCGTCCCCCAGCGGTACGCCGAGCTCGGCGATCTGCACGCGACGATCGACGACAACCCGTACTCGCTGGACACCCTGATCGAGTGGGCGGACCGCGACGAACGCGAAGGCGCCGAGGCCCCGCCCGAGGACTAGCCGGTCAGCCCGTGGTGGAGGAGGTCGGTGAGCGTGTCGATCGCCGCCTCGTCGGTGATCGTCTGCCCGTTCGACGGGTTCACCACGAGCCAGGTGTAGGCGAAGCCCTCCAGCAGGGCGTTCATCGCGGAGATCGCGACCATCGGATCGGCCGGCGGGTGCGGCAGGTGGGAGAAGTGGTCGATCATGTGCTGGTCGTCGTCGGCCATGATCTGTTGCAGCCGGCGGCCCAGCTCCGGGTCGAGCATCGCGGCCTGTTTGACCGCGATCATCTCCGGCAGATGTGACTGGTAGAAGGTCCAGAACGTCGCCACGTGCCAGCGGATCGCTGACCGCTTGCTGAAGTCGGCGTCGTGGCCGGCGCCGTCCACGACCGCGTCGTCCGCGGCGGCGAGCATGTCGCGGAGCAGCGCCTCGAGCAGTTCTTCCTTGCTCGCGAAGTGGTTGTAGAACGACCCCGTCGCGCGTCCGGCGGCCGCGGTGATGTCGGTGATCTTCGTGTTCAGGTAGCCGCGCTCGGCGAAGACGTCGCGCGCGGCCTGCTTCAGCGCCGCCTCGGTCCCGGCCGCCCGCTGCCGGCGGCTCACCGTGTCCGTCACGAGTACCTCCTTGACAGCGAACCCTAGTCCCGCCCACACTGAATCTGAATTCAGTGAATCATAATTCATCCAAGGAGACCATGATGAACGTGCTGATCGCGGGCGCCGGACCGACCGGACTCACCCTCGGCATCGAGCTGGCCCGGCGCGACATCGCGGTCCGGGTGATCGACAAGGCGACCGAGTACTTCGAGGGCTCCCGCGGCGACGGACTCCAGCCGCGGACGCTCGAGGTGTTCGAGGACCTCGGCGTCCTCGACGAAGTCCTGCGGCAGGGCCAACCCATGCCGCCCATCAAGATCCACCTGAGCGGCAAGTTCGTGGGCGAGCGCCGGATGGCGGAGCCGGTCGAGCCGACCCCGGACGTCCCGTACCCGAACGGCTGCATGCTCGGCCAGTCCCGCACCGAACAGATCCTGCGCGACAAGCTCGCGGAGTACGGCGTGACCGTCGAGCTCGGCACCGCGATCACCGGCTTCACGCAGACCGCGGACGCCGTGACCGCCGAGCTCTCCACCGGCGAGTCGCTCAGCATCGACTACCTGATCGGCGCCGACGGCGGGAAGAGCTTCGTCCGCAAACACCTCGGGATCGCGTTCGAGGGCACCACCGACGAGTCGATCCGGATGCTGCTCGGCGACGTCGCGGCGGACGGGCTCGACCACGACTACGGGTACTGGTTCGCGGCGAAGGACAGCCCGATGGAAGGCATCGTGATGACGCCGCTGTCCGGCGGCGACCAGTTCCAGTTCGGCGCGCCGATCGAGGGCGACACCTCACTCGAAGGGCTGCAGGCGCTGGTGGACAAGTACGCCGGCCCCGGTACGGCGAAGCTCCGCGACCTGACCTGGTCGACCGTCTGGCGCCCGAACGTCCGGCTGGCGGCGAAGTTCCGCGACGGACGGGTCTTCATCGCCGGCGACGCCGCGCACGTCCACCCGCCGACGGGCGGTCAGGGGCTCAACACCGGCGTCCAGGACGCGTACAACCTCGCCTGGAAGCTGGCCGACGGACGCGAGGAGGTGCTCGCGACATACGAGACCGAACGCCGTACCAACGCGCAACGCGTGCTCGGGATCAGCGAGGACCTGATGCAGAAACACGTCGACGGCGACGAGTCGGCGCTGGACCGCGGCGAGAACACCCGCCAGCTGGACATCTCGTACCGCGACCCCGCTGACCCCAGGCCGCGCGCACCAGGCGACCGAGCGCCGGACGCTCCAGTGATCGATGCCGAGGGCAACCAGATCCGCCTGTTCGAGCTACTCCGCGGCCCGCACGAGACCCTGCTGCGCTTCTCCCCCACCACCCCGGCCACGCACCCGCACACCGTCGACATCACGTCGCCGGAGGCCTTCGCGATCTACCACGCCCAACCGGGCGACGAGATTCTCGTCCGCCCCGACGGCTACCTGGCCTAGGATCCATCAGGTGCAGACCCTCGACCCAGCTGCTGCCTACGAACGCGCCGTCGAGCTGGCGACGCGCGGACGGCGGCAGCTGCTCGGGATCACGGGAGCGCCGGCGGCGGGCAAGTCGACGTACGCCGAGCAACTCGCCGCGAAGCTGAGCGCCGACGGGCACCAGGTCGCGCTCGTCCCGATGGACGGGTATCACCTGGCGCAGTCGGTGCTCGAGGACCTGGGCCTCGCCGACGTGAAGGGTGCGCCGCACACCTTCGACGGCCTCGGCTTCGTCGCACTGCTCCGGCGGCTGAAGGCGTCCCCTGACGAGCAGATCTGGGCGCCGCGGTTCGACCGCGGCATCGAGGACTCGATCGCCGCGAGCATCGGCGTCGCCCCCGACGTCACGCTCGTCCTGACCGAGGGCAACTACCTGCTGCTCGACGCGTCCCCCTGGTCTACGGTCCGTACTCTGCTCGACCAGTGCTGGTACGTCGACGTACCCGAGGACCTGCGGCACGAACGGCTCGAAGCACGGCACCGCGCGTACGGCAGATCACCCGAAGAAGCGCACGAACGGACGTACGGCTCCGACGAACGCAACGCGCACCTGATCGCGGCGACCGCGCAGGCCGCCGACGCGATCATCCGACCCGTTCGATGAACGCGGCGACGCCGTCCAGGTAGAGCTGCAGCCCGAAGTCGAAGTCCGCCTCGCTGTCCTCCTCGAAGCTCCCGACCTCGTCGAACACGCCCGCCTCGACCGTCCGCGCGACCGCCGGATAGACCCGCGGATCCGCGACCCGGCGCAGCGTCGAGCCGAACTGCAGGAACGCCGCCGGATTGTCCGCGTAGCCCGCCGCGAGGTCGAACGCCATCCGGATCTCCCCCTGCACGAAGGTGATCAGGCCCATCACGACACCGACCTTGGCCGCCTCGGGCAGGCCGGTGTCCTTCAGCGCACCGAGCGCGGAGTCGAACCAGGCAAGGTTGTTCGGCCCGGCCGGCGGCCCGGACAGCGGCAGCTTCGCGTACCACTTGTGCCGCCGGATCGCCGTCAGTACGCCGTCCGCCCAGAACGTCAGCCCGGTCCGCCAGTCGACCCCTTCGGGCAGCGGCTCCGGCCGTTCGAGGGCGGCATCCGACATCATCACGAGCAGTTCGTCCTTGCTCTTCACGTGCCGGTAGAGCGCCATCGTCGAGTTGCCGAGCCGCTCGGCGACCTTGGCCATCGACACCGCGGCGAGGTCTTCGGCGTCGGCGAGCTCGATCGCGGCCCGGACGATGTCGTCGAGCATCAGCGACGGCTTCGGCCCGCGCCGTGGTGCGGCCCGCAAGCGCCACATCGCCGCAACGTCGGCCGGCAACTCGTCGTTCGTCACCGGGTCAGTTTAGGGGTTGCCCGACCTTACTGCGTAGCTGCTACGCTATTTAGCGTACTCAATACGCAGTAAGGAGGGGACGATGATCCTCGAGGCGAGCGGCCTGCGGAAGTCGTACGGCGCGACCGATGTGCTGACCGGGGTCGACCTGAGCGTGGCGGAGGGGTCCGTGCTCGCGTTGCTCGGCCCGAACGGCGCGGGCAAGACCACGACGGTGCGGATCCTGTCGACGCTGACCCGCCCGGACTCCGGTACGGCGACGATCGCGGGGTACGACGTACTCCGCGAGCCGGCGAAGGTCCGTGGCGTGATCAGCCTGACCGGGCAGTACGCCGCGGTCGACGAGAACCAGACCGGCCGGGAGAACCTCGCGATGGTCGGCCGGCTGATGCACCTGGGGCGCCGTACGGCGAAGCGGCGGACGGCGGAGCTGCTCGAGCAGTTCGGGCTGACCGCCGCGATGGACCGGCGGGTGAAGACGTACTCGGGCGGCATGCGGCGCAAGCTCGACCTGGCGATGAGCCTGATCGCTCGGCCGCGGGTGATCTTCCTCGACGAGCCGACGACGGGCCTCGACCCGGCGAGCCGTTCGGCGATGTGGGACGCGATCGTCGCGCTCGTCCGGGAGGGTACGACGATCCTGCTGACGACGCAGTACCTCGAGGAAGCGGACCGGCTGGCGGACCGCGTCGTACTGCTGGACCAGGGCGGCATCGTGGCCAGCGGTACGGCGGATGCGCTCAAGAAGCAGATAGGCGGCGAGCGGATCGAGCTGCGCTTCACCGAGGAGGCCCAGGTGCTCAAGGCGACCGGTGTCCTCGACGGTGTGGTCAGTGAGCTCGCGCTGAACGTCCCGTCCGACGGCACCGCGGCACACCTGCACCATGTGCTCGACGTACTGCGTGACAACGGGCTGGAGCCGGAGCGGGTCTCCTCGCACCGACCGACACTGGACGACGTCTTCCTCGCTCTGACGGCCTGAGGGGTTGCTGATGACACACGCACTCGCCGACGCGGCGACCATGATCGACCGGAGCGTCCGGCTGGCCTGGCGGAACGTCGACACGTTGTTTGCGTCCGTCTTGATGCCGCTGCTCATGATGGCGCTGTTCGTGTACGTGTTCGGCGGTGCCATCGACACGGGCACGGAGTACGTGAACTACGTCGTACCGGGGATCCTCTTACTCACTACGGGGTACGGCGCTGCCTCGACGGCCATGGCGGTCGCTGACGACATGAACAGCGGCATGATCGACCGGCTGCGCTCCCTGCCGATTCACAGCTTCGCCGTACTCACGGGGCACGTTGTTGCGAGTGTGGCGCGCAACGCGGCGTCTACGGCGATCGTTGTTCTCGCTTCGCTCGCCATGGGATTCCGGCCGCACGCTGGCGTGCTGGACTGGCTGGCCACGATCGGTCTGCTCCTGCTTTACGTGCTGGCGCTGTCCTGGCTCGCGGCTGGGCTCGGTGTGATCGCCAAGACCGTGGAGTCGGCCAGCACGCTGAGTTTCTTCATGCTGTTCCTTCCTTACCTGAGCAGTGCCTTCGTCCAGCCGGAGTCGATGCCTGCTTGGCTGCGGCCGATCAGCGAGCACCAGCCGATCACGCCGGTGATCGAAACCGTCCGCAGTCTGCTGATCGGGACGCCGATGGGGAACAACGGCTGGATCGCAGTGGCGTGGAGTTGTGGTCTGGTCCTGTTCTCCGTGACACTCGCGACCACGCTCTACCGGCGGCGAACCGCCAGATAACTTTTCGACACAGCCCGAATACGCGCGGTGTGACCCCGTGCCCGGGTTAACGTCAAAGTCCCCCCCAACGTGTGGAGGTCCCACTCCCCCCGGGACCCACACGGACAAGCGCCCCGATCACCGATCGGGGCGCTCTGTTTTACCCCCACGCCCCCACCCCAACCTCACCCCAGACCCCAAGCCCACCCCACACCCCAAGCCCACCCACACACCAACCCCGCACCCCCACTCCCAACACCCAACCTCCACGCCCGTGCCCCGGAGCCCACCCCCAACTCCCACGCCACACCCATGCCCCGGAGCCCCGCCCCGCGCTCCACACCCCGCCCCACCCCGACCTCACCCCCCGCCCCAACCCCCACACCCCGCTCCGAAGCGAAGCGGAGGGGCGGGGTTTCTTTTCTTTCAGCTGGGTGTCGATTCCACCCCTCCCACTTCGACGTATCAGTGAGAGCGACCAAAGGAGAGGGTCAGAATGAACACCACCACCGACACCCGGAACATGATCATCACGATGCTCGCCGAGGGCAGCCCGGTCTGGTACGTCGCCGGCATGGTGAACATGCGCAGCCACGACGTCTACGTGATCGGCCGCGAGGCGGGATACCCCGACAAGGCCCAACTACGCCGAGCTGTCTGGGCCGCCCGGAACCGCGTACCGCAAGCCGCCTGACCCCACCCCTCAGGCCGCTCGAACCGCCGCCGTCCCCTCCCCGGGACGCGGCGGTTTCGTTTGTCTAGGGTGAGTCCGTGGACGATGTCAGCGTGGTGGACTACCACACGGCCGGTGAGCCGTTCCGGATCGTGACCTCGGTGGAGGTCCCAGGTACGACGGTCGCGGACCGCCGCGTCACAGCACAGTCGTCGGACGCGATCGACGCCGTCCGGCAGTTGCTGGTCAACGAACCGCGCGGTCACGCCGACATGTACGGCGGGTTCGTCGTACCCCCCGACGACGACGGCGCCGACTTCGGCGTGGTGTTCTGGCACAAGGACGGGTACTCGACCGCCTGCGGCCACGGCACGATCGCCCTCGCGACCTGGGCCGTCGACACGGGCCTGGTCGCACCGGGCGACGTCGTCATCGACGTACCGTCCGGTCGCGTCACCGCCCACGTCGGGCCGGACGGTGTTGCCTTCCGCAACGTTCCGTCGTACGTGCTCCGCCGCGGGCTGCACCTGGAGACGTCCCGCAGCGCGGTGACGGCGGACATCAGCTACGGCGGGGCGTTCTACGCGTCGGTGCTCGCCTCGTCGGTCGGCCTCTCGGTGACGCCGGCGTCGTACCCGGACCTGATCGCGATCGGCCGCGAGATCAAGTGGGCCCTCGACCCGGTCGCCGTACACCCGACCGATCCACGGCTCAGCGGCCTCTACGGCACGATCCTGTACGACGACCTCGGCACATGGGCGGAGGGTCCGCACCAGCGCAACCTCGCGGTCTTCGCCGACGGCGAGGCGGACCGCTCCCCGTGCGGCTCCGGTACGTCGGCCCGCCTGGCGCTGCTGCACGACTCGGGCCAACTGGGGCCCGGGCAAACGCTCCGGCACGACTCCATCGTCGGTACGACGTTCCGCGGCCGGGTCGTCGCGGAGACACCCGACGGTGTGATCACCGAGGTCGTCGGGAACGCGTACCGCACCGGGAGCGCGACGTTCACGCTCGACCCGGGCGACCCGCTCGGCACCGGGTTCGTGCTGCGCTGATCTCAGATTGCGACGGTGCTTGTCGCGCGGGCCCGCTAGGTTGATCCTCATGATCTTCATTACCGCGAAGTTCCGGGTGAAGCCCGAGCACGCCGAGGACTGGCCGTCGATCACCGCCGACTTCACCGCCGCGACCCGCGCGGAGCCGGGCTGCCTGTGGTTCGACTGGTCGCGCTCGCTCGACGACGCCGACGAGTACGTGCTGGTCGAGGCGTTCGCCGACGACCAGGCCGCCACGCACCACGTCACGTCCGACCACTTCAAGGCGGCCCAGCAGCACCTCCCGCCGCACCTGGTCGAGACTCCGCGCATCGTGAACTTCAAGGTCCCGCAGGACGACTGGTCGGAGCTCGGCGAACTCGCCGTCTGATCAACCAAACCGGCCGGCTCCGGCGTCAGTAGAACTAGTCGCTCCTATCTGGAAGCGTGGAGTGACTGAGCTGTTACTGAATGAGACGGGGAGTGGTCGTGATCAGGACTGTTGGTGCGATGGTGGGCTGCGCGGCGCTGGTGGCCGGTGGTGCATCGGTGGAGTCAACTCCACGGCAGACGATCCAGGTGTGGCTGACGCCGGACCTGGCAGGTGCCGAGCGGTTCGCCACCGCCGTCTCCACACCAGGCAGTCCTCTGTACCACCACTATCTGAGTCCTGATGAGTACACGGCCCGGTTCGGCCCGTCGCCCGCCGAGGCCGCGACCGTTGTCGACCAGCTGAGAGCGCGTGGCCTGACGGATGTGCAGGTCAGCAGCGACCGCTCGTACGTCTCAGCCACCGGCCCGTCGGCGAAGGCGCGGTCGTTGCCACCGATGGCGCTCGGCATGACCGGGCTCGGTGGTACGAGTGCTGCTTCAGCCCGGATGGCGCGCACTGCGAAGCCGACCTGCTCGCAGGACTGGGGCCAGCACGTGCAGACGGTCAAGCCGGCGTTCCGTGGTCTCACCAAGGCCTCGCTGCCGATCTGTGGGTACTCCGCTGCGCAGTTGCGTACTGCGTACGGCGCCAGCCCGGCCTTTACGGGCAAGGGGCAGACCGTGGCGTTGACCGAGAGCCTCGCGCCGACTGAGATGCTGCGAACGCTCCGCGAGTACGCGCGGCGGAACCACCTGCCGGCGCCGAAGGCCGACCAGTACAAGGAAATCCACCTCGGTGGCAGCTGCGGCCAGACCTCTCGGAGCGCGGCGCCGTACAACGACGAGGCCGAGATGGACTCCGAAGCGGTCTACGCGATGGCGCCGGAGGCCAAGCAGCTGATGGTTGTCGGAGGCGGCTGCGACGAGGACCAGGCCCTGCTCAGCGCGGTCGCCGCCGTACTGAAAGGTGACGGCCATCGCCCGAGCGCCTCGATCGTCTCGAACTCCTGGCAGATCCCGATCGGCGACGTACCGCCGAAGACCGTGCACGCCCTCGCCGTCCGCGCAGCCGCCGAAGGTGTCGGCCTGTACTTCTCCTCCGGCGACACCCCCGGCCTGACGACCACCGCCTCGGATCCGTTCGTAACAGCCGTCGGCGGTACGACGATGGGCCTCGACGCGCGGGGCAAGCGCGTGTTCGAGACGGGCTGGTCGAACGAGACCGCGATCCCGGACGGCGGCAAGTGGAGCGGCGTGGGGCTGACGTCGGGTGGCGGCGGGACCAGCCTCGGCTACGCGCAACCGGCGTACCAGAAGGGCGTCGTCCCGGCGTCGATGTCGCACGTCCGGATCGGCGGGAAGACTGTGGTGAACCGGACGGTGCCCGACATCTCGGCCGTCGGTGACCTCGACACGGGCATGCTGACGGGCTACACAGACTCGGACAGCAAGCGCTACGTGACACAGGTCAACGCAGGGACGAGCCTGTCCGCGCCGTTGGTCGCAGGACTCGTCGCCGACGCACAACAGGGCCGGCATGCCTTCGGCTTCATCAACCCGCTGATCTACCGCCTGCACGGCACCCCTTCGTTCCGCGATGTGCTGCCTCTCCCTGCAACCACACCCCAGCAGAACCGCGCCGCCTTCATCCCGGCCAACGGCACCGACAGCGCGTCCCTGGACGTCTTCGACTCCCACGACCGCACGGAAACCGACCAGGTCACCGTCAAGGGTTACGACACCGTGACCGGAGTAGGCACCCCGAACGGCCTCCCGTTCATCCTCGGCCTCCGCCTGACCGGCACCCGCGGATAAAACCGAAGGCCCGGACCATCAGGTCCGGGCCTTCGTTCCGTAGCGGGGGCAGGATTTGAACCTGCGACCTCTGGGTTATGAGCCCAGCGAGCTACCGAGCTGCTCCACCCCGCGTCGTTGTGTCTTTAGTTTAGAGGATCCGGGCCGAGCAACCAAATCGGTTCCCGGAGCGGCGAAAACTCGTTCCGCCGGGGCGGCGCCGGGCGTACCGTCCGAGTATGTCCCGACCAGTCCTCCGCCCGTTCGAGGAGGCCGATCTTCCAGCTGCGGCCGGCCTGCTCGCGCAGCGGCATCGGGCACATCGCAAGCGTCACCCGCTGCTCCCTGCCGACTACGAGGACGAACGGCTCGCGCTCGTCGAGGTGACCGCGGTGTGGGAGACCGAGGGCGCGTCCGGTGCGGTCCTGGCCGAGGACAACGAGCTGACCGGTTACTTGCTGGCGGCACCGAAGCCCGCCGCGGTGTGGGGCCCGAACATCTGGGTCGAGGCGGCCGGTCACGCCGTACGTGAGCCGGAACACATCCGCGACCTGTACGGCGCCGCGGCCGCGCAATGGGTCGATGCGGGACGTACGGCGCATTACGCGCTGGTGCCCGACGATCCCGACCTGGTGGACGCGTGGTTCCGGCTGGGGTTCGGGTCGCAGCACGCGCACGCGATCCGCCCGGTGCCGTCGTACCGCGTGGCGCCTGCTCGCGATCTCGTCGTACGTCGGGCGACGCGCGCGGACATCCCGGTACTCGCGGAGCTCGACCTGGAACTGCCGCGGCATCAAGGGCGCTCGCCGGTGTTCTCGGCCGGGGAAGTGGGGACGTACGAGGAGGCGGTCGCGGACTGGGAGGAGTCGATCGACGATCCGGACTACGCGACGTTCGTTGCCGTGCACAACGGTGAGGTCATCGGGTCGTCGATCGGGTGCTCGCTGGATCGGTCGAGCGCGCACAGCGGGCTGGCGAGGCCGGACAACGCGGGCTTCCTCGGGTTTGCCGCCGTACTGCCGTCTGCTCGCGGGCTCGGTGCCGGGCGGGCGTTGGGTGAGGCTGTGCTGCAGTGGGCTGCGGAGACCGGGTACAGCTCGGTAGTGACGGACTGGCGGGTGACGAACCTGCTGTCGTCCCGGACGTGGCCGCGGCTCGGGTTCCGGCAGACGTTCCATCGGCTGCATCGGTTGATCGGCTACTGATCGCGGTTGTCCACAGGTTCGGATTCGCCTGTCCTGGGCACGTGGATCGCGGCACCTTCTTGGTCACGAAGGGCGTCTCGCAGCAGGCGGGACGCCGTCCTTCCCCAGGAGGCAGTCATGTCGCGTTCATCTTTCGGTTCCCGAGTCATGCCGTCCGCCCGTCGTATCGTGGCCGGGACCGCGGTCGTCCTGGCCTCGTTGGGGCTGTCCACGACGACCGGGTCAGCAGCACCGTCGTATGCCTCCGTAGCACCATCCACCGAGCAGAAGGCTGGCACCTTGGACGGCTTCGTGATCGAGAACCTTCCCGACGGCATCGGCACGCCGAGCGACTTCGAGTACGAGTGGAACGACGTGTCCTTCCACAGCCGGGTCTGGGAGACCGGTCCGGATTCGGAGGACGCGTACAAGGTCGACCTGACCGTGAAGACGATCCGCGGCGAGCAGCTCACCGACCTCGAGACCCTGAAGGACTTCCTCGTCGAGTACGAAGAGAAGGATCCGGGCTGGCAGCTCACCCCGGTCAAGGTCGGCGGGTACGACGGCCTGTTCGCCGGCGACGAGGTGTTCTACTTCATCGAGCCGGGGGTCGCCGCCGAGGTGACGATCGACCACGAGCGCTTCACCGACGAGGACGTGCTCGACACCGCGGCCGGCTTCCGTCCCGAGCAGTCCTGATGCCGTAGGCAACCACCCGGACAGACGAACGGGGCGGCGACGCCGACGCACGGTCGGTGTCGCCGCCCCGGGAAGCAGCCCTGCGATCAGCCGGTCGGAGAGCTCGGCGGACTCGACGGTGTCGTCGAGGCCGACGGGCTCCCGGACGGTGTCGGTGACGGGGTCGCCGACGGCGTCGGCGTCACCGCCGCACCGGCGGAGGCACGGTCGAGCGCGGCCTTCATCTGGTTCACGTTCGTCTGGTAGCCGGCGAGATCGCCCCTCTTGAGAGCAGCCTGTGCCCGCTCGTAGGCGGCCTCCGCGTCAGCGAGGGCCTGCTTGACCGTCTGGTTCGTCTGTGCCGGCGGGGTCTTGGTTCCCGGCGGGTTCTCGCCCGTGTCGACGTTGGTGTTGAACACCTTGCCAAGGGCTTCCTGCAACGTCGTCCCGTAGGCGACGTTGTCCCCGAAGGACACCAACACGTACCGCAGGACGGGATAGTTGCCCGGCCCGCTGGTCCGCGACGAGTACACCGGCTGCACGTAGAGCAACCCACCGCCGAGCGGCAACGTCAGCAGGTTCCCGAACTGGGCTCTTGCGCCGCTGTTCGGCTGGTTGATCGGCAGCAACGCGGTTCTGATGCCTTCGTCGGTCTGGAACTTGTTGTACACCTGCCCCGGACCAGGTATCTGCAGGTTCCCCGGCAATCGCAGGATCCGGAACTTGCCGTAGTCCGGCGACGTGGCCTCGGAGTCGACCGCCATGAACGCTGTCAGGTTCTCCCGTTCACCGTTCGGCACGTACACCGAGGTCAGGGAGAACTTCGGATCGGTCTGATCCGGCATCCGCAACGAGAGATAGAAGGGAGGCTGACTGATTTGCGTCGACGAATCACCGCTGGCCGACACCGCGGTCGGGTCGGCGGGCACGCGCCACAGGTCGCTGTTCTGGTACCAGGTGCCGGCGTCGGTGACGTGGTACTTCGCGAGCAGGTCGCGCTGCACCTTGAACATGTCCTCCGGGTAGCGCAGGTGCGACATCAGCGCGGGCGAGATGTCCGACTTCGGCTTGACGGTGCCGGGGAAGGCCTTCATCCAGGTCTTCAGCACCGGGTCGCTGTCGTCCCACGCGTAGAGGTCGACCGTGCCGTCATAGGCGTTCACGACCGCCTTGACCGAGTTCCGGATGTAGTTGATCTTCTCGCTCGGCTGCTGCGCGATCGTGCCGCGACCTGTGGTGGTGTCCCGGGTGCTGTCGTCCAGCGCCACCTTCTCGGAGTACGGGTAGTTGTCCGAGGTGGTGTAGCAGTCGACGATCCAGACCACCTGGCCGTCCACGATCGCCGGGTAGGGGTCGCCGTCCGGCGTCAGCCACGGCGCCGCCTTCTCGACCCGGTCGCGCGGGCTGCGGTCGTAGAGGATCTTCGAGTCCGCGTTCACCCGGCTGGACAGCAGGATGTTCGCGTCCCGGAACTTGGTTGCGTAGAGCAACCGGTTGAAGAAGGAGCCGATCTTGACGCCACCCTTGCCCTCATAGGTGTTCAGCGTCGGATCTCCGCCGTTCTTGCCTTCCGGGGTGTCCAGCTCGACCGGCGAGGACCCCTTCGGGGCGCCGACGATCGAGTAGTCCGGCGACTGCTCGCCGAAGTAGATCCGGGGCTCGTAGTTGCCGAGATCGCCCTTCGGCGGCAGGTCCTTCTCGGTCCAGACCGGCGTACCGTCCGAGGCCCGTTGGTTGCCGTTCGCCGCGACGACGCCGTAGCCGTGGGTGTAGACGGTGTGGTCGTTGTTCCAGTTCCGCTGACCGGCGGGCAGCTTGTCGATCTGGACCTCGCGGGCCGCGATCACGGTGTCGCTGGTCTTGTCCTTGATCTTGTACCGGTCGACGTCCAGATCGGTCGGGAACGAGTAGAACCCACGGACCTGCTGGAGCTGCTCGAACGTCGGCCCGATCACGGTCGGGTCGATCAGCCGGATCCCGGGCAGGACCTCGGCGTCCGCGGTGAGCTCGCTCGGCTTCGCCGTGGTCTGCGCCTCGTACTCGGTGACCTGAGTGTTCTCGAGCCCGTAGGCCTGCCGCGTGGCTTCGATGTTCTTGGTGATGTACGGCGCTTCCTTCACCGGCTCGCTCGGGCGTACCCGCAACTGCTGGAGGGCGGCCGGCCAGAGCGCACCGAGCAGGATCGCCGACAGGATCAGCACGACCGTGCCGACTCCGGGCAGCAGCCACGTCCGCCGGACCACGTTCGCGAAGAACAGTCCGGCGCACAGGACAGCGATGACCGCGAGGATCTCCTTGCTGGGCAGGATCGCGTTGTCGCCGGTATAGGAGATACCGGTGAAGAGTCTGCCGTCGGACGTCGTCTGGCCGAAGCGGTCCAGCCAGTAGCTGAACGCCTTGAGCAGCACCAGCAGCCCGAGCAGCACCGAGAACTGCACCTGCGCCGCACCGGAGGCCTTCTGCCCCTTGGCGGACGGGCGGAACCCGCCGTACAGGTAGTGCGTGATGATCGCGGCGACCAGCGACAACAGCACGATCGAGTACCCGAAGCCGAGCAGCACCCGCAGCCACGGGTAGTCGAAGACGAAGAACGAGATGTCCTTGTTGAAGTGCTTGTCGGTGACACCGAAGGACGTCCGGTTCTTCCAGGCCAGGAAGACCTTCCACTCCCCCGACGCGGCCGAGCCACCGAAGATCAGCATCAGCGTGGCGACGACGCCGACCGCGATCTTCGCGTGCTGCTGCAGCAGATCGCCGTACCGCTCGAATCCGGGGGTGGGCGACGGGGCGAGCGCGACCCGCGGGCGAGCGCGGAAGGCGACGACGATGTTCGCAACGACGGCCGCGGCCATCAGCAGGCCGACGACCACGAAGAGCAGCACCCGGGTGCCGAGCACGGTGCTGAACACCGTGCCGAATTCGATCGAGCGGTACCAGAGCCGTTGGGTCCAGACGTCGGTGAAGACACTGAACAGGATCAGCAGGACGATCAGCGTGGCGATCGTCGGCAGCAGGGCACGAGGACGACCGCCGGGGCGTCGCGTCCTCCGGGCAGGCGGCTCGTCCGGCATGTCGTAGACGCCGTCGCTCATGGTCGCTTCTCCTCGTCGTCGCCATCGACCCCGGAACCCACGCCCGACCGGCTGCCGGCCGAAGGTTCGAATGTCAAAGACAGTACTTCGCACAGCGTGGGGACCAAGTCGACGCCGGTGAGCACCGCACTGTCCTCGTCGTGCGCGCGCAACCGGACGGCGCCGAACCGGCCACCCTCGCGGAGCACCGCCGCGACCATCCGGACCTCGTGCCGGCGCGGGTCACTGCCCGCCAGCCGGGCCAGCTCGGCGTCGGACTCGACACTGGACAGCCCGGACTCGGCCGCCGCCGGCAGCACGATCCGCTCGATCGCCAGCGCACAGCCGGCGACTCCGTCCGGCCACTCGATCCGGCCGAGGGCATCGGCCAGGTTGTCGTCGTCGACGCCGCCGGGAAGCTCGCCCTGGGCGACCGGGGTCAGCGGCTGGGACGCGTCCTCGGCGCCGAGTTCGGCGGCCAGTTGGGGTTCGGCCCGGAGCAGTTCCGCGGTCGGGACCAGCGCGAACAGCTGCGCGGGCTGGTCCCAGCCCGCGCTGCTCACGTGCTTCTCGATCTCGACGACCGCGCTGCTGAGTGCGTCAGGAGGCAGCGTTCCTACGGATTCCATGCCGGCTGATCTTCCCTTCGGCTGGCCGGTTCGTTCAGGTCGTTCAGGTGGCTCGTCAGCTGCACGACGGCACATCCCCCGTGCCGCTGGCGATCGCCTTCAGCGCGCTGATCGCGCCGCTCAGCGTGCTGATCTTCACCAATTGGATGCCGCTGACGTCCGCGTGCAGTGCGGCCGCGCAGTTCGGCGCCGGGACCAGGAACACCGTGGCGCCGTCGTTCTTGGCGCCGGCGATCTTCTGCTGGATACCGCCGATCGCGCCGACCTGGCCGAGCGCATCGATCGTCCCGGTCCCGGCTACGTGCTTCCCGTTCAGCAGCGGACCCGGGGTCAGCTTGTCATAGATGGCCAGCGCGAACGCGGTGCCCGCACTCGGTCCGCCGATGTCCTGGCCGAGGTTCACCGTCACCTTGACCGAGGAGTCAACGCCGATCGTGATTCCGACCATCGGCCGGGTCGGGTCGCCGGGGGTCGCGGCCGTCTTCAGCTCGACCGTCTGCTCGGCGGTGCCGCGGCGGATCAGGAAGACCACGTTCTGGCCGACCTTGTGCTTGCGGACCAGGTCACCGACCTGCGGGATCTGCGTCACGGTGTGGCCGTCGACGGCGAGCACCAGGTCGCCGGCCTTCAGCTTGCCCTGGGCCGGCGAGTTGTCGGCGACGCTCGCCACCTTGGTGTGGAACGGGACGTTCGCCGCCTGCAGCGCGGCCGCGACCGCACTGTCCTGGGATCCGGTCATCTCCGCGGTGTTCTGCTGCTCCACCTCGTCGGCGCTCTGGCTCGGCGGATAGATGATGTCGCGCGGGAACAGGTCGTGGTGCGGGTCCAGCCAGTTCCGCATCGCCTGCGGAAGGGTCAGTTGCCGGTCGGGCGAGGTGACCGACACGGTGGTCAGGTCCAGCTGCCCCGACGTCGGGAACGTCTCGTGGCCCGTGATCTCGATGACCGGCTTGTTCTTCGCCGACCCGAGGGTGTCCTTGACCGGCCCCGGGCTGAACGAGACGAACGGCACCGGGAAGGCGGTCACCAGTCCCAGCGAGACGACAAGCACGACGATCGAGGTGACCAATGTGGCGGTACGACGTGTCACGAACCCTGCCCTGCGATCTTGGTGGAGCCGGAGCCACGGTCCTCGGAGACCGGCTGATGATTACGACGACCCAGGCCCCGGCGACGTTCCGGAGTGGCCCGCGGACCGGGTGCCGCGAGCGCGGCGTTGAAGCGGCGGAACTCGTCCACCGAGGCGAACGGACCCCCGGACCGGCGTGGCTCGCGGCTGCGCCACCCGCGCCAGCCTGCCCAGCACATGGCGAGCAGCGTGGCGACCAGCGGGAACGCCAGCCACGCCAAAACCTTCATCCGGCCACCTTCATGCGCCCAGAGTACGTGTCAGTGCGCTCCTACCCACTCGCTGCCACCGTCCGCGAAGTGCTGGTGTTTCCAAATCGGGACCTCGGCCTTGAGGTCGTCGATCAACTGCCGGCACGCGGCGAACGCGACGTCCCGGTGCGAGGCGGCCACGGCGACGATCACCGCGGCGTCGCCGATCACCAGGTCCCCGGTCCGGTGCACGGCGGCCAGCGCGGTCACCGCGGGGTCGTCGCAGACACGCTGCGCGACCTTCCGCAGGTGCTCGAGCGCGTCCGGGTGCGCCTCGTAGCTCAGCCGGTCGACCGGCTTGTCCTGGTCGTGGTTGCGCACGGTGCCGATGAAAAGCGCAGTTCCGCCCGCCGTCGGGTCGGCGACGGCGGCCAGCACCTCGTCGCTGGACAGCGCACCGTCGCGAATGTCCAGCAGCCTGATCGCGTCGCTCATCCGTTCCTCATTCCCGCCGGGTCACCGACCTGCACACCCCACCATTCCATCCCCCGCCACGCAATTCTCCCTCCCGGCCCGGACATCCCCGACATCCGCTCCCGGTTCGGCGGTCCCGGGCGCTGCGGTGCGTGGTCCGGCGTACACCCGGAGGAACTGTTGCCCTGCTCACCTAGTTACGGGGCCGCCTCCCGGCTCTGCCTGCGGCGAACAGGAGAAGTACTGCGTTCACCCGGGGCGGAACTGGTGGGGCGAACCAGTACGTTTGGAGTAGTACGCCCCACCCGCACAGGAAGGCCCATCGATGAGCGACGAACCGGACAACCCGGACAACCCGTTCAAGGGAACGCCGTTCGAGGCCATGTTCTCGCAGTTCTCCGGTGCGGCCGGCGCGGGCGGCACCCCGGACCTGAACGCGATCTTCGCCCAGGTCCAGCAACTGCTCAGCGGTTCGACCGACGGCAAGCCGGTGAACTGGGACCTGGCCAAGGACATTGCCCGCAAGACAGTCTCCGCCGCCGGGGACCGGTCGATGTCCGGCACCGACAGCGACCGGGTCGCCGACGCGGTCCGCCTGGCCGAGCACTGGCTGGACGACGCGACCACACTGCCCGAGGTCTCCGCGACCTCGCAGGCGTGGAGCCGCGCCGAGTGGGTCGAGAACACGCTCCCGGTCTGGCAGACGATCGTCGACCCGGTGGCCGAGCACGTCGCCGGCGCCATGGGCAACGCCCTGCCCGCCGAGGCACAGCAGTTCGCCGGCCCGATGGCCGGCATGCTGCGGCAGCTCGGCGGATCGGTCTTCGGCGCACAGGTCGGCCAGGGTCTCGGCGAGCTCGCCGGCGAGGTCGTCAGCTCGTCCGACATCGGCCTGCCGCTCGGCCCGACCGGCCAGGCGATCCTGCTGCCGGACAACGTCGCCAAGTTCGCCGAAGGACTCGGTCTGACGGACGAGGACGTCCGGCTGTATCTGGCACTCCGCGAAGTCGCACACCAGCGGCTGTACGCCGGTGTGCCGTGGCTGCGGCAGCACCTGCTCGCCTCGGTCGCCGACTACGCGGCCGGTATCGAGGTCGACTCCGGCAAGATCGAGCGCGCCATGGTCGACATCGACCCGCAGAACCCGGAAGCCATGCAGGAAGCTCTTGCCGGCGGACTGTTCGAGCCAGAGGACTCCGAGCAGCAGAAGGCAGCCCTGGTCCGCCTCGAGACCACCCTCGCACTGGTCGAAGGCTGGGTCGACGACGTCGTCCGCGAAGCCACCAAGGACCGGATGCCGGCCGCCGTCCAGCTCGCCGAGACCGTACGCCGCCGCCGCGCGGCCGGCGGCCCCGCCGAGCAGACGTTCGCCACCCTCGTCGGCCTCCAGCTCCGCCCCCGCCGCCTCCGCGACGCCGCCAACCTCTGGGCCGCCGTCCGTGACGCCCGCGGCACCGATGGCCGCGACAACCTCTGGTCCCACCCCGACCTGATGCCCAGCACCAGCGACCTCGACGACCCCATCGGCTTCGCCCAACACGCCGGCGAACCGGCCAACATAGACATCACCGACTTCCTCGACGACCAGCCCCCCACCACCCCCGACGACACCCCCGAGCCCCCCACCGACACCCCCAAGTAGCGCCCCACCCACGACACACCACCCCCACAGGCTCTACAAACCACCCGATCCGCGCACCACGGCACCACCGCACCCCCGCGGCCCGCGGCCTGGGTGGCGCCGGCGCGCCGGTGCTGTGGCTGGTGCGCGCTCTGGTGCATGGGTCGCGGGGACGTGGTCGTTGGTCTGGGATTGGATGTGGTGTGACCCGGAAGGAACGGGGTCAACGTGGGCCGGGAGACTGGCGGCATGCTTCTAGCGGATGCTGTTGAGGTTTTGCAGGGGTGGAGTGCGCCGGATGAGGAGCAGGAGGAGCTGCGGCAGCACTATCTACGGCATCTGAGTGAGCATGCGAACGGCATGTGGAGGACATGCCGCCCCGAGCACGTGACGGCAAGCGCCCTGGTGGTTGATGCGCTCGGTGAGAAGACCCTGCTCACCCTGCACAAGACCGTAGGCCGATGGCTCCAGTTGGGCGGCCACTGCGAGCCCGGCGACACCACGCTGGCGGGCGCCGCTCTCCGCGAAGCAACCGAGGAATCCGGCCTGACCGGCCTAACAGTCACCCCGCAACCGCTCCAACTCTCACGGCATCTGCTCGAAGCAGGCGGCTGTGCAGGCGCATACCACCTCGACGTCCAGTTCCTGGTTACGGCAACGACAGACACGCAGTACGTCGTCAGCGACGAGTCCGAGGACCTCGCCTGGTTCCCCCTGAACGCCCTCCCGCCTGACACAGACACAAGCGTCCAAGCCCTGGCAACCCGCGCCCTCGCACGCCAACCCCGCCGTTAACCAGGCCCACCGACGCACGCACACCCTGTGGGCCGACCCAAGTCAGCCGGCCCACCTCCCCACAACAGAGCACCCCACCCACTCTGCTTCCCCGTACATCCCCGCTTCCCCCGTACATTCCCGCTCAGACCGACCCCCACCGGTCCAGCAGTCCCCCGTGCCCCACTGCCCCCCTGCTTGGACCCGTTCCCCCCGGCCGTTCCCGCCATTCCCCCGTACATCACGCCAACCGGCCCCCACCGGTCCAGCACCCCGAGCCTCCCCGCACTCCCCCACTTGGCCTGATCCCCCGGCCGTTCCCGCCATTCCCCCATACGTCCTCCGCTCGGCCCGCCCCGGACCGTTTTCCATCCCCCCGTCCGCGGCTTAGTCCGATCCTCGGACTGCTCCTGTCATTCCCCGTGCCCTCCCGCGGATGGACGGCCCCCCGGCGGTCCAGTTGTGTCCCGAGCCAGCCCGTACTCAACCACTGAGGCCGGGTCCCCCGACCCGCTCGCATCGCCTGGTTCCCCCGCCACATCCCCCCCCGTGTGGGCCGATCCCCGGGCCACTCGTGTGCCAGTGGGTCCGCCGTTAGACCGGGCCCCGGTGTTCCGGCCGTTCCCGTGCATCCCCCCGCAATCCCACTTGATCCCGGTCCCCCGACCGCTCCCATTCCCCGTGTTCCCCCGCCGCATCGCCGTACGGGTCGATCCCGGGCCATCGTGTCCCAGTGCGTCCCGCTTGGACTGGCCTTCGACGGTCCGATTGGTCCCGGTGCCTCCCCGCAGTACCGCCTTGGGCTCGGTCCCCCGACCGTTCCCGTTCTTCCCGACTGGTCCCCCGCGTTCGGGCTCGGTCCCCCGGCCGAGCTTGTTGATCCCCCGTTGGTGGTGCATCCCGTTGAGGTGGTGTTCAGGGTTTGCGTGGTCCCCCGGCCGCGCGGTTCCTCGGTGGGTTTGGTCCCCGTTGGTGGTGCGGTTGTGTAGCTGTGCGGGTGTTCGTCGGGTGCCGCCCCTGAACGGCATCGGCGAGGTGCTGGGCTTCCCCCGGAGGCCCTGCTGCATGGTGAACGAGCGGGGTGGGAGAAGGTGACGGGTCAGGAGTGACGAAGTATGGATCGGGTTGCGTCCCAGCCTTCCAGGCCTGGATCCAGTCGCGCTAGGTCAGCGTTCGATCGCAGACGGTGCCATCCTGGGCCTACCGCGACGGCGTGGCGGCGGGGCTTGTGTGCTTCGAGATCGGCGAGCGGGGTGTCGAAGGATGGGGCAAGGTCCGCGACCCAGCCGGCCACGGGGAGGTTGACGCCGATCGCCGCCAGGGTGCCGTCCTCGGCCGGGGTCACGGCGATGTCGGCGTGGCTGAGGGCGCGGAACAGCTTGCCGATCAGGAGTCCTGGCAGGTCGGGCACGTCGTACGACACGGCGACGACCGCCGCGGCTGGGCCCGCGAGTTCCACTGCGTGGAGGACGGATCGCGCGGGATCGACGGCGTACGTCGGTGTACCCGGCCAGGTCAATGCGCTCATCTCGGCGACGGCTGCGTCGTCGCCGGCGACCGCTACGGCGACGTCGACGCGGTCGAGGGCGGCGAGTACTTCGTACGTGTCCTCGGCCAGCGCGAGTCGCCAAGCGTCGGCGTCCCTGCCGGGGGGAGCCCACGTTCCGGTGCCAGGCACGACGACAACCACCACGCGGCGATCAGACGAGGTCATGCGGAAACACCACCGGCGGTGAGTCCAGCAGATCCGGCAACGAGGCTGCCGGTGGCGGTGGCGCTCGTGGTGGTGGTGGAAGCGAGGCGAGCAGTCGCGGAAGCCGGACCGGCGGAGCCGGGAGAGGGCGCGGCGGAGCCGGGAGAGGGCGCGGCGGAGCCGGGAGAGGGCGCGGCGGAGCCGGGAGAGGGCGCGGCGGAGCCGGGAGCGTTCGCGGCGGAGCCGGGAGCGTTCGCGGCGCAGCCGGATGCGGAGCTGGCGGCGACGGTGGCAGCGGGGCCGGTGGCAGTGGAAGGGCGGTGAGCGGACTCGGACGCAGGGCTGGCGGAGCCGGGAGCGAGGGCGGCGGAGCCGGAGCCGGGGGCGGCGGTGGTCGCGACGGTGGCGGCGGAGCCGGGGGCGGAAGCGGGGTGGGCGGTTGCGGAAGCTGGGGCGGGTGGGGTGTGGGGTGGGGGCGGTGTGGGTGGGGACGGGAGTGAGGGTGGTGGGGTTGGAGGTTGGTGGTCGTAGGTGGTGCGGGCGGTGGTGACTTCGGGCATGTGGGATTCGGCCCAGGACTTGATGGAGGCGATCAGGGGCATGAGGGTGCGGCCCAGGGGGGTCAGGTCGTAGTCGACGCGGACGGGGACGGACGGTGTGACGGAGCGGGTCAGGAGGCCGTCGCGTTCGAGGGAGCGCAGGGTTTGGGTGAGCATCTTCTGGCTGACGCCGGCGATTCGTCGGGACAGGTCGGAGTACCGCTGTGGGCCGTCGGCGAGGGCCGTGAGGATCAGCGTCACCCATTTGTCGCTGATCCGGTCCAGGAGTTGCCGCGCGGGGCAGGTCGCCAGGAACGCGTCGTACTCCCGGGCCGCCTCTTCACGACGCTGGGCTGCGGTGCGGGTCGGCATGGCTCTCCTCGTCGTTCGCTAGGCACTCCGAAGTGCGTACTTCCCAGCAGAGAGTAGCTCTCCGACAGTGGTGTTCAAATCCACGAATCAAGGAGTGAACGATATGCGCGCACTGGTGGCCCGGCGGCTCGACGGACCGGAGGCGATCGAGCTGGTCGAGACCGACGTAGCGGAGCCGGCCGCGGGGCAGGTACGGATCAAGGTGGCGGCAGCCGCGGTCAACCCCGTGGATCTTGCGGTGACGAGCGGGGCGTTGGTCGAGTTCGGGCTGACGGCGGCACGGGAGCAGTTCGGCCTCGGCTGGGACGTGGCTGGGCACGTGGACGCGGCAGGGGCGGGCGTTGAACTGCAGCTAGGTACGCCGGTTGTCGGCGTCGCGGACCTCCTGGCGCAGACGCTCAAAACGCACGCGGAGTACGTCGTACTGGACGAAGGAACGGTCACCCGAGCCCCTGAGGGCGTGGAACTCGTAAGAGCAGCGACGTACGGGCTCAACGGGCTCACCGCGCTGCAGGCCGTCAAGGCTGCCCAAGGCGAGTCAGTACTCATCACCGGAGCCGCAGGCGGTGTCGGCGGGTACGCCGTGGAGCTGGCGAAGCACCTGGGCAAGACAGTGATCGCCAGCGCAGCAGCAACCGACGAGCAGCTCGTACGCCGACTAGGCGCTGACCACTTCGTAGAGCGGACCGCAGACCTCGCTGCAGCGGTACGGCGGATCGCGCCGGCCGGCGTCGACGGTGTCGTGGACGCGGCCGTCGCGGGAATCGGTGCGCAGGAGGCTGTCCGCAACGGCGGGCGGCACGTACACCTGCAAGGCGGCCCGCGGCCCCCGCATCTGAGGGGCGTCACGGTGGAGCAACTGTTCGTCCATGTGAACCGCGACGAGCTGGCAGAGCTCACACGCCTCGTAGAAGCCAAGGCGATCTCAACAAGGGTCGCTGACACCTATGAACTCAGCGACGCGCAGCTGGCGTACAAGCGACTAGCGGAGGGCGGGGTCCGCGGGCGGCTCGTACTGGTTCCCTAGACGGCCGCCGGCTGCTCGGTGGTGATAAGGCCGAGGCGCAGGGCGGTCATGATCGCGTTGGCGCGGTTCGTTGCGCCGAGCTTGTCGTAGAGCCGTGATACGTAGGTCTTGGCTGTCGAGAGGCTGACGAACATCGAACCGGCGATGGCCGGCACCGACTGTCCGGTCGCCAGCAGCGACAGGACTTCCCGCTCCCGAGGGCTGAGCGCGAGGTTAGCGACTGCCGGCAGCGCAGCCTGCCCACGTCGAGCGAGAGCCGATGCGAGGCCTGTCGCGGTGAAGGACGCGGCCGCCACAGCGGCATGCCGGATCGCCCCGAGCACTTCGGCGTTCGGGGCGGTCTTGGCCACGAACGCCGACACCCCGGTCTCCAGGGCGCGGAAGAGAACGTCGTCCTCGTCATGCGATGTCAGTACGACGATGCCGAGCGACGGGTGCCGATCGCGCAACTCCCGGGCGAGCCGAAGGCCGTCGGCGTCCGGCAGGACCACGTCGAGCACCACGACATCGGGATGGGCGGCCGCGATCCGGGCGGGCGCCTCCGCGGCGAGACCGCACTCGCCGACGACGCTGATCTCCGCGTCGGCGCTGACAAGTCCGGCCAGCCCGTATCTGGTCAAGGTGTGGCCGTCGACGACAACGACAGTGATCGGTCCGCTCATGATTTGCCCCCGTGGAAGCCCCAGCGCAGCGTGACGACTATCACGTGCTGTAATGATCATCGGGCACTCGTCACAGGTTGTTACGCGGATCACGCTGGGTGTTTTTAATCTAAACGGCCTAAACACCTGGTTACCAAGTTGCGAACTCAACTAAGGGCAGCGCTGTACCAGGAGGCCAGCGGAGCCGCCGCGAACACGGCCAGCAGCACCCCACCGATCATGAACGGCCCGAACGGCAGCGCGGTCTTGCGGCCGCCACGCCTGCTCGCAAGGACAACGATGCCAACGATTGCCCCGAGCAAGAACGCGGCAAAGGCGCCGACCACGAAGGTCTGCCACGAGAGGAACGCCAGTACGCCGCCGACGAGCCCCGAGAGCTTCACGTCGCCCCATCCCATGCCGGCCGGATACACCAGCACGAGCGACAGGTAGAACCCGAACAACACCACCGCGCCGATGCCTGCGCGAACCAAGGCCCACCAGTCGTGCTGCCACGCCGCCGCACCCGCCAGCAGTACCGCGAGTACCGGATACGACGGAAGCACGATTGCGTTGGGCAACCGCCGTACGTCGAGATCGATCAGCGCGAGCGCCACGCCGGATCCGACGAACCAGAGGTACGCCGGAAGCGCGGCCACCGTTCCGAGCCGGACGGCGACCGCCGCGAACAGCAGTCCGGTCGTCAACTCGACGAGCGGGTACCGCACGCTGATCGGCAACCCGCAGTCCGCACACCGCCCGCGCAGAATCAGCCATCCGGCGACGGGGAGGTTGTGCCGCGTGCGCACAGGTCGCGAGCACCGCGGACAGTGCGACGGTGGCCTGACCACCGACTCGCCACGCGGCACTCGATACACCACCACGTTCAGGAACGAACCAACAGCCAGCCCTAGCAGGCCTGCAAGAGCGGCCGGCGTCATCACCGCATGCTCCAACTGAGGACGGTGATCTTCCGATCACCAGCCACGGGAGAGCCGGACGGATCGGTGATCTGTACCCGGGCGGTCAGTTGCAGCCTGCCCGACGGATCCGTCGAACAGTACGACGTCGTCACGCCGGCGCAGACGTACACCGTGAGGTCGACGATCGTGCTGGCGGTCCCGTAGCCGAGAGAATTGTCCGGCAGGTAGATGAGCGGGTTCGTTGTCGCGCTGCCGGTCGTCGTCAGCGACAGTCTTCTGCTGACGATCCCGAAGTTGAAGTACGGCTGCGCGGTGTTGTTGACCGCGATGTTGATACTTGCCTTCGGCGCGTAGACGAAACCCTCGAAGTAGAAGCTGGGCTTCGTACCGTTGCCGC
Organism: Kribbella polygonati; assembly: GCF_050320105.1. Classification (NCBI taxonomy): domain Bacteria; kingdom Bacillati; phylum Actinomycetota; class Actinomycetes; order Propionibacteriales; family Kribbellaceae; genus Kribbella; species Kribbella polygonati. The sequence continues at coordinate 8,431,611 of NZ_CP190129.1, read as the reverse complement.
CGTCGGAGATCAGATCGCAGCCGGCGACCGCGATCACACATCCGCTCTGTCCACGCACGGTGGTGGTCCCGTTCACGACAGTGGACTTGAGCCCGTAGACGGCAGTCGGGATCTGGTGTTCGGCGTAGGTCGCGCAGATCTCGGCGGACGAGCCCTTGGCGAAGGCGAGCTGGGTGTCCCCGCCGAACACGAAGGTCACGCCCTTGGCCGTGACCGAGTTGATCGGGTTCACGCAGGCGCCGGGGATCGCGGGTGCCGCGGAGCTGGCCGGTACACCGGGTTGCGTCAGACCGGGAATCGTTCCGCCGACCAGCGTGCCGTTGACGGTCCAGACGTGCGACGCACCCGACGTGAAGTCGAAGTAGTAGGTGCCAGGATCGAACAGCATCCAGGACGACTGGCAGTTGTTCAGCAGGTCCGCGTTGTTGTAGAAACCCGGCTGGAACTCCGCCACCTTGTTCTTGTTGTTGCAGGCAGGAACTCCCGCCGGCGCCACCGGTGGATCGCCGGCCAACGGGTAGTTCGGATCGCTGACCGGTGTCGTGATCTTGCTGCAGGCAGGCGTGATCGGGCCGATACAAGTACCGACGGCCTTGATCGGGACGCCGCCCGTGGCCGTCAGCTGTGCCTGCGAACTGTCGATGCCGGCATTCGAGACGATTCCGCCGTGGATCGTGATCTGCTTGTTGCTCTGCCCGTACACCTGTCCGTCCGTGACGTCGGTACCGAGCGTCAACAGCGCGTTGCCTGGCTTGTTGTCGACGCTGATCGGCACCGGCTCACCCTGCTGCCCGGTACCCGCCTCGCCTTTGCAGACGATCGACGCCGAACCCGCGGCGGATCCGTAGTCGCCGTAGCTCGCCGGATAGAAGCCCGGCAGCGCCAGCGTGTCCGAACCGCCGAAGCACTTGCTGCCGACGTCGTTCGCGAAGGTCGACCGGCGTAACTGGTTGATCGCGGCCTGCGCCGCCCCGTCGGCGTCGTACACCGTGGCTGCCTGGTCCCGCATCCCGATCGTGGTGCGCTGATTCGTGAAGGCCTTCGACAGCACGGCACCTGTGACCAGCCCGGCCGTGGTGATGATGACCATCACGATCACCAGAGCGGCGCCGCGCTCACCCCGTGTGCCTCTCATGACTGCCTCCGCTGCCCGGTCAGGGTCAGCGCATAGGACTGTCCTTTCCCGGACGGGTCCTTGACGTTGAACGTGAGCGTGATCTTCTGCGGTACGGCGCTGCCCGCGCCGGTGCACGACGTACCGCCGGAGCCTGTGCAGGCGACCGTGGGGACACCATCGAGCTCGTGGGCAAGGGTCGCCGTCGAGGTGAGCGAACCGGCATCGCAGCGCAACCGGATCAGGCTCCGGCCGCTTGTCACGTACGCGACCCGGACCGCACTCGCGTTGCCGTTCGCATCGAGCTCGTCCCAGCCGAGCGTGACGGTTGTCGTCGAACCGGCCGGCAGCGAACACGGGAACGCCACGTTGACGGACTGGGCCAGCGGGAAGGTTCTGGTACCGACGTCGTAAGACTGCCTGATCCCGACGCTGGCGACGTCCTGGGCCCAGTACGCCGCCGCGATCTGGGCGTCATGTGACTCGTCCATCCGCGCGGAAGCCAGACCGTCGGTACGGAGGAATCCGATCAGGACGTTGGCGAGCGGCAGCATCACGATGCCGATGATCACGACCGCCACCAGCATCTCGACCAGCGTGAAACCCTCCTCGCCGCGCCTCACGAGCAGGTCCCGTCAGCCATCCGGCACGGCTTCCGCAGAATCACGTCGAGCTGCTCCGAGGCGCGTGTGCCGTTCGATACGGTCAGCGTGATCTTCTGCAGGCCGGTGTCGCCGCTGCACGCGACCCAGGTCGATCCGCTCCAGCTGGATGCCGCACTGGCTGAGGCGGCGTACCCGGCCGGTACGAGCAGTCCCACGGTGGAAGGTGCGTACGAAGATGCAGAGGCACATGCCTGGTAGCCGGAACCGGCCACGTAATTCTCGACAGCCTCGGCGTACGAGCGGACCGTGGCGGCCGCGACGGCCTGCTTACGGTGGATGTCGGAGACCATGATCGACGTCGTCAGACCGGCCATGATCGCCACCACCGCAATGCCCATGAGGGCGACGGCGATCATCAGCTCGAGCAGCGACTCGCCGCGCTCGTCACGAGGCCCGGTCATGTCTGGACCTGCCGGAAGATGCCGTACATCGCGGATACCAGGGCGACCGCCACGAAGCCGACGATGATGCCCATGACGACGATGACGAGTGGTTCGAACAGGCCGATGAGCTTCTTCAGTTTGTAGTCGAGCTCGCCCTCGTAGTAGGTGGCCGTGACCTCGAGTTGGGTGTCGAGTGTGCCGGTGTCCTCACCGACGCGCATCATCTGCGCCGCGGTCTTCGGGAAGAGTCTCGTCGCGGCCAGTGGACCGGCGAGGCCCTCTCCCTCGAGCAGGGCCTCGCCCGCCACACCCAGCGCGCGACGGAAGACGAGATTCGGCAACGAGCCGGTGGCGACGCGGAGCGCCTCCGGCAGTTGTACGCCGGCACCGACCATCGACGCGAGGACCCGGCAGAAGCGCTCGACGAGGGCGAACCGGATCGTGCCACCGAGGACGGGCAGGGACAGGAACAGCTTGTCCCGCAGGTAGCGGCCGCCCTGCGCCTGCACGATGCCGAGAACCAGCAGGGCGAGTACGGCGGCACCGCCACCCAGGGCCCACCACCACGCGGTCAGGAAGTCGGTGACCGCGAGCAGCATCCGGGTCGGCAACGGCAGCGTCGCGTGCAGGCTGGCGAAGAAGTCCTTGAACCGTGGCAGGACGAAGGCCGCCAGCACGACCACCGTGACCATCGACATCGCCGCCACGATGGACGGGTAGATCATCGCCTGCTTGACCTTGCGCCGAGCCTCGAGGTCGCGCTCGAGGTATGTCGCCAACCGGCTGAGCACGGTGTCCAACTGACCGCTGAGCTCGGCCGAGCGAAGGATGCCCCGGTAGAACTCCGGGAAGATCTTCGGGTGCCGGTCGAAGCAGTCCGAGAGTTTCTCGCCGCCCCGCAACCCGTGCTCGACCTCGGCCATCATGCGGCGGACCGACGCGTTGTCGGACTCCGCTCCGAGCGAGTGCACGGCATCGATCAGCGGCAGGCCGGCCTTGATGAAGGCGCCGAGCTGCCGGGACAGGTGCATGACTTCTTCGCGCTTCACCCGGCGCGGGGTGATCTCCAGCTGCAGGACGCTGCGCTTCTCGGTGACGCGGATGTCGCGCAGCTCGCGTTCGTACAGCGCCAGCTCCGCGTCCTCGCGGCTCCCTGCCTTCGTGGTGCCCTTCGCGACCTGGCCGTTCGGTGCGGTTGCGACGTAGGCGTACTTCGTCATCGGTCAGCTCCCAACCCGATAGATAGACCGCATGACCTCACCGACGGTCGTGACACCCGCTGCGGCGAGCCGTACACCTTCCTCGGTCAACGTCCGCATGCCTTCGTACCGGGCTGCCTTGCGGATCTCCTCGTGCGAGGCCCGGTCCACGACCAGTTCGCGGATCGCGTCCGAGATCGGCATCAGCTCGTACACCCCGGTCCGCTCCAGGAACCCGGTCTGCGCGCAGTAGTTGCAGCCCGCACCACGGACAAAGCCGTCGCGCGGTGCTACACCACCCGCGCTTGCGAGGAAGGCGAGTTCTTCGGTCGGCGGTTCGTAGTACTCACGGCAGTTGGGGCAGATCCGCCGCACGAGCCGCTGCGAGACCACCGCGGTCACCGACGACGCCACGAGGAACGTCTCGATCCCCATGTCCAGCAGCCGATGCAGAGCGGTCGCGGCGTCCGTGGCATGCAGCGACGACAGTACGAAGTGACCGGTCAGCGCCGACTGCACGGCGATCCGCGCGGTCTCCACGTCACGCACCTCGCCGACCAGGATCACGTCCGGGTCCTGCCGCAGGATCGAGCGGAGCCCGCCGGCGAACGTGATGCCGGCCGCCTCGTTGATCTGGATCTGGTTGATCGAGTCGAAGGTGTACTCCACCGGGTCCTCGATCGTCATGATGTTCCGCTCCGGGCTGTTGATCTCGCCGAGCGACCCGTACAGCGTGGTGGTCTTGCCGCTTCCGGTCGGCCCCGCGCAGATCACCATCCCGTACGGCGCTCTCAGCAAGCTCGAGTACGCCGCGGCCTGCTCGTCCGGCATCCCGAGCTGCCCGAGCCGGAACAACGGCCGGCTCTTGTCGAGCAACCGGAGTACGACCTTCTCGCCGCCGACCACCGCCGTCGTGGACACCCGGATGTCGACCGGACGCCCCTCGACGTCCATGCTGATCTGGCCGTCCTGCGGTCGCCGGCGCTCGACGATGTTGAGGTCCGCGACGATCTTGATCCGGCTGACCACCGCAGGACCGATCGAGCCGGGCAGCTCGAGTACGTCATGCAGCGCGCCGTCGATCCGGTACCGAACCCGCACCCGGTCACCGTGCGGTTCGATGTGCACGTCAGAGGCACGGTCCCGCAGCGCCTGGGTGATGATCAGCTGCACGACCTGGACGACGGGAGCCTCGTCACTGGCACCGGTAGCGACGTCGCGGACATCCTTGCGGACAGCATCGCGAGCCGCGAACACCTTGACCCGGTCGTCGATCCCGCTCAGCGCACGGTACGCCGTACCGATCGCGTGCAGCACGTCCGTTGGCGCAGCGACCATGGCGACAACTCGACGGCCGAGTGCGGCCCGCAGGTCCTCCACGACCGACGGGTCGGCAACCGCGACGACGACCGCGTCGTCACGAGTCTCCAGCGGGACTGCTGCCAGATTGCGAGCCGTACGTTCGTCGAGCAGCGTGGCCGCGGCCGGGTCCGGACCGACCGTACGCAGGTCGACCAGGTCGAGGTGGTGCTGCTCGGCCAGCTGACGGGCACGGGTCCGCTCGATGTGCAGATCCTGTTCGGTGGCCGCCGGAACGATCTCCGGGCGCGGGTTCGGCGCGGCGTGCCGGGCTTCAGGCGTGTCGGCCTTGCGGAGCTTCATGCCGGTACCCCCGCCCGCAGCCGTGGCCTTGCCTCGACGTCCTTCGGGTACAGGCTGCGCGCGACGGCGTCGTCGTACGCGACGACGCCGTTCTGGACAAGTGCCGACAGCGACTGTTCGAGGGTGAGCATTCCGTCGCGCTGACCGGTGACGACCGAGTTGCGCAACTGGTGCGTCTTGCCTTCCTTGATCAGGTTCCGCACGGCGGCATCCGCGACCATGACCTCGTACGCGGCGACCAGGCCGCCACCGATCCGTGGGATCAGCCGCTGGTACACGACGCCCGTGAGTGCCGCCGCGAGCTGGACACGTACCTGTGCCTGCTGCTCAGCCGGGAAGACGTCGATGATGCGGGCCAGCGACTGTGCCGTGTCGTTCGTGTGCAGTGTGGCGAAGACCAGGTGACCGGTCTCGGCGATGGTGAGAGCGAACCGGATCGAGTCCAGGTCGCGCATCTCGCCGACCAGCAGGACGTCAGGGTCCTCGCGGAGCGCGGATCGCAGCGCGTCCGGGAAGCTCGCAGTGTCGCTGCCCACCTCGCGCTGGTTGACCGCGGAGAGCTTGTGGTCGTGGACGTACTCGATCGGGTCCTCGATCGTGATGATGTGACAGGCGCGGTCCGTGTTGATCTTGTCGATCATCGCTGCGAGGGTGGTCGACTTACCGGAGCCAGTGGGGCCGGTGACCAGTACGAGGCCCTGGTGGCGGCGGGTGAAGTCGTAGAGGACGGGCGGCAGGCCTAGCTCGTCCATGGTGGGTACGCGGCGCGGGATCATCCGGAGCGCCACGGCGATGTCGCCGCGCTGGGTGAACGCGTTGCCGCGGATCCGGGCCTCGTCGCGCCAGGAGAACGCGAAGTCGTGCTCGTGCCGGCTGTTCCAGGCTTCGTTGAGTACTTCGCTCAGCAGACTGCCGGTGTCGTCGCGGGTCAGCTTCTCCGTACCGGTGACGGAGTACAGGCTGCCGTGCACGCGGATCTGGGGCGGCATGCCCGCGGTCAGCAGGAGGTCGGTGCCGCCCGCGTTCCAGAGCTCTTCGAGCAGCAGGTCGACCCGGCTGCCACGAGCAAGACTGATCATGGTGCTCTCCAGGTAGTAGATGGAACCGGTGGAGAGAGGCGCTTGGGGTCGCCCCTCCCCACCGGGGCTTCAGGTGGTCAGCAGGCCCCGCCGCCGGTCAGCGCACCGGTGACGCTGCCGTCGGCGCTGTTGTAGGTGATCGTGTAGTTCGTCGACGACGGCTTCTCTTTCAGGAAGCCCTTCGGAGCTGCCGTGACGAGCAGGCCGTCGATCGAGGTGGCGTACTTCTGGTACTGGGCGTAGTACGCCTCCGATGCGATCTCGACGTTCTTCACGTCGGCCTTGCAGGCGGAGGCCTTGCCGGTGTCGGTGATGCCGCCGACGGCGAAGACGACGATCCCCGCGAGGATGCCGAGGATGACGATGACCATCAGGAGTTCGATGAGGGTGAAGCCGGACTCGTTCTTGCGGGCCTGGCGAATTCGGTCGAGCATGGTGGTTTCTCTTTCTGTACAAAGGATTTGGTGGTTGGCGGGCGTGCTACGCGGAGGGCGGGTCGCGGCTGCACCTCCCGTCGCTTCCGGCCAGGGAGTCCGCGAGTTCGCGGATCGCCTGGCTGACGGGGTGGTCCGGGTAGCCGACGGTGATGGGTTCGCCGCGGTTGATCGAGGCGGGTACGTCGGTCCAGTTGGGGAGCTGGACCGTGACCGGGCTGCGGAGCAACTGGTCCACGTCGGCGACGGTGAGGCCGGTCCGGCTGTCCGATCGGTTGACGACGACGGACCGCGCAGTCGCGTCGTACAGCACGTCGAGGACGTCGAGGGTCAGTCGCAGGTTCTTCAACGACGGGCGCTCGGGTGTCGCGACCAGCACCTGGTGGTCGGCCGCGTCGAGCGCCGCCAGTACCGAAGCGTCGAACTGAGCCGGGGTGTCGACGACCACGTAGTCGTACGCCTGCGGCAGTACGCGCAGCAGCTCGTCGATGAAAGCGTGCGGGATCTGTGCGGCGGCTCCCGGCCCGGTCGGGGCCAGGAGGCAGTCGAAATTGGGGCGGAACGACGTCATCAGTCCGGGCAGGTGCTCGGTGGTCAGAGCCCCGGCCCAGCGGACGGCGTCGCAGAGGCCCCGTTCGGAGCGCAGGCCGAGCACGCACGCGACGTCACCGAACTGCAGGTCCAGATCGACCAGGCAGACGCGCCGAGTACCCAGGGCGCACAAGGTGACGGCCAGGTTCGTGGCCACGGTTGTCTTTCCGCAGCCACCCTTGGCTGCGAAGACCGTGATGATGCGTCCGCACGACATTTCGACACCCCCCGGCGCCACTCTCTGTCACCGCACCAGGCGGCAACGCTGGATCAAGAGTGGTGTCCACCCGCGGGATCGTCACAGCGGGTGAACGGATGACAGGGCGTATCGTTCGGCCGACCTGTTGTCGGCTGAACGTACGACAGACTCAGCCGAGTGCGGAGTGCAACCGCAGGGCGACCTGGACGTCCAGGGCGCGCGTTGGGGACTGCCAGCCGTCGCCGAGTAGTGCGGTGATTCGGTCGAGGCGTTGTTGCACGGTGTTCGGGTGGATGTGGAGGGAGGTTGCGGCGCGGGTTGGGCTCTGGCCGGCGGCGAAGTAGGCCTGCAGCGTGCCGATGAGGTCGGTGCCGCGGCCGGCGTCGTACTCGAGCACTTGGCCGAGTACGTGTTGCACGTGGGCGTGTACGTCGACCTCGGACGCTCCCACGAGTCCTGCCACCCCGAGGTCGTCAGGCGTTGCGGATTCGCCCGTACGGCCCAGGCGGACCATCGTGGTGACCAGACGGGCTGCCTGGCGGTGCGCGTCCACCAGCGGCTCTCCCCACGCCGCAGGTCCCGTGACACCAACGGTGACGCCCGTACGCTTCGCAAGCTCGGACAGGTCCCGTGCTGCTGACGTTGGCTTCGTACGGGCGAACAGCAGCACCAGGTCTCCGCCGTACGGGCCAGCCAGCACCAGGCGGTCCTCCAACGGAGCAGACAGGCGGGCCAGTACGCCGGTGTGGTCGCCGCGGCACACTGCGACGACCAGGCGGTCGTTCCGGTGCTGAGGGGCCAGGAGCCGGAGTCTTTCGGTCAGGGTGCGTGGGTCGGCGCTGCCGCTGAGTACGTCGGCCAGCAGATCCGCCTGTGCACGTTGAGATTGCTCAGCAGCTTGTCGTCGGAACAGGAGCACCAACGCTGTGACAACGGCGGCCCGCTCGACGATGCGTTGGTCAGCACCGGACAGGTCGTCAGCACCGCCAATGACCAGCGCACCGAGCCGTTCGCCCTTGGCCGTCGCTGCTACGACCCAGCAGTCACCGCTGCGCGTCAAACGACCGGATGACGACTCCTGCCACGGAACCGGCGTACCAGGCACCTGTCCGGCGTTGGCCAGCTCGTTGCCGCTGGCATCGACCAGGACGACCCACACGCCCAGCAGCTCGGCCAACGCACCAGCGATCGCGTCCACATCGCCACCGGACAGCACGATCTCAGCGAAGCGGTCATGCGCGGCCGCTGCATGTTCCACGCCCGCATGTGCCGCGGAGAGCTGCTCCAGCGCGGCCGCGGTCTCCGCGGCGGCTCGCACCTGGACGATCGTCACAGCAGCCAGTGCCGCCATCGAGCCGAGCAGCGAGACCTCGTCACGGCTGAAGGGCCGGCGCGTCCGGTTGGAGGCGAACAAGACGCCCACGAACGCGCCATCGACGATGAGCGGCGTTCCGCAGATGGCCACCAGGCCTTCGTCGCCGACAGCGTGGTCGATGGTGGTCGTGTGCCGGAACCGCTGGTCAGCTGGGTAGTCAGCGGTCCAGTACGGCTTGTAAGTCTCCGCAACCAGACCGCCCAGTCCGGCTCCGAGCGGCAGCCTCACCTGCTGGAACTCTGCCGACACAGACCCGTCCGTTGCGCGCATGTACGTGTCGCCACGCGCGGGGTCGTACAGGGTCAGGTAGGCGACGTCCACTCCGAGCAGACTGCGGGTGCGGTGGACGATCGTGCCAAGGACCGCGCCTGGGTCGCGGGCTGACGCCAGCTCCCGCGCTACGTCGACCAAGGCGGACAGCTCGGCCTCGCGCTTCTTGCTGGCGTCCATGTCGGCCCGAATGCGCAAGGCGAGCTCCCGGGCGACCGCGTCCGCGCCCGCCGCCCGGGCCAGCTCGCTCCCGGGCGCGTCCTCGGCCAGTAGGCGCAGCAGCTCCTCCATGGTCCTACAGCGTAGTGAGGTCCCGGCGGTGCGTTTCGGAGTACGACGTCACCGCCACGATCGAGATGACCGCGCAGACTGCGATGTAGACCGCGATCGCATAGCCCGAGTCGTACGCCTTGAGCAGGGCGACCGCGATGAAGGGAGCCAGGCCGCCCGCGATGATCGATGCGAGCTGGTAGCCGACAGAGACACCGGAGTACCGCACCCGTGTCCCGAAGAGCTCGGTGAAGAACGACGCCTGCGGCCCGTACATCGCACCGTGCAGCACCAGCCCGACCGTGACCGCAAGAGCAGCCAGTGCGAAGTTCTTGGTGTCCACCAGCGTGATGAAGAGGAAGCCCCAGACCCCAACGCCGATCGCGCCGACCAGATAGACGGGCCGCCGGCCGATCCGGTCCGACAACGCACCCCAGAGCGGGATCGCGAAGAAGTGCACGGCCGCACCGATCAGTACGGCGTTCAACGCGAACGACTTGCCCATCCCGAGGTGTTCCTTCGCGTACGTCGCGATCACGATCGTGAAGATGTAGTAGCTGACGTTCTCCGCCATCCGCGCGCCCATCGCCGTCAGCACCTCGCGCGGGTACCGCGTCAGCACCTCGATCAGCGGAAGCTTGTCCGCCGGCTCCTGCTTGGCCCGCGCCTCCTTGAACACCGGCGACTCCTCGATCCGCAGCCGCACCCAGAGGCCTACCAGCACGAGTACTGCGGACAACAGGAACGGAATGCGCCAGCCCCAACGGTTGAAGTCAGCGTCCGACTGGAACGCTGCCAGCCCAGCCAGGACACCGTTGGCGATCAACTGACCCGCAGGAGCGCCCGCTTGCGGCCAGGACGCCCAGAAACCACGCCGTGCCGGATCACCATGCTCCGACACGATCAGAACCGCCCCACCCCACTCCCCGCCCAGTGCGAACCCCTGGATGAGCCGCAGCACCGTCAGCAGGATCGGAGCGAGCGCACCGACCTGTGCGTACGTCGGGAGCAGGCCGATGGCGAACGTAGCGAGCCCCATCATCAGCAGGGACAGCACCAGCAACTGCTTGCGCCCCAGGCGGTCACCGAAGTGCCCGAACACCACACCGCCGATAGGACGTGCAAAGAAGCCCACCGCGAACGTGGCGAAGCTCAGCAGCGTCCCCGTGAGCTGTTCTCCCTTCGGGAAGAACAGGTCTCCGAACACCACCGACGCGGCGACCCCGTACAGGAAGAAGTCGTACCACTCGACCGTCGTACCGACGAGACTCGCGCCGACCACCCGGACGATCGACGTACGTGTCTGGACTGGTTGTGTTGCCGTCATGGCGGGCTCCTGAGTTAGTGGGCGGTCCAGCCGCCGTCGAGTACGAACGAGCTCCCCGTGATGGAGGCGGACGCGGGGCCGCACAGTACGGCGACCAGCTCCGCCACTTCGGCCGGTTCGATCAGCCGCTTCACCGCGACCGGTTCGAGCAGGACCTTGTCCAGGACCTCTGACTCGGACAGGCCGTGTGTTGCAGCCTGATCCGCCAGCTGCGCAGTGACGAGCGGCGTACGGACGTACGCCGGGTTCACGCAGTTGCTGGTCACCCCGTGCGCAGCACCTTCCAGGGCGACCACCTTGCTGAGTCCCTCGAGCCCGTGCTTCGCAGCGACGTACGCCGCCTTGAAGGGGCTGGCCCGTAGCCCGTGGACCGAGCTGATGTTCACCACGCGGCCCCAGCCGGCGCCGTACATGTGGGGCAGCGTCTGGCGGATCAGCCGGAACGGTGCCTCCAGCATGAGCCGGATGAGGTAGCTGAAGCGCTCCGGCGGGAACTGCTCGACCGGTGCGACCTGCTGGACGCCCGCGTTGTTCACCAGGATGTCTACGTCCGTCGGGAGGTCCTGGAGCCGTTCCAGATCCGACAGGTCGGCTACCACCGTCTCAACACCGTCCAGCGCGTCAAGACCGGCCTGGTCGAGGTCGACGGCCACCACATGCACACCGTCCGCTGCCAGGCGCTGGGCGCACGCTGCGCCGATACCGGACGCTGCACCGGTGACTAGGGCTCGACGGGTCTCCATGGCGGACGACTGTAGGAATCAGCGACCGTAAGGACTATGGGATGGGAGCACATATCCGCTGCCTCGACTGTGGTGGCGTGCGCCACTTATCCACAACCCGGCCTATCAAAGCGGCGCGGCACGATAGGCAGGCTTATTGTTGAAACATGGTCGACATCGAACCGCCGAAGCAGAAGGCCGCCGGCGTGCCCGCCGTGCTGTCGTCGTTCAAGTTCGGTCTCCGCGAGATGGGACCGGTCCGCAGCGGCCGGGTCTTCCTGAAGATGAATCAGGACCGCGGGTTCGACTGCCCGTCCTGCGCGTGGCCGGATCCCGAGCACAAGCACGCGGCGGAGTTCTGTGAGAACGGCGCCAAGGCGGTGGCCTGGGAGGCGACCCGCAAGCGCGTGTCCCGGGACTTCTTCGCGCAGCACTCGGTGGCCGACCTGGACCGGATCTCCGAGTTCGACCTCGGCAAGCTCGGCCGGATCACCGAGCCGATGCTGCTCCGGGCGGGCGCCACACACTACGAGCCGGTCGGCTGGGACGAGGCGTTCCAGGTCGTCGCGCGGCACCTCAAGGCGCTTGTCGACCCCGACGACGCGGTCTTCTACACGTCCGGGCGGACCAGCAACGAGGCCGCCTTCCTGTACCAGCTGTTCGTCCGCGCGTACGGGACCAACAACCTCCCGGACTGCTCGAACATGTGCCACGAGTCCTCCGGTACGGCGCTGTCCCGGGTGATCGGCAGCGGCAAGGGCGCTGTCACGCTGAAGATGCTCGAGGAGTCCGAGCTGATCGTGGTCGTCGGGCAGAACCCGGGCACCAACGCGCCGCGGATGCTCACCCACCTCGAGGTCGCCAAGCGCAACGGCGCCTCGATCGTGTCGGTCAACCCGCTGCCCGAGCCCGGCCTGATGCGGTTCATGAACCCGCAGAAGCCGCGCGGCCTGGCCGGCAAGGGGACGCAGCTCAGCGACCAGCACCTCGGCATCCGGATCGGCGGCGACCAGGCGCTGTTCCTTGCCCTCGGCCACCTCCTGCTGCAGGCCGAGGCGGCGAATCCGGGGACCGTGCTGGACAAGTCGTTCATCGACTCGCACACCAGCGGTTTCGAGCTCTACGCCAAGCACAACGCCGAGCTGGACTGGCCGGCCGTCGAGCAGGCCACCGGGCTGCGGCGCGCCGAGATCGAGGAGCTGGCCCAACGGTTCCTCGCGTCGAAGGCGACCGTGGTGTGCTGGGCGATGGGGCTGACCCAGCACCGGGACGCGGTCGCGACGATCACCGAGGTCGTCAACGTGCTGCTCCTGCAGGGCAACATCGGCAAGCCGGGCGCGGGACCGTGCCCGGTGCGTGGGCACTCCAACGTCCAGGGCGACCGCAGCATGGGGATCTGGGAGAAGATGCCCGACGCGTTCCTGGACAAGCTCGACCACGAGTTCTCGTTCACGTCGCCGCGGGAGCACGGCATCGACGCGGCCGCGACCGTGCAGCGGCTGCGCGACGGCGACGTTCGGGTGTTCTTCGCGATGGGCGGCAACTTCGCGTCCGCGACGCCGGACACCGAGGTCGTGCACCGCGGTCTGCGCGAGTGCGACCTCACCGTCCACGTGTCGACGAAGCTGAACCGGTCGCACACCGTCACCGGTCGCGAGGCGCTCATCCTGCCGACGCTCGGGCGGACGGACCACGACCACACCGCGGCAGGCCCGCAGTCCGTGTCGGTCGAGGACTCGCAGGGCGCCGTACACCTGTCCAAGGGGAACCTGATCCCGCCGGCGCCGGAGATGAAGTCCGAGATCGGGATCGTGTGCGGGCTGGCGCAGGCCGTCGTACCGGACGTCGGGCAGATTCCGTGGGCGGACTTCGCCGACGACTACAGCCTGATCCGGCAGCGGATCGGGCGGGTCGCTGACGGGTACGAGAACTACGAGGACCGGCTGCGGGACGGGGACGGCGGGTTCCTGCTCGCGCATGCCGCGCGGGACCGGCGCGAGTTCAAGACGTCGGACGCGCGGGCGCAGTTCACCGCGAACGATCTGACCTGGTTGCCGACCGAGCCCGGCCGGCTGCTGCTGCAGACGTTGCGCAGTCACGACCAGTTCAACACGACGATCTACGGGCTCGAGGACCGGTACCGCGGGATCCACGGGACGCGCGAGGTGGTGTTCGTGCATCCGGAGGACCTGGCGGAGCTCGGCCTGCGGGACGGGCAGTACGTCGACATCGTGAGCGAGTTCCAGGGCGTCGAGCGGCGGGCCGCGCACTTCCGGCTCGTCTCGTACCCGACGGCTCGCGGATGCGTCGCGGCGTACTACCCGGAGACCAACGTGCTGATGTCGGCCGATGACCTCGCGAAGGGCAGCAACACGCCGGTCGCGAAGGGCATCACCGTGCGACTAGTCGCTTCCTGAACCAGGGCTGCAGTACGGCGAGCAGCGCGGCCACTGCGGCGCTGGTGAGCCAGAGCCCTGTGGGGCCGGAGGTTTTGAGCAGCTGAGTGACAGTGAGTGGGGCGATCGTGGTCGCGATGCCCCAGCTCAGACCGAAGATCGCGAGGTAGCGGCCGCGTGCCACGTCCGGGGCGAGGCCGGACGCCTGCGTGAGATAGCGGGTCAGCAGGAAGAGGTCGCCGAGGCTCCACAGGACGGCTGCCAGCACGAAGACCAGGAGCGTGTGGGCGAAAGCGCAGGCCAGCAGGCCGGTGGCGAGGAGTACGTAGCCGATCGCGATCGACCGGAAATCATCGAGTTTCTGGACGCGTAGGAGGCGCTGAGCGACGATCAGGACGGCGGCGGAGACCGCGAGAATCACGCCGGTGCCCGACTTGGGGATGCCTTGCTCGAGCAGGGTCAGCGGAATGCCGATGACGAGCTGCATGTAGATCGTCGCGAAGACCGTGCCGCTTGCCAGCAGCAACAACAGCCGGCCGTCCCGCCACGGGCTCCGCTCCAGCTGGTCGCCGACGTCCGGCCGGTCGGTCGCCGGGTCCCGACGTACGTCAGCTGGTAACGCGAGCGCAACGAGTGCGGCGCAGGAGAGGCAGGTGATCGCGTCGGCGACGAAGAGCCAGCGGAGGTCCCAGTGGCTGATGGCCGCGGCGAGCAGGCCGGCGAGAACACCTGCCCCGGCAAGGGCCGCGCTGTAGAGACCATAGGCCGCGGGGCGATCCTCGGGCTCGGTGACATCGGCGATCATCGCCTGGCTCGGCGGCTCGTAGATCTCGAACGCGAGCCCGAGCAGAACAGTCGCCAGTACTGCGGACCACAGCGCGTGGCTGAGCGCGATCCACAGCTGTGAGACCGCGCAACCGACCAGTCCGAGTACGATCGTCCGCCGCCGGCCGAGCCGGTCCGCGAGCTGGCCGCCCAGTAACCGCGACGGGATCGTCGCCGCACCGAACACGGCGAGGATCACCCCGGTCTCGGTCAGCGAGGCCTTGAACTCGACCGCCAGCACGACCCCCAGGAACGGCAGCGTGAACGCCCCGATCTTGTTGACCGCGCGGGCGACGATCAGGATCCACACGGCGCGTGAGAGTCCTCTGGTCGCGGCGACGACGCTCATACCGAACCCCCATGACTGTCTAAGTGGCTATGATCGGTCACGCAAGCTTGAGCCTACGGAGGTGACGCGTGACTGGTCAAGTCTCTTTTGATAGTCATGCCCGGAGTGTGCTGGCCGCGTCGGTCGAGTACGTGAACCGGCTGACGCCCGGATACTCCGGCGGTACGCCGTACTCCGCACCGGCCGGCGACCCGGAATCCGTGACCACCGCGGTCGCCGAGGCCCTCACCGCGATCGGCTACCCGCCGCGCGAACGCCCGCCGCTGGGCGACTCGCGCCGGCTGATCGACCTCGCGGCCCGGATGCGGATCGTGTTCGAAGCCGCGAACACCGGCGACCTCGACTCCGCCGCGACCGAGATCAACGCGCTGCTCCGAGACACCAATGCCCGCCCCCAGCTGGATCGCGGCCGCGACCGACCGTGGAGCCTCCACTTCCACGGCCCCGACGAACAACTGGCCAACGGCTGGGCCGCCGGCTGCGCCGCAGGCCTGGCCCTAGCAGTAGGCAGCGACCTAGCCGGCCGCCTAGGCGTCTGCGCAGCCCCCCACTGCGACCGCGTCTTCGTAGACACCTCAAAGAACGGCCAACGCCGCTTCCACTCCCCCCAATGCCAAAGCCGAGTAAAGGCCGCCGCCCACCGAGCCCGCCAGTCCACCAACTGACAGACCGATGTTCGAGCAGATCGTTCCGGACGGCCAGACGCCGACGCCGACCCTGGTCGCGGCTTGGCTGGTGCTGGGCACCCTGCGCACAGAGTCCGTACCGATGTGGGCCGCCAACTGGCTCGTCCAGGGGTACGACGGCAGCTCGCTCGTCGAGCTGGC
Organism: Kribbella polygonati; assembly: GCF_050320105.1. Taxonomy (NCBI): domain Bacteria; kingdom Bacillati; phylum Actinomycetota; class Actinomycetes; order Propionibacteriales; family Kribbellaceae; genus Kribbella; species Kribbella polygonati. Next base: position 8,415,924 of record NZ_CP190129.1, on the reverse strand, counting down.
GGGCCTCAGCGGACGGGACACCCACGAGGTCCGCGATCTCCTGCCGGCAGCTCTCGCGGACGTTGGCGTCGCTGTGCCGTCCTCGCGACAGGCGGCGGTCAAGGTGGCGTACGACCACGTCGCCAGGTTCCATCTCTCCGGCCGGGCCCACTGGGCCTGGGTCGTCGACAAGGTCGTCGAGCTGGTCGAAGCCAACGACTACGCCGTCGAAGCCTTCGAGCAGCCGCTGGCCGGACTGTGGGCGATCGAATCGGGCGAGCCGTGGAGCCGGACCGACCCCGAGCTGGCCGCCGAGGTGCACCAGGCGTGCTTGGAGCAGTTGGCGGGCTAGCGGTTGGTTTGTCTGCGGGTCAGGACGGGGGCGGTTGGGTGCTCGTTGTCCACCACCAGGTCGGCGCGGGCGGCCGGGTTGTGGTGGTCGACGTACAGGCGTTCGCCTGGGATGTAGCGGGTGCGGTAACGGTGAGCGGCGGCTTCCTGGGAGTCCATCCAGGCTGCGTCACGTACGGCGCCACGCTGGAGGACTGTTTCGAAGCTGACGTGGACGTAGATGCGGAGGTCCCAGCAGTTGTTCAGTTCCGGGCGTTGCAGGAACGCACCGTCGGCGATCAGGACGGCATTGGGCGCGGCTGTCCGGACGGGCACGTCGAGGGCGTCGGCGGCATTGGCCTGGCGGATCGCGGTCGTGTAGCGGCGGTCACCACCCGGCCCGAGCGGTTCGAGCAGACGAGCTCGGATCGCCTCGTTGTCGTACACCTCGTGGTAGTAGCTCTCCGGCGACTCGATCGGGTACGTCGTCCGCAACTTCGGCGCCCGCTTGAAGTAGTCCAGCCCGACGCGGATCACCTCCCGCGCGGTACGCCCCCGCAGCACCTCGGCCAACTCGTCGGCCAACGTCGTCTTCCCCGCCGCCGAACACCCGTCCACCGCCACCCGCACCGGATGCCCCCGCTCGACCGACAGCACCTCCGCCGCCAACTTGACCAGCACCACAGCCCGATCTCCCATGACCAGATTCTCCATCGCCCAAGCACGGAGAAGCAGGTGCGGCCCACCCAGGTTCACGACGTGGGTGGGCCGCGGCGGGGAGTCGGTCGCCACCGACGCCCCGCGTTCCAGGTCGGTCAGCCGACGGAGGTTAGTTCGCGGTCGGGGGTGGGGGTTGTGGAGTGCTTGGCGGGCTTGGGGCGGAGCCAGTTTGGGGCCCACCAGTTGGCTTCGCCGAGGAGGGTCATGATGCTGGGGAGGACTACGGCGCGGATGATCGTTGCGTCGATCAGGATTGCTACCGCGAGGCCTACGCCGAGTTGTTTCATGTCCAGGGTGCTCAGGGTGGCGAAGACCGCGAAGACGCCGATCATGACCGCGGCCGCGCTGGTGACGACGCCGGCTGAGCCTGTGATGCCCTCGGCGACGGCCTGGCGGGTCGGGACTCCGCGGAGGACCGCTTCGCGGATTCGGCTGACCACGAAGACGTGGTAGTCCATCGACAGGCCGAACAGGACCACGAAGAGGAACAGCGGGAGCCAGCTGACCACTGAGCCGTTGGAGCGGAAGTGGAGCAGGCCCTCGGCCCACGTGTTCTGGAAGACGGCCGTGACGACGCCGTACGCCGCTCCCGCGCTGAGCAGGTTGAGCAGGATCGCCGTGACCGCGACGACCACCGAGCGGAACGTCGCCATCATCACGATCATCGTCAGCAGCAGGACGAAGCCGATCACCAGCGGGAGCTTGGCGCGGGTGTGGGCGGCGTAGTCCACGTCCGCGGCGACGAAACCGCCGACCGCGTACTCGGCGCCGGGCACCTTCCCGACGGTCTCCGGCATCAGGTCCTTGCGGAGCTTGGCGAGTGAGTCGCGGGCCTGCTGGCTACCACCCTCGTACGGCGTGGCCACCTCCAGCGTCGCGACCGTACCGTCCTTCGAGAACCGCGGCTTCTCCAAGCCGTCCGACGCGAACAGCGGATCGCCCTTGGTCTTCCGCATGAGCTCCGCCAGCGCGGCCTGTACGGCGGCCTGCTCGTTCGCGGGCGCCCGTACGGCGACCTCGTGGCTCGTGCCCGTACTCGGGAAGGCGGCGGTCAACCGGTCGTACGCCTTCATCACCGACGTCGTCCGCGGCAGGTCCTCGGTTCCCGGGAACTTCAGCGTCATCCCCAACGCCGGCGACGCGACCGCGAGCAGCGCGGTGACGGCGACGAGCAGCGTGGCGATCGGGTGCTTCAGGGCCGGCTTCAGCACGGTCGGCCAGAACCGCGGCTGCCGGTTGCCGGCGGTCAGCCGCCACAGCAGCGGGATGCGCGGGCGGTCCACCCAGCGGCCGAGCTTCGCCAGTACGGCGGGGAGCACGGTCAGCGAACCGACGACGGCGACCGCGACGACCAGGATCGACCCGACCGCGAACGACGAGAACACCGCGTCCCGGGCCAGGAACAGGCCGGCCATCGAGATGATCACCGCCGTACCGGAGACCACGACCGCGTGGCCGGAGGTCGCCGCCGCGATCTCGACCGCGTCGACGTGGCCGCGGCCCTTGGCGCGCTCCTCGCGTTCACGGCGGAGGTAGAAGAGCGAATAGTCGACGCCGACCGCCATCCCGATCAGCAGGATCACGCTGTTCACCGCGTCGACCGCCGGTACCAGCTGGGACGCCGCGGCCGAGAGGCCGATGGCGGCCGCGACGGCGGACAGCGCGAGCAGCACCGGTACCGAGGCGGCGATCAGTGCACCGAACGCGATCAGCAGGATCGCCAGCGTCACCGGCAGGCTGAACATCTCCGCGCGCTTGAAGTCCTTGCCGAGCGTCTCGTTCAGCGCCTTGCCGATCGAGAGTCCACCGACCTCCTCGATCCGGAGGTCCGGGTACTGCTTCTGGACCCGCGCCGTGGTGTCCAGCAATGGCTGGACCCGGTTGTCCCCGGCGCCGTCCTTCAGCGTCACCCGGACGATGACGGCTTCGCCCTTCGGCGACGGCATCGGCTGGGCGACCTCCGCGACCCCACCGAGGGCGCGCATCTGCTGAATCACCGTGCCGGCGGCCTTCCGGGCGGCGGCTTGGTCGAGCTGCCCGGACGGTGCCGTGATCAGCACGCTCTCCACGTCCGGGTCGTCGAAGTGTCCGGACTTGACGATGTTGTCCGCCCGGGTGACCTCGCCGATGTTCCCCTCATCGGTCGACTTCTTGGTCCCGGTCATCGAGCCGAGCGCGAAACAGGCGGCCACGACCACCAGCCACATCGCGATCGCCCGCCACGGATGGGTGGCGCTCCAGCGCGCCGCCCGGACCGTGATCTGTCCCCTGGCCATACGTTCCCTGCCCCTCTGCGCCCCCTCCGGCGCCCCACCCAGCGCACCTGGCGCGGCGCTGGCTACGGGACAAAAGCCTCGCCGGGAGGACCCTGCGGGGACCATGCAGGAAGCCCCCGAGCCACCCCTGGGGGAAACCCCACCCACCCCTTTTCCGTACGCCGTACGCACCCGGTGATCGGATGTCCGGCGAGGACCTCAGAAGTCCTCGAAGTCCAGGGAGGCGGCGGCCGAGACGCCCTCGAGGTACCCCTCGGCGCGCTCCGCCTTCGGGTAGCGGTGGACCAGGTCCCAGAAGTGCGCGTTGTGCGCCGGCTCGATCAGGTGGGCCAGTTCGTGGACCAGGACGTAGTCCACGACCCAGCCCGGCATCGACTGCAGCCGGGTGCTCAGCCGGATCGACCGGTCCGCCGGAGTACAGGATCCCCACCGTCTGTTTTGGTTCGAAACCCACCTCACAGACGCAGGTTCGGGCACTTCGGGGAGGTGGCGACACGCGAGTTCGTGTGCTCTGGCCAACAATTTTTCGTCCGACACGCGCGATCGGCTGCGCTGCTTCTCGAGCCGCGCCAGCATGGTCTCGACCCAGCGCGCCTCCTCGGCGGCGGACAGCCGGTCGGGCATCAGCACGACCACCCGCTCGCCGTCCCGGTAGGCGCTGACCGTGCGCTTGCGCCGCTTGCTGCGACGGATGTCCACGTACGGCGGGATCGGGCGCGGTGGAGAGTCGGCCATGGCTCAAAAATGTACCCCCCGAATCCGACAACTTTCTTCGGTGCACACCCTGTGGATCAGCGTTTCCGCAGGTCAGACGCCTGATCTTGATCCCGCCGATCCCCGTTGTTCACACCGTGTTCCCCCGCCCGTCCACAGCACCCGGCGGCGCGTCCCACACGTTGCGCACAGAGTTATCCACAGGCGTGGACAACCTGGGCTTGCCTCCGCGGCCGGGTCCTCCTAGCGTCGTCTGCAACAGGCTCCCGGACCGCTTCCGGGACTGCTCGGAGGGGAAGCCGAGTCGTTCCGGAGGCGGATCACCGGGAGCCTGTTCCGCGTCGGCGAAAGTTTCGGTAAGGGCTTTCCTCGGGGGATTCCGGCGGCGCGCGGACCACCCGGTGCGCTTGAGCCTGCGCCAGGAGGCCGTAGGGTGAATCCCGACTGGGCCGAACGGCCTACGGCAGGACGGTCTGCCGTTAGCATCCAACGACTGCCCGGGGCGAGGCCCCGGGCTGGAATTCAGAGCAAGGAGAGGGCCCTCATGGCAGAGACCTGGAGCGGCGAGTTCTACTGCGTCAAGTGCAAGGCCAAGCGCACCGCCGACGGCGAGGTCAAGGTCAACGACAAGGGCACGCGCATGGCGAAGGCCAAGTGCCCCGAGTGCGGTACGAACCTGAACCGGATCCTCGGCAAGGCCTGACGCACCAAGTCGTAGGGGCGGTGCCGGACCTGCAACACGGGTCCGGCACCGCCCCTCCGTCGTCCCGGCTTGGGCGACCGGACAGAATGGAGGGGTGTCGGACCTTCCTCGTAAGGCGCTGAGCCGGACCGCGAAACTCGCCAGCCTGCCGCTCGGCGCCGCCGGGCGGGCGACGGTCGGCCTGGGCAAGCGCATCGGCGGCGCTCCCGCCGAGGCCGTGCTGGCCGAGTTCCAGCGGCGTACGGCGGACCAGTTGTTCGCCGTCCTGGGTGAGCTCAAGGGCGGCGCGATGAAGTTCGGGCAGATGCTGAGCCTGATGGAGTCGGCGATGCCGGAGGAGCTCGCGGCGCCGTACCGGGCCACCCTGACCAAGCTCCAGGACTCCGCCCCGCCGATGCCGGCGGCGACCGTGGACAAGATCCTGTCCGCGGAGCTCGGCAAGCGCTGGCGGGACCGGTTCGACGAGTTCGACGAAGTGCCCGCGGCGGCCGCGTCGATCGGCCAGGTGCACCGCGGACGGCTGAAGGACGGCCGCGAGGTCGCGGTCAAGCTGCAGTACCCGGGTGCCGCCGAGGCGCTCCGCGCGGACCTCCGCCAGCTCGGCCGGTTCGGCCGCACGATCGGCACGCTGATCCCCGGCCTGGACGTGAAGCCGCTGGTCGCGGAGCTCCAGGAGCGGATCGGCGAGGAGCTCGACTACGACCGCGAGGCGCAGGCCCAGCAGCAGTACGCCGATGCCTTCAAGGACCACCCGGAGTTCGTCGTCCCGCGGGTGGTGAAGCACTCCCCCACGGTGATCGTCTCCGAGTGGATCGAGGGCCGCCCGCTGTCGTCGTTCATCAGCGACGGCACCCAGGAGGAGCGGGACGCGATCGGGCTGAAGTACGTCCGGTTCATGTTCAGCGGGCCGAAGTACGCCGGTCTGCTGCACTCCGACCCGCACCCGGGGAACTTCCGGGTGCTGGCGGACGGCCGCCTCGGCGTGGTCGACTTCGGCCTCTGCGCACGGCTCCCGGACGGGCTGCCGCCGGCGATCGGGCGGCTGCTGCGGATCTCGCTGAACGGTGACGGCGTCGCGGTCCGGGACGGGCTGAAGGCCGAGGGCTTCATCAAGCCGCGGATGGAGATCGACCCGGAGCAGCTGATGGACTATCTGGCGCCGTTCGCGGAGCCGGCCCGGGAGGCGACGTTCCAGTTCAGCCGGGCCTGGATGCGCGCGCAGGCGAACCGGACCGGTGACTTCCGGTCGCCGAACGCGTCGCTCGCCCTGCGACTCAACATGCCGCCGTCGTACCTGCTGATCCACCGGGTGTGGATCGGCGGCATCGCCGTCCTGTCACAGCTCGAGGCGGAGGCGCCGTTCCGGGCGGTCCTGGAGGAGTTCCTGCCCGGTTTCACCGACGACTGAGGGCCGGCAGCCGCCGCAGCGTCACGGCCAACAGGACGGCCATTGCGGCCAGGGCCAGCGCGGTGATGCCGGCGGCGAGGTGCAGGCCGGACGTGAATGCCTCGCGAGCCTGGGTCAGTACGTCGCCTGTGGCGCCCTGGGCGATCGTCTCGCCGAGCGAGTTGCCGCCGGTCCGGCCGCGGTACACGGCGGTCACCACGCTGCCGAGGACCGCGATCCCGAGCGAGTAGCCGAACTCGTTCCCGGTCTGGGTCAGCGCGCCCGCCGAGCCCGCCTTCTCCGGCGGCACCGACCCGATCACCAGGTTCGTCCCCAGGATGACCAGCGCGCCCGGCCCGAAGCACTCGAACGCGAACGCGAGCACCAGGACGGTCGTCGACGTCGTCAGGCTGACCACGATCATCCCGGCGACGGTGAACGCGACGCCCGCCGGGATCAGGACGCCCGGGCGGATCCGCCGCGCCAGCCGCGGCGCCAGCTGGAACCCGATGGTCGACGTGATCATCCCCGGCACCAGGGCGAGCCCGGCCTGCAGCGGGGTCATCCCCTTGACCAGCTGGAAGTACTGCGCCACGAACACCATCACGCCGCCGGACAGCATCGAGTACGCCGTCATGCTGCCGAGCGTCACGCTGAACGTACGACGCGTGAACAGCCGTACGTCGACCAGCGGGTCGTCCAGCCGCAGCTGCCGCCGTACGAAGATCGCGCCGAAGACGGCCCCGACCACCAGCGCCCCGGCAGCCTGCAGGTCGGCCCCGTGCGCCGCCAGGTGCTTCAGACCGTGGATGGCCGGCAGGATCGCCAGCAACGACAGCAGCACACTCGGTACGTCGATCCGCCCGGCCTGCTCGTTGCGGTACTCCGGCAGCAGCACCGGCCCGACCGCCAGCAGCACAACCATCGCGGGGACGCCGATCAGGAACGCCGAGCCCCACCAGAAGTGGTTCAGCAGTACGCCGCCGACGATCGGGCCGACGATGGCCCCGACGGTGAAGCAGCCGCCCCAGACGCCGAGCGCCGTCGCGCGCTGCCGCTCGTCCGGGAACAGCGTGGAGATCAGCGACAGCGTGCACGGCGCGATCGCGGCACCGGCGATCCCGAGCACCGCACGGGCACCGATCAGCATGCCCGGATTCACGGAGTACGCCGCGACGACCGAGGCGACCCCGAAGACGGCCGCGGCGATCAGCAGCAGCCGGCGCCGCCCCAGCCGGTCGCCGAGCGAGCCCATCGTGATCATCAGGCCGGCCACCATGAACCCGTACACGTCGAGGATCCACAGCTGCTGGGTGCCGTCGGCGTGCAGCGCCTCGGTGACGGCGGGGATCGCCAGCAGCATCACGAACAGGTCCAGCGAGACGAGCAGCGTGGCCAGACACAGCACGCCCAGCGCGATCCACTGCCGCCTGCCGGTCGCCGTTTCGAGAGTGACGGTCATGATCCGGGTCCTTTCGGGAAGTTCCTTCACTCAACGCGTCGATCGGAGCGGCCCGGCGTCGACATATCTTCGAAAGGAATTCCTGTCCAGGAAGTGGAGACCGTGATGACACTCCCGAGGTCGTTTCACCCGACGAGTGGCTGGCCGCGCGGCGCGAGCTGCTGCGGCTGGAGAAGGAGGTGACCCGGGCCCGGGACCGGCTGAACGCGGAGCGGCGGCGGTTGCCGATGGTGCGGATCACGAAGCCGTACACGTTCGAGGGTCCGGACGGGCCGGTCGGGCTGCTGGACCTGTTCGCCGGGCGGGACCAGCTGGTGATCCATCACTTCATGTTCGCGCCGGACTGGGACGACGCGTGCCCGAGCTGCTCGTCGGCGGCCGACGAGATCGGCAACTTCCGGCAGCTACACGTGTGTGGGACAGATTAGTGGTGGGGGTTGTCTGAGACTGGACGACCGGGTCGCGCCCGTTCTCCTGCACTTCCGCACGCAGCAGGAGCTGGCGACCGAGAAGAGTACGCCGTGGACGGACGGGCCGTGGACCGCGGACCTGAACGGCGAGGAGATGCCCGGGATCAGCACGTTCCTGCGGGTCGGCGAGGACGTCTTCCACACGTACTCGACGTTCGGCCGCGGGATCGAGGACTTCCACAACGGCTACCGGTACCTCGACCTCACCGCGCTCGGCCGCCAGGAGGCGTGGGAGGAGCCGGCCGGACGGGCACAACCGCTCGGACTCCAGGTCGGCGGCCCGGCGATGCGGGTGCCCGACCAGTACTGATCACCAGTAGACGGTGTCGAGCTTGCCCTCGATGTTGCGGACGTTCTCGCGGGAGCAGCGGTCGCAGTACAGCAGCTTGCGACCGTCCTCGAACGACGTCGCCCAGGTCAGCGGCGCCTGCTCCGACTCCGCCTGGACACCACACAACGCACAGGTAGCACTTGCCATGCCACTAGTGTGCACGTCGTGCGATGGACAGTTCACGGCGAGGGCGAAGTCTGGGGAAACCAGTGGATGAGCGTACGGCGGCTGGACGTCGAGCAGCCCGACGGTGAGCGGTACGACTACCACGCCGTACGGCTGAAGGACATCGCCGCGGCGGTCGTCACGCGGGACGAGCACGTGCTGCTGATGTGGCGGCATCGGTTCCTGACCGACACCTGGGCGTGGGAGATCCCGATGGGGATCATCGAGGCCGGGGAGGACCCGGAGACGGCGGCCGGGCGCGAACTGCTGGAGGAGACCGGCTGGCGGGCGGACGGGCTGACCGAGCTGATCCGCTCGGAGCCGGCCGCCGGGATCATGGACTCGCGCCACTTCGTGTACCGCGCGACGAGTGCGACGTACGTCGGTGAGCCGACGGAGCGGAACGAGTCCGACCGGATCGAGTGGATCCCGGTCGCGGACCTCGCCGCGATGATCGCCCGGCACGAGATCGTCAGCGGGATCACGCTGATCGGCCTGCTCCAGCTGCAGCTGGAACGCTGAAGGGGCGGCACCCCCTTGTCGGGTGCCGCCCCTCGGTTTCAGCTGGTCAGGCTGTGTTTCTGGTGGATCAGACGAGGCGGGCGAGTGCGAGGCGCGCGCGTGCGCTGGCCCTCTCCGCTCGCCGGCCTGCCCGCTCGGCCTGCTTCTGCGCCCGCTCAACTTTCTGGGCGAGGCGGAAGCGTCGGTTCTGCTCTGCGTCCTTCAGTGAAGTACGACAATGAGCACGGGCGAGATCTTCATGAAGTAAATGCATTTCGGTGCTCCTGGTGAAAGTCTGGGTAGTCATCGTTCGGACTCGTTTTCGTAGGGGTTGTCGTCGTCAGGCAGCGGTTACGGTGTCGCTCTTGCGGGGACGCCCACGGGGCCGCTTGCGCGGAACCACCACACCCTGGACGAACAGCTGGCCACCCCACACACCCCACGGCTCGGAACGCTCGAGCGCTCCGGCCAGGCACTCGGCCTGCAGCGGGCAGGTCGTGCAGAGTGACTTCGCGTACTCGACGTCCGCCGGCGATTCGGCGAAGAAGAGTTCTGGCGCGTAGGACCGACAGGGCAGGTCCTGCGACGTTGCCACCTCGGTGAAGACATCGAGGAAGCTCACGCTCATTCCGGTCACCTCCCAGTGACTGTTTGATGCTGATCTCTTGTCGTCCTCGACGATTACCGGTTGGTAATCGCCAAAACTGTGCTGACAAACAAAAGGGCCGCGGGACCCTTGGGTGGGTTCCGCGGCCTGGAGGTGCCGGCTCTGACGCTTGTCAGACCGGTGGACTCCATGCTCGAGAACCCGAACCGCCGTACTTCACATCGCCGACAGCTCCGCCCTTGAACTGGGCAGCGCCGGAAGCCATGAGCACAACGGTCGCGACGTGCAGGCGCGGCGAGGCACCCGGGATCTGGGCGCACGGCAGCGCGGCAGCGTCGCTGAACGGCTTCTTGACCGTGTTGGTAATCATTTCCAGGGCACCTCCTCTCGTTGTGGCGAAGCGGGCGGTTGGCTCGATCGCTATGGTGGTTCGAAGTTTTCGGCCAGGCTTCGGCCGCAGAAAGAACAGTACGCCGTCCCCGGCGGAGCCCGCAAACTATTTAACGCCAGTTCGCGAAGTTGGCCGGAAGTTGCCGCCGCGGCGGCCGGATCTGGCTGTTGCGACCGGTTCGCACCGCGTACCGCAACGTTTCCGGCACGCTCCGGGATCGTTGCCTCTGTCACCTAACTGCCACGTCTGCCGGCAGCAGAACACGGCCTGTCGTCCAGCATGCGCCGGGCCGCGCGTGCCTGGCAACAGATTAGGACCTGTCTGGTGGTCCAGCGCCGTAGCGAGGAGGTGCTCGGTGCGGTGCATCGCCGTGCGGGGGCGAAGGTCTCGATGCGGAGCATCGTGGCCTTTGCACCCGTGCGGCGAGGCGCCGTGCCGAGTGCCCCGCAGTAGGCGCTGGACCACCAGACAGGTCCTAGGTCAGCGGGTGCAGAGGTTGATGATCTGCTCGCCGTACTTCGAGATCTTGGTGTGGCCGATCCCCGGGATCTGCCGGAGCGCCTGGGCGTCGGCGGGCCGGGTCTCGGCGATCGCGGTCAGCGTGGCGTCGGTGAGGATCACGAACGCCGGCATCTTCTCGGACTCCGCCTGCCCGGTCCGCCACTCGATCAGGGCGTCGTACAGCTTCTGGTCCATCGTCGACGGGCAGTCCTCGCAGCGGCCGAGCTTGCGGGCACCGGGGTCGAGCAGCCCCTTGCCGCACACCCGGCACTTCGGGATCGGCCGGTCGGACCGCTGCGCCCGCGCCGGGCGCTCCCAGCCGGCCGACGAGGGCGGGGTCCATTCGGTCCGCGCCGTACGGACGCCGATCGGGTCCAGGAACCGGGTCGGGCCGCGGGTACCCCGGCCGCCCGGCGAGCGCGAGGTCGACCAGCTGACGAACAGCTGCTGCTTCGCCCGCGTGACGCCGACGTAGAACAGCCGCCGCTCCTCCTCCACCTGGGCCGGAGTCTGGGCGTACGCGATCGGCAGGGTCCCCTCGTGCGCCCCGACGATGAACACGCACTCCCACTCCAGGCCCTTCGCGGCGTGCAGCGTCGCCAGCGTGACGCCCTCCGCCAGCGGCGCGTGCTGGATCGTCGCGCGCCGGTCCAGCTCCGCCATCAGCTCGGGCAGCCGCGCCTCGGGGTGCTGCGCGGCGAAGTCCGCCGTCATCGTGACCAGCGCGCTCAGCGACTCCCAGCGGTCCCGCACCGCACCGGTCCCGGTCGGCGGCTCGGCCGTCCAGCCGGCTCCCGCCAGAACGCCGGTCACCGTCGACAGCAGGTCGTCCCCGGCCTCGCCGGCCTTCACCTGCCCGCGCAGCAGTACGGCGGCCTGCCGGATCTCGGCCCGCTCGAAGAACCGCTCCGCGCCCTTCAGCACGGTCGGGATCTTCCGCTCGGCCAGCGCCTGCTCGAAGTTCTCCGACTGCGCGTTGGTCCGGAACAGTACGGCGATGTCGCGCAGCGCGACGCCCTCGTCCTGCAGCCGGGCGACGGCGCGCGCGACCGCGTCCGCCTCCGCGACCTCGTCGGAGTACTCCCGATAGACCGGGACCGGGCCGGCGTCCTTCTGCGAGCGCAGCGTGACCCGACCGGGCAGCCCGGTCGGGCCGGCCGCGTCGAGGATCTTGTTCGCCACGTCGACGATCTGCGGAGTCGACCGGTAGTCGCGGACCAGCTTGATCAGCGTCGCCGACGGGTGCCGGGACGCGAACCGCACCAGGTTCTCCGGCTCGGCGCCGGCCCAGGAGTAGATGGTCTGCGCCGGGTCGCCGACCACGCAGACGTCCTCGCGGCCGCCCAGCCACAGGTCGAGCAGCGACTGCTGCAGCGGCGAGACGTCCTGGTACTCGTCCACGACGAACGTCCGGTACTGCCGCCGGATCTCGGCCGCCACCCGCTCGTCCTCCGCGAGCAGCGCGACCGCGCAGAGCAGCACGTCCTCGAGGTCGATCCGTCCGCGCTCCATCTTGACGTCCTCGTACGCCGCGAACACCCGGGCGATCGTCGCCGGGTCGAAGGCGGCGAGCGTCCGGCCCGACTTCGGCGCGACCTTCGCGTAGTCGTCCGGGCGGACGTTGCTCACCTTGGCCCACTCGACCTCACCGGCGAGGTCGCGCAGCGCGGGGGTGTCGACGCGGATCCGGCAGCGCGACGCGGCCTCGGTCAGCAGCGGGAACTTCCGGTCCGCGATCGGCGGCAGCTCCCCGCCGTACACCTTCGGCCAGAAGAACCGGGCCTGGCGGAGCGCCGCGGAGTGGAACGTGCGGGCCTGCACACCCTGGACGCCGAGCTGGGCCAGCCGCCCGCGCATCTCCCCCGCCGCGCGCTGGGTGAACGTCACCGCGAGCACCCGGACCGGGTCGAACGTCCCGGTCCGCACGCCGTACGCGATCCGGTGCGTGATCGCCCGGGTCTTCCCGGTGCCCGCGCCGGCCATCACCACCACCGGCCCGTGCAGGGCGGTCGCGACCGCCCGCTGCTCCGGGTCGAGCGCCTCCAGGAGGTCCTCGGCGGAGGCGGGTCGTGTGAAGTCGCTCACGGACTGAGACATGCGGGAACAGCACCACCTGGACCATGGTTCGAATACGTCGAGGGCAACCCTAGACCGGTCGTCCGACAGAAACCTCCGAAGGAGTCCGCCGATGTCGGCTTTCACCATGTACTCGACCCCGTGGTGCGGCTACTGCCACCGCTTGAAGGGCCAGCTCAACCGGGCCGGCATCGAGTTCACCGAGGTCGACATCGAGCAGGTCCCGGGTGCCGCGGAGATCGTCGAGAAGATCAACAACGGCAACCAGACGGTGCCGACCGTGGTCTTCCCGGACGGTACGGCGATGACCAACCCCTCCCTCGCCCAGGTCGCGGAGAAGCTCGCCGCGTAATTACGGCCTGAGGCCATAATTCCTGGGTTATGGACTTTACGGCCATGACCGTTATACCTTGCGATGAACCACGTCGCAGGGAGTCCGCCCATGTTCTCGCGCCGTCAATTCCGCCATGCCCTGATCACTGTCGCCGCCGCGCTCGGCCTGCTCGCTCTGGGCGGGCTGCGCGCGACGGCCTCCCCGCCGGGTGACCTGCCGCATCCGTTCCCTTCGGAGAACTGGCCGCTCGGCCCGGCGACCAGACCGTTCGCCCCGACCACCGACGTCGTCAAGAACCTCGGCTCCCCCGTCAGCTCGCTGACGATCATGGAGGGCGCCGTCGGCCGTACGCCGGACGGCCGCGACGTCGTGTACGCCGTACCCGCCGGTGAGAACGCCCGGCTGAACGTCGTAGACCTGCATTCGCGCGAACTGCTGCGCACCGTCCCGCTGCCCGGGGCCGCCGGCGGCTGGGCGATCGTTGTGGTGCCCAACGGCGACGTGTACCTCGGTACGTACGCCAACGCGCACCTGTACCGCTACAGCCCGGTCACCGGTGAGGTAACCGACCTGGGGCAGCCCATCCCGAACCAGTCCCAGATCTACGGCCTCACGGCCGACCCTGAGGGCAACGTGTACGCCGGGACCTACCCCAACGCCCACGCGTTCAAGTACGACGCGACGACCGGAGAGGTCACCGACTACGGCTCACTGGACCCGGTGCAGCAGTACGCGCGGTCCACCGTCTACGACCCCGACCACAACAAGCTGTTCGTCGGAGTCTCCACTCCCAACGCCCGGCTGCTCCGGATCGACGTCGCGACCAAGGCCGTCGAGGACATCACTCCGCCGGGTACGACCGCCAAGGACTTCATCGACCTGGACTACGCGGGCGGGAAGGTGTTCGCGAACGCCAGCAGCCGGCTTGTCGTGGTGGACGCGGTCACCGGTGAGCAGGTGAAGTACACCGACGCAACCACGGGCCAACAGGTGATGGACTACCCGATCGCTGCCCGCGGTGTCTCCGCTGCCGGACCAGGCGGCGTCTACTTCACCGACAACACTCTTAGGCTCACGCACTACGACCTGGACACCAACACGGTCGGCCCGGTGACGCCGGCACGCACCCTGACCCGTGGAGCGTCCATCGGGTACGGCTGGGTCACAGAGAACGGCGTACCGGTCTTGTACGGCCTAGCCGGGAACTACTCCGGCGGAACGTTCCGCTACAACCCCGCGGACGGAACGCTCGCGCAATGGAGCTCCCCGTTCCAATACGTGCCCTCGCCGCTCATGCACGAGCTGGCCGACGCCAGCACGGGCAAGGTCTTCGTCAACGTCTATCTGAACGGCTCTACCGCCATCTACGACCCAGCCACGGGCAAGTCCGCTGTGACGACCCGGCAGGGCCAGGTGGAGGGCTGGGCATGGGACGGCCACGGCAAGATGTACGTCGGTATCTACCCGTACGGCAGGCTCTCGCTCTGGGATCCGACGCAGCCGGACAGCGCCACGAACCCGAAGGAGCTGTTCAGCCTCGTCGACAGCGACCACCAGAACCGCCCGGTCTCCGTAGTACCCGACGGCGACCACGTGTACGTCGGCACCACACCGGCGTACGGCGAGTACGGCGGCGCCTTGACCGTGTACGACGTACCAACGGGTGTCCACACCGTCTACCGCAACCTCGTGGCCGATCAGACGATCGCGTCGATCGTGCCGGACGGGAACGACGTCTGGCTCGGGTCCAGCATCGAGGGTGGCCAGGGCACCGACCCGAAGGCCACCGAGGCGCATCTGGTCAAGGTGGATCCGGCGACGGGCCAGGTGCTGACCGACGTCGTGCCGGTGCCGGGCGCGGCCAGCATCAACGAGCTGATCGACGGGCCGGACGGCAACGTGTGGGGGCTGGCTGACGGCATCGTGTTCGCTGTCGACCCGGCCACGGGTGCGGTGCAGCGGCTGCTGCCTGTGTTCAGCGGAGCGACCGGTTCGCAGGACGGCGCGCTCTCTTGGCGCGACGGCTATCTGTATGGCGTGACAGGTGGGCGGCTGTTCGTTCTGGACATCCTGAGCGGCCGTTCGACGATCCTGCGTGACCACGGCCTCAACCGGCTCACCCAGACGCCGGACGGCACCTACTACACGCTGCTGCGTCCGGACGGGTACATCAACCCGACCAACCTGGCGTCGTACACGCCGCCCGTGGACCCGTGTCCACAGTCCGACGTACGGCCGACGGTGTGGACCGGCAACATCGACAGCCACGTGCAGAACCGCTTCCTGACGTACGGCTGCACGCTGACCGACGTACTACCGAGCGCGAAGGCCAACTGGCCCAGCCACAGCGCATATGTCGCTGCCGTCGGCGTCAAGGTTCGTCAGCTTGAACAAGACGGCTCGATCGAGCACTGGGAGGGCGTACTGATCCTGGTCGCCGCAGCCAGGTCGAACGTCGGGAAGTAGTCAGCCGAGGCTCTCGCCGTACCAGCCTTCGATCAGGCGGCGGGAGATCGAGATGGCGCCCGGGAGGCGCATCGTGCCGGATTCGATCAGCGCACGAAGGTCCTCCCGGGTGAACCATCGGGCGTCGGAGATCTCGTCGCCGTCCACCTCGATGTCGAAGCCCGTCGCCTTCGCGTAGAACCCGAGCATCAGGCTGGCGGGCAACGGCCACGGCTGGCTGCCCGCGTACCTGACCTCCGGCCCGACGATCACGCCGCTCTCCTCGAGCACCTCACGGCGTACGGCGCCCTCGAGCGACTCACCGGGCTCCACGAAGCCGGCCAGTGTGGAGTACTGCCCCTCCGGCCACTTCTCGTTGCGGCCGAGCAGGGCGCGGTCCTGGTCGTCGGTGACCAGGACGATGATCGCGGGGTCCGTACGCGGGAAGTGCGACGTACCGCAGTTCGGGCATTGCCGGACGTGGCCCTCTTCCACCACCTCGGTGTGCTCGCCGCAGTTGGCGCAGTGCGTGTTCACGGCGTGCCAGTTGGCCAGTCCGATCACATGGACCGCGGCCCCGGCCTCCCGGTCGTCCAGGACGCCGCCGACCTCGCGCAGACCGGCGTACGACTCGTCTGGCTCGTCCTTGACCAGAACGGCGAACACGGCGCGGCCGTCTGCCGTCATACCGGCGCCGGACACGCGGTCGATGCCCAGGAAGACCCGTAGGCCTTCGGGCGCTTCGGACGGCGGAACGAAGCGCAGGGCAGTCCGGTCGTCGGTCACCTGGATCTTGTCGCCGGCCACCGCGACCACCTGCGTGTCAGCCGCGCCCCACGCCTTCTCCAGCCAGTCGTCGTCCCGCCTGCGGTCGGCGGCACGGTCCAGAACGGACCGGGACAGGGTCAGCGAACCAGGTGCGATGGAGTAGGCCACGTCGCACAACCTACCCCGGGCGCGTGAGAGCATCCCGGCATGAGTATTCACATCGCCGCCGAGAAGGGGCAGATCGCACCGCGGGTGCTGTTTCCGGGGGACCCGCTGCGGGCCAAGTGGATCGCCGAGACCTACCTGTCGGACGTGATCTGCTACACCGAGATCCGGAACATGTTCGGGTTCACCGGCACCTACAAGGGCGAGCGCATCTCCGTCCAGGGCTCCGGGATGGGCCAGCCGTCCGCGTCCATCTACGCGAACGAGCTGTTCGAGTCCTACGACGTACAGACCCTGATCCGGGTCGGTACCTGCGGCGCGCTCACCGAGTCGGTCCGGGTCCGGGACGTGATCGTGGCGATGTCCGCGAGCACCGACTCGCAGATGAACCGGCTGCGCTTCCACGGCATCGACTACGCGCCGACCGCCGACTACCAGCTGCTCCGCGCGGCCGTCGACGCGGCCGAGGCGGCCGGGCTGAACGTGCACGTCGGCCAGGTGTTCTCCGGCGACCTGTTCTACAACGACCGTCCGGACCTGGTCTCGCGGACCGCGGAGTACGGCGTTCTCGGCATCGAGATGGAGGCCTCCGCGCTGTACACCCTCGCGGCGAAGTTCGGCCGCCGCGCGCTCGGCATCATGACCGTGTCGGACCACCTGATCACGCACGAGGTGACGTCCGCGGAGGAGCGCCAGACGACGTTCTCCGAGATGATCACGATCGCACTCGACGCGGCGATCGAGGTGCCGGTCTGAACCGCCGGCTCGTCGCAGCACTCGCCTGCGCGCTGCTCGCCGGCACCACGGCTTGCTCCGGCAGCAAGCCCGAGTCGGGGAGCAGCCCGAGCACCTCCAGTACGCCGTCAGCTCAAGCCAGTGGTGGCAGTACACCCTCCGGCCCGGAGGAGAAGCTGCCGGACCTGACACCTACACAGGTCGTGGCCGCGTTCACCGGCAAGCAGTACCAGTGCAGCACCGACGAGGCGTACCAGACCTGCAGCAAGGGCACCACCTCCGCACAGGTGCTGATCGGTACCCAGCCACGCCCGGCAGTGCTGTCGTTGCAGGCGACCGGGGTCGCTGCAGAGGCAGCTGCCGCACTGACCGAGTTCGCACCGGAGGCGTTGGAGCTGGCGCACGTGAACCCGCGCGGTCAGATCGTCGACTGGCTCAAACAGCAGTCCGGCAAGACCGCCGGCAACACCACCGCCGGCACTTGGACCGTCGAGTACTCCACCGAGTCCGGCAGCGACCAGCCGGGCGCCATCCTCACCCTCACCGACACCCTCTGCAAGGTCGACTGCGGAGCGGAGTGAGAGCTACGTCGTGACGAGCTTGGGCAGGACCTGCATGATCCGGTCGGTCAGCAGGGCCGGGGTCTTGTCCGGGTTCGCCGCGTAGCCCACGACGGCCTGCTCGAACAGGCCGTCGACCAGCGCGTACGCCGTCGGCGCGTCAACGGCCGGTACCGTCGCGGTGAGGTCGGCGTACCGGGACAGGATCCGCCAGATCATCGCCTCGAGCAGCTTGTCGATCTCCTCGACGTCCGGGCGGAGCTGGTCCTCGAACATGCTCTGCGCACGCAGGTCGTACCAGAGCTTGTGCATCGGGGTCTCCTCGACCAGCGTCTGGGTCATCTTGCCCAGGAAGCCGGTCGCGAGCTCGTCGGCGGAGGTCGCGGTCTCGACGACCTCGTCGTACCGCCGGGCGCATTTGGTCTTGTAGTAGCGCACGCAGTAGCTGATCAGGTCGATCTTGTCGCGGAAGTAGTAGTGCACGACGCCGTGCGTGAACTCGGAGTTGTTCGCGATCTCGCGCAGGCTGGTGCGCGCGTACCCGAGCTCGCCGAGCGTCTTCAGCGCGGACTCCGCGAGCGCGACGCGGCGGCGCTCGATCTTGTCGATCCCGGAGACGCGGGCGGGCCGTTCCTCGGCCGTGGACGCCATCGCAGTCACCTCACTCTCGGGTCGGTTGCGTCAGAGTACCCCGGCGCGGGACCGGGCGCGTCCCCTCGTGCGAATTTTTCTTGACAACTGTCAAACAAAGTCTTGACGAGTGTCAAAAGGCTGAGCACAGTGTGAACAACCCGTGCGAGCAAAGGAGCTTCAGATGGGCGCACTCGATCTCACCGGCCGCAAGGCCCTGGTCACCGGCGGCGCGCAGGGCCTCGGCGAGGGCATGGCACGCGCCCTCGCGGCGGCCGGCGCCAAGGTCGTGATCAGCGATATCCAGAAGGACGCCGGCGCGGCGGTCGCCGACGCGCTCGACCAGGAGTACGGCGGCGGCAACGGTTTCGTCGCGCACGACATCACCGACGACGGCGACTGGGAGAACGCGGTGGTCGCCGCCAACGACATCCTCGGCGGCCTCGACATCCTGGTGAACAACGCGGGGGTGGAGATCACCAGCCTGCTCACCGAGGTCACCGCGGAGCAGATCCGCAAGATGCTCGAGGTGAACGTGCTCGGCACCACCCTCGGCATCAAGTGGGGCCTGCGGACGATGCGGCCCGAGGGCCTGGCCGGCCAGGGCGGCGCGATCATCAACGTCGCGTCGGTCGCGGCGACGATCGCGTTCCCGGGCATCGCGGTGTACTCCGCGACCAAGTCCGCGGTCGACCGGCTCACCCGGGTCGCCGCGATGGAGTCCGGCAAGCTCGGGTACGGCGTCCGCGTCAACTGCATCTATCCCGGGCTGGTCCCGACCGCGATGGGCGCCGGCCTGGCGAACGACGTCGCGCAACTCGGGCTGTTCGAGTCGCCGGACGCGGCCGTCGCCGCGGTCGTCGGGCTGACCCCGGCCGGCCGGCTCGGCGAGGTCTCGGACATGGCCGACGCGGTCGTCTTCCTGGCATCGAACGAGGCACGGTTCATCACCGGCATCGGCCTGCCGGTCGACGGCGGAATGGGGATGTGATGGCTTCGAAACCCGTTGTTGTCTACGGCGCCTCCGGGTACACCGGGCGGCTGGTGTGTGAGTACCTGAGGCACTATCACGTGCCGTTCGTCGCTGCTGGGCGCAGTGAGGACAAACTCAAGGCGTCGATGGAGTCGAACGTCCCCGGTATCGAGACCGCGGACTACGAGATCGCAGCCGTCGACCATGACGTCGCGGCACTGACAGAACTGTTCAACGGCGCCTCCGTGGTGCTCAACACCGTCGGCCCGTTCAGTGAGCTCGGCCCTGCCGCCGTAGAGGCAGCCCTTGCGGCCGGTGCGCACTACACGGACACCTCCGGCGAGCAGGACTGGCTTATCACCTGTGACGAGAAGTACGGCGCACAGTTCGCCGCGGCTGGTCTGTTGCTGGCGCCTGGTGTTGCGCAGATGTACACGACCGGTGAGATCGCGGCCCAGCTGTGCCTGGAAGAGCCCGGGCTCGACACGCTCGACATCGCAGTGTTCTGGGGAGGCAGTCCGACGATTGCCTCGACCCGCACGATCCTGGTGAACGCTGCGACGTCCAAGGCACACTTCCTGGAGCAGAACGCGTACGTCGAGTTCCCCGAGCAGGGCCTGGTGCCGTTGGTGGTCCCAGGGCAGCACGAACTGGCGCTGTCACTGCCTTGGGGAGGTACGTCGCACCCGGTTTGGTTCAAGCGGGACCCACGGGTCGCGAACTGCAAGGCACAGGGTGGCGTCTTCAACACCGCGCTCATGAACGGCGTACCGCAGATCGTCGCGGCCGCGCTGGAAGCCACCAAGGACATGGCGCCCGACGACCGCAACGCCGCTTTGACCGAGACGGCACGTCAGGTGATGAACCAGATGCCGCCTCGCGAGAACCCGCGCGTCAACAAGTCGCTGGACTCGGTCCATGCATCAGGGCCGCTCGGGCGGGCGCACTGCGTCATCCACGGCAACAGCAACTACCAGCAGACCGGTCTGCTGCAGGCGTACGCGGCGTACTCGCTGCTGCAGACGCCACCGAAGCGCGTCGGCTTTGCCAGCGGTTGCCAGGCATTCGGTCACCGCGAGCTGCTCGGCGTACTGCGGAGCTTCGGGCTGGTGTCGGAACCGCAGCTGACGGTCCAACGCTGATGCGACTGGTCGAGTACTTGGACAAAGGCGCCTCGCTCGCGCCGGACGCCGCCTGTCTCACCACGGACGGCGAGACGCTGACGTACGCCGACGTACAGCAGCTCTCGTACGTCATTGCGGGTGCGTTGGCGGCAACCGGCGTACGCCCTGGTGGGAAGGTCGCGATCCTGTCGGCGAACGACCCGGTGGCGTTCAGCTGTGTGTTCGGGATCAGCCGGGCCGGTGCGGTCTGGTGCCCGATCAACCCGCGCAACGAGGCCGCCGAGAACCGGGAGCTGCTCGACCAGTTCGACTGCGAAGTACTGATCTACCAGGCGGCGTTCGCGCCCTTGGTGGACCGCATACGGGACTCATTGCCGAAGGTACACACCTTTGTGTGCCTGGACGATGAGCCCTCCAGCTCCGGCCCATACCCCCACCCCAGTGGCCGGAGCACTGTCGGCTGGGACGCGTTCTGCGGGGGCGCGTCCCAGCCGGCACCTGATCTGACCTCCCCCGACGACCTGGCGATGATCGTCGGCACCGGAGGTACGACGGGACGCCCGAAAGGAGTCATGCTCGGCAACTCCAACCTGGAGACCATGACCGCGCTGACGCTCATGGGGTACCCGTTCGGCCCGCGGCCGGTCTACCTGGCGCTGGCGCCGCTCACGCACGCGGCCGGCGTGCTGTGCTTCCCCGTGCTCGCGTCCGGCGGGGAGATCGTGATCATGCGCGCCCCCGACATCCATGCGTTCCTGGAGCTCATCCCGCGGCACAGGGTGACCCACACGTTCCTCCCACCCACGCTGATCTACATGGTGCTGGCAGCGCCGGAGCTCAACTCCACAGAGCTCTCGTCACTGCAGTGCTTCTGGTACGGCGCCGCGCCGATGTCGGTTGCCCGGCTGGAGGAGGCGCTGGAGCGGATCGGTCCGGTGATGGCGCAGCTGTTCGGGCAGACCGAGGCGCCGATGATGATCTCGATGCTGCCGCCGGCCGCGCACTTCGATGCCTCGGGCAACATTGCGCGGGATCGCCTGTCGTCCGCGGGACGGCCGGCACCGCTGGTCACGGTGGCGATCATGGGCCCGGACGGTGCGCTGCTGCCGCATGGTGAACGCGGCGAGATCGTGGTCCGCGGATCGCTGGTGATGAAGGGGTACTACCGCGACCCCGACGCCACGGCGGCCGCATCGGCGTACGGGTGGCACCACACCGGCGACATCGGGTACCTCGACGACGACAACTACCTGTACATCGTCGACCGGGCGAAGGACATGATCATCACCGGCGGCTTCAACGTGTACTCCACCGAGGTCGAGCAGGCGCTGATGGCGCACGCCGCCGTCCAGGACTGCGCCGTGATCGGCCAGCCCGACGAGAAGTGGGGCGAGCGGGTCGTCGCCGTCGTACAGCTGCAGCCTGGCGCCTCGGTGGACGCTGCCGAGCTGATCGCGTTCGCGAAGGCCCGCATCGGCAGCGTCAAGGCACCGAAGCAAGTGCTGGTCTGGCCCGACCTGCCACGTTCCAAGGTCGGCAAGGTGGTCAAGCCGGATATCAAGGCTCGCCTAGCTGCTGGCTGACGCTCCGGCGGTTGCTGACACTACGATGGCTGCCGTTACGGCGGCCTGCATCTCGGCGACTGCCTTCTTGACCGCGGCCGCAGCCCAGTCGGAGTCGGCGATCTCCTTGGCCCGCTGTTTGAGTGCACGGTTGTCCACCGCGTCGGTGATGACCTTCGGTACGACGTTGAGCGCGCTGAGCAGGGCAATGAGCGCCGCGGTGCGCTGGTCGGGCGCCAGGCCTTGCACGAGCACGCTCTCCAGCTGAGCGCGGACCTCCAGCTCGTGCCGAGCGTCCTTGGCCAGCCAGCGCGTCACGGGGAACAACCCGAGCACCTTGCCCTGATCAGCTTCCAGCACGCCCCGCTGAGCGAGCCTGGCGAGCAGTTGGTCGCGCAGGTGCTTGGAGAGCGGCTTGATCTGGTCCTTGGGCTTCTTGCCCGGCCTGTCGATCACGTACGACAAGCGCTCGTCCAGGATCGGGTCACCGGTCGGGGCACCGTCCAGCACCCGCAACCGACCGGCCTTGCCGTCCGTGGTGATGTCCAGCTTCTGCTGCAGCGTCAGCTCGATCAGCACCGCTCCGGCCAGCGAGAAGTCCAGCCCGGGCGCACCAGTGATCGGCTTGCCGGTCTGGTCGTCGTACAGAAGCAGCAGCAGGTCCTCTGCGATCAACATGTCACCAACGTAGGCAGGACGGGCAGTGTGACGCATCCGCCTCGCGGACTACTTGATGAATCCACCTCCCGGTCGAGTAAGGTAAGCCTTAGCTAACCCCAGCCGCCCTTGGAGTCGCTATGACCAGAGCAGTGCCCGAACCGACGTACCGGCGGTTCGTCGCCGGCGTCGGCACCCTCAGCCTCCGGCCGTTCGACCTCGACACGGACGTCGAGGTGCTGCACAGCTGGGTCACCCAGCCGTACGCGCGGTACTGGGGTCTGCTGGACGCGTCGGTTGACGACGTCCGCGCGGAGTACCTGCGGATCGCGTCCACCGCGCACCACCGGGCGTTTCTCGGCGAGCACGACGGGCGGGCGGCGTTCCTGATGGAGCGGTACGCGCCCGCGTCCGACGCGGTCGGGCAGGTGTACGACGTGGCGCCGGGCGATGTCGGGATGCACGTGCTGGTCGGGCCGCCGGTCGCGCGGATCGGCGGGTTCACCGGCGCCGTGTTCGAGACGATCATGGACAGCCTGTTCAGCGATCCGCTGGTGGACCGGGTCGTGGTCGAGCCCGACGTACGGAACGCGAAGATCCAGGCGCTCAACGCGCGGATGGGGTTCCGGAAGCACAGCATCGTGACGTTGCCGGACAAGCAGGCGTGGCTGAGCTTCTGCACCCGGGACCAGTACGGCGACGCGCTGCGGATGAACGAGGCGGGCTGATGGACACCTGGTCGGTGGTCAACGAGGCGCTGGTGCGGAAGGCGTTGTCGGAATTCACCCACGAACGCATTCTGGATCCTGTTGCCGACGGCAATGAATATGTCGTCGGGCAGTACCGGTTCGCGGCGCGGCGGTATCCGTTGAACCACTGGGACGTGTCCTCGGTGGTGCGCGCCGACGGCCTGCCGGTGGATGCGCTGGAGTTCGTCACCGAGTTCCACGAGCAGCTCGGGATCGGGCGGGAGATGCTGCCCGTGTACCTGGAGGAGATCAGCAGCACGCTCGCGTCGGCGGCGTACAAGCTGTCGAAACCCGACCTGACCGTGGCGGACCTGGTCGGCGCGGACTTCCAGACGATCGAGGCCGCGATGACCGAGGGGCATCCGTGTTTCGTGGCGAACAACGGGCGGCTCGGATTCGGGCGGTCGGACTATCTGGCGTATGCGCCCGAGACCGGTGCGGGAGTGCGGCTGACCTGGATCGCGACGCGGCGGGACCGGACGACGGTGTCCTGCAGTTCCTCGCTGACGTACGACGAGTTGCAGCGGTCGGAGCTGGGCGCGGACGTACTCGCGCGATGGGCCGCGATGGCCGATCCCGCTGAATACGTATACATGCCGGTGCACCCCTGGCAGTGGGACAACAAGACCTCGATCACGTTCGCGGCGGACGTCGCACAGCGGCACATCGTGCAGCTCGGCTCGACCGACGACATCTACCAGCCGCAGCAGTCGATCCGGACGTTCTTCAACCGGTCGGAGCCGGCGCGGTGCTACGTGAAGACCGCGCTGTCGGTGCTGAACATGGGGTTTATGCGCGGGCTGTCGCCGTCGTACATGGCCGCGACGCCGGCGATCAACGACTGGGTGCACTCGGTTGTGTCGAACGACCTTGTTTTCAAGCGGTACGGGTTCAGCGTGCTGCGGGAGATCGCGGCCGTCGGCTACCACAACCGGTACTACGAGAACGCGACCGACAAGACGTCGCCGTACCGGAAGATGCTGTCGGCACTGTGGCGGGAGAGCCCGGTGCCGTCGCTCGAGCCGGGCGAACGGCTGGCGACGATGGCGTCACTGCTGCACGTCGACCGGCACGGTGCGTCGCTGGCGGCCGCGTTGGTGCGCGCATCCGGATTGGCGCCGACGGATTGGGTACGGGCGTACGTCGACGCGTACCTGATCCCGTTGCTGCACAGCTTCTACGCGTACGAACTGGTGTTCATGCCGCACGGTGAGAACCTCATCCTGGTCCTGCGGGACGCGATCCCGATCCGGGTCGTGATGAAGGACATCGCGGAGGAGATCGCGGTCCTGAGCCCGGCGACCGACCTGCCGGACGAGGCCGAGCGGGTGCGGGCCGACGTACCGGACGACGAGAAGCTGCTGTCGATCTTCACCGACGTCTTCGACTGCATCTTCCGGTTCCTCGCGCCGCTGCTGGACCGCGAGGGGGTGCTGACCGTCGACGAGTTCTGGGCGGTGGTGGCGTCGTCGATCCGCGACTACCAGGCGACGACGCCGGAGCTGGCCGAAGCGTTCGCGAAGTACGACATCTTCGCGCCGACGTTCGCGCTGTCCTGCCTGAACCGGCTGCAGCTCCGCAACAACCAGCAGATGGTCGACCTCACCGATGTCGCCGGATCCCTGCAGTTCGCCGGCACCCTGGACAACCCGCTGGCCTGTGGATAACTCCCGCGGCGGTACGCCGGAATGGTCCACGCTGGTGTGGTGCCGACAGCAGAAGCCACCCGGGACGGCCGCCGCTACGAGATCCTCGACGGCCGCCTCCTCGTCACCGGACCCCAGCCACCCGCCCACCACGCGGCCGTGATCGCGCTGATGGTGCAGCTGAAACACACCTGCCCACCGGACCTGCTGGTGACCGTCGGCTCCCGCGCGTTCCGCCCCACCCCCACCACAACCCTCCGCCCCGACCTCATGGTCAGCCACCGCAACGCGCCCGTCACCGAACCACCTGTGCTCGCCGTCGAGGTCATCTCCCCCACCACCCGCACCACCGACGTGGTCCTCAAACGCACCCTCTACGAGACCCACCAGATCCCGTCCTACTGGCTCCTCGACCCCACCACCCAAGAACTCACCCTCCTCACCCTGACCCCCACCGGCTACACCTGCCAAGCCGTCCTCCAAGCCGAAGAATCCTTCAAAACCACCCACCCGTTCGCCCTGACCCTCACCCCCGAAAACCTGTGCTGCTGACAAACCGGGGATTCCAGGGGCAGCCCCACGGGGGGATCACCCCGTCAAACGAGCCTGAACCGGGCCAAATCGGGCGATTTCCGGGGCATTGCGGGGCAACCCGGGGCAGATCGCCGAAACGGCACCAACCACCCGCGCCGCGCTGCCATGCTGGTTGTGTGATCGAGAAGGAGGCACCACCATGGTGTACGTGGAAACACATGAGCCGGGTCAATACACGGTGGCAGATCTCGAAACGTTCCCCGACGACGGGAAGCGGTACGAGGTGGTCGACGGGATGTTGCTGGTGACTCCCGCGCCGCTGCCACTCCATCAGACCGCGGTTCTCGAGCTCGCGGTTGCTCTTCGCAACAACTGCCCAGAAGATCTCAAGGTGTTCGTCGCGCCACTGGACTTCCGGCCGACTGCGACACGGTCGGTGCAGCCAGACGTGCTCGTCTGCCGCCGGAGGGATATCGAAGGCAGGACGTTGGAGAAACCGCTGCTGCTTGCGGTTGAGGTTTTGTCGCAGTCCACCAGTCTTGCCGACCGGGTGCTCAAGCGGCGGCTGTACGAGCAGGCCGGCGTCGCGTCGTACTGGATCTTTGATCCGGCCAACGAAGAACTCACCGTGCTCGAACTCGAGGGCGACACCTACGTCGAGCGGGCTGTTGTCACCGGCAAGGAAGCGTTCGACGCCGAGCTGCCGTTCACAGTTCGCATCGTTCCGGCGGATCTCGTCGTCTAGCCGTTCAGCAGTTCGATGAGTCCTTGCTTGTCGGGGAGGGTTTCGGGGCGGATGATGTCGCCGGTGCGGACGTAGTAGAAGGCGGCGGTGATGTGGGTGAGGGGGATGTTGAGGAGTTCGGACCAGGCGACTCGGTAGATCGCCAGCTGGAGGGGGTCGGCGGTTTCGCCGCGGGTGGTTTTCCAGTCGATGACGTCGTAGCCGCGGGAGCCGTCGGGGCGGACGAGCTGGTAGACGGCGTCGATGCGGCCGCGGACGACGCGGCCGTCGAGGGCGAGGGCGAAGGGGGCCTCGATCTCGTACGGCGTGGTGTCGCCGAAGGGGCCGTCGCGGAAGGCGTCCATCAGGTCGGTGAGGTCGGTGTCGTCGACGATGTCCTCGTCCGCGGCGCCGGGGAGGTCGTCGGGGTCGAGGAGTAGCTGCTGGCCGAAGTAGCTCTCCACCCAGGCGTGGAAGCGGGTACCGAAACGCGCCGCCCGGTTGGGTTTGCGCGGCATCGGGCGGGCAAGGTCGGCGGCCAGGCCGTTCGGGTCCTTCGCGAGGCGCATCAGCTGAGTCGCGGACAGCGCCGCCGGCAGCGCCACGTCGTACGCCTTCCGGCTTCGGCTTTCCTTTGCCTCCGACAACAGTCGCTCGAGCTCGGAGTCCCAGCGCGCGACCGTGGCCTGCTCGTCGAGCAGCAGCGACTCCTCGGCGTCCGTCGACGGGCCTTCGGCGCGCGCCTGCCGCACCAGCGCGGCCGCTTCGAGCCGCCGGCCGAACGCCTCCCGGTCGTACGGCGCGGGCCACGGCGCCTGCGTCTGCTCGGCGAGCTCCGGGTTCTCGTCCGACATCTCCGGCTGCTCGGCCCATTGCACCACCCGTTCACCGGCGTGCTTCTTCAACGTCGACAGGTACGACGACGGTCCGCGCGGCCGCTTCTGCGTCGGGCCCCACCAGTGCCCGGTCGCGACCAGCAGCTCCTTCGCGCGGGTGAACGCGACATACCCGAGCCGGCGTTCCTCCAGCGCGTTCATGTCCTTGCACTCGTCGGCGAACGCCTTGAGCCCGGCGTTCGTCAGGTCGTGGATGTCCGGCAGCGTGTCCGCGTCACCGCGCAGCGGCCACGGCAGCACCTTCGCGTTCGTGGTCCACTTGTCCCGGCCGCGGTCGGACGGGAACACCTTCGACACCAGCGTCGGCACGAACACGATCGGCCATTCGAGCCCCTTCGACCGGTGCGTGGTCAGCAGCTTCACCGAGTCGGCCTCACTCGGTACGGCGAGGTCGAGGCCGGCGGCGTACTCCTCCTCGGCCGCCAGGTACGCGAGCAATCCGTCCAGCGACCCGTCGGACTCGGTCGACACGAAGTTGCCGACGGCATCGAGGAATGCGGCCAAGTGATCGCGACGGCCGGCGTCGACGTGGTCCGGCGTCGCGGTCAGCTCGACGTCGAGGCCGATCGTGCTGATCACCCGGCGGACCAGATCGAGCAGCGGCTCGGCCGCGTGCGCGCGCAACTCGCGAAGCTCGGTGGACAGTTCCTTGAACCGGACCAACGCTTCCGGCGCGTACTCGAGCGGCCCCGGATCGTCGACGGCCTCGGCGAGCGAGCTGACCTCGGTCGAGTCCATCCCGGCGACCGCGGCGTCCAGGGCGGACACCAGGTCCTCGGCCTGCGGATGCGCGCCGGCGTCGGCGAGCATCCGCGCCCGGTTGGCAAGCAGCGCGAGGTCGCGGTGGCCGATCCGGTACCGCGGGCCGGTCAGGATCCGCAGCATCGCGGCGTTCGCGGTGAGGTCGTTGACCGCCTGCAGCGTCGCGACCACGTCGACGACCTCGGGCAGCGCGAGCAGGCCGCCGAGCCCGACGACCTCGACCGGGACCTTGCGGGCGATCAGCGCCTCGTGGACCGCGCTGAGGTCGACGTTCGTCCGCATCAGGATGCCGATGTCCTTCCAGCGGCGGTTCCGGGTGCGGTGCGCGGAGACGATCGCTTCCGCGACCCACTCGATCTCCTGCGAGCGTGTCTCGAACAGCCCGACCGTGATCGCACCCTCGGGCGCGTCGACCGGCGCCTCGAGCGGAATCACCCCGGGGTGCTGCTCGTACAGCTCCGCGGCGTGCTCGTTCGCGGCCCCGAGGATGCGACTGCCGCACCGCCGGTTGACGCTCAGCACGTACCGCGACGCCGGCGAGCCGTCGGCCCGCGGGAAGTGCGCCGGGAACTCGTCCAGGTTCGCGACGGACGCGCCGCGCCAGCCGTAGATCGCCTGGCACGGATCGCCGACCGCCGTCACCGGATGCCCGCGCCCGTCGCCCGCGGCGAACAACGCGGTGAGCATCCGCCGCTGCGACACCGAGGTGTCCTGGTACTCGTCCAGCAGCACCACCTTGTACCGCGCGCGCTCGACGGCCGCGACCTCCGGGCACTCCTCGGCCAGCCGCGCACCGAGCGCCATCTGGTCGGCGAAGTCGACGACGCCCCGCTCCCCCTTGTACGCCTGGTACTCCTCGACGAGCTGCAGGATCTCGCCGCGCTTCAACGCGGTCTCGGCCAGCTTCCGTACCTCGACCGTCTGCTTGCGCGCCGCGGCAACCTCCTGCCGTACGGCGTCGTCGTGCTCGCGGATGTCGTCCGTACGGAGCAGGTGGTCCGCGAGCTCCCCGTCGAGGGCGAGCAGGCTGTTCACGAGCGTCGGCACGTGATGCGACGCGAACCGGATCGGCCCGGCGGACCGCCGTACGACGCGACCCGCGAGCTGGAACCGGGTCGCGTCCGCCAGCACACGCGAGTCCGGCTCGAGGCCCAACCGCAGCCCGTGCTCCGCGATCAGCGTGCCGGCGAACGCGTGGTACGTCGAGACGACCGGCTCGCCCGGCTCCTCGGGCTCCCAGTTGGGGATGTTGCCGCGCAGGTGCGCGGCAAGGATCGGGTGCTGGTCCTTGGGCAGCGTCGAGCCGAGTACGCCAGCCTTCGTCAGGTCCTCGCGGATCCGTACGTCGAGCTCGTTCGCGGCCTTCTTCGTGAACGTCAGCCCGAGCACTTCCTCCGGCTTCACCTGCCCGGTACAGATCAGCCACACCACCCGCGCCGCCATCGCGGTCGTCTTCCCGGACCCGGCGCCCGCGACGATCACGCCCGGCGCCAACGGCGCGGTGATCGCGGCCAGCTGCTGATCGGAGAACGGAATCCCCAGCAGCTCACACAACTCCGCCGTCGACCCCAGCCGCACCCCCGTCACCGCGCCCCCTCCCCCACCAGCAACCCACCGGAAACCAGCCACCAACCGGTCCGCTGCACAGGAACCGGGGGCACAACACAGGCTATTTCCTGTTCACCGCCCCCGCCGAGTGTCCACACCCCCGAGAGCCGGCCGCCGCCCCCACCGGGTGCGTACGCCTCCGGGAGCGGACCGCCGCCCTCACGAGGTGTGCACACCTCCGGGAGTTGGATGCTCGGGGCCGTGGGCTGACAGGTCATACGATCTCCCGGCCTTCGGGCTGGATGGGGCAGAGTGCGCGGGCCTCACAGCGGGCGCAGCCGTCGTTGCGGGTGGCAACGAAATCCTCGGAGCGGATCAGCTTCTCGGCGTCGTCGACCGCCTCGTCGAGCCAGGTCCGGCCGTCCTCGTCGGTCTCCAACGGGCCTTGGTGCTGAACCTTCGGGAAGCCGCCGTTGTCGTCGTGGCGCAGCTGGACGAGCTCGGCGCCGCCGGACTCGGCGAGGTTCTTCAACTGGCGGGAGTTGATCGCGCGCTGGTAGATCGCCAGCTGTACGTGGCGCGCCAGCGCCGGCTTGGTCGGGATGTTCCGCCCGGTCTTCAGGTCGACCACCCGGACCGTCCCCTCCGGATCGGTTTCGACCCGGTCCATCCGGCCCTTCACCCGGACCGAAGGGTGCTCCTCGTCCGGCAGCAGTACGTCGAAGTCCACCTCGGTACCGACCAGCGTCCGGTCCGGCCGGCCCTGATGCCACGCGACGAACCGGCGCAGCGCGAGCTCCGCCTCGGCCCGCTCCCGGTCCGAGATCCACGCCGACTCGAACTCGAGCTGCGTCCACACCTTGTCGAGCCATCCGTTCAGCTCGTCCACCGACGGCGGCAGCGTCCCGGTCGCGACCGCGTCCGCCAGCGTGTGCAGCACCATGCCGAACCCGATCGCCGACGTACTCGGCGTCTCCCCGCCCGCGCGCCGGGTCAGGAACCACCGCAACGGGCAGTCCACGATCGTCGTCAACGCGCTCCCCGACAGCGGGACGGGTTCGGACGGATCCGCGATCGGCCGCACCGACTCGGTCCGCTCCCGCACACCCCACCAGCGCGCCGGGTCGGCCGTCGGCACCAGCGCCTGCTCGCGGTCGTCCACGGCGTCGGCCAGCTGCGCCAGCCGGTCCGCCGCGACCCGCTTCAACGCCGGCGACGACGCCGGATCCGCCAGCACGCAGCGCAGATCCGCGACCAGACCGGGCAACGACAGCGGCCGCCGCGGCCGCCCGGCCACCAGCTTCAACGGAATGTCCAGCTCGGCCAGGAACCGCGACGGCTGATCGCCGTCCGCCTCGGGTGCCTGGACGGCGGTCACGATCAGCCGCTCGCGCGCCCGCGTGATCGCGACGTAGAACAGCCGTCTCTCCTCGGCCAGCAACGCGCCCGCCGACAACGGATCGATCAGCCCGTCAGGTCCCAGCCGGTCGGGCTCCAGCAGCGACCCGCGCCGCCGCAGGTCCGGCCACTGCCCCTCCTGCACCGACGCCACCACGACCAGCCGCCACTGCAGACCCTTCGACCGGTGCGCCGTCATCAGCTGGACGCCGGCCTCCCGGTACGTCCCGTCGAACCGGTTGTCGCCCGCGATGTCCAGCGACTCCAACTCGGACAGGAACGCCGAAACCCCTTTGAAACCGACCTGTTCCTCGGCCCGGCCGGCCGCGTCGAACAGCGCGCACAACGAGTCCAGGTCCCGGTTCGCGGTCCGCGCCGTCTCGCCGCCGGAGCTCGCCTGACCGCGCAACCGCCGCAGCCACGGCGAGTCCGCCCACAGCGACCACATCACCTCGTCCGGCGCCGCGCCCGCGGTCACGATGTTCCTTGCCTTGAGCAACCGCTCGCCCAGCGCCGCGAACCGCGCCTCGGCCGGCGACGCCTCCTCGTCCAGCAGCAACGGGTTCAGCAGCGCCTCCCGGAGCAGCTCGTCCGACGACCGTGGCAGTCGCTGACCACCCGCCGCCTCCCGGTCGCGCCGCCGCAGTACCCGGGCCAGCCGCCGCAACTGCCCCGCGTCCATCGCCCCCAACGGCGACAGCGCCAACGCCCGTACGACGTCCACGGTCAGCGTCTCGGGGTCCGCGACCGCCCGCAGCGCCAGCAGCATCGGCCGTACGGCGGGCTCCCGCGACAGCGGCAACTCGTCACCGGCCACGTCGACGGGAATTCCGGCCGCGGCCAGCGCCCGGCGCAGCGGCGGGATCGACCGGCTGCCGGACCGGACGAGGACGGCCATCTCGTTCCAGCCGATGCCGTCCTGGACGTGCGCCCGGCGGAGCAGGTCCGCGATGTGTTCGAGCTCGGCGCCGCCCGTCGAGTACAGGTTCGCCTCGACCTTTCCGGGACCGTAGACACACGTCGACGCGTCCGGGTTCCGGAAGCGCTCGAACGTGTCCCGATCCAGCGACCCCGGTACGCCGAGGCGGTTGACGACGTTCCGCGAGACGCGTTGCAGCGTGGTCCCGAAGCGCCGCGTCGTACCCAGCGCGATCTGCGCCGCCGCCGCGCCGTCGCGGGTCCGGAACTCGTCGGTGAACCGCAGCAGCCCGCGCACGTCCGCGCCGCGGAACGTGTAGATCGACTGGTCCGGATCGCCGACCACGACCAGGTCGCGCCCGTCGCCCGCGATCGCCTGCAGCAGCTTGGTCTGCCCCGGATCGGTGTCCTGGTACTCGTCCACGAACACGGCCTTGAACTCGGTCCGCAGCTTCGCCCGCACCGACGGCTGCTGCGCCAGGATCACCGCGCGGTGGATCAGCTCCGAGTAGTCCAGCACCTGCTCCGCGTCGAGAACCTGCAGGTACTCCTCGAAGAAGTCGCCGACCGCGACCCACTCGGCCCGCTCCGCCGACCGCCCGATCGCGGACAGGTCCTCCGGGTCCAGCCCCAGCTGCCGCGCCTTACCGATCACGGCCTGCACCTCGTCGGTGAACCCGCGCGTGTTCAGCGCCGGATGCAGGCTGCCCGGCCAGTGCACCGCGCCGACCTCACGACTGCCCGACAACGCCTCGGTCAACCGCAACGACTGCTCCGGCCCGGACGGCAGCCGCAGCGGTACGTCGAACGCGTCGGCGGGCGTGAACCGCCGCAGCAACGCGTAGCAGAACGCGTGGAACGTCATCGACGGCATCACCCGCGTGGTCCGCCCGAGTCGCCCGGTGATCCGGTCCCGCAGCTCGGTCGCCGCCTTCCGGCCGAACGTCAGCACCAGCACCTCGTCCGGGCTCAGCCCGCGGTTCCGCACCCGGTCGACGACGGCCTCCACCAACGTCGTCGTCTTCCCGGTCCCCGGCCCCGCGAGCACGAGCAACGGTCCGCCGGCGTGATCCACCACAGCCTGCTGGTCGGCGTCCAGGACGGGCGTCTCCGTCGCACGCCCCGCGGCCCGCACCAACCGGTACCGGGAACCCTGTCTGCCGACCATCGCATCATCCCAGCAGACGCCACCGACAGTTCGCGAACCGGCGCCCCGGCGTTCGCCCGGTCAGCCGGAAAGCGGACGCGGATCCCAACGGGTCTCGCGCAGATTCACCCGGCCGTTGGTGATCCGGACGCCGTCGGACCGGAGCCGGTGCAGCTGCTCGTCACCGACCTCGTCGGCCGGTACGCCGGACGCGCGGATCACCCGCCACCACGGCACGCTCGCGCCGTACTCGCGCATGATCGCGCCGACCTGCCGCGGTCCGCCCTGGCCGACGTACTCGGCGATGTCGCCGTACGTCGCGACGCTGCCCGCCGGAATCGACTCCACGGCCTGCAGTACCGCCTCGACGTACTCCTCCCGATCCACACGCACAATCTAGGCGAGTGGGGCGAGCGCCTTCGCGAGCGGCTCCAGGACCGACGGGCCCGCGTCCAGCGGCAGGTTCATGATCACCAGGTCGACGCCGGCCTCGCCGTACGCCGCTGCTTCGGCGACCGCCTTGTCGAGCGGGGCGTCCGGGTCGATCCGGACATTCACCGAGCAGGTGATCTCGCCGACGTCGCGGCCGACCTCCGCGCAGCGCTGGACCAGGACGTTCTTGAGCGACTTCCAGTCGTCGGTGCCCTGGACGATCGCGTTCCATTGCTGCGCCCACCTGGCGACCGCGCCGAGTGTCCGTTTCGGGCCCCTGCCGCCGATCGTGATCGGCGGATGCGGCGTCTGCACCGGCTTCGGGTTGCAGTACGCGTCGGTGAGCTTGACGTACTTGCCGTCGAAGTTCGCAACCTTCTCGGTGAGCAGCGCGATGATCGCCTGGGTGCCCTCGTCGAACCGGTCGAAACGCTCCTTCAGCCCGTACAGCTCGATGCCGTACGCCGCGGTCTCCATCTCGTTCCAGCCGGCGCCGATGCCGAGCTCGAGCCGGCCGCCCGAGATGATGTCGGTGGTCGCGGCCATGTTCGCGAGCACCGCCGGATGCCGGTAGATCATCCCGGTCACCTGGCAGCCGAGCCGGATCCGCGAGGTCGCCTGCGCCAGCGCGGCGAGCGTCGTCCAGGCCTCCAGGTTCGGGCCCTGCATGTCACCGGTGAGCGGATAGAAGTGGTCCCAGTGCCAGGCGGACTCGAAGATCTCGAACTGGTCCGCCGCGACCCACACGTCCCGCATCTGCTGCCAGGTGGTGTGCTCCGGCCTGGTCTTGATCGCGAACCGCATCTGCGCCCTCCCTAGAGGCAACCGAGTCCCGTGGGCGAGACTACCCCCGGGTCAGTCCAGGCCGAGGCGGGCGCGGACCTCGGGGCGGCGCAGTGGTGGCACCGTCTGTGGTGGGGTACGGCGGGCCGGCATCTCGTCGAGGAGTTGCTCGGTGATGCGGGCGACCTCGGTGGCCGCGCGCTCGATCGGGCCGCGCGTGGTCGCGCTCAGCGAGCCGACGCCGGTCACCTTTCGGACGTACTGCAACGCGGCCGCGTAGATCTCCTCGGAGGTCGCGGACGGCTCGAGTCCCCGGAGCACGGTGATGTTTCTGCACATGCCTTCAGACAGTACGCGCCACCAGGGACAGTCTACGGGGTATTGACATCCCTAATGCCGTTAGGTTTTCCTCAGGGTATGAGCACTGCCGCGCCGGACCGCCGTACCCGCCGCCGTCAGGGGACGATCGCGGAGATCCTCGACGTCGCCATCGAACTGATGAGCAGCGAGGGGGTCGCGGCGCTCAGCCTGTCCGCGGTGGCGCGGCGGCTCGGCATGCGGCCGCCGTCGCTGTACCAGTACTTCCCGTCGAAGATGGCGATCTACGACGCGTTGTTCCAGCGTGGCGCCGAGCTGTTCCTCGCCTCGCAGCGGGAGGCGGTCGCGGCCGCTGCCACCGGCGACGTCCTCGAGCTGCACCGGATCGGAACCACCGCGTTCGCGCGCTGGAGCATGCGGAACCCGGTCTACTCGCAGCTGCTGTTCTGGCGGACGATCCCCGGGTTCGTGCCGAGCCCGGAGGCGTACGCGCCGGCACAGGAGGCGCTGGCCGACGTACGCGCGCAGCTCCAGGCAGGGGTCGACGGCGGCCGGTTGCATCCGGACGCCGCGAGCGAGGAGGGGCTGGCGGTGTTCACGTCGATCACGGCGGGCGTGCTCTCGCAGCAGCTGGCGAACGAGCCGGACGCGTCGTTCGACGAGGGGCGGTTCAGCCGGCTGCTTCCCGTCGTACTCGAGATGTTCTACCGGTACTACGCACCAACCAGGGGGTAACGATGACCGCAGTACTCGCGGAGCGGATCGGGCGGGCCGGGCGCCCGCAGTGCCGGACCCACCGGGACGCCGAGCTCCGGGCGTGGCACGAACTGCTCGCGTCGATCGAGGGGGACGACTGGCAGCGCCGTACGGTCTGCGACGAGTGGGACGTCGCGGACATCGCCGGGCACCTGATCGGGCAGGCGGAGGACGTCAACAGCCTGATGTCGTTCCCGCGGCGGTACCGGAAGGCGAAGCAGGTCTATCCGGACGTGCCGCGGATCGACGCACACATGATGGTCCAGGCCGACGAGCACCGCGGTACGCCGCCGGCGCGGCTGCGGACGTCGTTCGACGAGGTGTGGTCGCGCGCAACCGAGCGGATCTCGACGGAGCCGGGGTTGCTGCGGCGGGTGTCGATGACGTTCAACGGATTCCGGATGAACCTCGGGTACATCCACGACATCCTGCTGGCGCGGGACCTGTGGATGCACCGCGACGACGTCTGCCAGGCGCTGGGCCGCCCGTTCGACACCGGGCTGTACGGCGAGGAGCTGGTCGCGCAGGTGATGTACGACGTGATCGACGGCCCGTGGTGGGGCGAGCGGCCGGCGGTCGAGGTGGAACTGACGGGCGCGGGAGGTGGGACCTATCAGCTCGGGAGGGGTGCGCCGGTGGGTCGCGCCGCGGTGGACGCGGTCGGCTACATGCGAACCCTGTCCGGACGCGACAACGCCCCGGTGGTTACCGGCGATCCGGTAGCCACCGAGGCAGTCGCTTCGTGCAGGATGCCGTTTTAGTACGAAGGCTGGCTCGGGTCGATCTGGTCGACCCAGGCGACCACGCCACCACCGACGTGCACGGCGTCCGCGAAGCCGGCGCCCTTGGCGATGGCGAGGACCTCGGCGGAGCGGACGCCGGACTTGCAGTGGAAGACCAACTGCTTGTCCTGCGGCAGCTTCTCCAGCGCCACGCCGGTCTGGAAGTCCGCCTTCGGGATCAGCACCGAGCCCGGGATCCGGTTGATCTCGTACTCGTTCGGCTCCCGGACGTCGATCAGGACGAAGTCCTTCTCGCCGTTCTCCTTCAGCTTGATCCACTCGCTGAGCTGCTTGA
This sequence comes from Kribbella polygonati, assembly GCF_050320105.1. Lineage (NCBI taxonomy): Bacteria > Bacillati > Actinomycetota > Actinomycetes > Propionibacteriales > Kribbellaceae > Kribbella > Kribbella polygonati. The sequence goes on along the minus strand of NZ_CP190129.1, from coordinate 8,379,670 downwards.
CCGAGATCGTCGAGCCGGCGGCCGCGTCGGCCGCCTCCTCGGTGATCGCGCCGCAGAAGCTCTCGTAGTCGATCAGCTCGGTGACGGTCGGGTGCTCGCCGCAGATGGCGCAGTTCGGGTCCTTGCGGACCTTCAGCGAACGCCAGTTGAGGTCGAGCGCCTCGTAGATGTTCAGCCGGCCCAGCGACGGGTCGCCGATCCCGGTGAGCAGCTTGATCGCCTCGGTGACCTGCGCGGCGCCGACCGACGCGCAGAGCACGCCGAGGACACCGCCCTCGGCGCAGGACGGCACCATGCCGGGCGGCGGAGGCTCCGGGTACAGGCAGCGGTAGCACGGGCCGTTGTCGGCCCAGAACACGCTGACCTGGCCGTCGAAGCGGAAGATCGAGCCCCACACGTACGGCTTGTGCAGCAGCACCGCGGCGTCGTTCACCAGGTACCTGGTGGCGAAGTTGTCGGTGCCGTCGACGATCAGGTCGTACGGCTCGAAGATCTCGAACACGTTGTCGTTGTCCAGCCGGGTCTCGTGCAGGACGACGTTCGTGTACGGGTTGACCTCGAGGATGGACTCCTTGGCGGACTGCGCCTTGGACTTGCCCACGTCGGACTGGCCGTGGATGACCTGGCGCTGCAGGTTGGACTCGTCGACGGTGTCGAACTCGACGATGCCGAGCGTGCCGACACCGGCGGCGGCCAGGTAGAGCAGCGCGGGGCTGCCGAGACCGCCGGCGCCGATCACCAGCACCTTGGCGTTCTTCAGCCGCTTCTGCCCGGCCATCCCGACCTCGGGGATGATCAGATGCCGCGAATACCGCCGCACCTCGTCAATCGTCAGCTCGTCGGCCGGTTCGACCAGCGGTGGCAGTGACACGTGTCGGCTCCTCAGGAAGACGTCGGACGGGATCTCCGGTTTTCAACCATCTGTCCCGCCTCCATGTTCCCGCACTATCCCAACAGCCCCCGACAGAGTCCACATCCCGGTACCCCCGTCTCAGTCGTTGTCGGTGATCGTGCCGGTGAGCGTGGTCGGGACCTTCAGCACGGCGCCGTCGACGGTGTCGATCACCACGCTAAATGTCTCGGTCGGCTCCTTGACCTTGTCGTCGAGGATCTTCACCTGCAGCTCACCGGTCGTCGTCCCGGGTTCGACGTACCCGTCGACGGCCCGGCTCACCGGCCCGGTGCCGTCGTCGTTGACGCTGGCGTAGTCCTTCCGGATCACCGCCGTACCGTCCTTGAGCACGCCGGAGAAGGTGATGTACTTGTCGCTCGGTGCGGACAGCTTGACCGGGAAGTTGACGACGCCCGCCTTCTCCACGGTCTTCAGGTTGCCGAGGGTGAGCTTCGGCGTTGGGTCGTCGTCAAGAACCAAGCCGTGCCCGAAGGACTCGTTCAGCAGCGCCTCGTGCGGTGCGGACAGCACCAGGCTGAACGGGAGGTCGTAGCTGTCTCGGGTGTTCCCTGTGACGGGCACAGTCACCTTTTGACGTACCTGGCCCGGCTTGAACACCAGCCGGCGCGCTACCTCGCCTACAGACTCCCCCAGCTCCCCGTTGGTCTCGGCGTACACGGTGACCGGCCGGATGCTCGGCCGCGACAGCCGGACCCAGAAGTCCATGGTGTGCGTGCCCTTGTCCCCTTCCTTCACGGTGACGTTCGAAGCGGACAACTTCGGCAGCAGGACCGCCGGCGCCGACAGCCCGAGCCCGGGGCTCGAGAAGCTCAAGTCACTCACGTACGCCGACCCCGTGGCGACCCTGTCCGTCCGTAGCTCCACGCTGCGCACATCGCTCAGGTCCACGCCCTTCAGCGACGTCAACGGGATCCGTACCGTCCGCAGCAGGTTCTTCGGCAGCCCGTTGCCGTTGGCGCCAGGCATCCGTACCAGTGCGTCGCTGACGGTGGACACAGGTACGGCGACCGCCCGCCCCTGCCCGTCGACCACACGGACGGTCAGGTCCGTCGTCGGTTTACCTGCCGGGTCCGGTGCGGCGCGGAACGTGAGGGCGGCGAACCGCCGTACGTCACGCTGCCAGGCAGGGACAGCAATGCGCACTACCCCGTTGGTGCCGCTCCACTTGAGCTTGGTGACCGCGGTGGTCGGTGTCTTCGACGCGAACCAGGCTGTGGTCCAGTGCGGGGCGTTGGCCCAGTCGTCGGTACTCATGCACGTCGGCAGCGCGGCCCTGACCGCCGTACTGGTCACACCGGCGCACACGGTCGCCGTAGCCTTCCCGGTGACCGCCCCGGCCGGTAGAGCCGTGTCGAAGTGGTTCAGATCCTCCCGCGACGCCAACGGCGCCTGGGACACCACCCGTACGACGGCCTTGCCGGCAGACGCAGCCCGCGAGTCAGAGCCGTCGAATTGCGGCAGGAACTGCGTCTCATGTCCCAACTGCAGCCGGAAGAAGCCCGCGATGTACGCCGTACCGACAGCCTGCTGCTGCTTCGCCGTCAACCGGCCCGGAGTCTTCGCACCACACGGCGACTCCTTCTCGTCACCGGCCCAGTCGTCGTTGGACGGAGCCACCGACTGCCCTGGCGTCCACTCGGTGTTGAAGAAGTTGTGGTCCGCGCCCAGCACCGTGACGGTCGACCGTGGCGCGGTGTCACCGGTCACGGAGTACCTGGTGTCGTCGTAGAACTGCTGGCCTTCCAGATCGGACACGTCCCCGTCGCAGTACGGCAGTACGACGCTCATGGCAACGCCCGGCACCGTGGCACGCGCGAAGTCCGTAGGAGCGAGCGGGAGTACCGCACGGATGCCGTAGAGGCCGCCGCGGTCCGCGTTGAGTACGGCGGCCCGGGCAACGCCCTCGCCGCCACGTGAGTGACCCATCAGGCCGACGTTCTGCAGGTCCACCTTGCCGACGAAGCGAGTACCGAAGGGCCCGCCGCCGACCGTGGACCATTTCCGCCAGAGGGCCAGGTGGTCCAGGATCAGCTCGGCCCGGGCCTGTGCGCCGGCGTCGTACGCGTCACCGTCCCAGCCGTTGATGGCGTTGGCGCTGATCGACACGACCTGGTAGCCGTTGCTGGCCAGTGCCGTCGCCGGCCCGTCGTACCCGCGGTAGCTGGGGACCGGCTTCATCCCCTTGGGGCAAGGCCACGGCTTGTCGAGGCCGTTGGGGTCTGTGGGATCCCCGTAGCAGTTCTGGTGCCGGCCGTGCAGGAAGACGACCAGTGGTCGCGGTCCGAACGCACCGCGCGGCGTGTAGACCTTGCCGAGCAGCTCGGACCGGTGCCCGAGGCCAGGCAGGTACACGGCCTCGTCACCCAGGTTGTACTCGGCGGTGTCCACCTTGTACTTGCCCAGGGCGCCCGGGTCGGCCGGCAGTAGCGGACCGCGCCGCGCTTTCAACCAGTAGCCGTCCGTTGGGCCGGCCGCGGCAGTAATACCCCGGCTCTTACTCGCCTCCTTGCCCAGGTCTCCGGACCAGACGAGGCGTACGTCGTGTGCTGTCAGGACGGCCGGGTCGGTGGTGACCAGGGTCATCGTCCTGCGGTTGGGCGACTGCTTGGCGACGCCCAGCGGCGTACCGTCGGCCTCCAACAGCGGAAGGGACGCGCGCAGCGGTGCCGGCGCGTCGAGGTGCAGGGTCACTTGGTAGCCCGCTGCGAGCGGTCGCACGTCCCATTGGTTGCTTTGAGCAACAACTGGCGGCGCGGCGGTCGCCGGCAGCGACCCCACCCCCAGAAGTACGGCGATCCCCAACGACAGATTTCGGGCGGTTCTGCCAATCACGCGCCCAAGTTGACCCGACGAGACCTTCGGTCGTGTCTCAGTGGCGCCTCGGAATCCCTTCGATCAGCTGCCGGAAGGCGCGGGCCACCTCCCCGGGATGTTCCATCTGCGCCACATGTCCCGACTGCGGCAGATAGAGCAGGTGTGCGTTCGGGAACGTGCGCTGCGCCTTGGTACGGATCTTTGCGTCAACCAGACGGTCCTTGCCGCCGTAGATCAACAGCACCGGGCATTGCACCGTGGCCGCGTCCGCCCACAACGACCGGCGCGGTCTGGCCAGTGACGACCGCAGAATGCTGCGGGCACCCTCCACCGTCGCCTGCCGGCCCCACGGGTCGGTGTCGCGTCGATGCAGCTCGGCCTCGTACGCCGCACGCACCTCCGGCGGCAGCGAACGTGGGTCCCCGAACACCATCGCCAGCGACGCCTCGAAGCGCTGGTCGAACGGCCGCCGCTGCGTCCGCTCCAGCACAGCAGGACCGAGCCGCGGCGTTGCGAGTGCCGTGAACCACAGGGCACTCGCAGACACGCGCGGATGCGGCAGGGCCGGTGAGATGAGGGTCAGCGACGCCACCAGGTCCGGCCGTTGCGCGGCCAGTGCCACGGAGGCCGCCCCGCCCATCGAGTTCCCGAACACGTGCACCGGCCGGTCGCCGTACTCCTTCTCCAGCAACCGCACGAGGATCTCGGCCTGTTCGGTGATCCCGGTCACGCCCGACAACGGCGTACGGCCGAAGCCCGGCAGGTCGGGCGCGATGCCACTGATGGTGTCCTTGAGCAGCACGCCGAGCGCCGTCCAGTTCAGCGACGAACCGCCGAGGCCGTGCACGAACAACGCGGGCGGCAGGTCCGGTGCGGTCGCCGGCAGGTCCCTGACCAGCAGTTCCACCCCTGCGACCGGCACCCGCCGCTCCGGCCACTCCTGCAGTTCCACGGGTACGGCATCCCCGGTTACTGGCCCGTAACTATCCACAGAACCCATGGTAGGCCGGTTCGCTGATGGAAACTGGGACTTATGGCGGGTGCGCAGCAGCAGCTGACGACCGAGGTCGACGGGCAGACCATGAAGCTCACGAACCTCGGCAAGGTGCTGTATCCACAGTCCGGGTTCACCAAGGCCGAGGTGATCGACTACTACCACCAGGTGGCGGCCTTGCTGCTGCCACACTTGGCCGACCGTCCGTTGACCCGCAAGCGGTGGCCTGACGGGACGGATGCGCCGTTCTTCTTCGAGAAGAACGCTCCCCGCGGTACGCCGGCCTGGGTACGGACGGAGACGCTGCCGACTCCCGGTAGCTCGACCGGACGCGACGAGATGAGCTTCGTGGTCTGCGACGACGTACAGACCGTGGTGTGGCTGGCGAACCTGGCCGCGCTCGAACTGCATGTCCCGCAGTGGCGGATCGGGCTGTCCGACCAGGGCAAGGACCCGCAGGCCGACCTGATCGTGTTCGACCTGGACCCTGGTCCGGGAGCGTCGATCGTCGAGTGCTGCGACGTGGCGCTGGCCCTGCGGCAACTGCTGCACCACTACGACCTGGAGGGCTGGCCGAAGACCTCGGGAAACAAGGGCATGCACCTGTACGTGCCGATCGAGCCCGCGTCGTCAAGGGAGACCAGTGCCTTCGCCAAGCAGCTGGCCGAGCAGTTGGCGGAGGCCCTGCCGGAGAACGTCACCGCGAACATGACGAAGGCGCTCCGGCCCGGCAAGGTCTTCATCGACTGGAGCCAGAACGCCAGCGCCAAGACCACGCTCGCGCCGTACTCGCTCCGCGGCGCCGACGAGCCCCGCGTGTCGACACCGATCGACTGGGACGAGGTGGCCGCCGCCACGACACCGCAGGACCTGAAGTTCCTGCCGCACGACGTACTGGCCAGGATCGAGGAGTACGGCGACGTGCTCGACGGCCTGTACGACGACCCGCAACCACTGCCGAAGACCTGACCGGAAGGAGACGAGCCGGCATGACCACCACCGATTCCGAGGACCCGCGCGACGAGGACGAGCAGACCGCGGCGGATCCGCTCCCCGCCGAGGCGGACCCGGCCGACGTCGAGGAACAGCGCCGCGAGGTCGGCGACGAGGGCGAGGACGACTACCGCTGAGCGACCCGATCGTTACCACGTTGGAGCGTCCTGGCTCTACCACGATGGAAGACCGGACGGTGGGGAAGCTACTGGCCGGGAGCACTGCTGGGTAGGATTCGTGGAACGACCTGGTGACGGACCCCGACCGCCGCCGGAGAGCACCATCGAAGGAGCCCGCCGTGTCGACGACACCGGAGACCGCACCCAAGCGTGGCAGCCGCCTGCCCCGGCTGGCGCGCCGCGCGCAACTGCTCGAGGCGGCCCAGGAGGTCTTCGTCGCGAACGGGTACCACGCCGCCGCGATGGACGACATCGCCGACCGCGCCGGGGTGTCCAAGCCGGTCCTCTACCAGCACTTCCCCGGCAAGCTGGAGCTGTACCTGGCGCTGCTGGACACGTCCTGCGAGGCGATCGTCGCCTCCGTCCAGGACGCGCTGAAGTCGACCGAGGACAACAAGCTCCGGGTCGCCGCCACCATGCACGCGTTCTACGACTACGTGGCGAACGCGCAGGGCGCCTTCCGGCTGGTGTTCGAGTCCGACCTGACCAACGAGCCGGCCGTCCGGGAGCGCGTCGACCGGGTCACGCACGCCTGCGCCGAAGCCGTCTCCGAGGTGATCAGCGCCGACGCCGGCCTGAACCGGGAGCAGTCGATGGTGCTGGCCGTCAGCCTGGTCGGCATGGCCCAGGTCAGCGCCCGGTACTGGCTCGGCGCCGGCAACCCGACGCTCCCCCAGGAACACGCCGCCGACCTCGTCGCCTCCCTCGCCTGGCGCGGCATCCGCGGCTTCCCCCGCACCGACGGCTGAGGGTTCTGCTCTCGGCGGACGGGTGCGGGTCGGTGACGGCGAGCGGATAGGCTCGAAGCGTCACCGGCGAGAGTCGCCGGTCGGAGCGTGTGCCCGGAGGGTTTCGTGGAGGTCAAGATCGGCGTACAGCACGCCAATCGTGAGTTGGTTCTGGAGAGCGATCAGAGCCCGGAAGAGGTCCAGCAGCTGGTCGCCGACGCGCTCAGCGGGAAGTCCGGTCTGCTCGAGCTGACCGACGACAAGGGGCGCAAGGTCCTCGTCCCGGCCGACCGGCTCGCGTACGTCGAGATCGGCGAGGTCTCGACCCGCAAGGTCGGCTTCGGCGCGATCTAGACGGCATCCGTTCAGATCGCGTTCCGGACACAGTCGCGCGTGTCCGGGTTGCACGGAAGCGTTCAGCGGGCACGATTGCGGTGAGACCTGCGTCCGAACTGGTCTGGTTGTCACGGGGCACCAACCAGGCGCAGGTCGCCACCCCCTCGAAGGAGGAATCGTGGGTTACTGGATCTGGATGCTCATCGTCAGCCTCATCGCGGGCATCATCTTCGGGCCGCTGGCCCGGCTGGTGCTCCCCGGCAAGCAGAACATCAGCCTCGGCTGGACCATCCTGGGCGGCGGCATCGGCGCCTTCATCGGTGGACTGATCGCGAAACTCCTCGGAGTCAAGGACACGCCCGGCCCGGACTGGATCCAGTATCTGCTCCAGATCATCTGTGCTGCGATCGTGGTCGCCATCATCTCGATGCGGAACAGCAAAGCGAAAGCCTGATCCAGGCAGCACCATCAAACGGCCGCCACCCCAACCCGGGGAGGGCGGCCGTTGCCCTGTCCGGGGTCAGGCCTGGAGGCCGAGGGCGGTCATGCGGGCGGTGTGGGCCTCGGTCAGCCGGGTGAACATCCGGCCGATCGCGGCCAGGTCCAGCCCCGGCCGGTCGACACTGCCGGCCAGCAACGCGGCCAGCGAGTCCCGGTCGGCGGCGATCCGCTGCGCCTGGCTGAGTGCCTCGCCGACCAGCCGGCGGCCCCACAGCGCGAGCCGGCCGCCGAGCTTCGGGTCCTCGTCGATCGCGGCCCGGACCCGGTCCACCACGAACTCGGCCTGCCCGGAGTCCCCGAACACCTCCAGCACCAGCGCCCGCGTGCCCGCGTCCACGAACGACGCGATCTCCCGGTAGAAGTCGTTCGCCAGGCCGTCCCCGACGTACGCCTTCACCAGGCCCTCGAGCCAGTCCGACGGCGCGGTGTGGTCGTGGAACGCGTCCAGCGGCGTGACGAACGGCCGCATCGCGTCCATCGGGTCCACGCCCAGTTCCACCAGCCGGTCGCGGAGCCGCTGGAAGTGCCCGAACTCGGTGGTCGCCAGCGCCGCCAGCTCCGCCTTGTCGTCCAGCGTCGGCGCCAGCTTGGCGTCCTCGGCCATCCGCTCGAACGCGGTCAGCTCGCCGTACGCGAGCACACCCAGCAGGTCCACCGCCGCGGCCCGGTAGGCGGGATCGTCAAAGGCCGTCTGCTCCATGCCCGGCACCTTATCTGTCCGCGACTGTGACGCGCGGCACCCTGCGGGCACCCGTTACGCGAGTGGTGCATGCCACACGAGGCGGCGTTGACAGCCGCTGTGGTTACACTGGTGGGCGATTCGCCGGTGACGCGCCCACATGGGCAAGCTGGTGCGAGGTGCTTGCACAGTGTCCCCGCGCCTCACGATCGGGGCTGTCCGGCCCCAGGCGCCCGGCCACAGAGCATCTGTCCGCACAAGCATGTGAGAGGCGATCAGCCTGACCACCTTCCGAGAGCTCGGGGTGCTCCCCGAGATCTGTGACGCGCTCGACCGCGTCAACATCGTCGAACCCTTCCCGATCCAGGAGATGACCCTCCCGGTGGCCCTGATGGGCACCGACCTGATCGGGCAGGCCCGTACCGGCACCGGCAAGACGCTCGGCTTCGGCATCCCGCTGCTGCAGCGCACGATCGCGCCGCACGAGGCCGACTACGCCGAACTGGTCGCCCCCGGCAAGCCGCAGGCGCTCGTCGTCACCCCGACCCGGGAACTCACCATCCAGGTCGCCAAGGACCTCGAGACCGCGTCCACCGTCCGCGAGGTGCGGATCCTGACCATCTACGGCGGGGTCGCGTACGAGCCGCAGCTGGACGCCCTGAAGAGCGGCGTCGACGTCGTCGTCGGTACGCCGGGACGCCTGCTGGACCTGGCGAATCGCGGCGTCCTCGACCTCGGCCACATCAAGGTCCTGGTCCTCGACGAGGCCGACGAGATGCTCGACCTGGGCTTCCTGCCCGACGTCGAGCGGATCCTCCGCAAGACGCCCGAGCTGCGGCAGACGATGTTGTTCTCGGCAACGATGCCGTCGGCCGTGATCGGCCTGGCGCGCACCCACATGCGGCACCCGCTGAACATCCGCGCGGAGTCGCACGAGGACACCGAGATGGTGCCGACCACCGCGCAGTTCGTCTACCGCGCGCACGAGCTCGACAAGCCCGAGGTGGTGGCCCGGATCCTTCAGGCCGAGGACCGCGGCCGGGTGATGATCTTCTGCCGGACCAAGCGCGAGGCGTCCCGGCTGACCGACGACCTGCAGGACCGCGGGTTCAAGGCGGCGGCGATCCACGGCGACCTGAACCAGCAGGCGCGCGAGCGGGCGCTGACCCGGTTCCGCGGCGACAAGGTCGACGTACTGGTCTGTACCGATGTCGCGGCCCGGGGCATCGACGTCGAGGGCGTCACGCACGTCATCAACAACACCTGCCCCGAGGACGAGAAGACCTACATCCACCGGATCGGCCGCACCGGTCGCGCCGGGGCGAGCGGCATCGCCGTCACCTTCGTCGACTGGCCGGACATCACCCGGTGGAAGGTGATCAACAAGGCGCTCGACCTGCCGTACGACGAGCCGCAGGAGATCTACTCGACCTCGCCGGAGCTGTACCACGACCTCGGCATCCCGTCCGAGGCCAAGGGCCGGATCCGTACGGCGCGCGAGTCGCACGAGGTCCGCGAACCCCGTGAACACCGCGAATCCCGCGAGCCGCGCGGCCGGCGCGACCACGCGGAGGCCGACGGCGAGCGTTCCGGCCGGAGCAGGAACCGCAAGCGCAACCGCACCCGGAAGCGCACCCGCGCCGGCCAGCCCGTCGAGGAACTCGCCGACGTCACGACGAAGACCGAAGTACCCCCGGTCGTCTCGGACGAGGCCCCGGCCCGCAAGCCCCGCAAACGCAACCGCAACCGGCGCTCCGGCGAAAACCGTCCCGCCGACGTCGTAGAAGCAAAGGCCACGCCGGAGGCCCCTGCCGAGGTCGCATCCGCTGAGCCGAGCCCGACAGTCGCCGAGCCGACCACACCGACCGAGTCGACCACCCCGGCCGTCGCTGCGGACCGGCCGACCAAGCGCACCCGCACACGGAAGGCAGCAGCCACAAAGCCCGAGCCCGTGGAGGCCCCGGCACCAGCTGTTGAAGCGCCTGCTGCGGAGGCGCCGGCCAAGCGGACACGCACGCGGAAGGCGGCGGCCAGTACGCCGGAACCGGTCGAGGAAGCACCCGCCAAGCGCACCCGCAAGACCGCAGCGAAGAAGGCGACCACCGCCGACACAGCACCTGCGGCTCAGGCGTCTGCGGCTGAAGCGTCTGCTGCGGAGGCGCCTGTCAAGCGGACACGCACCCGGAAGGCGGCGGCCAGTACGCCGGAACCGGTCGAGGAAGCACCCGCCAAGCAGACACGCAAGACCGCAGCGAAGAAGGCGACCACCGCCGACACAGCACCTGCGGCTCAGGCATCAGCTGCTGAGGCGCCTGCTGCGGAGGCGCCTGTCAAGCGGACACGCACCCGGAAGGCGGCGGCCAGTACGCCGGAGCAGGTCGAGGAAGCACCCGCCAAGCAGACACGCAAGACCGCAGCGAAGAAGGCGACCACCGCCGACACAGCACCTGCGGCTCAGGCATCAGCTGCTGAGGCGCCTGCTGCGGAGGCGCCTGTCAAGCGAGCGCGCACGCGGAAGGCAGCTGCTGCCGAGCCCGAGGCAGCCGTGGAAGCACCCGCAAAGCGCACCCGCAAGACTCCGGCCAAGGCGACCGAGGCTGCCGAGGCGCCTGTTAGGCGGGCGCGGAAGACGGCGGCTAAGGCAGCTGAGGCTGCGGAGGCGCCGGCCACGCGGGCTCGGAAGACGGCCAAGGCGGCCGCCGCTTCGGACGCGCCAGCGAAGAAGGCTGCTGCGAAACCAGCGAAGAAGGCTGCTGCGAAGGCAACCAAAGCACCCGCCAAGCGGGCCACGAAGGCTGCCTCCGCACCGCTCTTCAAAGCACCCGAATGAGGTGACGCCGGCCGGGCCCCACCCGGCCGGCACCTCCCGAGTCACCCCGCCGGCGAACCCGCGGGAGCGTCCGCGCTTGACCCACCGAAGCCTCGTACCCCTCACCGGATGCAGACCCGGATCCCCGCACCCGGTGCAGCCACTTCCCTCCCTCACCCGGTGCAGCCCCAGCCCCTCACCCGGTACAGCCCCTGACTCACCTCACCCGGTGAAGCCCTGGACCGCCGTCACCCGGTGAAGCCCCGGACTCACCTCACCCGGTACAGCACCGGCCCCCTCACCCCGTAAAGCCCCAACCCCCTCACCCGGTGAAGCCCGGGACCGCCGTCACCCGGTGAAGCCCTGAACTCCCCTCACCCGGTGCAGCCCCGGACTCACCTCACCCGGTACAGCACCGGCCCCCTCACCCCGTAAAGCCCCAGCCCCCTCACCCGGTGAAGCCCGGGACCGCCGTCGCCCGGTGAAGCCCTGGAGTCCCCTCACCCGGTGAAGCCCTGGACCGCCGTCGCCCGCTGAAGCCCTGGACTCCCCTCACCCGGTGAAGCCCTGGACTCCCCTCACCCGGTGAAGCCCTGAACTCCCCTCACCCGGTGCAGCCCCGGACTCACCTCGCCCGGTGAAGCTCTGGACTCCGCTCACTTGGGTGCAGCTCGGAACGTTTCCTAATGGTGATCTGGCGGTGCAACACCTACCCCTGTGTGCGCCGTCCTAGGGCGGTAATCACGGATGAGAGGGGTTGGGTGATGGGGCGGATCAGGGTGGTTGCTGTTGTGGTGGGGGTGTTGGTGTTGGCGGGGTGTGGTGGGGCTTCCAACGACGAGCATGCGAGTAGTGGGGCGGCGGCGCCGGTCAAGCAGGATTCGGGGGCGGTGGCGAAGCCGCAGGCGTCGGCGCAAGGGAAGTCCGCGGGGCAGGATGATCCGACGATCACGCGGGCGATCATCAAGACCGGTTCGCTGACGGTCGAGGGGGATGATGTGTCGGCGATGCGGCAGAAGGCGGTCACCGCGGTCGCGGGGCTCGACGGTACGGTCGCGTCCGAGGACACCGGCAGCGACCCGGACGGCAACATCACCCGGTCGAGTCTCGTCCTGAAGGTCCCGACCAAGTCCTTCGAGACAGCGATCCAGCAACTCTCCGACCTCGGCAAACGCCTTCAGATCCACCAGGAGTCGCAGGACGTCACCGAGCAGGTCGTCGACGTCGCGAGCCGGATCGAGTCGCAGCGCGCCAGCCTCGACCGCATGCGCGCCCTGATGACCAAGGCGAACACCATCGGCGACATCGTCTCGGTCGAAAGCGAACTGACCCGCCGCGAGTCCGACCTCGAAGCCCTGCTGGCCAAGCAGAAGAACCTCTCCCTGCAGACCGATCTCGCGACCCTCACGCTCACCCTGACGGAGAAGGGCAAGCCCCCGGTCCAGGTCGAGAAGCCGGACAAAGGCTTCCTGGCCGGCCTGAAGAGCGGTTGGCACGCGTTCACCGCGGCGTTCTCCGCGTTGGCGACGGCGGTCGGCGCGCTCCTCCCGTTCCTGATCCTGCTGGCGATCATCGCCGTACCGCTGTGGCGCTTCCGGCACAAGCTGCGCAAGCAGCCCGCCGGTCAGTGAGCCAACGACCCGGCCAACGCCCGGTACGCCTTCGCACCGGGCGAGGTCGGCGCCGTACTCAGCACGGTCTCGCCGATCGCCGGCGCCTCCGCGAACCGGATCGACTTCGGGATCGCCGGCTGCAGCACGTCCAGCGAGTACGTGTCCGCGATCCCCTCGAGTACGGCGCGCGCATGCGTCGTCCGGCCGTCGTACAGCGTCGGCAGCACCCCGAGCACCTGCAGACCGGGGTTCATCAGCCGCTGTACGTCGTGCACGGTGTCGAGTAGTTGCCCTACGCCACGATGCGCCAATGTCTCGCACTGCAAGGGAATCAGTACGTCGGACGCCGCGGACAGCCCGTTCACCGTGAGCAGTCCGAGCGTCGGCGGGCAGTCCACGATGATCCAGTCGTACGCCGAACGCAGCGGGCGCAGCGCGGTCCGCAGTACCTGTTCCGGGCCGCTCTCCCGGGCCAGCTGGACCTCCGCCGTCGCCAGCGCGATCGTCGCCGGCAGCAGGTCCGGGCCGCCGTCGAGCTCGATCAGTACGTCGCGCGCCCGGACGCCGCCGAGCAGTACGTCGTGGACGGACTTGTCCAGGTCCTCCGGGTCGATGCCGACCGAGAACGTCAGACAGGCCTGCGGGTCCAGATCGACGAGCAGGACGCGGAGGCCGAGCTCGGCCAGGGCCGCGCCGAGGGTGGCGACGGTGGTCGTCTTGGCCACGCCGCCTTTCTGATTCGCGACCGCAAGAGTGCGAGGCACGCGGCCATTGTGCCGTACTTCGAACGCCGCGCAATGACCGGTTAGGCTCTCTACCTGTGAGTACGCCGCGTACGTTGACGCTGCCCGACGGGGTGCACCCCGTGACACTCGAGACCGAGCGGGGTTCGTTCGCCACGCTGACCGCTGTGCCGTCGATCGGTACGCCGCTGGGCACCGTGCTGCTGGTGCCGGGCTGGACGGGCAGCAAGGAGGACTTCACTCCCCTGGTCGACCACCTGTGCCGCTACGGCTGGCGTACGGTCGCCGTCGACCAGCGCGGGCAGTACGAGACCGCCGGTCCGAACGACAAGTCGGCGTACTCGCTTGCCGAGCTCGGCGCGGACGTGGTCGCGATGAGCAAGGCGCTCGGTGGATTCAGCCAGCTGGTAGGGCACTCGTTCGGCGGGCTGGTGGCGCGGGAGGCCGTGCTTACCGACCCGTCGGTGTTCTCCACGATCAGCCTGCTCTGCTCGGGCCCTGGTGCGTTCACCGACGAGGCGACGCTGCAGAGCCTGCAGATGCTCGCGTACGGCCTGGAGAACCTCCCGATCGAGCAGGTGTACGACCTGAAGCTCGACCACGACAGCCAGGCTCCCGGGTACGTCGCTCCGCCCGAGGACGTCGCGGCGTTCCTGCGGAAGCGGTTCACCAGCAACGTGCCGACCAGCCTGGCCGAGATCACCCGCCGGCTGACCGACGCCGAGGACAAGACCGAACTGCTGGCGAAGACCACCGTCCGCAAGCAGGTCCTGCACGGCGCCACCGACGACGGCTGGCCGATCCCGGCCCAGCAGGCGATGGCTGCCGCGCTGGGTGTCGAGGCCGAGGTGATCCCGGACGCCGGTCACTCACCGGCGATCGACCAGCCGGCGAAGACCGCCCGGATGCTCGTCGACTTCATCCACGACTACCCGAGCCTCAGGACGGTCTGAGCGCCGAGGGCGCCGGCCATTCGGTGCCCGCGGCGAAGTGGTCGTGCCAGAGCGGCGCCTGCGGATCCGGTACGAAGTCGTGGCCGTTGGACGTCGCGACGTACACGTCGGCGGCCGTTCCGCGGGTGAACGTGACGATGTCGGACAGCCCGTCCCCGTTGAAGTCCCCGGACCCCGGTACTTCGGCGTTGTACGCGAACGAGCTGTGCCAGAGGTCCCCGTCGCCGGTGAACGACCCACCTGTCGAGGTCGCGACGTACACGTCTCCCGCCGTACCGCCGGTGAAGGTGGAGATGTCGTCGCGTCCGTCGCCGTTGTAGTCGCCGACGTCCGGGGTCTCGGTGCCGACCGCGAAGTGCCCGTGCCACTTCCACCCGGTGCCGAGGAACGACTTCCCGTCGGACAGCGCCACGTACACGCTGGCCGTGGTCCCCCGGGTGAACGTCGCGATGTCGTCCCGCCCGTCGCCGTCGAAGTCGCCGACGTCCTGAACCTCGCCGGGCAGCCCGAAGTCGCCGTGCCACAACCAGCTCGTCTGCACGAACTTCGTCCCGTCGGACAGCGACACGTACACGTCGTGCGTCGTCCCGAGCGTGAACGTCACGATGTCGTCCTTACCGTCCCCGTTGAAGTCGCCGACCATCGGGACCTCGCCGTCGAGCGCGAAGAACGTGTGCCAGCGCTCCGCGGGCAGGTACCCGTTCACGCCGTTCGACAAGGCGACCCATACCTCGTGCTTGGTCCCGCGGGTGAACGTGACGATGTCGTCCCGCCCGTCCCCGTTGAAGTCCCCGGTCTGCGGGATCTCGTTGCCGGGGGCGAACGACGGGTGCCAGAGCTGCCCGTCACCGTCGAACCGCGAACCGGTCGAAGTGGATACGTATACATCCGCGGTGTCGCCGCGCGTGAACGTGACCACGTCGTCCTTTCCGTCCCCGTTGACGTCCGACACGGTCGCCGGTCGAGGAGCAGCCGCAAGCGCGGCCGTCGGCGTACTGGCGTTCCCGGCCGCGTCCACCGCGACCACCTTGTAGTACCGGCCGCCGCGGACCGCCTTGTGCAGGTACGCCGGTACCAGCGACGTCCCGACCAGGTTCGCTGCCGTGATCGGCACGTCCGCACTCGTCGAGGAGTAGATCCGGTACGAGGTGGCGCCGAGCGCGGCGTTCCAGTTCAGCAGCACCGAATGCACCCGCGGAGTAGCCGTAACAGCGGATGGCACCTCGGCACTATCAGGCAGGTAGGGCGCAACGATGCTGGCGGCCACGTAGCGCGCAGCAGTCCACGCGGGACCGGTCGGCGCGAGGACCACCTGCACGCTGCTCTTCCCCGCGGTCACCGACGCCGGCAGCGGGAACTCGTCCGTGAGCCACCGCATCGTCCCGTTCCCGAGCGGCTCTCGCCAAGTGCCCACCGGTACGCCGTCCACGGTCACGGCGGCCTCCTGGTACGCCGCCGCCTGGTCCGCCATCCGCCGCAGCAGTACGCCCTGATTCGCGGGGTCGACGGTCATCCGGAAGCTGATCGGGCTGATCCCCGACCGCACCCGGTCCGTCATCGGCAGGTAGTCCAGATCGCCCTCGGCCACGCTCGTCAACGCGGCCTCCGTACCGCCGTCGTCGCCGTACCCGTGCGCCGTCCGCGACGCGCCGTCGCCGACGTCGAAGGCGTCCGTCTCCCGCGTACTGACCGTCGGCTGCGTGTAGAGGAAGCCGGTCGAGCCGTAGTCCGCGATCCAGTCGTTCTGCTGCCCGTGCTCGATCCCGAAGCGGAACGAGGAGTCGTACGACATCGACTCGTTCAGCAGCAGCCGGTAGACGGCGTCGCACTCGCGCGCACACCCCGCCGCCTGTACTTCGTGCGCCGTGTTGCCGGTGAACGCCCGGCTGAACGGTCCGCCCGCGAAGTACCAGCCGCCCTCGTAGAAGTCCTCGGTCCCGGTGCCGTGCTGCTGCGGAGACAGCGAGCCGTCGATGTACACCCGCTCGTCGCCCTCGAGGTAGCCGCGGTTCGTCCCCATCTCGGCGCCGATCGACATCGTCTGCGCGACCCCGACGAGCTTGCCGCGCCCGGTCAGGTTCGCGACCTGCCAGTCGTCGCCCCAGGACGTCCGGCCGCGGTTCGACACGGCGGTGAAGTACGCCGCCGGGCCGCCCGGCAGCAGGTCGGTCGCCCACTTCTCGTCCGGCGCGCTGCTCAGCTGGACCTCGACGTCACCGATCGCGGCGCCGCTCTGGTTCACCAGCGAGACGACCGCAGACGAGCGGTACGGCATCGGCCACCAGGTGGTGAACCAGCCGCCCGCGGCCGGGTCCGCGGCGAACATCAGCGACTTCACGGCGTACGCGCCGAGACCGGTCCCGAAGAACTCCCCCACCGGCGAGTCCACCGTGGTCCGCCCGTCGAACGCGATCCGCAACCGGAGCCCGGCCAGCTGCGCGTCCGACGGCTTCGCCCCGACGAACCGCAGTTTCAGCGCACTGATCGCGCCCGGTCCCTGCAGGCTGCCGAACGCCACCTCCTGACCGTTGCCCAGGGCATGCGTCTCGCCGGTGGTCGTCGTACCGGGTGCGGTCGGCTTCGGGTCTGTCGTACCGGCAGCCCGGAGCTTGTCGAGGACGTCGTTCGCGGGGTCGGACGGGGAGAACGTGGTGATGCCGTCGGCGTCCGGGAAGTGCCGGTAGTTCACGTGGTAGTAGTTCGGGTTGTGCTGGACGACGATCCGCATCGACTGCCGGTACGGCATCGGGACCTTGATCTGGAAGCCGCCGCCGGCCTGGCTCGCGTTCGCCACCAGCGGGTAGACGAACGGCGCGCCGGCCGCGCCGTCGGTCACGTCCTTCAGCGACCGGTTCAGGATCGTCGTACCGTCGAGGGTGATCGTGATGGTGCCGGTGTCGGACACGTCCGGTACGCCGTTGCGCAGCCGGGTGAACCAGATCGAGTCGATCTCGCCGGGGCCGGAGTCCTCGGCGATCACGCAGCCCGCGGAGGTCTCGCGCAGGCAGGCGGACGGGCCGCCGTCGGCGTTGCTGCCGTCGCGGGCGAAACTGGAGAACTGGCGGGTGCTGGTGCCGGGTGAGAGGTACGGCAGCCGGTCGAGCTGACGCAGAGTCTCCCAACCAACAGTCCCCTTGGTTGCCGCGGCGGACGAGGTGAGGCTGGCGGGCGCGGAGGGTGCGGGCGGGGCGGAGGCGACTGCGGTCGCTGGTGATGTGGGGATGGCGAGCGTTGGGAGCGCCAACGCTGCGGCGGCGAGGAGGAGTGCGGGGCGGGGCGGCATGGCGGTGCCTCCTGGTGTGATGGGTCAGGGTGCGGTGACGACCTTGGCCTGCATGCCCGGATGGGGGCTGACGATGGTCCACCCGGTGGTTCCCTGCTCGAAGTCGCCGTTCGTCACGGTCAGGCCGACGGCGGTGATGTCGTCGTACCCGACGTCGATCATGTAGTCGCCGACACCCTGCTGCTCGCACAGCGCGAACTGCATCACGACCGAACTCTCCCCGCGGGCGAACTCGGTGACGTCGATCGGCCCCCAGCCGCCCTGCCCGTTCATCCACAGCTTCGGCGCGCTCGCCGCGTCGACGTTGCTGAGCAGCTTCTTGCCCTTCGAGGTGACGATCAGGACCTGTTTCAGGTGATACCCGAACAGATCCGCGGCGTACTCGTCGTAGTCCCACCAGGAGATCTCGTACCGCGGCGCGTTCGGGTCGACCGCCATCCGCTGCTCGGCCCAGATACACGTACTGGTCCCGGTCGCGGTCCGCTCCGGCACGAACAGGCTCAACCGTCCCTTGCCGTACCTCGCGCTGTTGTGGATCGTGTTCGCACCGCCAGGCTGGTACGGCGTCCCGGTGCGCGGCAGGGTGCTCGGGATCGGGTCCGACGGCGTCGTCGGTACGGCGGGCGCGGGCAGGCCGGCGTACGCCGCGGCGATCACGTCGTACACGTCCTTCGCCTGATGCGGGGTGACCTTCTCGAACGAGCCGACGATGCTCGCGCTCTGCTGGTTGAGCTGCCACCCGCGCGTTGCCGGGTTGACGTCCTCGAAGCCGAAGTTCTGCACGGTGAACCCCGTCGGCACCAGGCTGTCGAACCCGACGTCGATCGGGAAGTTGGCCGCGGCCTGGGTGTAGAGGCGGAGGCTGAGCTTCGCCGACGTCCTGCCCTTGAGCGCCGCGGTCAGGTCGACCGACGCCGGCGCCCAGGTGAAGCCGAACTCGTCGGCGATGTCGGACTGCCAGACGACCTTGTCGTCGATCAGCACCTGTTTGAAGAGCTTCCCCGACTTGGACGGGGTACGGCTGACCTGGTCGTACGTCGCGAAGTCGAGCTTCCAGCTGCCCGCGTTCGGGTCGACCGCGACCTGCTGCGACGCCTCGGAGTACCCGCCTGCGGCCGCGGTCGTGTAGTTGCCCTGGGCAAAGCTCAGCCGGCCGTCGCCGGTCTGCGCCAGGTTGTTCGAGGCGATCGTCGGGCGGCGGTCGTAGTTCACCGGCGCGCCGTACGCGATGATCCCGCCGATCCGGCCGTCGGCGGCGTACGGCATCGCCTGTTTCAGCTCCTGGTCGACCGCCTCCGGTGTCGGCGGCAGGGCGCCGTCGAGGAAGCGATCGGTGTAGAGCAGCAGGATCAGGTCGAGGTGCCGCGGGTTCAGCTTCGCGCGGAGCTCGTCGAGCTGGGTGGCGACGTACCGCGGGTCGCTGGCGCTCAGAGCACCGCCGAGGTACGGGAAGATCGCGCCGTCGACGTACGGCGCCAGCCGGTCGAGGTTCGCGTCGCTGTAGTCCCAGTGGTACATCGTGGTGAGCAGACCCAGCTTCGGGTTGATCGCGTCCTGGGTCGCCTTCACCTTGCCCAGGTAGTCAGGCGTGAACAGCTTCGCGTTGTCGCCGGCCAGGAAGTCGTCGACCTGCCAGGCCTTGATGTTCGGGTACTGCAGCGACAGCGTGGCGATGTTCCGCGCCCACGCGATGAAGTCGAGCTTGAACGGGCGCGAGCAGTAGCCCTCGAGGTACGCGCCCTCCGGACGGTCGGTCTGGCACTCGCTCGGCGGGACCAGGTCCACCCAGATGTCGATCCCGGCCGCGCGGGCGAGCGGCGCGAACTCGCTGCGCAGGTCGTCCCAGTCGGTCGGCGACTCCCAGATGCCGAACAGGTACGTGTTCACGTGCATCGCCTTCAGGCGCTCGACCAGCTTGCGCGAGTCGTAGTGGTGCCGGCCGTCCGCGCGCGGCGTCTCCTCGCGGAGCTCGGCGTCGATCGTGTTCCCGCCGGTCTTCGAGCTGAGCATGCCGCCCGGCGGGATGATGCCCTTGGCCCGCGTCTTGACGTCCGGGAAGGCCTGCTGCTGTTGGTGTTCCTGAGCGGTCGCCTGCTGGCCGACGGCGACCAGGGCGACGGCGGCGACTGCCGCGATCCAGCGCTTCATCCGACCTTCTCCAGCTTCCATTGCTGACAGTCGCCCTGCCAGTACGGCCAGACGTCGACGTCTGCTCCGGGGGCGGTGGAGCAGCCGCCGACGTCCAGGGTGCGGCCGCCGACCTTCGACGTCACCTTGTAGTAGCCGTTGCCGATCGCGTCCAGGTAGTACTCCTGGCAGTCACCGCCCCAGTACGGCCACTGGATGACCTTCACGCCGTTCGCGCCGGAGCACCCGGCGACGTCGAGCGCCTTGCCGCTGTCGTTGTTGAGGAACTTGTACGAGCCGTCGCCGAGGTAGCTGAGCCGCCACTTCTGGCATCTGCTGTCCGCGATCCGGGTGTAGACCTGGACGGTCGCGGCGTCGGCGGCCGAGCAGGCGTCCACCTCCAGCCGGTTCGTGGGCGCGTTCTTCGGGGAGATCTCGTAGATGCCGTCGGCAACGATATCGGCGCCCGGGTCGCCGGACGGGAGGGTGAGGGTCTGCCAGGCGGCACTCGGCGTACCGAGTTGAGGGTTGCCCGCGGCGTCGTACGTGACCTTGCCGATCCGTACGGCGCGGCCGGCGTTGCAGCTGCCGGTCGGCGTACCGCTGGAGCTGGTGACGGCGTGGTAAACCAGCCAGGTCTCCTTGCCGTCCGGGGACGTGAAGAAGCCGTTGTGGCCGGTGCCGAAAACCCAGTTGGCGTCGTTGCGCTTGAACACCGGGCCGGACTTGGTCCAGGCGCTCTGATCGAGCGGGTCGGTGCCGGTGAGTTCGAGTACGCCGAGGGCGTAGTCGGGGGACTCGCACGCGCTGCCGGAGTAGTAGACGTACACCTTGCCGTTGTGGACCAGTGCGTTCGGGGCCTCCGCCACCTTGCGGCCGTTCTGCTCCCACGGCTGGTCGGGGCGGGCGAGGAGGGCGGGCGGGCCGCTGATCGTCCACGGGTTGCTCATCGGGGCGATGTACAGGTCCTGCCCGTCGGGGCGGCCGCTCGACCAGAGCTGGTACAGGCGGCCGTCCGGAAGTTGCAGCACGCTGCCGTCGATCGAGTGCTCGTTGCCGGTGTCGAGCTTGGCCTTGAACGCGTACGGGCCCATCGGGTGGTCCGCTTCCAGGACGAACATCCGGTGGTGGGAGTCGGTGCCGTCGTCGGCGGTGTAGTACAGGTACCACTTGCCGTCGAGCTGATGGATCTCCGGCGCCCACAGGTTGCAGCACGCCTCCCCCGGCGGCGGCTGCCAGAGCGTCTGCTCCGGCGCGGCGGCCAGTCCGTCGACCGACGGGCTCGCGACGCCGACGAGCTTGTCGCCGTGCGTGTAGAGCAGGTTGTAGTTGCCTTCGGCAAACACCATCCACGGGTCGGCGGCGTTCTCCCGGACCGGGTTCCGCGCGGTGTTCGGCGGGGCCGGCAGCTGTACGTCGGCGGCTTCCGGTGTCGTCGTACTGCCGGCCACGTGGTCACCGGTGAGCGGCAGGAACGCCGACACCACCAGCGTGACGACTCCGACAGCCGCGGTCGCGAACTTGGCCATGGATCCCTACCTCACCGTGGGCGAACGGATGCTCACACGATGACACGGGACGGCGAGACCGTCCGCCGTTTCGACGGTGGTCGAAAGATTCTTACCGCGGCGCCGGCTCGACCACTGGCGTCACCTTGATGTCGTCGAGACCGATCGGGGCCAGCGCGGTACGCAACCGCTCCGTGTACGCGATCACCGAAACCCCCGCCCGGCCGCCGTCGGGCTCCGAGCCGCCGACCGCCAGGATGCCGAGCGACTTGTCCGGCGTCAGCGCGACGATCGCGTCGACGATCCGGTCGTTGTCGGCGCGGCTGAGTCGCACCGGAGCGACACAGAGGTTCCCGGTGTAGACCTTCTCGAACGCCAGCCGGAACGCGTCCAGGTCGCCGTGCGCGACACCGATCATGACCACCACCGGAGCGTTCCGCGAGTGACCGTTCGGGTAGTGGATCACCGGCCCCCAGACCTGGTCGGCGTGCGCCGCCAGGAACGCGGTCACCGCGGGCGAGTAGATATTGCTCGGCTTCGACACCCAGCCACCCTCCGGCGCTGGGCACGGCAGCTCTGGAAACGCCCACGGCTCCCGCGCCTCGGGCGCGGACTGCTCCCGTACGTCGATCGTCCGGACCGTCCCACCGGCACCTGTCCGTTCGCCCCAGATCCCGACCAGCTTCGCCCGCCCGCTCCGCACCCCCTTCGTCGTCCTCGCGCCGCTGAGCCGATCTACATCCACCCCAGTCAGCCCGATCGAAAACTCCGGCGCACACGTCGGCGCCGGTTCGTCCTCCGGCGCGTAACCGACGCCGAACCCGTCCTCGAACGCACAGAACACCGGCGTCCTGCCCGGAGCGGCGATCACCAGACCGCTGACCTGCACACGATCCCCCGGCTTCACCAGCAAGGACTCGTTACCACCCTGCGCCTGCGACGCGGGCAACTGACTATCCATCGCCGCACCACCTCCCCCGGCCGCGACGTGCTCCGGCACCACCGCGACCACGCCGGCCGCAAGCAGACCGACCCCCACAGCCGCCACCGCAGGAACCACCCACCGCCGCCACCTGCCACTCACCCTACGCTCCGCTCCGACCACCGACTCGACGACCGGAGCGGCCCCCGTCCCGAACGCCGGCTCGCCCTCGGGCCCCGGCGGCAACTGCTGCTCACGCCGCCACCGCGCGCCTGCCCGTTCGAGCAACTCCTCCACCTCGTCGACCGGCTTCATCCCACACCCTCCACACTCATCCGCCACCCACACGCCAACCCCAGGCCCCACCACCGGTCGCGTCCTACCCGCACAACGACCCCCACCACCCCCACGTCACCCCCCAACCCATTCCGTAACCCACCCGAGTTATCCACAGATCCCAAAACCCACCCCACAGCCCCTCCCGAACTCCCTACCGTCGAAGGACGACAGCCCAGGGAGAACCAGATGCCGCCCCCATGCGACCCCACCGCCCTCCACCAGGCCTTCGAGGCCTCGCGCCCCCTCAACTGGGGCGACAAACTGCCCTCCACCGCCGAGATCACCCGCCTCCACGGCGAGCGAGCAACCCACCGAAGCCTCGAACTACTCGAACAGGCCACCACCGTCGAACCAGCCGTGACCACCCAGTTCCTCGACTCACTCCCGTCCGGCACCACCCCGTACCAACTCGACCGCCGCGTCAAGTCCCCCGAATCCCTCGCCCGCAAGCTCGCCGACTGGGCCGACCTGAAGAATCGTTTCCCGGTCGACGACGTGCTGCGCTACACGGTTCTGACCGAATCACCCGAGGAACTGGTTGCGGCAGCTCGTCGTACCGCCGACGCACTGACCGAGCAAGGCTGGAAGGTCCGGTACGCGATGCATTCGTACACCGAAGGCTCTCGGTACAAGGGCGTTCACACCAACCTCGTCGTGCCGGGCGCCCCGCGCGTCGAGGTTCAGATCCACTCAGTCGCCTCTGCGGCGGTCAAAGAGCAGACCGCACCGTGGTACAAGATCGAGCGCAGCGCGGCTGCTTCGGCTGAAGATCGCGCCCAGGCGAGGCGCCAATGCGTCGAGGCATCCGCCACGCTCGAGCAGCCTCAGGGCATCGACGCGATGACGCGCTTAGGCGGCAAACGCGTGGCAGTGAACAACTACAGTGACTCCCGGACAGCGATCGCGGGGCGCGCACCGACCGCCTCGCCGCGGGCCTCTGCACATTCCACGACACTCGACAAGAACGGCGGGATCGCGCGATGAAGCTCTACCTGGTGAAGGACGAGGAGGACGAGCCGGTCTGGGTCGCTGCGTTGGCGCACGAGACGATGTACGCGTACGTCGCGAACACCGGGAAGTTCCACGACAACAATGCCCTGCGCAACGACTTCTACATCGACCGCATCTTCACCTACGAGCCGATCGGCACCGCCGAGGCACGCCGGTGGATCTCCCAAGGGCTCGGCACCCTCAACGACACCGACCACCCGGACGCCCTCACCAAGTGGCGCGCCGACCCGAGTCCGCTGACTCCGGCCGACGTGCTCGCCATGGCCGCCGGGTCGAACGAGTAGGTCGCTCGATGACGCGGTTGTTCTTGGTGAAGGACGGGGAGACGGAGTTGTGGGTGGCTGCGTTGCTGGAGGAGGACGTTTGGACGTATGTCGGGAACACCGGGAAGTTTCACTACAACGAGGGTGCTCGGCATGACTACTACTTCCTCAACGGGATGCAGTACGTCGACATCGGGATCGCGGAGGCGAAGCGGCTGATCGCGGCGGGGGTGGGGACCTTGGACGAGGTGGAGTCCGGCGACTCGCTGCGGCGGTGGCGGGAGGATCCGGAGGGTATGGATCCCGAGGTGGTGTTCGCGGCGTTGGTGGCGGATCTGGGGTGAGGGTGGGCTGGTGGGTTTGTAGGGTGCGGGGATGGTGCGGATCTCTGGGCGGTGTTTTCCTACGCCGGCGGCGGTGATGACTTCGGTTGATCCGGCGGTGGCGGATCAGCTGCGGGGGTTTGCTGCGGTGCAGGCTGCTGAGGCGGGCGCGGCGTTGGGGGTGCTGGACCGGGACTTGGCGGGGGCCGGGTCGCGGGCTGAGCGGGTGGCCGCGTTCGAGGCGGCGTACGGGCATGTGGCGCAGTGGCGGTACCAGTTGGCGGTCGAGGGGAAGTGGGTGCGGCCGGGGGCCAGTGCGGAGGATGTGCGGGCGCGGATCGGGCACGGGATGAACTACCGGTTGTCGCCGACCGTCGGGCCACGGCAGCCGGGGTCGCCGGCGTTCAAGTACCTGACCGAGCTCGAGCGGGTCGCGCTGGACCGACTGGACGGGCGGCACGAGCTGCAGAACGTCGTCACGCTGCGGGACGGCAGCAAGGTCAACGGGAACATCCTGCATTTCGTCCCTGCGCCGGGCGACGAGGCGACGCGGCGGTTGTTCCCGGACGAGGTGCAGACGCAGACCGCGGGACCGGAGGACCGGGAGGTGCTGCGGCGGGCGGCGTTCGAGACGCTGGCGGAGCTCGAGGAGCTGAAGGCCGATCCGGCGAACCCGGCGCACCGTCGGGCGTTCGCGGACGCGGCGTACTTCCTCGTCCAGGGGCCGGAGTTCAAGCGCGGCAGCGACGCGATCATGCGGACGTTCCTGGTCGCGGCGCACGCCCGGGTGTTCGACGCCGCGCCGGTGTTGCCGCAGGCAATCGATCTGGACGGGATGGTGCGCGGCCAGGACGGCTTCCACCAGGTGATGCGTGAGCAGCTGCGGATCGTGCCCGAGCCCGGGACGGCAGACGTCACCGCGGCCAATGCCACGAGGGCGACCAAGGCGACACGGCCGAAGGGGCTCAGCCGCTGACCTCTCCTAGTCGGCGGTGCTGCTGACCGTGTAGAGCTGGGTGATGACGGACTCGATGGTGGGTTCGGAGATGGAGAGGTCGACGAGGGGGTAGTTGGCGGCCAGCTGGGTGAGGAGCGGAGCCGCGCTGGTCGTGGTGGGGAAGGTCAGGTGCTGGCGGGGGCCGTCGACCTTGGTCACGGTCGCGCCGTCGATCTCGATGGGCGGCAGCGAGGCGGCCAGGTCGACGACCAGCGTGCGCGGTGCCGACTGGCTCGACTTCAGCTGGTCGAGGGTGCCGTCGAAGATCTGGTGGCCGTGGTCGATGACCATGACCCGGGTGCAGAGGGCCTCGATGTCGTCGAGGTCGTGGGTGGTGAGGATGATCGTCGTACGGCGTTCCGCGTTCACCTCGGCGAGGAACTCGCGGAGCCGGGCCTTGCTGATCACGTCGAGCCCGATGGTCGGCTCGTCCAGGTAGACGATCTCCGGGTCGTGCAGCAGCGCGGCCGCGATGTCGCCGCGCATCCGCTGGCCGAGCGACAGTTGCCGGACCGGTACGTCGAGCAGGTCGCCGAGGTCGAGCAGTTCGACGAACGTCGCCAGGTTCTCCCGGTGCCGCGCGAGCGGTACGCCGTACATCTTCTGCAGTACGGCGAACGAGTCCTTCAGCGGCAGGTCCCACCACAGCGTCGTCCGCTGCCCGAACACGACGCCGATCCGTTTCGCCAGCTTCAGCCGGTGCTTCGACGGGTCGACGCCGGCCACCCGGATCGTGCCGCCGGACGGCACCAGGATCCCGGTCAGCATCTTGATCGTGGTGGACTTCCCGGCGCCGTTCGGGCCGATGTACCCGACCACCTCCCCCGGCTCGACGGTGAACGACAGCCCGTCGACCGCCCGCACCTCACGGCGGGTACGCCGGAGCCCGGTCCGCGCCGGGACCGTGAACGTCCGTGACACATCCTGCAACTCGATGACTGACACAGCTCAGCTCCCTGTACTGCGATAGCGACGAAGGCCGGCGCGCCACCCGAGCGACGCCAGCCCGGCCATCGCCGCGGCGACCAGCGGCGACAGCAGACCGATCCAGGACGGCAGCCCCAGCGGCGCCGGCTTGCCCAGCACGAACAGCACCGGGTAGTAGTTGACGAAGGCAAGCGGTACGACGAACGTGACCGCCCGGACGATCTCCTTGCCGAAGATCGTCAACGGGAACTGGGTCAGCGCCATCCCGCCGTACGTCGCCGAGTTCGCCAGCTCGGCCGAGTCGATCGACACGAACTGGAACGCGGCGCCGAGCACGAACAGCGACCCGAAGATGATCGCCCCGGTGATCATCGACACCACGAACACGATGCCTCGGGCAACCGTCCAGTCGATGTCGACCTTGCTCAGGGCAATCACCAGCACGGTCCCGGCCTGCAGCGGCCGCCCGAGCCGGCGGAGCGCGAACCCGTCGGCCGCGGTCTGCAGCAGGGCCGGGATCGGCCGGATCAGGTACGCGTCGAACGCCCCGGTCCGGATCCGTTCGCCGACCCGTTCGACCGAGCCGGTGATCAGGTCCGCGAACCCGAGCGCCATCGAGGCCGTCGCGTACAGCAACGCCATCTCCCCGAACGTGAACCCGCCGAACGCGGTGATGTGGCTGAACATCATCAGCACCGCGAGGAAGTCGGTCAGGTTGACCAGCGTCGACCCGATCAGCATCATCACGAACGACGCCGGGTACGCCAGCACCGACCGGATCCACATCACGACCAGCATCCAGTACTGCGCCGGCGCCCGAAGGACACGTTCAGGTCGCGTCTGGCGCTCCCGCGCCGTAGCGAGGAGGTGCCCGGTGCGGTAGCTCGGCGTGCGGGGGCGAAGGTCTCGATGCGGAGCATCGTGGCCTTTGCACCCGTGCGGCGAGATGCCGTGCCGAGTGCCCCGCAGTAGGCGCGGGAGCGCCAGACGCGACCTAGCCACCCTGGATCACCACCTTCCGGGTCGCGAGCGTGGTGACGAACTGCGCGGTCAGGACCAGCACCAGCAGCCAGCCCAGCTGGAAGAGCAGCGCCTGACCGGTGCCGCCCGGGTTCCGGCCGAGCCAGATGTCGATCGGCACCTGCATGGTCGCGGCCCACGGCGTCGCCCGCGCGACCACGCCGATCCAGCCCGGGAACGCGACCAGCGGCAGGATCGTGCCGGCGAAGAACAGCGACAGCACCAGCGCGAGCTGCTCCATCCCGCGCGAGTCGGTGATCCAGAACCCGGACAGCGCGACCAGGTACCGGATCGTGAAGCTGACGACGATCCCGAGCACCAGCCCGAGCACGACCACCGGCCAGAGCCACACACTGGAAGGGAACTTGAGGTCGAAGACCAGCGCGCCGACCACCATCGGGATCCCGCCGCGGGCGAACAGCTGGAACACCGCACGCCCGAGGTCGACCGACAGCCACCACAGCAACAGCTGCGTCGGCCGGTACAGGTCGACCGCGATCTCGCCGCTGCGGACCCGCTCGCCGAGCTCGTTCGTCGTGGTCGCGCCGAAGATCCCGACCGGCGCGAGCATCCCCTGCTGCAGCCACACGAACGTGAGCGCGTCCGGTACGTCGTACCCGCCGAGGCCGGGCCGTTCGCGCCACAGCGTCAGGTACACGCCGCAGAGGATGAACCCGAAGACCGAGTTGGTGAACACGCCCGACACGGTGGCGATCCGGTACGTCGAGAACCGCCGGAAGGACCGTACGGCGATCGCCCAGTAGACACCCACCACTACCTCCTCTCGCACCGCAAAGGTGGTGTCCGAGAGCCCCAGCGGCATGCGGAACCGCCCCGGTTCGAGAACGACCCGGGGGTTCGGACACCACTGTGACGGCATGGCTGATCCACGCCGAAGTTGTCAAGGCAGAGGAGGGACGCTACGCCGGTCGACGCGCAATCGTCAAACAAATAACCGGTCCGGGCGCGGGACCCCTCAGACCCGCGCCCGGACCGGTGCCGGGGAAACCTACAACGTGCCGGTCTTCAACAGCTGCGCGAGGTGCGTCGCGAACGGCGCCGGGTGGCTGGAGTAGCCGCCGTGCCCGCCCGGGAACATCACCGCCGGCCAGCCCAGGTGGTCGGCGATCACCTCGATCGGCCGCCCTGGCAGGTGCGCGTACGAATCCAGCCCGGCCGCCGGTACGACGCGGTCCGCGACCGTGCGCAGCGCGTCGAGGTCCGGGACGTACCGGGTGTACGGCAACAGCTTGTGCTCGTAGAAGTTGGCCGCGTTCGCCTGCATCCGCTCGGCGAGTTCGCGGTACTCCGGCAGCAGGTCGACCAGCGGCGGCATCGCGTCGCGGTCCATGCCGGTGCCCATCATGAACACCACGTCGGCCGCGGTCAGCCCGTCCTCGTCGTACGTGCTGCGGACCTCCTCGAAGAAGGCCCGCGCGTCGGCGGCGTCCGCGAGTACCTCGGTGCACGGCGGTTCGTGCGCGACCAGCATCCGGACCCGGTCGGGGTGCCGGGTGATCAGCTCGAGCCCGGTGATCGCGCCGGAGCCGCTGCCGAACACGTCCGCCGGTTCGTCGCCGGCGACCGCGTCGATCAGCGCGAGCGCGTCCGCGGCCGACTGCGCGACGGACTCGTCGGCCGGGTCCCCGTCGTACCGGCTCCGCGAGTTGCCGCGCGGGTCGTACGTCACGACCGTGTACTCCGCCGCGAGCTGCCCGACGATGCCGGAGTAGACACCCGCGTCCGCCCCGTCGCCGGCGATCAGCAACAACACCGGCCCGGACCCGGCAACCTCGTAGTGCAACGCCGCCCCCGGCACCGCCAGCTTGTTCACAGTCTTCGCACCCATGCTTCCGACCCCTTTCGTCCACCCTCACCCTCCACCCACCCGCTGGCACCACACGCACACGCCGCTGACACGCCCCCCCCCCCCCCCCCCCCCCCCCCCCCCAACCACCAACCCCCGGCCGGCGAGCCTCCGACCCGTGCAGCCGAGCCGCTGGCAGGCGGGCGGCAGCGGTGGAAGTCCCCGGGCGGCGGACCCGCTGGGTGGCGCCAGGGGGTGCCGGGGGCCGGTGAGGGTGGAGGGGGTGGGGGTCAGGTTGTTTCGTCGAGGGGGAGCTGGGGCGGTTCGTCTAGGGCGGACCAGGGGTCTCGGGTGGGGGACTCGCGGCGGCCTTGGGGGCAGATTTTGGCGAAGTCGCACCAGCCGCAGAGGGGGGAGGGTTCGGGTGGGAAGGCCTCGTCGGCTTCGGCGGGGGTGAGGCCTTCGGCCCAGCGGGCTTCGGCGGCGGCTGCGTCGTCGGCCATGGATTCGGCGCGCTTCTGGTGTCTGGCCAGGGAGGCGTCGTCGTGGTCGGCGGCGGCGATCGTGTTGGTCGGGAGGTGGTGCAGCTCGACCCGGGTGCACGGCTTGTGCAGGACCCGCCGGGCGCCGAGTACGTACAGCGCCATCGCCAGCGAGGAGCGGGCATCCGTCGAGGTCAGCGGGCGGCGGCCGGTCTTGTAGTCGACGATCGCGAGCTCGGTGTCACCGCTGCCGTCACGCGCCGGCCGTTCGTCGATCCGGTCCACCCGGCCGCGCAGCGACGCCCGCTCGGTGGTGAAGGCGACGGTGCGCTCCACGCCGCGAGGTTCGTAGTACGGATCGGAATCGCGGAGGTACGCGAGCACCATCTCGGTCGAGCGGTCGCGCCAGTCCAGCGACTGCTGCTCGTCGCGGAACCCCTCGCTCCGCCAGCTCGAGCGCATCTTCGCGACCACCTCGTCCGGCGTACGGCGGGACGCGGGCCAGCGGCCGAAGAAGTCCGCCAGCACCTCGTGGACGATCGCGCCGACCGTGTTGTGCGCCCACGGCGGACCCTTCGGCGGCCGCGGCGTCTCGAGGTACGTGTACCGGTACTTCCGCTTGCAGTCGGCGAACGTCAGCAGCTTCGTCGGCGTCGCCACGAACAGCCGGGTGGGCATTCCAGGAAGCACGCTCACCCCGCCTTGATGAAGTCGCGGACGGCCCCGGCGACCAGCTGGACGGCGATCGCGCTCAGCAGCAGACCGGCGATCCGGGTGATCAGCAGTACGCCGTTCTCGCCGAGGATCCGCATGATCACGCCGGAGAACCGCAGCGTCAGCCACATCACCAGGTGGATCGCGACGATCCCGGCCGAGATCGCGACCACGTCCGGCAGCGAACCGTTGGCGCGCTGCACGAACACCATCGTCGCGACGATCGCGCCCGGGCCGGCGAGCAGCGGCGTTCCGAGCGGAACGAAGGCGATGTTCACGTTCTTGGTCTGCACAGGGTCCTCGGCGGTGTCGGTCAGCAACTGCAGCGCGATCAGCAGGAGCAGCAGACCGCCCGCGCACTGCAGCGCCGGAAGCGTGATGCCGAGGTGCTTCAGGATCTGCTGCCCGAACGCCGCGAACACCACGATCACGCCGAACGCGACCAGCACCGCCTGCCACGCCGCCTTCTTCCGCACCGCGCGGGACTGCCCGGCGGTCAGCGAGATGAACAACGGGACCGTTCCCGGCGGGTCCATGATCACGAACAGCGTGACGAAGACCGACGTGAACAGCCCGACGTTCATGACGCCGTTCACGGGAGGTAGGCCTCGGGTACTGCGGCGTCGTTCGAGGCGGCGGCGTTGGCCTTGGCGGTCTCGAGCAGCCGGTCGAGCTGCTCCGGCTCGGTGCTGTTCACGCCCAGGTCGTGGTCGATCTTGCCGGCGCCGTGGTGGTCGCTGGAGCCGGTGTAGATGATGCCGAGGTTGCGGGCGATCGCGCGCAGCGCCTCGCGGGACTCGGGCGAGTGGTCCTGGTGGTCGACCTCGATCCCGGCCAGCCCGTGGTCCTCGACGAGCCGGCCGAGGGTGTCCTCGGTCATCACCTTGTAGCTCGACCGGCCCCACGGGTGCGCGATCACCGGGACGCCGCCGGCCTCGCGGACCAGGTCGATCGCGTGGCCGGGCTCGAGCGCGTAGTGCGGGACGTGCCCGGCGCGGCCGTCGGCGAGGTACTTGTCGAAGGCCTCGGTCCGGTTCGCGACCGTACCGTTCGCGACCAGCGCGTCGGCGACGTGCGGGCGGCCGACCGACGGCGTACCGGTTGCCTGGGCGAGCACCTCGCCGACGGTCAGCGGTACGCCGATGCTGTTCAGCCGGGCGACGATCGTCGGGATCCGGTCGGTGCGGCCCTCGCGGACGATCCGCAGGTCCTTGGCCAGCGGCGCGTACGACGGGTCCGGCAGGTAGCCGAGCAGGTGGACGCTGATCCCGTTCAGCTTGCAGGAGATCTCCAGCCCCGGCACGAACCCGATCCCGAGCTCCTCCGCGGCCTGCCGGCCCTCCACCCAGCCGTCGGCGGTGTCGTGGTCGGTGAGCGCGATCACGTCCAGCCCCGCCTCGTGCGCATGCCTGATCAGGACCGGCACCGGATCGGTGCCGTCCGAACGGTTCGAGTGGGTGTGCAGGTCGATGCGCACGAGCTGGCCTAGTCCCTTCGCCGAGAGCCGGTTGTCACCGCTGATGCTATCCGCGATCGCCCTTCTGCTCTGGCACTTGTACACAGACCCCCTATCCTCGGGGTGCATGGAGCGCGTCGACTGTGTGGGTGCCCTGGTGTACGACGAGCAGCACCGGCTCCTCGTCGTACGTCGTGCGAACGAGCCGGGACGGGGTCTGTGGTCGATCCCGGGCGGGCGCGTCGAACCCGGCGAGGACGATCCGGCCGCGGTGGCGCGGGAGGTCGCGGAGGAGACCGGGTTGCGGGTCGTCGTCGGCGATCTGGTGGGCGAGGTGGAGCGGCCGGGGCCGCGGGGGCAGCTGTACGTGATCCGCGACTACGAGGCGACGGCGGTCGGCGGGACGCTCACGGCGGGCGACGACGCGTCGGACGCACGGTTCGTCACACGGTCGGAGTTCACGTCGCTGCCGACTGCCAGTTTGCTGGTTTCCACGTTGGAGCAGTGGAACGCGCTACCTGGTTAGCAGGTGCTGAGCGGGACGTTGCCGGTTGCGTAGGCGTTCGGGGTGACGTGCATGAGGGCGCGGAAGTCGGCGATCAGGTGCGACTGGTCGGTGTAGCCGGCGTACGCCGCGGTGTCGGCCCAGGAGTGCCGGGTGCCGATCACCCTGCGTACGCGGGCGATCCGCGCGAAGTGCTTCGGCGAAACACCGACCGCCTGGCGGAAGACGCGCCGCAGATACCGCTCACTCACCCCCAACCGAGCAGCCGCCTCGTCCACTCTCCTGCCCGGCAGGTCAGCAACCGCAGTGCGAACCAACTTCAACCGCTCAGGAAGGTACGTCGGCACTCGCGCAGTCAAGTAGTCGGACAGTACGTCGGCCGCGCGCGCAGGGTGGTTGCGGTAGGTGACGAGCTGCTCGGCGAGGGCGGTTGCCGAGGCGCCGCAGAGGGACTCGAGTGGTACTACCTGGTCGACCAGCTGGTCCGGTGGCGTGCCGAGCAGCGGGATCACCCCGCCCGGGCGGATCCGCAGCCGTACGCAGACCGGAAGGTCCTTGGTCCTGTGGTACGCCGCCGTCGTCCGCGGACCTGCTACCAGTACGTCGCTGTCCCCGGCCGGCGTCATCCGCCAGACCACCGTGGTCGCCGGGTCGGGCGGGAGGACGGTGACCGGCGTGGTCGCCGGCGCCAGCGTGACGGTCTCGATCCACGGGTGCACGCTTCGAGCGTAACCACCCGCCGGGCGCGGCCCGTAGTACCGAAAGTTCCTATCCGGGACCGATGCAGCATGGGCAAGGTGGCGGGCATGATCCTGGTTACGGGTGCGACCGGCACCATCGGCAGTGAACTCGTCCGCCAACTGGAGGCCCGCGGGGCGCCGGTCCGCGGCATGACGCGGAAGCCCCACGAGTCCTTCGTACACGGCGACTTCGACGATCCCGACTCGTTGCGGAAGGCAATCGACGGCGCGGACACGGTGTTCGCCCTGACCGCGCCCGGCCCGTGGGTCCCGGCGCACGACCGCGCGTTGGTGGATGCGGCGGTGGACGTCGGCGTACGGAAGATCGTGAAGCTGTCCGCGATCGGCAGCACCGACGAGGAGCTGCCGGCGAACTGGCACGCGGCCGGCGAGCGCGCCGTCCGCGAAACCGGCCTGGTGTGGACGATCCTGCGCCCTGCCGGGTTCGCGTCGAACGCCTTGCGCTGGCGTCCCGCGATCGAGGCCGGACAGCCGATCCCCAACCAGACCGGCATCGGCCGGCACGCCTTCGTGGATCCGTACGACGTCGCCGCCGTCGCCGCCGAGGCGTTGTTGTCGGACCACCACGAGCAGACCTACACGCTGACCGGCCCGGAACTCCTGAGCGTCCCGGACCAGGTCGCCGTCCTCTCCGACGTCCTCGGCACGCCAATGAGCGTGGTCGACGTACCGCCGGAGGTCTACGCGGAGCAGCTCCGCGCCGCCGGGCTGGACGAGGCGGTGGTGAGCGTCGCGCTCCGCGGTGCCGAGCTGATCCGCTCGGGCGGCGAGGAGACCGTGACCGACGACGTCGAACGCGTCCTCGGCCGGCCCGCGCGTACCTTCCGGGAATGGGCTCGCGCCGCGTTCGTATGATCGCCAGACTGGGCGGATGGACGTCGTACGGGCGATCGAGGACAACGCGGCCGAACTCCTGATGGCGATGGGCGCGGCCGGCGGCGGATCGCAGCGCGCCGACGACCGCGCGACCTGGACGATCGGTGGGTCGCCGCTCGACTACCACAACGCCGTCGTCCGGGCGTCCGACGTCGGCGTGGTCGCGGAATCCCTTGCAGAGTTGACGAAACACGACGTACCGGGCACCTGGCACGTGGGTCCGTCGATGCGGATCGACCGTACGGCGCTGACCGCGGCCGGCTTCACACCCGCCGGCGCGGAGCCGGGCATGGCCGTGCGGATCGCCGAGCTCGAACCGCCGCGCGACGTACCGGGCCTGACGATCACGCGGGTCGCGGACGACGAGGCGCTGGGCGTGTGGGAGGGGACGCTCGGGCAGGGGTTCGGCGAGGGCGAGCGGGAGGCGCGGTGGGTCGCGTCGACGTACCGGAAGCTCGGGTACGACGACCCGTGGCGGCACTACCTCGCCTGGCTGGACGGTGCGCCGGCGGGAACCGCGACGGTGTTCCTCGGCGCGGGTGTTGCCGGGCTGTACTTCGTCATGACCGTCCCCGCGCTGCGGCGGCGCGGGATCGGGGCGGCCCTCACGTACGGCGTACTCCAGGAGGCTGGGCCGGAGTACGCCGTACTCGGATCGTCCGCGGCCGGGCGCCCGGTGTACGAGTCGCTCGGGTTCCGCGCGTACTGCACGATCGACCTCTACGAGTGGACCGGCTCGAGCACCTCGGCCGGCTGACGTTCGCGGATCAGCAGGAACGCGTCGAACAGCATCACCAGCGCGGTGAGGCCGTGCACGCCCAGCGCGGTGGCGGCCGGGCCGCCGTGGGTGAACACCGTGATCATGTCGGTGACCGGGATCAGCGCGGAGATCGCCATCAGGATGCCGGTGGCGCGGCGCTGCTTGAGCGCGAACAGCGTGAGCAGGTTCAGGCCGAGGACGATGTCGCGGATGCCCTTCACCGCGAAGTACCCGGCGGCGACGCCGGTCGGCCACTCGGGGATCCCGAAGCTCGGGGCGGCGGTGTGCCCGGCGAACAGGAACTGGGACCCGAACGTGAGCGGGAAGACACCAAGCAGGACGGTCAGGACGGTGGTGAAGCGGCGCATCGGAGAACTCCTTGAACTAGCAGTGCTAACTTTCCTAGCGATGCTAACCCTACCGTCGCTAGATTGTCTAGCAGTGCTAGTATCCGGACTATGCCGACCACGTCACGCCGCGAACGGGCCCGCGAGGAGCGCCGCGAACTGATCCTGCGTACCGCCCGCGAGCTCGCCGAGACCGACGGCTGGGACGCGGTCACCACCCGCCGCCTGGCCGAGGCCGTCGACTACAGCCAGCCCGTCCTCTACGGACACTTCAAGAACATGAACGCGATCGCCGACGCCGTCGCGCTCCAGGGCATCGCGGAGCTGACCGACGTACTACGTGACGCCCGCGAGTCCGGCGGCCTCCGCGGCCTGGCCCAGGCGTACCTCGACTACGCCGCCGACCACCCGGCCGTCTACGAGGCGATGTTCGTCCGCCCGACGGCCTTGTCCTTCGGTACGCCGGACAGCCCCGCGGCGCTGAAGTCCGCGTTCGAGCAGTTCATCGCCGCGGTAGAACCCGCCGCGGACGCCGAAACGCTCGCCGAGGTTCTGTGGAGCTCGCTCCATGGGCAAGCCACGCTCAACCGGACCGGCCGCCTCCGCCCTACGCACACCCGTGCTCGCGCAGACGAACTCGTATCCCGCCTTTCCGGAAACTTTCCGGCACTATCCGACGATTAGTTTCCGGAAAGACGGTTGTCCACAAGGGAGGAGCGAGCGCCGGGCCGATCCGGCATGCTGGGGTGGATGGAGTGGTGGTGGGTACGGCGCCTGCGCGCGGGCGGGCTGGACGCGCTGATCGACGACCAGGACCGGGTCGTGTCACGGGCACAACTGCTCGCGGCGGGATGGTCCGAGCCACGGATCCGCAAGTCGCTCCGGACCAAGCGCTGGCGGACGGTTCATCCGGGCGTGTACGTCGCCCACGCCGGCGGCATCGGGTACGCCGAACGACTACTGGCGGCCCTGTTGTACGCCGGACCCGAGGCCGCATGGAGCCACTACAGCGCGGCGGAACAGCTCGGGCTGCTCAAGCCGGATCCTGATCGCCCGGTCTACGTGACGATCCCCGAACACCGGAGGGTCCGCCCACAGCCCGGTCTGGTGATCCGGCGGGACGCGCACTGGGCGGATCGGCTCGCCGGCGTCGCACCACCGCGCCGTACGCCGGCGGACGCCGTACTGGACATCGTCGGGATCATGCCGTCGCTGGACAAGGCGGCCGCCGTGGTCGCCGAGGCATGCCAGAGCGGACGGGTCGGCGCCGACGATCTCCTGCACGCCCTCGCCGGTCGACGGCGGCTGCGGCATCGCGGGAGCCTTCGGCCGATCATCGCCGATGTCGTCGCCGGCTCGCATTCGCTGCTGGAGCTCCGCTATCTCCGCGATGTCGAGCGCCGGCACGGGTTGCCCCGCGGGCGGCGGCAGCGCGCCGTCGACGGTACGTTCACCGACGTGTCGTACGTCGGCTTGAACGTCGAGCTCGACGGACGACTCCACCTGGTACCTCAGCAGCGGTGGCGGGATCTCGAGCGGGACAACCGGGCCACGCTGCGCGCCGAGGCAACGCTGCGGTACGGGTGGTTCGACGTGACGAATCGGCCGTGCGATGCCGCGGTGCAGGTGCTGCAGGGTGCTTCGGCGTACGCAGCCCTCGCTCCGGGCCGTACCGTGCTCGCCTAGCTGTCCGATCACCGCTTCACGGAACATTTCTGCCGGATAGTGCGGGAAAGTTTCCGGTTCAGCTGTTCCAGTGGAGGATGGCGGGGGCGTCGCGGTCCCAGCCGAGAGTGGAGACGGTGGCGGTGTCGAGGACGAAGTGGCGGCCTTCGGTGACGGGGAGGTCGAGCCAGCGGGCGGTCAGGGAACGTAGGGCGTGGGAGTGGCCGAAGACCAGGACGTCGCCGGGGACCGCGGCCACGCGGGCGTTGACGCGGTCGAGGCGGGCCGCGACCTGGTCGGGGGTCTCACCGTTCGGGACGGGGCTGTCCCAGATCGTCCAGCCGGGGACGGTCTTGCGGATCTCCGCCGTGGTGATGCCCTCGTAGTCGCCGTAGTTCCACTCCACCAGGTCGTCGTCGACCTGCGCGTCCGGGAAGCCGGCGAGTTCCGCCGTACGCCGGGCGCGCTGCCGCGGTGAGGTCAGCACCAGGTCGAACGACTCCCCCGCCAGGCGCGCCTTCAAACCCGCGGCGACGCGCTCGCCCTCGGGCGTCAGCGGGAGGTCGGTGACGGACGTGTGCCGCCCGGACCTGCTCCACTCGGTTTCCCCGTGCCGGACCAGGAACACCCGGTCCACTCGCTCCTCTGTGGTCACGCTCGCATCCTCTCAGACCGGTCGCGAGGTCTTGACCGTTCGAACGATCCAGGGCAGGGTACTCAAACTGTAAGCGCTTCCACTTTTCCCAGGAGTGAACCCGATGCCTTCCGGACCCACCGGCCGGCCGGCGACGATCTACGACGTCGCGGCCCGCGCGAAGCTGTCGATCGCGACGGTTTCGCGTGTCCTGCAAGGGACCGGACCGGTGTCGGCGAAGGCGCGGGCGCGGGTGGACCAGGCGGCGCGGGAGCTGAACTACGTACCGCTGCGGGCCGCGCGGAGTCTCGCCGTACAGCGGCACGAGGCGCACGGTCTGGTGCTGCCGGACCTCGCGGGTCCGTTCTACGGGGATCTGCTGATGGGGTACGAGCGGTGGGCCGGTGAGCACGGGCAGAGCGTGGTGATCACGGTCACGCACGGGAACCCGGACCCGCGACGCAGTGTGATGGACCTGGCCGGGCGGGTCGACGGGATAGTTGTCCACGGCAACGCTCTGGACCTGCCGACGGTGCAGAGCCTGCGGAAGGCCGGCGTACCGGTGGTGCTGATCGCGCATCCGCCGGCCACCGGGTGTGACTCGGTCCGGAGCGAGAGCGCCGCGAGCGCCGAGCAACTCACTACCCGACTGCTCGACCACGGGCGGCAGAACCTTCACTTCGTTGGTGACCCCGCCAGTTCGTACGACGTCTCCGAGCGGTACGCCGGGTTCGCGAAAGCACACGAACTGCGCGGACTGCAGGTGCCGAAGCCGATCCGCGTCCCCCTCACGGAAGAAGCAGGACGCGCCGTCGCCGAAAAGGTGCTCCAGGCAATGACCCGCCCGCCCCGCGCTGCGCGCGGGGCAGGCGGGGAGCTGGAAGGCGAGCAGCCGCGCCCCACCGGGGCAGGCGGCGCGGGAACCCCCGGCGCGGAGAGCGGCGCGGGAACGGGCGGCGCGGGAACGCCCGGGGCAGCAGTCGGCACGGGAACCCCCGGCGAGACGGGCGGCGCGGGAACGCTCGACGCGGCAGGCGGCGCGGGAATGCTCGACGCGGCAGGCGGCGCAGGAACGCCCGGCGGGGCAGGCAGGGCGGGAACGCTCGCCGCGGGAACGCTTGCCGGCGCGGGAGCGCTCGGCGGTGCGGGGGTGGGTGGGCGGCCGGATGGGCTTGTGTGTGCTAACGACGAGTTGGCGTTGGCTGTGTTGGTAGCGTTCGGGGCGGGTGGGGTGCGGGTTCCGGACGACATTGTGGTGACGGGGTGGGACGACGTGATGGCGGCGCGGTACGTGTCGCCGGGGTTGACGACTGTGCGGCAGCCGATGGCCGAGTTGGGGCGGACGGCGGCGGAGCGGCTGCACGAGCGAGTGACCGGGGTACGGACCCGGGCGCGTAACGACGTACTGGCAACAGAACTGGTGCTGCGGGACAGCTGCGGCACCAATCGGGGATGCACGCAGTAACCGAGTGAGGAGTCAGCACATGTTCACCCACAGCATCCGCCGCCGGCTGGTGATCGGCAGCGCTGCACTGACCGCGGCGGCGCTCGCGCTCGGCGGTTGTGGCCGCTCGAGCGACACCGGCACCGGCTCCGGTGCACAGCCGACCACGAGCGTCAGCGAAGGACCGGCGACCGGCAATCTGACCGTCTGGGCGATGGGCACCGAGGGCGAGAACCTGCCCAAGCTGCTCGACCAGTTCAAGCAGGCAAACCCGGGCGTCAACGTGACCGTGACCCCGATCCCATGGGACGCCGCACACGACAAGTTCACCACCGCGATCGCGGCCGGCACCCCGCCGGACGCCGCGATGGTCGGCACCACCTGGATGGGCGAGTTCGCCGACCTCGGCGCGCTCGACCCGACACCGCAGGGGTTCGACAACTCCGGGTTCTACGAGGGTGCGCTCGACACGACGAAGGTCGGCGGGACGCAGTACGGAGTGCCGTGGTACGTCGAGACGCGGCTGGTGTTCTACCGCAAGGACTTGGCCGCGAAGGCCGGCTTCAGCACCCCGCCGACCGGCTGGGACGGGCTGAAGGCGATGGCGAAGGCGATGAAGGAGAAGGCCGGCGCGAAGTACGGGATCAACCTGCAGCCGGGTGGTGACGGGTCCTGGCAGACCGTGATGCCGTTCGCGTGGTCGGCCGGGGCGAACATCACGAACGACGACCAGAAGCAGTTCACGTTCGACACCCCGGAGATGCAGGAGGGGCTGAAGTACTACCAGAGCTTCTTCACCGAGAAGCTGGCCGGCACGGACCTGCCGCCGAACCAGACCGAGGCGCAGTTCGTGAACGGGCAGGTGCCGATGTTCATCTCCGGGCCGTGGATGGCCGGGTCGGTGGCGAAGGCCGGCGGGGACGCCATCAAGCCGAACATCGGGGTGTTCCAGGTCCCGAAGAACAAGACCGCGACGTCGTTCGTGGGTGGGTCGGACTTCGTGGTGTTCAAGTCGTCGAAGAACAAGGACAGCGCCTGGAAGCTGGTCAAGTTCCTGTCGGATGCGAAGACGCAGGCTTCGTGGTTCAAGATGTCGTCGGACCTGCCGGCGGTGAAGAGCGCGTGGCAGGACCCGAGCATCGCGTCGGATCCGCTGCTGCCGGTGTTCGGGAAGCAACTGGAGGACGCGAAGGCGCCGCCGGCAATCGTGAACTGGGAGCAGGTCGCGAAGGCGTTCGACACCGAGGTCGAGAAGATGGCCAAGTCCGGCCAGTCCCCCGCCGACACCGCCAAAGCCATCCAAACCAAGGCAACCGCGATCGGCCCCGGCGGTAGCTGATGACCTCCGAACGAAGCGCCGGTCCGCCGGGCCTGCAGCCCGGCGAACCGGCGGGGGAAGGAGCCGGAGGCGAGTCAGAACGCGGCGCCCCCACCACACCCCGGCCAGAGGCCGGGAACACCTCCGCCGGGAACCCTGCATCCACCGGGCACGCCCAGCCAAAGGCCGGCAACACCTCCTACTGGAACACCGCATCCAGCGAGCACACCCAGCCCGAGGCCGGCAACACCTCCGACAGGAACACCGCATCCACCGGGCACACCCAGCCCGAGGCCGGCAACACCTCCGACAGGAACACCGCATCCACCGGGCACACCCAGCCCGAGGCCGGCAACACCTCCGACAGGAACACCGCATCCAGCGAGCACACCCAGACGGAGGCCGGCAACACCTCCGACGGGAACACCGCATCCAGCGAGCACGTCCGGCCGGAGGCCGGGCGGGTGGGGCGCGGGGGCGGGCGCGCGGTTGCCGCAGCCGGGATCGGCGCCGGTGGTGCAGCCGGGATCGGCGCCGGTGGTGCAGCCGGGATCGGCGCCGGTGGTGCAACTGCCTCCACCGCAGTTCTGGGCGGTCGGAGCGGGCGGCGGGGTGGGGCGTTCGGTCAGCAGACGGTTGCCGCTTGGGTGCTTGTGCTGCCGTTCGTCGTGCTGTTCCTCGCGTTCACGGCGGGCCCGGTGCTGGGTTCGTTCGGGATGAGCTTCACCGATATCAGGCAGCGGGATCTGCGGACGCCGTTCTCGGTGGATGGGGTCGGGTTCGACAACTACGTGAAGGCGTTGTCGGACGAGACGTTCCGGAAGGCCGCTTTCAACACGGCGTACTTCGTGGTGCTCGGCGTGCCGTTGACGTTGATCGTGGCGCTGGCGGCGGCCGTGCTGCTCGACCGGGGTGTGAAGCGGTTCCAGGCACTCTTCAAGGTCGGGTACTACCTCCCGGTCGTCACCTCGATCGTCGCGATCGCCGTGATCTGGCGGTTCGTACTCTCCCCCGACAACGGGCTCGTGAACACCGTTCTCGGCTGGGTCGGCATCCACGGACCGAACTGGCTGGCGTCCAAGACGTGGGCGATGCCGTCGCTGATCGCGATGGCCGTCTGGCGGAACTTCGGCTCCGCGATGATCATCTTCCTGGCCGGTCTCCAGGGCATCCCGGAGACCGTCGAGGAGGCCGGGCAGATCGACGGTGCGGGCCCTTGGCAACGGTTCCGGTACCTGATCGTGCCGTTGCTCCGGCCGACGATCCTGTTCACGAGCGTGACCACCGGCATCGGCTACCTGCAGTTCTTCGAGGAGCCGTTCGTGATGACCCAGGGCGGTCCGCTGGACAGCACGCTCTCGGTGTCGATGTACACGTACAACCAGTTCGGCTTCGGCAAC
This sequence comes from Kribbella polygonati, assembly GCF_050320105.1. Taxonomy (NCBI): domain Bacteria; kingdom Bacillati; phylum Actinomycetota; class Actinomycetes; order Propionibacteriales; family Kribbellaceae; genus Kribbella; species Kribbella polygonati. The sequence continues at coordinate 8,338,526 of NZ_CP190129.1, read as the reverse complement.
TACGGGCTGGCGACGTCGATGGCGTACATCCTGTTCGTCGTCATCGCGGTGATCACGTTCATCCAGTTCCGGCTGCTGAGGGAGAAGTGATGCGCCGTACCTGGTGGATCTATCTGATCGGTGTGCTCGGGCTCGTCGCGGTCGCGGCGCCGTTCCTGTGGATGGTGCTCGGGAGTTTCAAGACCCAGGGCGAGCTGCTGCGGGTGCCGCCGACCTGGTGGCCGGAGCAGCCGACGTCGCAGAACTACGGAGACCTGTTCAGCAAGGCGAACTTCCCGCGGTACTTCTTCAACTCGGCGTTCGTCGCGCTGGTCGTGACGGCCGGCAACCTGACGTTCTGCTCGATGATCGGGTACGCGCTCGCGAAGCTCCGGTTCAAGGGGCGGAACGCGTTGTTCGTACTGGTCATGGCCACGTTGATGATCCCGGGCATGGTCACGTTCGTGCCGCTGTTCGTGCTGGTCACGAACGCCGGCCTGGCGAACTCGTACCCGGGGCTGATCCTGCCGTTCCTGGTCTCGCCGTTCGGCGTGTTCCTGATGCGGCAGTTCTTCCTCGGGCTGCCCGACGACCTGATGGACGCCGGCCGGGTCGACGGGACCAGCGAGCTCGGGATCTTCGCCCGGATCATGCTGCCGCTGACCCGCCCGGCACTGGCCACGCTCGGCATCCTCACGTTCCTCGGTTCCTGGAACAACTTCCTCTGGCCGCTGGTGATCGCCCAGACCGAGGACAAGTACACCCTGCCCGTCGCCCTCGCCCTGTACTCGACCGGACAGAACGCGCAGAACTACGGCCTGTTGATGGCCGGCGCGGTCGTGGTCGTCGTACCGGTGCTGGTGATCTTCCTGGCGTTCCAGAAGCACGTCACCAAGGGCATTGCCATTACAGGACTCAAGTAGGAGAGGTTTCAGATGACCGCCATCATCAGTCGCCGTACATTGCTCGCCGCTACCGGAGGGCTCGCACTTGCGGGGGTCGGATCACCCGCTTTCGGAGGAGCGCCCGCGCCGGCCCAGCAACTGAAAGGCGGGTGGGTTCCCAGCCCGTCCGACCGGGCTCTGGTTGGGCGGTGGGCTCGGGATACGTGGCGCAGCATCGTTGCGATGACGGACGAGCGGACCGGGCTGCCTGCTGACAACATCGGGGACTCCGTCACGAGCCCGGTGCGGAGCAACTACACCTCCCCCACCAACATCGGCGGCTACCTGTGGAGCACGGTCGTCGCCAGGCATCTCGGGATCATCTCGCCGCAGGAGTCGCTGCGGCGGATCACCCAGACGCTCACGACGATGCGCGACGCCGTCCACCACGTGCCGAGCGGCATGTACTTCAACTGGTACGACGAGGCGACCGGCGAGGTGCGGTACGTCGACCCCGACGGCACCCGGCCGATCACGCCGTTCGTGTCCAGCGTCGACAACGCGTGGTTCGCCTGCGCGCTGATGGTGGTCCGGAACGCCGAACCGCGCGCCCGGGCCCTCGCGGACCTGCTCCTCAACCGGATGAACTTCAAGTACTACTACAACCCCGCGGCCCGCCCCGGCGGTCTCATGCGGGGCGGGTTCTTCGAGACCCCGCCTCCGGACGAGGCGACCGACAAGGGCAACCACGCAGGCACCGGCCCGGACGTGTACTACCGCAAGTTCCACTACGACACGTGCAACACCGAGGCCCGGATCGCCGGGTACGTCGGGTTCGCGCTCAACCAGGTCCCGCACACGCAGTACTTCGCGACCTACCGCACCTTCCCCGACACGTGCGACTGGTCGTGGGTGGAGCAGAAGCCGAAGGGCGTGCACCGGACGTACCTCGGCCTGGACGTCTTCGAGGGCACGTACGAGTACCGCGGGATGCGGCTGGTGCCGTCCTGGGGCGGCGACATGTTCGAGTCGCTGATGCCGGACCTGTTCGTCCCGGAGGCGACCTGGGCGCCGCGCAGCTGGGGCGTCAACCACCCGCTGACGGTCCGCGCGCAGATCGAGCACGGCCTGTACGACGCGAAGTACGGCTACTGGGGCTTCTCCCCCGCGTCGAACCCGAAGGGCGGGTACTCGGTGTACGGCGTCGAGCCGATCGGGATGGACCCGGGCGGCTACCCGTCCGACCTCGAGGGCACGAACTACGACGCGGGCTTCGAGGGCTGCCGCGAGGGCACCAACCCGAACCCGACGTACGGCGACGGCGTGGTCACCCCGCACGCGGCGTTCCTCGCGATGGCGTACGCGCCGGAGCAGGCGATCGAGAACCTGAGCAAGATCGAGAACACGCTGCACGCGTACGGCGCCGGCGGGTTCTACGACTCGGTCGCGACCAAGTCGGGGCTGATCGCGAAACGGTACCTGTCGCTCGACCAGGCGATGGTGATGGGTGCGATCGGCAACGTCTTCGGCAACGACCTGATCCGGCGGAACTTCGCCAGCCGGACGGTCGAGCAGCGGATCCGGCCGCTGATCGCCATGGAGCAGTTCGAATCGGGAGTTCTGTAGATGCACGATGAGGCCAAGATCGACTGGGACCAGCGGATCGCGCTCCGCAGTGACGAGGAGCGCGAGTTCGCCTTCCCGGACCTCGATCCGCCGAAGGAGGTCAGGGCGGTCGGCGGCGTCGGCCAGGTGACGATCGACTGGTCGCCGGTGGACGGCGCGGCCGGCTACCTGATCCTCCGCGGAGCCGGCGCGCACGGTCCGCTGGAACCGGTCGATCATCACAGCGGCGACGTCCTCTCGGTGCCGTCGCCGCCGTACGTCGACACCACGTGCACCCCGGGTACGCCGTACCGCTACGCGGTGGCGAGCGTGCCCGAGGTGACGACCCACGGGCGCCCGAGCCAGCCCGTCGGCGCCGTACCGCTGGTGGCCGGAAGCATCGCCCCGACCACCGGCGTGACGGTCGACGCGGTTGCCGAAGGCACCGAGCTGCGGCGCCCGTGGGCACCGATGATCGGCAGCGAACGCCTCAGTCAACTGCTCTGCGAAGACCTGACCGGCGGTCACGAGATCGGGGTCGAGCTCGAGGACGCGTTGCGACGGATGCACGACGAGCTCGGTGTGCGGACCGTGCGCGCGCACGCGATCTTCCACGACGACACGCACGTGATCGATGGCGACGCCTACGATTTCTCGGTCGTCGACCAGATCTACGACAAGCTGCTGGCGATCGGACTGCGCCCGGTGGTCGAGCTCGGGTTCATGCCCCGCGAGCTGGCGAGCGATCCGTCCAAGACGGTCTTCGCGTACGGCGCGATCATCTCGCCGCCGGCGTCGTACGACCGCTGGCACGACATCGTCCGGGCCCTCGTCCTGCACCTCGTCGACCGGTACGGGCTGGAAGAGGTGCTGACCTGGGACTTCGAGGTGTGGAACGAGGCCAACCTCGAGGTGTTCTGGTCCGGCACGAAGGCCGAATACCTGCACCTGTACGACGTGTCCGCGGCCGCCGTGAAGTCCGTGGACCAGCGTCTACAGGTCGGCGGACCGTCGTCGGCCGCGGCCGGGTGGGTCGACGACCTGCTGGCACACGCGGCAGCACACGGCACTCCCGTGGACTTCGTGTCGACGCACACCTACGGTAGCCCGCCGCTCGACGTACGGGCGTCGCTCGAGCGGCACGGGTTCCCGGACGCGCGGGTGCTGTGGACCGAGTGGGGCGTGACTCCGACGCACTTCAACCCGGTCAACGACTCGGTGTTCTCCGGGATCTTCCTGCTCCGCGGCATGCGCTCGGCGTCCGGCCGGATCGACGCGCTCTCGTACTGGGTCGCCTCCGACCACTTCGAGGAGCTCGGCCGGCCGCCGCGGTTGCTGCACGGCGGGTTCGGCCTGCAGACCGTCGGCGGCCTGCGCAAACCGCGGTACCACGCGCTGACCCTGCTCAGCCGCCTCGGCCCGGTCGAACTCCCGGTGACGTACGACGGTGACGGCGGCGGCAGCCTGGTCGAGGCGTGGGCGTCCCGCGACCGCGACCGGATCGCCGTACTGGTCTGGAACCTGACGCTCGATCAGACCAAGGCCGACGGTGACCCCGCTCTGACCAGGACGGTCCGTGTCCAGCTGCCCGGCGCGGACCAGTCCTGGCAGCTCAGCACCACCACGCTCGCGATCGGCACGGCGGACCTGGCCACCGCGGCCGCGGGACTGGCCGACTGGCCGACGGACGCGGAGCTGGCCGACCTGGCCGAGCGCACCAAACTGGTCACAACCGCCGCCGAATGGAACGGATCGGCGGTGGAGCTGACGCTGCCGATGCCCTCCGCGGTACTGCTGGAGCTTCGTCCGGCTCGGGACTGACCATCTCGTTCAGCCAGCGTTCGACGCCCGCGATGTGCACGGTCGCCCAGGCCCGGGCGACCTCCGGCTCGCGGGCGGCGATCGCGTCCAGGATCGAGCGGTGCTCCGCCAGCGAGCGGTGCACCGCTCCGGTCTGGGTCAGCCCGCGCCAGATCCGGGCGCGGTAGGTCGGTTGCCGCAGGCTCTCGATGATCGAGGCCAGCGTCCGGTTGCCGCTGCCGATCGCGAGCAGCCGGTGGAACTCGACGTCGCAGGCCAGCTGGTCGTCCGCCGACGGGTCCTCGCCGAGGTCGTCGAGCAGCGCGCGCATCGCGGCCACGTCGGCGTCCGGCATCCGCAGCGCGGCCCGGGCGGCCGCGGCCGGCTCGAGGATCCGGCGTACCTCGAAGAACTCCAGCACCGAGGCGTCCTGCTGCAGGTCCAGGACGAACGCCATCGTCTCCATCAGCAGTGCCGGGTCCAGGCTGGTCACGTAGGTGCCGTCGCCCTGGCGGACCTCGAGGACCCGGATCAGCGCCAGCGCCTTGACCGCCTCGCGGAGCGAGTTCCGGGACAGGCCGAGCCGTGCGGCCAGGTCCGCCTCCCGCGGCAGCCGGTCGCCGGGCTGCAGCTCGCCGCTCACGATCATCTGCTTGATCGCCTCGATCGCGGTGTCGGTGACCGCCACAGCACCCCTCCCAACCGCCTGATAGATCCGATGTATTTGGACCATACATCGGACGTCTAGGTGATCCGCTAGAGTCTGAATCCTTCATTTTCATTCTGAAATAAGGGAGCGAGCTGTTGACTCTCCCGAACAATGCAACATATTGATCGGATGACTCACAGCTTTCCTTGGAGGTCAGGATGAGAGCAACACCAGCGCGGGCACGCCGCTGGCTGACCGCGGCCGGCGCTGTGCTGGCCCTGACCGCCGTGGCCGCCTGCGGTGGCGGGAACGGCGGCAGCAGCGGGTCCGGGTCGGCCGACAAGGCCGATCTGACCTGGCAGTTCTGGATCGGCGGTACGGCGGACCAGGCGGCCTGGCAGAAGGTCGCCGACCAGGCGCACACCGACCACTCCGGCATCACCGTCAAGCTCCAGGGCACGGACTGGAACAACTACTGGTCCAAGATCGGCACCCTGCTGGCCAGCGGCAAGGCGCCGTGCATCATCGGCATGCAGTCGCTGCGGCTGGCGTCGTACGCGAACGCGATGCTGCCGCTGGACGACCTGATGAAGAAGTACGGCCTGAAGACCGAGGACTTCGACAAGCCGATCATGGACGGCCTCAAGTCGGACGGGAAGCAGGTCGCGATCCCGTACGACTCCGGCCCGATGGTGATCTTTTACAACAAGGACCTGTTCAAGGCCGCCGGCGTACCGGACCCGAAGCCCGGGTGGACGATGGCCGACTTCGAGTCCGCCGCGAAGAAGCTCACGACCGGGGGCCGGACCGGCCTGGTGACGTCGCCCGGAGATCTCGGTGTGACTTCCTGGGTACGGACGCTGACCGGTGCGGAGCCGCTCGCCGACGGCAAGCTCAACCTCACCGACCAGAAGTTCGTCGACGGGTTCACGACGTACGCGAACTTCGTCCGGACCGACAAGATCGCGCCGCAGGTGCCGTCCGGCAACGGCGACTTCGAGACCACCCAGTTCACCTCGGGCAAGTCCGCGATGCAGCTGAACGGCCCGTGGTCGCTGATCGACACCCTCGGCAAGGTCAAGTTCAACCTCGGGATCGCGCCGATCCCGGCCGGGCCCGACGGCTCGAAGACCTTCACGGCCGGCTCCGGGTTCGGGATCTCCCGGTCCTGCAAGACGCCGGACGCCGCGTTCCAGGCGATCATGTCGATGACCAGCGAGGGCCCGCTCACCACGCTGGCCTCGGCGGGCCGCGCGTACCCGGCCCGGACCGCCGCGCACCCGGCCTGGTTCACCGCCGCGAAGATCCCGGAGGCCAAGGAGGTCATCGAGTACGCGTCGCAGAACTCGGTCCCGCTGGTCACCTCGAAGAACTGGGTCCAGGTCAACGACCTGCTCACCCGGTTCGGCACCCAGGCGCTGAACGGTGAGATCCCGCCGGACCAGGCGCTGAAGACCATCCAGGACCAGGCGGGCGCTGGGTCCTGATGGTGACCGTTCAGGAATCCGTCGCCCCGGCCGAGAAGGTTCGGCCGGGGCGCCGGCCCGCGCTGCGGCGGGACGGGCGCTACGCCTCGGTGTTCCTCGCCCCCAGCCTGGGCGGGCTGGCACTGTTCACGTTGTTCCCGACCGCGATGGCGCTCGCGATCAGCCTGTTCGACTGGCCGGTGTTCGGCGAGCGGAAGTTCCTCGGGTTCGGCAACTACTCGCACCTGCTGGGCGACCCGGTGTTCCGCCGCGTCGTACTGAACACCGCGCTGTTCGTGGTGCTGTACGTGCCGCTGAACGTGGTCGTCTCGCTCGGGCTGGCCACCTGGCTGGGCCCGAAGATCAAGGGCCGGCAGGCGTTCCGGGTGCTGTTCTTCATCCCGGTGATGACGCCGATGGTCGCGAACGTGATGGTCTGGCGGCTGCTGTTCCAGCCCGGCGGGCTGCTCGACGCGGGCCTCGGCAGCTGGTTCGGGATCCACGCGCCGAACTTCCTCGGCTCCTCGAACTGGGCGATGCCGGCGATCGTCGCGATGTCGATCTGGCAGGGGTTCGGGTACAACTTCCTGGTCTTCTCCGCCGCCATCGACCAGGTGCCGCAGTCCCAGCTGGAGTCCGCGCAGATCGACGGCGCCGGCCCGTTCCAGCGGTTCCGGTACGTGACCTGGCCGATGATCACGCCGTCGCTGTTCTTCGCCACCACGATGACGCTGATCACGTCGTTCCAGGTGTTCGCGCAGCCGTTCATCCTGACCCAGGGCGGGCCGGGCGTGTCCACCCAGACGATCGTCATGTACGTCTACAACCAGGGCTGGCAGTTCCTCAGCATGGGGCTCGCCTCGGCGGCCGGGTGGGTGCTGTTCGTGATCATCATGGGCATCACCGCGATCCAGTTCGTCGGCCAGCGGAAGTGGGTCAACTATGACGTCTGAGAATGTCCGCCGGGTGGTCTCGCACGTACTGCTGGTCGCGGTCGCGATCGTCTTCCTCGGCCCGCTGGTGTACGCCGTCTCGACGTCGCTGAAGCCCGCGGACGAGGTGTTCACGCCGACACCGCACCTGTTCGGGTCGCAGATCCGCTGGCAGAACTACGCCGACGCGTTCACGTTCGCGCCGTTCGGCAGGTACTTCCTGAACAGCCTGTTCGTCGCGGTCACCGGGACGCTGGTGGTGGTGTGCGCGTCGAGCATGTCGGCGTACGCCTTCGCGCGGCTGAAATTCAGGGGCCGGGAGCAACTGTTCGTGCTGTTCCTCGGTACGCTGATGGTGCCGCAGGAGGTGCTGATCGTGCCGATGTACTGGCTGATGCAGTCGCTCGGCTGGGTGGACAGCTACTGGGCGCTGATCCTGCCGTGGGCGTTCACGGCGTTCGGCACGTTCCTGCTGCGGCAGTTCTTCCTGACCGTCCCGGCCGAGATCGAGGAAGCGGCCCGGGTGGACGGCTGTGGCCCGTTCCGGTCCTTCCTGCGGATCATGCTGCCGCTCGCGCGGCCGGCCATCGCCGTACTGACCGTCTTCACGTTCATCAGCTTCTGGGGCAGTTTCCTGTGGCCACTGATCATCATCAACAGCGTCGAGGACAAGGGCACCGTCCCGCTCGGCCTGGCGCAGTTCGTCGGTCAGCAGGGCACCCAGTGGAACCTGATGATGGCCGCGTCGGTGATGGCAATGGTGCCCACCGTGCTGCTCGTCGTCCTGCTGCAGAAACACCTGGTCCGCGGCCTGCTCGTCACCGGTCTGGGCGGCCGCTAAATCACTTCAAGGAGAATGTTGATGACTGATACGCCTCCGGCAGCTTCTGTCGAGAAGTTCCGCGACTGGCGGTTCGGCCTGTTCGTCCACTGGGGGCTGTACGCGCTGCCGGCCCGGCACGAGTGGGTGAAGAACCGCGAGCGGCTCACCGACGAGGACTACCAGCCGTACTTCGATCACTTCGAGCCGGACCTGTACGACCCGCGCAAGTGGGCGAAGGCGGCGCGTGAGGCCGGGATGAAGTACGCCGTACTCACGACCAAGCACCACGAGGGCTTCTGTCTGTGGGACTCGCAGGTGTCGGACTACACCGTCGCGAAGACCGCCTGGGGCAAGGACCTGGTCGGGCCGTTCGTGGAGGCGTGCCGGGCCGAGGGACTCGGGGTCGGGTTCTACCACTCGCTGATCGACTGGCACCACCCGGAGTTCCCGATCGACCTGGTGCACCCGCAGCGTGACGACGAGGAGGCGATCGCGAAGGCGGCCGGGCGGGACATCGAGGTCTACGCGGAGTACCTGCACGCGCAGACCCGGGAGCTGCTGACGAACTACGGGCCGATCGACATCATGTGGTTCGACTTCTCGTACCCGGGCCGGACGTACGACGACGGCCGCGACGGGCACGGGAAGGGCCGCGACGACTGGCAGTCGGAGAAGCTGATGGCGATGGTCCGGGAACTGCAGCCGGGCATCCTGATCAACGACCGGCTGGACATCCCGGGCGACTTCGTCACGCCGGAGCAGTACCAGCCGGACGGGCCGATGCAGCGGGACGGCGTACCGGTGCTGTGGGAGGCGTGCCAGACGCTGAACGGCAGCTGGGGGTACGACCGGGACAACCTGGACTGGAAGTCACCCGAGACGCTGGTGAAGATGCTCGTCGACTCGGTCTCCAAGGACGGCAACCTGCTGCTGAACGTCGGCCCGACCGGCCGCGGCGAGTTCGACCCGCGGGCGCTGGCGACGCTGTCGTCGATCGGCGAGTGGATGCGGCTGCACGAACGGTCGATCCGCGGCGCGCGCCCCGCCGACGGGTACGTCGCCCCGGTCGACTGCCGGTTCACCCAGAAGGGCAACCGGTTGTACCTGCACCTGTTCTCCTGGCCGATGGGCCACATCCACCTGCAGGGCCTGGCCGGCAAGGTCAAGTACGCCCAGCTCCTGAACGACGCCTCGGAGATCAAACGCATCGTCAGCGACCCTCACCAGCAGGCCCAGAACACCACCATGGGCGGAGTCTCCACCGAGACCCTCACCCTCAAACTCCCGATCCAGACGCCGAACGTCCTCGTCCCGGTGATCGAGCTGTTCCTCAGCTGACCTTACGTCTCCCTGACCTGGCGCCCGGTCCCGTTCCCTGCCGCGGGATCGGGCGTCATGCTGGCAACGAAGGGGGAACGATGATGATCCTTACCGAGGTGAGCGCCACGGTCGAGCCCGATCGGGTCCCGGAACTGCTCGAAGGCTTCCGCAAGCTCGCCCACGAACCGAGGCCGGACGGGTTGCTGCAGTCGCGGCTCCTCCAGCAGGACGACACCCACTGGCGGATCCAGACCCTGTGGCGGGACCGGGCCGCGCTCGACACGATGCGCACCGGACCCAAGCCACCCGCCGCCCCCGCCCTACTCGCCGCGGTCGGCGGATCCCCAACCCTGACAATCCTCACCGTCCACGAAGAACTCCACGACTGACCACGAGGCCGTTGACGGATGGGTCAGCTGTCGAGCGGGGTCGGGCGGCCTGGCTGTTCTCCGCCGCGGGCTTCCAGGTAGTTGTTCTTGGGGACCATGACCTTGCGGCGGAAGAGGCAGACGACGGTGCCGTCCTGTTTGTAGCCCTTGGTTTCGACGTACACGACGCCGCGGTCGTCCTTGGACTTGGACTCCCACTTGTCCAGCACGACCGTCTCGCCGTAGATCGTGTCGCCGTGGAAGGTGGGCGCGACGTGCCGCAGCGACTCGATCTCCAGGTTCGCGATCGCCTTGCCGCTCACGTCCGGGACCGACATCCCGAGCAGGATCGAGTAGATGTAGTTGCCCACCACAACGTTCTTGCCGAACTGGGTGGTCTCCCCGGCGTAGTTCGCGTCCAGGTGCAGTGGATGGTGGTTCATCGTCAGCAGGCAGAACAGGTGGTCGTCGTACTCCGTCACCGTCTTGCCCGGCCAGTGCTTGTAGACCGCACCGACCTCGAACTCCTCGTAGCTCCGCCCGAACTGCATCCCGGTTCCTCCTCAGCTCCTGGATTCCCCATGCTGCCGGGTCCGGGCACTCCGGACCGTGGTCTGGCTCTCACCACGAGGAGAGATAGGTCACGGCAGGTCCTGCTGCGGGTGCGGCTGCTGCGGCAGCAGCGGGTGCACCTCACCCTTGAGCGCCAGCTTCGCCAGGTGGTTGCGCGCCTCCTCGGCGAACTTGAAGTCGCAGAGTACGTCGTACGTCGTCGCCACCACGGCCGTCCGCGAGGTGAAGTCCCGTCGGCCGGCCGACTGCGCGTAGCTCAGCCCGCCGAACACCAGCCCGAAGAAGGCGCCCAGCACCACGCCGGTGATCACCGCGGCGATCCAGTTGTTGGTGGTGAACAGCCCCAGCAGCAGCCCCACGAACAACCCGAACCAGGCACCGCTGGCGACACCGGCGGTCAGCGCCTTGCCCCAGGTGAGCCGGCCGGTGATCTTCTCGACCTGGCGCAGGTTGTTGCCGACGATGGTCGTGTGCTCGACCGGGAACTTCTCGTCCGAGAGGTAGTCGACTGCTCGCTGCGCCTCCCGGTAGGTGTCGTAGGTCCCGATCGTCAGACCGGTCGGCCTGGGGTCCATCGAGGGCATGCCCTGCGCGGTCATCGTCGTTCCTCTCCACGTGCTTGCACCCCCATCATTGCCGACGGCTGGTTACCACGTCTTGATAGCCTCGCCGTTGATGGCCGGGCGACGATGGGACATGGGCGCGACACGCCGTGTGGGACGAGTGTTCGCCCGCCGTGGCGGCGCTGCCGGGCGCCCGTCGGACGAGGTGGTCCGCGGCAAGCTCGAGGGCGCCCTGGTCGACTGGGGGCTGTACCGCGACGGCGTCCGCGACCACCGGGTCGACTCGTACACCGAGGCACTCGACCGGGCGCGCCGCGGCCAGGGGTTCGTCTGGATCGGCCTGTTCCAGCCGACCGACCACCAACTGGCGATCGTCGGCGCCGAGTTCGGGCTGCACCCGCTGGCGCTGGAGGACGCCTCCGAGGCGCACCAGCGGCCCAAGCTCGAGCGGTACGGCGACACGCTGTTCGCGGTGTTCAAGACCGTCACGTACGTCCCGCACCGGGACCTGACCGCGACCAGCGAAGTGGTGGCCACCGGTGAGGTGATGGTGTTCTGCGGCCCGGGCTTCGTGGTCACGGTCCGCCACGGCGAGCACAGCGAGTTGACCGGACTGCGGCAGGACCTGGAGAAGGAGCAGCACCGGCTGGCCACCGGCCCCGGCGCGGTACTGCACGCGATCGCGGACCATGTCGTCGACCGGTACCTGGAGGTCGCGGACGCCGTACAGGCCGATATCGACCTGATCGAGACCGACATGTTCACGCCGCGCGGCTGGCGGAACATCGACCGGGTGTACCAGCTGAAGCGCGAGGTGCTGGAGCTCAAGCGGGCGGTCGCGCCGCTGACCGGGCCGATGCGCGCGCTGGCGACCGTTCGGCATCCGCTGATCACCGACGAGACCAGGAACTACTTCCGCGACGTCGACGACCACCTGCAGCGGGTCAAGGAGCAGGTGATCTCGTTCGACGAGCTGCTCAGCTCGATCCTGCAGGCCGGGCTGGCCCAGGTCCAGGTGGCCGAGAACGAGGACATGCGCCGGATCTCCGCCTGGGTCGCGATCCTCGCCGTACCGACGATGATCGCCGGGATCTACGGGATGAACTTCGACTACATGCCGGAGTTGCGCCTCAAGTACGCGTACTTCGTGGTGCTTGGCGTGATGGTCTGCGCTTGTTTCACCCTTTACCGACTGTTCAAGCGGAACCACTGGCTTTGAACCTCCGGCGCCGCTCGGTGCGTTGAGGTGAGGTGGCAACCTTTTGCCATGGCCAGGAGTACTACCTGATTGGATTGTTCAAACAGTTGTCGCCCACTCCCCTGCCTTGATTGAATTCCGGGGTCGCGTTCGGTCAGGAGACGATTACTTTCCGCGATCGGCGCCGGGGGACGTGGTGACAACGAGGAACGGGAGGGGACTGCGATGCTGCGAATCCATTTCACGCCGCGCGACCTGACCCGGGTCACGGTGGCCACCAGGCCGGCACCGCTCTGGGAGGTGCTGCTGAGCCTGCACATGCTCCAGCACTCGGAAGGCCGGCTGATCTTCGAGGACTGGCGCCGGCACGTGCGTACGACGGTCGGCCCGGACCAGATGCGGCTGCTGCTCGAACTGACCCCGGCCCACGGGTACTCGCCGGACTTCCTGACCCCGGCCGAGGCCGCGCCGGACTTCGACACCGCGCTGGAGCAGACGCTGGCGACCCCGCGGCACCAGGTCCGCAGTCAGCTCGACCTGCTGCAGAAGTGGCGCCCGGCGTCGCCGTGGACCCGGGAGCTCGCGCACGGGGACCGGACGTCGATGCAGAAGCTCGGCCGGGCGATCCGGACGTACCACGACGTGGCGATCCGGCCGTACTGGAAGTCGATCGGCACCCATGTGTCCGCCGACCACGCGCACCGCGGCGAGACGCTCGCGCGGCACGGCGTCCACCGGTTGCTGTCGTCGCTGCACCCGCGGGTCCGGTGGGTCGCGCCGGTGCTGCAGGTGCTGGACATGAACGACCGCGATCTGTATCTCGATGGCAGGGGAATCGAGTTGCAGCCCTCGGCGTTCTGCTGGCAGGTACCGACGAAGCTGCGGGACCCGGACCTCAAACCGATCCTGGTCTACCCGATCCAGCACGCGCCCGGCATCCTGCGGCAGGCGTCGACGGAGGCTGCGCCGTCGAGCGACCCGCTGGGATCCCTGCTCGGGTCGACCCGGGCCGCCGCGCTGGAAGCGACCGTCAGCGGCTGTACGACGACCGAACTCGCCAAACGCTGCAAGATCTCGCCGGCCGCGGCCAGCCACCAGGCGACCGTACTGCGGGAGGCCGGGCTGATCACCACCCGCCGCTCCGGCGCCTCGGTCCGGCACGAGATCACCCAACTCGGCATCTGGCTGCTCTCCGGCCACGGCTCCGGCCGCGTCCCGGCTCCCATCCCCGGTCGGGCGCCCGCCTAGCCCGCCCCCCTTGAGCCCTGCCCCAATGCGCGCTGGGCCGACCGGCACCGCCCCGCCCGTCGACCCAGCGCGCCGGGCAGCTCAGAGCTTGGTCAGAGCTTGTAGTCCTCGAGCAGCCGGCGCCCGATGATCATCCGCTGGATGTCCGCGGTGCCCTCGCCGATCAGGAGCATCGGGGCCTCGCGGTAGAGGCGTTCGATCTCGTACTCCTTCGAGAAGCCGTAGCCGCCGTGGATCCGGAACGAGTCCTCGACGACCTGGGCGCAGTACTCGCTGGCCAGGTACTTCGCGACGCCGGCCTCGAAGTCGTTGCGGGAGCCGCTGTCCTTCTTCCGCGCGGCTTTCACCATCAGTTCGTGCGCGGCCTCGACCTTGACCGCCATGTCGGCGAGCCGGAACAGCACGGCCTGGTGGTCGGCGATCTTCTTGCCGAACGTCTCGCGCTGCTGGGCGTACGAGATCCCCAGCTCGAACGCCCGTCGCGCCACGCCACAGCCGCGGGCCGCGACGTTCACCCGGCCGACCTCGACGCCGTCCATCATCTGGTAGAAGCCCTTGCCCGGAACGCCGCCGAGGATCTGGCCGGCGTCGATCCGGTACCCGTCGAACACCAGCTCGGTGGTGTCGACGCCCTTGTAGCCCATCTTCTCGATCTTGCCCGGCACCGTGAGGCCCTTGTCGACCTCGCCGAACCCGGGCTCCTTCTCGACCAGGAACGTGGTCATGTTCTTGTAGACCGATTCCTGCCCCTCGTCGGTCTTGACGAGTACGGCGACCAGGGTCGACGAGCCGCCGTTCGTCAGCCACATCTTCTGGCCGTTGATCACGTAGTCGTCGCCGTCGCGCACGGCCTTGGTCTTGATCGCGGAGACGTCGGACCCGCAGCCCGGCTCGGACATCGAGAACGCGCCCCGGACCTCGCCGGTCGCCATCCGCGGCAGGTACTTCTGCTTCTGCTCGTCGGTCCCGTGCTGGAGCAGCATGTACGCGACGATGAAGTGTGTGTTGATGATGCCGGAGACGCTCATCCAGCCGCGGGCGATCTCCTCCACGCAGAGGGCGTAGGTCAGCAGCGACTCGCCGAGCCCGCCGTACTCCTCGGGGATCATCAGGCCGAACAGGCCGAGCTCCTTGAGGCCCTCGACGATCTCGGTCGGGTACTCGTCGCGGTGCTCGAGCTCGGTGGCGACCGGGAGGATCTCCGCCTCGACGAAGGCCCGGACCGTCTTCAGGATCTCCTCCTGGATGTCGGTCAGCCCGTCGGTCTGCTGCAACCTGCTCATCTGCGCCTCCTTGGCCTGCGTACCAGTGAGTATCGTGGTACCAGCCTGACACCCGCTGTGACACCGGCCACCCGTGGGAGGTCGCGTGGCTCACTCGTTGTTGTCGCCGCCGTTCGGGCGGGGCAGCGACTTCCCGACCGTCTGGAACAGCGTGGCGATCTGCTGGGTGGCCTGCCAGCGGTGGTGCTGCTGGGCTTCGATCAGGCGCTGCCTGGCCTCGTAGAAGTGCTGTGCGGCCGCCTGCAGGTTGCCCTGGTCCACAGCCTGCGCCGCCTCGTCCAGCTGGCGCGCGGCCTCACGTGGAGCCTTGCTGTTCTTCCCCTGCTGCTGCGTGGCACGCACTTGTGCGGCCAGCGTCCGCAGCCGCTGCACCAGGACAGCCTGCGGGTTCTGCGTGGGCGTCTTGGTAGGCGTGGTCTTTGTAGGCGTCGGTGTGGGCTTCGGTGTGGTGCTCTTTGTCGTCTTGGGCGCGACCGTGGCCTTCTGAACCGGCGCAGACGGCGTACCGCCGGCCTGTGCTGTCGGCGGATCGTTCGACACGCCTGAACGGAGCAACAGCGCTCCAACCAGGGCAGCCACCACGAAGCCTGCAGCTATACCCACCTTTACTAGCGGGAACCCGCGGCTGGGCGCCGCCCGGTGCGCGCGGGTCTCGTCGTCTTGCCACTTCCCTACTCCCACGACCTCAGCCGCGGCTGGCGGTGCGTAGGCGAGCACCTGGGTCTGGTTGGCCGGTGCGAGCAACGCGGTGACATCAGCGGCCGAGGCGGGCCTGTCTGCCGGGTTCTTCGCCAGCAGGTGCGTGACCAGTCCGGCCAGCTCAGCCGGTACGTCGGTACGCGTCACAGGCGGAGGTGGTGCCTCCAGGTGCTGGCGCATCACCACGTCCGCGGTCGGCCCGGTGAACGGCGGCGTACCCGTCAGGAGCTCGTGCAGGACACAGCCGAACGAGTACCAGTCGCTGGCCGGCGTCGCGGGCTCGCCACGGACCTGCTCCGGCGACACGTACGACGCCGTACCGAGCAGGACGCCAAGGGCGGTCGTCTCGTTGCCGGCGCGCTTCGCGATGCCGAAGTCGGTCATCTTGAGCGTGCCGTCGGGCGCCAGCAGCAGGTTGCCCGGTTTCACGTCGCGGTGCACGATGCCGGCCTCATGGGCGGCGTCGAGCGCACGGGCACCCTGGACGGCGATCTTCTCGACCAGGGTCGCGGGCGGGAGTCCCGACGTACGCATCAGCTTGGCCAGGTCCGGGCCCTGGACGAGCTCCAGGACCAGGAACACGTGGTCGCCCTCGGCGCCGACGTCGTACGTCGCCACGACATTCGGGTGGGTCAATCGAGCGGCTGATTGAGCCTCGGCCCGGAACCGCTCGACGGCGTCCATCGGGTCGCCGTCGAGGCTGCGCAGCAGTTTCACCGCCACCTGCCGGTCGAGGACGGTGTCCTCGGCCTGCCACACCTCGCCCGCACCGCCCCTGCCCAGCAGGGTCAGCAACCGGTACCGACCTGCCAGTACCTCGCCGTTCACGCATTCACCTTCCGCAGTGGACCGCATCACCTTAGGCGGCGAACCGCCGGATGATCGAGTCCGCGGCGAAAAGCTTCAGAAACCTCTGCGGACAGCGATCGGAGTACTACGGTGGGTGGATGAAGCTACCCGCCCTGCTCGCGGCCGCACTGGTCGCGACCACCCTGACGACCACCACCGCCTCCGCCGCGCCGGACCGGCACCCGCGGCCCGTGGTGAAGTGCGAGTTCACCCCGACGCCGGACAACCCGGCCGCGAAGCCGGTCCGGATCCCGTCCGCGAACGCCCGCGCGAAGGGCACCGTGGATGTGTACTTCGTGACGAACTACGGGCCGTTCGTGGTCCGGATGGACCGCGCGAACGCACCGTGCGGCGTCCACAACTTCGTCCACCTGGTGCAGAGCCGCTTCTACGACGCCACGCAGTGCTTCCGGCTGACGAACTCGGCCCGCCTGGGCGTCCTGCAGTGCGGCGACATCTACCGCCAGGAGGAAGGCGGCCCCGGCTACAAGTTCCCCGACGAGGTCACCGGCCAGGAGACCTACGACCGCGGCACCGTTGCCTACGGCAACCAGGGCCCGGGAACGAACGGCTCCGAGTTCTTCGTCGTCCACTCGTTCGCGCACATCGCCCCGAACTACACCGTCCTCGGCCACGTCGTCGCCGGCATGTCCACCTTCGACCGCATGGTCGCCGCCGGCATCGCCGACCCCGATCAGGACGGCCCACCCGCGAAGCCGATCCGGATCTTCAAGGTGTGGACGCGCTAGGGGGAGGGTAATTCCGCGGCCGCGCAGCTACCTTGACGGTGTGGGCAAGCGTGGCCGGCCGCGGCATCCCGACGTACTCACCCCCGCCGAATGGCGGGTGGTCGACATGGTGCGGCACGGGATGTCGAACCGGACGATCGCGCAGCGCCGCGGGGTCAGCGTGGACGCGGTCAAGTTCCACGTCGCGAACGCCTTGCTGAAGCTCGGCCTGGATCGCCGGGCCGAGCTGCGGACCTGGCGCGGCGTGCCCTTCGACAGCGCACTGCGAGCACAGGGAGGCACGGAGATGGTGCAGCTAGGAGCGATCGGCCAGATCGCCAGGCCGGTCAGCGACATCGGCCGGGCGGTGGAGTTCTACCGCGACGTCCTCGGACTGCCGCACCTGTACACCTTCGGCGATCTCGCGTTCTTCGACTGCGGTGGGACCCGGTTGTTCCTCAGCGTCGGCGAGGGCGCGGCGTCGACGCTGTACTTCCGCGTCGACGACATCAACACGGCGTACGACGAGCTCCGGGAGCGCGGCGTGGTGTTCGAGAACGCGCCGCACCTGATCCACAAGCACGACGACGGGGTCGAGGAATGGATGGCGTTCTTCCCCGACCCCGACGGTCAGCTGCTGGCGATCATGTCCCAGGTCTAGGGCGTCCAGACGTTTGTGCGGGTGAAGCCGGCGGCGCGGCCCTTGGCGGAGATGACGAGGGCCATCTTGCGGCTGGCCTCGTCGATCATCTCGTCGCCGAGCATCACCGCGCCGCGGGCGCCGCCGGCGGCGGAGGTGTAGTGGTCGTAGGCGTCGAGGATGTTCTCGGCATGGTCGTAGTCCTCCTGGCGCGGGGAGTAGACCTCGTTGGCGGCGGCGATCTGGTCGGGGTGCAGGACCCACTTGCCGTCGAAGCCGAGGGCGGCGGAGCGGCCGGCCACCCGGCGGAAGCCGTCGACGTCCTTGATCTGCAGGTACGGGCCGTCGATCGCCTGCTTGCCGTGGGCGCGGGCCGCCATCAGGATCTGCATCAGGATGTAGTGGTAGGCGTCGCCGACGTCGTACCCGGGCGGCTGCTCGCCGACCACCAGCGACTTCATGTTGATCGACGCCATGAAGTCCGCCGGGCCGAAGATGATCGTCTCGACCCGCGCCGAGGCGGTCGCGATCGCGTTCACGTTGGTGAGGCCGAGCGCGTTCTCGATCTGCGCCTCGATGCCGATCCGGCCGGGCTCGTACCCGTGCACCTTCTCCAGCTGGGTGAGCAGCAGGTCGAGCGCGACCACCTGCTCGGGCGTCTGCACCTTCGGCAGCATGATGCAGTCGAGGTTCGGGCCGGCGCCGCCGACGACCTCGATCACGTCGGCGTACGTCCACTCGGTGGTCCAGTCGTTCACCCGGACGACGCGCAGCTTGTTCCCCCAGCCGCCTTCGTTGAGCGCGGCGACGATGTTCTTCCGGGCGTCCGGTTTGGCCAGCGGTGCGACCGAGTCCTCGAGGTCCAGGAAGACCTGGTCCGCGTCCAGCCCCTTCGCCTTCTCCAGGAACCGCGGGTTCGACCCCGGGGTGGCCAGACACGACCGCCGGCTGCGCAAACCCTTGTCCGTCACGTTGTCCACCACGGTCGACCTCCACTCGGTTACCCACCGGTCACCGGCAGCGTACGGCCTCCGCCGCCGCCGTCCCGGTGACCCGGCTCACTTCCTCTCCGAGTGTGTCCCGATTCACCGTGAAACACTGGGTCCTGTGAGCATCGAGGACATCGCCGGCGTGATGAAGAAGGCCGGCCTGGTGTGGCTGGCCTGGGACGGTCGCCGTGCGGTTCCGGCCTGGTTCGCGAACGTCGACGGGCAGTACGTCGTACTCGCCGACTCGGCGGACGGCGCCGAGCAGCCGCTCCCCGGACTCGCAACGGCCGGCTCCGTCACGGTCGTCGTACCGGCCAAGCCCGCCATGAACCGCCTGGCGAGCTGGACGGCGACCGTACGGCGCCTGGAGCCCGGCAGCGACGAGTGGACGGCAGCCGCGCAGGTATTACGTACCGAGCGGCTCAACGCAGCCGACCTTGACACCCAACTGGAGCGCTGGCGCACCCAGGCCGACGTGCTGGTCCTCGAGCCGACCGGTGACTTCACCGGCGTGGCCGACGACTCTCCCAGGGCCGAAGCGCCGGCCCCGACCCGAGCCACCACCCGCGGCAAGCCGCCGACAACACTGCACCGGCCGATCCGCCGCCGCCCCAAGCTCAGCTAGTTGCCCGCAGCAATCGTCACAGCCAGCCGCGGTCGCGGGCATGCCAGCCCAGCTGCAGACGGGAACGTGAGTGGGTCTGTTCCATCAGCTGCTGGACCCGTCTGGCGACCGTACGGCGGCTGATGCCCAGGCGGGCGCCAGCCGCGTCATCTGTGAGCCCTGCGACCAGCAACGAGAGAAGATGCCTGTCCTCCGCGGACATCGCCTCCTCCGGCTCCAGGCTGTCCGAGTCGGTGACGCTCAGCGGGCTCGCCCTGTTCCACACGGTCTCGAAGAGAGCGACCAGGGCGTCCAGCAGGCTGCAGGCATGCACCAGTAGCGCCGCGTCCTGTGCAGGAGTGGCCCAGTCGAGCGGTAGCAGCGCCAGCTCGCGGTCAGCGATCGCCAGCTTGGTCGGCAGCATGTCCGCGATCCGCGCCTGCTCCCCCGCCCGGACATGGCTGACCGCGCTCGCGGCCAGCACCGCGTCGGCGAGCGCGGAGTTGTCGTAGACCACCCGGTACGTCACACCGGCGACCTGCCGGTCCAGCTGCGTCCGGTTCACCTCGGCCGTCGCGACGTACGGCGGGGCGACCAGCTCGCGCATCTCGGCCCGGGCCGTCCGCTGCACCCGGTCGAACGCCAGCGCGACCGCGGACTCGCCGGTGACGATCTCGATCAGCTCCTCGGTCCGCCGGGCACCGCCCTGCCGGGTCGCCTCGGCTGCCAGCCGGTACGCCGACTTCCGGATCCGCTCGAACTCCTCCTCCTGCCGCCGGATCAGCTGCTCCACGGCCAGCTCCGGCGGCACCGCGACGATCAGCTCGCCCGGTGCCGGCGTACGGTGCACGAACCCTTCGGCCAGCAGTACGTCGATCGCCCGCAGGACGTCCGGCAGCGGCCGCCCGAGCCGCCGGCACAGGTCCGCGGGCGCCGCGGCACCCCGGCGGACCAGCTCCAGATACGCGGTCTCCTCGTCCACACCCAGCCCGGTGGTCGCCGGCATCCGCACCCCACTTCGTTGTCGCCCGAGGGTCAAAAGTCTACGAAGCGTCCTCAGCCGAGACTCCGGCTCCGCGGGTTAGCCTTCCGGCATGACTGGATCACCGTCGAGGGTGTACGTCGCTCGGCTGGCAGGGCTGCCGGTGTACGACCCCAACGGCGACCAGGTCGGCAAGGTCCGGGACGTGGTCGCCATGATGCGCCAGGGCAACCAGCCGCCGCGGGTGCTCGGCCTGGTCGTCGAGGTGTTCACCCGGCGCCGCATCTTCCTCCCGATGACCAGGGTGACCTCCGTGGACGTCGGGCACGTCATCACCACCGGCCTGCTGAACATGCGGCGCTTCGAGCAGCGGACGACCGAAGTACTCGTCCTCGGTGAGCTGCTGGACCGGACGGTCACCATCGCCGACACGGGCGCCACCGCGGTCGTCTTCGACATGGCCATGGAGCAATGGCGAACCAGGGACTGGCTGCTGACCAAGGTGGCGGTGCGGGAAGGCTCCAAGCGGTTCAGGCGGCGCGGCCAGACGCATGTGTTCGACTGGAGCGACGTCAGCGGGTTCACCCAGGTGGAAGAGGGCCAGGGCGCGACCCACATCCTCGCGGCCTTCGAGTCGATGCGCCCGGCCGACCTGGCCGGCGTACTGCACGACCTGTCTCCCAAGCGCCGCAAGGAGATCGCGGCGGCGCTGGACGACGAGCGGCTGGCCGACGTACTCGAAGAACTGCCCGAGGACATCCAGGTGGAGATCCTCGACGGCATGGACACCGAACGCGCCGCGGACGTGCTGGAGGAGATGTCCCCGGACGACGCGGCCGACCTGATCGCCGAGCTGCCGACCGAGACCGCCGAGCGCCTGCTGACGCTGATGGAGCCCGAGGAAGCAGAAGACGTACGGCGGCTGCTCACGTACGAGGAACGCACAGCCGGCGGTCTGATGACGTCGGAGCCCGTGATCCTGCCGGTGGACGCCACCGTGGCCGATGCACTCGCCCACGTACGCAACGCCGACCTCAGCCCCGCTCTGGCCGCCATGATCTACGTCTGCCGGCCCCCGCTCGAGACACCGACCGGGCGGTTCATCGGCATCGGCCACATCCAGCGGCTGCTCCGCGAACCCCCGTCCGAGCTGGTGTCCGCGGCACTCGACACCGACCTGGACGGGCTGCGTCCTGACGACAGCCTGCAGACCGTCAGCAAGTACCTGGCCACGTACAACCTGGTCGCCGCACCGGTGCTCGACGACGAGGGCAGGCTGCTCGGTGCTGTCACCGTGGACGACGTACTCGACCATCTGCTCCCGGACGACTGGCGGGAGCACGATCACCCGGACACGCCGCAGGAGGTGGGCCACGATGGCACGTGACGACCGCAGGACGCTGCGCGGGAGTACCCGGCTCGACGTACCGCGGGACTGGCGGCGGACGTTCGTGCCGCGGCCGGCGTACGACGCGGACGCGTTCGGCCGGCTGTCCGAGCGGATCGCGCGCTTCCTCGGCACCGGGCAGTTCCTCGTCTACATGACCGTGACGATCCTGTTCTGGATCGGCTGGAACATCTTCGCGCCGGCCGGCCTGCGCTTCGACACCTACCCGTTCATCTTCCTCACCCTCGCGCTCAGCCTGCAGGCGTCGTACGCCGCCCCGCTGATCCTGCTCGCGCAGAACCGGCAGGAGGCCCGGGACCGGGTGCAGTACGAGCGGGACCGCGATGTCGACGCCCGGACCCGCGCGGACATGGAGTTCCTGGCCCGGGAGATGGCGTCGCTGCGGATGGCGGTCGGCGAGGTCGCCACCCGGGACTTCCTGCGCTCCGAGCTGCGGTCGCTGCTGGCGGATCTGGACACGCGCGAGGACGATCGGGTTTGACCCCGAGCTACCCTCGCTATCAGGTGAGGAAGAAGGACGTGGGATGAAGACTCGATTCGCGCCCGACCGGGGGCTGTCCAGCCGGATGGTGATCACGAGCTTCCTGCTCGGACTGCTGTACGTCGCGTTCGTCGGCGTGCTGATCGCGCTGACCCGGAGCGCCGTACTGGCCGTCGTGATCGCCGGCGGCATGCTGTTCGTGCAGTACTGGTTCTCCGACCGGATCGCGCTGTACGCGATGCACGGGCGGATCGTGACGCCGGAGGAGGCGCCCGAGCTGCACGGCACGATCGACCGGCTGTGCGCGCTCGCCGACATGCCGAAACCGCGGGTCGCGATCGCCGACGTCGACCTGCCGAACGCGTTCGCCACCGGGCGGAACCCGAACAACGCGGTCGTCTGCGTGACCACCGGCATCATGCGCCGGCTCGACCAGGACGAGCTGGAGGGCGTGCTGTCGCACGAGCTCTCGCACGTCGCGCACCGGGACGTCGCGGTGATGACGATCGCGTCGTTCCTCGGCGTACTGGCCGGCCTCATCACCCGCTTCGGGCTGTACGGCGGCCTCGGCCGCGGCAACCGCGACCAGAACGCGGCGCTGGTGATGCTGACCGTGATCGCGGTGTCGGTCGCGGTGTACGCGATCTCGTTCCTGCTCACCCGGGCGCTGTCGCGATACCGCGAACTGGCCGCCGACCGGGCCGGGGCGATGCTCACCGGCAGACCGTCCACGCTGGCGTCGGCGCTGACCAAGATCAGCGGCGACATCGCCCGGATACCGTCGCGCGACCTGCGCCAGGCGCAGGCGTTCAACGCGTTCTTCTTCGCCCCGGCGATCTCCGGCGGCAAGAGCGTGTCGGCGCTGTTCTCCACGCACCCGTCGCTCGAGACACGCCTCGAGCGGCTCGGTGCGCTCTCCCGTGAGCTGGGCGAGCAAGCTTAGACACATGGGCCTTCTCGACATCCTGCTCGGCAGGAGCAAAGCAGTTCCGCCGAACCTCGACCAGTTGTTCTCGCTTCCGTCGGCCGCGATCACGTTGGAGACCGCGGCCGACTACCGTCCGACCGGCAGCGGGTCCGTGTGCTTCAAGGCGGCCGAGGGCGGCGGTTTCACCGCGCTGCGGGACGAGGTCGACAAGCTGCTCGCCCTCGACAACGGCAAGTTCACCAGTACGACGGACTCGTACGGCTTCACCTGGCTGGTCCGGCAGACGGCACCTGACGACCTGGAAACGCTCGTCACCGACCTGCACGCCGTCAACACGTCCCTTGTCGACGCGGGCTTCGGCAACGCGCTCCTGTGCACCCTGGTCGCCTTCACCAACGGCACCGAGCCCCTGGGCCTGGTCTACCTGTACAAACGCGGCTCCTGGTACCCGTTCGTCCCAGTAGGCACCGACCGCCGCGACAACGCCAAAGAACTCCAGATCAAGTCCGTAGTAGGCGCCGACCTGAACTTCGAACAAGACCTCTCCCGCTGGTTCCCCATCTACGGCGCCCCCGGCCTGTGAAGTGAGCGTCACATGGACCGTGGTCGGGTGGGGTGGGGGGAGCACGTAGCCTTGGGGCATGGCTGCCACTGCTGAGCAGGTGACCGCGGCGCTCGGTGGAGTGCTCGATCCCGAGATCAAGAAGCCGATCACGGACCTGGGGATGGTCGAGTCCGTCGTCGTCCGGGACGACGGCGTGGTCGCCGTACGCGTCCTGCTGACCGTTGCCGGCTGTCCGATGAAGGACACGCTGCGCCGCGACGTCACGGCCGCGGTGAGCAAGCTCGACGGCGTCACCGGCGTGGAGATCGACCTCGGTGTGATGTCGGCCGAGCAGCGCGCGGCGCTGCAGACCCAGTTGCGCGGCGGCGTGGCCGAGAAGGAGATCCCGTTCTCCCGGCCGGACTCGCTGACCAAGGTGTTCGCGATCGCGTCCGGCAAGGGTGGCGTCGGCAAGTCCTCCGTCACGGTGAACCTGGCCGTCGCGATGGCCCGTCAGGGCCTGTCGGTCGGCGTCCTGGACGCGGACATCTACGGCCACTCGGTGCCGGCCATGTTCGGGGTCGCGGACGAGCGCCCGACCGCCGTGGACGACATGATCATGCCGGTGCCGGCGCACGGCGTGAAGGTGATCTCGATCGGCATGCTGAAGCCGAAGCGCGACCAGGTGGTCGCCTGGCGCGGCCCGATCCTGGACCGCGCGCTCGTCCAGATGCTCGCCGACGTCTACTGGGGCGACCTCGACGTACTGCTCCTGGACCTGCCGCCCGGCACCGGCGACATCGCGATCTCGGTCGGTCAGCGGCTGACCAGCGCCGAGGTGATCGTCGTGACCACCCCGCAGGAGGCCGCTGCCGAGGTGGCCGAGCGGGCCGGCACGATGGCGCAGATGGTGCACCAGCGGGTCGCCGGCGTGGTCGAGAACATGTCGTACCTGCCGTGCCCGCACTGCGGTCCCGAGCACCGGATCGAGATCTTCGGCTCCGGCGGCGGCACCCGGGTCGCGGAGACGCTGTCCGCACGGCTCGGGTACCCGATCCCGCTGCTCGGCGAGATCCCGCTCGACGAGCGGCTCCGCTCCGGCGGCGACCTCGGTCAGCCGCTCACCCTGGCGGACCCGGACACCCCGGCCGCGCAGGTGCTGGACAAGATCGCCGCAACGCTCGGCGGCAAGCCGCGCGGGCTGCTCGGCCGCCAGCTAGGCCTCTCCCCCGCCGGTCGCTGACCAGATCGGCCGGAGTACGTCGAGCCCCTCCGCGACGTACTCCGCGACCGGCCTGGTCCCGCCGTCCAGGTACCACTGCTCGAGCGCCGAGAAGTACCCGAAAACCAAGGCGTTCGCGGCCACCCGCGCCTGCGTCTGGCTGAGGTGCCCGCCGGTCATCAGCGGTGCGATCCGCTGGCTCGCGCGGTCCAGTGACGCGCAGAACGCCGTCCGGACGGACGGCTCCTTGAAGAAGTACCTGATCCGCCGCCACGGGATCGGCTCCCGGTCGTCCGGTGCGACCTCGTAGTCGCGGACGATCCGCGTCATCGTGCCGACCGGGTCCGCCGGGTCGAACAGTTCCTGCAACGCCTCCTCGCTCATCGTGTCGAACTCGTCGGCGACGATCAGCCCTTCCTTGGTGCCGAAGTACCGGTACACCGACGACGGCGACACCTCGGCCGCGGCGGCGATCTCCTCGATCGTCACCGCACCGAACCCGCGCTCGTCGAACAGGTCGAGCGCGCGTTCCTGGATCGTTCGCCGCGCCTTCACACGCCAGCGTTCCCGCAGACCGGTAGCCATGTCCCGACCTTAGAGACAGTTCCGCGCTTCAGCAAGTCACTCTCTAAAACTCTTGACCAGGCGTCACCGCCGTTCGTACAGTCACTTGCATGAGACAGTCACTTTCAGAAAAGCGCACAGCACTGATCGCCGTCGGCCTCTCCCTGCTGATCGGCGTGATCGCGATCGTCGACCAGACCGGCAGCCGCAGCCTGTTCGAGCACGCGTCCAACGGGTACGCGGCGTACGGCAAGCACGCGTCCGCCGGCGCCCTCTACGGCATGCTGTACGGCGTTGCCGTCGTCAACGGCCTGCTCTGGTTACTCGTGGCGGGACTGGCCCGCTCCCACCGCCTGATCGCTGCCGGCGTCGGCGTACTCGTCGTACTGCTGACCGCCTCGCTCGGCATCACGCTGCTCGCGGCCTCGGAGTACGGCGTACACCCGTACCCGCCGCTGTGGGGCCTGCTGGCGCTCCTGCCCGCTGTTGCCGGTGCGGTCGCTACCGGGTTGCTGTTCCGGCGGAGGTGATCAGGTCGACTCGGGGTCGAACGGCGGCTTCGCGCCGGCCGGGAGGCGCTGCTGGGTGTTCTCGGTGCTGCTCATCTCGGAGACCGACTTGATCTCGTCCTCGATCGGGTCGAGCAGGTGCTTGCGGACGAAGTTCTTCGGGTTCAGGTCCTGCAGCTCGAGGTCGGCGTACTCCGGGCCGAGCTCGTTGCGCAGGTCGGTCTGCGCGTTGTTGACCATCTGCCGGACCTGGCGCAGCAGCCGGCCCGCCGTCCGGGCGAACTCCGGGAGCCGATCCGGTCCGAAGACGAGTACGGCGACGATCGCGATCACGACCAGTTCCAGCGGCCCGATGCCGAACATGTCCTCACCTCTCCGTACGTTCCCGGACCAGCCTATCCCCAGGCCGGCTGTGGCGCCTCAGCCGATCTGCTGGCCGAGAACGAGCGTAACCGTGCGGGAAGCTCCGCCGCGCTCGTACGCGAGCCGGACCGCCTCCCCCGGCTGATGCGTGCGGATCGCGACGATCAGCACCTCGGCGCTGTCCACCGCCTGGTTGTTGATCGCGGTGATCACGTCGCCGACCCGCAGCCCGGCCTTCGCGGCCGGCGACCGCGGCGTCACGGCGCTGACCCGGCCGCCGCCCTCGAACGTCATGTCGACGCTGGCCCCGATCACCGGGTACGACGCCTGACCGGTCGCGATGATCTGCTGCGCGGTCCGGCGGGCCTGGTCGATCGGGATCGCGAACCCGAGCCCGATGCTGCCGCTCTGGCCGCCACTGGCTCCGGCCACGGTGGCGATCGCGGAGTTGATGCCGATCACCCGCGCGTTCATGTCGACCAGCGGACCGCCCGAGTTGCCCGGGTTGATCGCCGCGTCGGTCTGCAGCGCGCTGATGTACGACGACGCCTGGCCGGTGTCGTCGCCGGTGGTCACCGGGCGGTTCTTCGCCGAGATGATGCCCGAGGTGACGGTGCCGGCCAGGCCGAGCGGCGAGCCGATCGCGACCACGTCCTGGCCGACGATCGCCGCCTCGGAGCGGCCGAACTGCACCGACGGCGCGGTCAGCCCGGCCACCTGGACGACGGCCAGGTCGTACGCCGGGGAGCGGCCGACGAGGCGGGCGGTCGCGGTTTTGTTGTCGTTGGTGACGACCTGGATCGAGCCGCCCTTGGCCGCGGCCTCGACCACGTGGTTGTTGGTCAGGATGTGCCCGAGGTTGTCGATCACGAAGCCGGAGCCGGTGGCGTCGGAGTTGTCGGCGCCCTGGACCTTGAGCTGGACGACGCTCGGGAGCAGGGCGGCGGCGACCGCGGAGACCGAACCGGTCTTGATCCGCGGGTCCGCGCCGGTGCCGATCGGCGGATCGGGCTGGGTCGCGATCGGGGCGTTGTTGCCGTCCAGGGCGACCACCGCGGTGGCGGCGCCGGCGCCGGCGAGGACGCCGATCACGAGGGCGACCAGGGCGGCGATCGTGACGACGCGGTTCACCTTCGGGGGCTCGGAGGTGTACGAGCGGGCCTGCTGCTGGTGCCAGTCGGCCGGTGGCGGCGGGAGGTACGCGGGACGGTACGGCGGCTGCTCGGTCGGCCAGGCCTGCCCTTGGTAGAGCGGGCGGAAGCTGCCCTGCTGCTGCGGCTCAGGCCGCCCGAAACTGCGCTGCGTGGTCGACCGCCCACCGTTCGTCTGCCGATAAGCCGCATCCGACCCCGGAGTCTGAAGCGGCACAGCCCCCGCCCCCAACGGAGGCGGCGTCAACGCCGACAACACCGACCCCCCACCCAGCCCGGGCGCGCCCCCTGCGGAGGCGGAGCCACCCGTTCCCGATCCCAGCACGCCGGAGCTCCCCGCTGGATATCCCGCGGCGGAGCCGCTCGCTGCTGGTGCCGGCGTGCCGGGCGCGCCCGCTTCAGCACCGCCGACGAGGGGACCGCCGAGTCCGTCCCCCGCAGCGGCGGCGCCGCCCGTTCCACCGCCGGGGCCGCCCGGTCCGGACGCCAGCGGCGAGTTGCCGGTTGGGGCTGGGGGTGGGGTGGTGGTGAGGGAGGCAGGGGTGGGTGGCAGGGGTGCGGTTGGGTCCGCGGTTGCCGGGGTTGGAACTGTCGGCTCGGCGTCGTCGGTCATTGACGGTCCCCGCCTCACGTCTTCGTCGTGGTCGTCGGTCGGAAGCCCGGGCCGGAGGTAACCGGAGGTGCTTCCAGATGTGATTATCCCAGCTTCGGGGACAGTGCACCCATCGGAGTGAGCCAGGTCGCGATTTTCGCCAGCCCGGTCCCCAGCCGCTGGATCGCGGACAGCTTCTCCGGCAGGTCGTGCGGGAACGACCTGACCACCTGTCCGAGCTGATCCGCCGGCAGGTCCCCGATCAACGTGTAAACGATCCCCCCGGACGACCACACGACGTACGACGGCATCCCGTACCGCAGGTACACCCCAGGGCTGTCCGTCGTGCTGTACCCCCGCACAGCGGCCGGGTCCAGCGCTCCCCGCTGCTCGAACACCGACACGTTGAACAGCCCGTCGGAGTACGAGAACTGCAAGGACCCGTTCGTCGTGTCCTGATGCACGTCGTACAGCTTCAGCGACGCCGGCAGATCCGGCGCACAAACCCACCCGGCGGACCGCAGGTCGTCAACCTTCCCCATCCCGACGGCCTCCACACCGCTGGGCAGCATCGGCGGCAGGTGACCGAGGAACTCCGAACTCTCGATGTGCAGCTCCGTGAACACGGTCGCCCGCACCATCGTCTTCCCGTCGGCGCTGAACAACTGCCGCTGCAGCAGCAACCCGGTCGCCTTGTCGATCCAGAACCGCGCGGCCAGCGTCCGATCGTCCCGCAGCGCCTCCACCAGGATCGCGGCCCTCCCGATCAGATCGGTGCAGCACTTGTCGATCAGCTGGTACGTCGACTGCAGCAACGCCAGCGGCCCGCCGTCGATCGCCGCGTCCGTGGTCGTCGCCCGCTGCACGAACGCCTTCGCCCCGGGCGCGGACGACCCGAGCACGCTGATCTCCGACCCCTGGGACGCCGCGTGCAGGATGTCGAACATCGCCGAACTGGCCCCCTGCGGTCCCCAGGACGTGATGATCTGGGTGCCGTGGTACGAGACGTGGTTCGGCGCGGCCGCCGCCCTCCGCAGCCAACTCACCGCGGTCGGTGAATCGGCCTTCGACACCGAGGGTACGGCGGCAGCGGACGTGGGCAGGCCGAATCCGATCAGAGCGGTGCTGACCAGGATGGCGAGCCGGGAGAGGCTCACAGGTCAGCGCCCTGCGAGGGCCACCGGCCGCAGCGTGGAGCCGAGCCCGGCATACCCCGTCGGGCTGTACGTGCTCATCAGCGCGACCGGGTCCGCGAACGGCGCTCCGCCGGACGTGGTCGCGTGGTCGGAGGAGAAGCTCGCCACCGGCGGCTGCAGGGCCGGCGGCTGCTCCGAGCGGGACGGGTCGCCGACGACGAACGCCGTACCGAGCAGGGAGGCGACGGCCGCGGCCGAGCCGGCCGCCCCGAGCACGCCGGCGCGGCGGCGGGAACGCGTGCGGGTGGTCCCCGGCCGGGTGCCACCCGACCGCCCCGCCGGGAACGCGGACCGCTGCGGGAACAGGCTGACCGCCGGCGTGAGCACCGGGCGGACCTCCTCGCGCGGCTCGGTCGAGAACGACGAGACGCCCATCAGGCGCTGCATCAGGTCGGTGGGGGCGTCCGGGGTGTCCAGCGCGGCCATCCGCGCCTTCAGCCGGCGCTGCGCGTCGACCTCGGTGCGGCAGCTGTCGCAGCCGACCAGGTGGCTGAGGACCTTGTCCCGGGAGTCGTGGTCGAGCTCGCCGTCGACGACGGCGCTGAGCTTGTCCAGCGGGTGCGTCATCCGAGGTCACCCCCGTCGAACAGTCCGTCGGTGGGCGGGCCGCCGACGCGGGTCTGGCCGGACCGCGGGGCCCGGTGCTCGAGGTGCTTGCGCAGCATCGACCGGCCGCGGTGGATCCGGCTCCGGACGGTGCCGAGCTTCACATCCAGGACGTCCGCGATCTCGTCGTACGTCATGCCTTCGATGTCGCACAGCACCACGGCCGCGCGGAAGTCCTCGGGCAGCGCGTCGAGCGCGTCCTGTACGTCGTGGTCGAACAGGTCGGAGTCGAGCTTCTCGGCCGGCCCCTCGCCCTTGGCCGGCAGCCGGTCGTGGGCGTCCTCGGGGAGGCCGTCGAAGCGGATCCGCTGCTTGCGGCGGGCGCCGTCCAGGAACAGGTTCGTGGTGATCCGGTACAGCCAGCCCTCGAAGGTGCCCGGCGTGTACGACGACAGCGAGCGGAAGACCCGGACGAAGACCTCCTGGGTCAGGTCCTCGGCGTCGTGCTTGTTACCGGTCAGGCGGTAGGCCAGTCGGTAGACGCGGGCGGAGTGCGTACGCACGATCTCGTCCCACGACGGCAGCACCTCCGGCACCGCTTGCACCGTCGACGGCTTCACCGCGACGCCTCCCTGGGTCCTCTCGGCAATGAGCGTGAAGGCCATGGTGCCGCGGTCACCGTCCTTTGCGCACGTCGGGAAAACCCGGGTCGGACCCTGGTTTGTTCGTACGACGGCTCAACGCGGCGCCGCGACCGGAAGTTCCCGGCCGGTGCCTTCACCGGTAAAGACGCGTTGACGGGCATTTCGGTTGAATCAGGTCTCCTCGATCACGGCGATCGGATCCCCGTCGCGGACCACTTCGCCCTCGACGACCTTCAGTTCGGCGATCGTGCCGGCCACCTCGGCCAGCACCGGGATCTCCATCTTCATCGACTCCAGGATGACCAGCGTGTCATCCGGACGCACCGTATCCCCGGCCTTGGCTGTGACCTTCAGCACGTTGGCGACCAGCTCGGCCAGCACGGTGTGACTCATGAATCGATCCTAGGCGGGCGCCGGAGGCTCGGCGTGGGTGCCCCTAGGCAGCAGTTCGAGGGCACCCACGCCGAGTCGGTGGGCGGCTACCGAACGGCAGCCGGGTCGAGCCGGATAGCGTTGAACAGGGCGGGATTCTTGGTCTCGGCGACCCCCTTGCCCCAGCTCAGCCAGCCGCGGCGGCCGGTGCCGTCGTTCTCGTTCACGACGACGGTGGCCGAGAGCAGCCGGTCCTTGGCCGCGAACCCGAGCGTGCTCCACGGCACCGCGATCTCGTACGTCGTGGTGTGCGCGGCCTCGTCCCGTACGACCTTGGCGTCGACGCCCGGCGGCACACCGGTCTGGCTGGTGGGTGTCCAGCGCCAGGTGTCCACCGGGCCGGCGTCCGTCAACGCGACGCCGATCTCCTGCGCCGCGGTGGCCTCACCCGGAGCACCTGCCGTCATGCCGAGCTGGATCCCGTCGCCGCCCCAGATGTTCCCGCCGCGGTTGGGCTGCGAGAACACGTCGTCGGTGACCTGGGCCGACAGGTACAGGTTCTGGTCGTCGTGCGTGAGCCAGAGCTTCCCGGAGAGGTCGCTAGGCCCGCCCCAGCCGGTAACCGGCGGCGTACCGGTCCCTTCGAGCGCGATAGCGGGCAACGCAGCCACCGCGGGGTCGATCACTCCGTCCAGCTTCACGCTGTACCGGTTGGCGACAGTCAACGGGCTCGCAAGCGCCAACGTGCCCGACGCACCAATCGCCGTCTCCCCCACCCGCCGCAAGCTCGCGGACCAACTGGAAGCACCTGTCAGGGCGATCGGAACGTCGGCCTCCTGCGTGGCATTCGGAGCAATCGTGGAATCAGCCAGCAAGGTCCCGGACGCCGTACCGGACTGCCAGTCCAGCCCCGCAACCGGGATCGCATGCGACGAAGCGTTGGTGACGCGGAACCGCAGCAGGTCCTTCCCGCTCCCGTTGAGTACGTGAGAAGCAGTCACGGACAACGGAGGCGTCGCAGACCCACTGGCCGACACCAGGCCGACGGCCTGTCCATCAACGCTGACGGTTGCGCGGTAAGTGCGCGCTCCGGTCGAGTCCTGTGCCGGGTAGGTGACCGCAGCGGTCGCCGTGGCACCAGCAGCAGCCGATCCGCTCGTCTCAGCGCCACCAGCGGCGACAGTGAACGAGTGCGCCACGGCGTCCGGGTTGCTGAACGTCAGCGTGCCCGTAGCCGCGTCACCAGCGATCTCCGGCCCCACAGACAACGCGAACCGGTTGGACGGCGCCACACCGGTAATCGCACCCTTCGCGTAGAACGGGTCCGGCCCGGCACTCACCCACACGTGCCCGCCGGCGTCAGCCGTCAGCGTGGTCGTTTCGCCGTACAGGCTGGTGATCTGGACCTGGGAGCCGGCAGGCGCCGCCAGGTTCACCAGGCCCGGCGTCGTCGACCACACCGCGTGCACGCTCTGTCCACCACCGGCGTTGAACGCCACGTCGTACCCGTTGGTGCCGAACCGGGTCTGGCCGGTCAGCGGCAGCTCGTCGATCTGCCGGGCCAGGACCGCGGTGGCGACGTACGACGGCTTGGGTACCAGCGCACCGCGGGCGTCGAGCCGGTTGCGGACCATGCCGAACCGGTGCTCGACGTTCGACGGGTCGTTGCCGGAGTCCATGAAGTTGTACGAGCTGTAGCGGGCCACACCGTTGCCGTACGACAGCAACTGCCCCCGGATCAGGTCACGCGCCTGGGCAGGCTCCGACACCGCGCTGGGGTTCGTACCGGTCGCCCAGCCCTGTTCGGTGATGTAGATCGGCTTGGTGGAGCCGTGCGCGGCCATGATGCTGCGGATGGTGTTCACGTACGCCACCGAGGCTTCAGGGTCGAGCGGCTGCACGTACGGGTGGATGGTGACCGCGTCCACGTAGTCCAGCCCGCCCAGGTCGGCGAACTTGGTGAACCAGCCCTGCCAGTCGTTGATGACCGCGAGCGACGGGCCCGTCAGCTTCACGTCCGGGTGCTTCGCCCGTACGGCGGCGCTCACCGTCTTCAGCAGCGCGACGTAGTTCTCCGGGCTGGCCTTGGCGGCACCGTTGGGGTCCCGCAGGTTCCACTCGTTCCACAGCTCGTACGTCGTGTGCTCGGTGCCGAACTCGTCCACCGCGGCGACGGCGTACCGCGCGAACGCGGCCCGCTGCTCGTCGGTCGACGGCGCCTCGTCCGGGTAGTACAGCGGGTTGCCGTAGTCGAGGATGTTCAAGAAGTCGACATGGTTGGCGTCCAGCGCGGCCTTGTAGTTCTTGACGTTCTGCGGGAACTGGATGACGCCCTTGGTGGTCTCAGCCGCCGCCCAGAACGCCTCGTCGCGTGCGGTCGAGATACCGCCGTTGGCCAGCAGCGGTACGGCGTCCAGCCCGGGGTTGGCGACTCCCCCGAACCCCAACGCCGTCGCCGTACCGATCCGGGTGTCCGTCGACGTGGAGAAGTCGTGCGGCGTCAGTACGGCGAAGTCCGTACCGCCAAGGGTCGTCGTACCGTCCGCGGCGACCGCCCTCAGGTCGGTCTGGTACCAGCCGGGCGTGCTGATCGACAGGGGCAGCTGGCCGTTCAGTGCGGACGCGGCAGCGGAGCCCTTGGCGACCTCGGTGCCGTCGGCGTTCCGGACCGTCCAGGTGACGGTGGCCGCGTCGGTGCTGAAGCCCAGCTTCACCTGCTGCCCGACGGTGAAGGTGTTGCCGACCGTGGCCGGCGTGATGGTGAGGGTGGGCGCCGCGGTGGTCGCGGCGCGGGCGGGTGACTGAAGTACGGCGGCCAGCAACAGGCCGGCCGTGAGCAGACTGACTGCGCCGGTGCGGCGACGGGTCATCGAATGCTCCTCTCAGGGGTGAGCGAAAGCGGTTTCGCAGATCACACCCTGATACCCGGCGCGCCCCGTGTCAACGGCTCGTTGCTGACTACGATGGGAAGATGGCCGACCAGGTGATCACACTGTCCGATGTGGCCGCCGCGGCCGGAGTCTCGCTGTCGACGGCGTCCAAGGCGCTGAACGGCACCGACCGGATCTCCGACGCCACCCGCCAGCACGTCCGGGTGACCGCCGACCGGCTCGGCTTCCGGCACAACGCGCTGGCCCGCTCCTTCGCCCGCGGCCGCAGCCAGACCATCGGCGTGCTGACGCACCGCGCGTCGAACCCGTTCACCCGCGTGGTGCTGGCCACCGCCGCCACCGAGCTGGGCGCGAAGGAGCAGGCCATCCTGCTGTACGACGCCCGGATGGAGGAGCAGGACGACGTCAACGAGAGCATCCTGCAGCTCCGGGCCCGCCGGATCGACGGTGTGATCGTGATCGGCACCAGCACGTCGTTCCGCACCCCGTCGTTCACCAGCCGGTTCGACGTCCCGGTGATCAACGCGTTCACGGTCCCGGACGACCCGCGGGACACCACGATCACCGCCGACGACCACGCGATCGGGCGGCTGGCGATCAGCCATCTGCTGACCAGCGGGCGGCGCCGGATCGCGCACCTGACCGCGGAGCCGCACGACATGGCCGCGCAACGCCGGGCCGAGGGCGCCGAGCAGCTGCTCGCCGACGCCGGGCTGCGCTGGGCGGCACCGGTGCGCTTCGGCCGCTGGCGCGAGGAGTGGGGCGAGCAGGCCGCGGCCGAGCTGCTGGCCGAGGCCCCCGACATCGACGCGATCTTCTGCGGCAGCGACGCGATCGGCCGCGGCGTCGAGCGGGTCATCGCGGCCAGCGGCCGGCAGGTGCCCGGCGACGTCGCGCTGATCGGCGTCGACAACTGGGAGAGCCTGATGCACGACCAGCGCGGCACCCGGCACCTGACCACGATCGACGTCGGCCTCGAGGAGATCGGCCGCCGGGTCGCGAACCGCCTCCTCGAGGGCGACCTCGAGCCCGGCGTCGAGTACGTCGAGCCTCACGTCGTCATGGCGGACACCGTCTGATCGTGGATCGAGTACTGCGGGACGAATCCCAGCAGCTCGCGCGCCCGGCTGGTGTCGACGAGCGAGTCACGTCCCTGGACGGGTCTCCGCAGCGGCACGGTCGGCGCGTACTCGCGCAGGAGCTCTTCGGTCGGCCTGTCGATGAGGATGTCGTCAGCCGCGAGCCCTACGACGTGCGCTCCGGCCGCGGGTGACTCCAGCGCGGCGATGATCGCCCGTACGCCGTCCCGCAGGTCCAGGTACGCCCAGCCCTCCCGGGCCATGATGGACGGATCCCGGTCAGCCATGGCCGCGAACTTGAGCAGCTGGTCGCGGTCCTTGACCAGCGGGAACCGCAGGGCGATCACGTTGGTACCCCAGCGCCGCCAGGCCATCCGTGCGCTCTGTTCGTCGACGCTTTTGGACAACGAGTACGCGTCGGCGATGTCAGCCTCCACGTCCTCGTCCAGCGGGTAGTACGCCGGCACCACGTCGTTCAGATTCATCGGTACACCGAACGCGTTGATGCTGCTCGCGATCACGGCACGCCGTACCTGCTGCTGTCCTGCTTGTGCCAGCACGTTGAACGTCGCAGCCACGTTGTTCTCGAACACCTCCTCCGGCGTACCGAGGCTGGGGTGCGGAATGGCCGCCAGGTGCAGTACCGCGTCCACACCGTCGAGTGCGGCGGCCACGTCGGTCGCCGACCGCGCGTCGCCGACCAGTGAACGGTCCGCCGTACTCGTATGGTCGTAGCGCAGCGACAGGCCGGTCACGTCGTACCCCGCCTGTTGCAGGCCGATGACCGCGGCCCGGCCGATCGAGCCGTCGGCACCGGTGACCAGGACGCGGTTCACGCCTTGATTCCCCCAGACAGGCCCACGCCACGCAGAAATGCTCGCTGGAAGACCAGGAACAGCAGCACCGGGATCAGCAGCGCCAGGAACAGCCCCGCCAACTGGATGTTGAGCTCCGTCACCTTGGCGATCTTGGGCAACGCCACCGAGACCGGCTGCAGATCCGGATTCGTCAGCACCAGCAGGGGCCACAGGTAGTCCTTCCACGAGGAGATGATGCTGAGCAGCACGACCACGCCGAGGATCGGCCGCGACAGCGGGAGCACGATCGACGTGAACACCCGGAGCGACCCGGCGCCGTCGATGCGCGCCGCTTCGAAGTACTCACGAGGAATGCTGTCGAAGAACCGCTTCACGACGAGCACGTTGAACGCGCTGGCCGCTGGTGGCAGCCACACCGCCCAGAACGTGTTGGTGAGGTTGGTGTGCACCAGGGGCAGCTTCAGCACGGTCAGGTACAGCGGGACGAGCGAAACGATGTGCGGAACGAACAGCGTTGCCAGGATGAGTGCCGACAACAGCACACCCCAACGCGGTCGAAGCACGCTCAGCACGTAGCCGGCCGTCGTACAGACGATCAGCGACACAACCGCCGTACCCGCTGCGATGTAGGCGGTGTTGGTGAGGTAGTAGCCGATGTGACCCTGCTGCCAGGCGGTAGCAAGGTTCTGCCACTCCACCCGGCCGGACGGGAACCAGCCGAGCGGTGAGCGGATGCTGTCCTGCGTCGGCGAGATAGCTGCCTTGAGCAACCACAGCATCGGTCCGAGACCGGCAACGAGCAGCCCGATCAGTACGACGACCTGTCCGATCACGAACGGCACCCGTACACGTGAGAGCTTGCGGTCCGCGTCCGACAGCGCACCGCGCTCGTCACTCACTCGGTACTCCAACCACGTGTCGCCAGCTGGAACACAGCCGACAGTACGGCGAGTGCCAGCGCCAGGAGGACGCTCAACGCGGTAGCTGCGCCGTAGTCCCCGTT
Source organism: Kribbella polygonati (assembly GCF_050320105.1). NCBI lineage: Bacteria > Bacillati > Actinomycetota > Actinomycetes > Propionibacteriales > Kribbellaceae > Kribbella > Kribbella polygonati. The sequence continues at coordinate 8,302,033 of NZ_CP190129.1, read as the reverse complement.
GACGAAGGCGTAGTTGTAGATGAGCAACAGAATCGTCATCGTCGACCCCTGTGGTCCGCCACCGGTGAAGAGCAGTGGCTCGGTGAACAGCTGCATCGTCCCGATCACCTGCAGCAGGAGCATCAACAGCAGTACGCCGCGCAGGTGCGGCAGCATGACGTGCCACACCCGGCGTACGACTCCTGCACCGTCCAACTCGGCCGCCTCGTAGAGGTCGGCGCGTACAGAGGTCAGTGCGGCCAGGTAGATGATCACTGCGTTGCCGGCACCGGCCCAGGTGGCTTCCAGCACGATCGAGGGCATCGCCGACGACGGACTGTCCAGCCATGGGTACGGGCCGAGCCCCACGGTGCCAAGGATGCTGTTGAACAGTCCTGTCGGCGACGGGTCGTAGAAGAACCGCCAGAGCAGAATGGCGACCACGGGCGGCGTGATGACCGGTAGATACGCCAGTGTGGAGTACAGCCACGACTTGCCACGCAGCTCGGACAGGAACATCGCCAGCAGCACCGGCACCGGGAAGCCGAACAGCAAGGCCAGCAAGGTGAACCAGAGCGTGTTCAAGGACGCCTGACCGACACCAGGGTCGGTCAGCACGTACTTGAAGTTCTCCAGCCCGACCCACTTCACCGGATCGACCAGGTTGGTCTGCTGCAGGCTCATCACGAGGCCCTTGACGATCGGGCCCCACGAGAACACCACGAAGACCAGGAGCACCGGCAGTGCGAACAGCACCGCCGGTACTCCGTTGCGCAGACGGCGGAGCAACTCAGCGCCCGAGCTTCGCGTCCACGGTGCCCGCGGCCTTGCTGAGCAGCCCCGGGATGTCGGCCTTCTCGTTGCCCAGCACGGTCTGCACGACCGGGTCGAGCGCGGCGTACACCTCCTGAGCCTTCACCGGCGGCTCAGGGATGATCTTCTGGTCGGCCGCCACCTTCGTGTACGGCGCGAAGTTCTCCAGCGGGACGTTGACGTACGGCTTGATCCAGGACTGGTACTTCGAGTACTGGTCGGCCGCCACCACCGGCAGCCCCGGTACGCCGACCGGAAGCTTGGCCGCCACACCGTTCTTGGCGCTGGTCACCGCGGCGGTCTCGTTCACGTACTTGTTCAGGTAGTTGAACCGGATCCACTTGATCGCCGCGGCCTTCTCGGCGTCGGTCGCGCTCGGGCTGACGATCTGCACGCTGCCGCCGGACAGGGTGCCATGGTCGCCGTCCTGCTGCGGCATCGGGCCGACGCCCAGGGCGGACGGCTTCAGGCCGTTGATGTCGACCAGCGTGTGGTACGCGTCCGGAGCGGACATGTACATCCCGATCTTGCCGGCCGCGAACGCCTTGGAGATCCCGTCGATGTCGTAGAGCACGGCCTGCCCCATCGACTTGTCGACCCACTTCATGTCGTGCAGCGCCTGCAGCGCCGCCTTCGACGGCGCGTCGTTGAACGTCGCCTTGCTGCCGTCCTCGTTCTCGATCGACCCGCCGAACGCGTACGTCTGGGTGGTGAACATCCAGCCGCCGGTGTTCTTGGTGGTCATCTGCGCGTACCCGGCCTGGCCGGTCTTCTGCGCGATCAGCTTGGCGTCCGCGCGGACCTCGTCCCAGGTGGCCGGCGGCTTGTTCGGGTCCAGCCCGGCCTTCGTGAACAGGTCCCGGTTGTAGACCAGACCAACGGAGTAGGCGGCCGTCGGGACCGCGAACACGTTGCCTGACTGGTCCTGGGCGATCTTCAGCACGTTCGGGTTCAGCTGGTCCAGCAGGCCGTCGTCCTTGAGCACCTTGGTCAGGTCGGCGACCTGCTTGCGGGCAATCATGCCCTGCGGCTCGGTGAACGGCACGTTCAGTACGTCGGGGAGCTGCCCGCCGGCCGCCTGCGCCTGGAACGTGGTCGCGTCCCAGATGGTCTCGACCGGCTTCAGCTTGATGTCGGGGTTGGCCTTCTCGAAGTCGGCCACCCGCGAGTCGAACTGCTTGCGGTTCTCCGGGTCGGAACTCGGCGGCCGGTCACCGACCGTGATCGTGACCTGTCCGCCCGGGCTTGATCCGGTACCGGAATCACCGCCCGAGGACGGTGCACTCGAGCAGGCCACGAGCAGGAACGGCACGGAAAGCCCTGCAGCACAACGGATTGCAAACCTGTTCATCGGAACTCCTCTGCGGGGATGTCGGTCGACAGGTCGACCGTTCCGCACGGTAGCGCAAGCGCTTTCGCAAATACCAGACCTCAAGCGAAACTGCTTTCGCAACGATTTGGCTTCAGCCCTGGCGGGCGCGGTACGTGGCGACCCGCGTACGGGTGGCGCAGCGCGGAGTGCAGAAACGCCGCGGGCGGTTGACGGCCGTGTTCGCGAAGACCCGATCACAGTTGGCCGCGGCACAGACGGCCAGCGACTCGAAGCCATGACCCGCCGCGAACGTCGCCAGGCCCAGCGCAGTCGTCGCGGCCAGCCAGTCCGCCCAGGACGCGTCGGGTTCCGCCACGTGCACGTGCCACGGCGTACCGTCGTGATCCGACAGATACGGCCGTACGGCGTATCGCGCGAGCAGGGCGTTGACCGCCCGCGCACCCTCCGCCGGGTCGTCCTCGAACACCGGCCGCAAGGCTTCGCGGACCGCGCGGACGCCCTCGACATCGTCCTCGTCGACCTCGACCGGCTCGGGCTCACCGTGCGCGAGCAGGAAGGCGCGCAGCTCGGCCGGCCCCGGCAACTCCCGCAGGTTGACCAGGTCGACGGCCAGCCGGATCAGCCGGTCCGGGGACTGAATTTCCACTGGACTCCTCCCGTAACGCCTTTGTTAGCGTAACGCGCAACAGTCCATATCGCGTTACCTGGAGGTCCGGCGTGCCCAGCTACTACCTCGCGGCGACGCTGGCCCGGTTCGCCGACGAGATGGTCGCGTTCACGCTCGTGCTGCTGGTCCTGGACCGCACCGGCAGCCCGGCCCTCGCCGGCCTCACCGGTGCCGCGTACGCGCTGCCCGCGATCGTCACCGGTCCCCTACTCGGCGCCTGGCTGGACCGTACGCCGCACCGCCGCAGCGCGCTGGCGGTCAACCAGGCAACACTCGCCGTCGTCATGCTGGTCCTGCTGATCGTGGTCGGGCACCACGCCGACTGGCCGGCTCCCGCACTCGCCGCGGTCGCCGGCGCGACGCTGCCGATGGTCAGCGGCGGGTTCACGAGCATGCTGCCGAGCTTGTTCCACCCGCAGCGGCTGGCGAGGGCGAACGCGTTCGAGTCGGTCAGCTTCAGCACCGCCGCGATCGCGGGTCCCGCCACCGCGGCCACCCTGGCCGCTGCTGTCTCGGTCGACGCGGCGGTCGTGGTGATCGTCGGCGCCGCCGTACTGAGCATCGCCTCGATCACCCGCCTGCCCGCCCTCCCGCCCGTCGGTGCGTCCGGAGAACCGTTCCTCGCGTCGATGATCGGCGGCCTCCGGCATCTCGCCCGGACGCCGCCGTTGCGTGCCTCCACCGTGACGACCACGCTGCTGATGGGCTGCACCGGCGTCCTGCTGATCGCGCTGCCGCTGCACATGCCGTCCCTCGGTCAGCCCCGGTCAGCGGCCGGCTACCTCTGGACGGCGGTCGAGATCGGCAGCGTCACCACGGCCCTCCTGCTCAGCCGGTCGAAGCTGCGGCCGGAGTACGTCGTGATGCTGTCGGTCGCGGCGTACGGGCTGGTCCTGACCACGTGGTCGATCGGCTCGTCCTTCGGTGTGCTGGTCGTCCTCGCGGTCACCGCGGGTCTCGCCGAAGGTCCCACGTTGCCGGCCATGTTCGCGGCGCGGCAGCGGTACAGCCCGCCGGAACTTCAGGGCCGGGTGAGCACGACCGCGGCCAGTCTCCGGGTCGGCACCTCCGCCCTCGGCCAGGCCGCCGCCGGGGTGCTGGTCCCGCTGACGGGAACCCGTCCCGCGCTCGTCGCCGTCGGCCTCGGCTTGATCGTCGCGGCCGGGCTCGGCGGCCTGTCGAAGGTGGGGTTGTCCCCTCGTGTCGACGGTTCTCTGGTGCCATGAAGGACAGAGAAGGGTCGACGCGAGGGGTTGTCCCCCGTCGGCCTCAGGCTGCAGCGCTTCGAGCCGCCATGCCCTCGCTGGTCGGGCGGAACTACTGCTGGTCGTCGAGGATGACCGAGCGGGTCAGGCTGCGCGGCTGGTCCGGGTTCAGGCCGAGGGCCAGCGACTTGGCGACGGCGACCCGCTGGGCGACGACGAGGGACGCCATCGGGTCCAGCTCGGGGTGCTGGACGACGGTCGCGCCGGTGGCCTTCACGTCGTCGATCAGGCCGGCCGGAGCCTCGCCGAAGATCCAGACGCCGCGGCCGGGCTGCGCGATCGCGATCGGGCCGTGCCGGTAGTCCATCGCCGGGTACGCCTCGGTCCACGCCGACGCGGCCTCCCGCTGCTTCAGCGCGGCCTCGTGGGCCAGGCCGACGGTCCAGCGAGTGCCGACGTACGTGACCTGCTCGAGCTTCGCCAGGTCGTCGACGTCGAGGGTCAGCGCGGTCTGAGCGTCCGCGGCGGCCTTCGACAGGTCCTCGCCGAGCGACGCGCGGAGCAGCGCCAGCGTGGTGGTCGCGAACCGGGTCTGGACGACGGACTGCTCGTCGGCGAAGTCGAGCAGGATGGTCCGGTCGGCCAGGTCGAAGATCGGCGACCCCGCGGTCGCGGTGATCGCGACGGTCGGCAGGTCGGTGTCGCGGATCAGGTCCAGCACCTCGGTGGTGGTGCCGGAGCGGCTGATCACCACGACCGCGTCGTACGTCCGGTCCGCCGGGAACTCCGAGCCCGCGAACGCGTCGGTCTCGCCCTGGCCGAGGTCCTCGCGGAGTGCGGCGTACGCCATCGCCATGAACCACGACGTACCGCAGCCGACCGCCGCGACCCGCTGGCCGGCCGTCGGAAGTGCACCGCCGTACTGCGCGAAACCCTCCGAGACCTGTCGCCACAGGTCCGGCTGAGTGGCGATCTCAGTGCTCACAAATGGCTCTTGAGTCATGTCGTCTCCGCACTTGTCATGGTCGAAACTGCTCGAACGTGATCGAATGGTGCCAACCAGCCGCCACCCGGCTGACCGATTGTGTGAAGGAGGAGCCCCGGGTGAAGCGTTATGAACGCCTCAACACCTTGCTCGAGTCGCTCGCCGAGAAGGGCGCCATCGACGTCGACGAGCTGGCCGAGCAGCTGCACGTGTCCGCGGCCACGATCAGGCGTGACCTGGACCATCTCGGCAAGCAGCAGCTCCTCACCCGGACCCGCGGCGGCGCGGTCGCCAACGCGGTGTCGTACGACCTGCCGCTGCGCTACAAGACTGCGCGTTTCGCGTCCGAGAAGCAGCGGATCGCGCAGGCGGCGGCCACGCTGGTGCGCCGCGGCATGGTGATCGGGATGAACGGCGGGACGACGATCTCCGAGGTGGCGCGCACGCTCGCGACCCGGCCGGAGCTGTCCGCGGAACACGGCGAGCCGGCCTTCACGCTGGTGACCAACGCGCTGAACATCGCCAACGAGCTGATCGTCCGGCCGCACGTGAAGATGGTGCTGACCGGCGGCGTCGCGCGGCCGCAGTCCTACGAGATGATCGGGCCGCTGTCGCACCGGATCCTGTCCGACCTGTCGCTGGACATCGCGTTCATCGGCGTCGACGGCATCGACGAGACCGGCGCCACCGCCCACCACGAGGGCGAGGCGAACATCAACCAGCTGATCGTCAGCCGGGCCGCGAAGGTGGTCGTGGTGGCCGACTCCTCCAAGCTCGGGCAGCGCGCCTTCGCCCGGATCTGCGAGCTGAGCGAGATCGACACCCTGGTCACCGACGCGCAGGCCGACGACAGCCAGCTGGCCGTCTTCAAGGAAGCCGGCATCGACGTCATCCGGGCCTGATCCCAACTCAACACACCTCCCTCACCAGGTGAGCCACGTCTCGATAAGACGATCATATCTGATCAGGGCAAGGTTGTTATGAGCAGGACTGCGCAACCTCCGCGCGTGCAGCACGGAAAGCGCACCTCCAACCGCTAGGCTTCGGTGCAGCATGGGTACCGCAGCCGCACATCAGCCAGCCGACCACTGGGAGGACGCCATCGCCACCGGCATCGACCCGACGTCCTGGGCGTACGCCGAGGACTACACCGGTGAGGACGAAGTCGTCACCGGTGCGCGGGCGAGCGCCGCGGACAGCGGTGTCGCCCCGATCGGCGCCGGCACGGCCGCCGCGCTCAGCCTGCTGGCCGCCGGCGCCGGCGCGAAGGCGGTCGTCGAGATCGGCACCGGTACCGGTGTCTCCGGTCTCGCGCTGCTCCGCGGGATGCGCCGCGACGGCACCCTGACCACGGTCGACATCGACGCCGAGAACCAGCGGCTGGCCCGCAAGACGTTCCTGGACGCGGGCGTCGCGTCGAACCGGTTCCGGCTGATCGCGGGCGCCGGCCTGGACGTCGTCACCCGGCTCACCGACGGCCACTACGACCTGGTCTTCTGCGACGCCGACCGGCGCGAGAACACGGCGTACCTGCACGAGGCCCTCCGCCTGCTCCGCCCCGGCGGCATGGTCGCCTTCGCCGGCATCCTCACCGGCGGCAAGGTCGCCGACCCCGCCCACCGCGACCCCGACACGATGGCCCTCCGAGACCTGATCCGCGCCGTCCGCGACGACGACAACCTGGTCTCCGCCCTCCTCCCCACCTCCGAAGGCCTCCTCACCGCCGCCAAACGCCTGAAGTAGGCGAAGTCGCACGACAGTCGCCTGGACACGATCAGTAGCGAAGACCTGCAATACCCACCAATAAAACCAACAAACGTACTAAGTTCTACCTCGATTAGTACGTTTGTAGGTTCGGTTGGAGGTTCAACGCGCTCGTTCACCGGGCACGGATCCAGAGCGGGACTGTTGTGGTCAGAAACCGCGCTCACCGGACGGCAGTACGGCGGTCCGCTTCGTGCCGGTGCCGGCATCGAGGACCGCGGAGTACCTCACCCAGCTCGTCGACCGGTATCTGAGAGCCCAGACCGAGGCGAGGCACCGTCCGGTGCTGCTGGTCGACAGCGGGTACGAGGTCTGCCGATGGGTGTCGCTCGAACAGCTCATCGCAGAGTCGGCCGACGAGGAGTGAACGCTAGCTCGTCAGGCGGGTTAGTTCGGTGGTTAGGTCGTGCCAGGCGGCGGACTGGGGGTCTATCAGTTCGTAGTGGCCGCAGTGGTCTATGCGGTGGAAGTGGGAGGTGGGGTGGGCGGAGTGGTAGGACTCGGTGAGGGAGATGGGGACTACTGAGTCGTTGGCGCCGTGGAGGAGGGTGACGGGGGCGATCGGGGCCGGGAGGTGGACCGGGTCGAGGTCGTTGCGGACGCCGCCGCCGATGAAGTCCTGTACGGCGCCCTTGTCGAGTTTCTGCTGGTCCGCCATCAAGAGGTTGGCTACTGGCGCCAGGGCGACCACACCGCGCAGGCGGACCGGGTTGAGCGTGGCTGCGGCCCAGAGTGCGAGCTGGCCGCCGGCCGAGTGGCCCATGAGTACGTATCCGGCCTGTACGTCGACCAGGTCCGGCAAGGCGTCCAGCGCCGTACGGATGTCGGCCGTGGTCGCGTCGGGGTTGCCGGGCTCGCGGCGGTACTCCAGCAGCAGCACGGGCCAGCCGAGGTCGGACAGGGCCGCGCCTAGCGAACGGGCGTGCACCCGGTCGTACTCCGGACGCCAGAAGCCGCCGTGGATGAACACCACGAGCGGTCGGTAGTCCTTCGCGTGCCAGTAGTCGATCACCTGGTCCGGGTGGTCGCCGTACCGCAGCTCCTGATCGGGATCGGGCGCCTTGCGTGACAGTACCGACCGGTCCTCACTCATTCAGGCCTCCCGAGGTAGCGCAGAGCATTGGCCGTCAACAGCTTGTGTTGCTGTTCCGCGGTCAGGAAGCCGGACTTCCGTACCACCTCCCCGACCGGCCGTTCACCCAGTGGATAGGGATAGTCACTGCCGACCAGAACGCGGTCTTCCCCCAAGGTATCCACAAGTAGTCGCAAAGGTGCTGATTCGAACACCACCGTGTCGACCAGGATCCGGTCCAGGTACGTCGACGGTGGGTGCTGCGAGCAACCGCGGACGATGTCGCCGCGCCGGTGCCAGGCGTTGTCCAGCCGGCCGAGCCAGAACGCGAAACTCCCGCCCCCGTGCGCGAAACAGATCCGCAGCTCCCGGGGCAGCGCGTCGAACGCACCGCCGAGGATCATCGCCAGCAGCGACAGATGCGTCTCGGCGGGCATCCCGGTCAGCCAGCGGGCCATCCACCGGTCCAGCCGAGGACCGCCCGGCATGTCCCACGGGTGTACGAGGACCGGCGTACCGGTCTCCGCGCAGTGCTTGAGGAAGGCAACGATCCCGGCGTCGTCGAGGTCCTTGTCGCCGACGTGGTTGCCGATCTCCACGCCCACGTGCCCGGCGGCGCGGGCCCGGTCCAGCTCGGCGCAGGCCAGGTCCGGGTCCTGCAACGGCACCTGGCAGAACGGTACGAACCGCGGATCGCTGGCCAGCGTCGCCAGCGTCAGGTCGTTGAAGATCTCCGCTAGCTTGACCGCCTGCGTCGCCGGTCGCTCGTAGGAGAAGAACACCGGCGTCGGCGACACCACCTGCAGATCGATACCGTCGGCATCCATATCGGCACGCCGTACGCCGCGATCCCACGCCTGCGGTCCGATCGGGCGGAACTCGGTGGACCCGACCATGATCATCGCGGCCCGCTCGGAGTCGATCCGCAGCCACGGCCAGCCGTCCCCGCCGCACGCCGCGGCGAGATCCGGCCAGCCGTGCGGGACCAGATGGGTGTGGACGTCGACGGTCATTTACCCGGGTGCACCGTGCCGCAGTTCGGGCAGGTGCGGGCTTCCTCGCTCTCGTAGAACGCCGTGAACACCGGCGGCAGGTCCGCGACGATGTCGTTCACCTGCAGCTCGACCTCGTGCACGATGCCGTTGCAGTTCGCGCAGTACCAGCGGAACTTCTCCAGCGTGCCCTGCTCGCGGACCCGCTCGATCACCAGGCCGATCGAGTCCGCGTCCCGCTGCGGCGAGTGCGGCATGCTGCGCGGCAGCATCCACATCTCGCCCTCGTTGATGTCGACCCGGGCCGGCCCGTCGTCAGTCATCACGTCGACGTGCATGGTGCCCTTGATCTGGTAGAAGAACTCCTCGTACGGGTCGACGTGGAAGTCGGTCCGCTGGTTCGGTCCGCCGACCACCATCGTGATGAAGTCGTCCCCGGTCGGGAACATCTGCTTGTTGCCGACCGGCGGCTTCAGCAGGTGCCTGTTGTCCTCGATCCACTGCGGAAAGTTCGTCGACTCCAGGTTCGCCATGTCCTTACTCCTTCTGCGGGATCGCCGCGATTCCGGATATCTCGATCAGCAGCTGGGGATGCGGCAGCTGATGTACTGCGACCGTCGTCCGCGCGGGACCGGTCTCGTCGAAGAATTCGCCGTACACCTCGTTGTACCCCCCGAAGTCGTTCATCGACACCAGGTACGTCGTCACGCTGACCAGGTCCTCGAGCCCCGCCCCGACCGCGCCGAGGATGTCCCGGAGGTTCTCCAGCACGGCCCGCGTCTGCACCCGGATGTCCAGGTCGACCGTCCCCAGGGCATCCACCGAGGCCCCCGCGATCGAGTTGTCCGGCCGCCGGCTCGACGTACCCGAGACGAACGCGAACCCACCGCGCACCTGCACATGCGGAAACCGGCCTCTCGGCGTGGCCTTCCCAGGAACAAGGGTCATGACAGTTCCACGCAGACATTGGTGGTTTCGGTGTAGAAGTCCACCGAATGCCGCCCGCCTTCCCGTCCGATGCCGGACAGCTTCACCCCGCCGAAGGGCGTCCGGAGATCGCGCAGGAACCACGTGTTGACCCAGCACAGGCCGACGTCCAGCGCCGCGCCGGCGCGGTGGGCGCGGCCTACGTCGCGGGTCCAGACGGTTGCCGCGAGGCCGTACTCCGAGTCGTTGGCGAGGGCGAAGGCTTCTTCTTCGGTGTCGAATGGTGCGACGTGGCAGATCGGGCCGAAGATCTCTTCACGATTGGTACGGGCTTCCGGCGGTAGGCCGGTCACCACGGTCGGCTGGATGTAGTTGCCGCCGTCGCGGGCGTCGTCGAAGGTGGGTACGCCGCCGCCGGTCAGGACGTCGGCGCCTTCGGTGCGGGCGAGGGCGTAGTACGAGAGGACCTTGTCGCGGTGCTGTTTCGAGATCAGCGGCATGTTCGTGGTGGCCTCGTCGGCAGGCCAGCCGTACGTCAGCTCGGCGGCCCGCGCGGCGAGACGGGACGTGAAGGCGTCGAAGATCGGGCGTTCGACGTACAGGCGTTCGGTGCAGAGGCAGACCTGGCCGCCGTTGGTGAAGACCGAGCGGACGGACCCCTCGACGGCCGCGTCCAGGTCGGCGTCGGCGAAGATCAGGCCGGCGTTCTTGCCGCCGAGCTCGAAGGAGACCGCCTTGACGCGGTCCGCGGCGACCTTGGCGATCGCGGTGCCGGTGGCGGACTCGCCGGTGAACGTGATCGCGTCGACGCCCGGGTGTTCGGTGAGGTACTCCCCCGCCGAGGACGGTCCGAAGCCGTGGACGAGGTTGAAGACGCCGTTCGGTACGCCGGCTTCCGCTATCACCTCGGCGAGTACGGTCGCCGAGGACGGGGTTTCCTCGGAGGGTTTCACGACCACGGTGTTGCCGCAGGCAAGCGCCGGGGCGACCTTCCAGGTGAGCAGGAGCAGCGGGAGGTTCCACGGTACGACGATCGCGACGACGCCGACGGGTTTCCGTACGGCGTAGTTGAGCGCGCGCCGCCCGTCCGGGAGGACCGTGGTGTACGACTCGGCCGGCACCGTGGTCGCGAAGTCCGCGAACGCCCGGAAGTTCGCCGCACCGCGCGGGATGTCCAGCGCCCGGGCCTGGCTGATCGACTTCCCGGTGTCTCCCACCTCCGCCGCGACCAGGTCCTCGAACCGCCGCTCGAGCCCGTCCGCGACCCGCCGCAGTACGACGGCCCGCTCCTGCTCACTCATCCGCCCCCACGGACCTTTCAACGCGGCCCGTGCAGCACCCACCGCCGCATCCACAGTCGCGGCATCAGCCTCACAGACGTCGAAGATCTGCTCCCCCGTCACCGGCGAAACCTTCGCAAACCGCCCCGGACTCTCCACAAACGAGCCATCCACAAAGTGCCGCAGCACCCCAACAGCCGACGGCTGCCCAATCAACAGCTCAGGCGACCACAAGCTCATTTCCGTCGCCTCCGGGCGAGACCCAGCAGCAGACCTGCCGCTGCCACCGCGCCGGCACCGAGGACCTGGTGCTGGCGGTGGACTCGGTGTTGGACTTCGGCGTAGGGGGTGGTGGTGAAGGAGACGAGTTCGTAGCGGGAGACGTAGCGGCCGGGGAGGAGGCGTTCGAGGGTGTGTTCGAGTTGTTTCTGGAGACGGAAGACGGGGGACGCCACCTTGTCGCGCATCTCGACGAAGTTGGCCAGGGCCATTTCTGCGATCGCCTCGGTGTTCTCGCGGCGGCGGGACTCGAACAGGGGCAGTGCGCGGGCCCACGAGCCGCCGGTGTCGTCGAGGCAGCGGTCCAGTTCGACCACGTCCTCGAACGCGCAGTTGGCCCCCTGCCCGTAGAACGGAACGATCGCGTGCGCCGCGTCCCCGAGCAGCGCCGTACGCCCGTGCGCCTGCCACGGCAAGGTGTGCACCGTACCCAGCACCCCGACCGGATTGTTCAGGTAGTCGTCCACCAGATCAGGGGCCAGCGGCAACAGATCGGGGTAGTGCTCCGCGAAGTGCGCCGAGATCGCCCCGGCAGTGGTGAGCGCGTCGAACGACCCCGCCGGCCAGAAGAGCGTGCAGGTGAACGACCGGTCCGGATTCGGCAGCGCGATCATCATCGACGTACCGCGCGGCCAGATGTGCAACGCCCCGGGATCCAGCGCGAACTCCCCGGCGGCAGCGGGGATCGACAACTCCTTGTACCCGTAGTCCAGGAACTCCACGTTCTCCGCGACGATGCCCTCGGCAAGCAGTTGCTCCCGTACGGCGGACCCCGCACCGTCGGCGCCCAGCACCACATCGGCCGACACCGACACCTTCCCCGCGGGCGTCGCGAACACCAACTCCCCCGCCGCCGAGTCCAGCTCGACCAGGCGATGCTCGAACGACACCGTCACACCAGGGGCAGCCGACGCCGCCGACAGCAGCGCGTTGTTCAGCGCACCCCGGCTGATCGAGTTGATCGCCCGCTCCCCCGACGCCGAGTACGCCTGGAAGTCCAGCTCGCCCGCGACCGGGTGGATCATCCGGCCCTTCATCGGCAGCGCGTCCGCCATCACCTCGTCGACCAGCCCGATCCGCCGCAGCGCGTCCAGCCCGCGCTCGGAGATCGCCAGGTTGATCGACCGCCCGCGCTCGACCTCCGCCACCCGCGGATCCGCCCGCCGTTCGTACAGCGTCACCGTCAACCCGCGCCGCGCCAGGTAACAGGCGAGCAGCGACCCGGTCAGCCCGGCCCCGACGATCGCGACCTTCATCCCATCACCTCGGTCAATGCGGCGGCGGCCCGCCAGCAGTCGTGGTACGTCGAGTACAGCGGCACCGGCGCGAGCCGCAGTACGTCGGGCTCGCGGGCGTCCGCGATCACGCCGTACTCGAACCGTAGTCGCCGTGACAGCTCACCCGCACCGCCAGGCACCCGCACCGACAGTTGCGCACCCCGCCGCGCCGGGTCCCGGGGAGTGATGACCTCGAAGGGCCCGAGCAGGTCCGCCAGACAGGCGGTCAACCGCAGGCTCCGTTCCCGCAGTACGCCGATGCCGACCTTGTCGAACAGCTCCAGCGACGTCCGCACCGGGCTCATCGAGAAGATCGGCGGGTTCGACACCTGCCACGCGTCCGCGGTCGCCGGCGGCCGGGACTCCGGCGCCATCTCGAACCGCGTCGACGCCTCGGTACTCCACCACCCCTCGAACCGCGGTACGTCGCCACCGAGATGCCGCTCGTGCACGAACGCCCCGGCCAGCGCCCCCGGCCCGGCGTTCAGGTACTTGTACGAGCACCACGCGGCGAAGTCCACATCCCAGTCGTGCAAGGACAACGGCACGTTCCCGGCGGCGTGCGCGAGGTCCCACCCGACCACCGCGCCGGCCAGGTGCCCGGCCTTCGTGATCGTGGGGATGTCCATCAACTCGCCGGTCAGGTAGTTCACCCCGCCGAGCAGTACGAGCGCCACGTCGCCGCCGAGCTGCTCGACGACGTCCGCCGTCCGCAGGATGTCCTCACCGGGCCGCGGGCGGAGCCGGATCACCGCGTCCTCCGGGTCGTACCCGTGGAACCGGACCTGCGACCGTACGGCGTAACTGTCCGACGGGAAGGCCGCGTCCTCGATCACGATCCGGTGCCGGGACCGGGTCGGCCGGTAGAACGACACCATCAGCAGGTGCAGGTTGACGGTCAGCGAGTTCATCACGACCGTCTCGCTCGGCAGCGCGCCGACGAGCCGCGCGGCCGGATCGGTCAGCAGCTCGTGGTACGGCAGCCACGGCCGCGCCGCGTCCAGGTGCCCTTCGACGCCGAGCGCGGCCCACGCGTCCAGGTCCTCGAGCAGCTCGGTCCGCACCGCCTTCGGGCGCAGGCCGAGCGAGTTCCCGGCGAAGTACGCCACCTCGGGATAGCTGCCGCCCTGCGCCGGCGGTACGTCGAAGAGCTCCCGATGCCCCGGGTCGGCCGCATCGAGTTCCAGCGCACCCGCCTCGGAGAGCGTCACGCCTCAGCAACCTCCGCCGCCGGGGCAACGGCCGCTTCGATCACCTGGCCCTTGCCGAGCACCGTGACGCCGCCCTTGGAGACGGTGAACCCGCGCTGCCGGTCGTAGTCCGGGTCGACGCCGATCTCGGTGCCGTCCGGTACCACGATGTTCTTGTCCAGGATGACGTTCTTCAGCACGACGTCGCGGCCGATCTTGCAGTTGTCCATGATCACGCAGTTCTGCAGGTCGGAGCCGGCGTTGACGATCACGTTCGACCCCAGCACCGAGTGGTCGACGTGCGCACCGGACACGATCGAGCCCTGGCAGACGATCGACTCGCCGACGGTTGCGTTGTCGGTGAACTTCGCGCCCGGCAGCTGCGGGTGCGAGGTGAAGATCGGCCACTCGTTGTTGTACAGGTTGAACACCGGCTGGATCGACACCAGGTCCATGTGCGCCTCGTGGTACGAGTCCAGCGACCCGACGTCGCGCCAGTACGAACGGTCCCGGTCCAGCGCACCCGGTACGTCGTTCTCCTGGAAGTCGTACACGCCCGCCTTGCCCTCGGCAACGAGCATCGGGACGATGTCGCCGCCCATGTCGTGCCGCGACGCCGGGTTGGCGGCGTCCTTGCGGAGCGCCTCGACCAGGACGTCGCGGCTGAACACGTAGTTGCCCATCGACGCGAACGTCTCGTCCGGCGAGTCCGGCAGCCCCGGCGGGTCGGCCGGCTTCTCCAGGAACTCCTCGATCAGGTGCCCGTCCGCCGCCGTCTTGATCACGCCGAACTCGGTCGCGTCCACCCGCGGCACCCGGATCCCGGCCACGGTGACGCCGTTCCCGCGCTCGATGTGCGCCGCGACCATCTGCGAGGCGTCCATCCGGTACACGTGGTCGGCGCCGAAGACCACGATGTACTCCGGGTCCGCGTCGTTGATCAGGTTCATCGACTGGTAGATGGCGTCCGCGCTGCCCTGGTACCACTGCGGGCCGAGCCGCTGCTGCGCCGGGACGCAGGTCACGTAGTTGCCCAGGAAGGTGGACATCCGCCAGGTCAGCGTGACGTGCCGGTCGAGCGAGTGCGACTTGTACTGGGTCAGTACGCAGAGATTTCGATAGCCGGCATTGACCAAATTCGACAGCACGAAGTCGATCAGGCGATAACTGCCGCCGAACGGCACGGCCGGTTTGGCCCGGTCCGCCGTCAGCGGCATCAACCGCTTCCCCTCGCCACCGGCCAGCACGATTCCGAGAACTCTGGGCGCCTTTGCCATGACCGCACCTTAGCTCTCGATGCCCCGCTGCATAAGCGGTTGCGCGCGTCGCGACACTGTGAGGATGCCGATCCTCGTCGTTCCGACCGTTGCCGTTCATCGTTCGTTCCTCGAGGCCTGGGACGAGCTCGACCCGGTGGACCTGCACTGGCTCGGGCCGAAGTCGGTGGCCGAGGACGACGAGCTGTGGAGCCGCGAGCGGGCGGCCGATCCGGCCGGGTTCCGGCACCTGGTCGAGGCGATCCGGCGGGAGGCCGAGCCGGAGACCGTGCTGCCGCCCGGCATCGTGCACCAGACCGTGCTGTGGTTCGTCGACGGCGTCGAGCTGCTCGGCCGGCTGTCGATCCGGCACGACCTGACGCCCGCGCTCACCGAGGTCGGTGGCCACATCGGCTACTGGGTCCGGCCGTCCGCGCGCCGGAAGGGGTACGCGACCCGGATGCTCGCCCAGTCGCTGCCGATCGCGGCCGCGCTCGGGATCGACCCCGCACTGGTCACCTGCGACGTGGACAACACCGGATCGCGCAAGGTGATCGAGGCAGCTGGTGGCGAACTGGAAGACGAACGACACGGAAAGCTGCGCTTCTGGGTGCCGACACAGCTCGCTCGATGACTTATCGTCGGGCGGTATGAAGGTCGCCATCCTGACGCGTGAGTTTCCTCCGGACGTGTACGGCGGGGCCGGGGTGCACGTGGACTTCCTGGTCCGCGAGCTGCGCCGGCTGATCGACGTGGACGTGCACTGCATGGGCGAGCCCCGGCAGGGCGCGACCGCGCACTCCGAGGACGACCCGCGGCTGCCGAACGCGAACGCGGCGCTGCGGATCCTGTCCACCGACCTGACCATGACCGCGGCGGTCGGCGACGCGCAGCTCGTGCACTCGCACACCTGGTACGCGAACATGGCCGGCCACTGGGCGAAGCTGCTGTACGACGTACCGCACGTGGTGACGGCGCATTCGCTGGAGCCGCGGCGCCCGTGGAAGGCCGAGCAGCTCGGCGGCGGGTACCGGCTGTCCAGCTGGGCGGAGCGGACCGCGTACGAGGCGGCCGACGCGGTCGTCGCGGTCAGCCGCGGGATGCGCGACGACGTACTCGCCTGCTACCCGTCCGTGGATCCGGCTCGCGTCCATGTGATCTCCAACGGCATCGACGCCGACTTCTACCACCCGGACCCGTCGACGCACGTGCTCGAGCGGCTCGGCGTCGACCTGAGCCGCCCATACGTGACGTTCGTCGGGCGGATCACCCGGCAGAAGGGCGTACCGCACCTGCTCCGCGCGGGCCTGCGGCTGGACCCGTCCGTGCAGCTCGTGCTGCTCGCCGGCGCCGCCGACACGGTCGAGCTGAAGGCGGAGACCGACGCGCTGATCGAGGACCTGCGGATGGCCCGTGACGGCGTGTTCGTGGTGTCGGAGATGCTGCCGCGCGAGGAGGTCCGGCAGGTCCTGACGCACGCGCTGGCGTTCTGCTGCCCGTCGATCTACGAGCCGCTCGGCATCGTGAACCTGGAGGCGATGGCCTGCGAGACCGCGGTCGTGGCGAGCGCGGTCGGCGGCATCCCCGAGGTGGTCGACGACGGCGTCACCGGCATCCTGGTGCCGTACGACGAACACGACACGGACACGTTCGAACGCGGCCTCGCCGACGGGATCAACGCGCTCGTGGACGACCCGGCACGAGCGGCCGCGATGGGCAAGGCGGGACGGGAACGCGCGGTCTCGCAGTTCGGCTGGGACGCGGTGGCACAACGGACCGTGGAGCTGTACAACAGCCTGCTCGGGTAGGCAAAACCCCACCGCCATCAGGGAGTTCGCACCATTCTGTGCCGAGGCCGGCGACGGTTGGGTTGGGATATGACTTCTCGCCTGACCAAGACCGCCGCCGCCACCCTCGCCACCGCCGCCCTCCTCGCCTACCCCGCGTCGGCCCTCGCCGCGACCACCCACCCAACCCCCGCCTTCGCCGCCACCACCCACCCGACCCCCGCCTTCGCGGGTATGGGCCGCACCCCCTCCACAGTTCTGGGCGAACGCGGAACGGTCGTCTCGGCAACGCCGATCGCCCACCTGACAGCGGCTCAGCTCGACGCGGCGGCAGCGGACTTCCCCGGCGCCCCGACGTCGTCGTACGCCGTCACCGCCTACCGCCTCGTCTACCGCACCACCGACACCCACGGCCGCCCGACGACGGCCAGCGGGATCGTCGTACTCCCCGACGGACGCCGCGGCGCGCTCACCGTCACGGAGTACCTGCACGGCACGAACGCGACCAAAGCGGCCGCCGCCTCCGTCGACGACCTGTCCGCGGATCGCCTGGTCACGGCCCTGTTCGCCGGCCAGGGCCTGGCCGGCGTCGCCCCCGACTACCTCGGCCTCGGACTCGGCCCCGGCCCGCACCCGTACCTCGACACGAAGACCGAGACCTCGGCGTCGGCGGACCTGCTGCTCGCGGCCCGCGCGTTCGCCGCCAAGCACGGCGTCGCCTTCAAGCGCGACGTACTCGTCACCGGCTTCTCGCAGGGCGGCCGGGCGTCGCTCGCGTTCGGTCGCGCGCTGAGCCGCGGCGAGGTCGGCCCGTTCCGGCTCGGGGCGCTGCGTGCGGTCGCGGGCCCGTACGACCTGCTCGGCGAGGAACTCCCGGCCGCCTTCGACGGACGCGTGATCCCGCCGACCGCGACGTTCTACCTCGCGTACCTCGTGACCGCCTGGAACCGGACGGTCGGCCTGTACGACGACCCGCGGCAGGCGTTCCAGGCGCCGTACGCGAAGACCGTCGAGGGCTTGTTCGACGGATCGCACAGCGACCAGGAGATCGTCGCGGGGTTGCCGGACTCGCCGGAGAAGCTGCTCACGCCGGACTTCGCCGCGAAGCTGCAGCATCCGACCGGGCGGCTCCTCGCAGCGATCCAAGCAGCCGATCAGATCTGCCAGGACTGGACGCCGCGCGTGCCGGTGCACCTGTACAGCGGGACCAAGGACACCGACGTCGCCGCCGCCAACGCCGACTCGTGCGCAGTCTCGCTGCGACGACGCGGCACGGACGTGACGGTGCACTCGATGGGCGCGGTCGACCACACCGGTACTGCGTTCGCGGCATACCCGGAGATCATTCGGGCCTTCGCTCGACAGGCCTAGCCACCAGGCTGCCGAGGAGGGCGAGGGATTCCGCGTCGCGCGATCCGGGGACGGCGTGGAAGACGACCAGCGTGACGTTGTCGGTCCCACCCACGGTCAGCTTGTCCGAGCGCAGGTCGAGGTCGCCGACCTCCGGGTGGGTCAGCCGGCTGAGGCGGCCGCGGCGCGGGCGGACCTCGTGCCGCGCCCACAGCTGCCGGAACCGCTCGCTGCGGACCGAGAGGTCGCCCACCAGTTCCTTCAGCCGCGGGTCGTCGACGTTCGGCCCGAGCTCGGAACGCAGTACGGCGACACCCTCCTCGGAGAGGTCCTCCCAGTCCCGGCGCAGGTCGCGTTCGCGCGGATCGAGCAGCACGGCGGTGAGCAGGTTGACGCCGACCCGGTAGTTCGGCGAGAGCGCGGCGGCGAGGGCGTTCACCGCGAGTACGTCGGTGTACTTGTTCTGCACGTACGCCGGGTTGTCGGGCCACCCGTCGATCAGCTCGACGATGCTCTCCGGCGCCTGCTCCGCGCGGGTCCGCGGGTGCGGCGCCGGCTGGGCGAGGCCGAGGAGGTAGTTCCGCGCGTCCGCGTCCAGCCGCAGTACGCCGGCCAGCGCCTCGAGCACCTGCGCCGACGGGTTGCGGTCGCGCCCCTGCTCGAGCCGGAGGTAGTAGTCCGAGCTGATCCCGGCGAGCATCGCGACCTCTTCGCGGCGCAGCCCGGGGACCCGGCGGAGGCCGACGCTGCGGATCCCGACCTCCTCGGGACCGACCTGTTCACGCCGCGCCCGCAGGTAGTCGCCCAGCGCGTTCTCCATGGGTCCACCGTAGACCGGGTACGCCGTGACAGCCTGTGCCCTGTCACTACCAGGAACGGCGGGGTACTCCCTGTTCCGCGCGGACCGACGAACAGTGGAGCCATGACGAACTCAACCATCACCCTCGCCGACGACCTCACCATCACCCGGATGGGGTACGGCGCGATGCAGCTCGCCGGCCCCGGCGTCTTCGGACCGCCGAAGGACCGCGACCAGGCGATCGCCGTACTGCGGGAGGCTGTCGACCTCGGCGTCACGCATATCGACACCAGCGACTTCTACGGCCCGGTCGTGGTCAACGAGATCATCAAGGAGGCGCTGTACCCGTACCCCGACGGCCTGCACCTGGTCACCAAGGTCGGCGCCCGGCGGGGGCCCGAAGGATCGTGGGACGTGGCGCTCGACCCGGACGACCTGAAGCGGCAGGTGCACGAGAACCTCGAGCACCTGGGTCTCGACGTACTCGACGTGGTGAACCTGCGGACCGCGGCGCGCGAGGAGACCAACCACGACTCGATCGCCGAGCCGTACACCGTGCTGGCCGAACTGCAGCGGGAAGGGCTGATCAGGCATCTCGGGCTGAGCGCGGTCACGATGGCGCAGGTCCACGAGGCGGCGGCGATCGCGCCGTTCGTGACGATCCAGAACCTCTACAACCTGGTCACGCGCGAGGACGACGACATCGTCGACTACTGCGCCGAGCACGGCATCGCGTTCGCCTCGTTCTTCCCGCTCGGCGGCTTCAGCCCGCTGCAGTCGGAGACGCTCGCGAAGGTCGCGGCCCGCCTGGACGCCACTCCGCAGCAGGTCGCGCTCGCGTGGTTGCTGCAGCGCTCCACGACCAGCGTGGTCATCCCGGGTACGTCCTCGCTCGACCACCTCCGCGAGAACATCGCCGCCCGCGATCTGGTCCTCCCCGCCGACGCCGTCGCGGAGCTCGACACGGTCTGAGCGGAACTTTTCCGGCGCTGAGCGACGGAAAAGTTCCGGAAAGCTAGCGCAGTTCGCGTTGCAGCATCCGGATGAGGTCCTCGACGTCGGCCTCGACCATCGGCTCGCCGGTCATGCCCATCCGGTGCAGCAGCGTCCCGATCACCACGTCGATCACGAACAGCACCCGCTGCTCGGACAGCCCGAGCGTCTCCATCAGCACCTTCCGGTACGGGTCCTGCAGCTGTACGGCGAGGATCTCCCGCAGCGCGGGATCGCCGATCGCGTCCGTGAACACACCCGCGAACGCCGCGGCCACCCCGGGCTCGGCGACCGCGCGCACGCCGTACCGGACCGCGGCCGCGATGTCCGCGTCGCGGCTCTGCCCGGTCAGCGGCAACGGGCCGAACGAGTCCACCAGCGTCGCGGTCACCAGCGCGCCCTTCGTCGGCCAGCGGCGGTAGATCGTGGTCTTCGCGATCCCGGTCGCGGCGGCGATCCGGTCCACCGTGGCCCGGGTGTACCCGAGCTCGTGGATCGTCCGCAGCGTCGCCGCGAACACCTCCGCGTCGACGCTGGACCGGGGCCGGCCGGGCGGCCGGGTACTGGAAGCCATGGGCCTACCCTACCTAGTTATGCTACCTTCGGTATCGATACTAATCGTAGCGAAACCGCAGGACGGTGCCCGATGCTCAAGACCGCCGCCACCACCGCGACCACCCAGCAGCCGCCGCTGGGCGTTCGCCTGGTCTACTCGCTCCGCAAGGAGCCCGACTACCGCACGATGTCGCCCAAGGAACTGGCCGCGTTCGGCGAGGCCGCCCACCGGATCGTCACGTCCCGGTTCGCGCACCTGCTGACCGGCTTCCCGCACAGCGGCGTGACGATCGGCTGGCAGCAGGTCCAGCTCGCAGACCGCACGATCCGGGTCCGCGTATACCGCCCGGACAACCAGGCCAAGCTCCCGCTGATCCTGCACGTCCACGGCGGCGGATACGTCGGTACGGCGGTGCAGTGCGACTGGATCAACAGCCACCTCGCTGCCCGGGTGTCAGCCGTCGTGGTGTCCGTCGAGCACCGGCTGATGGATCACGACACACCGCTCGCCGCGATCGTCGACGACGGCTGGGACGTCCTGCGGCACGTGTTCCAGCACGCCGCCGACTGGGGCATCGACCCGGCCCGCGTGGCGGTCGCCGGCGAGAGCGCCGGGTCGATGGTCGCCGCACTCTCCGCGCTCCGGGCCCGGGACGCGGGCCTGTCGTTGCGCGCGCAGGTCCTGGTCAACGCGTGCGTCGACGTGACCTCGACGGCGCTCGACTACGACTCGGTCGCGCAGTACCCGGAGACGCCGACGCTCACCCGCGAGGGCCTCGAGTTCTTCCGGCGTCTCGCCGTACCCGAAGGAACCGATCCGCGGGAGCTGTCGCCGCTGTACGCCGACGACCTGAGCGGGCTGCCGCCGACGCTGATGGTGGTGCCGGCGCTCGACCCGGTCGCGGACCACAGCCGCGTGTACGCCGACCACCTGCGCGCGGCAGGCACCCCGGTCGAGGTCAGCGAGTACGACAAGGCCGGGCACGCCTTCATCAGCATGCCCGGCCTCGTGCCGCAGGCGAAGCCGGCGCGGGACCGGATCGTCGACTTCCTCTGCGCGCGGTTCAGATAATGCCGGAGGTCGGCGCGCCGGAGGACAGCCAGGTGCTGAGCAGCCGCGCGCCGGCGCCGGTCGCGCCGGTGGAGTACTCGAAGTTCTCGCCCGGCGACTCCGCGATCGACGACAGGTCCAGGTGGGCCCACGGGAGGTCGCCCGCGAAGGCCTTCAGGAACAGGGCCGCGGTGATCGAGCCGGGGCCCTTCGAGCTGTTCACCGAGTCCGCGACCGGGGTCGAGATCAGGTCCTCGTACTCGGCCGGCAGCGGCATCCGCCACAGTTCCTCGCCGGACACCCGGCCGGCGTCGGCGAGGTTGTCGGCGAGCGCGTCGTCGGTCGCGAACAGGCCGCCGTACAGCATCGCGCCGAGCGACACCTTGATCGCGCCGGTCAGCGTGGCGATGTCGACCAGGACGTCCGGCTTCAGCTCCTGGACGGCGTACGCGAGCCCGTCGGCGAGCACCAGCCGGCCCTCGGCGTCGGTGTTCTTCACCTCGGTGGTGCGGCCGCCGAAGTGCCGGATCACGTCGTCCGGGCGGTACGCCGAACCCGACGGCATGTTCTCCGCCGCGCAGACCAGGCCGGTCACCCGGACGTTCGCGCCGAGGTCGCGCAGCGCCGACATGGTCGCGATCACCGAGCCGCCGCCGGTCATGTCACGCTTCATCGACACCATGCCCTCGCGCGGCTTCAGCGACAGGCCGCCGGTGTCGTACGTGATGCCCTTGCCGACCAGCACGACGTACGGCGTGTCCTTGCCGGAACCCGCCGGGGCGTAGTCGAGCCGGATGAACCGCGGCGGGCGGGCCGAGCCCTGGCCGACCGCGAGGATCCCGCCGAACCCGTCGGCGGCCAGCTTCTTCTCGTCCCAGACCGTCGCCACCAGGCCGGTCGCCGCGGCGATCTCGATCGCCCGCGCGGCCAGCCAGGACGGGTCCTTCTCGTTCGACGGGGTGATCGCGAGCTGCCGCGCCAGCCAGCCGGTGCGGCCGACCACGACGCCCCGGTCCAGCACGTCCTGCCGCGGCGCGTCCGTACCGTCGGTCAGCGTCACGCTGCCGACCGCGGGCTTGCCCGGGTCGACGGTCTTCTGGGTGTACGAGAACGAGCCGAGCACCACGCCCTCCGCGAACGCCTGGAGCGCCGCGTCATCGATGCCCTCGGCAACGACGGTGGTGAGCTCGTCCTTGCCGCGGCCGAACCGGGCGATCGCCGCCCCGGCGTGTCGCAGGTCCTTCGCGCCGCCGTCACCGGCTCCGACCAGCAGGATCTCGGTCACGTCGCCGATCAGCAGCGGGTACGCCGCCGTACTGCCGGCGGCCGGCGTGAAGCCGGTCTCGCGCTGCACCTCGAGCAGCCGGCCGAGGTCGACCCCGAGCCGCTCCCCCGCCTCCTTCGCGGCGGCCGGCAACTCGTCGCCGACGAGGACCACCCAGGTGGCGGAACCGTGCACCGGCAGACCGGGCTGCCAGCTGACACCGGGAAGAGTGGGGAACGGGGACGAACTGCTGCGGCGAGCCACTAGGACGACCTCACTGGTGTTTGATCAAAGAGAGTTGGACCACCGTAACGACCCCGGCCGGTGCCTGCGAAGGCACCCACCGGGGTCGGAGTGACAGACGGGGGCGCTGGCACCCCCGGAGGTTGTGGTCAGCCGACGACGGCCTTCAGTGCGTTGCCGAGCTCGGTCGCCTCGTCGGCGTTCAGCTCGACGACGAGCCGTCCGCCGCCCTCGAGCGGAACCCGCATCACGATCCCGCGGCCCTCCTTGGTGACCTCGAGCGGACCATCGCCCGTCCGCGGCTTCATCGCCGCCATGCGCGCACCCCTTCCCAGTGTCGGTGTTGAGCGACGACACCGCGCGGGGGACCGTGGCCGGCGCCGTTGCGGTGATGCGCCGTCGGCGCGTATCGCAGTGTTAATCGGTGTGTACCGCACCCCATTATTCCCGATCTCAGGCCAAGGCCGTGCACCATACGGCAGACTCGAGTCTTGTGCACGCCCGTTCAGCCCTTTTCGACCTGTACGGCGACCACCTGCGCGCGCGTGGTGCGCAGGCCCCGGTCGCGGCCCTCGTCCGGCTGCTCGCGCCGCTGGGCGTGCATCCACCGGCCGTGCGGACCGCGGTGTCCCGGATGGTCCGGCAGGGCTGGCTGGAGCCGGTCCGGATCGAGGGGCAGCCCGGATACGGACTGACCTCCCGGGCGCGTCGCCGGCTCGACGACGCCGCCGCGCGGATCTACCGCACCGCGCCGGACGGCACCCCGGTGGTGACCGGTTCCGAAGGCCCGGGCGACTGGGACCGGCACTGGCACCTGGGCGTCCTCCGGGAGGTCCCGAACGCCCGGCGTCGCGACCAGCTGGCGAGCCAACTCGCCTTCCTGGGTTGGGCTCCGCTGTCCGACGGCGCCTGGGTCGGGCTGCGCAACGACGCCGAGGTGGACCAGATCCTCGAGATGGAGGGGATCGCCGCGGACCGGTTCCGGGCCCCGGTCGACGCCGGCGCGCCGGCGTTCGCCCGCCGGGTCTGGAAGCTGGACGAGCTCGGCGCGTCGTACGACGCCTGGCTGATCGAGGCGAAGGCGCTGGTCGACGCGGGCGGCGTGGGCACCGCCGGCAGCGACGACGAGCAGGCGTTCGCGGTCCGGTCCGAGCTGGTGCACGAATGGCGGAAGTTCCTGTTCCGGGATCCGGGGCTGCCGGACGAGCTGCTGCCGGCCGGCTGGGCCGGGACGAAGGCCGCCGCATTCTTCGATTTCCACGCCGATCGATTGGGTCCCGCGGCCGGGCGTTTCGTCGATGACTGCCTGACGCAACACTGAAAATCCTCTTACTGACAGTCAAGGAGCTGACCACGATGAGTGATTCCGTCACGTATTCCGTCGCCGATGGGGTCGCGACCGTCACCCTGAACCGGCCGGACGCGATGAACGCGCTCGACACGCCGACCAAGGTGCTGCTCCGCGACACGATCCAGGCCGCCGCCGACGATCCCGCCGTCCGCGTCGTCGTACTGACCGGGACCGGGCGGGCATTCTGCGTCGGGCAGGACCTGAAGGAGCACATCGGGCTGCTGCAGGCCAACGACCAGGCCGCGCTCTGGAGCACGGTGCCGGACCACTACGCGCCGATCGCGCTGGCGCTCGCCGAGATGCCGAAGCCGGTGATCGCCGCGGTGAACGGGGTGGCCGCCGGGGCCGGCGCCTCGATGGCGTTCGCGTGCGACTTCCGGGTCGTCGCGGACACGGCCGGGTTCAACCTCGCGTTCACCGGCATCGCGCTGTCCTGCGACACCGGGATCTCCTGGACACTGCCCCGGCTGATCGGACACGCCCGCGCACTGGAGCTCCTGTACTTCCCGCGCACCGTCCCCGCCGCGGAGGCTCTCGACCTCGGGCTGGCCACGTCCGTCGTCCCGGCCGCCGACCTGCCGGACGCCGTCGCCGAACTGGCCGGCAAGCTCGCCGTCGGACCGACGGTCGCGTACGGCGCGGTCCGGCAGTCGCTCGGCTACTCGGCGAGTCACACGCTCGCCGAGGCGCTCGCCTTCGAGGCCGGCAAGATGCAGCAGACCGGCGCCACCGAGGACCACCACAACGCCGTCGCCTCGTTCGTCGCGAAGCAGAAGCCCACCTTCCACGGGCGGTGAACGAGGGCTTGTAATCGTTTACGTAAGCGATTACACACTGACGTGTGAGGAAACTGCTGCTACCCGTCCTGACCGCTGCCACGCTGGTCGGGAGTCTCGTGCTGCCCGGCTCGAGCGCGGCGCCCGCGCCCGAGCCCGGGACCATCAAGTCCGCCGCCGTCCGCTCCGCGACGCTCGGTGAGGACATCAACTACAACGTCTATCTCCCGGCCGGGTACGACACGTCCACCCGGCGCTACCCGGTCATCTACCTGCTGCACGGTCGCGGCGACTCGATGAGCGCGTGGACCCAGGTGAAGAGCCGGCTGGACGAGCTGATCGGCAACGGCGAGATCCCGCCCGCGATCGCGATCATGCCGGACGCGCCGTGGAGCAGCCGAGCGAGCTGGTACGTCGACTCGGCGTACCGGGGCGCCGACCCGGGCCGCCCGGTCGAGACCGCGTTCGTCAAGGACCTGGTCCCGCGGGTCGACGCGACGTACCGGACGATCGCCGACCGGACCGGGCGCGCGATCGCCGGGTACTCGATGGGCGGCGCCGGCGCGCTGCGCTACACGCTGGCGCATCCGGACGTGTTCGGCGCGGGCATCGCGCTCAGCCCGGCGGTGTACTTCCCGTTGCCGCCGAGCGATTCCAGCACCCGCGATTTCGGTGCCTTCGGCAAGGGTCAGGACCCGTTCGTCGAGGCGGCGTACCTGAAGCTGAACTGGCCGGCGGCGCTGAAGTCGTTCGCGGCGAGCGGGCAGCGGTCGCACCTGTACATCGCGGTCGGCGACGACGAGTACAAGAACCCGAAGGCGATCGACGCCACCCACGACCTCGACTTCGAGGCGCACGTCGTCTACAACCAGGCGTCCCGGGTTCCGACCCTGACGTCGGAGTTCCGCGTCGTCGACGGCGGGCACGACTGGGACGTGTGGGGGCCGACGTTCGCCGAGGGCGCGAAGTACGTCTTCCAGTACCTCGGGAAGCCGCCGGCCACGCCGATGCAGGCCGAGCTCACCGACCTCGGCGGCGACGACCGCTCCGGCGGGATCGCGACCGATGCCTCCGGCAACGTTTGCCAGGCGGCCGCGGGAACGGACGTTTCGCTGACGAAGTACGTCCCGGACGGCTCGCGTTCGTGGACGCGGACGCTCGGGTCTGCCGGGACGGATCGCGCGTACGGCGTTGCCGTGGACACGGACGGGCGGGTCGTGGTCACCGGGTACACGAACGGCGACCTGGACGGGGCCCATCCCGGGAACAGCACCGACGATGCGTTCGTGGCGCTGTACGACGGTGCCGGGAATCGGCGCTGGCTCACGCAGTTCGGCGTACCGGGGGTGGCGGATCGCAGCTATTCGGTCGCTGTCGACGGGACGGACGTGTACGTCGGCGGTTACACGAAGGGTGCGCTGGGCGGGACGAACCAGGGCGACAAGGACGCGTTCGTCGCGCGGTACGACGGCGACGGGAAGCAGGTGTGGTTGCGGCAGAACGGCGGCGCGGGCGAGGACAAGGGGATGGCGATCGCGGTGTCGGGCGGTTCGGTGTACCTGGGCGGGATGACGGGCGGCACCGACGGGCTGCTTGCGCGCTACTCGGCCGCGGGTGACGCGGTGTGGACCAAGCAGATCGGTACGTCGGAGTCCGACGAGGTGTGGGGGCTCGCGGCGGATCCTGCCGGTGGCGTGTACCTGACCGGGTACACGGCGGGCGACTTCGCTCGCACGTTGATCGGCGACAAGGACATCATCGTGGCGCGCGCCGACGCGGACGGCGTACTGACGTGGCGCGACCAGTTCGGGACGAGTGGGAACGACAAGGGCGCCGCGATCGCTGTGGACGCGGGCGGTTCGCTGTACGTCGGCGGATTCACCGACGGCGCACTGGAGACGCCGCTCGGCAAGTTCGACGGCGTACTCGCGAAGTACTCGCCGGATCACACGCACAGCTGGACGCGGCAGTTCGGTACCGCGGACGACGACGCCGCGGATGCTTATGCGGAAGCGAACCTGTACCTCAGCACCGGCCCGGACGGCGTGCAACTGAGTGGGCTGACCGGAACCGATGTGTTCCGGACCAGCTTCACCGCGGACGGGACGAACAAACACCCGTAGACAGTTTGGTGGGCTCCACGACCGCGTTCCGGCCGGGCGAGTCACGGCCGGACAACCACCTGACAGTCGGGGAGCCCGCTGAACACCACATCACGTTCTGTGCCCGGAGCACAACTCGTTCAGCCGTTTGTCTTTGGGAATCGGCAAAAAGCCTTATGCAGTTGCCGTTTGCAGATGCACGTGCACGAGATTCAGCGTGCGATGCAGGTTTTCAGATGGTCGTTGACGATGCCGGTGGCCTGCATCAGCGCGTACGCCGTGGTCGGTCCGACGAACACGAAACCGTGCTTCTTGAGTGCCTTCGACATCGCGACCGACTCGGGCGTGGTGGCCGGTACGTCGGCGAGTGTCTTCGGGATCTTGTGCTTCGCGGGCTTGAAGGACCAGAGCAGTTCGGTGAACTCGCCGTCGGCCAGGTCGAGCAGGGCGCGGGCGTTCGAGATCGTCGCGTTGATCTTCAGGCGGTTCCGGACGATGCCCGGGTCGGCCATCAGCCGGTCGAAGTCGGCGTCGCCGTACTTCGCGATCGCCTCCGGGTCGAACCGCGCGAACGCCGTCCGGAAGTTCTCGCGTTTGCGCAGGATCGTGATCCAGGACAGCCCGGACTGGAAGCCTTCGAGCGTCATCCGCTCGAACAGGCCGACGTCGTTCCGGATCTCCTTGCCCCACTCGGTGTCGTGGTACTCGACGTACTCCGGGGCCGACGTCGCCCACCCGCACCGCTGCTGCCCGTCCGGGCCTGTCACCGTCACTGGACCTCCTCGACGAGCCGGCGGAGCGAGATCCGCATCATCAGTTCGAACGCCGGCCGCACGACCGGCCAGGCGAGTGTGCCGAGCCGGCCGAGCGGCGGTACGACGTCCTCGGACCAGGTGAACGTACTGCCGTTCTTCGCCGGGCCGACGGTGAACGTGCCGGTGCCGCGGACGATCTTCCCGAGGTGCTTCACCGTGCACTCGCGCGGTGGATCCCAGTGCGTGATGACCATGTCGTCAGTGAACCCGACGCCACCGACAGAAGTACGCGCCGCGACTCCCCCACCGACCCCGGCGCCGTCGTTCGCGGTCGCCCACACCCGCGTGAACACCATCCACCGCGACTGCCGCTCCCAGTCCATCACCACCGCCCACGCCGCCTCGGGCGCCAGCCCCAACTCCACCGACGCCGCAGCGTGACACTTCCCCGAAGCGCTCATCAACTGGGCCGCTGATAAGCCCCTTCCCCCTCAGACCCCGCCGGCGGCCAGAACCGCCACCCTTCCTCCCCATCCCCCGCCTGCGGGTTAGCCCCGTCAGCCGCCTGCTGCTGCGCCTGCTCGGCTCCGGGGGTCTGCGTGGGGTCTGCCTGCTGCTGGGCGTCTCGCCCGGTCGGCTGCTCGGCTTGAGGAGCCGGCTGCGCCGTCCAGTGCGCCGGACCAGCGGCTCCATCCGCCGGAGCCGGCGGCGTGGTCGGTTGCTGGAGCCGGACGGGTGCGGGCTGATTGAGCTTCAACTGGTCGTACTGCTGCGCCGGCGTAAGCGACGCCTGCGACGGCTTCTGCCCAGCCTGGTGATAAGCATCCTGCTGGTACGAGGCCTGCGGCTGGTCGTCCTGTGTGAGCGCGTCCTGGTGCGACTGTTGCGGGGCCGGGGTGCGGCGCGGGGTCACGGGCTGGGACTGGGCTTCCAGTACGGCGCGCGCTTCCGCCTGCAGGCGCTCGTACTCGTCCGCAGCAGCCTGACTCGCCCGCGGCAACTCCCGCGTCTCCGGCTCGTCATCCGCCGCACCAGCAACTGCTCCCCCACCGGCAGCCTCAGCCCCACCCGCGGCTACGTCCGAACCACCACCGTCAGCCACACCATCACTCACCACACCGCCCGCACCACCACCGGCGGCACCCCCAGTCACCCCACCACCAGCAACACCACCCACGGACACCGCACCGTCAGCCACACCACCCGCGGACGGCGCACCAGCTGCCCCATCACCTGCGGACGCGGCCCCAACTGCCCCGCCTGCCGCCGCACCACCTGCGGGCGCCGCGCCGGCTGCCCCACCGTCCGCCGCACCAGCCCCTGACGCCGCACCAACCGCCCCACCCTCAGCCGCACCACCAGCGGACGGCGTACCGGCCGCGTCTTCCGGCGTACGGGCGTTCGCGGTACCTGGGGTGCCGTCCGGTGCGCCGGTGGACGCGCCGCCGGCACCCGCTGCGCCCGGCTGGTCAGTGGGGGCGCCGGATTCGGTCGGGGCTCCGGCTGGGGAGGCCGGGTCGACGGTGGTGGGCGCTGCGGTGGATGGGTCGGCGGGCGGTTCGGAGACCGGGTCCGGGAAGTCGCCGCCGACGAGGATGGGTTTCTGGGTGCCGGTGTCGTCGAAGTCGGGGGCGTTGTACGGGTTCGACGTGAAGCCGTGGCCCTCGGGGGACTCGACGATGGGGGCGACGGCGCGCTCGAGGTCGGCGATCCGGCGGTCGCGTTCGGCGACCTCCTTCGCGACGCGTTCGAGCAGCGTGTCGACCTCGTCCATCCGGTACCCGCGCACCCCGACCGCGAACCTGGCCGACTCGATGTCGGTCGAGGTCAGCGCCTGGCGCGCCGGCACCGTCATGTCGGGACGGTCGTCGTACGCCGTACTCATGGCACCCCAACGCCCCGAGGCCACTACCGCGACAGCCCCGATCAACAGCACCACGATCAGCCCGAAGAACCACATCACGGGACCGATCGTGCCATGCCGCCCGAGTCACCCGCACAATCACCCAGGATTTCAGCTCCCGTCGCGGGCCGCGGCGGCTTCGTCGGCGGCGGCGTCGGCGAGTTCGCCGGCCTTGACGATGTAGCTGATCGCCTCGTCGACGTCGTCGGTGACGACGAACATGTCGAGGTCGGCGGCGGAGATCTTGCCGTCCTCGAGCATCGTCGTCCGCAGCCAGTCGACCAGCCCGCCCCAGTACGACGTACCGAACAGCACGACCGGGAACGACGTGACCTTCCGGGTCTGCGCCAGCGTGAGCGCCTCGAACAGCTCGTCGAGCGTGCCGAACCCGCCCGGCATCACCACGAACCCCTGCGCGTACTTCACGAACATCGTCTTCCGGGTGAAGAAGTACCGGAAGTTCATCCCGATGTCGACCCACTCGTTCAGCCCGTTCTCGAACGGCAGCTCGATCCCGAGCCCGACCGAGACCCCGCCGGCCTCGGACGCGCCCTTGTTCGCGGCCTCCATCACGCCCGGTCCGCCGCCGGTGATGACGGCGTACCCGGCCCCGACGAGCTTCCGCCCGAACTCCTCGGCGGCCGCGTACATCGGGTCGTCCGGCTTGGTCCGCGCCGACCCGAACACGCTGATCGCGGACCCGAGCTCGGCCAGCATCCCGAATCCCTCGATGAACTCCGACTGGATCCGCAGCACCCGCCACGGGTCGGTGTGCACCCAGTCCGACGGCCCGCGGCTGTCCAGCAGCCGCTGCTCGGAGGTGGAGTGCTGCACCTGCTTGCGCCGCATCGTGATCGGCCCGCGCTGCTGCTGGCCGACCGGGCGGTCGGGGTGGATCGATGGTTCTGACATGCCTCCAGATTATTGCCTGACCGGTAACGCGGTCCGGCTAGGCGCGGTCTGTCAACCAAGTCCTCAGCCGCTGTTCACACAGCTCGATCTCGGCCTCCGGCACGAACTCGTCCTGTTTGTGCGCGTACAGCGGGTCCCCCGGCCCGTAGTTCACCGCCGGTACGCCGAGCAGCGTGAACCGCGCCACGTCCGTCCACCCGAACTTCGGCCGCGGCTCTCCGCCCACCACCTGCAGGAACGCCGCCGCGGCCGGCCGCTCCAGCCCGGGCAGTCCGCCGGGCGCCGAGTCCGTGACGACCACGTCGTACCCCTCGAACACCTCCCGCAGGTGCGCCTCGGCCTCCGCCTCCGACCGGCTCGGCGCGAACCGGTAGTTGACCGTCACGGTGCACAGGTCCGGTACGACGTTCCCGGCGACGCCGCCGCTGATCGCGACCGCGTTCAGCCCCTCGCGGTACTCGAGTCCGTCGATCGGCACCCGGCGCGGCGCGTACGCCTCGAGGCGGGCGAGCACCTCGGCGGCCGAGTGGATCGCGTTCGACCCCATCCACGAGCGGGCCGAGTGCGCGCGCTCGCCGCGGGTGCTGACCTCGATCCGCATGGTGCCCTGGCAGCCGGCCTCGACGACCGCGTTCGACGGCTCCATCACGACCGCGAACACGCCTTCGAGCAGCTCGGGGTTCGAGCGGGTCAGTTTGAACAGCCCGTTCCGCTCGGCCTCGATCTCCTCGCAGTCGTAGAAGACGTACGTGACGTCCCGGTTCGGCGCGTCCAGGGTCGCGGCGAGCCGGAGCGCGACCGCGACGCCGCCCTTCATGTCGCAGGCGCCGAGGCCGTGGATCAGCCCGTCGGCGCGGCGCGCCGGGAGGTTGTCGTTGAGCGGCACGGTGTCGAGGTGACCGGCGAGGACGACCCTCTCGGCGCGGCCGAGGTCGGTCCGCGCGACCACGGTGTTGCCGTGCCGGAACACCTTCAGGTGCGGGTACGCCGTGAGCGCCTTCTCCACCTTGCCGGCGAGCTTCTCCTCGGTACCGCTGACCGAGGAGACGTTGACGAGCGCCTCCGTCAGGTCGGGTGCGCTCGTAGTGAGATCAAGCTTGGTCATCAGGCCTCCGGGGGCAGGAACACGCAGAACTCGTTGCCTTCGGGGTCGGCGCAGACGTGCCAGCCGATCTCGCTGTCCCGGGGCCGGAGCAGTGTCGCACCCGCGTCGAGGACGGGTTGCAGGGCGGGTGCGGTGACGTCCCAGTGCACCCGGTTCTTCGCGGTCTTCGGCTCCGGGACGGGGACGAACACCCAGTACGGGAACGGGAGGCCGGGGACGTTCTCGAGCCAGTACCACGGGTGGTCCGGCGTACTCGCGACGTCGCCGCCGACCGCGTCCGCCCACCAGTGCGCCTGCCGCTCCGGGTCGGCCGAGTCCACGACGAGCTCCATCAGCCGGTACGCCGGGTCGGTGTCGCGGACGAATCCGCAGAACTCGCCGCCTTCGGGGTCCGTGAGTACGTTCCAGTGCTGCTGGTCGGACTGCGGGATCGTGACGGTCGCGCCGGCCGCCTCCAGGTCTGCGACGGCGCCGGTGTGCACGTCCAGGTGGACGCGGTTCTTCACCGTCTTCGGCTCCGGGACCTGGCACATCCAGACGGTCTTCTCGGGTACGTCGCCGACCAGCACGTTCGGGTTGTCGGCGGGCGGGGTGAGGCCGAGCACCCGCCCCCAGAACGCGGCCATCTCGCTCGGACAGGCGACGTCCACACACAGGTCCTTGAAGCGCGCGACAGTCATAACGCCAAGGCTATCCGGCGGCCCGCTTCCGGTAGTGGCGGTTCACCCGCTCCCGGTTCCCGCAGGCGGGTGAGCACCAGGTCTGCCGCGGATCGTCCTGCAGGAAGTACTTCACACACCGCGCCGCCGGACACGCCCGCAACCTGGTGCGATCCGGCCCGGTCAGGAACTCGATCGCCGACCGCCCGACCGCGCCCATCAGGAGGCCCACCGGGTCGTCGGTCCGGTACGCCCACCGCACGCTCGGCTTCTCGTCCCACTCCAGCCGCGTCGTCCCGAGCAACTCCGCCGCCTGGTTCACCACCTCCAGCGCGTCCTCGACCTTCATCAACCGATCCGCATCGGCCTTGCTCGGCGCCCCCGGCGCAACCGCCCGCGCGAACAACGCCCGTACCGCCCCCCGCATCCGCACCAACTCACGCCACACGCGGCCTTCGTCCAGGGTGGGGAGGATTTCTGTCCCGGTCGGGGGCAAAAACCTCCCCAGATCGGTTGGGCACTCACGCAGCCAGGCGGCCGTCTGCTCCGGTGTGGCGAGGAGGTCGGAGATGCCGCCGTGGCCGTCGTGCTTGATGGTGGCGGCCAGGGCGAAGGCCAGGGAGGTCATCGGGTGATACTAATGGGAAAACTTGTTGCTGCCATGTGAATACCTGCCCTAGGGTCTCGGAGCGTGACCGACCTTCGTACCCGGCTCCGCGCCGTACCGACCCTGACCGGGACCCCGCCGGCCTGGGACCCGTCGATCGCGCCGGACGTCCCGCACGACCTGTTCGTCGACTGGCTGCTGACCGCGATCGACCACCCAGTCGTCGAACCGTGCGCCGCGACCCTCTCGACCGTCCGCGCCGACGGCCGGCCGAACGCGCGGGTGCTGATCCTCAAGGACGTCACCGCCGACGGCTGGCAGTTCGCCTCGACGTCGACGAGCCGGAAGGGCGAGGAGCTGACCACTTCGCCGTACGCCGCTCTGACCTTCTACTGGATCCCGCTCGGCCGGCAGGTCCGCGTGTCGGGCCGGGTCGCGCCCGCGTCGCCGGAGGATTCGGCGCGCGACTTCCTGCTGCGGCCGGTCGCGGCCCGGGCGGAGGCGCTGGTCGGCAAACAGAGCGCCGTACTCGCGAATCGCTCGGACATCGACGCCGCGGTCGGACAACAGCAGCACCGGATCGCGCTCGACCCGGATCTGGTCGCGCCGAACTGGACCCTGTACACGCTGCACGCGGACGAGGTGGAGTTCTGGCAGGCCGACCCGGACCGCCGGCACGTACGCCTGCGGTACAACCTCGACGACACCTGGACGAAGGAGCTCCTGTGGCCCTGAACGACGTACACGCGATCGCCGACCGGCTGCTCGCTCTCACCGCCGGCCTCGACGACGCGACCGCCCGCGGCGACTCGGTCCTGCCCGGGTGGTCCCGCGGTCACGTGATCACGCACATCGCGTACTTCTCCGAGGCGATGACCCGCCAGGTCGAGGAAGCCCTCCAGGGCCGGCTCGTCGAGGTGTACGACGGCGGCCGCCCCGCCCGCGACGCCGCCATCGAAGCCGGCGCCAACCGCCCCGCCGCCGACCTCAAGGCCCACCTGACCCAGGCCGTCACCACCCTGCTCGCCTCCTGGGACAAGGTCAGCCCGACGGACTGGCCCCTCCCCATCCTCCACCGCAACAGCAACCTCTCCGCCGGCCTCCAAGCCACCTGGCGAGAACTCACCATCCACACCTCAGACCTCAACCTGGGCGTAACCCCCGCCACCTGGCCCGACGACTTCTGCCTCCACCTCCTCGACTTCCTCCGCCCCCGCACCCCCGACAACACCCACCTGATCCTCCAGTCCCCAGAAACCACCTGGGAGAACGGCACCGGCGAAGAGGTGAAGCTGAAAGGCACCCTCCCAGACCTCACAGCCTGGTACGCCGGCCGCCTGACATTGGGCCCGGTCAAGGGTCCAGCACTACAGCTCCTCCCCTGGCCCTGAGTTCTCCTTCCTCCCGGCGATCGGGCCGAAAGGCAGTCGCCACTCCTTGGTGGATCTCCCAGAACCGAGTGAAGCGGATCACACCTGATCGAAGACACACTTGCATTGACGGAAGCCTCGCCGGAGCGTGCCTATGCACGTCAGGATCTCACCCGTGGCACGCCACCCTTGCGACCAATATCGAAGGCGATCCGGTAGACATCAGGAAGGTCAATTTTTCCATTAACTCGGCGGCTCATTACGCCAAGCTCAATCAACTCAGTAATCAAACCCTGGTAATCGGTGTGCAGTGGACCAGTGGGGGCCGGCGCAGGCAGGTCAGCATCGCCGCCGGTGACCTGCGACATAGCTTCCAGATCAGCTTTCAGATCCTGATCGCGCCATCGAGCGACAATCTCATCTTGCTCGATAGGAACCTGCATACCACGAAGCGGCTCAACACAAGTGCCAACCCAGGGGATATCCTCACGGATCTCAACAACCCTAATCTTAGAGGCAGTCTGCACTCCTTGACGTATCCCTTCCCAATGCAATGGAACAGAGTGCGTGGAGAATCTTTGCGCAGTGATATCCGTCGCCGTGTCTAAGGCACTGAGGAAACTCCGTGGGCTCACCTGATTGATTCCGTCAGTCAGATGGTTAGGAAGCCAGGTATATGTGATACCTTTTCGATGCTCGCGTCCCATATACGGCCCGGCAATCTGAGTAAACACCTCCCGCTGCCGAGCCTGATCTCCAGTTAGATCTCGCGGCGGCGTTCGACGATGATCACTCTGCGTTATCCATCTACCGGTCTCGCGAATGAACGACTCGGATGCCGGATGGCTAGCGTTACCCAACTGGTGAAACAGTAGGCCATACAAATTCGTTGGCGACCAAGTCAGATCAGCCGCATTAGCCGTCAACTTCGAAGCATCCGGAAATGTAAGCTTAATCCCGTCGAACATGTCATGCCGAATGAATACCTTGGCACGTAGGTTCCGAGTACGCGTTCGCAAGTCAAGCGCAACTCGCAGTATTCCACTCACCAGTTTGTCAGCAGCGTCGCGTCGAGAGTGCAACCGGTCGAGAGCATCAAAGAGAAACAGTCTGGTCAGATCTCTCGAGGCAGCGTCACGGTCGGCTGCGGCCAATGCAATCTCGCTCTGCTCAGGGTTCGCCAGCAGCCATCTAACCCGATCCGCCCACGTTGCCTGCTCCACAATCCCCGGCGCTTCAAGCGCATTCAATACAACGGCAGTCCAGATGTCTTCTGCAGCTGGAAACTGAGCGAGAAGGGCACTCAGAACACGCTGACTCGGATACTGCTCTGGAAGCAGAGCGGTTCCGTATCCCGGCAACGCATCGATACGGTTAAGGCGACCAAGTTGATACTCGTCGGCAGTCAATGATCTCAACTCACGGTTCTGCAGCGCCTTGAACCAAACCGTCTTTCCGACGCCGCGGCCACCCTGCACAACAGTGACATCAGGATCCAAGGCGCGGCGATGACTGGTCGGCGTGTAGAGCGTGCGTGCATCTGGATCAATGGTATCGGCATCAACCGCAGGGGATAGGGCGGTTCGAAGCAATTCGCGGTAGACGTGCGGATCAAGCACCATCGGAACCACCTCCAATCAGATCCGCCGCAGCAGACAAGAACCTCTCATATGCTGCGGAAATCAACGGGCGCGCATACCAATCCGGACGATCAACCGGATCCAATCCGACCAGATCCGAACTGAACAGAATTGGGAGCGGCGAATGCGGGGCCGAACTGTCGCGCGGCTGGAAATTGAATGCATTCAGATCATCGGGATCGTCAGGACCGACCGCGTCATACAGCGTCTCCGCAAAACATTCCTGCGAGTGATCCTGAAATCTCTCAATATAGCGGTCCGCCTCGTTAGGCTGGACCATTGAAGCAACCATCCGCAGTCTCTGCCGAACCTGATCTAACTTCTCTAGACTTAAATTCTGCTGCCATTGACTGAAGAGCAGTCTGTATCCAGACCATGTCTGTGGGTTGTCTCCAGCGAACAGCAGAGAGAGTTCGCTTAGTTGGGTGATGGCAACCGCAGCAATGTCATGGATTCCCGCGCGGCTGTCGAGCAGAACCACGTCAGGAGTACGACTGAGCTCTGAGACTCGCTGCTCGCATGCTACGAGCGCTGCATCAATTCGCTCACCAAATCGATGCTCGCCGGTCGGTGAATCCAAATACACCCGATTGAGCTTGGACAAGTAGTCGTAACCATCTCGTGGTCGACCTGAGGCTGGTGCCACCCAGACCTCTCCGTTACCCGAGGCTGGCGCTGTCTCACTCCGTGTTACAAGATCCAATCCGGCCGCGTTGCCAACCGAAGCTTCCACCAGATGATCGATCAGCCCGTAGTCTGGAAGATCTTCCTGCCGCTGCAAGAGCGCACCAACGCCGGGAGATTCTAGATCAAGATCCGCGACGAGAACGCAGCTCCCTTGCCGAGCGAGGTGCTGAGCCAGCATGAACGTTGCCGTCGACCGCCCAACTCCGCCTTTAAAGCCATACAGAGTGACACGCCGGGTCCTGCCAGGCTCCTCTGGTCTCACCCAGTCAGAGCCGACAATTGTTCGTTCCAGGGTTGAGAGTGAGCCTTCGCCATCCGAGCCCGCTTCTTTGACGACGAGATCTGCCGCCTGAAGTATCGAATCACGATCGAAGAGGTCGTCGGAATAGATGATTGGAGTAGGTGCCGCGAATGCGCCGAGCTTGTCAAGGTAGTCCGCTGATCCTTCGAAGTCGAGCGGTCTAGATCGCGTATTCGCGACAATAAAGGAGACCCTGCCAATCAAATCCCGCAGAACGATGATGTCCGCGCCTGTACGACGCATCTGATCACCAATCGCGAGTGCACTCGACCACGCGCCGTCAAACCGAATAGTCATACAAGGGCTCCGGACAACTTAGCGTCTTGGTGTATCGTCAACACCTGGCTGGCGGCTCCCAAGTGATCTGTGAACCTACCGTCGTCGATGTGCTCCCCGTCACAATAACGCTCGCCGACGTCCCAGCGCGCGAAAGGGTTGCCCGCGCTGATCAGGGCGGCGAACCGCGCACCGCTGCGGCCATTTGCGAGCAGCGCTAACTGGTCCCACAGCCGCGGTAAGTGCCCATACTTATCCGAGCCAGTTGATGGGTGAACGGGCGGTCCTCCTCTCGGATTCGGCACACCCCCGAGATAGTCCACGAGAACCGCCTTTAGCCCACATTCGGCCGCGAAGCCAACTAGATGGTCTGCATTGGCGTATCGAGCCGCCGATGCCAGATGCTGCGCGTCCTCGAAGTGGCGCCGCGCAGCTATCCCGAAGTCAACAGTGGCAGGAGGCACCGAAACAGACTACAGGTGCCGTCTCCACCTTCCGGTCATCCTTGGCCGTTCGCCTCTCCCTCGGTCCTAGCCGACTGTGAAGTCGTCCATCTGGATCCAGGTGTCCTTGTTGGGGGCGTTGAAGCCGGCGTAGACCGTGAGCTCGTGGACGTTCGGGGGGACCGTCACCGTCACCTCGTGGTGGACGTAGCCCGTGCCGGCGCCGAACGTCGTGCTCGCCACATCAGTGGTGCCGTTACGGACGCCGAAGCGGCCCTGGTCGGTGGGGAGGTTTGCGGAGGCGTTGATCCAGGAGCCGAAGGTGTACGTCGCCCCGGGAACGACCGGTACGTTCTGGTAGAGATCGCTGAAACCCGTGCACGTACAGCGGATCCAGCCGTTGTTGGCACCCGAGTGGGCGAAGCCCAGGCCGCGGTCGACGCCGTTGGCCGCCGTACCTTCGAACAGCCACGCCGGCTTGCCGCCGCCCATCCCCTCGAACCCGCCGTCCGCGACCTGCGCCACGTACCGCACCGCCAGCTCCGACACCGTCGTGTACGACCGTGTCCCACCGGGCAGCCCGATCACCCGCACCCCGTCGGTCTCCTGCGTCGGGAACGTGATCGTGTACGTCGTGTTCGCCCCGGCCGAGGCATCACCCGGGTACGCCGGCGACACCGTCTGCGACCCGACCTCGACCCATTCCCCGTCGCGACGAACCTGCACCTGCGGCCGCCCGGTGAAGTACCCGCCCTGAGCAGACACCGCCCCCGACGTGAACTCCACGTTGTTCACCTTGTGCCGCGCCGCCCACTCGTACCCCCACCACGAAGCGCCCTTCACCTCGTCGTCGAAGTCCGACTCGCTGCCCGTCCGCGCGCCGTCGTTCATCAGCGCGAGGCTCCCCGACTGCGACGACTTCGAGATCGCCACGCCGTCAGCCGCGAGGTTGTCCGGCCCCGGCAGGTTGGCGGCCGGAGCATCGGAGGACGGTGTCAGCACCAGCTTGCGCAGGTTGAAGTTGTACACCGACGTCCCGATCCCGCCCCCGCCGCACGGACAGACGTTGGCCTGGAGGTACATGGTGCGCCCGTCCGGCTGGACGAACTTCGACGGGATCGTCACGCCGTACCCGCCGTACTTCGACGTCGACCACGGATACCCGCCGAAGTCCTTCGAGAGGAAGTGCTTCCACGGACCCCACGGTGTCGGCGACTCGTAGAACTCGAAGGTGTACTCGGTCCACGACGTGTAGACATATCGCTTCTGCGCGGCCAGGTACGTCACCCCGCCCTGACTGATCACGCTGAGGTTCGACGCGTTCGCGCCGTACGTCTGCGCGTACAGCCGCCGCGTGTCGGTCAGCACCGGCTTCCGGTCCGCGAGCTTCGGCGACCACCCGGACCCGGTGTAGAACTTCCACGCGCTCCGGTTCTGCACCTCGTCCTTGGGCACCCGCGCCAGGAACACCGACTGCGGATCCGCGACCGTGTCGTCGAACGAGTCCCGCCAGTTCCCGTCCAGCCCGTAGGCGTAGACGTAGCCGTCGGGCGCCAACGCCCCACCGCGTCCGAAGTCGGCGAACCAGATCGTCGTGAACTCGTGGTTCGAGAACATCGGCCGGGACTTGTCCCACGTCCAGGTCCGCCCGTGGTCCGTCGACTTCAGGATCGTCGCCGCCGGTACGTCGTTGAAGTCGAGCGCGAGGTCCTGCACCGCGAGGTACAGCGTGTCCCCCACGCACACCATCCCGGTCGGCTTCCGGTTGTACCCGGCGCCGCTCCAGATCTGCCCGACCTGGTCGCCCTTCGAGATCGTTGCCCCGGACAAGTTTCCCGGGGTGCCGTTGATCTCGCTGACCGCGACGTCCGCGAAAGCCCCGTCGGTGCTGAAGCCCTTGCCGTCGCCGTTCGCGGCGTACAGCTTGTCGTTGCCGGCCCAGCAGGACGGCCAGAGGTCGCCGTCGCTCTTGCTCGGCGTGCCCTTCGACTCGACCTGGACGGTGCCGATCGGTGTGGTCGCGGGCGTCGGGGAGGGGGTGGCGGAGGATTGGGTGAGCAGTGCCGTCGTTCCGAAGACCAGCGGCAGGACAGCGAGCAGAGCCCCACGCTTCATGAGCTATCCCTTCAGGGTCTGGTACCAGTACGCGACCGACGACCAGTCGTCGCTGCGCTTGTTCGCGTGCCCGTGCTCGATGGTCACGCGGATGGAGGTGAAGAACGTGATCGGATCCTCGATGTGGAAGCGGTACAGCGAGATCTCGCCGCTCCAGTTGGGCCCGCCGGGCAGCGTGATGCCGTGGTACGGCGCGGAGTACGCCTCGCTCGGGCACCACGCGGTGTTGAAGTAGTCCTCGGTCCCCGTGCCGTGCAGCGACGGCGGGAACGGCTCGCCGTCGATGAAGATCATGTCGTCGCCCTCGCCGTACCAGTTCCACTCGGGCGACTCGCGCAGGTTCCGGATGCTCACCACGCACCCGACGTAGTGCCCCTTCCCCTCGGTGTCGAGTACGACGTAGTTCCCGTCACCGGTGAGGTTGGTGCCTTCGACCTGGTACTGGCGCAGCGTCTCGGCGCCCTGCTCGACCCCGTCGGTCGGGTGCTGCCGGTTGTACGACGCGTGGAAGTACCCGAGCCCGTCCTGTACGCCGTCGTACAGCTCGTAGTCCACGTAGTAGTAGAAGAACACCGGCGCCGCCGTCAGCTCCGAGACGATCTCGACCCGGGCCCGGGAGGCGAACGGCATGTGGAACCAGCAGTTGAAGCCCTTCCCGTCCTGCGGGCTCATCTGCAGCGGCGCGGACACGAAGTTCACGGTCTTCCCGTGCCCGACACCGAAGAAGTCGCCGAGCGGCACCAGCACGCTGGGCCGGGCGGAGTCCTCCCAGGTGATCCGGAGGATCAG
The DNA here is from genome assembly GCF_050320105.1 of Kribbella polygonati. Taxonomy (NCBI): domain Bacteria; kingdom Bacillati; phylum Actinomycetota; class Actinomycetes; order Propionibacteriales; family Kribbellaceae; genus Kribbella; species Kribbella polygonati. Next base: position 8,261,181 of record NZ_CP190129.1, on the reverse strand, counting down.
CTTCCGCAGGTAGTCCCCGTCCGCCTCGTCCGGCCCCCACGGGCTGTCCCGCGCGACCGTGCACCAGATGTGGTTGATCGACCCCGGCCCGTCGATGTCCGCCAGTACGGCGGTCTCGCCCGGGCGGATCGTCAACCGGTCGTCGTTGCCGCCGGTGCGGTCCCAGCTGGACGCCCGGCGGCGCTTGGAGTCCCGCAGCCGGGGCAGGTCACGCAGGCTGCTCCCGTAGTCGCCGTACATAGGTGGCCTTTCCGGTCGGCCCGGCACAGTCAGCTCGAAGGGCAATCGATTTCTCGCAATGTACGAGCGCCACCGGGGCCGGTCAAGGGTCGGCGGGGTGACGATGTGATCAACTCTGCCGATTCCCGCGTACACACAGGGTTTCGTGCTGCCCGTAGACGTTGACACCGAGTCACCCCACTGCCTAATCTGCGGAAATCGATTTCTGAGATGAGAGGCGCTGGGGATGCCAGTTGTGCCGAACCGTGCGTCCGCCCACCGCACGGCCGACGAGCTGTCCAGGGACCTGGTGGCACGGGGGCTGCAGGCGGCGCGGGACGCCATCGAGACCGAAGCAGCAGCCGTGTCGGCACTCGCCGACCGGCTGGACGGAGTGTTCCTGGAGGTGCTGACCGCCGTCGCCCGGTGCGAAGGTCACCTGGTGGTGACCGGCCTGGGCAAGTCGGGCCTGGTCGGGCGGAAGATCGCCGCGACCCTGGCCAGTACCGGTACGCCGGCCACGTTCATCCACTCCGGCGACGCGCTGCACGGCGACTCCGGTGCGGTCACGTCCCGGGACCTCGTACTGGCGCTGTCCGCGTCCGGCGAGACCGCCGAGGTGGTCGCGTTCGCCCGGATGCTACGCGAACGGCAGATCCCGGTGATCGCGATGACCGGCCGCGAGGAGTCCACGCTCGCCCAGCTGGCGACGTACACGCTGGACACCATGGTTCTGCGGGAGGCCGATCCGCTGAACCTGGCGCCGACCGCGTCCACCACCGCCTCGCTCGCGATGGGCGACGCGCTGGCGTGCGCGCTCGTCGTACTGCGGGAGTTCAGCCACCAGGACTTCGCGCAGTTCCACCCGTCCGGTGCCCTCGGCAAACGTCTGTCGGAGGAGTCCTCATGAACGACGTGTGTGTGCTCGGGTCGTTCATGAAGGACCTGGTCGCGTCCGCGGAACGGCGGCCGTTGCCCGGTGAGACGCTGCACGGCACCGGGTTCGCCGAACACCTCGGCGGGAAGGGCGTGAACCAGGCGATCGCCGCGGCCCGGATGGGCGCCCGGACCGCGATCGTCGGCACCATCGGCGAGGACCGGTACGGCGAGGAGTTCCTCGAACTGCTCCGCTCCAACGGCGTCGACACGTCCTGGGTCGTGCGGCACCCGTCGCTCGGTACCGGCGTCGGGCTGCCGCTGGTACTGCCCGACGGCGGGAACTCGATCATCATCGTGTCCCGCGCGAACGCCGCGATCACCGCCGTCGAGGTCGAGGCCGCGCGCGACATCCTGACCGGCAGCAAGGTGCTCAGCGTGCAGCTCGAACTCCCGGTCGAGGCGAGCCACGCCGCCCTCCGGCTCGCCTCGGCCGCGGGCGTCACCACGATCCTCACCCCGGCCCCGGTCGGGCCGATCGACCCGGCGCTGGCGACGTACGTCGACATCCTGGTGCCGAACGAGGTCGAGGCCGCGGCCCTCACCGGCCTGGACTGCGACGACGAGTCGCAGGTCCCGATGATCGCCCGCAAACTCGCCGAGGACTGGGACCTGCGCGGCTGCGTCGTCACGCTCGGGGCGCGCGGCGCGTACGTCCTCGACCGGGCCGGCAGCTTCGAGGAACGGATCGCGCCGTACACCGTCGACACCATCGACACCGTCGGCGCCGGCGACGCCTTCTGCGGCTCCCTCGCCGCCTCACTGGCCGCCGGAGCCCCGCTCGTCGACGCCGTCCGCCTCGCCAACGCCGCCGGCGCCCTCTCCACCACCGTCAACGGCGCCGCCGCCTCCGCCCCCACCCACGCCGCCGCCCTCACCCTGCTCCAGAGCACCACACCCACAACTCCCCGTTCTCCATGAGATCCTTAGTGCCCACGGAGCGCTCCAGCTCGGCGGTGGCGGCGTCCAGGTGCGTGCCTGGGCGTCGGCAACGCCGAGCTGGAGCGCTCCGTGGGCACTCTTGGCGGGATCGGGGTTAGAGTGCGATCCAGACGACCATCGGATCTCCAGCGGGGAGCGGGTATGACGACGATCTACGACGTCGCGCGTAGGTCGGGGGTGTCGCCGGCGACGGTGTCGCGGGTGCTCAGCGGCCGGCGCAACGTCGACCCCGAGCTGTCCGAGAAGGTCCGCGCCGCGGTCGCCGAACTCGGGTACCGCCCGAACGGCGTGGCGCGGAACCTGCGGAAATCCTCCACGAACCTGTGGGCGGTCGTCATCTCGGACATCGAGAACCCGTTCTTCACCTCGCTGGTCCGCGGGCTCGAGGACGTCGCGCAGACCGAGGGGTACCACGTCGTACTCTGCAACTCCGACGAGGACCCGGCGAAGGAGGCGGCGTACGCCTCGGCCGTGCTGACCGACCAGATGGCCGGCGTCGTGATCTCGCCGACGTCCACCGCCGAGGGCGTCCAACTGCTCGCGGACGCGAAGATCCCGCTGGTGATGATCGACCGGCGGGTCGAGGGCGTCGAGGCGGACACGGTCCTGGTCGACAACGAACACGGGGCGTTCGAGGGCGTCAAACACCTGATCGACGGCGGGTACCGGCGGATCGCCTGCATCACCGGCCCGCGGAAGGTGTCGACAGCAATGGACCGGCTCGCCGGGTACCGGTCGGCGCTGCGCGCGGGCGGGATCCGGTACGACAAGGACCTGGTGCGGCACGCGGACTTCCGCGAGGCCGGTGGGTATGCCGCGATGGAAAGCCTGCTGGAGCTGGAGAATCCGCCCGAGGCACTGTTCGCCACCAACAACCTGATGACCGTCGGCGCCCTGGAATGCCTGGCCCGCAAGGGACTGCGCGCACCCGACGACATCGCCATCGTCGGCTTCGACGACATCCCGTGGGCGGACCTGGTCATCCCGAGCCTCACAACCGTCGCCCAGCCCACGTACGAACTCGGCCGCACCGCCGGCATGCTCCTCAAAGACCGCACCACCGCCCCCGGCCGCCCACCCTCCACCGTCACCCTCCGCACCGAACTCCACATCCGAGCGACCTCCGCCGCGAAAAAGCAGTAACTCTTCAAAGGACACCGCTTCGCGGCGGCAGTCCTTTGGTCGCCTCCGGCGACGTGCGCGGAAAGGTCCTACCGGGCGGACGCCCCGGCGCCAAGCGAGCCACCCGCTCGAACCCCGCCCCGCCGCACCAACCGCCCATAGACCCAGAACGGACGCCACTCCGCGGCGACTCACCCATTGGCCGCCTCCGGCGGCAGGCGGGAAGGCGCCACCGGACGCAGGCACCCGCGTCGGGTGAACGCCTTCGCGGGCAACCCCGCCCGCAGCAACCACCCCGGACAGGCAGAGCGGACACCGCTACGCGGCGGCTCATCTTTGGCCGCCTTCGGCGACGTGCGCGGGACGTACTCCCCGGCGAAGGCCCCGCCGCCAAGCGGAGCGCCGCTTGAAGCCGGAGCCGACACCACCCGGCCGCACCAATCGCCCGGGAACCCAGGGCGGACCCGCTCCGCGGCGACGCACCTGCTGACCGCCTTCGGCGACGTGCGCGGGAAGGTACTACCGGGCGGAGGCGCCGGCGCCAAGCGGGGCGCCGCTTCAAGCCCGAGCCGACACCACCCAGCCGCACCAACCGCCCTGAACCCCCGAGCCGATACCGTCCCGCCGCAGCAACCGTCCGCGAGACCAGAGCGGACGTCGCTCGCAACTGTTGGCCGGCTTCGGTGGCGTGTGGGAATGCACCACCGGCCGAGGTGGTCGCGCCGAGCACGCGCCTCTCCACGAACATGAATAGGAGTGGTGGCGCCGCCCGCCGAGTCGTGGGAGGTGGTTGTGATTTGGCAGCCGTACCTCACGACTCGGCAGGTGGTGCGGGAGCCGATCGGCACGACTCGGCGGGGAACGGGCCAGGAGTCGGCGGGGTGGGTGCCCGGCGCAGGTGGCCGCCGCCGGTGGCCGCCGCTGGAGTGGGTGCCCGCCGCTGGTGGCCGGAGTGCGTGCCCGCGTGGGTGCCCGCCGCGGGTGGCCGGGCTGGGTGCCCGGGGTGGGTGGCCGGAGTGGGTGCACGCGTGGGTGCCCGCCGCGGGTGGGTGGCCGGGATGGGTGGCCGGGATGGGTGGCCGGGATGGGCCGCCGGGATGGGTCGCCGGCGCGGGTGGCCGGCGCGGGTGGCCGGCGCGGGTGGCCGGCGCGGGTGGCCGGCGCGGGTGGCCGGCGCGGGTGGCCGGCGCGGGTGGCCGGCGCGGGTGGCTGGGTGGGCGGGGCAGGACGATGGTTGGGCGGCTGAGGTGACGGGGTGGCGGTGGGGGAGGACCGGTGTTGGAGGTGGTGGGGAGGGCGGCGTTTGTCTGGAAGGCGGGTGCCGTTGCCGTGCTGGAGGACGGATCCGCCAGGTGGCTCGTCGCCTGTACGAAATACCTGGGTGGGGTCAGCTGGCGTCGTACTCTGCTGGGATGGAGGGAGCCTCGATGTCAACGTTGACATTACAATGCACGGTATGAGTGAAACTCCGCGGCGGCCGCGGCTCGAGGATGTGGCGGCGACTACCGGTGTCAGTATCAAGACGGTGTCGCGGGCGCTGCGTGGGGATCCGAAGGTGCGGGAGTCGACGCGGCAGCGGATCGTGGCGGAGGCGGATCGGCTCGGGGTGCAGCTGAACGACGTGGCGGCGGGGTTGCGGCGGAAGAACCAGGCGATGACGTCGATCGGGGTGACGCTCGGCGACTGTACGAACCCGTTCTTCGCGCCGATGCTGCGGGGGATCCACTCGGTCGCCTCGGAGCGTGGGTACCTGGTGCTGACCGCCGACGCGCAGAACGACCCGGAGCTGGAGCACCGGGCGATCCGGTCGTTCTTCGCGCACCGGGTGGCGGGGCTGATCATCGCGCCGGTCGGGAACGACCTCGGGTACCTGGCGAACGAGGCGCGCTTCGGGTCGGCGATCGTGTTCGTCGACTCCCCTCCCCCTGGGCTCGGTGAGTCGATGGACTCGGTCACCACCACGAACGCGGCCAGTACGCGCGCCGGCGTCGAGCACCTGCTCGCGAAGGGCCGGCGGCGGATCGCGTACCTCGGGCATCCGCGCAGCGGCAGCGGCGCCGAGGAACGCTGGGCCGGGTACGTCGCCGCGCTCGGCGCCGCGGGCATCGCCGTCGACCCGGCCCTGGTCCGGGACAACCTGGTGAGCGAGGAGGACGCCCGCCGCGCCGCCGAGGATCTGCTCCCGTCGGCCGCGCCGGACGCCGTGTTCGTCGACAACAACCGGCTCTGCACCGGGCTGCTGCAGTCGCAGGCGTTCGCGAGCCGCCGGATCGACACGGTCTGCTTCGACCGCTTCGAGCTGGCCGCGGCGTTCGGTGTCTCGGTGATCGACAGCGACCCGTACGACGTCGGCCACGCCGGCGCCCAGCTCCTGTTCGACCGCCTCGCCGACCCGACCCGTGCACCGCAGCGCCTGGAGGTGCCGGCCCGCCTGGTCGTCAACGACAGCCCGACGTATTAGAAGGGGACTGACGATAGGCAATTACCTATCGTCAGTCCCCATCGACCGGCCCAGGTCAGCTGAGCTGGCGGAGCCAGGCGTCTGCCAACGCCGCATGTCCCGCGGGCGTCGGATGGACGCCGTCGAACAGCCAGTGCTCCGGGTTCTTGTTGCCTGCGGCAAGCGATGCGAACAGCCCGTCCGCCGCTACCAGCCGCGCCCCGAACTCGCGGGCCAGCTCGCGTACCACCTGAATCTTCGCGTCCAGGTCGGGCCGCCATGCCCACTGCTCCTCCTTCACCGGCAGCAGGAACGGCTCGATCAGCACGAGCTGTACGTCGGCCAACGGCTCCAGCAACCGCCGGTACCCGGCGCGGAACGTCTCCGCCGGCACCTCGTCGTGCCCGAACGAGAACCGGTACCCGGTGTCGTTGATCCCGATCAGGATCGACACCACGTCCGGCCGCGCATCCAGTACGTCGTCCCTCCACCGCCCGCCCAGCCCGGCGAGGGTGTCCCCGGAGATCCCGGTGTTCATCCACACCGGCGACTCGTCCGGCCGCCGCAACCCCCACTGCCCGGCGACGAGCAGCGGGTACCCGTATCCGAGCGGATTGTCGGTCTCCCGGCGATGGCAGTCGGTGATCGAGTCCCCGGTGAACATCACCCGCGGCCTCGTCATGACGGCGTGTACGTCGCGACACCGATCGTGGTGTCGCTCTGCCCGTAGTACGCGAACCAGGTCCCGCGATGGAACACCAGCCCCTCGACGAACGTCACGTTGCTCACCAGCCCGTTCTGATCCTCGTAGGTACTCGGCTCCAGCCAAGGCTCGGTCAGCTTCGCGACCACAGTGTCCGGTCGTGCCGGATCGATCAGCACCTGCCCGCAGGCGTAGTACACCCCGCCGCCAGGCTGGACCACCGCGCTGTTGTGCATCAGCAGCACGTGCCCGGTCCGGGTCCGGATCGGCTGTGGCCCGGTCTCGACGAGGTCGCCCATGAACGTCCCCGGTTCAGGACGCAGTACCGGCGTCGGCTCGGCCTTCCAGTGCAGCAGGTCGTCCGACACGGCGAGGTGGATGTTCCCCTCGCCGAACCACATCAGGTACCGCCCGTCGATCGGCTCGGGCAGGATCACCCCGCCCTTGCTCCACTCCGGCCCGGGCGTCTCGCGCACCCCGGCGAACGTGTTGACGCCGGGGAACATCGGCCCGTGCTTCTCCCACGTCCGCAGGTCGGTCGACGTCGCCAGACACAACCGCGCGGTGTGCCGGTCCCATCCGGTATAGGTCAGGTAGTAGGTCTCACCAACGAAAACGACGCGCGGATCCTCGCACCCGTAGCGCTCGTAGTCCTCGGTCGGCACCATGATCGGATCCGGCTCGGTCTCGAACGCGATCCCGTCGTCGGACCACGCCAGCCCGAGATGCGAGACAATGTCGTCCGCGTGCGCCCGGTACACGAGCGCCACCCGCCCGTCCACCACGAGCGCCGCCGGGTTGTACACGTTCGCCGACTCCCACTCGTGCCGCCCCGGCCTCAACACAGGGTTCTCCGGCCGGGGCACGAACGGGCCGAACGGGTAGTCGACCGCCGGCGTACTCACTTGGCCGCCAGCTTGTTGATTCCGGCAACCATCCCGTCGATCCCAGCGCTCAGTTCCTTCTTCCCCGACAGCGCCGGGTTCCAGGTGGTCCCGACGACGTCACCGGCCGGCGTCGACCACGGGTCGAGGAACTGCGTGACGAACTTGTCCTTCACCCCGAGCTCGTACGTCGCGGTCGCGGCGATGCTCTTCGCCGCCGCATCACCGCCCTGCAGCGACTCGTAGTACCCCTTCGACCCGGGCTCGTACGCGATCGGCGCGATCGGCTGGTCCTTCATCGTCTCGTTGAACCCGGTGACCTCCATGTAGCTGATCACCTTCCAGGTGCTGTCCGGGTCCTTCAGGGTCGCCGGTGAGCACACGCCGTTGGTCTCGATCGGCTGTACGGACTTCGCCGTACCGGCCGGCCAGGGCGCGTAGCCCCAGTCGAACTTCGGCTTGTTCTGGGTGATCGACTGGTGCAGCCACTGCCCGCCGAACATCAGCGGGATGCCGCCATTCGCGAACTTCGCGACCGCGTTGCTGCCGTCGTAGTCCGGGTTCGTCATCTCGCCGGCCTTGATCGCCTTCGCCATCCGCTCCGCCCCGGTCCGGAACGTCGCGTCGGCCTGCACCTGCTTGGACCCGATCGGCTTCTCGACGATCGGCGCGCCGCCGTTCGCGACGGAGTACGCCGACACGCCCTGCGGGCTCTCCAGCAGCGCCCACGCGTTCACCAGTGGCGTGGTCTTGGCGTCGGTCTTCTTCAGCGCGGCGATGTCGGCGTACAGCTCGTCCCAGGTCCAGCCGATCGCCGGGGTCTTCAGCTTGGCCTTGTCGAAGTCGGCCTTGTTGTAGAAGAACCCGTACGTGTTCGCGAGCGTCGGGATCCCGAACAGCTTGCCGTCGGGGTTGCGCCACAGGTCGAGCGAGCCGGGCGAGAACTTGTCCTCCTGCAGCCCGTCGCCCTTCTTCAGGTACGACGACCAGTCGTACAGCAGGCCCTCCGCGGCCAGGTTCTGCTCCTGCGAGTTCGAGCACCAGAAGAAGTCCGGCGCCTTCTTGGACATGATCAGCGAGGCGAGCTTCTGCGCGTAGTCGGCGTTCGGCGACTCCTCGCGCTTGACTGTGACGCCCTGCAGCTTGGCCATGCTCTTGTCGAGGGCCTGGTTGGTGGGGACGGACTCCCAGGTCATGTAGCTGACCGTCCCGCCTGGAGCGGATCCGGAGCCGCCGCCACAACCCGCGAGGGCGAGACCGGCGACGACCAGCACTGCTGTCGCCCGGATTCGGGGCATGATCGATCTCCTCATTTCGCGATGGTTCCGAGGGCGCCGAGGCCCTCCATGAAGTAGCGCTGGGCGAGGAAGAACAGCACCAGCGGCGGTACGACGAACAGCAGGTTCGTCGCCATGTAGTAGTTGTACTGAGAGCCGGCCTGGTCGGAGAGGAACGCGGCCATCCCGAGCGGCAGCGTGAACTTCTTCGCGTCCTGCAGGTAGACCAGCGGGCTCAGGTAGTCGTTCCAGGCCAGCTGGAACGACATGATCGCGACCGTGATCCAGACCGGCTTGGTGAGCGGGATCATGATCCGGGTGAAGATCATCCAGTGCCCGGCGCCGTCGATGGTGGCCGACTCGTCCAGGTACTTCGGGATCGACTGGTAGTACTGCCGCGCCAGGAACACGAAGATCGGGCTGCCGAAGAAGGCCGGCAGGATCAGCGGCGCCCAGGTGTCGATCAGGCCGAGGCTGATGTACAGGTGCTGCAGCGGGATCAGTCCGACGATGCCCGGTACGAAGATGCTGCCGGAGATCAGCGCGAACCAGAACCGGCGGCCCGGGAAGTCGATCCGGGAGATGCCGTACCCGACGATCATCGAGCTGACGACCGCGCCGATCGTGGACAGCACCGTGACGATCACGGTGTTCAGCAGCAGCCGGTAGAACCCGATCTGGGCCGGCCCGTCGACGAAGTTCGCGGCCCGGAACTCGCGCGGCAGGAACGCCGGCGGCAGCTGGTTGATGTCGCCGTTGCCCTTCAGCGCGATGCTGATCATCCACACCAGCGGCAGCAGCATCGACACCGCGAGCAGCCCGCACAACGCGTACCAGGCGACCCGCGAGAGCATGAACGGCACCCGCTGGGTGAGGGTCGCCGGGCGGGTCAGGACTAGGGCTTCAGCCGTCATGCGCCTTCTCCTTGGTACACGCGGCTGCGGGTGAGGCGCAGCATCACGACGGTCACCAGCATCACGATCACGAACAGCACCCACACCTCGGCGGTCGCGTACCCGAGCTGCGGCGAGGTGATGAAGTCGGCGAACCCGTCGTTGTAGATCTTGTACATCAACAGGTTGGTCGAGTGCCCGGGTCCGCCCTTGGTCAGGATCGCGACCTGGTTGAAGGTCTGGAACGCGCCGTTCAGCGCCAGCATCAGCTGGAGCATCATGATCGGCCCGATCATCGGCAGCGTGATCCGGGTGAACCGCCGGAACGCGTTCGCGCCGTCGACCTTGGCCGCCTCCTGGATCTCCTCCGGCACCGCCTGCAGGCCGGCCAGGAAGATCATCATCGTGCCGCCGACGCTCCACACGCCGACGATCAGGATCGCCGCCAGCGCCACGTGCGCGTCGCCCAGCCACAGGCTGGTCGGCAGGTGCAGGAACTTCAGCACCTGGTTGGCCAGCCCGTACGTCGGGTCGTAGATGTACTTCCACAACGTCAGTACGGCGACCGCGGGCAGCACGACCGGCAGGTAGAAGATCGTCCGGAACACCTTGACGCCCTTGATCGTGCGGTTCACCACGACCGCCAGCGCCAGCCCGGCGGCCAGCGTGGCCGGGACCGAGATGACCACCCACAGCACGGTCACCTTCAACGACGGCCAGAACGTCGGGTCGCTGGTGAACAGGAACTTGTAGTTCTCCAGGCCGACCCACTTCGCCGGCGTCAGGCCGTTCCATTGGGTGAACGAGTGGTAGAGCGACGTCACCATCGGGTACGCCACGAACAGCAACAGCCCGATGATCGCCGGCGAGATGAACAGGTACCCGAGAATCGTGTCCCTGCGTCGTTTACTCATCAGCTGCCACCCGGATGCGCACGGTCAGGATCTGGAACGGCCGCAGCTCGAACCGCGGCTCGTCGACCGTCTCGAGCCGGCGTTCGAGCAGATCCACGATGTCGGCGCCCACGGCAACGAAGTCCCAGCTCAGCCGGGCCGTCGTGCGCGCGCCGAGGGACTCGTACAGCCGGACGATCACGTCGCCCGAACGGTCCTCGGCGAGCTTGACGGTCTCGATCACGACGCCGTCACCTTCGACCGCGACGAGCGGCGCCGGTGCCGACGTACCGCGGATCTCGCGGACGGGGAGGTTCAGCCGCAGGCCGGCCTCGACCGCGTCGTCGATGCCGGCGCCGGACACCAGCGTGTAGCGCGCGTGGTGCCGGCCCTGGTCGGTCTCCGGGTCCGGGTACCGCGGCGCCCGCAGCAGCGACAGCCCGATCGCGGTGCCCGCCCGGCCCGCGAGCGGATCGCCCGCCGCGCCGGTCAGCCGCCGGACGTCGTGCCCGTACGTCGAGTCGTTGGCGACCGCGACGCCGAAGCCCGCCTCGCCGACGTGCACCCAGCGATGCGCGCACACCTCGAACTTCGCCTCGTCCCAGGTGGTGTTGTCGTGCGTCGGCCGGCGCAGATGCCCGAACTGGATCTCCGCGGTCGCCTGCTCGGCGCGGACGTCCACGCCGAACATTGCCTTCAGCAGCTTCTCCCGTTCGTGCCAGTCGACGTCGATCGCGAACTCCACCCGGTCCGCGCCGGCCGGGACCGTGATCGTCTGCTCGTACGTCGACGCGCCGTGCACCCGGCGTACCTCGACCACCACCGCGTCGGGGCGTTCCGTCATCCGCAACGAGTCGACCGTCCGCAGCGGCGCGGCGGACGTCCGGTAGAACGAGTCCAGGTCCCACGCGTCGAACGCGTTCGGCAGGTCCTGGTGCAGGACCAGGTCGTTCAACCGGGCGCCCTCGGCCACCAGTTCGCGGTCGTACCGGGTGTCGACGAGCGAGGTGATCGTCCCGTCCGCACCGATTGTGACCCGCAGTACGCCGTTGTCGACGATCCACTGCGCACCGTCGAACCGCGCCGTCACGCTCGATCCGATCGGCTGCGGCGCGTCCGACGCACCGAGCGCGGGAATGCCGTCGATCGCCAGCGGGACCGCGTTGAAGCGGATCGGGGTGTCGCCCGCACCGGCCACCGTGGTCAGCGCGGACGCGATCAGCTCCTCCAGTTCCGCCCGGACCTTCGCGTACGCCTCCCGCGCCTCCCGGTGCACCCACGCGATCGACGACCCCGGCAGTACGTCGTGGAACTGGTGCAGCAGCACGGTCTTCCAGATCCGGTCCAGCGCGTCGTACGGGTACGGCGTACCGGTCCGGATCGTCGCCGTCGTACACCACAGCTCGGCCTCACGCAGCAGGTGTTCGCTGCGCCGGTTGCCGCGCTTCATCGCCGCCTGCGACGTGTACGTGCCGCGGTGGGCCTCCATGTAGAGCTCGCCGACCCACACCGGCGCGTCCGGGTACTCCGCCTCGGCGCGCTCGAAGAACGCCGTCGGCGTCAGGTGCTCGATCGGCGGCGCACCTTCGAGATCGGCCTGCCGGCGGGCGCGCTCCATCATCACCGCGGTCGGCCCGCCACCACCGTCGCCGTGCCCGAACGGGACCAGGGACGTGGTCGCACCCGCATGATCGCGGAAGTTCTTCGTCGCGTGGTTCAGCTCCGCCGGGGTCAGCTCGGACAGGTACGTGTCGACCGGCGGCAGGTGCGCGAACAGCCGGCTGCCGTCGATCCCCTCCCACCAGAACGTGTGGTGCGGGAACGGGTTCGTCGGATGCCACGCGAGCTTCTGGGTCAGGAACCACCGGAACCCGGCCAGTACGGCGATCTGCGGCAGCGCGGCGGAGTACCCGAACGAGTCCGGCAGCCACACCTCCCGCGGCTCGACCCCGAACCGCTCGGCGAAGTACCGCTTGCCGTGCACGAACTGCCGGACGAGCGCCTCGCCGCCCGGCATGTTCGTGTCCGACTCGACCCACATCCCGCCGACCGGTACGAACCTCCCGGCCGCGACCGCGTCGCTGATCCGGGCGAACAGCTTCGGCTGGTGCTCCTCGATCCAGGCGTACTGCTGCGCCTGCGAACAGGCGAACCGCAGCTCCGGGTAGTCGTCCATCAGCGCCAGCACGTTCGCGAACGTCCGCGTGCACTTGCGCACGGTCTCCCGCATCGGCCACAACCAGGCCGAGTCGATGTGCGCGTGCCCGACCGCCGCGACCCGGTGCGTACTCGCGGTCGCCGGCTGCCCGAGCACCGGCGCGAGCTCGGCCCGCGCGGCGTCGACGCAGTCGTGGATCCGGTCCGGGTCGATCACGTCGCAGGCCCGGTCGAGCGCCCGGAGGATCTTCGACCGGCGCGGGTCTTCGGCGGCCAGCTCAACCGCCCACCCGATCAGTACGTCGAGGTCGACCACGAGCGCGTCGACCTCGACGTCCAGCGCTACCAGCTCCGCCCGGCGGAACCGGTACTGCGGTTCGCCGTCGACGTCGAGCCCGTCGCCGAGACCGGTCGGCCGGAATGCCTTCGCCGCGATGTCCGGGTTCGCGGCGGCCTCGACGTACAGGTCGACCGTGGTCGCGCCCGGGTCGAGCCGGACGTACCGGCTGCGCGGGTGGACGCCCTTGATGATGCTGCCGTCCGCGCGGTACACGAGGCCCTCGCACTGGAAGCCCGGGCCGCCGTCGAAGCCGAGGTCGATCACGACCGCGGCGTCCCAGCCGGCCGGGACGTCGCCCCGCAGGTGGAACCACGCGGTCGTCCATGCCGGGCCCCACGCGGACCCGGCGGTGAACGGTTCGAACGGTCCGGCGGTCGCCTGCTCGAACGGTTCGGGTTCGCCGGGCAGGCGCCGTACCGAGAGGTCCAGCGCCGCCGTCCGGCGCTCGACGGCGGGCCGCACCCGCTCGTCGAGCATCCGGCGGGCCCGGTCGATCGTGCGTTGTGGATGCTGATGCATCACGACCCCTTCGCGAAGCGGACCTTGACGAGCATCTGGGCGCCGGTCGACGAGGTGTAGTACGTGTAGTACTTCGTCAGGCCGTCCGCGCTGGTGTACTCCGGGTGCGCGAACGCGGCGTACTCGATGCCGCTGGTCTTCGCGGCGGTGAACAGCTTGGTCGGCGTACTCCACGGGCCCCACGGGTTCGGGGCCGTCTGGTACTGGACGTCCTGGGACTGGAACTGCATGAACGTGTTGACGTAGGCGCCGAACGCGCTGTCCCAGTAGACGGTCGAGCCGGCCGCGCCGTTCGCCTTCACCTGCACGGTCTTGCTCGGGTCCGTCGACCACTGCGGATTACCGTTGCCGTCGGCACCTGTGTAGAAGCGCCACTGCGAGATGTCGGTGACCTGCGCGACCGGGACCTTCGCGACCGCGCAGCCGTCGAGGGTGCACTTGCCGTACCCGTAGAGCGTGCTGCCGACCAGCACCATCGCCTGACCACCCCAGTCCTGGCCGGGCGGGAAGAACAACGTGTTGTCGGTGCCCTCCGGGCTCGGGATGTCCGCCGGGCGGTTGGTCGCGGTGAGCCGGGTTATGGTCCTGCTGTTCATGTCGACCGAGACGAGGCCGGTGCCTTGCGCCTGGCCGACGAAGCCCGACTCACACGGCGTACCGACGCGTCCGCCGCGGCAGAGCTTGCCGTACGACACCAGGATCCGGTGCCGCGCCTGGTCGACGACGGCCGGGCCGGGCCAGTGCGCGAACACGGTGCCGCAGTACTCGTCGGTCGAGTTCGTGCAGTCCGCGGCCGCGTGCTGCTGCTGGAACGCGGTCTCGGCGGCGGAGAACGGCACGAACTCGGGCGGTACGCCGGTGGAGTGCTCGTCGAGCGGGTTCGCCGAGGTCAGCGTGATGTTGTCGCTCGCGTCCAGGTCGCTCGTGGTCGCGGCGGTACTGGTCAGGAAGCCGTCCGGGTTCTTCAGGATCGTGTCGTCGAAGAACCACACCGACTGGTTGCCGTACCGGACACTCTGACCGTTGTCGCGGGCGGCGTTGTGCGGGTTCTGGGTGATCGGACCGAGCTCGGTCGCACTCTCGACCACCAGGTTCGAAGCGCGATGCCCGGCCGGGGAGGCCTCGGCCGGGGAGGAGAGGGCGGTGGCGGCGAGCAGCACCGCCAGGACGAGGGGGATGCGGGATTGACGCACGGTTGGTACTCCCTCACTGAGTGACAGCAACAAGTGCGAAGCGATTTGATGATGTCAACGTTGACATAGCCTTGTCAACGTTGACATTTCTTCCTAAGGTGCCTGCGGTGAGCACCGTTTCCCGCCGTACCTTCCTGCGCACCAACGCCGCTCTGGCCGGCCTGAGCGCCTCCGCCGCACTCCCGGCGCTGTCCTGGTCCTCCCCCACCACCTCCTCCGCAGACCGCCCGCTGCGTGCCACCCGCGCCGACGAGTGGACCGAGCTGTTCGACCGCCGCTCCGGCTGGATCGGCGCCGACGGGATCTACTCGGTCCCGCTCGACGGCCGCGACGGCGGCGACGGCGGCGATGGCATGGGCTCCGCGACGCCCGGCTCGCGGACCGCGTTCATCTTCAGCGACACCCGGATCGGTACCGTCGACCCGGACACCTTGACGTACCGGCAGACCGGGTTCGTCAACAACTCCTCGGCCGTCCTGGTCGGCAACCGGCCGGACCCCGCCCGGACGACGTTCGTGCTCGGCGAGAACGGGGCGTTCGGCAGCGGGTTCTGGATGAACGACGGGATCGCGATCGGCGACACGTTGTACGCCACCGGGTTCGCCCCGGACTCCGACTGGAATGCGGCACGCGTCGACCTGATCGCCGTACCGCTGGCCGGCGGAGTCCCGGACTACACCGCGGTACGCCGTACCGAGGACGTCGGGCTGCTGGTCCGGGACGGCACGTACATCGTGATGTTCGGCGTCGGGATCATGCCTGGTCCGGACGGATTCGTGTACGTCTACGGGTACCGGAACACGTTGGCGGGCGGGCAGAAGGACCTGGTCTGCGCGCGGGTCCGCCGCGAGCAGTTCGCCGACATCGCGTCCTGGCGGTTCTGGAGCGGTACGTCGTGGAGCCCGGACATCACGGTCAGCGTCCAGGACGCCGCCGTACTGCATGCCGACGTGTCGACCGAGCTGAGCGTGACACCGATCCCGGGCGGGCGGTACCTGCTCGTGTATCTGCGGAACGTGAACTCGACCGGGCTCGAGTATGCGATCGGGTCGTCGCCGATCGGGCCGTTCGGTCCGGGCGTACGGTTCTACAACTGCCCGGAGCCCTACGTGTACGAGGCGCAGACCGCGGGCGGGACGTACTGCTACAACGCGAAGGCGCACCCGAGTCTGTCCGAGGACGGACGGTTGCTGATCAGCTACAACGTGAACCGCCTCGGGGCGGATCCGCTGACAACCGAGATCTACCGGCCGCGCTTCGTCTGGCTGGACCTGCACCGGTTCGCCGACGAATCCGTCGTACCGTCTGCGACAACGGACGTGGCGGCCGGTGGTCGGGTTCTGGATCTGGGCGGGCTGCGGACCGTGTCCGGGTATCGCGTCAAACATGCCGGGTACGAGAGTGGTCAGACCGCCTTCAACACCAGGGACTTCACCGTCGAGGCCGCGCACCGCCGGACGGGTCCGTGGCGGCCGGTCGATGTTGTCACCGGCAACATCCACAACCTGACCGAACGGCGCTTCCCGCAGCCGGTCCCGGCGCGCTACCTCCGGCTGACCGTCCAGCGTCCGACACAGTCCGACGACACCATCGTGCGCGTGCTGGAGTTCGCCGCGGTGGCCGACACGACCGGCGTACCGGATCTGGCGCGCTACTGTCCCGTCCTGGCAAGCGCCGAGAACACCACCGCCCACTACGTCACCGACCCCACGGCCGGCTTGTGGGTCAACCCCTCCCACAGCACTTGGCTGTCCGTCGACCTGGGCGCCGACCGCACGATCGGCCGCTACACAGTCGCCCACGCCGGCGCCGCGGATCTGAACACGCGCGACTTCCAGCTCCAGTCCAGCGACAACAACAAGCAGTGGACCACCCGCGACACCGTGCGGGGCAACACCGCCGCCACGACGGACCGCACGGTCGCCCCGTTCACGGCCCGCTACGTCCGCCTGGTGGTCACCCGCCCCGTCGCTGATTCCGTCCCCGACAAGACCACCCGAATCCGCTCCGTCACCGTCCACCCATCGACCTGAGCTACCGAGTCGTGGCAAACGGCTCCGGCCCCGCCCACCGAGTCGTGGACTTCGGCTGCTCAGCGCAGCCGGTTCTCACGACTCGGCGCACGGCCGTCAGGCCAGCAGCTCGAACTGGGCGAGGGCCGACGGGGTCGGGAAGGTCAGGCGGTAGTGCTGGTGAGGGGCGGGGGTCGGGATCTTGAAGGGGCGGGTCTGGCGGGGCCAGCCGAAGGACTGGTCGGCGCGGGTGTCGAGGACGGTCCAGGTGGTGCCGTCGGCCGAGGCTTCGAGCTGCCAACCGGTGGGAGGCTCGCCGGTGCCGGACGTCAAGGTGTAGAGAGTTGGGCTCGCCGGTGCGGGCAGTGACCAGCTGACGGACTCGAAGACGGCTTCGGTGGCCGACGTGTCGTCGAAGACCGGGCTGCCCGGGTCCACCGGGATCAGGTCGACGAGCGGCGTGGCGACCCGGTCGTCGGTGGTCAGCGAAGGCGGGGACTCCAGGGTGGCCCAATCGGATGGTTCGGCGCCGAGGGTGAAGTCGAGGTGGGTGGCGGCGGTCAGGTCGGCGTGGGTGATGGATGCTACGGGCAACTGTTTGCCGTCGACCCGGAGGTCTTGTACGTAAGGGTTCTCGACCCCGGTCGCGGTGATCGTCAGCGGGCTCCCGCCCAGCGGTGAGACCACCACGCGCGGGAACAGCGGCGACCCGATCGCGTACTCCGGTGCGCCGACGCGCAGCGGGTACAACCCGAGCGCCGCGAACAGGTACCACGCGGACATCTCCCCGTTGTCCTCGTCACCGGGGTACCCCTGCCCGATCTGCTCCCCGACGTACAGCCGGTCCAGGACCTCGCGGGCGATCGCCTGGGTCTTGGCCGGCGTACCGGCGTAGTTGTACATCCACGCGATGTGGTGCGCCGGCTGGTTCGAGAAGCCGAACTGGCCCATCCGGACGGCCTGCGCCTCGACCATCTCGTGGATCACGATCGAGTACGTGCCCTTCTTCACCGCGAGCTCCGGTGTCGCGAAGAACTCGTCGAGCTTCGCCTCCAGCCCGCGCGGACCGCCGTACAGGTTCGCGAGCCCGCGCGGGTCGTGCGCGACGTGGAACGCGAAGTTCCACCCGTCGGTCTCGGTGAAGTCGCCGCCCCACTCCTCGGGGTCGAACTCGGCCGGCGTCTTCGCGAAGCTCCCGTCCGGACGCCGCCCCTGGAAGAAGTTGATCGCGTCGTCGAACAGGAGTACGTAGTTCAGCGACCGGCGCCGCAGGTACTCCGCCTCCTCGAGCAGCTGCGCACGCCGCTGCGGGAACGCGTCCGCCAACCGCAGCGCCATCTGCGCGAGACCGAAGTCGTTCAGGTACGCCTCGAGCGACCACGACACGCTCTCCTCGGTGTCCGTGCTCACGTACCCGGCGAAGAACCCGGTCTCGACGCCCTTCCGCCCGACCTCGGTCGCCGCCGGCGCGACGGTCGCGTTCCGGAGCCCGGCGTCGTACGTCGCCAACGGGTCCGGCAGCGCGACGCCCTTGAGGTACGCGTCCGCGAACGACACGTCCGAACTCGTCCCGGTCATGCAGTCGGCGTACCCCGGCGACGACCAGCGCGCGATCCACCCGCCGTCGCGGTACTGCTGCACGAACCCGTCGACCAGCTCGGCCGCCAGCTCCGGGTAGAACAGCACATACGCCGGCCACGCGGTCCGGTACGTGTCCCAGAAACCGTTGTTCACATACATCTTCCCGGGCCGCACGACCGCATTGGTGACAAGGCTCGTGGCCTCCCCCTCTGCGGGCAGTACTGGGCTGGCATACCGGTAGTCCGGGTTCTCCAGGCTCGCCACGTTCTCGAAGTGCGAGTTCGGATAGAGGTTCAGCCGGTACAGGTTGCCGTAAACGGTCCGAAGCTGCGGCGGAGTAGCACCCTCCGGACGAATGACTCCCAGACGCTCGTTCCAGACTGCGTTGGCGGCGCTCCGGATCTCCTCGAACGAACCGCCCAGCTCCAGCGACAGGTTGTGCCGCGCCTGGTCCACGCCGATGAACGACGTCGCGATCCGCAGCGTCACCTCGGGTACGTCGAAGCTCGCGGCGCGCGCGTTGTCCCGCCCGCCGGACGCCGGGCCGAACCCGGTCGGCGTACTGGAGAACTCGCCGTAGCAGAACATCCGGGTAATTCCGGTCCCCGCCCCGTTCTCGACCCAGCCGGTGACCGCGGTCCCGTCGTACTCGAAGCCGCCGTTCTCGTCGATCGTGTCGAAGACCAGGTGCCGCCCAGCCGCGTCTGCCGGGAACGTGAACCGGAAGATCGCGCCGTGGTCGGTCGGGGTCAGCTCGGCGCGGACGCCGTTCGCGAGCGCGACGGAGTACAGGTCGGGCCGGGCGATCTCGTCGTCGTGGCTGAACGCGACGGCCCGTTCCGCCGGGTCGCCGAGCGGTTCGGCGGCCGCGACCGGCATGATCGTCAGCTGGTCGCGGTCGCCCATCCACGGGCTCGGCTGGTGCGAGAACGTGAGGCCCTGCAGCTCGGGACGGTTGTCCGCGTTGTTGGCGCGCTGATACTCGTACGGCCAGCGGTACGTCGAGGCGTCGGTGACCGGGGTGACGAAGTTGAACCCGTTCGGCCAGGCGGTGATCGGGAGCGTGTTGCCGCGGGAGAAGGCGTGGCTCGCGTTGGTCCCGCGCCGGGTGTCGACGTACGCCGCGAGGTCCGACCCGTCCGGCTCCGCCGGCGCCGGCCCGACCTCGACGTCGTCGATCCACCCCGCGAACGGCCCGTCGCCCGGTGCGTCGACCACCAGCACCAGCTGCGCGATCGTCTTCCCCGCGGCGGCGGTGAGATCGACCTGCACGTCGTTCCACTGGTCGGCGTACAGGATCTTCGCGTCGCCCTGCCCCGCGGCGTCGGCGGGCTTCCCGTACTGGTCGGTCCCGGCGTACCGCGTCCCGTCGGCGAACACCACCTCGACCGCGACGTACGTCGCCGCGTACGTCAGCGCCCGGTCCAGCTCCGGATAGACCTTGTACCGCAGCCGATCTCCGACCGCGACCAGCTGTCCCCCACCGGGCAGCCGCACCTCCTGCCGCGCACCGGCAACCCCCGAGTACCGCGTCCCGTCCACACTGCTGAACCCACCCCGCGAACTCGTCGGGCCGCCCGGTCCACCGCCAGTCTCGATATCCACGGGCGCAATCCTACGAATCAATGCGGCGGCGCGGGTGGAACGTTTCCATCGTGGACCCAGGCGACGTAGTCGCGGGCGGTCTCGGTGTCGGGGCGGAGCTGGAGGCCGTGGGTGAGGGCGCGGGTGTTGACCAGTTGGAAGGTGCCGTCGTTGGAGCCGTCGTGGGGTAGGTGGAAGGCGTCTGCCGGTGGGGACCAGTTGACGGGTGGAGGGTCCGGTACGACCGAACACCAGCTCTCGGCGAGGTCTGACATCCGGCGGGTGGGGCCGACGGCGTTGAAAGGGCCGGGGAGACGGTCGGCCGTGACGTGCAGGAGGAAGCCGGCGAGGTCGCGGGCGTCGATGTACTGGACGGGCTGGTCGCGGCGGGCAGCGCATTCCAGCGGGACGTTGTGGGCCAGGGCCCAGCCCCAGTTGCCGAAGTCGGGGTTGTACGGGCCGATCACGAAGCCCGAGCGGACGGACGCGGTTCGGTCCCCGAAGGTGGCGGTGAGCAACGATTCGTTGCGGACCTTGGACGGGCCGTACAGGTCCATCGTGAAGTGGTCCTCGGGCGCGCCGGCGGGCCAGCCGAGGAGCCGGGCGGACTCGGTCATGCCGACGTCGGTCTTGCTCGCGTAGACGGCGATCGACGACATGTACGTGTAGTGGCCGCAGCGGTCCCGGAGTACGGCGGCGCTCAGCGACACGTCGCGGACCAGGAAGCCGGACATGTCGATCACGCCGTCCCACTCACCGCCGGCCAGTACGCCGGGAGCCGCCCGGTCGCCGGTGATCCGGCGTACGCCGGGGAACAGCACCGGGTTCGTCAGCCCGCGGTTGAAGAGGGTGACCTCGTGGTCGTCCCGGAGCGCCGCCTCGACGACGTGCCGGCCGAGGTTCTTCGTGCCGCCGAGGACCAGCAGCCTCACGACAACTGCCCGACGAGGTCCGCGAGCTCGGCCAGCAGCGGGTCGATCCAGTCCTCCGAGCCAGGGATCGTCCGGACGCCCTCCTCGATCACGAACGTCAGCGCGAGCAGGCAGAAACACGCGCCCCCGGTCAGCAGCTGCCGGTCCACCAGGAACGGATCCGCGCCCGAGACCTCGACGTACCGCGCGACGATCGGGCCGCGGTCGTAGCCGAGGGCAACGGCATCGCGGATCAACGTGTACAGGTCGCTCAGATGCGGAGCGAGATGCGCCAGCGGCCAGTCGACCGCCGTCCAGCGAGTGCCGTCGGTGACCAGGTTCTTCGGCACGAAGTCCCCGTGCACCACCCCGAGCGGCGCGTCCCGGTGCAGCCGGTCGAGCGCCTCCACCAGCGGATCCAGGTCGAAGTCGATCCGCCCGATCCGCCCGGCCAGCTCCTTCACCCGCACCGGCGGAAACCCGCTCGCCCCGGCCACCGTCGCGCCGTGGATCCGCGCCGCCAGCTCGGCGCCCGCGACGAACCCGTCCGCGGTCGGCTCCTGCTCGAGCGTCACCCGGCCGACGTCGGCCAGCACGATCACGCCGTCGCCGCCGTACAACAGTTCCGGCGCCGGCAGCCCCAGCGGTACGACGTACCTCTGGTAGGCCGTTTCCTCGCCGGCCTGCGTGTCCGTCCCGTGCTTCACGATCACGCTGCGCAAGCCGTACGACAGCCGCCGTACCTCCGACGATCCCCACTGCCGCAGCAGCTCCGAATGCACCGCCTCGGGAGCCGGCGCCGCCAACACCTCCAGCACCACGTCCCGCGGGATCCATCCAGGAAGCATCCGAAAAGTAGACCATGCTCCGGCGCCGGGTGCGCCCGAATTAGGGTGTAGGCATGACGAACCACGCCTGGGGCTTCGGCCTTGCCACCGTTACCACCGCCGGGGACGTCCTGGACGTCTGGTACCCGGCGCCCGCGCTCGGGTCCCGGCCGGCCGACGCCAAGGCCCCGGCCGAGCTGGTCGCCGCCGAGGGGAACGACGCCCTCCGGCAGGTACGGCGTGAGGTGGTCACGACCGAACTGGTCCTCGACGAGGCCCCGAGCGGTACGGCGGACGCGTACCTGCGGCTGCACCTGCTCAGCCACCGCCTGGTCCGCCCGCACGGCGTCAACCTGGACGGCATCTTCGCCGCCCTCCCGAACAACGCGTGGACGTCGCTCGGCCCGGTCCCGGTCGACGAGGTCGAGAACGTCCGGCTCCGCGCCCGCGCCGCCGGCCAGCACCTGAGCGTGACCAGCGTCGACAAGTTCCCGCGGATGACGGACTACGTCGTACCGTCCGGGGTCCGGATCGGCGACGCGGACCGGGTCCGGCTCGGCGCGCACCTCGCCTCGGGGACCACCGTGATGCACGAGGGCTTCGTGAACTTCAACGCCGGCACCCTCGGGACGTCGATGGTCGAGGGCCGGATCGTCGCCGGGGTGGTGGTCGACGACGGCAGCGACATCGGCGCCGGCGCGTCGATCATGGGCACGCTGTCCGGCGGCGGCAAGCAGGTGATCTCGATCGGCAAGCGGTGCCTGCTCGGCGCGAACGGCGGCACCGGCATCTCGCTCGGCGACGACTGCGTGGTCGAGGCGGGGGTGTACGTGACCGCCGGCACCAAGGTCACGCTCCCCGACGGCACGGTCGTGAAGGCCCGCGACCTGTCCGGGCAGCCCGGCCTGCTGTTCCTCCGGAACTCGGTCACCGGCGCCGTCGAGGCCCGCCCGCGCCAGGGCGAGGGCATCACGCTGAACGAAGCGCTGCACGCCAACGCCTGATCGTCCGAAAGGATGACTTTGCCAACCAGCGTGAGGCTGACCACGTCAATCAGTACGTGACCCGCGAAACTGTCCTCTGCCCTCGAACGTTGGGAGCGGTATGCCGGTGAAGCGTGGTGCCCTCGTCGTCCTGGGTGGCATCGGCGTGCTCAGCCTCGCGATCGGCGCCGGGATCGCCTGGCTCGGCGGGAAGAACATCGCGAACATCCTGCCGCCGCCCGAGCAGTGCACCGCGACGGTCAACGGGCAGCAGGTCGTGCTCGACTTCGAGCAGGCCGAGTCCGCGGCGATCATCGCGGGCATCGCGGTCCGCCGTGGGCTGCCGGCCCGGGCGGCGACGATCGCGCTGGCCACGGCGTACCAGGAGTCGAACCTGCGGAACCTCGCGCACGGCGACCGGGACTCGCTCGGGCTGTTCCAGCAGCGGCCGTCGCAGGGCTGGGGTACGGCGAAACAGGTCCAGAACCCGTACTACGCGACCGGGAAGTTCTACGACGCGCTGGTGAAGATCGCGAACTACCAGAGCCTCCCGATCACGGTCGCCGCGGACAAGGTGCAGCGCAGCGCGTTCCCGAACGCGTACGCCGACCACGAGGCTGACGCCCGGGTGCTGGCGTCGTCGCTGACCGGGCAGTCGGAGAGCGTGTTCAGCTGCACGGTGAACACGGCCGACGTACCGCAGGAGACGATGGGCAAGGACGGGCTGACGCCGCGGGCGGAGGTGGTCCGCAAGGACCTGGCGCGGACGTTCGGGAAGCTGTCGACCGGCGGGTACGAGGCCGGCGGGGTGCGGACCGGGCACATGGAGGGGTCGGCGCACTACGACGGGCGGGCGATCGACGTGTTCGTCCGGCCGATCTCGGCGGCGAACACCACCAAGGGGTGGGCGATCGCGCAGTACCTGGTGGCCCGGGCGAAGCTGCTGAACATCCAGACGGTGATCTTCAGCGACAAGATCTGGACCGCGGGCGGGCAGTCGGACGCGGGCTGGCGCAAGTACACCCCACCGGAGCGCTCAGGTGACCCGAAGATCCTCAGGCACCTCGATCACGTCCACGTGGACGTACTGGCGCAGTAAACAGAAGTAGGGCACCCGCTTGGATGCCCTACTCTCTGTCAGCTTTCTTTACTCGTCGTGTTCCTGCGGCGGCAGGGCCGCGATGAACGGGTGGTCCTTGTCGATCTTGCCGAGCTTGGACGCACCGCCCGGCGAACCGAGGTCGTTGAAGAAGTCGACGTTCGCGGTGTAGTAGTCCTTCCACTGCTCCGGAGTGTCGTCCTCGTAGTAGATCGCCTCCACCGGGCAGACCGGCTCACAGGCTCCGCAGTCGACGCACTCGTCGGGGTGGATGTACAGCATCCGGTTGCCCTCGTAGATGCAGTCGACGGGGCATTCCTCGACACACGCGAGGTCCTTCAGGTCAACACACGGCTGCGCGATGACGTAGGTCACTGCTACTCCTCCTATGGCAGGCAAGCGCAGCGCTGGCTTCGGGGTGCTGCGATGCGGTGATGCGAGTATCTCTAGTATCACGGTAGTACCTCGACCACTGTGCCAGGAGTCCGGATCGTGTCAGGCCTGGGTGCCCGTGATATCGGCCACCGTGTCGTCGTCCGGCACCGGATTCCGGGCGGGCTGACCGACGTGATCGGCGTCCTGCAGGCCGGTACGCCGGAACTCGTCACCGTTCGGCACGCGGACAGCACGCTGTACGACATCCCGGTCGCGGACATCGCCGCCGCCAAGCGGATCCCCGAGCTGCCGCTCCGCCCGGTCGACGTCGACCAGCTGTTCCTGACCGCGTCGCTCGGCCGGCCCGCCGTGGAACGCGCGTACATCGGCCAGTGGTTGCTCCGGGCATCCGCCGGCTGGACCGGCCGCGCCAACTCGCTCCTCCCGGCCGGCCGCCCCGGCGTCCCGGTCGCCGAAGCCCTCGAGCAGACCGTCGCGTTCTACACAGAGCGCCAACTCCGCCCACAGGTTCAGGTCCGCGTCGGCAGTCCGTTCGACCAGGAGATTCGTGCTCTCGGGTGGGTGGACGCCCGCCCGGGGCAGTCCGACGTACTCGTCATGCACACCACGCTGGACCATGTGAACGCTGCACCTGGGTACGAGGTTCAGCTGACAGAGCGGCCGGATGACGCGTGGTATGCGGCTGCTTTCGAGGGCCCAGTACCGGTTGTTGCACCGCAGGTGCTTGAAGGGGCGGCGAAGGCGAGGTTTGCCTCTGTGGTGCAGGGCGGGCGGGTTGTGGCGGTCGGGCGGGGGGCGATGACGGGGCACTGGCTCGGGGTGGACTCGATCCGCGTGGCGGAGGGGTTCCGCCGGCGCGGGCTCGGTACGGCGATCGTCCAGGGCCTGGCGCGCTGGTCAGGCCCGGAAGGCGGTCGGCGTACCTATCTTGAAGTTCTCCTGGAGAACATCCCCGCGCTGACCACCTACACCCGCCTCGGCTATCAAGAGGCGTACCGCTACCGCTACTTGACCAACCGCTGAGCAGCCGCGGCCCCGACCAGCGCAAGCACCGCAAACCCAGCCAGTACGACGGTCAAGGCCCTCCCGGGATCAGCAGAGAGCGCGGTGTACGCAGAGCCCGCCACAGCGACCCCCAATGCACCAGACAGCTGTGCGTTGGTAGCAACCACCCCGGACAGGTCAGCGGCGTACGACGGCGGCAGGCTGGACGTCACCGCGCCGATCAACGTGTTGGCGCTGATCCCCAGCCCCAACCCGCCGACACCGAGCAGAACGAACAGCAACGGCCCGCTACGCCCGCCGAGCACCAGATACGCCAGCACGAGCACATAGCCCGTCGCCAGCACCAGGCAGCCCACAACCGGCATCCACTGCGCTCCCCTGCGCAGCCTCGGCAGTACAGGCCCCGCCAGCCCGAAAGCGGCCACCCACACCACCATGGCGAACCCGGAGTACGCCGGACCCTTGTGCAGCCCGCCCTGTAGGTAAAGGGCGAGTACGAACAGGAGGGCGAAGTACGAACCGCTGGTGCACCCGTGAGCGAGCAGCCCGGCGCGGACGGACCTGCTGCCGAGCACCTCCCGCGCGATGAGCGGTCGCCCACCACCCGCGGCCGTACGGCGTTCGCCGTACTCGAAGAGCAGGAGCGCCGGAACGCTCAGCAGGAGACACAGCCAGGACCAGGTGGGCCAGCCGCGCTCGGCACCGAGCAGGAGCGGCACGATGACGAGCAGAACCGCCGTACACAGGACGAGGACACCGCCGAGGTCCAGGCGGTCCCGGCGGCCGGCCGGGTCGGGCGGGAGCAGGCGGCGGCCGGCGATCAGCAGGCCGGCGCCGATCGGCACGTTGACCAGGAAGATCGGGCGCCAGCCGGTGCCGAACAGGTTCGCGGCGATCAGTACGCCGCCGAGCAGCTGCCCGGCCACGGCGCCGCCGGACAGCGCGATCGAGAAGTACCCGAGCGCCTTGAGCCGGTCGCGGCCGTGGAAGTGCAGCTGGATGCCGCTGAGCACCTGCGGAACCATCAGCGCGGCCCCGGCACCCTGAACGAAGCGCGCGCCGACGAGCGTGCCGATCCCGGGCGCCAGACCGCAGGCGAGGGACGCGGCGGTGAAGACGGTCAGGCCGAGCAGGAACGTCCGCCGGTAGCCGAGTGACGTACCGAGCCGGGCGCCGGTGATCAGCAGGACGGCGAACGCGACGACGTACCCGGAGACGACCAGCCCGAC
The DNA here is from genome assembly GCF_050320105.1 of Kribbella polygonati. Taxonomy (NCBI): domain Bacteria; kingdom Bacillati; phylum Actinomycetota; class Actinomycetes; order Propionibacteriales; family Kribbellaceae; genus Kribbella; species Kribbella polygonati. The sequence goes on along the minus strand of NZ_CP190129.1, from coordinate 8,235,036 downwards.
CGCGCCCGGCGAGGCGTGCAGATCGGTCCCGATCGACGGGCCGGCGATGTTCGCCACCGCGGTGTCGATGTTGGCCATGAACTGACCGGTGAGCAGCACGGCGAGTACCGCGCCCCGGTTGCGAGTGATGAGCACGTGCGTTGAACGGTGTGAGCCCACCGAGATGTGAGGGCGTTAGGCTCCGGGGCTATGGCGGATCACGTGGTTGAGCGGCCGGAGTACGCGGGGGATTTCGAGGGGACGGTGCGGGTGGAGTACACGCCGCATCCGGACGACGGGGTGGCGGATCCGGGTGAGATCGTCTGGACCTGGGTGCCGTTCGAGGAGGACCACACCCGCGGCAAGGACCGTCCGGTGCTGGTGATGGGCTGGGACGAGCCGTACCTGCTGGCGCTGATCCTGACCAGCAAGGACCACGACCGCGACGCCGCCGACGAGGCGCGCTGGGGCCGGGTCTGGATGGACATCGGCAGCGGCTCGTGGGACAAGGAACACCGGAACAGCGAAGTACGGCTGGACCGGGTGCTCCGCATCGACCCGCGGCAGGTCCGCCGCGAAGGCGCGGTCATCGAGGAGGCACTCTTCGACCAGGTCGCGGCGGGACTGCACGAACTCCACCGGGGTTAGTTGGGTTTGTGGCCTCGGCCCGGTGGCGGTGGGGTCGTCGTGGTGCCCGGCGGCGGGGTGACCGTGCCGGGTTGCGGTCCGCAGCGGATGTCGTCGGCCGCGTTGTACTTGGTGACGAACGACTCGGTCTTCTGCCGGACGCCGTTCTTCGCCAGGTACCGGTAGATCGTGATGTCGAAGCCCGGCGTCGGCGCCTGCGCCTCGCACTTGGCGGCGGTGTTGTAGACGACCTTCGGCTGCCGGACGTTCGTCTTCGAGGACTGCCCGGCGGTGACGTCCCAGACCTTGGTGCCCCAGATGATCACCCGGATGCTGCCCTTGCTGCCCGCCGTCGAGGCCTTGAACACCGTCTGCACCAGCACACCGTGGCCGGAGTCGTTCAGGAACTTCAGGTCCAGCGACGGCCACGCGACCGTCGCCTCCCGCCCGACCGGGTAACGGCTGATGTAGACACTGTGCGCCTTGTGCTCGACGAGCTTCAGCCCGGCGAAGAACGCCGCGTTGAACGTCGTGGTCGCCGACTGCGAGACACCGCCGCCGAGGTCCTTCTCGAACTTCCCGCCGCTGATGATGTAGCCCTCGGTGAACCCGTTCTCCTTGGTCCGCTCACCGACGATCTTGTTCAGGCTGAACATCTCGTTCGGCTTCAGCAGCGTCCCGTTGATCTTCCGCGCCGCCGTACCGATGTTGATGTTGCGGTACGCCGCGTCCGGGAACTCGGTCTGGAACTCGCCCATCTTCTGGGTGATCCCGAGCGCGGTCGCCTGCTCGGTGGTGAACTTCGCCGGGGTCGGGATCAGCGGCACGGTGGCCCGCCGCTCGCCGACCGGCTTCGGCAGCACCGACAGGATCGCGGCGCCGATCTTGGTCCGGTCGACGACCACCCCGTCGACGGCCGGGACCACCTTCGGGCCGGCGCCGACGATCTGCACCGTGGCGTCCTTCGGCAGCGTCTCCAAGGTCTTGAAGCGCTGCTGGAACAGCGGCTCCAGGGTCTTGGTGTTCAGCGCCGGGATGACCTTGCCCTCCTGCACGGTGACCGACAGCGCGGGAGCGAGCTCGGCCGGCGTCAGGTCGACCGACTTCGAGCCGACCGCCAGCCGGACCGGGCCGGACATGGCCGGCTCGGCGAACTCCTTGACGGCCTTGTCGATCGCGTCGGAGGCGGCCTGCGGCTTCGTCGTACTGACCGGTAGCTCCTTCGGCTGCCCGTCGGCCGGGTACGCCGCGACGACCGCGTCGGTCGCCTTCGCGGTGTCCAACTCGAGGCCCTCGGCGGGCTCGTGCTTGACCGGCTGGGTGCCCTTGAACGTGATCGTGCCCTCGGTGGCCTTGCGGTTCACCTGGCCGGCCAGCTTGTCGACGGCGGCCTTCAGCTTCGCGTCGTCCTTGGTGACCACCGGGTCGACCGCGTCGCCGCCGGTGAGCGCGTGCCAGATCCGGCCCGGCGCCAGGCTGCGACCCGCACCGGCCGCGTCGACGGTCTTGCCGACGTCCACGGACAGCCCGGCCTCGGCCGGTACCACCTGGAACGTGGCCCCGCCGGCGGTCAGCGCGATCGGCGCCGCCACCCGGTCCTTCAGACCGTCGGTCAGCTTCGCCTGCGCGGCGTCCTTCGACAGGCCCCCGATCGGGATCCCGAGCACGGTCGTGGAGCTCGGCACCTTCGAGCCCGCGAACGCGAACGCGGCGCCGTACCCGACGACGACCACACCGAGCCCCGCGGCGGCGATGATCCCCGCGAGCTGCTTTCTCCCCACCGGAAAGAGTCCTCCTGCACGAGCCGGGGTCAGGGCACAAGCGCACATCCTACGGGACGCCAGAGGTCTGGCCACCCCTCGGGGCAGCCCTTCCCTGCCCCGGGACAACGGTCAGTTTCCGGGCAGTTTCCGGTAGTGACCGGACGCGTAGAGCAGCGCTCCCGGATCGCCCGGACCACCGGTCCCCAGGCTCAGCACCTCACCCACCACGATCGTGTGGTCGCCCCCGTCGTACGTCGCCCAGGTGCGGCACTCCAGCCAGGACAGCGCCCCGTCGACGGTCGGGCACCCGGTCTTCGGGCCGGCCGTGGTGGCGATCCCGTCGAACTGGCTGTACAGGTCCCGCCCGGACCGGGCGAACCGCTCCGCGACCGGCTGCTGCTCCGCGGCCAGCACCGAGATCGCCCAGTACCCGCAGTCCAGGACGGCGGCGTGCATCCGGACGCCCTTGTCCACGCAGACCAGCACCAGCGGCGGGTCGAGCGACACCGAGGTGAACGCGTTCGCGGTCATCGCGTGCGCGACGCCGTCCTGCAACGTGCTCATGATCGTGATCCCGGACGCGAACCGCCCGAGCGCGGCACGGAACTCCGCGGCGGGCACACTCCCACTGGGCTCGGTCGAGGACACGTCAGCAGGTTATGCCTTGTTCACTCGACCGAGCGTGTGGAAAGGGTCACCTCACCGCCGGTTTACAGGCCGGCGAAGAGGTCGTGCTCGAGGCCGTCGGCGTCGGGTGCGGCGGTGCCGCGGACCAACCGGTACGGCTCGGAGGCCCAGATCTGGTTGCCGTTGTTGTTGGACAGCGCGAAGAACGGGCCGTCCACGGTGATCTGGGTGGCGTGCGCCTTCATCGCGTTCATCTTCCGGTCGAGATACTCCTCGCCGGAGATCACGCAGTCGATCAGCCGGTCCGGGGTGATCATCGGCGGCAGCGGGCCGTCCGGGTCCATGCCCTCGAACGTCGTGGTGTCGCCGGCGTCGCGGAGCGCCCGCAGCTGCTCACGCATCGGCGACTCGGCCATCGCGGTCCAGTAGATCTTCGGGATCTCCCAGGCCTCGCCGAGGTCCTCGCGGTACGAGCGGGCGGCGGCCAGGTCCGCGGCGTACATCGCGACCCGGTGCGCCTTGATGTGGTCCGGGTGGCCGTAGTTGCCCCACTGGTCGTACGTGACCAGGACCTGCGGCCGGAGCTCGCGGATCACCGGGACCAGGTCGTTGGCCGCGTCGAGCAGGTCGGCCTGCCAGAAGCTGTCCTTGCGGGTCTCCGGCGGGACGTCCGCGTTGCCGTGGTCGTTGTAGATCATCCCGGTGTCGCGGTACTTGCCCGCGTCGCCGAGGAACCGGTGGTCGGTGACACCGAGCTCGGACATCGCGTTCGCCAGCTCGCCGATCCGGTGCCGGCCGAGGCCGTCGGTCTGGTCGGCGGCCAGGTGCGCGAGCTCGGGGACCAGCACCTCGCCCTCTTCGCCGAGGGTGCAGGTGATCAGCGTGACGTGCGCTCCCTCGGCCACGTATCGCGCCATCGTCACACCGTTGTTGATGGTTTCGTCGTCCGGGTGGGCGTGCACCAGCAGCAGCCGGCGCTCAGCAAGCTCAACCATGCCGAAAGCCTACGTCGGCCTCCGGACAGTTCTCAGCCGAAGCGGCGAACCAGCAGGCAGCCCGCCTGGAACCGCGACTTCGCGCCCAGGCCCTTGATCAGCGCGCTGATCTCGGCACGCACGGTGCGCAGCGAGAGCCCGAGGTCACGAGCGATCGCGGCGTCCTTCGCACCGGTCGACATCATCCGGCCGATCGCCACCTGGCGGCTGGTCAGCTCCCTGACCGCCGCGGGCGTCCGCCGGTGCGAACCGAGCTCGTACACCTCACACACGACCTCGGGCGCGAAGTCTTCTCTCCGCACCGCCGGAACTGCCGGGTACACCGACATACGTCACTCCTCCCCAAGAGTCAGGCAAGGATTCTCGTCCGGCGGCTGGACCACGTGCCAGGTACAACCCATACAAACGACCCATACAGTTCCGGAGCGTGAGCACTCGGCGCCGAGCGGCAGTGTGATGTGTACCACTTACAACCTGGTACGAAGTTCCCGGACGAAGGGCCGATCCGGGACCAGCCAGCCCGTTTCGTCCAGTTCGGCGGCGGCGAACCACCTCAGCTCCGAGTGTTCCCGCAGTACCGGATCCCCGGAAACCACTGTCGCGAGATAGACGTGCAGCTGGTACTCGGCCGAGATGTTCACCGCCGGACCGAGCGATTCCCCGACCTTGATCTCCAGGTCCAGTTCCTCGCGGAGCTCCCGTACGGCAGCCTGCTCGTCGGACTCCCCCGGCTCCACCTTCCCGCCCGGGAACTCCCACCCGCCGTCCACCCCCGGCCGGTACGCCGCGAGCACCCGCTTGCCCTCTACTACTGCCACTCCCACAACAGTCTTCACGTCGCGACTCTGCCAGAAGGTGTCCGACGCGTGCGGCACGATGCTCCTATGCCCTTGCAGAACAGGGTTCTGCCCACCCAGGAGATCGTGGCCGACACCGGCCGCGGGTTGCTGATGGGCAACCGCGGCAGCATCCACCGCCCGGACCGCACGCTCGGGACGACCCGCTGGCGCTCGAAGGCGTGGATCTGCTGCGTCCTTGAGTGGAAGGGGATCCGGCGCGATCCGATGCCGCCGGGGCGCTGGACCGCGCTGTTCTTCTTCGACGAGGCGGTCGCGCTGGCGGCCGGCCATCGACCGTGTCATTACTGCAGACGCAGGGATTACCTGCTGTACGCCGGCGCCTGGGCGGCCGCCAACTCTCTGGGCGAGCGTCCGCGGGCGGCCGAGATGGATGCCGTACTGCACTACCAGCGGGTCGAATCCCGTACCCGGCGGCAGCGGACTACTACCCAGAACTTCTCCGAACTGCCTGATGGGGCCATGGTGCGGTTCGACGGGGCGCCTGCGCTGGTGCTCGGCGGCCGGGTGCTGCCGTGGTCCTGGAACGGGTACGGCATACCGCTCGAACCCGCCGGTCTTCATCAGGCCGAGACGTTGACGCCGCCCGCGAATCTTCTTGTACTACAGGCCGGATTCGCTCCATTACTCCACCCGACGGCCGGTCGCAACTGAGGTAAGCCTAACTGGAAACACGCCGTACCGAGGGGTCTTCCGTTGCGCGCTCGGCAGGGGCAAAGTGTGCCCATACTGACAGCTACATAACCATCACTGGAGTCGGCATGAGCAACAGCGAGGTTGCCGCAGTCGCCCGCGCACTCGAAGGGCTGCACGCCGCCGTCGGCAGACTCAGCCAGGAGTACGGTGACACCCTCGGCATCCGCCGCCTGGTGTCCGACGTGGCCCGGCTGAGCGACGATCTCGCCGAACTGGGCCCGCCTGATCCCAGGCACAGGCCCGGACCGGTTCCGGAGGAACTCGAGGAGATTCCCGACGTGGAGTACGACGCGTCCATGTGGACAGACGCGGAACACGAAGGCTTCGGCGCGCCCGACAGGCACGCTCCCTGATGGCGACCGGGGTAAGCGCTCCCGGCCGCGCACAGGTAGGCCTCAAGACCGCAAGATCGGACAAATGGTGGCTCGCGCCGTTGCGTATCGGCGTGATCCTGCTGTTCTTCATCGTCTATGCGACGGTCCGCATCTTCATGAACAAGTGGTACTGGGTCGACGCGTACCACTACCTCACCCCGCTGTACTCGCCCTGTGTGACCAGCAGTTGTGTCGAGGGCTCGAGCCATCTCGGCACCTGGTTCGGCAACTTCCCGCGCTTCCTGCCGTTCAGCCTGATCACGTTCGTGGTCCTGGCCGGCTTCCGCGGCACCTGCTACTACTACCGCAAGGCGGGCTACCGGTCGCTGTTCTTCGCGCCGGCCGCGTGCGCGGTGCCCGAGCCGCACAAGGCCTACACCGGTGAGCGGAAGTTCCCGCTGATCGCGCTGAACCTGCACCGCTACTTCTTCTACGGTGCGCTGCTGTTCGGCCTGCTGAACATCTACGACGGCGTCCAGGCCTTCCACGGCAAGGGCGGCGGCTTCGGCATCGGCCTCGGCACGCTGATCATCTGGATCAACCTCGTCTGCCTGTGGCTGTACACGCTGTCCTGCCACGCCTGCCGGCACATCGTCGGCGGCCGGCTGAAGAACTTCTCCAAGCACCCGATGCGCTATCGGTACTGGACCTTCGTGTCCAAGCTGAACCCGAAGCACGGCACCTTCGCGATGACGTCGCTGTTCACCGTGATCCTGACCGACTTCTACATCATGGCGGTCTCCGCCGGATGGTTCTCCGACCTGCGCTTCATCAACTGAGGATGTCATGACTGAGCTGGAACGACACACCTATGACGTCGTCGTGATCGGGGCCGGTGGCGCCGGCCTGCGCGCGGCGATCGAGGCCCGTGAGCAGGGCAAGCGCACCGCGATCATCTGCAAGTCGCTGTTCGGCAAGGCACACACCGTGATGGCCGAGGGCGGCTGCGCGGCGGCGATGGGCAACGTCAACTCCGACGACAACTGGCAGGTGCACTACCGCGACACCATGCGCGGCGGCAAGTTCCTGAACAACTGGCGGATGGCCGAGCTGCACGCCCAGGAGGCCCCGGACCGGGTCTGGGAGCTGGAGACGTACGGCGCCCTGTTCGACCGGACGCCCGACGGCCGGATCAGCCAGCGCAACTTCGGCGGCCACACGTACCCGCGGCTCGCGCACATCGGCGACCGCACCGGCCTCGAGCTGATCCGCACGCTGCAGCAGAAGATCGTCTCGCTGCAGCAGGAGGACTTCGAGAAGACCGGCGACTACGAGGCGAACCTCAAGGTCTACGCCGAGTGCACGATCACCGACCTGCTGAAGGACGGCGACGCCATCTCGGGTGCCTTCGGGTACTGGCGCGAGTCGGGTCGCTTCGTGGTCTTCGAGACGCCCGCCGTGGTGCTCGCCACCGGCGGCGTCGGCAAGTCCTTCAAGGTCACCTCGAACTCGTGGGAGTACACCGGTGACGGCCACGCCCTCGCGATGCGGGCGGGCGCGACGCTGATCAACATGGAGTTCATCCAGTTCCACCCGACGGGCATGGTCTGGCCGCCCTCGGTGAAGGGGATCCTGGTGACGGAGTCGGTCCGCGGCGACGGCGGCGTACTGACGAACTCCGAGGGCAAGCGGTTCATGTTCGAGTACATCCCGGACGTGTTCAAGGAGCAGTACGCGACCACCGAGGAGGAGGGCGACCGCTGGTACGAGGACCAGGCCAACAACCGGCGCCCACCGGAGCTGCTGCCGCGGGACGAGGTGGCCCGGGCGATCAACTCCGAGGTCAAGGCCGGCCGCGGGTCCCCGCACGGCGGCGTCTTCCTGGACGTGTCCAGCCGGCTGCCCGCCGAGACCATCATCAAGAAGCTGCCGTCGATGCACCACCAGTTCAAGGAGCTGGCCGACGTCGACATCACCGCCGAGCCGATGGAGGTCGGCCCGACCTGTCACTACGTGATGGGCGGCGTCGAGGTCGACCCGGACACCGCGTCCTCGGTCGTACCGGGCCTGTTCGCGGCCGGTGAGGTGGCCGGCGGCATGCACGGCTCGAACCGGCTCGGCGGCAACTCGCTGTCCGACCTGCTGGTGTTCGGGCGGCGCGCCGGCCTCGGCGCGTCGACGTACGTCGACTCGCTGGCCGAGCGGCCGAAGATCGACCAGGCCGACGTCGACGCGGCCGCCGCGGAGGCGCTGGCGCCGTTCGAGCTCGAGGGCGGCGAGAACCCGTACTCGATCCACCAGGAACTGCAGCAGTCGATGAACGACCTGGTCGGCATCATCCGCAAGGAGGCCGAGATGGAGCAGGCGCTCGGCCGGCTGGCCGAGTTCCGCGGCCGGATCGCGAAGATGACGGTCGAGGGTCACCGGCAGTTCAACCCGGGCTGGCACCTCGCGCTCGACCTGCGGAACATGCTGACGGTGTCCGAGTGCGTGGCCGGCGCGGCGCTGCTGCGGCAGGAGTCGCGCGGCGGCCACACCCGGGACGACTTCCCGACGATGTCGGCGGACTGGCGCAAGAAGCTGCTGGTCTGCAGGCTCGACGCCGAGGGCCACGTGAACGTGTCCGAGGAACAGCAGATCCCGATGCGTGCGGACCTGCTCGAGCTGTTCGAGGGCGACGAACTGAAGAAGTACCTGACGGATGAGGAGCTGCCGGCCACATGAGTTACCAAGGTAAGTTCCGCGTCTGGCGTGGGGACTCCGAGGGCGGTGAGCTCAAGGACTACGAGGTCGAGGTGAACGAGGGCGAGGTCGTCCTCGACGTCATCCACCGGCTGCAGGCGACCCAGACGCCGGACATGGCGGTCCGGTGGAACTGCAAGGCCGGCAAGTGCGGCTCCTGCAGCGCCGAGATCAACGGCATGCCGAAGCTGATGTGCATGTGCCGGATGAACACGTTCGCCGAGGACGAGGTCGTCACGGTCACGCCGATGCGGACGTTCCCGGTGATCCGGGACCTGGTCACGGACGTCTCGTACAACTACCAGAAGGCCCGCGAGGTGCCGGCCTTCAAGCCGCCGGCGGACCTGAAGCCCGGTGAGTACCGGATGCAGCAGGAGGACGTGGAGCGTTCGCAGGAGTTCCGGAAGTGCATCGAGTGCTTCCTGTGCCAGAACACCTGCCACGTGATCCGGGACCACGAGGAGAACAAGGAGAACTTCTCCGGTCCGCGCTTCCTGATGCGGATCGCCGAGCTCGACATGCACCCGCTGGACACCGCCGACCGGCAGAACGCGGCGCAGGAACAGCACGGTCTCGGCTTCTGCAACATCACCAAGTGCTGCACCGAGGTCTGCCCCGAACACATCAAGATCACCGACAACGCGCTGATCCCGATGAAGGAACGCGTCGTCGACCGCAAGTACGACCCGCTGGTCTGGCTCGGCAACAAGATCCGCCGCCGCGCCTGATCCTCGGTGAAACCCCCGGAACCTGCTCGTGGGTTCCGGGGGTTTCGCGTTGTCCGGGGTCTGCTCACCCGTGTGGGGGAGCCGTCGGCGCGGGTCCAGCGCCTAGTGTTCCCGGCATGGACGTTGTCGTGTTGCGGCTGACCAACCTGGTCCTGTTCATGGTGATCTTCGTGCCGATCGCGCAGCGGCTGCTCGGGGTGCGGTTCGGGTTCGGGCGGCTGGCGGTCGGTGCGCTGATCACGCTGAGCGTGTCCGGTCCGCTGGCGGTCGCGATGATCGGTACGCCGCCGTGGACCGGGTCGAACGGTGCCGCGATCGCGTACATGGTGCTGATCGCGCTGGTGTCGATGGTCGCGGGGCTGGTGTTCCTGGTCCTCGCGGAGGCGCTGGTGCCGACCGGGTCGTTGCCGAGGGCCCGCGATCTGCGCCGCGACGTCAGCGGGCGGCTCGCGCGTACCCGAAGGTACTTGCAGATCCTCCGGATCGCGATCAAGCACGGCCTCGGCCCGTACCTCCGCGGCCGCCGCCGCCCGGGCCGCGAGAACGCCGCCGGCCAAGCGGAACTCGCCCGCTCCCTCCGCCTCGCCCTCGACGAGGCCGGCGTCACGTTCGTCAAGCTCGGCCAGGTGCTGTCCACCCGCAGCGACATCATCCCGGCATCCGTAGCCACCGAGCTAAGCCGCCTCCAGGACCAGGTCACCCCCGCTCCCTGGCCGGCCGTCGAACAGGTCCTGATCGACGAACTGGGCGCTCCCCTCCACCACCTGTACGCCGACTTCAACACCACCCCGCTGGCCGCCGCCTCGGTAGCCCAGGTCTACACCGCCCGCCTCCCCGAAGGATCCGATGTGGTGGTGAAGGTGCAGCGGCCGGGGATCGGGGGGCTGGTGGAGCGGGATCTGGATATCGTGCGGCGGCTGGCGCGGTTGCTGGAGCGGAACACGGACTGGGGGCGCGCGATGGGGGTTCGGGCGCTGGCGGACGGGTTCGCGGATGCCATGCGGGAGGAGTTGGACTTCACCGTCGAGGCCGGCAACATGACCACGGTCGCGGCCGGGCGTTCCGTTGCCGCCAGCAATGATCTCGTCGTACCGCGGTTGTATCCGGAGCGCTGTACCCGCCGGGTGCTGACCATGCAGCGCCTCGACGGTATCGGTCTCGGGAACGCCCAGCAGGCGATCGCCGACCGCGGGCTCGACCCGGTCCGCCTCGGCCGCACGCTGTTCGACTGCCTGCTCGGGCAGGTGGCGATCGACGGCGTGTTCCACGCGGACCCGCACCCGGGCAACTTCCTGCTGCTCGCCGACGGCCGGATCGGGATGCTCGACCTCGGCTCGGTCGGCCGCCTCGACCCAGCCACCCGCGAGGCCCTGCAGCGGTTCCTGCTCGCGATCGACCACGGCGACCCGGTCGCGGCCACCGACGCGCTGCTGGAGATCGTCTACCGGCCGGACGTGATCGACGAGCGCTCGCTGGAACGTGCCGTCGGCCAGTTCATGACCAAGTACCTGTCCGCCGGCGTCACGCTCGGCCCGGCCATGTTCAACGACCTGTTCAGGATCATCACCTCGCACGACCTCGGCGTACCCCCGGAGGTCGCCGCGGTGTTCCGCGCGCTGGCGACGATCGAGGGCACGATCTCCCGGATCTCCCCCGGCTTCGACCTGGTCGCGGCGTCCCGCCAGTTCGCGGGCGCGCACGTGATCGACCGCCTCGCTCCGGACTCACTTCGCCGTACGGCGACCGAAGAGCTCGCGCAGCTGCTCCCGATGCTGCGCCGGCTCCCGCGCCGGATCGACCGGATCGCGGCCGCCGCGGAGAGCGGCCGGCTCGGCGTGAACGTCCGGCTGCTCGCCGACGAACGCGACCGCCGGCACTTCACCGCCCTGCTCCACCAGGTCCTGCTGGTCATCCTCGGCGCCACCGCCGGCATCATGGCCGTACTGTTGCTCAGTACCTCCGGCGGCCCGAAGATCACCGAGACGATGTCGCTGTTCCAGCTGTTCGGCTACAACCTGCTGGTGATCTGCGCCGTCCTCGTGCTCCGCGTCCTGGTACTGATCTTCCGCCTCCCAGGTAATCGCTTGACTTAAACCCCACTTCAACTTCGACGATAGCGGGCATGACCGTCACCGAGGCCCGCCCGAAGCTCTTCACCGGACAGCATCTCCCCTTGGTTCTCGGGGTGATCGGCCTGGTCACGCTCGGCGCGTTCGAGAACCGCGCGGTCGGTACGGCGCTGCCGACGATGGTCCGCGAGTTCGACGCGCTCGGCAGCTTCGGCCTGGCGAACGCCACCCCGAACGCGAGCTACCTGATCTCGCTCGCGATCGCGGGCCTCTGGTCCGACCGCCGCGGCCCGATCCCGACGCTGCGGGCCGGCGCGATCTCGTTCGCCCTCGCCCAGCTGCTCGTCGGTACGGCGGCCGCGATGCCGATGGTGATCGCCGGCCGGCTGCTCAGCGGTCTGGCCGAAGGACTGCTCGACGTGTCGCTGATGGTGCTGGTCGCCCGGGCGCTGCCCGCCGTACTGCGGCCGCGGATGTTCTCGTTGTTCGCCGCGATGTGGATCCTGCCGTCGGTACTCGGGCCGGTGCTGACCGGCGTCGTCACCGAGCAGTTCGGATGGCGCTGGGTGTTCCTCGGCGCGGTCGCACTCCTCGTCCCGAGCTGGCTGCTGCTCCGCCCCGCGATGCGCCAGTCCGCCGACGTACCGGCGCCGGAGCGCTCCGCGGACGACGCGGCCGAGCTGGAGGCGTGGCGCGCCGCACTCCCCTGGGCACTGGCCGCGTCGGTCGCGCTGTTCACGATGACCGTCGCCGGCGACCACCTCCAAGCGCATCCGCTGCTCGGCGGTACGGCGATCCTCGTCGCGCTCCTGGTCCTCGGGCGGGCCGCCGTACGGGTGATGCCCGCGGGCACGTTCACCGCCCGCCGCGGGTTCCCGGCCGTCGTCGCGGTCCGTGGCCTCGGCGGCGCCGCCTTCGCCGGGGTCGGCGCGTACCTGCCGTTGCTGCTCACGCTGCAGCACCACTTCAGCCCGTCGAAGGCCGGCGTCACGTTGTCGATCACCGGGGTGTGCTGGGCGTTCGGGTCGTGGCTGCAGGGCCGGGAGCACGGGTTCGCGCGGGTCGCCGTACTGCGGACCGGGCTGGCGTTCATGACGATCGGGCTCGCTGTGACGTCGCTGCTCGCGTGGACCGACGCGACGACGTGGTTCGGGCTGATCGGCTGGGGTTTCGGGGGCATCGGGATGGGCCTCAGCTCGTCCAGCCTGTCGGTGCTGACGCTGGATCTCTCGGACCAGAACAACTCCGGCCGCAACTCCAGCGCCGGCCAGATGGCCTCGACGATGAGCATCGCCACCGGCCTCGCGATCAGCGGCACCCTGCTCGCCTTCAACGCCGACAATCCACGGCCATGGGTGTTCGGCACGATCATCACCGCGGGCGCCGCCGCCGCGGCCGCGGGCCTGCTCGCCACCAGACGGATAGGTCTAGAGTGAGCGCATGGCTGACCTCTTGACCGACGACCAGATCGACCTCGCCCTGCGCGACCACCTGCCGAGCTGGAAGGTCGTGGACGGCGAGCTGGTCCGCAGTGTCACGAGGGACAACTTCCTGGACGGCATCCGGCTGGTGGCGACCGTCGCGCAACTCGCCGAGTCGATGAACCACCACCCGGACATCGACATCCGGTACACCACGATCACGTTCCGGGTCAGCAGCCACGAGGCCGGCGGGCTGACCGAGGACGACCTCGTCCTGGCGCGCCACATCGACACCGCCGCTGCCTGACCGCTTTCCGTCATGACGCCTGTCGGCCACGGCAGGCGCTGGATCGGCGTACCGAAAGCCCTTACATCTAAGGGATGACCTCACGCCACCTTGCGATCACCAGTGCCCTGACCGCCCTCCTCACCCTGCTCCCCGCGTACGCCGACGCCGCGGACCCCGGCTGGTCCTGGAACCGCCCACACTGCGGAAAGGTGTACGGCGACGGCTCGGTGACCTTCACCGACACCGACGGCCAGGTCCTCGCGAACACGACCGGCACGCTGCAGGCCGTCACGTACGCGAAGGTCGCCGCCCTGCAGGAACCGAACACGCTGATCAGCATCGGCCAGCGGTCGATCCAGCGTTCCAGCGACGCCGGGTGCAGCTGGCAGCTGCTGGACAAGTCGCCCGACGACCTCAGCACGTACGACGTCCAGGCCGGGCCGGGCGACTCGGCGTACATCTACAGCGTCAACGACCAGCCGATCTATCGCGTGCACGGCTCGCAGGTCACCTCGACCCTCGGGCCGGTCGAGTGGAACGGCCTCGCCGCGCTCGACGCCCGCGCCGGGCGGTTGCGCGCGGTGTCGACGGACGGGCAGATCTACGACTCCACCGACGACGGCACGACCTGGCAGCGGGCCGGCGTACCGGCGGCCCCCGATCTCTTCCTGTACGACGCGGTCGTCGACCCGCGGAACCCCGACCACATCGTCGTCGGGGTGATGTCGGACGGCGTCTACACGACGTACGACGGCGGCCGGAGCTGGACCCGGGCGCGGGCCGTGGAGCGGGTGAACGCGTTCAGCCTGACGATCTCGCCGGCGGATCCGTCGAAGGTGTGGCTGGAGGGGTACGACCGGGACCGCTCGACCCGGTTCATCTGGCAGTCCGACGACGGCGGGCTCAAGTTCCGCGAGGTCCTGGACCAGAGCCGCGCCGACCTGATCAACGGCAACCGGATGTGGGCCTCCCCGGTCGACCCCGACCTGCTCTACTTCAGCTACGGCACGTCCTTCGCCAACTTCGGCGCCGACCTCTACCGCTTCGTCCCGTCCACCGGCGCCCTCACCAAACAGCACAACAAAAACGACGGCATCCCCTCCCTCGCCTTCAACCCCGCCAACCCGAAGATCCTCTACCTCGGCCTGGCCGAGGAGCGGTAGGCGGACCTCCAACACTCACCAAGGTGGTCGAGGGACCCGTGCGAGCGCAGCGCTGAGCGGACGCGGCGCCGGCGGCGGCGGGTTGGTGAGTGCCTCAGGTCCGCTCCTGGCGCAGTCCGATCAGCACGCCTTCGGTGTCGCGGACGTAGCTGAGGCGGCCGATGCCGGGGAGTTCCTGGATGTCGCCGACGGGTGTGCCGCCTGCGCCGCGGGCGGCGTCCAAGGTGGCTTCCAGGTCGTCGACCTCGATCCAGGCGATGGTCTGCTGGGTCTGGTAGCGGTTGCTCATGATCGCGGCGTCGATTCCTTCGCCCGCGCCGGTCTCGGCCAGTAGGTAGCCGTCCGGCACGGGTGCGGGGGTGACCTGCCAGCCGAACACCTTCGTGTAGAACTCCGCCGCGCGGTCGTGGCTCTCGGCAACTATCTCGACATGGATGATTTGTCCCATGCCCCCGATCCTGCTCCGCGGGCGGCTATCCGTCTTGGACGGATCTTCCATGCATCAGCGCCGCGATCCCGTTCTGCACCGCGAGGAACGTCGTCGCGCTCACCCCGGTGTACCGCTTGAAGTCGCGCGCCGCGTGCGCCTGGTCGTAGTACCCGTGCAGCGCCGACAGCGTCGCCGCCGCGTCCGCCGGACCGCCGAGCAGTCCGCCGACGAAGTCGTAGTACCGGATGATCTCGGCGTACTGCTTCGGCCCGATCCCCACGCTCCGCCGGAACAGCCGGTACAGCGTGCTGTACGACGTACCGCACCGCCGCACGACCTCCGCCACCGCGACCCGCCCACGCAACTCGTCGATCGCCCGCACCGCCGCCACCACGACCGGCGGTACGTCGGCCCCGGTCAACCACGCCGCCAGGAACCCCGCCAGCCGCTCCGCCCGCTCGGCCCCGAACGGCACCGCCCGCAGCTCCCCCACCAACCCGGCCGCGGCCGCGCCGGCCCAGTCCCCCAGCTCCAGTACGTCGTCCACCAACGCCGGCAACCCGAACGCCGCGAGACCCCACGGCGTGAACTCGACGCCGACGTAGCTCGACGTACCGACCTGCCCGAGGACGTGCGGCCGCGTCATCACACCGAACACCGACGCCGCGTTCACCCACTCGGCCCCAGTCACCGGATCGTGCCGCGTCCCCGGCTCGGCGAGCGCGATCGCCAGGCCCGGCCGCCCGTTCGGGATCAGGATCTCCCGCCGGACCTCGGCCAGCGGCGCGGACTCCACCATCCAGACATGCTCGACCACACCCCGCAACCGTTCCGGCACCGGAAACCGCTGGTAGCTCACGCCTCAGATCGTAAGGTTCTGTCCGCCGTTACATCGGTTACCGTTGACCGGTGACGACTGCTGAGGAGTACCGGCTGCTGGGGTTTTCGGAGGTCGATCGGGAGGCGGCGGAGGCGTTCGCGACGGATCCGGTGGCGGTGAAGGATCTTGCGGACCAGCTCCGTGCCGCGGTCGGCAAGCTCGGGCAGGAGGCCGAGCCGACGTTTCCGGAGGACCCGCGGAACTCGGTCCAGGCGTACCTGGACACGGTGCCGGACATCCGCCGGTTCCACGCCGGGCGCGGCATCCCGGACGAGATCAGCTGGGCCTCGCTCGCGGATCTCGGGCAGCAGCTCAAGGTCAACCGGCGTACCCACGGTGACTACGGCCTGGAGACGCACTGGTGGCTGCGGCACTTCTGGAACGGGCAGATCTACTCGCTCGGCCGGCTGCAGTACATGATCTACGAGGTCACCGAGAAGGACCCGGTTCCGGGCGTCGCGACCGGCGAGTGGGTGATCGGCGTCCACATCCCGGAGACCGGTCCGCTGACCCCGGAACTGGTCGACGACAGCCTGCGGCAGGCCCGCGAGTTCTTCCCGCGGTACTTCCCGGAGCACCCGGTGCGGATCGCGACGCTCTGGTCCTGGCTGATCGACCCGTACCTGCTGGACCACCTTCCGCAGGACTCGAACATGGTGAAGTTCGGCCGCCGGTTCACGCCGTACGGGACGCCGGTGGACAGCCAGGACAGCGCGATCTTCTTCACGTTCCGTACGCACGGCACCGACCACCTCGACGAACTCCCGCAGGACACCACGCTGCAGCGGCTGGTCGTGGGGCGGATCAAGGACGGCGGCACCTGGCAGAGCGGGTTCGGCTACCTGGAGCTATGAACGCGCCGGTACGCCGTTCTTGGCCAGCCAGCTGGCCAGTTCCATGTTCGACACGCACCGGACGTCGGGCTGTTTGCACGTCTCCAGCACGAACTGGGTGAGCGCGTCGGAGTACACGCTGTTGTTCCAGTGGTTGAAGTGGTTGCCGAGGAACAGCGGCGGGTTGTCGCCGGCGCGTGACTTGGCCAGCGTCTGCCGGTAAGTCGCGAGCACCTGCGCCTTCATCGCCGCCGCCTGGGCGACCGGCGCCCGCTTCGCCCTGGTCTGCGAGTACCAGAGGTTGTAGTCCATCGTCAGCGTGATCTTCTTGGTCCCCGCGAGCGGCACCGACTCGAGCGGGAAGTTCCAGACGCCGTTCTCCTTCTTCGGCCACGCGAGGTAGCCGGGCGTGGAGGCGTCGTACAGCATGCCGCGGCGGACCATCGCGGCCCGGTACGCGGCCCGGTTGCCCTCCAGGCACGGCGTCCGCATGCCCTTCACGGTCGACGGGTCGAACGGCGGCTCGACGGTCTTGCCCGCGGCCAATGTCGGCCCGGTCCGGATCATCCGGTCGAACGCGTTCAGCTCGGCGGTCCACTGCGCGGTGGTCCAGCGGCCGATGCCGTTCGTGCCGCAGAAGTGCCCGTTGGCGTGCGTACCGATCTCGTGGCCCTCGGCGATCGCCTGCCGCAGTACCGTCGTACGGCCGAGGATGTTCGCGGTGTCGCCCCAGCCGATGTCGGACGCGCCGGGCTTCTTGTACGGCGGTTTGTAGTCGGTGCGATGGTCCTCGGGGTAGAGGTACGGCCCGGACAGGAAGAACGTCATCCGTGCGTTGACCTGTTTGGCGACGGCGCGCCAGTGCGCCCAGAGCCCGAGGTCGCCGGCACCGTCGAACGAGACCACCACGAACAGCGGCGGCTTCCCGTTCGGCAGCCGCGCCGGGAACGACCGCAGCACCGGTGCAGCAGCCGGGAGCCTCCCGGTCGACGGCGTGATCGAAGGAGTCGTGGGTTTCGTCGTCGGCGTCACCCCGGTCCTGGGAACCGTGTGTTGGCTGGGCTTCGGGGCACCGTCCGGCGGTACGTCGGCACACCCGGCCAGGACCGCCGCGACGACAACCGCAACGGCCGCGAGGTTCACCCCAGGCCTCACCACCTCCCTACTGACGCACGGAACGCCGGAAAGGTTGGGCCAGGACACGCGTCCGCACGGAAACCCGCGCGGGGATCGTTAGGCGCCTGTGATCTTCGCGGCGCGGCGCCGGTTCGCGATCCGGCGGGACGTCTCGATGACCAGACCGATCACCGCGGCCAGGCTCAGACTGAACGCGAGCCCCTTCAGCTGGTCGTGCGCGAACGCGTCCCCGCCCAGGTAGCCGAGCATCGCGACGTACGTGTACGCGATCGTCACGCCGAAGAACGTGAAGATCAGGAACTTCTTGAACGAGTACCGGGTCGCGCCCGCGGTCAGCGTCGCGACCATCCGGGCGCCCGGGATGTAGCGGACCGTCATCAGGATCAGCCCGCCGCGTTTGTGCAGCGCGCCCGAGACCCGGTCGTAGAGCTGCTGGCGGCGCTCCTGGCGCTTCATCCAGCGGTGCAGCGCCGGGCCGGAGCCGCGGCCGAGGAAGTAGCAGAAGGACTCGCCGATCACCGAGCCGGCCATCGCGACCGCGATCACGAGCGGCAGGTTCTGGTGGCCGGCCGCCGCGGCCATGCCGGCGGTGATCACCATGCCCTCGCTGGGCACCACCGGGAACACCGCGTCGACCGCGGCGGCGACGAACAGGATGAGCAGCAGCCAGTGCGACTGCATCGCGATGCTCAGCAGGTGCCGCGCGACCTCCATCAACTCCGTCACCCCGAAAGGATGCCATTGCGGGTCAAGATCGCCGCAATCCCACCGATGTCATTTCACCGGATGTTCAGAGCAGCACGGGCAGTTCGCGGATCGCGTTCATCAGGAAGCTCGGGTGCCGCGGCGGGTCCTGCTCGGGTACGGCGAGCCGCAGCCGCGGGAACCGTTCGAACAGCATCCCGAGCGCGATCCGCCCCTCCAACCGGGCCAGCGGAGCGCCGAGGCAGTGGTGGATCCCGTGCCCGAACGCGAGGTGCGCCGAGTCCGAGCGGGTGATGTCCAGCTCGTCGGCGCGCTCCACCTTCCGGACGTCGCGGTTCGCCGGCAGCAGCGCGAACACGATCACCTCGCCGGCCTCGATCCGCCGCCCGGAGACGTCGATCGGCGCGCGGGCGACGTACGGAATGGCGGCCTGCAGCGGGCCGTCGTACCGGAGCAGTTCCTCGACGGCGGCGGGGAGGCGCTCGGGCTCGGCCTTCAGCAGCTCGAGCTGGTCCGGATGCCGGAGCAGAGCGTGTACTCCGTTACTGATCAGGCTGACCGTCGTCTCGTGGCCGGCCGCGAGCAGCAGGAACACCATCGAGGTCAGCTCGTCCTGGCTCAGCCGGTCCCCGTCCTCCTGGACGGCGATCAGCCCGGACAGCAGGTCGTCGGTCGGCGCCTGCCCCTTCTGCGCGATCAGGTCGTGGACGAACTCGCGCATCAGCGTGATCGCCTCGACGTACTCCTCCGGGGTGTGCACGGCCGCGTTCACGAACACCGACGACCAGCGGCGGAAGTCGTCCCGGCGGACCGCGGGGATGCCGATCAGCTCGCAGATCACGGTGATCGGCAGCGGGTAGCTGTACGCGTTCACCAGGTCCACGGGTCCTTCGGCGGTCGCCAGCTCGTCGAGCAGGCCGGCCGCGAGCTCGCGGATCCGCGGCTCGAGCGCCTCGATCCGGCGCCGGGTGAACGCGGCCGCGACCAGCTTCCGCAGCCGGGTGTGGTCCGGCGGGTTCAGGTTCAGCATGTGCAGCTCGGTACTGGCGATCAGGTCGTCCATCACCGCGTCCCGGTGCGGCCCTTCCATCGACGACCGCACCACGTCCGGATGCGCGAGCAGCTCGCGCGTCTCGGCGTACCCGGTGACGAGCTGGACCGGGACGCCGGTGAACATCGTGAAGCGCTGCACGGGCCCGGTCGAGGCGAGGTCCTCGAACCCCCAGTGCCGGGCGATGCCACTGATCTCGGTGAACGGCTGGCGCATGCGGCCAGCCTACGTTCGGCCCGAGGCCAGGTGGTCGGCCAGCTCGCCGCGGGAGTGGATGCCGAGCTTCGCGTAGATCTTGCGCAGGTGGTACTCGACGGTCTTCGGACTCAGGAAGAGCCGGGCCGCGGCCTCCCGGATGCTGTTCCCGTCCACCAGCAGTACGGCGATCTGGCGCTCTTGCGGCGTCAGGTCGTCCGCGGTGCTCGGCACCCGGCGCCGTGCGGTCTCGCCGGTCGCCTTGAGTTCGGCCGCCGCCTGGTCGGCCCAGCCGAGCGCACCGAGCAGGTCGAACCCCTGCACCGCGAGCCGGAGCTGGGTCCGCGCGTCGACGCGCCGCCGTACCCGCCGGAGCCATGCGCCGTACGCGAGCCGGGTCCGGGCCAGCTCGAAGGCGTCCGGCGTCTGCTCGTGCCGGCTGAGCGCGGTAAGGAATTCCTGCTCGCTCTCGCCGGCCTCCCCGAGCGCCCTGGCCGCGCGCGCCAACGACCACGGTTGCCCTTTCGCCTCCGCGAGTACGGAGTGCTCGCGGGCCACCCGCCGTGCGTCGTCCGGACGCCCCAACCGCAGGTACACCTCGGCCAGCTCCGGAGCCGGCGACAGGTCCGGATCCTTGATGCCGTACTCGGCCAGTACGCCGACCAGCCGCTCGTACTGCGGCAACGCCGCGGCCGGGTCGCCCCGGGCGAGCTCCAGGTCGCCGAGCGCGAACAGCGACCACGTCGTACCGATGTGGATCTCGTGCTGTGCGCAGATCCGCAGGCAGCGCAGCGCGAGTTCCTGGGACCGCGCCCTGCCCTGGTGGGACATCAGCCAGGCCAGTCCGGCCAGGTTCATCGCCTCTTCGGTCGTCTCGCCGGTCTCCCGTGCCAGCCGGATCGCCTCGTCGTACGACGCTTCGGCGTCGGCCCACCGATCGGTCGTCGCGTCGTCGCGGGCGAGCAGGAACAGCAGCCCGGGCAAGGCCGCCAGCGCGACCTGTTCACGCCGTTCGTGCATCGCCTGCTGCAGCAACGCCCGCCCGGTCCCGGTCTCCCGGAGGAACAACGCCCCCATCACCGTCCAGTACTGCCGGCGCGGATCCTTGCCGGCCTCGTCGTGCGGCGTCAGAGCGAGAGCGTCGCGGATCTGGTCCGTCCCGCCGCTGCCGCCGGCGAGGACCTTCGCGACGCCGCTCGCCAGCATGCCGACGATCCGCGCGCCCGGCCGCTCGAGCACCGGCAGCAGACTGTCGAGCCGGCCGGCCGCGTCGAGTCCGGCGGCGGTGTCGCACAACTGCAGACAGGCCGCGACCGCGTCGGCGAGCAGTCCGACGGCGACTTCCGGTTCGGTGGATTCCGCCGCGGCCGCGACGAGGATGTCGAGCGCCCGCCGCGGCGACCCGCACTTCAGCTCGATGTCGCCGCGAATCGCCTGGACGTGGATCGAGACCGGCACCGGCGGCCGCAGCAGCAACGCGTCGTCGAGCAACGCCTCGGCCCGTTCCGCCTGCCCGGCCGACCACGCGGCTTCACCGGCCGCGACCAGTCGGACCGCGGCGTCCGGCGATCCCCGGCTCAGCCGGCCGGCACGCTCGTACGCCGTCGCCGCGACCGCATACGCACCGCGGGACGCCGCATGCTCGGCCGCAACGACCAACCCGGCCGCCACTTCGTCGTCGGCACCGAGGACGGCCTCCGACAGGTGCCACGCGCGTCGGTCCGGGTCGGGCGTCGCCCGGGCAACCGCCTGATGCGCCGTACGGCGTTCCGCCGGGTCGGCGCTGGTGTAGATCGCCGACCGAACCAGCGGGTGCCGCCACTGCACCTGGCTGTCGCGGATCGCGATCAACCCGGCCGCCTCGGCTTCGGCCAGCGCAGCCACGTCGACACCGGCCTCGGCGCACCCACGGGACACGACCCCGAGCTCCGGGTCGTCCACCGCCGCGATCAGCAAGGCGGTCCGCGCGTCCCGGCTCAGCCCGTTCGCCCTGCTGGCAAAGGCTTCCGCGAGCATCGCCGGGACCGGGAGCGGTACGCCGGGAGGTATCCGGAGCAGCCGCTCAGGATCATCGGCGAGCTCCAGCAACGCCAGCGGATTGCCCGCCACGGTGTGGTGCAGCTGCTCGACCAGTTCCGCCGGGAGGTGCCGCATGATCTGCTGCGCGGCGTCGAGCGGGATCCCGTCCAGCCGGAGCGTCGGCAGGTCGGCCTGGAACGGCTGCAGTTGCTGACTGCGGACCGCGATCACCATCGCGATCGGGTCGGCCACCAACCGTCGGGCGGCGAACAGCACGGCCTCCGCGGACGGCCGGTCCAGGAGATGGGCGTCGTCGACGAGCAGCACGACCGGCGTGTTCTCGGCGTACCGGCAGATCAGGCTGAGGGTGGCGGCGCCGACGGCGAAGCGGTCGGCCGCGCCTGCCGTACCCGGTCCGAGCGCCAGCGCCGCGGCGAGTGCCGTCCGCTGCGGGCCGGGGATCCGGTCCAGGTCGGTCAGCGCGGGCCGCAACAGCTGCAGCAGTCCGGCGAAGGGCAGTTCGCTCTCGGCCTCGGTGCCGCGGGCGCGCAGCACCTGCAGTCCGTCGGCCAGTACGGCGGCCTCGTCCAGCAGGGTGGTCTTGCCGATGCCGGGCTCGCCGGTCACGAGCAGTACGCCCGCGGCTCCGACCCGCGCCCCCGCGATCAGTTGCTCGATCGCCCGGCGTTCGGCATCCCGCCCGATCAGCATGTTCGCAGTGTGCCACCAGGTGCCCCACCTGACGCGACGGCCGGGCTCGGCTGCCTACGTTCGGCGTACCGATTCCCACGAAGGGGGACAGAGCGATGACTGTTGCGATTGACGCCGACAAGCTGATGGGCTTGGTCTACAAGGCTGTCGACGAGGTGGGCGCGACGCTGAACGCGGCGCTCGTGGTGATGGGCGACCGGCTCGGCTACTACCAGGCGCTCGCCGACCACGGCGCGGCGACACCGGCCGAGCTCGCCGAGCGGACCGGCACCGACGAGCACTACACACGGGAGTGGCTGAACGCCCAGGCCGCCGGCGGACTCGTCGAGTACGACGCGACCTCCGGCCGCTACACGTTGCCGCCGGAGCAGACCGTGGCGCTGACCGATCCGAGCAGCCCGGCGTACCTGCCCGGCTTCTTCCAGATCGCGCTCGGCACCGTCAACCACGCCACCGAGACGATCGAGGCCGCCCGCAGCGGCGCCGGGATCGGATGGCACGAGCACACGTCCGATGTCCACATCGGGTGCGAGCGGTTCTTCCGGCCGTCGTACAACGCGAATCTGCTGACCAGCTGGCTGCCCGCGCTGGAGGGTGTCGTGGGCGAGCTGGAGCGCGGTACGACGGTCGCCGACATCGGCTGCGGGCACGGCGCGTCCACGATCCTGATGGCCGGGGCGTTCCCGCGGTCGACGTTCACCGGCTCCGACTACCACCAGGCGTCGATCGAGACCGCCCGGCAGCGCGCGGCCGACGCCGGGGTCGGCGACCGGACGTCGTTCGAGGTGGCGCCGGCGGACCGGTTCAGCGGGAGCGGGTTCGGCCTGGTGACGACGTTCGACGCCCTGCACGACATGGGCGACCCGGTCGGGACCGCCCGGCACGTCCGCGACGCACTGGCGCCGGACGGGACGTGGATGCTGGTCGAGCCGATGGCCGGGGACCACGTCGAGGACAACCTCAACCCGGTCGGCCGGGCGTACTACGGCTTCTCCACGCTGCTCTGCACACCGGCCTCGCTGTCCCAGCCGGTCGGCCTCGCACTCGGTACGCAGGCCGGCCCGGCGCGGATCCGGGACGTGACCAAGGCGGCCGGGTTCACCCGATTCCGGACCGTCGCGCAGACGCCGTTCAACCTGGTCTTCGAGGTCCGCCCTTGACAAGACACTTCACCAATTGGTGAAGTATTGCGGGTGCTGACTGGACTGCCACGGACGTTCGGAGCGCTCGCGGATCCGACCAGGCTGGCGATCGTGGGCCGGCTGAGTCGCGGCCCGGCGACGATGGGGGAACTCGCCGGGCCGCACCGGCTCACGCCGCCGGCGATGACCAAGCACGTCCGGGTGCTGGTCGACGCCGGGCTGGTACGGCGGGAGCGGGCCGGCCGGACCGTGGTGTGCTCGCTCCGGCGGGAGGCGGTCGCCGAGGTGGAGCAGTGGCTCGGCGACCTCACGTCGTACTGGAACGGCACCGTTGACCGATTGGAAGAGCTCTTGCGGGAGGACGGCGATGGACACTGAGATCCGGATCGAAAGGGTGCTTCCGGCAACTATCGCGCGGGTGTACGACGCCTGGACGCGCGCCGAGCTGCTGGCCCGGTGGTACTGCCCGAACCCGCGGCTGTCGCTGAAGGTCGACGCGGACGTACGCGAGGGTGGGTCGTACGTCGTGGAGATGGGGCCGCATGTGGTCCGCGGTACGTACCTGGAGGTCGAACCGCCGAACCGGCTGGTGTTCAGCTGGCGGTGGGACGGGACCGACGACGCGCCGACCCGGGTCGAGGTCGAGCTGACCGAGGTGCCGGAGGGGACCCGGATGCGGCTCAGCCACACCGGGTTCGCGACCGCCGAGGACGCCGCGAACCACCGGCTGGGCTGGGACCCCGAACTCGACCGCCTGGCCGGGCTGCTCAGCGCTCGGCAGCCCGACCCCGCAGCCGATCGAGGATGAGGACGAGGACGACGGTTGCCACCAGCAACACCACCGCCTCGGCCGCGGCGACGAACGCCTGACCGCGGTCGGTCAGCGCGAAGATGCTCACCGGCAGCGTCCGCCACGACGCCGGGTAGACCATGATCGTCGCCCCGATCTCGCCCATCGACAGCGCGACCGACAACCCGGCCGCCGAGGCGATCGCGGGCAGCAGCATCGGCAACCGGACCCGCCACAACACCCGCGCCGGCGAGGCACCGAGCGAGGCGGCGACATCGGCGTACGACGGATCGACGCGCTGCAGGGCGGCCGCGACCGTTCCGTAGCTGAAGGCAACCATCAGCACGAGGTGGGCGATCACCACGATCCACTTCGTGCCGTTGAGCAGGATCGGCTGCCGGGAGAACGCGACCAGCAGCCCGAGGCCGACGACCACGGACGGTACGGCGATCGGGAGGTGGTGCATGGCGTCGGCGAGGCGGGCGAACCGGGTGTTCGCGGCCGAGAGTGCACCCCAGGTGCCGAACAGGACCGCGAGCAGCCCACCCATGAACGCTGTTTGCAGGCTGACCGAAAGCGATGCGAGTTCGTCGCCGGACAGGGCCTGCTGGAGATGGCTGGTGGTCGGGTCGGACGGGAGTACGCCGTTCCACGAGCCGGCGAACGCGGCGGCGATCACGACCAGGAACGGCGCCAGGACGAGTACGCCGAAGACGACCGCGAAGGCGGTCCAGACGACGGCCTTTCCCGATTTAGTCCAGACGAGCACGGCGGCCTCCTCCGAGCGCTGCCCGCAGTACGGCGTACAGGCCGAGCGATAGCGCGATCTGGACGACGGCGATCACGCAGGCGCCCGGGTAGTCGAACATCACGATGCCCTTGGTGTGCACGAGCATCGGGAGCATGGTGGTGTTCTTCGCGCCGAGGAACAGGACGATGCCGAACTCGTTCAGCGTCAGCAGTAGCGTGAGGCTGCCGCCGGCGACCAGGGCCGGTCGTACTTCGGGGAGTACTACCTGCCGCAGTACCCGCCAAGGGCCCGCGCCGAGGCTGGCGGCGACGTCGAGCTGGGCGCGCGGGAGGCGACTCATTGCCGCTAGCAACGGTCTCATGACGAAGGGGGTGTAGAACGTGACTTCGGCCAGCACCACCGCCCACGGCGAGGTGAGGAACCCGCCGGCGCGGAGGATGCCCGTACTCCCGTAGATGAAGGTGAACGAGAGCGCGACGAGGAACGACGGCAGCGCCAGCATCGTGTCCACCAGGCCGGCCACCACCCGCGCGCCCGGGAACGGCACGAAGCTGATCACCACGGCGAGGAAGGTCCCCACGATCATGCACCCGATCGTCGAACAGACCGCGATCCGCACGGTCCGCACCAGCGCGTCGCGGAACTCCGCCGATCCGATCACCACTCCCCAGGCAGGCACAGACTCGACCGCGACCAGCACCAGCGGATAGACCACCAGCACCGCGATCACGAGCAACGGCGGCAGCACCCACAACCATTTCCCGTCCCGCCGCCGGCCCCGATCCACCACCAGCGCGGTCCCCAGCGCCTCGACAGCCATCAGTCCCCCACCACCAAACTGCAAGCCTCGACGGGCAACCCCAGCACCACCGAAGCCCCCAACTCCGGCACCCACCGATCCGCCGCAACATCCACCCGCACCACCACATCCCCCAACCCCTCCACAGCACAGGTAACCCGCTTGGAGTCCCCCCGCCACTGCACCCCCACCACCCGCCCACCCAGCCCCACAACCGATCCCACACCACCCGGGGTGGCGCCGGCACCGGCCCCTCCCACCTCACCCAGCACCCCCGCACCACCCAGCGCAGCGGCACCGGCACCTTCCACCAGCACCCCCGCACTACCCGGGGCGGCGGCACCGGCCCCTCCCACCTCACCCAGCACCCCCGCACCACCCAGCGCAGCGGCGCCGGCACCACCCACCAACTCCCCCGCACCACCCAGCGCAGCGGCACCGGAACCTTCCACCAGCACCCCCGCACTGCCCGGGGCGGCGGCGCCGGGCCCTCCGACCTCACCCAGCGCCCCCGCATCACCCAGCGCGGCGGCACCGGCACCTCCCACCTCGCCCTGCGCCCCCGCACCGCTCGGCGACAGGCGGATGGCGTGTGGTCTGATGCACAGGAGCGATCCACCGGTTTCTGCTGTCAGTCCTGGGATCTCGTGGCCTGCCACCCTGACGGCGCCTTCGGAAATCTCGACAGGCAGCAGGTTCGCCCCGCCCAGGAACGACGCGGTGAAGGCCGACGGCGGGGCGGCGTACAACTCGGCCGCGGGCGCGACATCCACCAGCCGCGCGTCCCGCATGACAGCGATCCGATCCGCCAGCGCGAGCGCCTCCGACTGATCGTGCGTCACATACACGATCGCGATGTCCGGCACCTCCCGCCGCAGCTTCTGCAGCTCACCCAGCATGTCCGCACGCAACTGCGCGTCCAACGCCGCCAACGGCTCGTCCAGCAACAACACCGGCGGCTTGATCGCGAGCGCCCGCGCGATCGCCACCCGCTGCTGCTGCCCACCCGACAACTCCCGCGGAAACCGCGTCCGGAAATCCGCCATCCCGACCATCTCGAGCATTTCCGTGACCCGCGCGGCCACCTCCGCCTTCGGCCTGTGTGCGGCCTTCAGGCCGAAGGCGACGTTCTCCGACACCCGCAGATGCGGGAACAACGCATAGTTCTGCACCACCACCCCGATCCCCCGCCGCGCCGGCGGGAGCTCGGTGACGTCCCGGCCGCCGAGCCGGATCCGCCCGCGCGACGGCCGGACGAATCCGGCCACCGCCTTCAGCGCGGTCGACTTCCCGGACCCGGACGGCCCGAGCAGCGCGACCGTCTCACCGGCCGCGACGCTCAGGTCCAGTCCTTCCAGCGCGCACGTACGGCCGAAGTGCACCGTCACGTCCTCGAGCTGAACGGTCATCCCACAGCCTTCGTGTACGCCGCCACATCCGCATCCAGCTCCGTCAGCACCGCGGCCCAGTCCGGCTGCCACACCTCGACCCCGTCGGTCGCCTTCCGCACCGACGTGAAGTTCGCGTCGGTCGGCTGTACGTCGTCGCGCGCCGGCAGCCCGAACGCGTCCTTCGAGATCGTCTGCTGCGCGTCCGTCGACAGCAGGTACTCCATCAGCTGCTTACCGCCGTCGGCGTTCGGCGCCCCCGCACCGAGCCCCATCACGTACGGCAGCGCCAGCGTCGTCCGCTTGCCCTGCACGGCCGGGAAGAAGATGCTGAACGCCGACTTGTCGTTCGCGATCGACGCCGCATTCATCTGCAGGTCGCCGTTCGCGACCAGCAACTCGCCCTTGCTCACCTTCGGCTGCAGCTTGCCGGTGGACGCGGACGGCCCGACGTTGTTGGCTTCCAGCTTCTTCAGGTACGCCAGCGCGCCGTCCTTCCCCAGCAGATGCTGGAGCAGCAGCAGTACGGCGGTACCGTCGCCCGCCTGCCCCGGCGTCGAGTACTGCAGCTTGCCCTTGAACTTCGGGTCGAGCAGGTCGTCGAACGTCTTCGGCGTACCGGCCTGGGCGTTCGCGATGAAGCACAGGTAGTTGTCGACGACCGTGACGTAGTCGTCGCCCTTGACGCCCTTCACCTGATCCGCGCCAGGTACGGCGTACTTCTGCAGCAGCCCGTCCTTGTCCGCCTTCTGGATGAACGGCGGCAGCGTGACGACGACGTCGGCCTGCGGGTTGGACTTCTCCTTCTGCAGCCGCGACACCACCTCGCCGGAGCCCGCCTCGACGGTCTGGACCTTGATCCCGGTCTTCTGGGTGAACGCGTCGAACCGGGTCTTGTACCAGTCGGCGAGTCCGTCGGCGGTGTAGACGGTGACGGTCTTCTTCGCACCGTCGCCGGTGGTCGAGGCCGCACCGGTCCCGCCACAGGCGGCGGCAACGGTCAGTACGAGGGTGGTGGCGAGCAGGGTCTTGAGTGCCTTCACTTCTCCAGCCTTCGATCGAGGAGCAGGCCGGGCAGGTCCCGGACCGACTCGAGTACGTGCGTCGCGCCCGCGGCGGTCAGTTGTTCGTTGCCGTGGGCACCGGTCAGGACGCCGGCCACGATCCCGGCACCGGCCCGGATCCCCGTCGTCATGTCGTAGGCGGTGTCCCCGGCCACGGCCACGTTCCGGACGCCGTCGGCGCGCAGTTCGAGGAGTGCCTTGAGCACCATGTCCGGGTACGGTCTGCCGCGGCCCGCCTGCGCCGGGCAGAGAGTGAGGTCGGCCAGCTGCTGCCAGCCGAGAGCGGTCAGGATCCGGTGCTGGGTGGTCTCGGCGAAGCCGGTGGTCAGGCAGACCTTGATGCCGGCGTCCCGGAGTTCCTGGATCGCGTCGGCCGCACCGTCGATCGGCGCCAGTCCGTCGTCGATCAGTTCGCCGTACGCCGCCTCGAACGCCGCGTTAGCCTGCTGCGCCGCGTCCTCGGCGCCCAGCAGCGCGCGGAACACGGTGATCTTGGATTCGCCCATCGTGGCGCGAACATGCGCGATCATCTCGTCGTACCGCGGGGTCCCCGGTTCGATGCCCTGGGCCCCGATCGCCGCGGTGAACGCCCGCTCGACCAGCCCGTCATCGGCAACAGTCGTCCCCGCCATGTCGAGCACCGCCAGCTGAATCATCGCCCCGCCCCTTCGTCGGACGCCCGTCCAGCCAGGTCGTCAACGCCTGCAGGGGATCCGGGTCGCGGCGAGCGTGCGCCCTCGATCGCCTCGAAGCTCGCTTCGGCGATCGCCGGCGCCATCGTCATCCCGCGTCCGCCAGGCCCGGTCACGAGATACACGCCCGAAGCAACCTCTCGCCGCACCACCACCTCATTGCTGGTGGCCTGCGAATACACCCCAGCCCATCGCTGGGTGATCACGGGCAGTTCCCGTCCGAGAATGCTTTCGACCACCCCGCGCAGGTAGTCGTACGGATCGGTCTGTACGTCGAACCCGAACGGCTCGTCGTACTCGTGGGTGTCGCCAATCGTCAGTCCACCGTGCGTCCGCTGCACCATCAGCAGCTGCATCTTGTGCGCGTCGGCGATCTTCGCCTGCGGCGGCAGGTCGCCGAGCGCGGGACCGGCGAAGGCCGGGTAGTACCGGAAGCTGTCACCGTCCGCGACCGCGGTCGTGAGGGTGTCGTCGAGCGGCGCCGTCTGCATCATCTGCAGGCGCACCCGGCGTACCGGCAGGTCGTCGGTCAGCTCGCGGATCAGCCCGCTGTGCCAGGCGCCCGTACAGAGGAACACCAGGTCGCCCGCGTGGACGTCGCCGTGGTCGTCGACGACTTCGCCGGACCGGACGTTGCGTACCTCGCGTCCTCCTCCGAAGCTGTATCGGCCGGACTTCTCC
Organism: Kribbella polygonati; assembly: GCF_050320105.1. Taxonomy (NCBI): domain Bacteria; kingdom Bacillati; phylum Actinomycetota; class Actinomycetes; order Propionibacteriales; family Kribbellaceae; genus Kribbella; species Kribbella polygonati. The sequence continues at coordinate 8,205,498 of NZ_CP190129.1, read as the reverse complement.
AGTTCGGCGCGCAGCGCCGGCAGGATCTCGCGCGGTTCGACGATCGCGTCCCGGGCGCACCACAGCGCGCCGTGCAGGTCGCCCTTCAGCGCGGGGTTGCGCTCCCGGGTCTGCTCCGGGTCGAGTACCTGGAACCCGCGCGCCGCCGCGTCCGGGCGGGCCGCCGCCTCCTTGGCGACCGCGAGCTCGGCCTCGCTCCGGCAGACCGTCAGCGAGCCGGCGGTCCGGACGCCGATCCCCGGCACCTCGGTCCACAGGTCGCGGGCCCGCTGCGCCAGCTCGACCTCGGCGCCGTCGGCGCGGCCGCTGACCCAGACCAGACCGAAGTTCCGCACACTGGCGCCGCGCGCCTCGAGTTCACGCTCGAGGTGCAGCACCTCGTACCCGCGCCGTACCGCCTGCCAGGCGTGGAACGTGCCCAGCACGCCACCACCCACCACAACCACCCGCACATCCGCTCCTCTCGTCGAGACCAAGATTGGTCCGGACCAATGAAGAGAGCATGCGGGACGCCGGTCCAGCAGGTAAACCCCGGACGAACAGTTGGCTGGCGGACCCCCAGGCCATCACAATCCCCCCACCGCGACGCACCCCAGCGCACAACTGCCCCGACCAGCGCAATTGTGATGGCCTGGCGATCCGCCCCAACCACGGAGCCCGGCGCGAGGACCGCCCGGGGTCGGCGCGGGGAACGGTGCGGGTGGACGGCGGGAGGACGGCGCCGGGGGGACAGCGCGGGGGCGAGGCGCGGGCGGACGGCGCGGGCGGACGGCGCGGGCGGACGACGCGGGAGGACGACGCGGGAGGACGACACGGGAGGACGACACGGGAGGACGACGCGGGAGGACGGCGGGAGGAGACGGCGGGAGGAGACGGCGCGGAGGGGACGGCGCCGGGGCACGGCGCGGGGGCACGGCGCCGGGGGGGACGGCGGGGGGACGGCAGGGGGGACGGCAGGGGGGACGGCAGGGGGGACGGCAGGGGGGACGGCAGGGGGGACGGCAGGGGGGACGGCAGGGGGGACGGCAGGGGGGACGGCAGGGGGGACGGCAGGGGGGACGGCGCGGGGACGGCGCGGGGACGGCGCGGGGACGGCGCGGGGACGGCGCGGGGACGGCGCGGGGACGGCGCGGGGACGGCGCGGGGACGGCGCGGGGACGGCGCGGGGACGGCGCGGGGACGGCGCGGGGACGGCGCGGGGACGGCGCGGGGACGGCGCGGGGACGGCGCGGGGACGGCGGGGGGCGTGGGTCAGGGGCGGAGGATCGCTCGGAAGCCGACGCAGGGACGGCGCGGGGGGCACGGCGCGGGGGCACGGCGCGGGGGCACGGCGCGGGGGCACGGCGCGGGGGCACGGCGCGGGGGCACGGCGCGGGGGCACGGCGCGGGGGCACGGCGCGCGGGCACGGCGCGCGGGCACGGCGCGCGGGCACGGCGCGCGGGCACGGCGCGGGAGGGCGCGGCGCGGGAGGGCGCGGGACGGGCCTTCGGGGGCGAGGTACGGCGCGGGGTGTGGGTTCAGTGGCGAGGACGGCGCAGGAGCGTGGGTTCGGCGGCGAGGGGGGTGCGGGGCGTGGGTCAGGGGCGGAGGATGGCTCGGAAGCCGACTCGGTCGCCGCGGTAGAGGGAGCGGACGACCTCGATCGGGTCGCCGGTGGCGTCGCGGCTGTTGCGGTGCAGGAGGAGCATCGGGAGGGACTGGGTGGCCTTCAGCAGTTCGGCCTCGCGCGGGGTCGCGATCACGGTCTCGACCAGCTCCTCGCCCTCCCCGAACCGCACCCCGAGCTGATCGGTCAGGCAGCGGTACAGCGAACCGGTCGGCTCCAGCACCTCGCGCAACGTGGGGAAACGCGCCACCGACAGGTACGTCGTCTCCAGCCCGATCGGCTGCCCGTCCGCGAACAGCACCCGCTCGAGCCGGTGCACCGGGGCACCCTCGGCGATCTTCAGCTGCTCCGCGAGCTCCGCGTCCGCGACCACCTCGTCGAACGCGACCACCTCACGCCCCGGCGTGTGCCCCTGCGCCCGGAGCGCCTCGGTGTAGCTGACCAGCGCCAGCGGCTGCACCAGCTTCGGCGTCGCGACGAACGTCCCCTGCCCCTGCCGCGCCCGGAGCCGGCCGTCCGCGATCAGCTCCCGGATCGCCTGCCGCATCGTCCACCGGGACACCCCGAAGTCCTTCGCCAGCACCCGCTCGGGCGGCAGCGCGGCGCCCTCCCCCAGCCGCTCGACGACCTCGATCAACCGGGTCTTGACGACGAAATGCAACGGCTCGCTCACGAGCCGACAATATCCCGCACCAAAGGTCGAGCCCCGGGCGGCAACCCGGGGCTCATATCGGATGGATGGACAGTGCGGCGGAACTTCAGCTGCCGGACTTGCGCCGGAACTGGCGCTTCTGCTTGTCGTTGTGCGCGTCGCCGACACCCTGTCCGCGAACCCCGCTGCCGGGGTGCGAGTGGTTACCGGCGTTCTTCTTCTGAAGCGCTTCCCGAAACTTCTTCTGCAGATCGTCCGCCGGCTCGCTGGACTTGTCGCTCATACCGTCTCCTTCAAACCATAGGCGTACACACCCAAACTAACCGAGGGTGAGCATCCGCCGCGAGCCAATACCGTCCTGTGGAAACCCCCGACCCGGCGGGAGTCGCGCTGTTAGGTTCGTCGTACCGCCGAGGGAGGGACGACGCAGATGCTGGTGAGCAACGAGGCGCTGCTGGGGATCGCGCTGGTCGAGCTGGGTCTGGTGATCGTGCCCGGGCCGAACATGATCTACCTGATCTCCCGCTCGATCGCGCAGGGCCGCCGGGCCGGGCTGATCTCGCTGGCCGGCGTCGGCCTCGGGTTCCTCGTGTACTTGCTCGCGGCAAGCGCCGGGCTCGCGACCCTGTTCGCGCTGGTCCCGGAGATCTATCTGACGCTGAAGCTGGCCGGCGCGGCGTACCTGCTCTGGCTCGCCTGGCAGGCGTTCCGTCCCGGCGGTACGTCGGTGTTCGCGACGCAGGACCTGGAACCGGACCGCCCGCGCAAGCTGTTCGGGATGGGCCTGCTCACCTGCCTGCTGAACCCGAAGATCGCGATCCTCTACATCTCGCTGCTCCCGCAGTTCCTCGACCCGTCCCGCGGGCACCTCGGTGTCCAGAGCCTGATCCTCGGCCTCGGGCAGTTGACCGTCGGCGTGGTGATGAACGCGGTCTTCGTGATCACCGCGGGCTCGGTCGCGGTCTTCCTGTCCCGCCGCCCGACCTGGATGCGCATCCACCGCTACCTGACCGGGACTGCGCTCGCCGTCTTCGCACTCCGCCTCGCCACCGACCGCGCCCGCCCCCTCGCCACCCACTGAACCATGAACGATTTCGTCACCGTGTCCGTGGAACGACTGGTCGCCGCCTGGGACCTGCCACTGGTCCACGAGCGCGGTCTACCGGCGATCACCGAGGACTACCTGCGCGACACCTTCCCGTGGTCCCAGGCGGAGCAGACCACCCACGCGCTGTCCTCACACTTCGCCGCGGCCCGCTTCGCCGACGAGGTCGAGTACGGCGTACTCCTCGTCCCCGACCCGTCGAAGCTCGACACCCGCGCCCCACTCCCCCGCGAGCTGACGTCCCCCGACGCCTTCGACGACCGTCTCCCGGCCGGAGTCGCACTTCCGGGTAGCGCCCCGTGGCGCCTGGTGGTGACCGTGATCGGGTCGTACGGCCCGTCCCTCGGAAGCTACAACGACGTGCTGGCCTCGGACGGCTTCATCGTCGACGGGTACGACACCCGCACCTGGATGACCCGTCAGATCTGGGGCGCCCGGGTGCTGCAATGCGGGGCGACCCCGCCGGACTGCGAGCACAACGACCGCTGGACGTTCACCCTCTTCCCCGGCGAACCGCCCGTCGACGGGCAGGCCGAGTCCGGGACCGTCCTCAAGGGCAAGGTCCGCTTCCGCCTCGGCAAACCGGACCGCGGCATCGGCTCCGCCCGCGTCGCCCCTGCAGTCCTGGTCTAAATCGTGTGCGGCCCCGGCCGCCTGACCTGGATACTGCACGGCGTGATGCACGAAGGACAGCTGGACGTGTCGGTCGACCTGGTGGAAGGGCTCGTCAAGGAGCAGTTCCCGGAGTGGAGCGCGCTCCCGATCCGCGCTGTACCGTCGCACGGGACCGTCAACGCGGTGTTCCGGATCGGCGACGGGCTCACCGCGCGGCTGCCGATCCAGCCCGGTGATCCGGCCGCGGTCCGGCAGGAACTCGAGGACGAGGCCGCGGCGGCGCGGCGGCTGCACGCGATGTCGCCGTACCCGACACCGGAACCGGTCGCGATCGGTGCGCCGGCTGCGGACTATCCGCTGCCGTGGGCGGTGCAGACCTGGGTGGACGGGACGATCGCGTACGACGCCGACGTCGCCGAGGCCACCGCGTACGCCGAGGATCTCGCGCGGTTCGTGCTCGCGCTGCGTGCGCAGCCGACCGAGGGTCGGACCTTCGACGGGCAGTGGCGCGGCGGGTTGCTGACCTCGCAGGACGAGTGGGTCGCGGAGTGTCTGGAGCGCAGCCGCGGCATGATCGACGTGGACAGCCTGACGAGGTTGTGGGCCGAGCTGCGCACGACGTCGCGTACCGAGCCGGACGCCTGGACGCACCGTGACCTGATGCCGGGCAACCTGCTCGTCCGGGACGGCCGGTTGGCAGGCGTCATCGACGTGGGCATGTTCACGGTCTCGGACCCCGCGATGGACCTGCAGCCCGCCTGGAACCTGTTCGGCCCGACGGCGCGGGCGGCGTTCCGGGCCGCGGTCGGCAGCGACGAGGACGAGTGGCGGCGTGGGATGGGGTGGTCGTTCGCGCAGGCGATCGGTTGCCTCTGGTACTACGTCGAGACCAACCCGGTCATGTCCCGCACCGCCCACCACACACTGACGGCTCTCCTTACAACTTCCTAGCCACGAACACGTACTCCTTCCCGGGCCGGTCCGGAGCCTCCCGTACGTCGTCGACCGCGAACCCGGCGGCGGTCAACGACTGCTCCACCTCGTCCCGCTCGCGGAACCAGAGCGTCGAATCGGACGTGAGCACGGCACCGTCGGAGGAGAAGTTGTAGGTCGCGCGGAACGTGACGTACGGCAGCCTCACCTCGACCAGATCGGTCCAGACCTCGACGGTCTCACCGTTGATCTCGCGCACCTGATGGGTGTTCTCGCGGGTCCATTCCTCCCACCCGCGCCGCGCCGGGATCCGGGTCTCGAACACGAACCGCCCACCCGGCTCCAGCGCCTGATGCACTCCATGCACCGTCGCGGCCCACTCCTCCGTGGTGAGGAATACCTGCGCCACGTTGCCGGTCATCAACGCCAGCTCCACCCGCAACGCCGGCAACGTCGTCGCGTCGCCGTGCAGCCACCGCACCCGATCCGCAAACTCCTTGCCCCGAGCAACCTCCAGTGAAGCCGCCGCCGGATCCACCCCCGTCACGTCCACCCCGGCGCCCGCCAGCAGGCAACTCAACTCGCCGGTCCCGCACCCCACGTCGAGCACCCGCCCGGCGCCGAACTCTCGCACGATCGCCGCGTAGTGCTCCAGATCCCCCCGATCCGGATCCAGCGCGTCGTACACCGCCGCCAACCGAGGCACCCCGAACAACGCATCAACCATGCCCGCGACACTAACCCGGCTTCGGGTACAGAACGACAGGACGTAGTCGTCTACGTATACCCCGCCGTGAGCGTGACCGTCGCCCCGGCAACCGCCGATCCGGCGACATCTCCTGTCCTCCTGTACCCCCTATCACGACGTAGCCCCTGTGTACCTCCGCAACCCGGCCCGCCACGCAAGAACCGCCAGGCCGGCCGCGCCGCCCGCAGCCGCGACCCCGGCGGCCAACACACCGGGCTGAGGCCCCCGAAGCAACGCGGCCGACGGGACGCTGGCGATCAACGCCATCGGGAACACATAGGTGAGGATGATCCGGAGCGGCCGCGCGAACACATCCGTCGGATAGCGCCCGAGCTGCCAGGCGGAGTGGTAGAACACGTCCAACTGCAGCTTCGGCGCCCAGAACGCCAAGCACGCCAGCAGAACGCTCAACGCCCACGTCACCACCACGCCCGCGATCACCAGCACCAACCAACTCAAGACCCCGCCCACAGTTGGCAAGCGATCCGAGATCCCCCACCCCAGTACGCCGAGGCCGAGCACGAACTGGATCAGCTGCAGCGGCGACGACAACGACAGACTGGACAGGAACAGGCTCGACGCCGGCTGCAACAGGTACCCGTCGAGCTTCCCGTTCCGGATGCCGGTCTCCGGGAACCACGACAGGTTCGGATCGATGAACGCCGCCCGCAGCGCGGTGATCAGCTGATACGTCCCGATCAGCACGAGGAACTGCGCCTTCGACCAGCCCGCCAGCGTGTCCGCCCGGGTGAACACGATCAGCACCGCCGCGATCGCCGTACCCAGGCCCGTGAACGCCAGCAGTACGTCGAAGAACAGGTTGATCCGGAACGCCACGCTCCGCCGCAGCGACATCGAGAACCCCGCACCGAACAGCCGCAGCACCTTCACGATCCCACCGCCGTGTACCGCCGTACGCCGGCCCGCCACAGCACCACGACCGCCCCCACCAGCACCACCACCCAAGCCAACTGGAAACCGACCGCCCCGGCCCTGACCCCCGCCGCGACCGACGCGGGCAACCCGGTCATCCCGTAGAACGGCAGCACCTCCGCGACCCGCCGCCAGCCGGACGACAGCACGTCGATCGGCGCCGCCGTACCGCCGAGCAGGAACATCACCTGCCCGCCGAACCCGACCACCGCGTGCACCCGATCCGTCCAGAACGCCGTCAACGACAGCAGGAACGTCCACAGGAACACGAGCACCGCGGCGAGGACGACATACGGCAGCGCCCGCAGCACCGCCCAACCGTCGAACCCGACCCGCATCGCCACCGCGGTGAGCAGCACGATCGGTGCCCCGAGCAACGTCAGCCAGGCGCGGACCGCCAGGTTCGTCGCGATCACGCCGAGTACGACGGGCTGCGGGCGGAGCAGCTCGTGGCTCAGCGTCCCGTCGTAGATCCGCTCGGAGAACGTGTGCTGCTCGAACGACTCGGTCATCAGCGTGACCAGGATGACCGCGACGTAGTACCGCCCGATCGCCGGATCCCCCGGGTACACCGCCGACCAGACGAACAGCCCGATCAGCGGCGCGACCACGGCCTGCACCACGAGCGTCAGCAGGAACCACCACGCGCCCGACCACTCCAGCACGTCCTGACGGAGCCGGAACCCCAGCAGTACGGCGGTCCTCATCGCAACCCCTCGCGGTACGCCTGGTCGATGACCTTCTCCAGCGGCGGCTCCTCCACCGCGAGGTCCACCACCTCCAGCGCCTGCAGGAGGCGCCCCGTCGTGCCGGCGACCTCGTCCCGCGGCACCCGCAGTACCCACTGGCCGTCGGCCTTCTCGACCACCTCGCCGAATGCGGACGGGTCGTCGCGGGTGGAGATCCGGATCAGCTTGTACGGCGACAGCCGCGCGGACAGCTCCACCAGCGGGCCGTCGTACCGCACCTGCCCGTGGTCGATCAGGATCAGCCGCGGGCAGAGCGACGCGACGTCGGCCATGTAGTGGCTGGTGAGCAGTACGGTCGCGCCGGTCTGCTCGACGTACTCCTGGACGAACTCGCGGATCAGGCTCGCCGCGCTGACGTCCAGCCCGATCGTCGGCTCGTCGAGGAACAGCACCTCCGGGCGGTAGATCAGCGCCATCGCGAGGCCGACCCGCATCCGTTCGCCGAGGCTGAGCGCGCGGAGCTGGCGTTCGACCAGCGGTTCGAGGTCGAGGAGCTTGGTGAGGTCGGCGAGAGTACTGCGGAACGCCGGGCGCGGGACGTCGTACAGCAGCCGCTGGTACTCGAGCGAATCCATCACCGTGAGCTCCTGCGAGCCGCCGACCGGCTGGCTGCCGCGGACGAACGCGATCCGCTTCAGGAACGGCGACCGGCGGTGCCACGGGACGCTGCCGAGTACCCGGACCTGCCCGGCGGTCGGGTGCAGGATCCCGCTGAGGATCTTCATGGTCGTGGTCTTGCCGGCGCCGTTCGGGCCGATGAAACCCGCCACCTCGCCCGGGGCGATGCCGAACGAGATCTCGTCGAGGGCCTGGACGGTCTTGTACTCACGGCGTACCAGCGAACGGAAAGCGGCCCGCAGCCCGCCCTTGCGGACCGGGGCCTGGTAGGACATCGAGAGGTTTTCCACCTCGACAGCAGTCATGTCGCCGACCGTAGGAACAAAAGACGCCCAGCTGTGACTTATTTTCCTGCGATACTCGGGAGATGCGCGCGGAACGGCTCCTCCGGCTGCTCCTGCACCTGCAGACGCGCGGCCAGACGACGGTCGACCAGCTCTCGCAGGCGCTGGACGTGTCGCCGCGGACGATCCAGCGCGATCTCGAGGTCCTTAGCCTCGCCGGGGTGCCGGTGTACTCGATCCGCGGCCGGGGCGGCGGATGGGCGCTGCTCCCCGACTACCGCACCCGCCTGACCGGCCTCACCCCGTCCGAGGTCATGTCGGTGTTCGTCGGCGCCACCGCGCACGTCCTCGCCGACCTCGGCCTCGACGCCTCCAGCGACCTGGCCGTCACCAAACTGATCGCCTCCCTCCCCGAAGGCACCCGCCGCGAAGCCGAATACGCCCGCCAACGCCTCCTCATCGACCACGCCGGCTGGGACGACCACCGCGAAACCCCCCGCTGGCTCTCCCTCTGCCGCCAAGCACTCTGGGAACAACGCCACCTGAACATCACCTACGGCGCCCCTCCCACCCCCACCACCCCACCTGCCACAGCCCCCACCCCCGCGACACCCGCAGCCCCCACCCCCGCGACACCCGCAGCCCCCACCCCCGCGACCGGGCGCGCGGAGCGCGCCGGGCGCGGGGTGTTTGCGGTCGCACCGTTGGGATTGGTGGCGAAGGCGCGTACCTGGTATTTGGTGGCAGCCCGCACCGACGGTCGCCTGCGCACCTACCGCCTGTCCCGCCTGACGTCGGCCGAACTCACCACCGACACCTTCACGAGACCGCCCGGCTTCGACCTGGCCGCCTACTGGGCCCGGTCCCAGCGCGAGTTCCAGGCCTCCCGCCCGTCGTACCCGATCGTGCTCAAGGTTCGCGACCACGCCGTACGCCGGTTCCGCCCGACCCAGCCGATGCTCCCGACCGGCAACGGCTGGTGGATCGTGCACGCCGACCTCGAGAACGCGTACGAAGCCCAAGCCGCCGTACTCGCCCAAGCCGGCGCCGCCCAGGTCGTCGCACCGAAGGAACTCGTCACGCTGGTCCACGAAGCCGCCCAGCACCTCGCGGACCAGCACCGTCAGGCCTGAACCCGGACCCGCTCGATCACCAGGTACGCGACGATCGCGACCACCAAACCGGTCACCGCGTCCGAGAACTGCGGCACCACCCAGTGCACCAGCGCCGCACCGCCCGCCCCGATCGCCCACGCGATGAACGCCGTCGGCCGGAACGTCTCGTCCCGCGGCCCGTGCCGGCGGAACTGATCCGCGATCAGCACCCCACCCAACGGCGGTACGAACACACTGAGAATCACCAACCAGCTGAGGAAGAAGCTCCACACCCCGGCCAGCGCGACGACCAGCCCCACAACTCCGAGCACGAGCGTCACGATCCGCATCCGCCCCCGCAGAATGTGGGACCACCCAACAGCACCGTTGTACAGGCAGTGGCTGCAGACCGACCCCAGGTTGACGAACACGAACACCGCCGCCAACGCACTCAGCGCGACCCCGTGCCCGTGGGTGAGAATCGGCAGGAAGTTCCCGCCGTCCGTCGCCGGATCCGCGATCGCCCCGGCGGCGACGACCAGCCCACCGGTCACCTGCGCGATCATGCTCGCCACCGGGAACGCCGTCGCCGACGCGATCACCGCTTCCCGGCCGTTCTTCGACCACCGGGTGAAGTCCGCCGTCATCGTCCCGGAGTCCGCGAACGTCGCCATGATCACCGACACCGCGACGCCGAACGTCATCGCCCCGCCGCCGACCCCCTGGTAGCCGAACACCTTCCCGAGATCGTTGCTCCGGGCCACGATCACCAGCGCGATCACCGCGACCAGGATGAACAACGGCGCGGCGATCGCCCCGAGCAACGACAGCGCCCGGATCCCGGCGTACGTGATCGCGATGAACGCGAGCCCCGCGACCACGATCACGACGTCCTTGTTCCAGCCGAACGAGCTGTTCAGCGTCGCGCCGGTCGCCCCGGTGTTGAACGCGAACCACCCGACCACGATCGTCGCCAGGAACCCGGACGCGATGACGTACCCGACCTTGCCGAACGTCTCGGTGGCCTGCAGCGCGAAGCTCCGGCCGGTGCTGCCCGCGCGGTGGCTGAGCAGGCCGACGTACAGCAGCATCACCAGGTTCGCGGCCGCGATCGCGCCGAGACCCTTCCAGAAGCCGAGCATCGCGACCACCACACCACCGGGTACGGCGTTGGTGAGAATCATCGGGAACCCGAACCAGACCGCGGCTACCGTGGCCAGGCCCTTGCGGTGCGACTGCGGCACCGGGCTGTGCTCGAACTCCGACTCCAGCCCGCCCTGCTTGTCGTCGACCGAACTAGTCATCGTTCCCGCCTCGCCGGTACCGGTCCGCGAGCGCGACGACGGCCTGGTCGAAGCAGTCCACGGGCGGGTTGGTGATGCCGGCGCCGATCATCCCGATGCCGGGTTCCTTGTGCGCGATCGCGGTGTTGATCACCGGCAGGATCCCGGTCAGCTCGACCGAGCGGACGTCGATCCCGGTCGGCACACCCTGGAAGTCGAGCAGCGGGATCGTCACGTTCTTGTTCTCGGTGGTGGTGATCTCACCCATCCGCCGGGTGAACTCGACCGCCTCGTCGACGGTGCCGCCGACCAGCGCGACGATCGCCGGCGCCGCCGACATCGCGAACCCGCCGATCCCGTACGTCTCGGTGATCGCCGAGTCGCCGATGTCCAGCCCGGAGTCCGCGGGCTTGTACCCGGCGAACATCGGCCCGATCACCGGCTGGGCCGGCCCGGTGAACCAGGTGTTGCCGCCGATCCCGCTGACCCGGATGCCGAACTCGACCCCGTTGCGGGCCATCGTGGTGACGACCGTCGAGTACTCGATCCCGTGCGCGGCGTCCAGCGCGGCCTTCGCCATCGCCATCCAGGTCGGCCCGGAGAAGTAGTCCGAGCTCGCGACGAAGTCGAAGACCTCCTTCTTCTGCTGGGTCGTGAAGCTGGTCTGCAGGATCATCGGCGCGAGCGCCTGGATCAGCAGCGTGGTGCCGGCGACGTTGCGGTTGTGGCACTCGTCGCCCATGTGCAGCGCCTGCGACAGCATCAGCCGCAGGTCGATCGGGCCGCCGATCTCCAGCGCTTCCTTCAGGATCGGCCCGAGTACGTCGCGCATCCAGACCAGCCGGTCGATCACGGACGCGTCGTTCGCGCCCATCCGCAGTACCTTCGACAGCTGCTCGCTGAGGTTGGTGAAGGCCTTGTTGCCGTACGTCGCGTTCTCGACGACGTGCATGTACATCGACGCGGACGTCACGCCGGCCATCGACCCGACGCAACCGTACTCGTGGCAGGGCGCGAACGTGATCTGCCCGGACGCCGCGACCTTCGCCGCCTCGTCCAGGTCGGCGGCGAGGCCCTCGAACACCAGCGCACCGGTGACCGCGCCCTTCATCGGGCCGCTCATCCGCTCGAACTCGATCGGCGGACCCGCGTGCAGGATCGTCGTCGGCGTCATCCCCGGCACCACGTCGATCGCCTTGCCGAACCCGGCCAGCATCGGCTGCGAGCTGGTGATCCGCTCGACCGCCTCGGCGTTCGCGGCCTCGATCCGCGCCGCGAGTTCCGGGTCCTCCAAGGTGTTCAGGGCCGCGACGACGTCGGCCTTGCCGCCGCCCGGCGGGGTCCAGTCCAGCGTCGTCACCGCCGCTCCCTGCGCGGTGATGTCGTCGGCGAACATCTGCAGGCCGACGTTGACCACCTCGAGGTCGGCCGCGAACAGCTCCTCGATCCCACTCATGCGTCGTCTCCCTTCCGGACGATGGCGCGCGCGAGCCGTCCGGTCGACGCGCTGCTGGCGGCGACCGTGACTCCGGCCGACCGCAGATTCTCCAGCTGTGCACCGAGTTCCGGGCGGTCCCGGTCGGTGCCGAGCACGTACCCGACGATCTCCAGGTGCCGGCCGTCGGCGGCGGCGAGTTCCTTCGCCTCGGCGATCGCGGGCAGCAGGACGCCGACCGGGTCCTCGTGCGAGCCGAAACCGAGGATGAAGTCCATCACGATCACGCCGACCTCGGGGTCCTTCGCCTCCTCGAGCAGCCGGGCGATCCGCAGCGTCGGGTCGATCATCGGGTGCGGCCGGCCGTTGGTGAAGTCGTCGTCGCCGAAGTCCAGGAACGTGTGCGCCACGCTCCGGCTCGAGGCGTCGAGCTTCCGCTCCGGGTCCTTCTGGATGTTGCTGTACACGTCCGGGAAGACCTCGAGCGCGGCGTACATCGCCTCGTCGCAGAGCGTCCCGCCGCAGAACAGCCCGCGGATGTAGCGCTGCTCCGGCGTGAGCTTCGCGCGGATCGCCTCGACGTCGACCGGCTCCGGGGTTTCGTCCGGTACGTCGATCCCGGCCAGCCGGACCGCGGCCCGCGAGGCCTCGTCGGTGTTCGCGGCGAAGGTCCCGCCCGCGGCGACGACCGCGTCCTGCGATCCGCCGATGAAGCAGACCACGACCGGCTTGCCCGCACCGGCGATCTCGGCCAGCACCTTCTGCTCCACCGACGGCGCCGGCGGCTTCGAGATCAGCACGATCACGTCGGTACCGGCATCCTTGGCCAGCGCCCGGAGGCCGTCGATCATCATCACGCCGCCGACCTGCTCACTCAGGTCACGGCCGCCCGTGCCGATCAGCTGCGAGACCCCGCCGCCGAGCGCGTGTACCCGTACGCTCACTTCCTGGCTGCCCGTCCCGGACGCGGCGACGATGCCGATCGTGCCGGGGCGGACGGCGTTCCCGAAGCAGAGCGCGACGTTGTCGATGATCGCCGTACCGCAGTCCGGGCCCATCATCAGCAGGCCCTTGTCGTGGGCAAGTGTCTTCAGCGCGACCTCGTCCTCGATGCTGACGTTGTCGCTGAAGACCATCGCGTGCAGGTCGTTCTCCAGCGCCTTGCGGGCCTCGCGGGCGGCGAACGTGCCGGCGACCGCGATCACCGCGAGGTTGGCGCCGGGGCGGTTGCGGGCCGCGGCGTCGATCGTGCGGTAGCTCTCGGTCTGCCCGGACGCGCGCTTCTTCGCGGTGAACAACTCGTCCACGGCGACCAGCGTGGCGTCGTCGTCGACGCCGTCCGCGGTGTCCAGCACGATCATCAGATCGCCGCCGCCGGCCGCGTCCAGCTCCGCGGTGAGCAGGCCGAGGTTGCGCAGTACCTCCTTGTTCATCTCGGTGGCCATCGCGACGAAGGCCTGGTGCACGCCGTCCAGCTGATTGGCCCGCGTGGAGACCGACATCAGCGACACGGAGTCGTAGTAGGTGTTCTTGCGTACGACGGTGATACTCACGCTGAACCTCTCAGCAGTAGTTCCAGGTGCAGGCCGGCCCGCACCCCCGACAAGATGTCCGTGCCCGACGTCCGGCCGATCGCGAACACCTTCACGGCGGCCGTACGGACGGCCGGCTGGTTGCCGTTGGCAACGGCGTGGAGAAGGTCGGCGAGCGACTGCCGGACCCGGCCGCGGGCCGCCTCCGTCAGCGTGACCGCACTGACCGCGGTGGTCCGGTGGACCTGATCGACGACCGCCGGAGCCAGCAGCCGCCGGACCGACGCCGCACTCAGCAGCAGCCCGGTCAAGAAGTCGTCCCCCGAAGGCGTCAGCCCCGGTCCCAGGCCGACCAACCCCAGTACATGTACGGCAACCGCGGCCGCATCGCCGAGACGCAGCGCCTCGACCACGCCGGCCGAGTGTTCCCGCAACAGGCGAGCCTGCTCACGCTCGAACGCGGTCGCCCCCACCGCAACCATTCCGCCGGCAACGCCGACTGCCCCTAGCACCTCGTCGAGGGTCACCACGGCGGGCTCGCACGACGCTGCGACCAGGAGTGGGAGCTGTGGTTGCCAACGGTTCGCGTGCCGCAGGTCGACCGTCAGGCCGGCGACCTCCAGCCGCCCGTGCTCGGCGGTGAACAGCTCGCCCGCACGTACGTCGGTCCACGAGGCCTCGTCGACGCGAGCGGTGTTGGGAGCGTCGTCCAGCGTCCGGGCAGCGAGCGTGATCAACCACCCGTCGGGCGTGATCAAGTTCACGACCCGCTCGAAGACGCTGTGCACCTCTCCACCCACCACGGCCGCGCCGAGCGCGTCGAGCAGCAGCCCGTCCGCGCTCAGCGCGGTCAGCGTGCGTGCGGTGCGGGTGCTCATGGCGGAGGGGACCTTCAGAGGTAGCCGGAATCTTGGTCGATGGTAGACCATATACCAATCTCACCTATGCTGGAGCTGCGCCAGGGAGCAACCTGGACGCATCACCACCCGCTGAAAGGACCCGAACGTGCGGATCGTCGTCGCGCTCGGAGGCAACGCGCTCGCCCGTCGGGGCGAGCCGATGACCGCCGACTACCTACGCAAGAACGTGCGCAGCTCGTGCGTCACCCTCGCCGCCGTGGCGCAGGAGCACGAACTCGTCATCACCCACGGCAACGGGCCCCAGGTCGGCCTGCTCGCGCTGCAGAACCTGGCGTACTCCGACGTCGCGGCGTACCCGCTGGACATCCTCGGCGCCGAGACCCAGGGCATGATCGGGTACGTCGTCCAGCAGGAGCTGACCAATGCACTCGGCGGCGACCGGCAGATCGTCGCGCTGATCACGAACACCGAGGTCGACGAGCAGGACCCCGCGTTCGAGCGGCCGACCAAGCTGATCGGCCCGCAGTACTCCGCGCAGGACGCCGCCGAGGCCGCCGCGGAGTACCGCTGGACGATCGCCCGGGACGGCTCGCAGTTCCGCCGGGTGGTGCCGTCGCCGATGCCGATCCGGATCCTGCAGACGCCGGTGATCAAGGAGCTGCTCGACCTGGGCCACCTGGTGGTGTGCGTGGGCGGTGGCGGCGTACCGGTGCGGGTCGACGCGAGCGGCCGGCAGCTCGGCAGCCAGGCGGTCGTCGACAAGGACCTCGCTAGTGGCGTACTGGCCGCCGAGATCGAGGCCGACGTACTCGTGATGCTGACCGACGCGGACGCCGTGTACGTCGACTGGGGTACGCCGGACCAGCGCGCGATCAGGTCCGCGACACCAGAGGCGCTGGCCGAGTTCCCGTTCGAGGAAGGTTCGATGCAGCCGAAGGTCGACGCCGCGATCCGCTTCGCCAAACGCGGCGGCCGCGCCCTGATCGGCCCCCTCGACAAACTCCCCGAACTCCTCGCCCGCACCACCGGCACCGAAATCCGCCCCGAAGTCCCCGGCGCCATCGAGTACTACCCCACCAAACCCTGACCGAGTCTCGGCGGTGGTTCAGAGGTTTGTGGTGATGGCGGTGAGTCGGTCGCGGGGTTCGTCGATGGCCGTGAGGGTGTCGGCGGCCGTCGTGAGGATGTGGTGGTGGGCGACCTCGGCGGCGCGGTCGGGGTCGTGGGCCGCGACCGCGTCGTACAGGGCCTGGTGGTCGGCCATCCGGTCGGTGTCGAGGCGCCGGGTGAGCTGGAACATCCGCCGCAGCCGGCTGCTGAACCCGAGCACGATCGACTCCAGCAGCGCGTTGCCCGACGCGCGCACCAGCTCCTCGTGGAACGCGACGTTCGCCCGCGCGGCCGCGCGCTGATCCTTCAGCCCGACCGCCGCGGCGGCGCCCTCGATCGCCGAGCGCAGACGCTCCAGGTCAGCGTCCGTACGCCGTACCGCCGCCAGCCGGGCCGCGAGCACCTCGACGCTCGCCCGGACCTCGACCAGGTCGAGGATGTCCTGCGCGGTCAGCGCGGTGACGACCCCACCGCGCCGCGGGAGCAGCTCGACCAGCCCTTCGTTGGTGAGCTGCTGCAACGCGTCCCGGACGACGATCCGCGACACCTCGAGCCGCGCCGCCAGGTCCCGCTCGACCAGCCGTTCCCCGGCCGCGAGCTCCCCGTCGATGATCGCTTCCCGAAGCTCCTCGGCAGCGTGATGCCCCAACGACCGGAACCGCGCCCCCAGAGACTGCCCGTCCTGCACCGGCACCCGCCGACTCCTCCGATGGTCGACAATATTCCTCACACCCTACCCAGTGGCAGCACCCTGGGCAGTCGCGACCATGAAGTTGTACGACGCCAGCCGCACCACGAAGGACCGCACGCCCCACGCGCGCGGCTCGATCGGCCCGGGATCCCGGTGCGTGGCATGCACCGCATCGATCACGTCGGCGGGAACTTCGACGTAGAACTGCACGCCCGCACCACGGTGCTCGCGGGCCGCGGCCGGCAGGAACTGCTCGGTGTCGACGCCGAGCATCACCTGCCCGCCGTACAGCTCGACGACGGCCATCCGGTCACCGGAGTCCTTCGGGGTCGCGTACGCGAGCGTCCACCCGTTGGCGACGAACTCGTCGGCAGCGGCGTACGGATCAGGGGTCGCGAGGATCGGTGTGAGCATCACGCCCTCGTGAGGATCTCGGGGCCGTCGGCGGTGATCGCGATGGTGTGTTCGGTGTGGGCGGTGCGGCAGCCGGTGACGCTGCGCAGGGTCCAGCCGTCCTCGTCGGTGACCAGCTCGGCGGTGTCCTGCATGACCCACGGCTCCAGCGCGAGCAGCAGACCGGGCCGCAGCTTGTACCCGCGCCCCGGACGGCCCGTGTTCGCGACATGCGGGTCCTGGTGCATCGTCGACCCGATCCCGTGCCCGCCGAACTCGGTGTTGATCGGATACCCCGCCGCTCCGAGCACGGTGCCGATCGCGCGCGAGATGTCGCCGACCCGCGCGCGCGGTACGGCGGCCGCGATGCCCGCGTCGAGCGCCCGCCGGGTCGCGTCGATCATCGCCAGATCCTCCGGCGCGGCGTTCTCACCGACGACGAAGCTGATCGCCGCGTCCGCCGCGATCCCGCCCAGCGACACGGCCAGGTCGAGCGTCAGCAGGTCCCCGTCGGCGAGCTTGTAGTCGGACGGCTTGCCGTGCAGCACGGCGTCGTTCACCGCCGTACAGATGTAGTGCCCGAACGGCCCCCGCCCGAACGACGCCTCGTAGTCGACGTAGCACGACTGCGCGCCGGCCCCGACGATCAGCTCCTTCGTCCACTGGTCGATGTCCAGCAGGTTCGTCCCGACCGCGGTGCGGCCCTTCAGGTCCTGCAGGATGCCGCCGACCAGCGCGCCGGTCTGTTTCGCCTGCGCCAACTCACGGGTGTCCAGGATCTCGATCATGCAATAACTATACCGGCCATATTATCCCGGTACTATTATCGGATCATGGTCAGGCTCCCGCTCACCCCCGCGGAAGTCGAGCGCGGCGAGCGCCTCGGCGTCCTCCTCCGCCGCGCCCGCGGCAACCGCTCCATGCTCCAGACCGCCCTCGCCGCCGGTGTCTCCCCCGAAACCCTCCGCAAGATCGAGTCCGGCCGGGTCGCCACCCCTGCCTTCCCCACCATCGCCGCCATCGCCGACGTCCTCGGTCTCTCCCTCGACACCCTCTGGTCCGAGGTCACCCAACCGGAACGCCTGGTCTCCTGACCGCGTCCAACCGCAAGCCCGGCCAACCGGGTCGCCGCCCGGTCGTCGATGGTCCGCGCGGCGTTCGTCGTGCAACTCATGGCCCCTGAAGGGACGGCGCGTGACAACGAACGAGGCGGGCACGCCACCAGACCGTGGCACCCCGCACCGGCGGACCAGCCGTGCGACGAGGACAGCGCTGTGCTGCCTGTTCGGAGCCTGGGCCGGCTGGATCACCTGCTCGGTCGTCGCCCTCGCGGGCGCACCCGGCGGCTGGCCGTCGTACGCCGGAGCCTATGACGTCATCGTCCTCGCGATCACCGGCAACAGCACCGTCGCCTGGGCGCTCTGGGGCTCCCGCGTCTTCGGCCTCGCGATGGTTCTCGGCGTACTCGGCTTGCTCGTCCGGTACGTCGCCAAGGACAAGGAGACCGGGAGATGACCGGCCAGTCATGGCGGTTGCCTGCCGACCCACCGGGGCGGCCGCTGGAGTATTGGCTGTCGCCGGACCTGGCTCGTCCGGTCCCACCGGAGTTGCCCTCTCGGCTGCGCGAACTGGCCGACACCCAGGGCACCCTGACAGCAGCCTGGGGAGCGGGAATCGGGGCCGGCGCGGTGTTCGTCCTCGCCGGAATCTTCGTCGCCGCGCTGGGCGGCGGCCTCGCGCCGCTCGTCGTCCTCGGAGTTCTCGGAGCGACGCTCGTGGTGCTCGGAGTCCTCGGATGCCGCCGAGTCGGATCCCGGCTTCCCGACACCACACGCACCCTGATCGCGCGCGGTCCCGGATCGGCACGAGGCGGCCTCAGCATGCTCGCCTTCTTCGGCGTCGCCCTCGGTGCGGGGGTTGCATCCGTCGCACCCGGGCAGGGGAAGTCCATGCTGACCGCGTTGATCGGTACCTACGTTCTCATCATGCTGTTCTTGACGGCCTGCATTGTGGTGCCTGCCACGATCATGGGTCGGTCCCGGGAGACGTTCCGCCGTAAGGCCACGAACGACACGGGATTTCGTGCCCTGCTCGAACAGGACCTCGTCACCTGGCGACCCCCTGTCGGTAACGCCTCGTACGGCCCCCTCTGACCTCACCTCAACCGCCCCGACGGAGAGAAGACCTGTTCATGACGACCGTTCAGACCGTGGTGTGGAGTTGCTGGGGCGGGTTCTTCCTGCTGGTGATCCTGGTCTCGGTGTTCCAGTTGCGTAAGCTCAGGCATCGCGAGTTCGGGATGCGCACCTGGCCGCACGTCCAGGCGGTCGTGGTCGGTCACAAGGCCGTTCCCGATGCGGATTCCAGCGGCGACCTGTCCACGTCCAACTCGTACATCAGCGTCTACCAGTACGCCGGCCCGGACGGCCGCACCTATCAGGGCGAGACGGTCTGGAGCAGGTACCACCCGCTGCCTCTACATCAGTCCCTGGCCGTGTGCGTCAACCCCGGCAAGCCCACGGAGTCGTACCCGGTCGAGAAGACCAGCCGCGCCGCACTCGGCGGCGCACTCGCCGCCATGGCCGCGTTCGGCCTCGGATCGTTCTTCTTCGTCCGCCTACTGGTCGGCACCTAACCGCAACTCCGCCTCAGACGTTGAAGCGGAACTCGACCACGTCGCCGTCCTGCATGATGTAGTCCTTGCCTTCCATGCGGACCTTGCCGGCCGCGCGGGCGGCGTTCATCGAGCCGGCTTCGATCAGGTCGTCGAAGGAGACGATCTCGGCCTTGATGAAGCCGCGCTGGAAGTCGGTGTGGATCACCCCGGCCGCCTCCGGGGCGGTCGCGCCGCGCTTGATGGTCCAGGCGCGGGACTCCTTCGGGCCCGCGGTCAGGTACGTCTGCAGGCCGAGGGTGTCGAAACCGACGCGGGCGAGTACGTCGAGGCCGGGCTCGTCGATGCCCATCTCGGTGAGCATCTCGCGGGCCTCGTCCTCGTCGCCGAGCTCGACCAGTTCGGCCTCGAACTTGGCGTCCAGGAAGATCGCCTCGGCCGGGGCGACCAGGTCCCGCATCTTCTGCTTGAGCTCGGCGTCGGCGAGCTCGTCGGCGTCGCAGTTGAAGACGTACAGGTACGGCTTCGCGGTCATCAGCATCAGCTCGCGGAGCGCGTCCCGGTCCAGGTCGGTGGCGATGATCGGCGTACCGGCCTCGAGGTGCTTCTGCGCCTCCCGGACCGCGTCCAGGACGGCGACGCTCTCCTTCTTCAGCCGGGCTTCCTTCTCCAGCCGCGGGATCGCCTTCTCGACGGTCTGCAGGTCGGCAAGGATCAGCTCGGTCTGGATGGTGGAGATGTCGTCGGCCGGCGAGACCTTGCCGTCGACGTGCGTGACGTCGTCGTCGCGGAACACCCGGGTGACCTGGCAGATCGCGTCCGACTCGCGGATGTGGCTGAGGAACTTGTTGCCCAGCCCCTCACCCTCGGAGGCGCCGCGGACGATCCCGGCGATGTCGACGAACTGCACGGTGGCCGGAAGCAGCTTCTGGGACCCGAACACCTCGGCCAGCTTGGCCAGCCGTGGATCCGGCACACCGACGACCCCGACGTTCGGCTCGATGGTCGCGAACGGGTAGTTCGCGGCGAGCACGTCGTTCTTGGTCAGTGCGTTGAACAGGGTGGACTTGCCCGCGTTCGGGAGTCCGACGATTCCGATGGTGAGTGCCACGGGAGGCAAGGGTACGCGGGTTGGCACGCCGTACCCCAATCCGTCAGATCAGGAACGCCTCGAGGTCTGCGCCGTACCAGCGCCTGGTGGACCCGAGCGGCCGCATCCCGAGCCGGTTGCAGACCGCCAGTGAGGCCACGTTGCCGGGGCGGACCACCGCGTAGATCGCGTCGACGCCGGCCTTGAACCCGTGCTCGATCGCGCCACGCGCCGACTCGGTCGCGAGCCCGCGCCCCCACGCGTCCGGGTGCAGGTGCCATCCCACCTCGATCTCGCCGCGGCCGGCCGTCCCGTCCGACGGGTCGGGCAGCGGCACCAGGAGTACGGTCCCCGCGATGGTCCCGGTGGCCCGTTCCTCCACCGCCCAGACGCCGTACGGCGCCTCGCGGCTGCGCTCGTTCCACCGCTCGATCAGCCTGCTCGCGGCGTCGCGGTCGGTCATCACCCGCGGCTCGGCGCCGAGCCAGCGGGAGACCTCCCAGCGCCGGTAGATGTCGAACACCCGGTCGCCGTCCGCGTCGGTCCAGTCACGCACCACGACCCGATCGGTCTCGAACACCACCATCCCCACCACCTCCCACGCCCGTTCCTATTTCTCCCAACCAGGTGATCGCAAGCAACGTCTCCAGTCTGTGACCACGTGGACAGATCGGGCCGGAATCCCTTCACGCTTCGTGTTCGGCTGCCTGCAGCTGTTCCGGTTCGGGTGGCTGGAGCTGGTGTCCTGCCTGTTCCCGGTGTGCCTGTTCGCGGCCCTGGCGATCTCGAAGTACGTCGACCTGCCGATCGCGCGGTACGACGCGCTGCTGATCTACTGCGTCGGGCTGACCGTCCTGTGCTGGGCGGTCGGGCTGGAGACGTGGCGCGAGGTGGCCGTGATCTTCGGGTTCCACCTCGTGG
The DNA here is from genome assembly GCF_050320105.1 of Kribbella polygonati. Lineage (NCBI taxonomy): Bacteria > Bacillati > Actinomycetota > Actinomycetes > Propionibacteriales > Kribbellaceae > Kribbella > Kribbella polygonati. Next base: position 8,184,231 of record NZ_CP190129.1, on the reverse strand, counting down.
GACTCGGGCTGGAGTTGTTCAAGGTGCGGGTCGGCTCGTGGGAGTACCCGGGCGACGCGGTGACGAAGTTCGGCGGCGTACCGCTGTTCGCCGGGTTCATGTACGCCGCGGTCGGCAGCTACATCTGTCAGGCGTGGCGCCGGTTCGACCTGCGGGTGAGCAACTACCGGCCGCTGCCGACCACGATTCTCGCGGTGCTGATCTACGCGAACTTCTTCACCCATCACTGGATCCCGGACCTGCGGATCCCGATCGCACTCGGCCTGCTGGTCGTGTTGCGGCGTACCTGGGTGTTCTTCACGGTCGGCGTACGGCGGTACCGGATGCCGCTCGCGGTGGCGTTCGCGCTGATCGGGTTCTTCCTCTGGATCGCGGAGAATTTCGGCACTTTCCTGGACGCCTGGAACTACCCGGACCAGGTGAGTGTGTGGCGGCTGGTGCATCCGGCGAAGTTCGGCGCGTGGTCGTTGCTGGTCAGCATGAGCTTCGTGCTGGTGTCCAGCGTGAAGGCGCTGGAAGGGCGGCTGTACCACCGCGGCGCGTCGGCAACAGTCGAGATCTCACCGCAACATGACGGGGCCAACCATTCCGCGGGATGAGGCGTCTCTTGTGGTGTGAGGCGCTCCTGAGGGGGAGCACTGGGGAAGAACCGCCTGAAATACAAGGGGAAACGCCATGACCCGCAAGTTCGCCGCATTCGTCACGACGCTGGTAGCGCTCGCCGCCCTGGGCGGTTGGATGATGGCCACTGCGGTCGGGCAGCAACGGCAACCGCACGCGGCCGCCGCCACCACGAAGGCGACCACGACACCGTCCGGTACGCCGACCAGTGCTCCCACTCCGAGCGGTACGCCGACGCAGAAGCCGAGCTCGGTCCACCCGGTGCCGCCGAACCCGACCACGTCCGTTGCCTCCGGCAAGAAGGTGCTGTTCCTGACCTTCGACGACGGGCCGGACCCGACCTGGACGCCGCAGGTGCTCGCGACGCTGGCGAAGTACGGCGCGCACGCGACGTTCTTCGAGCTCGGTGAGATGCAGGCGGAGCACCCCGGTCTGCGTGACCAGGTGCTTGCCGCGGGCAACGCGATCGGCAGTCACTCGATCAGCCACCCGCAGCTGACCAAGCTGTCGGCGGCGCAGCGGCACCACCAGATCTTCGACGGTCCGCAGTCCACCTGCTTCCGGCCGCCGTACGGCGCGACCAACGCGAAGGTCCGCGCCGACATCAAGGCCGCCGGCATGGTCCAGGTGCTCTGGGACGTCGACCCGCGGGACTGGGCCCGCCCCGGTACCAGCGTGATCGCGCACAACATCCTGACCCACGCGAAGAGCGGCCGGATCGTCCTGATGCACGACGGCGGCGGCAACCGCGCGCAGACCGTCGCGGCCCTGGAGCAGGTGCTGCCGGTACTGAAGGCGCAGGGCTACACGTTCCCGGCGATGAACTGCCGGCAGCGTTGACGAACTGAATCGGCACTTTTCCGGAACTTCGGGCGCTTCAGGCCCAAAACTGTCGGTGGCGTTGGGCACTATCGGTGACATGACCGGTACGACTGTGTTGCTGATCCTGCTCTTCCTGGTGGTCGGGCTGTTGCTGGGTGCTGTGTTCGGGGTGCTGTGGGTGCGCGGGCGGGACGGCGCGCAGCTGGCACGGATCACGGCGGAGCGGGACGCGGCCGAGGACCGCGTGGTCGAGCTGACCCAGGAGCGGACCTCGGTCGGGCAGCAACTGGGCGGCCAGGCGGTCGTGAAGGAGGCGCTCGATCGGCTGCACGCACAGCTGAACCAGCTCGAGCAGGGGCGGGCCGCGTGGCAGAGCCAGTTGCATCAGCAGGTCAACGAGGTACGGATGAGTGGCGAGGCGTTGCGGCGGGAGACCGCGTCGCTGTCTACCGCGTTGCGCAAGCCGCAGGTCCGCGGGCGCTGGGGTGAGCTGCATCTGCGCCGTACGGTCGAGCTCGCCGGGATGGTCGCGCACTGCGACTTCACCGAGCAGACGACCACGTTCGGCGAGGACGGCGTGCTGCGGCCGGATCTCGTGGTGCGGCTTGCCGAGGGCAAGAACCTGGTCGTCGACTCGAAGGTGCCGCTGGCGGCGTTCCTGGACGCGAGCGAGTCCGACGATGCCGCGTTCCGCGAGGACCGGTTGCGGGCGCACGCGCGGCATCTGCGGACGCATGTCGATCAGCTCTCGTCGAAGGCGTACTGGACCAGGCTGTCGCCGTCGCCGGAGTTCGTGATCCTGTTCGTGCCGGGCGAGTCGTTCCTGTCCGCGGCGCTCGACGTCGAGCCGTCGCTGCTGGAGTACGCCGCCGAGCGCCGGGTGATCCTCGCGACGCCGACCACGCTGATCGCGACCCTTCGCGCGGCGGCGTACGCGTGGAACCAGTCGGCGCTGACCGAGTCGGCCCAGCAGGTCTTCGAGCTCGGCCGGGAGCTGTACGAACGGCTCGGCACGATGGGCGAGCACCTCGGCCGGGTCGGGCGATCCCTGACGTCGGCGGTCGAGGCGTACAACGGCACGGTGGGGTCGTTCGAGCGCCGGGTCTTCATCACCGCCCGGAAACTCCGCGACCTCCATGTCACCGAGGCCGAGCTCACCGCGATGGAGTCGATCGAGGCCTCTGTCCGTCCCTTGACCGCCCCCGAGTTCCTCGCCCTCGACGACTCCCCCTCGACCCATCGCTGGCCGCCGTCCCAGGCCGGCTGACCCCGATGCGGTTCCGGACGGGGATCGTCCGGAACACGGGATAGCGTGGCCGGCATGGAGACGACACCGTTGACCGGGCCGCCTGTTGCCGGGAGTGAGGCCGACACGTTGATCGGGGCGCTCGAGCGCAACCGGCGGACGTTTGCCTGGAAGTGCGGCGGGCTGGACGCGGCCGGGCTGAACAAGCAGCATCCACCGTCGACCGTCACGCTCGGCGGGCTGCTCAAGCACCTGGCCCTGGTGGAGGACGAGTACTTCACCCGGCGCCTGCTCGGGAAGGACCTCGGCGCACCGTGGGACGGCGTCGACTGGGACGCCGCCCCGGACTGGGAGTGGCACAGCGCGGCCGACGACTCTCCCGAAGAGCTGATGGGCCTTTGGGAGGCGTCCGTCGAGGGGTCCCGCGCGGCGGTCACCGAGGTGCTCACCCGCGGCGCCGTCGACCAGCTCGCGAACTGGCAGGGCCGCAACGGCGACTCCCCCAGCCTGCGCTACATCCTCGTCGACCTGATCGAGGAGTACGCCCGCCACACCGGCCACGCCGACCTGATCCGCGAATCCATCGACGGCCTCACCGGCGAAGGCATTCCTGGTGAGGACCTGTCGGAAAGCCGACAGTGATGAGTTGTTGACAGTCAGTGGTCTCTCCGCGAAACGATGAGAGCGCTCTCTCAGGCGGACGTGAGGAGAAGACTGATGCGTTTCAGACTGCTGGGTGTCGTCGCAGCCGCGGTGGCCGTGGCGGGTGTGCTGTCGGCAGCCCCGGGGCGGCACGCCGACGCGGCCGTGCCGGACACCATTCCGTTGACGATCACCAACAACTCGGGCCGCGGCGACGCCGTGTACATCTACAACCTGGGCACCAACCTGGCGACCGGACAGCAGGGCTGGGCCGATGCCTCCGGCACCTTCCACGCCTGGCCGGCCGGCGGCGATCCGCCGACCCCGGCACCGGACGCCTCGATCGCGGGCCCGGCCAACGGCCAGTCGGTGACGATCCAGATGCCGAAGTTCTCCGGCCGCGTGTACTTCTCGTACGGCCAGAAGCTCGTCTTCAAGCTCACCACCGGCGGCCTCGTCCAGCCCGCGGTCCAGAACCCGTCCGACCCGAACCGGAACATCCTGTTCAACTGGTCGGAGTACACGCTGAACAACGACGGCCTGTGGATCAACAGCACCCAGGTCGACATGTTCTCGGCGCCGTACGCGGTCAGCGTGAACTCCAGCACCACCGGCCACCTCAAGTCCGGTGGGTACGCCGCCGTCTACAACGGGCTGCGCTCCGCCAACTGGGGCGGGCTGATCCAGACCGCGCCCGACGGCTCGACCCTGCGCGCACTCTCCCCGCTGTACGGCGTGGAGACCGGCGCGCTGCCGGCGAGCGCGATGGACGACTACATCAACCGCGTGTGGTCGAAGTACAGCTCGGACACCCTGACCGTGACACCGTTCGGCGACCAGCCGGACACGAAGTACTTCGGTCACGTGTCGGGCGACGTCATGAACTTCACCAACAGCGCGGGCGCCGTCGTCACGTCGTTCCAGAAGCCAGACTCGGCCAGCGTCTTCGGCTGCTTCAAGTTGCTGGACGCACCGAACGACCAGGTCCGCGGGCCGATCTCGCGCACCCTCTGCGCCGGGTACAACCGCTCGACCCTGCTGACGAACCCGAACCAGCCGGACCCGAACGACGCCAACTTCTACCAGGACGGCACCACGAACCAGTACTCGAAGACCATCCACGCGCAGATGGCGGACGGCCGCGCGTACGGGTTCGCGTTCGACGACGTCGGCAACCACGAGGCGCTCGTGCACGACGGGAACCCGCAGCAGGCGGCGCTGATCCTGGATCCGCTGAACTGAGGGTTGACTCCTCGCTCCGTTAGTGGCAACTTACCGTTCGTGGAAACTTACGGATCACTGGAAGCGGTCGGACCGGTGCTGGACGCACTCGGCGACCCGACCCGGCGGGCGATCCTCGAGACCCTGCGGACCAGCGGGCCGTGCTCGGTCGGCGTACTGGCCGAGCGCGTGCCCGTCAGCAGGCCGGCGATCTCGCAGCACCTGAAGGTGCTCGGCGCGGTCGGCCTGGTGCGGCACGAGTCGCGCGGGACGCGGAACATCTACCGCGTCCACCAGTCGGGGCTCGACGAGCTGCGTGGCTGGCTCGACCAGTTCTGGGGCGACACGCTGCAGGCGTACGCAGACCACGTGCGGCGGACCGAGGAGGAACGGAAATGACTGTGGAACAAGACCTTTCGCCATTGGTGAAGACCGTCACCGTGCCGGTCGGCGTCGACCGCGCCTTCGAGGCCTTCACCGCGGAAACGTCGCAGTGGTGGCCGCTGTTCGGTCACTCGGTCGGCGAGGAGTCCGCGCGCGGCGTGCGGGTGGACGGGACGATCGGCGGGCAGATCGTCGAGTACGGCGCCGACGGCGACATCGCCACCTGGGGAACGCTGTCGGAGTGGGACCCGCCTGTGTCGCTCAGCTTCAGCTGGCACCCGGGCCAGGATCCGGCGGAGGCAGGGCAGGTGACCGTCACGTTCACCGCGACCGGCGACGGTACCGAGGTGAAGCTCGTGCACGCCGGTTGGGAACGCCGCGGCGACGGCGGCCGGGCGCGGCTCAGCTACGACACCGGCTGGGACTACGTCCTGGGCAAGTACGTGGAGTTCGCCCGATAGTTGGTGCATGCCTCCTGTCGACCCTCGTGCTCTGGAAGCCACACTTCGGCCGCACGGCGAATCGGTGATGCTGCCGCGGGCGGCGTACGTCGATCCGGACGTGCTCGCGTGGGAACGCCGGCACTTCTTCGCCGGTACCTGGACCTGCCTCGGCCGGGTCGACGAGCTCGCGAGCGGTACGGCGTACCGGGAGGTGACCGTCGGCGACATCGCGACGGTGCTGACGTTCGGCGAGCGGCCGCGGGCATTCGCGAACGTATGCCGGCATCGCGGACATGAGCTGCTGCGGCGGGACGAGGCCGGCGATCGGCGGGCGGTGGTGTGCCCGTACCACGGGTGGTCGTACGAGCTCGACGGGTCGGTGAAGAGCGCGCCGCGGATGGGCGACGGGTTCGACACCACGCCGTACGGGCTGGTCGAACTGCCGGCCGAGGTGTGGCACGGGTGGCTGTTCGTGAACGCGACCGGTACGGCGGCCGCGTTCGCGGATCACGTCGGCGGGCTCACCGGCCTGGTCGCGCCGTACGCGCCGGAAACGCTGGTCCGGAAGTTCCGGCAGACGTACGACGTGGCGGCGAACTGGAAGACGATCGTGGAGAACTACCACGAGTGCTACCACTGCCCGCTGATCCATCCCGAGCTGTGCAAGGTGTCGCCGCCGAACTCCGGCGACAACTGGGACCTGCCCGGCGCCTGGGTCGGCGGCCTGATGGACCTCCGCCCGGACGCCGAGACCATGTCGCTCGACGGCCGCTCGCACGGCGTGATGCTGGCCGGCGTCGACCCGCGACGGGTGAACTACGTCGGCCTGTTCCCGAACCTGTTGATCTCGCTGCACCCCGACTACGTGCTGACCCATCGCCTCGAACCGCGGACGCCGGGGCTGACCACGATCGAGTGCTCGTGGTACTTCCGGCCCGAGACGACGGATCCGGCGTACGCCGTGGAGTTCTGGGACGTCACGAACCGCGAGGACTGGGCGGCCTGCGAGTCGGTGCAGCGCGGAGCGGAGTCGCCGCACTTCCGGCCCGGGCCGCTGGCACCCGCGGAGGACGCCGTCTACCAGTGGGTGACGATGCTCGCCCGCGGGTACCTCGGCAAGGACCTCAGTAGCCCAGCGTGAAACGCTTCCGGTTGTACGCCGGGGTCTCGATCTCGTTGACCAGGGCAACGGCGTAGTCCTCGGCGGAAATGTGGTCGCCGACCGGCTCGTCGCCGCTGAGCCGGAACGTGCCGGTGCGCTCGCCGGGGGCGATCACGAACGCGGGCGAGAGCATCGTCCAGTTCACGTCGTCGCCGGTGGCACGGAGGTTCTCCAGCGCTTGGGAAACGGTCAGCGACTCGAGCTTGTACTCGGCCGGGAAGTCCGGCCCGTCGACCACCCGGTTGCCGTCGACAACCAAGCTGCCGGCGCCGCCGACCACGAACAGCCGGGTCGCCGTACCCCGCACCGCGCCGATCAGGTTGTCGACCGCGTCCAGGTACTCCTGGTGGTCGCCACCGGTCCGGCTCGGGCCGATCGCCGCGACCAGTACGTCGGCGTCGCCGGCGAGTTCCTTCGCCGTCGCGACGTCGTTCGCGCTGCCCCGCACCGCGCGGACGCCGGCCGGCAGCTCGCCGCCGGAGCGCGTGACGCCGGTCACCTCGTGGCCCCGGCCGACGGCCTCGGCCGCCACTCGGCTGCCGACCATCCCGCTCGCCCCGATCACCGCGATCTTCATGTCCAACTCCCGTCTTGTTCGGTCTGACCTCGACGGTATCCACTGGTAACTGGCTACTTCAACGTGCTATAAGTACCTTGTGGTAACCAAAGGAAACGTGTTCGACCCGAACTGCCCGACCCGGGTGATCCTGGACCGGCTCGGCGACAAGTGGACGGTCCTCGTCGTACTGCGGCTGCGCTCCGGCCCGCAGCGCTTCACCGAGCTCCGCGACGCCATCGGCCAGGTCGCGCCGAAGGTCCTCACCCAGACCCTGCGGCGGATGGAACGCGACGGCCTGCTCACCCGCGAGGTCTTCCCGGAGATCCCACCGCGCGTCGTCTACACCCTGACCGCGATGGGCGCCTCGCTGATCGACCCCATCAGCGTCCTCACCGACTGGGCCGAAACCCACATGCCCGCCATCACCGAGGCACAGGCGGCGTACGACGCGGTCTGAAACCGGCCTGCCGGAACACTCAACCTTTCCGGCCCACTCGGGCATCACAAGTCTGACCGAGTTGACGAGTTGGGGGTTGGGATGGATCCAGGACGCGACCACGAGTTCGCCGAGTTCGTGGACGGGCGGTTCACCGCGTTGCAGCGGTTCGCCTACTTGCTGACCGGGGAATGGCATCTGGCCGAGGATCTGGTGCAAACCGCGCTGACCAAGGTGTGGTTCCACCGGAACTCCTTGCGCAGCGGGACTGCGCTGGAGAGTTACACCCGGACCGTGATGGTGAACACCAGCACGCAGTGGTGGCGCCGGAAGTGGCGCGGCGAGACGCCGACCGAGCAGTTGCCCGAGGCCCGCGGACACGAGCCGTACGGCACGGTGGACGACCGGGACCTGTTGCTCAGGGCACTGGCCTCACTGCCGCGCCGTACCCGGGCCGCCCTGGTCCTGCGCTACTTCGAGGATCTTCCGGAGGCCGAGATCGCCCGGATCATGGGCTGCTCGGTCGGCACCGTGAAGTCGAGCGTCTCCCGCGGGCTGGCCAAGCTCCGCGAACACGAACTGATCAGCGCGATCCCCGCCACGGTCCCGAAGGAGGGCTGAGCCATGACCGATGACCTCAAGCACAAGTTCGAGCAGCTGGTGGCCGACCCGCCGCCGCCGAGTACGGAGCCGAGCCAGGCCGTCTTCGCCCGGGTCCGGACGGCACGACGCCGCCGGACCGCCGGTGCGGTCACGCTGGCCGCCGCCGCGGTTGTCGCCGTGGCGTTTGCCATCGGCAACGTCACCGACATCGACGGGCGCCCGCCGGTGAGTAACACTCCGACCGTCCCGATGACAGCGGTCACGCCCGCTCCGAGCTCGCCGACGGCGATGCCGTCAACCCAGGCGACCGGAGCCACGGCGACTACCGAGCCGCCCGTTGCGCAGAACACGAATACACCGAACCCGGGTGACACCCCACCGCCGACCTCGAACACCTCGACGAACACACCGGCCCCGCCGGCCGTCGGGGTCCACGTCAGGCTGACGCCAACGGTCACCGGCCGTACCGTCACGGTGAAGGTGACCGTGTCGGGGACCGTCCTCGTGCCCACGGCCGACGGGAAGGACCTGCCGAAGGACACGTCGTTCCTGAACCTCTCCGGCGGCACGAACTACTACTGGGGTGACGGGCAGCAGGGCGGTTCAGACGGCGGGGCGGTGCAGTGTGGTGGCAAGACGGTGCGCAGCGGGCGCGAGACGTACTCGATCGACACCCATACCTACACGAAGGCCGGCACCTACACGCTGCGCTACGAGGTGTCGTACTGCAACGCCAACGGTTCGTTCAAGACCGTCAAGACCGCGAAGGTGACGGTCAAATAGTCCAGGCGTGGTCGGAGGTGCCGGTGGTGGGGAGGCCGGCTGCTTTCAGGTCGGTGCGGAGGTCTCGGGGGAGGGCGAAGGTGAGGCTTTCCTCGGCGGTGGTGACCTCTTGGACGTCGGCGTAACCGCGTTCGGCGAGCCAGCGGAGGACGTCGCGGACGAGGACCTCGGGAACGCTGGCGCCGCTGCTGACGCCGACCGCGTCGACGCCCTCCAGCCAGGCCTCGTCGATCTCGTCGGCGAAGTCGACCAGGTAGCCGCCCTTGGCGCCGTGCTCGATCGCGACCTCGACCAGGCGGACCGAGTTCGACGAGTTGCGGGAGCCGACGACCAGCATCAGGTCGGCCTCCGGGGCGAGCTTCTTGACCGCGGCCTGCCGGTTCTGCGTGGCGTAGCAGATGTCGTCGCTCGGCGGGTCCTGCAGGTGCGGGAAGCGCTCGCGCAACCGGCGTACCGTCTCCATCGTCTCGTCCACGGACAGCGTGGTCTGGGACAGCCAGACGACCTTCTCGGGGTCGCGGACGGTGACGTTCGGTACGTCGTCAGGCCCGTCGACGATGTGGACGTGGTCGGGGGCCTCGCCGGAGGTGCCGATGACCTCCTCGTGCCCCTCGTGGCCGATCAGCAGGATGTCGTAGTCGGTGGCGGCGAACCGCTTCGCCTCGTGGTGCACCTTGGTGACCAGCGGGCAGGTCGCGTCGATCGTCTTCAGCTGCCGCGCGGCCGCCTCCTCGTGCACCACCGGGGCGACACCGTGCGCGGAGAAGATCACCGTCGCACCCTCGGGCACCTCGGAGGTCTCGTCGACGAAGATCGCGCCGCGCTTCTGCAAGGTCTGTACGACGTACTTGTTGTGCACGATCTCCTTGCGGACGTACACCGGCGGACCGTACAGGTCGAGCGCCTTCTCCACCGCGACGACGGCCCGGTCGACGCCCGCGCAGTACCCGCGCGGGGCCGCCAGCAGCACCCGCTTGGTCTTCGTCACGGTCGGAGCACCGCTCTCGTCAGCCTGGGAAGTCACGGCCCCATCGTACGGGCCCGGCCTCAACGCCTCCGAACGAAGTGAGCCCCGGCATCGACGCACCGGCGCCCGGCCGTGTGAGCATCATCACGACGAGGAGCCGTCCGCCCTGTCCGGACGGCTCCGCCGTGGGAGGTGTTACCAGGTCTCAAGGATGCCCGGGAAAACCCTTGTCCGCAAAGGATTTTAGGGCCGCGAAGTGCTCCGCGGTCAGTCCTGTACGGGCGTCGACCGGCAGGATCAGCTGCCCCGGAAACCGCTCCCGCTCGGCGTCACCCACCTCGTCGTCCACCCACGCGAACGACCGCTCCCCCACCCACTCCGCGACGTACGCCGCCCTCCACGACCCGCGGCGTACCGGCGAACGCTCCGGCCACATGATCGTCGGGAGGTCCGTCGGCAACCCGAGGAGCGGTGAGAGCAGGCGATTCGCACCGTGCTCCCAGCTGGTTGCCCAGACCAGGTCGAAGCTGGCCGCGAGCGCGTTCAGCTCCACCCCGTGCGACGGGTTGAGCAGCACTCGCCACGTCCTCGCGCCCTCGGTGATCTCGTGCCGGCGGTAGCCGGGCGGTACGCCGTCTGCCGCGTGCGGGTTGAGTGGGCCGTCGAAATCCAGGAGCAGAAGCGGGCGCATCCCTCGATTGTCGGTGACAGGTCGTAGGGTCTGGGGGTGGCTTTGGAGACGTCGCCGGAAGCGCCCGCGGCCGTTCGCACGATCGCGAACGGGATTGCGAGCTGGATCAACCAGCTCGGGTCCGTGTGGGTCGAGGGGCAGCTGACGGACGTCTCGATCGGGCGCGGTACGACGACCGTGTTCGGCACGCTGCGGGACACCGACGCGGACATCTCGTTGCGGTTCACCTGCAACCGCCGGGTGTTCGAGACCGTCGACGTACGCGACGGTTCGCGAGTGCTCGTGCATGCCAAGCCGAACTTCTTCGCCCGCCGCGGCACGCTCGCGCTCGCGGTCAGCGAGATCCGGCACGTCGGCATCGGCGAACTGCTCGCGCGGATCGAGCGGCTGAAACAGCTGCTCGGCGCGGAGGGGCTCTTCGAGTCGTACCGGAAGAAGCGCCTGCCGTTCCTGCCGCACACGATCGGCCTGATCTGCGGGCGCGACTCCGCGGCCGAACGCGACGTACTGGAGAACGCGAAGCGCCGTTGGCCGGCGGTCGCGTTCCGGATCGAGTACGCGTCGGTGCAGGGGCCGTCGGCGGCCGCCGAGGTGATGACCGCGCTGCGGAAGCTGGACGCGGACGACGCGGTCGAGGTGATCGTGATCGCCCGCGGCGGCGGATCGCTGGAGGACCTGCTGCCGTTCTCCGACGAGGGGCTGATCCGGGCGGTGTCCAAGACGAGTACGCCGGTCGTGAGCGCGATCGGGCACGAGCCGGACACGCCACTGCTCGACCTGGTCGCGGACCTGCGCGCGTCGACGCCGACGGACGCGGCGAAGCGGATCGTGCCCGACGTACGCGAGGAGCTCGACGGCGTCCGCCTGCTCAGGGAGCGCGGGCTGCGGGCGGTGCGGGCGTGGCTGGATCGCGAGACGCACGCGCTGGCGGCGATCCGTTCGCGGCCGGCGCTGGCGGCGCCGGTGAGCGATCTGCAGCGGCGGGCCGACGAGATCGCCGCGCTGGTCGAGCGCAATCGCCGTACGTTGACGCACCGGCTGGACCGAGCGAGCGACGACATCGCGCACCGGCTGGCGAGCGTCCGGGCGTTGTCACCGAAGGCGACGCTCGAGCGCGGGTACTCCGTGCTGCAACTGGCCGACGGTACGGCCGTCCGGGAGATGGCGCAGGTGGCGCCCGGGGACCTGCTGCAGGCGCGGGTCACCGACGGCCGCTTCGCGGTGGAAGTCAAGTCCGAGGAGAAGAAGTGAGCGGCGACCGACCCGAGATCACCTACGAACAGGCCCGCGAGGAGCTCGTCGAGGTGGTCCGCAAACTCGAAGCCGGCGGCACCACCCTCGAGGAGTCGCTGGCGCTGTGGGAACGCGGCGAGGAACTCGCCACCACCTGCCAACGCTGGCTAGACGGCGCCCGCGAACGCCTCACCAAGGCCCAAGCCGCCCACGAAGAAAAGCCAAACTGACCCACCCCACCCGAAGCGCGGACAGCCCGAGCCGGCGATTGGTCCGGGCGCAGGTCGAGCGACCACTCGGAGCGGCCGGGTCGAACGGCCCGGGCGAACGGGGCGGGTCGAGCGGTCAGGTGGAGCGGGCGGGTCGAGCAGGCCGGGTCGAACGGCCAGGTCGAGCGGGGCGGGTCGAGCGGGGGCGGCACGAGCAGGCCGAGTCCGGTGGGCGGGTCGAACGGGCCGGGACGAGCGGTCAGGTGGAGCGGGCGGTCGAACGGGAGCGGGTCGAGCAGGCCGGGTCCAGCGGGCGGGTCGAGCAGGCGGGTCCAGCGGGCGGGTCGAACGGGCCGGGACGAACGGCCAGGTCGAGCGGGGCGGTCGAACGGGAGCGGGACGAGCAGGCCGAGTCCGGTGGGCGGGTCGAACGGGCCGGGACGAGCGGTCAGGTGGAGCGGGCGGTCGAACGGGAGCGGGTCGAGCAGGCCGGGTCCAGCGGGTGGGTCGAGTGGGGTGGGTGGAGTGGGAGCTGGCGGGGTGGTTGTTCGGGTGGCTCGGACGGGGGATCTGTTGGGGGCGGCTGAGGCTCGGGTTGCCAGTTGGCGTGGGGCGTTCGCGGGGCTTGTGCCGCAGGGCTTTCTCGACGCGATGGATCCGGTGGCGATCGCCGCCGGGTGGGCCGACAGCATCGCCGCGGGGCGCTCGCGGATCCACGTCGCCGTACGTGGCGACCGCGTCATCGGGTACGCCGGCGTCGGGCCCGAGCGTGACCCGGGAGCGCCGCCGCGCACCGGCGAGCTGTACGCGCTCTTCGTCCACCCGGACCACTGGGGAACCGGCGCCGGGCGCGCCCTGACCGACGCCGCCTGCGCCGACCTGCGGGCCGCCGACTGTGCCACGGTGCAACTTTGGGTGCTCGAGGCAAACACCCGGGCGCGCACGTTCTACACGCGCTACGGCTTCTCCGAAACCGCCGATCGCACCTTCTCCTCGCTCGGAAACCTCCCGGAAATCAGGCTGATCGCCCCCTTGAGGTGAAGGTTCCTGCGCTCAGCAGATCCTTGGCGACAGCCTTCAGGCCGGTCTTCATCCGGTCGAGCCCGAATCCCTGGTTGCGCAACGCGTTGTGCAGGTCGGCGGCCAGCGGTGCCAGCAGGACGTGGGCCGTGTAGTCCGCGTCGAGGTCGGGCCGGGCCGACTCGATCAGGTGCGACAGGTGACGGTGCCAGAGGTGGTACGAGCCGATCCGGTAGCGCGCGCCGTCCGAGGCGTTCTCGCTGTCCATGAACAGCTCGACGTGCCGGTCGAGCAGGTTCAGGTACGCGTCGAGGAACGCCAGCACCCGCACGACCGGCGACGTACCCGGGCCGAGCGGCGGCGGGCCGGTGAGCAGCTTGGCCTGCAACTCCTGCTCGCGCTCGTCGAGCAGCGCGACCGCGAGCCCCGCGCGATCACCGAACCGGCGGAACACGGTCCCCTTCCCGACGCCGGCCTCGGCGGCGATCGCGTCGAGCGAGACGTTCTTCACGCCGTGCTCGGTGAACAACCGCTCGGCCGCCTCCAGCACGCGCAGCCGGTTACGCCGGGCGTCGGCCCGCTCCGGGCGCGGGGCGCCGACGACCGGCAGATCGCGTGGTGAAACGGACTTTGGTCCGGTACTGTCGTCCATGAGACGGACTGTAGTCCGCTCACGGCGTGGGAGGAAGCTTATGAGAGGTGCGGTGGCCGGCTGATGGCATGGATCGTGTTGCTCGCGGCGGCGGCGTTCGAGATCGCGTTCGCGCTCAGCCTGAAGCCGAGTGAAGGGTTCAGCCGGCTGTGGCCGACGCTCGGCGTACTCGTGTTCGGCGTGATCTCGGTGGCATTACTGGCCAGGACCCTGGACAGGCTGCCGGTCGGTACGGCGTACGCGATCTGGACCGGGATCGGATCGGTCGGGGTGGTGACGCTCGGGATCATCCTGTTCCACGAACCGGTGACCCCCGCACGACTGGCCTGCATCGCGCTGATCGTGATCGGCGTCGTCGGCCTCCGCCTGGCCGGAGCCGACTGAGCGGACCTGCGCCACTCAGCAGACCGCGCTCGCGGCTGCCGTGCGCCGCGCTCTGAGCGTGCGGGCGTCGGGGCGGGCAGGGTTGGTGAGTGCCGGCGGTCCGCTTCTCAGCTGGTGGTACGGCGCCGGCGGCGGGCGTAGGCGCTCGGGCGGGTGGGGTGCAGTTCCTCGGCCGGGACCGGCGCGCCGGAGAGCAGCTGATGGTACGTCGACCAGCTCGTCGCCCGCGGCGGAACGTTGCCGATGGCATCGACCCGGGTGACCGGGTGACTGCCGTCCAGGACCGGGTTCCACAGGTCGGCGTCGCTGCGCAGCTCGCGGAGTTCGCCGAACAGCTCGCGGCCGAACCAGCACGGGAAGCTCTCGCCGTCGTCGTACCGGCAGACCCCGATCGGCGTCGCCACCTCCGCGACGAGCGACCAAACCGCGGCGGACGTGATGCCGGGCTGGTCACCGAGCAGTACGACGATCCCGTCGGCGCGCCGGTCGACCGCGTCCAGCGCCGGCACGACCGACGCGCTGCCGGTGTCGGCGTGCGGCGACTCGACCACGCGGACCCCGTCCAGGTCGATCCGGTCGCGGATCTGCCCGGACGCGCTGCCCAGCGTCACGACCAGTTGGTCGAACCCGCACTCCCGCGCCCCGTCCAGCGCCGCGCCGAACAACGTCCCGCCGCGATAGGCCAGCAACTGCCAAGGCGCACCGAGATGTGGTGCGGCGTCCGCGCCCAGCAACAGCCCCGTGATGAACATGACCGGGTCAACTCCCCGGCCGGGATGGCATGCGCATCCGAGACTCGATTCGCTGGTCCCCGAGCGTACAAAGCCGAGCTTCGATGGAAGCGCCTGCTCCGGGCAGGTGTCAACGACCGTCCGGAAAGTGGGCGCGAAAGCCCACGAACTGGTCAATACCGGGCGGTAGCCCTCAGTGCAGCGCGGTGACGAAGGTGGCGAGCGCCGGGTAGCCGGCGTTTCCGGTGACGATCGTGGTGACGCCCGACGTCACCAGGACCAGGGCGTTCTCGTTCTTCCGGTCCAGCAGGACCTTGCGCTGCCAGGTTGCCCCGGCCAGCGTCGCGGTGCCGTCGTCGGCGGTGCGCCCGAGCTTGTCGGCGAGGAACTTCCCGGTCGCCATGTTCGACTGTTCGAGGCCGACGTACATCTTCTTGTCGGTCACGGTGCCCAGGTGCCAGGTGATCGGCTCCTGCTGCGGTGCGAGGAATTCGACGCTGTTCGCGCTCCAGCCGGCCGGCATCGGCTCGGGGCCGCGGACCCACGGCGCGACCTTGCGGGCGTCCTGCAGCTGGGCGGTGTACTCGACCGCCTTCACTTCCTCGTGCTTCGGCCGCCAGGTGACGACGATCAGGAACGCGACCACGGCCAGGCAGATCGCCATCGCGAACACCATGTTGCCGACGGTCTGCGACTTCGCCTTGTCCCGCCGGTACGCCTGCCGGTACTCGTTCGCCTCCGCCTGGATCTGCGCCCGTTCCCGTGCCTTCTCCTCAGCCTTCTCCTGGGCCTCGGCGTCGCCGGGAGCGTCCTGACCTGTCGAACTCATGCCCACAGTGTCTCGCGTTGCGCAATCCGCCCGAACACCGCCCAAGGTCGTTGGCTACGATCCGTGGACATGACGGACCCGACATCGCCACCGGCCCATTTGGAGGTCGAGGCGCACGCGCCCGACCGGAACCTCGCGCTCGAACTGGTCCGGGTCACCGAGGCCGCGGCGATGGCGGCCGGGCGCTGGGTCGGCCGCGGCGACAAGAACGGCGCCGACGGCGCGGCCGTGAACGCGATGCGGACGCTGATCGGCACCGTCGGGATGAACGGCGTGGTGGTGATCGGCGAGGGCGAGAAGGACAACGCCCCGATGCTGTTCAACGGCGAGCAGGTCGGCGCCGGCCAGGGTCCCGAGTGCGACGTCGCGGTGGACCCGGTCGACGGTACGACGCTGGTCGCGAAAGGCATGGCGAACGGGATCGCGGTGATGGCGGTCGCGCCGCGGCACTCGATGTACGACCCGTCCGCGGTCTTCTACATGGAGAAGCTGGTGGTCGGCCCGGAGGCGGCCGAGGTGGTCGACATCCGGCTCCCGGTCGCGGAGAACATCCGCCGGGTGGCGAAGGCGAAGGGCTCCAGCGTCGACGACGTCACCGTCGTACTGCTGGACCGGCCGCGGCACGACGAGCTGGCCAAGCAGATCCGGGCCACCGGCGCGCGGATCAAGTTCATCTCCGACGGCGACGTGGCCGGCGCGGTCGAGGCGGCCCGGCCGGACACCGGCCTGGACATGCTGCTCGGCATCGGCGGTACGCCGGAGGGCATCATCGCGGCCTGCGCGATGAAATGCCTCGGCGGGAAGATCCAGGGCAGGCTCTCGCCGCGCGACGACGCCGAGCGGCAGAAGGCGCTCGAGGCCGGGCACGACCTGGACCGGGTGCTGGACACCGACGACCTGGTCAGCGGCGACGACTGCTTCTTCGTCGCGACCGGCATCACCGACGGCGAACTGCTCCGCGGCGTCCGGTACGGCCGCTCGACGGCCCGCACCCACTCGCTGGTGATGCGCTCCCGGAGCGGCACGATCCGCTCGATCGAGAGCGTCCACCAACTGGAGAAGCTCCGCGCCTACTCCGCCATCGACTTCGAGCACGCCCGATGAGCGCACCCGTCCTCGTCATCGGCGAGGCTCTCGTGGACATTGTCGGTACGGCGGTCAAGCGCAACGGCAACGGGAAGAGCAAGGCGACGCCGGGCGGGTCGCCCGCGAATGTGGCGGTCGGGTTAGCGCGGCTCGGGGTGCCGACCGAGTTGGTGACGCGGTTCGGGACGGACGGGTACGGCGATCAGCTCGGCGCGCACCTGTTCGGGAACGGCGTACAGCTCGCGCCCGGGTCCGTCGACCCGAACTTCCGGACCAGTACGGCGACCGCGACGCTCGACGCGGAGGGTGTCGCCACGTACCAGTTCGACATCTCCTGGGAGCCGCCGGCGCTGTCGCTGTCGCGCGGCTGCCCGGCCGTGCACACCGGGTCGATCGCGACCGTGCTCGAGCCCGGTGCGGCCGCGATCCGGGCGTTCCTGGAGTCGGTGGCGGACCAGCCCGTGACCGTGACGCTGGACCCGAACGCGCGGCCGAGCATCACGCCGGACCCGGTCTCGACGTGGGCCGCCGTACGGCAGCTGGCCGCGGTCAGTGATCTGGTGAAGCTGAGCGACGAAGACTGCGAGTTCCTGCGTCCGGGGATGGAACCGGCCGATATCGCCGCCGAGCTGCTGACAGTGGAGCGGACGCAGTGCGTGGTGATCACCCGGGGCGGCAAGGGCGCGCTCGGGGTCAGCCGGGACGGGCAGGTGGACGTGATCGCGCCGGCGATCACCGTCGTCGACACGGTCGGCGCCGGTGACTCGTTCATGGCCGCGCTGATCGCGGGCCTGGAGCAGCGCGGGCTGCTCGGCGAGCGGCGGCTGGCCGGGCTGACGACCGAGGACCTGCACGACATCGTCGAATACGCCGTACGCGCGGCGGCGATCACCTGCACGCGGAACGGCGCCGACCCGCCGACGGCGGCCGAGTACACGGCGACCTGGGGTTCCTGACGGTGTCCGTCGAGGCGTGGTCCGCCGAGCTGGAGTCCAAGGGCAGTGTGGACTTCCCGCCGCGCCGGAGCAGGTTGTGGGTGCGGCTGTTCGGGTTCGGCCTGCTGATGCTGCTGTCGGCGTGGACGAACGTCGACCACCTGCGCGCGGACGGCGTGTCCGGCGCGCTCGGCGTACTGCGGCTGACCGCGCTCGCGGCGTTCGTCTACGGGACCGGACTGACCGGGTGGCAGCTGGTCACGAACCGCCCGGTCGTCACGGTGAACGCCGAGGGCATCACCCGCGGCCGGAGCCTGCCCTGGTCGGGCATCACCGGCATCGACGAACCGGCCGGCCTCCCGCTCGCGCGCACGGTCCAGGTCCGCCCGGCGGACCGGCGTACCCGCCCGATCTCGATCTCACAGGACAACGTCGAGGACCTGGACGCCCTGGCACCCTGGCTGCGCTCGCTGCACCGGCAGCACTTAACGGACTGAGCTTCGTACGGCGCTGAGGTGCTCGCGGGAGCGGGCTGCCGCGAGCTCCAGGTCCTTCGCGCGGATCGCCTCCGCGATCGCCTCGTGCGCCGCCTGGTCGTGCCGGTGCCGGTGCTCGTCGTCGAGCTTGAGCATGTCGATCATCGCCCGCCGGATCCGCGGCACGAACGTGTCGAACAGCTCGGTCAGTACGGCGTTGTGCGCGGCCGTCACGACCGCCCGGTGGAACGCGAGGTCGGCCTCGATGTACCAGTCGTCCGGCGCGTTCGCGGCCGCCCGTTCGCGGTCCGCGAGGGTGTAGCGGAAGTTCTTCAGGTCCCCCGGCGTACGGCGGGACGCGGCCAGCCGGGCGGCCTCGGTCTCGATCGCCAGCCGGCCTTCGAGTACGTCGGTGATGTCCGCCTTCCGCAGGACCTTGTCCCAGTCCTCGGCGGCCTGCAGCGCGATCACGAACACGCCCGCGCCCTGGCGGCTCTCCAGCACCCGCCGACCGGCCAGCTCGCGGACGGCCTCCCGGATCGTCGACCGGCCGACGCCGAGCTGGGCGGCCAGCGTGGTCTCGCCCGGGAGCTTCGTGCCGAGCGTCCATTCCCCGCTGCCGATCCGGCGCAGCAGCTCCTCGGCGGCCTGCTCGGCGAGTGGGTGTCGGCGGATCATGCGGGCAAGAATAGCGGGACCCGGGTTGTCAGCTTGTCTGAGGAGTTGGTAGCGTGCTCCGCATGCGCTTGCTCCCGGGTCTCCTTCTTCTTCGCCGCCACGGCGGGAGCTGATTCGACCGGCGCTCCCTTCGTGGAGTGCAGTCGTCCGCCGGTCCTCCGACAGGTTTGGAAGGACCTTCGCATGAACCGTCAGCAGCCCTCCCCGATGCCCAGCCACCGTTATCGCGACATCTTCGCCAAGGTCCCGGTCGCCCCCGTCGACCGCACCTGGCCGGACCGCCGGATCACCGCGGCGCCGCTGTGGGTCCCGGTCGACCTCCGGGACGGCAACCAGGCGCTGGCCGAGCCGATGGACCCGGAACGGAAGCGCGAGTTCTTCGAGCTGATGGTTGCCATCGGCTACAAGGAGATCGAGGTCGGGTACCCGTCCGCGTCGCAGACCGACTTCGACTTCGTCCGCCTGCTGGCCACCTCGGATCTCGTGCCGGACGACGTGACGATCGTCGTCTTCACGCCGGCCCGGCCCGACCTGATCGCCCGGACGGTCGAGTCGGTCGCGGGGATGAAGGGTGACGTGGTCATCCACATGTACGCCGCGACCGCGCCGGTGTGGCGGGACGTCGTACTGCGCAAGTCCCGCGACGAGCTGGCGTCGATGATCTACGCCGGGTCGGAGGAGATCCAGCGGCTGGCCGGCGACTCGGTGCGGTTCCAGTTCTCGCCCGAGGTGTACAACCTGACCGAGCCGGACTACGTGCTCAAGCTCGCGGACCGGCTCACCAAGCAGTGGGACGCGGCGCCGGAGCGGCCGGTGATCCTGAACCTGCCCGCGACGATCGAGGCGGCGACGCCGAACGTGTACGCCGACCAGATCGAGTACATGCACCAGAACCTGCCGCGCCGGGACGGGGTCATCCTGTCGGTGCACCCGCACAACGACCGCGGAACGGGCATCGCCTGCGCGGAACTCGCCGTACTCGCCGGGGCGCAACGCGTCGAAGGCTGCATCTTCGGCAACGGCGAACGGACCGGGAACGTCGACATCGCCACGCTCGCGCTCAACCTGCACGCGCAGGGCGTCGACCCGATGATCGACTTCTCCGACATCGACGGGATCCGCGCGGTGGTCGAGCACTGCACGCGGATGCCGATCCATCCGCGGCACCCGTACGTCGGGGAGCTCGTGTACACGGCGTTCTCGGGGACGCACCAGGACGCGATCCGGAAGGGTTTCGCCGTTCAGGACGACGGGTTGTGGGAGGTGCCGTACCTGCCGATCGACCCGGCGGACGTGGGGCGCGGGTACGAGGCCGTCGTACGCGTGAACAGCCAGTCCGGTAAGGGTGGGATCGCGCATGTGCTGGAGTCTGTGTACGGAATCAAGCTGTCCGACGAGCGGGAGTTCGCGCGGCACGTGCAGCGACGGACGGACGAGACCGGGCGCGAAGCGACCGCTTCGGAGCTGAAGGCGTTGTACGAGGAGGTTTACGGGTGCTCGAACTGAAGGACGTCGACTTCGTCCGGGACGGCAAACTGCTGCTGTCCCGGGTGACGCTGACCGTCGGCGAAGGCGAGCGGTGGGCGCTGCTCGGCCCGAACGGCGCCGGCAAGAGCACGATGCTCGGCCTCTGCGGCGCCGTCACGCACCCGACCCGCGGCACGGTCGAGATCCTCGGCCGGCGTCTCGGTACGGTCGACATCCGCACGCTGCGGGAGTCCATCGGTCACGTCAACCCACGGCACCCGCTGCGGTCGCCGCTGAGCATCCGGGACGTCGTACTCACCGGACTCACCGGCACCATCGAGCGGATGCCGCGCTGGGAGCCGGCGCCCGCCGAGTCCGCCCGCGCCGCGGAACTGATCGACCTCCTCGGCGTCACCGCCCTCGCCGACTCCCCCTGGACCACCATCTCCCAAGGCGAACGCGGCCGCGCCCTGATCGCCCGCGCCCTCATCTCCGACCCCCAACTCATGCTCCTCGACGAACCGTCCACCGGCCTCGACGTCGCCGCCCGCGAACAACTCCTCGAGGTCCTCGACCACATCCACACCACCCACCCCCACCTCGCCTGGCTCCTCGTCACCCACCACCTCGAAGAACTCCCCACCTGCACCACCCACGCCGCCCTCATCCGCAACGGCCAACTCCTGGCCGCCGGCCCGGTCGACGAAGTCATCACCACCCCCCTCATCTCCCAAACCTTCGCCCACCCCATCACCATCACCCACCACTCCGGCCGCTGGACCGCCACCACAACCCGCCACTGAGGACTTTCCGAAACCCGGCGCGGCCTGTCATCCTTGGCCATCGATCGACCGCCTGGGGGAAACATGAGCGTGATGGGCGAACGCCTGCCCGAGGCCTGGATGGTCGAGTGGGCTCGGAATCGGCGGGTCGAGTTTCCGATTCGTCGATGGTGGTTTCTGCTGATGACGTTGATGTTCCTCGGGATCGCGTGCGGCCCGCTGGTTCACCTCGCGGGGGTTCTCGACCGGCCGGGATGGCGGTACGTCGGGTACCTGGGGATCGCGGGGTACGTCGGAGTCGCCTGCTTCGTCGCGTGGACCGCCGTCACCCAGCGCCCGTACGTCGTCGTGGACCACGCCGGCGTACACGTCGGCCGTCGCTCCATGGCGTGGACCGACGTCGGCTCCATCGGACTCGTCGGTCGACCCGCCCGCCAGCTCCCGATCCACCCGAAGAACGTCTGGGCCAAGGACCTTGTCATCACCCGGCAGCACGTCAACGATCTGGAGTCTTTCCGGACTTGGCTCGAGGGTGTGTTGGGTGCGGCGCGTGATGGGTGACGGGTCCCCTGAGAGCTGGGCTGCTGAGCTGAGGCGGGTTGGGCGGGTTGTGTTTCCGATCCGGCGTGAAGCGCTGTTCCGGCAGACCCTGCCTGCTCTTTTCCTTCTGGCAATGCTGGGGCTGATCCAGTTGCCGCATGCTCTGCGCAGCGGCGGGGGGCTGCGTGTTCTGGCGATCGTGGTGACGGCGGCCGTGCTGGTCGGTGTGTGCGTCTCCGGCTGGCAGCTGGTCACCCTGCGGCCGGTGCTGACCGTCGACGCGGCCGGTGTCCGGGTCGGGCGACGGCGGTTCGTGGCGTGGCACGAGATCGCCGGCATCACCGAGCTGAGCCGCGACGGCTTCCGCGTCGTACCGCGCGGTCGCAGGCGCAAGCTCCGGATCGATGAGCAGTACGTACGCGACGTGGCGGCGTTCCGGTGGTGGCTGGGTGACCTGGTTGACAAGCAGCGGGCGGGCGTGGGGGAAGGATGCGTGGACTGATGCGGGACATGGGGGACGCCACGGCGGACGTTTGGGCCGCAGAGCTGCGTCGTACCGGGCGAGTGGTGTTCCCGTTGCGGCGGCGGTGGACACTCCTGCTGGTGCCGCTCCAGATATTGCCACCCCTGCTGATTCTGGGTCTGCTGCTCCGCGCGGCGCCGCCACCCGGGGTCGTCGACGTCCTCGTCGTGGCAGCGGTGTACGCCGTCCTGATCGGCATCAGGCTCTACCAGCTGATCGTGCAGCGGCCCGCCGTGGTGGTGGACCGCGACGGGATCCGGTACGGACGACGGAAGTTCCTGCCCTGGAGCGCGATCGGAGGACTCGGAGTCGTCATCGGGCCACCGTTGGGACGATCGTTCCTGGTGATCCGCCGGGACCTGACGAGCAAGAACGTGCGGCTCTACCAACAGAACATTCGCGACCTCCCGGAGTTCCGCCGCTGGCTGGGGGCCTTGTTGATGGAGCGGCAGGGCTCAGGTCAGGCCTAGGCGTTTGCTGAGGCGGGGGCCTCGTTTGATCTTGATTTCGCCGAGGATGGCGGTGCCGCGGATGTGGAAGCGTTTGGGGGCGGTCGGCTGGGCGTTCGGGTCGGGGACGGCTTTGAGGCCGGCTTCCTGTTCGGTGACGGAGCCGAGGATGGGGTTGCTGTCGAGGAGGACGACGGCGTTCTGCGGGACGCGGATCTTGACGTCGGCGAGGATCGACTTCACGTCGATCTGGATCTCGTCGTACGGGATCTGCGCCTCGGTGTAGTCCAGCGTCACGTCGCCGAGGACCGCGTTGACCTCCTGGCGCTGCGGGACCAGCCAGCTGCCCATCCGCTTGGTCTCCGACATGAACACGTTGATCACCGGCCCGGTCTCCACCATCGCGCCGCTGTACTGCGGGGTGGTGGCCGGGACGCCCTGGGTCGCGCCGGGCGCGCGGGGGCCGTTGGGCAGGTCCACGGTCAGCTCGACGAGGTCGCCGTACGTCTTGGAGGCGTACAGCGTCTCGAGCCGCTCCTCCAGTTCGGAGTACGACAACCGGCCCTCGCCGGCGGCGTCGCGCAGTACGTCGGCGACCTCCTCCCGCTCGAGGTCCGACACCCGCCGCAGCAACGCCGGATCGACCTGCGCCGGCACCGCGTCCTGCGGTCGGTTCTCCTGGGGAACGTCATCCTGAGCCACGTCAGAAACCATACGCGCGCCCACCCCCACCCGCAGACCGGTTGTCTCCCCGATTCACCCCTGAACCGTCCCCTGACCCGCATACTGTCCGCCATGGACTGGGGTGGAGTACGCCGCGCACGGCAGTTGGCTGGTTTGTACCTGGTCGCCTTCGCCGGGCTCTGGGGAGGACTGGCGTGTGTGCTCGCCGCGCAATTGACGGGGGTGAAGCAGCTAGCGCTCGGCGGCTTCGTGTTCTCCGGGAGTGTGATCACCATGTTCGTTCTCGCGTCGGCGCTGCGCGACCACGTGCCGCCACCGACCGGCCGGTTGGCGGCGATGTCGAGCAACAGCACTCGCGCCTATCGGCGACTGACGGTGGGGGTTGAGCTTGGGCGGGCTTGGCGGGTGTTGGTGAAGTAACACGGGGGGTGGCGGGCCGGACGGCTGGTGAGAACTAGGCTTGGAGCGTCCAGTCCAGTTTGTGTGGAGGTATTTCGGTGTCTGCGGACTTCAACTACTCCGAGCTGTTGCCGTTGGGTGCTGATGGGACGGAGTACCGGCTGCTGACGACCGAGGGTGTCAGTACGTTCACCGCCGGCGACCGGACCTTTCTCCAGGTGCAGCCCGAGGTGTTGCGGCAGTTGACCGCGGAGGCGATGCACGACATCTCGCACTACCTGCGGACCGCGCACCTGGAGCAGTTGCGGCGGATCATCGACGACCCGGAGGCGTCCGGGAACGACCGGTTCGTCGCGCTCGACCTGTTGAAGAACGCGAACATCTCCGCGGGCGGCGTACTGCCGATGTGCCAGGACACCGGTACCGCGATCGTGATGGGCAAGAAGTCCGAGGGTGTGCTGACCGGCGCGGTCGACGAGGAGTGGATCAGCCGCGGCGTGTACGACGCGTACACCAAGCTGAACCTGCGCTACTCGCAGATGGCCCCGCTGACCATGTGGGACGAGAAGAACACCGGCTCGAACCTCCCGGCGCAGATCGAGCTGTACTCCACCCCGCAGCACGGCGACCCGGCGTACAAGTTCCTGTTCATGGCCAAGGGCGGCGGCTCCGCGAACAAGTCGTTCCTGTACCAGGAGACCAAGGCGGTCCTGAACCCGAACCGGATGCTGGAGTTCCTGGACGAGAAGATCCGGTCCCTCGGTACGGCGGCCTGCCCGCCGTACCACCTGGCGATCGTCGTCGGCGGTACGTCGGCGGAGTACGCGCTGAAGACCGCGAAGTACGCCTCCGCGCACTACCTGGACACGCTGCCGACCGTGGGATCGCCGGTGGGGCACGGGTTCCGGGACGTGGAGCTCGAGGAAGAGGTCTTCAAGCTCACGCAGGAGTTCGGGATCGGGGCGCAGTTCGGCGGGAAGTACTTCTGCCACGACGTGCGGGTGATCCGGCTGCCGCGGCACGGGGCGTCCTGCCCGGTCGCGATCGCGGTGTCCTGTTCGGCGGACCGGCAGGCGCTGGCGAAGATCACGCCGGAGGGGGTGTTCCTGGAGCAGCTGGAGAAGGAGCCGGCGCGGTTCCTGCCGGACACCACCGACGAGCACCTGGACGACTCCGAGGTGGTCCGCGTCGACCTGAACCGGCCGATGAGCGAGATCCGCGCGGAGCTGTCGAAGCTGCCGGTGAAGACCCGGCTGTCGCTGAACGGGCCGCTGGTGGTGGCGCGGGACATCGCGCACGCGAAGATCCAGGAGCGGCTGGACGCCGGCGAGGAGATGCCGTCGTACCTGCGGGACCACGCGGTGTACTACGCGGGCCCGGCGAAGACGCCCGAGGGGTACGCGTCGGGGTCCTTCGGGCCGACGACGGCGGGGCGGATGGACGCGTACGTCGACCAGTTCCAGGCGGCGGGTGGTTCGTTCGTGATGCTTGCCAAGGGCAATCGGTCGGCGAAGGTGACGGCGGCGTGCAAGGAGCACGGCGGGTTCTACCTCGGGTCGATCGGCGGGCCGGCGGCGCGGCTGGCGCAGGACTGCATCAAGTCGGTCGAGGTGATCGAGTACCCGGAGCTCGGGATGGAGGCGATCTGGAAGATCCAGGTCGAGGACTTCCCGGCGTTCGTCGTGGTGGACGACAAGGGAAACGACTTCTTCACCGACACGAGGAAGCCGGTTCCGTTGACGGTCCGCCCCCGAAGCTGATTCAGCCTGCCTTCGTCTCTACTTCTTCGGGGAGTTTGAGGAGGAGGGCCTTGGCGGCGCGGACGAGGTCTGCCTCGTTGTGGCCGAAGGCTTGGAGGTAGCACCCAAGGGCCGAGCGCAGCATCTGAAGCTCCTCGGCCTGCAGCTCGATGGTGTACATACCTCCAAGCTAATCCCGCACCCACCAGTTGTCAGCTGTGCAGCTCCGCCGCGATCAGCGCCGGCTGGTGGGTCGTCGGCGCGCCCGGCACCCGCCACCCGACCGGCGCCACCCACTCCTGCCAGTCCTCGGAGAACGGCGCCACCCACGCCTCCACGTCCCGGATCGCCGCCCACGCGTCCGCCACGATCTGCTCCGCCTCCGCAGGCGTGTGGCGCCCCGCGGTCACCGCCCCATCCAGCTCGTCCTCGTCCTTCCACTCGATGCTGCGGTCAGGGTTGATCCACAGATCCAGGACATGGTCCACGGTGCTCGTACGCCGCCCCGCGAGATCGCGAACGTGTTCCCGCTCCAGGTTCACGTACCACCCGCTGAACGTCCCGTCGGCGTCCCAGAAGTACCAGACCGACCACGGCTTCCCGACCGGCGACGCCTTGAGGATCCCGGTCCCGCGCCACACGTCGAGCTTCAGCACCCGGTCCGCGGTGAACATCGCGATCGGACCGGCGTCCCGCGTCTCCCGGCCGTCGGCCAGGACCGGTTTGAGCAGCGGCGTTCCGGGCGCGAGCCAGGCGACCAGCCCGTCGGCGTCGTCGCGGACGACCGTCATCGGCCGTACGTTCGGCAGGTCGGCGTGCTTGCCGCGGCCCTCGTACACCCACTCGATCGTCGTCCCCGGCTCCCAGTACTCCGTCACGAGCCGGGCCGGGTCATCGACAGTACGTCGAGGGCCGCGTCGAGCTGCTCCTCGGTGAGGTCTCCCTTGTCGACGTGACCGTTCTCGATCACGACCTCGCGGATCGTTTTCCCTTGTTTCAAGGCACTCTTGGCGACCGCGGCGGCGTTCTCGTACCCGATGTAGCGGTTCAGCGGGGTGACGATCGAGGGCGACGACTCGGCGAGCGCACGGGCGTGGGCGACGTTCGCGGTGATGCCGTCGACGCAGCGGTCGGCGAGCAGCCGGGAGCTGTTCGCCAGCAGTGTGATCGACTCGAGCAGGTTGCGGGCGATCACCGGGAGCATCACGTTCAGCTCGAAGTTGCCGCCGGCACCGGCCACGGTGATCGTGGTGTCGTTGCCGATCACCTGCGCGGCGACCATCAGCGTCGCCTCGCAGATCACCGGGTTCACCTTGCCGGGCATGATGCTGGACCCGGGCTGCAGGTCCGGCAGCGCGATCTCGCCGAGCCCGGCGCGCGGCCCGGAACCCATCCAGCGCAGGTCGTTGCAGATCTTGGTCAGGCTGACCGCGACCGTCTTCAGCTGACCGGACAGCTCGACCAGCCCGTCGCGGGCACCCTGCGCCTCGAAGTGGTCCTCGGCCTCGGACAGCTCCAGCCCGGTCCGCCGGTTCAGCTCGGTGATCACCGCGGCCGCGAACCCGGGTGGCGTGTTGATCCCGGTGCCGACCGCCGTACCGCCCAGGGGCAGCTCGGCGACCCGCGGCAGCGTGGCGCGCACCCGGGACGCCCCGCGCCGGATCTGCTGCGCATACCCGTCGAACTCCTGGCCGAGCGTCACCGGCGTCGCGTCCATCAGGTGCGTCCGCCCGGACTTCACCACCTCGGCGAACTCGGATCCCTTACGGGCAAGGGAATCCGCGAGATGCTCCAGCGCCGGCAGCAGCTCCTGCACGACGCCCGCGGTGGCCGCGACGTGGATCGCCGACGGGAACGTGTCGTTGCTGGACTGGGACGCGTTGACGTGATCGTTCGGGTGTACGTCGGCCCCGAGCGCGCGGGTCGCCAGCGTGGCCAGCACCTCGTTGACGTTCATGTTCGTCGACGTACCGGAGCCGGTCTGGAAGACGTCGATCGGGAACTCGCCGTCGAACTCCCCCGCGGCGACCTGGTCCGCGGCGGCGACGATCGCGTCCGAGCGATCCGCGTCGAGCACGCCGAGCGCGGCGTTCACGACCGCGGCGGCGGCCTTGATCTGCGCCAGCGCGTGCACCAGCTCCGGCGCGAGCGGCCGTCCCGAGATCGGGAAGTTCTCCACCGCGCGCTGTGTCTGCGCCCGCCACAACGCGTCCCGAGGCACCTTCACCTCGCCCATCGTGTCGTGCTCGATCCTGAACTCCGCGTCATCACCCATACCTGCAGAGTACGTCGATCGGACTTGTCGGAACCGGCTGATAGACAAGCTGTGGACAACACCACAGGAGGGGTACGGCATGAAGTTCAGCCAGTCGTTCGAGATCACCAAGTGGGAGCAGGCGGCCTACGACGAGGCCGGCACGATCCAGCTCGGCCGGGCCAGCGTGGGCAAGACGTTCACCGGCGGCGAGCTCGAGGGGACGAGCACGGCCGAGCTGCTGATGGCGGGGACGGCGGACGGACCGGCGGCGTAAACGGCACTGGAGCGCTTCACCGGGACGCTCGGCGGGCGGAAGGGCTCGTTCGTGATGTTGCACGGCGCGTCAGCCGACCAGAACGGCGCACCGGGCAACATCGTCGCGGCCGAGGGCGACCTGGCGGGCTTGACCGGCACCGTGCTCTACGAGCACCTGGAGGACGGCTCGCCGCAGGTCACGGTCGACTACGAGCTGCCCTGATAGACGTAGTACAGCTCGTCCCGGCCCTGGAGCCGCACCGGGACGGGCTTCACGTCGCACGCGCTGAAGACGGTCTTGACGGCTGATTCCAGGGCGGGTGACGCGGCGGACGACCAGACCGTGAGGACGCCGCCCGGGCGGAGCTTGGCGTGGCAGGTGGTCAGGAAGTCGGACGTGTAGATGGCGGAGTTCTCGTTGTAGACAAGGAAGTCCGGGCCGTTGTCCACATCCAGCAGGATCGCGTCGACGGACGCGCCGGGGAGGTCGGCGACCACGGCCCGGACGTCCCCGACGACAACCGCGACCCGCGGGTCGTCGAGGACCGACGGCACCAGGCCGGCGCGCATCCACGCCACCAGGTCCGGCTCGATCTCGGCGACCATCACCTCGCCGAGCCGCTCGTCGGCCAGCAGCGCGCGGACGGTGTACCCGAGCCCGAGCCCACCCACGAGCACCCGGTCAGGATGCCGTACGGTCGCCAGCGCCGCCGCCGCCAGGAGCTCCTCGCTGGACGTCTCCTGGTCGTCCATCACGAACACGCCGTTGACGCGCAGCTCCAGTGCCCCGTCCTCGCGGTGACGCAGTACCAGCTCACCACGCTCACTGGTTGCCCGTGCCAGCTCCATGCCCGCTGACTAGTACCAGTTCTTGGCCACGGAGTGGGCCCAGGCGCCGCACGGGGAGCCGTACGTCGCCTCGATGTAGTCGAGACCCCACTTGATCTGGGTGACCGGGTTGGTGCGCCAGTCGGAGCCGTACGCCGCCATCCGGTTGCCGGGGAGGGCCTGCGGGATGCCGTACGCCGAGGACGTCGGGTTGGCCGCGCTGACCTTCCAGCGGGACTCCTTGTTCCAGAGCTTCTCCAGGCAGCTGAACTGGCCCTGGCTCCAGCCGTGGTCGGGGAGGAGGTTCATCGCGACCTCCTTCGGCGTGCCCGCGTACTTCTTCCGCTCGGCGTCCCGGCTGGCGCGCTCCTCGCTCGACGAGCGGGCGGCGCGGGCCAAGGCCTCGTCGCGTTTGCGCACGATGTTCTTGGCCGCCATCTTCTGGTCGGCCGCGTTCTGCAGCACTACCTGCTGCTGCGCGATGGCCTCGACCTGGTTCCGCATCCGGACCGCGTCGGCGGCCGCAGTGTCGGCGGCACTCTTCGGCATGGTGGACGGCTTGTCGTCACTGGCCAGGACCTTGCCACTGTTGAGGACGGCCATCTCGGCCCGCCCGGACACCTGTTCCGACGCACTACTGCTCCCAGGAGAGCTGAAGAGGTCGACACCGGCGACAACGGAGACCACGGCGATTCCGGTTACTGCAAGAACCGCGACGGAGCGCTTCGCTTTCATCTGTCCTTCCGAGAAACCCGACCCCCGTCGGCTGCAACGAGAACATACTCTGGCGTAAACCGTCCGTGATCACAAGCAGGTCACGAAACAACGGCGCGGCCGCCGCGTGGCGACCGCACCGTTCTTACCTTTGCTTTACAGACAGTTATGACCGAAGTACCCCGATGCTCCTTACAGCTGAAGGTCGTCCAGCATCTCGGTGACCAGCGCCGCGATCGGTGAGCGCTCCGAGCGGGTCAGCGTGACGTGCGCGAACAGCGGGTGGCCCTTCAGCTGCTCGACCACCGCGACCACGCCGTCGTGCCGGCCGACCCGCAGGTTGTCCCGCTGGGCGACGTCGTGGGTGAGCACGACCCGCGAGTTCGCCCCGACCCGGGACAGCACCGTGAGCAGCACGTTCCGCTCCAGCGACTGCGCCTCGTCGACGATCACGAACGCGTCGTGCAGCGACCGGCCGCGGATGTGCGTCAGCGGCAGCACCTCGAGCATGCCGCGGTCGATGACCTCGTCGATCACGTCACTGCTGGTGAGCGCGCCCAGCGTGTCGTACACGGCCTGTGCCCACGGCTGCATCTTCTCGGACTCGCTGCCCGGCAGGTACCCGAGCTCCTGGCCGCCGACCGCGAACAGCGGCCGGAAGACGACCACCTTCTTGTGCTGGCGGCGCTCCATCACCGACTCCAGGCCGGCGCACAGCGCGAGCGCGGACTTGCCGGTACCGGCGCGGCCGCCGAGCGAGATGATCCCGACGTCGGGGTCCAGCAGCAGGTCGAGCGCGACCCGCTGCTCGGCGGACCGGCCGCGGATCCCGAACGCCTCCCGGTCGCCGCGGACCAGCCGGACCCGCTTGTCCGGCATCACCCGGCCGAGCGCGCTGCCCCGGTCGGACAGCAGCACCAGCCCGGTGTGGGTCGGGAACTCGCCGGCCTCCGGCAGCTCGACGGCACCGTCCTCGTACAGGTCGTCCACGACCTGGGTGCCGACCTCGAGCTCGGCCATCCCGGTCCAGCCCGACTCCAGGGTCAGCTCGGCCCGGTACTCCTCCGCCTGCAGGCCGCACGCCGACGCCTTGACCCGCATCGGCAGGTCCTTCGAGACCAGCGTCACGTCCTTGCCCTCGGCCATGAAGTTGCAGGCCACGGCCAGGATCCGGCTGTCGTTGTCGCCGAGCCGGAAACCGGCCGGCAACGTCTGCGGGTCGGTGTGGTTCAGCTCGACCCGGAGCGTTCCGCCTTTCTCCCCCACTGGCAGGGGTGCGTCCAGCCGTCCGTGCAGGATCCGGAGCTCGTCGAGCAGTCGCAGTGCGGTACGGGCGAAGTAGCCGAGTTCCGGGTGATGCCGTTTGGCCTCCAATTCGGTGACGACGACCACCGGGACGACGACCTCGTGCTCGTCGAACCGCAACATCGCGTGCGGGTCGGAGAGGAGCACCGAGGTGTCCAGCACGAAGGTGCGCTGGTCCGGTGTTGATGAGGTACTTGACGCCTTGGCGTGGATGGCCATGTCGCACGTCCTCTTCTAGGCCGTGACGTACACCCTCGCCCCGGCCCGCCAGTGGTTAGGTGATGGGTCGGGTGCCGCCCTCGGGGCCTGGTGTTGGCCCCGTCCGTGCCGCCGCGTGTGCGGCATCGGCGATCAGTGAGTTCGAGACCACGTGGAACGCGTCAGGTCTCGGGGACTCCGTTCGGCCCCTCATGGGGCAACCGGCTGGAACGAGATTCTCAAACTGATCGGGCCTCCCGTGACAGCCGGCTTCCCCTCCGACCGTCTCTGCCAGCGTAGGAGGCTCCCGCAAACGGCGCAGCCCGACACGCCCGGCCACGGGGTTAACACGGCGTTACACCTTCAGCCGCCGGAGGGAGCTCGGTCACTCCCCTGGGTGATCCGGTACCCGCTCCCATGCGGCGACGCTCGGTACATGCGAAAGAACTGGCCGGTACGGCGCACTCGGCCTGTACTGGTCGTTCGGCGGCTCCGGCTACCCGTTCGCGCCCGTCCCCGACGACCGCGCCACAGCCTCGATTCTGGAGGGTACGTCGTAGCGTGTGGTCGCGCCGCTCATGGCAACGATCGGCCTGGCCGGTGCGGTGCTGGCACTCGTGATGACGCGCACACGACCACGTGGGCGGGTGTTTGCGTTCACCGGCGTACCAGGGCCGCAGGGCGGCGTCGGTGACATCCTGTACTGGCACCGCGTGAACCTGATCATCCTGTTCGCCGGCGGGGTGCTCTGGGCGGCCACTGCGATCGCGTACCACCGCCGTAGCCGCAACCTGTGCGTGTCCTGCGGGCGCGGCGTCGCGGAGCACGCCTGGACCCGCCCGGAGGCCGCGCTGCGCTGGGGGAAGTGGGCGGTCGCCGTCGCGGTGGTGGCGAACCTCCCGTACGAGTTCACCCGGATCGCCTGGTACTTCGGCTGGCCGGTCGGGATCAGCGCCGATTTCCACCGGATGATGGCCGACACGCCCGGGATGCTCGAAATGGGTCTCGGGCTGGCCGTGCTGGGCCTCGGCGGCGGCGTACTCACGCACGGGCTGGTGCACCGTTGGGGCGAGGTCTACCCGCGGTGGATCTGGTTCAGGGCCGGCCGCAGGGTCCCACCGCTGCTGGCGATCCTGCCCGCGTCGGTGGTGGCCGTCGTACTGATCCCGGCCGGGCTGATGAACGCTCAGGCGCCGCTCCACGGCGACAACTGGGCGACCAACGCTCCGGGCATCCTCTGGACGGTGTGGGGCGCGGCGTTGGGTGCTGCGACGTACGCGTACTACCTGCGCCGGCGGTCGACGTGCAGGCGGTGCGGCCGCGGGACCACACCGCCTGCATTGGTCGAGCTCAGCCGATCGGTTTCGAGTCCAGCCTGATGTGGTCGATCGCCCAGTACCAGTTGTTGCGGGCGTCGTACACCCGGAACCGCAGGGTCACGGTGGTTGCTCCGGCAGGTACGGCGAGTTCCTTGCGGATCTCCTTGTTCTCCACGTCCTTACCGGCGTTGTCGTTGCCCGTGGCATCGCTGCTGTAGCGGAGCAGGTCCACGGAGGCGCCTGTGTCGAACGTAGCCGTCAGCAACACCTTCTGCGGTGCCTCTTGGCGGTAGTGCGAGTCGAAGACCAGGTACAGCTTCGACGTACCGCTCGGGATCTGTACGGCGGGCGACACCAGTGTGGAGTCGAACGCACCGCGCGCCGACGGGTTGCCGGTGTCGTCCCAGTCGTCCGGGTCCGCGACAGCCAGCACGCCCAGGCCCAGCGTGAACTTGTCACGGTCCTGTGCGCCGGTGCTGTGCAGCCTCTTGGTCATGAACGTCCAGCCCTGCAGCTCGCGCGTGCCCTGCGGCATTCCTGGCGCGTTCACCACCGACCAGCCCGCGGGAGGCGTGGCTGTCCAGCCCAGCAGCGTGGCCGGGGCAGGGCGGTCCAAGGACGTCTGCAGTTGGTCGGCCAGCGACTCGAAGTCCTCGTCCAGCAGGTGCCCGGTCATGACCGGGCCGACCATCGGCGTGGTCGTGGCTGCTGCCGTGACCTGCCGGCCGCGCGCCTGCGCCTGTACGGCGACCTGCAGAGCGCGCGGATCCTGGTTGGTCAGGGCGGCTGGCGAAGTCACCTGCCAGGTAGCTGTCGCCGTTTGGCCCGCTGCGAGCGTTGTAGGCGCCGCAGTGACCAGGGTGGCCGTCCAGCCCGCAGGAACGGTCAGGGCGGCCGAGAGCGCCGTCACGTCGTCAGCAGCGGTCAGAGTCGCTGTAACAGGCGTCTGCTTGCCTGGCACGATCACCTGCTCGTCAATGGTCGTCGACACCTTGCCCAACCCCAGGGAAGCGCCCAGCACAGCGGCGACCTTCGGGATGGCTGCGGCCTCAGTCACCACCAAGCGCTCACCGGCGCGCCCGTGCAGGAACACGCGCACCCGTCGCAGGTCCTGGTCAGTCGTGCCGATCGGCGCAGTCACCTCCCAGGTCGCCGTCGCCGTCTGCTTGGCGGTCCAGCCCACAGGAACGTCAAGTACGGCGGTCAGCCCGGTCACGGTCTCCGAGTACGACAGGTTGGCGGTCAGGGTCGTCGGCCGGCCGGGCACGATGCTGGGCAGCGTCAGCCAAGCGGTCACCGGATCCGGCAGCCCCAGCGCGGGGTCGGTGGTGCCCGTAGTGCGGCTGGGCAGCCGGCCCGCGCGCCGCCGCAGGAAGAACGCGTCACCCGTCGCCGTCACGGCCACGTCGTACCAGCCGTGCGAGCCGATCCGGACCGGCACCGCTCGCGAGGCCCCAGCCGGTACGACGACGGTTCGCATGCCCTCGCCGTACGCAAGATCGCCCACCTGGAACGTCTCCGACCGACGGCCGTGGTTGACGAGCTTCACGAGCAGTACGGCGTCGTTGAGCTCGACCGTGGCGTCAAGACCTCCGTCACGGCCTCGTACGTGCCAAAGTGTGCCGCTAGGGCCGTGCATGCGCAGGTCGAACCCGTTAGGCCCATAGCTCCACACGTCGTCCAGCTGCTTGCCGCCCTCGACGGTGTAGAACCGCGGCTTCTCCCCCGGCTCCGGGTACGTCGCAACGACAGCTGCCTGCGTCCCGTGGTTGGCGAAGTCCACGGTGACCCGGTTGGCCTCGACACGGCTGGCCAGCGTCAGCGAGTACGGCAGCGGGCGCAGCGTCTTCGTACCGCGTTGCTGGCGCGGCGGGGTCTGCGGGCTCGGCACGGTCGGCGCAGGGCGTCCCGCGGCGTCGTCGCTCTTCTTGCGGTTGCCGCTCGTGTCCGGGAGCTGCGGCCACTGCGGCTCGGCTCCGGAGAAGTCGAACGCCGACACGAGGTCGCCGGTGATCGCCCGGCGCCACGGGCTGATGTTCGGTTCCAGTACGCCGAACCGCCGCTCCAGGAACTGGATCACCGAGGTGTGGTCGTACACGGTCGAGTCGACGGCGCCACCGCGCGTCCAGGGCGAGGCGATGATCATCGGCACGCGCGTACCGAGCCCGAGCGCGGTAGGCCCACCTACCTGCGTCTCACCGGCCGGCAGCGTGTGCGACCAGGTCAGCGTCCCGTCCGCCGCACGAACGCGGTACTGGCCGCTCTGACTCACAACGCGGTACCCCGCGCTGCCGCTTGAACGCTGGACGCGTACGACGACCTCACCGTCCGGGCTGACCGTGCTCTTACCGCGGCCAGCAGCCACCGGAGGCGTTGGCGGCAGCACGTGGTCGAAGAAGCCGCCATGCTCGTCGTAGTTGAGGATGAACGCGGTCTTCGCCCACACCGCTGGGTTGTCGGCCAGCGCGGCCAGCAACTGTGCGGTCAGGTGCTCGCCGTTCGGCGGCGTGTACGACGCATGCTCGGACAGCGCGGCAGGAGCGACCAGCCACGACACCTGCGGCAACTGGTCCGCCTGTACGTCGTCCGCGAACTGCTTCACCAACGCGGCGCCCATCGCGAACGCGTCACCCTGCTGGCTGCTGTCACCGACCATCCGCAGGCCGCGCTCGTACAGCGACGACCCGGGCTCCGCCTTCACGAACGCCGAGAACCAGGCCAGCGCGTTGTCGTCGAAGTTGTCCAGCGCCTGGTACGTCTTCCAGGTGATCCCGGCCGCCTCCAGCCGTTCGGCGTACGTCGTCCACTCGTAGCCGCCGGAGATCTCCGTGTTGTCGAAGAGCGGCAGGTCGCGGACGGTACCGCCGCTGGTGCCGGTCATGAAGTGCTCGCGGTTCGGGTTGGTGCTGGTCTCCATGGACGCGTGGTAGGCGTCGCAGACCGTGAAGACCGAGGTCAGGGCGGCGTAGA
Source organism: Kribbella polygonati (assembly GCF_050320105.1). Lineage (NCBI taxonomy): Bacteria > Bacillati > Actinomycetota > Actinomycetes > Propionibacteriales > Kribbellaceae > Kribbella > Kribbella polygonati. The sequence goes on along the minus strand of NZ_CP190129.1, from coordinate 8,148,989 downwards.
ACGGCATGTCGGCGGGTTCGTAGTACCCCTGACCGAGCCAGCCGCTGCCGCGGCGGGTCACGTAGCCGTCGGCGAGGCCCTCGTTGCGGGCGCTCATCGAGGTGGCGTAGCCGAAGTCGGCGGCGCCCTGACGGTACGCGTTGGTGTGCGCGGCGTTCATGCTGAACGGCGCCAGCCAGCCCTCCGGGCGGGACGGGTCGGGCTGGTACATCACGGGCAGGCCGTTGACGCCACGGACCGCCGTACGGTCGCCGTAGCCGCGAACGCCGGCGGCGGTACCGAAGTAGTGGTCGAAGGCGCGGTTCTCCTGCATCAGGATCACGACATGCTCGATGTCCTCGAGCCGGCCGGGACGGCTCGGCGCGGCGAGGGCCTGCTGGAGGCTGGGCGGCAGGGCGGCCAGTACGGCGGCACCCACGGCACCGCCGAGCACCGTACGGCGGGAAACGGTGGTCATCCGGACTTCTCCGATCTCACGGGGTCGTCCGGGAGCCTGTTCAGCGCAGGCGAATACGCCGTGAACACGAGGCGATCACGGCATTGAAATTGGTCCGGACAACTGGTGAATAGGTCCGGACCAATGCGCCTTTAGGTGCCGAAGCGGCGCTCGCGCTGGGCGTAGCTGCGGATCGCGCGCAGGAAGTCGACGTGCCGGAAGTCCGGCCAGAGCGCCTCGCAGAAGTAGAACTCGCTCAGCGCGCTCTGCCAGAGCAGGAACCCGCCGAGCCGCTGCTCACCCGACGTACGGATGACCAGGTCGGGGTCGGGCTGGCCCTTCGTGTACAGGTGACGGGCGATGTGCTCGACGTCGACCCGGTCGGCCAGCTCCTCGATCGAGATGCCCTTCGCGGCCTCCTCGAGCAGCAGCGAGCGGACCGCGTCGGCGAGCTCGCGGCGGCCGCCGTACCCGACGGCGACGTTCACGAGCATGCCGTTGACGTCCTGGGTCGCGGTCTCGGCCGCCTTCAGGGCTTCGGCCGTACTGCCCGGCAGCAGGTCGAGCGCGCCGACCGGGTGGATCCGCCAGCGGCCGATCGCGGTCAGCTCCTCGACGGCCTGCTCGATGATCCGCAGCAGCGGCTCCAGCTCGTCGGCCGGCCGGGTCAGGTTGTCGGTGGACAGCATCCACACCGTGACGACCTTGACCCCGACCTCGTCGCACCAGTAGAGGAACTCGGAGATCTTGTTGGCCCCGGCCTCGTGACCGCGCGACACCGGGTCGCCGCCCTGCCGGGCCCAGCGCCGGTTGCCGTCGATGATGACGCCGATGTGCCGCGGGATCCGGTCCGGCGACAGCGATCGGGTGAGCCGGCGTTCGTACAGTCCGTAGACCGCGTCGCGCAGCTTCTGCTTGCCAGGTGTCCGCATGGGCAGGGTGCTCTCCTCAATGACTTCTCGACCACGAGGCTAGCCCAGATCCGCCCCGGTCGGAGAGGCCCTGGAGTGCCTCACAGCAAGCTGTCAGCAAGGTCGAACTTTCCTCGAAGTTCGTGCATCGAACACGCGGAGGTGTCGCGTCGTCCGGGTGACGTCGCCTACATTTCATCCTTCTGGACCATTGAACCTACGGTTGCGTAGGTTACGGTGGCGTAGGTACACCCCGCCCGGCACCCCTCGAAAGGACGGCGATGACCGCTAGCAGCGCCCAGCCCCAGGACCTCGGGCACCGGCTCTCCGGCCGGATCGGACCGCTCAAGCCGAAACTTCGTGGATGGTTGCACGCCGGCACGTTCCCGTTCGCCACTGCCGCCGGCATCGTCCTGATCTGCCTCGCACCGCACGCCAACGCCCGCTGGGCGGCCGCGGTCTACACGGTCGGCGCGATGCTGCTGTTCGGCATCTCCGCGCTGTATCACCGGTTCTACTGGGGCCCGACCGGCGAGGCGATCCTGCGCCGGCTCGACCACAGCAACATCTTCCTGCTGATCGCCGGGACCTACACGCCGCTCGGCATGGTGCTGCTGCACGGCAAGGACCGCGTGCTGATGCTCAGCCTGGTCTGGGGCGGCGCCGCGGCCGGCATCCTGTTCCGGATCTTCTGGCTGAGCGCACCGCGCTGGATCTACACGCCGATCTACCTCGCGCTCGGCTGGGTCGCGATCTTCTGGATGGGCGACATCTACCAGACCGGCGGCGCCGCGGTCGTCACACTGATCGCGGTCGGCGGCGGCCTGTACTCGCTCGGCGCCGTCGTCTACGGCACCAAGCGCCCGAACCCGTCCCCCCGCTGGTTCGGCTTCCACGAGATCTTCCACGCCTTCACCGTGGCCGCCTTCATCTGCCACTACATCGCCGTCAGCATCGCGACGTACCGCGCGGGCTGATCGGTCAGGGCCACTCCCCCAGTTCTTCGAGGGTCTGACGGAAGGCCGTGTAGCGGGTCGGGCCCAGGTGGTCCGACCAGGCCTCCTCCACCCGGGCGATGGCGGCCTGGCCGTAGGCGACGGCCTTGTCGCCGGCCGGGGTACGGCGGACCAGGCGGACGCGACGGTCCTCCGGTAGCCGGGCCGACTCGGTGTAGCCGAGTTTCTGCAGGTAGTCGACGTGCTGGCCGAGGCCCTGCTTGGTCATCATCGCGACCTCGGCGAGGTCGGTGACGCGCGCGCCGTCGGGCGGGATGAGTTCGAGCAGGCGGAAGTGCGAGACGCGCAGGCCGGGGAACTGCTGCTCGGCGTCGGCCAGGATCTCTGCGCGGATCCGGCGCAGCGCCTCGCCGAGCAGTCGCGCCACATGGTCCGTGCCGTTGACGGAGGTCATAAAGCAACTTTACTATGCCGATAGTAAAGTGACTTTGCTTCCGTGGGGGGAACATGATCACCGCACTCGAACCGTTGGGCCGCGACGCCTTGCCGGCCGCCGACCTGACCGCCCTGGTCCGGACGATCACCGGCGACCCGGCGGCGGTGCCGAGCAGCGCCCGCGTCGAGCCGGTCGACTACCCGATCGGTACGCCGAGCACCGAGTCGCTGCACCGCGTGTTCGGTACGGCGGGAGACGTCAGCTGGTCGTGCTTCGTCAAGAAACTCCAATCGGTCCGGCACTCGCCGATCATCGAGCTGGTACCGCCGGAGTTCCGGCAGAGCTTCATCGACTACATGCCCTGGGACCTGGAGATCGCGGTGCACCGCAGCGGCATCGGCGACCTGATGCCGGCCGGGCTGCGGCTCGCGAAGGCGTACCGGATCGACCTGTACGACGACGACCACGGCACGATCTGGATGGAGAACGTCGTCCAGGAGTGGGGACCGTGGCCGATCGAACGCTTCGAGCGGGCGGCGTACCTCCTCGGGCGGCTGTCCGCGCGGCGGCAGCCACACCTCGTCGAGCCGCTGATCGACCGTGAGGTCTCCAGGATGCCTGGGTGCGGTCTGCGGTACTACGCGGACGGCCGCGTCCAGAAGGCCGCCCTGCCCGCACTGGCGGATCCTGCGACCTGGCGGCAGCCCCTGCTCGCGGCGGCGGTCTGCAACCTCAGCGACCACCGCTTGAAGGACGACCTGCTGGAACTCGGTCGGCAGGTGCCCGTGGTGCTCGACGCGTTGGACGCGCTCCCCCAGTGCTACCAGCACGGAGACGCGAGCCCGCAGAACCTGCTGGTGCCTCACGACAGCCCTGACGAGTTCGTGGCGATCGACTGGGGCTTCGACTGTCCACAGGCCGTGGGATTCGACCTAGGCCAGTTGCTGGTCGGTCTTGCGCACGCGGGCGAGTTGTCGGCGGAGGCGCTGCCCGCAGTACACAACGTGATCCTGAAGGCGTTCCTGGAAGGCCTTGCAGCAGACGGGATGCGCGTGGACGAGGAGCAGGTTCTGTACGGGTACCTGGGCTCGCTCCTTGTCCGGGCCGCGTTCACTGCGCTGCCGTTGGAGCTGTTCGGGAAGGCTGATGCGTCGCCGGACCTGTTCGAGCAGCGGGTATTACTGACCCGAGTGCTCGTCAACCTGGTGTCAGAGGTGATCTGAACATTTCAGTCGTGTCACAGCTGCAACGAACGGCCCCTCACCGTGTATCCCTTGTGCGTGAGGAACCTGAGCAGATACACCACAGTGGCCGTGATCGCAGGACTCATGCTGACTGGGTGCGGTAACGAGTCAGGATCCAGCGGTACGCCGAGCAGCACGCCGCCACCGACCATACCGACGGTCACCCAGTCGGCCCCGGTAGGCGCCGGGCTGCCCGTGACCGTCGCCCGGACCGGCGGGTTCGCAGGCTTCGACGACCAGGTGCAGATCGGTACGGATGGCATCGCGACGGTGAGCTCCCGCGGTAAGCCGACGCTGCGATGCAAGCTCGACCCGGCGTTCCTGGCCACCATCAGCGCAGCCGTCGAGAAGGTCGACTGGGCGAGCCTGGCGGCGGCCAAACCGGCCACGAAGCACCCCGACGACATGATCGTGTCCGTGACCGCGAACGGGAAGACCGCGCGGATCGAGGAGCCGCAGCTCAAAGTACTGGCGGCCCCGGTGACCAAGCTGCTCACCGAAGCCGCCATCCCGCCGGGCAAACTCTGCACGAAGCTCTAGCCGCGTCGACGGGGGCGGAGTCGACGCAACCGGAACCACCTTGTGACGAAGGGAATCCGGGGCGCGCGTGGCCTTGGGCGGAGGCCGCGCGCGCCCCGGACGTTCTCAGCTGACGGTCAGCGAGGTGTCGTCGACGACGAAGCTCGTCTGCGCCGAGGAGTCCTCCTGGCCGACGAACTTGATCGTCACCGTCTTGCCCTTGTACGCCGAGAGGTTCAGCGTCTTCTGCACGTACGACGTGTTCTTGTTCAGGTTCGAGTACGTCGCCAGCGTGCTCGTCGTCGAGCCGTCGACGACCTGGACCTTCGCGGTGTCGTACGCCGTGGTCGTGGTGGTCTCCGCGGTGTCGATGCGGATCCAGAACGACAGGCTGGCCGACGTCGCCGACGCCGGGATCGCGACCGACTGGCCGACGCTCTCGGTGGTGGCGCGGCCGTTGCCCTGCAGCCACAGCTTCCAGGTACCGGTGCGCGCCGGGCGGCCGGTGTTGTCCGTGACCGGGCCGGCGGTGCCGGTCCAGTCGACCGCGCCGGACTCGAAGCCCGGGTTCTTCAGCAGGTTGTCGCCGGTCGGGGGCGGCGTGGTGCCACCACCGCAGGCGGCCGAGCCGGCCGGGACCGAGATGCCGCCGAACGCGGCCTCGATGCCCTTGCACTGCGCGGAGTCCGCGCCGTACAGCTCCTTCGCGGAGTTGATCGCGCCCTCACGCGCGTCCTTGTAGGTGCTGCCCGAGCTCAGCTTGGTGCTCAGCGTCCGGTACCAGACCTTGGCGGCGACGTCCCGGCCGACACCGGCGAACGTCGTACCGTTGCAGGCGGTGCTGTTGTAGGTGACGCCGTTGATGGTCTTGCTGCCGGTGCCCTCGGAAGCCAGGTAGAACCAGTGGTTCAGCGGGCCGGACGAGTAGTGCGGGTCCAGGCCGCCGGTGCTGGTCGTCCAGCAGTCCTTGCTGGCCCCGTCCTTCGACGGCTTGTCCATGTAGCGCAGCGGCGTACCGTCGCCGTTGATGTTGATCTTCTCGCCGATCAGGTAGTCACCCGGGTCGCTCGCGTTGTTCGCGTACCACTCGACCATGGTGCCGAAGATGTCCGAGGTCGCCTCGTTCAGGCCGCCCGCGTCACCGGAGTAGTTCAGGTTGGCGGTCGCCTCGGTGACACCGTGGCTCATCTCGTGACCGGCCACGTCGATCGCGGTCAGCGGGTGCGTGTTGCTGATCCCGTCGCCGTACGTCATCTGGGTGCCGTCCCAGAACGCGTTCACGTACGCGTTGCCGTAGTGGACCCGGGAGCGGGCGCCCTGGCCGTTGTTGAAGATGCCGTTGCGGCTGTGGACGTTCTTGTAGTAGTCCCAGGTCAGCTGGGCGCCGTAGTGCGCGTCGACCGCGGCGGTCGCCCGGTCCGAGGCCGCACCGCTGCCCCAGGTGTCGTCGGCGTCGGTGAACGTGGTGCCGTTCCCGGACGTCGCGCCCTTGAGGTCCGTGGTGTAGTTGCCGCCGCGGGTCGGGTCGGTCATCGAGAAGTTGCCGGACGTTCCCGACGTACCGATCGTGACCTTGCCGGCGTACATCGAGTTGCCGGTGCCTTCCTTGATCTCGTCGTTCTGCGCCAGCACCTTGCCGGAGTTGGCGTCGACGTACGTGTGCAGCACCGACGGGGTCTGGTCGGGCTTCACGCCGGTCGTCACGACGTCGTACGCGAGCACCGGCTTGGCCGGTGTCACGAAGACGACCAGCTGGCCCTTGTTGGTGTTCGCCTTGAACTTGGCGGACTGCGCACCCTTGGTGAGGGCGGCCGACTGGGACAGGGTCGGCTTGGTGGAGACCTCGACGGCCTTGGCGCCACGGTTGTACGTGACCTGGCCGATCGACTCACCCTTGCGCTTGACGATCAGGTCGCCACCGACGACCTTCAGGCCGTTGTACGTCCGGTCGTAGCGGACGTACTCCGTACCGTCCGGGTCCTTCACGACGTCGCGGACCTGGAGCTGCTCGCCGGAGCCGAGCCCGAGGGCGGCGGCCGTCTGCGCGGTCAGCGCCTGTTCGGCCTTGACGGCAGCCGGCTGGTTGAAGCCGGACGCCGGGAGCGGCACCGCCCGTTCGGCGGCACCCGCTGTCGACGCGGTGAACCCCGTCATGCCAGTGGCCAGACCCGCCGCTGCGACGATCGCCACCGCCCCTGCTGATGTCAGTCGTTTCAAGACAACATCTCCTCACGGTGTGGTCGCTGTTTGGGCGCAGCGACCAATTCAGTTGGGGACGCGCCGGATGCTGACGCAACAGTGCCACTGCCTCATTTGTGACACTTTGTGTCGGTACATGCGAGTTCTGTTACATCCGGCTTGAGGACCGACTGTTGCCGCCCGGTCGCCGTGAGTCAAGGGAACTGAGTGAAACCTGAGGGAAAACCCGCACCCGCGCAGGGCCTCAGTGCACAGGACGCAACAGGTGCCGAAGGTCTTCCGGCAACGTCACCGGCAGCTTGCAGGTGAATTTCTGACACACGTACGCCGTCGGCCGCCCGTCCAGCAGACTGCGCCCCTCCATCAGAGGCACCCCCAGTTCAGGCGCACCGGCAACAATCGCCGTGCCCCACGGAGCGTTGCCAAAGGCAACCCGAACAAGCTCCCCACCCGAGCCGGCGGGGGTGTTCGTGACGATCGCGATTTCCAGGGGGCCGGTGGTGATGGTCTCGGCGACCGCCAGGGCGCGGGCGGCGAAGCGGGGGGCTTGGGTCGCGATGGTGGAGGAGGCTGTCAGGGCTTGGTGAGCGGCGGTTTCGTATTGGTCTGAACCGGTCAGGCTGGCGAGGGTGGTGAGGGCTTCGGCGGTGAGGCTGACGCCGGAGGGGGTGGCGTTGTCGGTGGCGTCCTGCGGGCGCCAGATCAGCTGCTCGGCGTCGGCCGCGGTGTCGTAGTAGGTGCCGTCGGCAACGAACTGCTCCAGGACCCGCCCGAGCAGCGCCTCCGCCGTACGGAACCACTCGACGTCCCCGGTCGCCCCCAGCAACGTCAGACAACCCTGCGCGAACGCCGCGTAGTCCTCCAGTACGCCGTCCGCACTCCCCCGTACGCCGTCCCGCGACGTTCGGTACAACCGCGCCCCGTCGAGATGCACATCCCGGATCAACCGCGCCGCCCCCAGCGCGGCCCCGACGTACTCGGGCCGCTCCAGCAGCACGCCTGCCCGGGTGAGGGCCGTGATCGCGAGACCGTTCCAGGCGGCAACCACCTTGTCGTCACGCCCCGGGTAGGTACGAAGGCTCCGAGCGGACCTCAGCTCCCCGCGGACCCGAGACCAACGGACCTCGTCGGACGGGTCTTGCCTGAGCTGCAGGACCGAGGAGCCGTGCTCGAAGGTGCCGGTGACATCGCACAAGTTGATCACCCACGCGGCATCGTCGGCACTCAACACCGCATGCAGTTCCTCAGGTGTCCAGACGTAGTACTTGCCTTCCTCCCCCTCCGTGTCCGCGTCCAGCGCCGACGCGAACCCGCCGTCGGCCGTCCGCAGCTCCCCCAGCAGAAAGTCCGCGGTCTCCACCGCGACCCGCCGAGCCAACGGATCCCCTGACACGACCCACCACTGCGTGTACACGTCGAGCAGCAACGCGTTGTCGTACAGCATCTTCTCGAAGTGCGGCACCACCCACTGCCCGTCGACGGAGTACCGCGCGAACCCGCCCGCCAGCTGGTCGTACATCCCGCCGCGCGCCATCCGCGCACAGGTCTGCGCCACCATCGCCAACGCGTCCTCGTCCCCGGTCCGCCGGTGGTGCCGGAGCAGGAAGTCGAGCACCATCGACGGCGGGAACTTCGGCGCCCGCCCGAACCCGCCGTCCACCGGATCGAAGTCCACCTTCAGCAGCTCGACGGCCCGCTCGAGGTCGAAGTCCGACGACGTACCGGCCTGCTGCGCCCCGAGCTGCCCGACGACCCGCTTCCCGATGCCGTCGAGCTGCTCACGCTTGTGCTGCCAGGCGTCCGTGATGGCCTCCAGCACCTGCCCGAATGACGCCATCCCACCACGCGCCTCACGAGGGAAGTACGTCCCACAGAAGAACGGCTCTCCGGCCGGCGTCAGGAACACCGACATCGGCCACCCGCCCTGCCCGGTCATCGCGACGGTCGCCGCCATGTAGATCGCGTCGACGTCCGGCCGCTCCTCGCGGTCCACCTTCACACTCACGAAGTGCTCGCTCAGGTACGCCGCCGTACCGGGGTCCTCGAACGACTCGTGCGCCATCACATGACACCAGTGACACGCGGAGTACCCGACCGACAGGAACACCGGTACGTCGCGCTGCCTGGCATCCGCGAACGCGTCCTCGCCCCACTCCCACCAGTCCACAGGATTCCCCGCATGCTGCAAGAGATACGGACTCGTCGCCGATGCCAGCCGGTTCACCCCACCATCCTCCCCCACGCCACGAACTGTTGTTCACCACCCACAATTCGAGCGTCGCCTGACACACGAGAGTGATACACGGGCACCCTCAGAATCGCCGTCACCGGCCCGCCGGTGACACGTATATCAACTCGCCCTTCACGTATCAATCCCGAGCGCGCCTGCCACTGGTCGCCAGTAGCAGAGACCCGAAGGCCCTCTTGGCGATCGCAGCAACGGGCCTGGGGGACGAAGGAACGTCGCTCGCGGCGAAGTGACGCACCTCCGCCGACCCCGCACGAGGATCGTCAACCGGGGTCTCGCGGAACCTCACGTCGGGCACGCGGAGGTCATCCACGACGAGCGTCTAGGAGTGTTCGTGCTCCTGGAGGCGATCGTCCTCTCTTCGGTCGACGACGCGCCGCCGAGGGAAGCCCCGATCTGCGGCCTGAACTGCGGAATTGACATCTATCTGGTGCCCAGCGCTCACTCTCGGTCTGAGCGGGCATCGCTGCTATCGTCTGAGCATGGTCGTCGACAACAGAGAGCCACAAGATCGACCGCCGGTCTTTCTATTCTTGGACGAATCAGGAACCGCCCCAAGTGATCCCCTGACCATGGTGGGCGCTACCGCATTTCATGATATTGACAAAGCGGAGGCGGCGATCATCGAGGCGCATGGCCGCGCCCTAGGAGATGCATCCCTGTGGCGCAGTTCAGCGAGACGTCGAAAATTCTCGGAAGTTGGATTTCATTTCACCGAAGACAGCGAGTCGGTGAGAAGTGCCTTTCTCTCAGCGCTCGACTCAATCGATTATCGGGCCTACGCAGCTTATGCGAAAAATGATGAGCAGCGCAGTACGACCGACCTCATCGTGGCGATGTATGGCACATTGCTGTCGAGCGTACTCGCCCGATACCAAGAATACACACTCACTGTTGTGTTCGAGCAGAATTCGACGATGGATTCGCTGTATGGCAAGATCTGGTCAGTGTTGCAGGACACGATTCGAGGCATTGAGTCCGCCACGGCATTGCGTGGTACAAAATCCGCACCATGCTTGGCAGCGACGGACTACGTTCTCGGCGTCACGCGGGCGCACCTCCTGGAAGGTGCCTCGGACTTCCAGGAGAGACGCTTCGTCGCGTTGGGGAGAAGTTATGCCTACCTCATCGACTTCGATGACGACCGACACCTAGGTGGCAGGAAGCACCCTATACTGTGAGCGCCGGGGGTGCTGCAGCCTTGGGGACGAGTCGTCCTCGCGACCACGTGATGTGTGAGAATCCCGCTATGGCACCCTCGGTCCCCCTCTTCGAGTTCACGTGTCACCAGTCCATCGCCTCGCTGGAAGTCCCGCTTGGCAAGCCGACTCAAGCGCTGGAACGCCTGGCCGCGACTTGCGACACCGGCGAGGCTTACAAGACTCATTCCCTCTGGGTTCGCCGCAAATTGCGAGACGTCTCCGTTCCGAATAGTCAACTGGACCTTGTTCACCGCCGGATAAACTCGCTCATCTTTCCCGCAGACCTAGCAATGAGGAAAGAGGTCAACGGATTCGTAGCTAGGAGATCCACGATCACGAACGCCCTGCCTCATATTGGAGCCAAATACCTGCAGAAGTTTGATATCAAAGACTTCTTCACCAACATAAGAACGTCACAGGTTCAGACAGCATTGTGCGATATTGGTTTCGGCACCGAGGCCGCAACTATGATCAGTCGGTTGGTGTCGTGTAATGGTCGTGTCCCGCTCGGAGCCAGGACGAGCCCGCGAATCTCAAATTTGATACTAGGATTGTTTGACGATTCCATGATTGCGCTAGCCGCCGAGCGGAAGCTCGTCTACAGTCGATACGCCGATGACTTGTCGTTCAGTGCCCAGGAACTTTTTGACGTCAGCGGTGAGGTCAGAGCGGCATTGGCGTCCAGTGGGTTTGAATTGAATGCGTCGAAAACGAAATCGTTCAAACTTGGACAGCCAATGTTCGTGACCGGGTTAGCGATTTCGGATGAGTTGCGGCCACGCCTTCGCAAGCGATTCAAGTCGCGACTCCGCCGCGAGTTCTACTTCGTAGAGAAGTACGGCCTGGTGGGACATGCCGACGAGATTGGCGCGCACCCGGAGCGCACGGCGGATCGGCTGATTGGTCAGTTCTACTATGCGAAGTCAGTTGAACCAGAGTTCGCTACTAGATTGAAATCCAGGTATCCAAATGCCTTCCGCGACCTGATTCCTCAGCGAACTGATAGCCGCGTCGAACGCGCCCAGCGCCACAGGCAGGAATTTCTGACCAAAGTGAGGAACGCGCCAGCGCAAACTCTCCCGTTCTATACACCGACAGCGTCACTGCCGCTTGCCCCAGCCCGCCGTGCGGCCAAGTGACGACGTCGCGGCGAGCGTGCCGAGCACGAGGGACTCCGGCTCATCACACCGTGAAGATCTTCCGGAACCGTACGGACTGATACACGAGGGTGATGCACGAGGCCCGGAATCTCTGGCACAGAACGGCACAGAACGAACCGACTCGGCACGAAATCGACCTCCGACCTGGGCTTATCCTCGCTGCTCCACGCTCAGGCGTGCCTTACGACACCAGTGACACGCGGAGTACCCGACCGACAGGAACACCGGTACGTCGCGCTCGCGCGCCTCGGTGAACGCCCGCTCGGACCACTCCCGCCACTCCACCGGGTTCCCCGCGTGCTGCCGCAGGTACGGACTGGTCGATCGCCCAAGCTCGTTCGCCATACCCCCAACGCTAGAGGAGGACCTTGCGGCTGCCCGCGTCCGGATGCAGGAACGCCAGCAGGGCCTCCCCTTCTGCGACGACGGCGTCGGCGTCCTCGTTCGAGAGAGGCTGGTACGGGCGGATGGTCAGCGTCACCTCGTCGGCGGTCCGGCCGACCGTCCAGTCGCCCGCGGTGAAGCCGTCGACCAGCAGGATCTGCGGCGCGGGCCGCTGCGTGCGGTACCCCTGCCGGCCGTGGTCGTCGGTGATCACCCGCGAGCGATCGGCGTACGACAGCAGCAGGTTGTCGAAGTCGTACAGGAATCGCGGCGGCGCCGGTGTGTCCGGATCCGGGTGGACGGCCTGGGGTACGTCGTACAGAACCTGGCCGTCCGAGTCCTGGAACGCCTGCAGGTGCATCCGCTCGACGACCTCACGCAGCTTGGTGAGGCCGGACCACACCTGCACGTCCTTCACGCTCGCCGGGCCGAAGGCCTCCAGGTAGCGCCGGATCATCCACTCCAGCGACGAGGGCGACGGCGAACTCGCGCCGAGCCACGCGTCGATGGTGGTGTGCGCGATCGGGCCGCTCCGGCCCCAGACGGCGCGCGGCGGTACCTGGACCAGCGGCACCTGGTTGCGGATCGCGTAGACCAGCGACGCCGGCGCGCGGTCGGGCCACCGTTCGGCGAGCAGGACGCCGAGGTCCTTGTTCGTCAGGGGTTTCGGGGCGAGCAGCTCGACGCCGTCGGCGACCAGCCGCGTCATGTCGATGCCCGCGATCGGCTTGCCGTGGGTGTGGTTCTGGTAGAGGTCGCGATCGAGCACCGGCTGGATCAGCGGCCGCAGCCCGCGGGCGTCGTCCGGCGTCACGAGGTGGATCGTCGAGCGCATCAACGCGATCCGGATCAGCGTCCGGTCGACGAGCAGGCCGGCCGCCTGTTCGGGGGCGAAGTCCGTCAGCCGGGACCACAGCCCGACGTACCAGCTGTGCGGCGTCTGGGCCTGCAGACCGGCGAGCCGGCGTACCGCGTCGACGACCGAGAGGTCCGAGCGGCGCAGCAGCAGCTGCCGGTCGAGAGTCGCCCGGTTCAGCGCCCGGCGGCCGAGTACATGCGTCACGGGCCAACCGTATGTTGAATGGGACCATGCCCGTCCATCCACTGCTCGCCAGCCGCTTCAGCCCGTTGTTGTTCGACCCGGCCCGGACCGTCACCGAGGACGACGTCGACGTACTCCTCGAGGCCGCTCGCTGGGCGCCGTCCGCGGGGAACTCGCAGCCCTGGGCGTACTTCGTGGCGCGCCGTGACGAGCCCGAGCACAAGCGGATCGTCCGCCACCTGGCCCGCAGTTCGGGCCGCTGGGCGCCGACCGCGTCGTTGCTGGTCGTCACGATGGCCCACCGGTACGTCGAGGACACCGACTGGGCGTACTCCGACTTCGCCGACTACGACCTCGGCCAGTCCGTCGCCCACCTGACCCTGCAGGCCCACGCGATGGGCCTGGCCTGCCGCCAGTTCCGCGCGTTCGACCTCGAAGCCCTCGCCACCGACCTGAGCCCCGGCCCCGGCTGGCACATCGTCTCGATGATCGCCGTCGGCACCCCCGCCGAGGAGCGCCCGGCCGACCGCGACCGGCGCAGTACGGCGGACCTTCGCAGCGCGCCCTGGGACTAGGCGGTCTGGGAGAGGGCGATCGAGAGGCCGAGGGTCACGGCCATCACGAGGAGTTCGACGCCGACGACCCGCCAGAACGGGCTGCCGCGGTCCAGGAGGTCGCCGTGGGAGCGGGCGCGGTGGACGGCGGCGAGCACGATGAGGAGGACGAAGGCGACCACCTTCACGATCAGCACGGTGCCGTACGCGTCGTGGGCGAGCTCGTCGAAGACCGAGCCCCAGCCGCCGCCCTTCGCGGCGAGGCGGCCGGCGGCGCTCAGCAGGCCGCTGAGGACGACGGCGACGGCCGAGATGACGGCGACCTGGCCGTACCGCTCCATCACGATCGGCAGCCCACTCCGGCTGGCCCGGCCGTACCGGACCAGGCCCGCTAGTCCGCCGATCCAGGTCGTCGCGGCGATCACGTGGACCACCAGAGCGGCACCGGCGAGTACGACGTACGACTCGTTCCTCGGGTACGCCGTGACCGCGGTCGGGACGAGTGCCGCGATCGCGACCAGTACGCCGAGGCCCGCCGCCGAGGAGGTCTGCACGCGGCGGATGCCGATCGCCAGCGCGAGCACGAGGATGCCGGTGATCAGCAGCGACTTGACCTCGGGTACGCCGAGGGCGTCGTCGAGGCGGAGCCGCAGCAGCCGGATCGGTGTGTTGAGGATGAGCGCCGCGGTCACGATCGAACCGGCGAACGTGCAGACCGCCCAGATCAGCGCCGCGTTACTGGCGTCCCGGACCGCGCGCCGGCCCTGGACGCCGAGCGGTCCGCCCTCGATCCGCAGCAGTACGACGGCCGCGAGCAGCGCGCCCGCGCAACCCACCGTGGCCAGCGTCGAGACGAGCCGGAGCAGCGGCTGCAGCCAGGACACGAACGCGCCTGGACCGCCGATGCCGCCGGCGGTTCCCGGCTGGCTGTCGGACAGGAACAGAGCCAGCACCAGCGCCACGGAGGCGACGAGGACGGCTCCGGCCCCACCGACGACCAGACGCCCAGGCATGCGATGCCGGGCGGCGCGGGTCGCGCGGGTCGCCGTCACCGGAGGATGTGGTCGTGGGCACCAGTCAGCACCCGGCTCACTATAGGGTCAGCCGGAGGTGGGCAGCCCAGTCCGAAACCATCTCGTGATCGGGCTCCCAGGAATCGGTGACCCGACCGAGATCTAGTTACTTCGGAGCGTGGTCACCGGGGGTCTTCGTCAGGTCCTTCGGGTCCGAAGTCGTCGGCGCCGCATCGCCATCCGGGGACGGCGAGCCGGCCGGACTCGCTGGGTCGGCGGACGGTGCTGGGTCGTCCGCACCATCGCGGTCCACGTCGATCCGCTTCAGCTGCTTGCCCATGCTGCGCCACAGCAGGAACGTGGCGGCACCGAGCGCCAGCACGATCAGCAGGGCGACCCAGCCCGGCCTCACCACGTTGGGGTCGATCTCGACCGTCTGAAGGGAGATCATCGCTGTCACGCCACCATTCTCTCATTGTCCGGGCCGCCCGTCAGCGCAGCCCCGCGAACAGGTCGTTCTCAGGCAGCTCCGACTCGACCAGACTCCGGGCCAGCTCGTAGTCCTCGGTCGGCCAGGCCGCCTGGTGCACCTCGAGCGGTACGGCGAACCACGAGCCGTCCGGGTCGATCTGCGTGGCGTGCGCGAGCAGCGCCCGGTCCCGGACCTCGAAGTACTCCGCGCACTCCACCCGGGTGGTGATCCGGCGCTCGTTCTCCGGGTCCGGCTTCCAGTCCTTCAGCCGCTCGGCGTACGGCGACTCCAGGCCGCGCGCGACCATCGCGTCGTGCAGCGCCTTCATCCGCTCGTAGTGGAACGTGTGGTGGTAGTACAGCTTCAGCGGCTGCCACGGCTCGCCGAGCTCCGGGTACGCGTCCTTGTCGCCGGCCGCCTCGAACGCCGCCACCGTGATCTGGTGGCACATCACGTGGTCCGGGTGCGGGTACCCGCCGTTCTCGTCGTACGTCGTGACCACCTGCGGGCGGAACTCGCGGATCAGCTTCACCAGCGGGGCGGCGGCGTCCTCCACCTTCAGCGCCCCGAAGCAGCCCTCGGGCAGCGGCGGCAGCGGGTCGCCCTCCGGGAACCCGGAGTCCACCCAGCCCAGCCACTCCTGCCGGATGCCGAGGATCTCGCGCGCGCTGTCCATCTCCTTGCGGCGGATCTCGGTGATGTTCGCCAGTACTTCGGGGCGGTCCATCTTCGGATTCAGGATCGATCCGCGTTCGCCGCCGGTACAGGTGGCGACCAGCACCTCGACGCCTTCGGCGACGTACCGGGCGGTCGACGCGGCTCCCTTGCTCGACTCGTCGTCCGGGTGGGCGTGTACATGCAACAACCGAAGATCTCCACTCACAAGACACAATGGTCCTCCAAGCCCACGCAAAACCCACGACCGACCCCCTGGACGACCTGTGACCGAGTCAGCTGCAGCCACCCCGACCTCCGACCTGAACGCGCGGTACGGGCGTGGCGGGCGGTCCCGCCGCCCGCTGCTGATCGGCGTCCTGGGCGTCGTCGTACTGGCCGGGCTGGTCTGGCTGGTGTGGGTCGCCTGGGTGCAGTCGAACCCGCCGGTCCGCTCCGAGCTGCAGGGCTTCACGATCGTCTCGCCGACCAGCGCGACGGCCACGATGACGGTCGACCGGACCAAGTCCGTCGAGGCGAGCTGCCGGCTGCAGGCGAAGGCGGCGGACTTCTCGATCGTCGGCGAGGTGACGGTCACGGTCCCGGCCGACTCGGCGCGTCACCAGACCCTGCCGGTGACGTTGACAACGCAACGCTCGGCGACCTCCGTGGTGCTGATCGGCTGTACGACGGCCGACCAGCACCGCCCGCGCTGACAGCGAACCCGCTGCCACGGCAGCGGACTGCCGCCCGGTTCTGTTCGCGGTAGGAGAAAACCGAGGTAGCAAACGTTTTCCAAGCGTTGGTAGCCGGTCAGAACCCCTGCGTGATCGACGGTCTCTTGCTACGCTCGTTTGATTGGTCGCCGTCGACGACGGCGGCCAGCAGTATTTTCCTGCCCATCCCACCGACACAAGGAGCAGCCCGTGACGCAGAAGATCGACGAGGACAGCGTTGTCTGGCTGACGCAGGACGGTTACGACCAGCTGAAGTCCGAGCTCGAGCACCTCAAGGGCCCCGCCCGTGCCGAGATCACCCAGCGGATCAGCGAGGCCAGGGACGAGGGTGACCTCAAGGAGAACGGCGGCTACCACGCCGCCAAGGACGAGCAGGGCAAGATCGAGGCGCGGATCCGGCAGCTGGAGGACATGCTCCGCCGGGCCCGGGTCGGCGAGACCCCGAAGGCGGGCGGCAAGGTCGAGCCCGGCATGAAGGTGTCGATCAAGTTCGCCGGCGACGACGACGTCGAGACGTTCCTGCTCGGTTCCCGCGAGTTGCTCGCCCTGGACGCGTCGGTCGACATCGACGTCTACTCTCCGCAGTCCCCGCTCGGCGCCGCCATTCTGGGCAAGAAGAAGGGCGACAAGGCCACCTACGAGGCCCCGAACGGCAAGGACGTGACCGTCGAGATCGTCGCCGCGGAACCCTTCACCGGCTGACCCACCAAGCTCCCGAAGGGCCCCGGTGGACAGTCCACCGGGGCCCATCGCATTGTCGGCACCGCGCATCTGTGGGAGCAACGGCTTGCCTGGACCCGCGGGCCGGGGGTCAGCCGATCGGGATCCGGTACGTGCCGGCGTTCCCGAGTCCGGCGTACAGCCATTTCCCGTCGGAGCTGACCGCGAGCGCGCGGGCGTCCGTGGTCGGCAGTCCGGCGCCGATGCTGTGCCAGCTGCGGCCGTGGTCGGTCGATTCGAGGACGCCACGACCCGCGACCGGCACGCCCCAGAAGGTGTCGGCGCCGGCGGCGTACCAGGCCTTGCCGGTGACAACGACGTCACCGATCGAGGTCGGCACGCCGCCGAGGTCGGCGGTCGTCCAGCGGCCGTCCTTCGTACTGACGTTGATCGCGTCTCCGGCCGCGATCAGGTAGCGGCCGGTACGACGGATCGTGCTGACCCGGCCGTCCAGGATCTTCGTGGCGGTCGCACCACCGTCGGTCGAGCGGAACAGCCCGTCGGGGCCACCGAGCAGCAGCCGTCCCGCGTCGTCGGTACCGATCGCCTCGACGTAGTACGGCGTGTAGACGTTCTTCCAGGTCTGCCCGCCGTCCTTGCTGACCCGGATCCCGGTCGCGCCGTCGTTCGGCCGCTTGAACCCGGCGACGACGTGCGCCGGGTCGTCCGGGTCGGCCCAGAGCGCGGTCGGCCCGTTGTCCGTGTCGCTGACCGTCGCCCAGGTCGTCCCGCCGTCGTCGCTGCGGTCGAGCCGGCTGCCGCCGAACGCCGTCCGGCCCAGCCGCCAGACGACGTCGCCGCTCGACGCCAGGTACCGCGTGCCGGCGCCGACCATGCCCTCGCCTTCCCCGGCGCCCCACTCCTTGCCTGTCGAATTGACGGCGCTGCCGTAGACGCCGGACTCGGTCGCCGCGAGCATCCGGTCGCCGACCGGGAGCAGGTCGTCGACGGTGGCCGCCGACAGCCCGATCCGCTGGAAGCCGTCGGTGCCGAGGCGGTAGATGCCGGCCGAGTTCGCGATCGTGTCGCCCGCGGCCCAGACGTCGAAGTCGGTGACGACCCCGTTTCTGTTGGGCGTCCGCACCTCGCGCCAGGTCGCGCCGCGGTCCTCCGACAGGTAGCCGGTGCCGTTGTCGGTGGCGTAGATCGACGTACCCGAGGCGTGCACGCTCTCGTGGAAGTTGCCCGCGTGCACGGTCTTCCACGTCGTACCGTCGGTGCTCGCGACCGCGCCCTGCAGCCAGACGTTCGCGGCGAGTACGCCGTCGCCCGCGGACAGCGAGGTGACGAAGACCGTGGTGGTGGAGGAGTACGACAGCGTGACGGCGCCCGGTGCGCCACCGGACATGGGCGTCGACCAGATCTTCCGGCCGTCGGTGAGGTAGAGCTTGTCGCCCAGTACGGCGGCGTACTGTACGTCACCGCTGATCCCCGTCGGGTGGGTCGACCAGGTCGTGCCGTTGTCGGTGCTGGACAGCAGCGAGATCGGCGTGACCGCGACGACGGCGCCGTCGGGCATCGTGAAGAGGCCGAGGATCTGGGCGTTGTCGAGGTGCTGCGGTTTCCAGGTGACGCCCTGGTCGTCGGTACGGACGATGCTGCCGCAGCCGCCGATGCACTCGTTGACCGCGAACCAGAACCGCTTGCTGTCGGTCCGGTCGAACGCGACGTACCCATCGCCCAGGCTCGCGCCGAGCGGAGCGCCCGGGCGAGGGATCCACGTCTTACCGGCGTCCGTGCTGACCCACGGTAGGGTCGAGCCGGACACGGTGGCGACCGCTACATCGCCTTGTGGTGAAGGCGTCACGTCGCCGCCACGGCTGTTCGGGCCGACTGCGGACCACTTGGTTGTCGAGGACGTACCCGGCACTTCGAAGGACGTGCTGCCGATCAGGTTCACGCCCGAGGTCGTCGTACCGGTGGAGGTCACGTGGTACAGGCCCGGGACGAGGCCGGACAGCGGGGCGCCGGCCCAGCCTTGGCCGCGACTCTGCAGGGCGATCGGCTGCGCCTTGCCGTCCGGGCCGGTGAGGGTCGCTCGGGGCGTGCCCTGGAACGGGAGCGGTGCGACGAGGTCGAGGCTCGGTACGGAGCCGAGCGTGACGTAGACGCCCATCGGACGAGCGGCCAGCAGGTACGGCACGGTGACCGCGCCGCCAGTGAAGGAGGCGATCAGGTCACCTTCGAGGTTCGTGCTCTTCGTCGGTACGTCGGCCGCTAGCGTCACCTTGACGTTGCGCGACTCACCGGCCGCGAGTGACACGGTGGCCGGCTGAAGCTTCACGCCCTTCGCGTTGAGGTGTACGACGAGACGGCTCGTACCGGTGTTGTGCAGGGTGATCGCCTTCGACGCGGAGACCGACTTGCCGTCGAGGTCGGCGAGGCCGAACGACAGGCTGGTCGGGCTGGTCTCGAGCGGGGACTTCAGCGCGGACGCCAGGTTCATCCGGCCGGCGCCGTCGGTGGTCGGCGGTACGTCGGGGAGCGGGTCGGAGGCGCCGATCAGCGCGGAGCGGATCTCCGCGGCCGGCTTGTCCGGGTACCGCTGGCGCATCACGGCCGCCGCACCGGCGACCGCGGGACTGGCCATCGACGTACCGGACATCGCGGCGTACCCGGAGGGGTCGAGCGCCGTGGGGACTGTGGAGACGACGTCGACGCCGGGTGCGGACACGTCGGGCTTGAGACGGAAGGTGCCGTCGTTGACGGGGCCACGGGCCGAGAACGAGGCGACCTCGCCGCTGACGTCCTTGCCGACGATCGTGATGTCGCGGCCGGCGGCGGCAGCGAGTTCGGCGTACTGCGTGTCGTCCATGCCGAGGACGACCAGGGACTTCATCCGGAGGCCGTCGTCGGCGGAGATGTGTCCGGGTTCGGGGACGGAGCTGATGCCGATACCACCGGAACTCGGCTGGCCGATCAGTACGGCGATGGCGCCGGCGTCCTGGATGCGCTGGATCGCGTCCCGGTCCATGTAGTCGGCGTACTCGGCGGTCGGGCCGGCGATGCCGTTCATCAACGCGACCTTGCCGTGCAGGTCGCCGATCTCCTCCGGCGAGGCGTACCCGACGTCGACGAGGCCGCCGGTGACGGGCTTGGCCGGGGCACCGGCGGTCAGCGGGGTTTCGAAGGTCTGGAGGGGTTCGGTGCCCATGCTTGCCGAGCCGACACGGCGGTTGCCTTGGGTGGCGCCCACGGCGATCACGCCCGGAGCTACCGCGGGGCTGGCGACGGACGAGGCCACCGGGCCCGCGTTGCCGGCGGAGGCGACCACTATCACGCCCGCATCCGCGGCTGCCTGAGCGGCCGCGGTCACCGGGTCGTCGCCGGATCCGCCGTCCACGCCGATGCTGAGGTTGACGACATCCGCCGGGTGCGGACCGGCCGGGTCCACAGCGGCGTCGATCGCCGCCACGATGTCGGAACTCGACCCGGAGCCGTTCGCGTCCAGCGCCTTGTACGCGGTGATCTCCGCGCCCGGCGCGACACCTGTCAACTCCCCATCGGCCGCGATGATCCCGGCCACATGAGTCCCGTGCCCGTTGTCGTCCATCGGGTCGGAATCCCCATTAACAAAGTCATATCCCCCCACAACCTTGTGCCCCGCACCGAACCCGCCCCCCAAATCCGGATGCCTGTAATCAACCCCCGTATCAACAACAGCAACCGTCACCCCCGCCCCCGCAGACACACCCGCAGCCCCGGAGCCAACCGCAGGCGCGGAGACGCCCGCAGGCGCAGAGCCAACCCCAGCCCCGGAGCCAGCCGCACGCGCGGACACGGCCCCAGGCACGGAGCCAGCCCCAGGCGCGGAGCCAGCCCCAGGCGCCCCAGGCGCGGAGCCAGCCCCAGGCGCGGAGCCAGCCGCAGGCGCGGACGGTCCAGTGGAACCCGCGGCCTCCGCACCACGAACGCCTGCGCCTCCACCGCCTCCCGCACCTGCGCCTCCCGCACCTCCATCTCCCGCACCTCCCGCAGCTCCACCTTCCGCACCACCGCCTCCCGCACCTGCGCCTCCCGCACCTCCCGCAGCTCCGCCTCCCGCACCACCGCCTCCCGCCGCGCGAGCGGCGGGAGCGGCGGGAGCGGCGGGATCGGAGGCCTCCGTCATCGCGTGGACCGGGAGGTCCGGGACGACGCGGGCTACGCCTGGGAGGTGTTCGAGCGTGGGGAGGTCCGACGCCGGAACGGTGGCGGCCACCGCATTCAGCACGGTGCTGAAGCGTTTGTGCACGTCGAGCTTGAGACCCGCACCCCGGGCAGCGGCGAGCACGCCGTCCTGGGTCTGCCGGATCAACTGGTGCTTGGTGGCGACCGCTCGAGCGCCGGCGGGCTCGGCGAGGTCCGCTCCGGCCGCAGCGGGCGCGGTGTCGAAGACGACGATGACGTCACGACCGGCGGCGGTCGGGGCCGCGGCGGCGGGCGGGAGGCCCGCGGACGCCAGCAGGGTGACCGCGAGGCAACCGGCGGTGACGGCGCCGGTCAGGTTCGTGGTGCGCGCTGTGAAATGCATAGCGGGTATTGAAGCCGCGTTCCCCGTGGCAGCGCACCGGTTTGTGCTGGCGCGTAGCGGCCAGTGGCCCAGATGAGCCATCATCGACCGATGGCCGACGAGACCCTGAAAGCCGCCGGGATCGGCGCCTTCGACGAGCGCGTGTACCGCGTCCTCCTGACCCGTACGTCGGCCACCGCGGCCGAGCTGATGCCCGACCTCGGCGACTCCCAGGCCCGCGTCACCAAGGCACTCGGCCGCCTGCACGACCTCGGCCTGGTCGGCCAGCTCGCCGGCGAGGGCAAGCGCTTCGCCGCGATCGACCCGGCGAGCGGCGTCGAGGCCCTCGTCCGCGACCAGGAACGCGCCCTCGAACTGGTCCGCGCCGCCGCCCGCGAACTCGGCGAGTTGTACCGCCACGGCGCCGGCGGCCGGCAGGGCGACGAGATCGAGATTGCACGGCCCCGAGGCGCTCGGGCGGCGCTTCGTCCAGCTGCAGCAGGAGACGTCCGAGGAGTTCATGGCGCTCGACCGCCCGCCGTACGTGCTGGCCACCGAGAACCCGGTCGAGGAGCGCGCCATCGACCGCGGCGTCCGCTACCGCGTCGTGTACTCCCCCGAGGCGCTCGCGCATCCGATCGTCGGCAAGGACATCCAGCGCCTGGTACGCGCGGGCGAGGACGCGCGGATGCTGACCGGCGTACGGATCAAGCTCGCGATCGCCGACCGATCGACGGCTCTCCTCCCGCTGTCGCTCGACGTCGGCGACGGTCTGCGGGCGGCGGTCGTGCACCAGAGCACGCTGCTCGACGCGCTCGTCGACTACTGGGAGCTGTGCTGGCAGCAGGCGATCCCGTTCGGCGCGGAGGCGGCCGGCGAGCTGACCGAGGACGACCGCGCGCTGCTCACGCTGCTCGTCGCCGGTCTCAAGGACGACGCGATCGCCCGCCAGCTCGGCTGGTCACTGCGCACGATGCGCCGCCGGGTACGTCGCCTGCACGAGCTGACCGGCACCTCCAACCGCTTCCAGGCGGGCGCCGTCGCGATGCGCCGCGGGTGGCTCTGAAAACTTCTTTGAGCGTGAAGTTGAGTCATTGCGACTCAACTTTCTTGATACTTGAGTCGACAGCACTCAAGTATCCTGCTTACGGTCCAGGACATGGGCATTCTGAGGCACCCCGACTTCCGGCGGCTCTGGCTCGCCGATCTGCTCAGCCAGCTCGGCAGCCGGCTGACGATGTTCGCCATACCGCTGCTCGCGGTGCTGACGCTCGACGCGACGACGTTCCAGGTGTCGCTGCTGCGCACCTGCGAGACCGCGGCCTGGCTGCTGCTCGGGCTGTTCGCCGGCGCGTGGGTCGACCGGGTCCGCTGTCTGCCGGTACTGATCGCCGCGGACCTCGGCCGGGCCGTCCTGTTCGGATCGATCCCGGTGGCGGCGGCGTTCGGCGTACTCAGCCTGCCGCAGCTGTACGTCGTACTCGCGCTGGCCGGCGTACTGACCGTACTGTTCGACGTTGCCCACAGCACCTATCCGCCGCGGCTGCTGAACGCCGACCAGCTCCTCCCGGGCAACGCGAAGCTCGCCGCGAACCACTCGGTCGCGGCCGTGATCGGCGCCGGCGCGGGCGGCATCCTCGTGCAGTGGATCGGCGCCGCGGTCACGATCGGCCTGGACGCGCTGAGCTTCGTCTGGTCGGCGATTTGGCTCCGCAGCATCCGCACCCCCGAGCCCGCGCCGGTCAAACCCGAACGCCCACACCTGCGCCGCGAGATCCGCGAGGGCCTGCGGTACGTGTTCAAGCACCCGCTGCTCCGGCCGATCGCGCTCAACCAGACCACGACAATGCTGTTCCAGTCCGCGAACGGCGCGGTCATGGTGGTCTTCCTGGTCCGCCAACTGCACCTCCGCCCGAGCACGATCGGCATCCTCAGCATGCTCGGCCTGCTCGGCGCGATCGTCGCCTCGGTCGTCACCGAGCGGATCAGCACCTGGCTCGGCGACGCCCGCGCTTTGTTGCTCTCGACAACAGGTATCGGAGTCGCGTTCGTCCTGCAGGCACTGACGAACCGCGGCTGGCAACTGGCCTGGTACGTCCTCGCAACCCTGCTGGCAGGCTTCTCGATCATCGTCGCGTACATCCTCGCCGCCAGCACCCGCCAACGCGTCTGCCCACCGGACCTCCAGGGCCGAGTCAGCGCCACCATGAGCTTCGTCTCCTGGGGCGCCACCCCCCTCGGCAGCCTCCTGGGCGGCCTCCTCGGCACCACCCTCGGCCTCCGCCCCACCCTCTACACAGCCGGCTTCGCCACCCTGGCCGGCACATCCTTCCTGTACTTCTCCCCACTCCGAACGCAGAAGAACTTGGCCGACATCCCCGCCGCGCACTGACGGTTGTCCACAGGCTCCGGATTCGCCCCGCCCGAGCGGGCCGAAAAGCCATACCTTGTCGGGCACAGCCACACATCAGACCCAACGATCGAGACAGGGGTGCGCCATCGATCTGCATGCCGACGACCCGCCGGTTCCCGCGCCGGAGCGGCCGGTCGTCCTCCGGACAATTCTGGCCGAGCTCGAGAACCTCGAGCATCCGGTCACGGTGCTCCCTGAACGCCGGCCGTCGGCCCACGGGAGTTCCGCAGCCGATTTCATCGTCGACGGCCAGCAGCTGCGCGTCCTGGTAGTGGTCCTCTGGGACGTCGTTCCGCCGACCGACGTCCTGCAGACCGGCGCCGAGTTGCTGAACACAACGACCGACGCCGACGCTGTGATCCTCTGCCGACCGAGCCCGCCGTTCCCCTGCCTGGTGATCGACGCGTACGAACTGCCTGGCCGTCCGGACACCCGCTACGAATCGGTACGACGAGCCGTCCAAGAACTGCTCGCTCCGGCACACCACGACTGGTCGGACCTTCCGCAAGCACCGATCGCCGTCGGGCTCAGCCAGCTGATCGATCCACAGAACATCGGCGAGATCGCCGCAGCCAAGGCGCGGGCGATCCGCGCGAAGAAGGTGCAACTGGAGGCGAAGAAGGCCGCCTACGGCTCGTTGGACGATCACATCGAGGACTGGGTTGTGCAGCGTGTGACGGCAACGCTCGCGGGCAACTGGACCGCCGATCAACTCGCCCACGAGCTCGACGACATCGCCGGTGGCGACGATGATTAGTCGCGTCCGGCTGCAGAACTGGAAGGCTTTCGACAATCTCGACCTCCAGCTGTTCGGCGGGACGACATTCGTCGTCGCGCGGAACGGAACGGGAAAGACCTCACTCCTCGAATCGATCGCTTGGGCTCTGCTCGGGCCGGAGTCGGGGATCGATGCCGACAATGCCAGGCGCGGCAACGGACCTTGCCGAGTGAGGCTGGACCTCGAGTTGCCCAGCCGCGGACCAGTGAGCGTCACCCGTTCGATGACCGCTGCGACAAAAGCACGCAGGCCCAAAAGCTCAGTCGAGTTCCACACAGCGGACGGATCCGGCACCGACGACGATGATTGGGCGCAACTGATCACCGCCGCGCTGGGTGCCCCTCCCGCACTGCTGAGCCGACTGCTCATAGGCTCCGACGACGCCATCTGGCGGGAACACGATCGACCGATCGGCGTCGACCTCACCACGGAGGTTTCCCGCCTGCTCCGGCTCGACGTCCTGACGGACGTGCAGCGCGCCGCTCGCAGCGAGGCCAGAGCGTCTGAACGCCAGGCACGAGAGGCCAAGAAGATCGACGCCGAGGTGATTAGCGCCGCGCAGACGGCGTTGCTCACTGCCGAGAGCGAGTACGAAGTCGCCGCCGAGCGTCTGCGGCAGCTCCAGGTCGAGCTCGCCGCCCGGGAGAAGCGGGCCACGATCGAGCAGCGACGGACCGAATGGAGAGCTGGCGCGGAGGCTGTACGAACGCGTCACGCCGAGGCAACTGCCGGCGTACTCCGAATTGCCGAGCGGGAAGGCGAATCGCTTCCGCCGCATCAGCTGACACTCACGACGGTCGACGCGATGGGCAAGCGGCTGCGGGCCCGGTGGGACGAACTCGTCCAGCGAGCTGCCCGCAGTCGTGCCATGGCCGCGGTGTCCGCAGATCAGCTACGTCTTCTCCATCCCGGCGACGATTGCCCGGTGTGTCTTCGGCAACTCGACGCAACCGCCGCGGAGAAGGCTGCCGAGGGACACCGCGGGGAGATCCGACGGCTGGAGCAGGAGGCGTCCGGCCTGGAAGCGCAGACGGCATCCCTGGGCTCGCACCTGGAGAAGCTTCGCGAGTTCCGGGTGACTCTCTCGGAGCCGTTGCCCGCTCCATTGGCTGACGTGGACGAGACTGCAGATCCGGCCTCTCCCGAGCTTGCCTCGTACTCCGGCCATCGCCTGACCGAGCTGCTCGGGGAGCAACAGGCGCGATGCGAGGTGCTGCGGGACCGGCTCGGTGTCGCACGCAGCGAGGAACAACGGCTGCAGAGTCAGAACCGGATGTTCGAGGTTGCTGTCAGGAGCTATCGGCGACAGGCCTATGCGACGGTTCTGGGAGACACTGTTGAGGCGGTCGCCGGGGATCTGACCGCACGTGGCGCCGACCCCTTGGTCAGGCTGATTCGTGGCCATTGGAAGCAGTTGCCAGGCGGTGACAGTCTCACCGTTTCGCGCGACGGCGCGATCCAGGCCGCGCGAGGTGACAAGACGGTCGACTACCACTCACTGTCCGGAGGTGAGAAGGCCCAGTCGCTCCTGGTGTACAAGGTGGCGGCGCTGAAGGCGCTCACCGCGGCTCCGCTGATGCTGCTGGACGAGCCACTCGAACATCTCGATCCGAGGAACCGCTGGACGATCGGCCGCATGCTCACCGATCTGACGTCGCAAGGCGTTCTCGGCCAGTTGCTCGTCACAACCTACGAGGAGTCCTTGGCGCGCAGGCTGGCGCTCCACGGTGATCGCGAGTCCGTTCGTGTCCTGCGTATCGATGCACCGTAGGCACACCATGACCGTCCGGGTGGCGGGAGAATCACGGGCCTGCCACCCGGCGGTCGTTCGGTGCGAATCAGTCGCTCAGTCGGAGGTGATCTGGGCGGTGCCGACCAGGACCTCTACGTCGAGGGCGGCGCGGCCGCGGCCGATTTCCACGTCCTTGGACTGGCCGGAGACGGCGCCGGCCCAGGTCACGCGGCCGAGTTGGGCCTCGGTGTGGACGTGGACGTCGGAGCCGCGGCGGAGGGCGACGTTCGCCGTACCGGACTCGACGCGGACGCGGGAGCGGCCCTTGGTGAGCTGGGCGTCCAGGGTCGCGGAGCCGGCCTGGACGAGTACGTCGATGGGGCCGTCGACGTCGGCGACCTTCGCGGTGCCGGCGGTGACGCGGACCTTGGTCAGGCCGGGGAGGCGCTCGGCGTTCACGCTGCCGCCGGTCACCTCGACCTCGACCTCGAGGTGCGGGTTGACGCGGATCGACAGTTCCTTGGCGAGGCCGTTGACGTGGGCCTTCAGGTCGGTCGGGTTGCGCAGCATGCTGAACCCGTCGATCGAGACACCCATGTCGCCCTCGCTGCTGATCGCGAGCGTGTCGCCGTCGCGCTTGATCACGTGCGGCCCGTCCACCGCGACCCCGTTCACGGCCGGTTCCCCGATCAGCCGCACCCGGCGCCCGATCGCCCGCACCGTCACCCGCTGCACCCCAGACGGAATAGGCACGTTACTGTGCTCCTCCTCAGCCGGCACTCCCTCAACCTCCTCAGGCACGACATCCTGCACGGACGAGGGCTCCGCGGCATGCCGCGCGCCCGGCTCCCCGGCCCGCTCAGCGGTGGGCTCTGCGGTAGATCCCGCGGTGGGCACGGCTGTGGGGGCGGCGGTCGCGCCGGTGGTGGTATCGGCCGCGGCTTCGTCGGGTGGGGTGGTGGGTGAGTCGACGGCGTCGGCCCAGACTTCTGGGGAGGGGGCCGCGGCGGCGGCTGGGTGGTCGGGGGTGGTGGTTTGTGTGTCGTCGGCAACCGGAGAGGTGCCGGTCGGTGCTCCGGTGTCAGCCGCGCCGGCGGTTTTGAGGGCGGTGATCAGCGTGGCACCTTCCTCGGTGGAGAGGTGGCCCTTGGCGACGCGGTCCAGGATGTCCTTGACCTTCTCGTCGTAGCTCTGGTTGCTCATGCGTCCAGTCCAGCACCCCGCCGGGTCGAAACCAATCGGGGAATCCCCCGAAAAGCAGTGGTGCGGACCCCCGAAGGAGTCCGCACCGTCCGCTCTCTATCACTTCACAGCCACAACGGGCTGGTTGTTGTCACGCCGCCGGCGTCATCTCCTCCGCCGCCAGCTCGTCCTGTACGGCGGCCAGCTCCGCCGCCTCGGCTTCCTCGGCCGCCCGGCGCGCCTTCAGCCCGCGCAGACCGGTCAGCGCGATCACCAGACCGAGCGCCGCGATCCCGGTCACGACCCCGAGCCCGGACTTGTACGCCGACAGCACCCCGGCGGCCGCGGTGACGCCGACCGTCTGACCGCTGATCACCGCGGTCACGATCGCCAGTACGACGGCTCCGCCGACCTGGTTCGACGTGTTGAACAGCCCCGACGCCAGCCCCTGCTCGTGGTCCGGGACCCCGGACACGGCCTGGATGTTCAGCGACGGGAACCCGAGCGCGAACCCGAGCCCGAGCAGCATGATCGTCGGGAACACGGTCGAGAAGTACGCCGACTCCGGCCCGATCCGCAGGCTCAGGGCGTACCCGGCCACGAACAGCGCCATCGCGACGATGATCATCTTCTCGGTCCCGACCCGGTCGACGATCTTGCCGACGTTCGGGGACAGCGTGGCGACCAGCAGGCCGGCCGGGAGGAACCCGAGCGCGGTCTGGAACGACGACCAGCCGAGCAGGTTCTGCAGGTACATGGTGCCGATCAGCTGGAACGCGACGTACGAACCGAAGACGGTCAGGATGGCCAGGTTCGCGCGCCGCAGCGACGCGTTGCGGAGGATGCCGAGCCGGACCAGCGGGTGCTTGGTGCGCAGCTCGATCGCGACGAAGCCGGCCAGCAGTACGACGGCCAGTACGAACAGCCCGATGGTCTGCAGCGACACCCAGCCGGCGTGTTCGGCGCCGACGACCGCGTAGACCAGCGACAGCATGCCGCCGGTGACGGTAACCGCGCCGGGTACGTCGTACCCGCCGGCGGCGTCGTCCCGCGGGCTGTTCGGGATCAGCTTGAGGCCGAACAGCAGCACGATCAGGGCGACCGGGCCGGGCATCAGGAAGGTCCAGCGCCAGCCGACCTCGGTGAGCGCGCCGCCGAGGATCAGGCCCATCGAGAAGCCGCTGGCGGCGCAGGTGGTGAAGATGCTGAGGGCCCGGTTGCGATCCGGTCCCTCGTGGAAGGTGGTGGTGATGATCGAGAGCGCGGCCGGGGCGGTGAACGCCGCGGCGATGCCCTTCACGAACCGCGCCGCGATGAGCAGTTCGGGGTTGCTCGCCAGCGAGCTCAGCATCGAGACGACGGCGAAGACGGCCAGCGCGATCAGGAAGACCCGGCGCCGGCCGAGCAGGTCGGCGGTCCGGCCGCCGAGCAGCAGCAGACCGCCGTACCCGAGCACGTAGCCGGTCACGACCCACTGCAGAGAGGCAAGGGAGACGCCGAGGTCGGCGCCGATGGACGGCAGCGACATGCCGACCATCGACACGTCCAGGCCGTCGAGGAAGATCACGCCGCAGACCACCAGGAGTGCGCCCCAGAGACGGGCATCCCAGGTCATGCGGGCGGGAGATGTGGTTTGCGTAGTCACGAGAAGAGACTATTGCATGCGTGTGCATCTAATGTCTAGGCATTAAATGCGTTTGCATTGATTGCAGCCGCATGCTATGTTGACCGACATGACCGCTACGAAGGTCAGCGGTGGGACTGGTGAAACCACCGCCGATGTGCGCGAATGGCGCGAGCTGCTGGCCCGCCACGCGGACCTGACCTGCGCCCTCGACCGGGCACTGCAGGCCGGGCACTCGCTCGGCATGAGTGAGTACGAGGTGCTCGAGCGGCTCGCCGAGTTCCCGGAGCATTCCGCGAAGGTGGCGACGATCGCGAAGTCCGTGCACCTCAGCCAGAGCGCGCTGTCCCGGGTGATCGGCCGCCTGGAGATCGCCGGCCTGGTCGAGCGGCACATGTGCCCCGAGGACCGCCGCGCGATCAACGTCCGGCTGACCGACGAGGGCCTGCAGCGACAGGCCGAGGCCCAGCCGACCCAGCGTCAGGTGCTCGCCCAGCGGCTGCACGCCCCGCTGGTGAAGACCTGCGAACCCGCGCCGGCTACGACGCTCAGTTGAGCGTGTAGGTGTAGCCGTTCGCGAGTAGCCCGGCGAGCAGGCGTTCGCGGTGGTCCTCGCCGCGCAGTTCCAGTTGCAGGGCGACCTCGACCTCGTCCAGGCTGAGGGTTTCCGAGATGCGTTCGTGCAGTACCTCGATCAGGTTCGCGTCCAGCGCGGCGATCTGGGTCAGCAGCATCGCCAGCCCACCTGGCGTGTCGGGGATCCGTACCCTGACGGACAGGTAGCGGCCGGCCGCGGCCATGCCCTGGCGGATCACGCGCATCAGCAGCAGCGGGTCGATGTTGCCCCCGGACAGTACGACGACCACCGGCGGCTTGAACCGCTTCGGCTCGTCGAGTACGGCGGCCACCGCGGCGGCACCGGCCGGTTCGACGACGAGCTTCGCGCGTTCGAGGACCAGCAGCAACGCCTTCGACAACGAGTCCTCGCCGACGGTCCGGACGTCACCGACGTACCGCTGGACCGTCTCGAACGGGACCTTCCCGGGCAGCCCGACCGCGATCCCGTCCGCGATCGTCCGCATCCGCTCCAGCTGCACCGGCTCCCCCGCCGCCAGCGAGGCCGGGTACGCCGCTGCGCCGGCCGCCTGTACGCCGACCACCTCGATCGGCTGGCCGTCACGCTGCATCGCCGCCGCGATCCCGGCGAGCAGCCCGCCGCCTCCGGTCGGTACGACGACGGTCCGCACCTGCGGGCACTGCTCGACGATCTCCAGCCCGGTCGTGGCCTGTCCCGCGACGATGTCCGGGTGGTCGAACGGGTGGATCAGGATCGCGCCGGTCTCCGCCTCGAACGCCCGCGCCGCGATCAGGCAGTCGTCGATCGACGTCCCCGCGAACCGGATCTCGGCGCCGTACGCCCGGGTCGCCTTCTCCTTCGGGATCGGTGCGCCGTTCGGCATGAACACGGTCGCCTTGATGCCGAGCAGTTGCGCGGCGAGCGCGACGCCCTGCGCGTGGTTCCCGGCGCTGGCCGCGACGACGCCGCGTGCACGTTCCGCCATGGACAGCCGGGCCATCCGGACGTACGCCCCGCGCAGCTTGAAGGACCCGGTGCGCTGCAGGTTCTCGCACTTCAGGAACACGTCGCCGCCGACCAGGTCGCTCAGCCAGCGCGAGTACTCCAGGGGCGTCGGCGCGACCACGTCGTGCAGCAGATCGGCCGCCCGCGCAACATCTCTGGCATCGATCACGACATGCACCTTAACGGGGAAAAGCAGTTGCACCGGGAACATACGCTTCAGCCCATGGAAGTCCGGGCTCACGTCGCAGAACAGGTCTTCACGGTCGAGATGCCGGACGACTTCTGGTTCCCGGACGTGGAGCCGGTGCTGCGGGCGCTGCACGAGCAGTACGGCGTCGAGGCCGTCGTCCGCGAGTGCGTATCCGACGAACCGGTCACGTACCTGCTCGAATCGCGGGAGCGGTACGACGAGGAACTGCGGTGGATCGGGAAACACGTACAGGCGACCGGTCCGTGGACGCAGGTGAAAACGTGGGGGCTGTCCGACGTACTGCGTGTCCCGACTACCGACGGGGACGTATATTTCAAGGCACTTTCGCAGGCGTCGACCGATCCTGAGGCGCTCCCGTTCCTGTTCGCCCATGAGCCGCGGTTCCTGCAGCACGCGTCCGCGGATCGGCCCGGGGAGATCCCGGCGCCGATCGCGATCGACGAGGCGCGCCGGTGGCTGTTGCTGGCCGATCTCGGTACGCCGCTCGGCGAGGAAACAGACGTCGCGCTGTGGATCGATGCCGTACGCAACCATGCTCGGCTGCAGCGGAGCTACGCGGCGGAGTCCGACCGATTGCTCGAGTACAGCTGCGCCGATCGGCGACTCGCCGTACTCGACTCGGAACTGGACCGCCTCCTCGAACCGAACAAGCTGACACAACGCCTCGCTCCGCCGGAGCTCGCCAAACTGCCGGACCGGGCGAAGCAGTTGCGCGAGGCAATCACCGAACTCGCGGAGATCGGCCTACCGGAGACGTTGCTGCACGGCGACCTGCACCCGCGGAACCTGGCGGTGCGGGACGGGAAGGTACTCGCCTTCGACTGGACGGATGCGGCGCTGGCACACCCGTTCCTCGACTTGGTGACGTTTGTCGAGAAGCGCTCGCCACTGTCGGCGGACCCGCGAGTGCGAGACGCCTACCTGGCCGAGTGGGAGGAGTACGCCACCCCCACCGCCCTACGCCACGCGGTCCAGCTCGCCGAGGAAGTAGGCGTGCTCTACCAAACCATCACGTACCTCCACCTGGTAGACCACGTAACCGGCCCCAGCCGAACCTCCCTCCTCCGCGGCGGCGACTTCTGGACCCGCAAACTGCTTGGCTGACAGGACCGGTTAGCGGTGGAGGATTGCCAGGTGGGTGCGCATGCCTCGGCGTACGGGTGGGTCCAGGTGCTGATCCCAGGTGGGCGTACGTTCGCCTCGGAGCATGGCGTAGTAGGCGAGGGCTTCGGAGAGGACTGCTTCGCGGAGGTAGCCGCGGGCAACAGGTTGTTTGCCCCGGCCGTTGGGGCGGGGGCGGCGTTCGTAGGCTGCATTGGCGGTGAAGATGCCCAGGCCATAGAAGACCGTGATCAGGTCGGTCAGGGACTCGTGGTCTGGGCGAGCGGCGCGGGTGATGCGGCCGCCGCCGAGGAGCAGCTCGTGGCCGACCTCATGGGCATAGATCGCTGTCAGCGCGACGGGGTCGGCCGCCAGCGCGGGCGCGAGCTGGATCTCGTTCCTCGGCTCGCCCCGGATCCAGCGGCCGGACTGCTCCTTGACGATGTGCGCGCGGACCGAACGGCGTACGCCGTTCAGCTCGAAGCTCAGCCCGCACTGCCCCGGGCGCAGGTCCATCCGCCCGTCGACCAGTTCGCACAACGCGGTCGCCGCGGCCTCGCTCCCGTCGTACCCGGAAGGGATCACCTCGGTGGGGAGCACGATCGGCCGGTGGACGACGTCCTTGCCGAACTCCTCGATCAGCCAGTCCATCGACATCCGGATCCAGCGGCGGCTGCCGCCGCGCAGGCGCTCGCGGGGTGCCTTCAGCTGGGAGCGCAGCTGCTGGCTTCGTTTGATCGTGCCGATCGGGTTCCTCACCCGCCGAATCATGCCTGCCCGACCTCGCAGCGAAACCTCCCGGTCCCGCTGCGTCACCGCTCAGCGTAGCGGCGAGCCCTCCTGGATCGAGTCGATCTCGGCGCGCTTCACCAGCGCCGCGAGCCGGGCGAACGTGCGGATCCGGACCGCGCGGTCCAGCTCGGTCGGCATCACCGGCAGCAGCGACTCCGGCCACAGTGTGTGCCGGCGGAAGCAGTACGCCGCGAGGGCGTCCGAGGCGCCGCGTTCCCCCAGGTAGCCGAGGCTCTGCCGCATCGAGCGGCGCCCGGGGACCCGTTCGACGGCCTGGTTCGCGAGGAAGATCCCGAAGCCGTGGAACACCGCGAACAGGTCGGTCACCGCCTCCGCGTCCGGCCGGCTCCGGTCCATCAGGTGGTAGCCCCACAGCACCTCGTGGCCCAGCTCGTGCGCCGTCGCCGCGATCACCGCGGACGGGTCGGACCGGGTGGTCGCCGACAGCATCACCGCCGTACCTTCGTGGCCTCCGGTGCGCAGGTCGAGCCAGGCGGCGCGCGAACCGGTGCCGGCCGGCGCCGACCAGACCGCGACGGCACGTTCGTACAGTTCGGCGCGCTGCTCCGGATCGGTCGTGTCGCGGAGCGCCGTACTGCGCTTCACCTCGGCGGCCAGCTCCCGCTCGGCGAGGACCGCGATCTCGGGCGCGTACCCGGCCGCGGCCAGCTCCTCGACCTCGACCGCCGACATCGTTGCCTGGAGCCCCGAAATCCCCGTCAGTGCGGGATGCTCGGCCTGCAGGCGGCGGGCGGCGGTACTGCGGCCCGCGGCGCGGACGTCCTCCATCCGGAAGCTGAACCGGATCCGGTCGTCCGGCACCTCCATCCAGGCGCAGACCCGGAGGCAGAGTTCCCGCGCGGCGTGCTCGGACCCGTCGTACCGGGCAGGGACGAAGGCACTCGGCAGTACCGGCCGGCGGCGCAGCGGTTCGACGCCGAACCGGCCGATCAGCCAGTCCAGCGAGTCCTCGATCCACTGCTCGGGTCCGCCGGGCAGCATCACCTTCGGGCCGTAGAGGAGATCGCGTTCACGTTGCCGACGCCGCCAGGCACCGATCAGATTCATACCGGAACTGACGCGGTCGACCCGGCGCCCATTCCATCGGAAATGTTGCAGCTGTATCACCAACCCAGCACGGTCGGCGGACCTCCGATCAGTTCCTCCAGACGGGCCGCGAAACGGGCCCGTGGTGCCGGGTCGAGTGCCTGGTGCCAGCCCGGGAGCAGTGGACCGTCGCGGAGCAGCCGGTGCTGGCGGAAGCGGTACAGCGCGAGCGCCTCGGCGACCGCGTGTTCGCCGAGGTAGCCGGACGTGTGGACCCATTCGTCGTCGAGCGTGGTCTCGTCGACGGCCGCGTTGACGAGCACGACACCGAACCCGTGGAACAACGCGCACAGGTCGGTCAACGGTTCCTCGAGCGGCCCGGACGCCCAAGGCGGAGCCGGCCGGGCCAGCAGCTCGTGGCTCAACTCGTGCGACACCGCGGCGAGCAGTTTCAGCGGATCGGCGATCACATCGGACCGCAGCAGGATCGCGCAATGCCCCGGAATCGGTTCGATGCCAGGAGATTCCGCACCCAGGTCGATCCACCGCCCGAGCGCCGGGCCGGCCTGTACGGCGGGGTGAACGACGCCGGCCCGCCCCGGATCGGCGGCCGCCAGCAGGCACCGCACCACCTCGGCACCGAACTCGTCGGCACCGAGCCGCCGCACCAGGAACGGCAGCAGGCTGTCCTCGTCGGCTGCCAACTCGGCCTCGATGATCCGGTCCACCTGCTCGAACGACGCCGTACCCAGGCGGCTCGAATGGGTCCGTACCGCCGCGCGGTCGCCGGGCGCCGCGCCCTGCGACAACGGGTGTTCCGGGTCGAGATAGCCGTCGAGCATCGCCGACCCGAGCAACTCGGCGGCCTCGGCGACCTTCTCCAACCGGAAACTGAGATGCACCCGCTCGGCCGGGATCCCCAGGTGTTCGCAGACCCGCGCGCAGACGTCCCGCGCGGCCGCGGCCGAGCCGTCGTACCCGGGTGGCACGAACTCGTCCGGTACGACGACCGGCCGTCGCAGGACCGCCGTACCGAAGTGGTCGGCCAGTAAGCGGAACGAGTCCTCGACCCAGCGCCGCGGTCCGCCCGGCAGCGCCACCTTCGGTGCCCGCACCAGATCGTGGAAGGACTCATCGGTCATGCAGGGTCGGACGGTGGGACAGGGGGTGCTGGTTCCGCTCACTTCAGCAGGAGCTTGCCGAGGCGGCGGGACGCGACGTACATCCCGAAGGTGCCCATGGCGGCCAGGTACAGCGCGTGCACCAGCAGGAACCAGCCGACCGCGCCGGTGCTGAACGCGCGCTCGAGGACAACGCCCTGGTAGAGCGGGGTGATCTCGACCAGCCAGCGGATCGCGCCCGGGTACGTCTCGACCGGGTAGAAGGTGGCCGAGAACAGGAACATCGGCATGATCGCGAGCTGCACCAGCTCGAAGTCCTGCCAGCTGCGCATGAACGTGGTCAGCGCCATCCCGGCCCCGGCGAACGCGAACCCGATCAGCACCGACGCCGGCAGCGCGAGCAGCGCCCACCACGACGAGATCAGCCCCATGATCAGCATCACGACCACGAACATCGCCGAGTAGATCGCGCCGCGCAGCAACGCCCAGGTGACCTCGCCGGTGGCCACGTCCCACGGCCGCAGCGGCGTCGCGAGGATCGAGTCGTACAGCTTGGCGTACTTCATCCGGAAGAAGATGTTGTACGTCGAGTCGAAGATCGCGCCGTTCATCGCGGAACTGGCGAGCATCGCCGGCGCGACGAACGCGGCGTACGCGATCTTCGTCCCGTCCGACAGCGTGAACGCGCCGACCAGGTGCGCGACGCCGACGCCGATCGACAGCAGGTAGAACACCGGCTCGAAGAACCCGGAGATGAACACCACCCACGACCGGCGGTAGAGCATGAAGTTCCGCTCGACCATGTGCCGGCCGCCGCCGAGGCGGACCGGCACCGGAAGGACGCGCGCTGCGATGGTCGCCATCAGCCGATCAGCTTTCTGGTGAAGCCGCGGACGGCGAGGCGGGTGCCGACGGAGAACCACGCCAGCAGGTAGACGACGTTGACGACCGCGAGCAGCGGGTTGACCGAGCCCAGGCTCAGCGCGCGGGACAGGTCGACCGCGTGCCACAGCGGGCTCACGTACGCGAGCCACTCGATCCAGTCCGGCAGCTGCGACACCGGGAAGAACGCGCCGGAGAACAGGAACGCCGGCACCACCCCGAACCGGAACACGATCGCGAAGCCGGAGTCGTTCTCCAGCGTCGTCGCGTACGCCGCGATCGGCGCGGCGACGGCCATCCCGACCAGCAGCGCGACCGGCAGCGCGAGGATCCCGAGCGGCGACCGCAGCCCGCCGAACAGCGCGATGACCACCAGGAACACCGTGCACGAGGTGAACACCCGGAACGCGATGAACCCGAGCTGCCCGTACACCACGTCCGCCGGCCGCAGCGGGGTCGCGATCATCGAGTGGTAGAACTTCTGCCACTTCAGCCCGCCCATCACCGGGTACGTCGCCTCGCCGACCGCGATCTGCAACGCCGTCGAGGCGAGCAGCCCGGGCGCGATGAACTGCAGGTAGCTGACGCCGCCGAGCGCACCGGTCCCGTTGCTGTCCACGAACGAGCCGAGCCCGATCCCCATCGCGGCCAGGTAGAGCAGCGGCAGCAGGAAACTGCTGATCACCGTGCCCTTCCAGGTCCGCTTGTAGACGGTCAGCCAGTAGTCGAACATCCGGCGACCGTTCTCCACGGCAACGGCCATCTCAGTCCACCAACGTCCGGCCGGTCAGTCGCAGGAACACGTCCTCGAGCGTGGAGCGGCGGACCAGCACGGCGGCCGGTTGCAGGCCGCGCTCGTGCACCTGGGCGACCGCGCGCTCACCGTCGTCGGTGTAGAGCAGCAGCCGGTCCGGCAGTACCTCGATGCGCTGGGCGAGGTCCTCGACCTTGCCGGCCAGTGCGTCGTGGTCCGCGAGCATCACGTCCGGGCCGAACCGCAGCTCGGTCACCTCCCGGGTCGAGTAGTCGCGGATCAGCTCGGCCGGCGACCCCTCGGCCGCGATCAGCCCACCGTCCATCACCACGAGCCGGTCGCACAACTGCTCGGCCTCGTCCATGTAGTGGGTGGTGATGATCAGCGTGACGCCCGCCTGTTTGAGCCGGAACAGCTTGTCCCACAGCAGATGCCGCGCTTGCGGGTCGAGTCCGGTGGTCGGTTCGTCGAGCAGCAGCAGGTCCGGCTTGCTGACCAGCGAGCGGGCGATCGTCAGCCGCCGCTTCATCCCGCCGGACAGCTCGTCGACCTTGACCTTCGCCTTCTCGGTGAGCGCGACGAACTCGAGCAGCTCGTCCGCGCGGAGCCGGCACTCCGCCCGGCTGAGCCCGAAGTACCGCCCGTAGATCGTCAGGTTCTCCCGGACCGAGAGCTCGGTGTCGAGGGTGTCGTCCTGCGGGCAGACGCCGAGCCGGGCGCGGATCGCGGGGCCGTCGGTGGCCGGGTCCATGCCGAGGATCCGCAGCGTACCGCCGCTGGTCGGGGAGACCGCGCCGATCATCCGCATCGTCGACGACTTGCCCGCGCCGTTCGGCCCGAGGAAGCCGAAGGCCTCGCCGCGCCAGACGTCCAGGTCGATGCCGCGGACCGCCTCGAAGTCGCCGTACGACTTCCGCAGACCGCGGACGTGCACCAGAGAATCGCTCACCCACCCGACACTAGACGGACCGTCGGACAGTTTCCTCTTCGTTTCCCACGTACCCGAGCCGTCGCACCGCATACGCCCGGACGCCGGCCGCCAGCCACTCGGGCAGGTCCGCGTCCACCATCGCGATGATCGCCCGCTGGTCCGCGTTCTCGACAAGCAGATCCGCGAGCCCGTAATAGGTGGTCGGGGTAGCCGGCCACACCTCCAGCACGCCCAGGTAGTGCTGCTCGATCAGCTCCAGCCCCTCGGCCGAGTCCGGCAGTACGCCGCGGTCCCGCGCGGCCGCCATCCGCAGCAGCAACCGGCGCCCCTCGTCGCCCAACCGCTCGTAGTCTTCCCGCGTCCAGCTGGACGTCTCCCGCACCGCCTTCTCGAACCCCTCCGCCGCGGCCTCTCCGTACCGCTCGGCCAGTTCCTCCCGCAGCCGCGCCCGCGCGTCGTTCAGGCCCGCGAAGAATTCCTCGTCCGCGACGGTCTCGTCCCCCGACAGTCCCGCGATCGTCCGCTCGACCGCGCCGAGCATGTCGTCCAGTCGCTTCCGCTCCCGCAGCAGCTGCTCCCGATGCCCCTCCAGCGCGGTCACCTCGTCGTCCTGCTCGTCCAGGATCCGCGCGATCGACGGCAGCGGTACGCCGAGCTCGCGGAGCAGCAGGATCCGCTGCAGCCGGAGCAGCTCGGGCCGGCCGTAGTACCGGTAGCCGTTCGCGGCGATCCGCCCCGGCGGGAGCAGCCCGATCGCGTCGTAGTGCCGCAGCGTGCGCACCGAGACACCGGCGAGCCGCGCCACTTCACTGACCGTCCGCTCCACCGGCACCTCCGAAATTCGGGTTGGAGTCTGACGTTACGTCACCCTTTAGCGTCCCGGGCATGGCATTCACGATCCTGCACACCAGACTCGTCGACCGCGGTACGGCGTTGCCCGCGGACTGCTTGCGGGTCGCGGACGGCCGCATCGCGGCGATTGGCGGCCCGGAGATCGCCCAGCCCGGCGACGTCCTCGTCGACGGCTCCGGTACGACGCTGCTCCCCGGGCTGATCGACGCCCACGTCCACCTCGCGCCGGGCAGCACGGGGCTCGCGGCGACGTACGGCGTGACCACGCAGCTCGACATGTTCAGCATGCCGGAGGTGATCGCCGCGGAGACGCCGCGGTCCGGGTTCTTCACGTCGAGCGTCGGCGCGACCGCACCGGGCGGGCATCCGACGATCGCGTTCCCGCCGTTCCCGTCCGTGACCGGGCCGGAGGACGCCAAGCGGTTCGTCGCGGACCGGATCGCCGAAGGCGCCGACCACCTCAAGCTGATCTACGACGACGGCTCCGGCGCGATGCTGAACATCCCCACGCTCACCCGGGACACGATCCGTGCGCTGGCCGACGAGGCGCATGCAAACGGGCTCACGGTGGTGGCGCACGTGTCCACCGCGGCCGGTGCGGTGACGGTGGCCGAGTGCGGTGTCGACGTACTGGCGCATGCGCCGTCCGACCTGATGACGCCTGAGGACATCGACGCGGTCAAGAACGTGGCCGTGATCGCAACGCTGGGCGTAGTCGACATGTTCGGGTCTCCTGGACACCTGCCGTTGCAAGACGAGCCGGAGCTGATGGCCAGGATGCCTGCGCGCTGGCGGCGCGTGCTGGACCACCAGTCGCGGCGTTGGATGCCGCCACAGGCGCCGGACGGTGCACCTGCTCGGGCGAACACACTGGCGTTGCTGCGGGCCGGCGTACAAGTGCTCGCTGGTACAGACGTGCCCAACCCAGGGCTGGTCTTTGGAGCGTCGCTGCACCGGGAGCTGGTGCATCTGGTGAGTGCTGGGCTCACACCGGCGCAGGCTCTCGTGGCTGCTACCAGTGGGCCGGCCGAGGTGTTCAAGCTGACGGACCGCGGTCGGTTGGTTGTAGGAGCT
Organism: Kribbella polygonati; assembly: GCF_050320105.1. Classification (NCBI taxonomy): domain Bacteria; kingdom Bacillati; phylum Actinomycetota; class Actinomycetes; order Propionibacteriales; family Kribbellaceae; genus Kribbella; species Kribbella polygonati. The sequence continues at coordinate 8,109,534 of NZ_CP190129.1, read as the reverse complement.
CGTGCTGACCTGCTGCTGGTCGACGGGGACCCGTTGGTCGACATCACTGCCACACAACGGATCCGGCAGACCTGGGTCGCCGGGGAGGTGCCGGTTGAGTACGCGGGCAGTACTGCGGAGCTGGCGAGCATCCGGTTCCTCGGTCAGACCACCGCACGGATCGTCAAGGCGCTGAAGGAGCAATGGCCCGGGTTCCCGTCACCGGAGGACGTGGTGCGGGAGGACGGCGAGGTGCTCGGGCGCGTCGTACCCGTGACCGGTGGGTGGTTGCCGACGACTGTCTTCGGTGCCGCGCTAGGCCCGGCGAGTGACCGGGACACGGCTGTCGCGCTGGTGGAGAAGGAAGGGCTGGAATGCCTGACCGACACCTGGTGGGCGCGAACGGACGGGGAGTGGCAGGAGGCCGTGCTGATGGAGGCGCAGCCGGAGCGCGTGCGGCTGCGCTGGAAGGACCCGTTGCTGGAGCAGCCGGCGGCGGGCCGGTGGTACGACTTGATCGACATCGACCTGTCCCGTACAAGCCATCGATAATGCCGATGACGTGATTCGTTGACAGCGACTCAGCCGAAGGCTTGGCTGAGTCGCGTGAGTACTACGCGCATCGGTCTCGGCCAGTGGCACGCTGTGCCCGGAGACCACAACGTCAACCTGGCAACGGCTCTCGAGGTCGTGGCGGACCTCGCCGCGCAGGGCGCCGAGCTCGTCGTCCTGCCCGAGCTGTGGGCGAGCGGGTACGACGCGGTGCGGCTCGGCGAGATCGTCTCCGCCACCGCCGAGCCGGTGCCAGGGCCTCGGAGCGAAGCCCTGGCGCGGGCGGCGCGTGAGCACGGCCTGTGGCTGTTCGCGGGGTCTGTGCCCGAGTTGGCGGACGGGCGGGTGTACAACACGACGCTGGTGTTCGACCCTGAGGGCGAGCTGGCCGGCGTACATCGGAAGGTGCACCTTTATCGGCCTACCGCTGAGGACGCGGTGTTCGCGGCCGGCGAGACCGTGACGGTGCTCGACACCGATCGGTTCGGGCCGGTCGGGCTCGCGACGTGCTTCGACGGCGATCATCCCGGGTACGCGCGGGCATTGCGGGACCGCGGGGCGCGGCTGGTCGTCATGCCCGCGGCGTACGAGACGGCCGCGGAGAGCTGGTGGGACCTGCTGCACCCGGCGAACGCGCTCGCCAACGGGCAGTGGTGGATCACCGTGAACCAGTGCGGCGGCGGGATGTTCGGCCGCAGCCGGGTGATCGCCCCGGACGGCACCACGGTCGCCGAAGCCCCGCGCGACCGCGCGTCACTCGTCTGCGACGTCGACCTGGAAGCCGGCATTCACGAGGCCGACGCCCACAACTCCGCCCTGTGGGAGGACGCCCAGCCAGATCTGTACGCCCCTCATCCCCTGCCGACGTAGGGCATTCCGGCCGCCATCACGGTCAGCGTCGGTACGGCGACGGTCGTCGGCAGGCCGGCGATCCGGACCACGAAGTCCGCGACGATCTTCGGGTCGAACGTCGGCTCGACCGCGATCGACCCGTCCGGCTGCAGGACGCCCTGCTCCATCCGGGCGGTCATCGCGGTGGCGGCGTTGCCGATGTCGATCTGGCAGGCGGTGATCCCGTGCGCCCGGCCTTCCAGTTCGAGGCCCTTGGTCAGCCCGCTGATCGCGTGCTTGCTCGCGGTGTACGCGATCCCCTGCGGGCGCGGTACGTGCGCCGAGATCGACCCGTTGTTGATGATCCGCCCACCCTTCGGATCCTGCCGCAGCATCAGCTCGTACGCCGCCTGCGCACACAGGAACGACCCGGTCAGGTTGGTGTCCACCACCCGCCGCCAGTCCTCCTCCCGCACGTCCTCCACCGCAGCAGCCGGCGACCCCGTCCCCGCGTTGTTCACCAACACGTCAACCCGCTCGAGCCCCCCGAAAAACCCCCGCACCGCCACCCCATCAGCAACATCGAGTACGGCGTACCGCATCAGCTCCCCACCCAGGGCAACTGTGTCTTTCAGCTTGTCCTCCGTGCGTCCGGTCACCCACACCTGGTAGCCGGCGCCGGCCAGCGCGAGCGCCATCTCCCGCCCGAGCCCCGACCCACCTCCGGTCACCACCGCAACCCGCGTCATGCCGCCACCCTTCCGCCTCGTCGAACAGGCGTCCAGCATGTCAGCAACACCCCGGCCACGCTGGTCATGACCAGCAACTCCACCCACTCCCCCCGCCCCAACGGCGGCACCAGTTCCTGCGTCAGGTTCCACGAAGCATGCACAAGGATCGCCGCCGGCACCCCACCCCGCAGCCGCTCCGTCACGAACAACATCACGAAGCTCAACGGGAACAACTCCAGAAAGAACGTCAACGCCTGCTGGGTAAACAGCCCGTCATCGTGCTGCCCAGTCCCGTCCAGCAAGTACAACGGCACATGCCACAACCCCCACACCACCCCAAGCACCACAGCCGTCCCCACCGGCCCGAAGTACTCCCGTAGCCGCGGCTGCACATACCCACGCCACCCGAACTCCTCCGCCACCGGCCCAGCCAGAAACGTGTACGCCGCAGCCCCCAGCACCCCGCCGGCACCCGCAACCACCGAGCCCGCGTGCGCTGGCAACGCCGGCAACTCCCCCATCAGCGCACAAGCCACCAACGGCGGCAACGCCCCCAGTACGACGGCCGCGACCACCCACACCCCCGACCACCGCACCACCCGCCGCCGCTCCCGGTGACGTACCCAAAGCACCAGTGCAGCCAACGACGGCCCCGAAGCCGCGAGCGCGAACACCAGCATGCCCACGCCCTCACCAGGGTCCACCCCAAGAACGCCCAGTACGCCCCACGGCACCCAGGTCAGAACCAGACAGACAACCGCGAACTCCACCAGCCGGCGCTTGATCACCGTCCAAGCCTGGGTACGCCGTACCACCGCCACCAGGGTGCTGGGCCGACCTTCCGGGGTGAGGCAAGCACCACTTCTTCCCCGATTCACGTCACAAAACGCCACCGTGCGCCGTCGAATTACTGTCCGCATCCCGCGGAGTACTGCGGAGAGTGACCATCCGGCGACCGAGAGCAAATGAGTGGCGGCTCAGTTGAATACCTTGGAAACTCATTTGCGTGTATCACGCAAGCATGTATATGCTTGCAGCATGCAAGTAAACGACGCGTACGCTCCACAGACCCCGATCGAGGGTGTGATGCACGCGTTCACCCGGATCGGGCGCCGGCTGAAGGCCAAGCAGCCCGGCGACACGATCGACCACAGCGCGCATGTCGTGCTGTTCGCCCTGCGGTGCAACGGCGCACTGCGGCTGTCCGACCTGGCCGCCCGGCTGGAGCTGGACGCCTCGACCGCGAGCCGGCACGTCCGGTCCCTCGAGCAGCTCGGCCTGGTCCGGCGCTCCCCCGACCCCGACGACGGCCGGGCCTTCCGGGTCGAGCTCACCGAGCAGGGGATCGAGCAGTGGGAGACCAGTGCCCGGCACCGGATGGAACTGCTGAGCGCCGCCATGGAGGGCTGGTCCGAGGAGGACGTGCAGACCTTCGAGCGGCTGATGACCCGCTTCGCGGACGGCGTGACCGCGCTGACCGAGGCACCCGCCAGCGCCGCCTGGGCCGACAAGGGCTGGGCCGCGGTCGCCCCGCGGCTAGGCCGGACCGGCCGGGCAGAGCGCAGTACCGACACAGACTCCACTGCCGACGGTGACCCCGCCGGCAGCGCGAACCACGACAACAACCTGGAGAGCACCAGATGAGCACCACAGAGCCCGCCACCGCCGGCGGCGCCGCACCCGACAGCGGTCCGAGCTACCTGTCCCACAAGCAGATCCTGGTGATCCTGGGCGGCCTGATGGCCGGGATGTTCCTGGCCGCACTCGACCAGAGCATCGTCGGTACGGCGCTGCCGCGGATCGTCAGCGAGTTCAACAGCCTCGACAAGCTGTCCTGGGTGGTCACGGCGTACCTGCTGACCTCGACCGCCTCGACCCCGTTGTGGGGCAAGATCTCCGACCTCTACGGCCGCCGCCCACTGTTCATCGCGGCGATCGTCACCTTCCTGGCCGGGTCGGTGCTGTCGGCCCTGTCGGGCAACATCGAGCAGCTGATCGGCTTCCGGGCCGTCCAGGGTCTCGGCGCCGGCGGCCTGATGTCGCTGGCCTTCGCCACCATCGGCGACGTGATCCCGCCGCGCGAGCGCGGCAAGTACATGGGGTACTTCGGTGCCGTCTTCGGCCTGTCCTCGGTGGCCGGCCCGCTGCTCGGCGGTCTGCTCACCGACGGTCCCGGCTGGCGCTGGATCTTCTGGATCAACCTGCCGATCGGCCTGGTTGCCCTGGGCATCGTCAGTGCCGTGCTCAAGCTGCCGCACGTGAAGCGTTCGCACAAGATCGACTACCTGGGCGCCTCCACGATCGCCGCCGCGGTCACCTCGCTGCTGCTGGCCATCTCCTGGAGCGGCCCGACCAACGGCTGGGGCACCGCCACCACGATCGCGCTGCTGGCCGGCGCCGTCGTCCTCGCCGTCGCGTTCGTGATCATCGAGCTGCGGGTGGCCGAGCCGATCATCCCGATGGACCTGTTCAAGGGCCGGATCTTCTCCGGGTACGCCGGGTACGCGTTCCTGCTCGGGTTCGCGATGTTCGGTGCGCTGATCTTCCTGCCGCTGTACCTGCAGGCGGTCAAGGACCTGTCGCCGACCCGTTCCGGCCTGGCGCTGCTGCCGATGATCGTCGGCATCTTCTCCGCGTCGATCCCGAGCGGCCAGATGATGAGCAAGAGCGGCCGGTACAAGCACTTCCCGATCATCTCCGCGGTCCTGGTCGGCGGCGCGATGGTGCTGCTGTCCACGCTGAGCCTGACCACGCCGTACTGGCAGCTGGCGATCTACATGTTCGTGATGGGCGCCGGCCTCGGTCTGTCGATGCAGATCACCGTGACCGCCGCGCAGAACAGCGTTCCCCGGCAGCACATGGGCAGCGCGACCTCGACGATGACCTTCTTCCGCTCGATGGGTGGCGCGATCGGTACGGCGGTCTACGGCGCCGTACTGACCAGCCGGCTGAAGACCCACCTGGGCGACATCGTCCCGAACGCCACCCAGGCGATGGTCGACGGGCTGGCGAAGGCGGCCAACAGCGTCCAGGCGCTGCACTCGCTGAAGGAGCCGCTGAAGGGCTTCGCACTGCACGGGCTGGTCGACGCGATGGACGACGTCTTCCTGGTCTCGCTGCCGTTCCTCGCGATCGCCCTGATCCTCGCGGTCGTCACGCCGGAGCAGCGGCTGGCCGGCCGCAACGACGGCCCGAAGGCCGAGGGCGACGAGTCGCTGGAGGCCTCCGCGGCCGCCGCGATGCACTGACCGCTTCACCGAACCGATACCAAACGTCGGTTGACCTACCCGACAGCCGCTCTGGAAAGCTTTTCCAGGGCGGCTGTTCCGTTGTCGCAGCGGCCGTCTGACCCTCCCCGGGTCGTACTTTCGACACGTACCGCAACGACAGGACTGTCCTACGGATGAAGACTCTTGACCGGCCACTGGACGACGACGACCGCGCGATGGCCGACTTCGCGGACGTCCGCGACTGGCGACGCCTGGGCGGCCCGCAGGCCGGCCAGACCGGACCCGTCCCGGTCCGCCGGCTGATCCGCCGGGTGAAGTCGGCGACCAACTGGAAGCCGTGGCCGATCAACCGCCGCACGGTGATCGACGAGCAGCTCGACGGCTGGGGCTTCCTGACCAAGCGGCAGACCGAGCTCGCCGTGTACGACGACCAGGTGCTGGCGCACAGCCCGTTCAGCGGCTGGGTGGCGTTCGCGATCGAGCCCTGGGACCTCGAGGAGGTCGCGGCCGGCCTCGACGAGCACTGGCCGGCGAAATTCGAGCTCGCCTGCCGGCACTGGGGACAGCCCTCGTACGTCGGAGTACAGACGAAGACCGGGTTCGACGACGACTGGGCCCCGGGAGCCGGCCGCGACCGCCGGCACCTGGCGGTCTGGACGCCGCCCGGCGCCGAGATCCACCTGTACAGCAACCGCCCGCGGCGCAAGCCGCTGTCGACCTCGGTCGGCATCAACTACGTGGTGTACCTCAACGAGGAGGGGTCATGACGACAGCCAGGCAGGACTACCGGACGAGTCAGCGCGACGCGGCTGCCAACAGCGAGGTCCGCACCGGGACCGGAACGGCCAGTGCCGTCTCCCCCGACAGGCTCACCGACGTCGCCGTCGGCGCCGCCGCGGCCGCCCAGGCCGCAGGCGAGTCCTCCGGTCTGTCCTCCGACCTGGGCGCCGCCGTCCGCGCCGCCACTCCGCCGCGTGGCCCGCAGGGCACCACCCGCATCGCCGACTCCACCGGCGCCCGCCCCGAGACCGGCGGCCGCCCCGGCCCGGACCGCGGCGACCGCGGCACCGGCAGCCGCTAGACAGGTCCAACCGGTCCATCGGATCCCGTCGGGATCTGCTGTCCGGAGCAGACCAATTCGTGTTATCCACAGGCAGCCGAACACCCGTTGTTGTTGACCCTGGCACCGCCGTACGGTTGCCGACGACGGCTTGAGCACCCACGGAAGGAACAAGCCCGGAAATGAAAACCATGGACCGGCCGCTCGATCAGGACGAGGCGGCGTTCGCCGACTTCGCCGAGATCGCGGACTGGCGTGCCATCGCGGGGCCCAACAACGACGACAGCGGTCCCGAGGTGGTCCGGGCGATCGTCCAGCGGGTCACCGCCGTCACCGACTGGGAGCCCTGGCCGCTGCAGCCGGGCGAGCAGATCGACCCGGTGCTCGCCTCCTGGGGCTTCACCACCAAGCGCGGTACGACGATGGTCGTGTTCCCGGGCCTGGCGTACGCCGACGTACTCAACGCCGGCTGGTGCGCCTACGAGCTCGGCCCGGAGGACACGCGGGCGGCCGAGGCCGGGCTGGACGAGCACTGGCCGGACCACGTGGCGCTGGCCCGCAAGTACTTCGGCGAGCCGGTGTACGTGGGCGACGACAGCAACCCGAACTTCCTCGACGAGTGGGGACCTGGCGCGGGCGCCGACAAGCGGCACCTGGCGACCTGGGCCCTCAACGGCGCGCACCTGCGCCTGTTCAGCACCAAGCCCACCAGTGACCCACTGACCCCGGCGGTCGGTGTCAGCTACGCGATCTACATCGACTAGGAGACGCAATGACGACCCCCTCCGAGGGACCCGCCGGCTGGGAGCAGGGCAGCTGGGGCCAGTCCATGGACTGGCTGAGCAACCTCTCGACCGAGCAGCAGCAGAACCTCCGCGCCGTGGCCGGGATGACGCCCGAGCAGCGGCAGGCCGCGGTGGCGTTCGCGAACCTCGACGACCGCCAGCAGGGCAACCTGATGCGCGCCGCGAACCGCGACCCGCTGCGCACCCGGATCGAGAACGCGACCCGCGCCGCCGTCGCCAAGGTGCACCTGACCTACGACAACACCCGCGGCCGGATCAGCGAGATGGCCACCTCGCTCGCCTCCCAGGCGCGTGACTACCGCGATGCCGCGGTCCAGGGCGCCCGCGACCTGGGCGCCAGCGCTGCCCAGACGTACCGCGACACTCGCGACAGCGCGGTGCAGGGCGCTCGTGACCTGGGTGCCAGCGCCGCCCAGACGTACCGCAACACTCGCGACACGGTCGTACAGACCGGGCGCAACGCGATGGATCGGGCCGAGGAGCTCGGGCAGCAGGCCGTCGGTGCGTACCAGACCGGCCGGGACCGCGTCGTCGACATGGCGCAGCGCGGCCAGGTCGCGCTCGACCAGGCCTGGCAGAGCGGCACCGAGCGCGCCGGCGCGATCCGCGACTCGGCGGTTCAGGGCGCCCGCAACGTCGGCGCCAACGTGGCGCAGGGTGCCCGCAACGCCCGCGACACCGCGGTCGGTGCCGGGCGCAGCGCCGTCGAGGCCGGGCGGAACGCCGCCACCAAGGCGGGCCGCTGGTTCGAGGGCAAGTTCAACAACGCGATGATCAAGGCCGAGAGCGCGGTGGCGAGCTACAACGCGGGCCGCCACAACCCGGACCTCGGCGCCAGCGGCCTGAGCGCGAAGGACCGGGCCGAGATGGCGCAGCGGTTCAGCGCGGCTTTGAACGCCCCGACCATGGAGGCGCGCAACGAGATCCTCCAGGACATGGCGCGGACCTCCCAGTCCCAGGTCAACCAGAGCGCCGGCGTCCAGTCGGACGTCCAGCGCAGCGCGATGGCCGCCTTCAGCGGCGTTCCCGGCCCGGGCACCCAGTCCCCGCAGACGCCGGCCACCACCGGCCAGCAGACAGGCGAGCACGGCGCCCAGCAGCAGACCGGCGCCAACGTCACCAAGAGCACCGACAACAACAAGGGCGTCGGCGGCCGCTGACGCACACCACCATTCGAACCGGCCGCCCTCGCACCCGCGGGGGCGGCCGGTCCCGTTACGGTGGTCGCATGGGCGACAAGCACCTCGCGCGGCCTGGCGACACCTACGGTTCGATGATCCCGTACGTCGTACCCGCGTCGCTGGAGCTGTTCCAAGGCCCCAGCGTAGGCGTGATCGAGCTGCCGACGCGCCTCGACTGGACCTCGAACAACAGATACGACCTGGCGGACCTCGACGAGGCGATCGGGCTCTACAACAGGGTGATCAGCGAGGCCTCCACCGAGGCCGATCTCATCGAGTACCTGAACCGCGACGTCCTGCTCGCGCTTTGGCCGCGGCTGCGTCTCCCGCGGCGCTGCGCTGAGCGGTGGGTCGCGGCGTTTCCGCAGCTCGGTTAGGTCAGTCTTCGACGGGTACTGCTGAGCGGCGTTTTCGTGGGGGTTCGGGGGCTGGGTCGTTGCCGGCCAGGTGGTTGACGATGGCGTTCAGGACGGCGGCGGTGGGGACGGCTACCAGGGCGCCGACGATGCCGGCGATGACGACGCCGGTGGCGATCGCGAGGATGACCGCGAGCGGGTGCACGCTGACCGCGCGGCCCATCAGGAACGGCTGCAGGACGTGGGCCTCCAGCTGCTGTACGCCGATCACGACCGCGAGCATCACGATCGCGATGATGGGGCCCTTGGCCACCAGTGCGACGAGGACCGCGACGATGCCGCTGACCAGTGCGCCGACCACCGGGATGAACGCGCCGACGAACACCAGGATGCCGATCGCGCTCACCAGCGGCAGGCCAAGGATCGCGGCGCCGAGCGAGATGCCGATCGCGTCGACCGCGGCCACGATCACGGTCGCGCGGACGAACGCGGTCAGCGACACCCACGCCCGGCGGCCGGACGAGTCCGCCTTGTCGCGGGCGCGGCGCGGGAACAGCCGGACCAGCCACGCCCAGATCTGCTCGCCCTGGTACAGGAAGAAGAACAGGCAGAACAGCGAGATGAACAGACCGGCCACGACGTGCGTCGCCGTCGTACCGACCGCGGCCGCCTGCTGACCGAGCGCGCCGCCGGACGTGATCTGCTTCTGGATCTGCTTGAACAGGTTGGTGATGTCGCTGTCGGTCAGCCCGAAGTTGATCCGGGCCAGGTCGCGCAGCTTCTGCACACCTTCGCCGACCTGCTTGGACAGGTCCTCGAACTGCCCGGCGATCTGTGTCCCGACCAGCGTCAGCAGGCCGGCGACCACGATGATCGTCGCGATGACGGTGACGCCGGCGGCGAGACCGCGGGGGATCCGGAGCTTCTGCAGGCCCTTCGTCACCGGTACCAGCAGGGCGGTGAGCAGGATGCCGACGGTCACCGGTACGACGACCTCGGACAGGTAGCGCATCGCGTACCCGATCACCCCGACGGCTGCCACGACCACCAGGAACCGCCAGGCCCACGCACTGGCGATCTCCATCGCCGGCGTCACCCCGTGATCGACCTTCCCCCGCGCCCCGGCGCGCGCCGCCGGCGCGTCCTGCGCCTGTCCGTCGTCCGCCTGTTCGTCGTCCGTCGGCCCGGCATCCGCGACGCCGTCGTCCGCCGCCGGCGCGGTGTCGTGCGTCGGTTCCTTGTCCCGCCCCACGTCGCTCATCTGGCCTCCCTGGTTCAGGAGCCTAGTGCCCGGCGGGGCCGGTTCGATGAATGTGGGCGGCCAGGCCCTCGGCGGCCTTCGGGGCGTCGTCGGCGAGGAGGCCGACGGCGGCGAGTACGTAGTCCGCGTCGACGCACACCTCCGCGCGTTCCGGCACCAGCCACCCTTCCTCCCGCGCGTTCGTCCCGATCGCGCCGAGGATCCGCGCCGCCACCTCCGGCGGGTTGTGCCGCAGTACTCCCCCGGACCCGACCAGCAGGTCGACCTCGCGCAGGTCCTTCCCGGACCGCTCGATCACCCGCCCGCCAGGCCCGAACACGATCCGCTGCCGCCCCGCGTGCCGCCGCAGCGCGACCGTCGCCGCGACACTCGCCAGCGTCTCGTCGTACGCCGCCTCGCGCGCATCGCCCGGCAGGTACGCCGGATCCGCGCGCCGCCGCTCCGCCGCCGCCCGGGTCCCGTCGACGTCCGCGATCAGCCCGGCCTCGACGCCCGCGTCCACCACCGGTACGGCGCTCCACCGCATCCCGAGGTCGCCTTCGACGGTCCGGGTGACGGGATGGGTCGCGACCACCTCGCGCCCGAGGTTCGCGTCCTCGGGGTCGAGCTCGATCACCGAGTGCACGTCGGTGGTGGCGCCGCCGATGTCGACGACCGCGACGTCCCCGTGCAGACCGGCCAGCACCTCGACTCCGCGCAGTACGACGTCCGGCGTCGCGGCCCGGACCATCCGCGCGAACGCCGGGTCCTTGGACAGGTTCTTCCCGCCGATCACGTGCGCGAGGAACATCTCCCGGATCGCCGCCCGCGCGCTGTCCGGCGCGAACACCCCGATCTCCGGTACGACGTTGTCGGCCGGCACATGCGGTACACCGGCCGCGGTCAGCGTGCCGAGAATCTCGTCCCGGGCGTCGACGTTGCCCGCGACAACGACCGGTTTCCGCCACTTGTACTTCGCGAGCGTCTCGGCGGCGTGCAGCAGTACGGCCGAGTTGCCGCCGTCCGTCCCGCCGAGCAGCAGCACGACGTCCGGACGGTCCTTGCGCAGCTCCTTCTGGGTCGTCGCGGTCAACCCACCGCTGACGACCGCCACCACGCGCCCGCCACTCGACAGCGCGACCCGCTTACCGGCTTCCGCGGTGACGAGCTCTTCGTTGCCCACGACACCGATCCGCAGCCCACCACCCGCGCTCGAACAGGCGAGCACCTCGGCGTTCCGCACACCACGGTCGGTGTCCTCCAGTACGGCGCGACACGCGTGCCAGCCGTCCATGACATCAGTGTCGATCGTCGTACGGTGCTCGGCCCGCGCAACCAACTCCCCCGACCCGCCGTCGACCACCACCGCCTTGGTAAACGTCGACCCAAAGTCCACCGCCACCACCAAACCCACCGCACTCCCCTTCCACCAACCACCATCCCTACCCCACCACAATCCGCCATCCCCACCCCGCCCCACCCGCCTGCCCGCCTGCCCGCCCCAGCGTCTGCCCGCCCGCCGTCCGCACGCCGCCTGCCGTCTGCAGCGCGTCCGCCGTACCCCGCCGCACTCCCGTCCACGCCCCGCCGTGCTCCCACGGCCCGCCCGACCCGCGCGCTCTCGCGCCTCCGCCCAGCCGCGCCCTCGCCCCTCCCCCGCGCACCCGCCGCGCCGCCTCCGCACCCGCCGCCCCGCGTCCACGCCGCGGCCCGGCCGGGCGCCGCCAGGCGCCCACGTTAATGCGAGGCGACGTACGCGGCGTTGCCGCTTCTCCGCTCTCACAGCACCCGAGAACGCCCAGGCGAGCGGACAACCCCTGGCGTTGCCCCTCCTCTGTCCTTCACCGGACCGGAGGACCGTCGACGCGAGGGGTTGTCCCCTCGCGTCGACGTGTTGCCGGGAGGGTGCGGGGTCAGGACAGGGCGCGGTCGAGGTCGGTGAGGAGGTCGTCGATCGTCTCGATGCCGACGCTCAGCCGGATCAGGTCGGCCGGGACCTCGAGCGGGGTGCCCGCGACCGAGGCGTGGGTCATCTTGCCGGGGTGCTCGATGAGCGACTCGACGCCGCCGAGGGACTCGCCGAGCGTGAACACCTCCGCCTTGTTGCAGATGTCCAGCGCCTGCGCCTCGCCGCCGGCGACCCGGAAGCTGACGATCCCGCCGAACCGCTTCATCTGCTTGGCGGCCGTCTCGTGCCCGGGATGCCCGTCGAGCCCCGGGTACAGCACCTGGCTGACGGACCGGTGCCGCTGCAGGAACTCCACGACCCGTTCGGCGTTGTCGCTGTGCCGGTCCATCCGGACGCCGAGTGTCTTGATGCCCCGCAGTACCAGCCAGGAGTCGAACGGCCCGGCGACCGCGCCGATCGCGTTCTGGTGGAAGGCGATCTTGTCCGCGAGTTCCGCGTCCCGGACGATCAGCGCGCCGCCGACCACGTCGGAGTGGCCGCCCATGTACTTCGTCGTCGAGTGCACGACCACGTCCGCGCCGAGCTCGAGCGGCTGCTGCAGGTACGCCGAGGCGAAGGTGTTGTCCACCACGAGCAGTGCGCCGGCATCGTGCGCGATCTGCGCCACGATCGCGATGTCCGCGACGTTCAGCAACGGGTTCGTCGGGGTCTCCAGCCAGACCACCTTGGTCTTCCCGGGCTGGATCGCGGCCCGGATCGCCTCCGGGTGGGTGACCGCGGCGGGGGTCATCTCGACACCCCAGTTGCTCAGCACCTTGGAGAACAGCCGGAACGTGCCGCCGTACGCGTCGTCCGGGAACACCACGTGGTCGCCGGGCGCGCACACCGACCGGATCAGCGTGTCCTCGGCGGCCAGGCCGCTGGCGAACGCGAAGCCGCGGGTGCCCGCCTCGATCGCGGCCAGACACTCCTCCAGCGCGGTCCGGGTCGGGTTCGCCGACCGGGAGTACTCGTACCCGTTGCGGAGCCCGCCGACGCCGTCCTGCTTGTAGGTGCTGGTCGCGTAGATCGGCGGCACCACCGCTCCGGTCGTCGGGTCAGGCTCGTTCCCGGCGTGGATGGCAAGTGTCTCGAAGCCGTACTGGTGTTCGGTGTTCACCGGACCAGCGTACGGCCTGGTCTGCTGGACGCCCGCAGCCCGTCCACAGCCCGGCGGATCGGCGGAACCGAGTTGTCCACAGGTACGTCGTACCGGCTGGCGGAATGACCCACCCGCCGCCTACGGTTGCTCGCAGGAGACCCACGGGTGGGACCGGGCAGGAAGGACGACGGCGCCGGATGAAGACGCAGGACAGGCCGCTCGACCAGGACGACCTGGCGATGGCGGACCTCGCCGAGATCCCGGACTGGACCGTGATCGCGGGTCCGGACGGCGACGAGGCCGGGCCGGAGGTCGTGCGCGCGCTGGTGCATCGGGTGATGGGCAGGACGTCCTGGCAGCCGTGGCCGCTGCAGGCCGGCGAGGTGATCGCCGCCGACATGGTCTCGTGGGGATTCACCACCCGGCGCGGGACCACGATGATCGTGTTCGACGGGCTCGCGTTCCCGGACTGCCCGGACAGCGGCTGGTCGGCGTACGAGATCGGCCCGGCCGACATCGCCGCCGCCGAGGCCGGCCTGGACGCGCACTGGCCGGACCACCTGGCGCTCGCCACCCGGCACTGGGGACAGCCCGACTACGTCGGTGACGAGAGCAGCCCGACGTTCGCGGACGAGTGGGAGCCCGGTGCGGGGACGGGCCGCCGGCACCTGGCCGTCTGGCTGCGGCCCGGGGCCCAGATCCACCTCTACAGCACCAAGCCGAGCAAGGACCCGCTGACGACGTCTGTCGGGGTCAACTACGCCGTGTACATCGACTAGGAGACCCCATGAGCCAGTCCTACCCGGAGAACCCGCGCGGCATCCGCCAGCGGTTCTCGCGGTGGAACACGACTCGTCGTGGTACCAAGACGCTGAAGGCGGCGTACGCGCAGGCGGCCCGGGACGTCAAGCGGATGGACCCTGCCGTCCGCGAGCAGATCGGCCGCGCGAACATGACGCGCGCCGACCTGCAGATGCTGGCCGGGACCCATGTGGACGCGCAGTTCCGGCCGGATCGGTACGGCGCGGTCTCGCAGCAGCTCGGGGAGGCGATGTCGGCACGTACGTCGACGCCGGCGCAGACCCGGAATCCGTTGCGCCGGATCGCGAACCGGTATTCGCGGTGGCGCAACACGCGGCAGGGCACGAAGATGCTCAAGGCCGCGTTCACGCAGGCGGCCCGGGACGTGAAGCGCACGGATCCGGCGGTGCGGTACGCGATCGGGCGGTCGACGATCAACCGGTCCGATCTGGCGGCGCTCGCCTCCGGGCGGATGGACGAGGTGTTCCGGCCGCAGGGCCGGTTCCAGAACGTGCCTGCGCAGCAGCAGGGGCCTCAGGTTCAAGGGCAGCAGGTTCAGGGGCAGCAGGTTCAGGGGCAGCAGGTTCAAGGGCAGCAGCCGACGGCGGCCGCTCAGCAGCTGAACGATCGGATGACACAGCAGATCCAGACGCTGCAGGAGACCATCGAGCAGCAGTCCCGCGTGATCTCGGCGATGCAGCAGAACCTGCAGGCACAGGCGCAGCTCCAAGGGCTGCTCGAGACGCGCATCCAGCAGCTCCAGCAGCAGGTCGCCGACCAGGGGCAAGGCCAGACCGGCCCGGAGCTCGACCAGCAGCCGGAGCGTCAGCCGATCAACGACAACGTCCAGTTCATGACGCCGATCGCCGGCCCGGAAGCCGAAAACCCACGCGCCCTCGGCGAGAACGGCGGCGACCAGTCCCCCGACGAGAACGCCGCACCGGCCCTCGGCGAAGGCGAAACCACACCAGCCGTCGGCGAGGGCGAAACCGCGCCAGCCGTTGGCGAGGGCGACGCGCCGGGTGTTGGTGAGGGCGCTGACGGGCAGACGGTTGGTGACGAGCCGGCGGTCGACACGTCCGGCGAGGTGGAGACCAGCGACCAGGCTGCCGGCGAAGGGCCACAGGTCGGGGGCGCCGAGCCCGCGCAGCCGTCGATGGCCGACCGCTGGATGACGGCACTCGACGAGAACGCCGTCGCCGACGAGCAGCTGACCTTCGACGACCTGGAAGCCGAAGGCGCAGCCACCCCCACCGTCACCCCGGAGGCAACCGCCGAAGCCGCAGCCACCGATCCCCAGGCCCCGACCGTCGACACGCCCCAACCGCCCCAGACCCAGCAGCCCCAACAACCCCAGGTCACCGGCCAGGCCACAGCCCAGCAGCCGCAGGTCACGGGACAGCCCCAGGCGGCTGGCCAGCAGCCGCAGGTCAGCGGGCAGCCGGGGGCGACCGGGCAGCAGCCTCAAGCGGCTGGCCAGCAGCCGCAGGTCAGCGGGCAGCCGGGGGCGACCGGGCAGCAGCCTCAAGCGGCTGGGCAGCAGCCGCAGGTCAGCGGGCAGCCGGGGGCGACCGGGCAGCAGCCTCAAGCGGCTGGGCAGCGGCCGGAGGTCAGTGGGCAGCCGGGGGCTGCTAATGATGTGGCGGCGTTGGCGCGGCTGCAGAACGCGCAGCCTCCGCTCAGCAGCGTGAAATCCGGCGACGTCAAGACCGCGGTCGAAGGCGGCACCAAGAGCGGGACCGGTGCACACCACGACACCCAGAAGCAGTCGCCCAACAGAGACGGCCGCTGAGCCCCTAGGACCGAGCTGTCAGAGATCGACGAGCTCGAGCCGCGTCTCCACCGGGCTGCCCTCGATCAGCGCCTCGGCGACACGGACCGGCTTCTTCACCGGCAGCACGTACGTCCCGTCCTTGGTAGGAAACACCGACGTACGCCAACTGCTCCCACCCACCGTCACTGCGACCCGCACCGACCCGAACCCATGCCGCCGCCCCTCGGTCAGGCCGGTGATCTCGTCGCTGATCTCCTCCGGCACCGTGACGAAGTGCCACGAGCCCTCCCCCGGATGCAACCACAGTGGCGCCGTGAACCGATAAGCCCTCACAGCACCGTCCCACGACTCGTCAGCACCACACCACCTTCTCACCCGCACGCGGGCCGGCGGCTAGGTGGTCGTCTTGAGCCGGACCGTGAAGATCGGCAGCAGGATGTGGACGAGCGGCCCGATCGACAACGCGTAGACGACCGTGCCGACGCCGATCGAGCCGCCCATCAGGAACCCGGTCGCGAGGACGGTCAGCTCGAGGGTCGTGCGGACGAGCCGGACACTTAGGCCGGTACGGCGGACCAGTCCGGTCATCAGGCCGTCGCGCGGACCCGGGCCGAACTGAGCGCCGATATACAGCGCGCCGGCCAGCGCGTTCAGGACGACGCCCGACAGCATGAACACGATCCGCAGCCAGAGCGCGTGCGGCCGGTCGATCGTGGCCAGCGTGAGGTCCGTGACCAGGCCGATCACGATCGCGTTGCTGATCGTGCCGAGCCCGGGCCACTGGCGGAGCGGGATCCAGGCGAGCAGTACGACGAAGCTGATCGCGATCACCACGGTCCCGAAGCTGAGCGCGACGTGCTTGGTGATGCCCGAGTGGAACACATCCCACGGGTCCAGGCCGAGATTGCCCTGGATCATCAGTCCCATCGAGGCGCCGTACAGCGAGAGGCCGGCGTACAGCTGGACGAGCCTGCGCGGCAGGTGGCCTGCCTTCAGTTGCTGGATCGGGTTGAGCGGGGCGAGCTGGCGCGGCGGGGCAGCGGAGGTGGCGGTCACGTATCCCAGTGTCCGGAAGAAGTGGCCTGGTATTCGATAGCCAATTGCGCGATAGTGGACTGCATGCAAGCCCGTTATCTCCCCGCAAGTACGTTGACCGGCCTGCTCGGCGAGTGGGCCGGCGGTCCCGGTCCGGCGTACCGCGTGCTGGCCGAGCGGCTCCGGCTGCTGATCGCGGACGGGCGGATCATGCCCGGCTCGCGGCTGCCGAGCGAGCGCGAACTGACCGACGCGTTGGGGGTCAGCCGTACGACGGTGGCATCCGCCTATCGCGAGCTGCGGGACAGCGGGTACCTGACCAGCCGGCGCGGATCCGGCAGCGTGACCGCACTGCCGTCGAAGGTCGGGCCTGAGCTCGGGCGGCACCACGCGCCCGGCATCGACACCGAGGGGCTGTACGACTTCACCTGCGCGGCACCGGCGGCGGTGCCCGGCATCAGTACGGCGGTGGCGGCCGCGGCGCTCGAACTGCCGCTGCACCTCGCGACGCCCGGGTACCACCCGCAGGGCTTGCCGGTACTGCGGTCCGAGATCGCGGCGGCGTACTGCGAACGCGGCCTGCCGACCACCCCCGACCAGATCATCGTCACCGCCGGGGCGCTCGCGGCGACGTCGATCGCGGTCCGGGCGACGACCCAGATCGGCGACCGGGTCCTCACCGAGAGTCCGACCCACCCGAACTCGGTGGACGCGATCCGGCGCAGCGGCTGCCGGGTGGTCGCCGTACCGATGTCGCCCGGCGGCTGGGACCTGCCATTGCTAGAGGCAACCATCCGGCAGACCGCGCCGCGGGCCGCGTGGCTGGTCGCGGACTTCCAGAACCCGACCGGTTTCCTGATGTCGGCGGCGGACCGGCAGCGGCTGGCGCGGGCGTTCGCGCGGTCGCGGACGACGGCGATCGTGGACGAGACGCTGTTCGAGCTGTCGCTGGACGGGCAGGAGATGCCGCCGCCGTTCGCGTCGTACGACCCGGACGGGGTGATCACCGTCGGGTCGGTGAGCAAGTCGTTCTGGGGCGGGCTGCGGATCGGGTGGATGCGGGTGCCGGCGGCGCTGGTGGCGCGGGTGCTGGACGCTCGGGCGTCGCTGGATCTCGGGGCGCCGGTGCTGGAGCAGCTCGTGGTCGCGGATCTGCTGCGACGGCGATCCACTTTGCTCCCGGAACGCCGCGCCTCGCTGGCCCGTCGGCGCGACGCGCTCGCGGCCGCCGTGGCGGAGGAGTTGCCGACGTGGAAGTTCCGGCTGCCGTCCGGTGGGCTGTCGCTGTGGTGCGAACTCCCCGAACCGGTCGGCTCCAGCCTCGTCGGCGTCGCCCAACGCAACGGCGCGCTCCTCGTCGCCGGCTCCCGCTTCTCCCCCGACGGCGGCCTCGAGTCCTTCATCCGCCTCCCGTTCACGCTGGACGAGGACGCGCTCCGGGACGGCGTCCACCGCCTGGCCGCGTCGTACGACTCCCTCACCGACGCCCCGACTCGCCGGCCCGGCGTGATGATCGCGTGAAGGCGGACGCCCAGGCCATCACAATCGGCCCGGCGGCCGCGGCCCCCGCGCGAAGCCGGGCGGATCGCCCGATTGTGATGGCCTGGCGGACCGCCACCACTCATCAAGCCCGCCTGGCGGGGGTTCGCGCTCAGTGACCGCCGTCGGGCGGGTGTTGGTGAGTGGTGGCGGTCCGCACGTCATCGCCCCGTAAGGGGTGCGGGGAAGGTTCGTCTTGGCGGGAGCGTTGGGGGACTATGAGAGTCACACTGCGAGAGGCGTGAGAATGTCGTTCTTCACCCGCAACACCGCCATGGTCGAGCCGCAGGCCGCACTGCCCGGCCGGCCCACTCCCGGCTTCGCCGTACCGGACGAGAACATCGTCC
The DNA here is from genome assembly GCF_050320105.1 of Kribbella polygonati. Classification (NCBI taxonomy): domain Bacteria; kingdom Bacillati; phylum Actinomycetota; class Actinomycetes; order Propionibacteriales; family Kribbellaceae; genus Kribbella; species Kribbella polygonati. Next base: position 8,091,022 of record NZ_CP190129.1, on the reverse strand, counting down.
TGCACACGCCGCAGACCGCCGCCGCGCCCGAGGGCTTCGAGGAGGTCTGGTTCGGCACCGGATGCTTCTGGGGCACCGAGGAGATCTTCTGGCAGCAGCCGGGCGTGTACACCACGGCCGTCGGGTACGCAGGCGGTTACACCCCGAACCCGACGTACGAAGAGGTCTGCACCGGCCGCACCGGCCACGCCGAGGCCGTCCGCGTCGTCTACGACCCCACCAAGACCACCTTCACCGACCTGCTGAAGGTCTTCTGGGAGACCCACGACCCGACCCAGGGTATGCGCCAGGGCAACGACCTCGGCTCGCAGTACCGCTCGGCCGTCTACTACACCACCGACGCCCAGCGCACCGAAGCCGAACGCACCCGCGACCTCTACGCCCCCGTCATCAAGCCCCTCGGCTACGACGACATCACCACCGAAATAGCCCCCGCCACCACCTTCTACTTCGCGGAGGCATACCACCAGCAGTACCTCCACAAAAACCCCAACGGCTACCGCTGCCACAGCAACACCGGCGCCAAGTTCCCTGCCGACGACTGATCGGTCGCACCGACGCGAGGGCCGTCTTCCGGCCCTCGCGGACGGTCAGTGCGGCTACTGCGTTCTCCCCTCGCTGAGCAGGGTGATCCGCCGCCGAAGACGTCTGGGCCAGTACCACCGGATGAACAAAGTGAAAGCCGGAACAATCGCACCCAGCAACGCCCGTGGGGACTCGTCGAGCGCCCCGGCAACGCTCCCGATCAGGACCATCACCATGACGATGATCACCAGCCAGCGAGTCCGGCCCGTGTAGTCGGCGAGGTGTCGCGACGCGATGCGCAGCGCGGCCGACCGGATCTCCTCATCGTCAGGCACGGGACCACCCATCGCAGCGCGATGAGCGACGCGGACCTTGTCCTCGGGGACGTCGCCTTCTGCGTCCTTCATCCCTCGTTGCCACCTGGCGCTCCACCAACCGATCGCCAATCCGAACGGGACACCCGTGACGATCGCCCCGACGCAGGCTGCAGTCCAACTCGACCCGTCGTCCTTGGTGAAGGCGCCCATCACCACACCGAACAGGACGCCGCCCAGCACAGCCGGAATCCACCCAGCAACTTCGGCTCGCTCTCCACGCATGCGGTGATCATCCGCCAGAGACAGCCTCCGTGTCGCGTTCTGTCCGAAGGACCCCACCGGCTACCGCAGCCAAAGCAACACCGGCGTTTGCAGGAAGTGGCAACGGGGGTGGGTTTGTCGGTAGGGGGCGCTATCGTCAGCGGTTCGGGATTGGGGATCGTGGAGGGGCGGGGCGGATGGGCGTGCGGCGGCTGGGGGTGGTTCTGGCTGGGGTTGGGATATTGGTGGCTGGTGCGCTGGCGGGGCCGGTGGGTGGTGCGCGGGCGGCTGTTGGTTCGTCGCCCTTCTACAACCAGATTCTCTGGACGGACAGCGGGAACAAGGTGATAGAGGCCGATGTCGCCGTCGCGAGACCGCCGCAGCTGGTGGTCCAGTTCCAGCTTGCGGGCTTCGTTCCGGTCCGGGCGATGTCGAGCTGGTACCCGTCGACGACCCGGCAGGGCCAGCCGTACTTCTACGGGCTGCTGCTTCAGGGCGACAACCTGTACCGGCATTCCACCATCACCCCGGTCGGCAGTCAGGCGCGAGTGACTACCACCAAGCTCGGGGGCGGGTGGAAGAACTTCAAGACGATCGCGACCTCCACCTACAACGACTCGATCGCGGGCACACATTCGTATCTGTACGGTCTGAACGCCAACGGGTACCTGTACCGGTATGCCGCGAGCGGTGCGGGTTACCGGGCGTACGGCGCGTTCGGCGGGTTCAAGAGCTTCAAGACGATGGCGATGATCAGCCAGACGCGGACGTACGACACGCTGCTGATGACGACCACGGCAGGCGCGCTCTACACGATCCACATCCCGATCACCGCCAACGCGAAGCCGGTCGTCAAGCTGATCCGCAAGTCCGGCTGGTCCTCGTTCGAGTCGCTCCTGGTCGAGCATTGCGGCGACAGCATGGGCTCCGTTGTCGTGGGCATCGACCACAGCACCGATTCCGGCTACCAGTACACCTTCGGCAGGACCAATGGCACGGCGACTGCGATCACGTCGTACGGCAAGATCCCGGTCGTCTTCAATGGAGCGGTCCACGCATCCCGCAGCCTGTTGTGGCTGCACGGTGAGTAGCCAGCAGCCACGGCATACCTGGCTCAGATATGTGGCGGCGGGGAAGCCTGTCCAGCGGAGGACGGTCAGGGTGAATAAGGTTGGCCGGTGAGGATCTTTCGACGGTCGGCCGACCCCGCTGAAGAGGTGCTGCGGCGGTTGTCCAGGCGTCTGCGGTGGTTCCGGCCTTCGGAGGCTGACGCGCCCACGACGCAGGAGCAACTCGGTCACCTGTCCCAGCACCGGCTGTGCCCTGCGATCGACCGGGGCAACGCAGGGCCGGCGATGATGTCGCTGACCATCGCCGAAGAGGCCCTGGCCGGCGACGAGCCCAATGCCGCGCTCGACCAGGCACTCACGCTGGGTCTCATCGAAGTGCTGAGCGACTGGTGCTCTTGGCCGGAGACGCCGGGCGAGGTCGTGGCGGCCATCGAGGACCGGATGGGACCGATGACCCGGGCGCGGTGGACCTCAGCCCGGGCGCAGGGAACCGCGGTGGCCTCCTGGATCCGTGGCGAAGGCGCGTCCACCGGCGAGACCCCGGCGACCTACCGGGAGATCGAGAACCCTGACCTGCGATTCCTCATCCGTTCCACCCACCAGTACATCGACGAAACAATGACCGTCGGCATCGCCGCCCGCCTACGCTTCGAGAAGGCCACGGGCCAAGGCGTCTAGGTGGTGTCACCCGGGCCCGTGCGAGTACTCGGTAGCGGTAGCGTTCCTTGGAGAAACCCCTGTCCGGGTTGTCGGATTGGGGCCTGTCGGTTCGTGGTGAAGGTGGAGGGCGGCGTTGGGCTGCCTGGTTGAGGAGGTTGTTATGGGTGAGTACCTCGTTGCCTTCAACGACGAGTGGGTGCCGGAGCATACGGATGAGGAGTTGATGGCCAAGTCGCTGGCGTTGAAGCCGTTGCTGGCGGAGATGCGGGAGGCGGGGGTGTTGATCTTCACCGGGGGGCTGGATCCGGATGCGCCGGTGTTCAGCGTGGATGCGGCCGGCGGTACGCCGATGTTCACGGACGGGCCGTACGTCGAGTCGAAGGAGCATCTGGGCGGGTTCGCCGTACTGACGGTGGACGACGAGGAGCAGGCGCGGTACTGGGCGGGGAAGATCGCCGCGGCGTGCGGGTGGCCGCAGCAGGTGAGCCGCTTCCAGGTACCGCGGGTCCGGCAGAGCTGACCACCCCGTACGTCGGCGGGCGGTCTCGGGAAGGGATGATGGGGCGGTGTCGATCACTGCAACGCATGAGTTGACCGAGGCCACGCCCGCCGGAGCGGGGCGGGTGATTCTGTTGAACGGGACGTCGAGTTCGGGGAAGTCGACGATCGCCGAGCAGTTGATGAAGACGCTCGACGGCGCGTGGTACCTGCTGAAGATCGACCACTTCCACCACATCCGGAGCCGGGGGGAGTGGAGCGACGACGAGTTCCTGCCGATCTTCCAGCGAACCGTGCTGGGCTTCCATCGCGCCGTTGCCGGTATGGCGTCGGCCGGGAACGACGTGGTCGTCGACCACATCCTCGGCGAACGCTGGCGGCTCGACGACTGCCTGACCGCGTTCGAGGACCTGCCTGTCCTGTTCGTCGGCGTCCGCTGCTCGCTCGCGGAACTCGAACGCCGCGAACGGGAACGCGGCAACCGCACGATCGGCCGCGCCGCGCTGCAGTTCCCCCTCGTCCACGACCACGGCGTGTACGACGTGGAAGTGGACTCGGAGCACCTGTCCCCGGAGGACTGCGCGAAGGCGATCCACGAACGGCTGGACGACGGCCCGCCGACGGCGTTCGGCAAGCTCCGCGCGGCTAGGTGATCCGGAAGATGCGAACGATGTTGGGCGTATCGACCAGCGTGTGCGGTACGAACGCGTGATACGCCCACACGTGCACCCACGCGTTGCCGGTCCGCACCGTGAGGACCGTCTTGAACATCCCGGGCGCGAAGTACGTCAGCAGCAGAAACGCGATCGACAGTACGGCGTTCCCGGGTGAGTTGAAGAGCGTCCACGCGTCCCACACGTGCAGCACCGTGTACGTCAGCCCGCCGAGGACGACCGTCGCCGCGACCGATCCCGTGAGGCGGAGGAACCGCGGTACCAGGATCGCGTAGATGAAGACCATCGCGGGCAGTACGGCGCCGGCCAGGTACAGCACGAACGTCAGCGGTACGCCGATCGCGAACTGGCGGCCGGTGAGCTCGAAGATCCCGGGGTCGAGCGCGGCGATCTGGACGGCGGACTCGATCGCGAGCACCACCAGGATCAGTACGACGTCCGCGCGCCGGTTCGACGAGCGGAGGTTGAGCGCCTCGGACGAGTAGCGCCGCCGGAAGTACAGCAGCGGGATCACGGCGTACACGACGAGGTTGTAGACGGCCCACACGATCGCCTCCGCCGGGGCGACGTGTGCGTGCGTGCCGTACAGCGAGCCGGCCAGGTGCAGTCCGAACGGGTGCCAGCCGAGCAACCGCGCCATGAGGAACCCGACGATCAGGCCGCCAACGCCGTACAGCAGGAGCAACGCCGTCTCGCGGGCCGCCACGGAGCGTTCAGGTGCGCGGGCGGCCAGGTTCAGAGTGCGCCGTTTGCGGGTCATCCAGAACACCAGCGCGGCCAGCAGGAGCACCTCGACGAGGCCGAGGTTCGCGCTCACCAGCCGGTCGACCGGGCTGCCCGACGCCGCGTCCGGCCAGTCGAACGGCAGGCTGCCCTTCGCGACCACGAGCACCAGAACGTTGCAGAGCACCCACCCCAACGCGGCCAGCAGCACGATCACGTAGTACTCCGAGGTTGTAACACGAGCGTGTCAATATACCTCGGACATTAACACGCTCGTATCACAAAACGTCAAGCGTCAGCCCATCGTCTTCTGGCCGTCGATGGTCTCGCGGATGATGTCCGCGTGGCCCGAGTGCTGGGCGGTTTCGGAGGCGATGTGCAGGAACGCCATCCGGACCGACCAGAACACGCCCGGCGGCTGCCAGGGCGCGGCCGGGAGCTCGTACTTGTCGTCCAGATCTAGGGTGCGGACCAGTTCCGCGGTCTCCTCGGCGACCTTCTCGTACGCCGCGAGCACGTCGGCGAGCGTCTCGCCGTCGACGAACCGGAACTGGTCCTGCCAGGCCGCGATCACCTCCGGCGTGTACTCGGTCGGCGTGGTGCCGACCTTGCCGCGGGCGAAGTCGGCCCAGTGCTGCTCGACGGTCATGACGTGCTTGATCAGCCCGCCGACCGTAAGTTCACTCTTGGTGCTGCGGGTGCTCGCCTGCTCGTCGGTCAGGCCCTGCGCCGTGTGCCGCAGGAAGTGCCGGCGGGTCGCGAGAAGGTCCAGGATGTCGGCGCGCTCCGGTGCCGGGGTCTGCTCGTTCGTCGTCATGCCCAGACCTTAACCTCCAATAGCGGCCAGGTATTGACCGCTACTGAATTCGGCCGCGAGATGTTGTGAGCCGCCCTCGGCAGGAGCAGAGTCGAGACGCCACTCGGGCCGGGAACCGGTCCCGGTCCGGCGGGCCGTCCTGGGGAGGGATCATGGCCCAGCCACGCCTTGTCATCGCTTCCGTCGCTGCCTTCGCAGCCGCCCTCTGCGGCGCCGCGGTCGCTGCCTACGCGGCACCTGCCAACGAGGTGACGGTCGGAAGCCCGCCGACGCCGTTCTCGCAGAACAAGCAGAACGAGCCGGCGGTCGCGATCGACGCACACGATCCGTCGGTCGTCGTCGCGGGCGTGAACGAGGAGATCGACATGGAGTCGTGCGCCGCGGGCGACCCGAGCACCTGCCCGTTCACCCCCGGGGTCGGCGTGTCCGGCGTGTACTTCTCGTTCGACAGCGGCACTACCTGGACGCAACCGACGTACAGCGGCTGGACCGCGCGCGACTGCCTCGGCCCGGCGGCCTGTACGCCAGGGGTGGGCAAGATCGGCACACTGCCGCGCTACTTCGAGGCCGGCCTTGTCTCGGACGGTGACCCGGCCGTCGCGTTCGGTCCGCGCCCCGGTCCGGACGGGAAGTTCTCCTGGTCGAACGGCTCCCGGCTGTACTACGCGAACCTGACCTCGAACTTCTCCGCCGTACGGCAACTGGAGACGTTCCGCGGCGCCGAGGCGATCGCGGTGTCGACGACCGACGACGTCCGCGCCGCGGCGCGGAACGACGCGTCCGCCTGGACCGCGCCGGTGATCATCTCGAGGCAGTCGTCGACAACGTTCTCCGACAAGGAGCAACTGTACGCCGACAACGCGGCGAGCAGCCGGTTCTTCGGCAACGTGTACACCTGCTGGGCCAGCTTCCGCAGCAACAGCCACGGCCAGGCGCTCCCCGTGCCGCTCATGGTGGCGCGCTCGTCCGACGGCGGCCGGACGTGGACGACGAATCAGCTCGGCCCGGCCACGAACAACGGCATCAGCCAGCAGCCCGACGGCTGCGTCGTACGCACGGACAGCACGGGCAACGTCTACGTGTTCGGCGTCGGCCTCCGTGGTGGCGCGAACCTGGAACTGATGTACAAGTCGACCGACGGCGGCGCACACTTCACCGGCCCGGCCACGGTCGCTCCGGTCGTGGAGCCGGGTGTGCTCGACCCGGCCCAGGGCCGCCCGGTGATGGACGGGATCGCCGGCGCCCGTGTCGACCTGGCCGGCGGGCCGAACGTCGACATTGCGAACGGACGCCCCAGTGGCGTTGGCGCGACCAACGAGATCTTCATGACCTGGTCCGACGGCCGGGCCGGCCTGAACCACGAGCAGCTGATGCTGACCTGGTCGCGGAACGGCGGCACGTCCTGGTCCACGCCGTCCCCGCTCAGCCTCGCGCCCGGCGATCGCCCGGTCTACACAGCACCGGCGGTGTCCCCGGACGGCGCCGACCTGTACGTGGTGCACAACTCGTTCACGACGCCCTACCGCGACAACACGACGGACCCACGCGGGCTCGTCGGCGAAGTACAGCACGCGGACGTGGTGAACGGCGTACCGTCCGGGTGGACCACGCTCGAACGCACCCCGGGCGGCGATCCGCGGGGCAGCAGCACGAACTCGCTGACCGCGGAGTTCCTCGGGGACTACGTGTACGCCGCGGCAACGAACGACCGCGCGGTCGCGGTGTGGAACGACGCGCACGACGCGGGCGTCTGCCCGTCGGTCAACGCGTACCGCGACTCGTTCTACGGCGGACCGGCCGCGCCGGCTCCGGACGTCCTCGGGACCTGCCCGGCGACCTTCGGCAACACCGACATCCTCGGCGGCAGCTACCCGGACCCGACCCCGTGACGCCCGCCGGAGGGCGCCGTCCCCGGCGCCCTCCGGCAGAAATCCGTTTGCGGGACAGCCCGGGTCTCCAGCACCCTGGCGACCATGGAGATCCGGCCGCTGCGGGACGACGACCCGGACATCATCTCAGGGGCGATGGCCGAGCTCGGCTGGGACAAGCCGGTCGCGCAGTACGAGCGGTACCTGGCCGAGCAGGCCGCTGGGACGCGAGACGTCCTGGTGGCGACGGTCGGCGGCGCGTACGCCGGATACGTGACAGTGCGGTGGAAGTCGCCGTACTTCGGGAACGTCCCGGAGATCCAGGACTTCAACGTGTTGCCGAAGCTCCGGCGGCAGGGCATCGGCTCCGCGTTGATGGACGCGGCCGAGGCGCTGGTGGCGGAAAGGTCTGCCGTGGTGGGGATCGGCGTCGGGCTGTACGCGGACTACGGGCAGGCGCAGCGGATGTACGTGCGGCGCGGGTACCTCCCCGACGGACGCGGGCTGATCTACGACGGTCACCAGGTGCCGCCGATGGAGCTGGTCCGGAACGACGACGCCGCGACCCTGATGTTCACCAAGCAGCTGCGGTAGCGTCGGTGGGGTGCGAGCTGTCGAGTACTCCGTGACCGGTGATCCTGACGTCCTGACCCTCGTGGACAGGCCGATGCCCGAGCCGGCGCCGGGGGAAGTGCGGGTGCGGATCCACCGGTCGGGCGTCAACCCGACCGACTGGAAGACGCGCCGCGGCAGCGAGCCCGGTACGCCGGTGCACCCGGCGCAGGTGCCGAACCAGGACGGGTCCGGCGTCGTCGACGCGGTCGGGCAGGGCGTCGACGCGGGGCTCCGCGGGCAGCGCGTGTGGCTCTGGGAGGCGGCCTACCTTCGACCGTCGGGTGGTACGGCGCAGGAGTACGCCGTGGTGCCGGTGCGGCATGTGGTGCCGCTGCCCGACGAGGCGTCGTACGACCTCGGGGCTGCGCTCGGCGTACCGTTCCTGACCGCGCACCGCTGCCTGACCGTGACCGAGGACGGGCCGGTGCACCTCGGGCCGGGCAAGCTCGCCGGGAGGACCGTGCTGGTCGCCGGCGGCGCGGGCGCGGTGGGGAACGCGGCGATCCAGCTGGCGCGGTGGTCCGACGCGACCGTGATCACGACCGTGAGCAGCCCGGAGAAGGGCAACCTCGCCGCGCTGGCCGGCGCGGATCACGTCATCGACTACCGGCAGCAGGACGTGGTGTCCGAGGTACGGGCGATTGCTCCGGGCGGGGTCGACACGATCGTCGAGGTGTCCCCGGCGGCGAACGCGGCGATCGACGCGGCGGTGATCGCGACGCACGGGTCGGTGGCGGTGTACGCGACCGACGGCGGCGCGACGATGGAGCTCCCGGTGCGGGCGTCGATGGTGCCGAACGCGCGGTGGCAGTTCGTGCTGCTGTACACGGCGCCGGACTCGTGGCGGCCGCGTGGGCTGGGTGACGTCGCGGCGGCGGTCGCGGCCGGGGCGATCCGGGTCGGGCCGGAGGCCGGGATCCCGTTGCTCCACTACGCGCTCGACGAGGCCGCCGAGGCGCACGCCGCGGTGGAGAACAGCATCGTCGGCAAGGTGCTGATCGACGTCAGCTAAAGCGGTTCCCAGGCGGCGAGTCGCTGCTGGAGTGCGGCGGCGCAGCGGCAGGTCGGGTCGTCGGTGCAGAGCAGCGCGGTCGGGTCGGACTCGATCAGGTCGCGGGTCGCGTCCAGGACGGCCTGCTTCGGGATCCGGCGTACGCGCGCCTGACCGATCCGGACCTCCTTGGTCGCGGGACGCAGTACCGGCTCGATCGCGTCGAACATGTGGCTGGCGCCGGGGACGTTCGGGTACTCGACCCACAGGCCGTCGGCGGACTTCGCGTACCGGTAGAACCGGGAGCGGCCGAGGTACTGCTCGGCGAGGTGGATCGTGGTGTTCGAGGTGTGCGTGACGCCGAGCAGCAGCACGTCACCGTCGAGCGCCTCGATCGGCCCGAGCGGCCAGTCCGGGCGCTGGGCAGCGAGGATGCGCTCGGCGGCGGGTCCTGCGGCTTGGTAGGAGAACAGCGGATGCTCGCTCCGCAACGGATCGCGGGTCTGCCGGAAGGTCTCCGGGATCCGCCCGAGCCACCGGTCGACCGGCAGGTCCACCCGGAAGCTGGTTGCCTCCGACAACTTCTCGTCGAACTCCGGCCAGCTCCCCGCGTTCCAGAACGCGTTCCGCGGCCGCACCATCCCCGGCGGCGCCGGCAACCCGGTGAGATCCCACGTCCCGGCCGGCATCAGCACGGTCCCACACACCTCCGCCAACGCCGCACACACCGCCTCCGCCCCACCGTCGACGTACCCGAAAGCACTCAACGACGAGTGCACCACCACCTCAGACGCCTCTCCCAGCCCCAACCGCCGAAGCCCGTCGGACAATTCCGCCACGGTCACGCCCATCCCAGCAATATCCCATTCTTTCCTGTACTTGCCAACGGCAACTGTCATCTAGCGCATTCAGTAGGCCTGGAACAGGCCGGTTTTCCGGTAGGTGGTGTGGAGGCGTAGGACCAGTTCGGTCGGCGGATGCAGCGGGCCGGGTGGTTCCGTGAAGAAGCCGGCTTCGAGTACTTCGTTTGCCGCGGGGCGGAGGGCGCCGGTCCAGGTGCGGGCCTCGAAGCAGAGGGCGAAGCACTGGACGACGTCGCCGTTCGGATAGGTGAGTGTGTGTACGTCGGCCCGGGACACGCTCGCGAACGGCACCAGGTCCTCCTCGCGCACCACCAGCCCGGTCTCCTCCGAGAACTCGCGGGCCGCCGTACCGCGGAAGCTGTCACCAGGCTCGGCCCCGCCCGCCGGCAGCTCCCACAGACCGGTGTCGCGGCTCCGCTGGAGCAGGATCCGGTCGTCGGCGTCGATCGCCAGCACCTGCGCGCCCGGCAACAGCAACAACCGGGAACCCACGGCGCGACGGAGCTCGGCAAGGTAAGGATCCACGGATGAGAGGGTAGAGCCGTGGACTGGGTACGGCGGCGGGCGGGTTCTCTGCTGGGACTGGGGCTGATCGGCGGCCTGGTGTGGGCGTCGGCGGTCACGCTGTCCCAGCCGAACTGGTACGACCCGGACGAGGACTGCGCGCGCAAGCTCGGCGCGGTGAACGCCGTACCGCGGACCCGCTGGTTCCCGCCGTCCGCGAGCTGCGTGTCCGACGACGGCGTCGTCCACCAGTACATGTCGACGACGCGCACCGTCACGCTGTCGATACTCGGCGTACTGCTCCTGCTCGTCCTCGCGACCGGCCTGATCCTGACCGTACGGCGGCTCTCCGGCGACCCCGGCCCGGTCCGTACCGGCGACGACGTCGACCTGAAGCGCCGGCGCCGGTCGCACCTGACGTTCGGCGCGCTGGACATGGCGGTCGCGTTCGCACTGATCACCTTCCTGAACGCGGCCGCGATCGTCTTCGGCGGCCTGCCCGGCGGCGTACTGATTATCCTCACGTCGCTCGTCGGCCTGAGCGCGTTCGGCGCGGTTCTCGACCGGCACATGGGTCCGTTGCCGAGCACCGCGCTCGACTCGCGGCGGCGCGGGACGGTTGCGGGCGTCGCGACGTACGGCGCGGTGTTCGCGGCGACCGCGTTCTCGGGGCAGCTCCCGTTCTTCCGCTTCTGGGCGGTCCCGGCGGGCGGGATCGCGTACGCCGTGATCGCGGGAGTGCAATGGTCCCGCGCGACCTCTAAGGTCGAGGTGTGACCAATGCGGTGGTGATCGGTGGTGCGGGTCAGGTCCTGACCGAGGACGAGGTGACGGCGTTCGTCGGCGACGCCCTGGCCGGTGCCGGGCTGGAGGGGAAGAGCGTCTGTGTGATCGTCCCGGACGCGACCCGCAGCTGCCCGCTCCCCCTGCTCCTGAAGGCGGTCACCCAGGCACTGAAGGGCAGCCAGGTCACGATTTTGGTTGCCCTCGGCACCCACGCGGCGATGACGCCGGAGCAGCTCCGCGAGCACCTCGGCGACGACTACCCGAACGTGATCAACCACGAGTGGTGGAAGCCGGAGACGTTCGCGGACCTCGGCACGATCGGCCCCGACCGGGTCGGCGAGATCTCCGCCGAGATGCTCCGCGACGAGGTGCCGGTCCGGCTGAACCGGGCGGTCGTCGAGCACGACGTGGCGCTGGTCGTCGGGCCGGTGTTCCCGCACGAGGTGGTCGGGTTCTCCGGCGGCAACAAGTACTTCTTCCCGGGCGTCGCCGGCCAGGAGGTGATCGACTTCTCGCACTGGCTCGGCGCGCTGATCACCAGCGCGAACATCATCGGTACGCCGGGGATCACGCCGGTCCGGGCGCTGATCGACGAGGCCGCCGCGCTGATCCCGGCCGAGAAGCTCGCGCTGTCCGTGGTCGCCCGGTCCGGCACCGACTCGCTGCACGCGATCGCGTTCGGCGACACGGTCGAGTCGTGGCGGGCCGCCGCGGAGATCTCCGCGCAGACCCACGTCCGGTACCTGGACCGCCCGGTGCGGCGGGTGGTGTCGGTGATGCCACCGAAGTACGCCGACATCTGGACCGCGGCGAAGGGGTTCTACAAGCTCGAGCCGGTGGTCGCCGACGGCGGCGAGGTGATCCTGTACGCGCCGCACGTCACCCAGCTGGCCGCGATGCACCCGGAGATCGAGCAGATCGGGTACCACTGCCGCGACTACTTCCTCGGCCAGTGGGAGAAGTTCCGCGACCTGCATTGGGGTGTGCTCGCGCACTCGACGCACCTGCGCGGCGCCGGCACCTGGGACCCGGTGAGCGGCGAGCACCTCCGCGTCCAGGTCACGCTCGCCACCGGCATCCCCGAGGACGTCGTACGGGGAGCCAACCTCGGGTACGCCGACCCCGCGACCGTCGACCTGGACGCGTACGAGGCCGACGCCGACACGTTCGTCGTACCGAACGCCGGCGAGACCCTCTACCGGTTGAAGGCTTCCGTCGCGGGGTGACCGGCCGGTAACCTCGGCTGTTATGGCTGAGGTCATGATCATCGGCTCCGGGTTCGCCGGACTGTGCATGGGGATCAAGCTCAAGCAGGCCGGCTGCGAGGACTTCGTCGTCCTGGAGGCCGCCGACGACCTGGGCGGCACCTGGCGGGACAACACGTACCCGGGCTGCGCGTGCGACATCCCGTCGTACCTCTACTCGTTCTCGTTCGAGCAGAACCCGCGCTGGACCCGGATGTTCGCGCCGTGGGACGAGATCCTCGCCTACCTGCGGCACTGCGCGGACAAGTACGGCGTCGCGGACAAGATCCGGTACGGCGCGGAGGTCACCGGGGCGGAGTTCGACGAGAGGTCCGGGCACTGGACCGTCACGGTCAACGACGACGAGACGATCGAGACCCAGGCCCTGGTCGCCGGCGTCGGCAGCCTGCACCAGCCGAAGCTGCCGGACATCCCCGGCCTGGACTCGTTCGGCGGTACGGCGTTCCACTCGGCGCGGTGGGATCATGACCGCGACCTCCGCGGGCGGAACGTCGCGGTGATCGGGACCGGGGCGTCGGCGATCCAGTTCGTACCGCGGATCGCGCCGCAGGTGGCGCAACTGGACGTGTACCAGCGGACGGCGCCGTGGGTGACGCCGAAGCCGGACCGCGCGATCGGCGGCTGGGAACGCACGCTGCACGAACGGTTCCCGGCCGCGCAACGGACGATCCGGAACGCGATCTACTGGGGGCTCGAGGGTCGCGGCGCCGGCTTCGCCGGGAACCCGAAGCTGATGAAAGGCCTGGAAATCCAGGCGAAACGGCACCTGCACAAGCAGGTCACCGACCCGGAACTGCGTGCGAAGCTGACCCCGGACTACCAGATCGGCTGCAAGCGGATCCTGATCTCGAACGACTACTACCCGGCCCTCGCCCGGCCCAACGTCAGCGTGATCAGCACCCCGATCGCGCGCGTCACCCCGACCGGCGTGGTCACCGCCGACGGCACCGAACGGTCCTGCGACACCATCGTGCTCGGCACCGGCTTCGACGTCTCCGCGAACCTCACCCGGATGCCGATCCGCGGCCGGGACGGCATCGACCTGGCCGACCACTGGAAACGCGACGGCATCGGCGCCCACCTCGGCATCACGGTCGCCGGCTACCCGAACCTGTTCCTGCTCGTCGGCCCGAACACCCTCCTCGGCCACTCCTCGATGGTCTTCATGATCGAGGCCCAGGTCCGCTACGTGATGCAGGCCCTCCACCTCCTCCGCCGGCGCAACGCGACGTATGTCGAGGTCCGCGAGGAGGCCCAGGAACAGTTCGTCACCGACGTCCAGACCGACCTCGACGACACCGTCTGGCAATCCGGCTGCACCAGCTGGTACCTGGACCCCACCGGCCGAAACTCCACCATCTGGCCCGCCTGGACCTTCACCTACTGGCGCCGCACCCGAAAACTCAACCCATCCGACTTCGCGGTCGTCCACTGACGCCCGCGCTGCCCGAGCCGCGACCGACGCGCGGAACGGACCGCCGCGAACCCACGCAGGAGCCCCTACCCACCGCCGAACGCGGCCAGCAAACAGCCTCCCCACGGGTCCTCTGCGCAGGAACACCAACCCGACGGCACCATCCGGCCGATCCTGCGTGTTCAGCTCCGCCGGAACAGGTACCCACCGCGCATACGGTCCCCTCGGCAGCACCGCGCCGCCGGACGCGGCCAACAACAGTCACCGCGAAGCGCCGACCCGGAAACAGGTGCAGGAGGGCATCGACGCGTTCCCGCCTCGGGACAGGAGCACGCACCGCAGACCGCGGACATCCAGCCACGCCGCAGCGCGGCTGGTCTCCTTGCAGCGACTACCTTCCCCCGCGGAGCAACTGCTCCAGGCGAAGCCGCTCCCCCGACGGCGGTAGCACCCGCCGAAGGTGGCCGAAAGCCAGCCGCCGCGAAGCGGTGCCCATTGCGCGCGGGAACAGCCACCCACCACGTGTACCCCCCACCCGGCGGCGGCAGCACGCCGCCGAAGGCGGCCATCAGGCAGCCGCCGCGGAGCGGTGTCCTTTGTGGTCCACTAGGTGATTACCCGGACTCCTCTAGTAGGAGGTGGGGCAGGGCGGCGTACGACCTTGGGATGAGGGGAAGACCGATCCGGAGGCCGATGTCTCAGATGCGTCGGTGCAGGACTCTTGAGGCATGGACATTCTTCAGATCGCAGGAGCGGCCGTCGTGGTGATCGGTATCGTGATCACCGCGCTGATCGCCATCATCCCGTCAGTCGTGGACCGCTAGAACAAGCTCAGTCGGCGGACAGATGGACCAGGAGGTCCTGCCGGGTCAGTACGCCCACCGGCTTGCCGTCGTCGAGCACCATCAGGGCGTCGCGGCCTTCGAGCAGCTCGACCGCCTTGGTGACCGGTTCGCCGGCGCCGAGGGACGGCAGGGCCGGGTCCATGTGCTGCTCGACGATGTCGGCCAGTCGCGCCTTGCCGGAGTACAGCGCGTCCATCAGCGTCCGCTCCGACACCGCGCCGGCCACCTCGGCCGCCATCACCGGCGGCTCGGCCCGGACGACCGGCATCTGCGAGACGCCGTACTCGCGCAGGATCGCGACCGCCTCGGCGATCGTCTCGTGCGGGTGGGTGTGCACCAGCGGCGGCAGGCTGCCGTCCTTCCCGGCCAGTACGTCACCGAGCGTAGTCCCCGCCTTCGCGTGCGCGAGGAACCCGTACTGCGCCAGCCAGTCGTCGTTGAACACCTTCGTCAGGTATCCACGCCCACCGTCCGGCAGCAGTACGACGATCACCGCGTCCGGGTCGTCCAGCTCGTGCGCGAGCCGAATCGCCGCGGCGGCGGCCATCCCGGCCGAGCCACCGACCAGCATCGCCTCTTCCCGCGCCAGCCGCCGGGTGAGCGCGAACGAGTCCGCGTCCGACACCTCGATCACCCGGTCGCAGATGTCCCGGTCGTACGTCTCCGGCCAGAAGTCCTCGCCGACGCCCTCGACCAGGTACGGCCGCCCGGTGCCGCCGGAGTACACCGAACCCTCCGGGTCCGCGCCGATGATCTGCACGCGGCCGCCGGAGACCTCCTTCAGGTACTTCCCGGTGCCGCTGATCGTGCCGCCGGTGCCGACGCCCGCGACGAAGTGCGTGATCTTGCCGTCGGTCTGCTCCCAGAGCTCCGGTCCGGTGGTCTCGTAGTGCGAGCGCGGGTTGTTCTGGTTCGCGTACTGGTTCGGCTTCCAGGCGCCCTCGATCTCGCGGACCAGCCGGTCGGACACGTTGTAGTACGAGTCCGGGTGCTCGGGCGCGACCGCGGTCGGGCAGACGACGACCTCGGCGCCGTACGCCTTGAGCACGTTCCGCTTGTCCTCGCTGACCTTGTCGGGGCAGACGAAGACGCACTTGTAGCCCTTCTGCTGGGCGACCATCGCGAGCCCGACGCCAGTGTTGCCGGAGGTCGGCTCGACGATCGTGCCGCCGGGCTTGAGCTCACCGGAGGCTTCCGCGGCCTCGATCATCCGGACCGCGATCCGGTCCTTCACCGAGCCGCCGGGGTTGAAGTACTCAACCTTGGCGAGGACGAGGGGCTTGGCCCCGTCGGTGGTCTTGGTCAGCCTCACCAGCGGGGTGTTGCCGACGAGGTCCAGGAGTGATTCTGCGTAGCGCACGATCTTTACTGTAGTGATACAGGACGCTTTGCCCTATTTTCACTTGCGTCGCGATAACAGCGTGTAATCCTTGTGACATGAGCAAAGCTGGGGCAGCCAAGAAGCTGGCCCAGGCCGCAGCCTTCGGGGGTGGGGGTCTCGGACTCATCGGTGCCACGCTGTACGGCGTACTCACCGCTGAGGCCGAGTACGCGAAGCGCGTGATCGGACCGATGCGCTACTACCCGACTCCGGGCAACGGTCTGTACGGCCGGTATCCAGGACATCCGATCACGTTCGCCATGCTCGGCGACTCGAGTGCCGCGGGCTACGGCACCGACTCGCCGCAGGAGACGCCCGGGGTGCTGATCGCCTCCGGGCTGGCGGACCTCGCCGAGCGACCGGTGCGGCTGGTCGACGTGTCGAAGACCGGCGCGAAGTCGACCGACCTGGCCGCGCAGGTGGACACCGCGCTGCAGGCCGGGCCGCACGTCGCGGTGATCCTGATCGGGGCGAACGACGTGAAGGCCAAGATGCCGCCGTCGACGTCCGTCCGCTTGCTGTCCACTGCCGTACGCCGGTTGCGCGCCGCGAACTGCGAGGTCGTCGTCG
This sequence comes from Kribbella polygonati, assembly GCF_050320105.1. Taxonomy (NCBI): domain Bacteria; kingdom Bacillati; phylum Actinomycetota; class Actinomycetes; order Propionibacteriales; family Kribbellaceae; genus Kribbella; species Kribbella polygonati. Next base: position 8,074,375 of record NZ_CP190129.1, on the reverse strand, counting down.
GAACCTGCCCGGACCTGGGCGTGGTCCCGCCGATCGTGCCGCCGCTGCGCTGGGTCGCCCGCTCGTGGAGCCACCGGCTCGCCGCGGCCCAGACGATCGCGGTCGTCGAGGCCGGCGGCCGGTCGGTGTCGCTGGGCTCGCTGCTCGGCGAGGTGTTCCGCACCGATCCGTCGATGTGGGGCCGGGACAACTTCCACCCGTCGGCCACCGGGTACGCCGCCGCGTCCGCCGCACTGCTGCCGTCGGTGGCGGCCGCGATGGGGGTCGGGCCGGAGTCGTTCGTGCACCCGGAGCCGTTCCGCGGCGAGGCGATCCTGCCGATCGCGCAGGCCGCGGTCCAGGCCGCCCGCCGGGCCGGCACCGAGGTCGCGGCCACCGAGGTGGCCGGCCGGGAGCGCGGACCACGCGGCCGCTGGGCGGCCCTGCGGCACCGCCGCCGGCACCCGAAGGCCGAGGTCGACCGGGTCGAGGAGACCGCGGCGGAAAGTGCCGCGGAAAATCCGGAAACCGTGCCCGTCGGTCAATAGTTGTTGAGGTTGTGCGTCCGCTGAGCGGCGACTTTCATGTCGGGAGTCTTGCCTCCGGGCGGCCGGGTGGTGCACAGTCGATAACCACGCGGTACCCCGATGACGGGAGGCGAAGATGGGCTTGAACCACTCCGAGGAGACGCATCAGCGTTTGGTGGAGGCCGTGCCCAGATGCACCGGACGCGCTATGACCGAGTGGTTCCAGCTGATGAACGACGGACCGTCGTTCCTGCGCTTCGACGACAGAGTTCGATGGCTCTCCAGCGAGTACGCGCTCGCGCATGGGCACGCGACCGCCATCGTCCACGAGTTCGACCTGGTCAAGGCGCACCGGCGAATGGGCTGAGCCGCAAAGGAGACAACTCGAAGGCCTGCCCTTTCAGGTGGAGGGGCAGGTCTTTCACGTTCCGGCGAGGATCTCGTTGCCCTCCGGATCCGTTACCAGCAAGGGATTGCGGCCGGTCAGCTCGAATCTGATCCGGTTCCGTTGCGGCCGTGGCTCCTGTAGTTGCTGGAAGAACAGCACCGGGTTGAGGTCGCGCGGATCGTAGATGTCGGTGATGTCCGTCCTGCTGTCGAACTCGTAGCCGAGGAAGCCGGCCCAGAACGCCCGTACCGCCGGCACGTCCGACGCGTCGATGCCGAACTGTACGAACCGCAACGACGCCGGATCCGGCCGCAGCCCGAGATCCTTGGCCGCACCCTCGATCTGCCGGGCGAGTACGACGAACCCCGGATCGGTCTCCCACGCGTCCTTCCGGCCCGCGATCGTGAGGCCTTCCGTCCGTACGTCGAGTCGGAGCGGGATGCCCGCGGCGTCGGCCAGCTCGGCGACCGCGGTGACGAACCCGGCCGGCGCGTTCGGGTAGTGCACCATCGGGCTGAACAACGCGTACCAGTCGGTGGTCCCGGGGACGAGGTCGCCCGGGACCAGGTCGACCTCGTTGCCCTCGTCGTCGGCCAGCATCACCCCGTACGGGCCTGACGGCTCGCGGTCGCCGCGGGCGCGGAGTGCTTCGTCGGACGGGCGGACCACGTCGACGTGGATGCGGTTCCGGAGCGGTCGCGGCTCGTCGAGGCGGCGTACGGGGAAGAGCGGGGCGCCAACGACCTGGTCCCAGAAGGCCTGGATCGTGGGCGGGTCAGCCGCTTCGATCGAGGCGGAGAGCGTGCGGGCCGTACCCTCGGTCAGCCCGAGCTTCCGGGCCGCCGCCGAGGCCGGGGACAGGTCGTCGGCGCGGACCAGTACGCCGGTCGCCCGCACGTCGGCGTCCTTCACGGCGGCCGCCAGGGCGGCGCCGGCCGTGTGTGAGGGAGCGTCGTACCAGGCAGTCTGCATGCGACCACGGTAGAACCGGAACCGGACGACCCGCGTCCGGAACGCCGTCGCTGTTCCTCAGCTTCCCGGGGGCACAATGACGCTCTGGGGAAAGGAGCGCTCGGTGAGCTTCACCATGCTGGCGGTGGTCGTCGCGGTCGGACTGGCCGGTCCGCTGCTCGCGCTGCGGCGCGGCTGGCACATCCCGGTCGTGCTCGGCGAGCTGGCCGCGGGCGTGCTCCTCGGCAAGACCGGGATCGGCTACCTGAAGGCCGCCGACCCGAGCTTCACGTTCCTCGCAGACATCGGGTTCGGGCTGGTGATGTTCGTGGCCGGCACCCATGTCCCGGTCCGGGACGACAGCCTGCGGCGGGCGATCCGGCCCGGTCTGCTCCGCGCGGTCGGCACCGGGGTCGTCGCGACCGCGCTCGCGTTCGGGCTGAACGCGATCTTCCACACCGGCCACGTGCCGCTGTACGCCGTACTGATGTCGTCCTCGTCGGCGGCGCTGGTGCTGCCGATCGTCGACTCGCTCGGGCTCGGCGGGCGGTCGGTGGTCGAGCTGCTCCCGCAGGTCGCGATCGCGGACGCCGCCTGCATCGTGGCGCTGCCGCTCGCGATCGACCCGCCGCACGCCGGCCGGGCCGCGCTCGGCGCGCTCGCGGTGATCGCGGCGGGCGTGGTGGTGTTCTTCGGCCTGAACAAGGCCGAACAGTCCGGCGCCCGGCACCGCCTGCACGACGTGTCGGAGGAGCGGCGGTTCGCGGCCGAGCTGCGGATCAGCCTGATGGTGCTGTTCGCGCTGGCCGGGCTGGCGACCGCGACGCACGTGTCGATCATGCTGGCCGGGTTCGTGCTCGGGCTCGCGGTGGCGGCGGTCGGCGAGCCACGACGGCTCGCGCGGCAGCTGTTCGCGCTGACCGAGGGGTTCCTCGGCCCGGTCTTCTTCGTCTGGCTCGGTGCGTCGCTCGACCTGCGCGAACTCGGCACCAAGCCGGCGTTCATCGGTCTCGGCGCCGCGCTCGGTGCCGGCGCCGTCCTCAGCCACCTGTCCGGGAAACTCACCCGGCAGCCGCTGAGCATCGGCGCACTCGCGGCGGCACAGCTCGGTGTCCCGGTCGCGGCGGCGACGGTCGGTACGTCGCTGCACGTGCTCCAGCCGGGTGAGCCGTCCGCGTTGATCCTCGGCGCACTCGTCACGATCGCGGTCAGCGCGGTCGCGGGCGGGATCGCCGTACGGCGTGGATTGGTGGCGACGAAATGACGGTACAGGCCGAGACGGCCGCGTACGAGAAGTGGCTGGCGGACAGGATTCCCCTCGTACCGGAGGATCTGGCGCTCAAGCATCACGAGCTGGCGGGTGATCCGCTGCGGTTCCTGCGCGGGACGTACTACCTGTGGCTGCAGCGGGTCGCCGTACTGACGCCTGATCTGCTGAAGGGCCCGCAGGTGCCGGCGGTCGGGGACCTGCACGTGGAGAACTTCGGGACCTGGCGCGATCACCGCGGCGTACGGCGGTGGGGCGTGAACGACTTGGACGAGCTGGCGTGGGGGCCGCCGACGATCGACCTGCTCCGGCTCGCGGTGTCCGCCGTACTGACGCCGGAGGTGGCGATCAGCCCGAAGCGGATCTGCCGGGTGCTGCTGGACGCGTGGTCGACGGCGAAGCCGGGGCGGGCCGTCGATCTGGCCGACTCCGGCGCGAAGCACCTGCGGGCGCTGGTGCCGAAGCCGCCGAGTGCGGCGCGGTACTACGGGAAGCTCCGGGAGGCGGCGGCCGCGGACCCGTCGACGTTGCCGGCCGCCGTACGGAAGGCCGTGAACGTCCCGGACGCGTCGTGGCACCGCCGGCAGGCCGGGACCGGGTCGCTCGGGCATCCGCGGATAGTCGCGGTCGGTGACGACGTTGCCCGCGAGGTGAAGGTCGTCGGTCCGCCGACCGCCGACTACGTGGACGTCGGGCTGCAGCCGGACGATCTGCTGTACGGGCGGATCCTCGGGACGCTGCGCGGGCCGGATCCGATGCGCCGGATCGCCGGCTGGCAACTGCGGGGGCTGTCGCCGGACGTCGAGCGGATCACGATCGAGTCGCTGCGGCCGCGGGCGGTCGAGCTGGTGCTGACGTCGATGGCGCGCGCGGCTGCCGACGTCCACGGGGCCGTTCCGCACCACCTGCGGGACGCGCGGCGGTTCGTCGGAACGCTGCCGTCCGGGTGGTTGCTCGACGGCACCCGACGGCTCGCGGAGGACACGACGGCGCTGTACACGCAGTACGCAGGGTGAGAACGACGAAAGGGCCGGCCCACCTGGACCGGCCCTTCCGTCGTGTCAGCTGGATCAGTCGCCGCCGCGCAGGATGGCGAGGATGCGCAGGATGTTCCAGTACAGCCAGACCAGCGTGACGGTCAGCGCGAACGCCGCCCGCCAGGCCTCGTTCTGCGGGGCGCCCTGACGGATGCCCTGCTCGACCAGGTCGAAGTCGAGGATCAGGTTGAACACCGCGAGGCCCGCGCCGATCGCGGCGAACAACAGCCCCATCGGGCCCATCCCGCCGATCCCGGTGCTGACGCCGAACAGGCTCAGCAGCAGGTTGATCAGCAGCACGCCGGCGAAGCCCATCGTGCCGATGACCACCATCTTGGTGAACTTCGGCGTGACCTTGATCGCGAAGTACTTGTACGTCGCCAGCGTGAGTCCGGCCGTCACCATCGTGGCCAGCACCGCCTGCACGATGATGCCGGAGTCACCGACCCAGTGGGCGATGAACTTGCTGCCGATTCCGAGGAACACGCCCTCGGCGGCGGCGTACACCATCACGAGCGCCGGGTTCACCTTGCGGGAGAACGACAGCACCATCGCGATCGCGAACGCGACCAGCATCCCGGCCAGGAACGCCGGCGTGACCAGCGTCGCCGGGACCATCCACCACGCGACCGCGGCCGCCGCCACGACAACGCCCAGGGTGATCGCGGTCTTCACGATCACGTCGTCCAATGTCATCGGCCGGCTGGCGGCCGGAGCCCCCTGGTACTGCTGCGGGGGCATCCCCGACCCGCCGTACCCGTAGCCGTTGGGAGCCTGCTGACCGTACGGAGCGGCCCCCGGATAGGCCTGCCCGTGGCCAGGCGCGAACGCACTCGACCGGTTCAGCACCGGGTTACTGCTCTGCATGTTTCCTCCTGATGACCCACATCCGGGGCCGTATCAAGATCCTACGACCCCATCCTGAACACAATCTGAGAATCCACCCTGATGTTTCCCAACCGAAACCCCTGTAAATCCAGGGGTTGTATCGGGTGTTGATGGAATTCAGACGTGCGGGCGGGCGGGTTCCTGGGTGGTGAGGGCGGCGCCTACCTGGTCGGCGAGGGCTACGGCCACCAGGCGCTGTTCGAGGTCCGGGCGGGCGATGCGGGTGGCGGCGGTGAGGAGGAAGCGGCCGCGGGGGACGCCGGCGTGCTGGACGGGGAGTTCGATCTCGGCGTTCGTGGGGAGGCCGTCGCGTTCCACCTTGAGGACGTGGGAGCCGCGGGTGACCGAGCCGTCCGGGTTCAGCCGCGGGCCTGCCGTCTGCTTGCTTCCGGCAACGAACTTGACGCCGTCGATGCCCAGTACGGCGGTGAGTTCCGCGCGGACCTGTTCGATCAGGTCGTCGGCGGAGGCGCCGGTCGCGACCGCCTGGGAGGTGGTGATCACGCCGTCCAGGTACCCGCGCCGCCGGGACGCCTTCGCTTGTTGCCGACGGCCCCAGATCGCGATCTGGGTGACCGCGATACCGATCACCAGCAGCAGGATCGCCTGTTCCACGTCGTTGCTGCTGTTGATCGTGAAGCTGTCGTACGGAACCGTCAGGAAGAAGTCGAACCACACCGCGCTCGACACCGCCGCGAGCACCCCGGCCAGCCGGATGCCGAACACCGCGACCGCGACGATCACGACGACCAGCACCAGCGCGGCGTTCGCGTTGTCGAAATGTTCCCGGAACGGGATCAGCAACGCACAAACCGCCGGCGGCGCCAGCAGCGAAGCGGTCAGGACCGGGGCGCGGTAGTTCTCCACACCCCTATTGACGCGCACACCCCCGCCCCGGATCAACAGTTCTCACAGGAGTCTGTTACATCTGTCGTGGTTCGGTCGGCGAATAACCGGTGGCTGCCGGCTCAGGGGCTGCGTAGGTTGCGGGACATGTACCGACTTCGTGCTGCGGTGGCGTCCGATGCGGGGTTCCTGGCTGAGGTGGTGCTGAGCGCCACGCGGGCCCAGGGGCGGCTGGGCGACGGGTTCGACGAGCTGGAGTGGCGGCAGGGGTTCGCCGAGTGGACGCTCGAGTCGATCGAGGACCCGGGGACGGAGCTGTACGTCGTCGAGGTGGACGAGCGGCCCGCCGGGCGGCTGCGGGTCAGTCGTACGCCGGAAGTGGTTGAACTGAACGGGATCCAGCTGCACCCGGACGTCCAGAACCGCGGGATCGGTACGGCGATCATCACCACGCTGCAGGAGGACGCCGTACGTCGCGGCGTACCGCTGCAGCTCTCCGTCGAACGCGACAACCCGAATGCGCGCCGCCTGTACGAACGCCTCGGCTTCGTCAAGGTCGGCGAGGAAGGTGCCGAGGACGTCCTGCGCTGGACGAAGGGCGTGGAGCAGAACCGGCTCTGGAACGCGGACGTCGCGGCCAGGTACGACACGCCGGACACCGGGATGTTCGCGGCGGACGTGATCGGACCGACCGTCGACCGGTTGAAGGAGCTGGCGGCGGGCGGCCGTGCGCTCGAGTTCGCGATCGGCACCGGGCGGGTCGCCGTACCACTGGCTGAGCTCGGTGTCCCGGTGAGTGGGATCGAGCTGTCGACGGCGATGCTCGACCAGTTGCGGGCCAAGAACGGGTCCATCCCGGTCGCGGTCGGCGACATGGCGACGACGCGGGCGCCGGGCGAGTTCACGCTCGTCTACCTGGTGTACAACACGATCTCGAACCTGCTCACCCAGGAGGAGCAGGTCGCCTGCTTCCGGAACGCCGCCCGGCACCTCTCCCCCGGCGGCCGCTTCGTGATCGAACTCTGGGTTCCCGAACTCCGCCGCCTCCCACCGGGCATCCCCGCCACGGTGGGCATCGCGGACCCCGGCTACATCCTGCTGGACACGTACGACGTACTGCGGCAACACGTCGTCTCCCACCACTTCCACTTCGGCGAAGGCACCGAGGCCACACTCGGCCGCACCCCGCACCGCTACATCTGGCCCGCCGAACTCGACCTGATGGCCCAACTCGCCGGCTTCACCCTCGAATCCCGCCACGCCGACTGGTCCAACACCCCCTTCACCGCCGACTCCCCCTCCCACATCTCCGTCTACCGCCTCGCCGGCGCATAGCCCAAGCTGGGACAGGTGACCTCCGACGCGCTGTTCACCCGTCTCGCACCTGTCCTCAACGTCTCCGACCTCACCGCCGAGCGGGCGTTCTACGAGAAGCTCGGCCTACCCGTGATCTACGAGGGACCGGAGTACCCGGACTTCATCGCGTTCGGCACCGACACGGTGCACTTCGGCATCCAGCAGGCGCCGGCGGCGGACTGGACCTATCGGCGGCTGTTGTTGCGGACGCCTAGTGGGTACCGGTTGGCACTCGAGGGGCCCACGGAGTAAGCGAGCCGTTGTCGGGCGGGGGTGGTGGGCGTGGGGGTGGGAGCCGCACCATGAGGGGGTGAAGGGATCCCTCGGGTGGGGGATGTTCGGTGGGTGAGATCACTCGCGAGGGGGTTTGTGAAATCTTTCACGAGCGTTTAGCGTTGAAGTGAACATGAAGTCGGAGACCCACTCAGGGAGAGTGAACCGAATGACAGCCCAGGTGCCGCACATCCTCGTAGTCGGAGGCGGTTACGTCGGGATGTACACCGCGTACGGCCTGCGCCGCGCCGCCCGTCAGGGGCGGATCCGCGTGACGGTGGTCGACCCGCGGTCGGTGATGACCTACCAGCCGTTCCTGCCGGAAGCCGCGGCCGGATCGGTGGAGCCGCGGCACGTCGTGGTGCCGCTGCGCAAGACCCTCAAGGGCTGCCGGGTGGTGACCGGCCGGGTGACCGGCATCGACCACGCGCACAAGGTCGCCCGGGTCATGCCCGAGGAGGGCCCGGAGTACGAGCTCGCCTACGACCAGATCGTGGTCGCGCTCGGCTCGATCGCCCGGACGCTGCCGATCCCCGGCCTGGCCGAGGAGGCGACCGGTTTCAAGAACGTCGAAGAGGCCATTGCCCTGCGCAACAAGGTGCTGGACCGGCTCGACGTCGCGTCGTCCCAGCCCGACCCCGCGCTGCGCAAGTCCGCGCTCACGTTCGTCTTCGTCGGCGGCGGGTACGCCGGCGTGGAGGCGTTCGCCGAGCTCGAGGACATGGCCCGCTACGCCACCCGGTACTACGACAACATCAAGCCCGAGGACATGCACTGGGTCCTGGTCGAGGCCACCAACCGGATCCTCCCGGAGGTCGGCGAGGACCTCGGCAAGTACACCGTGGACCAGCTCCGCAAGCGGAACATGGACATCCGGCTGGAGACCCGGCTGGAGTCCTGCGAGAAGGGCCGCGTGATCCTCAGCGACGGCGACGAGTTCGACGCCGACACGATCGTCTGGACGGCCGGCGTGAAGGCCAACCCGGCGCTCGCCGCGACGGACTTCCCGCTGGACGAGAAGGGCCGGATCAAGACCCTGGCAAACCTCCGGATCGAGGGCCTCGAGGACGCCTGGACCGCCGGCGACAACGCCGCCGTACCGGACCTGACGAGCGAGACCGGTGCGTACTGCGCCCCGAACGCGCAGCACGCCGTCCGGCAGGCCAACCGCCTCGCGGCGAACATCCTCCGGGTCGTCGACGGGCAGCCGCCGCAGGACTACAAGCACAAGTACGTCGGCTCGGTCGCGAGCCTCGGCCTGCACAAGGGCGTCGCCCAGCTGTACGGCGTGAAGGTGAAGGGCTGGCTGGCCTGGTTCCTGCACCGGACGTACCACGTGTCCCGTGTGCCTACCCTGAACCGGAAGGCCCGGGTGATCCTGGACTGGACGCTGGCGCTGTTCTTCCGGCGCGAGGTGACCAGCCTGGGCAGCCTGCAGACCCCGAACGAGGAGTTCCGCCGGGCGACGCAGTCGTAGCAGCACCACCTAGATCGGGCCGGGCCTCCAACTCGCCGGAGGCCCGGCCTCCTTCATTCGTGGAGGAGACCGGCGTCGTGCACCAGGAGGGCGATCTGGACGCGGTTGTTCAGGTCGAGCTTGGTGAGGATGCGGGACACGTGCGTCTTCACGGTCGGGACGCTGAGGTAGAGCGACGCGCTGATCTCGGCGTTCGACTTGCCCTCGCCGACCGCGACGGCGATCTCACGTTCCCGGTCGTTCAGCCCGGCGAGCCGGGCGGCGGCCTTGGACCTGCGGCTGTCCTGGCCGGAGTCCGCGACGCGGGTGATCAGCCGTTGCGTGACGGCCGGCGACAGGACGGGCTGGCCGGCCGCGATCCGGCGTACCGACTCGACGATCTCGGCGGGCGGGGTGTCCTTCAGGATGAACCCGGCGGCGCCGGCGCGGAGCGCCCGCAGTACGTGCTCGTCGGCGTCGAAGGTGGTCAGGATGACGACCTCGGGCGCGCCGGGACGCCGGCGTACCGCCTCGGTCGCGGTGAGGCCGTCGGTGCCGGGCATCCGGATGTCCATCAGGATCACGTCCGGCGCCAGCCGGTCGATCAGCCCCTGCACCCCGGACCCGTCCCCCGCCTCGCCGACCACCCGAATCTCTTCGGCGCCACCGAGCATCAACTTCAGCCCGGCCCGCAGCAGCGGATCGTCGTCGACGATCAATACCCGAATGGTCATGCGGGCCACGGTAGCCAGGCGTGCAGGCGGAAGTCGCCGTCGGGGGTGCGGCCGTGTTCGAGGTGGCCGTCGACGAGGGCGGCGCGTTCGGTGAGGCCCTTGAGGCCCTGGCCGTCGCCGCGGCGGCGGTGCGGGGCCGGGTTGCGCAGTTCGACCGACAGGCCGTTGCCCGGGGCACCGACCACACTGATCGTCACGGGTTCACCGGGAGCGTGTTTCACCGCGTTCGTCAGTCCCTCCTGGACGATCCGGTACGCCGTACGCCCGACGTGCTCGGGCATCGGCCCGTCCGCGTCCAGCGTCAGCTCGACCGGGATCCCCGCCGCGCGGGACCCCTCCACCAGCTCGGGCAGGTCCGCGAACGCGGGCTGCGGCAGCTCCCCGACCGGCGCCCGCAGTACGCCGATCACCTCGCGGAGGTCCTGCAGCGCCTGGTGAGCGCTGGCGCGGATGATCTCCGCGGCGCCGGCGACCTCCGCCGTGGACGCGTCCGGCCGGTACGCCAGCGCGCCGGCATGCACGCTCAGCAGCGACAACCGATGCCCGAGTACGTCGTGCATCTCGCGGGCGATCTCCTCCCGCGCCCGGAGCTGCGCCTGCTCCGCCTGCAGTTTCGCCACCGTCTCGGCGCGGTCGGCCCGGTCCCGCAACGTCTGCAGGAGTTGCCGGCGGGAGCGGATGTACTGCCCCCAGCCCGCGACGGCGACGTACAGGATCGCGGCGATGACGAGCAGCGTCTTCCAGTCCTGGACGTGCCGGACCCGGGCGTAGACGACGGTGGCGGCGAAGTTCGCCGCGAAGACCCACACCGACGTACGCCACGGTTTGTGGACGGCGACGGTCATGATCAGCGCCAGCGTCGGGCCGGCCGCCGAGTCGGAGTACGTCGACAGCAGGCACGCGATCAACGCGAGCTGCACCGGCCACCGGCGGCGGAACCAGAGCGTCAGGCACAGCACCATCCCGGTCCAGAAGTCGAACGCGAGCAGCAGCCGCGGCACCGGGTCGGACTCGCCGTCGCTGTAGGTGAACAGCGCGATCAGGACCGCGACCACGAACGCGACACTGTCCACGATCCAGTCGCGGGTGCTGCGCTTCGGGCCCATAGGACGAATGTAGCGGTGTGTAAGCGTTCTCCACGGCTTCGGCGGCTGTCCGGATACCGAAGTCACTGCCGGGGGTACTTAGGTCGACCGGTAGGTTTCCGGGCATGAGTCAGCTCGCTGTCACCGTCATCGGCCCGGACCGCCCGGGCATCATCGCGGACGTCACCGAGGCCCTGGTCGGTACCGGGGTCAACCTCGAGGACTCGACCATGACGCTGCTGCGCGGTCACTTCGCGATGATGATCGTCTGCGCCGGGCCGTTCGACGAGGTGAGGTCGGCGCTCGAGCCGTTGCGCGGCGAGCTCGTGATCACGGTCCGGAAGATGGGCCCGGAGCACGAGCACGCGCCGCTCGGGGCGCCGTACATGCTCAGCGTGCACGGCGCGGACCGGCCGGGGATCGTGGCCGCGGTGACCCGGATGATCGCCTCCGCGGGCGGCACCGTGACCGACATGTCGACCCGGCTGAGCGGCGGGCTGTACGTGCTGACCGCCGAGGTCGAGCTGCCGCCGGCGGCCGAGCTGGAGATGCTGAACCGGGCGCTCGAGATCACCGCCGAGGAGCTCGGGGTCGGCGTCACGCTGCGACCGGCCGAGAGCGACGACCTGTGATCACCGACTGGTCCCCCGCCCGGCTGGACGTCGAGGGCGCGATCCTCGACGTCGTCCGCGCCCCGCATCCGGTGCTGGCGACCGAGAGCGCGCCGGTGGACCCGCTCGACCCGGAGATGATCCAGCTCGCCGCGGACCTGGTCGCGACGATGCGCGTCTCCCCCGGCTGCGTCGGCCTGGCCGCGCCGCAGGTCGGCGTCGCGGCGCAGATGTTCTCGCTGGACGTCACCGGGCACCCGAAGACGCGCACCTGCCACGGCGTCTTCGTGCTCTGCAACGCGGTCGTCGTCGAGGCCTCCCGCAACGAGAAGGCCCGCGAGGGCTGCATGTCGGTGCCGGACTTCACCGGCGACGTGAAACGCGCGACCCGGCTGACGGTCACCGGGATCCTGCCCGGTACGACGGAACAGGTCACGATCACCACCGACGCGTTCGAGGCCCGCGCCCTGCAGCACGAGATCGACCACTGCGCCGGAAAACTGTTCCTCGACCGGGTCGCCGGGGCGCACGCCGTGTACCCGCGGAAGACGTACCAGTAACGTACTCTCGTCCCCGGAGCCCGGGTGGCGGAACGGCAGACGCAGGGAGCTTAAACCTCCTGGCCCTCACAGGCGTACGGGTTCGAATCCCGTCCCGGGCACTGTGGTCGGCTACTTCCTGAACACACCCAGGTAGTACGCGATGACGAGCGCGTCGAGGAGCAGCGCGAGCCAGGCGAGCATCTTGCCGCGCTCGCCGGTTCGGCGGATGGTGCGCAGCGCCCGAATGGCGAGGCCGATCGAGATCGGCATGCAGATCAGCACGGTGGGCAGCGCGGCGATCGCGAACCGGTTCACGCCTGGCTTCTGACCGCTCCGGGACGGGTCCGCGTAGGGGCCACGGTACGTCGGCGCCGTGTGAGGATCCCGGTACTGCGGCGCCGTGTGAGGATCCCGGTACTGCGGCGCCGTGTGCGGGTCCCGGTACTGCGGCGCGGTGTAGGGATCCTGGTAGGTCGGCGCGGTGTACGGGTCCTGGTACTGCGGGCCCGGTTGGCGCGGGGGCGTCTGCGTCTGCTGGGTGTACGGGCCGGAGGACCACTCGAACTGGTCCTCGGCGGGCTCGTCCGGCTCCGGCTGCTCGGGCGGCTTCGGTGGGCCGTTCAGCAGGCTCAGGTAGTCGGAGCGGCGGACCGGGTCGGACAGCACCTCGTACGCGCGGTTCAGCTTCGCCTGCTCGGCCGAGTTGCCTCCGACGTCGGCGTGCGTGGTGCGGGACAGCTTGCGGTAGCTGCGGCGGATCTCGTCGGCGTCCGCGTCCCGGCGTACGCCGAGCAACTTCCAGGGATCGGCTCCGTCGAGGTCCCGAAAGTCCCGGGCCCCGCTCATCGAGCGACGTCCGCCTGGTAGCAGACCAGTCGCCACGCCGCCTGCTGCGGGGCGGCGCCGGCCGGCAGGGTCCGGTGGCCGCTGACGAACGTGACCGTCCGGTCGCCGGCCAGGTACATCCACAGGTCGAGCTCTTCGTCGCCGCCGAAGTAGTACATCTTGTAGTGCTTGATCGCCTGCGAACCGAGGAACGGCGTCTGCAGGCGCTGCTGCGCCTCCAGCGGCAGGTTGCCGAGCACGCCGCGCATCTTCTCGGTGAGCGCGAGCTGCGGCGCGGCCGGCGGCGGCTGCTGAGGACCGCCGCGCGACATGAGCGAACGCAGACCGGAGCGCGGCGGCGTCGCGTGCTGCTGCACGACGGCATGCTTCAGGCTCGACAGCACGAACGCGTCGACGTGCACGCTCTGCGTCCGCTGCCCGTGCTGGTTCACCTTCGGAGTGGTGACGGCCAGCCCTTTCGGGCCGAGGACCACGGCGTACGGACGGTCGCGGTCACGGTCGTCCCAGTCGGCCCACCACTCGACCGCCGGCCCGACCTGGCGCTCGACGTGCGCCTTCACGCTGTTGGACAGCTCGGCCCAGTAGTGGAACCGGTCCGGTCGCACCTTCCAGCCCAGCTGCTTGGCCTCGTGCGCGCCGGCCATCGCCGGTCCGCCCGTCGAGCGCTCGACGCCGCCACCCGCGGGTCGTTGCGCGGCCGGAAAGCCCCGAGACTGCTCGGGCAGGTTGTCACGACTCATAAGCGCCCGTTCGCATGGTGAAGAGCCTCCATTACGGCGGGGGGCATGGTCAACTCCCGTTCGGCCCGCCTGTGGACAACTCCTTGGCGCGGATCAGTACCGCGTCGAGCATCTCCTCGGTGAGCTTGCCGGTGAACGTGTTCTGCTGACTCGGGTGGAAGCAGCCGAGCACGGTGACCTCGCCGTACGGCGTGGGGATCCGGTACTCCACGGCATGCCCGAACTTCGGGCGAGGACGCGGTACGTCGGCTCCGAGGGCGACCAGGGCGGTGAGCAGGGCGTCGTACGCGAACTTGCCGAGGCAGACGATCGCCCGCGTGCTGGGGAGGACGAGTTCGAGCTCGCGGCGGTACCAGGGGGCGCAGGTGTCGCGTTCGGCCGGGGTCGGCTTGTTGGCGGGCGGGGCGCAGCGGACGGCGGCGATCATCCGGGTGCCGAACAGGTGCAGGCCGTCGCCCGCGTGCTCGCTGGTGGGTTGGCTGGCGAGACCGACGCGGTAGAGGCCGGCGAACAGCCAGTCGCCGGACCGGTCACCGGTGAAGACGCGGCCGGTCCGGTTCCCGCCGTTCGCGGCCGGGGCGAGGCCGACGAGCAGGATCTTCGGGTCCGGCACGCCCCAGCCCGGGATCGGGCGGCCCCAGTACGGCTGGTCCGCGAACGACTTCCGCTTGCTGACGGCAACGTCCTCCCGCCACTCCACCAACCGCGGACAGGCCTTGCACACGGAAACCCGCGCCTCCAGCTCCCGCAACTCTCCCGTCCCCGCCAGCTCGACCACTTCCCGGGCGTCCCGCGCGACCGGAGTTTCTCTTTCAGCCGGGTCCTCCGGCCAGCCCGTCCCCGCCGGCACCGGACTCTCGAACAACTCCCCCGTCAACGGATGCCGCAGCTTCATCCCTCCACACTAGAGACATGAGCACGATAGGAGTCGTCGCCTCCGCCGCCGGCGGGGTGGAGCAGTTGCGCGAGGGCCTCGTCGTACCGCTGCTGCACCGCGGCCACCAGGTCGCGATCACCCTCACCCCAACGGCGGCCGAGTGGCTCGCGCCGGCCGAGCGGTGGGAGCTTGAACGGCTGACGCAGTTCCCGGTGCGCTCTCATCCCCGCCGCCCCGGCGAGGCGCGACACCCGGCGTGGGCCGGGCATCTCGCGACGTTGCGGGCGGCAGGGGTGGTGCTGGTGGAGTGGGAGCTGCTGGAACCGCGGGCTACCGACGGGCGTGCACTGCCGTGGGGGCGGATTCTGGCAGCGGTGTCCGGGTGACCTGGCGAGCGGGGATGGCCAGGGCGAGTACGACGGCTGCCGCCGCGAAGGCCGACAGCAGCACGAACGTGTCGGTGAAGCCGGACTCGGCCGGGAGGCCGGACGGCTGGAGGTGACCGGTGATGATCGAGCTGGCCAGCGCCGTACCGATCGAGCCGCCGATCGTACGGATGTTGGTGTTCATGCCGGTCGCCACACCGGTCTGTTCGCGCGGGACGTTCTGCACGATCAGGCTGGTCATCGCCGCGTACGCGAGGCCGAGCCCGAGGCCGAACAGCGCCGTAGACAGTGCGATCTGCCAGCGCGCGTCATGGAACCCGGCGAACATCAGCGCCCCGACGAGGATCACCGACGACCCGGACACGACCTGCGCCTTCGCGCTGAACCGCGCCGCGAGCGGGCCGCTGAACGACCCGGCGAGCGCCATCGTCACCAGCATCGGCAACATCAGCAGCCCGGCCTGGGTCACGCTCGCCCCGAACCCGAACCCGGCCGCCTTCGGGATCTGCAGGAACTGCGGCACGAACGCGTACACCGCGAACATCGCGGCCCCGAACAGCAGCGCGACGAAGTTCGTCGTCCACACCGCCGGCCGGCGCATCATCCGCATGTCGATCAGCGGGTTCCGCGAGCGCAGTTCGACCGCGATCCAGCCGGCCAGCAGTACGGCTGCCAGCGCGAAGAGGCCGACCGTACGCACCGAACCCCAGCCCCACGTACGCCCGGTGCTCAACGGCAGCAGCAACGCGATCAACCAGCCGGACAGGAAGGCGGCGGCGAGCCAGTCGATCCGCCCGGGGACGCGGTTCGGCGACTCCGGGACGTACCGGCGTACCAACGCCGTCGCGACCGTGACGACCGCCATCGGGATCCAGAACAGCCAGCGCCAGCCGAGCCACTCGACGATCGGGCCGGCCAGCACGATGCCGAGCCCGCCGCCGGCGGCGATGACGGCCGAGACCACGCCGACCACGGACGGCACCCGTTCGGCCGGGAACTCGTCGCGGATGATCCCGAACGCCAACGGGAACACGGCCCCGCCGACCCCCTGGAAGATCCGGGCGGCGATCAGTACGCCGATGTTCGGCGCGAGGGCCGCGACCAGGCAACCGACCGCGAGCGCGGCCAGTGCGACGAACATCGTGCGCTCCTTGCCCGCCAGGTCGCCGATCCGGCCGAGCAGCGGGGTGGCGACGGAGACCGAGAGCAGGAGCGCGGTGAAGACCCAGGTGACCGTGCCCGAGGTGGTGTGCAGGTCGTGCTGGATGACGGGCAGTGCCGGGCTGACCAGCGACTGCAGCATGGAGAACGAAGCGACCACCGTGGCGAGAACCGCCAGGGTCAGTCGTGGATTGCCAGACCTGATTTCAGGCATGCCGAAGTCCTTCGTCAAAGGGGTGTCGCTCGCCGGGATCCGGCGGCGGAGTTCCTCGGCCTGATAAAGTCGAGGTATGCCTCCACTATAGCGGAGGGGTACCTCCGGTACCAAGCTGGTTAAGGTGATCCGATGAGCGAGCAGATCCGGCCTGCGCTGCAGGTCGACGTACGGCGGCCGCAGCGGGCGGACGCGCGGCGGAACTTCGACGCACTGCTCACCGCTGCCCGGGACGCGTTCGCGAGCAAGGGCGTCGAGGCGTCGCTGGAGGACATCGCCCGGCAGGCAGGGGTCGGCATCGGCACCCTGTACCGGAACTTCCCGACCCGTCAGGACCTGCTGAACGCGGTGTACTTCGGCGAGATCGAGGAGCTCTGCATCGCCGCCGAGGACGCGGCCGGCCTACCGCCGTGGGAGGCCCTCACCACCTGGCTGCACCGCTTCGTCGAGTACGCCGCCACCAAGCGCGCGATCTGGGAGTCGCTGAACCGCGAGTCCGAGAGCTTCAAGACCGCCCGCGCCGCGATGTACGCCGCCGGCACCCCGCTGTTCGAACGCGCCCAGCAGTCCGGCGAGGCCCGCACGGACGTCTCCTTCGACGACCTCCTCCGCATGGTCAGCGGCCTCACCGCCGCCGGCTTCGTCGACCAGCCCCAACGCGACCGAGTCCTCAACATAGCCCTGGACGGCGTCCGCGCCAGGTAAAGCATTCAGCCGCGCGGGCTGACAACCTCGAACCCGGCGTCCTCCGCCGCCTCCGCAAGACGGTCGTCATACGTGACCACCGCCGTCAGGTCCGTACCCAGCACCCGAGCGGTCGCCAGATGGATCGCCTCCAGCGAGCGCAGCATGCGATCCGGCTCGTTCATGGCGGCATCCACGATGTCGTCGTCGATGCTGATGAAGTCGAACGCGAGCAGCAGGTCGCGGGCATCCGGTAGCAAGGCCGGGACGACCCGTGTGACCGCCCGCATCACCTCGATCCGCAGCAACGCCGAGCTGACCCAAGCGGCACCCGCAGCCTCGTCATAGAACGTCGCGAACGCCTTGGAGTGCGTCTCCTCGACCAGCAACTTCAGAGCGGCAGAGGTGTCGACGTAATAGAGCGTCACCAACGCTCCTCGTCGCGCAGTGCGGCGAGGGAGTCGCCCAACTTGTCGGTGCCGTCACCTGCCCGCATCCGCGGCCGGTAGCCAGGCCGCACGGCAGGCCGGACCTTGCCCTCCGCGGCCTGGTCGAGTTACCCGAGGGAGAGGGCGACTCCGTCGAGGATGTCGTGTTCGGAGACGGTCAAGGTGGTGACCTGGAGGCGGTCGGTGAGGTGTTGGAGGATGAGGGCGCCGGCGCCGATGACGTCTACGCGGCCGGGGTGGATCGAGGGGACCGCGGTTCGGGCGGCGTGGGTTGAGGTGGTCAGCCAGGTGGTTGTTTCGCGGAGCTGAGCCGTGGTGAGGGTCGCGTGGTGTACGGCGGTGCGGTCGTACTCCGGGAGATCGAGGGCTACCGCGGCGACGGTGGTGGCGGTGCCGGCCACCGCGATCAGGGCGCGGGCCTCGCGGAGCGGGACTGTGGTGGTGTCCAGGAGCGCGTCGATGTCCTTCGCGATCGCGGCCAGTTCCGCCGGGGCGGTCGGGTCGGTGGTGACATGGCGCTCGGTGAGGCGGACGGAGCCGAGGTCGAGGGACTGGGCCGCCCGTACGCCGGTCCTGTCGCCCAGCACCAGCTCGGTGGAGCCGCCGCCGATGTCGGTCACCAGGTAAGGCTCGGGGAGGTCGATGCCGGTGGTGGCGCCGCGGAAGCTGAGTTCGGCTTCCTCGTCTCCGGAGATGATTTCCGGACGTACGCCGAGACGCTGCTCGATGCCCGTGAGGAACTCGTCGCGGTTGCTGACGTCGCGAGCCGCGGAGGTGGCGACGAAGCGGATCCTACTGATGGCCCTGGAACGGATGACGGAGGCGAAGTCTTCCGTGGCCGCGAAGACGCGGGCCAGGGCTTCTGGTGCGAAAGCGCCGGTGGCGTCCACCCCTTGGCCGAGGCGGACGATCGTCATCCGGCGGTCGACCTCGGTCAGCCGACCGTCAGCGACGTCGGCAATCAGCAGCCGGATCGAGTTGGTGCCGCAGTCGACAGCGGCCACCCGCACCGGACCGCCGACGGCAGGCGTCCCGGCGTCAGGCGTCCTGGGGTCAGACACACGGGCCTCGGCGGCCCCAGTCCTCCAGGGCTTCCAGGGTCTCGTCGCCCAGCGGGTTGACCCCGGGACCGGCCGCCAGCGAGTGGCCGGCCAGGACGTGCAGGCACTTCACGCGGGTCGGCATCCCACCGGCGGTGATGCCGGCGATCTCCTCGACGTGCTCGATCGACTCACGGTGCGCGAGGTACGACTCGTGGGCCGCGCGGTACCGGGCCGCCAGGTCCTCGTCCTCCGCCAGCCGGTCGGTCATCTCCTTCATCAGCCCGGACGCCTCGAGGGTCCCGATCGCGGACGCGAGCCGCGGGCAGGTCACGTAGTACGTCGTGGGAAACGGCGTACCGTCCGGCAGTCGCGGCTCCGTCTCGACCACGTCGGGGAGGCCGCAGCCGCAGCGGTGCGCGATCGAGCGGATACCGCGGGCGGTCCGGCCGAGTTGCTTGCTGACTGCTTCTTCGTCGGAAGGACTGACACTCACTTGGTCACCTTAGGTGACGCCGGTACCGGTGGGTTGCCGGCGCCCTCCACACTCCCCCAGAGCTTGGTGTACCAGGTCGGCTTCTGCGCGTCCGCCGTACCGTCCGCGGGCGTCGACGGCTCCGGCGGGGCGCCGACCGGCTTCCCGTCCGCGCCGATCACGCGGTACCCGACCTCGCCCGGCATCACCCAGCCGAGCCGCTGCCGGGCCTGCGCCTTCACGTACGCGTCGTCCTGCCAGCGGGCGATCTCGTCGTTCAGCTCGCCGACGCGCTTCTCCCGGTCGCGGATCTGCTGGTTCAGCGCGCTGATCTGCTGATGCTGGTCGAACCACACCCGCAGGCTCTGCGCGTACGACACGATCAGCGCGCCCAGCACCAGCAGTACGACGGCCGCCCGGCCGGTCAGGTTGCGCGACCCGCGGGTCCGCGACGGCTCCGCCGTGGTCCCCGCCGTACGGCGTTTCGGCTGGTCGCCCCGCCGGGCCGGTGGACGCGACTGGGTCCGGCTCGACGGACGCGAGCCGGGTCGTGCACCACTTTCCCGACGGGACGGCATACGGCAAACCTCCTGAGATCAGCCCTGGAACCGCGGGAAGGCCGAGCGACCGGCGTACGTCGCCGCGTCGTCGAGCTCCTCCTCGATCCGGAGCAGCTGGTTGTACTTCGCGGTGCGGTCGGACCGGGCCGGGGCGCCGGACTTGATCTGGCCGCAGTTGGTCGCCACCGCGAGGTCGGCGATCGTGGTGTCCTCGGTCTCGCCCGAACGGTGGCTCATCATGCAGGTGAAACCGTTGCGGTGCGCCAGGTCGACGGCGTCCAGGGTCTCGGTCAGCGAGCCGATCTGGTTCACCTTGACCAGCAGGCTGTTCGCGGACTTCTCGGTGATGCCGCGCTGCAGCCGCTCGACGTTGGTGACGAACAGGTCGTCGCCGACGATCTGGATCTTGCCGCCGAGCTCACCGGTGATGGCCTTCCAGCCGTCCCAGTCCTCCTCGTTCAGCGGGTCCTCGATCGAGACGATCGGGTACGCCGAGACCAGGTCCGCGTAGTACGCGATCATCTCGTCGGCGGACTTCTTGCCGCCCTCGAACGCGTACACGCCCTCGGTGTAGAACTCGCTCGCGGCCACGTCCATCGCCAGCGCGATGTCCTTGCCGAGCTGCAGGCCGGCCTTCTCGACCGCGACCGCGATCAGGTCCAGGGCGGCCCGGTTGCTGTCCAGATTCGGCGCGAAGCCGCCCTCGTCGCCGAGGCCGGTGGACAGGCCGCGCTCCTTCAGCACCGCCTTCAGCGCGTGGTAGACGGTCGCACCCTGCATCAGCGCCTCGCCGTACGTCGCGGCGCCGATCGGGGCGATCATGAACTCCTGCACGTCGACGTTGCTGTCCGCGTGCGCGCCGCCGTTCAGGATGTTCATCATCGGCACCGGCAGGACGTGCGCGTTCGGGCCGCCGACGTAGCGGAACAGCGGCAGGCCGGAGCTGTCCGCGGCGGCCTTCGCGACCGCGAGGCTGACGCCGAGGATCGCGTTCGCGCCGAGCTTGGCCTTGTTCGGGGTGCCGTCCAGGTCGAGCAGCGCCTGGTCGATCAGCCGCTGCTCGTGGACGTCGTACCCGACGATCTCCTTGTCGATGTCCTCGAGGATCGCGGTGACGGCCTTCTGTACGCCCTTGCCGCCGTACCGCTCCTTGTCGCCGTCGCGCAGTTCCACGGCCTCGAACTGGCCGGTGGACGCGCCCGACGGGACGGCCGCGCGGGCGATGGTGTCGTCGTCGAGCAGAACCTCGACCTCGACAGTGGGGTTGCCGCGCGAGTCGAGGATCTCGCGCGCGCCGACGGCCTCGATGGTGGCCACATTGACTCCCAAGTTCTCGATGACGAATCGCTCCCGAGCCTAGCCCCCAGACCACCGGGCTCAGTGGACCGCGTCACACCTAACAATCGCATCCGGAGGTACCTCCCGCGTCAGTAACACTCCGTTGGGCGCCCGACAGACCTCCAGATTCCCCGGATCCACACCCAGCAAGACTTCTACGCTCGTCCTCCGCCCCACCCGACTGTCCTTCGCCGCGGCCAGATGCACGTGTGTACGCCTTCCCGGTTTGAGACCCTCCTGCCGAATTGCAGGCAGCGCGGCGCGAGTGGTCCCGTGCCAGAGCAGGCCCTCGGGATGAACCCGTTCCCAACTGTTCTCCAACGCTTCACGTGTGACCGGCATCCCGGCAAGCGAATGCCCCTGGCACGCACGGATCCGCTCGCCGTCGACCTGCAGCCGCTGCTTGTCGTTCTCCCGTACGGCGACGTCCAGGCGCTCACGGGTCAGTTCGAGGATCCGTAGTACGTCGGTGATCGCGGTCCAACCGTCCGTACTCATCGTGAGGTGGCGTTCACCTGCCGTGTGGCGGAGGAGTTTGGAGATGGCGCGGCTGTCCCGGCTCATCGCAGTGCCCTCCTCAGCGTGTCCACCCGGGCGTCGCGGGTTGATCTGGTGATCACGTAGTACCTGATCGGCGGCAGGTCCTTCACCGGGATCTTCCGGACGGCGGTCGTCGTACGGACCGAACCGTTGACGACGGCGGGTCCGATACCGAGACGCACGAAGTGGACCAGCAGTTCCCACCCTTCCGCTTCCACGGCGACGGACCAACGGATGCCGTGGTCGAGCATGCTGCGCTCCAGTTGCTGCCGATGGGGGCGGTCCTTGGGCGGTACGACGAGGGCCTCGTCCTGGAGGTCCCTCAGACGGACGGTACGGCGGCCCGCGAGGCGGTGGTCGTTGCGGACGATGAGCGTCTGCGGGACCTGCGCGAGGAGTTCGCAGTCGAGGTCGTCCGGCGGCACGCCGAGCGCGGTGACGCCGACGTCCGCCTCGCCGCCCCGGACCGCGGCCAGGGTCCCGGCGGCGTCGGCGGTGCGCAGCCGGAGCTCGAGCCCCCGGCCGAGCACGCGCCTGAGCGAGTCGCCGAGCAGATACAGGTAGGCACCGGAGCCGGCGACCAGCACGAGCGGCCGCGGTGGCGCGGCGTCGAGCGTCCGCAGGAAGTCGGCCGTCCGATCCCGCGTGTCATTGGCGAAGGCGGCCAGCCGTTCGCCCGCGCCGGTCAGCAGCAACTGCCGGCCCTGCTTCTCGTACAACCGCGAACCGAGCCGCGTCTCCAGCTTGCGGATGCGGGTGTGCAGCGCGGGCTGGCTCACATGCAGCTCCTCGGCGGCACGTGTGAAGTTCCGGTGCCGCGCGAACACCGCGAATGCCTGCAGATCCTCCGCGATCAACTCCATCACTGAAAACTATAGCTATGTCGATAAGAACTAGTTCTGCTGGATAACTCAGACCTCGACGCTGGAAGCATGAACAGATTGGGAATCGACATCGGCCGGGTGATCATCGCCGGCGGGTCCGACGCGGGTGACACGTCGTTCTTCTCCGGCGACACCGCCGCGATGCTGCGCACACCCGCCGTACCAGGCGCTTTCGAGGCGATCGCGCGACTCGTGCCGCTCTTCAGCGAGACGTGGTTGGTGTCGAAGTGTGGGCCGCGGATCCAGCGGCGGTCGGTGGATTGGTTGCTGCATCACCGCTTCTTCGAGCGCACGGGCATCCCACCGGCGCACGTCCGCTTCTGCCTCCGTCGCCCGGAGAAGGCGATCCACTGTGCCGACCTCGGCATCACGTACTTCGTCGACGACAAGCCGGACGTGATCGCGGCGATCACCCCGGTCGTCCCCCACCGCTACCTCTTCAAGACCTGGGTGGCCACCGAAGCCGCGGTGCTGCGGGATCTACAGGCCGAAGGAGCGGCGGGCGTCGGCTAGGCCCTTCTGGTTGTCCGCGGGGCCGGAGATGCCGGTGAGGAGGTTGGTGGTGATCCGCCAGGCGAAGTAGCCGGCCTGTACGGCGTACCGGACGCGGAGGTAGACGTCCAGGCCGTCCCGGACCTCCTCCGTCAGGTCAGGGCGGCGGGCCAGGTAAGCGGGTACGACTCCGCGGCCGACATACATCGCCGCCGACGCCACGTCGTACAGGATCGGGCCGCGCATCGCGCTCCCCCAGTCGATCAACCCGACCCGCCCGTCTGCCTGCCGGCGGAACGCCTCCGCGGCGGGGTCCCCGTGCAGCCACGCCCACGAGACCGGCCCCAGCGCAACCGCGTCCGCGATCGCGGCCGAGACGGCCGGCCGAATCCACGGCTCGAGGTCCAGCGAGTCCTCGAACGGCAGCAGGAACCGCAGCCAATCAGCGGTCTCCCCGGATTCGAGCGGCGCCGCTGAATGCACCCGCCCCAGCACATCCCCGATCTCAACCTGATCCGAAGGCACCAGCTCAGCCCCGTCGACATACTCCAGTACGGCGACCTGCCGCCCGTCGACCAGCTCCACCAACCGCCCGCGCTTGCTCGCCCGCGGCCGCCCGGTCGTCACGCCCGCGTCGTCCAACCGCCGCGCCACCTCCAGCCCCGGCCCGAACGACTCGTCGTCGACACCGACCGCCTTCAACACAACCCGATCCGCACCACAGCTCGCCAACCAGGTGGCCGAGTTCATCCCCCCGGTCAGCACCTCCAGCCCGGAAACCTTCAGATCCCAGTGCTCCCGCAGCACCTCGGCAACATCCACCCGCGCAGCCTGCCAGCCGAAGGACCCGACCGCACACGCATTTCCCGGCGAGCGGTCACTGCCGCCTCCCCGGGCGCCGCGGGATTCAGCGGCCCGTCAGCACCACTGCGCCATAATCACGCATCCAGGCTCGGCGGCCGTCGGAGTCGAGGCCTGATTCGCAGCACCTGCGACAACCAGCGCCACCAGCCCCATGAGCGCGACAAGTCTCCTCATCAACCCCACCATCCCCAGTCGTTGACGACCCTTGCGGCCGAATGCGCAGCCGCAGCCCACGGTAACCCCGCACCGGTCCCGGAACTTTCCACTTGCGGAAGTGGAAAGTGATCGGGTAGCTTTCTGGTATGGAAAGTGATGCGGAGGAGCAGCTGCGGATCATCGAGCGGGCCGAGGCGGCGCCGTACGTGAGTTATCCGAAGACGCCGGGGTGGTACGCGCCGGTGATCGGGCTCTGGGTGGCCGCGTTGATCGGCGTGTTCACGTGGTGGCGGGACAGCGCGGCGCTGTTCTTTCCGGCGCTGGTGGTGCTGATCGGGCTGGAGATCGCGTTCCTGGTGTGGATGCAGCGCCGCCACGGCGCGATGCCGTTCCCCGGGCGGGGCAAGCCGCCGCGCGAGATCGGGCGGATCTGGAAGGGGTACTTCGCCGGCGTCGTCGTGGTTGTCGTGGTCGTCGCCGCGATCTGGTGGGTGGCCGGCGTACCGGCGGCCGCGGTGAGCGCGTTCGTGCTGGTGACGGCCGGGATCTGGTACTACGAACGCCGGTACGCGGTCGCTGCCGCAAAGGTCCGGGAGCGTCTCGGGTGATCGACGGACTCGACCCGATCATCCACGCCCCGAAACGCCTGGCCGCGATGGCGGTCCTGGCGAACGCGACCACCGTCACGTTCCGCTTCCTCAAGGACTACCTGGAGCTCGCGGACTCCGACCTCTCCAAACACATGTCCGCCCTGGAGACCGCCGGCTACATCACCACCACCAAGTCCGGCCACGGCCGCGGCGCCACCACGACGTACCGGATGACAAAGGCCGGCGAACGCGCCTACACCGCCCACCGCGAAGCCCTCCGCGCCCTTCTGGACGGTCCGCAGTAGCTGGATTCCCCAATCCCACCAGGAGTAGGATCGAGGCATGAGCGGGCCTGCCCACACGGACAAGCTGTCCGTGACCATTCCGACCGACCTGGCCGAGGAACTGCGCTCCCGGGCCGGCCGCGGCAACGTGTCCGCGTACGTAACTCAAGCACTGGTCAGGCAACTGGAACACGATCGGCTCGGTGACCTTCTGCACGAGCTGGCGGAAACGCATGGTCCGGTGACGGACGACGAGCTCGCTCGTGGCCGGGCGGAGTGGCCGCAGTCGTGAGCCCTCGAAAGCGCGTACGTACGTCGGCCCAGGGGACCCTTGTCCTCGACAACGAAGGCCTGTCCCGGGCTGCGACGGACCGTTCCATGTACGTGCGGCTGTACGCTGCGCACGCCGATGGCCGACGTGTGCTCACGTCGGCGGCGATCCTGGCCGAGGCCCTGCGCGGTGAGCGCCGGGATGCAGCGGTGTATCGGGTGCTGGCCGGGATCGTTGTCGAACCTGTGAGTCGTGCGGTCGGCGAACGGGCCGGCCAGTTGATCGGGGCGGCGCGCCTCGGCTCCGGGCAGGCCGTCGACGCGATCCTGGTTGCCACGGCACTGGCCGAGGCGGGGCCGGTGGTGATCGCGACGTCCGATCCCGGTGATCTCAAGGCACTCGTCGGCGACGAGACGCGGGTCGCGGTGGTGGCAGCGGACCGGGTGTGACCTAACCGGCCTTCTCGGCGGCGCGGATCTCGTCGGTCAGGCGGCGTACGGCGTTGCGGGTTGCCTGCTCGGTGTCGACGCCGAGGTTGCGTGCCTCGAGGACCAGCTCCAGGGCTCGTCGGCCGATGCGGTCGGTGTCGTTGGCGGGGTCGGCTGCGGGTAGCCCTTCGGGGAGGAGCTTGGCGGCGCGGCCGAGGACCTTGTCGGCGAGGGCGAGGGCTGGGAGGGCCAGGGGGATGCCTTCGAGGACGGAGGTGCGCTGCTTCTCGGCGGCCTTGATGGCTTCCCAGTTGGCTTCGACGGTGGCTGCGTCGGTGGCGTCGACCGCGGCGAAGACGTGGGGGTGGCGGCGGATCAGTTTCTCGACGATGCCGGCGGCCACGTCGTCGATCGTGAAGCCGTCGTCGGGGTCCTCCTCGGCGATGCGGGAGTTCAGGGCGACCTGGAGGAGCAGGTCGCCGAGTTCCTCGCGGAGGTGGGTGCGGTCGCCGGTGTCGAGCGCCTCGAGGGTCTCGTACGTCTCTTCCAGCAGGTACTTCGCGAGACTCTCGTGCGTCTCCTGCTGCGTCCACGGGCACTCGCGGCGGACCCGGTCCATCACCCGCACCAGATCGATCAGCCGAGCCCCGGGTACGTCGTACGACCCGTGCAGGATCTCGACCTCGTACGGCGGACGCGGGTCACGTGCGACCTGCGCGGCGACAACCCTCAGCAGCTCCGGTTCCCCGTCGTCGCCGACCAGCCAGACAACATCACGCCCAGCCTCGGCAGCAGACGCCAACCAACTCCAGTGGTCCGCGACGCCACCCTCCACCTCAGTCACAGCCAACCCAGAACCAACCACCGCCTCCACGTCCCCCCGCACACCCCCTGCGGAGGCGCTGGTGGTCGGGGTGCGGCCGGCGGCGATTTCGTTGGTGGTTTCGAGGGATTGCCAGGCGGCGCGGGTGAGGAGGCCGGGGGCTACGCGCGGGCTGGTTACCAGGAGCGTGATCCGGCCCGCCGGTCGTACGTCGGTCACGGGGGCAGGCTCAGCCCTGGCCCTGGCCTTGGCCTTGGGCCTGTTGGGCGGCGTTCTCGGCGGCCTTGCGCTTGGCGGCGGTCTGGTCGGACTCCTTCGACAGGGATCCGGAGATCGTGTTGTCGAGGGTGCCGTCGCTCCACTTGCCGAACCGCGGGGCGACCGAGACGTCGATGCCCTTCGAGGCCTCGCGGACCGCGAGCACGCCCTGCTGCAGCTTGGCCTGGTTCTGCAGGTCCTTGATGGTGCCGCCGGCCAGCTTGACCGTGATCACCGACGCCGTACCGACCGCGTTCAGGAAGTCGCGCGTGTCCGCGGAGCCCTGGAACTTCTGGTACATCGAGTCGTCCTCACCGACCGAGCTGAGTGCCGCGGCGGCGGTCTCGGCCGGGGTGACCGTGATCGACTTCTGCTGCCCGATCTCGGAGACCAGCGTGTTGCTGACCAGGATGTTCAGGGCCGCGACGGTGCTGAAGTTCTGCCCGAGCGCGGAGCTGACCGCGCGCGAGGTGTTGTCGACGTCGCTGACGCTGATCTCGGTCTTGCCGACCACGGCCGCCGCGCCCGGGTGCGTACCCGCCGCGCAACCGCCGGTCAGCAGCACGATCGCCGCCACCGCACCGAGTGCCCGAAGCCGTGTGCTCACCGAATCTCCTCGTATCTCACTGATGGTCTACGCCGGCACCACAATAGGTTCGGCGATCACGTCGTCGATCAACCGGGTGCACCACTGCAGCAGCTCCTGGTCACGGAGCGGCTGCCCGCCGATCTGCCGGGTGGCAGGCCTCGGTACCAGAATGGTATGCAACTGCGGCTTCACCAGACTCTTCGGGTACAGCCTGTTCAGCCGCAGCACCTTCGAATCGGGCAGTTCGACCGGCCCGAACCTGATCAGGTTCCCCTGCAGCGTGACGTCGTGCAGCCCCGCCCGGCGGGCGTGGTTGCGGAACTTCGCCACCTCGATCAGGTTCAGCACCGCGGCCGGGATGTCGCCGTACCGGTCGTGCAGCTCCTCGACCAGCTCGGCGATGCCGTCCTCGTCACGTACGGCGGCCAGCCGCTGGTACATCTCCAGCCGCAGCCGCTGCGACGGGATGTAGTCGTGCGGCAGGTGCGCGTCGATCGGCAGCTCGATCTTGACCTCGGGCTCCTCGGCCTGGGTGTCGCCGCGGTACTCCGCGACCGCCTCGCCGACGAGCCGGACGTACAGGTCGAACCCGACGTCCGCGATGTGCCCGGACTGCTCGCCACCGAGCAGGTTGCCGGCGCCGCGGATCTCCAGGTCCTTCATCGCGACCGCCATCCCGCCGCCGAGATCGGCGTGCTGCGCGATCGTCGCGAGCCGGTCGTGCGCGGTCTCGGTGAGCGGTTTCTCCGGCGGGAAGAAGAAGTACGCGTACGCCCGCTCGCGACCACGCCCGACCCGGCCGCGGAGCTGGTGCAGCTGCGACAGGCCGAGCAGGTCGGAGCGTTCGACGATCATCGTGTTCGCGTTCGAGATGTCGATGCCGGACTCGACGATCGTCGTACAGACGATGACGTCGGACTGTTTCTCCCAGAACCCCTGGATCACGTTCTCCAGGGTGTGCTCGTTCATCTGGCCGTGCGCGACCGTGACCCGCGCCTCGGGCACCAGCTGGCGGATCCTGGCGGCCGCCTTCTCGATCGTGTTCACCCGGTTGTGGACCACGAAGACCTGGCCCTCGCGGAGCAGTTCGCGCCGGATCGCGGCGGTCACCTGGTGCTCGTCGTACGCGCCGACGAACGTCAGCACCGGGTGCCGTTCCTCCGGCGGGGTGGCGATCGTGGACATCTCGCGGATCCCGGTGATCGACATCTCCAGGGTCCGCGGGATCGGCGTCGCGGACATCGTCAACACGTCGACCGCGGTCCGCAGCCGCTTCAGCTGCTCCTTGTGCTCGACGCCGAACCGCTGCTCCTCGTCGACGATCACCAGCCCGAGGTCCTTGAACTGCACCTCGCCGGACAGCAGCCGGTGGGTACCGATCACGACGTCGATCGACCCGTCCGCCAGACCGTCCATGGCGGCCTTCGACTCCTTGTCGGTCTGGAACCGCGACAGCGGCGCCACGTTCACCGGGAACGCGGCGTACCGCTCCGCGAACGTCGCGTAGTGCTGCTGCACGAGCAGCGTCGTCGGCACGAGTACGGCGACCTGCTTGCCGTCCTGCACCGCCTTGAACGCGGCCCGGACGGCGATCTCGGTCTTGCCGTACCCGACGTCGCCGCAGACGATCCGGTCCATCGGCATGACGCGTTCCATGTCGTGCTTCACGTCGTCGATGGTGGCCAGCTGGTCGGGTGTCTCCACGAACGGGAACGCGTCCTCCAGCTCCCGCTGCCACGGGGTGTCCTTCGCGAACGCGTGGCCCTTGGTCGCCTGGCGGGCGGCGTACAGCTTGATCAGCTCGCCGGCGATCTGGCGGACCGCCTTGCGGGCGCGGCCCTTGCGCTTGGCCCAGTCGCCGCCGCCCATCTTGTCCAGGGTCGGCTGCTCGCCGCCGACGTACCGCGTGACCTGGTCGAGCTGGTCGGTCGGCACGTACAGCCGGTCGCCGGGCTGGCCGCGTTTGCTCGCCGCGAACTCGATCACGACGTACTCGCGGGTGGCCTTCTGGTTCCCGGTGCCGACGGTGCGCTGCATCATCTCGACGTACCGGCCGACGCCGTGCTGCTCGTGCACGACGAAGTCGCCGGGCTGCAGCTCCAGCGGGTCGATCGTCTTCTTCCGGCGCGACGGCATCCGTTGCTGGGAACGCCGTTCGGCCGCCGACCGCTGCCCGGCCAGGTCGTTCTCGGTGAGTACGGCGAACTTGATGCCCTCGGCAATGAACCCGTGCTCGAGCTGCCCCTGCGAGATCAGGACGACGCCCGGCTCCGGGATCTCCTCGATCCCCTCGACCGCCCGGGCCGGCAGCTCCGCCTCGGAGAACACCTCGGCCAGCCGCTGCGCGGGACCGTGTCCTTCGGTGACGCAGACGACCCGCCAGCCGTCCCGCAGCCAGCCGCGGATGTCCTCGGCGGCCGCGCCGGTCTCACCGCGGTACGGGTCGACCTCGCGGGCGGCGAGGATCTTGCTGGTCACCGCGCCGGACTCGGTGTCGATGTCGAACGCGACCCGCTCGCCCATCGAGTCCCGCAGCTCCGGCCCGTCGACCGGCGCCGCCGCGAACGGCGACAGGCTCCACCACGCCAGCCCCCTGCTCAGCGCCTGCGCCCGGACGTCGCCGAGCGACATGTACGCCGCCGCGCCCAGGTCGATCGGGGCCTCGCCGCCACCCGCGGCCGCGGCCCACGACGCCTCCAGGAACTCCTGGCTGGTCGCGACCAGGTCGTGCGCCCGGGCCCGGACCCGCTCGGGGTCGCTGACGACCACGTGCGTACCGGCCGGCATCAGGTCGACCAGCAACTCCATGTGGTCCACCAGCACCGGCGCCAGCGACTCCATCCCCTCGACCGCGTGGCCCTCGGCAAGCTTCTCGAACAGCTCGGCCAGCTCGGGGTGTTCCTTCGCGAGTACGCCGGCCCGCGCGCGGACCTCGTCGGTGAGCAGCAACTCCCGGCAGGGCGGGGCCCACAGGCCGTGCTCGGCGATCTCCAGGGACCGCTGGTCGGCGACCGCGAAGTACCGGATCTCCTCGACGTCGTCGCCGAAGAAGTCGACCCGCAGCGGGTGCTCCTCGGTCGGCGGGAACACGTCGATGATGCCGCCGCGGACCGCGAACTCGCCGCGCCGCTCGACCAGGTCGACCCGGTGGTACGCCGCCCCGGCCAGCCGCGTGACGACGTCCTCGAGCTCGGCCGTGTCGCCGACGTGCAACTGCACCGGCTTCAGGTCCGCGAGGCCCGCGACCTGCGGCTGCAGCACGGACCGCACCGGCGCGACCAGGATCTTGATCGGGCCGGTCGTCTCGTCGGACGGATCCGGGTGCACGAGCCGGCGCAGCACGGCGAGCCGCCGGCCGACCGTGTCCGACCGCGGGCTGAGGCGCTCGTGCGGGAGGGTCTCCCAGGCCGGGTAGTACGCCACCGTGCCGGGCTCCTCGACGAGGCACTGGAGGGACTCGGTGAGCTCCTCGGCCTCGCGGAACGTGGCGGTAACGGCGAGCACCGGGCGGTCGGCGCCGTTGCGGGCCGCGGCGAGGGCGGCCAGCAGAACCGGGCGCACCGGGCCGGGCGCGCTCAGGTCGAGGGTCGTGGCGCCCTCGGCGCGGGCGTCCCGGACGGCCTCGGACACCACCGGATCGGTGATCAGGGTGTCGACCAGACCGTGCAGCTTCACGAGTTGTCCCGCCTCAAGAGTTGTACCGCCCTTGGGTTGTCTCCAGGCCGTCGGTGAGCAGGGATTCGACGGCGTCCGCGGTCCGGTCGACGGCGAACGGGAGGTCCTTGCGTTCGGCCGCGGAGAACTCGTTGAGGACGAAGTCGGCGGGCGCCTGCCGGCCCGGCGGACGACCCACCCCGAACCGGACTCGATAGTACTCACCGGTGCCAAGCGATTTGCGCACCGATTTCAGCCCGTTGTGGCCGTTGTCGCCGCCGCCGAACTTGCAGCGCAGGACGCCGAAGTCGATGTCCAGCTCGTCGTGGACGACGACCAGGTTCGCCGGGTCGAGCTTGAAGAACTTCAGCAGCCCGGACACCGGGCCGCCGGACTCGTTCATGTACGAACGGGGCTTGGCCAGCACCGTCCGCAGGCCGCTGATCCGGGTTTCGATCACCTCGGCCTTGACCTGCTTGCTCTGCTTCCACTTCGCACCGGTGCGGGCGGCCAGCTCGTCGGCGACCAGGTGCCCGATGTTGTGCCGGGTGCGGGCATACGAAGGGCCGGGATTCCCCAGTCCGACGACCAACCACACGTCGTCCGCCACGGATCCCGGCCCTCCAGAAAGTTCGGCTGTACTGCTACCGAGCTGCAGACTACTCGGCGGCGGCGGCCACCGGCTCCTCGGCCGCGGCACCCTCGGCGGCGTCGCCCTCGGTCTCGCCCTCGAGCTGCTCGGCGGTCGGCTGCGCGGTGACGTTCACGATCAGGGTGTCCGGCTCGATCGCCAGCGTGGCGCCGGTCGGCAGGGTCAGGTCGGACGCGTGGATCTGCGCGCCGATCTCCAGGCCCTCGATGGAGACCACGATGTGGGTCGGGATGTGGGTGGCCTCGGCCTCGACCAGGATCGACGCGTGCTCGGTGACGACCAGCGCGTCCGAGACGGCCTCGCCCTCGAGGTGCACGGCGACCTCGACCTGGACCTTCTCGCCGCGCTTGACGATGACCAGGTCGACGTGCTCGATGAAGCCCTTGATCGGGTCGCGCTGAACCTGCTTCGGCAGCGCCAGGTGCGACTCGCCGCCCTCGACCTCGATCAGCAGCAGGGCGTTGGCGGTCTTCAGGGCCAGCATGGTGTCGTGACCGGGCAGCGTGATGTGCACCGGGTCACTGCCGTGGCCGTAGAGGACGGCGGGAACCTTGTTGTCCCGGCGGATTCGGCGGGCAGCACCCTTGCCGAACTCCGTACGCGATTCGGCTTGGATCTTGACCTCGGCCACGACTGAACTCCTCAAAAGCGTTGCGGTGATCTGTTGTCTGGATAACTCGGCTGCGGCCTCAGCGGGCGCCTGCTGACCCCGGAGAAGGCGTCAGGCAACGAACCACCGCGTCGATCACGGAGCCGCGCCCAACAGTTCTCGGGGGGCGTCCCTCGCCGAGGCAACCAAAACAGTCTACCCACGAGCGCGGCCAGACGGGAAATCCGTCCGACCACGGCACTTTGCTCCGTGTTCAGCTCCCGTCCGCGTGACCGGTTTCCGGACCGCGACTTCGGTACCTTGCCGGGGTGATCGCGCCGTTCGCCGTCCTGATGCTGCTGCTCCCGCTGGTACTGGTCGCGGGGGTGATCTGGCTCGTCGTGTGGACGAACCGCCGGCGGCGGGCGTTCCAGCTGCAGCGTGCCGGCCAGGTCGCGGCGGCCGGCTGGTATCCGGTGCCGCCGAACCAGTGGCTGTCGCAGCTGGCGGAGGGCCTGTTCCCGCAGGGCTCGCCCGGCGATCCCGGCGAGACGTACGCCGGGGAGTTCAACGGTCGCGGTCTGTGCGTACTCGACTACAACTACGTGGTCAGCAACGGAAAGACCCAGTCGACGCACACCGCGAACCTGGTCGCGCTGACCCTCCCGGTCGCGCTGCCGCCGGTCACCGTGATGCGCGAGACCGGCCTGCGCCGGATGTTCCGCGGCCACCATCTCCAACTGGAGAACCAGCAGTTCAACGAACGCTTCCGGGTGGAGGTCACCGACGACCGGTACGGGTCCGCGGTCATGCACCCACGGATGATGGAATGCGTCCTCGCGAACCCGGGCCTGGAGTGGCAGCTAGCCGGCAACGCCTTCATCTCCTGGAGCGACGGGGGCTTCAGCGTCCCCGATGTCTTCGCCCGTCTCCAGGCTATGACCCAACTGATCGACCTGATCCCCCCGTTCGTCCTCCGCGACTACGGCGGCCCGGTCTCCTGATGATCACGACACTCGTCGTCCTCGGCCTCCTCGCGATCGGGCTGATGCTGCTGTACGTGCGGTCCGTACGGCGCCGCCGTACCTTCTTCGACCGCCGGGTCCGTGCGGCCGCCGAGCTCGGCTGGTACCCCGCGCCCACGGATCCGTGGCTGGCCGGGGTCGCCGCGCGGTTGTACTCCCCGCAGGGCACCGCCGAGCGGATGGTCGCCGGGGCCGGGGTGCGGGCGCTCGACTTCACCTATTCGGCGAGCAGTACGTCGACGGCCGCGAGATGCCACGTGATCGCGTACGACCTGCCGTACGAGCTGCCGCCGCTGTCCGTGGGGCCGAGGAACCCGCTGGTGGCGAGCCAGGAGTTCGAGAGCGCGCGGTTCAACCAGCTGTTCACGGTCGAGTCGGGCGATCGGCGGTACGCGAGCGCCGTGCTGAACCCGCGGATGATGGCGATGCTGGTGGACGACTACGAACACCTGCCCTGGCGGATCGAGGGGCGGACGCTCGTCACGTGGGGTCTCGGGTACTGGACCACGCCGATGGTGTCCGAGGCGACGCACCTGTTCGGGCGGATCGTCGAGCTGATCCCGCCGTTCGTGGTCGACGACTACGGGATCAGGTGAGGCCGGTCCAGACCTGGCGCAGTGCGCGGGCGGCGTCGCCGTCGAGGCCTGCGTTGTCGAGGGTTTCGGCGAGTTCGTCGAACTCGGGGCCCCAGCGCCAGGCGACGGCGCGGAGCTGGTCGGGGAGGTTCGGGTCCTTCAGGGAGCCGCCGTCGGCGCGGGTCTGCTGGGCGACGAGAGCGTCGGTCACGCCGTGCTTCTCGGCCAGCTGGAACGCCAGCACGGCAAGCGCCGCCTTGCCTTTGTTGTAGAGCGCGTACGACGACTTCGCCGCGCTGGCCGCACCCGGTTCCGCGCCGACCACCATCGGGGTCACGGCGGTACCGGTCCACAACGCCGCGACCTGGTCGGCCGCCGTACCGGACAGCATCAGGTTGGTCGGGCTGGGTCCACCGGCCGGCGGCGGTCCGACCACGCCGGCGTCGACGAACGTCGCCCCGGGTACGGCGTCCCGCGCCGCGCGGAGCGACCGCGGCGACAGCGGGTTCGCCTCGACGTACAGGCCGGCGAATCCCGCGCGGCCGACCTGCTCGGCGATGTCGACGGCACCTTGCGGAGCACACGAACACAGCACGACGTCGGCCTGCCCGACCGCCTCGGCGAACGGCGTACCGATCAGCCCCGCCTCGTCGGCCCGCGCCTTCGAGGCCGCACTCCGCCCGTCCGGAACCCAGTGCACCTCGTGGCCGCCCGCAACCAGTTGAGCGGCGAGTTGGGAACCCATCGCGCCGGGGTGGAACACAGCGATCCGCATGCGGGCGTCCGATCGTCGATCCGTTCTGTCACCGCCAAATCTATGTCAGTGATCGTCCACGCCGAACCGTTGCCAACGCGCCGGATCCGCGCGCAGCGTTGAAGAAACAGCGGCTCTCAGGGGGAGGGTTTGATGAGTGAGAACGCAATCGGGCGCCGTCAGGCGCTGAGGGGTGCGGGGATCGCGGCAGGCGGGGTGGCGGTCGCAGGCCTGGCCACCGCGACGCCGGCGCTGGCGGACAGCGGGAACAGCAACGGCTTGCTGGGTAGCTGGATGTGCGTGCGCCAGGACACCGGATCGCCCGACAAGATCCGGCTGGTGCTGAGTTTCAGCGGAGGCGGCGTCGTGCTGTCCCACGACATCAGCCCGGCCGGCCCGCCGTTCACCGGCACGTGGTCGTCCGAGGGAAAATCGTTCCGGCTGACGATGTGGACCGGGCAGGCGGGTGACCAGGGCCCGGACTCGGTCGGGCCGACGATCCGGGTGCGGGCGTGGGGTTCGGTGTCGCACGGGACGCTGACGGCGAAGTACCAGGTCACCGTCTACGCGCCGATGAGTGACACCCAGGTCGTGGACTCCGGAACCGGGACGGTCACCGGCCGCCGCATCACCGCGTGACCTCGGCGTGTCCGGCGCCGTACCTGCCTGGTACGGCGCCGGGTGCGCGGCTCAGGCGCGACCGTCGAAGAGGCTGGTGACCGAGCCGTCCTCGAAGACCTCGCGGATCGCGCGGCTGATCAGCGGGGCGATCGACAGCTCGGTGAGCTTGTCGAAGCGGCGTTCC
The DNA here is from genome assembly GCF_050320105.1 of Kribbella polygonati. Taxonomy (NCBI): domain Bacteria; kingdom Bacillati; phylum Actinomycetota; class Actinomycetes; order Propionibacteriales; family Kribbellaceae; genus Kribbella; species Kribbella polygonati. The sequence goes on along the minus strand of NZ_CP190129.1, from coordinate 8,039,432 downwards.
TCGGCGATCGGCAGGGTGTTCGTGACGATCACCTCGCTGGCCTGGCAGTTCTTCAGCCGGTCGACCGCGGGGCCGGACAGGATCGCGTGCGTGGCCGCGATCACCACGCCGGCGGCGCCCTCGGCGTACAGCGCGTCGGCGGCCTTGGTGATCGTGCCCGCGGTGTCGATCATGTCGTCGACCAGGATGCAGACCCGGCCCTTGACCTCGCCGACGACCCGGTTCGCGACGGTCTCGTTCGGGCGGTCGATGTCGCGGGTCTTGTGGATGAACGCCAGCGGGGCGTTGTTCAGCCGCGCGGACCACTGCTCGGCGACCTTGATCCGGCCGGCGTCCGGCGACACGACCGCGAGCTGCTGGTCGCCGTACTTCTCCGCGACGTAGGAGCTCAGGATCGGCAGCGCCATCAGGTGGTCGACCGGGCCGTCGAAGAAGCCCTGGATCTGCGAGGTGTGCAGGTCCACGCAGATCAGCCGGTTCGCGCCCGCGGTCTTGAACAGGTCGGCCATCAGCCGGGCCGAGATCGGCTCCCGGCCGCGGTGCTTCTTGTCCTGCCGGGCGTACCCGTAGAACGGCAGCACGACCGTGATCCGCTTGGCCGACGCCCGCTTCAGCGCGTCGACCATGATCAGCTGCTCCATGATCCACTCGTTGATCGGCGAGGTGTGGCTCTGGATCACGAACGCGTCGCTGCCCCGGACCGACTCCTCGAACCGGACGTAGATCTCACCGTTGGCGAAGTCGTACGCCTGGGTCGGGACCAGGCCGCTGCCGAGCTCCTCGGCGACCTGCTCGGCGAGCGCGGGATGCGCCCGGCCGGAGAAGACCATCAGGTTCTTCTCGGTGGTTCGTTTCATCCCGCTCATCGCCGCGCCTCCCGTTGTTCTGCTGTTCAGGACTGCTCGTCGCCGGACTGTTCGGCCAGCGCCGCCTCGGCAGCCGCCGCGGTCTTGGTCCCGGCCCGCTTCCGCGCGACCCAGCCCTGGATGTTGCGCTGCCGCCCGCGGGCGACCGCGATCTCCCCCGGGCCGACGTCCTCGGTGAGCGCCGTACCGGCCGCCAGGTACGCGCCGTCCGCGATCGTCCGCGGCGCGACCAGGACCGAGTTGCTGCCGATGAACGAGTACTTGCCGACGTGCGTGGGGTGCTTCGCGACCCCGTCGTAGTTCGCGAAGATCGTGCCGGCGCCGATGTTCGCGCCCTCGCCGATGGTCGCGTCCCCGGCGTACGTCAGGTGCGGGACCTTGGCGCCGTCGCCGATGGTGGAGTTCTTGGTCTCCACGAACGTGCCGATCTTGCCCTTCACGCCGAGCTTCGTGCCCGGCCGCAGGTACGCGAACGGGCCGACGGACGCGCCGTCGCCGATCACCGCGAGTGACCCGTGGGTCCGGATGATCGTGGCGTTCTCGCCGATCTCGACGTCGGTGAGCGTGGTGTCCGGGCCGATCGTCGTACCGCTGCCGACCACGGTCGCGCCGTGCAGCTGGGTGTTCGGCAGCAGCGTGACGTCGCGGGCCAGGTCGACGGTCTGGTCGACCCAGGTGGTGTTCGGATCGACGATCGTGACGCCTTCGCGCATGTGCTTCAGGAGCGTACGGCGGTTCAGCTCGGCGCGGAGCGTGGCGAGCTGGACGCGGTCGTTCACGCCCTCGGTCTGCATCGCGTCGTCGGTGACGTGCGAGCCGACCCGCTTGCCGTCGTTCCGGGCGATGCCGAGAACGTCGGTCAGGTACAGCTCGCCCTGCGCGTTGTCCGTGGTCAACCGGCTCAGACCGTCACGCAGTGTAGCCGCGTCGAAGACGTAGATGCCGGCGTTGATCTCGTCGATCGCCCGCTGCTCCGGGGTCGCGTCCTTGTGCTCGACGATCGCGGCGACGGTACCGTCCGCGGCGAGCACGATCCGCCCGTACCCGGTCGGGTCCGGGACGCGCGCGGTCAGCACGGTGACGGCGTTCCCGTCCTTGTCGTGCGCCGCGACCAGCTCGTGCAGCGTCTCCGCCTCCAGCAGCGGGACGTCACCCGACGTGACGATCACGGAGCCGTCGAAGCTCTCCGGTACGGCGGTCAGACCGGCCCGTACGGCGTCGCCCGTCCCCAGCTGCTGCTCCTGGACGGCGGTCCGCGCCTCCGGGTCGACGCTCTTCAGGTGTTCCTCGACGAGTTCGCGGCCGTTGCCGACCACGACGACGAGGTGTTCGGGGGTGAGCGCCCGGGCGGTCAGCACGGCATGACCGACGAGACTGCGCCCGCCGATCTCGTGCAACACCTTCGGGGTCGCCGATTTCATCCGGGTTCCGAGCCCGGCGGCCATGATGACGACCGCCGCGGGGCGATGGGAAGTCACGCGGTCTTCTCCTCGAGTTCCCTGCGAGTTCTTTCAACCAGTATCAGCACGGGCACCCGAAACAGCGCCCGCGCAAGCCTACTTGCTCTCCAGAACTGCCTTCCCCCGCCCCGGACGAGAGCGATCTCACGCCCCGAACACTCAGCTACCGGGTGTAGGCGGCCAAGGCGGCGAACGGCGCGGTCGTGGCGGTGGCCGTCATCCCCACCGCCCAGGTGCGGTCCTTCGCGACGGTGACGGCCGTCAGGGTCCCGGTGGCGGCCTTCGGGGCGGGCGCCGGGACGAACTTCGGGCCGCTCAGCTGCAGGACGTACGGCTTCGCGGTCTGGTTCGGGCCCTCGAAGCGCTCACCGACCGCGACCGGGCCGTTGTTGCGGAGCGCCACGCCGTACAGCTGGGCCATGCCGGTCGGCGCGGCGACCTGGGTCCACTTCGTGCCGTTGTAGTGCATCGCCAGCGGCTTGATGCCGGACTGGTACCGGACGCCGACGAGCCAGATGTTCTTCGGGCCGGCGGCGGCGATGCCGGTCGGGATCTGGGAGCCGTCGGTCGGCAGGTCCTTCACCAGCGTCCAGCGCTTGCCGTCGAAGTGCGCGAGCCCGGCGTTCAGGCCGAGCCAGGCGTTCTTCGCGGGCAGGACGGACAGCACGTTGCCGTTGATGGACGTGTCGAGCCCGGTGTTGAGCGCCTGCCACTTGCCTGCGGCGTACCGGTAGACGACGGCCCGTTCCTTCCCGCCGACGTTCGCCCAGCCGGTCACCCACGCCGACGCGTCCGGGGCGAGTACGACGTCGTCGAACGAGCCGGTCGGTACGGCGGGCGGCTTCACGACCTGCCAGTTCGTACCGTTCCAGTGCATCGCGAGCGGCTTCGGCTGGTCCGGGTTCGCCCGGTCCTCGCCGACCGTCCAGACGTTCTTCGCCGTACCGACCGCGACGCTTTCCAGGACGGCGTTCGTCTTCACCGGCTGCGCGGTCGGCTTCCAGGTCTTGCCGTCCCAGCGCATCGCCAGCGGGCGCTGGTCCTGGAAGTCCTGCACCTGGTCGCCGCCGACGGCCCAGGTCCCGCCGGTGCCGGTGGCCACGTCGTTGAAGGTCGCGGGCTGCCGATGTGTCGGTGTCGTTGCCCACTGCAACGGTCCGGCGGCCGCGGGTGCGGCCGTGAGCGCGAGCAGGGTTGTTGTCGCCACGAGCAGTTTCACTGAGATCCCCTCCGAGTCAGCGGTGCGTACACCCCTCCCGACGCCTTGACGCCCGAGCCGCGTTACACCCGGATCTCTGCCAGCCTGGGACCATGGCACTCACCATCGGAGCGATCGTCCTGAACGTCCCTTCCACCGGCCCGGCGGCCGAGTTCTGGCGCGAGGCCCTCGGCTTCACCGGGCAGGCCGGCAACCCCGACTTCCTGCTCCCGCCCGCGACCGCGCGGCCGACCCGGCTCCATCTCGACGAGACCGACCGTACGCACCTGGATCTGTGGGTCGACGGGACGACGCAGGACGCCGAGGTGGAGCGGCTGATCGGGCTCGGGGCCGAGCGTGTCGAGTGGACCTACCCGCCGGACGCCGACTTCGTCGTACTGAAGGCGCCTGACGGGACGGTGTTCTGCGTCATCTCGTGAGCAGCGCGGTGATCTCGGGGCTGTTGAAGAGCTTCGCGGTCAGCGGGAGGTGGCTGTCGCGGTCGTACGGGTCGTCGTCGTGGGCGTTCGCGATGATGAGCAAGTAGGCGCAGCGGTAGACGAGGAGCTGGGTGGCGTCGTACCCGAGGCGGTGGACCAACTCCGCGTCGTACGCCGCCTCGATCTCGCGGACCCGCGGGGACCACAGGTCGATGACGCTCGCCGCCGCGGCCGCCTCGAACGCGGGGTCGCCAGGCATCGTCAACAGCCCGAAGTCGAGGAGCGTGACGGGGCGGAGGTCCTCGTCGACCAGGATGTTGCCGGCGGTGACGTCGCCGTGGACGAGTCTTGTCTCGGGTTCGTCCGGCAGTTTGTACAGGAGGGCGTCGAACTTCGCCTCGAAATCGTCGATCGCGTCCGCGAGCTGATCCCCGAACCGCGCGACCCGCCTGCTCAGGAGGCCCGCCAACGCGTCCCGCCACGACATCCCGTCGGGCCGGAACGGCTCAGTCTCGTCCAGCACCGCCGTACGCCTCAGCACGTCGGGCGCTTTGACCTGTGCCAGGGCCTCCACCACCTCTAGGACGCAGTCCCGGGTCTGCTCCTCGCTGCCGAGTGTGTACAGCGGTGCGCCGGGCAGCTCCTCCTCCACCGTCACCCAGTTAGGGCCTCGCCGGTGGAGCTCGAGCATGCGCGGGGTGCGGTACGGCAGCTGCCCGTCGATCGCGTCGTACAACTCCTTGAGCGTCCGAAGCTTCTGCTCCTGGGCGTGAAACCAGACCTTCGCCACCTTCCCGCTCCCGAGCCGATAGACGGCGCCCTGCATCCCGATCGCGAGCTCTTCGGGTGCCCCGAGCCCTTGCAACTGTTCGACGTACGACATGCAGGCGACCTTATGTCGGTGGGGGCTGGGAGGGTTGGTGGATGGGCGAATTGGTGGATCTCGGGGATGTGACGTTGTACGTGCGGGAGCTCGGCCGCCGGAGCGATCGGCCTTCGGTGGTGGCGCTGCACGGTGGGCCGGATGTCGGGCACGGGTATCTGGTGCCCGGGTTCGAGCCGTTGGCGCGGGACCACCATGTGGTGATGTTCGACTTCCGCGGGTGCGGCCGGAGCAGTCGGGGGTTGCCGGTGGAGGAGTTGCAGCCGGAGTACGTCGTCCGCGACACGTCCCGGCTGATCGAGCGGCTCGGGCTCGGCGTGGTGGACCTGGTCGGGTTCTCGACGGGCGGACGGGCCGCGATGCAGTTCGTCGACGTACATCCGGAGCAGGTACGGCGGCTCGTGCTGGCGTCGACTTCGGCGTACGCGCTGAAAGACGCGTCGCCGTACTTGGCGGACTGGCCCGAGTACCAGCGCCGCCAACGCGTCGAGGACGAGGCAAACGGGGCACTCCGCAACTCCACGGTCTTCGTCTGGGACCTCGACCGGGCCCCGGAGTTCCTGCGACTACTCGGCCCCGACCAAGGCGACTGGTCCGAGGAACACACCAAGGAATGGACCACCCGCGACCCGGAACAGATCCTCCGCGACTTCGCCCACCCGATCCTCATCCTCCACGGCGAAAAAGACATGGGCTTCCCCGTCCAACTCGCCCACCGCCTCCACCAGGCAGTCCCCACCCAACTCCAGCTGATCCCCAACACCGCCCACATGTGCCACTTCGAACAACCCCAAACCTGGTCCAACCACATCCGCACCTTCCTCGGCGACTAAAAGCTCACCGCATCCGACCTCGTGCGAGGTGGGCGCTCGACCTGTTCGCGGATCGGGTACGTCGCGAGCACACCGACGTCGACGTACTCGTCCTGGTCCGCGACCTCGACCTGGTCGCCGCCACCTTCACCGATCCGCGCCCCGCCGTCGAGAACCCGAACAGCGGAGCCCAGCGACCGTGGGTTCCGGGCGAGACGCTCACCCCCGGTCCCGACGTACTCGCGTTCCCCGACGACCTGTTCCCGTCGCCGTCCGCATCATCCTCGCGGCCTCCGCCGGCGACGACTGGGTCTACCACCGCGGCCGCGGCACCATCCGCAAACCGCTCGACGACATCACCCTCACCCGGGACGGCGTCCCGTACCTGGCGCCGGAGATCGCCCTCCTGTTCAAGTCCCGCTCCGACCGCGCCAAGGACACCACCGACTTCCACGACGTCGCCGCCCTCCTCGACCGATCACGCCGTACCTGGCTCCACGACCACATCGTCCCGCGCTACCCGGAGCATGCGTGGCTGCCTGAGCTGACGCGGTAGGAAACCCGCGGTGGCGCCCGGAGTTCGCGGACGCCACCGCCTAGGCTGCGGGCATGCGGACGCGGCTCGACATCAGGCGGATCCGGGCGGCGCGGCGGGTGATCGATCCGGTGTTTCTGGACAGTCCGTTGTATCGGTGTGAGGCGCTGGAGCCGCTCCTCGGATGCTGGCTGAGCATCAAACTCGAGACCGCGAACCCGGTGCGCAGCTTCAAAGGCCGCGGCACCGAGGTGGTTGCGGATCAGCTGGCGCGCAGCGATTCCCGCGCGGTGGTGTGTGCCAGCGCGGGCAACCTCGGGCAGGCGCTCGCGTGGTCCGGCCGGCGCCGCGACCTCGACGTCACCGTCGTCGCGTCCCGCTTCGCCACCCCCGCGAAACTCGACCGGATCCGCGCCCTCGGCGCCACCCTCGAACTCGTCGACGGCGACCACGAACTCGCCCGCGAACGCGCCGCCGCGATCGCGCGGTACGACGGCATCCGCCTCCTCGAGGACAGCCTCGACCTGGAAACCTGCGAAGGCGCCGCCACCATCGCCCTCGAACTGGCTGCCTCTTTCACGCAGTACGACGACGTGCCGTACGACGACCTGCCGCCGCGATCGGTCGCGCCGTACGACAGCTCCACCGGGCGGGCGGCGGCCGACCGGCCCGTCGTACTGGTTGCGCTCGGCGGTGGTGCGATGGCAACCGGGATCGGGTACGTGCTGAAGACGCTCACGCCGTACGTCGAACTCGTCTGCGTGCAGCCGCACGGCGCCCCGGCGCTGACCCGTTCCTGGCACGCGCGCCGCGTCATCTCCACCGACACCGCCGTCACGATCGCCGACGGCGTCGCCGGCCGGCACCCGATCCCCGAAGTACTCGACGACCTCCTGCAGGTCGCGGACGACGCCGTACTCGTGCAGGAGTCCTCCATCGTCACCGCGATCCGCCTGCTCCACGACCACGCCGGCCTGATCGTCGAACCGTCCGCCGCGCTCGGCGTCGCCGCGATCTTCGAGGACCCGGCCCGCTTCGCCGGCCGCCCGGTGACGACGATCATCTGCGGCAGCAACGTCGACCGGACCAAGTACCGGGAGTGGATCTGAATGGTGCGCCAGGCAGTCAAACTCCTCCTCCTCGACCCCGACGACCGGCTCCTCCTGATCCACTCGCGCAACGCCGACGGCAGCTACTGGTACCCGGTCGGCGGTGGCGTCGAGCCCGGCGAATCCCTCCAGCAGGCGGCCGCCCGTGAGGCCTACGAGGAGACGGGCCTCCGCGATCTGGCGGTCGGCACGCAGGTCTGGTGTCGCGATCACACGTACGAGTACGAGGACCAGCGGTACGACGTACACGAAGAGTGGCTGCTGCACCGCGTCGACCACTTCGACCCGACACCTGCCGAGCTGAGCCCGTACGAGGCCCGCACGATCCTCGGCTTCCGCTGGTGGTCCACCGCCGACCTCGAAACCACCCGCGACACCGTCTACCCACCGAACCTCAGCCGCCTACTCACCACCCTGCTGACCGACGGCCGCCGTCCATAACCGCACCTCGTCGTACACGAGCCCGCCCCGATCACGCAGCCCGTCCGGCAACCGCCCCCACTCCTCGAACCCGAGCCCGCGATACGCCCGCTCCGCCTCGGTCCCACCCCGGCAACTGACCTCCAGCACGGAGCAACCCCACCGAGCAACCACGTCCCCCGCAGCCCCGACGATCCGCCGCGCCAGCCCGGTCCCCCGCGCAGCCGGCACGATCACGAACCCGCCGAGCTCCGCCCGATGGCGCCGCATGCGGTGCTCCAACCGCCGTACGGTCGTCATCCCCGCCACGCCCTGTTCGTCGGCAGCGACCAGGAAGCAGAACTCCTCCCCCGTCTCCTGCTCCACGGCCGATCGCACCAGCTCCGTCGTCTCGTCGATCGTCAATCCACACAGGCGATTCGCGTGCAGGCTCGCGATGTCCGCCGTACGGACTCGGCGGATGATCATGCGCCGGGAGTGCGGAGGCCGACCGCGTCGTGCCGCCAGAACTGCTCCGCGTAGACCAGCGTTCCGGTCATCCACGGCTCGTACGCCGGCAGCCTGAAGGCCTGAAACGCGCCGTCCGGGATCCGCAGCGACGGCTTCCGGAACCCGAGCTCGGCACCAGGCACGAAACCAAAGCGCGAGTAGTAGTCCGGGTCGCCCTCCAGGAACACAACCGGTACGGATCGCTGCGCCAGAGTCTCCAGCCCCTGCCGCACCAGCGCCGAACCGACGCCGTCCCGCTGGAAGTCGGGCAGCACGCCGAGCGGACTCAGGACCTGTACGTCGACCAGCCGCCGCGGCGCATCGAGCAGACTCCGGGTGAACATGACATGCCCGACGACCTGCCCGTCCTGCACCGCCACCAGCGACAGCCCGGCGATGTCCCGCAAGCTGTCGACAAGCTCGGCCACGACAACCCCGTGATCACCGAACGCCCGCACCTGAACGTCCCGCACAGCCTGCCGATCCCCGGCCCGCTCTTCCCGAAGCTCCATGCCCGGGAGAATAGAGACGGATCCGACACCTCGCACCGGATTTGGCGGGCTGCCTGTGAGACTTGGGCCCATGCCCGACCAGCAGATCAGCACCCGCCCGGCCCGCCTCGACGACGCCGACCAGGTCTGGCCGCTCGCCCGCGCCTTCGCCACGTCGTTCACGCCGGAACGGGCCGCGTTCGACACCACCTGGCCGCGGCTCGTCGACGTACCGGGCACTCTCCTGCTGGTCGCCGAAAACACCGGCGGCCGCATCGTCGGCTACCTCCTCGGCAACACCCACCTGACCTTCCTGGCCAACGGCCCCGTCGCCTGGGTCGAAGAACTGATGGTCGACGAGTCCCGCCGCGGCGCCGGCATCGGCCGCCTGCTCATGACCCACGCCGAACAATGGGCCCGCACCCAAAACGCCGCCTACCTCGCCCTGGCAAGCCGCCGAGCCGGCCCGTTCTACCAAGCCCTCTCCTACAAAGACTCCGCCACCTTCTTCAAGAAAACCCTGTCAGGCAGCTAGATGCGCACCGTGCCGTACCTCCTAGCGCTGGCGGTCGCGATCATCGTGTCCGCCCAACTCCTCCTGACCACACACCCCCGCCGCCCCCTCACCAAACGCCTCCGAGACCTAGGCACCACAGGCGACTCCTTCGGCCTCCTGCTAGCCACCGCCCTCCCCCTCACCACAGCCGGCGCCACCGTCGGCAGCCTCTTCAACTCCCCCACCACCGGTGCAACAATCGCCCTACTCCTAGCCCTGGCCGCCTGGACCACCGCAGTAATCCACGCCCACCGCCGCCCCCAACCCCCACCCCGCCACCGGTAACGGCGGCTGGCTGCATGGTGGGCGGTTTGGGTTGATGGTGAGGGGCGCTCGGTGTGCAACTCGCCCCCAATCACGTACCCCCGGACTGGCCCGACGGCACGCCGGCACAGCAGATCCACCTCGACCTGTACTTCGAGGGCCTCGCAGCGCACGACGCCGCCCACGAGCGGGCCGTCAACCTCGGCGCCCGCCTCCTCAAACCGCCGAGGACCGCACCGCCGCCCGCGGAGTGCAGGTGTACGCCGACCCGGCCGGCCATCCGTTCTGCCTCTGCTGGGTTCCCGAAGCCGACTCGTAGTCACGTACGGCGGTTTCCCCAGGCGTCGTGCCAGTACGCGGCGTCGGCGCTCCCCACGCGGAGGATGGCGTCGGGCTCAGGACGGGCCGGCCACAGCTGGATGAGGTACTCGTCGACGGGCCCGTCCTCGAACTCGCCGTTCCGGGCGGCGTCGCGGCCGCGGGCGCTCAGCCGGAGACGGTGGCTGCCGGCCAGTCCCTCGATGCGGCCGCCGGACTCACCGGCCCACGAGGACCAGCCGACGCCTTCTCCGGGCGGTACGTCGACCGACACCTCGACGACGTCCTCCCAGGACGAGGAGTCCGGCGGCGCCTGATCCAGCAGCACGATCCGCAGCGGTGACCCACCGGAACGCCGCGCGAAATGCAGGTAGACCCCGGCGCCGTGGGCGGCACCCGCGAGGCCGTTGACCTGCCCCGCGAAGAACCGGTCCGCGTCGCCGTCGAAGCCGATGCCGTCGCCCCAGACGAGATCGAACTGCCCGTAGTCCGTTCGGATCGTCTGGTCCAGGAGTACACGTTCCACCTGGCGCATCGTACGGAGTCAGCCGAGGGAGACGCGTTCGATGGTGCGCCACTCGTACTGGCGGTTGTCGCGGTGGAGTTCGATGAGGGAGACCGTGGTGACGGTGAGGTCGGCCGGGCGCGGGGTGATGCGGTCGAGCGCGGTTATGGCGGGCGCGGCGGGTTGGGTGGTGTTCGAGTACGCGAGGCTGATGTGCGGGGTGTACCCGTCCGGCTCGTCGCGTACGGCGCCGACGGCCTCGGTGATCGCGTCGCGTACGGCGTACCGGATCGTCCGCAGCGGTTCCGCCGGATCGGCCGGCAGCAGGATCGCCTCGCTGTGCACCACCGGCCGCTGGAACCGCACCGTCACCGGCTCCAGCGTCCCCAACCGCACCCGCGCCGCCGCCAGCACCGCATCCACCCGCTCGACCGGCACGTCCTCGACGAAACCGACGCCCTGCATCGTCAGATGCAGCCACTCCCGCGGGATCAGGTCCAGCCCGGGCACTGCCGCGAGCTCTTCCTGGTACTGCGACGCGAGCCGATGCAGCGGTGCCGGGTCCGCGAACGTGTTCACATGCCACGCGTAGAACCGCTTGCCGACTCCCCACCCCGGCCGCCACCACCAATGGTTGACCAACTCGTCCGCATGTCCCGCGCCAGAAGTCACCTTCATCTCATACACCCTCAGCGGGGCGTGAAGTACTTCCAGGTTTTGCCGTGGTCGGTGCTGGTGATGGCTTGGCTGCCGAGGTACTGGATGGTGTAGACGAAGTCGCCGGTGGCGGTGAGGGCGCCGAGGTCGGCGGGTGGGGTGAAGGGTGTGCCGGCGCCGGGGCGGAGCAGTTCGCGGTGTTTGCCCTGGTAGAGGGCGAGGCCGGTTCCGTTGTCGAAGGCAACGGGTGACTGGAGGTACGGCGCGTTGCGGGTGGCGACTGTTGTCCAATGCTCGCCGCGGTCGGTGGACAGCCGGAGCGGCAACTGTTCGCTGCGCACGCCGGGTTTACTGGCGGGGATCACCACGAGGGTCCGGCCGTTCGGGCTGACGCCCAGGCTGCCGTTGCCTCGGCCGGGGCTGATGACGGAGTGGCCCCAGGTTTTGCCGAGGTCGTCGGTCCAGTAGATGCTGCCGACGCCACTGTTCTTGGCGCCGACCAGCCACCATCGGCCGGTGCTGTCGCGTTGCGGCTCGAGGGCGTTGTCGACGCCGGGGATCTTCACCTCCCGCAGTACGCCGGTGTCCGGGTCCAGCGCCCGGAGCGTGCCGTACGACAGCAGAATCGCTCGGTCGGTGAACTCGGTCGTCGGCGCCGCCCACCGCAGCTTCTTCTGCACCCGCCCCTGATCCGTCAGGCGCACCATCACGGCCTGGGCCCAGGTCGGGTCGGTCCCCTTCATGCTCGTCGGCATCGACACCGCGAGTACGTCGGAGCCGTCCCGCACCGCGGCGTACCCGTTCTTCCGCACCGGCGCGGTCGTCCGCACCCCGTCCCGGAACAGCACGGCAGCGGAGGCGTACGTATATCCCGGCTGCGGCGACGACCACACCGACACCCACCGCGTCGGCGTGGCGAACGCGATATCGACCGCGCCCGACTTCTTGTCCGCGATCAGCTTCTCCGCGGTCTGGTCGACCGGCATCGACGCCGGCGGTCGCTCGGTCCCAGTGACGTTCCGGAACGGCAGTACGGCGGCCAGCACCGCGACCGTCACGGCGAGTACGACGCCCGCGCCGGTCAACGCCTGCCGACGGTGCCGGCGGCGTACGCCACGACGTTCGAGCGCCTCGAAGGGCACCGGCTCGACGGTCTGCTGGATCTCCCAGGACAGTTCCTTCAGCTCAGACATGGTTGACCTCCTCCGCGTCGTCGGCGAACTCGTGGACCAGCGGGGCCAGCGCGGCCCGGCCCCTGGAAAGGCGCGCCTTCACCGTGCCCTCCGCAACACCCAGCTGTACGGCGATCTCGCGCACCGGCAGGTCGACGATGTGGTGCAGCACGATCGCCTCGCGCTGCTCGTACGGGAGCTGTCGCAGGGCCTCGACCAGCGCGACCCGGTCCGCCGACATCCCGGCAGTCGTCGTCTCGGGGACACCGGTCCGCGACAGCAACCCGTGGAACCGGTTCGCGCGCCGGTACCGCCGCCGTACGGCGTTCAGCGCGACCGTCCGCAGCCACGCCTCCGGGTTGCCGAGCTGAGCGAACCGCCGCGGCTTCTCCACGGCCCGGACGAACGCCTCCTGTACGGCGTCCTCGGCCTCACCGAGGTTCCCGCAGACCGCGAACAACTGCCCTACGAGCCGCCGATAACACCCCTCGTACAGCTCCCGCACCATGCCGGCCGTGTCGCCGTCACCCATCACCGCTCCCCAGATCGGACCCTTTGCCCACACGAGTCCCGACACGCCGCTCCGGTTGCATCACAAAAGAGAGTTCACCGTAACCTCCGCTGCGTGGACCTCCAGAACCTGCTGGCCCAGTTCAGCGCCGACGAGGCAGACCGACTGGAGTGGCTCGCCACGACCGGATTCCCCTGCCCACAAGTCGTCGACCGAGGCAACACCTGGATGCTGACCACGAAGCTCAGCGGCCTGGACGCCACCGACGACTGGCCGGCGGCCGACCGCCCCGCCGTACTCACCGCGATCGCAACCGGGCTCCGCGAACTCCACGCCCTACCCAGCTCGCCGTTCCCCTCACCGTTTCCGGGCACACCCGAGGTCGTCACGCACGGAGATTACGCAGCGCCGAACGTCTTCATCGATCCCGAGACCCTGCAGTTCAGCGGCATGCTCGACGTCGGCAGGCTCGGCATGGGCGACCCGTACGTCGACCTCGCCCTGATGTACAAGAGCCTCGCCCACGGACGGAATCCGCAGTACGGCCTCACCCCTGCCGCACGGTCCTTCGTGAAACAGTACGGCGGCGATCCGGACGACCCACGAATCGCGTACTACATCGCTCTCGACGACTCCGCCAGCTTCTGAAGCCGGCGTATTGGCAAAACCCCGGCTCAGAGACCTCCGAGCCGGGGTTTGGGTTGCTCCCCCGCCAGGTTTCGATCCTGGTCTTCGAGATTCAAAGTCTCGCGGGCTGCCGATTACCCCACGGGGGATCGTGGTTGCCGGGACAGTTTGCCACGAGTGGCGTGGATGACACGCTGAGGGGTTCCTTACCTACGGCTCCGTAGGTTACGGTGGCGTAGGTAACGACCCCCGGAGGCGAGGGAAGAACACGTCATGACTCCACCCACTGCGACCGTGCCGGACGCGCCCACTCGTACCGCGTCCGTCGACGAGGTTCACACCGGGACTCTCGGTGGTGAGCAGAAGAAGCTCTGGGAGCAGGTGGCGCTGGCGTTGTTCATCGGCATCCCGTTCCTGGCGGTGCTGGCGGCGGTGCCGATCGCGTGGGGCGGGTTCCTCGGGTGGCGCGACATCGTCCTCGCGGTGGTGTTCTACACGGTCGCCGGCCACGGGATCTCGATCGGTTTCCACCGGCTGTTCACCCACAAGTCGTTCAAGCCGAACCGGCCGCTGAAGTACGCGCTCGCGATCGCCGGTTCGCTGGCGATCGAGGGGCCGGTGATCCGCTGGGTGGCGGACCACCGCAAGCACCACAAGTTCTCCGACCGCGACGGCGACCCGCACAGCCCGTGGAAGTACGGGCACACGATGGGCGCGCTGACCAAGGGCTTCTTCCACGCGCATGTCGGCTGGCTGTTCGACACCGAGCAGACTCCGCAGCGGCAGTACGCGCCGGATCTGCTGCGGGACAAGGACGTGGTCAAGGTGTCCCGCATGTTCCCGCTGCTGGTCGCCGTGAGCCTGCTCGCGCCGGCGGTCATCGGCGGCCTCTGGTCCTGGTCGTGGACCGGCGCGCTGACGGCGTTCTTCTGGGCCAGCCTGGTCCGGATCGCGCTGCTGCACCACGTCACCTGGTCGATCAACTCGATCTGCCACACGATCGGCGACCGGCCGTTCAAGAGCCGGGACAAGTCCGGCAACGTGTGGTGGCTGGCGATCCTCAGCCAGGGCGAGTCGTGGCACAACCTGCACCACTCGGACCCGACCTGCGCGCGGCACGGCGTACTCAAGGGCCAACTGGACACGTCGGCGCGGTGCATCTGGTTCTTCGAGAAGCGCGGCTGGGTGTCGGATGTCCGGTGGCCGGTCAAGGAGCGGCTGGAAGCCCGCCGGGTGGACGCTTCGAGGCGTACTCTGAAAGCCGCCTGAGAGCGAAAACCTACCCCTGCAGCACCGGAAGTACGGCATGATGCTGACGTGATCACGACGTGACGGAACCCAAACCGCGGCGGTCCGGCCGGATCCGGATGACCAGTGCCGAGCGTCGCGAGCAACTCATCACGATCGCCCGCGGCCTGTTCGCGCAGAAGGGCTACGAGGGCACCTCGGTCGAGGAGATCGCGGCCCGCGCCGAGGTCTCCAAGCCGGTCGTGTACGAACACTTCGGCGGCAAGGAAGGCCTGTACGCCGTGGTCGTGGACCGCGAGGTACGAGCGCTGCTCGACGGCGTCACGCAGTCGCTGACGGCGGGCCGGGCGCACGAACTGGTCGAGCAGGCCGCGCTGGCGCTGCTCGACTACATCGAGAACAACGCGGACGGTTTCCGGATCCTGGTCCGGGACTCGCCGGTCGGGTCGTCGACCGGCTCGTTCATCTCGATCCTGAGCGATGTCGCGACCCGGGTCGAGCACATCCTGGCCGAGGAGTTCAAGCGCCGCGGCCTGGACCCGAAGAACGCGCCGATGTACGCGCAGATGCTGGTCGGGATGGTCGCGCTGACCGGTCAGTGGTGGCTGGACGCCCGCAAACCGAAAAAGCCGGACGTCGCCGCACACCTGGTCAACCTCGCCTGGAACGGCCTCAGCGGCCTCGAGGCGAAGCCCACCCTCTCGACCCGTCCGCACAAATAGACCCCGGTCGTACGCCGACATCAGCCCGCGGCATGACCCCCGAAAAGGCCCCAGCCCGTACTCTGGCGACCATGACGGGGATCTTCACCGCGCGGCCGTTGCCTGCCCGGAGCAAGGCGTTCGACCTGCTCCTCGCGGGCAGCCTCTGCATGGTCTTCGGCTTCCTGTCGCTCGCCCAGGCGCACTTCGGCGGGCTGCTCGCGTTCGGCATGCTGGTGCCGCTGATCTGGCGCCGGACCCATCCCGAGCTGGTCTTCTTCGCCGTCTGCTCGGTCGCCACGCTGCAATGGCTGGCCGGTGTCGAACTGCAGCCCGGCAACGTCGGCCTGCTGATCGCCCTCTACGCGATCACCGTGTACGGCGACGTACGCCTGAGCCGGATCGCGCTGGGCATCGGCGGCCTCGGCGTACTGATGGCGACGTCGCGGTACTGGGCCAACTCGGACTGGAAGCAGCAGGTCACGACGATGGGCGGGCTCGCCGCGCTCGTCTTCGGGGTCTGGGCGTTCGGCGAACGCCGCCGGACCCGCGGCCTGTACGTCGCCCAGCTCGAGGAGCGGGCCGCCCAGCTCGAACGGGACCGCGACCGCGAGTCGAAACTCGCCGTCAGCAACGAACGGACCCGGATCGCGCGCGAGATCCACGACGTGGTCGCGCACGGCCTGTCGATCATGATCGTGCAGGCCGACGGCGGGCTGTACGCCGCGGACCAGTCGCCGGAGGCGGCGAAGAAGGCGCTCGCCACGATCGGCGACACCGGCCGCGCGAGCCTGACCGAGATGCGGAAGATGCTCGGTCTGCTGAAACAGGACGAGCAGTCCGACCTCGGCCCGCACCAGCCGCGCCCGCAGCCGGGTGTTTCCAGTCTCCCGGAGCTGATCGACAACGTCCGCGAGGCGGGCCTGGCCGTCGAGTACACGGTCACCGGTCAGCCCCGCGAGCTGCCCGCGCTGCTCGGGCTGACGGCGTACCGGATCGTGCAGGAAGGCCTGACCAACACGCTGAAACACGCCGGGCCGGGAGCGCGCACCTCCGTCGCGCTGGACTTCGGGCGCGAGATGCTGACCGTGGTGGTCACCGACGACGGCCGCGGGGCCGGGGTCGCGCCGAGCGCGGATCCGGGACACGGCCTGGTCGGGATGCGGCAGCGTGTCTCGGTCTCGGGCGGTACGGTGAGCGCCGGACCGAAGGCCGGCGGCGGGTACGAGGTGGTCGCCAGGCTGCCGTACAACCTGCCCAACGGAGGGTAAGTGACCGACGAAGTGATCCGGGTCTTCCTTGTCGACGACCAGGAGCTGGTCCGGGCCGGGTTCACGATGCTGGTGGATTCGCAGGCCGACATGCGGGTGGTCGGCCAGGCGGGTGACGGCGGCGAGGCGGTGGAGAAGATCCAGGTGACCGCGTGCGACGTCGTACTGATGGACGTCCGGATGCCGCGGCTGGACGGTGTCGAGGCGACCCGGCAGCTGAACTCGTTGCCGCAGGCCCCCAGGGTGATCGTGCTGACCACGTTCGACCTGGACGAGTACGCGTTCGCCGCGATCAAGGCCGGCGCGGCCGGCTTCCTGCTCAAGAACACCCCGCCCGCCGACCTGCTGAGCGCGATCCGCCAGGTGCACTCCGGGGACGCGGTCGTCTCCCCCAGTACGACGAAACGCCTGCTGGAGCACTTCGCCGGGGCGCTGCCCGACGCGGACACCGAGCGGCCGGACCTCAAGGACCTGACGGCCCGCGAACGCGAGGTGCTGATCGAGGTCGCCCGCGGCCTGTCGAACACCGAGATCGCCAAGCTCTTCACGTTGTCCGAGGCAACGGTCAAGACGCACATCGGCCGGATCCTGGCCAAGACCGGCCTCCGCGACCGGGTCGCCCTGGTAGTCCTGGGGTACGAGACCGGCCTGGTCAAACCCACCAAGTAATACCCAGGTCGTACGCGGATTCCAGTCTGCGGTCCGACGAGATGGGCGGCTCCGCTCAGTAACTTCTTCACCAACGTTCAGTTGAGTCGAGGAGTGACATGAGCTTGCAGACACCGCAGCCCGCGGTCGGCCGGTTGCCGCAGGACGGTACGCCGCGGACCGCGATCCGCGCCCACGAGCTGCGCAAGGTGTACGGGCAGGGCGACACCGCGGTGGCCGCCCTCGACGGCGTCTCGGTGGACTTCGGGGTCGGCCGGTTCACCGCGATCATGGGCCCGTCCGGGTCCGGGAAGTCGACGCTGATGCACTGCCTGGCCGGGCTCGACACCCCGACCAGCGGCCAGGTGCTGCTCGGCGAGACCGAGCTGACCCGGCTGGCCGACGCGGAGCTGACCAAGATCCGCCGGGACCGGATCGGGTTCGTGTTCCAGTCGTTCAACCTGCTGCCGATGCTGACCGCGAAGGACAACATCCTGCTGCCGCTGGAGCTCGGCAACCGCAAGCCGGACCAGCAGTGGCTGGACACGCTGATCGACGTACTCGGGCTGGCGGACCGGCTGACGCACCGCCCGGCGGAGCTGTCCGGCGGTCAGCAGCAGCGGGTCGCGGTGGCCCGGGCGCTGGTCGGCCGGCCGGAGGCGGTGTTCGCCGACGAGCCGACCGGCAACCTGGACTCCCGGTCCGGGGCGGAGGTGCTCGGGTTCCTGCGCCGGTCGGTGCGCGAGTTCGGGCAGACCGTGGTGATGGTGACCCACGACCCGCTGGCCGCGTCGTACGCCGACCGCGTGGTGATGCTCGCCGACGGCAAGCTGGCCGGCGAACTGCAGCAGCCCACTCCGGAGAGCGTCCTGGACGCGCTGCGGCAGCTGGGGGCGTGACGTGCGACGTTCACTCCTCTCCTCGCTGCGCGCCCACCTGGGCCGGCTGGTCGCCGCGTGCCTGGCGATCGTCCTGGGGGTCGGGTTCGGCTCGCTCGCGATGATCGTGCACTCGTCGGCCTCGCACGGGATCGACGAGACGATCGGCGCGCAGTACAAGGGCGTCGACGCGGTCGTGTACCCGTCGCGCGCGACGATCTCCCCGGCCGACATCACGAAGGCACAGCAGGTGTCCCAGGCGCGGGCGGTCGTCACGCTCACCACGACGTACCTGAACGCCGCGTATCCGGACCTGGTCCGGCCGACCGGCATCGAGATCGACGCGCTGCACGACAGCACCGTGATCGCCGGCCCCGGCACCTCCTCCGGACGGTTGCCGACCGCAACGAACGAGATCGCGCTCCCGGCCCGGCAGGCGGCCAAGCACAAGGTCGGCGTCGGCGACCAGCTGCGGATCAGCGGCTACGAGGGCAGGTCCTGGACGCTGCGGGTGGTCGGTCTGATCGACGACGAGAAGTCCGTCGGTACGGCGCCCGCGGTGATCACGCCGGCCGGGATGAAGGCGATCGCGCCGGAAGCGTTCGTCCGGGCGATCGCGCTGGCCGCCAAGCCCGGTGTCTCGCAGGTGCAGCTCGCCGACGCGACCCGTGCGGTGGTCGCGGGTGAGCTGACGGTGTACACCGGCAAGGAGTTCGTCCAGCACGAGGTCGAGGGCTACACGCATGGCATCGACGTACTCGGCGGCGTGTTCGGGATGTTCGCGCTGATCGCGCTGTTCGTCGCGTGCCTGGTGATCGGCAACACGTTCACGATCGTGATCGCGCAGCGGACCCGCGAGATGGCGTTGCTGCGCTGTGTCGGAGCCTCCCGGCGGCAGGTGTTCACGTCGGTACTCGCGGAGGCGAGCGTGGTCGGCGTGGTCGCGTCCGCGGTCGGCGTGGTGTTCGGTGTCGCACTGTCGGCGCTGGCGCTGACACTGTCCCGCGAGTTCGACTGGGGTATCCCGAAGGTGCCGCTGCACCTCGACCTGGCGTCGGTGTTCGTGCCGCTGCTGCTCGGCACGCTGGCCACGCTGATCGCGGCCGTCGTACCGGCGCGCCGCGCGACCAAGGTGGCGCCGCTGGCCGCCCTTCGCCCGGAGGCGGCCCCGGCGGCCGGGTCCAGGGCCGGCGTACTGCGGTTGCTCGCTGGCTTCCTGCTCCTCGCGGGTGGCGGCGCACTGCTGGCGGCGGGTGCCGCGATGCATCAGGTGCTGATCGGCGTCGCGGGCGGCGTGATCTCGTTCCTCGGGGTCCTCGCGGTCGGCTCGCTGCTGGTACCGGCGCTGATCCGGCTGATCGGCGCACTGCCCGCCCGCGGTGGCGGCGTACCGGCCCGGATCGCGGTCGCGAACGCCGTCCGGAACCCGAAGCGGACCGCGGCGACCACGTCCGCGCTGCTCATCGGGGTCACGCTGATCAGCCTGACCTGTGTCGGGATCGCCTCGGTGCAGAAGACGTTCGACGTGACGATGAACGGGCAGTACCCGGTCGACCTGACGGTGACGGCGTGGAAGGAGAAGATGCCGGCCAGCGCCGAGCAGCAGCTCCGCGACATCAAGGGCATCACCCAGGTGGTGCCGGTCAGTACGGCGGACGTGAAGGCGGCCGGGCAGGAGATGTCGGTCACCGGCATCGACCAGGCCAAGGCAGGCTCGGTGATCCACGACCAGGAACTGGCCGGGAAGCTCAAGGCCGGTACGGCGCTGTTGACGTACCCGACGATGCGCGGGCTGAACGTCACCGAGGGGAAGCCGATCACGATCGTGGCGGGGCAGCACAAGCTCACGCTGACCGTGCAGCTGTCGATCGGGCTGGACCCGATCACGCTCACCTCGACCGACCTCGCGAAGCTCGCGCCGAACGCGTCGGTGACCGGGTACTGGCTGGCGTCGGACCCGAACGCGAACGCGCGGGACGTGATCGACTCGGTGCAGCAGTCGATCCCGAGCGTGAAGGACCTGACCGTCGAGGGCGGTCTGGCCAAGCGGGCGACGTACACGCAGATCTTCGACGTGCTGCTGATCGTCGGGATCGGGCTGCTCGGGGTGTCGGTGCTGATCGCGCTGGTCGGCGTCGGCAACACGCTCAGCCTGTCGGTGCTGGAGCGGACCCGGGAGAACGCGCTGCTCCGGGCGATGGGGCTGTCCCGCGGTCAGCTGCGCCGGATGCTCGCCGTCGAGTCGCTGCTGATGGCGGTGGTCGCGGCGGGGCTCGGGATCGTCCTCGGCCTGATCTACGGGTGGACCGGGACGAGCGCGCTGATGGGCGGCCAGACCACCACCGGCGCGGTCGAGTACGCCGTACCCGGGACGCTGCTGATCGCGATCGCCGCCGTCGCCGCGGTCGCGGGACTGCTCGCCTCGGTACTGCCCGCCCGCCGCGCCGCCAAGGTCGCCCCCGCCGGCGCCCTCGCCACCGAATGAGCCGGCGGCTCGTCCGGCTTGAGGGGGCCGGACGAGCCGCTACACCAATTCGATGCGATTCCCGTGTCCGTCGGCTGTATGAAAGCGCCGACGGCCGGGAATCGTCTCGTTGTCCCAAGTCACCGGGAAACCAAGGCTTTCCAGCCGCGCGGCCAGAGCGTCCAGATCGTCCACCGCGAGCGCCGGATGTGCCTTCTTGGCCGGCCTGAAATCCTGCTCGACACCCACATGGATCTCAGCGGCGTCCGCCTTGAACCAGCAGCCGCCGCGCGGCTTCAGCAGTTCCGGCTTCTCCACCTCGGTCATCCCGAGCGCGTCCCGGTAGAACGCCCGCGCCACCTCTTCCCCACCCGGCGGACACGACACCTGCACATGATCGAGTCGCATAACCTCACCCCTTCTTCTGCGCCACAGCAAAGATCCGCCGGAACGGCAGCAACGTCCCGTACTCCTTCCGCGGATAAGCCTCCGCCAGCCGTGCGCCGTACTCCGCCTCGAAGTCCGCCCGTACGTCGTCCGGCAGGGACTGCAGCACCGGCCGCGCACCGGTCCCCTTCACCCATTCCAGTACGGCGTTGTCCCCGGCCAGCACGTGGAAGTACGTCGTCTCCCACGCGTCCACCACGCACCCCAGCGCACTGAGCGCGTCGACGTACTCGGCCGGCCCCGGTACGTCGGGGCGCAACGACGCGTCCTTCGCGTACTCGGCGTACGGCGGGGTGTTCGCCAGCTCGCGGAGGATCGCGTGCGACGGCGCGTCCCCGTTGCCGGGGATCTGGATCGCCAGCCAACCGCCCGGCCGCAGCGCCCGGACGAACCCAGGCAGCAGGTCGAGCTGCTCCGGGACCCACTGCAGCGTCGCGTTCGTGACGATCACGTCGAGGTCCGACCCGGACCACTCCCGGACGTCGCCGAGCTCGAAGCTCAGCCGCTCGTCGGCGTACGGCGCGGCCGCCTCGAGCATCTGCGGCGAGCTGTCGATGCCGCGGATCGTCGCCTCCGGCCAGACGTCCCGCAGCGTCGCGGTCAGCGCGCCCGGCCCGCAGCCGAGGTCGACCACGGTCCGGACGTCGTCCGCCCGGACCCGCTCCACCAGGTCCCGGAACGGCCGCGCCCGCTCGTCGGCGTACGTGCCGTACTGCTCCGGACTCCACACCGGTGACCTGCGCATCAGCCTGCACCTTCTCTCGGTTTTATCTTGATGTCGAGATACTTTAACCACTCCAGTTGTCTTGATGTCAAGAGTCTTGATCGGTACGCTCGGATCCATGGAGGACGAGGTCGATCGGCTGATCGAGGCCTGGCGGCGGGAACGCCCCGACCTCGACGTGGCACCGATGGAGGTGCTGTCCCGGGTCAGCCGGCTCGCCCGGCACCTGGACCGCGCCCGCGGCCAGGCCTTCGACACGCACGACCTGGAGTCCTGGGAGTTCGACGTCCTCGCCGCCCTCCGGCGCGCCGGTACGCCGTACCAGCTGTCGCCCGGGCGACTCCTCAAGGAAACCCTCGTCACCTCCGGCACGATGACCAACCGGGTCGACCGGCTGGCCGCCCGCGGCCTGGTCGAGCGGCTGCCGGACCCGAACGACCGGCGCGGCGTGCTCGTCCAGCTGACGCCCGCCGGGCGGGACAAGGTCGACGCCGCGATGGCGGATCTGCTCGCCCACGAGCGCACCCTGCTCGGTGCCATCGGGGAGCGCGACCAGCAGAAGATCGCGCGCGTGTTGCGGGAACTCGTCCGCCCGTTCGAATAAACAAAGGGACTTGTCCGGCCCAACAAAACCCATCTGGAATTGTGCCGGAATTATCCGAAAAGACGAAGCGTCACTTGTAGCCTGTTTCGATCGTTGCTAGTTGCAACAGGATCGAGAGACTGCTGTGAGCGATACAACTGATCACCAACACTATGGTCATCACAGTCAGTAGCCATTGAACTACCAGGTGACTTCGGCGGCAAGAGGTGGTCCGCCGAAAGCGGCTGCGCGGTGTCCGGGGCTCGGGGCCCGAACAACGCCGGCCGGCACGGGGCCCGCTCACCCGCAAGCTCGGCGTACCCCTCCGAATCACAGGGGATCGGAGGGGACGCCGCGGCTCGAAACTCCTGCTATTCGGCGCGTTCCGCCGCTTCGAACCAGAGGGTTTCCAACTCACCGCGCTCGTCCGCGAGCTTGCGCAGCTCGGCGTCCAGCTCGGCCAGCCGCTCGTAGTCGCTGGCGCTCGCGGCCAGCTGGTCGTGCAGTTTCGCCTCGGTCTCGGTGAGCTTCGCGAGCTGCCGCTCGATCCGGTTCAGCTCCTTCTTCGCCGCCCGGGCCGCTGCCGCGTCAGCGGTCGGACGCTCAACCACCTCGGAATTGCCGCCGGCCGGCAAATCCGTGGACACCGCCGCCGCCGGTGTCAACACATTAGACGTCGCCCGCCGTGGAATTCCGGCCGCGAGTTCGTCGAGATACTGCTCGACGCCGCGCGGCAGATGCCGGACCCGGCCGTCGCCCATGATCGCGTAAACCATGTCGCTGACCCGCTCCAGGAAGTACCGGTCGTGGGTGACCGTGACGACCACGCCCGGCCAGCCGTCCAGGAAGTCCTCCAGCACGGTCAGCGTCTCGACGTCCAGGTCGTTGGTCGGCTCGTCGAGGATCAGCACGTTCGGCTCGTCCAGCAGGATCCGCAGCAGCTGCAGCCGGCGGCGCTCGCCACCGGACAGGTCCGAGATCCGGGTGGTCAGCTTGTCGCCGGTGAACCCGAACCGCTCGAGCAGCTGCGACGACGTCAGCTCGCCGCCGCGGCCCGCGAGTGCCGCCGTACGGCGGATCGAGGTGATGTGGTCGAGGACCGTGATCGTGCCGTCGATCTCCTCGAGGTTCTGCGAGAGGTTCGCGACCCGGACCGTCTTGCCCTGCTTGACCAGGCCGTGGTCCGGCGGCAGCTGCCCCGTGAGCACCCGGAGGAACGTGGTCTTGCCGGCGCCGTTCGGGCCGAGCAGCCCGATCCGGTCGGCCGGGCCGAGCCGGAACGTGACGTGGTCGAGCATCTTCCGGTCGCCGAAGCTCAGGCTGACGTCCTCGGCGTCGAACACGTCCTTGCCGAGCCGGGACGTCGCCAGTTGCGACAGCGCAAGCTTGTCCCGCGGCGGCGGCTCGTTCTCGATCAGGGCGTTCGCCGCGTCGATCCGGAACTTGGGCTTGGTGGACCGGGCCGGGGCGCCGCGGCGCAGCCAGGCCAGCTCCTTGCGGAGCAGGTTCTGCCGCTTCTCCTCGCTGACCTGCGCGGTGCGGGCCCGCTCCGCCTTCGCCAGCACGTAGGCGGCGTACCCACCGTCGTACGACGTGACGCGGCCGCCCTGGACCTCCCACGTGTCCGTGCAGACCGCGTCCAGGAACCAGCGGTCGTGGGTGACCACGATCAGCGCGCCGGCCCGGTCGACGACGTGCTCGGCCAGCCAGCTGACCGCCTCGATGTCCAGGTGGTTGGTGGGCTCGTCGAGGATCAGCAGGTCGACCTCAGTGAGCAGGAGCCGGGCGAGCGACGCGCGTCGCCGCTCACCGCCGCTCAGGCTGCCGACCAGTGCCTCGTGGTCGACCTCGCCGAGCAGATGCTCCATCACCGAGCGAGCCCTCGGGTCCGCCGCCCAGGTGTAGGTCTCGACGTCGCCGAGGACCGCGTGCAGCACGGTCTGCCCCGGGTCGAGGTCGTCGCTCTGCCCGAGGTACCCGAGCCGCAGGTCGCGGTTGTGTGTGATCCGTCCGCTGTCGGGCGGCTCGCGCCGGGCCAGGACCTGCAGGAGCGTCGACTTGCCGTCGCCGTTGCGCCCGACCACGCCGATCCGCTCACCACGGCCTACGCCGAGACTGACCGAGTCGAGCAGTGTGCGGGTCCCGAAGCCCTTCGAAACAGCTTCCAGATTGACCAAGTTAGGTGCCGCCATAACGCGTCCAAGGGTAGCTGACGCGGACGCGCATGCCAGGATCGTCCGAGTGCTGACTCCTGCCTGGCTCGAGGGACTGTCCCTGGGCGACCCGATCTCCGCCGATCCGCTCGAAGGCGGGTACGCGAGCAAGACCTTCCGCGTCCGGACGACGCTGGGCCGCTCGGTGGTCGTGAAGACCCAGGACAACCTCCCGCCGGACCTGTACGCGCTGGAGGCGGACGGTCTCGACGCGTTGCGCTCCCCCGGCGGGTTCGCCGTACCGGAGGTGTTGCGGGTCACGCCGCACTTCATCGTGCTCGCCGACCTCGGTACGCCGGAACCGTCGCCGACGTACTGGGAGGACGCCGGACGGGCGCTCGCGCGGCAGCACCGGCGTACGGCCGGCAAGTTCGGGTACGACCGGGACAACTACCTCGGCGTACTGCCGCAGCGGAATCCGTGGACCACGGACGGTCACGCGTTCTTCGCGGAGCACCGGCTGCTCCGGTACCTCGAGGAGCCGAACTGCCACCAGCAGCTCCCATCGGAGGACCGCCGGCGCCTGGAACGGGTGGCCGGCCGGCTCGGCGAGCTGATCCCGCCCCAAGCACCCGCCCTCCTGCACGGCGACCTGTGGCACGGCAACCTCCTGCCCGCACCCACCGGCGCGCCCGCCCTCATCGACCCGGCGGTCTACTACGGCTGGCCGGAGGCGGAGCTGGCGACCCTACTGATCTACAACCACCTCTCCGAGGCCCTCTTCACCGCCTACGAGGAACTCCACCCGCTGACCCCCGGCTGGCGCGAACGCCTCCCCCTGCTACACCTCCGCGAGCTCCTCTGCATCACCGCCCACACCCCCGACGTACCCGACACCGTCAACGAGATCCACACGATCCTCAAGAGCTTCGACTGAGGTGCAGGAGGTACTGCTTCTCGTTCAGGGGGTTGCCGTCGGTGCGGGGGCGGTGCGGTGGGGTGGACGGGACCGGGTGGTAGCTGTCGAATGTCGTGGTGAGCAGGCCTTCGCCGCGGGTGAGGGTCGGGAGCTGGGACTCGAACGAGTGCGTGGCGGCGGCCGGGATCGTGCCTTCGAGGTGTGTCCGGGTGGCCTGGGTGACGACGCCGCGGTGCTCGGCGAGGTGCGCCATGATTCGGGCGACGGCGTCCGGCGGGACGTCCAGCTCGACGTGGTTCACCGGTTCCAGGACCGTCGTACCGGCCTCGGCGATCGCCTGCATCAGGACGAGCGGCACCAGCCGGCGGAAGTCGGCGGCGGTGCTGGTCGCGTTGTCGAACTCGGTGTGGGTGAGATCGACCCGGACGTCCCGGATCTCCCAGCCGTACAGGCCTTGGTGCAGGGTCTGGCGGACCGTCTCCTCGATCGCGGTGTGGAAGGCCCGGGTGAGCGCGCCGAGCTCCACCTCCAGGTGGTACTCGATGCCTTCGGCAACCGGTGAGACGCGGAACCCGACGCCCGACGACCACTGGCTCTCGGACATCGTCCGGGTCGCCGCGCCGGTGCCGTTCAGCCGCTCGACGTGGATCGGCGTCGTCTCGCTGAACGTGACGTCGACGCCGTACTCGGACGCGAGCAGGGACGCGATCACCTCCTTCTGCACCTCGCCGTACAGGCTGACCGTGATGTCGCCGGCCTTCCGGACCCGGATCAGCGGGTCCTGTTCGGCGAGCTGGGTGAGACCCTGGAACAGCCGCACCCGGTCCCGCGCGCTCACCACGGTCTCCAGCGTCGGCGGCGCGAACAGCCGGTGCGCGTACGTCGACGGTACGCCGAGCTGGTCGCCGATCCGGATGCTCTTCAGGCCCCGCAGCGCCACGATCTGCCCGGCTTCGACGCGGTCGACCGGCCGCCGGGCGCCGTCGGCGTACAGCTCGATCCCGCTCGGGCGGGCCTGGTACGCCGGCCCGTCGCCGGGATGTACGGCGACCTGCGCGCGGGCGGCGAGCGTGCCGCTGACGATCCGCGCGGACGCGATCTTCTGGCCGGCCTCGACCCGCTCGACCTTGAACACCCGCGCCCGCAGCTCGTCCCGCGCCGATCCTGTTGCCCGTGGCAACCAGCTCCGGATGCCGTCGATCAGCTCGTCGATGCCGGTGCCGGTCATCGCGGACCCGAAGTACACCGGATGGACGCCGGCCGCCGCGACCTGCCGCCGGAGCTCCGCCGACTGGTCCACCGGTCCTTGCAGGTACCGCTCCAGGAAGCCGTCGTTGCGCTCGGCAAGGATCTCGCCGAGCTCGGTGCGCCGGACGTCGAGCGGTACGACGGAAGCCGCCCGCGTACCCAGGTCCGGCACCGTCTGCATCGGTACGGCGCCCGGCGTCAGGAGGCGGCGGATGTCGGCGAGCAGGTCGTCGTATCGGGCTCCGACCCGGTCGACCTTGTTCACGAACAGCAGCGTCGGGATCCGCAGCCGGCCGAGGGTACGCATCAGCAACCGCGTCTGCGGCTGCACGCCCTCGACCGCGGAGAGCACCAGCACGGCGCCGTCGAGCACCGACAGCGCCCGCTCCACCTCGGCGATGAAGTCCGAGTGGCCCGGGGTGTCGATCAGGTTCACCGGCAGGTCCCCGAGCCGGAACGACACCACCGCCGACCGGATCGTGATGCCCCGTTTCCGCTCGAGGTCCATCGAGTCGGTCCGGGTGTCCCCGTCGTCGACCCGGCCGACCCGGTCGACGACCCCGGCGGCGTACAGCAGCCGCTCGGTCAGGCTGGTCTTACCGGCGTCGACATGCGCGACAATGCCCATCGTCAGAGATTTCAAGAGTCCTCGCGAACGCGTCGAAACGATCAGTACCGATGCGGTAGATCGATCCGCGGCGCATCCCGGTCTCCTGTCCGACGATGAGAACTTGCACGGACGCTAACACCACCCGAGCCCGACGACGAGCGATTTTCTAGCGGCTGATGATGGCCGGCAGGATCCGGGCGCCGGGGACCGGGCCCTCGGCCTGGCGGACCATCCGGCACAGGCCTGACTCGGCGAGGTCGACGGCGAGGTCGACGGCGCTGCGGCTGTCGGCGGCCAGGAACAGGCAGGTCGGGCCGGAGCCGGAGATCTGGGCGGCCAGCGCGCCGTGCTCGAGGCCGAACTGGAGGGTGTCGCCGAGCTCCGGGCGGAGCGCCAGCGCGGCGGCCTGCAGGTCGTTGCCGAGTGCGACCGCGAGCGCCGCGGGCTGACCGGACAGCAGCGCGGAGAGCAGCTCCGGGCGGACCTGCGGCGCCTCGACCCGGCGCAGCGGGCGCATCCGGTCGAGCTGCTTGTACACCTCCGGCGTCGACAGCCCGCCGTCCGCGATCGCGAACACCCAGTGGAACGTCCCGCGGGACATCACCTCGGTGACCTGCTCGCCGCGGCCCTGGCCGAGCGCGGTGTGCCCGACCAGGCAGAACGGTACGTCGCTGCCGAGCTCGGCCGCGTGGTGCTGCAGCTCGGTCTGCGTCAGCTGGAGGCCCCACAGCCGGTTGCACGCCACCAGTGTCGCCGCCGCGTCCGTCGACCCGCCGGCCATCCCGCCGGCGACCGGGATCGTCTTCCGGATCGTCAGGTCGACGCCCTCGTCCACGTCGTACTCGGCCTGCAGCAGCTGCGCCGCCCGGACCGCGAGGTTCGTCTCGTCGGTCGGTACGTCGTCCGCGAAGTCGCCGGAGATCTCCACCGAGACCTCGCCGTCGTCGTCCCGTAGTACCGCGGTCACATCGTCGTACAGGGCAACGGCCTGGTACACCGTGGCGACCGGGTGGAACCCGTCCGGGCGCGGCGGACCGACCGACAGACCGAGATTGATCTTGGCCGGCGCCCGCACCGTGACCTCAGCAGAAGGTGGCACGTCGGACAGGCTAGTGCCTACCTGCACCAGCTAGGGCGGCGAACTCTGTGATCCCGAGCATCTCGCCGCGCAGCCGCGGGTCGATCCCGGTCGTCCGGAACACCTCGTCGAGGCGGTCGCGGTCCGGCATCCAGCGGGCCAGCGCGGATCGGACCGTCTTGCGGCGCTGCGAGAACGCCGCCTCGATCACCGCGAACGTCTCCTCCCGGGTCGCCTCGGTCACCGGCGGGTCGCGGCGCTCGAACGCCACCAGCCCGGAGTCCACGTTCGGCGCCGGCCAGAACACGTTCCGCCCGATCGGGCCGGCCCGGCGCACGTCGGCGTACCAGGCGGCCTTCGCGGACGGTACGCCGTACGTCCGGGAGCCGGGCGCCGCCGCCAGCCGGTCCGCGACCTCGGCCTGCACCATCACGAGCCCGTGCCGCAGGTCGTCCGACACCCGCAGCAGGTGCAGGAGCACCGGTACGGCGACGTTGTACGGCAGGTTCGCCACGCAGGCGGTCGGCGTACCGATCTGCTCCGGACCCACCTCCATCGCGTCTGCCTCGACCACGGTCAGTTGTTCCGCTTGGGCCGGCGCGTACGTCGCGACCGTGGACGGCAGCGCCCGCGCGAGCAGCGGGTCGATCTCGACCGCGGTGACCGGATGCCCCTCGGCGAGCAGCGCCAGCGTCAGCGAGCCGAGCCCCGGGCCGATCTCCAGCACGTGCTCGCCCGCGGTCAGGTCGGCGGCGCGGACGATCCGGCGGACCGTGTTCGGGTCGATGACGAAGTTCTGGCCGCGCTGCTTGGTCGGGCGGACCCCGAGCGCCGCGGCCAGCGAACGCACATCAGCCGGACCGAGCAGTCTCGGTCCGGCTGATGTGGATGAATCAGACGAGCTCACGCCGTCAGTGTGTCAGGCTCAAGCCTTCTTGCCGCACACCGGCCAGGCGCCGTACCCGCCGCGGTCGGCCTTGACCTTCTCCGCGATCGCGATCTGCTGCGCCTTGGACGCACCGTTCGCGTTGTTGGCGTACGCCGTGCCGCCGTAGGCCGCCCAGGTGCCGTGGTCGAACTGCAGACCGCCGTAGTACCCGTTGCCGGTGTTCGAGGCCCAGTTGCCGCCGGACTCGCACGCGGCGATCCGGTCCCACGCCCCGGTGCCACCCGTGCTCGCCGGCGGCTTGTTGTCGGTGGTCGTGGTGGTCGGCTCGGCCGGCTTCGGCTTCGTACCGACCAGGACCTGCTCGTCGACGGCCTTGGTCACCAGCTTCGACCCGACGACCTTCGTGGTCGACAGCTTGCCGTCCAGGTAGGTGTACAGGTACGTGACGGCCTTCGAGCCGTCGGTGCCCGTGGTCGTGGTCTTCGTGGTGCCCTCGACCAGCGTCGCCGAGTCGGTCTTCTGGGTGCCGTGCGCGATCGCCTCGGTCTTCGTGACGGTCTTCTGCACGACCTGCACGTACCCGATGGTGTTCACGCCGGGCTTCAGCAGGGTGGCGGCGGCCGGGGTGATCCGGTCGTCGGCGTCCCAGCGGATCTTCGCCTGCGTGAGGGCCTGGCCGACGGTGTCCGCCAGCGACTTGATCGTCACGGTCTTGCCGAGGTGCACGATCTGCACGGTCTTCGGCGTGGTGACGGTCAGCTCCAGGCCCTGGCGGCCGAGCGGCGCGCTCCGGCTGGTGGACAGCTGGGCGCCGTCGTACCGCAGGCCCAGGTCCGTGAGCGCCTCGTTCACGCTGTCCGCGGTGGTCCAGTAGGCCTTCTTGGTGCCGTCGGCGTTCACGGTCAGCTGGCGGCCGTACTGGACGGCGATCTCCTGGCCGTCCTTCAGCTTCGAATCCAGGCCCGGCGCGACGTTGTCGTGGTCACCGACCTGAACTTTGTCGTCCTTCAAGGCGTCTGCCACGGTGGAGCCGAAGGTGTGCACCTTCCGCACCTGGCCGTCGACGGAGATGCTCACGGTCTTGCTCTTCGAGGCATATGCCACGGAGCCGCCCGCGACGGCTAACGCAGCCGCCGCACCGACGGCCACGATGATGGACTTACGCACTAAAGCTCCCAGGTAGGGCTACCCGGGCACGGGGTGGGACAGCACAGGCACCGGCCGCCGCGCCTGGACTGGCTGTCCAGACTTGGTGACCCCGCCGAGGGGTTGTGCTCGTCCGGGAACTTCCCCGATCCCGGCCAACATCACGGGACCATAACGAAGAAGTAGCGGAAGTGCCAATCCCCTGTTCGGAGTGTCGCGAAAAGGTGTAACGGCACCCTTACTCGGCGTGATTGCCCCAGTGCCCCCGATGCACCACTTCGGCGGTCGTCCGGCGGCCCCGTTTCAGCGACGGCGACCGCTTGTCCGGAGCCCGGTACCCGACCGACAGAACACCGACCAGATCGAACCCCGCGGGTACGCCGAACTCGTCGAGCAATCGCTTCGTTTTCTCCGCGGGCGGCCCGAAAAAGCAGGCTCCGAGGCCTTCGTCGACCACGGTCTGCAGCATCAGCAGCACCGCCATCCCGGTGTCGACGTACCAGTACGGCGCGGTCCACCGACCCTCGTCGCGATCGGTCCAGCCCTTGTCCGGTTCGGTGTACCGATCGAGGTACGCGTCCTTGTGCGCGAACGCCAGAATCAGCAGCGGCGCGCGGCGCAACCCTGTGATCCATTCAACATACTTCTCGTCCGGATCCTCGGCCGCGATCCGCCAGTACCGCTCCCGCTCGTCCCCCTCCAACGTCAGGAACGCCCACCCCTGACTGAACCCCCCGGACGGCCCCCGCAACCCGTTCCCAAGAATCCGCTCCCGAACCTCACCAGGGACCGCCCGGTCCGGGTCGTAGTTCCTGACCATCCGCCGCCTGCGGACCACCTCACTGAACTCCATGAGAGGTGTCTACCAGCGGCGTCAGCCCACGTCGTCGCCGACCTCCAGGTGCCGCCAGAACTCAGGCTCCGGCTCAGCCGTCACGCCCGCCTTCGCCATGATCTCCTGGATCTGCGATCCGGAGTGCTCGAAGAACCCCTGGAACGATTCTTCGTCGGGCCACTCGTCGACCACCAGAACCTCGGACTTGCTGCCGTAGAAATGATGTGAGATCAGTCCGCGACTGGTCGCGTCCGCCACCACCCCCTGGAAGAGCGCGCCGTTGTCCGCGCCCAACTTCTCGATCGCTGCCGGATCCCCAGTCACCCGCATCGTCATCAGAACGCTCATTGCCCCTCCCCTCGACGACCGGCCCCGGCCGAGGCCGGCACCCTCAGACTGCGCCGTTGCGGCGCGCCCCGCAACGGTCTCCGCCAAGATTCACCAGGAGCGTCCGGCCGGTCACGAAACGAGCTTCGCGAGCAGGTACGCCTCGGTGCCCGCGAGGCCTGCCGAGCAGAACACGACGGTCTTCCCGGCCGGGTGCTCGTCCAGCACCTCTCCGAGGCCGACCAGGCGGTCGTGCTGCGGGGTACCGGCCAGGATGTACGGCGGGTCGTACGCGTGCGTCTGCGCCACCGAGTCGGTCACCGCGAGCTCCGCCCGATCGATCAACTCCGGCCCGAACTCCGCCCGCCCCACCTGCTTCGGCCCGAGCGTCGTCACGAACGCCCCGTCACTGATCCACTCCGGCTCGATCACCTTCGTCGCACTGCTCGTCGCGAGCACCACGAGGTCGGCCCCCTCCACCGCCTCCCGCGCCGAACCGACTGCCGTTATCCGCAGCCCTAGGTCCTCAGAAACCCTTCTGGCAAAGGACATTCGCCGCTCGGGATCCCTGGAGAACACCCGAATACCCGACAACCGCCGTACCGCACTGACAGCCCACAACTGAGCGAAAGCCTGTGTCCCGGCACCGACCAGTCCGAGCGTACTCGCCCGCGGATCCGCCAGCGCGTCCACCGCCACCGCCCCGATCGCTCCCACCCGCCGAGGCCCCAACTCGTTGCCCAAAGCAACCCCACGCACCACCCCGGTCCCCCAGTCCTGCACCACCACAACCTGCTCCCCCGGCACACCCCCGAACGAGTCGTACGACCGATACCCGAACCACTCCCCCTCCAACGCCCCCGCCGTGAACACCAGCCGCCCCGCCCCCACCCCAGCAGCCACCCGAGGCGGACAGCTCAACCGCCCCGCACGCGCGTCCCGAACCGCCTCCCGCATCCACCCCACAGCCAACCCGGCCCGCAACCGCTCCCGGATGTCCACATCAGTGAGGACGACAACCACGCTCCACGCACCTCCCTGGCATCCTGCCCGTTGAGCCCGCGCGCCGTCGCCAGTGCTCAGCCGCGGCCCGGCGTCGGCTTGGCGGGTCGTGCCCGGTCAACCTGCTGCCCACGGACCCGAGCCCCGTCGCCCGATCCGTCCGGTCCTCGACGCTGCGCCGTAGCCCCCGCCGCACCAGCCTGCGCCCCCGTCAACGCCCGCAACCGCCTGAGCTCCGGCGGCAACTCCCGGCCTTCCGCCCGCCCCCCAACCTCCCACGCCCGCTGCCGAACCCGCACCGCACCGTCGACCCGGTGCTGCCGTTCGACCCGATTGACCGCCCGGTCCAACTCGGCGATTGCCTTCTGAGCGGCTTCGGCACCAATCTCGCTTTGCTGGTCATGGTCCAGCGAGTCGTCCGCGTCGACCACCTCCAGACCGGACAGTGCCTCGCGCAACGGAGCAACCACTTGCCTCCGCACCTCGGTTCGATCGGCCTCAGGCATCAAGCCCGGCTGCGCAAGACGTGCGTCGATCACCAGGTCGGCCGCGACGTTCCAGCGTTGCGCGTCGTCGGCAAGCATCAACTTCTGGGTGACCTGCTCCTTGGGCAGACCGGCATGGTCGGCCAGAGCCTGATCGATGTCCCTGACCGCGGATGTGAAGGCCGGATAGGCATCCATGCTCTGCTGGGCCAGCACGTCCGGCACCACGTGTTCCAGGCCGACGTCCGGAAGCACGTCCTCGACAATCCGGTCCAGATTGTCATGCGTCCAGTACTCGGTCCGGCCCTCGTTGTCGACTTCCGCCGCGGAGTCGTACGGGTAGGCGTCCGGGGCCGCCTGGTCACCGAACTCGGTGACCAGATGCGCCGCTTCGTGGGCCAGCGTGCCGATGGCGTCGCGGATCGCGAGGGCCTCACCACCGGTCAGCGGCCGATCGAGGTCCCGTGCCTTCTGCAACGGCTCGAGTACATTGACGACCGACACCGACATGCTGCCGTCGTCACCGGCGGTCCCGAGGTAATCCGGATTGCTCTCTTCGAGCACCACTCCGGTCCAGTGGGTCCGGGGCGCGGCCGCCGTTCCACCGAATCGCTGATCGACCGCGATCACCACCGCAGCCACCAGCCGGTACTCCCAGGACTCCGGCGAGATCTCGACGTCGGTCACGATCCGAGGTCCGGGTTCTCCCGTCGGCGGCGCTCGATCAGCCGCTTGAGGGTCGAGTTCATCCGCAGGATCGTCCGGAACTCACGCTCCGGGGCGGCCCTGGCCAGCGTGCCGATTTCGGCGACCGCACGCTGGGCGTGATCGATCTGCTCGGCCGGTGTGCCTTTGTCGTTGATCACCTGCGTGACCAGGCTCGCCGCACGCCAGTACTGCGGACTCGTGCCGGGCTGCGGACCGCGGACGAACTCGGGCAGCTTCTCGGCCCGGATCAGCGCAAGCCGGCGGGACTGCTCGTCCTCGATCTGTTCCGCCAGCGCCTTCATCCGCACCGCCTCGGCCGCCACGGTAGTCTCGTCGGCCCCCTGCAACGAGTCGGCGAGCTCGAGGAGCTGCGCGTCGAAGGTCTCGAAGTCCACGTGATCCATGAGCTCAGGGTATCGGCGGAGCGGTCACCACGGCCCTCCGAAGGCGTTGTTGGCGTTGTTGTTGAGGGCTTCGCAGAGTTCGGGGACGGAGATGTTGAGGACGTCGGCCATTTTGCGGACGGTGTGGGGGATGAGGTAGGACGCGTTGGGTTTGCCTCGGTAGGGGGACGGGGTGAGGTAGGGGGCGTCGGTTTCCACCAGGATGTGGTCGAGGGGGGTGACGGCGAGGGCGTCGCGGAGGGATTGGGCGTTCTTGAAGGTGACTACGCCGGCGAAGCTCAGGTATGCGCCGCGGTTGACGCACTGGCGGGCGAATTCGGTGTCGCCGGAGAAGCAGTGCATGACGAGGCGGTCCGGTACGCCTTCGCGGTCGAGGATGCGGAGTACGTCGTCGTGGGCGTCCCGGTCGTGGATCATCAGCGTCTTGTCGAGGCGCTTCGCCAGGTCGATGTGGGCGGCGAACGACTCGTGCTGGGCGGCTTGGCCGTCGGCGCCGGTGCGGAAGTAGTCGAGGCCGGTCTCGCCGATCACGCGGACCTTGGCGGAGCTCGACGCGAGCCGTTCGATCTCGGCGAGGGCGCTGTCGAGCTCGCCGGTCTCCTTGAGCTTCGGGGCCTCGTTCGGGTGCAGGGCGACGCCGGCGATCAGGTTCGGGTACTGCGTGGCCGCCTCGACGGCCCACTGGGCACCGGGCAGGTCGCAGCCGACCTGCACGATCCGGGTCACGCCGACCGAGGCCGCGAGCCGGATCGCCTCGGCCGGGCTCAGCCAGGCGCCGTCCTCGCCGTCCGCGATGTCGAGGTGGCAGTGCGCGTCGACCACGCTGATCGGCAACGGATCCGGCACCGCCGGCCGACTCCGGTCCCGCGACCGCCCGTCCTCCCCGACCGCCGCACGCTCCCGCGTCGGCCTGTCCACCTCAACACCATCAGACATGGGGCCAAGGTTACTCAGCCACTTCCTTTACCTTCGCCACGAGCGTTTCCCACATGCCCTGGGCGTGCTTGGCTTCTTCCTCGCTGCCGTTGTTGTCCTGTTCGAGCTTGAGGTGGGTGCTGCCGGTCAGCGTGTACGTGAGCGTGTGATAGTTCTCCGGTACGTCGGGCTGCCCGGTCAGCGGACTGAAATGGGTCAGCTTCAGTGAGCGGCCCGGGTCGAGCTCCAGGATCTCGCCCTTGTCCTGGTACTTCTTGCCCTGCCACTCACCGCTCCAGGTAATCGGGCTGCCGACCTGCCAGTCCGTCTCCACCGTGGCGCCGAACCACAGCTCCGGCACCTCGTCCGGCTTGGTGAGCACGTCCCACACCCGCTCGGGTGAGGCCGCGATGTCGATCTCGGCAACTGCCACATAACCAGTCATATGCCGACAGTACGACCGCCGGCCCGCCCCGGCTTGTAGAAAAGCGTCAGCCGGATCGTGCAGCAAGTCAGCACTCCGGTCCATGTCCGGTCCGAGACCGAGAACCTGACGATCGCCGGCCCGGCGGGTACCCAGCGGGTCGGTGGCGCGGCGTCGCCAGACGCCGACGTACCGAACGGGCGCATCTCGTCGTACGACGTCCAGACGAGCGGCGACGGTGTCACGTTCACGTCGGCTGTGCAGGGCTCGTGGGACGGCACGGTCGACGCGAAGATCGCCCGCTTCCCGGCCGGTACGACGGCCCGGTACGTGCGGCTCGTCGGACTCGCGGGCGGTGCGGACTACGCGGCGGCGACCGAGCTCAATATAGCTCTAGCTCCGGGTTCCTGACCGCCTTCCGGTGGGCCGTCGGGGACATGCCGTACCGGCGGCCGAACTGGCGGCTCAGGTAGTGCGGTGAGTCGAACCCGACGGCCGCGGCGATCTGCGCGACGGACATGTCGGTGGCGCCGAGCAACTCCGCCGCACGCTGCAGCCGGAGCGCCAGTACGACGTTCATGATCGAGTCGCCCACCTGCTCCTTGAACAGGTGGGCGAGCCGGGACACCGACACCTGCGCGAGGCCCGCCAACGACATCAACGTGTGCGGTCGCGCCGGGTCGGCGGTGATTGCCTCGAGCACCAGGTGCACCCGGGCGTCCAGTTGCTGCGTCTCGCGGCGGAGGCTGGCGACCGCGGTGAGGAGCACCTCCTCGATGCCGTTCATCGTCAGCTCGGTCGCGACGCTCTTCTCCAGCAGGTGCAGCTCGGTGTCCCCGGTCGGCGACAGGCCGGCGCGCTGCGCGTCCCGGTGCAGGCGGTCGAACGCGGACACCACCCGGTCGGTCTCCGACGACCTGCTGAGCCGGACGTACGACAGCCCAGGCATTGCCTGCGGCAACGAAAGCCACCCGTGCCACTCCCGCCGCGGCTGGAAGTGCGCCCACCACGACTCCCAGTACGTCCCCACGGTCCCGTAGTCGTGCGGCGTCCCGGGACTCACGAGGACGACGTCCCCGTGGCGCAGCATCAGCTTGTTGTCGCCGAGCAGGTACCGGCCCGTCCCGGACGCCGTGTAGAGCAGGTACCAGCTGCCCACACCGTCCGGGCGGACGACGCGGTAGTCGCCACCGCTGTGGAAGTGCCCGGTCACCAGTTTGCTCGGCGGCGGGATCTCGCTGTACAGCTCGATCAGCACCTGGGTAGCAAGATCGTGCTCGAAGTCAGCAGGCTCCGTCATGGTCTATCTCCTCGTCGGCGCCCCAAGATTAGCGGCACAGCAGCAAGATCCTGCACCTCTACTGAATCGAGGGATCCGTGCCCTTCCGCCCGGTCGCCGAGCTCGGCCACGACCCGAACACGCTGGTCTTCGAGCACGGCTGGCAGTCCTGGAGCCCGAGCGGCTGGTACCGCCTCGACGCGCGACCGCCCCGGCCCACGGCACCCAACCACCACGTCATGGCGTACCGCCCCGGCGTCGACGCCGGCCGGTTCCAGGGCGAAGGTCTGCTGGCGGTCGCCAACGCCGGCGAGGTCGTCGTGGTGTCCGCGCTCACTCCGGACGCCGTACCGTCGATCCGCGCCGAGATTCACGGCGACAAGCTCGTGATCACCGCCGACGGCGAGGTCGCCACCACGACCAGTACGCAGGCCAACCCCAACCAGGCGCTCGCCGACTGGGCCGACGCGTTCGCCGCCGGTGCGCCGCCGGTGCGCGTGTTCGGCCCGTCCTGGTGCAGCTGGTACGCGTACTGGGGCAAGGTCACCGAGCGGGACGTGATGACCGACGTACGGCAGTTCGACCTGCACGAGCTCAGCGTCGACCTGGTCCTCCTCGACGAGGGGTACCAGGCTGCGATCGGCGACTGGCTGACCCCACGCGACGACTTCGGGTCGACCGTCACGCTGGCCGCGGACATCCGCTCCAGCGGGCGCCGCGCGGGCATCTGGGTGGCGCCGTTCCTCGTCGCGGCCGGCAGCGACACTGCCCGCAAACACCCGGAGTGGCTGGTCCCTGGGATCAGCGCCGGGACGAATTGGGGCGAGGAGCAACTGGTCCTCGACGTCACCCACCCGGGCGCCGCGCGGCACCTCACCGACGTGTTCACCGAGCTCTGCCGGCAGGGGTACGACCACTTCAAGCTCGACTTCGTGTACGCCGGTGCCATCGACGGGCCGCGGTACGAGCAGATCGACGGCATCGCGGCGTACCGGCACGGCCTGCGCCTGCTCCGGGAAGCGGTCGGGCCGAACCGGATCCTGCACGGCTGCGGTGCGCCGATCCTGCCGAGCCTCGGGCTGGTCGATTGCATGCGCATCTCCCCCGACACCGATCCGTTGGTCGAACCACCGTCCGGCGACATCAGCCAGCCCGGGCAGCACGGCGCCCGGTCCACGTCGGTCGCGCGCGAGTTCCTGCACGGCCGGTGGTGGGCGAACGACTCCGACTGCCTGATCGTCCGCCCCGACGTCCAGGAACGCGAGCGGTGGGCGCAGCACATCGCGGACGGCCCCGGGCTGCGGATGTCGAGCGACCCGATCGGCATTCTCGACCGGTGGGCACTCGACCGTACCCGCGAGCTGCTCGTCCCGAGCTCGCCGCGACCACATCCGCTGAAGGATCCCGATGCCTAGGCCGGCGCAAAGACGCCGCACCACCGAGGCGGCAGCGGCCTACGCACTCCTGGCCCCGAGCCTGATCGGCGTCCTCGGTTTCCTGCTCGCACCGGTCCTGATCGTGCTGACGCTCAGCCTGTTCGACTGGAAGTTGCTCTCGACACCGGAATTCGTCGGGCTGGCCAACTACCGCAAGCTGTTCGGCGACTCCGACGTCTGGCACTCGCTGCTGGTCACGCTGTACTACGTCCTGATCTGCGTTCCCGGTACGACGATCCTCTCGCTGCTGCTCGCCCTGCTGGTGGACCGCAAGCTCCGCGGGATGAGGTACTTCCGGGCCCTGCTGGTGATCCCGTGGATGGCGACCCCGGTCGCGCTCGGTCTCGTCTGGAGCTGGATCTTCGACCCCGGACGCGGCGCGCTGAACCAGTTCCTCGGGCTGTTCGGGATCCATGGACCGGCGTGGCTGTCGTCGCCGGTGCTGGCGATGCCGAGCGTGGCGGCGGTGCACATCTGGCAGTTCGCCGGGTACAACATGCTGTTCTTCCTGGCCGGCCTGCAGAACATCCCGGCGTCGCTGCGCGAGGCCTCGGCCCTGGACGGCGCGTCCCCGGTCGGGCACTTCTTCACGATCACACTGCCATTGCTGCGGCCGACGATGCTGTTCGTGCTGATCACCAACGTGATCGGGTCGTTCCAGGCGTTCGACACGATCTTCGTGATGACCGAGGGCGGGCCGGGTCACAGCACCGAGGTCACGACGTACCAGATCTACGACGAGGCGTTCCACAAGTTCGACTTCGGCTACGCGTCGGCGATCTCGGTGCTGCTGTTCGCGGTGGTGCTGATCGCGACGATCTCCCAGTTCGTGTACTTCGAACGCCGTACAACCTACGAGGTGTCCGGATGAAACTGCGCCTGTTCACGTACGCGGTCCTGGTGCTCGGCTGCGTGTTCGCGATCTTCCCGTACTTCCTCACCCTGCTGACGGCGTTCAAGGGCCCCGGGCAACTGTCCGAGACGATGCCGTGGGAGCCGGGGATCCCGCCGAGTACGGCGGCGTTCCACCGGCTGTTCGCGTCCGGGTTCGGCGGGTACCTGCTGAACACGGCGTTCGTCACCGCCGGCATCACGCTCGGACAGGTGGTGTTCGCGGTGCTCGCGGCGTACGCCTTCGCCCGGCTGACGTTCCCGGGCCGGGACGCGCTGTTCTGGGTGTATTTGTCGACACTGATGGTGCCGCCGGTGGTCACGATGATCCCGCTGTACCTGATGATGCAGAAGCTCGGCCTGGTCGACACGTGGGCCGGCCTGATGCTGCCGACGATGCTCGGTACGCCGTACGCGATCTTCCTGCTCCGCCAGTTCTTCCGCAGCATCCCCGCGGACCTGGAGGACGCGGCCCGGATCGACGGCGCCGGCCGCGTCCGCACCCTGGTCTCGATCGTGCTGCCGTTGTCGAAACCGATCCTGGTCACCGTCACCACCCTCGCCGTGGTGGCGAACTGGAACAGCTTCCTGTGGCCGCTGATCATCACCAGCAGCGACGACAAGCGGCTGCTCTCGGTCGGGATCGCCTTGTTCAAGGGGGAGATCGGCGTCGACTACAACGCCGTGATGGCCGGCAGCCTGATCGCGCTGGCGCCGCTGCTCGTGCTGTTCGTCGTGTTCCAGCGCTTCATCGTCCGCTCGGTCGCGGTCACCGGGCTCAAGTAATCCGGAGGTACTGATGTCTCTGTCCAGAAGGACATTCCTGATCGGCGCGGGCAGTGTGGTCGCGCTCGCCGGCTGCGGCTCGTCGGACAACAAGACGGGCGGCGGCGGCAAGGTCGAGCTCGTGTACCGGCTCTGGGACGAGCAGCAGGAGGTCGGCTACAAGACGGTCTTCGCCGCGTTCACGGCCGAGAATCCGAACATCACGGTTCGGATGGAGGTGCTGCCGTGGGACCAGTACTGGACCAAGCTCACCACCGAGCTGGCCAGCGGCAAGGCGCCGGACGTGTTCTGGCTGACCGTCGACTACTTCCCGGACTTCGCGAGCAAGGGAGTACTGGCGCCGCTCGACGACCTGATCTCTAAGGCCGGGCTGAAGCTCGACGCGTACCACCCGAACGTCGTGCAGTCGTACAAGTTCGAGGACAAGCAACTGGGGATGCCGAAGGACATGGGCATCGTCGGGCTGCTCTACAACAAGACGCTGGTCGAGAAGGCCGGCATCACGATGCCCGCCGAGCTGACCTGGGCGCCCGACGGGTCCGGCAGCTTCCTCGAGGTCGCGCGCAAGCTGACGTCCGGCGACAAGCAGTGGGGCTTCTGCTCCTGGAACCACAGCCAGACCCAATGGCTGAACTGGATCGCCTCGAACGGCGGCCACGCGATGGACAAGCCGTACGGCACCTTCGACTTCGCCGGCGACAAGTCCGTCGAGGCGCTGCAGTTCGCCCGCGACCTGGTGTTCAAGTGGAAGGTCTCACCGGACGGCACCCGGACGAACCCGCCGACCGGACAGGCCACCGAGATGTTCTACCGCGGCGAGGTCGCGATGTTCCCGGCGAACAACGCACTGCTGCCGTTCGCGCTGCCCGAGGTGAAGTTCCCGATCGGCGTCACGTCGATGCCGGCCGGACCCGCCGGCCGGACGGTCGTCATCAACGGCCTCGCCGAGGCGATGTTCGCGAAGACCAAGCACCCCAACGAGGCGGGCAAGCTCGTCACCTTCCTCGGCTCCGAGAAGGCCCAGCGCCTGATGGGCGACGCCGGCTACATCATCCCGGCGCTGAACGACGCCGGCGCCGGATACAAGGCGTACTGGAAGAAGAAGAACATCGACGTCCAGCCCTTCATCGACTCCGCGGCCGGCACCACCGTCAACCTCCCCATCGCCGAAGGCTGGACCGCCAAGTCCCCCGAAATCGACAAGGCCGTCAACGACCTCTATCTGAACAAGGTCCCGGTCGCCGACATCGCCAAGTCCATGGACAAGATCGGAAATGACAAGTGAAGGAACTGACCGACTCGTACGGCGACGTCCTGGACGCCGGGGTGCTCCGGGACCGGCTGGCGACCGACGGGTACCTGTTCTTCCGCGGGCTGTTGCCTACCGAGGTGGTGGGGGACGTTCACGAGCAGCTGGCGCGGATTCTGTACGACAGCGACTGGTTGGCGCGGGATGCCGATCCGCGGGAGCTGGTTGCTTCGGGGCGAGCTGTGGAGGAAGGGTCGGCGGGATTCTTCGGGGCCTACACGGCGATTCAGAGCACGGAAGCTTTTCATCAGCTGGCCGTACGGCGCGAGTTGCTCGAGCTCAGTAGCAGACTGCTCGGGGAGGAGGCGTTCGCGCATCCGGCCCACATCTGCCGGATCGCGCCGCCCTCGCCCGGCGCGAACCCGACCCCGATCCACCAGGACTACCGCTTCATCCAGGGCTCCGTGGACACCCTCACCACCTGGCTGCCGCTGAGCGAAGCGCCGCCG
The DNA here is from genome assembly GCF_050320105.1 of Kribbella polygonati. Lineage (NCBI taxonomy): Bacteria > Bacillati > Actinomycetota > Actinomycetes > Propionibacteriales > Kribbellaceae > Kribbella > Kribbella polygonati. The sequence goes on along the minus strand of NZ_CP190129.1, from coordinate 7,997,862 downwards.
GAGATCGGCGGGCTGCGGGTGTACGCCGGCTCGCCGCGACTCGGCGTACTCCCGGTGCGCGCGTCCGACGGCCCCGGAATGATGCGCGCCGAGGCGGACGAGAACCACCCGGAGTGGCGCACCACGTCGTACCGCCCCGGCGACGTCCTGCTCTTCGGCAGCCTCACCGTCCACGGCGCCATGCCCAACCGGACGAACCACCTGCGCCTGTCGGCCGACTTCCGCTACCAGGCGCGCACGGCCCCGATGGCCCGCGACCTCCTCGGCACCGGCAAACCCCACTACCACCCCGACGTCCCCGACTTCCCCACCCTCACCCGAGGCTGGACCTCCACCGACTGCGTCGAACTCCCCGCCGGCGTCCACTTCGTCGACCGCTGGGACCCACGCGTCGACGACGTACCCACCCCACCGTCCCGGTTCGCGTACACCTGAGCGCCGGACCTGCACCACTCAGCAACCAGCCGACGGCGACCCGGCGTACGCTCGGCCGCCACGCCGGGCCCTCGTCGGCGCGAGGTTGATGAGTGGTGCAGCTCCGCCTACGGGCGGACGATGATCTTGCCGCGGGCGTGGCCGGATTCGCTGAGGGCTTGGGCCTTGGCGGCGTCGGCGAGGGGGAAGGTTTCGGCGATGCGGATCGTGAGTTTGCCGTCGGCGGCGGCCTGGAGTTGGGTGTCGAGGGCGGCGCGGACCTCGTCGGGGGTGCCGGTGCCGCCGGAGGAGGTCTGGATGCCGAGCTCCGCGGCGCCGAAGTCGGCGATCGTGACGATCCGGTCGGTGCCGCCGCGGAGTTCGATCGACTCCTGCAGGCCGCCCTGGCCCGCGGTGTCGAACACCGCGTCGACGCCCTGGGGAGCGGCTTCGCGCACCCGCTCGAGCAGGCCGTCCCCGTACAGCACGGGGATCGCACCGATCGTCCGAAGGTAGTCGTGGTTGGCCGCCGACGCCGTGCCGATCACCGTCAGCCCGGCGGCGACGGCAAGCTGTACGGCGACGGAGCCGACAGCGCCCGCGGCGCCGTGGATCAGGATCGTCTCGCCGGGTTTCACGGCGAGCAGATCGAGCACCCGCTGCGCGGTCTCGCCGGCCACCGGTACGCCGACGGCCTGCTCCCAGCCGAGGCCCGCGGGCTTGCGCGTCACGTTGCCGCCGAGCGCGTACTCGGCGTACGAACCGCCGGCCGACCAGCCGACCACCTCGTCGCCGACCGCGAACGCGGCACCGTCACCGGCTTCGTCCACCACTCCGGCGACCTCGAACCCCGGAACCGCTGGGAACTTCGCCGGCGCGAAGTCCTTCGTGAACCCACGCCGGATCTTGGTGTCGTACGGATTCACACCCGCCGCGTGCACCTTGATCCGGACCTGCCCCGGCCCCGCGTGCGGCTCCGGCCGCTCCGCGACCTTCAGCACCTCGGGACCGCCGTACTCCTCGAACACCACCGCGCGCATCGAACCCGCCTCCAAGAAATGGTTGTTGCTACAAGAAAGCGCGCGCCGCCGCCCGGCATTCCCGGACGGCGGGGCGGATCAGTTCTCTTCGAGCCGCGGGAACAGCGGGTCGCCCTTGGTCAGCGTCGCCCCGGCCGGGAGCTGGCCCCAGGTGCCGGCGTCCTGAACCCGCTGGTCGGCCAGCGCGCCGAGCTTCTCCTCGGCGCCGAGGAGCTCCCACAGCTTCGCGGACGACTTCGGCATCGTCGGGTTGTGCAGTACGGCGACGGCCCGCAGTACCTCGGCCGCCGAGTACAGGATCGTCGCGAGCCGGTCCCGCTGGGACTCGTCCTTGGCGACCTTCCACGGCTCCTGCTCGGTGACGTACCCGTTGACCGCACCAACCAGCTCGTTGATCGCGGCCAGCGCGTCCTGGAACGCGAGCGTGTCCAGCGCCTTGTCCGCCGTCGCCACGGTCTGCGCGAGCCGGTCGGCGAGCGCCTGCTCGGCCGGGCCGTGGTCGGTCGGCTCGGGCAGCGCGCCGTCGAAGTACTTCCCGACCATCGCGGCGATCCGGCTGGCCAGGTTGCCGAGGCCGTTCGCGAGCTCGGAGGTGTAGACCGCGCTCAGGTGCTCCCACGAGAACGACCCGTCCGACCCGAACTGGATCGTCCGCAGGAAGTAGTACCGGAACGCGTCCGAGCCGAAGTGGTCGGTGATCTCGTGCGGCGCGATCGCGGTCAGCTTGGACTTGCTCATCTTCTCGCCGCCGACCAGCAGCCAGCCGTGCGCGAACACCTGCTTGGGTACGGCGACCTCCGCGGCCATCAGCATCGCCGGCCAGATCACCGCGTGGAACCGGAGGATGTCCTTACCCACCAGGTGTACGTCGACCGGCCACAGCTCCTCGAACCGCTCCGGGTCCGTCCCGTAGCCCGCAGCCGTCACGTAGTTCAGCAGCGCGTCGATCCACACGTACAGGACGTGGTCCTCGTCCCACGGCACCGGGATGCCCCAGTCGAACGTCGACCGGGTGATCGACAGGTCCTGCAGCCCCTGCTTGACGAACGCGATCACCTCGTTGCGCGCGCTCGACGGCGCCACGAAGTCCGGCTGGGATTCGTACAGCTCGAGCAGCTTGTCGGCGTACGCCGAGAGCCGGAAGAAGTAGTTCGTCTCCGAGACCGTCTCCAGCTCGGTGCCGTGGATCATGCACCGCTGGGTGCCGTCCTCGTCGGTACGGATGTCGGCGGGAAGCTTGAACTCCTCGCAGCCCACGCAGTACAGGCCCTCGTACTCGCCCTTGTAGACGTCGCCCTTGTCGTACAGCTTCTGCCAGAACTCGCGGACCCGCTCGGTGTGCCGCTCCTCGGTCGTCCGGATGAAGTCGTCGTACGCGATGTCGACGTCCACCCAGGCCGGCTTCCAGGCCTCCTCGACGAGCTTGTCGGTCCACTCCTTCGGGGTCATGCCCTGGGCCTGCGCGCTGCGCATCACCTTCTCGCCGTGCTCGTCGGTACCGGTCAGGTACCACTTGCGCTCGCCGCGCTGGGCGTGCCAACGGGTCAGGACGTCCCCGGCCACCGTCGTGTAGGCGCTGCCGATGTGCGGCGCGGCCGTGACGTAGTAGATCGGGGTGGTGACGTAATAGGCCTTCTCGGACATGCCTTAAAGAGTAGTGCCCCGGTTAAGTGGGGTTTCGCGCGGCCAGTACGGCGTCGTACACGGTCCGTTTCGGCACGTTGAAGCGCTTCGCGACGTCGGCGATCGCCTGCTTACGCGGCGTACCGGCCTCCTCGTCGACCGCGACCTCCCGCGCCAGGTCCTCCGCCGTCATCACCCGGTCCGGGTCCGCGCCCGCCACCACGATCGTGATCTCGCCGCGAACCCCGTCCTTGGACCACAGCACAAGGTCATCAAGAGGCCCGCGTTTAACCTCTTCATACGTCTTGGTGAGCTCCCGGCACACCGCCGTACGCCGATCCGCCCCGAACGCCTCCGCCATCGCCTCCAGCGACGCGGTCAACCGGTGCGGTGCCTCGAAGAACACCATCGTCCGCGGCTCGTCCTTCAGCTCCGCGAGCCGCCGCCCCCGCTCCCCCGGCTTCCGCGGCAGGAACCCCTCGAACGTGAACCGGTCCACCGGCAGCCCGCTCAGCGCGAGCGCGGTCAGCACCGCCGACGGCCCCGGTACGGCGGTCACCGGCACGTCGGCCTCGATCGCCGCCGCGACCAGCCGGTACCCCGGATCCGACACGCTCGGCATCCCCGCGTCCGTCACCACGACCACGGTCTGCCCCTCGGTCAGCGCCCGCAGCAGCTCCGGCGTCCGCTCCCGCTCGTTCCCCTCGAAGTACGACACCACCCGCCCGCTCAACTGAATCCCCAGCTCAGAGGTCAACCGCCGCAACCGCCGCGTATCCTCCGCCGCCACCACATCCGCCCCGGCCAGCACCGTCCCCAACCGCGGCGAACCATCCGAAACATCCCCAATAGGAGTCCCCGCAAGAACCAATCGCCCGGTCATCAGGCCATCATCCCAGCCGTTCCGGGCGACACGGGGAGGCGGGCGGACCGGGGGGTCCGTAGCATGGCGGGCGTGGCTGCTGTGATCGAGGACGGGACCGTCCGGCGAGGCGAGGCTGAGGACGACCGCGAGATGCTGGGGCGGGACGTGCTCGGCAGACGGCTGCCGCCGCTGAAGGAGCGGCTGTATCCGGCGATGCCGCGGGACTTCGACGGCGGCTGGATCGCCACGCTGGCGATCACGCTGGTGGCGGGCATCCTGCGGTTCTGGCACCTGAGTACGCCGGTGAAGTTCGTCTTCGACGAGACGTACTACGCCAAGGACGCCTTCAGCCTGCTCAAGTTCGGGTACGCGCGGCAGTTCATCGACCAGCCGGAGGGGGCCGCCGACAAGGCGATCCTGGCCGGCAACCTGGACGTCTTCAAGGACACCCCGAGCCTGACCGTGCACCCCGAGGTCGGTAAGTGGATGATCGCGGCCGGTGAGCAGCTGTTCGGGATGAACACGTTCGGCTGGCGGTTCATGCCGGCGCTGTTCGGCACGCTGACGGTGCTGCTGCTGATCCGGACGGTACGGCGGATGACCCGCTCCACGCTGATCGGCGCGATCGCGGGCCTGCTGCTCGCGGTCGACGGGCTGTCCTTCGTGATGTCCCGGGTCGCGCTGCTCGACATCTTCCTGGCGTTCTGGCTGGTCGCGGCCACCTCCTGCCTGGTCTGCGACCGGGACTGGACCCGCCGCCGGCACGCCGAGACGCTGGCCGAGCCGGTCGACGGCGGCGAACGCCGTACGCTCGGCCGCTGGCTGCTGGTCCGGCCGTGGCGGCTCGCGGCGGGCGTCTGCTTCGGTCTCGCCTGCGGTACCAAGTGGTCCGCGATCTGGACGCTGGCCGCGTTCGGCGTCCTGGCGTTCGCCTGGGACTACGGCGCCCGGCGCGCGCTCGGCGTCCGGCTGGCGTTCGTGAAGTCCGCCCTGGTCGACGGCATCCCGGCGTTCCTCAGCCTGGTCCTGGTGGCCGGCATCACCTACACCGCGACGTGGACCGGCTGGCTGCTGCACGACAACTCGTACGACCATAACTGGGCGGCGAGCAACCCGGCGCACGGCATCATGAAGGTGGTCCCGGACGACTTCCGGTCACTGCTCGAGTACCACAAAGAGGTCTACGCGTTCCACACCGGCGACTACATCAAGCACGCCACCCATCCGTACCAGTCGAACCCGGCGGGCTGGCCGATCATCGCCCGGCCGATCGGGTTCGACGCGGTCAACGACATCAAGCCCGGTACGCCGGGTTGCGACGTTCCGGCCGGTCAGACGTGTCTGCAGGTGATCTCTGCCCTCGGTACGCCGCTGCTGTGGTGGGGCGGTGCGCTCGCGCTGATCGCCGCGCTGGTGCTGTGGATCAGCACCCGCGACTGGCGGTTCGGCATACCTGTGATCGGGTTCGTGACCTGTTGGGCGCCGTGGTTCGCGTACGACCAGAGACCGATCTTCTTCTTCTACGCGGTGACGATGATCCCGTTCACCGTGATGGCGCTGGCGCTGGTCCTCGGCAAGGTCCTCGGCCCGGCACGGACCGCGATCAGTACGGCGACCCCGCGCAGGCTGATCGGCAGCGCGATCGTCGGCGCGTTCGTCGTCCTCGTGGTGCTGAACTTCGCCTACATCTGGCCGATCCTGACCGACAAGGTGCTCCCGCACCAGGACTGGCTCAGCCGGATGTGGTTCAAGTCCTGGATCTGACCGCGTAGTCGACGTTCCCGAACGGCCAGCGGGTGGCCAGCCAGTCGCTGACCGCGTCGTACAGCTCGACGTCCAGCTCGGCCCGCGCGGCGGTCACCCACGACCGTACGTCGGTGACCGCGGGGTCCTTGCGCGACGGGTAGATGTAGAGGCAGCCGATCACGTCGGTGTCGATCACCGTGTACGTGAACCCGCGGCGCGCGGCGAAGTCGTCCGCGTGCCGCTGGAGATCGCCGAGGTTGGCCTCCGGCGACATCCCGTCGACCGGCGGCCAGCTGCCGCCGAACCCGGGCGTCGACCGGATGTGCTCGATGCTGCCGGTCCACGCCGCGTAGTCCGCGTCGTTGTGCTGCGGCCCGAGCGGCTCCAGCCGAAACCGCGGCGTGGTCAGCTCGAGCGGTACGTCGAAGTCGGCGGGTACGAAGTCGGCCATGACGGCAGGCTACGAGCCGGCCCGCCGCACCGCACCCGCATTTCGGACGCCGCCACAGCGGCCGGTCCGGCCGGTCCGTCAGTGCAGCTCGTGCCGGTTCCGGTGCCGGAGCTTCTTGCCGTGCCGCTTCGCCGACGACTGCCCGCCGACCCCGCCGAACAGCGCGAGTCCCTTGATCACGACGGTCGGCGCGTTCGGGTCCGGGTCGTCCGAGCCCTGCGCGGCGAATCCGCCGAAGATCCCGATCCCCTCGTTCCGCACGGTCACGCCCTCGGGCACGGTGACGTCGATCCCGCCGAACACCGCGACCGCGTAGATCGTCACCTCGCGGCCCTCGAACACCGCGTCGGTCATGTCCAGGTCGTGCCCGCCGAAGATCGCGAGCGCGTTCGTCCGCCGCTTCACCCGCCAGCGGCCCTTCCGCTCGCCGCCGCCGAAGATCGCCACCAGGTTGTCGACGCTGGCGGCCGGGTCGGCGGGCTCCTCGATCGGGACCAGGCTGGTCGACGCGGCCGCCGCCGGCGGTGTCATCGGAGCGAGCGGCGCGGCCTGCCCCGGGGCGACCAGGTCCCGGGTGATCGGTTCCAGCTCGCCGAGCGTCTTCGCCTGTAGCGCCTGTTCGAGCCGGTCGGCGTGCTCGTCCTGCGTCAACCGCCCCGACATCAGGGCATCCCGCAGTACGTCGACGACCTGGTCGCGGTCGATGTCGGACGCCCGCAGATGCGCGTGCGGATGCGGGTTGTCGGGCAGGTTCTCCATAAACCTGAACGATATATCGAGATCAGTCCGCTGAAACCCCCGTGACAACCCTGAACTACCCCCTGGTTCGGCGGGTTTGCGGAAACAACTTCGCGCTCAGCGCCGGAAAAGTTCCGGAAAGCGGTTCAGCGGCGGACGCGGAGCGCGCAAGCGGTCGCCACGAGGGTGATCGCGGCGAACGTGACCGCCGTACCGGGGTAGCCGGCGAGGCCCAGGCCGAGGCCGCCGATCGCGGCGCCGAGGAAGGTCCCGAGGCTCATCCCGGCCGCGTTGACGCTGAGCGCCGAACCGCGGAGGTCGCCGCTGCGCCGGACGAGCAGCGTGGTGACGCAGGCCGCGACCGTCGCGTGGCTCGCGCCCATCACCGCGGTCAACGCGAGCGTCAGCGGGAGACTCGGCGAGAAGTAGAACGCCGCGACGGCGACGAGCGCGACGATGATCCCGATCAGCAGCAGCCGCTCGGTGGCGGCGCGGCCGGTGGCGAGGTACCGGCCGGCCAGCAGGTTGCCGAGGAAGAACGAGAGACCGCTGAGCGACCACACCAGCGCGAACCACCCCGGCGCCAGGTCGAACCTGTCGTCGTAGAACGCGGCCAGATACGCGAGGTACCCCATGAACGCGGCCGTCCGGAGCATCGCCACGGCCAGCAGCGGGACGGCGCCGGGGATGCGGGCGAGTTCGCGGTACGTCGCCAGGTAGCTGACGCGTTCTCTCCCGGTGACAGGCGCCTTCCGGCCACGTCCGCGGACGAAGAAGGCGGCCGACAGCGTCAGCGCGATCGCCGACGCGGCGAGCAGGTTGCCGCGCCAGCCCCAGATCAGCCCCGGTCCGGCGAGTACCGGCGCCGCGAGCATCGCCATCGCGCTCGTCGTCGCCGACACCAGCGTCGCCGCCCGGCCCGCGGCGGCCGGGGACCGGAAGCGGTCCGCGGCCGCGGCGCCGATGGACGGCGCGAGGATCGAGGTCGAGGCACCGATCAGCAGGCAGAACGCGGCCAGCGCGAACACGTTGCCCACGGCACCCAACGCGGCCGAGACGCCCAGCAGCGCGAGCCCGCCCGCGGCGACCAGTTCACGCGGCGCCCGGTCCATCAGCGGGGCGAGCGTGACGCCGACCGCGAGCGCCGCGAGCCCGCCGAGGCCGCGCAGACCGCCGATCTCGGCGACGCTGCCGCCCGCGGCCTGCGAGATCGGCACCAGGTACATCCCGAAGACCGTGAACGGGATCAGGCTCACGGTCGAGGCGAGCAGGAACGGCCAGAGCCACTTGGCCATCCGGAGATCGCCGGGCACTTCGGTACTGAGCTGCTGCGTGGTCATGTGTCCGTCCGATAGCGGTAGAGGCTGCTCGGGCGGGAGCTGAACTGGGAGAAGGGAAACGGCTCGGCCGACAGCGCGGTGACGCCGGCGCCGAGGAAAGCCCGGGCGACCGCGCTGCCGGTCTGGGCGTAGATCACCAGCGGTTTCGCTTGCTCGCGGCAACTTTGCAGGAGTACGTCGAAGCTGCCGTTGGACAGCGTCATCCCGGTGGCGACGACCGCGTCGGCGGCGTCGACCACCTCGGCCATGTCGCGGGCGACCGGCAGCCCGGACGCGGTCTCGCGGAGGTTGAAGTCGCACGGCAGACAGCTCCCGCCGCGGTCGGTGATCGCGTCGACGAGCGGGTTCACCACGCCGATCAACGCCACCTTGGTGCCTTCGGCAACGTCCAGCAGACCCGCCACGGCGGCATCACGGGCCTTCGCCCGAACGTCCGGCGTACCCGCGGGAAGGACGACCTCCTCGGCGTACGGCGAGGTGTGATGCGGCTCGACCGCGGCCAGGTACGCGTCCAGCGCGGCGATCCGCACGGGCAGCGGGTCGTCGGAGGTGAGTACGTCGGCCAGCGTGCGGCCGGAGGTGTCCGCGCAGTACGCCGGGTCGAGCTCGCCGGCCTCGAACGAGCAGGCACCGAAGACCTCGCCCACCCGCAGCAGCACGTAGTAGTTGCGATAGGTGACGTCGGCGCCGGGGAGCCGGGTCGTGTGGTGCAGCCAGAACGCGCTGGTGATGTCGAAGTCCGCGGGCGACGGCGTACCGGCAAGGACAGCGGCGGTGAGCTCGGCAACGGTCATGGGTCAGCCTTTCGGGTTGTACGGCACACACCTTAATGCGACGGCGTCGCAGATGGAAACGTGGCGCGGGACAACTGCGCGGATTCCCGGCGGTCCCAGGACATGGCCGACCACGGGACCGCGAGGTCGTCCAGGGAGTCGATCTCGCGGGGTCGCATCGACGCCATCGGGCGCGCCTCGGCGTGCCGGGCGAACGCGGACTCGACGTACCGGGTGCCGGTGTCCGCGGCCAGGAAGACGTGTTTCCGGCCGCGGTCGCAGTTGTGTTCCCAGGCCGCCGAGAGGTACGCCGCCCCGGCGGACAGCCCCGCGAAAACGCCGGACGTCCGGAGCAGGTCGACCGCCGCGGACATCGCATACTCGAACGACACCCAGTGCAGCCGGTCGTACAGCTCGTGCCGCACGTTCCGGAACTCGATCGAGCTGCCGATCCCCGCGATGATCATCTCCGGGTCCTGCGTGTGCCCGGCCCCGAACGTCACACTCCCGAACGGCTGCACGCCGACCAGATTCACGTCGCGCCCGCTGTCTCGCAGGTACGCCGCGATCGCGCCGGTGGAGGCGCCCGTACCGACGCCGCCGACCAGGCACAGCGGCCCGGTCGGCACCAGCGACGCGACCAGGTCCGCGACCGCGCGGTACCCGAGGTAGTGGATGTCGTCGTGGTACTGCCGCATCCAGTGGTACGCCGGGTTGTCGCGGAGGATCTCGCCGATCCGGCGGACCCGGAGGTTCTGGTCGAGCTGCAGGTTGTTCGAGGACGGCACCTGCTCGACGGTCGCGCCGAGGATCTCGAGCTGGATCCGCAGCGTCCGGTCGACCGTGGTGGAGCCGACGATGTGACACTTCATCCCGTACCGGTGGCAGGCCAGCGCGAGCGCGTGCGCGTAGATCCCGCTCGAACTGTCGATCAGTGTGTCACCCGGGCGGACCTGCCCGGTGTCGAGCAGGTGCCGGACGGCGCCGAGGGCGGAGTACACCTTCATCGTCTCGAACCGCAGGCAGATCAGGTCGTCCACCCGGATCGGGTCCGGATCCTTGATCGCCTCCGCCAGGTGGTCGTGCAGTCGCGTCATCGGCGCGGTTCGCTCCTTCTGTCGATGGATGCGGGCGGAGAAATGTGGGCCGCGGCAACCAGTTGCCGGGTCAGGGCGTGCCGCGGGGCGGTCGTCAGCGTGGCCGGCGGGCCTTGCTCGACCACGCGGCCGGCGTCGAGGACCAGCACCTCGTCGGCGACGGCGGCGATCAGTCCGAGGTCATGGCCGATCCAGAGCAGCGCCGTACCGCGGTCCTTGAGCTCGCCGAGCAGGTCGAGGACGAGCGCCGTACCGCGGTCGTCGAGGGCGGTGGTGATCTCGTCGCAGATCAGCACGTCGGGATGCGCGAGGACGGCGCGGGCGAGGGCGGCACGCTGGAGTTCGCCGCCGGACAGTTGGCTGGGTGGGCGGGCGGCGGTGATCGCGGCGACGCCCAGTCGGGCGAGGGTCGCGACGGCCTCGGCGTGGGCCTGGTCCGGAGCGAGACCGCGGAGGCGTTCCGCCGTACGGGCGACCTGCTGGACGACCGGGCGGCGCTCGTCGAAGGAGCCGCGGACCTCCTGCCAGACGTACTGCACGCGACGGTGCTGGTCGCGGGTGCGCTTGCGGAGGACCGGGAGTGGTTTGCCGTCGAGGTGGATCGTGCCCGTGTGGCGTTCGTGCAGGCCGGCCAGGCAGCGGGCAAGGGTGGTCTTGCCGCTGCCGGAGCGGCCGACGACGCCTAGACAGCCGCCTGCGTGGAGGGTCAGGTCCACCTCGCGAACGATGGGGTCGCGACGTACGGCGGCTGACAGGTTCATTGCCTTTAGCAACGGTTGGGTGGGGGTGGAGGTTCCCAGGCGCGGTGGGTCGGTGGGCTGTGGGAGTACGTCGGAGACGACGCGGCCGGCGTGGAGGACGACGACGCGGGTCGCGAGTGCGCGGACCAGGTCGAGGTCGTGGCTGAGGAGCAGGATGCCGAGGCCGGAGGCGGCCAAGTCGCGCAGTTCGTGGACGAGGCGCAGCCGGGTGATCGAGTCGAGCCCGGTACTCGGCTCGTCGAGGATCAGCACCTTCGGCCGGCAGGTCAGGGCTTGCGCGAGCACCACCCGCTGCCGCTGCCCACCCGAAAACTGATGCGGAAACCGTTTGAGGGTCGCCCGTTCCGCCGGTAACTGCGCCGCCCCCAGCGCCGCCGCCGGCTCACCCCCGTGCAACCTCGCCAACTCCCGCAGCGTCGCCCCGATCCGCCGCGCCGGGTTGAGCGCACTCCCCGGATGCTGCGGCATGTACGCCACCACCCGTCCCCGGACATCAACCCCCGTCAGCCCGCCACCATCAACAACCACTTCCCCCGCCACCTCAACCCGCCCCGCCAGCCGAACCCCCTCCCCCGACTCCCCCAGCAACGCCAACGCCGCCGTAGTCTTCCCCGCTCCCGAAGCCCCCACCAACGCCGTCACCTCCCCCACCAAAACCTCAAACGAAACCCCCTCCACCAACACCCCACCCCGAGCAGCAGCGGACAACCCGTCGACACTGACGAGGGTCATGTGGTCGCCTTCCGGGAGTGGTGGAGGAGGTGGTCTGTGAGGAGGTTGAAGCCGAGGGTGAAGGAGATGAGGAGGAGGGCGGGGGCGAGGACCGACCACGGTTGGAGGAGGAGGCCTTCGCGGTTGCGGGAGACGGTGACGGCCCAGTCGGGGGCGGTCGGGCTGAGGCCCAGGCCGAGGAAGTTGACCGAGGCAACGAGGAAGACCGCGAGCGTGATCCGGGTACCGAGGTCGGCGGCGACCGGGCCGAGGACCGAGCGGCCGACGTACCCGAGCTGGATCCGCACCCACGACTCGCGCTGCATCCGGAGCGCCTCGACCACCGGCCCGCTGGCGGCGTCGAGCGCGGCTGCACGTACCAGCCGCGCGACGGTCGGTACGTTCATCATCGCGACCGCCACGGTGATCGCCACCGCGGACGCCCGCCACCCGACCGCGACCACGCTGATCACCAGCAGCGAGGGCAACGGCAGCAGTACGTCGAGGGGCCGCATCAGCCCCTCGTCCAACCACCGATGCCGGGTGGACGCCGCCGTCAACCCGATCGCCCCGCCGACGACGTACGCCAACACGACGGCCCCCAGCGCCATCCCGAGCGCCGACCGCCCACCGACCAGCAACAACCCGAACACGTCCCGCCCCAACCCGTCCGTCCCCAACAACCCCGCAGACGAGTACGGCAGCCCGTCTGGCACGTCGTACGGCACCAACGGCCCACCCAAAGCCACCACCACCGGCACCAAAACCAACCCCACCGCAACCCCAACCACACCCCACCGACCGCACGCCGAACCCCCGCGCCGAGAAGTGCGGCGCCAAACCCAGCACCGTCCGCCGCGAGGCACCGCCCCATCCCGGCCGACACCAGACGCCGCCTCATCCCGGCCGGCGTCGGACATCGCCGCGCTTCGGCGAGCGGGGCGCCGTGCTTCGCCCCGGCTCATCGGAGGAGCTCCGTGCGGGGGACCAGGCGGTTGCAGACGAGGTCGGCTGACAGGTTGATCAGCAAGGCGGCGACGGCCAAGACGAGCGTGAGGCCTTGCACCACAGGCACATCCCGCGTTTCCACCCCGTCGACCAACGCCGTCGCGAACCCAGGAATCGCGAAGATCGCCTCGACCACCAGCACACCACCGAGCAACGTGTCCCCCGTACGAGCCAACTCCTGCACCCCAGGAACCGCCGCGTTCGGCAGCACGTGCCGCAGCAGCAACTGCCGTCGCGGCACCCCGAGCCGCCGGGCCTGCACCACGTACTCGGCCCGCAACGCCGCGGCCGTCCCCGCCCGCACCTGCCGCGACAACAGGCAGACCGTACGACCCAGCAACACCGCAACCGGCAGCACCAACAACCCCGGCGAAGCCAGCAGATCCCCGCCGACCCACGTAGCCGGCAGCCACCCGAGCTTCAACGCGAACACCGCCACCAGCAACACCGCGATCACAAAATCCGGAACAGCCGACAACCCCACCGTCACCGACGTCAGCACCCGATCCACCCGCCCGCCCTCCCGCGTCCCCATCACGATGCCCAAGGCAACGGCCAGTGGTACGACGACCGCGAGCGTCGCCACCGTGAGTACGAGCGTCGCCCCGATCGACCCACGCACGATGTCCGCGACCGGTCCCCCGCTGATCAGCGACGTACCGAGGTCACCCGTCAGCACATCCCCCACCCACCGCGCGAACCGCTCCACCGGCGGCTGATCCAACCCGAGCTCCGCCCGCAACGCGACCACCTGAGCAGGCGTCAACGTCTCGGTGAACCGAAGGTCGGCCGCATCTCCCGGCAGCAGCGACGTCAGCGCGAACACCAGCACCGAGAGCACAGCCAACTGCACCACCGCGAGCAGCGCCCGCTGGACGGCGTACCGCATTCAGGCCAGCCACACCTTGTCGAACCGGCCCTGGTCGAGCGTGTTCGGCGGCGCCGCCTGCACCCCCTGCACCTTCGCCGACACCGCCACCAGGTAGTCCGGCAACCCCCACGCGAGGATCCCGCCCTCGTCGCGCAACGTCTTCTGCAGTACGCCGTACCGCCGCGACCGCTCGGCCTCGTCGGTCACCGCACGCGCCGCCGCGAAGGCAGCGTCGAAGGCGGGCCGCCGCCAATGCGTCACGTTGAACGGCGAATGCGACAGCAGCCGATCGGTGACGTACTGCGGGATCGGCATCGCCCCGGACCGATGGTTGCCGATAGCCCCCTTCGTCAGCAGGTCCTTCGCGTACGTCTGCGGGCTGCCGGTCGTCACCTTCAACCGCACCCCGGCCTCGGCCACCTGCTCCGCGAACAAGGTCGCCGCCGCCACGAACCCGGCCGACGCGTCCGCCGTGAAGATCTCCACCTGCTTGCCCACCAGGCCGGCCTTCGCCAGCAGCGCCTTCGCCCGGTCCACGTCCCGCTCCCGCGCGGACAGGTCGGCCGGGTAGTACTGATATCCCTTGCCGAACAGGTCGTTCCCCACCTCGCCGCGCCCGGCGAGTACGACGTCCACGAGCCGCTGCCGATCCGCGAGCAGCTTGAACGCGAGCCGTACGTCGGGGTTGTCGAACGGCGGCTGGTCGACCTTCATCACGAACGCCTGCATCGTGCTCGCCTTCGCGGCCACGATCCGTACGGCCTTCCCGGCCTCGGCGGTCCGCGCGAACGTCGCGGTCATGTCGTTCGCGTACTCCGCCTGCCCGCCCTGTACGGCGTTCGCCCGGGCGTCGGAGTCCGCGGACAGGATGTGCAGCTCCTCGATCCGCGCCGGCCCGTCCCAGTAGTCGTCGTACCGCGCGGCGACCATCGACCGGCCGGCCTCGAAGGACACGTACCGGAAGGCGCCTGTTCCCAGGGGTTTCGACGGATCCTTGAATCCGTTCCGCACGATCTGGGTGCCGATGCCGGCGAGCAGCGCGGGGAACTCGGCGTTCGGCTCGGTCAGCACCAGCTCGACGGTCGACGCGCCGATCGCCTTGCTGCGCTTGAGATCCAGCGTCCCGAGCGACGACTGCGCGACCCGGTCCGGTACGGCGGGATCCGCGATCCGGCTCAGGCTGTACAGCACGTCGTCCGGCTGCAGGCGGGATCCGTCGTGGAACGTCGCATCCCGGAGGGTGAACCGCCAGGTGGTCGCCGTACCGTCGTGCCCCCATCTGGCGGCGAGCCGCGGGACCGGCTTCAGGTCCGGGCCGAGCTCGACCAGCTTCTCGTAGATCGCCTTGTGCCGCGCGATGTCCACGAACAGGCTCTGCACGTGCGGATCCAGCACCTCCTTCGCCCCGCCGCCGGCGTACACCGCCCGCAACCGCCCACCCTGCTTCGGCTCCGTCGCCTTCCCGCACCCCGCCAACGCGGCCAGCCCGACCATCCCCAGGAACCCACGCCTACCCAAAGCCTCGGACACGCGCCACATCCTCACCTTTAGTGAAAACGATTGTCAAATCCAGCGCGCATCCGGATCGCTCTCATTCTTTCCGCCCGGCAGCACCGGTCGCTCTGCGTAGCGGCGTGTCAGGGCGTACCGAAGAACGGGTAGTGGTCACCTCGTCGGCAGACGTGCACGCTCAGCCCGCCCGCCGATCCGGCGAAAAGACGGACTACTACCCGTTCTTCGGTACGGGGTCCTACTCCGCGCAGTCGGCCGGGTTGCAGGTGTTGGGGAGTTGGGAGGCGATCCGGTCCAGCAGGGTAGTGAGTTGGACCTGCTCGGCGGGGGTAAGGCGGTCGAAGAAGTAGGTGCGGACCGCGTCGACGTGGTCCGGGGCGGCGGCGTCGATCGCCTTCCGGCCGAGGTCGGTGAGGCGGACCATCGAGCCGCGGGCGTCCGACGTGCACTCCTCGCGGCAGACCAGGCCGCGCTTCTCCATCCGGCTGACCTGGTGCGACAGCCGGCTGCGTTCCCAGCCGACGGAGCGGCCGAGGTCGCGGGTGCGGAGTACGCCGTTGTCGGCCTCGGACAGCGGGTGCAGCAGGGCGTAGTCGGCGCCGGAGAGCCCGGAGTTGCCGATCATCCGCGCCTCGAGCGCGCGCATCAGCTCGCGATGCGTGTCGCGGTACGTCTGCCAGAGCCGCGCCTCACGCTCATCGAGCCACATACCTGCATTGTACGGACGGACGTTGACATGTCACGGAGTACGCGAAAGCGCCACGGCGAGCCCGATCGTGCCGGCCATCACCGCCAGCTCGAGGACCGCCAACTGCCGGAACGCCGCCGGGTCGCCGGTCGCCAGCCGGGGCAGGGTGCTCCGGCGGTGCTGCCAGCCGATGAACACCAGCACCGCGAACGCGAGCGTCTTCCCCAGCACCAGTACGCCGTACCCGCTCGTCACCCACTGCGTGATCAGCCCCCACCCGCCCTGGCGCCCGTCCAGGTGGATCTCCGCGGTGAGCAGCCCGGTGATCCCCATCGTCACCGCGCACACGAACGCGACCGTGCTGAACAGCTCGACCGACTCCCGCGACCGCGCGTACCGCAGTACGGCGCCCAGCCCGCCGACCCATGTGGTCGCCGCGATCACGTGGACGACGAGCGACACTGTCGCGAGCACCGACCACAGGTTGGTGCGGTCGATCGCGCCGTGCCCGGTGAGCAACGGCCCGATCAGCGCCGCGACCGTCAGTACGGCGGCAACCCGCGCGGCCCGCAGCGTCTTCGTACCGCTCAACAGCACGGCCAGTACGGCGGTGAGTACGACGGCGACCGCCAACGCCCGCACCTGGCTGAGCCGCCCGGCCGGTTCGGCATGCTCCGCCAGGTGGGACAGCGGGATACCGAGGATGACGGTCGCGGTCGCGATCAGCCCGCCGATACTGGCGACCGCCCAGATCCCGGCGGCGAGCGCCGCGTCCTGACAGGCACGCAGCGCCTTGCCGCCGAGCTTTCCGTCGGTGGCGGGCAGGAACAGCACGACCGCGAGCACGGCACCGCCGGTCGCCACCGTGGCCGCGTCGGCGAGGATCCGCAGGACCGGAACCGCCCACGAGACGCCGAGTCCCGCGCCCAGCAGGCCGTCGGCGGCGCGTTGCGGTGCCCCGCCGCCGGCGAGCAGCGCGAGCACCATCACAACGATGCCGACGGCAACCAGTCCGCCGAGCGCGAGCGAGCGCCTCATGAGGCCGGACGGCGCCGGACGATCACCACGGCCAGTGCGACCACGACCAGCATCACCAGGCACATCGCGACGATCGTGACCGTGTTCGAGCCGCCCTCGGACGGCGAGCTCGCCGGCGTCCCGGCCGGTTCGGTCGCGGGGTGCCCGGCATGGGTCACGGTGAACGCGCCGGAGACCTCGACCGGGTGGCCGTCGGCCGAGACCACGCGGGCCTCGATCGTGTACTTCCCGGCCTCGACCATCGCGCCGACCGGCTGGGTGACCGTGTTGTCGATCACCTGCACGGCACCGTTCGCGACGTTCTTCCCGCTCGGCGACTTCACCTCGACCTGGGTGCCGTCGGAGCCGACCGGCTCGTTGAAGGTCAGCACCACCTTGGTCGGCGGCGCGGCCATCGACGAGCCGTCGGCCGGCGTCATCGACTCGAGTTTGGCGTGCGCCGCCGCCACGCCGGCGGTACCCGCTAGCATGAACAGCGACGCCACCAGTACTGCGATCACTCGGCGCACGGCTACTTCCCGGACTCCGCGGCCGTCCGTCGCGGCCGCAGCCCGAACGCCAGACCGAGCAGCCCGACCAGCAGGCCGCCACCGCCGAGCCAGCGCGCCAGCGTGTCCGACGTACCTTCCGAGGTCGTCGCCGCGACCGGTGTGACCGCGGCGGCGAGCTTCAGCGTCGGAGCCGGGTGCTCAGGCTCGGCCGCGCCGTCCTTCATCGGATCGGCCCACTTGACCACCGAGCCGTCGCTGTACGTCTGCTCGGTCGGGAAGCTCAACGAGTCCACACCCTCCGGCAGCGTCCCGACCGACAGCGCGAACTCGTCGAAGTCGTTCGGCGGGATCCCGCCCGCGGTCGCGGTCCAGGTGACCGTGGTGATCGCCTTGGTCAGCGTGACGTCGCCGACCTTCACCGCGGCGGGCAGCTTCTCCTCCTTCTTCTCCACCTTCCAGCCGGGCATCACCTGCGCCCCGACCGACGCGAACGGGTGGTCCTTCGGCAGCGAGACGACGACCTTCGTCGTACTCGTGTTGTCCGACTCGGTCGGCACCCGGAAGACCAGCTTGGCGTAGCCGCCAGGCTTGGCGTCCGGCGACGACACGATGACATGGGCCGACGCCGAGCTCGCGGCGCCGACCACCACCAACGCGGACGCCGCGGCGATCGCGGCGGCGCGCAGGATATATCTCTTGGGCATGAGAGAACCTTTCAAGGCATACGAGTAGTCCGGCGCGAACGCCGGTTCAGACAGCAGGAATCACTCGTACGCCGGGAGGCCCGCGCCCGGAGATGCTCGTCCCGAGCCGGGACCTGGCCGGGGTCCAGGACGCGAAAACGCCGGGCGTCGCGGGGACGAGCCGGACGGGACGCAGTACCGGCAGCTCCGGGAGCAGTCGCGCGAAGACCCGCCGTACCCGATGGACCCAGCGGTGGGCGTGGCCGATCGCGAGGACGCCGGCGAGCAGGGCGCCCAGGTGCGCGGCGGTCATCGTCAAGCTGTCGGTGATCGACATCATGTGGTGCATCGACGCCGTGTCCAGCGTGACGTGCACGAAGAGCTGTACGGCGGCCAGCACCAGGCCGGTCAGCAGCCGCTCCCCCGCGAGGTACTCGCCGAGCAGCCAGCACACCCCGGCCAGCGCCGCGAGCGGCGGAAGGACGCCGAGCGGTACGCCGCCGCCCCCGACCAGCACATGACCGAGCACCGCCACCACGACGCTCAGCGCCGCGACCACGGACGTGCTTCTGCTCTCGGTCGGCATTCGATCCCCTCGCTCGTGTCACTCTACGGACAACGGCGGGTTCGGGTTCCCCCGGTCCACCGTGCAACCATCGGCGGGCCTCACCACGTTGGACTCGGCATGACCAGGGAGCAGCACGGGTGAAAGCGGAGACGGAGCAGGACTACGTGGACTTCGTGACCCATCATGCGAACTCTCTGTGCCGTACCGCTTACCTGCTGTGCGGGGACTGGCGACGGGCCGAGGACGCCACGCAGGAGGCGCTGATCCGGATGTACCGCGTCTGGGGCCGGATCCAGCGCAAGGGCGTGGTCGCGGCGTACGCGCGGAAGGTCGTGGTCTCGACCACCCTCGACGGCCTCCGCCGCAAGTCCAGCCAGGAAGTCGTCACCGGCAACGAGTACTTCGTCAACGAGCCCGGCGCCGACGCCCTGGGCGTGGTCGAGAGCCGGATGGTGATCACCGCCGCCCTCGCCGAACTCCCGCCCCGGCAGCGCGCCTGCGTGGTCCTGCGGTACTTCGACGAGCTGTCCGTCGAGGAGACCGCGGCCGCCCTCGACTGCCGCCCCGGAACCGTGAAGAGCCAGACGATGCGGGCGCTGGAGAAGCTCCGCGCACACCCGGCGCTGGCAGATCTCTCCGACCTGATCGGGGCGAAGGCATGACCGACCTCAAGACCCTGCTGGACCAGGCCACCGACCGCCGCGAGACCTTCACGCCGGACGTCGGCGAACTCGTCGCCGCCGGGCAGCACCGGGCCCGCGTACGCCGGACCGTGCTGGGCGCGGGCGCCGTCGCCGTCGTCGCGGTTGCCGCCGTACTGCTGGCCGGACCGCTGCGTACCATCCGCACCGAGCCGCAACCCGCGATCACGCCGACCGTCAGCCGGCCGGCCGCGGTGACGGACCTGTGCGCGAAGTCCGACGACTTCTTCCGGACCGCGAACGACGACGCCTGGCGCGCGACGGTCGTCCGGAACTGGACCGACAAGGTGGTGGAGGTCACCGACGCGGACGGCGCGATGACGGTCCGCCGGTCGCCGGACGGAACGCAGTACGCCTACTGCGTGGCCGGCGTACCGATCCAGGGGAAGCCGGTGGGTGGCTTCGGGGCGACGCTGCTGAACACCGGCATCGTCAACCGGATGTACCAGATCCAGCGGTACTGGAGCATGGCGTGCGGTGCCGCGAAGGTCGACCGGAGCGACGGGATCAACTGCCGGGGCGTCGTCTACAGCTACGCGGGCCGGGTGCCGGAGGGAGTCACCCGGATCGCGTTCTCCGGTCTCGGGCAGCACGCGGACGCCACGATCAAGGACGGGTACTGGGCGCATCGCGTGTACACGGACGACATCCGCAACGGCAACACCGACCCGGTGTACATCACCATGTTCGACGCCTCCGGCAAGCAGGTGTTCCGGGACCAGTACTGACCTGCTGCGATGATGGCCGGATGGACGTAGCGGTGCTGGAGATCGGGGGAAGTCACGTGACGGCGGCCGTGGTGGCGCCGGGGACGTGGGACGTGACCGAGGTGGACCGGGCGAAGCTCGCGTCGCAGGAGGCGGCCGAGGTGGTGGTCGGGCAGCTCGCGGACGCGGCCCGGAAGTTGCCGCTGGCAAACGGTCTCGCGGTGGCGCTGCCCGGGCCGTTCGACTTCGCCACCGGGGTCGCCTGGTACCGCGACCAGGGGAAGTTCGACCAGCTGTACGGGTTCAACCTCGGCGCTGCCCTGGGCAACGAACTGGGTGTCGAGCGGCTGCTGTTCATGAACGACGCGGAGGCGTTCGCGGTCGGCGAGTGGACCGCCGGCGAGGTCCGCGGCGTCGAACGCTGTGTCGGCGTGACGATCGGCACCGGCATCGGTACGGCGTTCCTCGCCGGCGGCCGGGTCGTCCGCGAGGGCGGCACGGTCCCGCCGGGCGGCGAGCTCTACAAGACGACGTACGCCGGGAAGCCGCTCGAGGACGCGATCTCCGCCCGCGCCATCCTCCGCCGCTACACCGAGGCGACCGGCCACGAAGCCCCCGGCGTCAAGGAGATCGCCGACCAGGCCCGCGCCGGCGATTCCAAGGCCCACGACGTACTAACTGCCTGCTTCACCGACCTGGCCAACGCCCTGACCCCCTGGATAGACCGCTTCGGTGTCACCCACACAGTTCTGGGCGGCTCGATAGCAGGAGCTTTCGACCTCATCCATTCGTCCCTCCCCTTCCAAGCCTCCGCCACAAAGGACACCGAACACTCAGCCCTGATCGGCGCCGCGGCCCACTACCTCAGAACCTGTCCATGACCCCCGCTACGGTCGGTGGCGTGAAGATCGCCGCGCCCCGCCTCCGTGCCCAACTCGACTCCGCGACTCCCGACGGAATCGACGACGAGGACCGCCTGCTCGACCTCGACCTGGAAGACGTGGACCTGAGCGACACCGAGGCCGAGCACGTCGAGATCAGCGGCTGCCGGCTGACGCGGTCCAAGCTGGCCGGGTCCGAGCTGGAGAAGCTGATCCTGGTCGACACCGAGCTCACCCAGTGTGACCTCGCGAACTCCCGCTGGGCGGACGCGTCGCTCACCCGGGTAGCGGTCACCGGCTCGCGGATGATCGGCTTCGCCGGCCCCGGGGCGAACCTGCAGCACGTGACGGTCCGCGACACCGTACTGGACTTCGCGTCGTTCCGGTTCGCGAAGTTCCAGCGGGCCGAGTTCACCGACTGCCGGCTGCAGAGCGCCGACTTCGTCTCCGCGGACCTGACCGGCGCGACGTTCCGCGGCTGCGACCTGTCCGGCGTCGAGTTCTCCCAGGTCAAGGCGGCCAAGGCGGTCTTCGTCGACTGCACCTGGGACGGTGCCAAGGGCCTCGCCTCGTTGGCCGGCGCGACGGTCGCCGCCGCCTCCCCGATCGACACCCTCGCCTTCACCAGCGCGGTGACCGTGGCGAGCGGTATCACACTCGCGCACCCCGACGAGCTCGACTGATCGATCGCAGCAGCCCAGCCCTGCCCAGGGGTGAGCCTGCCCACGCCCGGGTCGGTTCGGCCGGACGGCCCATTAAGGTGGGCGTGTGACTGACTCGACGATCATCTACACCCACACCGACGAGGCTCCGGCGCTCGCCACGTACTCGTTCCTCCCTGTCGTCCAGGCGTACGCCGGCCAGGCCGGTGTCGGCGTGGAGACCCGGGACATCTCACTCGCGGGCCGGCTGCTGGCGGTGTTCCCGGAGTACCTCAAGGACGACCAGCGGGTCGCGGACGCGCTCACCGAGCTCGGCGAGCTGACCCACCGGCCCGAGGCGAACATCATCAAGCTGCCGAACGTGTCGGCCTCGGTCCCGCAGCTGAAGGCCGCGATCGCCGAGCTGCAGTCCCAGGGCTTCGCGCTGCCGGAGTACCCGGACGAGCCGAAGACCGACGAGGAGCGGGAGATCCAGGCCCGCTACGACAAGGTCAAGGGCTCCGCGGTGAACCCGGTGCTCCGCGAGGGCAACTCGGACCGCCGCGCGCCGGCCTCGGTGAAGAACTACGCCAAGACCCACCCGCACCGGATGGGCGCCTGGACCGCCGACTCGAAGACCAACGTCGCCACCATGTCCGCGGACGACTTCCGGACCACCGAGAAGTCCGCCGTGATCGCGGCCGACGGCTCGCTCCGGATCGAGCTGGCCGCCGCCGACGGTACGACGACCGTGCTGCGCGAGTCGGTCCCGGTGCTGGCCGGTGAGGTCGTCGACGCGGCCGTCCTGCACGTCGCCGCGCTCCGCGAGTTCCTCACCGCGCAGGTCGCGCAGGCCAAGGCCGACGACGTACTGCTCTCGGTGCACCTGAAGGCCACGATGATGAAGGTCTCGGACCCGATCATCTTCGGCCACGCGGTCCGCGCGTTCTTCCCGAAGACCTTCGAGCAGTACGGCGAGACGCTCGCCAAGGCCGGCCTGTCGCCGAACAACGGCCTCGGCTCGATCCTGAACGGCCTGGCCGACCTGCCGGACGGCGCCGCGATCAAGGCCTCGTTCGACGCCGAGCTCGCCGACGGACCGGCGCTCGCGATGGTCGACTCGGACAAGGGCATCACGAACCTGCACGTCCCGTCGGACGTGATCGTGGACGCGTCGATGCCGGCCATGATCCGTACCTCGGGCCACATGTGGGGCGCGGACGGCGCCGAGCACGACACGCTCGCCGTACTGCCGGACAGCAGCTACTCCGGGATCTATCAGGTCGTTCTGGATGACTGCCGGGCCAACGGTGCATTCGATCCGGCCACGATGGGTTCGGTGCCGAACGTCGGTCTGATGGCGCAGAAGGCGGAGGAGTACGGCTCGCACGACAAGACGTTCGAGATCGGCGCCGCCGGCACCGTCCGGCTGGTCGACACCACCGGCACCGTGGTTCTCGAGCAGCCCGTGGAGCCGGGTGACATCTTCCGCGCCTGCCAGACCAAGGACGCGCCGATCCGCGACTGGGTGAAGCTGGCCGTGACCCGGGCCCGGGCGACCGGCGACCCGGCGGTGTTCTGGCTGGACGAGACCCGCGCCCACGACGCGCAGATCATCGCGAAGGTCAAGGAGTACCTGCCCGAGCACGACACCGAGGGCCTGGACCTCAAGATCCTCGCGCCGGTGGACGCGATCAAGCTGTCGCTGGAGCGGATCCGCCGCGGCGAGAACACGATCTCGGTGACCGGCAACGTGCTGCGCGACTACCTGACCGACCTGTTCCCGATCCTCGAGCTGGGCACCAGCGCGAAGATGCTGTCGGTGGTCCCGCTGATGGCCGGCGGCGGCCTGTTCGAGACCGGCGCGGGCGGTTCGGCGCCGAAGCACGTGCAGCAGCTGGTCAAGGAGAACTACCTGCGCTGGGACAGCCTGGGCGAGTTCTTCGCGCTGGCCGCGAGCTTCGAGCACCTCGCCCAGTCCACCGGCAACGCGCGGGCGCAGATCCTCGCCGACACCCTGGACCGGGCGACCGCGACGTTCCTGAACGAGGACAAGTCGCCGACCCGTCGCGTCGGCGGCATCGACAACCGCGGTAGCCACTTCTACCTGTCGCTGTACTGGGCGCAGGAGCTGGCCAAGCAGACCGAGGACGCCGAGCTGGCGACGGTGTTCGCGCCGCTGGCGGAGACGCTGGCCGCGAACGAGCAGGCCATCGTCGACGAACTGCTCGCCGTCCAGGGCAGCCCGGCCGACCTCGGCGGGTACTACCAGCCCGACCCGGCGAAGGCGGCCGCGATCATGCGCCCGTCCAAGACCTGGAACGAAGCACTCGCCACGCTCTGACCGTGCGAAGGGCGCCCGGGATGTCCCGGGCGCCCTTGTGCGTCAGGAGGTGAACGGCACCCGGACCCAGCTCAGTACGGCGGGGTTCCGCGGGTCGATCGTCACCCGCAGGTAGTCGTTGTCGCCGGTCGAGCCGTCGACGGTGATCCGGGACAGGTTCCCGGCCGGCGTCGCGCCGTAGAACTTGGTCCACGGCGAGTTCGCCGCGAGCGGCTTGTCGCTGTTGTAGACGTGGCTGTCACCGTTGAACAGGTACACCGGCCCGCGGAAGTTCGCCGACTCGCGGGCGATCTCCTGCACGATCGGCTGGAACGCGTAGTAGTCCGCGTATGCCGGGTTCGCCACGGTCGGGTCGAACATGTCGGCCTGGGTCAGCAGTACGACGGCCTTGTGGTGATCGGCCCGCGCCTGCGCGAACGTGTCCCGGATGCTCTGCATGACGGCCGACGTCCGGTTCAGCACCTCGGCGGTCTGCTCCGGGGTCGGCGCGGTCTTTCCGGTCCACGGCGCCATACTGTTGTTGCTGCCAACGATGTGCAGGGCGGCGAACGCGACGTCGCCACGGCTGAACCGGACGTCCTCCGGGATGCCCTGCGCGACCTGGCTCTCGACCTTCACCGAGTGCTGCCCGAGGGTCCGGCCGGGCTGCGGGAAGAACACCTGACGGATCTTCGCCAGCCGCTCCAGCGGGTTGTAGCCGCCGTTGTTGACGCGGTGGCAGTCGGTCCACTCGTTGTCGCCGACGGTGTAGACCAGCGGGTCGGCGAACCGGTCGAACTGCGTCTTCACCTGGGCGAAGTACTCGTCGCTGCAGACCGACGAGCCGTCCTTGATGTCACCGAGGTGGGTGACCAGCTTGACCGGTTTGTCCGCGTTGATCTGGTCGACCACCTTCGGGAACCGGGCGATCTGCGCGGGGCCGTAGGGAATGTCGCCGATCACGGCGAACGTGTACGGGTCCGGGCCCCGGTCCGCGACGGCGTTCGGGACGCCGACCGCGAGGCCGGCCAGGGCCAGGCACGCGGTGATCACGGGCACACGACGTACTCTCACTGAATCCTCCAAGTCCGAGCGGGTACGGGCCAACTTTTCGGCCCGGTGGTGAACGCCCGGGCACCCCCACGTGAACATTGGCGCCCCGGAAATACGTGGCAGCACGTCGTGGGACGTTCCTACACTGACCGTCATGACAGCTACCCGATCCGTGCTTGCCGCGCAGGCCACGGACTTCCCCCGTTGGTTCCAGGATGTGATCGCCAAGGCCGAGCTCGCCGAGAACGGCCCGGTGCGGGGGACGATGGTCGTACGACCGTACGGGTACGCGATCTGGGAACTGTTGCAGG
Organism: Kribbella polygonati; assembly: GCF_050320105.1. Lineage (NCBI taxonomy): Bacteria > Bacillati > Actinomycetota > Actinomycetes > Propionibacteriales > Kribbellaceae > Kribbella > Kribbella polygonati. The sequence continues at coordinate 7,972,827 of NZ_CP190129.1, read as the reverse complement.
AGGCAATGAATCGGCGGATCAAGGCGACCGGCGCGGTGAACGCGTACTTCCCGCTGCTGATCCCGGAGAGCTACCTGCAGCGCGAGGCCGAGCACGTCGAGGGTTTCAGCCCCGAGCTCGCGGTGGTGACGCACGCCGGCGGGAAGGAACTCGAGGAGCCCGCGGTGATCCGGCCGACGTCGGAGACCGTGATCGGCGAGTACATGGCGAAGTGGATCCAGAGCTACCGCGATCTGCCGCTGCTGCTGAACCAGTGGGCGAACGTCGTCCGCTGGGAGCTCCGGCCCCGGCTGTTCCTGCGGACCACCGAATTCCTTTGGCAGGAAGGCCATACGGCGCACGCCTCGGCCGCGGACGCCCGCGCGTACGCGACGAAGATCCTGCACGACGTCTACCGGGCGGTGATGGTCGACGTCCTCGCGATCCCGGTCGTGCCGGGCCGGAAGACCCGCCGCGAGCGGTTCGCCGGCGCGGTGAACACGATGACGCTCGAGGCGATGACCGGCGACGGGAAGGCCTTGCAGATGGGGACGTCGCACGAGCTCGGGCAGAACTTCGCCCGTGCGTTCGACATCGGCTACCTGTCGCGTGAGGGTCGTCGCGAGCTCGCCTGGACGACGTCGTGGGGCAGCACCACCCGGCTGGTCGGCGGCCTGATCATGGTGCACGGCGACGACAACGGCCTCCGGGTCCCGCCCGCCGTCGCTCCGGTGCAGGTCGTCGTACTCGCGGTCAAGGACGAGGCGGTCGGCGCCGCGCGCACGATCGCGGACGAGCTGACCGCTGCCGGAGTGCGGGTGTCGGTCGACGACCGCACCGATCAGCCGTTCGGGCGGCGCGCGGTGAACTGGGAGCTGAAGGGCGTCCCGCTCCGGGTCGAGGTCGGCCCGCGGGACCTGGCCGCCGGCGTCGCCACCGTCGTACGCCGGTTGCGCTCCACCAAGTCTGCCGTCGCTCTGACCGAGCTGACTCCGACCGTGGTGGCAGCACTCGACGCCGACCAGGCCCACCTGCTCGCGCAGGCGACCGAGCGGCAGGCGTCCCGGATCACCGAGGTCGCCACGGTCGACGAGGCCATCGAAGCGGCCGCGTCCGGTTGGGCGCGGATGCCGTACGACGCGATCGGCGAGGAGGGCGAGGACCGCCTCGGCGAATCCGGCGTCACGGTCCGCTGCCTGCAACGCCCGGACGGTTCGCTGCCGGTGGAGGACAACGAGCCGGGCCTGACGGCGTACGTCGCCCGCTCGTACTAGCGGGCCAGGTAACGCCGGACGTCATCGGCCACCTGGGCGCGGTACCGGAGTCCGTACTTTCGGAGGATCGCGCTCAGGTGGGTCTTCACGGTGTTGAGGCTGACGCCGAGTTCGGCGGCGAGCTGGTCGTTGTCGAGGCCGTCCGCGAGCAGCAGTGCGACGCCCTGCTGCGCCTTGGTCAAGCTGGCGAACCGGCGTTCGGGGGCCTCGTCGGTGTCCATCAGCATCTCGATCATCTCGGACTGGATGTGCTTGGTGACGTCAACGATCCGCTCCAGGTGCGCCTGGACGGCCGAACTCACCTCGGGCTCGTCCAGCGCCTCGGCGGCGATCTCGCGGATCGACGCGACCCGGTGTGTCAGGTACTCCATCACGTGGTCCGAGGTGAGCGTGTTGGGGCTGTCATCGCCCGCGGGCAGCCGGCGCAACGCGTCCCGGTCCTCGCCCTCGCGGGTCAGCACCCGCTGCACCACCTCGCACAGCCACTCGAACGCGCGCACCGCGTTCTCGTCGTACGACCTGGCGGTGAAGCTCTGCATCGACAGCATGCCGAGCAGCTGGTCCGGCCCGTCCTTCGCCGGCCGGAAGATCGGCACCGTGACGACGTCCGCCGGCCGGTGCCGCGGATCCCCGACCGGTACGCCGGCCCGCAGCGCGACCCCGCCGTCGTCGGCGAACCGGTACGTCTGCCGGTGCTCGACCAGCCACGCGGTCTGCCCGGTCGGGCCGTAGTTGTGGGTCGCCGGGTCGACGTACTCCCCGTCGAGGTACCCGTACGGGTAGCGCACCCGGCGGGCGCCCTGCAGCAGGCCGACGAAGAACGCGTCGACCGGGGCCACCTTCCCGGCCACCACCCGGACGTAGTCGTACAGGCCGTAGTGGTCCGAGCGGAACATGGTCTCGATCTTGTGGTACGCCTCGCGCAGGATGATCGCGGTCTCCGCATCAACCCGCAGCGGGACGGTGTTGTCCCCATCCACGGAGCCGGCTCCCCACAACCGATAGCGGTGTCGATCTCTCGATGATCCCGCTGTACCCCGCGGATGATCAAGCATTCGCTTGCCACAGTGGCGCGCGGGTGGTGTCGCCGCCACCCGCGCCCACGAGCAGGACACCGCAACTCTGCGCCCCCACGCCGCCCGGATCCGCACGCCCCCTGGCGGATCCCCGGCCCCGACGGTTGCCCGTGCCCTTCCTCCCCCTGTTGGCTACACAGTGCCACCGATCGCCGTGCGTGACCATCGCCCGGCGCATGAACTTGCCGGACCCGCACCTCATCCGCGGGATGAGATCAGAGCCAGCTGGTCTCCAGCGGTTTGCCCTCGGCGTACCCGGCGGCCGTCTGCAGGCCGACCACGGCGCGCTCGTGGAACTCGGTCAGGTTCGCGGCACCGACGTACGTGCAGGAGCTGCGGATGCCGGACACGATCGAGTCGAGCAGATCCTCGACGCTCGGGCGCTCGGCGTCCAGGTACATCCGGGCGGTCGAGATGCCTTCCTCGAAGATGCTCTTCCGGGCCCGCTGGAACGGCGAATCCTCAGCGGTACGGGACTTCACGGCGCGGGCCGACGCCATCCCGAAGCTCTCCTTGTAGATCCGGCCCTGGCTGTCCCGGTGCGGGTCGCCGGGCGATTCGTACGTACCGGCGAACCAGGAGCCGATCATCACGCTCGACGCCCCGGCCGCGAGCGCCAGCGCGACGTCGCGGGGATGCCGTACGCCGCCGTCCGCCCAGACGTGCTTGCCGAGCTCCCGGGCCCGGGTCGCGCATTCGAGGACGGCGGAGAACTGCGGGCGGCCGACCGCGGTCTGCATCCGGGTCGTGCACATCGCGCCCGGCCCGACGCCGACCTTGACGATGTCCGCACCGGCGTTCACCAGGTCGGTGACGCCCTCGGCGGTCACCACGTTGCCGGCCACGATCGGTACGTCCGGACCGAGTGCGCGGACCCGCTCCACAACCTCGAGCATCCGCTCCTGGTGACCGTGCGCGGTGTCCAGCACGAGTACGTCGATGCCCACGTCCAGCAGGGCTTTCGCCTTCTGCTCGGCGTCGCCGTTCATCCCGATCGCGGCAGCCACCCGAAGCTTGCCGTTGGCATCGAGTGCCGGGTCGTACAGGGTCGCCCGGAGCGCGCGCTGGCGGGTCAGGATGCCGACGATCCGGCCGTTGCCGTCGACAACAGGCGCGAGCCGGTGCCGCCCGTCGTGCAACTGGTTGAACGCCGCCTCCGGGTCCGTACCCTGCGGCAGCGTCAGCAGCTCCCGGGACATCACCGCGTCCAACTGCGTGAACCGATCCACCCCGGAACAGTCCGCCTCGGTCACCACCCCGACCGGCCGCCCGTGGTCCACAACGACCACCGCGCCGTGGTTCCGCTTGGGCAGCAGGTTCAGCGCCTCACCAACGGTCCCGCTCGGCGCCAGGGTGAGCGCCGTGTCGTGCACCGGATCCCGTTGCTTGACCCAGGCAACAACCTCCGCCACCACGTCCACCGGAATGTCCTGCGGAATCACCGCCAGCCCACCACACCGCGCGATCGTCTCCGCCATCCGCCGCCCCGACACCGCGGTCATGTTCGCCGCCACCACCGGAATCGAAGCCCCGGTCCCGTCCGCCGTCGACAGATCCACATCCAGCCGCGACGCCACCCCCGACCGATTGGGCACCAGAAACACATCACTGAACGTCAGGTCACCCGCCGGCTCCCGATCCTGATGAAACCGCATCCCAGACCCCTTCCACCGGTGTCCAAACCCCGCCAGCCTACCCTCGTCACGCACCGTGGCCGGGCAGATGAAACCGGCTCTCCCTTGGGTGGGAGAGCCGGTTTCGGGGGGTCAGCGGTGGAGGTCGAAGCGGTCGAGTTCCATGACCTTGTGCCAGGCCGCGACGAACTCGGTGACGAACTTCTGCTTCGCGTCGTCGGCGGCGTAGACCTCGGCGAGGGCGCGGAGTTCGGAGTTCGAGCCGAAGACCAGGTCGGCGCGGGTGCCGGTCCACTTGACCTTGCCGTCGACGGTGCCCTCGAACGTCTCCTGGCTGTCGTCCGCGGCGTGCCACTCGGTGCCGAGGTCGAGCAGGTTGACGTAGAAGTCGTTCGTCAGCGTGCCGGGGTTGTCGGTCAGTACGCCGTACTTCGAACCGTCGTAGTTCGCGCCGAGGACGCGCAGACCGCCGACCAGCACGGTCAGCTCCGGGGCGCTCAGCGTGAGCAGGTTCGCGCGGTCGAGCAGCAGGTACTCGGCCGGGAGCTTGTTGCCCTTGCCGTAGTAGTTGCGGAACCCGTCCGCCACCGGCTCGAGCGCCGCGAACGACTCGGCGTCCGTCTGCTCGGCGGTCGCGTCCGTCCGGCCGGGCGTGAACGGTACGACGATGTCGATGCCGGCGTTCTTCGCCGCGATCTCGACACCGACGCCACCGGCCAGCACGATCAGGTCCGCCAGCGACACCGGCTTGCCGAACGACTGCTGGATGCCCTCGAGGGTCCGCAGTACCTGGGCGAGCTCGTCCGGGTTGTTGACCTCCCACCCGCTCTGCGGCTGCAGGCGGATCCGGGCACCGTTGGCGCCACCGCGCTTGTCGCTGCCGCGGAACGTCGACGCCGACGCCCACGCGGTCGACACCAGTTGCGCGACGGACAGCCCGGACGCGGCGATCGCAGCCTTGAGCGCGGTCACGTCCGCGTCGGAGACCAGTTCGTGGTCGAGGGCCGGGACCGGGTCCTGCCAGATCAGCACCTCGCTCGGGACCTCCGGGCCGAGGTACCGCTCGATCGGGCCCATGTCGCGGTGCGTCAGCTTGTACCAAGCCCGCGCGAACGCGTCCGCGAACTCGTCGGGGTTCTCCTTGAAGCGGCGCGAGATCGGCTCGTAGATCGGGTCGAAGCGCAGCGACAGGTCCGTGGTCAGCATCGTCGGCAGCTTCTTCGGGCCGTCGTACGCGTCCGGGATGATCGCCTCGGCGTCTTTCGCGACCCATTGGTTCGCGCCGGCCGGGCTCTGCGACAGCTCCCACTCGTAGCCGAACAGGATGTCGAAGAAGTCCGTCGACCACTGCGTCGGCTTCGTGGTCCAGGTGACCTCGAGGCCGCTGGTGATCGCGTCCTTGCCCTTGCCGGTGTTGTACGTGCTCTTCCAGCCGAGGCCCTGCTGCTCGATCGGGGCGCCCTCCGGCTCCGCGCCGACGTTCTCCGCCGGGCCGGCACCGTGGGTCTTGCCGAACGTGTGGCCGCCGGCGATCAGCGCGACGGTCTCCTCGTCGTTCATCGCCATCCGGCCGAAGGTCTCGCGGATGTCGCGGGCCGCGGCGATCGGGTCCGGGTTGCCGTTCGGGCCTTCCGGGTTCACGTAGATGAGGCCCATCTGGACCGCACCGAGCGGGCGCTGCAGGTCGCGGTCACCGGAGTACCGCTGGTCGCCGAGCCAGGTGGTCTCCGGGCCCCAGTACACGTCGGTCTCCGGCTCCCACACGTCCTCGCGGCCGCCGGCGTACCCGAAGGTCTTGAAGCCCATCGTCTCCAGCGCGACGTTGCCGGTGAGGATCAGCAGGTCGGCCCAGGACAGCTTCTGGCCGTACTTCTTCTTCACCGGCCAGAGCAGCCGGCGGGCCTTGTCCAGGTTGCCGTTGTCCGGCCAGCTGTTCAGCGGCGCGAACCGCTGCTGACCGGCGCCCGCGCCACCGCGGCCGTCGTGGATCCGGTACGTACCGGCGCTGTGCCAGGCCATCCGGATCATCAGCGGGCCGTAGTTGCCGAAGTCGGCCGGCCACCAGTCCTGCGAGGTGGTCAGGACCTCGGCGATGTCGGCCTTGACCGCGGCCAGGTCCAGCGTCTTGAACTCGGCGGCGTAGTCGAAGTCCCCGCCGAGCGGGTTCGCGACGGCCGGGTTCTTGGCCAGGATCTTCAGGTTCAGCTGGTTCGGCCACCACTCACGGTTGGCGTTCCCGCTGGTCGGGTGCACGCCCTGACCGTGGTCGACCGGGCAGCCACCGCTCTGGGGCTCTTGGTTCTCGGACATCGAATTCCTTCCAGGACTGGACGTTTCGGCTTCAGCTCAGGTATGTCGTGCGCAGTCCGCGCACCGGCCCCAATAGATGACCTCGGCCTCGTCGATGACGAACCCGTGGTCCTCGGACGCGGTCAGGCAGGGCGCATGCCCGACCGCACAGTCGACGTCGGCGATCGCTCCGCACGACCGGCAGACGATGTGGTGATGGTTGTCGCCGACCCGCGACTCGTACCGCGCCACCGACCCCAGCGGCTGGATCCGGCGGACCAGACCCGCCGCCGTCAGGGTCTGCAGCGAGTCGTACACCGCCTGGTGCGAGGTCTGCGGCAGTTCGTTGCGCACGGCACCGATAATCGAGTCCGTGTCCGCATGCGGATTCCCGTACACCGCCGCCAGCACCGCCACCCGCGGCCGCGTCACCCGCAGCGAGACCCCACGCAACAACCCCTGGAGCTCGTCCGCCGTCGGCATGCTCCGCAGTCTTCCGCGTTTTCTGGAATGAGTCAAGATTAGCTGCGGCGTTTCCTACCCAGGAAGCACCTCAGGGCTGGATGTTCTCGAGGTCCGCCAGCAGTTTCGGGTGCTCGGGCTGCCAGCCGAGAGTCTTGCGCGTGTACGCACTGGACGCCGGCTGATCGGCCGCGAAGATCGGGCCCAGTGCTCCGTACGTCTGCTCCGGCACGGACTGCACCGGCAGACCGAGACGCCGGCCGATGACGGCAGCGATGTCGCGTACGGCGTCACCCTCGTCGTCCACCGCGTGCCACGCCGTACCGGCCTCCGCGTTCTCCAGCACCAGCCGGAACAGCACGGCCGCATCCAGCGCATGTACGGCGGGCCAACGCTGCGTACCGTCCCCTGGATAGCCGGACACGCCCGACTGCCGCGCGATCTGCGTCAGCAACCCCGCGAACCCGCCATCGCCCTGGTTGTGAACGGTCCGCGGCATCCGCACCGCGGCACTCCGCACGCCCCGGGACGCCAACCCCAGAACCGCCATCACCGACCGCCCCCGACCTCCAACGGGCCCCTCGAGCGGCAGCGGATCCTCCTCGGTAGCCGCCCGGCCCGGCGCCCACGGCGTACCGGACACCGTCACCAACGGCCGGCCGCTCCCGGCCAACTCCTCCCCCAACGCCTGCAACGCCGCCCCCTCCTCGGCGACACCCGCGGCCAATGCCTCCGGACTGCTGAAATCGTTGCTGAAGGCAAGGTGAATCACGCCGTCAGCCTTCGCGGCACCGGCCCGTACGACGTCCAGATCGCCGAGCCCACCACGCACCGCCTCGGCGCCGGCCTCGCGCAACGCCGCCGCCGAACCCTCGGACCGCGCAAGTCCGACCACCTCATGCCCGTTCCCGAGCAACTCCCGAACCACGGCGGACCCGATCAGCCCGGTACCGCCGGTGACGAACACCTTCATAGGACACTCCTCCACGATGGGACCTTTGTCCCATCACGATAACACCGACGGGACAAAGGTCCCATCACCTACAATGCCCGCATGGCACGATGGCAACCCGGAGCCCGCGAACGACTGGTCCTCGCCGCGGTGGACCTGTTCGCCGAACACGGCTACGACGCCACCACCGTCGCCCAGATCGCCGACCGGGCCGGCGTTACCAAGAGCACCTTCTTCCGCCACTTCCCCGACAAACGAGAACTCCTGGTCGCCGGCCAGGACGCCCTCAGCACCCTCCTGGCCGAGGGCATATCCGAAGCCCCTGCGGACGCCACCCCACTGGAAGCAGTAGCCGCGGGCCTCGCCAAAGCCTCGGGATTCATGGGTCCCATGAACCGAGAACTGGCCCCCCGCCTCAAAGCAGCCATCGCCGCCAGCACGGAACTCCAAGAACGCGACGCCCTCAAATCCGTAGGCATGGCAAAAGCAATGTCAGACGCATTGGAATCCCGCGGATTCTCCACCTCAATAGCCCACCTGGCAGCCGAGTTGGGCGCACTGGCCTTCAAGAACGGCTACGCCACCTGGACGTCCACAGATGACGACTCAGGCCTCGCCCCACACGCGTTGGCAGCCCTCAACGACCTGAAGGCAGCAACAGCTCACCTTCGCTGAGAGAATGCTGAGCGTAATGAGATCAGCACACTGGGTGGTTTAGCGGCCCCTTTTGTGGTTCATCATGTATCGCGTGTCGAACATCCTTCTTCCCGGAAGCTCCCGAAGCGCGTACACCGATGCCGAGACGGTCGGCCCGGTCTCTCCCGACAGTTCGATCACGGTCACGCTCGTACTGCGTCGTCGTACCGAGCTGGACGAAGCTCTCGTCATCGGCCCCGAAACCGTGACCGCGGAAGAGTTCGCCCGACGGTTCGGTGCCCGCGACGACGACCTCGCCCGAGTGGGGGAAGTACTCACGGCAGCGGGGCTGACCGTCACCGGTACGCATGTCGGCGCCCGGCGGGTGACCGTCCGCGGCCCCGCGTCCGCAATGACGGAGGTGTTCGGCACCGAACTGTCAGTCGTACGCAGCCGAGACAGCGCCGTGGAGCTCCGCGTCCGGTCCGGCGCGGTCTCCGTACCCGCCGAACTCGACGGGATCGTCATCGCGGTGCTCGGTCTCGACGATCGCCCGCAGGCTCGCGCGCAGTTCCGGCTGCACGCGGCTCCGGCCGCCGCACACGCCTTCACGCCGGACCAGCTCGGGTCCCTCTACAACTTCCCGGCCAAGACCGACGGGACCGGACAGACCATCGCGATCATCGAGCTCGGCGGTGGGTTCCAGCCGGCCGAGCTCAGCACGTACTTCGCCGGCTTGAAGATCCCCGCGCCGCAGGTGAGCGCGGTCGAGGTCGACGGTGGCAAGAACGCCCCGACCGGCGATCCGGGCTCCGCCGACGGTGAGGTGCTGCTCGACATCGAGGTCGCCGGTGCGCTCGCCCCGGGCGCCCGGCAACTGGTCTACTTCGCGCCCAACACCGATCAAGGCTTCCTCGACGCGGTCACCACCGCGGTGCACGCCACCCCGACGCCGACCGTGGTCAGCATCAGCTGGGGACAGTCCGAGGACCAGTGGACGGCGCAGGCACGGACGGCGATGGACCAGGCGTTCGCGGACGCCGCGGCGCTCGGCGTCACCGTGTGCGCGGCCAGCGGCGACAACGGCAGTACGGACGGCCAGACCGACGGCGCACAGCACGTGGACTTCCCCGCCTCGAGCCCCCACGCTCTGGCCTGCGGCGGCACCCACCTCGAAGGTGTCCCGCCCACGATCACGTCCGAAACGGTATGGAACACGTCGGGCGGCGGCGCCACCGGCGGGGGCGTCAGCGACACGTTCCCGGTGCCGGCGTTCCAATCCGGTGCCGGCGTACCCACGTCGGCCGGTGGCGGTACCGGCCGATGTGTGCCCGATGTGGCGGGCAACGCCGATCCGGCGACCGGCTACGACGTTCTCGTCGACGGGCAGCGCATCGTGGTCGGAGGAACCAGCGCCGTCGCCCCGCTGTGGGCCGCGCTGCTGACCCGCCTCGCCCAGGGCACCGGGCGCAGCCTCGGCCTGGTACACACCCAGCTGTACCAGGGGGTCCGCGCGGGCGCCGTACAGCCAGGCTTCCACGACATCACCAGCGGCAACAACGGTGCCTACCGGGCAGCGCCGGGCTGGGACGCGTGTACGGGCCTGGGCACGCCCGACGGCGAAGCTCTTCTGACGGTACTGCAGACTCCGACGCACTAACGGGAAGGCGTTCCATGGCCGACGCCACGATCGACCACGTCATCGTGATGGTCCAGGAGAACCACACCACCGACAACTACTTCGCCTCGATGGCAGCGTTCGGTGCGAACGTCGCGACCGGGTGGCCGGCGAGTCCCAACCCACCCGCGTCCGACCAGCCGCACGACCGCAAGGCCTACTACCGCTGGCTGACGAAGAAGAGCACCGGCGCCCACGTCCAGTTCGACACCGTCAAGGACCTGCCCTTCTACGCGTGGCTCGCCGCGAACGGTGCCTTCATCGAGAACCACTGCGCCGGCTACGGCACCAACTCGACGCCGAACCATCTGCTCATCGTCGGCGGCCAGACGCCAACGCTGCGCAACCCGTCGCGCAGCGCGCCCAGTCCGGTCTGGGACATGCCATCGCTGCCGGGGCATGCCGGCGACCACGGACTGACCTGGAAGGCCTACACCGGCAGCAGCGGCTACCCGGTCGAGTTCTACCAGCAACTCAAGAGTTCTCCGAACATCGTCCGCTCGGCCGACATCATCACCGACGCGAAGGCGGGCAAGCTGCCGGCGCTGTCGATGGTGTGGCACGACGCGCCGCTCGACGAGCACCCACCGGCGAACGTGACCCAGGGCATGGACGCCGTCTGGCAGGTGGTCGACGCGGTGTGCGCGGCAGGCGCGTGGGACTCGACGGTCTTCCTGCTCACCTGGGACGACTGGGGCGGCTACGACGACCACGTACAAACCCCGAACGTCGAAACGACGCCGGACGGCATCCAACTGGCCTACGGTCCACGGGTGCCGCTACTGATGTTCGGCGGACGGGTCAAACCAGGCATCGACCACCGCTGGTCCTGGCACCCCAGCATCCCGAAGACCGCCCTGGACCTACTGGGCCTACCCGCACTAGGAGTCCCCAGAGTCGACAACGACAAGGGCCTGGCCGACCTGGTCAACCTTTCACCCGGTGCCACCCTCAGCCCACCCCCACCGAACCACGGCACCACCATCGTCCAGCCAACCCCTCCCACCCCCACACCGCCCCCGACCCAACCCCCTCCTCCACCGGTACCCGCCCCCACCCCGGTCGGCCCGATCCTCCTCCGCGACGGCAGTACGCTCCCCCCACCCAACGACGTCCCACTCCCCTGACAACCAGCCGCTCGGCCACTGGTAGCCATCGAAGGCGGCGCCCGCTCCAGCCCCTCCAAGAACGACCCTCCACCCAGCAAGTGCAGGTAACCCACCAACCCAGCCGCCGAGCGAGGAGAAGGCGCACGGGGTGCGGGTGGCGGAGCCTCCGCTCGCGGCAAGCGAAGCGCAGCGATGGCCACCCGCACTCGACCCAACCCGAGCACGTGACCGACACGCTCACCCCAACCCCAGCAGGTGACCGGCGCGCCCGCCCCAACCCCAGCAGGTGACCGGCGCGCCCGCCCCAACCCCAGCAGGCGACCTAAACGCCCAACCCAACCCAGGAGCCGAGCGAAGCGAAGGCCGCCGAGCGAAGCGAAGGCGCAGGGGGTGCGGGTGGCGGAGCCCCCGCCCGCGGCAAGCGAAGCGCAGCCGCACAACACGACGAAGGCGAGGCAGCCGACGCTTTCCGTCGGCACACCTCGCCCATCGCCTTCGTGGAGCTGAGGGGATTCGAACCCCTGGCCTCTTCGTTGCGAACGAAGCGCGCTACCAACTGCGCCACAGCCCCAGGCTTGTCCGCCGGGTTTCCCTGGCGACCGCGAAACTCTAACACGGAGAGGCCCGCGATCTAAAACCGGATATCAGTCGCCGACGGCGCGCTTCACCTCTGGCTCGACGTGCGGCTTGGGGGCCGGGGTTTCGGTGCCGGCGGGCTTGTCCGCGGGGTCGGTGGTGCGGGCGCTGGAGAACACCTCGTCGTCGGTGAGGGAGATGGTCCGGACCGTGCGGTCGGGGGCCTTCTCCTTCATCACGTACGTCGGCAGCGTCACCGGCACCGGGTCCCACAGGCCTTCCGCGGCCGGCTTGTCTTCCTTGGCGGCGGGCGCCGGGGCAGGGGTGGGTTCGGCGGGGAGCTTGACCTCGATGGTCATCTCCTCGTCGGGGGTCGGGGCGGGCTTGCCGGCGGGTCCGCGGTCGTGCTTGGCGCGGACCCGGGTACGGCGTTCCGCGGCGGCCGCGGCGCGGGCACGGGCCTGCCGCCGCAGCTGCACCCGGGTGAGTACGACGAATCCGGCGATCGTTGCCCCGGGCACCGCAACTGTCCACCACTGCAGGATCGTCAGGCCGGCGAGGGCGACGACGGACAGCAGCGAAAGCGTCAGGATCGACAGCACCCGCCGGCGGCGCATCGCGGCCACCCGGCGGGCTCGGTTCGGGATGTACTTCTTCGGCGGCGACGGGTCGTCGGCGGCGGTGGATCCGGCGGGGCGTACGACGTACCGGGGTCGCGACGGGTCGCGGGACAGCACCCGGGCTTCGTCGGACGACGGCACGACGGGCTTGCGCCGGGCTTCGTCACCGCGCTTCAGCCACATCGGGACGAGATAGGCGGCCCACGCGGCGACGATCGCCACATAGATCAGTCCTGTCGTCCCCATGCGACGACGCTAAGGTGCGGCGGGGGCCAGATGGGGTACGTGGCACGGTGTGTCGCAAGAAGACTCGTGTGACTGATGTGAATAGCACGCAGCGTAGTCAGGTCAGTCGCGCTACGAGACCGGGTCCGACCTCTTCGATGTTGAGGGCAAAGATCCGGTGGTCGCGCCAGTCGCCGTCGATGTGCAGGAACCGCGGCCGCTCGCCTTCGTACCGGAAGCCGAGCTTCTCGACCACCCGCAGACTTGCCTTGTTCTCCGGGCGGATCGCCACTTCGATCCTGTGCAGGCCGAGGGTGAACCAGCAGTGGTCGGCGGCCATCGCGACGGCGGTCGGCACGATGCCGCGGCCGGCGTACTGCTCGTCGACCCAGTAGCCGAGGTTCGCCCATCGCGCCGATCCGTAGGTGATTCCGGACACCGTGAGCTGTCCGACCAGCGGCCATTTCGCACGGGCGCCGGCGCCGGCGGCACCGCCGTACGTGATGACGAACGGGAGCATCCGTCCGAAGCGGGCCTGCCGGTTCCAGTCGCGGGCCATCGCGCGGAACGTCCGCGCGCCGTCCTCGGCGCCGGGTGGTTGGGTCGCGTCCCACGGCCGCAGCCAGCTGACGTTGCGCTGGCGGGCGGCGGCCCATTCGCTGCCGTCGCCGGTCCGCAACGGTCGTAGGCCGACCTGCCCGTGTTTCAGCTCCACGGGCCATTGCACGATCGCCATCAGTCGGTGTCCGTCCGCACGTGGTCGCCGCCGTGCACCTGCTCGACCGCATGCCGCAGCAGCGGTTCGAGCACGGCGAGACCGTCCTTCACACCACCCCGTGATCCGGGCAGGTTGACGATGACCGTACTCCCGGCGACGCCGGCCAGTCCGCGGGACAGTGCAGCCGTCGGCACGCCGTTCGCGATCCCGTACGCCCTGATGGCTTCCGCGATCCCGGGCACGAGCTTCGTCAGTACGGCGGCCGTCTGCTCGGGTGTCTCGTCGGTCGGCGAGATCCCCGTACCGCCAGTCGTCAGCACCACGTCGTACGCCGCCTCGACCGCGGCCCGCAGCGCCTCGCCGACGGGCGACCCGTCCGGCACCACGTCCGGACCGGCGACGTCGAAACCCCAGTCAGCCAGGCGTGCCGCGATCAGCGGACCGGTCGTGTCGGTGTAGACGCCGGCCGCGGCGCGGTTCGAGATGCTGAGGACGAGAGCTCTCACGGCCGCTCCCAATGCCCGGTCTTGCCGCCTTCCTTCAACTCCACCCGTACGTCGGACAGCACGGCCGCCGGGTCGAGCGCCTTCACCATGTCGATGACCGCGAGCCCCGCGACCGCGACCGCCGTCAGCGCCTCCATCTCGACGCCGGTCCGGTCGGTGGTCTTCACCTGCGCCCGGATCAGTACGGCGTCGTCGGCGACCTCCAGGTCGACCTTGGCGCCGGTGATCGCGATCGGATGGCACAACGGCACCAGGTCCGGGGTGCGCTTCGCGCCCATGATCCCGGCGATCCGGGCGACGCCGAGCGCGTCGCCCTTCGGCACGCCGTCACCGCGCAGCGCCGTCACCACCTCGGCGGAGACGAAAACCTTGCCGCTGGCAACGGCCCGCCGGGCACCAACGTCCTTCGCGGACACGTCCACCATCCGCGCCGCCCCGGTCTCGTCGACGTGGGTCAGCCGGCCGGGTCCCGGCGTACCTGAGCCAGCCGGGGTCGCACCCGGGTCGTGCGTCATCCAGTCTCCTCGTCCAGCACGGTCACTCGTCCAGCAGCATCAGCTCGACCTGGTCGCCGGCCCGGACGGACGTGACGTCCTCCGGTACGACGATCAGTGCGTTCGCCCGGCTCAACCCGCCCAGCAGGTGGGAGCCGTGCCCGCCGACTGTACTGGCCATCCAGCCCTCGTCGCCGGAGGTGGCCGCGGCGCGGACGAACTGCCGCCGCCCCGCCGGTGAGCTGAACCCGTCGAGCGTGACCCCCGGGACCAGCGTCCGCCGGTACGGCATCTGCCCCATCATCTTGCGCAGCGCGGGCCGGACGAAGACCTCGAACGAGATGTACGCCGAGACCGGGTTGCCGGGCAGCGTGAAGATCGGCACCTCGTCGTCGCCGATCACCCCGAAACCCTGCGGCTTCCCGGGCTGCATCGCGACCTGTGGGAAGTCCACGGTGCCGAGCTTGGACAGCTCCTCCTTGACGATGTCGTACGCCCCCATGCTGACGCCGCCGGTGGTGATCACCAGGTCGGCCCGCACGAGCTGGTCGGAGAGCGTGTCCATGATCCGCTTCGGGTCGTCGTCGACGATGCCGACCCGGTACGCCACCGCGCCGGCGTCCCGCGCGCACGCCGCCAGGGTGTAGCTGTTCGAGTCGTAGATCTGCCCGTCGCCCAGCCGGCCGCCCGGCTCGCGCAGCTCGGCCCCGGTCGAGATCACCACCACCCGCGGCCGCGGTCGCGCCTTCACCCGGGCCCGGCCGACCGCCGCCAGCACCGCGATCTGCCGCGGGCCGAGGACCGTGTCCCGGTCGAGCACCTGCGCCCCGGCCGTCACGTCCTCGCCGGCATACCGCACCGACCCGCCGACCGGCGGCTGCTGGGTGATCCGGACCGTGACGGTCCCGCCGTCGGTCCACTCGACCGGCACGACGCTGTCCGCGCCACGCGGCATCGGCGCGCCGGTCATGATCCGCACACAGGTCCCGGGGGTGACCACGATCGGCTCGCTGCGCCCGGCCCGGAACTCGCCGACGACCGGCAGGCTGATCGGGTTCTCGTCCGAGGCACCGGCCAGGTCCGCGGCCAGCACGGCATACCCGTCCATGGCCGAGTTGTCGAACCCCGGCAGGCTCACCCCCGAGACGATGTCCTCGCAGAGCATCAGCCCGACCGCGTCCATCAACGGCTGGTCGAACGCCGGCAGGGCCGTCACCCGTCCGAGTACGACCTCTAGATGCTCATCCACACTTCGTCTCACGAGCCCGACCTTAATCGACGGCTCGCGGGTTTCCGCCGATAGTTCCGGAGGAGTGCGTCAAGAAGTCCGGTCGGGTTCCGATTCGGGGTGTCCGCCCCACGTCATCCGCACGTCCGGGGCGTGTTCCTCGTTCGCGGCGCCGTCCGTACGGCGTACCTCGCGGAAGCCGTGCCGCTGGTAGAAGGCCTGGGCCCGCAGGTTGGTCTGGAACGTCCACAGCGCCAGCCCGCCCGGCCGGAGGTCCTTCGCCAGGTCGACCAGGACCGAGCCGATCCCCCGCCCGGCCGCCTCCGGGGCGACGTACAGCTGGTCGAGATCGTCGCCGTCGAGGGTGAGGACCGCGACGATCCGGTCCGCGTCGAGCGCCACCCAGGTCTCCCCATCCGGCAGCAGGACGTCGGCGAACCAGCCCGCGACCTGCTCCGCGGTGTGGATCGCCGGTGGCAGCTGGGAACCGTCGGCGTGCCGGGACCGCCACCAGACCGCGGCGGCCTCGGCGGTGTCGGACGGCTCCAGCGGACGGACCAGGAGGTCGTCGGTCAACGCAGCTCGGTTCCGTCCGGGATCACCCGGCGCTCGCCGGCCGGCGCGGTCACCTCGACGTCCCCGACCACCGCCACGTCCTTGCCGAAGGCAACATCACCACGGACCGCCAGCCGGTCGGCGGCGACCAGCGAGGGCGCCCCGGCCGGGAACCGGGCCTCGAAGTCGGCGAGGATCTTGTAGTACTCCGGGTCCAGGTCGACGTACGGCTCGTCGCCCTCGTGCTTCGTGGTCAGCTCGCCGGCCTCGTCCAGCTCGTAGACGTCGGAGCGCAGCACGAGCAGGTCGTTCGTGGTCTTCACCGGTTTGAACCGGCTGCGGTCCACGATCACCGCCTGCGAACCCTCGAAGGTCTCGATCGCGGTGCCCATCCCGGTCTCCAGCTGGATCACCTTGGGCGAGGTGGGGTCGGCCGGGTCGACGGTCTTGCGGTTCACCATGATCGGCAGCCCGAGGATGCCGTCGTGCCCGGCCATCAGCTCGGCCAGCCGGTCCAGGTCGATCCACAGGTTGTTGGTGTTGAACATCTTGTGCCGGCCGATGTCCTGGAAATACCGCGTGTCCGCGTCGGCGACCTGCGCACTGTCCCGCAGGATCAGCCGCCCGTCGGACTTCCGCACGGCGACGTGCCCGCCCTTGCGGTCCGACCGGGTCCGCCGGCAGACCTCCATCCCGAACGGTACGTCGTGCTCGGCCATCCAGGCCGCGATCCGCGGGTCCGGGGTGGCGCCGAGGTTGTCGGCGTTCGAGATGAACGCGTGCCGGAAGCCGTGGTCGCGGAGCGCGTCGAGGGTGCCGGAGGCAACCAACGCGGTGAACAGGTCGCCGTGGCCGGGCGGGCACCAGGCGAGCTCCGGGTCCGGGGCCCACTCGGCCGGCGTCAGGTCGTCGGCGAGCAGCTTCGGTTCCATGTTCTGCTGGAAGTCGAGCGGCAGGCCGTCGATCGCGAGCTCGTCGTACTCGCCGAGGATCCGCCGGGACTCGGTCGTGGTGCGGAACGAGTTCATCAGCACCAGCGGCAGCGGTACGTCGTACGCGCGCCGGGTCGCCAGGATCTGCCGGGCGATGATGTCGAGGAAGCTCAGCCCGTCCTTCACCGGCAGCGCGGACTTCGGGCCGGTGACGCCCATCGACGTACCGAGGCCGCCGTTGAGTTTGATCACCACGGTCTCGGCGAGCGCGGCGCGGAGCGCGTCCGGGTCGGTGTCCAGGTGGTCCAGGTGCGGCAGGTCGCCGACCGGCTCGATGTCGTCCTCGGGGATCTTGCCCTGGTGCCCGGATTCGAGCAGCCGGTAATAGTGCGTGAAGACGCGTATTGCAACGTCGGCAGCACCGGCCGCGCGCATCTTCGCCTGCGCTTGTCTGAGACCCACCTCACCCATGCACCAACCCTAGGGGACGGCCGGTAATCCCAGTGTTGCCCGCGTCACGCTCCTACGATCAGAAGGTGAACTTGGCGAAGGCCGTGGCGCGGCAGCAGTTCCTGGAGGCGCGGGGTGCCCGGCACCACGCGGAGGGACTGCTGGCGAGCGCCCAACAGGTGCTGGCGGACGTGTACCGGGTCGCTTTGTACGTGTCCATGGGTCCCGAGCCGCAGACCGGTGCGTTGATCGACTGGCTGCTCGCAACGGACCACGAGGTGCTACTGCCGATCCTGTACGCCGACAACGACCTGGGCTGGGGCGTTGCGCCCGGTGCGGCCGACCTGGTGCCCGGCCGGCTCGGTCTGTCGGAGCCCCCGATCGACCTGGGCTCCGACGCGATCGCCACCGCCGACCTGGTCATCTGCCCGGCCGTGGCGGTTGCGTACGACGGCGTACGACTGGGGCGCGGCGGCGGATCGTACGACCGAGCCCTGGCTCGTGTCCGTCCCGGTACGCCGGTCTGGGCCGCCGTGTACGACACCGAGGTCGTCGACACGCTCCCGTCCGACTCCCACGACCGCCCGGTGGACGCCGCACTCACACCTAATCGCTTGATCCCGCTGCGCCGATCGGTAGATGACTCATGCTGAACACGTACGTCGACAACGGTGTCATACCCGGGCTGATCAGCCTGGTGAGCCGTGGCGACCAGACCCACCCGGCTGTCCCTGGAGGCGCCCGCCGCCGACGTACTGCCTGAGCTTGCTGATCCCGTCGTACTGCGGGCACCGGACGCGCAGGTGGACGACACTGTTCTGGCCGTGCGTGCCATCACGGTGCAGGACCTGCTGACGTTCCGGCTGGGTCTGGGTGAGTCGGACAACCCGTCGCTGCGGCAGCGGGAGGAGGAGCTCGGCGTACGGACCTTCGGGCCGCCGATTCCACGGACGGGCCTGGAGCCGGACGAGTGGATGCGACGGCTCGGGACGTTGCCGTTGCAGTACCAGCCGGGTGAGCGGTGGCTGTACGCCACGGGCTCGCATCTGCTCGGCGTACTCGTCTCACGGGTCGCAGGGCAGCCGCTGGAGGAGTTCCTGCGCGAGCGGTTGTTCGAGCCGCTGGGGATGCGCGACACCGGATTCACCGCGTCGGACCCCGCTCGGCTCACCCACGGCGTACGTCGGGGAGGACGTGCTCGACACGGCCGCTGAGAGCCAGTGGCTGGCGCCGCCGTCGTTCCCGGACGCGGCCGGTGGGCTGATCTCGACGGTGGACGACTTCCACGCGTTCACCCGGATCCTGCAGAGCGGCGACCTGTTGTCGCGGGAGGCGGTCGCCGAGATGACCACAGACCAGCTCACACCGGAACAGCGAGCCGGCGCGGGCGACTTCCTCGGGCCGGACACCCGCTGGGGCTACGGGGTGTCCGTCGGCGACGACGGGCGCTACGGCTGGGCCGGTGGGCTCGGCACGCTCTGCTCCACCGCCGCTGACGGGACCATCTCGATCCTGCTGACGCAGCGGGCGCTCTGGACCTGGCCGGAGGAGCTGTTCGCCGAGGCCAGTGCGCCCGCCTGGTAGCTGCTAGCTGTCCGGCTTGGTGAAGGTCAGGGAGTGCTTGCGGGTCGCCTCGACCGCGCCCTTCGTGTAAGCCCACGGCAGGGTCTCGCCCTTGACCCACAGCTCCGTCTGGTCCGTGTAGTTGGACGAGTACGCGTGCCCTGAGATACCGGTCAGGTTGATCCAGCGGGACTTGTCGAAGTCCGACAGGTCGACGACCATCCGCATCGACGGCGCCGACGTCACGTCGTACCCCTCGGAGGCGTCCCAGGAGGTGGCGTCGACGATCGACGTACCGCCGCCGAGCTCATACGGACCGCGGTTGAAGATCTTCTCCACCACACCGATGCCGGACTTGCCCAGCGCCTGGTTGGTCAGCGTGAGCTTGTGCAGCCGGCCCCACTGCCAGTTGGCGGGCTCACGCGCCATCTTCTGAGTGATCTCGGTACGGGCGTTCACCAGCGCCTCACGGAGGATGTCGTCGCGGCTTTCGCGCTGTGGCGTCCTGATGTCGTCCCACCAGCCACTGTTCGGCTGGCCGAGCAGCGTGTGGATCACCTCGAACCAACGCGAGCCGCCGTCCGGCCAAGTGCCCTCGGGGAGCTGGTCGTGGAAGGTCAGGGCGAGCAGGTTGCGCCAGACGACGTTGAAGTACGCCGCGGCCGCGGAGTCCGGCGGCTGGGTGAAGTCCCAGTTCCGCAGGGTGTCCTGGCCCTGCCGGTCGAACGCGTCGTTGATGCTGATCCGCAGCAGGTACGGCACCAGCATCTCCGCGGCCTTGTTCTTGGTGTCCAGCTGGATCGACGCCATCGCGTTCACGTCCAGCTTCCCGGCAGCCTTGATCCGGTCCAGGATCTCCTGCGCGCGGTACCCGTAGTCCCAGGTGTTGGTCAGGTAGTACGGGTACGTGTTCGGCACCACGGCCTGATTGGCGGTGACGATGATCCCGCTGGGCGGATCGAGCTCGGTCGGCATCGCGTCGAAGGGTATGTAGCCCTTCCAGTAGTACCTCGGGTCCCAGCCGGGCACCGGCCAGTCGCCGCGGCCGACCGAGCGGATCGGCACCAGCCCGGGCGCCTGGTAGCCGATGTGGCCGTCGGTGTCGGCGTACACCAGGTTCTGCGAGGGCACCTGGAACTGCGCCGCGGCGGCCCGGAACTGGGTCCAGTTCTGCGCGGTGTTGATCGCGAACAGCGCGTCGGCGGTCTTGCCCGGGTTCAGCGCGGTCCACTGCAGGGCGACGCCGTACGCCTTCGGGTACTTCACCTGCGACGCGGAGATCTCGCCGACCTTCTGCTCGTCCTCGCCGACGTCGGAGATCAACGGGCCGTGCCGGGTCTCGCGGACGGTGATCTTCACCGGCTTGTCCTCGCCCGCGACCTTGAACGTCTCCTCGCGGGTGGCCATCGCGCGCCACTTGTTGTTGTAGAGGACGTTGTTGCCGTCGATGCGCTCCAGGTAGAGGTCCTGGACGTCGGGGTCGAGGTTGGTGAAGCCCCAGGAGATCGCGTTGTTGTGGCCGATCACCACACCGGGCAGGCCGGAGAAGCTGAAGCCGGACACGTCGAACGGGCAGGCCTTACCGACGTTGTTGCAGTGCAGGCCGACCTGAGTCCAGATGCCCGGCATGGTGGCGCCCAGGTGCGGGTCGTTCGCCAGCAACGGCTTGCCGGTGGTGGTGTGGTCGCCGGACACCACCCAGGAGTTCGAGCCGACACCATCGCCCTGGCCGAGCAACTGCGGCAGGCCCTTGGCGACGCTCTGCACCGAGTCCAGCGACTTGAGCAGGTCCTGGGTGAGCATGCTCCGGCGCACTTCGGTGCTGACCGGGTTGGCGGTGAACTTCCCGTCCTTGCCGACCGAGCCGGCCGACATGATCGGCTGATTCCGGTCGTACGGGTACTGCGGGTACAGGCTCTCGATGTTGCGCGCCGGGAACGCCGCCAGCAGCTTGGTGCGGGTGATCTCCTCGTCCAGGTTGCCGCCGAGGTCCCAGGCCATCGCCTTCAGCCAGGCGAGCGAGTCGGCCGCGGTCCACGGCTCCGGCCGGTAGTTCTTCGGGCCGCCGGGCTGCAGCGAGAGGACGCCGTACTCCAGGCTGAGGCCGGAGCCGCTGTGCGTGGAGAGGTAGGCGTTCACGCCGCGCGCGTAGTCGTCGAGGTACTGCCGGGTGCTCGGGCTCAGCAGCGGCAGCTCCTTCTCCGCGGTCCGCCGCCAGCCGAGGGTCCGGACGAACTTGTCGGTCTCGAGCGCCGTCTTGCCGAACAGCTCGCTCAGCCGGCCCGCCGTCACGTGCCGGCGGAAGTCCATCTCGAAGAACCGGTCCTGCGCCGCGACGTACCCCTGTGCGGCGAACAGGTCCGCCGGGGTGTCGGCGTAGATCTGCGGGATGCCGTTGGCGTCCCGGACCACGTTCACGTCACCGTCGAGCCCCTCCAGGTCGATCGTTCCTTCGTACGTCGGGAACGAGTGGCGGACGACGTAGACGGCGGTACCGGCGATCACCAGGAGGACCGTGGCGAGGGCGATTCCGCTGATGATGACGACTCGAAGCAGGCGACGCACGGACCAACCGTAGAGAATCCGGCCGCCCTCCCCAAATGGGGTCCCTCACAACTTTGCGTTGCTCTGCGTTCCCTCGACATGAACGCAGAGTTGAGGTATGAGGGCGTACCGGGTTCCTACCTGGACCGGATCCGCCGCAACCGCCACGACGACTTCGGAAACGCCGTCGTTTCCCGGACCTCCGAAGGCGGCGAGCCGCTCCGCTGCTGCCTGACCATCGCAGGCGCGGGCGAGCGGATCGCACTGGTCGCGCACCGGCCGATGGAGGCCGGCGGCCCGTACGCCGAGATCGGGCCGGTCTTCGTCCATCTGACAGACTGCCCAGCGCCTGGTGCAGGCTTCCCGGTCGACTTCCGGGAGCGGCGCGCGGTCCTGCGGCCGTACGACGGCGATGGCCAGATGCTGGACGGTGTCGTCGCGGAGGCTGGGACGAGCGAAAAGGAGCTCACGCGACTGTTCGAGGACCCGGCCGTGGACACCGTTCAGGTGCGGAACGTGGTGGCCGGTTGCTGGAACTTCACGGTGCGCCGACAGGGCTGAGTTGGAATACTTCGGGCCGCTGGCGCATTATTAGCAGTCGGGTAGTAGGAGTGCCAGCGGCTTGAAGGGAACCGACCGTGCCGACGTACCAGTACCAGTGCACCGACTGTGGCGAAGCGCTCGAGGTGCGCCAGAGCTTCACGGACGACGCGCTGACCGTGTGCCCGAACTGCCAGGGAAACCTGCGCAAGGTCTTCAACGCCGTGGGCGTGGTGTTCAAGGGCTCCGGGTTCTACCGCACCGACAGCCGGTCCTCCGGCAAGGGCTCGGTGCCGGCGAAGTCCGACTCGTCCTCTTCGGGCAGCTCGAAGTCCGACTCGTCGTCCGCCGGCTCGTCGAGCTCGTCCGGTACGTCGGGGTCGTCGACGTCCTCCTCGTCCGCCGGCTCGTCGTCGAGCGGCTCGTCCTCCTCGGGGACCAGCGCGGCCTGACCGCCGCCTGTGGATAACTGAACGGCGGGTGCCGGCGAAACTCGTACCTTCTCGGGCATGAATTTCTCCTCGCTGTTCCGAGACCTGCTCCGCGCCGCCCGGTGGCACCGTCGGCTACTGGCCGGCGCCACCGCGGCAGCCGCCGTGTACTTCGGACTCCTCGCCCTCTCCCCCGCGCCACCGCCGACGGTCAAGGTGCTCGCCGCCGCACGCGACCTCACCGGGGGCGCTCCGCCGACACGGGCCGACGTACGGACCGTCGAGCTCCCTCCGGGAGCCGTGCCCGCCGGCGCGCTCAGACCTGGCAGTGAGCTGACCACCCGGGTGCTCAGCGGTCCGGTCAGAGCCGGCGAGCCGCTCACGGACGTCCGCTTCCTGGCGCCACCGGCCGTGCCGTCGGGATCGGTCGCCTATCCGTTCCACGTCGACGATGCCGACATCACGGCGCTACTTCGCGTCGGCGACCGGGTGAACCTGTACGCCGCCGGCGGTACGAACGCCGACGCCGCGACGCTGCTCGCCCGTTCGGTCGTCGTGGTCGCCCTGCCCGCGCCACGATCGGGTGCGTCGGGGGCGCTGGTCGTGGTCGCGACCGCGCCGGACGTCGCGACCCGACTGGCCCAGGCCAGTACGAACTCCCGCATCAGTGTGGCGCTCGCGCCGGACACCGGGTGATCACGGTGTGAGTTCGCTGCGGCACGATGCGTCGCCGTGCGGCGCGGTCCCTCGCGCGGGCGACGCTGCGGCCCTACCTTGTCCGGGTACAACCACCCGCTTCGTGGAGGCACCACAATGCTCAAGGGCTTCAAGGAATTCATCATGCGCGGCAACGTCGTCGACCTCGCGGTCGCCGTCGTCATCGGCGCAGCGTTCGGCACGATCGTCACGGCCATCGTGAACAACTTCATCAACCCGTTGGTCGCGGCGATCTTCGGCAAGGCGGACGCCAGCAAGCTGTTCTTCTTCAAGATCAACGGTGCGGAGTTCCACATCGGCGTCATCGTGCAGGCGGCGCTGAACTTCCTGTTCATCGCCGCGGCGGTCTACTTCTTCATCGTGATGCCGCTGAACAAGCTGAACGAGCGGCGCAAGCGCGGGCTCGAGCCGGAGGCGGAGGCCGAGGCGCTGACCACCGACCAGGAGCTGCTGACCGAGATCCGCGACCTGCTGCGCGCGCGGCAGGCGGACCGGTAACCACCACCGCAAGCAGGTGGGTGCACCATCCTCAGCCCCTGAGCTCGCCAGTGCCCACCTGCTCGCCGGCGTACCGCATCCAGCGGTACGGGACCGGCTGGCCGTCGTTCCACTCCTCCATCAGGGCGGCGGGGACGTCCACGAAGCCGCTGCGGTGATACGCGCGGATCGCCGGAGCGTTCTCCGGGCGGACCCGCAGGAACACCTCCGAATACCCGGCGTCCAGCGCCGGCCCGAGCAGTGCCCGGACGAGCTCGCCGCCGAAGCCACGGCCGCGGACCGCCGGGTCCACGATGATCCGGGCGAGCTCGACCTCGTCCTCCTCGTCGTCCAGCCACACCTCGCCGTACCCGACCGGCTGCTCGCCGTCGAACAACAGATAGGGGTGGATGTCCGCGTCGCCCGTCCGCCAGCTCGACCGCAGTTCCTCCGGGAACGGGTAGGCCACCCGCCCGGACAGCAGTGCGACTTCCTTCTCGTCCACGGCCCAGCCCGCGACCTGGACCCCGTACCCGTCGTCGAACCCCCGAAGCTCCACGCTCTTCCCCTCAGTTGACGAACTCCACGATCGTTCGCACCAGCTGATCCAGGAACGGCGGGAATCCGGGCGTCGGCGGTTCGGGACACCCGGCCAGCTCGCGACTCCCCCGGATCGAGCGCAGCAACTTCTCGACCGTCTTCCGCTGATGTGACGGATTCTCCGGCACCGACGGCAGGACCGCCACCCGGAGACGGTCCAGCGACGCCAGCTCCACATCCGGGACCCCGCGCAGAATTCCACCCTCGAGCAGTCCGTCCGCGACATCGGCCGGACAACCGCGGTTCACCATCCCGGCCCAGGCCCGCGCGTTCCCGGCGGGGTCGTCACCGGTGGCCGGCCAGGCCAGCAGCAGCCGGTCGACCCGTTCCGGAAACCTCGTCGCCAGCAGAACAGCGGCCGTACATCCATTGGAGGCACCAACGATTCTTACCGGACCGGAACGTTTCGCCAGGTGTTCACCGAGCGCGCCGACCTCCAGGTCCCAGCCGGTGGCCCGTGGTGGCCGGTCGGGCGCGAGCAGTTCCACCTGCCCGGACCCGTCCGGATCGAGCGCGGCGGTCAGCTTGGCGGTGATGCCCGGCGTACCCCAGAAGGCAGCCGCGTCCATGGCGTCCCAGAGGCCGCCGTGGACGAGGAGCACCGAGGTCGTCATCCGTGGTGCGGCGGAACCTCGTTCAGGATGCGATCGTCGTCGTCACTGCCGAAGTCGTTGTCGCCCCAGCTGCGCGGGTCGTCGTCCCGGGTCTGCTCGGGCAGCAGCGGCTCGTCGTCTTCGTACGGGCTCGTCATGCGTCCAGATTACCGAGTCAGCCGCGGTCTTCGGGATTGAGTTTCGAGCGCAGCAGGTCCTCGTACGCGTTGCCGGTCGTCCGGCCGCCGGGCGGGTTGCCCGGAGTCTCGTCGAGGATCTCGGAGTTGGCGTCGTACGGCACCTCGGCGGGTGCGTCGTACGGGACCTCGGCACTGGGTGGGCGCGGGGCGAGCGCGGCCTGGACCAGCGGCGCGATCCCGGGCTCGCCGTGCCAGCGGCCGTTCCCGTGCACGCACCACGCCGACAGCACGGCCAGCGTGGGCGTGCTCAGGCCGGCGATCCGCAGCGGTACGGCGTTCTGGAAGCCGAAGGTGATCGACCAGTTCTCCGTATCGGGGTAGAACTCCTGGACCGCGCTGTAGTAGAAGCTCATCCAGCCCTTGGTCGGCAGGTGGCACATCAGCCGCAGGTTGGTGGCCAGCACCGGGAGCTCCTGGACGTCCCGCCAGGACGCCTGCATGTCGCGCTTGGCGGCGGCCTTCCGGCCCGCGTTCACCGCGGCGTTCGCGGCCATCATGCCGAGCACCATCCCCGGCTTGCCGATGAAGAACCCGCCGCTGGTGGTGTACCGCCCGCTCCCGCCGTACAGCCGGGAGTACTGCGCGGTGGTCTGCAGGTAGGCGAACTCGTTCGGCTCCAGGATGACGCCGTACACCCGGAGCGGTTGCGGGACGTTGCCGTCCAGCAGCCAGCGCGCCCAGTCGATCCCGAGCTCCCACTCCCGCTGCGCGGCGGCCTCCGCGTTCGCCTTCTTCCTGCCCACGACACAGCATCCTAGGGGCGGACGGGGACACCGGCAGCTCGACGGGTGGCCAGTGCGCGCAGGTTACAGCTGTGCCTCGGTTGCGGATCGATCGGGCGACGTGACCGGATAGACGCCACGCCGTGATGTTCCGGCACGCCGGGTGAGACCCCCGTCCACCATCATGTTGCCCCTGCCAACCCGGAAGGACCGAGTCGTGAGTGCACAACGGACACGGGGCCTGATCGGTGCGACGCTCGTCGTGGCTGTGCTCGGAATCGCCGCCGCCTGCGGCACCGAGAACGCCTCGTCCCCGCCCGCCGCCCAGCCCACGGACACCCCGTCGCCGACCCCGAGCAGCACCCCTACCCCCAGCGGCAAACCGAGCATGGACTGCCCGAGCACCATCACCGCCGTCCGAACCGCCACCGAGAAGGTGATCTGGGGCCAGGGCGTCGCGGCCTCGAAGTTCGTCCCGGTCAGCGTGACGATCTGCCAGTACGAGCCGCAGGCGACCGGGCAGGACTACGCGACCGTCACCACGAAGCGCACCGGCAAGCAGGCCGACGAACTGTTCGCGCTGGTGAACGCGGCGAAACCCGTCGCGAAGAAGCCGAGCATCTGCACGAAGGAGCTCGGGCCGACCTACGTGCTGCGGTTCACCGACAACGACCGCGGCGTCCTGTCGTTCACCGCCGAGGCCTTCGGCTGCCGCCGGCTGGTGGCGACCTCGCTGGAAGGTCAGGGCAAGCCCGGCGTACTGCCGGCGCCGCGCCAGGTGACTGCCGAGCTGATCAAGTCGCTCGGTCTTCGCTGACCCCGTCCCGGACGCGCACCCCGAAGCCGTCCGGGTGGGGTCGAGCCGCGCCTGCCTCGCGGGTCCCTTCCGAGGTCGACCCGCGAGGCAGGTCTGCGGCGCCCCTTTCGCCGCTACCGTGGTCGAGGTGAGCAGCGTCGTGGTCATCAACTTCACCTCGCTCGACGGCGTCGTGCAGGCACCGCTGCGCGCGGACGAGGACACCGACGACGGGCGCCGGACGTACGGGAACTTCGTCGCCGACTGGGAGCAGACCGACCCGACCGAACCGGCGATCGCCGCGATGAACCGGATGCCCAAGTACCTGGTGTCGCAGACCCCTGACCGATCCCGGCTGGCACAACACGGTCCGTCTCGGCCCCGACCTGCCCGCCGATCCGGCTGATCGGCGCCGACAAATGCGTTTCTCCCGTCTGCTCTGTGCGGTGGTCCTGGCCTGTACAGCCTGTTCGAGCCACCAGCCGACGGACACATCCTGCGCCGAGGGGTTCACGTGTACGACGCTGCACGTCCCGCTCGACCGTAGCCGTCCTGACGGGCCGTCGCTCGACCTGCCGGTGATCGCGGCCGACAACGCCAACGCTCCCCGCGGCGTGCTCCTGCTACTCACCGGCGGCCCAGGCCAGCCGGCGATTCCCGCGCTCAGCCACAACGTGGATCCGGACGTGCTGCGGGACTACCGGCTCGTCATGTTCGACCAGCGCGGTACCGGAGCCGGTGGTCTCAATTGTCCCGCATTACAAGACACTGTGGGCGGTTCCGACTTCCTCACCCCACCGGCCGAGGCCGTCGACCAGTGCACCAAGCAGCTCGGCGCCAACGCCGGGTACTACGGCACACCGGACACCGTCGACGACATCGAGCAGCTGCGCCAGTTCCTCAAGGTGGACCGGCTGACGCTCGACGGCACGTCGTACGGGAGCTTCACCGCGGAGCAGTACGGCCTGAAGTACCCGGACCGCGTACAGGCGCTCGTGCTGGACTCCGTCGTACCGCACAAGGGCTTCGACCCCATGGGCGTCGACCTGATGGCAGCAACGAGCGCGGTACTCCGGTCGGCCTGTAAGGCATGTACGACGGATCCCGTGGCGGACCTGGCGTGGTTGGTGCGGCACGGGGTCAGCGGCACCGACCTGATGGAGCTGCTGTCCGTATCGAGCCTCAACTCGGTCAACCCGACGCTCGACGGGATCCCGGCCGCCATGCACGCAGCACGCAACGGCGACGACTCCACGTTGAAGGAGCTGATCCAGCGGACCACCAGCAAGGGCCTGCCGTACGACCAGCTCTCAGCGGGACTCCACATGGCCACCCTCTGCTCCGACCTCCGCTTCCCGTGGTCCGGCAAGCCCGACCGCCAGGCGGCGCTCGATGACGCCGTACGCCGCCTGGACCCGAAGCGGCTGTACCCGTACGACGTGGCGACTGCCCGGGCGCAGCTGATGATCCAGGGCTGCCTGCGCTGGCCGGCCGCCCGCGTTTCGGCGTACCCGGCCGCGCAGGAACTGTTGCCGCGCACACTGATCCTGCACGGAAGCAACGACCTGTTCTGTCCACTGGACTGGTCCAGATGGGAGCAGGCGCACGCCAAGGCGGCACAGCTGGTCGTCATACCGGGCAGCGGCCACAGCGTGCAACGCGATCCCCGCGGCCGGCAGGCCGTCCGTACCTTCCTGCTGCACTAGAGATCGAACTGTGCGGGAACGGTTGCAGCAGCCGTGCGACTCGATGCGTCTAATAGGTGTGAGGAGTTGTACGCCCAGCCAGGGAGTGGCGAGTGGAGTTCGAGGAGTACGTGTCCGCCCGCGGACAGGAACTGGTGCGGCTCGGGTTCACCGTCTCCGGCGACTATCAACGGGCGGAGGACCTGGCGCAGATCGCGTTGATGCAGGCGTTCCGCAAGTGGCGGAAGGTGCGCACCGCGGACGACCCGCACCACTACGTCCGCCGGATCCTGGTGAACGAGTACCTGTCGATGACCCGGCGGCGCTCGTTCAGCGAGGCGCCGACGGCCGACCTGGACCCGCGGCGCACGGTGCCCGACCACGCCACCGGCATCGCGAACTCCGACGGCCTCTGGCAGGCGCTGGCGACGCTGTCCGCGCGTGAACGGGTCGTGCTGGTCCTGCGCTACTACCAGGACCTCGACGACCAGACGATCGCCGACCTGCTCGGCATCAAGCCGTCGTCCGTCCGTGCGACCGCCAGCCGGGCGCTGGCGGCGCTGCGGAAGACCCAAGAATCCCATCGTGTCGATGAGAGGCTGAAGTGAGCACCGATCTCGAGGACGACCTGCGAGGTACCTTCGAACGCGCCGCGGCGAGCGTGCCGCAGAGCGCGGACCTGACCGAGCGCGCCACCACCGGCGCCCGGCGCGCCCAGCGCCGTACCTGGATCGGCACCGGCGCGGTCGCGGTGGCCGCGGTTGCCGTCACGGCCTTCGGGCTGGCCGGCTCACAGAACAAACCTGCCCAGCCGCCGGTCGCGGGCGGCCAGCAGTCTGCCGCGACGACGCCGTCCACGCAGCCGGTGACCGCGCAGACCGTGTCCGGCAGTTGGCGCATGCAGCAGAAGCCCGGCTTCAAGTCCCTGAAGATGGCCCGGCCCGACGACCCAGTGCTGGTTTTCAAGGCTGACGGCACGTGGACCGGCTCCGACGGCTGCAACGGGCTGCAGGGGACGTACAGCATCGGTCAGCGCGGTGCGTTCAGTGCGACGACCGGGCCGCAGCACATGATCGGCTGCGACAACGTCCCGCACACCGGCGTACTGACGGCCGCCAAGCGGATCGCGGTCAGCGGCGACACGCTGCAGTTCTTCGGCGCCGACGGGGCTCGACTTGCGACGTACGCTCGCGCACGGTAGTCAAATCTGCTCGCGGACGGTGATCAGCTCTTGACGGAACGGAGTTCCTGAACGGACCATCTAGTGGTTGGTCCACCGATCTTGGGAGCTTCGTGCGACTCTCCGTTACCGTTCCGCTGGTCACACTCGGCTCAATTTCACTCTTCGCAGTCGCCCTCGCCACGCCCTCCTCGGGTGCGGTGGCGGGCGCCGCGGCATGCTCGCACGCACAGCCGAGCGCGAGTTCGACCGAGGCCACCCGGCTCGCACAGCCGACGTCCGCGTCCGACGCGCGCCCGCTCGGCGAGTCGCTCGGCGAGGGCATCTCGGCCGCGATCCGCTCGCTGGAGCCGCTGGACGCGACCGGCCGCCCGAAGTCCGGCCTGCCGTACGGGCTCAGCCAGGGCGTCATCGGCGTGGTCGGGTCCGCCGCCACCGGGTACGAGGTCGTCGTCGACTCGGCGAACGTGGACACCAAGAAGTACCAGTCCGCGATGGCCCGGAACGTCCCGACGGCCGGCAAGCAGCTCGTGAAGGTCGAGCACAGCTGCCGCTCGGCGCAGGCGATCGCCGACACCTGGCGGACGGTCGGGAAACGCGCCTGGTCCGACGACGCCGCCCGTACGACGTTCTCCGCCGACCTCGACCCGTCCAGCGAGAACGTCGTGGTCGAGTACGACCAGGCAACCACCTCCCCCGCCTCGCTCGCGGGCCTCCGCGCGGTGTCCGGCGTACAACTGGTGGCGGGGTCGCTCGCCCGTACGTCGCGACTCAGCGACACCCCGAAGGGCGGGCACTGGGGCGGCGCACGGATCACGTCCGCGCTGAAGAACTGCTCGGCCGGGTTCTCCGTCGTACGGCGCTCGAACGGCCAGCGCGGCTCGGTCACCGCCGGGCACTGCGGCGCGCCCGGGACGGTGTGGAAGTCCGGCACGAACTACTACGGCACCACCACGGTCCGCACGAACTACCCGGACTACGACCAGTCCCTGGTCACCGGCAGCTCGTACGGCGCGAAGATCTGGACGGACGGGCCCGGTGACACCGCCACCACCCGCACGGTCACCGGCGGCGGCGACCCGGGCGTCGGCACGGTCGTCTGCCAGTCCGGGAGCTTCAGTACGTCGGTGTGCAACCTCACGGTCCGCTCCACGTCGGCGAGCTACTGCGACACCGACGGCTGCACGACGTACGTGATCCGCGCGACCCGCGGCGGCCTGGTCGCGATCATCGGCGGCGACTCCGGCGGCCCGGTCTACTCCCGCCGCGGCAGCAGCTCCGCCACCATCCGCGGCATCGCCTTCGCCGGCGCCGGCTGCGCCGCCTCCCGCTGCACCACCCTCTACGCCGAACGCTACAACTCGATAGCCGGCCACCTGGGCGTCACCGCCCTGACCGGCTGACCACCCCCACCTCCGCTAAGCTTTCCCGCGTGCGCCCCCGTAGCTCAGGGGATAGAGCGTCGGTTTCCTAAACCGTGCGTCGCAGGTTCGAATCCTGCCGGGGGCACAGACGTGCCAGGTTCGCCGCGACCAGTTGATCCGGGACTACAGCGAGCCGCGGCCCGGTGGCAGCTTCAAGGCGAGCAGACTCAGGTCCGAGACAAACACTCAGCGTGGGATAAGTCACAAGCAACACGGATGCGAGCCACTCGCAAACAGCTCGATCGCTGAACTCACCGTTACCTGGCAGCGGTGATGCCCTGGTGCGGGCCGCCGGTCTCCCACCTGACTGCGCGTTCGAGACCGGCGTGCCCGCACCCCGGCCGGTCGAGCGGTATGCCTGGCACACTCGACCTCCGGTCGCGCCTCCGCAGGCAGACCCCCGCGGTGGCGTTTCGACCGTACGCCGATCGAGGCGCGACCGCATTCGCCAACCGTGATCCTCGCTCGCCCGGGCGCGGGCACCTTTGCGAGGGTCAGCCGTAGGCGGCCGGGTCCGGTGATTGAGGATCTGTTTGAGGACGGCTAGCACCGTACGACCAGCCACGCCCAGGGCACCAGCCAACGAGACCGGTCTCGTTCCGCGTCACGGGAGTTGGATGACGATGCCCGTGTGGGTGGTGAGGACAGCGGCTGTTCCGGCGCGGATTGCGGTGGTGGCTCGGGCTGGGGTGAAGGACTTGGGGTCGTAGCCGGTTGAGGTGCCGAGGCCCTCGCCACGGTAAGAGGCGCCGGGCCAGGTCGCCGCGGTGACGTTGGCGGTGGGTTCGGCGAGTTCGGCGCCGAGGACGAGGAACTGCTGGTCGAGGTGGCTCGCGGTGACGAGGGCCATCGGGTCGACGAGGGCGTTGCCGGCCGTGACGATGAGGTCCGGTGACAGTTTGATGGCGTCGCTGATCCGTGGGACGTACTGCGCCGGCGCGTCGGCGGTGACCGTCTTGAGGCTGACCTTCTCGGCTGCTGCCCATTCTCGGACTGCTGTCGCGAGGGTCTTCGTCTCAGCGCTGTCGCCGGCGGTGAGAAGTACGACGCGGTAGCCCTCCGGTGGGCGTACGTCGTCCCACGAGCCGGACCGCGGGGTGATCGTCGCTTCGGGGCTCGGCGGCGCCGCCGGGTCGACGAATCCTTCGCGGAGTGCACCGATGGGCGTCGGTTGAGGATGCGGGCGGGACCAGTCGTCGGCGGAACCGCAGCCGCCGGCCAGTACGGCGATCGCCAGCGCCGCGGCTACCACTCGAAGTCGCAGGTACACGGCCCTTTCATACCTCATCCGTCAAGGCGCACATTGTTGGTACGACCACCGGTTCCCCACCGTTCGCCCGCGGGCCGACGTACGTTCACCAACCGGGTACACCGTGCGCCTCATGCCCGGTCTCGTACGCCGCTGCGCGTATCTCCTGATCGCCGCCGCGATCCTGCTGAGCGCCGTACCGGCAAGCGCCCACGGCTTCAGCTCGACGGTGTACGCCGACCTGACCGCACCGGCGCCGGATCATGTACGCGCCGAACTGGGGCTGGAGTACGACTTGCTCGTCGTGTCGGCGGCCGACTACGAGAAGGACGATCCGCTGTTCGAGTCCGGTACAGCGGCCTTCGACTCCGGGGACGCGACGCGGCAGGCGGCAGCTCTCGCGGCTCACGCGGCGTCGGTGAACAAATACGTCGCGGAGCGCTTCACGATCTCGGCCGACGGGCAGGCCTGTACGCCCGCGCAGCAGAGCAACTTCACCGTCCAGCAGCGCGACGGTGTCCCGTACGCGTTCATGGTGCTGGACTATCGATGCGCCGAGGCGAACGCCCACGAAGTCCGCAGCGGCCTGTTCCCCGACAGCGAGACCTATGTCAAGGGCACGAAGACGATCATCACGTACGACCTCGATCTGCAGCAGGGCAGCAGCGCGCTCGACTCGGCACATCCGTCGTTCTCGACGCATCAGTCGACGCTGGAGAGGTTCTGGGAGTTCTTCCGGCTCGGCGCCGAGCACCTGCTCACGGGGCTCGACCACATCCTGTTCCTGATCGCGTTGATCGCCGGGTCCCGCCGCCTGCGCGAAATAGTGCTCGCGGCAACGACCTTCACTCTGGCCCACTCGATCACCTTCATCCTCGCGGCGCTCGGCGTCGTACATGTCGCGCCGTCGTTCATCGAGCCGGTCATCGCGCTGTCGATCGCGGTGGTCGCGTTCTGGTACCTGTGGCGGATCTGGCGGCGCGGCCGTCTCGCCACGGATCTGGAGACGCCGAGCCGTAGTCACCTGAGTCTCGACCGGGCCGGCTGGACCCGGCTGGCGGTGGTGTTCTGTTTCGGGCTCGTCCACGGCATCGGTTTCGCCGGCGCGCTCGGCATCCAGCAAGCGTGGTCATGGACGTTGTTGTGGTCGCTCCTGGTGTTCAACGTGGGCATCGAGAGCGTGCAGCTCGCCTTGATCGCGCTGACGTTCCCGCTGCTTTCCGCCTTTCGGAAAACGTCACCCTCGGTTGCGCTCTGGGTGACCGGAGCTATCGCGGCAGGTGTTTCCGTGGCAGGCCTGGTGTGGTTCGTACAGCGGCTCTAGGGCGGCAACCCGCTGTTCACGAAGATTCCACCGTCTCAGGAAAGGTTCAGCGAGGGGCCTGCAGGCCCCGATCGTCATCCCTGTTACGGACGGACACTCGATGAAGCTCTTCAACTGGGCACGGACCCGTACGGCCGCGTGCCTCACCGTGGCGGTCGTTGGTACCGCCACCGTGTTCGGAGGTGCGGGCGCCGCGCAGGCCGCCCAAACCGACGGAACTTCCACACCGACGGCCATCGTCCTCGGCGTCGGCGCGAAGGAGTCGCAGCGCGTCGTCAGCTGGTACGCCCCGACCGGCACCGCTCAGGTGGTGCAGGTTGCTCCCACGAATCGGCTGGTCCACGGCCGGTTCCCGGCGAACGCGACGTCGTTCCCGGCCTCCGTCGCGGCGAACAGCGTCAACGGCGGGTACAACGGCCACACCACCATCGACGGGTTGCGCGAGCACACGTCGTACTCGTACCGCGTCGGCAACGGCAGCGACTGGTCGCCGACGTACACCTTCAAGACGCAGAAGTTCGACGGAAACTACAGTTTCCTGTTCTTCGGCGACCCGCAGATCGGCTCGTCCGGCAACATCGACAAGGACGGCGCCGGCTGGGCCGACACCCTGAACGTCGCGCTCACCGCCAACCCGAACACCGAGCTGCTGGTGTCCGGCGGCGACCAGGTCGAGACCGCGAACACCGAGACGCAGTGGAACGCCTTCCTCGCCTCCGACAAGCTCCGGCAGTACCCGTGGGCCGCGACCATCGGCAACCACGACGTCGGCGGCAAGGCGTACGAGCAGCACTTCTGGACGCCGAACACTGACCGCTCGGCGTCCTTCTACAAGGGCGACCCGAACGTGCAGTCCGGTGGCGACTACTGGTACATGCACAAGGACGTGCTGTTCATCGACCTGAACAGCAACGCCTACGCCAACGGCGCCGACGAAGCGCACATCGGCTACGTCACCAAGGTCGTGAAGGAGCAGGGCGCCAAGGCGAAGTACACCGTGCTGGTCTACCACCACTCGATCTACTCGCCGGCCGACCACGCCAACGACTCCGACAACAAGGTACGTCGTCAGGACTTCCCCACCGCGTTCTCGAAGCTCGGTGTAGACCTCGTCCTGCAGGGTCACGACCACAGCTACTCGCGTAGCTACGTGATCAAGAACGGTAAGAAGGCCAACCCGGCCGAGCAGCCCGGTGCCGCTCAGGTCGCGCAGGGGCCGGGCGGCGTCATCTACGTCACGGCCAACTCGGCTTCGGGTTCGAAGTACTACGACCTGACCGCGCCGGACACCACCCAGGACCCGAACTACGGCCCTGATCCGCTGAACCCGAAGAACCACTGGGCGAACTCGGTGGAGAACCAGGAGCACGTCCGCACCTACGTGAAGGTCGACGTACTCAAGAACAAGCTCGTCGTCGAGAACGTCCGCAGCAGCACCTGCGCCGCGCCGAACGCGGCCGTCGAGCTGGGCAAGGTGAAGTGGTGCGGCCCGGACAACGGCGCCAGCCCCGCCGAGCCGGTCGGTTCCCTGGTCGACAAGGTCACGATCCGCCCGTACAAGGCGGACACCCCGTGGGCCACCGCGCCGCGGGATTGGACCGAGAGCAAGAACACCGAAGGCGCTGTAACGCTCACCAGCGTGAGCTGAACACCTTGACCGGGGTGGGCTCCGTGCCCACCCCGGTCCCGTGCAGAAGGATTGGCGATGCGCAAAGTACTCGTGATGTTGTTCGTGGCGCTGAATGTCGCCATCGGCGTACCTGCGGCGGCCGCGGACGACGTACCGTGGTCGGTCGGCACCGCAGACAACGGCTACGGGGCCGAGCGCCCGAACTACAGCTATACGCTCAATCCAGGCGGGCAGGTCGACGACGCCCTCGTCGTCACCAACCGTGGTACGACGCCACTCGTGCTGGCGGTCTACGCTGCCGATGGATTCACCAACGACCGCGGTCAACTCGACCTCCGGGCCAAGGACGCGAAGTCGACCGACCTCGGCGCCTGGGTCCACGCTGCACAGTCTCAGGCAACCGTGTTGCCGGGGAAATCGGTCCAAGTACCCTTCACGCTGACGATTCCCGCCGATGCCACAGCCGGTGATCACCTGGGTGGCATCATCACCTCGCTGGCACAAGCCGGCGACGTGGATCGACGGCTGGCCATCCGCATCCGGGTACGCGTCAGCGGCGAGCTCAAGCCGAGCGCAGCCGTTGACGACCTGAAGTTGCGTCGCAGCAAGAGCGACGTCATCGTCACCTACACGGTCAGCAACACCGGCAACGCCATCGTGTCGGCCCGCCCGTCCGTGTCCGTGGCCGGACTGTTCGGTACAGCGCAAGCCGAGGCCGGCGACACGCCCCAACTGTTGCCCGGCGAGAGCTGGAAGGTCTCGACAACAGTCCGCGAGGTCAAAGCCTCGCCTCGCTTGACAGGCAAGGTCACGCTGCTCCCGTTACTGACGGACGCAGCGGGATCCACCGGCACCCTCGACACCGTCTCGGCCACCACACACACGTGGTCGATCACCTGGCTGGCCTCCCTCCTCGTGCTCGCACTGTGCGGAGCCACGGTCATCGTCGTACGTCGGCGTGGAGCTGCCGATCCAGGCTCAGATGCCGACGACCGCCACGATGGCCACGACGTTCCCGAGGAGCGCGATGGTGAGGTAGCGCGTCAGGACGTCTCGACATCGTAGGCGCGCCCAATAGTTCTTCAGGGACCACGATTCCTGAGGCACCTCGCCCGGTGCCTGAGCCTTCAGCTTCTTGTTGACGAGCTTTATCAACAGCAAGAACACCGCGACTCCCGTCACAATGGCGCCGACAATGCTCGCCCACAGGCGCAGCGTGGCAAGCCTGGGCTCCGGCGTTGCCCTCCCAACGATGGCTGCCGTGACGATCAAGCTTGCGCAGGTGACAACGAGCGCGGTGATCGTGGCCCGGGCAGCGGAAGCGAACCCGGCCAGTCGCAGGACCTCGGCGGTACGGATGCTGCCCCTCGTATCGCCTTCGCCAGGGGTGACGAGGAGGTCCTTGATCCCCGCAGTCCCGTAGGTGTCGAGCTGCTGGACGAAGATCACATGATCGATGCTCTTCGTCGTTCGGTCGGCGAGCCATACCAGCCCGAGCTGTATCAGGGACAGCAACGCAAGTGCGACTCCCGGGCTCACGGGACC
Organism: Kribbella polygonati; assembly: GCF_050320105.1. NCBI lineage: Bacteria > Bacillati > Actinomycetota > Actinomycetes > Propionibacteriales > Kribbellaceae > Kribbella > Kribbella polygonati. The sequence continues at coordinate 7,936,214 of NZ_CP190129.1, read as the reverse complement.
ATCACATCGATCCTGCACCGGCAGACGTGGGTCGGTACCGGCTCGTCGTTCAGCGGATCGGCGTCCGCCTCGGAGGTGAAGCTGGCAGCAGTCGTGATGGTGTGCGCCTTGGTGGTGCCGGCTGGTTGCCGCTTGACCTCCTTCGACCAGTCGCCGTGGGTGCTGGGGCCGAACGTGCCGGCTGACCAGCTCAACGTCGGACTGATCGTGGTCCCGTCCTTCAGGATGATGCTGGCGCCATTGTCCGGTCCGCTGATCGCGACAACGATCTGACTGACCATGTAGGTGGCGTAACCGAAGTTGCCCACCTGCACCTCGTGGGTGGCGCCGGCCGCGCGGATCGGATGCGGTTTGCACGACGTTGTGAGCTGCAGTCCGCCGCACATGCTCGAGTTCTGCTTCTTCGCCATCAGAAGTCACTCCAACCAGACCGGCGCCGCAACCTGGACGGCCAGCTGAATCGATCGCATCGCGACGAGTACGTCGTCCAGCGATGCCGACTCGGCGAAGACGACCGACCCGTCGTCGAGGACGGTCACCCGCTGATGGCCTGCTTCGACTGTCACGCCGACGACGTCCCCCTCGACCGCTGCCGCCTGTTCGCGCAGCGCCGCCTCGTCGTCAGATTGGATCAGTGTCCGCAGTCGTTCGCTCCGCAGCCGGATGGACCGCGGTACGACGCCCACATCGCGCGCCGCCCCACCCAGCAACGGGCGAAGCGGAAACTGCACGCGTTCGGAGCTGATCCCCTCGATGTCGAAGGACCTCTCGAGATCCGACACCAGTCCAGCAAGGAGCGCGGGTCCTGTTGCGACGATTCCAACCAGCCGGTCGGGGCTGGAATCGACCCCGGGTAGTACGGCGATACCCACGCGCCAGGTTCCCGTCCTCGACGACGACTCCCACCCGCTCTCCTGTTTGTCAGCGAACCCACGCGCCCACAGGCCGCGGCCGTGTGTGAGATCCGGCTTCCCCACCTCATCGCCGAGCCGGCTGGAGAACGCGTTGAGCTGGTCGACTGATGCGCTGGTCCGCAGCCAGGCAGAATGCACGTACATCTGGTCCCCCCATTGAACGTGTCCACACCCCACGTTACGAGGAGTGACCGCCAAACGCGACCCTGAGCGGAGCCGATTCGACGGTACTCGGCGTACCGTCAGGCCGCGGCCCGTCGCGCCCGTCACCGGCTCGGACTTCACGAGCCATTCTCGAGGATCGTGTTGCAGCGTGTGTCCGTGATCTCAAGCCTGTTGATGCGGGGAACTACCAGTGCGCGCCGTCGGTTGTGACGCCCTGGCCGGAGAAAGAATTCGGATCGCGTCGGAGACCTGGCCGAGCCAGGCGGTTTCAGCTGTTGCGGTTGCGTCAGAGCGCCGGGGCGGGCGGTGGTCGGACGGCGAGTGTTGGTCGGGCGGCCGGTAGCGGCGTCCCGTACGGCTTGCTTCGGCCGCCGCCACCAGCATGCCCGCTTCTCCCGCCGGCGTCGGGTCTGCAACCGTCAGAGGGATGTGGTCGCGCAAGGCAAGGTAGCCGTCGCGGATTTCGATGATGCGGCGGTAGAGCGCGAACTCCGCGTTCCGGAACCGGACGCGGAGCCCGGGTTCGAGAACCACCCCCGGCGCGGCGCTGGATACCAGTAACCACAGCGGTTCGAGCCGTGCGTACTCGCGGCGCGCACGACGCGCACGTCCCAGCGCGGCGAGGCTGCTGTGCCACAGGCCCACCGTGGCGCCTACTGCCGACAGACCGATCGCGGTCACCCCGAGTACCGCGGAGATCGCATCCTCCGCGAGCACGATCCGGCCGTCGCGTACCAGCGCCACGATGTCGCTGACCGTCCAAACGACCCAGCAGATCCCGGTAACACCGCCCGCGGTCGTGAGGATCAGGCCCACGCGCAGCGGCCCGCTGACACGCCGTACGGTGGCGCCGATAGCCACCGTGAAAACCAGGAGACCCGCCAGCCCGGATGCCACGAAGACCGCCAGGTAAGCGGTGAACACCCCGGTCCGCCCGGGCGCGACCACCAAGTCGCCGCCGACCGGACGCGGTGCCGCGAGCAGGAACAGCACAACCTCGGCAACGACGACCACGAGCGTCATCACGAGGACCGCACCGTGACGGCGGGTTGCCCCACGGAGCGCGCCGAGAAACAGGACGAGGAAGCCGAGCGCCGAGATCTTCAAGCAGTCGCTGGCGAGCGTCGTCAGCATCGGTACCGAATGCCCGCGGTCAAGCAGCTCCACCGCGCCAGGGGTGGTCAGCGCCATACCCGTGGCGAGGCAGGCGCTCAGACACCAGGTGTATCGAACACCGGGATAACCCGAGCGGGCGAACCGGTAGATGAGCAGGCAGAACGCCGCTGCCCCCGCCAGATAGGCGGCGATCACCGCGCCGGGCCTCCGAACGCCTTGCCGATCCCCTTGAGCTCACCGGAGTACTCGCGGGGCGCCGGGTCTGCGAGGCGCTGCGTGAGGAAGGTCGCCACCAGTTCCGCCTCACGCTCCTGGGGATCGGTGTAAGCGCTTCGGCCGAGCACCCGGCGTACCAGATCTGCGGACAGGCCCGGTAGTACGGGCGCGGGCACCGTCGTACCTTCACCGTGCTCGCACAGAAGATGCGCGACTTCGTGGAACACGATGTGCTGCCGATGCAGCGAGGTCGTGTTCGACGGCGCCAGGATGTAGTCGATGGCGTCGGTGGACACCAACAGCCCGCACGGAACGTCGACCGCACTCGTCAGCACCTCGATCGGCCGACCGCGGAGCTCCGCGATCCCAGCCAGGAAACGGTCCTGGTCGAACGGGGCCGGCATCGGCACCGTTGCCGCCAGCCGTCGGCAGCGCCGCCGTTGCCGTCCCCGGATGCGCTCAGTCATTCCGGCCCGAAGTCCGGTCGCCTTCGCGGCGGGCGATCGCGTCGACCATGTCCCTGATCACGGCCTGCCCGTCCGGGGACAGGGTGACGGCACGCAGGGCGATCGCCCGTACGCCGGCGTCCCGCAGCGCGCCGAGCAACGCGAGTTCCTCGGCAAGCTTCTCGCTCTGCTCGTCGTCGAAGAAGTACGCCGGCGGCACCTGGAAGAACTGGGCGAGCGCCTCGAGATGCCGTTTGGTCGGGTTGTCGCGCTTACCCGTCCGCAGCTGCCACAGGTACGTCGTGGAGAACGTCTCGCCGGTCGCCTCACGGCACGCGTGTGCCACCTCTTCGTTGGTGAACGCGGCCCCGTCCGGCCGGCGGACCACGTCGAACAGCTGCTCGATCTTCCCGGCAAGCGTGCGGCCGGCGGCGGACTGGGCCATGCCCAGACTGTATCAATTCATTTCAGCTAAAATCTGTACAGCTAGTCAACACCTCAGCTAATCTCGCTCTCGCTGACAACACTCGAGAGAGGAATCGGGAAATATGCGAAGGACGAAGGCGAAGATCGTCTCGGTGGCCGCCGCCGGCCTCCTGGCGGCAGGGATCGGCGCGACGGTCGTCGCCGTCAGCTCGGACAGCGGGTCGTCGACCAACGAGGCGTTCATGTGCTCGGCCGACTCCTGCTACAGGTACGGCCAGATCTGGCCCGGCTCCGGCGCCTACTGGGACTACCCCGACAACTGGTCCCGCTGGTAACAACCACTCGGAGAAGCGGCTCTTGGGCGGGGGGAGCCGCTTCTCGCCAGAGTTCCTTTCGACAGGGCCGAGCCTGATCGGTCCGGCTCCATGGGTCGGGTTACCGTCTGAGGGGTGGAACCGCGATCGCCGTGGCCTTCGGTCTCACCGCCGCTGTGACCCTCACCGCCTGCCTGCTGGCGACAAGACGCACCCGACGCCGAACAGACTGACGCCAGGCCACTTTGCTCAGCTGACGGGCAGGATCTCGGCGTCGTGGAGGTGGGCGCGGGCCGCCGCGATCGCCTCCGAGGTGTGTTCGAAGACGTGGTCCGCGGCGCGGAGTTCGGTGATGACGTCGAGGGCGGCGAGAGGGCGCTGATGGCCCGGACGGATGCCGGAGACCAGCACCAGGATGCCGCGGTGCTGAAGCTTGCCGATGGCATCCTTCAGGACGAGCGCGCCGCTCGCGTCGATCGCGCTGACCGTTGACATTCGCAGTACGACGACCGAGACATCGGCGACCTCGGACAGTTCGAGCAGGAAGCGGTGGGCCGCGAACAGCAGCGGACCGTCGATGCGGTAGGCAACGATGTGTTCGTCGAGAAGCGCGCGTTCTTCCGCGGTGTGGTCGCCGGGCAGATCCGGGTGCAGTGGCATCTGCCGCAACCGGGCGCTCCGCGCGACTGCCCGCAGCGCGAGCGCACCGGCCACGATCAGCCCCAAGATGACTGCCCTCACGAGGTCCAGCGCGAGCGTCGCGATCGCCGTCAGTACGAGGACGAGGGCGTCGGACCGGGTCGCCCGCGCCATCGCCCGTACCGACCCGACCTCCACCATCCGGACCGATGTCGCCAGTAGGACGCCGGCCAGCGCCGCCAGCGGAATGTGCGCGACGAGCGGCGCGGCCGTGTAGACGATGACGGCGAGTACGACGGCGTGCACCAGCGCGGCGAGCCGCGATCCGGCGCCGGATCGGACGTTCACCGCCGTACGCGCGATCGCACCCGTGGCCGGCACGCCGCCGAACAGCGGAGCGACCAGGTTGGCGATCCCCTGCCCGAACAGCTCACGATCCGGATCGTGCTTGTGGTTCACGCCCATGCCGTCGGCGACCGCTGCCGACAGCAACGACTCCAGCGCTGCCAGCGCCGCGACCGCGAGCGCCGGTCCGGCGAGCGTCCACATCGAGGACAGTTCAAGAAAACCGAGCGACGGAGCCGCCAGACCTTCCGGCAGAGCACCGATCCGTACGACGTCCAGCCCGGAGAGCTCGACGCCGAGCGTCACGGCGACGATCGCCAGAATCGAGACCGGGACCGTGGGACGGATCCGCCCGCCGACGAGGATCGCCGCCGCGACGAGGACCGCGATCGCAATCGAAGCCCAGTGCGGATCGCGGACGAAATCCACCACCGCGCGACCGGCGACCACGGCAACCTGATCGCCTTCCGGCGTCGCGACGCCCAGCGCCGCGGGGATCTGCTGCAGCCCAATCACACAGGCGATCCCGAGGGTGAATCCCTCGACGACCGACGCCGGCACGAACGCCATGTACCGTCCCGCGCGGGCGACCGCCAGGCCGATCAGGATCACGCCCGCCATCAGGCCGACGGTCAGTACGCCGGATGCGCCGTACTGATGCACGATCGGCACCAGCACCACCGTCATCGCACCGGTGGGTCCGGACACCTGCAGCCCGGACCCGCCGAACACGGCCGCCAACGCCCCGGCCACCACGGCAGTGGCCAGCCCGGCAGCGGCACCGAGTCCCGACGATATCCCGAACCCGAGCGCCAGCGGCAACGCGACGATCGCGACCGTGAGCCCCGCGGTGAGGTCCCGCCGCGGCTGCCGCACCATCGCGGCCAGATCGTCCCGGGCCGGCAACAACGAGCCGATCCGCGCCCACACCACACCCATCAGAGCGCCGGATCCAGCAAGCCGTTGACCATCGCTCCACACCCCACCGACGCCATCACAAGCTTTACTATCTATGTAATTGAAGACTTCTGCAATTCGCGATCACCCTCCGGACACGCTCGGTACAGGCGGAGCCGGTCCTGATCACCGATCGCAGCAAGGCGTCCGCTACGGTCGTCTCCCCCGCTCTGCTCGCCTACTACCAGGCGCTCTGGACATGGTCGACCTCGCCACCATCGAGAACACCAAGGCAGACTGGGTCCCGACCGACGAGGCCCGGCGCCTGCGGACCAGATCGAGGCCGAGGTTGACGCCTCGGATGCGAGCCGGTGACCGACCGGACCCTGATCTTCGACCGCGGCTTCGTTCACCACCGCGGCCTTCGACGCGCGCCGCGAACAATCGGCAATAGAGCTGAGGTACATCCTGCGGCGGGATTGCATTTGCGTCAGGTCCCAGACCAGCGCGACAACTATCCAGCGCCGCCAGGCGGGCGCGGACATTCACCCGAGGTGAGCACTCAGTCCGGTACCGGATCGTCTGCGGCCAGCGGGCGAATGCGCAGCCGCACGCCGCTCGCGGCGGCCTGCTCGGCGAGCGCTCTGACTCCGGCGCCGTCGGTAACCGTGGTCTCACTGACTCCGCCGGGAAGCTGCCGGACCACCTCGAACCGTTGCGGCCGTTCATCCTGAGTGCGGGTGAATGAAGTCATACCCCTCCAGCCTGTTACTTGCATGCCTGAACACTTGCACGATTCTTCAATTCATCATCGCATGCGTACGGCGTCCTGTGAAGCCGGCCGGGATTCGCGTCATGGACTTCACGCTCACCCGTCAGTCAAGTAACGGGTGGTGTCCGCACCACCGGATGTCAAGCCCGACACAGGGTGCGGCCGCGCGAGCGGGCCGCTCGTATGGGATGGTGACCCAATGGGCAGCAAGAACGACGACATGGGCGGCCGGGAGACGCCGAGCCTGGCCCGGGTCTGGGATGCGTTGAGCGGTGGTAAGGACAACTTCGCCGCGGACCGTCTGCTGGCTGAACAGCTCGAGAAGGTCGGCCATTTCAGCGAGCTGGTCGCCGCCAACGCGGACTTTCGCCGGCGCACGCTGCAGTGGCTCGCTGGGCCCGGCAAGATCGCACAGTTCCTCATGTGCGGCCCAGGGCTGCCCAACTCGGCGAGCGCGTCGACCGTCGTTCATCAGATCGGGCTGCAGGCCCGTGTCCTGTACGTCGACAACGACCCGATGGTGCTGACCCATACGCGGGCGCTCCTCGAGACCGACCGCCGGGTACAGGTCCTGGACGCCGACATCTTCGACCCGAAGACCGTCCTCAACGACCAGGTCACCAAGTCCTTTCTGGACTGGTCCGAGCCCATCGCCCTCATCCACACCGCGACACTGCCCCACTGCCCGGACGATTCCGGGCCGCTCGAAGTGCTCCGCGGGTACGTCGACGCTCTTCCGCTCGGCTCGTACACGGTGATCTCGCACTTCGCCGTACCCGATCAGCCGTCGCTTGCCGAAATGGCCCACAGTGCCGAGCGCATCCTCGTCGACGGCCCGATCGGCACCGGCTGGTTCCGCTCGTACGACGAGATCGCGACGTACTTCCCGGACCAGGAACTCCTCGAGCCAGGCCTCGTCCCCTGCGACGACTGGCGTCCCGACGACCCCGACCTGAGCGAAGGCGCAGCATCGATCCGCCGATGCATCATCGGCGGCGTAGGCCGCGTACTCGGCCGCTGACTCGCAACGCCGACCTGATCAAGAGCGCGTGAAGTTTTTGATCGATCAAAGGATCGGTGCGGTCCAGACCTGATACGTTGTGCCGCTGCCCGGGTCGTCTGGGTTTCTCGGGGTTCCAAGAAGGGACTGCAGTTGTGAGGCTGTTCAACACCAAGAAGAAGAAGCTCGTCGCCGCGTCGATCGCGGCGGTCGGTGTCATCGGGGCGGGTGCGATCGCCGCGAACGCCGCGGGCGGAACCGGGTGCGCGACTCTCACCTACCCGCTCTGCGCGCGTTCGGTCGCGTCGGTGCAGATCGTGGACAACTCGGTGGCCGAGGTCGACCTCGCCCCCGCCGTCAAGGACAAGCTCAACAAGGTCGGCGGTGCGGCCGGCCCGGCCGGACCCGAGGGTCCCGCGGGTCCCGAGGGCGCAGCCGGTGCAGCCGGCAAGGACGGCGTCTCGGGCCTCTCGGTGGACGGCCCGCAGAAGACGGTGCCGAAGGGCTACAGCACCGTGACGCTCACCTGCGCCGACGGCAAGAAGGCGATCGGCGGCGGCCTCAAGTGGGACACCGGCAGCACCACGGCCGCCGACGTGTTCCTGAACGGCTCCTACCCGAGCGACATCACCGAGGCCAACGGCGTCTCGACGGCCGCCTCCTGGACAGTCGCGCTGACGAACAACGACCCCAAGGGCACGATCACGGTCCAGCCCTTCGTCACCTGCGTCACCGCGAACTGACCCGCACGGTTTCTCCCCGGACCCCCGAGCGCCTCGCCCTCGGGGGTCCGTCGTTTCACCAAGGCCGGACAGGTTGCCACCGTCGCACTCTCGGAGTTGTCCACCCGGCACTCTCGGGTGCCGGCAATCGCGCGGGGAGGGAACCAATGCGCGCATTCAAGAGGTTCGTCACGGCCGTCGCCGTGGCGGCGCTCACGGCTGGGGGGCTGGTGAGCGCGACGTCCGTCGCACAGGCGTACGGCGGCGACGGCAGCATGGACGTGTACCAGATCGGTCTCTCGTTCAACTGCGACAACAAGAGCGTCTGCGGCGCCGACAACCTGGGCGGATTCTGGGGCTGGGCCGAACTCGACCACAACCCGGCGACCAACAAGAACACCGGCGACGCACAGTTCACCGGCTGCTCGCACGAGACGTTCAACGGCATGGACACCGGGCTCAACCTGGTGACGGGCCATCAGTCGGGCACCGACATCTTCGGCATCAAGCCACCGCCCGGAGTCTCGATGCAGATCCAGATCTCCTTCAAGCCAGCACACTGACCGCCCGCGGACTGCACCGTCGAGGGGCCGGTGCAGTCCAGCTAGAGGTCGTTTCCGGCGTACGAGAGGTTGAAGCTTTTGTTGGTGAGGGGGAAGTCGGGGACGATCGTGTCGGCGAGGGCTACCGGGAGGGCCGGCCAGTTGAAGAAGGACGGGTCGACGATCTTCCAGCGGGTGATGGTGCCGTCAGGGGACATTTCGAGGCGGTGGGCGATGGTGCCGCGCCAGCCTTCGACGAGGCCGACGCCGGAGGTGCGGTGGGCGGCGAGCCAGGTGGGCTTGGAGGTTTCGGCGGAGGTTGGCGGGTTGCCGTCCAGCAGGCGGGTGATGAGTTGGACGGAGTGCTGGATCTCGTCGGCGCGGGTCAGGAAGCGAGCCAGTACGTCGCCGTCGGTATGACGGGGCGGTTCTACGTCGGCTGTTTCCGCCAGGAACGGGTGGTCGCGGCGGGCGTCGTACTGCAGGCCGCTGGCCTTGGCGACGTACCCGAGGGTGCCGATGTCACGCGCCTGCTGCTGACCGAGTACGGCGGTGCCGGACATCCGGTCGACGACGACGCTGTTGGCGAGTGCGAGCTCGACGATCTCGGCGACATCTGCCGCGATCGCGGACAGCTCCGCGGGATCGGGCAGTTCGCGAACGCGGGCGCCGCCCGGGACGACCGCGCCACGGAGCAGGCGATGGCCGGTGACCCGCTTGTTCAGGCGCATCAGCTGTTCGCGGATCCGGAGCGCGTGGGCGTTGACGATGCCGTAGCCGACATCGTTGCACAGGGCACCGATGTCGCCGACGAGGTTGTACATCCGCTCGAGTTCGAGCAGTACGGCGCGCAGCCGGGTGGCCTGTGGTGGGACGCGCCAGTCGCGGGCTTCCTCGACCGCTTGGCAGAACGCGAGAGCGTGGCCGACGGCGGTGTCGCCCGAGATGCGCTCCGCGAGCGGTAGTACGTCGGCCAGCAGGCGACCCTCGGCGAGCTTCTCGATGCCCTTGTGCACGAACCACAGCCGGGCCTTGAGCTTGAGGATGGTCTCACCGACGACCGAGAATCGGAAGTGACCCGGTTCGATCAGGCCCGCGTGCACCGGTCCGACCGGGATCTCATAGACACCAGGGCCTTCGACGGTGACGAACGGGTACGGCTCGTCCGGTGAGCCGAATGCAGGGTCGGGAGTGGCGTCGTGGCGCATCGGGTACCAGTCGACCGGCCAGTGCTGGTGCAGTACGAGGCGCTGTGGTCGGGGATGGCCTTCCGGCTCGATCCCGAAGAGGTCATGCAGCTCGCGCTCGAAACGCCCGGCAGGGAAGGATATGCCTGCCAGGCTGGGGATTCTCGGCTGGTCGCGATCAACGGTCAGGATCAGCTCGACGCGACGGTCCGGCTGCCCGGCGGTGAACAGGTAGACCACCCGGAAGCGGGCGCGATCGTCGTGACCGGCGATCAATGCCAGCCGGTAGCCGTCGTCCAGGAGCCGTTGTACACGCTCGCGGAGAGTGCCGCGGCTCACCGCCACCTGGCGGCGGGACGCGTACGTCTGCCGGTCGATGCCCTGGATGCTCACGGGGTCCCCACAATCAGGCCGGCGGTGTGCAGAAGCGAGCCAAGCGGCCAATCGGCGACACCGAGTACGGCGACAACCACCAGCGCGACGACGAGCGGTACGGCGGTCGTCCACGGGATCGCCGACACGCTGCCGGTCCCGGCGTCGGTGACCACCACGCTGCCGTCGCCGAAGAGCATCGGCGCGACTTTGGTGGCGATCGCGATGAAGACCACCAGGAGCAGGGCGAGTGTGACGGCCATGATCCAGCCGTGGCCGGCGGCGAGCCCGGCGCGGACCAGGCCGAGCTCGCTGGCGAACAGGCTGAATGGCGGCAGCCCGAGCAACGCAACCAGGCCTACGCCGAACGCACCCGCCAGCAGTGGCACCCGGCCGAGTAGGCCTCGTACGCCGTTGATCGCTGTCGTACCCGTCTTGTTGAGGATCTCCCCCGCACCGCAGAACAGCACCGCTTTGCTGAGACCGTGCCCGACGATGTGCAGCAGGGCAGCCGCGATCGCGAGCGGCGTACCGATCGCGGCTCCGACGAGAACCAGTGCCATGTGTTCGATGCTGGAGTACGCGAGGAGGCGCTTGTAGTCGCGTTGGGTCAGCAGCAGGGATGCGGCGACTGCGAGTGAAACGAGTGCGATCGTCAGGAGGAGCGCTCGTACGAACCCAGGGCTGATGGCGGCGACGGCGATGACTCGGTAGCGGAGAAGGGCGTAGACCGCTACCGGGAGAAGGACGCCGGACATGAGTGCGGAGACCGGTGCGGGAGCCTGGCTGTGGGCGTCGGGGAGCCAGGTGTGGAGGGGGACCATGCCGGCCTTGGCGCCGAAACCGAGCACCACCAGGGCGAACGCCAGGCGCATGACGCCGGGGTCGAGGTCGGCCGCGTGCGTCGACAGCGCGGTCCAGTCGAGGCTGGCGTGCTCGTCGACGCCCGCCTGGCGGGCGGCGTAGTGGACGAGGACCGTGCCGAGGTACGCGAGCGCGATTCCGACCGAGCAGATGATGACGTACTTCCAGGTCGCCTCGATGGCCTTGCGCGTCGGACGATGACCGACCAGGAACGCCGTGACGATCGTGGTCGCTTCGATCGCGGCCCAGAGCAGACCGAGGTTGTTGGCGACCACCGCGAGCACCATCGCCGCCAGGAACAGCGGCACGAGTACGCCGTACACCTTGGCCCGGCGCTCGGTGGATCCGGTCGGGTAGGTGAGCCCGGCGCTGGTCGCGACGATGCCGACGGCGCCGATCACGATCAGCATCACCGCCGACAATGCGTCGATCCGCAGCCAGCTTCCAAGGGCGAGGGAAGCGCCGCCCGCGGTACGCGTGGCCGCGACGACGCCGGAAGCGAGGATGAGCGCGGCGGCGATGACGTGGCCGGCGCCGATCGCCCGGCGCCAGCCGAGCAGCGCGGCGAGCGCTGCCGAGACAAGTGGAGCGCCAACAGGCAGGACGATCAGCACGACGGCGAGCGCGCCGGTCTGAGCAGTCGCAGTCATCAAAGTACTCATCTCAGTCGTGCAGCTCGCGGAGTTCATCGATGTCCGTGCCTCCGAACGCCGTGCGGACCCGGGCGGTCAGGATCTGCAGCACCAGCATCAGCAGCAGTACGTCGAGGGACACGGCCAGCTCGACCACCCCGGGAACACCACCCGTGACCAGGAACGCGGTCGTCGCGATCCCGTTGTCCAGGACCAGGAACCCGACGATCTGCGACAACGCCCGCCGCCGCGTCACCAGCACGAAGAACCCGATCAGCACCATCGCCAGCCCGACCGGCACCGCATGGGTTTCGGCCGACGGCGACAGCCGGACCAGTTGGCGACTGATGCCATAGGCAATCAAGATGAGCATGGCCGCGACCAGGATCGAGGCGGTCACGTTGATGACCGGCTTGGTCTCCCGCGCCTCGCCGGTATCACGCAGCACCCGTCCCAGGACCAAGGGTACGACGACCGCCTTGAGCACGAAGATGCCGACAGCAACGACCGACAACTCCACGCTGCGGTGCCCGGCGGCCAGCACGCCGGCCAAGGCGGCCAGCAATGCGCCTTGGATGACGAGCAGCCGGACGATCGCGGTCAGTTCCCGGCGCCAGAGCACCAGTACCGCAGTGAGCAGCAGGCCTCCCGCGGCGACGTACAACAGTTGCTCGTTCATCGTCACGCCAGGAAGAACGACGACGAGACGGCCAGGACACCGAACAGGAACGAGCCCGCCAGCAACTCCGGAACCCGGAACAGCCGCAGTTTCGCCATGAACACCTCCGCCGCGGCGAGCAAGGCCGCGAGAATCCCCAGCTTGACAACGAAGACGACCGCTCCGACCAGCAAGGCGACCGCGGACCCGCTCGTCGCCACGCCCCAGGGCAGGAACAGATTCGCCCACAACCCCAGGAGCACGGTCAGCCGAAGCGCCGAGGCGAGCTCGACCAAAGCGAGGTCGCGACCGGAGTACTCCAGGATCATCGCCTCGTGGATCATCGTGAGCTCGAGGTGCGTCGACGGGTTGTCGACCGGCAACCGCCCGGCCTCCGCGATCACCACGACCGCGAGCGCGACCGCGGCCAGCAGGCTGCCGGGCGTCAGCACCTCCCCCGGCGACTCCTGCACCCGGCCGACGATCGCCGCCAGATTGGACGTGTTGACCCGCGTCGACAACGCGAAACCGACCAGCAGGATCGTCGGCTCGGCCAACGCCGCGACCGTGATCTCGCGGCTCGCGCCCATACCGCCGAACGCCGTACCCGTATCCAGGCCGGCGAGCGCGAGGGCGACCGTACCGAGCAACAGCAGCGCGACGATCGCGAAGAGGTCCGCCACGCGGTCCAGCGGCGACACCGTGCTGACGAACGGTCCGGCGGCCGCGATCACCAGGGTCGAGGAGAGCAGTACGGTCGGAGCGGCGACGAAGATCCAACTCGAACCGTCCAGGCTGATCGGCTCCTTCGCGAACTGTTTCCGGAGGTCCCGCCACGGCTGACCGATCCCGGCGCCGGCGCGCCCTTCGAGCCTGGCGCGGACCTGCCGCATCAGCCCGACCAGGAACGGCGCGACGACGATCAGCAGCACCACCTGGAGAACCGCACTCATGACGTCACCCCCACCACCACGAGGACCGTGATCAACCCGACGAGCCCGACCGCCAGATACCTGTGCACGCTGCCGTTGTGCAACCGCCCCATGATGCGACCCCAACGCTCGGCCGCATTCAAGACAGGTGGATAGAGGGCCGTCTCGACCCGGTCCGCGACCCGTTGGCGATAGCGCACGCTCTCGATCAGGTACGCCGATTCGTCGTGATGCGTCACGTCGACGTCGGACTCAGGACGCAGTACGTCGTCGAACACCCGCGTCAACGGCTCCGCGAAGGATGTCGCGGTGTACTCCATCCGCGGATCGAGCCGGGTCCCGCCGCATCCCCACGCCAGCGAGCGGCGACGCGGCCGGCCGAACAGCCGGGCAGCAGTCACGATCACCGCCGAACCGGCCAGCAGACCGACCGCGATCAGCAGCGGTGACATCGATCCGGCGATTCCCGCGAGCCGCAAGGTCACGCCGGCCTGCAACGGCGCCCGGTCGCTCACCGCGGGGAATGCGGTCACCACCCGGTTCAGGTACGGGCCGACCGCCGCCGGGGCGATCGCGAGCCCGGCGCACCCGGTCGCGGTCAGCGCCATCGCGAAGATCATCGACAACGAACTCTCGGTCGCGCGAGCCGCCGGCTCCGACCGCGGCCGGGCGAGGAACCCGACTCCGAAGGCCTTCACGAACGTCGCGACGCCGAGCCCGGCCGTCAGCGCGACCACGCCGACAGCGAGCGGCATCGCCACGGCGATCAGGACGTTCGGCGCCGAGGTCAGACTGTGGATCAGGCCCTGAAGCAACAGCCATTCGGACACGAAGCCGTTGCCCGGCGGCAAGGCCGCGGCCGCGAGCGCCCCTACGCCGAACAACGCTGCGGTGAACGGCATCCTCGACACCAGCCCACCCATCCGGTCCAGATCACGTAAACCTGTTGCCCGCAGCACCGATCCCGCACCGAGGAACAGCAAGGTCTTGAAGCCGGCGTGGTTCACCGCGTGCAGGAGCGCCGCCGCCAGCAGGACACTCGCCAGCGTCCGGTTGCCTTGAGCGGCGAAGATCCCGGCGGCACCGACCGCCATCAGGATCATGCCCAGGTTCTCCGTGGTCGAGTAGCCGAGCAGCCGCTTCAGGTCGACCGCCACGCTCGCCTGCAGTACGCCGTACAGCGCCGATCCCGCTCCGACGATCAACACGACCGTCCACCACCATTGCGGCCCGCCACCCAGCAGGTCGAACCCGACTCGCAGCAAACCGTACAGACCTAGCTTCACCATCGCAGCGGACATCAGCGCCGACACATGGCTCGGCGCCTCCGGGTGCGCGCGCGGCAACCAGACATGCAGCGGCACGGCGCCCGCCTTCGAGCCGAAGCCGATCAGCACGAGGATGAAGATCACCGCTCGGACTCCAGGCGGGATGCCACCAGCGGCTGCGCGCAGCGCGGTGAACGACTCGTCTCCTGCGCGCGAGACGAACAACAGCAGCGCCAGGAGGATCGCAAGGAAGCCCCCATGCGTCATCGCCGCGTACCACGCGCCCGCGGTGCGGACCTCGGCGCGGGCACGGTGCTCGGCCAGAACGAGAACCAGCGACGTCAGCGCCATCAATTCCCAGAGGACCAGGAACGTCGTCACGTTGCCGGCCAACGGCACCCAGACCATCGCGAGGACGAAGAGCGGCAGGATCGCCTGTGTCGTGCGCGACCCGGCGCCTTCGCCAGGTCCACTGTGATGTCCAGCGGTGTAGCCGATCGAGTAGACGCCCACCACTGCGGCAACCGCACCGATCAGCACCGCGAACAGTCCCGACAACGCGTCCCCGGCGAACTCCACAGAGCCCAGCGGCAGTAGCCCCGGCACCTTCAGAGTGAGGGTGCGACCGTGGAGCAGCGCGAGACCGGCGACTACGCCGCCGACGCCACAGAGCGCGACCGCTCCCCCTGCGGCCCAGCGACGTAACCATCCCGTCGACAAGGCAGCGCCGACAGCACCAACCGCAGCCACCGCGCTGCTCGCCAGCAGCGCCGACTCCACCAGATTCATCGACCGGTCAGGCCTCGCAACGCGGCGATGATCGCCTCCGGTTCGGGCGGGCAGCCGGCGATCTCGACATCAACCGGTACCACGTCGGCCACCGCGCCCTCGACGCCGTACGCGCCGGCGAACACGCCGCAGTTCCGCGCGCAGTCCCCGACCGCGACGACCACCTTCGGATTCGGCGTCGCGTCGTACGTCTTGCGTAACGGGTCGGCCATGTTGCGGGTCACGGGGCCGGTCACGAGCAGGGCGTCGGCGTGCCGCGGTGAGGCGACGAGACGGGCGCCGTACCGCTCGCCGTCGTACGCCGGTCCGAACGCCGCGCCGATCTCGATCTCGCAGCCGTTGCAGGAGCCGGCGTCGACGTGCCGGACCTGCACCGAACCCCGCAGGACTTTCGGTACGTCGGCACGGTCCGGCCGTTCCGGGGCCGGCTCGGCGACCTTGCCGGTCGTGCGGATCTTGCGGAGGAGGTTTCTCATCTGGTGCCCCGCGTGATCCGGCTGCGGCCGCTCGCCTTCGCGTCGGCGCGGAGACCGTCGAGGAGCTCGGTCTGCTCGGACAGAACCTGTGTGAGTATGCTCCGGGCGACCAGCAGTAGCTCGGCAACCTGAGGGCTCGTCAGCGAGTAGTGGACGACCGAGCCTTCCTTGCGGGTGCTGACCAGCCCGGCGCGACGCAGTACGGCGAGCTGCTGCGACAGGTTCGACGGCTCGATCGCGACCTCTGTCAGGATCTCGCCGACCGCCATCTCCCGCACACTGAGCAGCTCCAGGATCCGGATCCGCGCCGGATGTCCCAGTGTCTTGAAGAACTCAGCCTTCAGCTGATGCAACGGTGTGGTCATCTGTTCCTAACTCTCCCCAGGTGCCGCGTGCAGGGAACTGTCGACGAGCCACTGCACGACGTCACGGAGCTTGTCGTCGGCCGCCTGCGCCCGTCGGCGAACGAGCTTGAACGCACGGGCGTCGTCGATGTCGTAGCGCCGCATCAGCACAGCCAGCGCCTGACCGACCAGCTTGCGCGCGTCCATCGCGACCGCGAGATTCTTCGTACGTCGTGCCGTCGAGACCGCGACCTCGGCCACGTAATGGGCCAGCACCTGTGCCGTCTCCCGATCGTCTTCGCTGAAGGCGTTGGCATCTGTGCCGTACAGGCCGAGCACGCCGACGGTCTTGTCCGACGTTCGCAACGGCATCTGGAGAACGGTCTGCGCGCCGGAGTCCGTGACCGCATCCGACCACGCCGGCCAGCGGGGATCCGACTGGGCCTCGCGAACCCAGACAAGGGTGTCGTACGCGAACGCTGTCGGCAGCGGACCCTCGCCGTGCTCCAGCTGGGCGCGGTCGAGCTGCTCGACCCAACCAT
This sequence comes from Kribbella polygonati, assembly GCF_050320105.1. Lineage (NCBI taxonomy): Bacteria > Bacillati > Actinomycetota > Actinomycetes > Propionibacteriales > Kribbellaceae > Kribbella > Kribbella polygonati. The sequence goes on along the minus strand of NZ_CP190129.1, from coordinate 7,919,636 downwards.
CGCTCGCAGCGACCACGTCGAGACGGCCGCGCTCGCTCAGCGACAGGCAGACGTGGCGGCAGCTGAGCGTCTGCTGGACGAACTCCACGAGGGTGCGCGCCGTCTCGTCGACACCGGCGGTCGCCGCGTCGTGCAGCTCGACGGCGAGGCGGGCGAAGAGTTCTTCCGCGTCGCCCGAGCTCACCGGCATCCTCCGGTCACGGGCGGCCGGTCCGCGGAGGATCGCCGTACCTTCACAACAGCCACAAGGCATGGCAGCATGAATTGAAATTTCCTGCAAGTCTTGAGTCATTCAGGGGACCGGCGACGGTGACGATCAAGAGGAGACCATGAGCACCTTCGCGGAGGAACTCGTGCAGCGCATCACCAACACGCGGCTCGCGCTGCGCACCGCCCAGGACGAGGGCGACATCGACGGCGAACGCGTGTACGCCGGCGAACTCGACAGCCTGCTCCGCCTCGCGATGGAGAACGACGTCGTGGTACCGCAGCCCGACGCATGACCATTCAGTGGCAGTACCAGCAGGTCGGCGCGGTCGCCGTCGTGACCATCACCGGTCACCTCGGCAAGGCGGCCCTGCACCGCTTCAACGGCGCCATGGGCTGGGTCCTCACCCGCGCCGACACCGTCATCCTCGACATCACCGACCTCCACGGCTGGTCGCCAGAAGGACGCGAAGCCATCCTGACCGAGTCCGAACGCCTCGCCGCCTACGGTCAATCGCTCGAGCTCGCGGGCCCGTCGCCCGACGGCGACCTCCCAGGCATACCGCACCACCAGGACCTGGCCGCCGCCCTCCGCGAGAACGGCGTCACCCTCTGATCCCCGATCCGCCGGACATCGTCGGCCGGTTCGGGTTCGAGGTCAGTGGCTGGCAGGTTCTCGCGCAGCGGTACGGCCGACTCGTCGCCCGCGTCGAGACCAGCCACGGACCGGTCGTCCTCAAAGCCGACCTGGCGGCCGGGGCGTTCGTACCGGAGGTGGAGGCAGTACGGCGGCTCGCAGCAGCCGGTCTGCCCGTGCCGGAAGTGCTTGGCCACGGCCCCAACGAGCTCATCCTCAGCTGGACCCCCGGCGTTGCACTGTCGTCCGCCAGCCCTCCGCCCATCCAACGGGAAGCCGGACGGCTCCTTCGAACGATCCACTCGCTCGGCAGCGAACCGCCGTACAGCGGTCGTCCGACAGTCGATCTGTGGATCGCCGACTGGGTCGAAAGCATCACCTCTTGGTGGCGAACGACTGGTGCTCACCCGGATGAGGTAAGTCAGTTCCTGCGGTGGCACCACCAACTGCGTCCACTACTGGAGGACCGCGGTGGGGACCTGATCCTGTTCGATGGCCGCCCGGAACACTTCAGAGTCGACGGGAGCCGAGTCGGCCTCATCGATCTTCACGACCTGGGCCCCGGCGACGCGGCCATGGACCTGGCCGTCCTGACCCTCGACGATCCCGCCCTGCTCCCCGCCGTACTGGACGGCTACGACGCTACCGCGGACGAGCGCGAGACTTTCGCCCACCTCGTCCCGTTCTACACCGAACTCCGCCGCCTCTCCGCCGCCGAGTGGAAGTCCAGAACACGCTCCCCCGGCTGCACTTGACGGCAGCAAGCGGCCATTCGAGGCATGCGCCGGCCCGCATTGGGCACCATCGATCACCTGTCCAGCCCGCGTGACGACGGCACGCCGACGCCTACCTGCACCACCGGCCGACCTGGCCCGTCAGCCTCGGAGTTGGACTCGGCGCCGGCGTCATCGGATTCATGCTGGTCTTCAGCCTTGGCAACTATCCCGACGGCTGAGCTCCGGGAGCCGGCCTGCGGGCGTACGGCGCCAGCAAGGCAGCCGTCAAGCTCTTCACCGAAGCACTGATCGCCGAGCACCAGGACAGTCCGCTGAAGGTCAGCGTCGTGTTCCCCGGCGGCATCGCGACCGACATCCTCGCCAACTCGGGCGTCGCCATGCCCGGCGCCGCGGAGTCTGACAAGGCGGCCGGCAGCCTCACAACAGTCGAGGATGCCGGCCGCGAAATCGTCGCCGTAGTCGAACGCGGCGCGCCACGGGTACGGATCGGCAAGGACGCCCAAATGCTCGACCGTCTGAGCCGACTGATGCCCGCCGGAGCGATCCCGCTGATCGCCCGCAAAATGAACCTAGCCCAGCAGACCGCCGCTACTTGGTCGGGTAGGCGGCGTCGACCTCGACTTCGACGAGCCAGCCGGGGACCGGGAGGTTCTCTATCTCGAGGGCGAAGCGGGACGGGCGGGACTTGTTGACCACGAAGGGTTTGGTGGGCGCCGCCGTACCCAGCGGAACGGGGACGTAGGCGCCGGTGGTCAGGTCGGTGTTGGCGAAGTACTGGCGGTACGCGCGGTTCCAGCCGGCGAAGTCGGCGGTGGCGGCGCCGGCCGGGTTCTGCAGGAAGACGCGCATCGTGTAGACGTCGGCGTACGAGAGTCCGGCCGCCGCCAGGTTCTCGCCGATCCGGCGCAGGACGTTGATGCCTTGGGCCTCGGTGATCGTGACGCCGGCAGGGAGCGCGCCGCCCGGGAAGACGGCGGTGTCGACGTACGACGCCTCGCTGCCGGCCGGCGCGCCGGTGTTCAGCGCGGACGGCCCGATGCCGCTCGTCTTGTAGACGGGAGTGTTGGCGCCGATGCCGACACCGGTAGCGATCATCGGGTTGGACTGGCCCGCCGGGAGCGCCGGCACGACCGTGCCGGGTTTCGGCGGCTTCGGCTTGTCCCACCATCCGGCCGCCGTCGCGGTGCCTGCCCCGAAGGACAGGACGAGCGCGACAGCCCCGGCGATCAGGCGCGTCCTCATCGGCCCGCCGCCACTCGGCTGTGCAGCGCGGTCACCGTCGCGCGGGCGGACGTGATCGCGCCGTGCTGCCAGGCGATCACGTGGGACAGGTGGTCGCCGGCGAAGTAGATGTTGCCGGTGGCATCGAGCAGTCGCGCGTAGATGCCGTCGGTCTGCGACGGCCAGCTGACCCAGGACGCCTCGGAGTACTTCGTGCCCAGCCAGTTGACCGAGAACGAGGCTTTCACGTCCTTGGTGTAGACGTCACCGTGCATCTTCGCGCCCTGCGACAAGGCGCGCGCCAGCCGGGCCGGTGGCGTCAACGCGCCGTACGTGTTCGCGTTGGTTCCGGTGTTGTAGTAGCCGATCACGGTCCCGCGCTCGCCGTGGAAGTTGTACGACGGGTACCAGGTGTTGACGGTGTCGAGCGAGCTGTTGGTGATGCCGCCGTAGATCTTGTGGTCCTCCTCCCACCAGCGGCGCCCGTACTCGATGCCGATCTTGCCCGCGTTCGTCGGACGCGCGTACCGCAGCGCCTCGGTGATCGGCGCCGGCAGGTTGGACGGGACCTTCGCCGCCAGGTGCGGCGGCAGCGCGCAGATCGCGTAGTCCCCGGTGATGACCTGGGTCCGCTTGCCGATCTTGTACGTGACCTCGACACCGGTCATGGTGTTGCGCAGTCCGGTCACCTCGGCGCCGTACCGGATCTTGTCCTTGCCGATCGCCTTCTCGAACGCGTACGGGATCCGGTCCATCCCGCCGACAGGCTGGAACATCATCATCGCCTGGTCCCAGCCGAACTCGAACGAGAAGTAGTTGCCGACACCGCTGGCGAACACATCACTCAACGCGTACGGCGCGGCCGTCGTACCGGCCTCCAGACCCGCACCCGGCTCGACCGTGTAACCGCGCCGACCGTCGGCGCCGGTATAGGCGAAACCGGACGCCTTGTTCCCGATCGAGCCGAAACTACCGAGGAAGCCGATCAGCGCCTCCTTGTCGGCCGTCGTCAGCAGCGCGTCGAGAGCGCCCTGATCGGTGGCCGTCGCCAGCAGCTCGGCGACGTACCCGTAGGCGTCCGCCTTCGCGGTGCGATGCCGGATCGGCTTGTTCGACAGGGCCGTGGAACCCTCGCGGTACAGATAGGCGTCGGCGTTCTGATTGACGAACGGCTCGATCGCGACCCCCAGCTCGCGGCAGTACTCGAGCGTCACGTGATGCTGCGGCAGCCGCGCCGGACCCGCGTTCATGTACTGCCCCGGCGAGAACGTCGCGCGCTGCGTGTTGCCGGCGAGATCGGTCTCCACCGTGCCGCCACGCACCGTCCAGTTGCGCCCACCGGGACGGTTCCTGGCCTCCAGTAGCGTCACCTTGTAGCCGGCCTTCAGCAGCTCGTACGCCGACGTCAGCCCGGCAATGCCCGCGCCGAGAATGACGACGTGCTTGTTCCGGCCGTTCAGCTCCACCCGCGCCGGGGCGGCGTACGCGGGTGTCTCTGCCACGCTCGTGAGGCCGAGCGCCGACATCGTCGAGTACAGGACACCGGCCCCACCGGTGATACCGACCTGCTGCAGGAACTGCCGTCTGGTCTGCGCCATGCCTTACTCCTCACTGGGCAACGGATAGCTGACCAGAAAAGTAAGGACATGATGTTTTCACCGCGTGTCAGCACCGTAAAGACCAGACACTCGTACCAACAGGTACGTTACAGATTGACGAACCTGTCAGTTCGTGAGGCTGGCGTCGATGGCCTCGATCGGCTCGCCCTGGCCGCGGGGGCGGAAGGCGATGCCGACGATGCCGGAGGCGCTCGTCACGACGGCCATGAGGACGACCAACGTGGTGAAGCCGGTCCGTAGGAGGGTTGGCACGAAGATCAGGAAGATGGCCGAGGTGATCCGTGCGACGCCGAAGCTCAGGCCGACTGCCGTACTGCGCACACTGGTCGGGAAGCTTTCCTGTGACCAGACCTTGTAATGCGTCTCGCCGGCGAGCGTGTTCGCGAAGCCGTACGCGACGAACACGGCGATCAGGCTCGTCGCGTTGACCGGTACGAGGAGAAGAGCCAGCCAGGCGAGGACCTGGAGTACGGCGCCGACGTAGAAGATCGGCTGCCGCGCCCGGGTGTCCATCGCGCGCATCATCGCGACCACGGTCAGGACGATGACGGGTACGGCGATGAGTGAGGCGGACAGGGCGTCGCTCTGGCTGAGGCCGCCGACCTTCTCCAGCGCGTAGAGGCCGAAGGAGCCGTAGAAGTTCGTGCCGATCGTGACCAAGGTGTAGAAGGCGACGGTGAACAGAGTCGTACGCAGCAACGTCGGGTTGAACAGGTGCCGCACCCCAGCCTGCTCGGTCCGTCGCCAGCGGATCGACTCCTTCATCCGGCGGCGCAGCAACCAGGTGATCGCGCCGAGGACCAGCAGATGGCCGAAGATCAGCCGCGGCATCAGATCGCCGGTGCCCGACACGGCCAGCACGAGCACGATGACGACGAGCGGGCCGAGACCCCACAGGAATCCGGTGAACGTCACCAACCGGCCGCGCATCGCCGTCGGCGAGTTCTCGCCGACGAGGGACAGCGCGGTGGGTACGTCGGCGCCGATCGCGAGCCCGACGATGATCATGCCGGCGAACAGCATCGGCGTACCGACCGCGAACACCAGCCACGCCAGCCCGAAGATGTAGACGAGCAGGTCGATCGCGTACACCTTCTTGCGGCCGAACCGGTCACCGATCCGGCCGCCGACGATCGCGCCGATGCCGATGCACACGGTCAGCGCCGCGGACAGGAACCCGAGCTGCCACGACGTCAGGCCGAACATCGTCTGCCAGCGGCTGATGCACGCCGAGACAGCGACGATCGTGCCGGCATCGAGGTACGACGCCATCCCGGCCAGCGCGGCCATCCGCCACGGTTTGTCGACAACGGCGCGTGTGATCGTGTCGGTCATGAATGCGCCCAAACCGAGGTCTGAGCTGCGAGGAGCTCCTTCAGATCGCCGAGCGCGAGGTTGTAGTCGGCGACGTGCAGCCCGAGCGCTGAGCTGCCGGCTGATGCGGGCAGGAAGTCCCCGCCGCTGATGTTCAGCCAGCTGGAGCTGCCGCCGTCGCCGGGAGCGTACCGGCACTCGCCCGTGAGCACCGACGGATAGTGAGCGAAGCCAGTGCCGTAGGTCGCCAGGTTGTAGCCGAGCAGCTCGAGCGCAAGGTGACCGTTGGGATTCAGTACATTGCCCTGTACGAGACTCCGGGTCGGCATCAGCGTGTCCAACGGTGTCGCCGTACCGCCGCGCAGGAGCGCTGCCGGATTGACACAGGCGATCTGATGCCCAGGCTTGTTGCTCCAGGCAAGCGTCCCCGCACCAGGTGCGGTACCGTCAGCGGGCATGTACGACGAATAGGCGATCACGCAACCGACGGGGAGCCGTCCGCCGCGGCCTCGTTGGCACAATGGCAGGTGCTGGAAGGTCGAGTCCGGATCATCGCCTCCCCCGGCGATACCTCCCCTCGGCACCTGTACGGCTCCACCGAGGAGTACGGCGGCCACCAACTGCCGCGTAGTCTCCGGATTGCCGTCGATCGACGACTGGATCAACCGCTCGACCGCGACGCTGCCCTGCGAGTGGCCGAGCAGGATCACGCCGCGGCGCTTCCCCGTCCGCGGGTCGAGGTTGTCGTGCTGCCAGTAGTAGTCCCACGCCTGCTGCACGTCCGCGAACCCAGGGCCGAGGTACGCGTCTGCCCCGAGGATCGTGCTGACCGCGAGTCCGGGCAGGGTCGCCTGCCGGTAGAGCGGCGCGAACATCCGGCACTGCCCGGTGAACTGAGCGGCCTGCGCGAAGAGGACGGCCGCCTCGTTCGGCCGGGCCGCCGGTGGGATGGAGCCGAGTTGCAGCAACGGGTTCGCCACCAGGTCGACCGTTGGGTACACGTAGAAGCAGTCGACCGGCGGATCCGGCTCGGCAGCGAAGTGCTCGACTTGTCCCCCGACAGTTGTCGAGTCGAGCGTGACGACGCTGCCGTCCGGGTACCGCACGATGCCTGGCGACTCGACCGGGTTCCCGGCCGCGTCCTGGTTGCACGGATTCGCCGGCATCCCTGGTTTACAGAGCCAGACCGGTTCGGCCAACGGGTCGGCCGCCGCGGCCGGCGGCGCACCGGCACCGGCCGCCGCCACGACAAGCAACCCGGCAAGCAATGCCCTCATCTCGTCCTCCGATCACAGCTCGACTTCCACCAGGCCGGCCGGGTGGCGCGACGTCTCGCCCGACCGCGATACGACTTCCACCTCGACCGGCGACTCGACACGGAGCCGTCGCCCGTCGACGGTCACCGAGACCACGCCGTACGGTGTCGGCGCCTCACCTCGCGCGAAGGTGAGCCATCCCAATCGCGGGGCGATCCTGACAACCTCGAATCCAGGTACGGCGGGACTGATGCCCAGCGTGTACCGGACCAGATCCCGCGTGGGCGTGGCCGACCAACCGTGGCAGTACGATCCGCCCTCCCAGCATTCGCGGAACGCGGTGGGGGCGTCCTTCAACAGCCGCGTCCAGTCCAGGCACAACGTCGCGATCTCGTCGGCCGCGCCGAGCAACGCCAGCGCGTCGTGGACGACGTACCGAAAGAACGGCTGCGCTCCGACGACCAGCCGCTCGGTGTCCCAGTCGGGCTCGGGCCGCGCCGACACCGGCTGCCCGTCGATCGGCCCGCGGGCGTCGCTGCCGTGGTCGGCCAACGGGCTCGTGGTGAACATCGCGTCGCGGTCGAGCAGCAGCCGCAGTACGTCGGCACGCCGCTCGGCCGGCACCAGATCACCGCAGACCGCTGCCGCTGCCACATGCTCACTCACCGACCATTCGCGCCGGCCGTCCACGATGTTGTCCCGGTACGCACCCCGCTCCGCATCCCAGAAGCCGTCGAAACCAGCGCGCAGACGCGCGTGCAAACCTCGTGCCCAGCCCCCGCGACCCGCGTCGCCCAGCCAGTCAGCGATCTCCGCGAAGTCCAGCAAACCCCTTGCCAGCAAGGCATTCAGCGCCGCGCTCGTTCCGCGTACCTGCACCGGCGACCAGTCGATCAGCACCCATCCCGGTACGTCGCTCACCAGGCCGTGTTCGTCGACGTACCGCTCGAACCAGCGCAGGATCCCCTCGACGGTGCCGGCCAGCGAGGCGACCAGATCACGGTCGCCGGTGTAGCGGTACAGGTTGTGGACCGAGCGGATCCAGTGCAGCGACCAGTCCGGGATGGTCGGGATCTGCGTGGTCGCGAAGTCACCCGCGACGACCATCGGCAGGAGACCGTCGACGCGCGGTTGCGCCAGCAGTTGCGGATTCCAGCGCGCGAGACTCCAGTCCTGGTTCGCGACCAGATCCACCGACTGATGCACGACCGCGTCCCCGGTCCACGCCCGCTGCTCCCGCGTCGGACAGTCGACGTACGCGTCCTGCGCTGTGAGATCCACGGTCCGCAGCCCGACCCGATAGATCTCGTCCAACCGTTCGTCGCTACACGCGAACGGCGCCACCGCCCGCCGTGGCCGAAGCGCCTCCCGGAGCCGGATCGACTCCACGACCGACGGGTCATCCACGAGCAGTACGACGTACCGCCCGCCGACCGGATCACCGGACACGTACTTGTCGTCTCGCCCCCGAGCGACATACCTGAACACCGGAGCACTGTCGAGCGCCGCGACGGAGGGAACCTCCAGCAAAGCGCCCACGACGACACCGCCCGCCGGCCCCTCGAACTCCAGCTCCAGACGCCCAGCGACGACCATCCCGAAGTCAGCCACCACAAGCACCCGGTCAACACCTGCCCCCGGAGACAACCGCTCAACCCCGGAGCCACGCCCCGGCATCTCGCCCGCCTCGCCGACGCGCCTCCCCCACGCCCCCTCCGAGCGGTCCTCAAGCGCAGCCCGCAGATCGGCCCGCGCGTCACCGAGCCCGAGCCTCTCAGGCCCCCCTGAGCCCACCCGGCGCGCACCACGCCGCCCGTTCCCGCCACGCCCCTCCTCGCCAGGCTCCTCCCCACCACCGGCCTCGCCGCCACGCGCCTCCCCGCCAACCGCGTCCCCGCCGCGCTCCTCCCCGCCACTCGCGTCCCCGCCGCGTTCCTCCCCACCGCGCGCCTCCCCATCCTCGGCACTGTGGTGCTCGATCACGGTCGCGGTGCGGAGCTCACCGGTCAGGTGTGGGATCGGGCGGCGGGCGAGGACACCCCACGGCTCGGTCGGTGGGTGGGTTGCGCCGCGGGCGCCGACGACCGAGTACTCGGCGAGGACGTTCGCGTGCTCCCATCCGCTGTCATCGAAGTCGGGCCCGGTCCAGCGCGGGTCGAGCAGCCTCGCGTCGAGGGACTCGGGTAGCTGTGTCAGCAGCATGCTCGGCGGCTCCGCGGGCGTCCACGCACTCGCCGGCGTACACCGCCAGGTCTCGTCGGTCCCGATCACCCGGTCACCCACCCGAACCTCGGTGACCAGCCCGCCGCCGCCCATCGTGAAGCTCGGTGGCGACGGCTCCCACCACGGCACCGGATGCCCGTAGAACCGCCCGAGCACCGCGACCACGTTCCGCCCCGGCCGCAGCAGTCCGCGTACGTCGTACTCGTCGTACTCCAGCCGCCGCGGACCGTGCCGCACCGGCCCGGCGCCGACCTCGACACCGTTGAGATACAGGAGGTACCGCGCGTCCGCACTGATCCGCACCGACGCGTCCGGTACATCCACCAAATCGAACACCTTGCGGAACAGCACCCGCTGATCGAACCGGTCGCGATCGAGTGATCCGTACGGCTGTGCCCGTGTCGGCCCGGCGAGCGCCGTACCGGCCGACCAGATCCACTGCCCCGTCCACGTCACGGCTGAACTCCCTCCGAAGGTGCCGAGAATTCTACTTACCACTAGGTAGAATTCAAGACCCTGAGATAGGAAGGATTCATGAGGTCATCCAGCACCGCCCGCCAGGGCCGCAAGCCCTCGGCCCGCGGCGAGTCCCGGCGCGACGAGTTTCTCCAGGCCGCCGCGACTCTCTTCGCCGAGCGCGGCTACGCGAGCACGAGCATCGCCGACGTCGCCGCCGCGGTCGGCGTGACGCAGCAGGCGCTCCTCTACTACTTCGGCAACAAGACCGGCCTGCTGCACGCCGTGATCGACCACCGCGACGGCGCCAGCCTCGCGTTCGCCGAGGAGCTCGCCGCCCTCGGCGGCGTCGCGGCGATCGAACAACTTCCCCGCTACGCCCACCAAAACGTCGCCGACCCAAGCCTCGCGCGCCTCTTCGCGGTCCTGGTCGCGGAGAACCTGCACCCCCACGACGTCGCCCACGAACACTTCGTCACGCGTTACCGCAACCTGCGCGAGGTGATCGAGCAGATGATCACCGCCGGGCAGCAATCCGGCGAGTTCACCCCCACGGTCGACGCACACCTCAAGGCCTTCGAGATCCTCGCCTTCATCGAAGGCGCGAACACCCAATGGCTTCTCGACCCCGCCTCCATCGACCTGGTCGCCGCCACCGAATCCTTCACGAAGGACCTGATCCGCTCCCTCACCGCCCACCACTGAGCTGCGCGCTGGCCCTCAGGTGTGGGCGTGCATGACGTGTTTGAGGCGGGTGTAGTCGTCGAGGCTGTACGTCGAGAGGTCCTTACCGTGGCCTGAGCGTTTGAAGCCGCCGTGGGGCATTTCGGCGACCAGTGGGATATGGGTATTCACCCACACGCAGCCGAAGTCGAGGCGCGGTACGACGCGTATCGCGCGGCCGTGGTCGCAGGTCCAGACGCTGGAGGCGAGGCCGTACTCCACATCGTTGGCGAGCCGAACCGCGTCGTCCTCAGTGGCGAACTGTTGCACGGTGATGACCGGTCCGAAGATCTCCTCGCGCGTGATCTCGTCGCCCTGACGTAGCCCGCCGATGACAGTGGGCGCGTAGAAGAAGCCGCGCTCCCCCACGCGCGTACCACCAGCGAGCACGGTGGCGTGATCGGGCAGCCGATCCACGAATCCGCTGACCCGCTCGAGCTGCCCCGCGTTGTTGAGCGGCCCATACAGTACGTCGGGATCGTCCGGCCGACCGGTCTTCGTACGTCGGGCCTGCTCGGCAAGCGCCGCCGTGAGGTCATCGGCAACGCCGGGCGCCGCGAGGACGCGGGTAGCCGCCGTGCAGTCCTGGCCCGCGTTGAAGAAGCCCGCCATCGCGATCCCCTCCGCGGCTGCAGCGACGTCGGCGTCGTCGAAGACGATCACCGGAGCCTTGCCGCCGAGTTCGAGGTGTGTGCGCTTCAGATCCTTCGCCGCGGTACTGGCGACCTCGAAGCCGGCCCGCGTGGAACCCGTGATCGAGACCATCGCCGGGATCGGGTGTCCCACCACGGCACGGCCCGTGTCACGATCGCCGCAGACTACGTTGAACACCCCCGCCGGCAGGTGCTCCGCGGCCAGTTCAGCCAGCCGCACTGCGGTCACCGGCGTCGTGTCGGCCGGCTTGAGTACGACGGTGTTCCCGGCCGCGATCGCCGGCGCGATCTTCCAGACCGCCATCATCAACGGGTAGTTCCACGGCGCTACCTGGCCGATGACGCCGACCGGCTCACGACGTACATAGCTGGTATGGCCGGCCAGGTACTCACCCGCGCTGCGGCCTTCGAGCAACCGCGCGGCACCGGCGAAGAAGCGCAGCTGGTCGACAGCCGGCGGAAGCTCCTCGGTCCGGGTCAGCCCAAGCGGCTTGCCGGTGTTCCGCGACTCGAGCTGTACCAGCTCCTCAGCGTTCTGCTCGACGGCATCAGCGAACTTGAGCAGCGCACGCTGCCGTTCCGCCGGCGTGGTCTCGCGCCAACCCTCGAACGCTCGCGCGGCCGCGACGTACGCCGCCTCGACATCGGTCCCCGAAGACAGCGAGGCGGTCGCGAAGACCTCCCCCGTGGTGGGGTCTTCGAGCTCAGTGGTGCAGCCGGCCGCGGCGTCGACGAGCCGGCCGTCGACGAAGTTCTGGATGTGCATCAGAGCAGCGCCTCCGCTTCGGTGAGCACAGCGCGCAGGATCTGCTCGATCTCGTCGAACTCGGCCTGCCCGGCGATCAGCGGCGGCGCCAACTGGATCACCGGGTCACCACGGTCGTCCGCGCGGCAGTACAGGCCGTTCTCGAAGAGCGCCTTGGAGAGGAAACCACGCAGCAACCGCTCCGACTCCTCCTCGTCGAACGTCTCCTTCGTGGCCTTGTCCTTCACCAGCTCCAAGCCGTAGAAGTAGCCGTCACCACGGACGTCGCCGACGATCGGCAGATCGGTCAGGCGCTCGAGCGTCGTACGGAACGCCTTCTCGTTGCCGAGCACCCGCTGGTTGAGCTGCTCGCGTTCGAAGACGTCGAGGTTGGCCAGCGCGACCGCCGTCGAGACCGGGTGACCGCCGAAGGTGTAGCCGTGCGAGAACGACTCGGTCCCGTGCTGGAACGGCTCGGCCAGCCGGTCGCTGATGATCGCCGCCCCCAACGGCGCGTACCCGCTGGTGATCCCCTTGGCACACGTGATGATGTCCGGCACGTAGCCGAACTTCTCGCACGCGAACATGGTCCCGACCCGGCCGAACGCGCAGATCGTCTCGTCGGACACCAGCAGTACGTCGTGCCGGTCGCAGATCTCCCGGACCCGTCGGAAGTACCCGGGCGGCGGCGGGAAGCAACCGCCCGCATTCTGCACCGGCTCGAGGAAGACCGCGGCGACGGTGTCCGGGCCTTCCATCTCGATGGCGAGCTCGATCTGGTCGGCGGCCCAGCGCCCGAACGCGTCCAGGTCGTCACCGTGCTCGAGCGCCCGGTAGAAGTTGGTGTTCGGCACCTTGTGCGCGCCCGGGACCAGCGGCTCGAAGTACTTCTTCGCGTCCGGGATGCCGGTAATGGACAGCGCGCCCTGCGGCGTCCCGTGGTACGCGACCGCCCGGCTGATCACCTTGTGCTTCAACGGCTTGCCGGTGATCTTGAAGTATTGCTTGGCCAGCTTCCACGCCGTCTCGATCGCCTCCCCACCACCGGTGGTGAAGAAGACCTTGTTCAGATCGCCGGGCGCGTACGACGCGAGCCGGGCGGCCAGCTCGATCGCCGGCGGATGCGCGTACGACCAGATCGGGAAGTACGGCAACTGCTCCATCTGCCGCGCGGCGGCCTCGGCCAGTTCCCGACGGCCGTGGCCGGCCTGCACGGTGAAGAGCCCTGCCAGACCGTCGAGGTACGAGCGGCCGTCGGCGTCGTAGATCCGGACGCCCTCGCCACGGACGATGATCGGTACCGGCGTATCGGCGTACGCGGACTGCCGCGTGAAGTGCATCCACAGATGATCGCGAGCCTGCTGCACCAACTCAGTCATAAACGAATGCTATTCGTTAAGGTGGTGATCCACAATGGAGGCGTGACTGTACGACGCACCCCAGGACGCCCCCGGACAACGGTCCTGGACCGCGAGCGGATCGTGACCGCGGCGCTCGCGCTGATCGACGAGGTCGGGGACTCGTTCTCGGTGAACGCGCTGGCGGCGCGCCTCGTCGTACGGCCGTCGTCGCTCTACAACCACTTCGCGAACAAGGACGAGATCTTGTTCGGGGTGCAGGAGGTGATCACCGACGCGATCGACGCCTCGATGTTCGAGCGCCTCCCATGGGCCGACGCCGTCGCGGCCTGGGCACACAGCTATCGGGCCGCCTTCGTGCGGCACCCCCACGCGATACCGCTGTTCGCCGTCTCACCGGTCGCCGGTCAGGTCCGTACGGTGGCGATGTACGAGCGGGTCGTCCAGGGGTTCGAGCGGGCCGGGTGGCCGAGCGAACGGATCCTGCCGGCGATCGTGGCGCTCGAATCGTTCATCCTCGGCTCGGCCCTGGACGCGATCGCTGCCCCGGATCTCCTCGCGCCCGGCGACGCAGGCAAACAGGTACCGCACCTGGCCGCCGCGGTGGCCGCCCACGAACACGCCGTCGCGGATTCGGGCCTCCGCGCGGCCGATCTCGCCTTCACCGTCGGCCTCAGCGCGATGATCAGGGGACTTGCGGATCACTCTCCTCACGCGAGCGACTGATGTAGTTGTAGACCGTCGCCCTGGACAGCCCCAACCGTTCAGCCACCAACGGAATCGCCCGGCGCACCTGGAAGATGCCGCGCTCGTCGAGCATCCTGAACACCTCGGTACGCTCGCTGATCGTCAGCCTGGACACCGGATGACCCAGCTCGTCTTCGATCTCCGTGATGACCGTCTCGATCACGGACTCGATGTCCTTGCTGAACGTCGTCGTCGGAGCGTCCGGCGTCTCGAGTTCGCCGGCCAACTCGCCAACGAGCCGTCCGAGCGCCCGTAGCTCGGTCACCTCGAAGTTGATGCACAGCGCACCCACGACATGCTGATCCGGCGTACGCAACAGGATCGTCGACGACTTGATCACCCGGCCGTCCGGCGTTCGGGTGACGTAATTGAGGTCGGACTCCGCCGCGTCACCTTGGCGGCGTAGGGCCAGCCCGATGCTGCTCATCGGCGACCCGACCTCGCGCCCGGTGACGTTCCCGGAGACAGCGATGACGGAGTGATCCTCTTTGCGGTAGTCGTGCAGCACGACCTCACACTTGCGCCCGAAGGTCGCCGCGATCCCGTCCACGACCGGCAGCACGGCGGCGAAGACCGCGTCGGCCGCCCGATCCTCGACCTCACTCGCCCGCTTCGCCGTACGGCGCTTGGTTGCCTCAGGCATGCGTCCGGACTCCCATCATCGGCGATCGTCACACCATACTACTTTACAAAATGAACAGAAGATCGACAAAGTGACCAAATCCGGATAGATTTGCCGAGCCCGTCCGACCCATCGAAAGGCCTGACCCGTGCCCGAGGTGTCCCAGCAGGTCGCTCAGCCGGCCCCGTCGCGGACACCGAACTGCCTGGTCCTGTCCGCGGCCGATGTCACCGAGGCACTGGCGTCAGTGGATCTCACGACTGCGCTTGAGCACGCTCTGATCACTTCACCTTCCGACGACGCCCGTCGCTTCCGGCAGCTCGTCGCCGTGGACAGCGGCGCGTTCCACATCGTCGGGGGTACGGCGCAGCTGTCCGGCGCGGAGCTCCTCGGGCTCAAGGTCAACGGCCGCTACGACAGCGGCCGGATGCGCGGCACGATGCTGCTCGTCGACGCCTCGACCGGCGCCCTGACCGGCTTGATGGATTCCGCCGAGCTGACCGCCGCACGGACCGCCGCGATGGCCGCCATCGCCGTACGTCACCTGGCACCGCAACCCCTCTCACACGCCTTGCTGATCGGGACCGGACGGCTGGCCAGGCCGATCATCCGCGCCTTACGCAGCTCCACCGACGTACGGCGGATCGACGTCTGGGGCCGGGATCCGCTGCGGGCCAAGAGCGTCGCCGCCGACTTCGACGACGTACACGTCGCACACGACCTCGCGCCGGCCGCCCGGGTGATCGTCACCGCAACCTCGGCGACTGCTCCGGTGCTGAAACGCGTGGCCCCGGGGACGTTGGTTGTCGCCGTCGGCTCGGACGCACCGACGAAACAGGAGCTCCCGGCCCACCTGCTCGCAGAGTCCGCCGTCGTCGTGGACTCGCTCGAACAGTGCCTGACCCACGGAGAACTGCGCTCAGCAGTGGCTGCTGGGCTGATCACCGCGGACGATGTCGCAGGGGAGCTGGCCGACATCATCCGAGCCGGACGCGATCCCCGCAGTCACCCCGACCAGCCGGTGGTCGCCGACCTCACCGGCATCGCACTGCAGGACGTCGTAGCAGCCCGAACGATCTGCACCGAAGCCCACAGACGCGGCCTCGGCACCCTCATTCAACTACGTGCCTAGCAGCTCGTCGGTCAGCCGCGACAGACGCGCCGAGTCGTCCGCGGAGAACAGCTCGCTGTGCACGTTCAACTCAGCGGAGAGGTTGAAGGCACTCAACGGTGCCGCGGGCGGGTCGCCGAGCAACCGCAGCAACGACGGCACCACGTCCGACACGGGTTTCGCCATCGACCGCTGGCGCCGCAGGTTCGCAGCAGTCTGCGGATCGAACTCTCCCGCATAGCTCGTCGCCGTGGTCCCCGGATGGAAGAGCACGTACCGCACCGGCCCCGCACTGTGCCGCTCGGCGAAACTCACCCCGAGCAGATCGTTCAAACGACCGGTCATGAACATCGCCTGCACCAGGTCGTACTGCCGCGCGCTCTGCAGGTCATCCCAGGCAATCGGCGTGTCATGCCCCGGCCCGGCGACATTCACGATTACCGGCCGCTCCGCCTTCTCCAACGGCCCGACCAGCCCGTAACTCATCAACAGCCGACTGAGATAGAACAACGCGAAGTTGTCCTCGAACCCCTCAGCAGTCACCGCCCGCCGCGACCGCATGAACCGAGCACACAACACCAGCCCGTCAATCACCGGCCAGTCCGCAACCAACTCCTCGACGACACGACGGTTCTCCGACACCAGACTCAGATCAGCCTTGACGAAGACAGCACTCCCCCGCGTCTCCTCGACCAGCCGCCGCCCCTTCCGCGGATCGGTCCCGATCACCACCACCCGATCACCCCGCTCGACCAAAGCGCGAGCCAGCCCCGCCCCGATGCCGTCGGTCCCACCAGTGATGACATAAGTTGCACTCATGAGTGCAATCTACTGCACTCCTCCAGCACGTCACGGATGTTGTGGTGGTTGAGGTACACGAGAATTCGCCACTCGCCGCCCTCCAGGCGCAGCAAGAAGGTGGAGGTGACGACCTCGCCACCATCCGGCTGCAGACTCCACGTCGTGTCCGCCAAGGTATGTACGGCATCGATCGGCGACTCCCGCACCGACTCCAGGCGCATCCCGGTGACGCCATGGGCGGCGAACAGTTGCTCCCGGGCCGGCAGCGTCGCAATCAACCGCTCAACCGGAACCGTGGACACGGTCGACGGATCCACCGCAAGAAAGGTCGGATGGAAGATCGTCAGCAGTTCATCGCTCCTCGACCCGTCGGCTGCCACGGCTTCGTAGCGCCGGAAGAAGTCGACGACTTCCGGACGTGGCGCGTCGGACATGCAGCCTCCTCCATCTAGTATCAACTTACAGCCTAGACAGTAACTGTCGCGACAGTAGATGAGAAGAGATGCCCGGCCCACGACTCGAGCTCGCCGCGCTCACCACCCAGGTGGCCCGCGAGATCCGCACCGTCCTCGATCAGCGACTCGGCGAACACGGCCTGACGTCGCAGCAGGCCGGCGTACTGCTGCACGTTTCCGGTGGCACCACGAGTCCGCGGAAACTCGCCGAGTTACTGGGTACCGACACCGCGGGCATGACCAGGCTCCTCGACCGCCTCGGCGAGAAGGGACACATCACCCGCCACCCCGACCCGACCGACCGCCGCGCGATCACCGTCGAGCTCACCCGCTCGGGTCGCAAACTGCTCCCCGTCATCCAGCCCGCCTTCGAGCAGACAGCAGCCACCGCCACCGCCGGTATCTCCGATGCCGACATCCGCGTCGCGGCAACGGTCCTCGGCCACATCCTGACGACTCTGGCACCGGCCCGATCGAGCTAGCCAAGTCTGCTTCTGCTCCAGCAGCGTTCATCTTGGACTGGACCGGTTGGCGCTTAGACTCGCGAGATTCGGTAGTGCTGGGAGGAGTGAACGGGGATGCGGTACGTCGATGATCGCGAGCGGTACGCTGCGATCCGCGCGGGTGCGGTGTCACGGTTGAGGGCCGGCGGGCCGGATCTCGCCGGGCTTGAGGGTGAGGCGCTGGTGCGGAAGCTGACCGAGGAGGCGCTCGCCGCGTACTACGACGATCAGGTCGCGGCGAACTATTCCTGGGACTTCGTCGAGCGTGAGGTTCGCCGGGCGATCGCCGAGGCATGACCCCCGTGCAGCACCGTCACGAGATCGGACCCGAGGATGCGGTCGCGGAGATTCTCGCGCGACCGGGAACGGCCGCCGAGCGGGTCGCGGCGCTTGAGCGGAGCGAGTCGGCCGAGTTCGCCTACGGGCAGCGGCCGCAGAGCGACGAAGAGGTTGAGGTCACCGTCGTGGCGAGCTTTCTCCAGGCGACGAAGCGCAACTGGCGCAGAGAACTGGAGAGCCGGGCGGCGGGTAATGCGCCCCGCCGTCAAGGATGGGAAGCGTTTCAGCAGGAGATGGACGGCGTGACGCAGGGGGTCGAGCGCACCGAAGAGGTGTGGTTCCTGCAGGACAACGGCTACATGGTGAGTGGTCGGAATCGCGCGGAGCTGGACGCCATCGCCGCGGCACGGGAGAATCCGCCGTTGGACGATCCCCAGCAATTGCTGGGTCTTACCTATCAGCGCGACACGTTGTATTCGGTCCGGACCGACAGCGCGATCTCACGGCATGTGGGTGCGTTCGACGCAAGCACCCCGGCCCACACGGCGGCCGCCTGGGTCGATGACGTGGTCCGGGTGCACGCGGATGGCGACGAACTGCGGCTCCGGATCAACAGCGTCGACGGTGATGCCGCGGGCGTGACAATCCGGGGGTCGGTACTTGAGGGGCCGGTAGGAAATCGTGGCCTGTCTGTTGGGTCTGAGGTCCAGATCAGCACCACCGCTTCGACCGGGGCGCTGACGATCCAGGATCAGCTCATGAGCGGCACGTGGACCGGAACCTTCGAGACGCACGCCTACCACCAAGGGCGAACCCGCGTGAACGAGGGTGTGGGAATGGATGTGCCGGGAGCCGGCGCGCCTGAGAAACGTAACCGGGGGCCGAGCCTGGCGGTCGACGACAAGTTGTTCGACAGCATCCGCGATACCTACCGGAATGAACACGCACCCGAGCAGGGGTACGGCCGGACGCTGGGCCCGACGCGGAACCGGCTGAACTTCGAGGCAGCCGGCTGGGACGTCGTCGTACCGCCGTACCGCAGGCTGGGTGGCGACGCCATGTTCAACGAGGCAGCGCACCCGGAACCCGAGCCGTACAAGCCGGACCTGCCGACGCCGGCGTCCGTCGATGTCAACGATCCGAATTGGTACTACAACCTGACGAACTCCATGCCGGACCGTTTCGTCGGCGGCCGATCCAGTAGCTCGGCAATGTACATGACGGCCGCGACCATGCTGATGGAAGAGGATCGGCTTTCGCAGGACGAGGCGAAGGACCTGATGGCCTTCGCCATCTCGGACATGGTGGTCAGCGGCGAGCACAGCCTGCCCGAGTGTATGACGAGCGTGGTGATGGCGGCCGGCAGTTCACAACCCTGGCAGCAGACGCCGCTGAACCTGAAGCAGGAAACGCCCTCGCTGACGGCCTGGATGCATCTCGTCGACCCGGCGGTCAGGCAACAGATGGAGACCGACGCCCGGGAGACACTGCACCAACTGGTCGCGAGCCCTGCGCCAGATCCCAACCTCGTCAAGCGGATGACGATGGTGCTGAAGACAACCACCGCGTTCGAGAAGGCGCAGGCGAACAGCGGGCTTGCGGAGACTGTACGGGTCGGGCTCAATCCCACGCCCGCGTCGGCCCAACGGGTGATGGGTAACGCCCAACAGGACGCGCGCCCTCGTACACCATTCTCCGAACGCGACACCGGCCGCGACAGGTGAGTCAGCCGGCGGTGCGCTCGCGGACTTCGAGGGCGTAGTCGCCGGAGAGCTCGGTGGGGGCCAGAGCGGTCGGCCTCGATCCGGTTCATGAGGAGCCGTACGCCGTTCTTCGAGGAATGGGGAGGTCGTTGTAGCAGAAGACGTCGTCAGGCGGCTCCGGGAGCGCGAGCAGGCCGGCCATCGCGGCCGCACTGTCCGCGAGGTGGAAGAACTCCGCGGGCCGCGCCAACTCCGGGAGGCCTCCCGAACTGCTGAGTGGAGAGCGGACAGGTGGCAGCGCACGAACGGTGCGGCGAGCTTCGAGTCGGTGAATCGATGCGTGTCAGAGTTCCCTTCGCGGTTTCGCCGGCTGGAGCCGGGCGATGAGTGCGCGCGCCATGGGCGCCGGGAGGATGCGGAGCGCAGCCTGTACGCGCAGGTAGAAGCGGAACTGGGCGAAGTAGTACCGAACCAGCCAGTTCCGGCGGTGTGGGCGCCCCTCGAAATCGTTCATAGAAGCTCAACGTTTGGGCGCCTGTGACCCCTGAGTAACTTCGGACTGGGCGGTGCGAGCCGATTCATACTGTCGTTGGCTTTGTCTAGGGTCCGAGGACATGAGCCTCACCTCAGCACCCAACCGGGAGGATCTCGCATGACGGACTACGCATATGATCCCGGCGGCGACGTCGACCCTGTTCCGTTCCTGGACCCGGTTGGGGAGGTCGCGAACCGCACACTGGTCGGAAGGGAACGGCTGCCGGCCGGCACTCGGCTGGTCTGGATGCGGCCGACCGCAGACGGTCAGGCCTGCCGGATCGCGATCTTCCAGATGATCAGCGCGTGCCAGGTCATCGCGCGCACGTGGGATCCGCAGCTCGCCCCTGGCGGTTGGCCACTCCTGCTGAACGTCGTCACCGCGAAACTCGAACAGCCGGGGGTCATACGAACCCTGCAAGCAGTCCGCCAGATGGATCTGCCGCGAAGCTGGGCCCCACGAAATCCGGCCTCAACCTCCGATTGGGCACTGCCGGCGCAACAATCGCCACCACCGGACTACTGGATGCAGTTCCGCAACCCCGCAAGGGGATTGCGGAACCGTAGCCTGCAGCCCAGTGGAGCCGCTCAGCGAGTCCAGCGGCCGACCGCGGGGACGCTGGTGATGTCGGTGTCGGCGATCAGTAGGCGGTCGAACTGGATGATCGCGGTGTCGACGTGCATCGGGACGAGGAGCAGCAGGTCGCCGACGGTGACCGGTTCTCGGGTTCGGCGGAGGACGAGGTGTTCCTGGGCGACGGATACGACCTCGAGGTCGGGGCGGTCCGCGACCTGCACGTGGGGGCGGCCGGCGTCGACCTGTGCGGAGGCTAGGCCTGCGTCGGTTGTGACTCGGTCGCCTGCGACGCTGACCACGCGGGTGAGTACGCCGGCTGCGGGGGCGAAGCCGGAGTTTTGGCCGAAGCGTTGTAGGGAGCGGCCGTCGTTGTAGAGGACGGTCCCGGGGCCGACGGTGCGTTCTCCTGGGCCGGTCCATGGTTCGTCGAGTACGTCGGTGAACGTGTGCGAGCTGCCCATTACGACTTCGTCGGGCGGACAGCCCGCGTCGGCTAGTGCTGCGGCGGTTTCCGCGAGTAGGCGCTGGTCCCAGGTCAGTAGGTCTTCTCGTGGCGCGTCGGCGAGGTGGCCGTCGTACGAGTGGAGGCCACGGAAGCGGTAGCCGCGGTCGACGACGTCGCGCGCCAGCCGCAGAACGGCTGCGGTGTCCTCGATCGGTACGCCGGTGCGGTGCATGCCGGTGTCCACGTCGACGAAGACCTCGACGGGCGGGATCCATGTCTCGAGTGCTGCGATCGAGTCGACCAGCGCAGACACCCGCACCTCAGGATGTCGGCGAGCGACCTCGGCGACCGCGTGCTGGGTCGGGCCGACCGCCGGGAATGCGAGGAGTACGTCCGGAGCGCCGGCCTCTGCCAGTGCCCGCAGTTCCTCGACGGTCGAGCACTTGAATCTGGTGAGACCCCGCTCCAGCAGCAACCGGTACCCCCAGGTGGAACGAGCCGTCTTCACATGACAGCGCCAGCCCCGAGGATCGCCGACCCGGCGCAGTACCTCGTCGATGTTGCGACGTACTGCATCCGCGTCGATCACGAAGGCGGGTGTGCGCTCGTTCTGGAGGAGAGCGAGGTCGATCACGCCAGCCGCCTGCCGAGGCGCTGGCCGATGCGGAGGTTTCGTACGACGCCGTCGGGGCCGGGCAGGAACTGCAGCTCGGTGCCGGTGAACGAGCCGTCGGTGATCGTGAACTCGGTCGGCGTCCAGGCCTTGCACCAGCCGGTCCCGTCCCGCTTGGGGCCCTTCATCTCGACCGCGAGCCGACCTTCCTCGACCCGTATCCGGGTGCGGTCCACGCTCGGGTGCACGTAGTCGCCGGTCACGCGTTCCAGGTCGGCCTCGGTGACGGCAAGCTCCTCCCGTGGTGGCGTCAGAGCACCAAGGACCTCTCGGCGAACTGCCTCGCGGACGGCGGTCGCGACCTTGCCGCCGGCGTCGCTGTTCGTCAGTACGGCGACGGCGACGCCGTGTTCCGGCAGCAGCATGAGCCGCGTCGCGTAGCCGTCGTACGAACCGCTGTGCCCGATCAGCTGCGCGTCAGGCGTCGTCGCCCAGCCGAGGCTCTGCCACTCACCCAGGCTCCCCGGCACGACGGGCTGCCGTAGCTCGGCGATCCGTGATGCCGGAAGGAGGTCCGCTCCGCCCAGATGCAGGGCTGCAAATCGCAGCAGATCGTCTGCTGAGGAGACCACCCCACCGGACGAGACACGAGCCCGAGGGAATACGTATGCACCGACTGGGACGGTCTTGCGCCCGCGCACCGCATGCGGCGCGGCCATCGGATCGGAGAACGTGGTCGCATCCATCCCCAGCGGCAGCAACACCCGTTCGGTCAAGGCCTGCTCGTATGACGTACCAGTCGCGATCTCGACCAGACGACCGGCCAGCCAGTAGCCGGTGTTGCAGTAGCCCCAGAACGCACCAGGCATGGCGTAATGATCGAGCGAACCGTAGTCGGCGATCAAAGCCTCGAGCGTGCCGTAGCCCGACAGGTCCCCGCGCCATTCGCCCTCCAACCCGGACGTGTGCAGCAACAGATGCCGGAGCGTGAGCCCTTCGCCGAGCGGGAGAGCCGGCAGCCAGTGCTCGATCGGTGCGTCGAGATCGAGCAGCCCCTCGTCGACCAGCGACATCACGAGCGTCGACGTCATCGGCTTCGTGATCGAGCACAGCCGGAACGTCGTACTTCCGGTCACCAGCTGTCCGTCCGCGCCGGTGACCCCGACGCCGCTCGTGAGCAGCTCGCCGTCCGCGATCACGCCGAAGCCGACACCAGGCGTACCAGAGCCCGCCCGCTCGGCGTCGATCACTTGACGGACCAAGGTCAGCAGATGTTCCGCTCTCATGCCGCAATCCCTTCGCCCGTGTAGAACCCGGTGCCCACCGGATCGATGACGGTGCCCAGGCCCGCCACTCGTTCGACATGCTCGCTGCCGTGGCTGGTGTGGACGAATCGCGTCCCGGTGCCCACCGCGACACCGTCCCGCAGAACCACGCGCCCACCGGCGATCACCGTGCTCGGTTTGCGTGAGCGGCGGTCGACGACAGCCAGGTCGGCGTCGGCGCCGATGCCGAGGTGGCCCTTCGCGGGGAGACCGAGCACGAGCGCGGGGACCCGGCAGGCCTTCGTCACCAGGTCGCGCAGATCCAGCAACCCCCAGTCGACCATCGAGAGACCCATCTCGAGCGTGACGTTGCGCGGGATCCCGCCGCCGTCGGTCGCGAACGCGTGGACGTCGAACCGGCCGTCGGCGTTCCGCGAGGCACCGAGCATCAGCCGGGAGATCCCCGGGTTGATCGGCAGGCAGATGCCGGTGCGGGTCCCTGCTGCTTCCCAGATCTCCACGCCCGCGTCGCCGACCTCCAGGATCATGTCGTCGCTGGTCAGCCGCGGTACGGACGCGAAACCTTCGTGGATCGCACGCCGCAGTCCTGCTTCCGTACCGTCGTACCCGCCGCGCTCGAGCCAGCCGATGACCCGCTTGTTGGTGGGTACGCCGTCCGCGCAGACTCCGGAGGTCCCGTTGATCTCCGCCAGATAGGACTCGGCGAAGACGTGCGGCGACGCCCTGAGTAGCTCCACCGCGATCTGTGCTTCCTGGTCGGCGGTCTCGATGTCGCCGCGGCAGTAGCTGTTCACGTGCGCGATCTGGATGTGGTTGTCACCGGCAAGTTCCAGCGTCTGCCGCAGTCCTTCGATGTCGCTGCCCGCGGTCGTCGTACCGCAGTGGCTGGCGACCCACACACCATGCCGGTTCGCCTCGTCGATGATCGCTCCGGTCGCGTCGGCGTCCCAGCCCTTGTCCACATGGAGTTTCACCCCGATACCACCGGCGGCGAGGATCTTGTCGAAGGCGGCTCGGATCTGCGGGCGGGTCGGGTTGCGCGGCATGTGTACGTCGGGCTTGACCTGCTCGACGACGGCGACCTGCAGCCCCACGCCGGACCTGGCGCCTTCCTCGACGACGCTCGCCGCTGTACCGGACAGGTCGAGCGCCGTGGTTACCCCGGCGCGGGCGAGCATGGCGTGCGCCGCGCCCGGTGCAACGTGGGAGGCGATGTGCACATGCAGGTCGACCAAGCCGGGAAGAACCAGACTGCCTGCCACCTCGATCACCTGCTCGGCTGCGCCGTCCAAGTCCGGTCCGACCGCGACTACCCGGCCGTCGACGATCGCCAGGTCGGCGATCTCGTCCCGTCCATGGGTGGGGTCGACCACGCGACCACCGCGCACCAGGATGTCGTAGGTCATCGAACACCTTCCGTCTCGTTGAGATGACAGATGCTGCCGGCAACGATCGTCGCGCGTACCTCCGCGGCGGCGATCTCACCGGACAACAGATCACGATCGAACAGCGTCAGGTCCGCGTCCTTGCCGACCGCCAACGTCCCGCGCCGGTCCTCGGCGTACGCCGCCACCGCCGAGCCGTACGTGTACGCCGTCAGCGCCTGCCGGACCGTCAGCGCATTGGACCCCGCGGGACCGACCTGCTTCGAGGCCGTCACCGCGTTCGGCCCCGCGGGACCGACGTAGTTCGAGGTCGTCAGCGCCGCGGTCAGCGTGCCGATCGGGTCGTACCCGACGACCGGCCAGTCCGAGCCGAGCGCGATCGTGCCGCCCGCGCCGAGGATCTGCGCCATCGGCCAGGTCCAGGCGGTCCGCT
Source organism: Kribbella polygonati (assembly GCF_050320105.1). Classification (NCBI taxonomy): domain Bacteria; kingdom Bacillati; phylum Actinomycetota; class Actinomycetes; order Propionibacteriales; family Kribbellaceae; genus Kribbella; species Kribbella polygonati. Next base: position 7,894,993 of record NZ_CP190129.1, on the reverse strand, counting down.
CCGCGCCGAGCAGTTCGACCCACGACTCCACCCGTCCCGGATCGTGGCAGGCGTGCAACGGCTGGATGCTCGCGATCACCCCGAGCTGTGCGATCCGCCGTACGTCATCGGGCCCGGTCACCTCGATGTGCTCGAGCCGATGCCGCCGTACCCGAGCGGACCCTGGCCTGATCTGACGGCCCGACCACGGACCGTTGCGCTCGGCAGCAGCTTCGAAAGCGTCCAGCGCCATCCGGACGGCCCGGTCGCCGATCGCGTGCGCCTGGACCTGCCAGCCCCGGCGGTCCGCCTCGACCACGAACGCGGTCAGTTCGTCCGGCTCGAAGGCGGCCCGTCCGGTGCCGCCGTCGGCGTACGGCTCCAGCATCGCCGCCGTACCGGTCTCCACCACGCCGTCGACGAAACACTTCAGGATGCCACCGTCGATCCAGTCCGCGTCCCGGAAGCCGCCGAGTAACTCCTCGTGATCGTCCAGAGTCGCGTACCAGTCCGCGAACGACTGCCCCGGCTCCAGCATCAGCGCCAACCGGGACCGCAACTTCAGGTCACCTCGATCACGGACCTGGGTCCATCCGGGCACCTCGTACGGATAGGTCCGCGGATCCTGTACGGCGGTGAACCCGGCCGCAAGCAACGCCGGCATCGCGCTGAGCAGATCGCTCTCGTAATCCGTGGTACCGCGCTCGGGCATGACCCGATGGATCAGTCGCGAGGCCCGTTCGAGCAGCGCACCGGTCGGTTCGCCGGCAGCGTCCCGATGAATCTCGCCGTCCGGCGGATCCGGCGTGTACCGGTCGATCCCCGCCAGCCGGAGCGCCGCCGAGTTCACCCAACTGGTGTGACCGTCGGCGTTCACCATGAACGCCGGGCGATCCGGTACGACGGCGTCCAACTGCTCCTTGGTCGGCAAGCCGCCGGGGATCATCGGGTAGCTCCACCCGCCGCCGACGACCCAGCCCTCCGTACCCGCCCCGTACTCGCGGATCAGCCGCTGGAGCTCACCCAGATCGGTCGCACCCGACAACTGGAGGCGCTGCATCCAGGCGCCACCCGCGAGAACGTGGGTGTGTGCGTCGTCCAGACCCGGGGTCAGCAATCCGCCGCCGGCGTCGAGCACGATCGCGTCCGGGCCGACGAGCTCCATCAGCTCATCGCCGCCGATCGCCGCGATCCGGCCGCCGGAAACCGCCAGCGCACTGACCTCCGGACCGAACTCGACGCCAGGTGGCGGCAACAGAACAGCATTGTGGACGACAAGATCGGCAACCGACGGTCTATGCTGCATTTGGACAAAGTATCCAACTCTTGGAGAAAATGCATGCCCTCGGCGCACATCGATATCACCCGGGCAGCCATCGAGACGGCACTGGCTGCCGGGGCCGGCTATGCCGACGCCAGAGCGGTGCACACGACCTCCGAGCGCTTCGCTGTCGGGACCGGGCGGCTGACCGCGGCCCACACCGACGAGAGCATGGGCCTCGGTGTCAGGGTCCAGGTCGATGGAGTCCTCGGATTCGCCGCCGGCAGTGACCTGAGCCGCGACGGCCTGCGGGCTACGGTCGAGCACGCCGTCGAACTGGCCCGCGCGGGCGGACCTGTGCAGCGGGTCCGCCTCGCGGATCGCCCCGTTGCCACCGGCTACTACGCGACGCCGATCGCCGAAGATCCCGCGTCGATCGGTACGTCGGAGAAGGTCGACCTGCTCCTCGCCGCGGACGCTGCCGCCCGGGAGGTGCGCGGTGTCACCGCGACGCAGGTCGACCTCGGCTGGCGGCACGAGCGGAAGGCGTACGCCGACTCCGAGGGGAGCACGCTCGAACAGGATCTGTGGTCGATCGGCGCCGGGCTGGAGGTGTATGCGAGCAACGACTCCGAGCGACAGCGGCGCAGCTGTCCGGACTCCCGCGGCGGTCGCTGGGCCACTGGTGGTTTCGAGTTCGTGCGTGCGCTGGACCTTCCGGGTCAGGCGGGGCGAGTGGCCGAAGAGGCGGTCGAGTTGCTCACCGCGCCGGTCTGCCCGAGCGGTCCTACCACCGTGATCCTCGATCCGAGTCAGCTGCACCTGCAGATCCACGAGTCGTGCGGGCACGCGTTCGAGGGCGACCGGATCCTCGGCGACGAGGCGGCATACGCCGGCACGAGCTTCGTCACGCCGGCCATGGCAGCGGACGGTTTTCGGTACGGCTCCGATCTCGTGACGCTGGTTGCCGACGCCACCGCGGCGGGCGGCTTGGGTACGTTCGGATGGGACGACGAGGGCGTGCCGGCCCAGCGCGTCCCGTTGGTCGAGGCAGGCCGGGTGACCGGATTGCTCACGTCGCGCGCCAGCGCCGGCGAACTTGGCGTACGGGCAGGCGGTCAGGTCCGCGCCGAGAGCTGGAACCGGTTGCCGATGATCCGGATGACCAACATCAACCTCGAACCGGTGCCCGGGCACAGCCTCGACGACCTGATCGCGGCGACCGACGACGGCCTGTACCTGTCCACCAACAAGAGCTGGTCGATCGACGACCGGCGGTGGGGCTTCCAGTTCGGCACCGAGGTCGCGCGGGAGATCCGCGGCGGCGAACTCGGCCGGCTCTACCGCAATCCGACGTACTCCGGGACGACCGTGGATTTCTGGCGATCGTGCGATCTCGTGGGTGATGCCGGCAGTTACGTCATGTACGGCTCACCCAACTGTGCGAAGGGGATGCCGCCGCAGGCCGGGTACGTCGGTCACGGCAGCCCGGCCGCGCGGTTCCGCAACGTGGAGGTGCGTGGCGCATGAAACTCGCGCAAGCAGTTGTCGACCAGGCGCGGAGCCGCGGTCTTCAGCACGTCGAAGCCGTCGTACGCCGGAAGGACTCGGCGCTCACCCGCTTCGCGCGCTCGCAGATCCACCAGAACATCCAGTCGACCGAACAAGTCGTCCAAGTGCGGGTCGTGCTGAACGGCGCCGTCGGCCAGGCGATCACGAACCGCCTGGACGACAGCGGACTCAGCAACCTGCTCGACCGAGCGGTCGCAACCGCGCGGCAAAGCCGCCCGGACCCGCTCTGGCCAGGGCTGCCGGTCGAAGGCGCCGGCTTTGTCGACCTCGGAGCTGACCGGCCTGCAACAGCCGCCCAGCGAGCAGCCGCTGTCGACGCCATCGTCGCCGCAGCATCAGACCCCAGCCCGGCGCGGAGCGTTGGCTTGGTCGAGGTGCACGGCGTGGTGCAGATCGACCATGAGGCAATCGCCATCGCCAGCACGACCGGGCTCTTCGCCACCACGCTGCGGCCCTCGGTGTGGGTCGTCGTACTGGCGATGGCGCCGGACGGCGGGACGGGGTACGCCGAAGAACGCTCGGCGTCACTCGACACCATCGACGTCTCCGCACTCGCGAAGGCTGCCTGCCGAGACGCGCAGCGCACCTCGTCGGCGCTGGCATCCGGCAGGGAACTCCCACCCGCTCCTGACGCGGAACTGCCGGCGGTGCTGTCGGAGTACGTCACCGCCGACCTGGTCGCGAAGACCGCCCGGCTGGTCAGCAGCGCGGCCCGCGTGGCGGACGGCTCATCGCCGTACGGGCCTGGGTTCCGGCTGGGGGCGGAGCTCATCCGGCTGACCGACGACGGTCACGACGCGAGCGGCGTACCGAATCCCTTCGACGACGAGGGCGTACGCCGCCGCCGGATCGAACTCGTCGACGCCGGGAGAACAGTCGACGTGGTCCACGACAGCACGACCGCTGCGGCCTCCGGCACCACCTCGACCGGACACGCACTCGGCTACCCGGACCAGGTGGGGCCGCTGGCAACCAACCTGTTCCTGCAGCCCGGCAACGCAACTGAGGACGAGCTGATCGCCAGCATCGACGACGGCCTGCTGGTCCGCCGCTTCTACTACACCAACGCCCTGGACCCGCGCCGCATGCTCATGACCGGCAACGTCCGCGACGGCCTGTTCCGCATCCGCGGCGGCGAGCTCGCCGAGGCCCTGGCCCCCGCCCGCTTCCGCCTCTCATACCTCGACCTGCTCCGCTCAGTCGACGCCGTCGGCACCGACGCACGCACGGTGAGCGGCTGGTACGGCGGCGTCAACATCCTCGGTGACGTCACCGTCCCACCCGTGCGAGTCAGCGCCCTCCGGCTCTAGGGCAGGTTCGGTTCGGCGCCGAGGGGGCGTTGGGGGAGGAAGACCGGTTTGCCGGTGACGGGGTCGTTCAGGACGGTGGCTTCGATGCGGAAGACGTCGCGGAGGAGGTCGACGGTGAGTACGTCGGACGGGGCGCCGTCGGCGACGATGGTGCCTTTTCGGAGGCAGACGATGCGGTCGGAGTACGCCGCGGCCTGGTTGAGGTCGTGGAGGACCATGACGACGGTGATGCCGCGGGTCGTGTTCAGCTCCTGGACGAGGTGCATGACCTCAAGCTGGTAGCTGATGTCGAGGTACGTGGTCGGTTCGTCCAGGAAGAGCGTCGGCGTCTCCTGGGCCAGCGCGAGCGCGATCCACGCGCGTTGCCGTTCGCCACCGGACAGCGCGTCGACGTCACGATCGGCGAACGCACTCATCCCGGTAGCCGCCAGCGCCGCCGCCACTACCTCGCCGTCGTGCCGGCGCAACATCCGCAACGCGCCCACATGCGGGTACCTACCCTGCTCCACGAGCTCGCGGACGGTGAGGTCGGGCGGGGTGGTCGGCGACTGCGGCAGTACGGCGAGACGCCGCGCGACCTCGACCGATGACAGCCGGCTCATCGGCGTACCCTCGATGAACACCTCGCCACCCTTGAGGTCGAGCAGCCGGGCGCATCCCTTGAGCAGAGTGCTCTTGCCCGACCCGTTCGGCCCGATCAGGCACGTCACGGTCCCCGGTTCGATCTCGAGGTCGATCCCCTCACAGACCGTGCGGCCGTCGTACCCGACGCTGACCTGCCGCGCGTGCAGAGCGTGCGTGCCGGTCTGCTCGGTCTTGGGGGTAGCCACTGTGGTCACCTTCGCCTCCAGATGAGCGAGATCATGAACGGTACGCCGAAGACGGCGAGGTACAGCCCGGTCGGCAGGTAGTCGAAGCCGATCTTCTCGCCGAAGCCGGACAGGTACCGCTGCGGCTGGATGTTCCGCGCGGCGAAGTCACCGACCACCACGATCACCGCCCCCATCAGCGCCGACGCCGGAATCAGCCTCCGCAGATCGCTGCCGACCCACCGGCGCACCATGTGCGGCGCCATCAGACCGACGAACGACAACGCGCCCACCACAGTCACAGCACCCGCCGTCAGCAGGACCGACGCGGCGAGTACGAGGAGACGATCGCGGCCGAGGCGCTGCCCGAGCCCGAGCGCGACGTCATCGCCGAGCTGCAGCGCGTTCGCCCGCGGGACCGCGAACAGCAACAGAATCAGACCGGGCGCGAGGTACGTCGCGGCCAGCCGGAGATCGTCCCACCCCTTGAGGTTGAGCGAGCCGGACATGAACCCGAACACCCGGCTCGCGTCCGAACCCAGGAAGATCAACGCCAGCGACGACACCGACGTCAGGATCCCGCCGATCAGAATCCCGATCAGGATGAACTGCGACGACTCCGCCGAGCCCAGCCGCCGGGTCGCCACGTGGATCACCGCCGCCGTACCGATCCCGCCGATCGTGCCGCACACCGGCTGGATCCAGCCGACGTACTGGTACGGCAGGTTCGGCGCCACGACGCCGAGCAGCAGGACAGCCGCGACCACTCCTTGGGAGACGCCAATGATGTCAGGGCTGGCGAGCGGGTTCCTGGTCAAGGCCTGCAGCAGCGCCCCGGCGACCGCGAGCGCCGCGCCGACCAGTACGGCGAGGAGCGCCCGCGGCAGACGAGTGGTCACCCCGAAGCGCGTCAACCGCTCCACGTCGGCCGATCCGGTCAGCGAACGGACGAAATCGGCCGGCGAGATGCGGAAGTTGTCGCCGTACAGGACCGAGCAGACCACGAGGGTCACGATCACCACGACCAGGAGCGGCGCAAGCCATCTCCAACGACGGGAGCGAGCATCCGCACGAGGTGCCAATGCGGGAATCGAGGTGACGAGCTGTGCCATTCAGACCTCCACCGGGGGCTGCGCATGGCGGACGGACCGGCGGGCCAGCACGACCGCGAGCGGGCCGACCACCACGATCGTCCAGATTCCGGCGGGGATCTCGGTCGGGAAGAACAGCAGCCGGCCCGCGGTGTCGGCGAGCAGCAGTACGACGGCCCCGACCATTGCCGACGCCGGCAACACCAGGTGCGCGTTCGAGGTCCGCAGTACGACCTTGGCCACATGCGGGCTGAGGAGCGCGACGAAGCTGATCGGGCCGATGACGGCCACCACCGGAGCGACCAGCAGGCACGCACAGGTGAGCAGCAGCGCACGGGCGCGGGTAACGCGCATGCCGCGACCGATCGCCATGTCGTCACCCAACTGGAGCAGGTTGAGCGCGCGCCCGCTCAGCAACGCAGCAGGCACGGCAACCACCAGCCAAGGCAGCACCAGCCCGAGCCGCGACCACGAGGCCGGGGCCACGCTCCCGGCGGTGAACCCGAAGAACTGGCCCAGACCGACCGCTCGGTCGATCGGCAGTAGCACGATCGTTGCCGAGGTCAACGTCGCCCCCAGGGACGCGATCACCACGCCGACGAGCAGCAGCCGTACCGAGTCCCGGATCGACCGCGCCAGCACGATCAGGATCGCGCTCGTCGCCAGACCAGCCACGATGCACACCACCGGGAGCATCAGCCGCGGCAGGAAGCCTGGAAACAGCACGGAGAGCGCGACCACGAACGCCGAGGCCTGCGACAGCCCGAGGATGCCCGGATCCGCGATCGGATTCTTCAACGTGTACTGCAGGACAGCGCCCGCCAGGCCCAGCGCGAGCCCTGCGACCAGCGCGAGGATCAGCCGGGGCAGCCGGACGTGATTGACCAGGTACGCGCCGTTTCCGTCCGCGTGTCCGGTGAGCGCCTGCCACAGAGTGCTGAGCGAGATCGCCGGCTCGCCTTTCAGCAGGTACCAGCACCCGACCAGGACCACCAGCGCGAGGCTGATCCCGCTCAGCAGGAGGAGTCTCCTACTTGGCCGAGAGCGGGGAGTAGTCGTCTGCGTAGACATAGTCGGTGACCTTTCCCGGATCGGCGATGCCCGAGTTCGCACCCCAGGCGTTGTAGGCGTACTCCTGCAGCGACGGCGCGAGCGTACGGAGTGAACAGCAGAAGATCCGGCTGGTCGCGTTGTACACGTGCTGATCCTTCACCGCGGTCAACTGCTTCCAGACGGCATCACCGCGCCGTTTCCAGTCGAGCGCGGTACCGTTGGCGCCACCCATGTACGGAATCCAGCCCGGGTTCAGCGCCAGGAACGCTTCGCTGTTCACGACCCAACTGGTGGCGTTCCGTGCACTCGACTCCGCACACTTGCCCAGCTTGTACTGATTCAGCGCGACACAGAACGCAGACGTCGGAGCGATCAGCTGATAGGTGCCGTCATCGGTCTGGAAGATCGGGGCGACCGTGGTGTCCGCGGCCCCGGCCGGAGCCTTGGATGCCAGCTTGGTCATGAAGGTGTCGAAGCCGTCGTTCGCCGCTTTCGCCTCGGCCACCTTGCCGGTGACCTGACCCATCAGCTCGACGTTCTTCTTGTACGCCTCCAAGCCGGTGAGTTTGCCGGAGTCGTCCAGACCGGGCGCGTAGAGATAGAGGACCGGGGCAACGGCCTCGAACGCCTTCACCTCAGGCGACGCCGGTCCGCGGGTCACGATCAGGTCGACACCCGCCTTCGCCCAGGACTCCGCGTTGTCCTCGCCGCCGAGCTTGTTGACGTCCTGCTCCGGCAGGCCGTTCGGATAGATCAGCTTGCCCTTGGTGGTGTCGACGGCGTTCGGCGAGGCATGCGGTACGACGCCGAGTGCCGCGAGGATCTCGTCACAGCCCGTCCAGTAGCAACCGATTGCCTCAGGCTTCTTCTGAAGCGTCAGTTTCTGACCGGACGCGTCGGTGATCGTCAGCGGGAAGGACGAGCCCGCGGCGTCGTTGCCGCCCTGGTTCGAGGTCTTCCCGGACGACGAACACGCCGCGAGCAGGGCGCCGGTCAGGATCGCGACTGCCGCGATCACGACCGGACGCAAGGCTTTTCGTGACATCGCTTCTCCTACCACTCGATCCGTTGCCGGCTGTTCCGTGGACTGTACGAGCGCTCTAGACTTCGCGTCAATGCTTTGGACAATTCGTAAAGCCGCCGTAGCACGGGGAACACATTCCGAAGGAGTACGCCGATGCTCGACCTACGTATCGAGGACGCCGTCGTCATCACGATGGACGACGAACACCCGCTCGCCCACACGATCGGGATCTGGAACGGCCGGATCGTCGGCGTCGACGATGCCGTGCGCGATCTCCCGGCCCGCGAGGTACGCCGCCTGAACGGCGCCACCGTCCTGCCCGGCTTCATCGACGCGCACACGCACCTGGCCTGGGCCGGCCGCGCGGAGCGATCCCTGGACCTGTCCGGCGTACGGACCAAGGCAGAGCTGCTTGAGACTGTTGCCAGGCACATCGCCGGCCAGGAGACAGGCACCGACTGGCTCGACATCGCCGGGTACGACGCGACCGCCGGCTTCGACCTGTGCGCCGCCGACCTCGACACGGTGACCGGCGCGCGGCCGACGTACGTCGTCGACCGCTCGGGTCACGCCGCGGTCGTGAACAGCGCCGCGCTGCAACGGATCACCGAACGAGGCGTAACCCTCGACCAGACCAACGGCCGCCTGTTCGAGAACGCGCACACAGCATTCCGTCAGCAGGTGAGGCTTCCCTACAGCATCGACGAGATCAGCACCGCGATCGCGGCGGCCGCAAAAGTTTGCGTCGAGCAAGGTGTCACGACCTGCTCCGAGGCCGGCATCAGCGGCGGCATGGCCGGCAGCAGCCCCGTGGAGTTGCTGGCGTACCAGCACGCACTGCGGAACGGCCGCCTGCCGATCCGCGTACAGGCGCTGGTGGGCAATGAGGCCCTTCCAGCGCTCAGCGGAGCACCGGAGGACCGGATCTCACTCGGCTTGGATCTCGGAGTAGCCACCGGACTCGGCGACGACCGGTTGTGGATCGGACCGCTCAAGATCTGGCTCGACGGCGGCATCCAGGCCCGCACGGCCGCCCTCAGCGAACCGTTCGTGGGGACAGCCAACACCGGTGAACTCGCGGGTGACCCGGCCGAACTGACCGACCGGATCGTTGCCGCGCACGAGTCCGGCTGGCAGCTCGCACTGCACGCGATCGGCGACCGCGCGGTCGACCTGGCGATCGATGCACTCGAGGCATGCCAGGCCGCGCTCCCCCGTCCCGACGCGGTTCATCGCATCGAACACTGCGGCCTGGTCCGCCCCGATCAGCTCGCCCGGCTCGCGGCGTGTGGTGCGATGGCGGTGATCCAGCCCGAGTTCATGTGGGCACACGGATCGGCGTACGCCGAGGTGCTCGGGCCGATCCGGACGCACTGGCAGTACCGCGGCCGCAGTCTGCTCGACGCCGGCGTACCTGTCGTCGGCAGCTCGGACCGCCCGGTCGTCGGCGGTGCACCGCTCCGCGCGATCCAGTTCATGGTCACCCGTGAGGACGAGCAGGGCGCAACGATCGGCCACGGCGAACAGCTGACCGTTGACGAGGCACTCCGCGCGTATACGGTCGAGGCCGCCCGCGCGGTCGGCAAGCCCGGCCGCCTCGGCGTACTCCGCTCCGGCGCCGAGGCCGACCTCGTCGTACTGGCCGACGACCCGCGCACCGTCCCGGCCGACCGCATCGCCGACATCGTCGTACTGCAGACGATCGTCGCCGGGGAGGTTGTCAGCTGACGGCGCGCATCGCGGCAGCCAGCTGAGGGTTTGCGTGGACCGGGTCGTCGGCGAGGGCGTCGATGACCCGGGCAACCACCTCGGCCGGCTTGTCCTGGCTCAGCTTCGCCTTGGCCACGATCCGGTCCGGCACCAGCCGGAACCCGGCCGTCGCCGGGGCGATCCGGCGCGCGTACGCCTCCTCCCCCTCCAGCCGCCACGGCACCGGCCGCCCCGTCTCGAAGTGGTCACAGGTACGCCGCAACACCTCGAACGTCTCCTCCGCACCGAGCACCTCCGGCCGACCGCTGAGATGCGCAACCACGTAGTTCCACGTCGGCACATACCCGCCGACGCCGTACCAGGTCGGCGACACGTACCCGTGCGGGCCGTAGACGATCAGCGTGGTGTCGATCTCCCCCAACCGATGCTGACGATCATCGGGCCGGCCGAGATGCCCGACCACACTGATGCCGTCGCGCTCCGCCTCAAGTACCACCGGCAGATGCGAGATCACCGGCTCCCCGGCCACCGCGCTGACCATCGTCACCCACCCATGAGACCGGATCAGCTCCCGCAACACCGCCACGTCGGACAACTCGAACTCAGCATGATGCAGCACGTCCTCAACTCCCCATCTTGGACATTTTGTCCATCCCCAAGACGATACCTCACTGACACCCCAAGACCATCGGCCTCGACCCTCGCATCATCTACCGCGAGCCCTGTGGCTGCGTGACATCCTCGTCACCCTGAGTGCTTGCTGTCGGCAACATTCGGCCGTACCGAACTCTGGACATGCGTCTCGCCAGCCTGTGTACTCGGCTGTACTGCGCGAGGGAGACTCATGCCAGGAATCAGGCTCGACTCCGTGTCCAAGGTCTTCGACGGCCGCCACCTGGCCGTCGACGGTGTCTCGCTGGACATCGCCCGCGGGGAGTGCATGGTCCTGCTCGGCCCGTCCGGCTGCGGCAAGACGACACTCTTGCGGATGATCGCCGGGCTGGAGGTGCCCACCGAGGGCACGCTCTGGTTCGGACGCACCGAGATCACCGACCTGCCCCCGAAGGAGCGCGGTGTCGCACTGGTCTTCCAGAACGGCGCGCTGTACCCGCATCGCACGGCGCGCGAGAACATCCTGTTCCCGTTGCGCATGGCGGCCGAGGACGCCGCGGAGGCGGACGCGAAGGTGACCGGCGTCGCGAACATCCTGGGAATCGACGAGACTCTCGACCGGTTTCCGAAAACGCTGTCCGGCGGCGAGCGTCAGCGAGTAGCAATTGGCCGCGCACTGGTGAGAAAACCTCGTGTTTTCCTGATGGACGAGCCGCTGTCCAACCTCGACGCGACGATGCGCACCGAACTACGGCAGGAGATCGGGGCGATGGTCCGCGATCTCGACGTCACCACCGTGTACGTGACCCACGATCAGGTCGAAGCGCTGACGCTGGCCGACCGGATCGCGATCATGCGCAACGGCCGGATCGAGGACGTCGGCACCTCTGAGCAGATCTTTCACGACCCGGCGACCGCGTTCACGGCCGGCTTCCTGGGAGTACCGCGCATCAACCTGATGTCCGCGACCGTCCGAGTCACCGACCATCACCGGGTCAGCCTCGACTTCGGCAACCAGAGCATCTCGCTCCCACCCATCGACCGCCGATCGCTGATCCTGGTGGATCACGACGGCGAACGGGTGATCGTCGGTGCCCGCTCCCACGCGTTCACCACGGCAGCCAGCGGCGAGGCCAACCAGTTGACGGGCGCCCTGAGAGCGCTGGAGTTCCACGGCAGCGAGTGGATGGCCTTCGTCCAGGCCGACATCGAACTGATCAACCCGGACCTCGTCGGCCGAACCACCCGGACAACCACTCCCGAGCACGGCGGCGGACGGTCTCGGCACGCAAACGCGGCCGCGCGCGGTTCCGGTCTCAGCACGCTGATCCCCGGAGTACGCCAAGTACAGGACAAGCTGCTCCGGAGACGTCGCCCCCACCCGTCGACCCCACACCCGACCACAGCATCGCACCGCCGCGCCGACCTCGTCATCGAGCTCAACGACGCCAGAGGCCTGCGGCCCGGCACCAAGGTCCACCTCACCGTGGACACCGAACGCCTGCACATCTTCGACGAATCCGGCCACCGCATCGACCGCATCACCCGCTGACCGGGAGCATTGAATCGAACGGCGCGACCTCTCCATCGGCTGTCGAATGTGGTGCGGTGGGCATGTCCCAGCTCGCCAGGAACTCCAGCACTTCCCGAGCCGGGAATCCCGGCGCCGCGGTGCACACCACGAGGCGGCCGAGCGCGGCAAGCCCGCAGTTGCCGAAACTCCGCACCGCGGGCGGACGAGCGCTGCCCGATGGCTCAGGTGGGTGGTCCAGATATTGCCACTTGGGCCTGATCCGAGGAGGGTGGATGGCAACCGGCAGTGCCGCCGGGGTGCTGCCCCTGAGCGTAAGGGGGTGGATCGTGTACGCGCGCTCCACCACGATCAGTGCCATACCGGCGTCGATCGACGCCGGCGTCGCGCAGGTGCGCGACGACGTACTGCCGAGGCTGATGGCGATGGACGGCTGTATCGGCCTGTCCATGATCACGGACCGGAACTCCGGCCGCTGCATCGCCACCAGCGCCTGGCAGTCGGAGGAGGCGATGCGGGCCACCGACGAAGAGCTCCGGCCGATTCGGGACCGGATCGCCGAGACCATGGGCGGCGGCAGCCCAGCTGTACACGAGTGGGAGATCGCCGTTCTGCATCGTGACCACCGCTCAGCCGTCGGCGCCTGTGTCCGAGCGACCTGGGTGCAAGTCGATTCGGCGGGACTGGACCGGGCGATCGACGTCTACAAGCTGGCGTCGCTGCCACGGCTCGAAGACCTGGCCGGGTTCTGCAGCGCCAGCCTGCTGGTCGACCGGGCGTCCGGCCGCGCAGTCTCCTCGGTGACGTACGACAGTCAGGAGGCGATGGACAGCAACCGTGAAGCCGCCGCATCCATGCGGTCCGCAACTGCCAAGGACGCCGGAGCGGAGGTGCTCGACGTCGGCGAGTTCGAGCTCGCGATCGCCCACCTGCGCGTTCCCGAACTGACCTGATCAACCAGCACAGCGACGGCCCGGCCCAACCCCGGGCCGTCTTCCTCTGGCAGCGGTCAGAACATGCCGTGTGGGTTGGCGGGCTGCTCGGGTACCGGTTGTACGACGTCCCAGTGCTCGGCGATCAGGCCGTCCTGGACACGGAAGACGTCCACCGCCGCGAGATCGCCGGTGGGCATACCGATCCGGTTGTGTACGGCGACCAGGGCATCGTCGGCGATGACCCGCCGGATGTCGGAGCCGGCCGCGAGCAATGCCGTTCCCGCCGGACTGCGGAAGAAGTCGGCGAACGCCTGGGCGCCGCTTGTTCTCGCGGGATCGTGGAGCACCCTCGGGTTGTGCGAGACGAAATCGGGATGCAACAGCTCAAGCGCGGCGTCGATGTCGCCGGAGTCGAACCGCGCGAACAGGTCCAGCACGAGGTTCCGGTTCGCGTCGATGGCACTGCGGGTCATGAATGATCCTCCTGTGGTGATGGCTGTGAGAGACGCGACGGATCGCGGGACCGCGACGTCACACGCGTGACGTCGGCCGGGTGTACGGCGTCGTAGTGTCAGGACCAGACGGAGGTGACTGTGGAGAACTTCGAGCGTCATCGGCAGCCGCTGTTCGCGGCGGCGTACCGGATGCTCGGCACCCGCGCCGATGCCGAGGACGTACTGCAAGAGGCTTGGCTGCGGTGGGATCGCGTCGACCACCGCGGGGTGGATGAGCCACGCGCGTACCTGTTCCGATTGGTGACCCGGCTCGCCCTGGATCAGTTGCGCCGGGTGAAGGCCCGTCGCGAGGCGTACGTCGGTCCATGGCTGCCGGAACCGCTCATCACCGCGCCGGGAGTGGAGCAGGACGCCGAGCTGGCCGAGTCGGTGTCCATGGGTCTGTTGGTGGTGCTGGAGACCCTGACGCCGGTCGAGCGCGCGGTATTCGTACTGCACGAGTCCTTCGGGTTCTCCCACGCCGAGGTCGCGGACATGACGGGGCGCACCGAGCGAGCCGTCCAGCAGCTCGCGTACCGGGCGCGGCAGCATGTCCACGCCCGCCGGCCTCGACGCCGAGCCGAGACTGTCGAGCACCGCGAGGTCACCGAACGATTCCTGGCCGCGGCTCTGGGCGGCGACCTCTCCGCATTGCTCGACATCCTCGCCCCCAACGTCGTCCTGGTCGCCGACGCGGACGGTACGTCGGAGACGCCACGACAGCCCCTGCACGGTGTCCGCGAGGTCGCCGGCTTCCTCGTCGATATGGTCGAGTTCTGGCCGCCTGGGCTGGGCGTCGAGGTCGCTCGGGTGAACGGCGGACCAGGCGCGGTGATCACCACCGAAGGCCGGCCGTTCCTCGTCTTCGCGCTGGACGTCGACCCGGCCGATCACCGATTGCGGGAAATCAGCGCAGTACTCAACCCGGACAAACTCACCCGGGTGGGATCATCTGGTCATGTCAGGTGACGTGCTAACACATGATCTTCCGGCCGGCTTCGGGTTTCGGCCGTATCGCGGCGTCGCAGATCACAGCGCCATGGCCGCGGTGCGGCTGGGGTGTGCCGATCGGGACGGCGTCGACGCCCATTCGGTCGTCGAAGGGCTCCCCGGAGAGGCCGAGGTCGCGGAGGAATCGGCCAAGGAGGAGGACCAGATCCTGGTCGTGTGCGACGGAAGCGTTGTCGGCTATTCGACCATCCGGCGGTGGCAGGAGCGGGACGACACCTGGGTCTATCTGCACCGCGGTTACCTCTTGCCCGAGCATCGCCGGCAGGGCGTCGGCTCGGCCATGCTCAGCTGGGCCGAGGAGCGGATCCGCCGGCTCGTCGACGACCATGGAACGGCGCCGACCGCGGTGATCGGCGCGAATGCCATGGCCTCCGAACAGGACGCCACGGCGCTGCTCCTCGCGGCTGGCTACCGCCGTGTCTTCAGCCTGGTCGAGCTGGAGCTCGACGATCTGCGGCAACTGCCCGAGCAGAATGGTCTCCCTGCCGGGCTACGAACGGGGCCTATCGGGTCAAGCGACTACCGAGCAGCGTGGAGAACGGTCGTCGATTCGTACGACGGTTCCGGCTTCACTCAGAAATGGCCTTTCCAGGAATTCCTCGACACGGCCGACCCGGCATGCTGGCGCGCTGCGTGGAACGGGCAGGACCTGGTCGGCGTGGCTCTCTGCTCGATCCGTCCTCACGATCGGACCGTTGGCGAGGTCGAAGAGCTGAGTATCCGGACCGACCACCGCCGCCTCGGACTCGGCAGAGCCCTGCTACTGGACGGCCTGCGAAGCCTTCACGAGCACGGGGCCGCGACCGCCCGGCTCTACACGGGCACAGCAAATCCGCACCGCTCCTACGATCTCTACGAGAGCGTCGGATTCCGGCGGCAGAACGAATTCGTCCGTTATCGCAAGTCTCTCGGCAGCTAGAAGGCGGAATCGCTCGCTGCTTGGACAATGTCCAGGAGACGGGACAGTCCTGCGAGATCGCTCCACTCGGCGAGGCTACACCGCGGGTGCGGACCCGGAGACGCATACGGATCCGCACCCGCCGTCCGGTTACTGGCTGAGCTTGGTCAGTCTGGTGTACCAGTTGCCGAGGCTGGTACGGGTACCGCCGCAGCTGCCGAAGCCTGCGAGCGTCGGGGACGGGAAGTACTGCGCGAGCGTGCACGTCTGGCCGATGTACTCCGAGGCCAGCCAGATGTTCGCGCCGTCCGTGACCGTGGCGCCGTAGTCACCCCAGCGGGTCCGCGGCGGATCACCGACGAACGCCTTGTATGCCGTGAATCCGTCGTGCGGCCCGAGCCCCGCGGCCGCGATGTGGATCGGTCCGACCGAGCCGTCCTCGGTGATCCGAACGTACCCGGCGCTCGGGAAGTGGTCCTCCCCCAGGACCGAGAACGCGATCGCGCCCTGGCCCGACGGGGTGAGCGCGATAGCCGGCATCGTCAGGTTGTTCCCGGCGAGCGCGACGTACCCCTGATCCTTCACGGAGCCTCGATCTTGCCGGCGCCGTTGATCTTCGGGCTCACCGCGAACCAGGCGATCCCGGTCTTCAGCTCCCCGTTGACCCTGACCGCGGTGCCGGCGGAGCCCCACAGGGTGCCGTTGACGTACCAGGTCTGCTGCATCCGGGAGTCCAGCGAGTCGGGGTGCGACTCGACCTCGTTGTGTGCCGGTTCAGCCGTGAAGAACACCTGCCAGCAGCCCGGACCGAACGGAGTCGGCCGCGTCGTGTCGTTGACGCACTGACCCAGCGGGATGTCGCCGGCCTGCTGATCGGCCTTCGGCGGGAACACGTAGGTCTCGCTGTTCACCAGTCGGCTCGTGACACCGAGCGCGGGCGTCGCAGTGTTGAGCGACGCGGTGTTCGTGATCCCCCAGATGCCGATCCTGCGGGCCGTACCGGTCGGGTTGCCGGTTTCGCTTCCGTCGCCGGCGATGGTGCTCAGCATGAACTCCGTGCCGTGCTCCTCCGGCGCGTATTCGCCGGCCGGCGAGTTGGCCGGCCAGACCGTGAAGCCCGGCGTACCGGCCACGTGCAGGTTCTCGACCAGCGTCATGTTGATACTCGCCGGATGCGCCGCGAGCTGCGCCTTCGGGAACGCGAAGATCTGTGCCGCGTTGTACGACGGCCCGAACAGGTCGTACTCGTTGGTGGATACGTATACACCGTTGCTGTCGGCACCGATGTGCGGGTAGTCCTGGAAGCACGGTCCGGGCTGTACTCCATCGAGCGTGCAGCCGTGGTTCGGTGTACCGTCCGTACCGTCGTTCTGCGCCGGCACGTGGTACACCGTCCACGCTCCGGTCGGGTCGCCGGTGTTCGAGACCGCGAGATCGATCGTGTTCTTTCCGGTGAAGTCACCACTCGGCAGGGTGTCCAGCGTCGTGATCACGACCATGAACCGCTGGTGATCCGGGTCGTAGAGGCAGACCGGGTCGATCACCTCAGGCCCGACTGCTCCGGTCGCTCGGTTGATCGCGGCCGGGTAGCCGAAGAACGTGTTCAGATCCTGCACACCGGTGAGCGCGGCGGCGGTCGCCGTACTGCGGACCTGCAGGACACTGTTGACTGCTTCAACGACATACCCGTTCCCGACGCACAGCGCCTGGTCGGGTGGCTCGAGCGAGAACTGATTGCCACCGTTGGCCAGCCGCTGGTCGCGGTGCCTGAGTCCGTCCACACTGGCCAGCACGTCCGGGTTCGTCGGCGCGATCGCGCTCGACGGCACCTGCGGAGCGTCCAGCGGTCGCTTCGGGAACACCCCGTGCGCGAACTCCGGCCGCGGCCGGTTGAACTGCGCCGCGTTCTGTTGCTCCTCGGTACGCCCTACCGGCCGCAACTCCGGCTGCTGCAAACCGTCCGGCCCGACGCTCCCCGCCCGGATAGACGTCGTCCCGGCGCTCGGAATCGCCCGAGTGCTGTCGGCCGCCGTCCCGGAAGCGGACGGAGCGACCGTACTGAGCACTCCGGCTACCAGTGCTCCTGCCGCCAGACCCACCGTCGAACGGCGCCTGGCGCGAGAGCTCAGCTTCATGGTTCCCCCTTCCAGCGAATTCCCCCACGCCATTGCAGACCCGGTGACCGACCGTGCACAAGAAGCTGGGTGAGAAACGCTGGAGAAACAGGTTCGCATGTTGCATCGCGTCAGCCGGGGAACACACACGCCGCGGCACACGGCGGCTACGTGGCGTTCCTGTCGCGCAGTGCCGCTACTCGCCGTCCAACTGGTCGTAGTGGGAGGTGATCGACACCTCGTTGACGCCGTTGAAGGTCGCGGGGATCTTGCCGTACGACGTCATCGCGGTTGCTCCGCCGTTCGCGTGGCCGAAGGCGAACTGATAGCCGACCTTGGTGTCCTTGTCGACGGCGACGATCAGGAAGCCGCCGCGAGTACCGCAACCCTGTGCGGCCAACGACTCGTATGGAGCCCAGCCGCCCGAACGAACGAGCTTGAGGACGGGCTTGGCCCCGGCCGCAATCGGGATGTGCACGGTGTACAGCGCGCCCGCCTTCGTCGTCATCAGCAGGGTGTCGTACGTCGCGGTCTCACTGATCACGGTCATCGCCTTGAACCCACGGAACCCTGGCAGCGGACCGAGCGCCCGGAAGCCACCACCGACAATCTGGTAGCGGTACAGGCTGCCATTTGTGTTCAGGCCGTACAGGTACGCGTGCCGAGGCGTCGCGATGCTGTAGTTCGAGGTGGCGATCGACGTGAAGTTGGTCCACCCCGACCCGACCTTCTTGAACGTCGGCCGCGGTACGCCGGCCTCGTCCGCCGGCAGGTACGTCGTGTGCCGGTAGAGGTTACCGCCCTGCAACAGCAGGCCGTACGCGTAAACCTGGCTCCCCGTGGCGTTCGACGCGATATACCAGCTCGCGTTGGCACGGGTAGCGACGAACTTGAACGGGTCGTACACCTGCGCCCGCGGCGGCTTGGCGGCCGTCACGTCCACAGAATCAAGGTTCCCCGCAGCGGTCGGCGACCCCACCGTGCTGATGCACGGCATACCGACAGCCTGGGCCCGCACTGAGTTCGCCCGGGCAGTCTCCGTAGACCACTGCTTCGGCTCGGGCTTTCCGGCGACAGCCGAAATCGACGACGCCGAAGCGGCGATCATCCCCAAACCAGCCGCGGCAATGACCAAACGCCTTAGTTTCATAGGAGTTCCCCCTCCAGAAATGTCCCACCACCCCAAGATTGGCTGACTATAGCCGAGCCCGGCCCGCCTGACGACCCCTATTGCAGCAACCTGCAATCCAGAACCAGGTTCCCTTCCAGGAGGGTCGCTCGGTGGCTATGGTGACCGGGGGATTTGGTCCGGCAATGTCGGGGCCGGCCAGGTCTTCGGGGAGGCACCGTGTACGTCCGAGTGCATTTCAGCTGCGCGGATCTTGCTCGTACGGCGATCGGCCACGAGGCGGATCCGCTGCGCGAAGCCGTCCTCGGAATGCGCGTGCTCCAGACAGACGAGTTGCCGGCCGTATACGGCCTCTGGCGACGTCGGACGAAGCCCCGGCTCACGACAACTGAGCGAGAGCTGTTGACCTTGACTCCGCCGGTCGGCCGCATACCGGACTTTTTGACGCCGTGGGAATCGATTGACGGTCTCGAGGCGGGTCTGTTTGCGATCGCGGCGACACCATCGCAGCGGTTGCGCTCGGAGTTGAGCAGGCTTTCGGACGATGTCCGATTGCCGCGCTGGACACGACAACTCGCGGCCGGAGACTCCGCAATCCTGACGAAAGTGTGTTACGGGCTGAGGCACTTTCACCGGACGAAGATCGCGCCGCTGACGCCCGCCATTTCCGTGGCGATCGCGGCGGATGTGAAACGGCACCGCGACGCAGTCACAAGTGGCGGATTCGAGAAGCTCGCCAACACCCTTCACCCCGCGATTCACTGGCAGGCGCCGGTGCTCAGCTGTCAGGTCGACCAGATCGATCGCGACCTGTATCTGCGCGGCAGCGGCTTGCGGCTTGTGCCGTCTTTCTTCTGCGCGACCACTCCCACCATGCCCCAGGACCCCGATCTGCCGCCGGAGCTCGTCTATCCGGTGACACATGCGTCTGTGTGGCCCGAACCAACCGGCGGGCGGATGGACCCGGAGCACGCGCTCGCTGATCTCATCGGCCGAACGCGAGCCGTCGTACTGCGTGAGATCTCGAGGGGCGCTTGCTCCACCAGCCAACTGGCGGAACAGGCCGGGATCTCACTGGCATCCGCGAGCGAACACGCGGGGGTACTACACCGAACTGGACTCGTCACGACCTACAGGTTCGGCAACGCGGTCCGGCACGCGATCAGACCGATCGGCGAGGAGTTGCTGAACGGCGGCATACAGCATCACGACGTGGACTGAGGCCAGGCCGCCCGTACGGACAAGTGGTCAGTCACGGTCTTGATCACGGGGCTGGGTTCCGCGGGCTTCGTCAAGTACGTCGGTGGTCCAGTCGCGCGAGTCCGCGGGCTTGTCCGGGGTAGCGTCGGGCTCGTCGGACGAGCGACGCCAAGGCTTCAGCAGCCGGCGAAGCAGACGGCGAATCAAGAACACCGCCGCGGCCAGTAGACAGAGGAAGATCAGCCCCTCGACCCAGCTGACACCGAACATTCGAGACCCCTCGATCTAGCGGGATGCCATTTTCATCGTAGCGATCACCTGGTGGTTTGCGTCCTCGGCGACAAGAGTCGCCGGGGCCGACCCGCCAGGCCACCAAGCGAGATACGCGCCTTGGGCAACCGAAGCCGTCACGTGAAGACCCGTCGTCGTCACGACCGAGACCGTCATGACCCGCCGGGAAACGCGACCGTAGACATAACGGTCGCCCGAGCCGGCATCGATCGCTCCACCGTTCCCCGCCACCGAGATCTCATGGCCCGGAGGGAGGGCCGGCGACAGCGTGCGCCCGCCACCTCGTGACTTGCCGATCTCCAGGCAGATCGCCTGACTGTCGCTCCCCCCGAGCAGAGCAGCACGTGACGTACCGCGCTTCTCGGCCGCAACGGGCACCAGCTGCGCCTTGCCCACCAGCCCGACCGGCCGATCCGGCAGGTCGGCAAGGCACTGCTGGACCATGGGGTCATCCAATGAAATGGCCAACGGCGCCGGGACGGCGGTCCACGAGGCGCTGGCAGTCGGCACGAACGTCAGCATCGCCGCGACGGCCGCACCGGCAACAGCCACGACCGAGGCGGCTACTCCCCCGGCAACCCGCTGCCGATGTCGTCGCTCTTCGCGATTGATCCGCGTCAGCAGATCGTTCTTGAGCCCGACGCGCCGCGACGCGGACAGGTCTTCGACGGCCCAGACACCATCGTCAACGATGTCGGTCATGACTGCGCCCCTTCGCCGATGAGAGCGTTTGCATTGGTTTGGCGGTCGTTCGGTCCGGCAGCGTCAGCCCGCCCCTGCAGGATCTGGCGCACGCGTGCCATCCGGGACTTGACGGTGCCGGGCGGTACCCCCAAGACCCGACAGACCTCGTCGTACGGCATCTCGGCGTACACGACGAGCTCATACACGTCCCGGAACTGCGGCGGCAAGGACGCCACCTGATTCCGTAACCAAGCTCGACGTCGCTCTGCCTCGTCGTCCGCCACGACTTGATCGGCGATGTCGTCCACCTCTGGTGAACCGGCCATGGCCATGCCGTCATGCTTGGTCAGACGCCGGGCGGATCGCAGCCGCTTCTGCCCGGCGCGGCGCGCGATCGCCAGCAGGATCGGAAGCGCCGAATCGTGCCGGACCGTGAACGACCGTCGCGAGCGCCAGACCTCGAGATAGGTGTCGGACAGCGTGTCCTCAGCGTCTTGGGAACCTCCGAGGAAACGCACGCAGAAGCGGTAGACCCGGGCCGCGTGCCGGTCGAACAGCACGCCCCAGGCGTCAAGATCTCCTGACCGCATCCGATCCCACAAGACCGCGTCAGCCGGTTCGCTCACCACACTCCCCTATACCCGTCGGCGTACCCGCGGTTCCCACAGCCTGTCAGCTGAGCGGACAACCGCCCTTCGCCGAACTGTTCTCCGAGTACAGGCCGGTGGCTCCGCCGCGGATCTGCATGCAGAAGGTGTTGTTGAAGCCGAAGAAGTCAGCTTGGTAGTAGCGGGTCGATCGGACCTCCCACCCCACGTTGAGATCGGCGCGCCCACCGACCTTGCAGGTCGCGCCGTAATGGCCGCCACACCCAACGTTACTCTGGCTCCAGGACGTAATCCTGCTGTTGGAGCTGCACCAGTTCAGTTGCATCCAGGAGTCACCGTCGTGGATGCCGAGGTCGTACCAGGACTTGTACCAATAGCGGTACCAGCATCCGGAGACCGCGGTCAGGTCAGCTTTGATCCGGGCAGGCACCGGGCCGGTCTGCATATCGGCCCGTTCAGCCGCTGTCGGCACGTAGGGTCCGCCTCGGTCGATCACAGTGACCGACGTCTGATTGGCGAACGCGGTGAGGAACGTGGCCCGATCGGCGGCGCTCAGAGCGTGGAACGCCGCGTGCGGGTCCGGGCTGTGCATCACCGCGGCCGTGATCTCCGCGGGTGAAGATCCACCGGACGTGGGCGCCGCCGCGGCCGGCGCGACAGCAGCGGCAACCGCGACAACCACAATGGCGACGGCCTTGACGAGACGACTGATCGCAGTCACGGACATCTTGCTCTCCTCTCAGTGCCCAGCTCCCAGACGGAGACCGTGGCGGAGGAGTTCATCGTCGACTCGGGCCCATCGGCCCGCTGCGAGGTTTCGGCCGTCGCCGAATGACGCGGGTCCCTTTCGCCCGAGAACGAATCACGACAGCTGCGATGTCTCGGTGCCGCCGGTCGGTTGTCGACTGATTACGGTTCGTGATGGGTGCATGGATCGGAGGTAACACTCGAGCTCGGCTCTTGCCGAAGTGGGACAGGGCGCGCACCAAGCAGGTGCACGGCGGTGGACGTGGACGCCTCCAACCGGTTGACCGCTGTCCGAGGGCGTCGGGCCATGGTTCCGGCACCCTTCCTTCCTTGGCTCGCGCGCGCACTGTTGCTGGAGGCAACGTATACCCGGCCCATCGTTCTCTTCGCCTCCGCGTCCGCCTCCACGAGGCGGTCGAACACCGCGCGCCGGGTGGCCCCAAGTGGTCGAGGAAGTCTGCGGCATCGAAGGCTTGGGCGGGAGCGAGGACGCCGGACTTGGTGCCGTCGACAACCAGGCGGAGTGCGCCTCGGCCGCGATGGCCGCGCGGGCGATCGAGAAACCAGCGACCGTGAACGGTCCCCACAGTTGATCGCCGCGTCGCACCCGTCGAAGGCGCTGATGAGGGCATCGTGATCGTCGCTGCCCACCTGGCGACGGTCGGCTCCTCCGGCGAGGCGGCCGAGGCTGCGGCCGAGCAGTACGGCGGAGACACCGCGGCGAGCCGGTTCCGCGACGACGAGCTTGCCCGTATATCCGCCGACGCCGTACACGGCAATCGTGGAAGTCATGACTTCGACGGTATGGCGATCGCAGAGGACGCCCAATGTGTGATCGGCTCGGGCCGATGCGCGATCGTCGCCGGCTAGAGGCCGTCCACGAGAACGAGTGCGCGCGGCTCGGGAACTCCCAGCATCAGCAGGCTCGTGATCGTTGCTGCTCGGGCGCCGAGGGAGCCGTTCGTCCGGTCACTGTCCGCGATGGTGAACACGGCCCCATAGGAAAGCTGGCTCAGCATGCCTGCTGGCAGGTGCTGCGCGAACACGTCGCTGTCCTGGCCCCGTTTCACGAGGCCTGCGAGGAGCTCATCGAGAGGCCCGAGCAGGCTGTGGATCGCCTCGCCGTACTCGCCGCGCCGTAGCGCCAGCAGCACCCGGTACCGATGGGCCACCGGCCAGACGCGAGCGATGAATTCGACCCACGCCGCGTCCGCTTCCGCCGCTGAGGCGTTCACCTCGGCGAGCACGGCCGTCATCTCCGTGACGGCCCGGTCGGTGAGTGTCTGAATCAGGTCGAGGCGCGAGGGGAAGTGGCCGTAAACGGTACGACGGACGACGCCGGCAGCGGCAGCGATGTCGCCCATCCCGGCGTCGGGATTGTCTCCCAGCACCTCGAGGGAGACGTCGAGGATGCGATCGCGCGTCGCGTTCGTCGAGCGCGCACGAGAGGACTCGGCAGGCACCAGACCATTCTTGCACACCAGTGTGCAGTGAAGTAGATTGCACACTGGTGTGCAATGAGGAACTCCAGGAGGAGAAGGCAATGACCACATCGACGCCGCCGACCGCGACCCTCGTCCGCCCGTTCACCGTCTCGATCCCGGATTCGGAGATCGACGATGTGAAGCAGCGACTGGCCAGGACCCGATGGCCGGCCCCGGAGACGGTGGACGACTGGTCGCAGGGGGTTCGCGTGGAGAACGCCAGAGCGCTGGTCGAGTACTGGGAGCGCGGCTACGACTGGCGGCGCTTCGAGTCCGAGCTCAATCGGTTTCCCCAGTTTCTGACCGAGATCGACGGGCTGGACATCCACTTCATCCATGTCAGGTCGGAGAATCCTGACGCGATGCCGCTGATCCTGACGCATGGATGGCCGGGATCGATCGTCGAGTTCCTCAAGCTGATCGGCCCACTGACCGATCCGGTCGCGTTCGGCGGAGACGCCGCAGACTCGTTCGACGTCGTCATACCGTCGCTGCCCGGGTTCGGGTTCTCCCAGAAGCCCACGGAGACCGGGTGGAATGTATCGCGCATCGCCGGCGCTTGGGTGGAGCTGATGAAGCGCCTGGGCTACCCGAGGTGGGCTGCGCAAGGAGGCGATTGGGGTGCCGTCGTCACCACCGCCCTCGGGGCCATGCAGCCAGAGGGGCTGCTCGGTATTCATCTGAACACCCAGTACGCCTTCCCCGCACAGATCCCGGACACGTTGTCGCCCGAACAGCGCTACGCCGTGGACACCCTCGCCCTCTACACCGGCGAGCTCGGTGGGTCGAATCACCTGCAAGGTACGAAGCCGGAGACCGTCGGGTTTGCCCTGGCGGACTCTGCGGCTGGTCAGGCAGCCTGGATCTACGAGAAGTTCCAGTCGAAGACCGACAACCAGGGACTCGCCGAGGACATCCTCAGCATGGACGCCATGCTCGACGCGATCTCGCTGTACTGGTTCACCAACAGCGCAGCGTCGTCGGCCCGCATCTACTGGGAGAACAGGGCAGCCACTTTCGCCGGCCCGAAGCTGACGCTTCCGGTCGCGGTGACTGTCTTCCCGAGGGACATCCCACGCCTGCCCCGAAGCTGGATCGAAGACACCTACAGCAATCTGATCCACTACGGCGAGGCTGACAAGGGCGGGCACTTCGCGGCTTTGGAACAGCCCGAGATCCTGGTCAGCGAAATCCGCGCTGGTCTTCGCTCCCTTCGCGCTCAAGAATCCCACCTAGGCAGGATCAATGGACATGCTGAGTGACGTGATCACCGCTGTACGAACCGGTACGCCGCATTCGGCGCTCACCAGCCCTTCCGAGCCCTGGAGGCGCAACACGAGCCGTTCGCGGGAGCCGGGTTCCAACTGGTGATGGAAGACAGATTCAGCACCCTGGCCGGACGCCCACCGTTGAGTTACCTGAGCTGGTGGCGGATGATGATCGCGGCCCGGATCCTCCGCGACTCGGAAGCCCCGCTACGCTCGGTGGCCGAGCGCGTTGGCTACACATCGGAGACGCGTTCGCCGCCGCCTTCAAGATGGAGTACGGCCTGGCGCCGACCGGCGATCCGGCCTGTCTCCATTGCCGGTGAGTCACGAGGAAATTGCTCGGCGAGACGGGAAGTCCGGCACTCGGCGTTCGGTGAAGGCGGTGAGGCCCTCGTGGGCGTCGGGGGCAGTGAAGGCCCGCTGGCCGTAGAGGGCTTCGCTGTGGAAGGCCTGGTCCTGCGGGAGGTCGCCGAGGCGCAGGACCGCTTCCTTGATCGTCGCGAGGGCGGTCCCGCTCTTGCGCACGAGCCGATCGGCACGCTCGAGCGCGACGTCGAGCAGGTCTGCACCCGGTACGACGTCGTTCAGTAAGCCGTAGCGCAGTGCCTGAGCGGCCGGGATGCGGTCGCCCAGGAGCATCAGCTCCATCGCCCAGGCGTACGGGATCTGGCGGGCCAGCCGGGTGAGCGTTCCACCGGCGGGTACGACGCCGACGCCGCTCTCCGGCAACCCGAATTCGGCGGTGTCGGCGGCGATGCGCAGGTCAGTCGAGAGCATGATCTCGAAGCCGCCACCGAGGCACAGGCCGTTGATCGCGGCAATAACCGGCTTGAACAGGCTGGTGTGTTTCTGGTGCGCGGCGTCCCACTCCGAGATGTCGAACTGGCCTTCGGCGAGCGCCGGGATGGACTCGGTCAGGTCGGCGCCGACGCAGAACGCGCGGTCGCCGCTGCCGGTGAGGATCGCGACCGCGAGCGAGTCGTCGTCGCGGACCTCGGCGAACGCCGCGCCGAGCTCGTCGTACATCGCGAGGGTCAGCGCGTTCAGCTTGTCCGGACGGTCGAAGCGGATGATCGCGACCGCACCGTCGCGCTCCAGCGTGATGCCACCCATTCAGATCACCCCCTTGGTGCGCAGCTGCGCGATCTGCTCGTCGTCGAGGCCCGCGAGGGCTCGCAGGATCGTCGCCGAATGCTCGCCGACCTTCGGTGCGAGACCCCGGGGTTGCGTGGGCGTGCCGCCGAGCTTGATCGGCGAACCGAACATCCGCAGCTCGCCGAAGTCCGGGTACTCCACGTCCACGACCATGTCGCGGGCCGCGATCTGTGGATCCTCGACGACCTCACCGATGTCCTTGATCGCACTCAGCGGTACGGCGTCGCCGACGATCTCCTCCAGCTCGATCTTCGTCCTGTCCTGGAACCACCGGTGCAGCACAGGCCGTACGCGGCGTTCGTAGACCTCCGGCTCGAACCGTTTGGCCATGGTGTCGATCTCGGGATCGTCGGCGAGTTCCGGCTGCCCGAACAGATGGCACGACAGCCGCCAGAACTTGTCGGTGTACCCGCCGAAGAACACGAACCCGTCCTTGCACGGGTAGAGCTCGTACGGCTTCACGAACGGGTGCTCGTTGCCCAGCGGACCGGGGACCTTGCCGTCGACCGTGTACGAGACCACCGCGTTCTCCGTGAGGCTGAGCACCGAGTCCTGTTGGGATACGTCGACCAACTGCCCCTCCCCGCTCTGTTCCGCGTGCCGCAGCGCGGCCAGTACGCCGATGACGGCGTACAAGGTCGCCGACAGGTCCCCGATGATCGTGCCGACGCGGGCCGGCGGGCGGTCAGGGAAGCCGTTCATCGACCACAGGCCGCCGGTCGCCTGTGCGCTGTTGTCGTACGCCGGCCGGCGCCGGTACGGCCCTGTCTGGCCGTAGCCGGAGATCGCTGTGTACACCAGGCGCGGGTTCTCCGCACGCAGTACGTCGTACCCGACGCCGAGCTTGTCCATCGTGCCCGGCCGGAAGTTCTCGACCAGTACGTCGGCCCGCCGCACCAGGTCCTTGAGCAACTGCTTGCCGTCATGGCTGGCCAGGTCGAGAGTGAGACCGAACTTGTTCCGGTTGTACTGCGCGAAGAAGGCACTGAACTCCTCGCCCGAACTCGCCTTGAGCGTCGGCGGGAACGCGCGGGCGTAATCCGGCTCATGAGGGTTCTCGATCTTGATCACGGTCGCGCCGAGATCCGCCAGCAGCATCGAGCAGAACGGGCCGGCCACGACCCGGGTGATGTCGAGTACGACGATGCCGCGCAGCGCGCCGCTGGACGGGCCGCCGGGCATCTCATCCATGGCTCTCCACTCGGACCGAGGCCTCCAGAAGTGTCCCGCACGAAGGACTGTAGTACTCGTCGATCAGCACATTCGCTCGCGGACGCACCCGGACTCCGTAGTCGGCCAACCGCTCCGCGGCAACATACGTCGCTTTCCGCGCCGCACCGCGCCAGTCGTCCGCCGTCCCCAGGCGAGCACCGCTGGCGGGCACGTACCAGCCCTCGCTGTCCCGTCGTGGCGCGGAGGAGCCGTCTGAGACCGGCCGAGCCGGGGTGCCGCCGAGGCGCTGCTCGTACAGAGAAGCACGCGTCCGGCGAGTAGCGTCCTCATCAACGATGCCATCGGCAACGATCACGCCGTACGCACGCTCAGCGGTCTCGACGGTCACGTAGCCGTCGCGGACGTCCGCAGCCACGAGTTCGGTCCTCCGCAGCAGCGGGTCGCCGTACCCGCCTCCGCCTGCGATCCACTGCACGAACACATCCCCGGCCCGGACACTGACCGACTGCTGGTTGATCGCCAGCAACTCCCGATCAGCTGGAGCCAGCGTGTCCGGGGTCGGTACGACGCCATCCGCGAACAGCCGAGCCACGTCGGTACCACGCCACACCTCGTGACCGCTGCCACCGCCGGGCAGTCCGCCACCGTAGCCGTCGGCAACGACCTGGGCCGTCGGGGCGAACACGGTCTGCGTCACCTCCTGCGCTCCGTGCAGCGTCCAGGCGAACCGCAGGCCGAGCCCTCCGCGGTGCGCACCGTGCCCGGCGCTCGAGGTGTCGAGCTGCTTCCACAGGTACAGCACCGGGTACAGCATCTCGTTCATCTCGACGTCCGGCAGCATGTTGTTGACCTGCGTCATCATGCCCGCGCAGTCGAGGCCGTCGCGGTCCGGCTGGGCGCCGGCGCCCATCCCGCCGCCGTCCATGTTGAACAGGACGAAGTAGTCGCCGTCGTCCGTCGTACCGGCCGAGATGCCACCCGTCCACGAGTCGGCCCAGACACCTTGGGTGCGGTCGCGGACGGTGTCGTCGGCACTGCCCCGGCAGGCGTCGTTCATCAGTTTGGTGACGACCCGGCTGACCCGTGCCCCGGTGGTGAGGTGTCCGTTGCTGATCGGCGCGGGCGGGCGCGGATTCACGATCGACCCGGGCTCGGCGACGATGTCGAAGGCGGTCATGACGCCTTCGTTGAACGGGACGTCCCAGGCCAGGATCGGCACGACAGCGGTGGCGACACTACCGACCAGTGCGCCGTAGCTGCAGTTGACGAAGCCGTCGGTCTGTTCGCTGGAGCCGCTGAAGTCGAAGGTGATCTGGTCGTCGCGCTTGGTCATCGTGCACGCGACCCGGTACAGCTCGTCGACATGCCCGTTGTGCTCGGTCCATTCCTCGGCGGTGTAGGTGCCGTCGGGAATCGCGCGGATCCGGTCGCGTACGACCTGCTCGGCCAGCTGGAACGACAGCTTCGAGTACTCGCGGAACTTGTCCAGACCGAACTCTTGGATCGTGCTCAGCAGCCGCCGGATCCCGGTGTTGTTGCTCGCGACCAGGCTGCGTACGTCGTTCCAGTACAGCACCGGCACGCGGACGTTGTTCAGCAGAATGCGGCGTACCCATTCCACGGGCTCGCCGCGCTCGAAGATCTTCACGCCGGGCGGCAGCCGCAGCGCCTCGGCGTAGCAGTCGTGAGCGCCCGGGGCGAAGCCGCCCGGGGTCATGCCGCCGACGTCCACCAGGTGCGCCTGCGACTGGGCCCAGCCGATCAGTTCCTCGCCGTGGAAGATCGGCGAGATCACGTTGGTGTCCGGCGGGTGGCTGGCCCCGGCGGTATGTGGGTCGTTGCAGATGAACGCGTCACCCGGGGCCAGCGGCTCGCCTTCGATCGCCTTCACCAGGTTCTGTACAGCGACGCTGCCTGAGCCGATGTGGAACTGCACGTAGTCCGAGTACGCGTAGATCCGGCCGGTGGGGTCGAACAGGGCCGTGTTGAAGTCGCCGGCCTCGGTGATGACCGGTGACCCGGACGATCGGATCATCGCGATGCCCATCTCCTCGACGATAGAGTCGAGCCGCATCCGGATTACCTCGAGCGTCACCGGGTCGAACCCTGCGGGGAGTGTGTACGACGTCATGGTCTTCTCCTTCGGAGATCAGGCGAGTCGGAGCAGGAAGTCGCCGCCGGGGGTCAGCTCGACGGTCGCCCCGCTGGGTACGTACACGGTGGTGTCGGGCTCTTCGAGCAGGCACGGCCCGGTCGCTTGGCCGTCGAAGCCGCGGTGTACGTCGAGCTCCACGCGGCCGCCGGTCACCGGTTCGATGACCGTACGGCGGGTGACCTCGTGCCGCGCCTCGCCGACGCCGTGCTCCACGGTTTGCACTTCACTGCGGCCGATGGCCCGGACGCGGGAGTTGACGAGCAGAATGCCGGCCTCGGTCCAGGCAGTGCCTGCCCCGAACTCCTCCTCGTAGTCGGCGACGAACTGTGCGTGCAGCGTCTCCTTGTCCGCCTCGCGGAAGGTGCCGGCGGGCAGCCGCGTCGTCACCTCGAAGATCTGTCCGACGAACTTCATGTCCGCCTCCCGATACAGCTCACGCCTGTCCTCGGGGATCCCCTCGGCCTCGAACCACGCGTGCGCTCGCGCTTCCAGCGCCGCGAACTCCTTGTCGAGCGCGGCCGCCGGATGGGCCGGAGTCCACGGGCTCGTCTGTACGGCCGAGAACACGGAGTCCGCATGCATCAGGCCGTGCGCCGAGAACACCGCCGCGTTGCGCGGGATTACGACCTCGCCGACCCCGGCCTCAGCCGCGATGCCTGCCGCGAACAGCCCGCAGGCACCACCGAAGCCGACGAGTGTGAACTCCCGTGGATCGTGGCCGCGGTTCACGGTGACTTTGCGCAGCGCGTTGGACATCTGCGAGGTCGCCAGCCGGTACACGCCCTCCGCCGCCGCTTCCTCGGTGATCCCGAGAGGCTCGGCCACGTGTTTGCGGAGTGCGGCGCGGGCCTGGTCCTCGTACAGGGGGATCGTGCCGCCGAGGTAGTAGTCAGGGTTGATCAGCCCGAGTACGAGCGCCGCGTCCGTCACCGCGGGCTGCGTTCCGCCCTTGCCGTAGCAGGCCGGTCCGGGGGTGGAACCCGCACTGTGCGGACCGACCCGCAGCAGGTTCCGCCCGTCCACCCAGGCGAGACTGCCGCCGCCGGCGCCGATGGTCTCGATGTCGACCGCGGTCAGGCTCGTCGGCAGGCCGCCGATCTCGGCCCGCGGCAACAGCCGGAACTCGTCGTCGATGATCGCGGCGGCGTCGAGACTCGTGCCGCCCATGTCGGCGGTCAGCACCCGCCGGCGACCGAGCTGCTTGCCCAGCAGGCGCGCACCGGTCACGCCGCCGACCGGCCCGGAGTTGAACATCGAGATCGGGGCCTTCCCGGTCTCCTCCACCGACAGGAACCCGCCGTGCACCTGCATGATCTGTACCCGGGCCCGCAGCCCTCTGCTCGACAGCTCGTCGGCGAGCTGATCGAAGTGGGACGCGACGAGCGGTTTCACCGCGGCGTCGAGCGCTGTCGTCACCATCCGCTCGTACTCGCGGTACACGGGGGTCAACGCGTTGGACAGCGTGTACGGGACTCCCGGATGGTGCTTGTCGAGGTACTCGCCGACGGCCTTCTCGTGCGCGGCGTTGCGGAACGACCACAGCAGGCACACGGCAACCGCTTCGGCACCGGTCGCGAGCACCGCGTCGACCGCTTCCGCGATCGCGTCCTCGGTGAGCGCGACCAGAACGTTGCCGTGCGCATCGACCCGTTCGGCGACCTCGACGATCCGCCGGCGGTCCACGATGTCCGGCGGCGGCGCCATCCGGTGCGGGTCACGCTCGTCCGTACGGGCCGACCGGGCGATCCGGAGCGTGTCGCGGAAGCCCTGGGTGGTCAGCAGGCCCACAGCGGCGTACTTCTGCTCGTCGACCGCGTTGGTCACGATCGTGTTGCCCAGGACGAACCGGTCGACCGCGCCGAGGAAGTCGGCCTCGGTCATCCCCGCGCGCTCCCGCAGTACGCCGATCGCGTCGAGGATCCCGGTGGTCACGTCCTTGGTCGAGAACGCCTTGCCACGGATCGCGCGCCCGTCGACGATCGCCACGGCGTCGGTGAACGTCCCACCGACGTCAATGCCCACATGCAGCGCCATGCTCGCTCTCCTTTGGCCGGGTCGGATATCCCAGGACTGTACGAGCACCACCCCCACCAAGCTATGTGATGTTTATCCACGATCTACTAAGGTCTACTGGACCATCAGTACACTCAGGAGCACTCCGTGACGGACACACTCCCGGTCGACGTTGTCGTCAGCCTCCTCCAGGCTGCCTCCGCCGAGCACGAGGTCGACGTGGACAACCTGCTCGCAGACGCGGACCTGTCCCGGCCGGACGCCCTGCGCGTCGGCGCCGAGATCCGCCGCCTGGCCGCCACCTCGGAACGCCGGCGACGCCGCGACCAGGAGCTCACCGCGCTGTTCTCCTCGGCCCGCGAGCTCGCCCAGCTGCGCGACGTCGACGAACTGCTCGGCCGGCTCGTCGAGCGCGCCCACGACCTGGTCGGCACCGACGTCACGTACCTGTCCGAGTTCGACCCCGACAGCCGCGAGCTCCGCGTGCGCACGACGCTCGGCACGGTCGAACCGTCGTTCCTCGGCCTGCGCGTCCCGCCCGGTGTCGGCCTCGCGAGCCAGGTCGTCGAAGGACGCCGGCCCTCCTGGACGTCGAAGTACGCCGTGATGACGGAGGCGCCGCACGACTCCGCGATCGATGCGGCGGTGTCCGCGGAAGGCTTGGTGTCGCTGCTCGGCGTGCCGCTGCTGGCGGGTGACGAGGTGATCGGCGCGCTGTTCGCCGCCAACCGGGTCGAGCATGCGTTCTCCCCCGAGGAGATCTCGCTGCTCTCGGCCTTCGCGGACCACGCGGCCATCGTGCTGCAGACCGCGCGGCTGCTCGCCCGTACCCAGGAGTCGGCCGACGAGACCCGGCGCGCGTACGGCGAACTGTCCCGCCACGTCGAGGCGATGGAGCGGGCCAGTGAGGTGCACAGCGATCTCACCAGCCTCGTTCTGCAAGGCGGCGCCGCGTCCGACGTCGCGATCGCGCTGGGCCGCGCGCTGCGCTGCCAGGTCACGATGCTCGATCCCGAGCACCTTGACGGTCCGGTCGGTGACGCCGTCGATCGGAGCCGCCGCAGCGGACGTTGCTCGCCGGTTGCCGATGGCACCTATGCGGTCGCGGTCCTCGCCGGGCCGGCGCTGCTCGGCGCACTGCTGCTCGAGCAGGGCGAACTGGAGTTCGGGCCGGTCGAGCTGCGCACCGCGGAGCGCGCCGCCCAGATCACGGCGCTGCTGAACCTCAAGCAGGACGCGATGATCGAGGCCGAGCAGCGGGTCCGGAGCGATCTGCTCGCCGACCTGCTGTCCGACGACGCCGACCGGCGCGGCGAGGTCGCATCCCGCGCCCGTGCCCGCGGCATCCGGCTCGACGAACTGCGGTCGGTGGTCGTGGTCTCCGTCCCGGCCGAACTGCGCCGCGACGCCATCCGCGCCCTGCGTCGCACCGGAGGGCCGGCCGGCGAACACGCCGAACGGGCTGTCGTGCTCACGTCGCATGCGGACCCGTCCGCCGCAAGCACCTTCGTCCACACCACAGTGAGCCGCGCAGTGCGAGCCCCTGT
Organism: Kribbella polygonati; assembly: GCF_050320105.1. Taxonomy (NCBI): domain Bacteria; kingdom Bacillati; phylum Actinomycetota; class Actinomycetes; order Propionibacteriales; family Kribbellaceae; genus Kribbella; species Kribbella polygonati. Next base: position 7,862,135 of record NZ_CP190129.1, on the reverse strand, counting down.
GCTGACGGTTGGCGCTGCGTTCTCCGACGACCTGCGCGCCCAGGTCGAAGCCGCGGCGTCCTGCGTACGGATACTGCCGTCGCTGGGCCTGACCGACGTCGCCGTGACCACGGACGAGTACCTTCCGTACGTCGCCCTTTTCGGACCGGGGGAAGCGCGCGTAGCGGCGTACGTGCGGCGGGTCATCGGCCCGATCCTGGACTGGGACGCCAAACACGTCGGCAAGCTCCTGCCGACCCTGGCCGCCTACCTGAGCAACCGGATGAGCCCGGTCGCCACGGCCCGTGCGCTCCACCTGCACAAGAACGCCGTGCTCCAGCGCTTGGAACGCGCCAGCGAGCTCCTCGGCGACGACTGGCAGGAACCCGACCGGCTGTTCCGAATCACGGTCGCGGTACGCCTCGCGGAGCTGACCAAAAGTCCATAGCACAGCCACCTCTTGTGGACCGTCGGTCCGTTCCCGGCGGCTACACCGACGGCTAGCGTCGTCCCTCGTACCGCAGCCGCACCGAGGAGGGCCGCCATGCCGCGCACCAGCCGAATCCCGGGTCTCCGCGATCTCTCCGTCGAGGACCGGCGTACGTCGATCGCTCGAGCCGCCGGCATCGATCCCGGCTCGATCGCCGCGTTCGACCCAGCCCATGGTCTCAGGATCGGCCTGGCGGACCACATGATCGAGAACGCGGCCGGAGTCCTGGGCGTACCGCTCGGAGTCGCGACGAACTTCGTCGTCAACGGCGTCGACGTACTGGTGCCGATGGCAACCGAGGAGGCCTCGGTCGTCGCGGCAGCGAGCAACTCCGCCAAGATCGCTCGCCTGCACGGAGGCTTCACCACGTCCTCGACCGCACCCGTGATGCAGGCCCAGGTTCAGATCGTCGGCGTCGCCGATCCCGAAGCCGGCCGGGTCCGGCTGCTCGAGGCGCGCGACGAACTGATCGCCTTGGCCAACGAGCAGGACCCCAAGCTCGTCGAGTTCGGCGGCGGCGTACGAGACATCGCGGTCCGGCTGGTCTCCTCCCGCGCCGGCGTCTACGTGGTCGCTCACCTGCAGGTCGACGTACGCGACGCCATGGGCGCCAACGCGGTCAACACGATGGCCGAGGCGGTCGCCGCCCGCGCGGCCGAGATCGCGGGCGGCACCAGCCTGCTGCGGATCCTCACCAACAAGGCCGACCTCCGGCTGTCCCGCGCCCGCGCGGTGTTCGACGCGGACGCGCTCGGCGGCCCCGAGGTCGTCACCAACATCATCCATGCCGCCGCACTGGCCGAAGCGGACCCGTACCGCGCCGCCACGCACAACAAGGGCATCATGAACGGCATCAGCGCCGTCGTACTTGCCACCGGCAACGACACGCGAGCCGTCGAAGCCGGCGCCCACTCGCACGCCGTCTCCCCAGCCGGCCTCTACACCTCACTGTCCCGCTTCGAGAAGGATGCCGACGGCAACCTGGCCGGCACGCTCGAACTGCCCATGCCGGTCGGTCTCGTCGGCGGGGCCACGAAGGTCCACCCGACCGCACAAGCCGCGATCGCTCTGCTCGGCGTCCGCACCGCCGCCGAACTCGCGGAGGTCATCACGGCAGTCGGCCTCGCGCAGAACCTCGCCGCCGTCCGCGCGCTCGCCACCGAAGGCATCCAACGCGGGCACATGTCATTGCACGCCCGAAACATCGCCTCCACCGTCGGCGCGACCGCCGCCGAGGTCCCCGCCGTCGTCGCCCGCCTGGTCACCGACCGGAAAGTCCGCGCCGACTACGCCGAACAGGTACTCGCCGAACTGCGATCCCGGCAATGAACATCTACGGAACCCACCCGCTCCCCGGCCTTCCCGACGCCGTCACCATCTGCGAGGTCGGTCCCCGTGACGGGCTCCAGAACGAGTCCACGCCGGTTCCCACCGAGGTGAAGATCGAGTTCATCGACCGGCTCGCCGACGCCGGCCACAGCGTCATCGAGGCGACCAGCCTGGTGCATCCACGATGGGTGCCGCAGTTGGCCGACGCGGAAGAGGTCCTTCGTCGCCTCGACCGGCGACCGGGTGTCCGCTACCCGGTCCTCGTACCCAACGAGCGGGGTCTCCGGCGCGCCCTCGACCTCGGCGTTACCGACATCGCGGTCTTCGCGGCGACCACCGAGTCCTTCGCCAAGGCCAACCTCAACCGCACTGTCGCGGAGTCCCTCGACATGTTCGCACCGGTCGTCGTACAGGCGCGCGCGGCCGGAATGTCGGTACGCGGCTACCTGTCGATGTGCTGGGGCGATCCGTGGGAGGGCGCAGTACCAATCAGCCAGGTTGTCAACGTCGCCACTCGGCTGCTGTCCATGGGCTGCACGGAACTCAGCCTCGGCGACACGATCGGTGTCGCCACCCCTGGTCGCGTCGTCGCCCTGCTCGAAGCCCTCACCGCCGCCGGCATCCCGATCGCCTCGATCGCCGTACATTTCCACGACACCTACGGCCAGGGCCTCGCCAACACGCTCGCCGCACTCCAGAACGGCGTCACCACCGTCGACACCTCAGCAGGCGGCCTCGGCGGCTGCCCGTACGCCAAGAGCGCCACCGGCAACCTCGCCACCGAGCCCCTCCTCTGGCAACTCGAAGGCCTCGGCATCCACACCGGCGTCGACCGCACCAAACTCATTGCCACCAGCACCTGGCTGGCCGAACAGATGACTAGGTGACGCTGAAGCTTCCACCAACCGTTCTGCCTCTCGAAGATCAACCCCCGACGGACTCAGGCCGGCGAACTACCCGCTGTGGGAGTCGGTGTTCCGGTCACCGCGAACGGCGCCGGCCGCCAAGCCCATGCGCCGCCCGAAGATGCCATCACCATCTCCGAGATCACCACGATTGCCGAACCGGCTTCCTCGAGGTTGCCCCACTGGTCCGCAGGCATGGACCAGAGCCGTTGGCCGGGCCAGCGTTGGACTCTGCTTGTTCACGGTGCTGTTCACGTTTGGCATGTCCGGCGTAAACCATGGCCTGGCTGTGCCGACATGTTCGCTACTCAGAGTTTGTCGCACCCGGGGGCGCGGCCGCCACGGTCCGCCACAGCATCGTAGCGGACGGTCGCGAAGGGTACTTGCTGCTGTCGAAGGGCGGGCGTGGTGAGGCTTTCGCGGTTCATTTTTCTGGCGGTTTCGGGTGAGACGTCCACCTATCGGTGGCTGCTCGCGTCGCCGAACAACAGGGAGCTCGGACGGGGCGCCAACGGCTGGCCGAGCTATCAGGCCTGCCGTGACGACGTGACCCGGGTGCAGGGCGGCATCGGGCAGGTCGAGTCGTCGATGGCGACCGACGCCATCATCGGGCAGTGGACCTGGCGGGTCAGTCTTGCCGACATCGTTGTCGCGCGGTCCGCGCGGTACTACCAACGAGAGCGCGAGTGCCGGTACAGCCTCAACGCGTTCCTGACGGCGGTTCCGACGGCGACGCTGGTGGACGGCGTACGGCAGATCGACCCGGCACGCCGAGGTGGCAAGCCGCGCGCGGTACCCACCGACGAACTCTCGACCGGAGCCGCGTCGTGACCGACCAGCCGCGGGTGGTGAAGACCAGGATCGGCCCGGCCGACCACGTGTTCCGTGGTCTCAGCAGGACGGCCGGCTTGCTGGTCCTGGCGATCATGCTGCTGGTCGGCCTGTTCCTCCTCTATCGCGGTCGGCAGGCGCTCGCCAAAGCGGGCTTACTCAAGTTCCTGACCACCGAGACGTGGGAACCGGACTCGTACAACTTCGGCATCGCCGCAGTGCTGACCGGTACGGTCCTGATCGCCGTCGTCGCGGTGGCCCTCGCGGTCCCGCTCGCCACCGGTACGGCGCTGTACATCGCGGAGTACGCGCCCCGCCGGGTCCGGCCGACGCTGATCAGCCTGGTCGACCTGATGGCCGCCGTGCCGAGCATCGTGTACGGACTCTGGGGCGCGTATCTCCTGCAGGGCAAGGTGATCGGGCTGTCCCGGTGGCTGGCGACCTGGCTCGGCTGGATCCCGGTCTTCAAGGTCGACGGGTACGACGCGGCGGATCCGCTGTCGCCGATGGCGGTGTTCACCACGTCGACGTTCATCGCCGGGATCGTGGTCGCGCTGATGATCACGCCGATCATCTGCTCGATCATGCGTGAGGTGTTCTCGCAGGCGCCGGCCGGTGAACGCGAGGGAGCGTACGCGCTCGGCGCCACCCGCTGGGGCATGGTGCGGACCGTCGTCCTGCCGTTCGCGGCGGGCGGGATGATCGGCGGCACGATGCTCGGGCTGGGCCGGGCGCTCGGCGAGACGATCGCGGTGTACCTGATCATCTCGCCGGTCTTCACGATCCAGCCGCACATCCTGCAGAGCGGGGCGAACTCGATCTCCGCGCTGATCGCGCTGCGGTTCGGCGAGGCGACGCAGTTCGGGATGTCGGCGCTGATGGCGGCCGGGCTCGCGCTGTTCCTGATGACGCTGATCGTGAACTTCGCCGCGTCGACGATCGTCGCGCGGACCCGCTCCGGCACCGCCAGCGAGGCATGATGGACGAGCAGTTCCGGGACACCTCGTCGGTACGGCGTACGGACGTCTTCGCGCTGGTCGGCGCCCTCGCAGGAGCGACGGCCACGACTGCCTTGATCTTCACGCGGTTGGCGCCGTTCAACGGGGTCATCGGTTTCGTCGTCGTCGACTACGTACTGTTCCTCGCCCTCTACGCCTTGCTGGTGTCGTTCGACGAGAACGGGTTGGCGGTGCGCGACCGGCTGGCCGCGGTCGTCGTCCACAGTCTCGCGCTGCTGGTGCTCAGTGCGCTCGTCTCCGTCGTCACCTACACACTCTGGCGTGCACGTACGACGCTGCCGCATCTCAATCTCTACACGCAGGACATGAGCAAGGCCGGTCCGGTCGATCCGGTGACGGTCGGCGGTGTGCTGCACGCGATGGCCGGTACGCTGATCATGATCGCGATCGCGCTGGCGATCACCGTGCCGCTCGGCATCGTCTGCGCGGTGTTCCTGAGTGAGATCCCGGGGCCGTTCAGCCGGTTCGTCCGGACGATCGTCGAGGCGATGACCGCGTTGCCGTCGATCGTGGCCGGGCTGTTCGTGTACGTCACGGTCGTCGTCCTGCTCGGCGTCGGCTTCTCCGGGATCGCGGCGGGACTGGCGATCAGCGTGATGATGCTGCCGATCGTGATCCGGTCCGCCGACGTCGTCCTCCGGCTGGTCCCCGGGACGCTCAAGGAGGCGTCGTACGCGCTCGGCGCCGGTCAGTGGCGCACGGTCTGGCACGTCACGCTGCCGACCGCGCGGTCCGGGCTGACCACGGCGGTCATCCTGGGCACCGCTCGCGGCATCGGCGAGACCTCACCGGTGCTGCTCACCGCGGGGCTGACGCCCCGGATGAATCTCAATCCATTGGAGGGACCAATGGTTTCGCTGCCGCTGGCGACGCTGACCTTCGTCAAGTCGCCGCAACCCGAGATGGTCGCCCGGGGCTTCGGCGCCGCGGCCGTACTGATGATCCTCGTGCTGATCCTGTTCGCGATCGGACGAGCCCTTGGCAGGAAGGGATAACGCACAGATGAGGACCATTGCCGCCAGAGTCGCCGCCACACTGGTGGCGATCGTTCTGGTGCTGACGTCGGCGGCCGCCGGCGCGTCGGCGGCCAGCTATGTCACGATCAGCGGTTCCGGCTCGACCTGGAGCGCCAACGCGATCCAGCAGTGGATCACGAACGTCGGCCAGTACGGGATGCGGGTCAACTACGCGGACCAGGGTTCGTCGACCGGCCGCGCGCAGTTCAAGGAGGGCACGGTCGACTACGCCGTGTCGGAGATCCCGTACGGCCTGAAGGACACCGGGACGAACTCGGCGGACCCGGCGCCGATCCGCAAGTACGCCTACATGCCGATCGTCGCCGGCGGCACGTCGTTCATGTACAACCTCAAGATCAACGGTCAGCGGGTGACCAACCTGCGGCTGTCCGGCGACACCCTGACGAAGATCTTCACCGGGGTGATCACGACCTGGAACGACGCCGCGATCCGCGCCGACAACCCGAGCCTCGCGCTGCCCGCCCGCAAGATCGTGCCGGTGGTGCGCTCGGACGGATCCGGTACGTCGGCGCAGTTCTCGATGTGGATGTCGCTGCAGTACCCGGCGCTGTGGAACGCCTTCTGCCGTCGCGTCGGCCGGTCGACACCGTGCGGTCAGACGTCGTACTACCCGACGCTGCCCGGCTGGCAGGCGCAGGCCGGGTCGGACAACGTCGCCGGGTACGTCGCCCAGCAGTACGGCGAGGGCGCGATCACGTACGTCGAGTACTCGTACGCGCAGGAGAACCAGTTCCCGGTCGTCAAGGTGCTGAACTCGTCCGGGTACTACGTCGAGCCGACACCGTCCAATGTCGCGGTCGGGTTGCTGCAGGCGCGGATCAACGAGAACCCGAGCTCGCCGGCGTACCTGACGCAGGACCTGAGCGGCGTCTACCGGAACGCGGACAAGCGCGCGTACCCGTTGTCGTCGTACTCATACATGATTCTGCCGCTGGCGCTGGAATACGGATTCACCGCGGACAAGGGATACACGCTCGGGGATTTCGCGTACTACTTCCTGTGTGAAGGGCAGCGCAGTACGCCCGCGCAAGGATATTCGCCGTTGCCGATCAACCTGGTGCAGGCAGCGCTGAAGCAGGTCCAGCGCATTCCCGGTGCCGTTCGGAAGACCACGGACATCAAATCCTGCCGGAATCCCACATTCTCTCCGGACGGGACGAACCTGCTGGCGAAGAACGCGCCGTACCCGCCGGAATGTGACCGCAAGGGGGCGACCGCCCAGTGCGGTACCGGGACCGGCGGGGCGCAGCAGACGACGCCGCCGTCCGGCGGTGGCGGCAACAACGGCGGCGGATCGAACACTCCCGGCAGCGGCCAGACCAGCGGCCCGAACACGAACAACAAGAACGGCGGTGGAGGTGGCGGGGGCGGTGGCGGTGGGGGCGGCGGTACGCAGAACCCGACCGGCCAGGGGACCACTGGCACGAACACCACCGGCAAGCCAGGACCGGGTGGCGCCGTGACACCAGGCACCAAGCCCGTGGTCGACCCCGACACAGGCGAACAGCAAGGCAACGGCCAGAACGTCGTCGCCGGCGGCGAGGTTCAAGCTGTCGCCCAACCCGTCGCGATGGCCCAGCCGAAGGGCTGGCAGCAGCAGCACTCGATCATGCTGCTGGTCGGCCTGCTCCTGCTGAGCGTAGTGATCGCGCCGCCGCTCATCATGCGCTACACCGGACGCAGCAAGTGAGACACCACATCGCCCGGCTCTGCGCCCTCGCGCTGGTCGTCGTCAGCGCGTCCGCCGCGGGCCTGTCCGAGCCCCCGACCGAATCCGCTGACGGATCGAGTTCGGCCGTGACCGTCAGCGGGCACCCCGGCCGGTACGACGACTTCTCCAACCTGAAGATCACCGTCTCGCAGACCAAGAACCTCACCGCGCAGGCAATCCACCTGAACTGGACGGGCGGATCACCGACGCCCCGCCGGTCGTTCACGTACAACTACCTCAGCCTGATGCAGTGCTGGGGCCCCGACCCGAACGCCGCCGACTTCCGGGAGACCTGTCAGTTCGGAGCTGGGCTACCCGCGCCGATCGCGAGCCGGTCCGGCGACGCCTCGCGGGCGGTGTTCCCGTCGCTCGATCCACGCGAGACCCACCAGCCGATCCCGGTCACGGCCCAACAGACGACGCCCTCGCTGCCGTTCAAGTCGGCTGCCGGCGGCACCTACATCGACGCCGGCCGGGACACGCCGTCCAGCCCGCCCCGCAAACCACCGACGGGGTACGCCGGCCTCGTCGTCGACCTGTTCAGCGCGAACAGCACGAACGAGCAACCGTGGGTACCGATCGCCGCCGACGGCACCGGCGAGGCCGTGTTCTGGCTGCAAACCGTCACGGAATCCCCGCATCTCGGGTGCGGCGCACCGATCAAGTCCGGCACGCAACTCACGGGCAGGTCGTGCTGGCTGGTCATCGTGCCGAAGGGCCAGCACGCCGCCGACGGTTCGCCGTTGAACGACCAGTCACTCGACCCGAACTCGCCGCTGTCGGCGACCAACTGGGAGAACCGGATCGCCGTCCCACTGCAGTTCGATCCGGTGCAGGGCTTCTGCTCGATCGGCGCGAAGGAGCGGCTGACCGTCGGTTCGGAGCTGATCTCCGACGCGATGGTGTCGTGGCAGCCCGCACTGTGCGCGGGCGGCGGAGCGGCGTACGGCTATGCACCGCTCGGCGACGGCACCGCCGCGCAGCAGTTGCTCAGTGGCTTCGACGGCGCACCAGGTCTCGCGTTCACCGGCCCACCGGTGGTACCGAAGGCCGGGCAGCCGGAGGTCGTGCACGCTCCGGTCGCGATCTCCGGCATCGGTATCGCGTTCCTCGTCGACGAGGACCCCGGTACGTTCGCCCCCGAGGACGCGCAGCAGAAGCGCGGCCGGCTGATCGAGGACATCAAACTCACGCCGCGGTTGGTGGCGAAGCTCCTTACGCAGTCGTACCAGCAGGACGTCCCGGGCGATCCGCCGCATCCACAGCTCAAGCAGAACCCGTACTACATCACCTACGACCCGGAGTTCCGGCAGCTCAATCCGGAGTTCGACCACTTCCCCGACTTCGCCAGCGGGCCGCGCGGCCTGATGGTTGTCGGCGGCAACGCCGCGGCGATCCGGGAGGTCTGGCGGTGGGTGATCGCCGACGCCCAGGCCCGCGACTGGCTCGGCGGGAAGCCGGACGAGAACGGGATGGTCGTCAACCCGAACTATGCCCAGTACAACCTGACCAAGGACGCGCCGCAGAACTTCCCGAAGGCCGACCCGACCTGCGCGAAGAACCCCGTCACGGCGCCCGAGCAGTACTGCACGCAGGACCTGCGGCCGTACCTGGGCAGCTTCGCCAACATCGCACAGCGGGTACTGCGATCCGACGCCGGCGAACGGCGCGTCTGGGATCCGCTCAAGCAGCCGCTGCCCGCGTACGTCAACTCGCCGCCGCTGCCGGTCAGCCGGCGCTGGGCGCTAGGGGTCACCGACACCGCCGACGCCGAGCGGTACGGCGTACGCATGGCCAGCCTGCGCAACGCGTCCGGCCAGTTCGTCGCTCCGACCACTTCGGCGTTGCTCGCCGGTGTCGACGCGATGAAGGACTCCGGCGTCGACGGTGTGCTCTCGATCGACCCGACGGCGAACGCGCCGACGGCGTACCCGTTGACGATCGTCACGTACGCGGCCGTGAACACCCAGCAGGACCAGGAGGCGCGCACCGAGTACGCGAAGTTCCTCGAGTACGCCGCGACGACCGGCCAGGAGCCCGGCGTGGAACGAGGCCGGCTGCCGGCCGGGTACGCGCCACTGCCCGGCAAGATGCGGCAGAAGACCCTCGCGGTCGCCGCCCAGCTCCGCCAGGCACAACCGACCCCACCACCGCCGCCGACCCGCACCCCGACTCCCCCGTCATCGACACCGTCGTCCAGCGGTACGCCCGTGTCGCCCGGCGATCCAGGCAACCCCGGCGGCGGCCCGATCGGAACGAACACAGCCCAACCGCCCGGCACCGTTTCCACCTCGCCTGGGGGTGTTTCGCCAAACCCGTCGGTCGTGGCCGGACAGTCGCCGTCGGTCTCCACCTCACCGCCACCGGTCACGCTCTCCCCGATCCCCCGCGCCGCCCGGACCAGCACACCGCCGACGCTCGTCGGAATGGCCGGCTGGATCCTCACGCTCGTACTCGCGGTCGGCGCGATCGCCGGCCTCGGCGGCATCGGACTGCGCGTCGTCGCCACACAGCGCGCAAAACGCCGGAAGACGTGATTCAGGTGCTGCAATCCGGTCGTTCATCTGGCCACAACGTTGGCGAGGCGTGGCGGCGCCAAACGTTCGCCCGATTCCGGTGGTGGGCACATTCCGTCGATCGAAAGGATCTGAATTGCTCGGGGAATGCGTCGAAGAAAAGGGGAGTAATGCAGTGAAGCTCCATCGTTACGCCCGGTACGGCGCGGCCGCGGCCGCCGCCGTACTGGTCCTGGGTCTGGCCGCGCCGACCGCGTCGGCCGACCCGAACCCGGTCACCGACTACCGGCAGCTCGCCGGCGTCGGCTCGGACACGACCCAGGACGTGATGAACGGCGTGGGCCTGACCGTGAACGGCGGCGCCACGATCGCGTCCTGGGACGCCCGTGGCACGTCGACCATCACCACCAAGGACCCGGCCACCAACGCCAACTGCACCGGCATCGTCCGTCCCGACGGCTCGGGCCAGGGCCGCAGCGCGCTGCGGGCCTCGGAGGGCGAAGGTCAGTGGAACGGCAAGACGATCACGAACTGCGTCGACTTCGCCCGGTCGTCCAGCTCGCCGTCGACCCCGACCGCGACCGGCAACTACACCTACATCCCGTTCGGTGTCGACGCCGTCACGTACGCCGTGCACAGCAACGCCGTCAGCGACCTCGGCTTCCCGACCACGCTGACCGCACAGCAGCTGGAAGGCATCTACAAGTGCGTCATCCGCAGCGTCAACGGCATCGCCGTCACGCCGCTGCTGCCGCAGTCGGGCTCGGGCACGCGGGCGTTCTGGCTGTCCAAGGTGGACATCCTGGAGGACGAGCTTCCGGCGTACCCGTGCATCCAGCAGCGCAACAACACCATCCAGGAACACGACGGCCGGGTGCTGACGTACGACTTCGCCCAGAACAAGGCGGACATCGTGCCGTTCTCGGTGGCGCAGTACATCGCCCAGACCAACCACGGCAAGACCATCGGCGGCGTCACGGTCAACACCGAGGACCGGCGCGGCAGCGCGGTGCTCGGCCGGATCAACGGTGTCGCACCGACCACCGGGACCGACCCGAAGCTGAACACCTCGTTCCCGATCATCCGCGACGTCTACAACGTGGTCCCGACGCACGACATCGAGGGCGCTGCCCCCGACTCGACGATCGTGAACACCTTCGTCGGCGCGAACTCGGCGGTCTGTCAGCAGAGCGCCGTGATCCAGGCCTTCGGCTTCGGCTTCCGCACCACCTCCGTGCCCGGTGACCTGCTCAAGCAGGCCTGTGGCGCGACCGGACTGCGAGCGAACAGCTAATGCGCAAGACCTTCGAAAGGAACAACATGCACAAGTCCTTCCGGGCGGCTGCACTCGGTGGCGCCGTCGCCCTCGGCCTGGTCGTGACCGGCCTGGTCGCCGCGCCCGCGAACGCCGCGAGCATCGGCACCGTGACGCTGTCGGAGACGACCGGCAGCATCAACGCCGGCCCGTTCGTGACGTCGGCCAAGTCGTCCGGCCCGTGCCCGGCCGCGTACTCCCAGGGCGCGTCGCTCGACGTCATGGTCGACACCAACGGCGACGGCACCCTCGACCCGGTGTCGGAGCGGTTCTCGCTCGGCCCGACGCTGAACGAGGGCGGCTACGACAAGGTCCCGTTCGTCGAGGTCAAGGGTGTCGCGGGTACCGCCCGGACGCTGGAGACCCGGCTGCAGGGGCGCAAGGGTGAGTTCGAGCTGCGGATCACCTGCCTGTCGATGCAGTTCGAGCCGGCGCCCGACTACTACTCGACCAAGATCGTCGTCGAGGGCGACACCTGGCGGCTGAAGGACAGCACGCCGCCGCCCACCGGTGGCGTGAAGGGCGAGGAGAAGATCACCACCACCGTCCAGGCCCCGGCCGAGCAGCTCACGATGACCGTCGGCGACGACGGCCAGGTGACCCTGCCGACCCCGGCCCTCGCCGGTGACCGGCTGTCCTCGTCGGGCCAACTCGACCCGGTGACCGTCACCGACAACCGCTCCGCCAAGCCGGGCTGGAACACCACGGCCCAGGTGAGCGCGTTCTCCTCCGGCGCAAACACCTTTGACGGCAAGTACCTCGGTTGGACGCCGTCGGTCGTGTCGCAGTCATCCGGCCAGGGCGTCGTCGCCGGTGCCGCGGTGGCACCGGGCTTCAGCGCCGGCACGGGTCTGTCCGAGGCGCGCCCGCTGGGCAGCGCTCCGGCCGGCAGCGGCATCGGTTCCGCCGTCCTCGGTGCCGGGCTCTCCCTCGAGCTCCCGACCACCACCCCGGCGGGCACGTACGTCGCCACCCTCACCCTGACCACCCTCTGAAACGTGGGCCGGACCGGTCTCCACTACCGGCCCGGCCCACCCCTCCACCACCCCGCCCCCTTCTACCGCTCCGTCCCACAGCACCGCCAGGGAGCCCGACGATGACCAGCCCAGTCCCCGCACCTCGCCGACCCGTCGGCGCGAACCGTACCCGCACGCCGGCGGCTCACATCCGTGCTCCCCGCGCCATCCGCCCCGTCGTCGCCGTCGTCACGGTCCTGGCGGCGCTCGGCCTCGCACCGGCGGCGCAGGCGCAGCAGACCGGCGCACCGGCGGTCGTCGTACCGAGCCCCGCAAGCTGGTCCGTGCAACCGTCGTCGGCGAAGGGACCGGACGGCCGCAGTACGTTCGTCTACGAACTCGACCCAGGTGCGACAGTGCGCGACACCGTGCGGGTCAACAACCTCAGCAAGAAGCCCCTCCTCTTCCGCGTCTACTCCGGCGACGCATTCAACACCCCAGACGGCAAGTTCTCCCTCCTCCCCGGCGACCAGAAGCCCACCGAAGTAGGCGCCTGGGTCGCTCTGAACAACCGCCGCGTCCAGATCCCCGCCGGCGGCCACGTCGACCTCCCGTTCGTACTGCGCATCCCGAAGCACGCCACTCCTGGCGACCACGCCGGCGGCATCGTCGCGTCGCTGACCGATGTGAAGACCGAGAAGAACGGCAGCAAGGTCCTGGTCGAGAACCGCGTCGGCGCCCGCATCTACCTCCGCGTGCACGGCGACCTCCAACCGGCCGTCGCGGTCACCGGCATGTCCGCGACCTTCCACCAGGGCTGGATCCCCTTCGCGGGCGGCAGCCTGAGTACGACGTACACGATCAAGAACACCGGAAACATGCGCGTCGCCGGCGGTCAACACGTCGACGTACAAGGACCACTCGGCGTAGGACTCACGACGATCGGCCTGGCCAACCTGCCCGAACTCCTGCCCGGCCAGTCGTACACCGTGACCACCACGGCCACCCACGTCCAACGAGCCGGCCGGATCAACGTCCAGGCCAAGCTCGACCCCACCGTGCCGCACGCCGTCGCGAACGACCCCGAACCACCGTCGGTCACCGGCGCCGCCGCCACCTGGGCGATCCCACTCCCGGAGCTCGCCGTCCTCGCATTGTTGCTGCTGGCAATCGCCGCGCTCCTCCGAGTACGACGTACCCGCAGGCAACGCGCCGCGGACGAGCTCGGCACCGCCGTCGCGAAGGCCCGCGCCGACGCCCTCGCGGAAGCCCGGGCCGGCCAGGCATGACCCCTCAACAGGCCGGGCCGCTGCAGCTGATCGGCAGCACGCTGACCCTGATCGCCGTCGTCCTGTTCGGCGCCCTCGCCCAGCTCGGTCCGCTGTCATCGGTCACACACCTGCGCACGCAGCAGGTCGCGTACTCGAACTTCCGCTTCGAACTCGCGAACGGAACCGCGCCCGTCAGCCAACTGAACCCCGACGGCCTGCTGTACCCGTTCGGCACCGCGATCGCCGTCCTCGACATCCCCGCCGCACGAATCCACGAGGTCGTCTTCGAAGGCACCACCCCCGAGGTACTCCGCTCCGGACCAGGCCATCGCCGCGACACCGCGTTCCCCGGTCAGGAAGGCACGTGCGTGCTGCTCGGACGGCGCTCGGCGTACGGCGGCCCGTTCGGACGGATCGGCCTGCTGCAGCCCGGCGACCGGTTCACCGTACGACCGGGCAGGGCGAGCACACGTACCAGGTCCTCGGCGTACGACGGGCCGGCGACCAGGCGCCGCTCCCCCTGAAGTCCGGCGAAGGACGCCTGACGCTGGTGACCGCCGACGGCGCGCCGTTCCGGCCGAGCGGCGTACTGCGGGTCGACGCGCAACTCGTCAGCAAGCCCGTAGCCACGCCGTCGCGGCCGCTGCACTCGGCGGGACTCGAGGCGTCCGAAGAGGCGATGGGCAACGATCTGTCCGCCTGGATCGGCGTGGTGCTGTGGTCGCAGGCGCTCGCTCTCGCCGCAGCGGCAACAGCATGGGCAGCCTCGACGTGGGGCAGGGCCCAGGCCTGGCTCGCCGGCGTACCCGTCGTCACGGTCCTCGGGCTCACGGTCACCGATCAAGTCGCACTGCTGCTCCCCAATCTGATGTGAGGACATCGATGACTGACGCCACGACCACGGTCCTGCCCGCTGTGAGCGAGCCGACGCAGGTGCCCGAGAGCGATCTGACCGGCTTGGAGGCGCGGAACGTTTCCGCCTGGTTCGGTACCCACAAGGTGCTCGAACAGGTGTCGCTGACGATGGCGGCCGGGCGGGTCACCGCGCTGATCGGACCGTCCGGCTGCGGCAAGTCCACGTTCCTGCGGATCCTGAACCGGATGCACGAACTGGTCCCCGGCGCCAAGCTGTCCGGCGAGGTGCTGCTCGCCGACCGGGACATCTACGACGTCGCGCGCCGCATCACCGACGTACGCCGCGAGATCGGCATGGTCTTCCAGAAGCCCAACCCGTTTCCCGCGATGTCGATCTACGACAACGTGGTCGCCGGCCTGAAGCTCACCGGCCGCCGGGTCGGTGGATCCGCCCGCGACGACCTGGTCGAGGAATGCCTCACCAAGGCCGGCCTGTGGAAGGAAGTCCGCGATCGGCTCAAACAACCCGGCGGCCGACTGTCCGGCGGGCAACAGCAGCGGTTGTGCATCGCGCGGTCGCTGTCGATCGAGCCGCGCGTGCTGCTGATGGACGAACCGTGCTCCGCCCTCGACCCGACCTCGACCCGGCGGATCGAGGAGACGATCGCGGAGCTGTCCGACGAGGTCACGATCGTGATCGTCACCCACAACATGCAGCAGGCAGCGCGCGTCTCGCAGTACTGCGCCTTCTTCCTCGCCGAACAAGGAACCCCCGGCGCCATCGTCGAGCACGGCCCGACCAACCTGATGTTCGGCAACCCCCAGGACCAGCGAACCAACGACTATGTCAACGGCCGCTTCGGCTGACCGGGGCCTCGCAGCGGTGGCGCTGGCTCTCGCGGCAACAGTCGCGGCAGGCCTGTTCGCAACCGTGCCAGGGCAAACCCCGAGGACGCCACCACCAGACCTGCTCGTTCAATCGGCTCCACGGACCACGCCGTCCAAGGGAACACATGCCTTGGTGGCGAGCAGTTGGGTCGCCGACGTGGCACGCCGTACCGGCATCCCTGAACGCGCCCTCCAGGGGTACGCGACAGCCGACGTACTGATCAACAAGCAACAACCCGGCTGCCACCTCGGCTGGCCGACCCTCGCCGGCCTCGGCTTCGCCGAATCCGTCCACGGCCATTTCGCCGGCCGGACCCTCCGCGCCGACGGCCGCCCCAGCTCCCCCATCATCGGAATCCCGCTCGACGGCTCCGAAGGCGTCCGGGCGATCCGCGACACCGACCACGGCCACCTCGACGGCGACCCGATCTGGGACCGCGCCGTCGGCCCCCTGCAGTTCATCCCGTCGACCTGGGCCAAGTGGGGCACCGACGCGAACGGCGACGGCATCGCCGACCCCCAACAGATCGACGACGCCGCCCTCACCGCGGCCCGTCTCCTGTGCGACACCGGCGAAGACCTCTCCCAAGCCGCGAGCTGGCGCCGCGCGATCCTGCGCTACAACGCGTCCTCGACGTACGCCGACCTGGTCCTCAACAAAGCCAACACCTACGCCCAGGCAAGCCGCCCGTAGCTCACTCAGTCTGCTCGATCGTGATCCGGCCCGGGACGGGATGCCGTGCGGCCGGCGATGTCACAGCTGCACGGCATCGTCCGCTGGAGACTCGCGCCCCTCACCCCGGTCTCCAGCGCTAGGAGTACCGCTCTCGCCTGATCGGCGACCTGGATGGGTACGGGCCCGTCACGTAGACGTTGATCTCGACGACCGCGCCCTCGGTGTCGCGGATGATGTGCCGTAGCCCGTTCCAGCGAGCCACCTCGACCCCGATGGCGATCAACCGATCCCGGCTCACCCCGGACGCGAACGGCTTCGGGCAGTCGCTGCGACGTGTGTGCCAGGCCCGGTTCTCGAAGTACGTCTCCACGTCGGCGAGCAGCCCAGACCCCCGCTCGACCGTGTACTCAACATGCGTTGTCACAGGGCATCCCTCCCACCAAGCCGGCAACCCCGGCCCCGCGAGAACGAAGAACTACGTTGTCAACGTGCCCCAACCACGCCGACGTGCGCGCCCACAAGATGGCTCCTGAACCACCAGTTCCCGGAGTAGCACACGAGCAAACGCATGTTCAACCCCTGAACCCCACTTCACGATCTGACGCTGCCGGGGGCAAGTTCAGTCGACGAGCCAGGCGACGAGGGTTCGCCAGCGGGGTGGTTGGTCGGTGTCGCGGGGGCCTACCAGGTAGAGCTCTTCGACGAGGTCTTGGGCCTGCAGGTTGTGGTGGGCCGCGTAGGAGCCTACGGCGCCGTAGGTGAGGTCCAGGTCGTCGTGGGAGCCGGTGTGGGTTGCTACGGCCGCGCGGCGTTCCGGGAGGTCGAGTTCGCGGACGTTGGGTGTGGCTGACGGTGGCTTGGCGTCGGTTGGGAGGTAGACGGTGGCTCGGCCGTGGCCTTCGGTGAACAGGTCGTGGGCGTAGCGGCCGCCGGGTGGTAGGACCGGGCGGTTCACGACGGCGGTGTCGAGGTCGCGCATGGCGGCGTCGTACCAGGTCAGGTCTGCGCCGGGTCGTACGTCGAGGGTGACGGCGAGGACGCGCTGGGCTGGGAGCGTCTCCAGGGTGACAGTGCGCTCGACGGCTGGGTCCAGGAGTTCGCGTAGTGCCTCGACCGCACGCTGGGTACGGCCGAGGCGGTCCTCCAGGCGGCGTAGGTGGGCCGTGAGGATCTGGTGCTGCTCCACGTCGGTGGCCGACGAGTCGGCGCGCAGGAAGGTGCGGAGGTCGGCGAGCGGGACGTCGAGTTCGCGGAACCGGCGGATGGTGAGCGCCGGGCGTACCTGCTCGAGCGAGTAGTAGCGGTAGCCGCTGGCCGGATCGACCTCGGCCGGGACGAGGAGGTCCTGCTCGTGGTACCGCCGCAGCGCGCGGATGCTCAGATGGGTGATCCGGGAGAACTCCCCGATCGTCAGCCGTTTCCCCATGCTCGTGATTCTGCCCCGCGCGGGGACTCAGACGGTCGGGACGGTGCCGCCGTCGACGACGTACTCGGCGCCGACGACCGCTCCGGCGCGGTTGGAGGCGAGGAAGGCGATCAGCTCGGCGACCTCCTCCGGTTCGGCAGGCCGGCCCAGCGGTACGCCGCCGAGCGACTGCATCAGGCCCGCTACGGCCTGCTCGCGCGACAGCCCGTCCTCGCTCATCCGCCGGCCGATCAACTGCTCGGCCCCGTCGGTCCGGATCCAGCCCGGCGCGACGGCGTTGACCCGCACCCCGGCGGGCGCCACCTCGTTGGCAAGACCCTTGCTGTACGTCGTCAGCGCCGCCTTCGCCGCCGCGTACCCGAGCGTCGACTCGTGCAACGGCAACCGCCGCTGGATCGAGGTCACATGGACAACCGCTCCCGAGCCACGCGCAACCATCTGCGGCACCAGCGCCCGATCCAGGCGCACCGCCGGCAGCAGGTTCAGCGCCAACTCGGCCTCCCACAACTCGTCGCCGATCACCGCGAACCCGCCCGCCGGAGTGTGCGATCCGCCGACAACGTGAACCAGCACATCCGGTACGCCGACCTCGGCAATCACCGCGACCGCCGCGGCGACGCCGTCGGGTGTGCTCAGGTCGGCCCGCACCGAGGCAGCCGCCGTACGTGCGATCGTCAAGACCCGCGCACCTGCCTCAGAAAGCCGGCGCGCCGTGGCCAGCCCGACTCCTCTACTCCCACCGGCCACAACAGCCAGCCGCCCTTCGAGATCACCATTTCCGCTCATGCCCACGACCCTCGACCCTCCCGCGGGGAGAGACTCAAGCCACCTACGATCTGAGGCATGTCCACGCCCGATCTGCCGTCCGTCGCCGACGTCGCGGCCGACATCGCCGGTGTGGTCCGGCGGATGACGCACGGCGAGACACAGGCGTTCGCGTTCGGCGACGACGGTGTACCCGAGGCCGTCATCGCGAGCTACGACCAGTACGACGACCTCGGCGGCGATACGAGCCTCGGTCGGCGGCCGGACGTGGTTGCTCCTGACGTGCTCGGCCGACAGTTGGCCGCGATGGTCGAGGCGATGCGTGGTGGCACGTTCGAGTACCCGGTCCTGGTCGGCGACGGCGAACCTGTGCTGGTGGTGATGTCGACCCAGCAGTACCGGACGATGCGCGGCGACGACGAGCCGCCGCCGGGGGTGATCGACGATCCGACCGTACGTGTCTACGACTCGATGCCGACGCCGCAGAGCAAGCCGTTCAGCCTTGACGAGTGGGCCGAAGGCGATCCGTTCACCCAGCAGATGCTCGACGAGGTGCGCCGCGAACGCCGCTCCGCCGCCGGCTCGGTGGCGGCCGGAACCACCGCTGACGCGGGCGCGATTGCGAAGCGGCCGACGTTGTATTTGACGGTGGGGTTGCCGGGGACCGGGAAGACGACTTGGGCTCGTCGGGTGGCGGGTGAGGTGGGGGCGCTTCGGTTGACGAAGGACGAGTGGGTGAAGGCGCTCTACGGGGACGGGAACCCGGAGGTCGCGTCGACGGTCATCGAGGGGCGGTTGATCGGGATCGGGTTGCGGGGGCTGGAGCTCGGGGTGGATGTGGTGATCGACTTCGGGTTGTGGAGTCGGGCGGAGCGGGACGCGTTGCGGGATGCGGCGGCGCGGGTGGGGGCGCGGGCCGAGGTGCGGTACTTCGAGGTGGCGCCGGGCGAGCAGCGGCGGCGGCTGGACGAGCGGCTGGCGGCGCGGCCGGAGGACACCTGGCCGATCTCGGACGCGGAGCTGGCCTCGTGGGCGGCGCGGTTCGACGTACCGACGGCGGGTGAGTTGGACGGGAGTGATCCGGTGGGTGATCCGCCGGACGGCTTCGCCGGCTGGCCGGAGTGGATCGCGGACCGGTGGCCGCCGGCAGTCGGGAAACGCCCGAGCTGAGTGGGGAGACGCTCAACCTGAGAAGACCTTCAGCTGCCGTGAATACGCAGGCTGTTTGATCGGTACTGTGTGGGCTGGTCGCCTGGAAGGGAAGCGTGTGCGGGTCGTAGTGGGTGCTGGTGCGGTCGGGAGCGTCGTTGCGCGGCTCCTGCTGGCGCGCGGCGAGCAGGTTCGGGTGATCACCCGGTCGGGCGCGGGCCCGGACGGGGCCGAGCTGGTCGCGGCGGACGCCAAGGCCGGGTTGACGCAGTACGTCGACGGCGCCACGGCGATCTACTCGTGCGCGGGACCGGCGTACAACAAGTGGACGACGGAGTGGCCGCCGCTCGGTGCGGCGCTGATCGCGGCCGCGGAGGCGTCCGGGGCGGTGCTGGTCACCACCGGGAACCTGTACGGGTACGGGCCAGTCGACGGCCCGATGACCGAGGATCTCCCGCTGCGTCCGAACACCGTGAAGGGCCGGGTCCGCGCGCAGCTGTGGAACGACCAGCTGACGGCACACGAGGCTGGACGGATCCGGACCGCCGAGGTGCGCGGGTCCGACTACCTGGGCGCCGGCGCGGTGTCGCCGTTCAGCGTGACCGTGCTGCCGAAAGTGGTGCGCGGCAAGCGCGGGATGCTGCCGGGCGACCTCGACGCGCCGCACAGCTGGACGTACGTCGGCGACGTGGCGCGGACGTTGATCGCCGTCGCCGACGACGAGACCGCGTGGGGCCGCGCCTGGCACGTACCGACACCGGAGCCGCTGTCGGTGAACCAGCTCGCGACCCGGGCCGCCGTACTGGCGGGTGCACCGCCGGCGCGGGTGGCCGCGATGCCGGCGGCGGTACTCCGGCTGGCCGGGTTGGTCGATCCGGCCGCGCGGGAGATGGTGGAGATGCAGTACCAGTGGCAGCGGCCGTTCGTGGTCGACTCGACCGCGGCTACGGTTGCCTTCGGCATCGAAGCTGCGCCGACCGACGACGCGCTCCGGGAAATGATCGGAAAGGGCAGTAATGAGTCCTAGCAGGCAGGGCCGGGGTTTGCGCCGGCTCGTCGTGACGCTGGTGGTGCTGGTGGTGCTACTGGTCGTGGTCGACCGGGTCGCGGCGGTGGTCGCGCAGAACCAGCTCGCGTCGATGGCGCAGAAGGAGGCGGCGAAGTACCAGGTGCGCTCCGCCGACGTCTCCGCGAAGATCGGCGGGTTCGGGTTCCTTCCGCAGCTGATCAAGCAGGACTTCTCCAAGGTCACGTTGACGATGGGGAAGCCGGCGTTCGCGAAGATCCCGGGCGAGAACCTGACCGTCGACATGAAGAACGTGCACGTACCGCGGTCGCTGCTGTTCGGCCAGAGCGGCACGGTCACGGTCGGCACCACCGACATGCAGGTGCGACTGTCGCCGCGGGAGCTCGGCCGGCTGGCCGTGAAGACCACGAACATCCAGGGGCTGTCCATGGAGTCGGTCGGCAGCAAGCTGCACCTGAAGTACACCGGTAACGGGCTCAACCTCGACGTGCCGGTGACGCCGCAGCTCCAGGACGGCAAGATCTCACTCCAGCTCGCGGACCAGTCCGGTTCGCTGCCGGCCGCCCTGAAGAGCCTGGCCGGCGGGATCGAGCTCCCGAAGCTGCCGTACAACGCACAGCTCACGCAGGTCTCCGTCCAGGACAACGCGGTGGTGCTCGCGGCGACGGTGCAGAACCTTCAGTTCACCCGCTGACTCTCCCTTGGGTTGCGATGGTTCGCGATATATCGTCGAACTATCGCAATCACATTCGTGAGGGACGGGTGGTCGAGATGACCGGATCGGCGTACGCCGCGGGATTCCCGTGGCAGGACTTCGTACGGCAGTTCGAGCGGCAGTTCGGGAAGAACTGTGCTGCCTTCGACGACATCAAGGACGAGCTCCGCGCGGCGATGACCGGCCGCCGCGGGCAGCAGGCACACCGCGGCGGTCACCAGGGCTTCGGGCCGCAGTGGGGGATGTTCGGCGGCGGGCAGATGTTCGCGCCGCCGTGGGGTCCGCCGCCGCCGCGCTGGCGTGGGCCGAAGGCGCGGCGCGGGGACGTGCGGGCGGCGATTCTCGCCGTACTCGCCGAGCAGCCGATGAACGGGTACGGGATCATCCAGGAGATCGCCGAGCGGTCCGGTGGGGTGTGGAAGCCGAGCCCCGGGTCGATCTACCCGACGCTGCAGCAGCTCGAGGACGAGGGGCTGGTGACGGCGGACGCGGAGGTCGGGCGGCGGACGTTCCGGCTGACCGACGAGGGACGCACGTACGTCGCTGAGCACCAGGACGAGGTGTCCGCGCCGTGGGAGACGATGAGCGCGCCGTCCGGCGACGACGAGAACGGGTTCAAGCCGCTGTTCGGGCAGGTCGCGACGGCGATGTGGCAGGTGCTGGCGAGCGGTACGCCGGAGCAGCAGGCGAAGGCCCGCGAGGCGGTCGTCGAGCTGCGGCGGAAGCTGTACGGGATCCTCGCGGAGTCCGGCGACGACAGCGAGCAGGACCCGTCATGAGCCCCGCCGACCGGGACCGCCGGCGCCGAGGCGGTCCCGCCGGCCGCCGCCGGCGCGACTGGCAGGGCGGCCCGAACTGGGACGAGGCCTGGAACGGCTGGTTCGACGACGCCCGCACCCGCCGGCACAACTGGGGCGGCGACTGGCACGCCCGCGGCTGGTCCGGCGACTGGCGAGCCACCGCGTGGAGCAACAACCCGCAGGACACCCAGCCGACGGACGGCTCGTGGACCGGCCCGATGAGCGGGGCGCCGAACAGCGCCGATTCGTGGGACGGCCTGGTGAGCGGGGTGCCGGGCGGGGGTTCTCCCCAACGCAGCGTGCCTTCTAAGCGGGTGCGGGTTGGGGATGCGGAGCGGGATCAGGCGGTGGCGGTGCTCAGTGAGCACTTCGTGGCCGGGCGCTTGACGCAGGAGGAGTTCGAGGAGCGGAGCGAGCGGGCGACCAAGGCGCGGTACGCCGACGAGTTCGAAGCGCTCTTCGACGAGCTCCCGCGGGCGGCCGCGCTGCAGCCGGTCCAGGCCGGTCCGCCGGTACGCCGTCCCGGGCCGCCGCCGGTGTTCCTGATGATTGCGCCGTTCCTGATGATCGGTCTCGTGATCAGCTCGGTGGCGCTCACCGCCCCGTGGCTGCTCTGGGGCGTGTTCTGGATCGTGATGCTCAGCGGCATCTCCCGCCGCCGCTGGCAACACTGAAACCTGTCGGCGCCGGGCCGTAAGGTCCGGCGCATGTACAACGGCGTGTTGATCCTGGAAAGTCTCAAGCCCGGGACCGTCCTCACCGGCATCCCCCTGACGGTCCAGAAGCTCAGCCGGATAGCGGTTGAAGGTACGTCGGCGGACCAGCCACGCCTGTGGTCCCTCCTGGAGTTCTCCGTGGACCGCGGCGAGGACCTTGCCGACGTACTCGCGGACGCCCTGGACGAGCCCGGCTGGTACGCCGACTTCCACAACGCGCAGGAGATCTTCGTCGTGTTCCCCGGCAAGGTGTTCCGCTACGACCGCGGCGACGACGCGGTGCGGGAGACTGCGAAGGAGTACGGGCGAACCCTCCGCATTCCGGATGCGCAGCTGGACTGGACCCGGTGATTGGATAGCCCTATGACGACGGTGCTGCGGTATGCGGCCTTCACCTCTGACCCGGCTGGTGGCAATCCTGCGGGGGTGGTTCTCGACGCGGACGGGCTCGACGACGGTGCGATGCAGGCGATTGCCGCTGAGGTCGGGTATTCCGAGACTGCCTTTCTCACGCGGGCGACCGACGTACAGCCGGTGCGTTACTTCTCGCCCCAGGCCGAGGTCCCCTTCTGCGGGCATGCGACCGTCGCGACCGCTGTCGCCCTGGCGGAGCGCGACGGCCCCGGCGAGGTTGTCTTCTCGACCCGGGCCGGGCTCGTCCCGGTCACCGTCGACGCGGACCTCCGCGCGACTCTCACCAGCGTCGAGCCCTCCGTCGAGGACGCGGACGACGTACCCGGCGCGCTCTCCCTGCTCGACTGGTCAGCCGACGACCTCAACCCGGACCTACCACCGAAGATCGCGTACGCCGGCGCCCGCCACCTGGTGCTGAGTACCAACACCCGCGAGCGCCTGGCCGACCTCGACTACGACTTCGACGGTCTGCGCCAGTACATGCTCGACCGCGACCTGACCACGCTGCAGCTCGTCTGGCAGGAGTCGCCGACCGTGTTCCACGTCCGCGACCCGTTCCCGGTCGGGGGCGTCGTCGAGGACCCGGCGACCGGTGCCGCCGCGGCCGCGTTCGGCGCGTACCTGCGCGAGCTCGGCCGCGACCGGCCCACGATCACGCTCCACCAGGGCGACGACCTCGGGCGACCGAGCCTGATCACGGTCGAGCTGCGCCCGGACGACCGGCGCGTGCGAGTGAGCGGGAACGCCGTACCGATCACGGCACCCGGGTAAGCCACTCCGCGGTGCCGAACTTCGCCGCTACCCGCTCCTCGGCGAGCGCGACCGTGCCGGCGGAGATCGTGCCGTCCGCGAGCCCGTAGCGGTTCCGGAAGGTGCCGACCATCCGCGAGATCACCTCCGCGCGTTCCAGACCGGTCTGGCTGCGGAGCGGGTCGACGCGCTTGTTCGCGCTGGTCGTGCCCTTGTCGGACAGCTTCTCGCGGCCGATCCGCAGTACGTCGAGCATCTTCGACGCGTCCATGTCGTACGCCATCGTCACGTGGTGCAGCACCGCGCCGCCGGCGAACCGCTTCTGCGCGGCGCCGGCGATCTTCCCGGCCGGGGAGGTGATGTCGTTGATCGGCTGGTACGTCGCGGCGATCCCGAGATCGTTGAGCGCACCAATGACCCAGTCGTCCAGGAACGCGTACGACTCGACGAACGACAGGCCGGAGACCAGGGACTCCGGGACGTACAGCGAGTACGTGATGGTGTTCCCCGGCTCCACGAACATCGCGCCGCCGCCGCTGATCCGGCGTACCACCGTGACGTCGTGCCGGGCCGCGCCGTCCAGGTCGACCTCGTTGCGGACGGACTGGAAGCTGCCGATGATGACCGCGTTCGACGCCCACTCCCAGACCCGCAGCGTCGGCGGCCGCTCCCCCGCGCCGACCTGCTCGGTCAGCACCTCGTCGAGCGCCATCTGCAGCGCGGGCTCCCGCGGTACGTCGTGCACGAACTGCCAGTCGTGGTCCTGCCAGCCGGTCGCGCCGGTCAACGCCCGCCGTACGGCGACCGCGACGGCCTCGGGCGAGAACCCGAGCATCTCGACGCCGTCCCCGAGAGCACCACGCACCCGCGCCGCGAGCTGCGCGGCGGCCGTGTCGACCGGAAGCCCCGCGAGTGCCCCGTTGATCCGCTCCAGCGCGTCGTCCGGCTCGAGAAAGAAGTCCCCGGAGATCTGCGCCGACCGCACCCGCCCGTCCACCACATCCAGATCCGCGACAACAAGCTTCCCACCCGGGACTTTGTACTCACCATGCATGTTCAGAACAACCTGCTCCGGAGAGCGCTTGTTCCCTACGCAGCAAGCTTGAGTTGTACGGCGACCTGGCGGACGTGGAGGCGGACTGTGTCGATGTCCGGGGAGGCGTCGACCTCGTGGTCGATGCCGCGGGCGGAGTAGAACTGGAGGAGGGGTGCGGTCTGCTCGTGGTAGATCTCGAAGCGGCGGCGGATGACGTCCTCGGTGTCGTCCGAGCGGTGCTCGATCTCGGCGCGCTTGAGGAGCCGGCCGACCAGGGCGTCGACCGGGACCTTCAGGACGACGGCCGCGTCCAGTGAACGGCCCTGAGCGTCGAGGATGCCGTCGAGTACGCCGGCCTGGTCGAGGGTGCGCGGGTACCCGTCCAGGACGAATCCCGGACGGGCGTCGGGCGCCGCGAGCCGGTCGCGGACCATGTCGTTGGTGACCTCGTCGGGCACGTACTCCCCGGCGTCGAGGTAGCGCTGCGCGGTGCGGCCGAGCTCCGTCCCCTCCGCGATGTTGCGACGGAACAGGTCGCCGGTGGAGATCACGGGTACGCCGAGATGCTCGGCCAGATGGCCCGCATGCGTGCCCTTACCCGCTCCGGGCGGTCCCATCAGCAAGACAGTCGTCACGGCGCACCCCTGACTCTCGGTAAGTCCCCCAGATTAATGGGATCGGCCGCGCCCGCGGTACGGCGTACGTCACTCGAAAAATCCGTCGTACGTCACATCCGCGCGGAACTGTCCGCGAGCGCGCTCAGAACTCCATCTCCGGACGCAGCTCGATCACGTCGCCCGGTCCGGCGAACTTCGCGGCCAGCTCCTCCGCGCGCTCCCGGGTGGCGCAGTTCAGTACGAAGAACCCGGCGAGCTGCTCCTTCGACTCGGCGTACGGGCCGTCGGTGCTGACCGGCTTCCGGCCCTCCCAGCGGTACGTCCGCGAGGTCGAGGGTGCGTCCAACGCCAGCCCGCTGACCAGCTCGCCGGACTGGGACAGCTCGGTGAGCAGCTCGTCGAACTCCTTGCCCATCGCCGCCCGCTCGTCGGCCGGGATCGCCCGCCCGACCTCGGTGAAGTCGATCGTCGGGTGTCCCCACGGCTGCGGGTTGGAGTGGATCAGAACCACGTACTTCATCTCAGAACCTCCTGTTGTGTGCCGATTCACCCCGGACGTCGGAGGCGCCGGCAGGCCCTCGACATTTTGCCTGGATGTATTCCAGCTCACATTCGGTCACACTCACCCGGCCGGGCTCCGTCAGCGCTACAGAACCCCGAGAACGGAGCAGAGATCATGAGCACAGTGCTGGTGACCGGCGGAACCGGACGGATCGGCCAACAGGTCGTACCGCTGCTGCAGGCGGCCGGCTGCAAGGTCAAGGTCCTCAGCCGGCATGCGACCGACCGTGGCGACGGCGTCGAGTACCTGGCCGTCGACCTGCGGACCGGCGACGGCCTGGACGCGGCCCTGGACGGCGTCGACGTCGTACTCCACCTGGCCGGCGCGCCGAAGGGCGACGAACTCACCACGGCGAACCTGGTCGCGGCGGCCGAGCGGGCCAAGGTCGGCCACCTCGTGCACATCTCGGTGACCGCGGTCGACCAGTTGCCGTTCGGCTACTTCAAGTCGAAGCTCGGCGCCGAGCAGGCCGTCCGCAACGCGAAAATCCCGTCGACCGTACTGCGGGTCGCGCAGCTGCACGAGTTCGCCTGGACGACGGTGCGGGCGATGGCGAAGCTGCCGGTGATGCCGATGCCGGGCGGGATCCGGTTCCAGCCGGTCGACGGCCGCGACGTGGCCGCACGGCTCGCGGAACTCGTACTGGCTGAACCGCAGGGCCTGGTCGCGGATCTGGTCGGGCCGAAGGTCTACACGCTGCCTGAGCTGGCCCACGACTACCTGCGCGCGACCGGCAAGCACCGGCTGTCGCTGCCGATCAGGCTCCCCGGCAAGGCGGGCAAGGTGTACCGCGCGGGCGCCAACCTCACACTGACCGGGGCCACGGTCGGAACTCACACCTGGGAGGACTTCGTCGCAGCCCAGGAAGCCGCGCTGGTGTAAGGCTCCAGCAGCTCCTCCAGGTCGGGACGACCGCGCCGTACGATCCCAGCCAGGAAGTCGGCGACCTGAACCCGCGGGTCCTCGCGCGAATCGACCTGCACGAACGACCGCAACGGCGGCGGATCGACCTGCTCGGCCAGGAACTGCCCCAGGCGATCGACCCGCCCGGGCGTCAGCGCGCTCTGCTCGTCGTGCGCCACGGCGACCGAGCGACCGCCGGAACTCCAGTACAGCACCGTCTCGGCGAGCGCCGGGACCAGCGGCTCCAGCGGCGGCGGGAGCTCCGGGTCCTCGTCGATCAGCCGCTGCATCACCGTCTCGACCCGGGCCCGGGTCAGTGCCCGCAACGCGGGGACGTCGGCCGGCATCGTCGCGAAGAACCGGTCGACCGCCACGTGGTCCATCAGCCGCACCCGCTTCGTCCGGGTCAGGTCGACGAACGCCGCCAGGAACCCGGTCCGGTGCCGGAGCGCCGCGGCCGCCTCCGCGTGGTCCGATCCGAGGCTGGTGCCCGCGCCGTACGTCGGTTCCTCGGTGAACAGCTCGAAGACCCGCGCGGCGACGTACGCCGTCTTGTCGATCACGTGCACGTGCGCGCGCCCGCGGAGCGTGGTCAGCAACCACTCGAGCGCGGGCCGCTGCTCGGGGCGCAGCAGCTGGTTGGACTTGTACTCCGAACTCCGCCGCAGGCTGGTCCGCAGGACCGCGATCACGTCGGCGGCCGCGGACAGGTCGAGGTCGACGCCGGCGTGGGTGATGACCGGCGAGGCGGGATCGAGCAGGTTGGTTCCGGAGAACCCCGACTCGTCACACGCGATGTCGATGCAGTCCGTCGGAGATGTCATGTACCCGCCATGATGGACCGGTCCGCACCGGATTGCGATGAGTTTTCCGCCCGCCGCTCGTCTCAACAGCACATCCCCCAACGCGAGAGGAACGACCATGGCGAAGGTGCTGTACTCCGTGACGCTGTCGGTGGACGGCTTCATCACCGGACCGGGCGGCGACATGCAGTGGATGCGCCCGTACCTCGGCCCGAACCCGGAGGTCGACGAGCTGGTGCCGCGGATCGGCGCGATCCTGGTCGGCCGCCGGACCCACGACGGCGACGACCCGTACAAGGGCGAGCCGAACGAGGGCGAGGCGTTCGGCGGCGGCTTCGACGGACCGGAGTACGTCGTGACGCACCGCCCGGCCGCGCCGCGCGCCGGCGTGACGTACGTCGACGACTTCGCGAAGGCGCTCGCGCAGGCGAAGGAGTCGGCCGGGGACAGGTACGTCAACGTGATGGGGGCGAGCATCGCCAAGCAGTGCATCGAGGCGGGTGAGCTGGACGAGGTTCTGGTGCTGTTCGCCCCGGTGCTGCTCGGCGACGGCACGCGGCTGTTCGAGCACCCAGGTGGTCGCACGGTCCGCCTGCGACGCCGGAGCGTCACCGAGACCCCGTTGGCCACGAGCCTCTGGTTCGACGTGGTCTAAAGGTCCGCGGCTGCCGGACGCATCAGCGCGCGGACCTCGACGGAGCGACCGCTCGCCCGTGCGTCCGGCAGCAGCCGCGCGAGCTCGACGGCGCGATCGCGATCCTCGACGTCGACCACGTAGTACCCGTCGATGCGGGAGGGTTCACCGGCCGGCAGTTGCACCGACAACTGCGGATCCGCGAGCAACTCGCCGTACAGCAGCTCCCCCGCGTCCCCCGCCACCCGCTCGAACTCCGCCCGCGGCAACCGCGGATCACCAACCCCCTGCAGAATCAGCAAGAACTTCATCGGCGCTCTCCTCTCACCGACAAGACGGAGCCGAGCACCACGCTTTGACATGATGACCAGATGTTCGTGCACACCGAGCGACTGACCATCCGCCGCTCGCGGACGCCGAGGAGCTGGTGGACCGGTTCGCGCACGGCGATCCGGAGGCGGCCGGGTGGATGCAGTACGCCGTCGCGCTCGACGACGTACTGATCGGGGACGTCGGGGTGAACCTGCACGAGAACCGGATGCAGGCCGACATCGGGTTCACGTTCGCGACGGACTACCAGGGTCAGGGGTATGCGTCCGAGGCGGTCCGCGGGATGCCGCAGCACCCATACGTGGTTCAAGGGTGAGTGGACCGACGACCTGCTGTACGGGTATCTCAACCCGCGGCGGCCCACGCTCGTGCGGTGAGTCTGATCGAGCCGTCTGTGCCGATCGGCAAGCGGTCGTGGACGACGTCGCGCAACGCCTCCTGGTCTGCGACCTCCAGGCTGCGTAGGTAGGCCGGGGCGACGCCCTGGCCGCCGAGGAACGGTTGCCAGTAGTCGTCGAAGGACTCGAAGACCGTCGGTACGACGATCTCCCGGGTGTGCACGTCCGTGAAGCCGGCCTCGCCGAACAGGCGCTCGAGACCCTCCTCGGTGCAGAACGGGAAGCGGCGGCCTTCGTCGGCCTCGCGGTCCTGCGGCCGGACCTCGAGCATCGCGTCGAAGAAGTACCGCATCAGCTGCATCCCGCCCGCGTAGTCCCACACGTACACGGCGGTCGTCGTACCGATCTCGCGCATCCGGCGCAGCGCCTCGACCCGTTTCGGGACGAAGTTCAGCACCAGCCCGGCGACTACCGTGTCGTACGGGCCGTCCGGCAGCTCCGCCGCGGACCGCACCTCGAACGCGGCGCGCGGATCGTCGACCGTTTGCCGGGCGTACTCGACGAACCCCTCGGACGGGTCGACGCCGAGCACCGACGCCGGGTCCGCCGTACCGAGGATCGTGCTGGTCAGCGCGCCCGTACCGCAGCCTACGTCCAGCCAGCGCTGACCCGGCGGCTGCTTCAGCCAGTCAATGAACTCGACTGCGACGAGACGGCTCCACCGGCCGACGTACGACTCGTAGATTCCCCCACTGGACCACTCGCTCACTTTCGCAGCATAGAGGGCAATGCGACTCCCGTCAGGGTCTCGGAGACGTCCCACAGACGGGCGTTGGTGGCCGGGTCGGTGGCGGTCTTCGGGTTGCGGACCAGGGTCGTCTTTCCGACCAACCCGAAGAAGCCGTCAGGCCCGTAGTACTCCCCCGACTTGGCGGCGGAATCGACGGCTGCGAACAGCAGCGGCTCCGTGCCCGTTTCCACGTCCTGCTTGGGCAGCGGGTTGTAGCTCATCATCAGCCGGTTCAGCGTCGACGGGCGTTCACGTCCGAGCGCGGCACCGGCCGTCTGCAGGTTGGTACGCGTGTACCCAGGGTGCGCCGCAACGCTCACGAGACCCCACCCACGCTCGGCCGACAGCTTCGCGAGGTGGTTGCTGAGCATCAGGTCAGCGAGCTTCGACTGCGCGTACGACGCCGTCCGGCGGTACCGCCGCGTCTGCCACTGCAGGTCGTCGAAGTCGATCTTCCCGAGGTACGCCGCCCCGCTCGACATGGTGGCGATCCGCGGCGCCGGGGCGGCCAGGAGCAACGGCAGCAGCTGGACCGTCAGCGCGAACGGGCCGAGGTAGTTCGACCCGAACTGCAGCTCGAACCCGTCCTTGGTACCGATCCGGGCCGGCGGGGTCATCACGCCGGCGTTGTTCACCAGCACGTCCAGGTGCTGCTCGTCGGCGGCCAGTCCGTCGGCGAACGCCCGCACCGAGTCCAGATCGGCGAGGTCGACCCGGCGGATCTCGAGCTGGGCGTCCGGGTGCTCGGCGAGGATCTCGGCCCGCGCCGCCTCGCCCTTGGCCGGGGTGCGGACCGCCATCACCACGCGGGCGCCGGCGGCGGCGAGGCGCTTGGTGGCCTCCTTGCCGGTGCCGCTGTTGGCACCGGTCACGACGACGAGTTTGCCGGTCTGGTCGGGGACCTCGTACATGCTGCACGCTCCATAAAAGACTGATGGTCTGTTATGGCTCGACGTTATCAGACCGCCGGTCCGATAACAACAGACCGTCGGTCTGTAGAATCTCTGAGATGAACTTCAAGCGCGCCCGGAGCGCGGAGCAGCGGGCGGAGCGGCGGCGGGCGATCCTCGCGACCGCGGCCACGATGCTGACCGAGATGCCGGTCGCCGACCTCAGCCTGAACGAGCTGAGCCGGCGCGTCGGCCTGGCGAAGTCGAACGTACTGAACTACTTCGACTCCCGCGAGGCCGTCCTGCTCGAGCTGTCGAGCAGCGAGCTGACCGCCTGGGTGGAGGAGCTGGCCACGGCGCTCGGGGACGTGTCACCCGAGCTGCCGGTCGGCGAGCGCACCGAGCAGCTGATCACCGCGGTCGTCGGCACGCTGACGAAGCGGCCGGTGCTCTGCGACCTGATCAGCGCCCAGGCGGCAGTGCTGGAGCGGAACATCAGCACGGAGACGGCGCTGGCGTTCAAGCGCGCGGCCGCGATCAGTTACGAGCGGATGATCGCCGCGGTGGCCGCGGTCGTGCCGGAGCTGGGCGCGGACGGGGCGGGCCACTTCATCGCCACCGGCAGCCTGCTCGCCGGTGCGATCTGGAGCCACTCCCACCCCGTCCCCGCCATCCTCGCCGCCTACGAGGCCGACCCGTCGCTGGAGGCGATCCGGATGGCCTTCGAGCCGTCGCTCGCGGCCGGACTACGGACCCTGCTGTACGGCGTCCTGCCGCGTCAGGGCAGGTAGTAGTTCGGGTTCGGCAGCTTGAACGTACGGTCGGCGTACCCGCCCTTGAGGTCGGAGAACTGGTCGCCGAAGTTCGCGACGATCTCGTAGCCGAGGGACTCGATGTGCGCGCGGGTCGCCGACTTGTAGTGGATCGTCGTGCACTTGCCGTCCGGGTCGTTCGCGCAGGCCTGCTTCAGGTAGTCCGGGTAGTCGGCCACGGCCGGCTTGGTGAACAGGCCGTCCTCGCCGTTGCTCAGCGCCGTCGGCTTCGGGAAGCCCGCGTCCACGCCGACGCCGTCCGCGGTCAGGTTGCCCAGCGTGGCCTGCTCCTGCGCGGCGCCGCGACCGGTCAGGAAGAAGATCGCGTAACCCTCGCGCTCGGCCGTCTTCACCAGGTCCACCATGCCGGGCACGGCCGGGAACTTCTGGTTCAGCACGTAGTCCGCGTTGGTGGCCGGGTTGTACGCCCAGTTGCTGGCCAGCTCGTAGTTCCAGGTGGCGAGCGCGGTGTCGTCGACGTCCAGCAGGATCGCCTTGGTCTTGCCGGTGTGGTGCGGGACGGAGATCCAGCGGGTCCCGGCGGCCGCCACCGAGCGGGCCTCCTTGGCGTAGTTGCTGTCCGCACCGAACGTCCCGGTGCCGAGCGGGTCGCCGTAGTAGTTGCGCAACTGCTGCCGCAGTACGTCGAGGTTGGTGACCTGGTTCTCGCTGCGCGGCGTCGACGTCTGGATGGCGGGCTGCTGCGTGGCCGCACCGGCCGAGTACGCGACGCCGCCGACGACCGACGTCATCGCGACCGCGGCGACGCCGGTGAGGACCATCCGCCGGGACGGCCGGCGCCAGGAACGGAATGCCATGGGAGACCTCTTCAGAACGGGAATGCTTGCCAGGGCACGCTAACCCCGTTCCGGCCCGGTCGTGCGCGGGACAAGGGGAATCCTCCGGATCAGACCGCTTTCACGTACCGGTGACACGGCACCGGCAGCGTTCCGCCGTCGACCGCTGCCGGGTAGTCGAACGGGCCGCGGTCGATCCAGCCCTGGCGCTGGTAGAACCGGCGGGCGCGCGCGTTCCCGGTGGCGACGGCCAGCCAGGCCTCGGCGTACCCGTTCGCCCGGACCTGCCGTTCCGCCTCGGCGAGCAGGGTCCCGGCGATCCCGGACCCGCGGTGCGCGCCGCCGACGTACACCTGCTCGACCTCGTCGCCCACCACCATCACGAACCCGGCGACCACGTCCCCCGCGACGGCGACCGTGGTGTCCGCGATCCGTTCGGCGGCTCGGATCCCGAACGACTCCTCGGTGCGTACGGCGACCAGCGCGTCCGGCACGTGCCCGAGATGCCCGTCCCGCCAGCCGGCGTACCAGATCGCGGCGATCGCCGCGGCGTCCGCAGCGGTCGCAGGCCTGACACTCATTTCCACAGCGTAGTGGCCCTCGCGGCAACCTAGGCTTGCTCCGGGTGCCGTCGAGATCTGGCAGGAGAACCATGGCCGAGTTGCTCCCCTACGACTCCCCGGCGAGCGCCTGGGCGGAGTCGATCGCCGGCGTCGCCGGGCCGAACGGCGTGGACACCCGCTGGGACGGCGAGGTGATGGTCCGCGACGGCGACCGGATGCCGAGCGTGACGACGTCCGAGTCCGGGATGAACGGCGCGCAGTACTACCTGTTCGTGCTCCGCGAGCACCTCGACGCGATCCAGCAGGACGCGGCGCAGCTGACCGCCGAGCAGCGGCAGGAGCGCTGGGACACGCTGGTCGAGGCGACCGGCTACGTGGCGTCCCAGGCGACCGGCCTGCTGACCCCGCTGGCCGACTTCCACCCGGTCGTCCAGGCGGACGCCGATCTCAACGGCGGCCTCGCCGACGTCTGGACCCAGGAGCGGCTGCAGCACGTCTGGCAGAGCAGCGACTCCGCCGGGCTGATGTCGCCCGCGGACGTCCCGCAGCCACACTTCGACTACCACGGCCGCGGCCCGGCCGCCGACGCCACCCGCGACGTCCTCACCGAGATCGCCCGCCAGAACGACGCGGAGCCGACGTACGTCGACACCTGCGAGGACCTGATCCGGATGAAGCCCGACTACC
Source organism: Kribbella polygonati (assembly GCF_050320105.1). Classification (NCBI taxonomy): domain Bacteria; kingdom Bacillati; phylum Actinomycetota; class Actinomycetes; order Propionibacteriales; family Kribbellaceae; genus Kribbella; species Kribbella polygonati. The sequence continues at coordinate 7,828,833 of NZ_CP190129.1, read as the reverse complement.
GCTGGGCCACTCTGGTCGGCAAGCTGCCCGGCGGCGACAAACTGACCCGCGACGAGCGGGTGGTCCTCGGCGACCGGCTCCGCACCCAGTTCAAGTCCGCGGTCGACGCCCGCAACCCCGGCAGCGGTACGCCGGAGTCGCCGGCCACCGTCGCGACCCGGAAGCTGGCCGCGGCCGTCCGGCTGACGACCGAAGGACGACCCGGTCCGGCCGGCGACCGGGCGGCCGACCTGGCCAAGGACCCGGCGCTGCGGTCCCCTACTCCGGGTCGTACGCCAGATTCGGGCGGAGCCAGCGCTCAACCTCGGCCGTCGGGAGTCCGCGCCGTACTGCGTAGTCTTCGACCTGGTCGCGGTTCAGGCGGCCGACACTGAAGTAGCGCGACGCCGGGTGCGCGAAGATCAGGCCGCTCACCGCCGCGGCCGGCGTCATCGCGTACGACTCCGTCAGCCCCAGGCCGATCTGCTCCGCCTCCAGCAGCTCGAACAGGTCCTTCTTCTCGGTGTGGTCCGGGCTCGCCGGGTACCCGAGGGCCGGCCGGATGCCGCGGAACCGCTCCGCGTGCAGGTCCTCCAGCACCGGCTGGACGCCGGGCTCGAACCAGGCCTTCCGCGCCTCCAGGTGGATCCACTCCGCGAACGCCTCCGCCAACCGGTCGGCGAGCGCCTTCACCATGATCGCCTTGTAGTCGTCGTTGCGTGCCTCGTACGACTTCGCGAGCGCCTCGGCCCCGTGGATCGCCACCCCGAACCCGCCGAGGTGGTCGCCCGACGGCGCGATGTAGTCGGCCAGACATCGGTTGTGCCGGCCCGCGGGCTTCTCGGTCTGCTGCCGCAGCATCGGGAACGACCGCTCGAGTCCGTCCAGGACGATGTCGTCACCGTCGCTGTGCGCGGGCCAGAACCCGTACGCACCCTCGGCGGTGAAGGACCCGTTCGCGATGATCTCGTCCAGCAAGGCGTTCGCGTCGTCGAACAACTCGCGCGCGACCGGCTGCTCGAGGATCGCCGGGTACTTCCCCTTCAGTTCCCAGGCCAGGAACAGGAACTGCCAGTCCACCATCTCGCGCAGCGTCTCGATGCTCGGAGACACGCGCTTGAGTCCGGTGAAGGCCGGCACCGGCAGCTCGCCGTACTCCACCGGCTCGCGGTTCGCGCGCGCCTGGTCGAGGGTGAGCATCGGCGCGCGCTGCTTGTTCGCGTGCTGCTCGCGGAGCCGCTCTTGCTCGATACTGTTGCTCTTGGCAAGCTGTTCGGCGCGGTCGTCGTCGAGCAGGTCGGACACCACGCCGACCACCCGGGACGCGTCCAGCACGTGCACGGTGGTGTTCTCGTACGCCGGGGCGATCCGGACCGCGGTGTGCTGCTTGGACGTGGTCGCGCCCCCGATCAGCAACGGCAGCTTCAGCCCGCGGCGCTGCATCTCGGTCGCCACCGACACCATCTCGTCCAGCGACGGCGTGATCAGCCCGGACAGCCCGACCGCGTCCGCGCCCTCGGCCACCGCGGTGTCGAGGATCCTTGCTGCCGGCACCATCACGCCGAGGTCGATCACCTCGTAGTTGTTGCAGCCGAGCACCACGCCGACGATGTTCTTGCCGATGTCGTGGACGTCGCCCTTCACGGTCGCGAGCACCACCTTGCCCTGGCCGCGGACCATCTCCGCGCGGCCTTCGCGGCGGGCCTGCTCCTTCTCCTCCTCCATGAACGGCTCGAGGTACGCGACCGACCGCTTCATCACCCGCGCGCTCTTCACCACCTGCGGGAGGAACATCTTCCCGGCGCCGAACAGGTCACCGACGATCTTCATGCCGTCCATCAACGGGCCCTCGATCACCTCGAGCGGCCGTGGCAGCTGCTGCCGGGCCTCCTCGGTGTCGGCCTCGATGTAGTCGACGATGCCGTGCACGAGCGCGTGCGACAGCCGTTCCTGCACCGAGCCCTCGCGCCAGGTCAGGTCGACCTCGCGCTGTTTGCCCTTGCCCTTCACGGTTTCGGCGAACTCGACCAGCCGGTCGGTGGCGTCGTCGCGGCGGTCGAAGATCACGTCCTCGACCAGCTCCAGCAGGTCCTTCGGGATGTCCTCGTAGACCGCGAGCTGGCCGGCGTTCACGATCCCCATGTCCAGGCCGGCCTTGCCGGCGTGGTACAGGAACGCGGAGTGCATCGCCTCACGGACGATGTCGTTGCCGCGGAACGAGAACGACAGGTTCGAGATGCCGCCGCTGATGTGCACGCCCGGGCAGCGGGCCTTGATCCGCGGCAGCGCCTCGATGAAGTTCTTCGCGTAGCCGTTGTGCTCGGACATGCCGGTCGCGACGGCCAGTACGTTCGGGTCGAAGATGATGTCCTCGGCCGGGAAGCCGATCCCGGTCAGCAGGTCGTACGCGCGGGCGCAGATCTCCACCTTGCGGTCGACGGTGTCCGCCTGGCCCTGCTCGTCGAACGCCATCACCACCGCGCCGGCGCCGTAGTCGCGGATCTTCCGGGCGTGCTCGAGGAACTGCTCCTCGCCTTCCTTCAGGCTGATCGAGTTGACCACGCCCTTGCCCTGCACGTGTTTCAGCCCGGTCTCCAGCACCGACCACTTCGAGCTGTCGATCATGATCGGGATCCGGGCCACCTCGGGCTCGGTCGCGATCAGGTTCAGGAACGTGGTCATCGCCTGCTCGCTGTCCAGCAGGTCGGCGTCCATGTTCACGTCCAGCAGGTTGGCGCCGCCACGCACCTGCTCCAGCGCCACGTCCACCGCGGCCTGGTGGTCGTCGCCCTCGATCAGCCGGCGGAACCTCGCCGACCCGGTCACGTTGGTCCGCTCGCCGATCATCACGAACCCGGTGTCCGCACCGATCTTGAACGGCTCCAGCCCGGAGAACCGGGTGGTGTGGTCGGTCGGTACGACGGTCCGCGGCGGCAACTCCCGCACTGCTTCGGCGATCTTGGCGATGTGCGCGGGCGTCGTGCCGCAGCAGCCGCCGACGATGTTCACCAGCCCGGACCGCGCGAACTCCTCGAGCATGCCGGCGGTCTCGGCGGGCGTCTCGTCGTACCCGCCGAAGGCGTTCGGGAGGCCGGCGTTCGGGTGCGAGGCCACGTACGTGCCGGCGAACCGGGCCAGGTCGGCGACGTGCGGGCGCATCTCCGCGGCGCCGAGCGAACAGTTCACGCCGACCACCAGCGGATCCGCGTGCTCGACCGAGCTCCAGAACGCCTCGACGGTCTGCCCGGACAGCGTGCGGCCGCTCAGGTCGACGATCGTCACCGAGATCCACAGCGGCAACTGGGGCGCGACCTCGCGGGCCGCGGCGACGGCCGCCTTCGCGTTCATCGTGTCGAAGATCGTCTCGATCAGCAGCAGGTCGACGCCGCCCTCGGCGAGCGCCGCGATCTGGTCGGCGTACGTCTGCTTGACCTGTTCGAAGGTCACCGCGCGGTACGCCGGGTCCTCGACCCGCGGGCTCAGCGAGAGCGTGACGTTCAGCGGGCCGATCGATCCCGCGACGAACCGCGGGCGGTCCGGGGTGGCGAACTCGTCGGCCGCCTGCCGGGCCAGCCGGGCACCGGCGAGGTTCATGTCGCGGACGTGCTCCTGCAGGCCGTAGTCGGCCTGGCCGATCCGGGACGCGGTGAAGGTGTTGGTGGTGGTGATGTCCGCGCCAGCCGCCAGGTACTGCCGGTGGACGTCGAGGATCACGTCCGGCCGGGTCAGGTTCACCAGGTCCGGGTCGCCGGTGACGTCGTGCGTCGCGTCGGCGTACCGCTCGGGCTGGTAGTCCGCGGGCGTCAGCTTCGCGTTCTGCAGCATCGTGCCCCAGGCACCGTCGAGCACGACGATCCGCTGGTCCAGCAGCTCGCGCAACGCGGCTTCACTCATCGGCCAACCCCTCCAGAAGAACTCTCCGGAGGCGCCCTTGCAGTCGAAGCTCCAGGTCGAGCGTGGCGGACCTGAGCCCGTTGCAGCGCCTCTCGGCCTGGATGCTCCATGTTAGTGGCGTCACATCGTGCGCCAAGTCCTCCGTCCACATAGTAGGACGGGTGTTCAATCAGTGGATGAGATCCTGGATCGACGGAGCATAGAGCGCGGCGATCGTTTCCGGAGCCGCGGCGGCCAGTGGGCCGGTCTTGTCGATCGCCAGCAGCGCACCGAGGCCGAGGAGATGGGCGGTGATCAGGGCGGCCCGGAGGTCGGCGTCCGGGCCGGTCAGCCGGGCGGCGAAGGCGCGGGTGACCTGGTCGCGGAAGTGTTCCCGGATCAGCGCGCGCTCGTCGCCCTTGCCGGCCGCGAACACGACCCGGACGAGCAGGTCCTGGTCGTTCGCGCGGCGGTACTCGACCAGGGCCCGGACAGCGTGTTCGCCGAGTCGCTCGTTCGGCGCCTGGAGCAGCAGTTCGGCCGCCTCGCTGAAGTCGGCGACCTGCTCGAAGAGCGCTTCCTTGCTGCCGAAGTGCTTCACGATCAGGGCAGCGCTGACGCCCGCGTCCGCGGCCACCCCGCGCAGAGTCACCGCGTCGTACGGCTCCCGTGCGAACGCCTTCCGGGCGGCCCGGAGGATCGACGGACGCCCGGGATCGGTCATGGCGCCGTCACCTCGTAGGCCGGCTCGGGGCGGCGTACCGGGATCAGCAGCACCAGCCCGGCGGCGACCGCGGCCGCGATGCCCGCGATCACGAACACGATCAGGTACGCCGACAACGCCGGCGCGACCTTTCCGGCCTGGGAGATCGTCAGGCTGGCCAGCACGGTCGCGACGATCGTGCTGCAGATCGCCTGCCCGATCGTGCGCATCAGCGTGTTGAGGCCGTTCGCCGCGGCCGTTTCGGTCACGGGCACAGCATGCATGATCAGGGCCGGAAGCGCCGAGTACGCCACGGCCGTTCCGGCACTGACCACGGTCGCGCCGACCACGATCCCCGCGACGCTGCCGCTGGTGAACAGGCGAACGACATACCCCGCCGCCATGATCACCGACGCGATCCCGAGCGTGAACCGCGGGCCTTTCGCGGTGGAGATCTTCGCCGACACCGGCGACAGCAGCACCATCGCGACACCGCCCGGCAGGAGACACAGTCCGCTGACCACGATCGATTCGCCCAGCCCGTACCCCGTCCACGTGGGCTCCTGCACCAACTGCGCGGTGGACAAGGAGTTGGCGTAGAACGCGAAGCCGATCAGCAGAGCGCTGAGGTTGGTGAACAGTACGGCGGGCCGCGCGGACACCCGGAGGTCGACGAGCGGGCCGACAGTGCGCAGCTCGTACCAGCCCCACAGCGGGACCAGCAGTAGCGCGACGGCGTACAGCCCGACGAGGGTCGGCGTACTCCAGGTGCTGCTCTTCGACACCGCGAGCAGCAGACACACCAGGAACGCACTCAGGCCGAGCGCGCCGAGTACGTCGAAGCGGCCGCTGCTGCGGACGGCTGACTCCGGGACGATCAGCAGGACCAGGACGATGTCCAGCAGGCCGAGGCCGAGGTTGATCCAGAACATCGTGTGCCAGTTCGCGTACTCGACCACCAGCGTCGCGGCCGGGATGCCGAACGCGGCACCGATGCCGAGGGTCGAGCTCATGATCGCGATCGCCGGGATCACCCGGCGCGGCGGGAGCTCGTCGCGGAGGATGCTGATGCCGAGCGGTACGACGGCCACCGCGGCGCCCTGGAACGCGCGGCCGGTGATCAGCACGGTCAGGTCGGAGCTGGTCGCGCAGAGCAGCGAGCCGATGATCATCGACGACAACGCGATCAGCAGGACGCGGCGCTTGCCGTACATGTCGCCGGCGCGGCCGAGCAGCGGAGTGAAGACCGCGCCGGTCAGCAGCGTCACGGTGATCAGCCAGCTGACGTCGGACGCCGGGCTGTGGGTGATGCCGGGGAGTGCGGGGAGCAGCGGTACGACGATGGTCTGACTGACGGAGACCAGGACGCCGCAGAATGCGAGTGCGGACAGGATCAGGCGGGGACGGGCAGGCAAGCGGATCCTCACAGGGGTGAACTGCTGTTTACTCAGGAATCGTAAACGCTCGTTCACCGGACCGGAAATGGACCGGGAAACCGCTCACCGATTGGACCAGGAGCGTGGGCGGCGGATTTCCTACGGTGGTGTCATGAGGATCTTCGTCGCCGGCGGGTCCGGCGTGATCGGCCGCCACCTCGTCCCGCTGCTGGTTGCCCAAGGCCACGAAGTGACCACCCTCAGCCGACGGGCGAGTTCGTCGTCGGTGACCGGGGACGTGTTCGACCGGGACCGCCTGCACGAACTGGTGGCCGCGGCGCGGCCGGACGTGGTGATGCACCAACTGACGGACCTCGGGACCCGGGACTTCGCGGCGAACAGCCGGATCCGGCGGGAGGGGACGCGCAACCTGGTGGACGCCGCGCTCACAGCCGGGGTACGGCGGGTGATCTCGCAGAGCATCGCGTGGGCGTACGAGCCCGGCTCCACCCCGGCGGACGAGTCCACGCCGCTCGACGTACGGTCGCCCGACGAGTCCCGGCGTACGACCGTCGAGGCGGTCGCCACGCTGGAGTCGATCACGGCGGAGGCGCCCGAGTGGGTGGTGCTGAGGTACGGGATGCTCTACGGCCCAGGCACCTGGTACACCAAAGGCGGCCTGATGGCGACCGCCCAACTCCCCACCGGCCCCGACCTCACCAGCTTCCTCCACATCGAAGACGCCGCCGAAGCCGCCGCGTCGGCCCTCACCTGGCCCTCCGGCCCGGTCAACATCGTCGACGACAACCCCCTCCCCGCCTCAGCCTGGGCCCCCGCCTTCGCACAGTCGGTCGCCACTCCCCCCGCCACACCACCCGCCCCCGCCCCACGCGAGCCCGCCCGAACCACCCCCACCCCGACCGAGGGGACCCGGACCGAGGGGACCCGGACCGAGGGGACCCGGACCGAGGGGACCCGGACCGAGGGAGCCCGGACCGAGGGGACCCGGACCGAGGGAGCCCGGACCGAGGGGACCCGGACCGAGGGAGCCCGCACCGCCGAGGCCCGGACCGGGTGGGCGCGGGGTGCGACCAACGCCCGCGCCCGTGCTCTCGGCTGGGCGCCCAGCCACCCCACCTTCCTCGGGGCCCTCCCCTGAGCGCCGAGTCGTGGCGAACGGCTCCGACCACCTTCGCCGAGTCGTGGATCTCGGCCGGATTTCGCGACCGTTCTCCACGACTCGCCGGACACAAGTGATCGGACCCGGCGCTCCGAGGGGGAGGGGGAGCGCGGGTCCGATCGGCGGTCCGCTGGGAGCGAGGGGGTGCGCTGGACCTAGCGGACCGGGCCTTCGATGAGCTGGATGGTGGCCTTGTGGGTCTGGCCGGACTGGTCGGTCCAGCCGACCTCCACCTTGTCGCCCGGGTGCTGCTGGTTGAGCAGCGTGGAGAGGGCGTCCGGCGACTCCACCGTGTGACCGGCGAACGAGGTGATGACGTCGCCGGCGGTGATGCCGGCCTCGTCCGCGTGGCCGTTGGCGAGTACGTCGCCGACGACCGCGCCGCTGGTTCCGGTGCTGGTCACGACCGACACACCGAGCATCGCCGAGTCGCCGATGTGTACCGACGCCGAGGACTTGCCGTTCTCGATCTGCTGGGCGATGTCGAGCGCCTGGTTGATCGGGATCGCGTACCCCTCGGTCGTCGCCCCGGTCCCGTTGCCGTTCCCGGAACCGTTACCCGACCCGTTCCCGGAACCGTCGCCGTACCCGTTCCCGCTGCCGTAGCCGTTCCCGTCGCCGTTGCCGTTGCCGAACGGGAAGCCGGTGCCGTCGCCGTTGCCATACCCGTTCCCGTACCCGTTGCCGCCGCCCCACGCGGCCAGCGTCGCGGTCGCGGCGTGCGCCGTGGACACCGAGCTCTGCCCCGGAATCCCCCGCCCGCCGTTGCTGCCGCCGTTCCCGGCCACGTCCACGCCGACCACGTCGCCGTTCGCATTGACCAGCGGCCCGCCTGAGTCGCCGGCCTGGATGTTCGCGTCGGTCTCGATCAGGTTCGTCAGGTTCTCCGGGTCCTGCCCGTTCTGGTCGGTCGCGGTGATCGCCTGGTTCAGCCCGGTCACCTGGCCGGCCGCGTAGCTCGGCGTACCGCCGGTACCGCCCGCGTTCCCGACGCCGACGACCTGGTCGCCGAGCTTCACCTGGTCGGAGTTCCCGGTCTTGGCGGTCTGCAGCCCGGACGCGTCCTTCAGCTTCAGTACGGCGATGTCGTGCGCCTCGTCGTACCCGACGACGCTCGCCGTGTACGTCTTCCCGTTGCCGATGTCGGTCACGGTGATCGACGTCGCGCCCTCGATCACGTGGTGGTTGGTGAGCACCTCGCCGTCGGACGTGAGCACGATCCCGGTGCCTGCCGCCCGCGCGTTCTCGTACCCGAGGACGGTGTTCACGTCGACCAGCCCGGGCGACACCTTCGCCGCCACCGAGGACGCGTCGAACGCGGTCTGGGACAGCGTCGAGTTGTGCCCGTCGCTGCGCTGGTCGATGCCCCAGGCAACCGATCCGGCGACCAGGACGGCAGCCAGCCCGAGCACTCCCGCACCGAACAGCCGGCGCCGGTGCTTCTTCGGCGGCTGCTGCGTCCCGAACGGGTACTGCGGCCCATAGGGGTACTGCGGCCCGTACAGCCCCGGCTGGTACTGCTGCTGGAACTGCCCCTGCTGGTACTGCGGACCCGCGGCCACCTGCTCGTACTGCGAAGCCTGCTGGTGCTGCGCACCCTGCTGCGGCGCCTGGTCACCGTTGTTCGGTCCCGCTCCAGCGCTCTCGTTCATCCCGTCGCCCTCCTCGGCCAGTTCCCTCTGCCTACGAGTAGAGCGCGCCAGACTGAGAACTCCATCCGGTCAACCAATGAATCAGCTGAGAATCCGCTCCACGGCCGCCACCACCGCCGCCCGGCGCACTTTGGCGTCCGGGAGCTCCGCGCCGTACTCCGGATTCATCGACGACCAGCTGGTCGGGATCGCCTGGATCAGCGACAGCAGGCTCACCGGCGTGAACCGCCGCGACACGGTCCGTCGCCGCATCCCCCGCTGCAGTTCCTCCAGCCGCCGCTGGTTGACCGCGATGATCGCCTCCAGCGGCTGCCCGTCGGGCCGCTCCAGCCGGTACCAGACCGAGAGCCGCAGCCGGTCCGGGTGCGCCTCGAAGTAGTCGAACACCTTCCCCGCGTACGCCGGGAGATCGTCGACGTCGAACCCGACCTCGTCGAGGTACTTCTCCAGCGACGCGCTGAAGACCGCGTCGAACAGCTCGTCCTTGTTGCCGAAGTACGCGTACAGCATCGCCTTGTTGCAGCCGGCCTCGTCGGCGATCCGGCTCACCCGCGCACCACCGATCCCGCGGGCGGCGAACTCCTCGGTGGCGGCCTCCAGGATGCGCGCGCGGGTCCGGTCTGCGTTCCGTTCCATGGTCTGGAGCCTACCAACCAACCGGTTGGTTGATTTCTAGCCAACCGGTCGGTTAGATGGAGAGTAGAACCAACCAAACGGTTAGTTAGGACTGAGAATGAGCAAGAGCTGGTTGATCACCGGGAGTTCGCGTGGGCTCGGGCGGGCGTTGACCGAGGCGGTGCTGGCGGCGGGTGACCGGGTGGTTGCGACGGCGCGGAGGCCCGAGCAGCTCGAGGACCTGATGACGAAGTACGGCGAGCAGGTCCGGGCGGTCGCGCTGGACGTCACGGATGCCGAGGCTGCGCGGGCCGCCGTACGGACGGCGGTCGAGGAGTTCGGCGGACTGGACGTGGAGGTGAACAACGCGGGGTACGCCAACAGTTCCTCGATCGAGGAGATGGCGGACGCGGACTTCCGGGCGCAGGTCGAGACCAACCTGTTCGGGGTCGTGAACGTGACGAAGGCGGCGTTGCCGGTGTTCCGCGAGCAGCGCGGTGGGCATTTCCTGCAGTTCTCGTCGATCGGCGGGCGGGTCGGCGGGACGCCGGGGATGGGGGCGTACCAGACCGCGAAGTTCGCCGTGGAGGGGTTCTCGGAGGTGTTGCACAACGAGGTGCGGCCGTTCGGGGTGAAGGTGACGATCATCGAGCCGGGTGGTTTCCGGACCGACTGGGGCGGCTCGTCGATGCGGCTGCACGACGTACACCCGGACTACCAGTCGACGGTCGGCGAGATGCACCGCCGCCGGCTGGAGATGGACGGCAGACAGCCGGGTGACCCGGTGAAGGCCGCGCGGGCGGTCCTCGAGATCGTCGACCTTGAGGAACCGCCGCTCCGCCTGCTGCTCGGCAGCGACGCGCTCGCGCTCGCGGAGAGTTCGTCGCGCTCGCGCGCGGACGAGGCTGCCGCCTGGGCGGAGCTCACCCGCTCGACCGACTTCAGCTGACCCGCAGCTCGCGGAAGAACTCCCGGACGTCCGCGACCAGTTCCGCCGGGACCTCGAGGGCGGCGAAGTGGCCGCCGTGGTCGAGGTCGGTCCAGCGGGTGATGTTGTTCGAGGTCTCGCAGTACCGGCGGATCGCCACGTCGTGCGCGGTCGCGAGCACGGCCGTCGGTACGCCGGAGCTCGGCCGCGGCGCCCACGAGCGCGGCTGGGCGTACCCGATGTACGCCGCGGTCCCGCCGGTCCCGGTCAGCCAGTACATCATCACGTTGGTGAGCAGCCGGTCCCTGCTGATGATTGCCTCCGGCAAGGACTCCCCCGGCCAGGTCCACGCCTTGAACTTGTCCATGATCCAGGCCAGCTGCGCCACCGGCGAGTCCACCAGCCCGTACGCGAGCGTCTGCGGCCGGGTCGACTGGATCGAGATGTAGCCGAACTCGTCCTTCATGAACTGCGCGATCCGCGCCATCTTGTCCTGCTCCAGCGGCGTCAGCGTCCGCAGCTCCTCCGCGGAGATCTGCAGCGGCGGCAGGTTCGTGCCGCCGTTCGTGTGTACGCCGACGACCTGGGCAGGCGCGACCCGCCCGACCTCCGGCGACACCGACCCGCCGAGGTCACCACCCTGTACGCCGTACCGCTCGTACCCGAGCTCCGCCATCAACGCGGCCCACGCCCGCCCGATCCGCTCGAAGGTCCAGTTGTCGTCGGCGGTCGGCCCGGAGAACCCGAACCCGGGCAGCGACGGAATCACCACATGGAACGCGTCCGCCGCGTCCCCACCGTGAGCGACCGGATCGGTCAGCGGCCCGATCAGGTCGAGGAACTCGACGATCGACCCGGGCCAGCCGTGCGTCAGCAGCAGCGGCAGTGCGTCCGGCTCGGCCGAGCGGACGTGGATGAAGTGGATCTGCTGCCCGTCGATCTCGGCGGTGAACTGTGGGTACGAGTTCAGCTCCTTCTCCGCCGCCCGCCAGTCGTACGACGTCCGCCAGTAGTCGACCAGCGAGGACAGCCAGGACACCGGCACGCCGGTGGTCCAGTCGTCGCCGGGCAGCGGTGCGGGGAACCGGGCACTCGCCAGCTTGGCGGCGAGGTCGTCGAGCGTGCTCTGCGGGATGTCGATGCTGAATTCCTTGATCATGGCTCTACTCTCACATCCAGTTAGGACAGCTTCGGTCCTAGCCGGCTGGCAGACTGAAAGACATGATCGAAACGTCCGCGCGACTGCTGAAGCTTCTCAGCCTCCTGCAGCAACCCAAGGAGTGGAGCGGCGCGGCCCTGGCCGGCGAGCTCGGCGTCGGGGTCCGGACGGTACGGCGGGACGTCGACAAGCTGCGCAACCTCGGCTACCCGGTCGACGCCGTACCGGGTGTGGCCGGCTACCGCCTCGGCGCGGGCGCCGCGCTTCCGCCGTTGCTGCTCGACGACGAGGAGGCGGTCGCCGTCGCGGTCGGCCTCCGCGCCGCCGCCAACGGGACGGTCGCGGGCACCGAAGAGGCGTCCGTACGGGCGCTCACCAAGCTCGAGCAGGTCCTGCCGTCCCGCCTCCGCTACCGGATCGAGCTGCTCCAGCAGGTCGCCGTCACGCCCGCGGGCGGCCCGTCCGTACAACCCGACGTACTGCTCGCCGTCGCCGCCGCCTGCCGCGACCACTACCGGCTGCGCTTCGACTACCGCAACCACGACGGTACGGCGACCACGCGCACGACCGAGCCGCACCGCCTGGTGCACACCGGGCGCCGGTGGTACCTGGTCGCGTGGGACCTCGACCGCGACGACTGGCGCACGTTCCGCGTCGACCGGCTGGCGCCGCGGATCCCGACCGGCCCGCGATTCACCCCCCGCGAGGTCCCGGAGCTCGCCACCACCAACCGCGGCGTCGCGTACGGCGGCTACCGCTACCAGGCCCGGATCCTGGTGCATGCGTCCGCCGCCGAGGTCGCCGACCGCTACGGCCCGAACGTCGCCTCGGTGACCGCGATCGACGAGACCACCACCCTGGTCGAGACCGGAGCCCATGAACTCGACCAGATCGCGGCGCACCTCGGGCTCCTCGGCCTGCCGTTCGAGGTGCAGGACCCGCCGGAGCTGATCGACGCGATCCGCGCCCTGACGACGCGCCTGGCAGCCGCGATTCCGGCGTACTGACCGCTACCGTTCAGGAATGGATCGGTACGTCGAGACCGTGCTGGGACGGATCCGCCTGCGCGTCGACGGGGACGGTCCCGCGATGCTGTTCTGGCCGAGCCTGCTGATGGACGGCACGCTCTGGGCGGCGCAGGCCGCGCACTTCAAGGACCGCTTCCAGGTGGTGCTGGTCGACCCGCCCGGGCACGGCGGCAGCGAACCGCTGACCAAACCGTTCACCTTCGAGCAGTGCGCCGACACCATCCTCCAGCTGATAGACGATCTGAACGTCGGCAAGATCCACCTGATCGGCAACAGCTGGGGCGGCATGATCGGCGGCACGTTCGCCGCGCTGCACCCGGACCGGATCGGCATCGCCGTCCTGATGAACGCCACCGCCTCGCCGGCCGGCCGACGCCAACGCGTCGAGTACGGCGCCCTGGTCCGAGCCGCGCGCCTGCTCGGCGGGATCCGCGGACCGCTGAGAGGCCCGGTCCGCGACGCATTCCTCGGCCCGACAGCGAAACGCGAGAAGCCCGAAGTCGTTGCCACGGTCAACGAACTGGCAGGCAAGGTGAACGTCCGTTCCGGGATGCACGCGGTCACCAGCGTGGTCCCGAACCGTCCGGACCAGCGTGCACTGTTCGGGAAGATCCGGACGCCGGTGCTGATCGTCGCAGGCGCCGAGGACACGACGTTCCCGGTCGCCGAGACCGAGGAGATGGCCGACTCGATCCCGGGCGCCCGCTTCGTCGTCCTCGAACAGTCCGCGCATCTCGCGGCGCTGGAATCCCCGGAACAGGTGAATGCCCTGATCGACGATTTCCTCGCCGATCAGGGCATCCGGGGAAGCGCTTAGCTGACGACGGCCCCGGTCTTCGGGTCCAGGATCAGCTGCTTGGTGTTCGGGTGCTCCCACCAGCTGAACATGCTGTTCAGGCTGCCGGCCCGCTCGTCGAACGAGTGGTCACCGATCCGCCCGGTCCGCCAGTTGTCCTCGATGAACTTCAGGATCGAGGTCTGGTCGGTCAGCGCGTGGTCGACGTGGTTGGTCTTCGCGTACGGCGAGACGACCAGCAGCGGCTGCCGCGGGCCGTAGCCGCAACGGTCGGCGTACCCGCCGGCGACGTGCTTCTGACCGCACAGCGCGGCCTGGTCGAGCGCGGCGTCGTTCGAGCCGTTCACGCTCGGCGGCGTGACGTGGTCGTACCAGCCGTCGGAGTCGTCGTAGGCCAGCACGATCGCGGTGGACTTCCACTCCGGCGACTTCTGCAGCGCGTTGATCTCCTTGACGATGAACGCCTGCTCGTCCAGCGGGTCGGAGTACCCGGCGTGGCCGTCCTGGTACTCGCCGGCCTTCAGGAAGCTGACCGCCGGCAGGTTGTTCGCCGCCAGCGCCGCGTCGAAGTCCGACGTGTCGTACTGGTGGTTGGCCTGGTCGGTGTGACCGATCGCGGCCACCGACGACGGCGGCAGGTGCTTCGGGTTCGCGGTCGACTTGTAGTACTGGAAGGGCTCGTGGTGCGGGCTGTAGTCGTTCGCCGTGTTGCCGCCGATGTTGGCGTGCGACGCACCGCAGACAGCCTTGCCGTTGGCCGTGGAGGTCGGCTTGAAGCCGCCCTGGAACCAGCCCCAGGTGACGTTCTGCTTGTTCAGCAGGTCGCCGATGTTCTGCCCGTGCATACCGGCCAGGTTGTTCGAGGACTTGCCGTTGCCGTTCGAGCAGTCGTCGTAGATCGGGTCGGGGTCGTTGGTGATGGTCCCGATGCCGTTCGCGTCCGGCGACTGGACGGCGTACGCGTCGCTGGTCGGCTGCCCCGTCACCGGGTTGTACGCCTGGCCGCCGTGGGTCTGCCCGGAGATCAGGTTCAGCGCGCCCGGGGTGGACGGCCCGTACACCGAGCTGTACGAGTTGTCGCTCAGCGTGTAGTGCTGGGCGTAGTTCCACAGCGCGGTGACGGTGTTGCCGTCGTAGTAGTCCATCACCAGGCCCGGCTCGCCGAACAGGACGGGCTGCCCGGTGCACTTGGACGTCTCGGTGAACTCGACGTACTTGTCGTCCTTGCCGCCGTTGACCGCCTTCTGCTCGGCGGAGTACCCGTGGTTCTGGTCGCAGGTCAGCGCCTGCGACGACGACAGCCGCTTCGGGTTGTACGCGTTCGGGTTGTTCGTCAGCAGCTGGTTGGTCAGCCCGTTGATCTTCGGCGTGTGCCGAGCGGCCGTGAACGGCGTGCCGTCGGTGTTGGCCGCCTTCGGGTAGGTGCCGAAGTAGTGGTCGAACGAGATGTTCTCGCCGAAGATCACCACCACGTGCTTGATCGGCGTGGTGGTCCCCGCCGGGTGGTACGAAGCGGCGTCGGCCGCCGTGAACGCCGCGCCGGCGTTGGTCACCTGCTGGGCGGCGCCGGGCGCGCCACAGGCGGCCAGCAACAAGCCCGTCGCGGCCGCAACGGCCGTGGCGGCGACAGGGAGTCTTGCGCGCATGCCTTCTCCTCCTGGATGACTCATGCTGAATACCTCATGCGAGCAACGACCGCCCGAAGTGGTCGTTGCCGTCCCGTACACCGGGAAGCGTGAAGAAATAGCCGCCACCGACCGGCCGGATGTAGTCGACGAGCGGCTCGTCGGTCAGCCTGGTCTGGACAGCCTCGAACTGCCGGGCGATGTCCTGCTGGTAGGCGCAGAACAGCAGCCCCATGTCCAGGTCACCGACCGCGTCGGTGCCCTTGTCGTAGTTGTAGCCGCGCCGCAGGAACTGGCTGGCCGCCGTCTCCGGGGTCCGCGGGTTCGCCTTGCGGATGTGGCTGGTCAGCGGGATCGCGCCACCGGTCGGGTCGGCCCCGTAGTTCGGTACGTCGGTCTCGCTGTTGCCGTCCAGCGGCGCACCGGTGCTCCGGCGGCGGCCGAACATGTTCTCCTGCTCGCCGAGCGACACCCGGTCCCAGAACTCGACCAGCATCCGGATCTGGCGCAGCACCTGGTAGCTGCCGCCCGCGGTCCAGGCGGGCTCGCCGTTGCCCTGACCGACCCACACGAGCTTGTCGTGGTCGGCGGCGGCCGGCTTGACGATGCCGTCCTTGAAGCCCATCAGGTTGCGCGGCGCACCGGCGGGCCGCGGCGGGCTCTGGAACCCGTCGACCCGCCAGCGCAGCTGCATCGCACCGCGGGTGTGCCGGGCGATGTCACGCAGCGCGTGCAACACGATGTCGGTGTCCGACGCGCACAGCTGCAGGCTCAGATCCCCGTGGCACAAGGCCTCGTCGAGGCTGTCGTTCGGGAACGTCTTCATCGGCGTGAGCTTCGCGGGCTTCAGCTTGGCCAGCCCGTACCGCGCGTCGAACAGCGAGGCACCCACGCCGACGGTGACCGTCAGATCGCCGCCCGGCATGTCAGGTCCGAGGACGCCGGAATCGGCCGGCGGCGCGGTGATCCCGAGCGGCGGCAGCGCGCCGCCCATGGTGAGCAGCCGCGCCCGCTCGGTCAGCGTCGTGAACAGGTCGGTCAGCTCGCCCTTGTCCGCCGCGATCACGTCGAACGACGCGAAGATCGCCTGCTTCTGCTGGGGTGTCACGATGCCGGCCTGATGTAGGCCGTGGAACGGCACCGACGTCGGCGCCGCCGCGTCTGCGTTCAACGTCACCCCGGCCACCGCGGCCGCACCGGCCCCGGCCAGCGTCCCGCGCAGGAAGGACCGCCGGTCGAACCCGCTCATCCGGTCCTCCGCACGTCGCAGATCGCGGCCACGGGAGCCAGCTTCTCGAGGAGTTCGCCGACCGCGCCGTTCAGCTGTTGGCGCGTCGTGTGGTCGAGCTTGCCGACGGGCGTGTTCTGGTGCGCGGTCAGGAGCGTACGGACGCGGGTCTCCCACTTCTGCACCTGCGGCAGGTCGGCGTACCGGGGTTTGAGGACCGGGTCGAGGACGGCCAGCACGGTCGCCGTGCCGTCCAGGTTCGCCAGCGCGGTGTTCAGCGACGTACCGCTGCCCTGGTCGTTCTCGCCGGTGAGCTCGAACTGCAGCGCGTTCTCCATGATCTCGTGGGCGCGCAGGCCGAGGTCGTTCGGATCGACCTGCTCGTTCGGCAGGTCCTTCTGCAGGCCGTGGACGGCGGCGGCCAGCTGGTTCGCGATCGGCTTCAGCGCGGCGGCGGACTCGTTGTGCCACAGGCCTTTCTCCAACGGGTGGAACCCGGCGTCGGAGCCGTCGATCTTGTCGGCGAAGTCCCCGAACGCGCCGTACGCCGCGCCGAGCGAGTTGTACGCCAGATGTGCGGCCAGCCAGTCGGTCCGAGCGGCGCCCAGGTTTCCGGCGTCCACGTCGGTGCGCAGCTTGTCGGTCTTCGTCACCAGGTCCGCGACCCCGCGGGCCACCTCGGCCTCGTACTTCTTCACCAGCGGCAGCATGTCGTTCTTGGTCACCGGCACCACGGCCGGTCCGCCCTGCCCGTCGCCACTCACCGTGACGGTCGGGCCGGTGATCGCGTCGGTGTCCTCGATCAGGCAGCGGATCGCGTACTTCCCGGCGCCGAGCTGGACCTCGAGCTGCGCGCTCGTGTTCGGCCCGAGCCCCTCGATCTCGCCGTACACCTTCTGACTGCCGACCTCGACCACGTCGACCTCGGCCGATGCGTCGCCCGTGTTGTGCACGGTCAGCACCTGCCGCCCGGTCCGTGGGTCGGTCCAACCTTGACCGCACTGGCTCCGGGACACGCTGATCCCGCTCGATCCGGCGGTCGCGCCGGCCGCTCCTTCCCAGGGCCGCCACACCGACACGCCCGCGGCCGCTGCCAGAACAACCAGCGCGACAACCGCCGGAACTGGACGGGGCGTGCGCACGAGGTCTGCTCCTGGGGGATCGGCCGGTACATTCGCGGGCAATGCTAATCCCGGCCGATGATGCCGTCTTCCCGGTTCAGGCGTGTTCGCCGGGCCGTAACGAACTGTTCGCTAGCGACGGGTTGGAACTGAGATTCTGCTGAGATCCGAGGCCACCACGACCTCTCCGGAGAACTCCCCGGCCGCCTCCTCGGAGAACCGTTCCGGCTCCAGGTACCGCTGGGAGAAGTGCGTCAGGACCAGCTTCCGTACGCCACACTCGGCCGCGACCCGGGCCGCCTGCCGCGCGGTCAGATGCCCGAACCGACGGGCCAGCTCAGCCTCCGCCGACAGGTACGTCGACTCGATCACCAGCAGGTCGGCGTCCTCGGCCAGCCGCAGCACGTTCGCGCACAGCCGGGTGTCCATCACGAACGCGAACCGCTGCCCGCGCCGTACCTCGCTGACGTCCTCGATCCGCACGGTCCGCCCGCCCACCTCGATCGATCCCGCCCGCTGCAGCCTCCCGACGTCCGGCCCGGTCACGCCGTACTCCGCGAGCCGTCCCGGCAGCATCCGCCGCCCGTCCGGCTCGACCAACTGGTACCCGTACGACTCGATCGGGTGCTCCAGCCGGCGCGCCCACAACTGCCCGAACGACCCGACCGACAGCAGCCCGTCCTCCGCCACCGGCTCCTCGAGCAGCTCGGCCCGCTCGAAGAACGACGCGGCGTACCGCAGCCGGTCGAAGTACGTCTGCCCCGACGCCGGGTAGTGCGCGTGCACCGGATGCGGTACGCCGTCCAGCGACAACCGCTGCACCACCCCCGGTACGCCGAGGCAGTGGTCCCCGTGGAAGTGCGTCACGCACAGCCGCGTGATCGCCCCGGCGGAGACCCCCGCGAAGATCATCTGCCGCTGCGTGCCCTCGCCCGGATCGAACAGGAACCCCTCGTCGTCCCACCGCAGGAAGTACCCGTTCTGCGTCCGTTCCCGCGACGGCACCTGACTGCCGGTGCCCAGCACAACGAGTTCACGCACCCGCTCACCATAGTTGCCGGTCAGGGCAGCACGAGCGGCCCGGCCTCGATCAGCAGCGACGGTACGACGACGCTCTCCATGAACGTCTGGTCGCAACGCTCCCGCGCCGCGCCGACCCCGATCACCGCGTCCATCACGTCCGCCAGCCGGAACGTGAACCGCACCTGCGGATGCCAGCCGACCAGTTCGCCGTCCTCGGCCCAGTACGTCGCGTCCCGGGTGGTGCCGGTGACCAGCGTCTCCTTCGGATGCAGCACCCGCAGATAGTCGAGGCGGTTGACCACCAGACCGCTGCCGCAGTCGGCCAGCAGCTCGTCGTCGGTCGACGTACCGGCGTCCAGCAGCAGATGCGACGGCACTGGATCCCCGCCGAACCGCCAGCCGTCCGGTACGGCGTGACCGGTCGGCACACCACCCGTCAGGCCGGCCCGCCGACGGTCCGACACGACCCCGACCAGGACACCGTCGGCGAGCAACGGCGTCCGGCGTCGTACGTTGCCCTCGGCATCGAACCCGCTGGGCAGCCCGTCCGGGTCGCACCCGTCGTCGACCAGGCTGACCAACTCGCTCGCCACCCGCTCACCGAGACGCCCGGACACCGCGGACCGGCCGGTCGCGTAGGCGTTCGCCCCGAGCACCGCGTAGCCGTACGTCGCGATCAGCGCGTTCGCGGCCTGCGGCTTCAGCAGCACGCGGCAGGTACCGCGGCGAGCGTCGACCATCGGCAGCGGGCGGAGCGCGGAGCGCAGCCGGCCCGGGATCTCGTCGACCGGGATCCGGTCGGCGTCGCGGTGCATCAGCTTCACGCTCGCGGACCGGCCGTCCTGCCGGGCGATCGCCTGGATCGATGCCTTCGTCAACGTCTCGGCCCGGAACACCCCGGTCGAGTCGGCGACCACGCGGTCCAGGACGTCGTACCGGATCGCCCCGCCGAGCTTGGCGCCCGCCTCCAGCCCGTCGCGGACGGTCGCGAACCAGCGGTGCCGGACCGCGGGATCGGACTCGAGCACCGATTCGGCGACCGCGATCTCCGGCGTCGGGCCGGACTGGTCGACGGCTGGTGCTGTCTCCTGCTCCGCACCGGCCGGCAGTTCGGCGAGAGCGGCGTTCAGCCGGTCGGCGAGCCCGCGGACGGCGTCCGCGTCCAGGGTCTCCAGCGAACCGGCGACCGAGCGGCCGTCCCGGTCGATCCGGGCCCGGACCCGCAGCCGGCGTTCGCTGTGCTGTGCGGTGATCTCGGACTCGGCGTACCGCAGCAGGTCGGCGTTCTCGCCGAGGATGTCGAGCCGGGTGCCGGCGCCGAGGATCTCCAGAGCCTGCCGGACCTGCGTCTCCTGGATGCTCATCGGCCCACCTGCACGTTCTGGAAGCGGCCGGGGACCGTGCCGTGGCCGACATGGGCGACCTGCAACGGTTCGCCCTTGTTGCAGGACGGGACGCCGTGCACCCGCCACTCGTCCGGTCCGCCGAGCGCGTCGAGGCTGCCCCAGAAGGTCGGGGTGTCGCTCTGGTACGTGCAGTTCTTCAGCATCC
Organism: Kribbella polygonati; assembly: GCF_050320105.1. Classification (NCBI taxonomy): domain Bacteria; kingdom Bacillati; phylum Actinomycetota; class Actinomycetes; order Propionibacteriales; family Kribbellaceae; genus Kribbella; species Kribbella polygonati. The sequence goes on along the minus strand of NZ_CP190129.1, from coordinate 7,808,996 downwards.
GGCCGAGCTTGCCGTCCCGGATCTCCCAGCCCAGCTCGGTCTGGAAGCGGAAGTTCATCCGCTGGTCGTCGATCGAGAACCCGCGGTTGGTCTCGACCAGGATGCCGCGCTTCGTTCCGGCGATCATCTCCTCGAGCGAGGACTCCCCCGGCTCCAGGCAGATGTTGGTCATCCGGACCAGCGGCAGCCGCTGCCAGCCGTCGGCGCGGGCCTGTCCGGTCGACTCCAGCCCGAGCGCACCGGCGTACTCGCGGCTCGACATGTAGCCGGTGAAGACGCCGTCCTTGACCAGTTGGGTGCGCTGCGCGGCGACGCCCTCGTCGTCGTACTTGAAGGAGCCGAGACCGCCCGGGATCGTCGCGTCGGCGTACGCCGAGACGATCGGCGTGCCCCAGCGGAAGGTGCCGCGCCGTTCGGGGGTCGCGTAGGTGCCGCCCGCCAGGCTGGCCTCGGTACCGAGCGCCCGGTCGGCCTCCATCGGGTGCCCGGCGCACTCGTGCAGCACCATCGCCAGCTGGTTGCCGCCAGCAACGAGCGTGGTGACCTCGTCGGGACACTGCGGCGCGGTCAGCAGCGCGACCGCCTCGGCGGCCACCCGGGCGGCGTTCTCGACCAGGCCGAGTGCCTCCACGTGCTCGTACCCCGCGGTCGCGAAGTCGCCGCGCTGCCCGCGGATCTGCCGCGGCACACCCTGCGGGAACGAGCGGCGCTGGACGTCGTTGCCGTCGGCAGCGTTCACCATCAGCCCGCCGCCGCTCTCGGTCAGCGTCTGCTCGATCAGCGCGCCCTCGGTGTTCGCGAACACCTTCTCGTCCCGGTAGAAGTCCATCGACGCCTCGATCTGGCGGACCAGCGGGCCGGCCGTCGACGCCTCCTTCACGGTCGCGGACAGCAGGTCGAGCTTGGCCGCCAGCGAGACCGTGAACGGGTCCACCGCCATCGGCGAGCACCAGGTGTCGCGGGTGGTCACCGGCGTACCGAGGACGACCCGGCCACCACCGCCGGTCGCGCGGGCCTGGCCGACCGCCTGCGCGACGACCGCGTCCAGGCCGCGCGGGTCGAGCCGATGCGTGGCGGCGAAGCCCCACTGCCCGCCGATCAGCACCCGCAGTCCGAGGCCGAGCGAGTCGTCGTAGTTCACCTCGCCCGGCCCGTCCAGCTCGACGAGCACCTGCTCGTGGGTACGCCGGACCACCCGGAGGTCGCCGTACTGGACATCGTGGGGCAACAGGCCGAGCACCACCTCGGCGAGATCACGGGAAGCAGTCACGACAGATCTCCGGTTTCTGTGCGGTATCAGGACAGTGCGGCGGCCAGCGTCGTCGACGAGATGTTGCCGCCGCAGGACACGACCGCGACGCGGCGGCCGGTGAGTTCGGTACGGCGCTGCCGCGCGGCCGCGAAGGCCAGCGCCGCGGAGCCCTCGATCAGCTGGTGCTCGGTGTCGATCACGGTCCGCAGCGCCGCCCGGATCGCGTCCTCCTCGACCAGCACCCAGTCGTCCACCAGTTCGCGGCACAGGCCGAACGTGATGCTGCCCGGCTCGACGCTGCCCGCCGTACCGTCCGAGAGCGTCGGCCCGGCGTCGACCATCGTGATCTGGCCGGCCCGGACGGACGCCGCCATCGCGTCGTCGTTGACCGGCTGCGCGCCGTACACGCGGACGTCCGGGAGGTGCGCCTTGAGTACGGCCGCGATCCCGCTGATCAGCCCGCCGCCGCCCACCGCGACCACCACCGCGTCGAGGGGCGCGCCGTTCAGCTGTTCAAGGATCTCCACCGCGACCGTTCCCTGCCCGGCGACCACATCGGGGTCGTTGTACGGCGGGACGTACGTGAGGCCGTGCTCCGCGGCGTACGCCCTGGCCTTCGTTTCGAGGACGCCGGTGTCGGTCCCCTCGGCGCGCAGTTCGAGACCGAGCCGGCGGAGCGCCCCGACCTTGCTCGGCGACGCGTTCTCCGGCAGGTACACGATGCCGTGGCCACCGAGCGTGGCCAGCGCGTTGCCGACGCCCAGTCCGTGGTTGCCGGTCGACGCGGTCACCACGCCCGCCTGCCGTTCGGCGTCGGTCAGTGTGAGGATCTTCGCCATCGCACCGCGGGCCTTGAACGAGGCGGTGCGCTGCTGGTGCTCACACTTCACCAGCACGTCGCACTCCAGCTCTTCGCTGAAGGCGCCGTACCGGACGAACGGTGTCGGCGGGAGGTGTTCGCGCAGTCGTGGTGCGACCGCCTCGGCGCGGCGGGCGGCGTCGGCTGGGCTCAACGTCATCGGGCTGGTCTCCTGTCAGGTGGCGACCGCGAGCTTGGACCGGAGTCCGGCCCGCAGCGGGATACACATCGGTTTGCCGCTCACCGGGTGCGGTACGACGCGCGACTCGACGCCGAACACGTCCCGGATCACGTCGCAGGTGAACACCTCTTCGGGTGGACCCTGCGTGACCAGGCTGCCGGACTTCATCACGAACACGTGATCGGCGTACTCCGCCGCCATGTTGAAGTCGTGCAGCACCATCGCCACCGTCTTACCCTGCTCCTGGTTGAGCTGGTGCAGCAGGTCCAGCACCTCCAGCTGATAGGCGACGTCGAGGTACGTCGTGGGCTCGTCCAGCAGGATCAGGTCCGTGCCCTGCGCCAGGCACAGCGCGATCCACACGCGCTGCCGCTGACCGCCCGAGAGCTGATCGACGTGCTGATGGCGCAGTTCCGCCGTACTGGTCACGTCCATCGCCCACTCGACCGCCTCCTTGTCGGCGGCGCTCGGAACCTTCAGCGAGGCCCGGTGCGGGTGCCGGCCGAACCAGACCAGGTCCTCGACCGAGATCGACTCCGGCGTCACCAGCACCTGCGGCAGGATCGCCAGCAGCCGGGCCACCTCCTTGGTCGGGGTCTCCTGGATCGATCGGCCGTCCAGGATCACCGAGCCCTTCGACGGCGGCAGCAGCCGGGCGAGCGCGCGCAGCGCGGTGCTCTTGCCGGAGCCGTTCGGACCGATCAGGACGCTGACCTTCCCATCCGGGATCGTCAGGGTCAGGTCCTCGGCGATGACGCGCTGGTCATAGGCGAGCTGGACGCCTTGTGCCTGCAGACGCATGAGGGTGCCTACTTTCCGGTCTTCACGAGCAGGTAGAGGAAGTACGGTCCGCCGACCACCGCGGTGATCAGGCCGGCGGGAATCTCCAGCGGCGGCGCGATCCCGCGCCCGAGCATGTCGGCCAGCACCATCAGCAGTACGCCGAACAACCCGGATGCGGGCAGCGACGCCAGGTGCCGGCCGCCGAACACGCGGCGCGCCATGTGCGGCGCGATCAGGCCGACGAACCCGATGGTTCCGGACACCGCGACGGCCGCCGCGGCGAGCGCGACCGCGAACAGCAACAGCAGCCGGCGGGTCTTCTCGACCGGCTCGCCGAGTCCCGCGGCCAGGTCGTCGCCCAGTCCGAGTACGTCGAGCTTGCGCGACCACACGACGATGAGCGGCACCAGCACCGCGACCCACGGCAGGATCTCGAGCACCGAACCCATCGACCGTCCGAACAGGCTGCCGGTCAGCCAGATCAGTGCGGCCGACACGTCCAGCGGGTTCCGGACCAGCAGGAACCGGATCCCGGCCTCGAACGCCGCACTCACCGCGATCCCGACCAGCGCGATCCGCACCGGCGTCGCGCCCCGGCGGTAGGCGAGCAGGTACACCAGCGCCGCCGCGGCGAGACCGCCCACGAACGCCGCCGGTACGACGGCCACCACCGGCAGCCCCGGGATCGCGAGCAGCAACAGCATCCCCGCGAACCCGGCGCCCTTCGTCACGCCGACCACGTCCGGGGCCGCGAGCGGGTTCCGGATCACGCCCTGCATCACGCCGCCGGAGACCGCGAGCGCGATCCCGACCAGCCAGGCGAGCAGCACCCGCGGCAGCTGGAACTGTACGACGATCTGCGCCGCCTGATCACTGGTCTGACCAACGATCGCGTGGAACACGTCGGTCATCGACACCTCGGTCGCGCCGACCGACAGGCTGTAGAACGACAGCACCACGGCCAGTACACCGAGACTACCCATCAACGCCGCGGGATGCCGCTGCGCGAGCGACGTACGACGTACCTGCTGGGCCACGATCGCGGTCATGAGGCGGTCACCTTCTGCCGGCGGGCGAGGTAGACGAAGATCGGCGCGCCGAGAAGCGCCGTGACGACCCCGGCGGGCACCTCGTACGGCGGCTTGACGTAGCGGGACACGATGTCGGCGTACAGCACGAGGACCGCGCCGGTCACCGCGGACAGCGGCAGCAATACCGCGTAGCTGGAGCCGATCAGCCGACGGAGGATGTGCGGGACGATGAGGCCGATGAACGCGACCGGACCGGCCACCGACACGGCCGCACCGGACAGCACGATCACCAGCGCGGAGCCGATGATCCGGGTTCGTTCGACGTTCTGGCCGAGGCCGCGGGCCATGTCGTCGCCGAGCGCGAGCAGGTTCAGCGGGCGGGCCATCGCGAACGCGCCGATCAGCCCAACCACCAGCCAGGGCAGCAGATTCCGGATGTCCGTCCAGCCCGCGTAGTTGACACCGCCGACCAGCCAGAACAGCACGCTGTCGGTCGAGTTCTCATTGAAGATGATCAGCACCTGGGTGAGCGAGATCAGCAGGCTGCTCGCCGTCACCCCGGCCAGCGCCAGCCGGACCGGGCTGACCCGCCCGCGGCCCGAACCGGCCAGCAGCATCACCGACACACCGGCCACGCCGGCGCCGCCGAGCGCGAGCAGGATCGTTGGCGCGCCCGACAGTTTCGGCACGATCGTGATCGCCAGCACGACGACGAACACCGCTCCGGCGTTGACGCCCATGATCTCCGGCGCGGCCAGCGGGTTCGCGGCGACCGCCTGCATCAGCGCGCCGGCGACCGCCAGGGCGGCGCCGACGCAGAGCGCCAGCACCACCCGCGGCAGCCGGATCGACTGCAGGATCAGCTCGTCGGGCTGGTCGGCCTTGAAGATCGCACCCGGCAACCGGGTCAGCGAGATGTGCTGGCTCCCGATCGACAGGGCCCACGCGGCGCCGGCCACCAGCAGCACGACGAGGGCGAGCGTCACCCAGGTCACCCGCTGCTTGTTCGTGACCACCCGCCGCTGGGTGGATTCCTGCACCGGCACGGTGCCCACGGAGGCAGACACTGCGAGGTCACTTCCCGTAGAGGAGCTTGACGGCGTTCTGGGCGACCACCTCGGACGCGATCAGTCCCCGGGACCGCGACCACTCGTCCGCGTCCACGTCGTACGTCGCGTTGTTCTGTACGGCGGGGATCTGCTTCCAGAGCGGGTTCTTCGCCCAGGTGTCGCGCAACGTCGGCCCGGGGTTCGCGGCGATGAACATGATGTCGGGCTTGGTCGCGATCAGCGTCTCGAGCGTCAGCGACACGGACGCGTCGGCGGTGTCGTCGGGCAGCGGCGACTTGATCCCGAGGGTGGCCAGTACGCCGGGCGCGTAGCCCTTCGCCGGGTAGCCGGTGAAGCCCTTCTCCGACGCCCGTACGAACAGCGCCTTGCGGCTCTCGCCGGACGGCACCTCGGCCTTCAGGTCCGCCATCGTCTTCGCGTGCTCGGCGAGCCGCTGCTTCATCGCGTCGCACTTGTTCAGCGCGATCGCGGTCGACATCTCGCTGTCGAGCACCTGCTGGTAGTTGCCGTTCAGGCTGGCGTACGCGATCGTCGGCGCGATCTTCGACAACTGGGCGTAGATCGCCTTGTGCCGGCCGCTGTCGGCGATGATCAGGTCCGGCTTCAGCGCGGTGATCACCTGGACGTTCGGGGAGGTCCGCAGGCCGACCGACTTGTACTCCCCGACGTGCTGGCGGAGCGCCGGGATGATCCGCTTCGGATCGTTGTCGTCGGCAACACCGACCGGCGACATCCCGACCGCCACCAGCGCGTCGACGAACGAGTACTCCAGCGCGACCACCCGCTTCGGGTCGCCGGTGACGGTCGTGGTGCCGAGGTCGTGCTTGATCGTCCGGGTCGGCTTGCCGCACTGGTCGAGGTTGACGCCGGGGCCGACGCCCGGTGCCGCAGCGGCCCGGTCCGCGTTCGGCGCCGCCCCCGCGGCGGGTGACGAGGACTCGGCGGTGCCGCAGGCGGTCAGCGCGGCCGCGGCGAAGGTCAGGGTGAGGACGGCGGCCAGGCGCCGTACCTTCGTGGCAGGGAAGGCGGAGAAGGACATGGCATGTGCTCCTCGAGGCTCTCGAGACAGGGGAGGCTCAGCGGACGCCGGCGAGCGAGGACGCCGGCGCGGGTACGTCGGGACGGTCGGCGGGGCCGGGACCGTCGTACAGGTTCCAGGGCAGCTCCTGGTAGCTGTTCGCGCAGGGCTCGCCCTGGGTGAGGCGATACGTGCCGGCGGTCAGGTCGACCAGGCTGGACACGACGGTGATGCAACGGTCGAGCGCGTGCCGGCGCGGATCGGCGTGCTGGCAGACGGCGTCGGGGTGGCCGAAGTGGTCGGACATCGTGGCGCGCACGATCTCCCGCACCGCTTCGTCGGTGCCGCCGGCGCGGCGGAGCCGTTGCAGGCCCGCCTCGACCCGGGGCACCCGGTACAGCGAGTCGACCGAGAACGGCCGGTAGCTGTTCTCGATCTGCGGCGGGACGAACGCCTGAAAGTGGTTGCCATGGACAAGCAACCCGTCGGTCGGGTACAGCCAGCCGTGCCGGCCGGGCGTGGTCTCGACGTCGATGGCGAAACCGTCCCGGTGGGTCAGCAGCAGGTTGCTGGACAGGCTCTGGCGGGCGTCGAACACGGCCCGCAACGCGTCGTGGAAGTCCCAGCTCTCCAGGACCTTGCGGCGTACGACGGCACCGGGGACGCCCAGCTCACGGCCGAAACCGGCGCCGAGGCCGTTCGCGTTCAGCGCGATGCCGACCGAGTTCGCGCCGTGCCGGGCGAGCTGGCCCGCCTCGACCTGGCAGATGATCGTCGGCTTGCCCGGCTGGGTGATCCGGAGCGCGACGACGGTCTCGGCGGTGCGTTCGCCGAGGTCCCAGTTCTGCCCGGCGAGGGTGTGGCCGAGGGCGTTCGCTGTAGGTAGCACGGCGAACGACGTACAGCCCTCGTCGTCGTTGTGGAAGGGGTTCTTGGCGGTGAGTTCGCCGCGGGTGTTCAGGGCGAGGATCTCGGTGAAGCTCCGGCCGGAGCCGTCGGCGATGCCGTGCAGTTCGGGCAGCAGCTCCGGCGCGTAGGCCTCGATCAGCGGGACCCAGGCCTGGGCGCGGTCCTGGGCCTCGGGCCAGCGCAGCCCGGTCCGGTGCGCCACGGACTCGGCGTAGAACTCGACCGAGGCGGTGATCTGGGCACGCGCCGCCTCGCCGTACTGGCGGCCGCGGTCGCGCGGGCCGGGCGCCGAGATGTCGATCGTCGCGATCACGGATTCTCCCACCTGTTCCGTTGTATTTGCTACGGATATTCAGATGACGGTAGTGATCACTACAATGCCTGTCAACGGGTTCGCCCGGTTCGCGGGTGAAATGATTGCTGTTCCGAAACCAGGGAGGACGTCGTGACCACAGCGGAGGCGAAACAGCCGACCCTGCAGGAGCGCGTCGCGGCGCGGCTGGACGACCTCACGGCCACCGAACGCAAGGTCGCCGAGTACCTCGCGGCGCATCCGCAGGAGGCCGCGTTCTCGTCCGCGGAGGAGCTCGGCCGGGCGACCGGCACCAGCGACGCGAGCGTCGTCCGTACGGCGAAGGCACTCGGGTACGACGGGCTGCCCGGGCTGAAGCGGTTGCTGCAAGGACATCTGCAGACCCTGCTCAGCCCGGCGAACCGGCTCAGCGCGAGCCTGGAGTCACTCGGCCAGGACGGGCCGGAGACGGTACTGCGGGCCACGTTGCGGGACCACATCGAGCATCTGACGATGGCCGAGCAGTCGCTGGACGTCGAGGAGTTCGGACGCGCGGTGGAGCTCGTCGACCAGGCGCGGGAGACCGTCGTGTGCGGGTTCGCCGGGCTGGACGGAGTGTCGGAGTACATCGCGACGCACCTGACCCGGATCGGGCATCGGGCCCGGACGGCGACCGACACCGGGTACCGGCTGGCCGACCGGATCCTGCTGCTCGGGCCGGAGGACGTCGTCATCGTGGTGGCGCACAACCGGCTGATCCGCGAGACGCGGACCATCGTCGACCACTGCCGGGAGGCCGGCGTACCGGTCATCCTCGTCACTGACACGCTTGGGGAAGCGCTGCGGGACGAGGTCGAGGTGGTCATCTCGGCGCGGATGAGCCGGCCCGGGACGTTCACCAGCCAGGCGATGGTGCTGATCCTGCTCGAGGCGCTCACCATCGCGGTCGCTGCCCAGGACCGCGACCGGGCCTTGGTCAACACCGAACGCATGAACCAGCTCCGCGAACAACTGAACGGCTATCCCCTCGCCGACGAAACCGTCCTCGGCTTCTCCCGGGAGAAGCGCCGGAGCTAGTGCCGGAGTTGGTTGCGTAGGGCATCTACCAGGTGCGGCATCACCTCCTGCCAGTCGGCGACCAGGCCTACGTCGCAGTGGGCGAAGATCTCGGCTGCCGGGTCGGAGTTGATCGCCAGTACGGTGCCGGCGCGGCTGGTGCCGGCGAGGTGGTTCAGGTTGCCGGAGACGCCGACCGCGACGTACACGCGAGGCGCCACACTCCGCCCGGTGATGCCGACCTGCCGGCCGTGCGGCAGCCACCCCTCGTCGGTCACCTTCCGGGTCGCCGCGAACTCCGCGCCGAGCAGCAGCCGGATCGGCTCGAGCTCCGGGTACTTCTCCGGCGCCACACCACGACCGACACCGATCACATACTCGGCCCGGTCCAGCGCGTCCCCGTCACTCCCGGTCCGCCGGTCGGTGCGCTCGATCGCGGGGTCGGGTGGGACGTGCAGGTAGTGCTCGGTGAGCGGGCGACCGGGTCGCGGCGTACGCAACGGCAGCAGGCCGGTCCGCAACGTCGCGATCTGCGGCGACCCCTGGCTGACAATCTCCGCCAACATCCCACCACCCGACGGCTTCAACCCCGCCAACCGCACCCCCGGGCCGACAGCCAAACTCACCAGATCCGACATCAACCCAGCCCCAAACACAACCGCCAGCCGGGCAAGCACCTCCCGGTCCCAAGGCAACGCCGCCCCCAACACAGCCCAAACCTCCCGCCCACCAATCCACTCCCCCAACGCAGCCGCCACACTCCGCGGCTCACTCCCACCAAGCGTCACCACCTCATCCGCACCCCACCGCGCAAGATCCTCCCGCCCACCACCCACCCGCACAGCAACAACCCGCCCACCAACATCCGCTACCAACCCAGCCCCCACCCCCAACAAAGCCCGAGCCTCCACCCCCACCCCGTCCCCCACCAGCACCACCACATCCCCAGCCCCACCGGAGACGCGCGGCTCGTTGGGTGTGGGGAATCCGTCGGCGGCACGCAACTCGACGGAAGCGGGCTGCTGGGTCGGAGGTGGATCGAAGCAGCCGCGGGTGACGAGTTCTGCGACGGCTCGTGTGGCTTGGCGCTCCGGGTTGCCGCGGAAGATGACGGGGTTGCGGGTGAGGGGGGCGGGGTGGACCTTGGCGACCCTCGTTGGGCTGCCGGGGAGGCCCCAGGGGGTGGGTGGGAGGTTGGAGGTGGTGACTTGGCGTACGGCGGTGGGTGGGGGCCAGCTGGTGGCGGGGGCTTTGGCGGGGGCGCACGAGCGTTCGGCGACGGCTACTACCGCGGGGAGGTGGACGACTACCGACTCGGTGCCGGAGTCGTGCTGGACGGTGGCGCGGATGCGGTGGCCGTCGGGGTTCAGCGCGAGCACCGGGCCGGTGAACGGCAGGCCGAGGAGCTCGGCCAGCATCGCACCGACGGCGCCCGTGCTGCCGTCGACGGAACTCGCGCCGACCAGCACCAAGTCCGGCGGCTCGTCCTGCAACGCGATCGCCGACGCCAACGCACGAGCAGTCATCAGACAGTCGGACCCGGCCAGCACCGGATCGCTCAGCAGCAACGCATCTCCGACACCCCACGCGAGCGCCTCCCGCAGTACGTCGACGCTCGCCGGCGGCCCCATCGTGATCGCCGTACTGCGACCTCCGGTCACCGCCGCCAGCCGAACCGCCTGCGCCACCGCGCGCCGGCACCACGGATTCATCTCGGCGACCGCGCCGGTCCGGTCGAGCCGGCCGTCGGCGTCCAGCCGCCCGCTGTGATCGCCCTTCGGAACCTGCTTCACCAGGGCCGTGACTCGTAGCCTCATGACAGTCCAACCGTCCGGAGGTTTGCATAACCTCACAAGAAATGAAGCATCTGTTACAGCAGCTTACTCGCTACACTGATACTCCGGCAACGGCGCCGCGGTCCGCCGCCGACAGATGCGCGACGGTCACCCCGGTCGCCGTCATCGTCCGCGTCACCGCCCGCCCGCCGTACACCCAGTAGATCGTCAGCTCCCCCACGCCCCGGTTCACGAACTGATGCGGTACGCCGGCCGGCACCCAGGTCGCGTCCCCCGCCTCCAGGTCGACGCGCTCCCCGTCGATCACCGCGGTCGCCTGTCCGGCGAAGACCAGGACCGACTCCTCCACGTTGTGTGAGTGCAGCGGGATCTCCGTCCCGGGCGCGAACGTCGTCGTACCGGTGGTGATCCGGTTGGCCACGCAGTTCCACGCGCCGACGTACGGCACGGTCCGGACGCCGCTGCCCCGGTCGAACACCTCGACCGCGGCCGGCCGAATCACCAGCCGGGGCGCCGGATCCGCCGACCACACGGTCTTCGCGTTCATGAACTCGCGCATCCCGGCGACCCCCAGCTCACGCCCGTACCCGCTGTGCTTGATCCCGCCGAACGGCAGCCGCGGGTCCGAGGCCACCATCGCGTTCACGAACACCGCACCGGCGTCGATCCGCCGCACCAACTCCGCCGACCGCTCGGGCGCCGTCCACAGCGACGCACCAAGCCCGAACTCGGTCAGATTCGCCAGCCGGATCGCCTCGTCGGCGTCCCCTGCCCGTACGATCGCCGCGACCGGCCCGAACGTCTCCTCGTCGAACGCCGCCATTCCCGGCCGCACGTGATCGAGCACGGTCGGCAGATACCCGAACCCCGGCCCCACGGCAGCCCCGCCCCGCACCAGCACAGCCCCGGCCTTGACGGTACGCCGTACCTGATCGTGCAACGTGTCGCGCAATCCGGCCCGCGCCAGCGGACCGAGGGTGGTCCCGCGGTCGAGCGGATCGCCGAGCACCAACTCGTCCACCGCGGCACAGAACCGTACGACGAACTCGTCTGCGACGGAGTCCTCCACGATCAGCCGCTTGGCGTTCACACAGCTCTGCCCGGTGTTGAGGAACCGCGCCTTCACCGCCGTCGTCGCCGCAACCTCCAGGTCGGCGTCGGCGAGCACGACGAACGGATCCGACCCGCCGAGTTCGAGCACCTGCTCCTTCAAGGCCTGCCCGGCCTGCGCCGCAATGATCCGCCCGACCTCCGTCGAACCAGTGAAGGTCACCGCCGCAATCCGGTCGTCGGCGATCAAGCGGGCCACTTGGTCGTTCTCGGCCAGTACGACGGCGACGAGACCCGGCGGCGTTCCGGCGTCCTCCAGCACGGAGGAGATCGCGAGCGCACACCGCGGCACGTTGCCGGCATGCTTCAGTACCGCACCGTTGCCCGCGGCAAGGACCGGTGCGGCGAACCGGAAGAACTGCCAGAACGGGAAGTTCCACGGCATCACCGCGAGCACCACGCCGAGCGGCTCGTACTCGATCCGGCCCTCCGCGGTCACCTGCTCCGAAGCGAGGAAGCTGCTCGCGTTCGCCGCGTAGTACTCGCAGGTGATCGCGCACTTCTCGAGCTCCGCCTCGGCCTCGGCCAGCGGTTTCCCCATCTCGGTCGCGATCAGCACGGCGAGCTCCGGCCGTCGCTCCCGCAGCCGTACGGCGATCGACAGCAGCAGCCCGCTGCGCCGTTCGGCATCGGTCATCCGCCACTCGCCCTGCGCAGCGACGGCCTCGTCGAGCAGCCGATCGATCTGGTCGGCGTCGTACGCCTCGAAGGTCGCCAGGACCTCGCCGGTCAGCGGATTGGTGGAGGTGATCACAGCGGCAGCCCCTCGCTCAGGCGGTGCAGGACGTACGGCAGCACGCCGCCGTACCGGTAGTAGTCGTGCTCGCGCGGCGTATCGAGACGGACCCGCACCCGGTGGTCGCGGCCCGCGGACCGGGCGGTGCCGAACCCGTCGCCGTCGAGCTCGATGTCGATCGGATGCTCACCGGTCAGTCCGGAACCCTCGCCGGGCAGGAACTCCAGCGGGAGGATGCCGAGACCGACCAGGTTCGCCCGGTGGATGCGTTCGAACGACTCGGCCAGAACCGCGCGTACGCCGAGCAGCGCCGGACCTTTCGCCGCCCAGTCCCGCGACGATCCGGTGCCGTACTCGTTGCCCGCGACAACGACAATCGGTACGCCGGCGGCCCGGTAGGCCATCGCCGCGTCGTAGATCGAGGTGATCGCACCGTCAGGCCCCCGGGTTACCGGCCCGTCGACGCCGGCCAACTGATTGCGCAACCGGACGTTCCCGAAGGCACCGCGCACCATCACCTCGTGGTTGCCGCGTCGCGATGCATACGTATTCATCGCCGTCACACCCAAACCTGCCAGATAACGCCCGGCCACGCTGTCCACCGGGATCTCGCCGGCCGGCGAGATGTGGTCGGTGCTGACCGCGTCGCCGAGCCGGATCAGCGCACGCGCACCGGTCAGCCCCTTCGGGGGAGTACCGAAGTACGTCGGCCGCCGCAGGTACGTCGAGTTGCCCCAGGCAAAGGTCTCGCCCGCCGCCACGTCGAGCGCCTGCCACCGGTCGTCCCCGGCGAACAGGTCGTCGTACGCGTGCTCGAACAACCTCGGCGCGAGCACATCGCCCAGCACCGTGTCGATCTCCTCCTGGCTCGGCCAGATGTCCCGGAGCCGGACGCCGGACGCCAACGGCTCGGTGAGCAGGTCGAGGTCGACGCGCCCGGCCAGCGCGTACGCGACCACGAGCGGCGGCGAGGCCAGGTAGTTGAGCTTCACGTCGGACTGGATCCGGCCCTCGAAGTTGCGGTTCCCGGACAGCACTGCCGCGACGGTCAAGTCCTGCCCACGGACCGCGGCCGCGACGTCCGCGTCGAGTTCGCCCGACGCACCGATACACGTCATACAGCCGAACCCGGTCAAGTGGAACCCGAGCTTCTCCAGGTACGGCGTGAGCCCGGCCGCGGCCAGGTAGTCCATCACGACCCGCGACCCTGGCGACAACGTCGTCTTCACCCACGGCTTGCTCGCCAGCCCGCGCTCAACCGCCTTCTTCGCCAGCAGCCCGGCCGCGACCATCACCGCGGGATTCGACGTGTTCGTGCACGAGGTGATCGCGGCGACCACCACGGCCCCGTGACCGACCGCGCCCGAAGTCCGCGGACCGTCCGGCAGCTCGTCCGCGACCGACCGGAGAGCATCCGTCAGCGCGATCCGCTGGTTGGGCCGGCGCGGTCCGGCGATCGACGGGACGACGGCGCCGAGATCGATGTCGACGTACTCGTCGTACCGCAGCACCGCGGCCGGGTCGTACCAGAGCCCCTGCTCGCGCGCGTACGACGCGACCAACGCGACCTTCGCGGGCGGCCGCCCGGTGAAGTGGAGGTAGTCGAGGGTGCGGTCGTCGATCGGGAAGTACGCCGCGGTCGAGCCGAACTCCGGGCTCATGTTCGCGATCGTCGCCCGGTCCGGCACCGGCAACCCGGCCAGCGCCGGACCAGTGAACTCGACCAGCTTCCCGACCACGCCGTGCGCCCGCAGCCGCTCGGTGATCGTCAGCACCAGGTCGGTCGCGGTCGTCCCGGCCGGCAACGCCCCGGTCAGCCGGACGCCGACCACCGCGGGCAGCGGCATCGCCACCGACTGCCCGAGCAGCGCCGCCTCGGCCTCGATCCCGCCGATCCCCCAGCCCAGTACGCCGAGCCCGTTCACCATCGTGGTGTGCGAATCGGTCCCCAGACAGAGGTCCGGGAACACCCAGCCGTCGCGTTCCTCGACGACCCGGGCCAGGTGTTCGAGGTTGATCTGGTGCATGATCCCGGCCCCCGGCGGCACCACCTTCAGCTGCCGGAACGTCTGCTGCCCCCAGCGCAGGAACCGGTACCGCTCGGCGTTCCGCTCGTACTCCCGGGCGACGTTCCGCCGGGCCGCGTCCGGCCGCCCGTAGACGTCCGCGATCACCGAGTGGTCCACCACCAGCTCCGCCGGGACCACGGGATCCACCAACGCCGGATCCTTGCCCAAAGCAACCAGCTCGTCCCGGAGCGCGGCCAGATCGGCCAGCACCGGTACGCCGTTCGTGTCGTGCAGGAAGATCCGCGACGGGTACACCTCGAGCTCACCGGTCGTACCGGGTGTCCACGAGCGCAAGGCCTCCGCGGCGGTGCCGTGTCGCAGCGCGTTCTCCAGCAGGATCCGGAGCGTCCGCGGCAGGTGGTCGGGCGCGATCCCCCGAAGCGCAACACGTTTCACGCCAACGCCCGTACAACGGCCGCCGTGAACTCCGCCGTACCGGCCGTGCCGCCAAGATCGACGGTCCGTACGCCGTCCCCGACCACGGCCCGCAACGCGCGGGTGACGCGCTCCGCGGCCTCGGCGGCCCCGAGCCAGTCGAGCAGCATCGCCCCGGACGCGATCATCGCCGTCGGGTTCGCGACGCCCCGCCCGGCGATGTCCGGCGCCGACCCGTGCGCGGCCTGCGCCATCGCCCGGTCGTACGACGCGTTGATCGACGGTGCCGTACCGAGCGAGCCGGCCAGCTCGCCGGTCAGGTCGGAGAGGATGTCGCCGAACATGTTCTCGGTGACCAGGACGTCGAAGTCGGCGCCGCGCCGGACCAGGTGCACGGTCATCGCGTCGATGTGGAAGTCGTCCACCTCCAGTTGCGGGTAGTCCGCCGCGACCTCGCGGCAGATGTCGAGGAAGAACCCGGTCGTGGTCCGCAGCACGTTGGCCTTGTGCACGATCGTCAGGTGCCGGCGCCGGCGAAGCGCCAGCTCGCAGGCCTGCCGGGCGATCCGCTCGATCGCCGGGCGAGTGAAGATCCCCATCGCGATCGCCACGTCCGCGGTCGGCATGAACTCGCCGGTCCCCCGGTACGTGCTGCGGTCCGCGTAGAAGCCCTCGGTGTTCTCGCGCACCACGACGAGGTCCAGCCCGGGCACCAGGGCCGGCGTACCGGCGAACGCCCGCGCCGGGCGGATGTTCGCGAACAGGTCGAAGTGCTTGCGCAGGGAGCCGCTCGGGTTCAGCACCGCGCGGTGTTCCGGCGGGTACGACGCGGAGTCGTGCGGACCGAGCAGCCAGCCGTCGAGGCCCGTCAGCGTCTCGACCGTGACGTCCGGCAGCGCACTGCCGTGGGTCTCGATCGCCGTCGCGCCGACCGGGAGCGGTACCCACTCGACAGGCGCGGCGCCGGTCGCGGCCAGCGCGGCGTCGAGGACCCGGACCGCGGCCGGAACGATCTCCGGGCCGATGCCGTCACCGTCGAGTACTCCGAGTCTGGTCATACCGACCACCATCAGTCGTTATAACGACTCTCGTCAACCATTCACTGCAGGCCGTCTCAGCCCTTGATATGCTGCGGCTCGGTGTTATAACTACCGAGAGGAGTTCGCGTGACAAAGGCGGAGGTCGCGTACGAGCTCGTCCGGGAGCGCGTGCTGCGCGGCGACCTGGACCCGGGCGCCGTGATCCCGCAGGCCGCGCTGGCCCGTGAGCTCGGGGTGAGTACGACGCCGTTGCGGGAGGCGCTGCGCCGGCTGATGACCGAGGGACTGGTCGAGCTCGACGCGCACCGCGACGCCCGCGTCACCCGGCTGACCGTCGAGGAGGCCCGCGACCTGGTCGAGATCCGCCGCTCGCTGGATCCGCTGGCGGCCGGGCTGGCCGCGGAACGGCGTACCCGCGAGGACCTCGCGCGGATCCGGGAGGCCGCGGTCGAGCTGCGGCCGCTGCGCACGGATCCCGGACCGGCCGACCTGCTGACGCACCGCCGGTTCCACGTCGCGATCTACTCGGCCTCGCACAACCAGATGCTCGTGAAGCATCTCGACAGCCTCTGGGACACGGCCGACCGGTACCGCCGGCTCGCGCTCGCCGACGGCCGCACCGACGAGGACCTGGACCGGACGCACGCCGAACACCTTGAACTCGTCGACGCGATCGCGGCCGGCGACAGCGACCGCGCCGCCGCCGTCATGCTCGCCCACGTGGACGCGAGCCTCGGCGCCCGCGCGGTCGCCCGCCTCACCGCGGCGGCGGCCGAGCCCACGCCGCCCTCACCGCGCGGGATCCGTGGGGCGCGCCAATGACCTGGACGGGTTACCGGTACCGCGACACCGACGCGGACGGCTGGACGACGTACTGGCGGCTCGACCCGCGTGGCCAGGACTTCCGGCTCGCCGACTGGGCGGGTCGACCGGACCGCCCCGGCCACCGGCTCTGGGAACGCGCCGCGACACCGGCAGGAGTGCACGGCCGTTGGCGTACGTCGGCAGCGGCCGTCGCGCTGGAGATCCGCGCGAGCCTCGGCATCTACAGCAGGATCGCACCGGTGGACGTCCTCGTCGACGGCCAACTGCACAAGCGCTGCCCGCTGGAAGCAGGCATTCACAAGCTGGAGGTGGAGTTGCCCGGCCGGGCGGTCGAGGTGGAGATCTGGCTGCCGCAGTCCGGCGTGATCGCGATCCGCGAGCCGGTGTTCGGCGCGGCCGCCGAGCCGGTCGCGCCGAGCGGACCGCGGTGGATCACCTACGGCAGCTCGATCACCCAGTGCAGCGGCGCGTACGGCCCCTCGGAGACCTGGCCCGCACTGGTCGCGCGGCGGTACGGCTGGGATCTGGTCGCGCTGGGGTTCGCCGGCGAGTGCCACCTCGACGCGATCGCCGCCCGGACGATCCGGGACACCCCGGCAGGCCTGATCTCGCTCTGCCTCGGCATCAACGTGTACGGCGGCTGGACGTACAACGGCCGCACGCTACCGGGCCAGGTCGAGTCGTTCGTCGCAACCATCCGCGCCGGGCATCCGCGGACCCCGATCGCCGTCATCACCCCGCTGTTCGCCCCGAACGTCGAGGGCAGGCCGAACCCGGTCGGCCTCACGCTGGACAGCATCCGGGAACTGGTCGAGCTCGGCGCCCGCCAGGACCCGGACGTCCAGCTGATCGACGGCCGCGACGTACTCACCATGGACGAGGCGAAGCAGTTGTACGCCGACGACCTGCACCCCGGCCCGGAGGGGTATCGCCTGATCGGCGAGCGGCTGGGCGACGTACTCGCGGGGATCCCGAGGACCCCCGCGAGCTAGCGTGCTACTCCGCCGCGGGGCTCAGGCTGGTACCGAGGGCCTGCCAGTCGAGGACCGGGGCGGCCAGTTTGCTGATCGTTGCCAGTAGGCCGAGGCGGGCGGCGCGGAGGTCGGGCTCCTTCGCCATCACGAGGATGTCGTCGAAGAAGCGGTTCACCGGGTCGACCAGCACGGACGTCGCGGTGACGAAGTCGGACAGGCCGGTCGGCGCCTGGCCGATCTTCTGGACGGCCTCGTGCAGGGCGACCTCGGCCGGCTCGGTGAGCTTGGCCGGGTCGTACTCCGCGTCGGTGCCGTCGGGGACGATCCGCCGGACCCGCTGCAGGACCGCGACCAGGCCGGCGAAGTTGCTGTCGCCGACCAGCTCCTGCAGGGACTTCAGCGTCTCGTCCGCCGCCGCCGGAGCAGTTGCCAGCGGCAACACCGAGGCCACCTGGAGGTGGTCGTCGCCGCGGTCGATCAGCTGCTGCTCGTACCGCCGTACGGTGAACTCGGCGACCTCGTCCAGCGACTCCGCCGGTACGTCGATGCCCTGGGCACCGATCTCGTCCGCCGCCGCCCGCAGGCCGACCGGAAGCGTGATCGCCCGCAGCTCGGGGTGCTCGCGCAGGATCGCGACCACACCGGCCGCGGCCCGCCGGAGCGCGAACGGGTCCGAGCTGCCGGTCGGCTTCGCGCCGATCCCGAACAGGCCGGCCAGCAGGTCGAAGCGGTCCGCCAGCGCCAGCAGCGCGCCCGGAGTCGTCGACGGGACCGGGTCACCGGCCGACCGCGGCAGCTCCATGTCGTACAGCGCCTGCGCGACCGCCTCGGTCTCACCCGCCCGCTTGGCGTACTCGCGGGCCATCGTGCCGGCCAGGCTGGTCAGCTCGACCACCATCTGCGAGCCGAGGTCGAACTTCGCCAGCTCGGCCGCCCGCTGCAACGTCTCCAGGTCGGCCCCGCCCAGGTCGACGGTCGCGGCCAGCTTCGACGCGATCCGGCCGATCCGCCCGGCGCGGTCGCCCATCGAGCCGAGCCGCTCCTCGAACGCCAGCTTCTCCAGCTCGCCCTTCATCTGCTCCAGCGGCGTCTCCAGGTCGGCCCGCCAGAAGAACGCGGCGTCCTCGTAGCGCGCTCGCAGCACCGCCTCGTTGCCGGCGCGGACGAGGTCCTCGTCCACCGAACCGTTGGCCACGGCAACGAAGTGCGGGAGCAGCTTGCCGTCGTGGTCGCGCACCGGCAGGTACCGCTGGTGCTTGCGCATGACGGTGGTGAGGATCTCGCTCGGCAGGTCCAGGTACTCCGCGGCGAACCCGCCCAGGATCGGCGTCGGCTCCTCGATCAGGTTGACGATCTGGTCGACCAGCGCGGCCTCGCCCTCGACGTCGACCGTGCCCTGCACCTTCGCGGACAGGTCGGCGGCCGCCTCGACGACGGTCGCCCGGCGGCGCGCCGGGTCGGCCTCGATGCCGTGGATCCGCAGCAGGTCCAGGTACCCCTCCGCGGCCGCGATCTCGACCTTCGGCTGCGCAGCGGTTCGGTGCACGCGGGTGACGCGGCCGGCGGCGAGCGTCGATACCGAGACCGGAACGATCTGGTCGCCCAGGAGTGCCACGAGCCAGCGGATCGGGCGGGTGAAGGACAGCTTCGCGTCGTTCCAGCGCATGTTCTTGTCGGAGCGCAGGCCCGCGACGATCTCGCTGAGTACGCCGCTCAGCACCTCGGCGGCGCCACGGCCCGGGTCCGGCTTCGTCACCGCGACGTACTCGACGCCGTCGACGTCCAGGACGTGCAGCTCGCTCTCGTCGACCTTCTGCCCGCGGGCGAACCCGGCGGCGGCCTTCGTCAGGTTGCCGTCGGCGTCGTACGCGGCCGCCTTCTTCGGGCCACGCACGACCCGCTCCGCGTCCGGCTCGCCCGCATGCACCGAGGCCACGAACGCGACGACCCGGCGCGGGGTCGCGTACGTCGTGATCCTGCCGTGCTCGAGCCGGGTCGCGGCCAGCTTCTCCTCCAGCGCGGCCTGCACCGCGGCGGCGGTCTTGGTGACCTCCGACGGCGGCATCTCCTCGGTGCCGATCTCGAACGTCAGCTGCCGGGTGCCGGTGACCGCCGGGAACTCGGTCGGCTCCGGCGCGGCCGGCGGGAGTTCGGCGAGCCCCAGCGGGTGCTCCAGTTCCTCGCGGCGCTCCGCCCACAGCCGCGAGACCTCGCGCGCCAGCGTCCGCATCCGGCCGAACGCCTTCGCGCGTTCCGTCGTACTGACGGCACCGCGGGCGTCGAGGACGTTGAACGTGTGCGAACACCGCAGCACCTGGATGTGCGCCGGCACCGGGAGCCGGTCGTCGATCATCCGGCGGGCCTCGTTCGCGTACTCCTCGAACAGCCGCTTCTGCGACTCCACGTCGGCGTCGTCGAGGTAGTAGCGGCTCATCTCGTACTCCGCCTGGCCGAAGGCCTCGCCGTACGAGATGCCCGGCGCGTAGGCGATGTCCTTGAAGTGCGAGACGCCCTGCAGCGCCATCATGATCCGCTCGATGCCGTAGGTGATCTCCACCGACACCGGGTCCAGCGTCATGCCGCCGGCTTGCTGGAAGTACGTGAACTGGGTGATCTCCAGGCCGTCCAGCCAGACCTCCCAGCCGAGGCCCCAGGACCCCGTCGCCGGGTTCGCCCAGTTGTCCTCGACGAACCGTACGTCGTGCGCGTCGATGTCGATCCCGAGCGCCTCGAGGCTGTCCAGGAACAGCTCCTGCGGGTTGCCCGGGTCCGGCTTCAGCACCACCTGGAACTGGGTGTGGGTCTGCAGCCGGTTCGGGTTCTCGCCGTACCGGCTGTCGTCCGGCCGCACACTCGGCTCGACGTACGCCACCCGCCACGGCTCGGGACCGAGCACCCGCAGGATCGTGGCCGGGTTCAGCGTCCCGGCGCCGACCTCGGTGTTGAACGGCTGCACGACCATGCAGCCCCGGTCGGTCCAGTACTTCGTCAGCGCGAGCAGCGCGTCCTGCATGGTGAGCACAACAAACCTCATGCCATCGTCTGGGGGTTTCCGGTCACGAAGTCTATTCGGTGCGTGCCGGTGCGATCCCCCGGATTGCCAGAGCGAGCAACCGGGCCGCCTGATCGGGGTCGTCGCCGCTGGCCAGCGAGATGCCGTTGACCAGTTTGAGCAGGTCCTCGACGCGGGTTCCCTCGGGTACGACGCCGGCGGTCCGGGCGCGGTCGACGAGCTTTCGGCCGGCGGTCAGCAGGCGGGCGTGGGCGTCGGAGCCGCAGTCTCCACTCATCACGAGCGCGGTCGCCAGGCCGCGGCTGCCGGTGGCGTGCGCGACCATCGCGTGCAGCCAGGTCGTCAACGCCCGCAGGGGATCCGGGTCGTCGAGCAGCTCGGTCGCCTGCGCGCAGACCGCGTCGATGCTGCTCCGGAAGACCGCCTCCAGCAGCGCGATCCGGCCGCCGAAGTGCCGGTGCAGGGTCGCCGAGCCGACACCGGCCCGGCGGGCGATCTCCTCCAGCGAGGCGTCCGCGCCGTACTCCCCGACAACCTCGGCCGCGACGGCCACCAGGCGGTCGCGGTTGCGTTGGGCGTCGGCTCGCATCTCGGTCGTCCTTGCGTAACTGGGGTGGGCCCCCATATCGTACCCGACTATAAACGGGGTGGTACCCCACTTTCTAGGAGCTTCTTATGCAGATCGGCATGGCCTTCGGTGACGTCCGAGGACCGACCCCACTTCCCGAAATCACCCGTCAGATCCGCGCGGCCGCCGCGGCCGGTGCGTCGTCGGCCTGGATCTCGGACGGCATCGGCTGGGACGCCCTGACCGCCCTCGCCGCCGTCGGCCAGGTCGGGACGGAGCTTGGCACCGCGGTGGTCCCGTTCCCCCAACGCCACCCGCTGCTCCTCGCCCGCCAGGCCCTCACCACCCAGGCCGCCGTCGCCGGCCCCCTCACCCTCGGCATCGGCGCAGGCATCACCCGAATGGTCACCGCCATGTACGGCCTCCCCACCGACCGCCCCGCCACCCGCCTCCGCGAGTACCTGCAGGTACTCCGCCCCCTCCTCGACGGATCCCCGGTCGAGCACCACGGCGACCACTACACAGCCGTTGCCCAACTGACCCCTCCATCGGACAACCACCCATCGGTTCTGGTAGCAGCGCTGGGGCCGGTGATGCTCGAGGTGGCTGGTGAGCTCGCGGACGGGACGGTCACGTGGATGACCGGACCTCGGGCACTCGGTAACCATGTCGTGCCGACGATTACGCGGGCGGCCGGGAGTCGTACGCCGCGGGTGGTGGCGGGGTTTGCTGTGTGTCTGACGTCCGCGGAGGACGCCGTACGGGCACGGTTCGCGGAGGAGTTCGCACTGGCGG
Source organism: Kribbella polygonati (assembly GCF_050320105.1). Classification (NCBI taxonomy): domain Bacteria; kingdom Bacillati; phylum Actinomycetota; class Actinomycetes; order Propionibacteriales; family Kribbellaceae; genus Kribbella; species Kribbella polygonati. The sequence continues at coordinate 7,787,244 of NZ_CP190129.1, read as the reverse complement.
GGCAGGTGCCGGAGTACCGGGCGATGCTCGAACGAGAAGGCGTCGACGGGCCGGCCGACCTCCTGCTGGCCGGGGACGAGGCAACGATCACCAGACAACTGGAGCGGATCCGCGACGCGGGAGCAACCGACGCGATGCTGGCCCCGATCGGCACCGCGACCGAGCAGGAGCGGACGACCGCGTTCCTGTCCACAGTGATGCGGTGAGGTCGGAGTACGCCGAGCTCGGGTGGTTGCCACGGACAACAATCCGCGGGCGCTCGCCAGCAGTGTCCCAACCGTCTCAGCCTTCTCCAAGCCGGGGTGTGGTTTGCTCCGGTGAGGGGGGACTCGATGCACCGTTGGATGGTCTGGGGCGCGGCGGCGTTGCTCGTGGTCGCGGGCTGCTCCGGCACGCCCGTTCGCGCCATGCAAGGCACGGGCCGAACGCCGGCGCCTGCGCCCGGTACGACCCGCCCGAGGATGGTCACGGTGCGGGCCTCCAAACAATGGGAGATCGCTCCTGGCCACCTCGCCGGGCCGTCGGAGCTCGCCGGTTTCACCGACCGGGCGAGCGTCCGCAGCGGCCGGCCGTTCCGGCTGTACGTCACCTCCACCGCGGGCGCGTTCACCGTCCAGGCCTTCCGCATCGGCTGGTACGGCGGAACCGGCGGCCGGCTGGTCTGGACTTCGGCGCCGATTCCCGGGGTGCCGCAACCGGCGCCGGTGATCGCGGCGGACCGCATGGTCACGACGAACTGGAAGCCTTCCCTGACCGTGCAGACCACGGGCTGGCCGCCCGGCACCTACCTGTTGCTGCTGACCGCGGCGAACGGCCGGCAGAAGTACGTCCCGATCACGATCCGTTCGGACTCGGCCCGCGGAGCGGTGGTCATCGTGAACGCCGTCAACACCTACCAGGCCTACAACGCCTGGGGCGGGTATTCGCTGTACCACGGCCCGGACTCGTCCTACCGGACCCGTTCCTACCGGGTCAGCTTCGACCGCCCGTACGACGGCAACGGCGCACCGCTGCTGTTCAGGTTCGAGTTGCCGCTGCTCGAACTGGCCGACCGCAGCGGCGTACACCTGGCCTATCTGACCAGTGTCGACCTGGACGCCGATCGAACCGCGCTGACCGGTGCCCGCGGCATCTTGTCGCTCGGCCACGACGAGTACTGGAGCCTGCCGATGCGCGCCGCCGTCACGCGCGCCCGGGACACCGGGACGAATCTCGCCTTCCTCGGCGGGAACTCGGTGTACTGGCGGGTGCGCTACGCCTCCAGCCGGCTCGGTCCGGAACGCGTCATGATCGGCTACAAGGACGCGACCCTCGATCCGGTGCACAACCGGCCGGACACCACGGTCCGGTGGATCAGCAAGCCGTACCCGAATCCGGAGAACTCGCTGAACGGCATGCTGTACGTGTGCTTCGCCCGCCGGGCCTCGTTCGTCGTCCGGGAGCCGGGGTTCTTCCTCTTCGCCGGGACGGGCGCGGTCGCCGGTACGGCGTACCCGGGGCTGGCCGACACCGAGGTCGACCGGGCCTATCCGCTCCCAGGTACGCCGCCGAACCTCGAAGTGGTTGCCCATTCGCCGGCGAACTGTGGACCGAAGCACGTCTTCGCCGACGCCACGTACTACACCGTGCGCTCGGGCGCCGGCGTCTTCAACACCGGGTCGATGAGCTGGATCTCGACGCTCGGCGACCGGGCGTCGCCCGCTGCGGCGTTCGCCCGGACGGTCACCCTGAATCTCCTCCGCGCCCTGTCGGCGGGCCCCCTCGGCCGGAACCATCCGGCCGTCGGCAACCTGTCCGCGTTCACCAGGGCAGGGCACGCACCCCAGGCACCGGACCTGTCTACTATCGGCGGGTGACGGTTACTGACGCGGGTGGGGCGGTCGACGCGGTCTGGCGGATCGAGTCGGCGCGGATTGTCGCGGGTGTCGCGCGGATCGTCCGGGACGTCGGGCTGGCCGAGGAACTGGCGCAGGACGCGCTGGTGGCGGCGCTCGAGCAGTGGCCGCAGTCCGGCGTACCGCAGAATCCGGGCGCCTGGCTGATGGCGATCGCGAAACGCCGGGCGATCGACCTGATCCGGCGCAAGGAGACCTACCAGCGCAAGCTCGCCGAGATGGGCCACGAACTCGAGATCGACGGCGACTCGGTCGAGGACGACGTGGAGGCGATCCTCGAGGACCACATCGAGGACGACCTGCTCCGGCTGGTCTTCACCGCCTGCCACCCGGTGCTCACGATGGACGCCCGCGTCACGCTGACGCTGAAGCTCCTCGGTGGCCTGAAGACCGACGAGATCGCCCGCGCGTTCCTCGCCCCGGAGCCGACGATCGCCCAGCGGATCGTCCGCGCCAAGCGCAACCTGGCGAAGGCCGGCGTCGAGTTCGAGGTCCCGTCCGGACCCGAGTTGCTCGACCGCCTGCAGTCCGTCCTGGAGGTCGTGTACCTGATCTACAACGAGGGGTACTCCGCGACCGCCGGCGACGACTGGATGCGCCCGGCGTTGTGCAACGAGGCGATGCGCCTGGGCCGCCTGCTCGTCGAGCTGATGCCGACCGAACCCGAAGTACTCGGCCTGCTCGCCCTGATGGAACTCCAGTCCTCCCGCGCGAACGCCCGTACCGGCAAGGACGGCGAGCCGGTGCTGCTGCTCGACCAGGACCGCCGCCGCTGGGACCGCCTGCTGATCCGCCGCGGCCTGGCGGGCATCGACCGCGCCTGGGCCCTGGAGAAGCCGCCCGGCCCGTACCTCCTGCAGGCCGCGATCGCCGCCTGCCACGCCCGCGCGGCCGACCCGGAGGACACCGACTGGGCCCGGATCGCCGGCCTGTACGCCGTCCTCGCGCAGGTCACGCCGTCGCCCGTGATCGAGCTCAACCAGGCCGTCGCGATCTCGATGGCGTTCGGCCCCGAACGCGGGCTGCAGGCGGTCGACCTGCTCGCCGACGACCCGTCGCTGAAGGACTACCACCTGCTGCCGAGCGTCCGCGGCGACCTGCTGTTCAAGCTCGGCCGCCTCGACGAGGCCCGCGCCGAGTTCGAGAAGGCCGCCGCCCTGACCCGGAACGAACGCGAACGCAAGCTCCTCCTCGAACGCGCCGCCGCCTGCTGAAAGTGATCTAGGTCACATGCTGTCGATCCGCGTCCGGAGTCCTCGACGCACGGGTGAATGATCGACTCACCCAGGAGGACACCATGAACACCGTGCTCTCGAAGGACGGCACAACCATCACCTACGACCGGCGTGGCGACGGCCCCGCGCTGGTGCTCGTCGACGGCGCGCTCTGCTCGCGGGCGCAGGGCCCGATGCCCGAGCTGGCCGAGGCGCTGGCCGACCGGTTCACGGTCTACAACTACGACCGGCGCGGACGCGGCGACTCCGGGGACTCCGGCGAGTACGCCGTGGACCGCGAGATCGAGGACCTGGCCGCGGTCATCGAGGCGGCCGGCGGGTCGGCGTACGTCTACGGCTCGTCGTCCGGCGCGGCGCTCGCGCTCCGGGCCACCGCGGCCGGGCTGCCGGTCGAGAAGCTGGTCGCGTTCGAGCCGCCGTACGTCGTCGACGGCAGCCGCAAGCAGATCCCACGCTCGTGGGTCGCGGACCTGAGCGCGCTCGGCCCGGACGACGCGATCAGGTACTTCTTCACCAAGGGCATCGGGCTGCCCGGGATCCTGGTCACCGTGATGAAGCTGATGCCGGCCTGGAAGGGCATGCGGGCGGTCGCGCACACGCTGCCGTACGACGCGCAGGTGGTCGGCGAGAACTGCTTCGGCGAGCCGATGGACGCGGGCCAGTGGGCGGCGATCGACCAGCCGGTGCTGGTCGTCAGCGGCGGCAAGAGCCCCGGCTGGATGAAGGCGTCGACGAGCGCGCTGGCGAACGCCGTACCGGGCGCCGCGCACACCGAAGTACCGGGTCAGAACCACGTGATCAAGACCGCGGCGATCGCTCCGGTGATCGCGGACTTCTGTGGCTGACGGACACGAAGGGCGCCCGGCCGGAGCCAGGCGCCCTTCGTCGTACCGCGTTTGTGTCAGGCGCCGGTGATCAGCGCCGCGGCGCCGGAGCGGGCCGCGTCGAAGCGGGCCTGCGCGTCGGCCCAGTTCACGACGTTCCACCACGCCTTGACGTAGTCGGGCTTCACGTTCTTGTACTGCAGGTAGAACGCGTGCTCCCACATGTCCAGCATGGCGATCGGGATCTGGCCGGCCGGCAGGTTGCCCTGCTGGTCGTACAGCTGGTGGATGAGCAGCTTGCCGCCCAGCGCGTCCCAGCCGAGGATGGCCCAGCCGGAGCCCTGGATGGTGGTCGCGCTCGCGGTGAAGTTCGCCTGGAACGAGTCGAACGAGCCGAAGAACTCGTCGATCGCCGCGCCGAGCTCGCCGTCCGGCTTGTCGCCGCCGTCCGGGGACAGGTTCTTCCAGAAGATGGAGTGGTTGACGTGCCCGCCGAGGTTGAAGGCGAGCGTCTTCTCCAGCCCGACGATCGCGCCGAAGTCACCCTTGTCGCGGGCCTCGGCCAGCTTGTCGAGGGTGTCGTTCAGACCCTTCACGTAGGTCGCGTGGTGCTTGTCGTGGTGCAGCTCCATGATCTCGCCGGCGATGCTCGGCGCCAACGCGCTGTAATCGTAGGGGAGGTCGGGAAGCGTGTACGTGGTCAACTCTGCTCCTTCGTCGGGGCCCAGCGGGGGCCGGTATCTCTCCGATGTCCTGACTCAGCGACACCAGCTTGAAACTTCAACCACGGTTGAGGTCAAGTGGCGTGACGTGAGGCGACGCGGCACTCGGACCGGTGCCCGGTACGACCGCGATCACACCCCTGCGTACCCACCGGACACCACCAGCTTCACATACTCTCCCCAGCAGCCTACGGGCGAGTCTCACCTCGGGCACCCAGCTCCGCACGAAGCGCCGCCGCGAACGGCTCCGGGGCGTCCACGAACCCGGTGTGACCGCCGGGGAACCGGGCCGGCTCGACGCCCAGCAGGCCGGCCAGCGCGGTCGACGTACGGTCGCAGAGCTGGCCGGCCGAGTCCGCGCCGACGCCGACCACGACGTCGGCCTTCCGGAGCCGGTCGAGGTCCGGCAGCCAGGTGATCGTCTCGCGCATCTCGTGGGCGAACCAGAACCGCTCGGCCGCCACCTGCTCCGGGTCCCGGTCGTCGCCGCCGAACATCGCCTCGGCGACCTCGTCGGGCAGGAAGATGTTCGCCAGCCGGAAGAACTGCTTCCAGGCGCCGACCACGTCGCCGGCCAGGTAGTCGGCCATCAGCTTCTCGGACCGCGCGAGCAGCTCGTCCGCGTCCGGCAGCAGCCGGTCCAGCGGCGGCTCGTGCGCGATCACTGTCCGTACGACGTCCGGGTGGTACTGCGCCAGCGCCAGCGCACTGACCGCGCCGCCGCTCGATCCCAGTACGTCGGCCGGGCCCGCGTCGACGTACCGGATCAGCCGCGCGAGGTCGTCGGCGCGCTGCTCCGGGCGCGACGTACCGCCCGGGGCCAGCGTGCTGCGCTTCACGCCGCGCGGATCCAGGGTCAGGACGGTGCGGTCGGTCGCCAGCAGGTCGGCCAGCGGGGCGAACGCGTCCGCGTCCATCGGTGCGCCGGCCAGGACCACCAGCGGGCCGCTGCCGCGGACTTCGTAGTACAGCTTCGCGTCGGATACCTCGTAGATGCTCATGCCCCTCCCACGGATGGGAGGGGCAGAAATGGACATCAGCCCGCGAACACGTCCGAATCCGGGCCGAAGTCGGCCTCCTCGACGACCCGCCGTACCTCGACCTCGTCCCGCAGCGCCTCGGCCAGCCGGGCCGCCCACTCGATCGCCTCGTCGCGGTTGCGGACCTCGACCACGATCACGCCGCCGACCAGTTCCTTGGTCTCCGCGAACGGCCCGTCGGTCACGGTCCGCTTGCCGCCGTCGACCTTGACCCGGGCGCCGAGCGAACTCCGGTGCACCCCTTCGGCGAACAGCAGTACGCCGGCCTTGGACAGGTCCTCGACCACCTTCCCGACCCCCTCGGCCACCTCCGCCGGCGGGAACTTCCCGGCCTCGCTGTCCGCGTCCGCCTTGTTGATGATCATGAAACGCATCGCTGCTCCTCGTCGTGTGGGTCGATCACTTACTCTCACGTCGAGCGGGCCACCGGCGGATCGACACCCGGCCCCAGAACTTTTTCTTCGCCTCAGTTCGGCTGGTCGCCGGAGGGGTTGTAGGCGCAGGCGTCGGCGAGGTTCTGGGTCGGGCCCGGGGGCGGGGTGGTGCTTGTGGTGGTGGTTGGCTTGCGGGTGGTGGTCGGGGCGGTCGGCGTGACCGGGGTGGTGGTGGCGGGGGCCGGGTCGGAGTCGATGGCGGCCTGGACGGTGTCGCGGAGGGCCTGGTAGTCGGGGTGCAGGTACTTGAGGCGGAGCTTTTCGGAGTCCAGCGTGACGTTCGAGACCGTTGCCGACTTCACCTTCAGCGCCAGCTCGACCATCGCCGGCAGCAGTTCCTGCGGGATGTCCGTGCGGAGCAGGTGCTGGCCGGCCCTCGCGATCGCCTTGTACTTCGTGACCAGCGTCTGCGGGTCCGCCGCGTCCACGATCGCCTTGATCACGCACCGCTGCCGCACCTGCCGCTGGTCGTCGTCGGCGCCGTACCGGCCGCGCGCGAACCACAGCGCGTGCCGCCCGTCCAGGTGCTGCCGCGGACCCGGCTCGATCCACTCCTTCGGCGGGATGTGCGAGCTGCTGATCCCGCCCATCGCGACCCGCTCGTTGACGTTCACCGTGATCCCGCCGAGCGCGTCCACGATCTCCGGGAAGCTCTGCAGGTTGACCTGCAGGTAGTAGTCGATCTTCAGCCCGGTCGCCTCGCCGACGGACTGCTTCACCACGTCCGCGCCCTCGTTGTCCGACGGGCCGAGGATGCCGGGATGCGCGTCCGGGATGTTCTGGTACATCGCGGTCAGCATCCACTCCAGCCGCCCGTCCAGGCTCAGCCCTTCCTTGCCGAACCCGTCCGGGTAGAACTTGTGCAGCGGCGAGTCCGCCGGGAACGGCATGAACGTCAGGTTCCGCGGCATCGAGATCAGCGAGGTGTTCCCGGTCTTGGTGTCGATGCTCGCCACGATCACGGTGTCGGTCCGGACGCCCTCGCGGCTCGGCGCGTCGTCACCGCCGAGCAGCAGCAGGTTCAGCCGCGGCCGGTCCTCCCACGGGTCCTTCACGTTGACGGTCGTCGGCCGGGTCGCGCTCTTGCTCTCGCCCTGCGACTGGAACACGTCCTGCACCAGCGTCCGCTGCGCGAGCACGGTCTGTACGCCGACCGCCGCCGGCGCCGCGATCGCGAAGCACAGCACGCCGACGAACAGCGCGCCGGCCACCCGCCCACCGGCGCCGCCCGTTGCCGGACGCAACGACCGGTGCGAGCCGACGACCACGACGATCCAGAGGAGCGCGAGCGCCGCGATCAGCACCGACGTGATCAGCAGCCGGCTCGGTACGACGGCCGCCGCGATCACCTCGTCGCGCCGGGTCAGGGCGACGTACGCCGCGACGCCGACCAGCGCGAGGAACACCGTGAGCACGAACGCGCCCAGCTTCCGGCGCCCGCCGACGATCAGCCCGAGTCCTGGAAGCAGTGCGCCCAGCAGGGTGAACCCCAGCAACTTCGGCATCGACCGCGGCCGCCTCGCCGTCGCGCGCGCACTCCCCATCGGCTCCCCTGTCCCCGTACCCACACCTCACTCCCAGTGTGCGGTACAGACCGCAGCTTCACCTGTTCAGACGTGTTACAGGGTCATTCGGTTGTCGATCAATCCGGTCGCGGCCGCCGGGGCGCGGGGATAGGTTGGGCGGTTGTGCGGATTCTGATTCTGGGCGGGAACGGATTTGTCGGGCGTGCGGTCGTGGACGACGCACTCGAACAGGGCGCCGAGGTCGCATCGTTCAGCCGCGGGGTGAGCGGTACGCCGCTGCCGGCCGGCGTCACGCAGTACGTCGGGGACCGGGCGAGCGGGGACTACTCGGCGCTGACGACCGGTGAGTGGGACGCGGTCGTGGACCTGAGCGGGTTCCGGGCCCGCGACGTCGACCAGGCGATGGACGTACTCGGGGACCGGGTCGGGCGGTACGTGTTCGTGTCGAGCCATGCGGTGTACGTGCGGGACCTGCCTGCCGGTACGGACGAGACCGCGCCGCGGCGGGAGCCGTTGCGGGATGCCGACGTACTGACGAACGACACGTACGGGCCGTGCAAGGTCGCGTGCGAGGACGACGTCGTGGAGCGGTACGGCGATCGCGCGACGATCATCCGCCCGGGCCGGGTGACCGGGCCCGGGGACTCGTCCGGTACGGCGCTGTACTGGATCCGCCGGGGTGCTCGCGGCGGCCGGGTCGCGCTACCCACCAAGCCCGAGGCGCCCCTGCAACTGGTGGACAGCCGCGACGTCGCGCGGCTCGTCACCCAGCTGATCGCGGATGCCCGGCCCGGCGCCTACAACGCGGTCGGCCCCGACTCCACGATCGCCGAACTCATCCACACCGCCGCCGACCTCGCCGGCAGCACCGTCGACATCGTCCCCGTCCCCCGCGACGCGGTCCCGCCCCGGTTCCCCCTGATCGACCCCGAGTCCGAGTGGGGCGAACGCCGCCGAAACCCCACCAAGTCCCGGGAAGCCGGCATGCCCGTCACGCCGCTCCGCACCACGGTCCAGGACGTCCTCACCTGGGACCACCACCGAGGCACGCCACCCCTCACCATCGGCCTGACCGCCGAGCAAGAGGCTGAGCTACTCGGGTAGGGCGAGGGTTCGGCCGGCGTCTCGGGCCGCGTTGATGGAGCGGGTGAGGGTGTCTTTCAGGGCGGTGGCTTCGTCGGTGAAGCCTTCTACTACCGCGGTGTCGCCGGCGGGTTCTGTGCGGGCGAGGAGTTCTATGTAGCGGTCGCCGTCCTCCAGGGCGGCTTCGGCGCGGAGGGCGGCGTCGGCGGAGCGGACTCGGTCGGCGTACTGGTCGAGGAGGTCGACCTTGCGTTTGATCGCCTCCGCGGACAGCGCGAGCGCGCGCCGCTGGGGACCCAGTACGGCGTCCAGCTCCGCCGTTCTCGCACCACCCGCGATGTCCTTCTGCCGCGCGCGCAGGACAGTCTGCTCCCGCAGCACCTGCGCGATGTCCCACAGCTGTTCCGGCAGCACCAACTCGTTCTTCACGTCGTCCAGCAACCCGCGCCGCGTGACAGTTGCCTCAAGCACCGTTCTCACCGCGCGCTGCGCCCGCCCGAGCAACCACCCGGCCTCGCTGTCGAAGTCCTCCGGCAGCAGGTACTTCCGGTGCTGTTTCCGCACCGCCTTGTGCCCGCGGTCCTCGACCATCGACTTCGCCAGGATCCCGCCGGTGGCGAGTACGGCGACCCCGGCCAGCGCGACCGCTCCCCACGCCGCGACCGCGGTCGGCAGCGTCGCCGCCATCACGATCAGCGCGAGGATCCACCCGCCGACGCACACCCCGATCCACACCAGCAACTGGCCGAACGTGTTCCCGGGCGCCGCCGACCACGACGTCTCGCGCTTCGGCCGCGGCGCGTCGGCCGGCACGAACAGCTCCGGCCTGCGCTCGTACAACCGGCGTACGCCCGCCGGCACGTCCGGCGCGAACACAGGCTCCATCGGCACCTCCGGAGAAGTCGTCACCACTCAGCGTAGTGGGTGCTAACGCCGTACGAGTACGACGACAACCGCCACCAGCACGATCACCCCGAACACCGAACCGAACACACCGGCAACGGCGGCAGCTTGTGCCGCGCAACCAGGTACGCGCGCGGTGTCATCAGCGCCCCGACTCGCTTCGCGACCTTCTCCGCGGACGCCACGTCATCGTCGTCGTGCACATACCCACCCCGATCGAGAACGATCGCCAGCAACGCGTCAACCCGGGTTGGTCACCGCCGCGCCTCCAACCCGTCCAGAAACACACCCAGACCGAACTCGAACAACTGATCAAGGTCGTAGTCGTAGTCGAACCCGTCCGCCAGCAACTCCTGGAACGCCCCCAGGTTCCCGGCCGCGATCATCGCCGCCAGTTGGTCGCTCTGATGTGTCACCCATTCGTCCGCCGTCTCGCCGGTGTCCTGCTCGGCCTGCGCCTCCGCCTCCATCACCAACGCGATCCCGCGGACGTACGCGAACAGGCTGATCATCGTCGACATCGCCGCATGCTTCTCGAACCCGCGCAACGCCCCGAGCACCGCGTTCGTGTGCGGCAACAACCGCGGCACCAGCTGCGGCCGGCTCAGACTGATCGCACTCGCCAGCCACAGATGCCGCCGGTACGCCGCCCAGTGCACGCGCGCCACCATCGCCACCGCGTCCCGCCAGTACGCCGGGATCTCGCCGAGCGGGAACTCCCCGATCACCTCGTTCACCATCTGTACGACGAGCGCGTCCTTGCCGCCGACGTACCGGTACAGCGCCATCGTCGACACCCCGAGCTCGGCCGCGATCCGCCGCATCGACAGCGCCGCCAGCCCCTCGGTGTCCGCGATCGCGACGCCCATCCGGACGACCTCGTCCCGGTTCAGGTCCGGCGTACCGTCGGCGGCAGCGGTACGCCGAGCCCGCGACGGCGCACCGACCACGGTCCCGACCCCGGGCGACGCGTGCACGAGCCGCTCGGCCTGCAGCACCTGCAGCGCCTTCGTCGCGGTCGCCATCGCCACACCGAAGTCCCGCGTCAACGCCCGCGTCGACGGCACCCGGTCCCCCGGCAGCAACTCCCCCGCCTCGATCCGGCGGCGCAACTCCCCGGCGATGACCTGGTACGGCGCTTCAGTCATCCACCCATCCTAGTGCGCATACGACGTACGCGCACTATCCCATCGGCCGACGCGCCGGGCGCGTGCCAAGATGGGCGCCATGCTGCGCGAACTGCAACTCACCGGCAATCCGGACGCCGACAAACTGCTCAACGACGACCCGTTCGCCCTGCTGGTCGGCATGCTGCTGGACCAGCAGTACCCGATGGAGCACGCCTTCTCCGGCCCGCTGAAGATCGCGAACCGGATGGACGGCTTCGACCTGCACAAGATCGCCGCGACCGACCTGGAGACGTTCGTCGAGCTCTGCGTCACGCCGCCGGCCATCCACCGGTACGGCGGCTCGATGGCCCGCAGGGTGCACGCGCTGGCCCAGGAGATCATCGAGAAGTACGACGGGGACGCCGCGAACATCTGGCTCGCCGGCCGCCCGAAGCCGGACGGCGCCGAGGTGCTGAAACGGCTCAAGGCCCTGCCCGGGTTCGGCGAGCAGAAGGCGAAGATCTTCCTCGCGCTGCTCGGCAAGCAGCGCGGCGTGGCGCCGAAGGGCTGGCGCGAGGCCGCCGGCAACTACGGCGACCGCGGCTCGCGGCGGTCGATCGCGGACGTCACCGACGCCACGTCGCTGCTGGAGGTCCGCAACTTCAAGAAGGCCGCGAAGGCCGCCGCCAAGGCCTGATCCGCGCGCGATTCCCTGCGAAGTCAGCCTTCCAGCCTTATCGTTACTAAGGCAACGGGAGGAGCGCGGATGGACATCCGGGATCTGGATCGCCGGGCCGGTGCGGTACTCGGGGAAGTCGTCATGCAGGTACGGCCCGAGCAGCTGTGGTTCCCCACGCCGTGCCCGGACTGGACCGTGCGTGGCCTGATGCGGCACCTGGTCAGCCAGAACGAGGGCCTCGCCGCCGCCGCGCTGAACGGCTCCGCCTCCGTGCACACCTGGCACGGCGGCCGGCTCGCCGACAACCCCGCCGGCGCGTACCGCCGCTCGAACGTCCGGGTCGCCGACGCGTTCGCCGACGGCGGCGCGCTGGACCGGCTGGTGGAGGTCCGCGAGTTCGGCTCGTTCCCGCGCCGGATCGCGCTGACCTTCCACCAGCTCGACTGCATCGTGCACGCCTGGGACCTGGCCCGCGCGATCGACGTCCCGTACACGCCGCCGCCGGACATGGTCGAGCAGGCCCTCACGCTGGCCCGCCGGATCCCCGACACCGACGCGAACCGCGGCCCCGGCTACGCGTTCGAGCGCAGTGTCAAGGTCTCCGGCACGGCCCCCGATCTCGACCAGCTACTCGGCCTCCTCGGCCGCAACCCGGAGTGGGTCTCCCCGCTGGACTGAGTAGTCCGGCAGGTCGATCGCGTCCGGCGTACCGCCCGCCATCTTCTTCAGCGCGCCGGACATCACCTTCGACGTCATCACCCGGAGGACGAAGTCGCGGTACGCGATCCCGAACGCCGACATCGGCATCGCCATCTTCAGCCCGCCCGGCGGCAGCTCCATCCGCTGCGCGACGTACGCCTGCATCCGCTGCTGGTACGCCGGGAACGCCCGGGTGTGATCACCCGCGGCCGCGGCCAGCTCCCCCGCCAGGACGTACGCGCCGACGAGCGCCAGCGCCGTACCGTGGCCGGCCATCGGCGAACCGCAGTACCCGGCGTCGCCGACCAGCGCGACCCGCCCGCGCGACCAGTCCGGTACGACGACCTTGCTGGTGGTGTCGAGGTAGAAGTCGTCGGCCGCGTCGAGGCCCTTCAGGACCCGCGGGGTGTGCCAGCCGAGGCCCTCGAAGCGCTCGCGGACGAGCCGTTTCTGCGCGTCGACGTCGCGCCGGTCGTAGCTGAGGATCGGCGACCGGAAGCTCAGCAGCACCTTCGCGTACCGCGGGTCGCGGTCCGGCCGCAGCGCCACCCAGCGGCCGCCGGGCGCGGTGTAGATCTTCATGAAGTCGTCCAGGTCCTCCGGCGACTCGATCGTGAAGTACGACGTGTAGCCGCCGAGGTGCTGGACGAACTCCTCCTCCGGCCCGAACGCGAGCCGCCGGACCCGCGAGTGCACGCCGTCCGCGCCGACCACCAGGTCGAACCGCTGTCGGATCCCGCTCGCGAAGGTGACCTCGATCCCGTCGGCGTCCTGCTCCAGCGCGGCGATCGAGTCGCCGTACCGGAACTCCACGTCGCTCGCCGCCGCCGTCAAGAGCTCGGCCAGGTCGCCGCGGAGGATCTCGATCTCGGCGACCGGTCCGGCGCCGTCGAGCGCCTCCATGTGCATGGTCGCGGACGTCCGCCCGTCGGCCTTCACATACACGAGTCCCCGCTCGTGCACCTGCCGCTCGGCCACCGCCGGCAGCAGCCCCATCCGCTCGGCCACCACCCGGGACACGCCCCGCAGGTCCACGGTCTGCCCACCCGGCCGCGGCCCCGGCGCGACCTCCACGATCGTCGGCGCGAACCCGAACCGCCGCAACCAGAACGCCAGCGCCGGGCCGGCAATCCCGCCACCGGAAATCAGCACAGTCTTCATCTCTCCACCCTTCAACTAGTGCGCGTACGCCGTACACGGTGCACTAGATCGAGGGTGGAGCGCCAGCGCGCACTAGTGCGCGGGGGTGAGTGCACTACCCGGGTGCGGATCCCCAGGCCATCACAATCACACCCTCCGACCGCGATCCACGCTCGCGGCGTCAGCGAGCAGCCGATTGTGATGGCCTGGAGATCCGGACGCCCAGCACTCACCAACCCGGCGCCCGGACGCCGGACGCGCGGCACCGAGCGTGGTGCGAGCTGCGCCGCGCCGCTTGGTGAGTGCCTCGGGTCCGTCTCAGAGCGTCAGGGCGAGCCGCGTCGCCTGTTCGATGGCTCGCTTGGCGTCGAGTTCGGCGGCTACGTCGGCGCCGCCGATGAGGTGTACCGGGCGGCCGGCGAGGGCGTCGGCCAGGTCGCGGACGGGTTCCTGGCCGGCGCAGATCACCACGTTGTCGACGTTCAGGACCTGCGGTTTCTCGTGTTTCGGGCCGAAGGTGATGTGCAGGCCTTCGTCGTCGATGCGTTCGTAGTTCACGCCGCGCAACTGCTCGACCTGCTTGTTCTTCAGCGCCGCGCGGTGCACCCAGCCCGTCGTCTTGCCGAGGCCGGCGCCGATCTTCCCGGTCTTGCGCTGCAGCAGATACACCTTCCGCGGCGACGGCTCCGGCCGCGGAACGGCGAGCGCGCCCGGCAGCACGGTCGGATCGCCGACACCCCATTCCGCCTTCCACGCTTGGAGATCCGGCGACGTGGTGGTCAGGAACTCGCTGACGTCCACCCCGATCCCACCCGCCCCGATCACCGCGACCGAATCCCCGACCGGCCGGCCGTCACGCACCACGTCGACGTACGAGAGCACCTTCGGGTGGTCGATCCCAGGAATGGCGGGCACCCGCGGTACGACGCCGGTCGCGAGCACGATCTCGTCGAACCCGGCCAGGTCGCCGGCGCCCGCCCGGCGCCCGAGGTGCAGCTTCACGCCGGTGAGGTCGAGCCGCCGCCGGTAGTACCGGATCGTCTCGCCGAACTCCTCCTTGCCCGGGATCCGTTGCGCGATCCCGAACTGCCCGCCGATCTCCGCCGCCGCCTCGAACAGTTCCACCCGGTGCCCACGCTCCGCCGCCGTCACCGCGGCGGCCAATCCGGCCGGCCCGGCCCCGATCACCGCGACCTTCTTCGTACGGCGGGTCGGCAGCAGCTGCAGCTCCGTCTCGCGGGCGGCCCGCGGGTTGACCATGCAGCTCGCCTTCTTCTTCGCGAACACATGATCCAGACACGCCTGGTTACAGGCGATGCAGACGTTGATCTCGTCCGCCCGGTCGGTGGTTGCCTTCAGCACCCATTCCGGATCGGCCAGGAACGGCCGGGCCATGCTCACCAGGTCCGCGTCGCCGCGCGCCAGTACCTCCTCGGCGACCTGCGGCAGGTTGATCCGGTTCGAGGTGACGACCGGGATGGTCACGTGCGGCTTGAACGCGGCGGTAACGCCGGTGAAGGCGGCGCGCGGTACGGACGTCACGATGGTCGGCACTCGCGCCTCGTGCCAGCCGATCCCGGTGTTGATGATCGACGCCCCGGCCGCCTCGATCTCCTTGCCGAGCGCAACTACGTCGTCCCAGCTCTGCCCGCCCTCGACCAGGTCGGCCATCGACAACCGGTAGATGATCAGGAAGTCCGGGCCGACCCGCTCCCGGGTCCGGCGGACGATCTCGACCGCGATCCGGCGCCGGTTCTCCGGGCTGCCGCCCCAGCGGTCGGTCCGCTGGTTCGTCCGCTCGGACAGGAACTGGTTGATGAAGTACCCCTCGGAGCCCATGATCTCGACCCCGTCGTACCCGGCCTCGCGCGCGAGCGCCGCGCAGTCGACGTACGCCGTGATCTGCCGGAGCACACCACGGTCCGACAGTGCACGGGGTTTGAACGGATTGATCGGGGCCTTCAACGCGGAGGCGGAGACGCTGAACGGGTGGTACGAGTAGCGCCCGGCATGCAGGATCTGGAGCGCGATCCGGCCACCCTCGGCGTGTACCGCGTCGGTCAACTGACGATGCGCGCGGGCCTGCCGACGGCTGGTCAGCTTGGAACCGAACGGCGTCAGCCAGCCCTGCCAGTTGGGCGCGTAGCCGCCGGTCACCATCAGCCCGACACCACCGCGCGCCCGTTCGGCGAAGTACGCCGTCAGCTTCGGCAGGTCGCTCAACCGGTCCTCGAGCCCGGTGTGCATCGAGCCCATGATCACCCGGTTCGGCAGTACGACATGGCCGAGGTCGAGCGGTTCCAGCAGGTTCGGGTAGGCCGTCATCGGTTGTCCTTCCGGAGGGCTTCGATCACTTCGTCGCACCAGGCCGTGAAGGACTCCTCGGCGCGGATGCCGCCGCGGAGCACGAGGTACTGGTGCAGTTCGCGGCCGCGCAGGGTGGACGGCTTCGGGAAGTCGCGCTTCTGGATCCCGCGGTACACCTCGAGCCTCGTCGCGTGCTCGGCCCGGTGCCGCTCGACCTCCCGCAGCACGACCTCCGGCGAGCCGGCCGACGCGCCGCGGAGCTTCACGCCCAGGCCGTCCCGCAGTACGGCGGGATCCTCGGGCTCGGCCAGCCACCGGGTCAGCTCCGCCTTGCCGGCCGCGGCGATCCGGTACACCTTCTTGTCCGGGCGGCCGTCCTGCGCGATCTCGGTGTGCTTCACCCAGCCGGCCTCGTCCATCCGCCGCAGCACCCGGTAGATCTGCTGATGGGTGGCCGGCCAGAAGTACCCGATCGAGCGGTCGAACCGGCGGGCCAACTCGTACCCGGAACCGGCCCGCTCGGTCAGTGCGACCAGGATCGCGTGCTCCAGCGCCATGACCGGAGCCTACCTATGCAACCCGTTGCACTGCACCTGATTGCATCTCATGTCACACCGACGGCCCGTACCTGACTTGTCCGGTTTGAGAGAATTGATTGCAGACGCCTTATATTGACGACCGATGAATTCGGAGTACCTCATGGACGCCCAGGCCCACCCGACGAAGACGACGCTGCCCGGCATCGGCATCCGGTACGACCTGGTCACCGAGTCCGGGAAACACGTCTCGGTGGTGGCGCACAACGACGGCCGCCGGTTCCTCGGGTTCCACAAACCCGATGACGACGACGAATGCCAGGCATCGGTCCCCTTAGGCCAGGGCGAGGCGGCCGCGCTCGCGCAGTTGCTGGTCCCCGAGCGGATCGACCCGGTCCGCGGCGAGATCGAGATCGACCTGGTCACCGAGCACATCCCGGTGACCGCGAAGTCGCCGTACTCCGGGCGGACGCTCGGCGACACCCAGGCCCGCAGCCGTACCGGGGCGTCGATCGTGGCCGTACTGCGGCGCACCGGGGCGACGCCTTCGCCGACGCCGGACTTCCGGTTCGCGATCGGCGACACGCTGGTCGTCGTCGGCACCCGTGAGGGCGTGGACGCCGTGGCCGATCTGATCGCGGGGGGCTGAGCATGCACGAGAACATCACCGCGCTGCTGATCGAGCTTGGCGCGGTCATCCTTGCCCTGGGCGTGCTCGGGCGGATCGCCGGGCGGCTCGGCTTCTCCCCGATTCCCCTCTATCTCCTGGCCGGGCTGGCGTTCGGGCACGGCGGGCTGCTGCCGCTGGCCGCGAGCGAGGAGTTCGTTGCCACCGGCGCCGAGATCGGCGTCATCCTGTTGCTGTTGCTGCTCGGGCTCGAGTACACGGCGTCCGATCTGGTCGGGACGCTGAAGACGCAGTACGTGTCGGGGGCGGTCGACTTCCTGCTGAACGCGTTGCCCGGTGCGGCTGTCGCGTTGCTGCTCGGGTGGGGCCCGGTGGCGGCGGTCGCGCTGGCCGGGGTCACGTGGATCTCGTCGTCCGGGGTGATCGCGAAGGTGGTCGGCGACCTCGGGCGGCTCGGTAACCGCGAAACGCCTGTGGTGCTGGGGATCCTGGTCCTCGAGGACCTGTCGATGGCGGTCTACCTGCCGATTCTGACCGCGCTGCTCGCCGGCGTGGGGCTGGCCGGCGGGAGTATGACGTTGCTGATCTCGCTGGGGACGGTGAGCGTCGTACTGTTCATCGCGCTGCGGTACGGGCGGGTGATCAGCCGGGCGGTGTCGTCGGACAACCCGGAGATGCTGCTGCTCGTCGTACTCGGGTTGACGCTGCTGGTCGCGGGGATCGCGCAGCAGTTGCAGGTGTCGGCGGCGGTGGGGGCGTTCCTGGTCGGGATCGCGTTGTCGGGCGAGGTCGCGCACGGTGCGCGGAACCTGCTGAGTCCGTTGCGGGATCTGTTCGCGGCGGTGTTCTTCGTGTTCTTCGGGTTGAGCACGGATCCGCGGAAGATCCCGCCGGTGCTGGCGGTCGCGTTCGGGCTGGCTGTGCTGACGGCGCTCACGAAGGTGGCCACGGGTTGGTTCGCCGCCCGCCGCGCCGGCATCTCGAAGGCGGGCCGCTGGCGCGCCGGCGGGACACTGGTCGCCCGCGGCGAGTTCTCGATCGTCATCGCCGGCCTGGCAGTCGGCGTCGAACCCAAGCTGGGCCCGCTCGCCACCGCCTACGTCCTCATCCTGGTAATCCTCGGCCCGGTCGCCGCCCGCTACACCGAACCATTGGCCCGCCGCCTCACCCGCAAACCCCCGACCCCAGCCGAGGCCCCCGCAGCCGAACGCCTGGACGACACCGCCGGCACCCCGAGCTGACGGACCGCCACCACTCACCATCTCGCCTGCAGGCAGGTGTCCGCGCCGCTCGTGAGCGCGACGGCGCGCGCGACGCGCGGGTTGCTGAGTGGCGGGCGTCCGCCTGCACGGCGCGGGCGCCGCGCCCACCTGGTCCGTGGGCGCCTAGCGGGCGCGCTCGCCGGCTGCGGCTCGGCCGACCGTGTCGGCGATCCGGCGCGCTCTCGTCTCCGGGCGTTTGGCGAGGGTGATCCATTCGAGGATCGTGCGGCGCGCGGAGGGTGAGAAGGCGTGGAAGTTCTCGGCTGCCTGTGGCTCGTTCTCCAGTGCGAGCCGCAGGTCGTCCGGGACGATCAGGTTCTGCGCGTCCGCCAGCAGGTCCCACGTCCCGGTGCGGCGGGCCTCCGCTACCAACTCCTCCCCCGGCGGGCGCATCAGCCCGGCCGCGGTCAACCGCTCCACCCGCTCGCGGTTCACCTTGCTCCAGGTACTCCGCGGATTCCGCGGCGTGAAGCACTGGTACGTCGTCAGCTCGTCCCGGCGCATCGTCTTGCTGTCGATCCACCCGAAGCACAACGCATGCTCGACCGCCGTCGCGAGATCCAGCCCGTCCGCGGACCGATGCACCACCAGCCACACCGAACGCTCGCGCCGGCCGTTCGCCTCCAGCCAGTCGCGCCACTCGTCGACCCCCGCGCAGTTCAGCTCCTCGATCATGGAACCAGCATGCGCCCGATAAGTGCTCACCAACTGAGCAGTTTTCCACCGGCCTCGTGATCCAGCAGCGCCCGCTTCCGCTCGATCCCCCCGCCGTACCCGGTCAGGCTCCCGGTCGACCCCACCAGCCGATGGCACGGCACGATGATGCTGACCGGGTTCTTCCCGTTCGCGAGCCCGACCGCCCGCGCCGACTGCGGTTTCAGCCCGAGCGCGGCCGCGAGCCCGCCGTACGTCGAGGTCTCGCCGTACGGGATGTCCTGCAACGCCACCCAGATCCGCCGCTGGAACTCCGTTCCGGCCAGCCGCAGCGCTACGTCGAACGTCGTCCGCCCGTGGTGGAAGTACTCGTCCAACTGCTCCGCCACCGCCGGCAGCGCCGCGTCGTCCCGGTCGCCGAACCCGCTCTCGTCCGGCCGGTACCGCTGCCGGTCCATGTACACCCCGGTCAGCTCGCCCGCCTCGGTCCCCACCAGCGTGAGCGGACCGAGCGGGCTGTCGACGACGGCGTACGTCACCGGATGGACTCCCAGCGCGCGCGGTCGATCCGGTAGAACACGTGCCGCTTCAGCCGGTGCCCGTCCTCGATCCGCGGGTGGTCGAAGTCGCCGGCCTCGTCGTGCACCATGCCGATCCGCTGCATCACCCGTTGCGACGGCACGTTCGTGGTCGCGGTGAACGACACGATCTCGTCCAGTCCACCCGGCCCGAACCCGTGCGCCAGCGCCGCCCGCGCCGCCTCGCTCGCGTACCCGTTGCCCCAGGCCCCTTTCGACAGCCGCCAGCCGATCTCGACGGCCGGCATGAAGTGCGCGTCGAAGCTGGGCACCGACAGCCCGGTGAACCCGATGAACTCACCGGTTTCCTTCACCTCGAGCGCCCACAGCCCCCAGCCGCGTTCCTCGATCAACGGGCGGTTCCGGTCGATCAGCCCGTCGCTCTGCGCGCGCGTCTGCGGCGCCGGGAAGTGTTCCATCACGGCCGGATCGGCGTTCAGTTCGGCGTACGGATCGCGGTCGGAGTCGCGCCAGTTCCGCAGCAGCAGGCGATCGGTGGTCAGCTCGGTCATGTCACTCCACAGGGATCTTGTTGATCGCATGGTCACCGGTGGCCCACAGGTACTGCACCGCGTACGCACGCCAGGGCCGCCACGCGCGGGCGTGGTCGGTCAGTGGTTTGGGGGCCTCGGGCAAGCCTAGGTCACGCGCGGCGTACCGGATCCCGAGATCGCTGGCCACGAAGGCGTCCGGGTCGCCGAGCGCCCGCATCGCGATCGACTCGACCGTCCACGGCCCGATCCCGGGCAGCGCGGCCAGCTGCTCGCGGGCCTTGTCCCAGTCGGCGCCCGCGCCCAGGTCGATGTCGCCGTTCGCGAGCGTGCCGATCAGCGTGGTGAGCGTCGTACGCCGGGTCTTCGGGAACGCCAGCGTCTCCGGATCCAGCCCCGCCAGTGCCTGCATCGTCGGGAACAGGTGCGTCAGCCCACCACCCGGGTCCTCGATCGGCTCGCCGTGCTGCAGGACCAGGCGATGTGCGTGCGTCTTCGCCGCCGCAGTGGACACCTGCTGACCGAGCACCGCCCGGACGGCGAACTCTTCACCGTCGACCGTGTGTGGAACGCGGCGACCCGGGGCCTTCGCGATCAGCGGCGCGAGCACGGGATCGGTGCCGAGCAGGTCGTCGACGGCGACCGGGTCCGCGTCCAGGTCGAGCATCCGGCGGCAGCGGCTGATCGCGATCGCGAGGTCGCGCTGGTCGGTGAGCGAGAGCTGACAGGCGATGTGGTCCGGCATCGGCTTCAGCGCGACGACCCCGTGCCCGTGCGGCAGCCGGAGCGTACGGCGGTAGTGGCCGTCGCGCCACTCCTCCACCCCGGGTACGCCGGTCGCGATCAGGTGGCCGAACAGGTTGTCGGGCGTCAACGGCGCGCGGAACGGCAGCCGCAGCGAGATCGTGCCGGGCGCGGTGGACGACGTACCGCGGCGGGCGCGGCGGCGGAGCTCGGTCGGGGCGAGTGCGAAGACTTCCTGCACCGTCTCGTTGAACGTCCGTACGCTCGAGAACCCGGCGGCGAACGCGACGTCCGCCATCTGCAGCTCGCTCGTCTCGATCAGCAGCCGGGCGGTCTGTGCACGTTGCGCCCGGGCAAGCGCGAGCGGCCCGGCGCCGAGCTCGGCCAGCAACTGCCGCTGCACCTGCCGCACGCTGTACCCGAGCCGGGTGGCCAGGCCCGGTACACCGTCACGGTCGACGACGCCGTCCGCGATCAGCCGCATCGCCCGGGCGACCAGGTCGGCCCGGTCGTTCCACTCCGGCGACCCCGGGCTGGCGTCCGGCCGGCACCGCTTGCAGGCACGGAACCCGGCCTGCTGGGCCGCGGCCGCGCTCGGGTAGAACCGCATGTTCTCGACCTTCGGCGGCACCACCGGGCAACTCGGCCGGCAGTAGATCTTCGTGGTCAGCACCGCCGTGAAGAACCACCCGTCGAACCGCGCGTCCTTCGACTGGACCGCGCGTACACATCGCTCCCTGCACTCGTACACGCCCTCCAGCATCCCTGCCGCCACCGACAAGAACTAGCGGATTTGCGACACCAGGATCCGGTGGCGGATTCTCGCCAGCTTCGGGGAGGGCGGGGAGGTGAGATTGAAACATGAACGAACTACAGGGCAAGAAGGCACTGGTGACCGGCGGCAGCCGTGGGATCGGCGCGGCGGCCGCTGTCGCGCTGGCGGAGCGTGGGGCCGAGGTGGCGATCACGTACAGCACGTCCGCGGACGCGGCGGCGACCGTGGTGAAGGAGATCGAGGGGTTGGGGCGGCGTGGGTACGCGTTCGCGGTCGACGCGGGTGACGCGGTGGCGGCGGCGGACGGCGTACGGCGGGCCGCGGAAAGCCTTGGTGGGTTGGACATTCTGGTCAACAACGCGGGGGTCGGGGCGATCGCGCCGATCGGAGACATCTCCCTGGAGGACCTCGAGCGGGTGCTGGCCGTCAATGTGCGGGGCGTGTACGCGACGACGCAGGCCGCCGTACCGCTGCTGTCCGACGGTGCGCGCCTGATCCACCTCGGCAGTTGCGCCGCCGAGCGGGTCACGTCTCCCGGGATGACGCTCTACGCGATGAGCAAGTCCGCGTTGACCGGCCTCAGCAAGGCCCTCGCCCGCGAGCTCGGCCCTCGCAACATCACTTCGAACGTCGTCCAGCCCGGCCCCACCGACACCGACATGAACCCAGCCACCGGCCCCTTCGCCGAACCCCAACTCGCCGACCTGGCCCTCCCCCGCTTCGCCACCCCCGAAGAGGTAGCCGCCGCCATCACCTACCTGGCAGGCCCGCACGCGGCCTACATCACCGGCACCGAACTCACCATCGCCGGCGGCCACACCGCCTGATTGCGGATCCCCAGGCCATCGCAATCGGGCCGCTACGCGGTCGTCCCGCGGGAGGAACAGGCGAGCGCCGCTGTTGTGATGGCCTGGAGATCCGCTGCGGCTTGTCGGCGGTGCGTCGTAGCGTGCGGGACATGAAGTTCTCGGTGACGGTAGGGGCTGCTGGGGTGGGGCGGGATCCGCGCGGGTTGGCGGAGTTGGCGCGGGTGGTGGAGGGGGCCGGGTGGGACGGGCTGTTCCTGGAGGACTACCTCGTCTACCAAGGGGATGCGAGCCTGCCGACGTACGACCCGTGGATCTGCCTGGCGGCGATCGCCACCGCGACCGAGCGGATCCGGATCGGTACGACGGTGACACCGCTGCCGCGCAGGCATCCGTGGAAGGTGGCGGCCGAGGTGGTCGCGCTGGACCACCTGTCCGGCGGGCGAATGATCCTCGGGGTCGGCAGCGGCGACCCCGGGGATCCGTTCCTGGAACGGCGGAGCCCGCGAGTGCTGGCGGAGATGCTCGACGAAGGGCTGGAGATCATCGGGCGACTGTGGACCGGCGAGCCGGTCAGCTTCCACGGGAAGGACTACGCACTCGACAACGTGCAACTGACCGCGCGGCCGGTGCAGGAGCGGGTGCCGGTCTGGGTCGGGGGCAACATGTCGGTGCCCGCGGTGCGACGAAGGATTCGACGCTGGGGTGGATCGTGTGCGTACAAAGGGAGTACGGACGCGCCGCAGGAGATCACGCCGGCCGATGTGCGGGAGTTGCGGGCCGGTGGGGCGGTCGAGGTGAAGGTGAGCGGCGGGGATCCGGCGGCGTTCGCCGAGGCCGGGGCCGACTGGTGGGGACGGTGGATCGCGCCGGGACCGGCCGAGGACACGGTGGCGATCGTGCGGCAGGGACCGCCCCGGATCTGAACCGTTGACAGCGGGGCGGGGGCAGGGAGAGACTGCGGGTGATTTGAACGTTCAAACCCCGGGAGGTCACCTTGGCGACGTTGAAGCAGGTGGCTGCCCACGCCGAGGTGTCCGTACAGACGGTCTCGAACGCTCTGAACGCCCCGCACCGGCTCCGCGCCGACACGCTCGAACGAGTCAACCGCTCGATCGAACTCCTCAACTACCGGCCCAATCGTAACGCCCGCAGCCTGCGCACCAGTGCGGTCGAGCTGATCGGGTACTGCGTGCCCAGCTGGCCGAACCAGACGCACCTGGTGATGGACCAGTTCCTGCACGCCCTCTGCGCCGCCGCCGAACGCACCGGCCGGCACATCCTGCTGTTCACGGCGCCACCGGGTGTCGACGGCATGCCGACGTACGAGGATCTGCACGCCCGCCGGATGGTCGACGGGTTCGTGCTGTCGCAGACCGAGACGCACGACCCGCGGCACGGCTGGCTGAAGCAGCAGGGCATTCCGTTCGTGAGCTTCGGCCGGGTGTGGAAACAGACCACGCAACCAGGCCCGTGGGTGGACGTCGACGGCGCGACCGGTTCCGCGATCGCGGTCCGGCACCTGTACGACACCGGCCGCCGCCGGATCGCCTTCCTGGGCTGGCCGAAGTCGTCCGGGCTCGCCGAGGACCGCCTGGCCGGCTGGCGCACCGCCTGCAAGGACCTCGGCGTACCGACCGCCGGCCTGGCCGTCCGGTGCCGCGACGACAGCATCGAGGAGGGCGCCCGCGGTACCGCGCGGCTGCTCGAATCGGGCCGCGAGTTCGACGGGATCGTTGCCCTGAGCGACGTTCTCGCGCTCGGCGCGCTCCGCGAACTGACCGCCCGCGGACTCACCCCCGGCGCCGGCATCGGCGTCGTCGGGTACGACGACTCGCCGCTCGCGGAGGTCGTCTCCCCCGGCCTGACCAGCCTCCGGCAACCGATGGACCGGATTGCCGAGGAGCTGATCACGATCCTCACCGGCGACCAGCGGCCGGCCGAACGGCTGCTGCTGCCCGAGCTGGTGATCAGGGGCAGCTCCGCCCCTGGCTGACCCGGCGCTCCCCCGGCGCCGCGAGAAGGAGGAACCGCCATGACTCCCGATCCCACCAACCGAAGTAGCCGAGCGAGCTCGCCGCCGCTCCAGCGCGGGCGAGCCCTGCGCGGGCCGGTCCAGCGCGGGTCGGTCCGCCGTGGGCCGGTCCGGCGCGCCGTCGGCGTCGCGCTGCTCGCCACCGCAACCATCCTCGCAGGCTCCGCTTCCGCACTCGCGGGCCCGTCCAGCAACACCGCCGCCGCGGAAGGCGCGGCCGCGGAAGGCGCGGCCGGCGCGAGCGCCGCCCAGGCGGCGACGGGCTCGTCCGAGCTGTCGGAGACCACCCGGCTCGCGGACCGCCGTTCGCTGGTGGTCGGCGACCGCGCGTACGCGATGGGCGACGAGTCCGGCCTCTACCCCGCCGCGGGCTGGCACGTCCGTGGTGAGATGGGCGGCTTCTGGACGCAGCCGATCAAGCTCCTGGACGGCATCTGGTTCGGCCTCGACGGGAACTGGCTCGGCAAGCAGGTGCCGGCCGCGAAGTACACCAGCGGCCACGGCTACAGCCGGATCGACTACTCCGGCGCCGTGAACGTCCGCCGTACCGACTTCGTCCCGGACGGCATCCGCGCCACGCTGGTCGGCCTGACGCTGACCTCGAGTACGGCGAAGACGGTCAAACTGAACGTCGACGCGCACTCCGAGCTGATGCAACCGTACCCGTGGGACTGGACCGCCCCGACCGCCGACGCCGCGAACCTCCCGGACACCGGCGACTTCGTCGACGGCGCGCTCCGGTTCCGTGAGCAGGGCACCCCGTCGTACCCGAACGCGAAGCCGCACGACTTCGCCGCGTTCGTCGGATCGTCCCTGCGTCCGGCGGACCACACCCTCGGCGCGGACCACCGCGGCCCGCAGAGCCCGGCGGTGATCTGCCCGAAGGACGGTACGACGCCCGCGCGTTGCGACGACTCGCTCGTCGGCAAGGGCACCGGCGGCGGCCTCACGTACGACGTACCGCTGAAGGCCGGCGAGCAGAAGACGATCTGGTTCGCCGTGGCCGGGTCGGACCAGGGCAGCAAGGCCGCCGAGGGCGAGTACCGCAAGGCGCTGAGCAACCCGGACATGTTGCTGCGGGCAAAGACCGCGGCCCGGGCACAGATCGACGCACAGTCCGCAGTGGACCTGCCTGGTGACCGGCTGCTGCAGCAGAGCGTCGAGTGGAGCAAGCAGAACCTCGCCGACTCGGTGCAGCAGGCGGACAACCTGCAGATCCGCGACGTCAACGAGGGCAAGGACTACCCGGCGTCGCTCGGAACGGTGCCGACCGCGAGATGGTTCGGCGCCGGCTTCCCGGACTACCCGTGGCTGTTCGCGACCGACGGTGAGTACACCGCGTTCGCTGCCGTGGCGGCCGGTCAGTTCGACACCGTCAAGGAGCATCTCGAAGCGCTCCGCGACGTCAGCGACATCCTGAACAACCGCAGCGGCAAGGTCGCGCACGAGGTGACGCCGACCGGTGACGTGTACTTCGGCTCGAACCAGAGCGCGGGCAACACCGATGAGACGGTGAAGTTCCCGAGTACGGTCGCGCTGCTGTGGCGGTGGACGGGCGACAACAAGTTCCGCGACGAGATGTACGACTTCTCCGTCCGGAACCTGCAGTACGTCTACAAGAACCTCGACAAGGACGGCGACGGCTGGCCCGAGGGTCTCGCCAACGTCGAACGCGCAGGTATGGGCGTGGAGAAGCTCGACAGCACCGTGTACCTCGCCCGCGGGCTGCGCGACCTGGCCGACCTCGCCGCGTCCAAGCACGACACGAAGACCGAGCAGTGGGCGACCGCGAAGGCGAACGACCTGGAGTCCCGTTTCGAGGCGCAGTGGTGGGTGCCGAAGGCGATGGGGTACGCCGACTCGATCGACGACCCGGCCAACCCGGCGAACGACAACACCCCGATCTTCCAGCGGCACTGGATCGGCGTGACCCCGATGGAGGCGGAGCTGACCCGCCCGGGCGGTACGTCGCCGCTGGCCTCGACCGAGCACGCGAACGTCGCCCTCGACCAGCGCGAGACGCCCTGCTACACCGGGGAGTTCGGCCTGTTCCACACCGGCACCGGCCCGACCTCGGACCCGAAGGGCAACCCGGGCGCGTCCTGTGACGGCATCGTGTCGCAGGTGCCGAGCGAGCGCAGCATCTTCGGCCTGAACACCTCGATCATGGCGGTTGCCGAGGGCAACTTCGGACGCCTGGGCACGAAGCAGCAGCAGGTGTACACCACCGGCAACGCGCGGATCCAGCTCGACCCGAAGGTGTGGGAGACGCCGGGTGCGATGCCCGAGATCGCGCCGTCGCCCGACTCCCCCGCGAACATCGGCCGGGCCTTCTACGACCGTTCGATGGCGCTGCAGGCGTGGGGTACGTACGGCATCCTGTGGCCGGTCGTGCACCAGCAGCTCGGCGTCGACCCGGATCTCGGCCACGGGCGGATCTCCGTCGTACCGCAGCTCCCGCAGGGACAGCCGAAGGTGGCCGGGAGCAACATCCGGGTCGGCAGTGGGTCCGTGGACGTGTCCGCGAGCCTTGCCGGCAAGGCGTTGACGACCGACGTCACCGCGAAGGGTGTCGGCGCGGCGCTGACCGCGGGTGCGGTGCTTCCGTCCGGGGCGAAGGTCCGGAGCGTGATGGTGAACGGTCACCCGGCGGCGTACCAGCTCGTCTCGACCAGTCGCGGAACCGAGGTCCACGTGCCGGCACACGGTGCGCACACGACCCTGGTGATCACGCTGCAGTAGTCAAGGACAAAGGTGGGGCCCCTCCGCGTATGAGTCGGAGGGGCCCGCACAGCTGAAGGAAAGTGACGTCTCCAGCTTCCCGATCCGGGTCCGTGGAGGCCGGCAGACCCCGTCACCGGTCTACCTCGGTGGGGATCCCCACCGCGAGGGCCCTCGGTTTCCGTTCGACCCGCTGCCCCGATCCGAAGCAACGTATCGACATTTCTACGCCCGTCGGCGAGGTCGGCACAAGCCTTTCCGGAGGACAGATTCGGTCGTCCACAGTGATCGCGCAATCATCCACAGGAACAGCCCGAGTTATGCACACCCCCTGTGCATAACGTGTCTTAGCCCTTAGGGGGTTTGACCGCCATCGGCTCCAGGAGCCGGTACCCGGCGTACAGCCCGAGGGCGCTGACGACGAGCACCGACGGTACGGCGACCACGAGCGGCGGGCGGTGGTAGCCGACGTTGTTCAGGATGCCCGCGAGCCACTGGGCGACCAGGAGCAGCTCAGCCGCCACGGCCGGGAGCAGCGCCAGCGGGAGCATCAGGATCCCGCGCCAGACCCCGAGCCGGACGAACGTGATCCCGAGCAGCCAGCCGGTCGCCTCGTGGGCCAGGATCATCAGGAAGTACTCCGCGAAGATCAGCCCCACCTGCGACGGGTGGTCGAACAGGTGCGCGTTGGTCAGCTTGTCCGGCCAGCCCTGCCACGCGTACAGCCCGCGTTCCAGCTGGTAGACCAGGACCCAGAGCACCGAGGTCGCGACCGCTGCGCCGGTCAGGTAGATGCCGGCAGCAACCGAAAACATCCGCCGGGTGATGCCCTGCGAGACCAGCAGCGAGAAGTACGCCGGGGTGATCGTGATGCCGATCGCCATCGAGAAGTACTTCGGCGACTGCGTCCCGTAGTCCCAGGCACTCGCGGTGACGCCGCCGGACAGCAGCTGGATCAGCAGCCCGACGAAGAACAGCGCGAACACCATCACGGCCCAGTAGCCGGTCAGCATCGGCCGGAGCCCGATCACCATCGACAGTACGGACTGCCGCAGCCGGTGGCTGTCGGTGGCGGCCCGCGGCAGTACCGCCGTACTCATGACTGGGCTCCCGTGAGGTGGACGAACAGGTCCTGCAGCCCGACCGGGCCGACTTCCAGGCCGGCCGCGGCTGCCTGGGCGAGGAGCGCCGGGTCGAGGTCGCCGAGCACGGTGGTGGACTTCGTACCGCCCAGCCGCTCCTCCGCGAGCACCGTGAACCCGGCGGTGAACTCGTCGACCGCCGCGGCCGGGCCGACGATCGAGGCGCCGCGGCCGCGGAGCGCGTCCACCGGCGACTGGGTGACGAGCCGGCCCTTGTCGAGGATCACGACCTCCTCCAGCATCGTGCTCACCTCGCTGACCAGATGGGTCGAGAGCACGATCGTGCGCGGCACCTCGGCGTAGTCGGCGAGCAGCATGTCGTAGAACAGGTTCCGGGACGGGACGTCCATCCCGAGGTAGCTCTCGTCGAAGATCGTCACCGGCGCGCGGCTGGCGAGACCGAGCACGACGCCGAGCGCGGACTTCTGACCGCGGGAGAGCTTCTGGATCTTCTTGTTCTGCGGGATCTCGAAGCGGTCCAGCAGGTCGGCGGCCAGGTCGGCGTCCCAGTACGGGCGCAGCGCCGCGGCCAGCCGGACCGCGTGCTTCACCGGTACGGCGTCCGGTACGTCGCCGGACTCGCGGATCAGGCACACCCGGCTGGTGACGACGGCGTTCTCGTACGGCTGCTGGGCCGGGCCGAGGTCGCCGCCCTCGATCAGCACCCGCCCGGCGTCCGGCCGGCGGAACCCGGCGAGCGTGGCGGCCAGCGTGCTCTTGCCGGAGCCGTTCCGGCCGAGGAGCCCGTGGATCTTGCCGGGCGCCAGCCGCAGGTCGAGCCGATCCAGCGCGGGCACCCCGGAGAACCTGACCGACAACTCCTCGGTGCGCACAGTCAACGCGGTGGTCATCAGCTCGCACCCCCGATGTGCTGGACGATGTCGGTCAACGGGATCCCGATCGCCTTCGCCTCCTGGATCATCGGGTCGACCACCTCGGCGAAGAACGAGTCCCGCCGGCCGGTCCGGAGCAGGTCGCGGGCGTTCGGTGCGACGAACATCCCGATCCCGCGCTTCTTGTAGAGGATCCCGTCGTCGACCAGCTGCGCGAACCCCTTCGCCGCGGTCGCCGGGTTGATCCGGTAGAAGGCCGCGTACTGGTTGGTCGACATCACCTGCTCGTCCTCGGCCAGCACCCCGCTGACGATGTCGTTCTTGATCTGCTCCGCGATCTGCAGATAGATCGGGCTCCGGTCGTCGAACACCCGACCCCCCTTTGGTTCTTCGGTTGAGTGATGGACCGTAGCACCGCGCCGGGGTCAGCCGGCCGCGGAGTACTGCGACTGCTGCAGCGACTTCTTCAACGCCGGTACGACGGGACCCACCCGGACGGCGAGCTGCGCCAGCCGGTCCTTGTGCCGCGTGCGCTGATCCTTCGTCACCACCGTCCGCAGGTCGGCGGTCGCCGCCAGTACGACGATCGACGCGTCGCGTAGGTCCACCCGCGACACCAGCCGCGACGGCCGCAGCGTGTCCTGCGCGGTCCGCAGTACGTCGCGCCGTACCAGTGGATGCCGGAGCGTAATCCGGTCCGCCGGGATGATGCCGAGCACGCGATGCGGCTCCACCTTGATCAGATGCGCGCGGGCGAGCTCGTCGCGGACCTGCCGTACGGTCGCACCGCCCCGGCGATCGATCCAGTGCCGCCACCGTCGTGGCCCGACGGCCCGAAGCTCCTCGAGCACCCCGAGCGCCACCGGATCCGCCGGCGCCCGACCCGTCGTCACCCGGGCCCGCCCGCTGTCGTCGTCGACGTTCCCGCTCAGCTGCAGGTCCACCAGTACGGCGGCCCGCAACACCTTCCCGAGCTTCGACCGCGCCGTCAGCCGACCGCGCGCCGGGTCGTACGCGAGAATGAAAAGCCTTGCCGCCAAGGACTCCGGCAGCCGAGTGTTGCCAAGAGCAACCACCGGGTCCCGCGTCCGCCGGACTCCCACACCCCGGCCGGCGCCGGCCGGGCCGGCGGGAAGACGCGGGCCCCGTTCGGGCGGCGCCATTGTCCTTCTACTCATCGTCTTCCTCCTTGGACGGGCGGCCCGGCCGGCGTTGCTTGGTCACACCGGCCGGTAGCCGGCCGGCTTCGGCCAGGGCGCGACGAAGCAGGTACTCGATCTGGGCGTTGGTGCTGCGCAGGTCGTCGTTCGCCCAGCGGGCGAGGGCGTCGTGCACCGCGGGATCCAGCCGGAGCAGGATCTTCTTCCGTTCGACAGCCACGGCGATCTGCTACTGGTAGAGCGAGCCGGTGTTGACGACCGGTTGTGCGTCCCGGTCGCCGCACAGCACCACCATCAGGTTGCTGACCATGGTCGCCTTGCGCTCCTCGTCCAGCTCGACCACCTGGTGCTCGGAGAGCCGGTCCAGCGCCAGCTCGACCATGCCGACCGCGCCCTCGACGATCCGGGTCCGGGCCGCGACCACCGCGCCCGCCTGCTGGCGGCGCAGCATCGCCTGGGCGATCTCCGGCGCGTACGCCAGGTGGGTGATCCGGGACTCGATCACCCGCACCCCGGCGGCCTGCACCCGGGCGCCGATCTCCGCCGACAGCTTCTCGGTGATCTCGTCGGTGCTGTCCCGCAGCGACAGCACCGCCTCCTCGGGGTGTACGTCGTACGGGTAGCTGTTGGCGATGTGCCGAACGGCGGTCTCGGTCTGGATCGCGACGAACTCGACGAAGTCGTCCACCTCGAACATCGCCTGCGCGGTGTCCTCGACCTGCCAGACCACCACGGCGGCGATCTCGATCGGGTTGCCGTCGGCGTCGTTGACCTTGGCGACCGCGGTCTCGTGGTTGCGGATCCGGGTCGACACCTCGCGCCGCGTCGCGATCGGAACCACCCAGCGCAGGCCGGTGGTCCGGACGGTTCCGGCGTACTGCCCGAGGAGCTGCAGGACCCGCGCCCGACCGGGTGACACCGCGGTCAGCCCGGCGGCGATGATCACCGCGGCCACGACGATGGCAACACCGAGGCCGACGATCCACCCGTTGCCGCCGCTGAGCACGAACGCCAGCACGGCGAGCACCGCCAGCACCAGCACCAACCCGGCGAACGGCCACCCGTTCCGCTCCCAGCCGGCCCGCTCGGTCACCTTCGGCGCCGGCATCTCCACCACCACATCCGTCATCACAAGCTCCTCTCGAATAGCTTCAAGGTAGCAAAGTGATATCACTTTTAGCAAGACAGGGCCGGAGAGGTGGGGCAGGCAGGATCAGGGGAGGCGGGTGGCGAGGGACTCGAGGTGGGACTGCCAGGTGGTGGAGTTCGAGTTGGGGAGGGGGTCGATGGCGGACGGACCCCAGGCGTGGATGGGGCGGATGCCGTGCAGGGCGTTGAGCAGCCAGGCTTCGGTGCTGTCGGCGAGGGCCGACGGGGTGATCGGGTGTTCGGAGACCTCGATGCCCTGGTTTGCGGCGATCCGGCGGAGCAGGGCCGCGGTCACCGACGGGAGGAGCGGGCGGCCGGACGGCGGGAAGCAGAGGGTGTCGTCCTCCCACCAGGCGACGGCGGAGTACGCCGCCTCGAGCACGGTCCCGTCGGCATCCAGCAACAGGATCTCGTCGGCGCGGTCCGGCGCGCTCTCCCGGAGCTTCCCGAGCAGTTCCAGATCCGGCCCCTTCACCCGCGGCGCGGTCCGCGGATCGGGACCTTCGTGCACGGCGACCCGCACCCGCCCGCCGGTCGGCGGCGCCGGCCGCAACTGCACCGCCAACTCCCCCGACGCGTGCAGCTCGAACCGCGGGAACCACCGCCCGAAGCTGGGAAGCCGTGCGGTTTGCTCGTCCCAGAAACGGTCGGCCGAGACGCCGGCCGCCGCGCAGGATCGGACGAACCGGTCCCGGTGCAGCTCCAGCCCCCGAACCTTGCCATTGGCAACCAGGAACGAGTCCGCCACCAACAGATCACTCATTGACGCCCCCAACAGATCCGCCGACGGCAGCCGTTGCCTTCAGCACCATTTCGTCGTACTCCGCGACCGGGTCCGAGTCGAGCACGATCGCACCCCCCGCCCCGATCACGGTCGCGTCCGGTGTCAGCACCGCCGTCCGGATCACCACGCTCAGGTCCGCCCGCCCGTCGACGGTCAGGTAGCCGAGCGCCCCGGAGTACACCCCACGCGCACTCGACTCCAGCTCGTCGATGATCCGCATGGTCCGGATCTTCGGCGCCCCGGTCATCGACCCCGGCGGGAAACACGCCCGTACGGCGTCCACCGCGCTGACGCCGTCGCGCAGCCGGCCGCGGACCGTCGTCACCAGCTGGTGCACCGTGCGGTAGCTCTCGACCTGCATCAGTTGCGGCACGTTCACGGTCCCCGGGACGCTCACCCGGCCGAGGTCGTTGCGGATCAGGTCGACGATCATCAGGTTCTCGGCGCGGGTCTTGTCGTCCTCGGCCAGCGCCTTCGCGGCGAGCCGGTCGGTCAGCGGGTCGTCGGCGCGCGGCGCGGTGCCCTTGATCGGGCGGCACTCGGCCCAGCCGTCGCCGTCCACGGTCAGGAAGCGTTCGGGCGAGGAGCTCGCCACCGCGAGATCGCCGTACCGCAGGAAGGCGGCGTACGGCGCCGGGTTCGCGGAGCGCTGCCAGCAGAAGAACTCGAACGGATCCGGTACCGCGGGCAGCCGGACCCGGTTCGTCAGGTTGACCTCGTACGTCTCCCCCGCTTCGAGCTCGGCCAGCACCCGCGCGATGCCGGCCAGGTACGTCGTACGGTCCTGCTCCAGGTGCGACTCCAGGTCGAGCCGGGCGATCGCGGGCGCGTCGACCCCTCCCATCCACCAGTCGGCCGCGGCCTCCTCGGCCCGGTCCAGCCAGTCCTCACCGCCGTCGAGCGCGACCAGGTGGGTCCGGTCACGGTCGTGGTCGATGACGACGAACCGGTCCGCCCAGATCCACAGGGCGTCCGGCGTCATCGCCTCGTGCGCGACGACTCCCCCGGTGAGCGCCTTCAGCTCGTACCCGAAGTAGCCGACGTAACCGCCGCAGAACAGGCCCGCAAGCTCGGCCGGCGGCTCGGCAGAACGCTCCGCAAGCAACCCGTTCAGCTCAACGAACACATCGCCGTCGACAACGTTCCGCGACAGCACGTCCGCGGTCGTCGTACCGAGGATCGACACGTGCCGCGGTGTCCGGTCGGTCAGGCTGCCGTCGAGCCAGTACGCGACCGGCTCGGCAGCCAGGAGCTCGCGGTAGACCGTCTCACCGTCGAGCGCCCGGTCGA
Organism: Kribbella polygonati; assembly: GCF_050320105.1. Classification (NCBI taxonomy): domain Bacteria; kingdom Bacillati; phylum Actinomycetota; class Actinomycetes; order Propionibacteriales; family Kribbellaceae; genus Kribbella; species Kribbella polygonati. The sequence continues at coordinate 7,754,060 of NZ_CP190129.1, read as the reverse complement.
GCGTCCGGACCGACCAGCGCAGCGCACTCACAGGCACACCGTACCGACACCGGCGGACCTCAGACAGTCAGTGCCAGCTTCGTCCGCATCGCGGTGATCCGGCGGATCGGGACCGCGACCTCGAGACCGTCCTTCGACTCGGCCCGGTCGGCGAGCCAGTCGGCCGCGGCGTCCCGCCGTACGTCGGGCGTCCCGGGCAGGTAGAGGGCGTTGACCAGGCGGAGCGCGTCGTCGCGGGTGTGGATCATGTACACGTACCGCTCGCGCTGACTCTCCATCACGTCGAACCCGGCGTGCTTCAGCTGGTCCTTCAGCTCGGTGATCTCGCCGCCGGCCGGGAACTGCGGCGTCGACCGCAGCCGCGTGGTCAGCCCGCTCAGCGTCCGGATGTCCCCGCGCCGAAGCGGCCGTACGGCGGGCACGATCGCGGCCAGTACGCCGCCGCGCCGCAGCACCCGGGCCGCCTCGTGCAGCACGTCCGGGAGCGGCTGCAGCACCATCAGCCCCATCGAGCAGGTCACGACGTCGAAGACCTCGTTCGCGAACGGCAGGTGCACCGCATCCGCCCGCACCTTCGGGCCCGGCGCGCCCTCGAGCTGGGCGGCGTTGTTGTCGACGCCGACCACCCAGCGCCCGTACAGCTCCCGCGCGACCGGACCGTTCCCGCAGGCCAGGTCGAGGATCCGCCGGGCCTCGCCGGACACCGCCCGGACCAGCCAGCGGTACGGCGTGTGGTCGCCCGCCACCGCACGCGACAGCAACGCCTCCGTGCTCCCGGGGGTGGCGGTATGGAACTCCCGCAGGTACTGCGGCCAATCGACAGGATTCTCAGACATCGCGGCCCGACGCTACCGGCAGAACACCCGACGTACCGCATCGGGTGCAGTGCGTTAACCGAGAGTTGAGGTCAGACCCGGCTGACGAAGATGTGGCCCGCGGTCTCGTCGCTGATCACGCCGCCGGCTTCCCGGCTGCCGACCAGCACGCCCTCGGCGTCCAGTGTCGAGTCCACCTCGCGACCGGGCAGCGCCCCGGCCTTCCGCAGCACCGCCATCGCGCCGTCGTCGGTCTGCACCGGCTCGGCGATCCGGCGGACCAGCACCCGCACGCTCTCCCCGGTGGCGGTGTCGAGCACCTGGTCGAGCGGCTCGACGCCGATCCGGAAGTCCTCGGTCCCGCTCGCCGCGCTGGTGGTCTGCAGCTCCTCCAGGCCCGGGATCGGGTTCCCGTACGGCGACTCGGTCGGGTTGCCGAGCAGCTGCAGCAGCCGCAGCTCGACCGCGTCGCTCATCACGTGCTCCCAGCGGCAGGCCTCGGCGTGCACGTCCTCCCACTCGAGCCCGATCACGTCGACCAGCAGCCGCTCGGCCAGCCGGTGCTTGCGCATCACCCGGACGGCCTGCTTGCGGCCGACGTCGGTGAGCTCCAGGTGGCGGTCGCCCTCCACCTTGATCAGACCGTCCCGCTCCATCCGGGCGACCGTCTGACTGACCGTCGGACCGGACTGGTGCAACCGCTCGGCGATCCGCGCCCGCAGCGGCACGATGCCTTCTTCTTCGAGCTCGTAGACGGTCCGCAGGTACATCTCGGTGGTATCGATCAGGTCGCTCACGACAACCATTCTCACCTATGCAGGCAAGCCTCACCCAATCGCAAGGGCCCGTTCGTGCTGGATCCGTTGCTGTGGGGGCGATCCGGTGATCCACGGCGCGAACACCTGGCCGCGTCGCTGCACAGCCTGTCGGTGTCGATGGGCGGCCGATTGGTGGTACGGCGGGGCGATCCGGCGGTCGTCGTACCCGCCGTCGCGGACGAGGTCGCGGCGTCGAGTGTGCACATCTGCGCGGACTACGCGCCGTACGGACAGCAACGGGATGGAGAAGTTGAAGCGGCGTTGAAGTGCCCGCTGGTGCGGACCGGGTCGCCGTACGCCGTGGCGCCGGGGCGGATCCGCAACCGGCAAGGGCGGCCGTACCAGGTGTTCACGCCGTACTTCAAGGCGTGGCTCGCGCACGGGTGGCGGCAACCGGTTGCCGCGCCGCGTGAGGTGACCTGGGTCGAAGTGGTCGATCCCGTTGAAGTACGGCGAGATCCACCCGCGGACGATGCTCGCCGGCCTGGAGAGCGAGGCATACCGGCGGGAACTCGCCTGGCGGGAGTTCTGCGCCGACCTGCTCGCGCGCTACCCGCGTGCCGCGTGGAAACCACTCCGCCCCGAGTTCGAGAAGATGCGGTACGACGAGCCGGGCGCGGGGTACGAGGCCTGGCGCTCCGGGCGTACCGGGTTCCCGTTCGTGGATGCGGGAATGCGGCAACTGGCGGCGACCGGGTTCATGCACAACCGGGTACGGATGGTGGTCGCGTCGTTCCTGGTGAAGGACCTGCATGTGCACTGGAAGTACGGAGCGCGCTGGTTCATGCGGTCACTGACCGACGGCGACCTCGCCTCGAACGCGCTGAACTGGCAGTGGGTGGCCGGCTGCGGCGCGGACGCCGCGCCGTACTTCCGCATCTTCAACCCCGTCGCCCAGGGCCTGAAGTTCGACCCGCACGGCGACTACGTCCGGCGGTGGATCCCGGAGCTGCGGCACCTCGCTGGCAAGCAGGCGCACGAGCCGTGGAAGCACGACGCCGGCGTCTACCCGGCCCCGATCGCCGATCATGCGGAGGCCAGGCGGGAGGCACTGCGCCGGTACGACGCGATCCGCTCTTGACGATCGGTTGGACCATAGCTCTATAGTGCTAGTTACCTAGATGAATGAGGTAACCAGCATGATCGAGTTCCACCTGGACGGCCGGTCCGGGGTTTCGCCGTACCAGCAGATCGTCCAGCAGGTCCGGAACGCGCTGCGGCTCGGACTGCTGCGCGAGGGCGACCAGTTGCCGACGGTGAAGGACGTCGTCGCGGCGCTGGCGATCAACCCGAACACCGTGCTCAAGGCGTACCGCGAACTGGAGCACGAAGGCCTGGTCCAGGCCCGCCCCGGCCGCGGCACCTTCGTCACCCGCACCCTCACCGACAACTCCCTCGCCGCCCACGGCCCGCTCCGCCAGGACCTCCGCCGCTGGCTCACGAAGGCCCGCAAAGCAGGCCTCGACGACGAGAGCATCGAGGCCCTGTTCCTGACAACCTTTCGGTCCGCCGCTCAGGAGGACATAGCATGACCGTTCTGCAAGCTCATGGGTTGGGGAAGAAGTACGGCCGGCGGTGGGCGCTGGCTGATTGTGAGCTCGAGGTGCCGGCTGGGCATGTGGTTGGGCTGGTCGGGCCGAACGGGGCCGGCAAGAGTACGTTTCTGAATCTTGCTGTGGGCATGTTGTCGCCCAGTGCGGGGTCCGTCGAGGTGCTGGGGGCGCCGGCGGGGCGGCAGCAGGCGAAGGTGGGGTATGTCGCTCAGGACACGCCTACGTACGGGCGGTTGAGTGTCGCGGATCATTTGCGGCTGGGGGCGCGGCTCAATCCGGCGTGGGACGAATCGCTTGCGCAGCAGCGGGTCCGGCATCTGCAGTTCGATCTGAAGCAGCGGGCGGGGCGGTTGTCCGGTGGGCAGCGGGCGCAGCTCGCGCTCACGTTGGGGCTGGCGAAGCGGCCGGAGTTGCTGATTCTCGACGAGCCGGTGGCGGCGCTGGATCCGCTGGCGCGGCGGGAGTTCCTGCAGGACCTGATGGAGGCGGTCGCCGAGCAGGAACTCAGCGTCGTACTGTCCTCGCATCTCGTCTCCGACGTGGAACGGGCGTGTGACTACCTGATCGTGCTGGTCGACTCGCGGGTGCAGGTCAGCGGCGAGATCGACACGCTCCTCGCGACGCACTTCCGGATCACCGGGCCGCGGCGCGACCAGAAGGACCTGCCGCGCGACCAGCACGTCGTCACCGCGAGCCACACCGACCGGCAGTCGACGTATCTGATCCGCACCGACCGGCCGATCCACGATCCCGCCTGGACGGTCTCCCAACTCACGCTCGAGGACCTCGTACTGGCCTACATGGGCCGCGACGTCCAGCCTGAGCGCCCGGTTCTGGAGGTGCAGCGATGATCTGGCTGACCTGGCGGCAGTTCCGCGTTCAGTTCCTGGTGGTCGCGACAGTGATCGTCGCGGCCGCGATCGTCCTCGCCGCGACCGGTCCTGGTCTGGCCGACGACTACCACAGGTGGACCACGGCCTTCATCCAGAACCTCGGCTACCAGCGGCTGAACCCCGTGCTGTACGAGGTCGGGATCGTGCTGCTGTACGCCGTACCGCCGGTGATCGGCGCGTTCTGGGGCGCGCCGCTGATCGCCCGCGAACTGGAGACCGGCACGCACCGGCTGGTCTGGAGCCAGAGCATCTCGCGGTGGCGCTGGCTGGCCACCAAGCTCGGCCTCACCGGCCTGGCCGCGGTAGGCATCGCGGCGCTGCTCAGCTTCGCGGTCACCAAATGGTCGGCGCCGATCGACGACGCGATCGACGCGGGGCAGAACTCCAACACGTTCCTGCCGCGGATGTTCCCGCTGCTGTTCGGCGCCCGCGGCCTGGTGCCGGTCGGGTACGTCGCGTTCGCGTTCGCCTTCGGTGTCGCGATGGGGCTCGTCGTACGCCGTACCGTGGTCGCCCTCGCCGTCACACTGACCGTGGTCATCCTGGTGGAGGTGCTGACGCCGTCGCTGATCCGGCCGCACCTGCTGGCGCCGACGGAGTCGTACCTGACCGTGACCCAGGACAACATCCGCGGCTTCGGGACGAGCGGCCCGGGCGGCAAGGTCTTGCAGATCGAGGTGGCGGCCGGGTCGGCCGGCGCCTGGAAGTTCTACGACCGGACCGTCGACAAGGCCGGCAATACCGTGAGCTCGCTGCCGGACTGGACGATCAACTGCGCACCGGAGGCGCCGCCGCCGGGGAACGGCACCGTCTCGACCGCGGGCACCGTGTCGGCCAAGGCCGCCGCCTGTTTCCAGCGGCTCGCCGACGAGGGGTATCGCCAGCACGTCAAGTACTTCTCGGCGAACAGGTTCTGGGATCTGCAGTGGCTCGAGTTCGGGTTCTTCCTGGTGCTGGCGTTGGCGCTCGCCGGGTTCAGTTTCTGGCGGATCCGGCGCGACCTGTCGTGAACCGGCGTACCAGCAAGCCGGCTGCCAGGACGGCCGCGGCGACGACCGCGGAAGTCCAGGGCAGGGTGACGGCGAGTACGACGCAGCCGGTCAGTCCGACCACGTTGACGGCGCGGGGCCAGCGGCGCTGGTCGGGTGGTTGGGTGAACGCGGAGGCGTTCGCGATCGCGTAGTACAGCAGGACACCGAACGACGAGAAGCCGATCACGCCGCGAAGATCCGTCGTGAGGACCAGGACCCCGACCACCACGGCGAGTGTGACCTCGGCACGGTGCGGGACCTGGTAGCGCGGATGTACGGCGGCCAGCCGGCGCGGCAGGTCCCCGTTGCGGGCCATCGCGAGCGCGGTGCGGCCGATGCCGGCGATCAGCGCAAGCAGGGCGCCGAGACTGGCCAGCGCGGCACCGATCCGGACGACCGGTGCCGCCCAGGCCGCACCGGCCCCGTCGACCGCGGCCGCGAGGGGCGCCGCGGTCGATGCGGGGTCGCCGGTCCGCAGCAGCGCGAAGGCGACCGCGAGATAGATGCCGATGGCAATCACCAGCGCGATGCCGATCGCCCGCGGGATGGTCCGGGCGGGGTCACGGACCTCCTCGCCCATGGTGGCGATCCGCGCGTAGCCGGCGAACGCGAAGAACAACAGCCCGGCCGACTGCAGCACGCCGTACGGCGAGGTGCTTGTCGTGCTGTGGTGGGTCGGGTGGCTCGAGTACAGCACCACCATCACCACCGCGAGCACTACCAATGTGCAGGCAACAAGCACCCTGGTCAGACGGGCTGTCCTGGTGACACCCCGGTAGTTGACTCCCGCCAACGCCGCGACCGCCACCAACGCGACCACCCGTTGGAGCCAGTGGCCGGGTACGACGTACGTCGCGAACGTCAGCGCCATCGCCGCGCACGAGGCGGTCTTCCCGATGACGAAACACCAGCCGGCGGCGAAGCCCCACCATTCGCCGAGGCGCTCGCGTCCGTAGACATACGTCCCACCCGACACCGGGTAGACCGCGGCGAGCTGTGCCGACGACACGGCGTTGCAGTAGGCAACCACCGCCGCAATCACCAGCCCGATCAAGAGCCCGGACCCCGCGGCCCGTGCCGCGGGTGCCCAGACGGCGAACACCCCGGCCCCAACCATCGAGCCGAGCCCGATCAGGACCGCGTCCCCCACGCCCAGCCTCCGGGCCAGGGAAGTCGCAGGTGTCATCTCAGGCTGTTTCCGCCATGGCGGCCGCGATCTTGGCTTCGGCATCGGCGACTGCCTCCTGGGGTGCTTCAGGCATCAGTTCAGCCCACAGCGGGAGCATTTCACGGCGCGCTTCCAGCATGCCCAGCGGGCGCGGGTAGAACCACACGTGGAAGTGAGCGGAGCCGTCGCCCCAGCGGTAGACGTGGACCCGGGCGATGTCACCGAGGGCCAGGATGGCGCGTTCGACGCGGGCCACGACCGGGCCGTAGCTCTGGGCCACCTCGTCGGGGAGGTCGGCGAACGAGTCGTGGTGGGTGCGGCTGGTGAGCCAGACCAGCCCGGGGATGGTGACGCCGGTGGCGCGGCACAGTACCCAGTTGTCGTCGTACCAGAGCGGCGGCCGGTGCTCGGAGTGCTCGAAGTCGGCGAGCCAGTCGCACAGCCCGCAGTGCGGGCCGCCGGGTTCACCGACGCGGAGCGGTTCGGGGATCACCCGCGGCTGCGGCTCGCGGCGGACCAGCGGTTCGGCGTACGGAAGAGTCATGGCGGTCTCCAGCCCGAGAAGGTGATGAGAACGCCAGTGAAACATGCTCGTTGCAGAAAATGCAACAGGCATGTTTCATGCCTCGAGGACGCCGCGGAGCACCAGATCGAGAGTCAACCGCCGGGAGCGGGACCGCGACCAGTGGTGCCGGCCGCGCATGTGCACGTAGGTGAGCGCCGCGGAGACCATGAAGACCTCGGCCACGTCGCTGATCCGCCCGTGCGGATGCAGCGTGCCGTCCGCCTCGCCCTCGCGCAGGAAGCGTTCGAACGGGTCGAGGAACGACACCGGCCCGTTCCGCGCCGACTCCTGGTGGAACACGAGGTCCGAGGACAACATCAGCGGGAGATGTCGGTCGATCACGTCGAACAGTCCCTCGACCGAGCGGATCAGGCCCTCCCGCCCGGTCCCCGACCCGGCCAGCACCGGCCACATGGTGTCGCGGTAGTCCTCGGCCAGCGCGTCCAGTAACGAGTTCAGCAGCGCCTCGACGGTCAGGCCCTGCCGCCAGAGCGTGACCCGGGACCGGCCGACCTTCTCGGCCACCCGCTCCAGCGTCACGCCGCCCCAGCCGTGCTCCGACAGTACGGCAATGGTCGCCGTACGCAGCGTCTCGTCCACCGGCGGCCCCTTTACCCTTGTGCAACATGGTCGTTGCATTGCACGATGACTGTACCAACCGCCGAGGAGGTACGTGTGGACACCAGGACCGAACTCCGCATGCAGTTCACCGACCACGAGCTCGCCGGGCTGAGCGCGCTCGCCGCCGGGCTGCGCGGGGTGGCCGAGGCCGACCTCACCGAGGAGGACGCCCTGGTCGCGGCGCTCGAACACGCGTTGACCCGGCTGATCGACGACTTCGAGGTACCGGATCCGACCGCCCGCGCGGAGGTCCAGCGAGCCCGCGACGACCTCCGCACCCACTGGATCCGCGGCGCCGCGACCCTCTAAACGGCCTTCAGTACGCCGAGCAGCCGCGCGACCTCGACAGCTACCGCGTCACGCGCGGGGCCGAGGTACTTCCGGGTGTCGACCAGCTTCGGGTTGTCCGCCAGTACCTCGCGGACCACGCCGGTGAAGACGTTGTTGAGGTGGGTGGCGATGTTGACCTTGGTCATGCCGGCTTCCACTGCTCTGGTCAGATCGGCATCGGCTACGCCGGACGAACCATGGAGCACCAGCGGAACCGGGACGATTTCCTTCAACTGTGTGATGAGTTCGAAGTCCAGGGTGGCGGTTCGTTCGGTCATGGCGTGCGAGGAGCCCACCGCGACGGCCAGCGCGTCCACGCCGGTGGCCTCGGCGAAGGCCAGCGCTTCTTCCGGGCGGGTGCGGGCGCCGGGCGCGTGGACGCCGTCCTTGCCGCCGACCTCGCCGATCTCGGCCTCGACGAACACGCCGTGATCGTGGCAGAACGCGGTCACCTCGGTCGTCGCGGCCACGTTGTCGGCGTACTCCAGCTTGGACGCGTCGTACATCACCGACGTGAACCCGAGCGTCACCGCCTCGGTCACCAGGTCGCGGTCCATCGCGTGGTCCAGGTGTACGACGACCGGCACCTTCGCATCGGCGGCGGCCGCCAGCGTCGCGACCCCGATCGGCTTGAGCGAACCGTGGTACTTCACCGCGTTCTCACTGATCTGCAGGATCACCGGCGCACCAGCCTGCTCGGCACCGGCGATCAGCGCGGTCGCGTGCTCCAACTGGATCACGTTGAACGCACCGACCCCACGCCCGGCCTTGGCCGCACTCAGGACAACCTCGGCACCGGAAACCAACGGCATGAGAACTCCTCAATTCACAGTTACTTGGGGCTGCCAACGCCGATAGGCAGCCAGATCGATGTCTCCGGCAACCGGCGTCAGCACGGCCGCGGCGGACGCGGCAACAGCGGACTTGAGTACGACGGACCAGTCAGGCTCCGGCGCTTCCGTAACAGCGGCCGCGACCACCGCCGTACACGCGTCCCCCGCCCCCGTGGGGTTCCCGCGCACGGTCTCGACCGGCAACGCCCGCCAGACACCTTTCTTGCTAGCGGCAACCATTCCCCGCGGCCCGTCGGTGATCACCGCGGCCGAGGCACCCAGCGCGACCAGATCGGACGCGCCTTCCTCGACCCCGACATCCCCGACAGCAGCACGCAGTTCAGCGGCATTCGCCCGCACCACAGCACCGACTTGAGCAGCGGCCGTCAACGCGGAGCCCCCGGCATCGATCACCGACAGTACGTCGTGATGCCGCGCCCGGACGGCCAGCTCCGCATAGGCATCGGCCGGAATCGCCGGCGGCAGACTCCCCGAACAGGCAAGCACGCCGAGCCGCCCCCACGGCATCCGGTCCCCGAACGCCCGCCACTCGTCCGGCGAAACCACCGGCCCGGCCTCGTTGAAGATCGTCGCGTCCCCGTCGACATCGTTGACCACGGCAACGGTACGCCGGGTCTCGCCGGCGATCGGGGTGAGCAGCGCGGTCAGCCCCGCGTCGAACAGCTCCTCCGCGACCAGCTCCCCCGTCACCCCACCGACGAAGCCCAGCACCAGCGCCTGATGCCCGAGCGTCGCGGCGACCCGGGCGACGTTCACGCCCTTGCCACCCGCGCGCCGCCGGATCCGGTCCACCCGGTGACTGCCGCCGACGTGCAGTTCGTCGACCTCGTACGTCACGTCCAGCGCGAGGTTGAGCGTGACGGTCCCGATCAGTCCAGCCACGACCCCGCCCGCATCACCTTCTGGACGGCGTACTCGGCGTCGAGCAGCACCAGGTCCGCCCGCTTCCCGGTCTCGATCGAGCCGACGTCGTACCAGCCGAAGGTCTGCGCCGGGGTCGTCGACGCCATCCGCGACGCGTCCACCAGCGAGACGCCGGACTTCACCGCGTTCCGGAACGCGACGTCCATGGTCAGCGTGGAACCGGCGATCGAGTGGCTGCCGTGCGCGAGCGTCGCCAGGCCGTCCTCGACGTCCACCTCGAGGCTGCCGATGTGGTACCGCCCGTTCGGCATGCCGGTCGCCATCATCGCGTCCGTGATCAGCGCGATCCGGTTCACCCCGGCGGCCGCGAGCGCGACCCGGACGACCTGCGGGTCCAGGTGCATGCCGTCGTTGATCACCTCGAGCAGCAGCCGCTCGTCGTTCAGCGCCGCGCCGACCGGACCCGGGTCGCGGTGGTGGAACGGCCGCATCCCGTTGAACAGGTGCGTCGCCACGGTCGCCCCGGCGTCCGCACCGGCGACCATCTGCTCGTACGTCGCGTCCGTGTGCCCGAGCGCCGCGACCGCGCCCGCGTCGACGACCTGACGGATCGCGTCCAGCCCGTTCTCCAGCTCCGGCGCGATCGTCACCATCTTGACCGCGTCGCTCAGCACCTGCGCGACGTCGTCCTTGAGCGGCGGCCGCAGCAGCGACGGCTCGTGCGCACCGCAGCGCGCGGTGGACAGGAACGGCCCTTCGAGGTGGACACCCGCGACGACGCCGTCCGCCATCAGCTCCGCGAGACACGCGGTCTGCGCGACCAGGTCGTCGAGCGACGCGGTCACCAGGCTCGCCATCGTGGTCGTCGTACCGTGCCCGGCGTGGAAGGCCGCGACCTTGCGCGCCTCCTCCGGGTCGGTCGTCGAGTACGACGACCCGCCGCCGCCGTGCGTGTGGATGTCCACGAACCCCGGGACGACCGTCACGTCGCCGAGGTCCTCGGGCCGCTTGCCGTCGGCCGGCATCCCCTCGGACCGCCGGCCGAACGACCGGATGTCCTCGCCGTCCACCTGGATCCAGGCGTTCTCCAGAACGTCGTCCGGAGTCACCACCCGGCCCACCCGGTACGTCGTCATGCTGCTGCCTCCTCGTTGGCGCGGTCCCAGGCCATCTGCGCGGCGCCGAGCATGCCGGCCTCCTCGCCCAGCACCGCCGCCACGATCTCCGGCTCGCGCTGGAACGTCAGCCGCGCGTGCACACCTTCGCGCAACGGCTGCAGCAGCGTTTCACCGGCACCGATCAGACCGCCGCCGATCGCGATCCGGGTCGGTGCGACCAGTGTCGTGTAGAGCACCAAGGCGTCGATCAGCGCGGCCAGCGCGTCCTGCCAGACCCGCGCCGCGTCGGGGTCGCCGGCGGCCAGCAGTTCCATCACCTCGCGGGCGCCGTCCACGGTCCGCCCGGTGCGGGCGGCGTACCGCCGGGCCAGGGCCGCCGCGGACGCTACGGTCTCCAGGCAGCCGTACTGACCGCAGGCGCACAGCTCGGCGGCGTCGCCGTGGATGAACTTCGAGTGCCCGAGCTCGCCGGCGTACCCGTCGCCGCTGACCAGCCGTCCGTCGACGATCATCGCGGCCGCTATCCCGGTGCCGAGCGGGAGGAACATCGAGTTCGTGGTGCCGGACAGGGCGCCCTGGCGGAACTCGGCGTACCCGCCGGCACGGACGTCGTGGGCCAGCACGATCGGGACGTCCGCGGCCACGGCCGCCTGCAACTCGGCGAGGACCGGCGTACCGACCCATTCGAGGTTCTCGGCGCCGACGGTGCCGTGCTCGGCGTCGATCACGCCCGGTACGACGACGCCGATCGCGCGCACCCGGTGCCCCTCGGCGGTCGCCTTCTGGCCGAGCTCGACGACGGTCTCCAGCAACGCGTCGAGCACGGCGCGGCCGCCGTCGCGGGCATCGGCCCGGGGCGTCGGCCTGGTCTCGCGGTGCAGCACCGCACCGTCGGCGGCGACCAGGCCGCACTTCATCCGGGTTCCACCGAGGTCGACGGCAACCACGACTTCACAGGGGTCCACAGAGCGCCATTATGCAGCGTTCTTCCCTGAATCGAACATCCATGAGCAAATCATGGACAAACTGCCCCGGACCACTCGCTAGGAGCCGAGCCCGTGGTGGAAGGCGGCCACCAGGAACGTCACCAGCCTCTCGGCCAGGTTGCCCGAGGGCTCCGCGCCGGGCGCCGGCGACAGGGCCTGGGACTGGTGCAGCGCCAGCAGGCCCTGCATGTTCAGGTAGCCGAAGGCGACCGCGTCCGGGGTCGCCTGCGGGAGCGCCCGTTGCAGTGCCGCCAGGTATCTGCTCTCGACCGGGTCCGACTCGGCCGCGTACAACTCCCGGATCCGCCGGCTCGGGTCGAACGCGATCCGCCCGATGAACCGGGCCACCACCGCGCCGCGCTCGCCGCGCCGCAGTACCAGGTCCAGACCCGGCTCGACGAAGGCCCGGATGAGCTGCTCGGCCGTCGGCTCGCCGGCCGTCTCCAACTGGTCCAGCCGGCGCCGCCGTTCGGCGTTCACCGGCGCCATCGCCCGGGACACGGCCGCGCGCAGCAGCGCTTCCTTGGACCCGAAGTGGTAGTTCACCGCCGCGATGTTCGCGGCCGCCGCGACCGTGATGGCGCGCAGCGACGTCCCCTCGTAGCCCCCCTCGCCGAACCGTTGCTCGGCGACGTTGAGCAACCTCTCCCTGGTCGTTTCGACCGGTGTTTCCACAGAGTTCTCCTTCCCCCCGGCCACCACCCGCGCAGGCACCCCACCTGCTCACGCGCAGTAGCCTGCAGTCAGCATAGTTCAAACGGTCGTTTGAACTGGAGGTCTCAGCTCAGTTGTCTGCGAAAAATCCTCAGATTTCCCCGAACCCCTTTCCTTCCCGGCACCCACTCCCTTCACACCTGGGTTAGGCTCGCGAGCCATGACTTTGGTGCGGGTCGAGCGGCGTTTCCAGGGGCCGGAGCGGTCGGGGAACGGCGGGTACGTCGCCGGTCTGGTCGGGACCGCGGCGCAGCTGGACGGGTCGCGGGTGCCGAAGGTCACGCTGCGGATGCCGCCGCCGCTGGAGACCGATCTCGACCTGTCGGACGGCCGGCTGACCGACGGCGAGGCACTGGTCGCGGAGACGGAACCGGTCGCGAGCGAGTTCCTCGCCGACGCGACGATCGACCCGGTGGCGCCGGACGAGGCCCGCGCGGCCGAGGCGTCGTACCGCGGGCTGCACGACCACCCGTTCCCGGCCTGCTTCGTCTGCGGACCGGCGAACCGGCGCGGTCTGCAGCTCCGACCGGGCCCGATCGGCGGCGGCCGGACGGCGTGCACGTGGCAGCCGGCGGCCGACCTCGGGACCGACGGACTCGTCGACGAGGTGTTCCTGTGGGCGGCCCTGGACTGCCCGGGCGGGTGGACGATCGACCTCGAGGGACGCCCGTCCGTCCTCGGCCAGCTGACCGCCTGCATCGACGCCCGCCCGCAGATCGGCGAGGAATGCGTCGCGCTCGGCCGCTACCTCGGCGAGGACGGCCGCAAGACGTTCACCGCCAGCACCCTGTACGACGCCGACGGCCGGGTCCTGGCCCGCGCCAAGCACACCTGGATCACGGTCGACCCGGCCGCCTTCATCCGAGGGCGAAATCCGGTTGAAGGGCGAACGTCTCGGCAGTAAGTTCTGAGTACACGCGAAGGGAGGTGGTCCAACGCATGAATTGCTATCGGACTCGTGAGGTGGCGGCGGGCTAACCGCCAACCACAAGTTAGTGGGCAAGTGGTCGGCCAATACAATGCCAGCCACCGGGCCCGCGGGCAGTCAGGACAGTCCGCCTGACCCTGAGCGTCGACCACCCGGTCGCGTTTTGGAAGCGCCCGCGGGCTTCTTTCTATTGTGGTTCCGGGCAGTCCAACCCCAGCGCCTGGCCGATCTCGTAGAGCTGCGCCTCGAAGTACGCCGCGGCGTCCGGCAGCACCCAGTGCAGCTGGCCGAAGACCTCCATGCAGATCAGGCCGTACAGCCGGGTCCAGTAGTTCAGCGACAGGTAGATCGCGCCGGCCGGCATCCCGTGGAAGTGCTCCGACTCGGCCGTCAGTTGCTCGACCAGCACGGTTCCGAGGTCCTCGTCGGCCGGATGCGGGAACGGCTTCTGGTGCCAGATCTGCGCCACCAGCTCCTTGAACAACCCGCCGAACCGCATCGCCGCCTGATGCCCGGGCGTCACGTCGTGCTCGTCGTCGTCCGGATTCGGTACGGCGGTCCCGAACACCAGCCCGAACTCCGCCGGATGCGCGAGCGCCCAGTCCCGCAGCCCGTTCGCGAGCAGGTAGAGCCGGTTGCCGAGGTCGATGTCGCCCACCTGGAGGCTCATCAGCGCGGTCGTCAGCTCGTCGTACAGGTCGGCGATCAACGCACTGATCAGCGCCTCGTGGCTCGGGAAGTACCGGTACAGCGCGGGCGGGGTGAGGCCGAGTTCGCGGGCGACCGCGCGCAGGCCGACCGCCGGCGTACCGCCGGAGACCAGCAGCCGGCGGGCGGCCGCCTTGATCTCCGCCAGCGTCGCCGCGCGCCGCCGGTCCCGGCTCACCACTCGAAAACACTCCTTGACATCGACAGGGGTCGGACGCCTACAGTGAACACCGTTAACAGTTAACACTGTTCACCAGACGCCTTCCGCTCAATCTACGCCTTCGGGAGAGTTTCGTGTTCGAGACGCTCGGCCACTTCACCTACCGGCGGCGCCGTCTGGTGCTCGCCCTGACCGGGGTTTTCGTGGTGCTCGGGCTCGCCTGGGGCACCGGCGTGTTCGGCTCGCTGGCGAACGGCGGCTTCGACGCGCCGAACACCGAGGCCGCGAACGCCGTCAAGACCATCGAGCAGAACGTCGGCCGCACCGGCACCGACGTGGTCGTGCTCTACCGCAGCCCGTCCGCGACGGTCGCCGATCCGGCGTTCCGGCAGGCGGTCGAGCAGCACCTGTCCGCGCTGCCGTCGGCCGAGGTGACCGGCGTCGCGACGTACTGGAGCACCAAGTCGCCGGCGTTCGTGTCGAAGGACCGGCACAGCACGTACGCCGTACTCACGCTGGCCGGTTCCACGCAGGAGAACCGGCTCGACACGTTCCACAAGATTGCCGACCAGGTGCGGTCGCAGGCCCGCGGCCTGGACACGAAGGTCGGCGGCGAGGTCGCGGTCTTCGACGAGGTGAACACGCAGACCGAGCACGACATCGTGAAGGCCGAGTCGATCTCGACGCCGGTCGTGCTGGTGCTGCTGGTGCTGGTCTTCGGTGGTCTGGTCGCCGCGTCGCTGCCGCTGTTCGTCGGCGCGCTCGCGATCCTCGGCGCGTTCGTGCTGCTCCGCGGGCTGTCCGCGGTCACGGACGTGTCGATCTTCTCGATCAACATCGTGACGATGATCGGGCTCGGGCTGGCGATCGACTACGCGTTGTTCATCGTCACCCGGTTCCGCGAAGAGCTTGCGCACGGCAACGATGTCGAGACCGCGCTGACCGCGACGATGGCGACCGCCGGGCGGACCGTCGCGTTCTCCGGGATCACGGTCGGTGTCGCGATCAGCAGCCTGGTGCTGTTCCCGGTGATGTTCCTGAAGTCGATGGCGTACGGCGGTGCGGCCGCCGTCGCGATCGCGATGATCGCGGCCCTGACCGCACTCCCGGCACTGCTCGCGGTGCTCGGGCACCGGGTGAACAGCCTGCGGATCCTCAAGCCCCGCAAGGCGTCCGCCGAGCACGGCGCCTGGTACCGGCTCGCGCACAGCGTGATGCGGCGGCCGGTGCGGTACGTCGTGATCCTCGTCCCGGTGCTGCTCGTGCTGGGCATCCCGTTCCTGAGCGCACAGCTCGGCGGCGTCGACCACCGGTCCCTGCCGGCCGGCGCGACCTCCCGAACCGTGACCGAGACGCTGCAGCGGGACTTCCCGGGCGCGGGCGGATCGGACATCTACGCGGCCGTGCGGTTCTCGTCTCCTCCCGGCGATCCCAGGCCGGCGTTGGCGCCGTACATCGCCCGATTGCAGCAGATCCCGGCGGTCGAGGATGTTCGGGTCGGCGGGTACGCGCACGGCGTCGCGTCGGTCGTCGTCCACACGCACTACACCGGGCAGGAGTTGCCGGCGCGGGACGTCGTCCACGGCGTACGCGCGGTGCCCGCGCCGAGCGGGACCTCCGTGCAGGTGGGTGGCGAGACGGCGGCCGTGATCGATCTCCTGCACGTCTTGAAGGAGCGGGCGCCGTACATGGCCGGGTTCATCGTGATCGTCACGTTCATCCTGCTGTTCGTTGCCTTCGGCTCCTTCGTGCTGCCGGCGAAGGCCCTGGTGATGAACGTGTTGTCGCTGTCCGCGGCGTTCGGGGCGATGGTGTGGATCTTCCAGGAGGGGCACCTGTCGGGGTTCCTGCAGTTCACGCCGGCCGGGTTCCTGGACGCGACCAACCCGGTGCTGCTGTTCGCCGTACTGTTCGGGCTGTCGATGGACTACGAGGTGTTCCTGCTCAGCCGGATCCGCGAGGAGTACGACCGTACCGGCGACAACACCCAGGCCGTCGCGCTCGGGCTGCAGCGGACCGGCGGGATCATCACCAGCGCGGCGCTACTGCTGATCATCGTGGTGGCGGCGTTCTCCACGTCGGGCATCGTGTTCGTGAAGATGATCGGCGTCGGGCTGGTCATCGCGATCGCACTGGACGCGACCATCGTGCGGGCGTTGCTGGTCCCCGCGACCATGCGGCTGCTCGGCCGCGCGAACTGGTGGGCGCCCGCACCGTTGGCGCGCTGGTGGTCGCGGCACGGATTCCGCGAAGAGCCTCAGGGCTGGAGCCTCGACAGCACCCAGGAGGAGTTGGTGCGCCGGTAGGCGAGCCGGTCGTGCAGCCGGCCGGTGCGGCCCTGCCAGAACTCGAACGCCTCCGGGGCGACCAGGTAGCCGCCCCAGAAGTACGGCGTCGCGATCTCGGTGCCCTCCGGCCACTGCCGTTCGTACGACGCGTACTGCAGGTCAAGCTCCTCGCGTGACTCCACCGGCTGGCTCTGCTGGGACGCCCAGGCGCCGAGCTGCGACCCGCGTGGGCGGCTGGCGAAGTACTCGTCGACCTCGTCGGTGGGGAGCTTGGTCACGGTGCCTTCGACACGCACCTGGCGCTCCATGGCGTGCCACGGGAACACCAGTGCGCAGTGCGGGTTCGCGGCCAGGTCTTCAGCCTTGCGGGACTGCTGGTTGGTGTAAAACACGAAGCCACGCTCGTCCAGGCGCTTAAGCAGCACCGTGCGGGCAGACGGGCGTCCGTTGTCGTCTGCGGTTGCCAGCACCATCGCGTTGGGCTCGGCCAGACCTGCTTGGCGGGCTTGCTCCAGCCAGGTCTGGAACTGCACGACGGGGTCAGCGTCAACCTGACTCTCGAGCAGCTCACCGAGGCCGTACGTCTCCCGCATCTCCCCTAGGTCCACGGCTTGAGGTTACTGACGCGGTGGCTGGCCCGGGTACTGCGGTGGCTGCTGCGGGTACTGCGGTTGCGGCGGCAACGGCTGCTGACCCGGGTAGCCGCCCCACTGCTGCGGCTGTTGCGGCCCTTGCAACAGCTTGAACATCTTGGCTTCCTGCGCCCACCGCCGGATCCCCACCAGCAGCAACGGTATGCCGAACAGCAGGAACGAACCGTCGAACAACAGATAGCCGCCGTACCGGGAACCCGGGAACTGGAACAGCCGCCCGAAGTCGAACGCCTGACGCATCGGCAGCACCAAGGCGGCCAAGCCGACAACAGCCAGCAGCGCGCCGGCCCCGGTGGTCACCCCAGCGCCGATCGACGGCACCATCATCAGCACGCCGAGCACCACCGCCACGACCAGCAGGATCCCGAGCCCGGGCAGCAGCTGATCGGGGTCCGTCCGGTACATCTGCATCCGGAGCAGCAGCTTGGTCGTGGAGTACTGCGCGCAGAGGATCGCCACATAGCAGGCGATGACGCCGATCACGAGCCCGAGGGCGGGGAGGGGCTTTGACATGAATCGAGACTAGACCTCTGAGCGGTCCACCCGGCCCGACCGGCCGAACCGGTCACAAAGCTGTCCGGGCGTCGGCGCGGAGAACTATGCTGCCTGAGCGCCCAGGTGCGCAGGCTCTCCTGGTGAGCCCGCGCCCTGACCACGAGGACGAGGGAGTCGTATGTCTGATCCGAGGACCGAGGTGCAGCACGGGCTGGAGGGCGTGATCGCGTTCGACACGCAGATCGCCGAGCCGGACAAGGAAGGTTCGGCGCTCCGCTACCGCGGTGTGGACATCGAGGACCTGGTCGGCCGGGTGCCGTTCGAGAACGTCTGGGGCCTGCTGGTCGACGGCGCGTTCACCCCCGGCCTGCCGCCGGCCGAGCCGTTCCCGCTGCCGGTGCACACCGGCGACATCCGGGTCGACGTACAGTCCGCGCTGGCGATGCTCGCACCCGCCTGGGGTCTGCGGCCGTTGTACGACATCGACGACGTCCAGGCCCGCGAGGACCTGTCCCGCGCGGCGGTGATGGCGCTGTCGTACGTCGCGCAGGCGGCCCGCGGGATCGGGCATCCGATGGTCCCGCAGCGCGAGGTGGACAAGGCGACCACGATCACCGAGCGGTTCATGATCCGCTGGCGCGGCGAGCCGGATCCCAAGCACGTGCAGGCGGTCGACGCGTACTGGACGTCGGCGGCCGAGCACGGCATGAACGCGTCGACGTTCACCGCGCGGGTGATCGCGTCCACGGGCGCGGACGTCGCCGCGGCGCTGTCGGGTGCGGTCGGGGCGATGTCGGGCCCGCTGCACGGCGGTGCGCCGGCGCGAGTCCTGACGATGATCGAGGGCGTCGAGCGGTCCGGCGACGCCCGTGCGTACGTGAAGGGCCTGCTGGACGCGGGCGAGCGGCTGATGGGCTTCGGGCACCGCGTGTACCGGGCCGAGGACCCGCGCGCCCGGGTGCTCCGGCGTACCGCCCGTGAGCTGGCCGCCCCGCGGTACGAGGTGGCCGAGGCGCTCGAGCAGGCCGCACTGGCGGAGCTGCGCGAACGGCGGCCGGACCGCGTGCTGGAGACCAACGTCGAGTTCTGGGCGGCGATCGTGCTGGACTTCGCGGAGGTGCCGCCGCCGATGTTCACATCGATGTTCACCTGCGCCCGGACCGCGGGCTGGAGCGCGCACGTCCTGGAGCAGAAGCGCACCGGCCGACTGATCCGGCCCTCCGCGATCTACTCCGGCCCGGCCTCCCGCCCGGCCGACTCGATCGAGGGCTGGAACCCTTCCTGGGCCTAGTGCTCCTGGCTCGGGCTCCGGCCCGTGCGTTGTTTGTACTGGCGGCTGAAGTACGGGACGTCGGTGTAGCCGAGGGCGCTGGCCGTCGCGGTGACGGTCATGCCGCTCTCGGTGAGCAGTTGGTGCGCGCGGTCGATCCGCGCCTGGATCAGGTACTGCGCCGGTGACATCCCCAGCTGTTTCACGAACCTGCGGGTGAACTGCGCCCTGCTGAGCGCGGCGCGACCGGCCATCTCGCTGACGGTCCAGTCCCGGCCCGGATCCTGCCGGAGCTGCCTGGCGATCTCGTCGACGGCCGCATCCGCGGCGGTCCTGCCTGGGCGATGGACGGCGTCCCAGATCAGCGCGACCAGCTGTTCGAGACACAGCTCGGCCTGGTGCCTGCCGAGCGGATCGCCCCGGCGGTACGACGCGTCGCTGGTCCGGGCGAGTACGCCGAGGAACTCGCGGTCCGGCACCTCGCCCCAGCGCGGATCCGGCGCGGCGGCGTCGCGCGTCTCGAAGTGCATACCGAACACCAGCAGCCGCCGGTGCGGGTCGTGGGTCGCGCGCGGCTCGTCCCCCGGTTGAAAGACAGCGCAGACGCCCGGGTGCAACTCCTGTCTCTGACCGTCGAGCTCGAGCTCGCCGCGGCCGTCGAGCACACACCAGAGCAGATGATCGCCGAGCGGCCGTGACGTCCAGGACCAGCTCGGCTCACACCGCCAGAAGGTCGGCTCGGACATCTTCTCGAGGTGAATGCGCTGCACCAAAAGTCCAACTCCTCGCGTGAATCCTCCGTGGTTTTCAGTCATGCATGGGCCGGAAAATAGAACCCGTCCGAAGCCTAGAGGAGCTATGCATGAGCGTTTCATACAACACCTCCACCCTCCGCGAAGAGTTCGAGCAGACCGGTTACACACTGGTGCGCGGGCTGTTCTCCCCCGCGGAGGCCGAGCGGCTCCGAGACCACTACATGCAGGTCCGTACGCGCGGCCCGCGCGACCACGACTTCGCCGGCCACACCTCGACCGACCGGGACCCGCTCAAGCGGTACCCGCGGATGGCGCAGATGCACCGGTGGGACGAGGCGTCGCTGCAGTGGATGATCGACCCGCGGATCGACGCGGTGATGACCGAGCTGCTCGGCAGGTCGCCGTACGCGGTCCAGACAATGGTCTACTTCAAGCCCGCCGGTTCGCGAGGGCAGGCGCTGCACCAGGACAACTTCTACCTGAAGGCCGACCCGGGGACGTGCATCGCGGCCTGGATGGCGCTCGACACCGTCGACGTCGCGAACGGGTGCCTCGAGGTCGTACCGGGCTCGCACCGGTGGCCGATCCTCTGCACCGAGAAGGCGGACACCACCGTCAGCTTCACCGACGTGACGGTCCCGCTGCCGCCGGCCGAGGCCGCCGTACCGGTCGAGATGGAGCCGGGCGACGTGCTGTTCTTCCACGGGGCGCTGGTACACGGGAGCAACCCGAACGTCACCACCGACCGGTTCCGGCGGGCGCTGATCGGGCACTACATCCAGGGCGAGGCGGAACGGGTCGCGCAGTACTACCACCCGGCGCTGCGGATGGACGGCACCGAGCTCGTGCTGGACGTTGCCGAGGGTGGCGGTGCGTGCGGCGAGTGGACGGACACCCCGGACGGGCCGGTCGCCGTACTGACCGGGACCGAGACGGTGAGCCGCAAGCACGAATGAGACACCCCGGCGTGTCGGTTCGGCGGGGTGTGCGAGGATAGAGCGCGCTGACAGCGTCGTCGGCTTTCTGAATGCAGACGACGAAGGGAACGCGCTGGTGACCAGCGAAATCGAGATTCCTGCAGAGCTCAAGCCCAACGACGGCCGCTTCGGTGCGGGTCCGTCGAAGGTCCGCCCGGAAGCCGTCGCCGCGCTGGCGACCGAGGGCGCGAAGCTGCTCGGCACCTCCCACCGGCAGGCGCCGGTGAAGAACCTGGTGAAGCGGGTCCAGGAGGGCGTCGCGGAGCTGTTCCAGCTGCCCGACGGGTACCAGGTCGTGCTCGGCAACGGCGGCTCGACCGCGTTCTGGGACGTCGCGACATTCGGGCTGATCCGGGAGAAGAGCCAGCACCTGAGCTTCGGCGAGTTCTCCTCGAAGTTCGCGAAGGCCGCCCAGCAGGCGCCGCACCTCGGTGAGCCGACGATCGTGAAGGCCGACCCCGGCACCCGCCCGGTCGCGGTCGCGGAGGCCGGCGTCGACCTGTACGCGTGGCCGCACAACGAGACCTCCACCGGTGTGATGGCGCCGGTGCGGCGGGTCGAGGGCGCCGACGAGGGCGCGCTGGTCGCGATCGACGCCACCTCCGGCGCCGGCGGCCTGCCGGTCGACATCAACGAGGTCGACGCGTACTACTTCGCCCCGCAGAAGTGCTTCGCCTCGGACGGCGGCCTGTGGATCGCGGTCCTGAGCCCGGCCGCGCTCGCCCGGGTCGAGGAGATCACCGCGTCCGGCCGCTGGACCCCGGCGTTCCTGGACCTGGCGACCGCGATCGACAACTCGAGCAAGAACCAGACGTACAACACGCCGTCGCTGGCCACGCTGTTCCTGATGGCGGAGCAGACCGACTGGATCAACAGCCAGGGCGGCCTGAAGTGGAGCGTCGGCCGTACGACGGACTCCAGCACCCGGCTGTACACGTGGGCGGAGAAGTCGGAGTACGCGACGCCGTACGTCACCGACCCCGACGCCCGCTCGCTGGTGATCGGCACCATCGACCTGGACGACTCGATCGACGCCGCCGCGGTCGCCAAGACCCTGCGCGCCAACGGCATCGTCGACACCGAGCCGTACCGCAAGCTGGGCCGCAACCAGCTCCGGGTAGCCATGTTCCCGGCGGTCGACCCCGACGACGTCGAGAAGCTCACCCAGGCCATCGACTACGTGGTCGAGAACCTCAAGTAGTCGCTTGAACTCAGCCGCCGGTCCCGTGGTGGGGCCGGCGGCTCTTTGCTTCAGTGGGTCTGGCGGCGGTGCGCGGTGGGCGGGCCCTGCCCGGTCAGGCGGTCGTTCTCGGCCTGGCGGTCGCGGCGTTCGCGGCGACCGGGCGGGAACGTGAAGACCGTGATGATCAGCGCGAACACGGCCGCGCCGATGATGATCCACATCAGGTTGTGGCTCTTTCCGGAGCTGTCCGAGCTGTTGCTGTCGGTCGACGTCGCGGGCTTCGGCGTGGCACTCGCCGCCGGCGTCTTCGTACCGCCGGTCGCCGCCTTCGCGGGCACCGCCAGCTCGTAGACGCCCGGGCTCGCACCGTCGGCCGCGAACACCACGGTGCCGTCGGTGGCGCCGAGCGCGAGGCTGCCGCCCTCGCCGGGCAGCGCGGCGCTGCGGGCGATCGCGTTCGGGTTGTCGCCCCAGGCCACGGTCGCGAGGTCGGTCGAGGTCCGCAGTACGACTCGCTGGCCGTCCGGAAGGAACGTACCGTCCGTGATCACGCCGGTCGGCGCGGCCGCGACCTTGGTCAGGTCGTTGGTGCCCTGGCGGGTCGGTGAGGCGGGCGCGGAGTAGATCGTGCCGGCGCCGTTCGACGACTTCGTCACGACGTACAGCTGGCTGGTCTCCGGATCGATCAGCAGCGTCTCGGCGTCGTGGGCGCCGTCGGGGTACTTGAAGTCGTACTGGTGGTACTTGACGTTGGCGTCCTGCAGGCTGTCCGGCTCCGGGATCGTGTAGATCTCGATCTGGTTCCGGCTCAGTTTGCTGTCGCCGATGTCGGCGATGTAGAGCGTGCCGTTCCGGTCCATACCGAGCGCCTCGACGTCGGCGACGTTCGCGCCGAACCGGAACACCGCCTGCACCTTGCCGGTCGTGTCGAGCGCGAACACCCGCCCGGTGGCGCCGGAGCTGCTCACCGCCCAGTACGTGCCCTGGTGTTTGGTACTCCGGACCAGACCGGTCGGATGCTTGATCCGGTCGTCCTTGATCGAGAACAGCTTCTTCGCCGCCGGGTCCGCGGCGGTCCCGGTCCCGGTCGCCGAGGCGGTCGGTAGCGCGACACCCGCGAAGGCGCAGAGCGTCGCGCCCAGCAGCGCGAGGGCGATCCGGAACTGTCTCACGAGACCACCTCAGCACCTGCCGGGAGCAACAGCTGCGCCAGGCGCGGCGTCACCTGCCATTCGGTGACCATTGCCTGGTACTCGGCCCGCAGGTCCGCGGCCGGTTCGGCCCCGGTCCGCGCGGCGCGGAGCAGCAGATTGCGCGGCGTGTGCTGACTGTCCACGAACTGCACGACCTCCACCCGGTAGCCGACCTGTCGGAGCACCGCGGCCCGCAAGGTATCCGTCAGGACGTCGGCGAACCGCTCACGAACGATGCCATATCTCGTCATCAGCGCATAAGGCGCCGGTGGTGTGACGCTCTTGAGCTGCTTTTGGATGTCGTGATGGCAACATGGGGCCGCAAGTACCAGCGCGGCCTCCCAGCGGACCGCCCGCGCCAGCGCGTCGTCGGTGGCCGTGTCGCACGCGTGCAACGCCAGTACGACGTCAGGCCGCACGTCCAGCTCCGCGCCCTCGATCGTCGCATCCAGGAACCGCAGGTGCCGCTCCCACCCGAGCGCCTCGACCACCCGCGTGTTCCGCTTCCGCGCCGCCGGATTGTGGTCGATACCAGTCATCCGTACGTCGCGCCCGGTGGCCGTCAGCAGGTGGTACGCCGCCAGCGTGAGGTACGCGTTCCCGCAGCCGAGGTCCACCACCTGCAGCGGCCGATCGTCCTCGATCCGCCCGGCAGCGACCGCCTCGTCGAGCGCCGGCTGCAACAGCTTGCAGAACTCCTCGATCTGCTTGTACTTCGCCTGCCGCGACGGCTTCACCCGCCCCTGGTGGTCGCTGATCCCCAACTCGATCAGGAACGGCGCCGCCGGATCCAGCACCCGCCGCTTCACCCGGTCATGACCCGTCTGCTGCTCCCGGCTGTCCTCCTGCCGGTGCAGCAACTCCTTGCCCTTCTTGGTGTACCGCAACCGCAGCGTCTCGGTGGTCATCTCGACATGCCACGACCCGTAGCCGGCGCTCAGCAGTTCGTCGACCATCTTCTCCAGCTCGCCCGCCGGCACGTTCCGGGTATGCGCCTGCCGCTCGTCGAACTCGGTGACCTGCAGGAACCGCTCCCCCTTCAGGTCGACGTACCGCACCTCGACCCGCACGAACCCCGGCGCCACAGCCCCCCGCCGCCGCCCCGACCCCACCCCCCGAACCAGCCCGTCCCGCTCCAGCAGCGCAGCCCGCACCACCCCCAACGCCCCGGCCCCCACCGGCACCTCACCCGACCACACCTCTGGCTGCACCGCGCCATTGTCCCCGACCCCCACCCCCGATCACAAAATGATCTCGCCCACCCACCGTCATCCCCCGATAACCCGATCCGCCCCCGCCCGCCTCACACCACCCACCAGACCCCGAGCCACCACACCCCGAGGCCGTCCGAAATCCGGCCGATCCCGTCGCGTCCACCCCACGGCGACGGCACGCATCCTTCGACACCCCTCGATCGCCTGAGCACCCGCGCTCACCGCCTGGCACCCACCTCCCGCCCCGCACCCCGAGCAGGCTGATTCTCCTTACACATAAGGAATCCCGGCCGATCCTGGATTTGCTCGTGACCATTCCGTGACCTACAATAGAACACATGTTCGATCCCGATCTGGACGACCTCACCACCGCGGACCTCCTCACCGCGGCCGCCGAGTACGCCCACGATCAAGAACACGCCGCCCTCGGCATCCTCCGCACCACCCTCGCCTTCGCCGACCGCAACACCACCACCAGCCAACCCGGCCGACCCGACCACGACCCACTCCCCGGCTATGAACGCCTCCGCGTCTACGGCGGCCCCGGCTGCCCCGCGGTCGCCGAATTCGCCCCCATCGAACTCGGCGCCGTCCTCGGCATGTCCTCCGGCGCCGCCGCCTCCCTCCTCGGTGAGGCGCTCGCGTTGCGGCACCGCCTCCCCCGCGTGTGGGCCGCCGTCCTGTCCGGCAACGCCCTCACCTGGCGCGCCCGCAAGATCGCCCACGCCTGCCTCAACCTGTCCATGGAGGCCGCCGCCCTCGTCGACCGCCGCGTCGCCGGCATCGTCAACACGGTCACCCCCGGCCGGCTACGCAAGATCGTCACCGCGGCCATGTGGCAGGCCGACCCCGAACAGGCCCAGGCTGCCGCCGAGTCCGCCGCGAAAACCCGGGGCGTGTTCGTCGCCCAGTCCGACCCCGACGACGACCACGGCACCAAACGCATCTTCATCCGCGCCGCCACCGGCGCCGTCATCCGCTTCGACGCCACCGTCGACGAACTCGCCCAAGCACTCAAGGCTCTCGGCGACACCGACACCCTCGACGAACGCCGCGCGAAGGCCATCGACTGGCTCGCCGACCCCGCCGCAGCCGACCACCTCCTCCAGCTAGCCCGCCACCTCGCCCGCACCACACACCGCGACCACAGCGAGCCCACCCCCGACGAAGACACCGCCCCCGCCGCCGAAACCCCCGAGCCACCTGAGCCGTATGAGCAGCCCGAGCCGTATGAGGAGCCCGAGCCCTGGCCCCGTCACGCCACCGCCACCGCCAACCCACCCGCACCCGGCCACCACGAGTGGGACGACCGCGACGAGTGGCACAACCCAGGCGAGTGGCACGACCAGGGCGAGCGGGACAACCCCGGCGAGTGGGACAGCTGGGGCGAGCAGGAGGCCCGGGACGAGCGGCACGACCCGACCGCCGACGCGAGCGCCACAGGCAGCCCGCGCACCACGGACGTCACGCCCCAAGACGCCGGCGAGCACGGTACCCACGACACTCGCGACGCAGACACCGAACACGACATCACCAACCCCGACAACATGACCGCCGCGGACGAGGCCGGCAACATGGACGGCACGGCCAGCCTGACCGATCTGACCGGCGCGGACGGCACGGCAGACCTGACCGGCGCGACCGTCCTACCCGACCCCGCGGTCCTGCCCGACCCCGCCGTCCTGCCCGACCCCGCCGTCCTGCCCGACCCCGCCGTCCTGCCCGACCCCGCCGTCCTGCCCGACCCCGCCGTCCTGCCCGACCCCGCCGTCCTGCCCGACCCCGCCGTCCTGCCCGACCCCGCCGTCCTGCCCGACCCCGCCGTCCTGCCCGACCCCGCCGGCCCAGCCGACGTGGCCGACGTGGCCGACGTGGCGGACGTGGCCGACGAAGGCGCCGCCGCCCACCCCCTTCATGACGGCGAACCGGACGACCGGCCCGCATCACCGCATACAGCATCAGCCGACGCAGGCGCCGCGCAGGAGTTCACACGGCGGGCACTCGCCGTCACGCTCGGGGCGCGGCTCGCCGCCATCAAGAACGATGCCCACAACAACAACCCCGGCACAGGCACCGGCCGACGGAACCGGCACACGCTCTACGTGCACCTCACCGACAAAACCCTCGCCACCGGCACCGGCATACTCCGAACCGAAGAACTC
Source organism: Kribbella polygonati (assembly GCF_050320105.1). Taxonomy (NCBI): domain Bacteria; kingdom Bacillati; phylum Actinomycetota; class Actinomycetes; order Propionibacteriales; family Kribbellaceae; genus Kribbella; species Kribbella polygonati. The sequence goes on along the minus strand of NZ_CP190129.1, from coordinate 7,727,744 downwards.
GGCCCACTCCTCGCCAGCCAACTCAGCGAACTACTCGGCCACAACCAGATCATCGTCAAACCCGTCATCGACCTGCACGACCAAGTCAGCGTCGACAGCTACGAAATCCCCGACCGCATCCGCGAACGCGTACGACTCCGCCACCCCGTCGACATGTTCCCTTACGGCACAGCCGAAGCAACACCCAGGATGGACCTCGACCACATCACGCCGTACAAGCACGCCCTCACCCCGGACCGCACTACCCAGAACCACACGGGCGAGGATCCCAGCCGCCAGACAGACACCAGCACCGATCAGTCCAATGACCGGGACAGCAGCGACAGATCGGGATGCGTCGTGCATTCCCACACGACGCGACAGCGTGGGTGGACAGGTCTCTCCGAAGCCACCGGACCACCCGGGCGGGCAGGACAGCTCCGGCCACCCGGGCAGACCAACGTCGACAACCTCATACCGCAAGGACGACTCCACCACCGCGCCAAGACCTTCGGCGGCTGGCGTAACCGACGCCTGCCCGGCGGAGGAATCGAGTGGACCAGCCCGCATGGATTCACCTTCTTGGTCGACCACACCGGCACCCACCCGCTGTCACTCGGTCTGCCCGCAGCAAGTCATCTCGACGATCCCGTAGATCATCACGCTACGGACTGATGACTCCAGGTATCCCCGGCGGCTGACGATTGACCGAGCCGCTTGTTCTGGATCACCAGTCGCGACGCGTATGCCGTGAAGGCACCGTTGTAAGCGGTCCCGTACTCGACAGCATCGGTCGCACGCCACGCGGTATGCGGGGGCAGACGGCGCCCTACAGCCTCACACAGAGTCGTTCGTCCGATGCGCCGGATTCCTGTTGTCCGCCGCTCTTGCGAACCCGACAGGTGCGAGAAATTCTTGCTCAGAGCAACACCGCATCAGAGCAGGACTGGCGGGTACGTCCGCGACGAACTGTCACACGGCTCGGTCCAATCGCGGGGCTCAAGAGGAGCCATCACCGAGGAACCTCGTACGACGCCGATCAGCCCCACGACCTTCTCATAAGTCAGCGGTTACTTCGCAGCAGCGACAGACCCGGCCAGCTTCTCTAGCACGCCCGCAATCACGCGAAGCAAACAGCCGCGGCATCGCCGGCGCCGTCCCGCGAGACGGATGTTAGAACCAACTCCTCGACGTGAGTTCGTGATCAAACCAGCTGGAACGACAGCAACGACGCGCGCGACACCTTCAAGCCCTGCGAAGCTCGCGGCGGCGCCGGTGAAGGTGACTATGTATTGCTGGCCGTTGGCGATGAGGAGGAGCTGCAGATTCTGGAGGCGTATGGCCCTCTCGTAGTCGACCGTGCCGCCGAGTAGCCAGGCATCCTGGCCGTTTCGCGGTAGCAGGTTGGTCGATCACCACGCGATAGCTCGACGCCAGGGTCCGATCGCCGCGCTTGGTGTCCGCGATCGTCGTCCGGAGATCATTCTCGGGCGCATGGATGCCGACGATGATGTTGTCCACGACCTTCTCGGCCGGATCGATGGAAGGTGCGAGGAACAGCACGGACCCCTGAGACGCGCCGCCCTCGGGAGACTGTTTCCAGCCGGCCGGAGGGATAAACGAGTAGCCATCAGTCGAGGTGTGCGGCGTCGCCGTCGATGTAGAGAGACTGCCGCGGTCAGGCTTGATCTGTCGCGCCACCGAGTAGCCGATTAGCAGGGCGCACAGCGTCACGGCCGCATGGAGCGCCACGGCTCTACGCATATGAGCGTTAGACCCGACTCGGCCGTCAAAGCCGTCGCCAAAACTGTCGGTTGATTGCTCCAGACGGCATCTGTTCGAAGAGCGGCGGCTGGCCGCCACCAAGTCGGCGCCAATCGAGGCCACGGACTTCCCAAATACTCGTTGTACATGGAGATGTGATGGTGATGGTCGATGCCTGAGAGGCCGCAACGGCGGGCCATTGGGCCGTTCATTGGAGTGGTGCGCCTGCCCGGCTTGTCGCTGGAATCGATGCAGTTGTTGCCCAGCCAGGCTCTGTGCCGGCCCAGGTCCGCCTGTCCTGGATCTCACCGAAGGCCACGCCCAACAACACCTGCCCCGGCCGATGGCGCCCCGGGCGACAGCCGTCGGTCCCCCTGACCCAGCAAACTCCCCGGGCACACCAGCCGCCGAGACGGCGGCATTCCTCGCACAAATGAACCATGTCGTCCTCCGCGCCGGCATTCGCCCGGCGACACTTGCACCGCCGAAGGCAGCCAGAGGCACCCGTACCTCACAACCGGTCGGTCGTCCCGCAAGCATCCCTCGGCTGCGGGAAGTCAGCAGCCGAGGAGGTGGCGGCATTTCCCACGCACGCCCCGACCCACATCATGCTTCGCCGAACGCATGCGCCGGTGGCACCTCATGCGCACCTCCCAGGGCGGCTGGAGTTGGCAGTCGCCGCCTGTCCCGTGGCGTGCACGAACGTCGTACTCGCCCCCAGCAGCCCACGCTCCTGGAGCCTCGCGACAGGCCGGCCGCCGGTGAGGCCGTCGACGTGCACGCTGGTGCGCGGACGGAGTTCGTCTGCGAGCTCGTCGGGCAGGCGGCGTGGACGCGCCGTACACCTCGCCCGCACGCACTCCTCGTGCGCGGGAAGGTAGCAGCCGAGGCGGCGGCATTCTCACGCACGGAACCACGTCATGCTTCGCCGAAGGCCTGCGCCCGGCGGCACCCTCCGCGCCCGCGGAAGGCGGCCAAAGAACAGTCGCCACTCCCCTCACCTCGCGAGCACGCACGTCTGCGGAGCAACAACCAGCTGAGGCGGCGGTGTTTCCACGCACGCCCCGCGAGCGACATCCTGCTTCGCCGAGAGCCTGCACCCGACAGCGCCTCCTGCGCGGCGCCGAAGGCGGCTGGAAGGACAGTCGCCGCTTCGCTCCCCCGCAAGCACCGCACGTCTGCGGAAGATCCGGCAGTTGGGCGGCGGCGATTCCGCGCGTGGGTGGTGGGGTCACGCGGGTGGGGTGGTTGGGGTGGGGTCTTCTTCGAGGATGCCGATGGTTCTCAGGCGGGTGATGATGCCGCCTTCCTGGCGGCCGAGGGCTTCGGTGAGGTCTTCGAGGGAGGCGCCGTTGTTGTACATCTCGGTGAGGGTTTCGGTGTCTTCGGGGGTCCACTGGCGGAAGGCGTTCGGGGCGGTCTGGCGGGCCTTCTGGATCTTGCGGGTCATGGAGTTGGGGTTGATGGGCTCCAGGGAGCGGATCCGGGACTGGCGGTGGCGGCCCACCTCCTCGCCTTTCTGCCAGAAGATCACTGCTCCGTTGTCGAAGGTCATCAGGTCGGCGGGGACGTCGCAGTAGTCGGCCTCGTCGAGCATCACGCGCATCATCTGTGGGTTCCTCTTTCGGTCGGTCCTGAGGGATCTGGTCGGCAGAGAAGATGCCCGGATCCGCGGTACCTCGGCGCATCGATCCGGAAGCTGTGGACAACCGATCGCACAATCGGTTTGCAAAAACTCTTTGCAAAGAGTCTGTGCAGTCGTAGAGTCGGTGTCATGAGCGACGAGAGCAGCAACGAGGCGCCGCGGACGGTCCGGCTGGATCGGGAGTTGGTGCGGGCGCTGGCGCATCCGATGCGGAACCGGATTCTGGGGTTGCTCCGCGTGTACGGGCCGCAGACCGCGACCACCCTGGCGGGGCGGCTCGGCGTGAACACCGGGGCGACCAGCTATCACCTGCGGCAGCTCGCGGAGGCCGGGCTGGTGGCGGAGGACGACAGCCGGGGCAACGCGCGCGACCGGTGGTGGAAGGCGGCGCATCAGGGGACAGAGTTCGACAAGGCCGAGCTGCTGGACCAGGAGCCGGAGCTGGCGCTGGGCTTCCTGCACGGTGTCGGGCAGACGTACGCCGAGAACATGTTCAGCTTCATCGACGCGATGCAGACGATGCCGGCGGACTGGCGGGACGCGAGCGTGCTGTCGGACTACTTCTTCCACCTCCGTGCCGACCAGCTGGACGCGATGATGCACGAGGTCCTGGCTGTCCTCGAGAAGTACAAGACGCCCGACCTGACCGCTCCCCTGCCGGACGGCGCCGAGCAGGTCACCGTCCAGATCCAGGCGTTCCCTCGCGAGACGCGGTAGGAGGACCAGCAGTGAGGCAATCGAAGCCGTTGATCGCGTTCCTGGTGGCGAATGTGGTGTCGATCTGCGGGACCCGCGTGAGCGCGATCGCGATCCCCTGGTTCGTACTGATCACCACAGGTTCGCCCGTCAAGACCGGCCTCGTCGCCCTGGCCGAGATGGCGCCACTGGTCGTCGTGAAGGCCGTGGGCGGCCCGATGATCGACAAGGTCGGCGCCCGTCGGATCAGCGTCCTGGCCGACACCGCCAGTACCGGGGTAGTCGCCCTGGTACCGCTGCTGCACACCCTCGGTCTGCTGCACTTCCCGACGCTGCTGGCGCTGGTCGCGGTCGCCGGAGCGCTCCGCGGGCCAGGGGATTCCGCCAAGGAGACCCTGATCCCGGACATCGCCCGGGCCGCCAAGGTCCCGCTCGAGCGGGTGACAGGCCTGGAGAGTACGACGGAACGCCTGGCCGGCTTCTTCGCGTACGCACTGGCCGGCGGACTGATCACACTGGTCGGAGCGGTCAACGCGCTGTGGATCGACGCCGCGTCGTTCGGCATCTGCGCCGTACTCATCGCCCGCTGGATCCCCAAGCAGGACAGGCAGCCGGTCAGCAACGAGGAGGCGTACGGGCGTCGCCTGCTGGAAGGCTGGCAGTTCCTCCGCAGCGACCGGTTGCTGCTGCCGCTGGTGGTGATGATCGCCGTCACCAACCTGCTCGATGCCGCGACCAGCACGGTATTACTGCCGGTCTGGATCAGAGAGCACGGCTATGGGCCCGGGCACACCAGTCTGATCCTCACCTCGTTCGGCGTGACCGCAACCGCGTTCGCACTGCTTGCGTCGGCGATCGGCGACCGGATCCCGCGCAAGCTTGTGTTCACACTGGCTTTCCTGATCGCTGGGGCTCCGCGCTTCGTGGCAATGGCGACCGATGCACCGGTGTGGGCGTTGATGGCGGTGTACGCCGTGGGCGGCATCGGGGCCGGCTTCATCAACCCGGTACTAGGCGCGATCCGGGTCGAACGGATCCCCGGTCACTTGCTCGGGCGGGTCAACTCGCTGTCCATCGCGGTCTGCTGGACCGGCGTACCGCTGGGAGGTGTCGCGGCCGGTGCCGCGATCGCTGGGATCGGTCTGGCGCCCGCGCTGCTGGCGGGTGGTGCGATCTACCTGATCGCCACCATGTCACCGGTGCTGATCGGCCGCCGCGAGAGCTGGAAGGCTACACCGGATCCGACGGGTCTTCCGGAAACGGCGGCAGATCTGGCTCGGGTGGCAGCCGGTGCGTCTTAGCCTTCGTACGGTCGTCCACCGCCCGGCGCATGCGGTCCCGCTCCGCCCGCAGCAGCCCCAGCATCACCAGGTCCAGCAGCATGCCCCCGGCGGCCGCGAACTGCGTAGCGGCGAACTGGAAGACCTGTGTCATCAGCAACGACACCAGCACCGCCAGCTCGAACAGCCGGACCGCCCGCGCCCGGTTGGCCTTCCGCAACGCCAGCGCGCCACGCACCGTGAAGGTTGCTGACAGCAAGCTCCCGGCCGTTACCCCCAGCACCGGCAGGGTGTTGAGCCCGTTCCCCAGTACGGCGGCGATGACGAGCTCACCGACCACCTGGATCGCCAGTACGGCTACCGCGACCGTCGGCGCGTTCGGGTGCGTGGCCAGCCGCTCGAAGCCGCGCTGTATCGCTTGCCACGCCGCGTCGACCGGGGCGGCCAGCTCGACCTCGTCCGGCGGGCAGGCCGCCAGCAGGTCAGCGGTCTCCCGCCGGCCGCCGATCTCCCGCGGCACCTGGCCCAGCAGCTCGGCCGCCTCCGCGCGGCGCCGGCGGGACAGACCGCCCGCGACGCCCTCGACGGCGTGGTCGATGACGTTCGCCAGCTCCTCCCGCGGGTCGATCGGCCGCCGGGTGGTGAGGAAGCGGAAGCCGAGCACGATCAGCACGAAGACGATGTACACGATCGCCGCGGTCGGCTTGTAGAAGTAGTTGTTGTCCGAGGTGACGAACTTCCCCACCTCGTCGATGAACAGCCCGAACCCGATCCCGCCGATCGTCGCCGCGGCCGGCCGGACCACCGGGCCGACGTACCCGAGCAGCAGCGAGATCGCGACGAACATCAGCAGCCCGCCGGGCAACACGTGCGCGATGTGCAGGCCCTTGCCGCCGATCTGCGGGTACCCGCTCAGGCTGAGCAGCAGCCGGGTGATCAGCACCGTCGCGACCCCGGACACCACGAACGTCGTCAGGTGCTCCCCCGACCGCACGTTCCGGACCATCCCGGCCCGCATCAGGTACGACGAACGTTCACCGGCGGAGGTGGTGGTCATACCGGGACGTTACCGGAGGAAGGCTGCCACCACGACGATGGCGACCAAGGCCGCCAGAACGAGGGAGGTCACCAGTCGGCGCGTGCGGGGGTCCACGGCCTCAGAGTAGGCGGAAGTTCCCCACGAACCTGTCACCGGGGTCGACCCGCTGCTTGATCTCCCGGAGCCGGGCCAGGTCGTTCGGGCCGTAGCACTCGTCCAGGGTGTTCCAGGAGGACAGCCCGGTCGGTGTCTTCTGGCCGACCGACCACGGCGACAGGGCCTCCTGGAGGGCGCGTAGGGCTCGCACACCGGGCTCCTGCTGGTCGGGTGTGCGTGCGATGGAGACAGCCAGGACCAGGTACGGCGCCTGTGGGTCAGCAGCCGCCACGCCGGGGTAGGTACCGTCCTGGCCCGAGCGTAGGTGCCGGATTACCACCTGGAAGAGCGGGGGCTTGCCGTACTCCTGCAGGGTGCCGATCAGCTCGGGAGTGACCTCTTGGAAGGGGCTGGTGATCAAGGACAGCGCCTGCGGCGGGGCAGGCACCGAGTTGAAGTCAGCCACCTCGCTGGGCTGCAGCGGGCGGATGACCTCGGAGACCGGAGTACCAGCGGCGCGCACGAGCGACAGCGCCTGCTCAAGCTCGGCAGAAGAAGCGTCCGGGGTGATCACGTCGACCATGCAGGCCGGTGTCGGGTACTGAGCGAGGTAGGCCCACAACGTGACGTTATCCGGCGCCTCACGAGTCGCCTGGCCGTACGCCGTGAGCACCGCGCCCGCCTGCTCTATCGGGAAGATCAGCCGACCACCTGTGATGGCGGGAGCGCGATGCAGGTCCAGCTCGACCGCCGTGACCACCCCGAAGTTGCCGCCGCCACCGCGCAGCGCCCACATCAGGTCCGGTTCACTCGCGTCGTCGATCCACCGGCGTTCCCCGGCCGCATCAACCAGCTCCACAGCCCGCAGGCTTCCAGCACCGCTCCCGTACGGGCGGGAGAACCAGGAGAAGCCACCGTTCAAGCAGTACCCGACCACTGACACGTTGGCCGACGAACCGGGCAGCCCGGTGAGGCCGGTGCCGTCAAGAGCGGCCTGTAAGTCTCCCCACCGCACACCAGCGCCTACCCGCGCAGTACGGGCGGTAACGTCAACGGACAGCGAGTCCAGTGCGGAAGTACGCACAACCAACATGCCGTCGAGCGCATAGGTCGCGCCGTGCCCGCCTGCCTGTGCAGAGACCTGTAAGCCCTGCGTAGCGGCGTACTTGACGGCCTCCGCGACCTGATCCGGTCCGGCGGCCTCGACGACCGCGGCCGGCTGCTGGTCGACCGACAGGTTCCAGCCGCGCCGCATCTGCTCCCAGTCCGGGCTTTCCGGTGTGATCACCGTCCCAGCATGACTCAGACGAGGGGCTCCGGCCGGTGGACGCCGCGTGGGCGGTAGCCGAGGGCGTCCGACACGCCGAGGTAGTCGGACAGCAGCCAGATGATCGCCAGCCACATCTCGGTCCCCTGCAAGCCCGGGATGGCCCGGTCGTCGGTCCCGTCCGGCGCGAACGCGAACCCGGCGCCGTCGACCCACCGGGGCAGGATCGCCCGCAGCTGCTGCTCGGCCCAGCGACGCCCCTCGGCCTCGCCGTACGACGTCTGCTTGCGCGCCAGCCAGAGCGGGTGGATGACGTCGAGCACGTTGCAGGCGTTGTAGTTGTCGCCGGTGAACATCCGCTGATCGTTGCTGTGCGCAAGCACCGTGGCGATCGCCTGCTCGGGGTACGGAAGCGGCAGGCCGAACTGCGCGTACGTACCGCGGGTCAGGCGGTAGAAACCGTTCACCACCTGGAGCAATCCGTCGTCCGGATGCGGTGAGCCCCACAGGCCGGTCGACGGGTCGACGCGGGTGTGCAGCCAGCCCATCAGCAGCTCGAGATGGCCGGGTACGCCGCCGTTCTGCAGCGCCAGCGCCGTACCGAGCGCGTCGATGCCGGAACCCGCCGTCCAGGCTCTTCTTGCCCAGGGCAACTTGTCGAGCTCGGCGACGTCGAAGCTCGTGTCGATCGGCTCCTCGAAGTCGCTGCCGAGGAGCCGGAGCGCGTAGCCGACACACAGGATGTGATAGTTCGTCGGGCCTTCCAGGACAGTGATTTCGGACGTCGACGAGCGGAGGACGTCGACCAGTTCGTCGCGGGTGTGGCCGGCCGGCGTACGGCGTACCAGCAGGTCCGCGATCTCGACGGCGTCGCACCACGGGCGGATCTCCGGCGCGCGGTCGAGGCCGGGACGGTCGACGAAGCGCGTGCCGTCCCAGCAGCGCGCGAGTACGTCGTCGGTCTGCGCGCGGGCCTTGGCGGCGAACGCGGTCAGCAGAGTGGGCAGATCACCAGACATGGATGCTCCTGTCCGCGAGCGGAGGACGCGGGCCGGGTTGCCGGCCGCGACCGAGTTGGCCGGGATGTCCCTGGTGACGACCGCGCCGGCGCCGACGATGCTGTGCGGGCCGACCGTGACGCCGTCCAGGATGGTCACGTTCGACCCGATCCAGACGTCGTCGCCGATCGTGATGCCGAGCGCGGTGTGCGGCTGCTTGAAGATCGGCTCGCCCGGCGCGGTGCCGTGGTTGAACGCGAGCAGCGACGTGTGCGCGCCGATCCGGACGCCGTCGCCGATCGTCACCACGCCGCGGACGGCCGCGAACGGGTTGATCGTGGAGTCCGCGCCGAGCGTGATCCGCCCGGTGACGTAGGCGTGCGCGGCGATGTACGACCGCTGCCCCAGCCGGAGCTCGTCGCAGTACACCGCGGCCGACTCGGCGACGTACACGTCGGTGGCCAGATCGACCGACCCGCCGAGCCGCGCCTGCCGTTCGGACTGCCGGTCGCGCTCGGCGGCGGAGGCCTTCCGGGCGTACTCCCAGGGCAGGAAATCGAGGCGCAACGGCTCGTTCGGCAGCATGGGAAAACGCTATCCAAATCTCCGGGTGAACGCTAGGCCGGGGAGGCCGCTGCTAATCTCCGGTCTGACATGAGCACTTTTCCGTCTGCGCGAGGGGTGGCCGGGCGATGACGACGAGCGGATCCGCCGCGGACGGCGACGCCGGGACCGACGGCCCGCCGAACGGCACGCGCCGCAGTCATCGCGTCACGATCAGCGACCTCGCCCGCCGCCTGCACATCTCCAAGGCGTCGGTCTCGTACGCACTGAACGGCCGCGCCGGCGTCAGCGAGGAGACCCGGCAACGGGTCCTCGACCTGGCCGAGGAGCTCGGCTTCCACCCGAACTCGGCCGCGGTCGCCCTGTCCGCGAGCCGGACCCGGACGATCGGGATCGTGATCGCGCGGGACCCCACGCTGATCTCCACCGAGGCGTTCTACATGCGCACGCTGGTCGGCATCGAGCAGTACCTGAACGAGGTCGACTCGTCGCTGCTGCTCCGGCTCACCGGCGAGCACGGCGAGGACCTCGACGTACTGCGGCGCTGGTCGCGCCAAGGCCGCGTCGACGGGTTCATCCTGTTCGACGAACTCGAGGACGACCAGCGGATCCCGCTGCTGAAGGAGCTCGGCGTACCGTGCGTCGTCGTCAGCTCGAACGAGCCGGACGACTCGGTCGGGCGGCTGATCAGCTCGTCGTCGGAGACCGTCGACCTGATCCTGGACCACCTGGTCGGGCTCGGGCACACGGACATCGCGCACATCAGCGGGCCGTTCACGTTCATCCACGAGCGGTCGCGGGTGCAGACGCTGCACGAGGGCGGCGTACGGCGCGGGATCACCGTGCGGCACATCGAGGGCAGCTACCGGTACGACGACGGCGCCGAGCTCACCCGGCAGTTGCTGACCGGGCCGAACCCGCCGACGGCGATCGTGCTGGGCAACGACCTGATGGCGGTCGCGGCGCTGCGGGTCGCGATGGATCTCGGTACGGCGGTGCCGGAGCAGGTGTCGGTGGTGGCATGGGACGACTCGCCGCTGTGCGAGCTGGCCCGGCCGGGGATCACCGCGGTCGACCAGAAGACGATGGAGCGCGGGCGGGCCGCCGCGGATCTGCTGCTCCGGATCGTCACCGCGAACTCCGCGCTGCACGAAGAGGCGCCGGCGGGCGAGCTGCGGGTACGGGAGTCCTCCGGCCCCTCCCAGGTCACGAGGTCGTAACGAACACGCTTCTACTGAACCGGTTAGGGTTTCGAAACTTAACCGGTTAGGTCAGTATGGGGCCGATCCGCCCCCGCAGGTCCGCGGGGGCACGAGACGGGACGAGGGAGTCCGACGTGAGACTGCGTTCGCTTGTAGCCGCGGTGGCTGCGACCGCCATGGGAGTCAGCCTCGCCGCCTGTGGTGGCGGCGGCAAGAACGACTCCTCCGGCGGCAGTTCCGGGGACCAGACGCTGACCTACTGGGCCAGCAACCAGGGCACCAGCCTGGACAACGACAAGGAGGTGCTGACCCCGGTCCTGCAGAAGTTCACCCAGGACACCGGTATCAAGGTCAACCTCGAGGTGATCGGCTGGAACGACCTGCAGACCCGGATCCAGACCGCGATCACCTCCGGCCAGGCGCCGGACGTGGTCAACATCGGCAACACCTGGGCTGCCTCGCTGCAGGCCACCGACGCGTTCTTGCCGTTCGACGGCGACGCGATGACCGCGATCGGCGGCAAGGACAAGTTCGTGCCGACGGCTCTGGCGACCGGCGGCAAGGAAGGCACCGACCCGACCTCGGTCCCGCTCTACGGTCTGGCCTACGGCTTGTACTACAACAAGGCGATGTTCGCCGCGGCCGGCCTGCAGCCGCCGAAGACCTGGGAGGACATGGTCACCGACGCCAAGAAGCTGACCATCCCGGGCAAGCAGTGGGGTATGGCGCTGGCGGCCGGCAGCTACACCGAGAACGTGCACTTCGCGTTCATCAACGCCGCGCAGAACAAGGCCGACTGGTTCGGCAGCGACGGCAAGCCGACCTTCACCGGTGACGGCAACGTCCAGGGCGTACTGCGGTACCTCGACCTGATGCAGAAGGACAAGGTCGCGAACCCGTCGAACGCGCAGTACGACAACGGCACCAAGTCCGTGAACGACTTCGCGACGAAGAAGGTCGCGATGGTGATCAACCAGAACAACGCGGACTCCTCGATCGTTGCCAACGGCATGAAGGCCGGCGAGTACGGCGTCGTGCCGTTCCCGGCGCCGTCCGGTGGCGAGCAGGTCGCCAGCCACGTCGCGGGGATCAACCTGTCGGTGTTCAAGAACACCAAGCACAAGGACGCGGCGCTGAAGTTCGTCAAGTACATGACCGACGCGACCACGCAGAGCACGCTGGACAAGCCGTTCTCCGCGCTGCCGGTGCTGAAGGACGCGAAGCCGAACTTCACCACCGACGCCACCGAGGCCGCGACCTTCCAGGACATCTACAACACCAAGTCCAAGCCGCTGCCGCTGGTGCCGGCCGAGGACCAGTTCGAGAGCACCGTCGGCAAGGCGATGAACTCGATGTTCGCGAAGATCGCGACCGGCGGGACGGTGACCGCCGACGACGTGAAGGCGGCGCTCAAGACCGCTGAGGACCAGGTGGCGGCGAGCAGCTGACGATGGCCGTCGCAACCGAGACCGCGGCTCCGGCGCAGACCAAGCGCCGGGGCCGCCCCGAGCACCGTCCAGGGCTGAACCGGTGGCTCCCGTACGCACTGCTCGCCCCGGCAGTGCTGCTGGAACTGTTCATCCACATCATCCCGATGCTGGTCGGGATCTGGATGAGCTTCGTGAAGCTGACCAAGTTCTTCATCGCGAACTGGTCCTCCGCGCCCGGCGCCGGACTGAACAACTACAAGGTCGCGCTCGACTTCAACAACGCGGTCGGGCAGGGCCTGCTGAAGTCCTTCGGCGTCACGGTCGTGTTCTCGCTGGTCACGGTCGCGTTCTCGTGGGTGCTCGGGATGGCGGCCGCGGTCGCGCTGCAGCCCGAGTTCCGCGGGCGGGGCGTCGTACGGACGCTGTTCCTGGTGCCGTACGCGCTCCCGGCGTACGCCGGAATCCTGACCTGGAACTTCATGCTCCAGCGCGACACCGGCGCCGTGAACCACGTCCTGCACCAGCTGCACCTGAGCGACGGCAAGACGTTCTGGCTGATCGGCGGCAACGCGCTGGTCGCGCTGATCACGGTGGCCGGGTGGAAGCTGTGGACGTTCGCGTTCCTCACGCTGATGGCCGGTATGCAGAGCATCCCGCGGGACCTGTACGAGGCCGCGTCGGTGGACGGCGCCGGCAACATCCGGCAGTGGCGCAACATCACGCTGCCGTCGCTGCGCCCGGTCAACCTGGTGCTGGTGCTCGTGCTGTTCCTGTGGACGTTCAGCGACTTCAACACGCCGTACGTGCTGTTCGGTACGGCGCAGCCGCCGGCCGGTGACCTGATCACGTTCCACATCTACAACGCGTCGTTCCTGACCTGGAACTTCGGCACCGGTGCGGCGATGTCCGTACTGCTGCTGATCTTCCTGATGATCGTCACCGGCGCGTATCTGCTCGTCACCGGCAGGAGGACGCGTCGTGCGTGAGACCAGAGGCTTCAAGATCTACCGCGGCGTCACGCTGACCGTGCTCGGGCTGTTCGTACTCGTCCCGCTGTACGTGATGGTCACGTCGTCGCTGAAACCGCTGAAGGACGTGCAGGGCGCGTTCACCTGGTGGCCGTCGAACCTGACGCTGGCGCCGTTCGTGGACATGTGGAAGACGGTGCCGCTGGCGAAGTACTTCGTGAACTCGACGATCGTGTCGGTGTCCGCGACGGTGTTCTCGGTGGCGATCGCGATCCTGGCTGCGTTCGCGGTGTCGCGGTTCAAGTTCCGCGGGCGGACGGTGTTCACCACGACGGTGCTGTCCACGCAGATGTTCCCGGGCGTGCTGTTCCTGCTGCCGTTGTTCCTGATCTTCGTGAACATCAACAACTCGTTCGGGCTGCAACTGGTCGGGACGCGGCTCGGGCTGATCATCACGTACCTGACGTTCAGCCTGCCGTTCTCGATCTGGATGCTGGCCGGGTACTTCGACAGCATCCCGCGCGAGCTCGACGAGGCCGCACTCGTGGACGGGTGCGGTCCGATGGGCGCGCTCTGGCGGGTCGTCCTGCCGGCCGCGCGGCCCGGGGTGATCGCGGTGGCGATCTACTCGTTCATGACCGCGTGGGGCGAGGTCCTGTTCGCGTCGGTGATGACCACCGAGGCGAACCGCACCCTGTCGGTCGGGCTGCGGCAGTACTCGACGCAGACCAACATCTACTGGAACCAGATCATGGCCGCTGCCCTGGTGGTCAGCGTCCCCGTCGTCATCGGCTTCCTCCTCGCACAACGCCACTTCGTCGCCGGAGTCACCGCGGGCGCGGTCAAGTAAACAGCTTGTCGCCCCAGAACCCACCCGGCTGCACGCCGGGTGGGCAGGCGAAGATGGCGGAGCCGACGTGGTGGATGTACTCGTTCATCTTGTCGTTCCTGGCCAGGCGGTTCTGGATCGGGATGAACTGTTTGCGGGGGTCGCGCTGGTAGGCGAGGAAGAACAGGCCGGCGTCGAGGCGGCCCAGGCCGTCGGAGCCGTCGACGAAGTTGTAGCCGCGGCGGAGGAGTTCGGCGCCGTTGTTGAAGTCCGGGTGGGCGAGCCGGACGTGCGAGTCGGCCGGGACCTTCGGTTCGCCGTCGGAGTTCTTCGCGGCGAAGTCGATCGCGTCGAACTCGTCCGCCTTGCCGAGCGGGGCGCCGGTGCCCTTGCCGCGGCCGACGACGGCCTCCTGCTCGCCGAGCGACGTACGGTCCCAGATCTCGATGTTCATCCGGATCCGGCGGGACACCAGGTACGAGCCGCCGACCATCCAGTCGGGGCCGTCCTCGGGCTGCACCCAGAGCTGCTGCTCCAGCTTGGCGGCGTCCTCGAGCTTGAGGTTGTTGGTGCCGTCCTTGAAGCCGAACAGGTTCCGCGGGGTGGCCTGCGCGCGGGACGTGGACGACGTACGGCCGAAGCCGAGCTGGGAGTAGCGGACGACCGTACGGCCGAAGCCGATGCGGGCGAGGTTGCGGATCGCGTGCACCGCTACCTGGGGGTCGTCGGAGCAGGCCTGTACGGCGATGTCGCCGTACGAGCGGGCTTCCTCGAGGTCGTCGCCGATGAAGTGCGGGAGGTCGACGAGGGCCTTCGGGCGGTTCGCGGCGAGGCCGAAGCGGTTGTCGAAGAGGGACGGGCCGAAGCCGACGGTGATGGTCAGGTGCGCCGGGGGTAGGCCGACCGCTTCGCCGGTGTCCTCCGGGGGTGCTTCGTCGGGGCCGTTCACGGCGCCGTACTGGCCGATGTCACGGCCGGCGGTGAGGAGCGCGGCCGCGGCGGTCCATTCCTTGAGCAGGGCGACGAGCTCTTCGCGCTTGGTCGTCGTCACGTCGAACGCCGCGAAGTGCAGCCGGTCCTGCACCGGCGTGGTGATCCCCGCCTGGTGCGGCCCATGAAACTCCACGGGACCGTTGTTGTCCGCCGCCTGCGAGGGCTGGGTGGAAACGGCCGAGCGTACGGCGTAGCCGGCCACCCCGGTCGCCACCGCAGCACCTGCTGCCCCGAACAATCCCCTGCGAGAAAACCCCCGCCGCCGCCCCGGCTGCGCCGGGGCGGCGGCGGGAGAAGCAGGAGCCGAGCCGGTTCCCGGGGTCGGGTCGCCGGCTTCCCCCGCCGCGGCGGGGGAAGCGGGTGAGTCGTCGGGCTGCGTGGGTTCCGGGTTTGTCTTGTCGGTCATTTCTTTGCGATTACTCCGGCTACCTGGCTTACGGGTTCGGCCAGGCCGTCTACTACGGCGGCCAGGGCCTTCTTTTCGGGCTCGGAGGCGGTGTAGGTCTTGAAGCCGTCGCCGGAGCGGTACTTGTCGAGGGCGGTGAAGACTGCCTTGAAGTTCGTGTCGAGCTGGGTGACCAGGGCCGCGTCGCGGGTCTGGAGTGCGGGCCGGAGGGCCTGGATCGCCGCCTGGGAGCCTTCGACGTTCGCCTGGAAGTCCCACAGGTCGGTGTGCGAGTAGCGGTCCTCCTCGCCGGTGACCTTGCCGGTGGCGACCTCGTCGAGGAGTTCCTTCGCGCCGTTCGCGAGCTGCAGCGGCGTGAGCTTCACGACCTTCGCCTTCGCCACGACCGTCTTCACGTCGGTCAGCAGCTGGTCGGCGTACTTCTCCATCCCCTTGGTGCTGTTGGAGACCCAGAGCGCCTGCTCGATCCGGTGGTACCCGGTCCACTCGGTGCCGGGCTCGACGTCGTTCACCCGGGCGTCGATCTTCGGGTCGAGGTTGCCGAACGACTCCGCGACCGGCTCGATCCGCTCCCAGTACGTCCGCGACACCGGGTACAGCGCCTTCGCCTTCGCCACGTCGCCGGCCTTCACCGCGGCGGTGAACTCGGTGGTCTTCTGCTCCAGCGCGACCGCCTGCGAGTTCACGTACCGCTGGTAGCTCTCGGTCGCCTGCTTGAGCGCTGCGTCCTCGGACGTCTGCGCGGGCGCGTCACCGGTGACGGTCAGGTCGCCGCGGATGCCGTCGCCGACCATCCCCGGCTTGCAGACCGCCTGGTACTTCCCGGTCGGCAGCTCGACGATCAGGTCCCGCTTCAGCCCGGGGCCGATGTTCTCGACCTCGCCCATCACCCGGTCGCCGTCGGCGTACACGTAGAACTCGGTGATCTTGCTGCCGCCGTTCGAGATCGAGAACGTACTCGTCCCGGACTTCACGTCCCGGCGGCTGAGGTCACACGCCGAGTCGGACGCCTTCACCGACACCGGACCGGTGCCGTCGTCCTTCGCGGCCGGATCGTTCTTCGCACACGCGGACAGCGCGGCGAGACCGATGACGGCACCAATGATCGAGGCCTTGCGGCCGAATGACGCAGACATGTTTCTCCTGAGGTTCAGGCCGCTTTGTGAGCGGTCGTCGCCGGCACGGCAGGCGGGGTGGAGCTCTTCACCGGGCGGAAGTAGAGGAACAGCACCGGTACGAGATAGACGACCCAGGCGGCCGCCTCCAGCACGGTCGGTGCCGGGTTGAAGTTGAAGATGCCCTTCAGCAGTACGCCGTACCAGCTGGCCGGCGGGATCACGTGCGAGATGTCGAACGCGAGGTGGCCGATCCCGGGCAGGATCCCGGCCTCCTGCAGGTCGTGGAAGCCGTACGCGAAGATCCCGGCCGCGACCAGGACCAGGATCGCCCCGGTCCACTTGAAGAACACCGCGAGGTTGATCTTCACCGCGCCCTTGTAGATCGCGATCCCGAGCAGCACCGAGGTGGCGAGGCCGAGCAGTACGCCGATCAGCGGTACGGCGGTGGTCGCGGTGGCGGCCGACGCGTACACGATGAACGCCGTCTCGATGCTCTCCCGGAAGACCGCCAGGAAGGCCAGGATGACGACCGCGCGGGAACCGACCTCGAGCGCCTGGCCCATCCGGTCGCGGAGCTCCTTGGCGATGCTCCGGGACGCCTTGCGCATCCAGAAGATCATCCAGGTGACGAACCCGACCGCGAGGATCGACATCACCCCGCCGACGGTCTCCTGGGTGGTGAAGGACTTCGCGGTCAGCGCGGTGACGAACTGCAGCAGGCCCCAGGCGGCGGCCGCCACGGCGAGGGCCGTGGCGACACCGATCCAGACCAGTTTGAGCCGGTCCCGATGCCCCGACTTGACCAGGAACGTCGCGAGGATGCTGACCACCAGCGAGGCCTCGAGTCCTTCACGGAGTCCGATCAGATAGTTCGCGAGCATGGCGGGAGACCTTCGTCTTCTTAGGTACGGCTAACCTTGATGAGGTTAGCCTAAGAAGTCCCATTCGCCTACCGTGACGTACGCCGCACTGTGGCCCGGGCCCTCGCCCAGCCGGGACTCGATCAGCTGCAGGCTGCCCGCCGTCCACGCCGGGCTCTCGTAGTTCTCGAAGATCCGCACCCACTTGGTGACGTCCAGTTGCCGGCGCAGCCGCGCGAGCGTCAGGTGCGGCGTGAACTTCCGCCCCTCGACCTCGATCCCGGCCCGGTTGGCCGCGGCCCGGGTGGTCGTCGACAGGTGCTTGAGTGATTCGGTCTCGTCGCGGACCCCGGCGTACAGCACCCGTGCGTCCGGTACGCCGGGGAACGCGCCCGCCCCGGCGATCTGCAACTCGAACGGCCGCTGCCGTCCCGCGGCCCGCTCGAGCCGCTCCTCCAGTTCCTCGGTCTTCCAGTCCGGCACGTCGCCGAGGAACGCCAACGTGATGTGCCAGTGCTCGTCCGACGCCCACCGGATGTCGTCGTCCGGATGCTCCCGGCGCGGCTCGACGAACTTGCCCAGATCCTCCACAACCTCGGTTGGTGGCACCACGGCCACGAACAATCGCATCCGAAAATGCTAGCGGTGGTGGAAACTGCATTTCATGGAGCTCAAGCTGCCCTCACCGTGCGTGGTGGTCCTGGTCGGTCCTGGGGCGTCGGGGAAGTCGACGTGGGCGGCCGAGCACTTCGCGCCGGAGCTGGTCGTTTCCAGTGACCGGTTGCGGGCGTTGGTGGGGTCCGGTGAGGACGACATCGCGGCCAGTACGGACGCGTTCGCGTTGCTGGAGGTGGTGGTGGAGCAACGAATCGGCCGTCGGCTGACGACTGTGATCGACACCCTGGGACTCGATCGGGAACGGCGGGTGCGCTGGTTGGCGGCGGCGCGGGATGCGGGGATGGCGTGTGTCGCGGTGGCGTTCGACACGCCGGCCGACGAGTGCCGGCGGCGGAATCGGGAGCGGGCGTCGAAGCGGATTCCGGCGGATGCGTTGACGGCTCAGCTCAGGGCGTGGCGGCGGGTGAAGGAGGAGCTGGCCGCGGAGGGGTACGACGACGTCCTCGAGCCGGCCGCGGCGCGGGTGGTGCCGACGGCGTTCGTGGAGTCGACCGCGGCGCAGGCGCGGCAGGCGGAGGCGCCGGTCGGGTTGCGGTTCGGGTTGCAGTTGAGCTCGTACACGCACAAGGGCCCGAAGGCAGCGTGGATCCGGGAGGTGGCGGAGCGGGCCGAGGCGGCCGGGTTCGACGCGATCTACGTGATGGATCATTTCCGGCAGATCCCGCAGGTGGGGCGCGCGTGGGAGGACTTTCTGGAGAGCTGGACGACGCTTGGGTATCTCGCTGCGTGTACGACGCGGGCTCGGCTGGGGACGCTGGTTTCGGGGATCACGTACCGGAATGTGGCGCATCTGGGGAAGATCGCGGCGACGCTTGATGTGTTGAGTGGTGGAAGGGCCGTGTGTGGGGTCGGGCTGGCGTGGTTCGAGGCCGAGCACAAGGCGTACGGGTGGCCGTTTCCGTCGGTGAGTGAGCGGTATGCGCTGCTGGAGGACGCGTTGCGGTTGCTGCCCGTTTTATGGGGACCAGGCAACAAACCGTTCCACGGCAAGGTCCTCGATGTACCGGACACCACTTGTTATCCGCGTCCTCTGCAAGAGCATTTGCCTTTGCTGGTTGGTGGGAGCGGGCCCAGGACCCTCCGGCTGGCGAGCCGCTACGCGGATGCGGTGAACGTCTTCGGCGACGTCGCCGCAGTACGGGAACGAGCAAAGCACCTGACGAAACCGATCGAACTCACGCACCTCTCGACGACCCTGGTAGGAAAGGACCGCGATCAACTCGACCAGTTGATCCGCACCCTCCGCCCGCGCAACGTCAACCCGGAGAAGTACGCCGCAACCGTCAACGCGGGAACGGTCGACGACCAGATCGGACGGTTCCGGGAACTGTCCGAGGCCGGGGTGGCCGAGGTGATGATCAGCCTCCCCGACCTCGACACGCTGGAGACGGTGGGCCAGGTGATCTCAGCGTTCCGCCCTTAGCCAGGCGGGATCACGCCCGGTCAGGCCGAGGACGCGGTCGAGGGTGGGCGCGTCTGCCGGTACCGCGATCTCCGGTCCGTACATCCCCAGCTCCCGCCCCTGCTCCACGCCGGCAAGTACGGCGTCGTGCAGATGGGCCAGCAGGTCGGCGGGCAGTTCGAGCCGCTGCCCGGTTGCGGCCGCCAGGTCCCAGCCGTGTACGGCCAGCTCGCCGACGATCATGTCGCCCATGACGGGCGCGGGCAGCAACTGCGGCGTACCCATGCTCGTCTCGCCGTCCCAGGCGCTCGGCGGCGCCCACGACGAGGCCACATCGTCCAGCAAACCCAGCAGGTCGCCGCGCCAGTCGCCGGCCGTCAGATCCACCTCGGCCTCGGCGGCCGCCGGCTGCGGAACGGACTCCTTACGGCCCGCGCCGGCAAGTGACGGGCCCCAAAACAACAAGTGGTTGACGAGTGCCCGTACGTCGTACTTCGCGCACGGAGTCTGGTTGGCGAGCTGGTCGTCGGTGATACCGCGGGCAACTGCGGCCATGGCCTCGGCCGCGTTGGAAACGTATGACATGCCGGCGATGCTAGGCAGCGCCGACCGGCCAGGTATTGAACAAAGACGACATAGACTCGGCCGAGTGGGGCGGGACGTTCGTGAGCTTGCGAGTGCGTGGAGCAGGTATCAGCGCCACGCGTTCCACAGCCCGGCGCCGGCGCTCGCGCCGTGGGTGGAGCGGTACTGGGAGGCTCGCTGGGACTATGGCGAGCCCTACCGGCAGAAGATCGTGCCGTACCCGAATGTGCACCTGTCGTTCGGCGGCGGCCGTGCGGAGGTCAACGGCGTGTGCGGCGGCCACCAGATCAAGGTCCTCGAGGGCCGCGGTCACGTCTTCGGCGTCGCGTTCCGGCCGGGCTGCTTCCGCCCGTTCCTCGGTGCCTCCGTCTCGACGATCACCGATCGCGTCGTCTCGGCGGCCGAGGTGTTCGGACCGGACCTGCCCACGACTCTCGACGTACCCGCCATGGATGCGTTCCTGCTGAAGCACCTGCCGAACGACGACCCCCAGACGCGATTGGCGGCGGCCGCGGTGGAGCTGATCGCCGAGGACAAGGCCGTGACCAGGGTCGAACGTCTCGCCGGTGAGCTGGGACTGAGCGTGCGCGGGCTGCAACGGCTGTTCGCGGAGTACGTCGGCATCGGGCCGAAGTGGGTGATCCGCCGGTACCGCCTGCACGAGGTGACCGTACGGATGGCGGCCGGCGGGACGATCGACTGGGCCGCGCTGGCGGCCGACCTCGGCTACGCCGACCAAGGCCACTTCATCCGCGACTTCAGGAGTATGTTCGGCGAGCCGCCGGCCTGGTACGCGCAGCGGTACTAACCGGGCAGATCCAGCTTCAGCAACGCGTTCTCGATCAGCTCCGGCATCGCGGGGTGGATCCAGTACTGGCCGCGGGCCATCGCGTAGGCGTCCAGGCCGAAGCTCATCGCCTGGATGACCGGCTGGATCACGGTCGGCGCCTGCGGGCCGATGATGTGGCAGCCGACGATCTGCCCGGTCTCGCGGTCGGCGATGACCTTGGCGAAGCCGGTGGTGTCCTCCATCGCCCAGCCGTAGGCGATGTCGGCGTACCGCTGGATCGCTGTCACATAAGGGATTCCGCGTTCCTGGGCCTGCTCCTCGGTGAGGCCGACGGAGGCGATCTGGGGCGAGCTGAAGACGGCGTGCGGGACGAAGCGGTGGTCGGACTCGATCCGGTCGGTGGGGTTCAGCAGGTTGTGCTTCACCACTCGCGCCTCGTGGTTCGCGACGTGCTTCAGCTGGTGCGGGTTCGTCACGTCGCCGAGCGCGTAGATGCCCTCGACGTTCGTCTCCTGGTACTTGTCGACCACCACGCGGCCCGAGCTGTCGACGTCGACGCCGGTCGCGGCGAGGTTCAGCAGGTCCGAGCTCGGTTCGCGGCCGACCGCGATCAGCAGCTCGTCGACGACCAGTACGTCGGTGCCGTCCGGGTGCAGCATCGTGACCCGCACCGTCCCGTCGTCCTGCCGGGAGACGTGCACAGTCTCGTGGTTCAGCCGTACGTCGTACTTCTGCCGCGCGATCTCCGTGTACCGCGCGGCCACCTCCGCGTCCTCGGACCGGAGCAGCTCCGCGGACCGGGCGACGATCGTCACCTCGACGCCGAACGCCCCGAACACGTGCGCGAACTCGGCCGCGACGAACCCGCTGCCGATGATCGCGATCCGGCGCGGCAGCTCGTCGAGCCGCATGATCGTGTTCGAGGTGTGGTACCCGGTTTCCTCGAGTCCCGGGATCGGCGGCACGACCGGCCGGCTGCCGGTGGCGATCACGAACTGCTCGCCGCCGAACACGCTGGTCGAGCCGTCCTTGTTGTCGACGGTCAGCTCCTTGAACCCGGTGAACCGCCCGGTGCCGTCGTACATGTGCACGTTGGCGTTGTCCGCGTTGTGGTGCCGGTACTCGGAGCCGCCCGCGGAGATCGGGTCGATCCGGCCGAAGATCCGGTCCCGCACGTCGGTCCAGCGGACGTCCAGCAGTTGCTCGTCGACGCCGTACCGCGAGCTCACCGACGGGGTGGCGGCGACGTCGGCGGCGTGCACGAACATCTTGGTCGGGATGCAGCCGAAGTTCAGGCAGGTGCCGCCGAACGTCCCGCGCTCGACGATCGCCACCTTCCGGTCCGCGAACCGCCGGTTCACGATCGTGTTCCCGGATCCGGTCCCGATGACGACGAGGTCGTAATTGGTCACACCCCATTGTGCGCGTTACCTGCAAAGGACCCGGCCACCAGGGAGGATGGGTGGGTGGCAGGTGGTGAGCTGGTGAGCACGAACGGCACGGTCGTCTGGGACGGCGTCGGGACCCTACGGATCCGGTACGACCGGACGCCGACCGGGCTCGAACCGATGGCCGGCTCGTTGTTCGCGCGCCTGGGCGAACGGGTGCTGCCGGTGGAGGCGCTGCAGTCGGTCGAGGTGGCCGGGGACGGGCTGCGGTTCGTGCTCCGCGACGGGGCCGACCCGTTGCAGGCGGTCAGTGGCGTGGAGGTCCTGGGCGACCTGTACGACTTCCCGGGCGCCGATCCCGCGCTCGCGGAGCAGGTCGCAGGCGAGATCCGCCGTACGCTCGCCCGCCGCGACGTACCGGCGGCCGCCGCGCGCTGGCTGGTCGCGCCGCCGCCCGCGCCGGACCGGATCGGCGGGCGGGACGCGACGCTGTCGGTGGCGAACGGGCAGCTCACGTTCACGTACGAGCGCCGCGCCGGGCGCCGGAAGAAGGCGCACGGCAACCCGTGGTCGGTCCGGCTGGACACGATCCTCGACGTGCAGTGGCGCCCGGAGCAGGGCGGGCTCGGCGGCCGCGGCTACCTGCGGATCGGCACCGGCCGGACGCCGCTCGACCGCCCGAAGCCGCGGCACGACCCGGCCGCGATGGTCAGCGAGCGGGGCACCGACCTCGACGTACTGTTCTTCGCCGCCCGCCTGCTGACCCGGATCCGACCCTAGGCGACCACGCGAGGGCTCGTCGGGGCCGCGTCGACGGCCGCCTTGTCACCGAGCAGTTCGGTCTGCGGGAGTACTTCGAGGTGCGGGCGGGGAAGCAGCCGCGGGCGGATCGAGAGGCCGCGCTTGCGGGAGAAGTACAGCACCGACCCGATCGCGCCGACCACGGTCAGCCCGCCGCCGACGATCAGCGACCAGCGGGCGCCCATCGCCTGGCCGACCCACCCGATGAACGGGCCGCCGATCGGCGTACCGCCCATCAGCAGCGTCATGTACAGCGCCATCACCCGGCCGCGCATGGTCGGCTCGATGCTCAGCTGCATGGTCGCGTTCGCCGAGGTCAGCATGGTCAGCGAGGTCAGCCCGACCAGCGGCAGCACCAGCGCGAACGTCAGGTACGTCGGCATCAGCGCGCTGACGATCTCGAAGAGCCCGAACAGCACCGCCGCGCCGATCACCAGCCGGGCCCGGATCCGCACCCGCCGCGCGGCCAGCAACGCACCGGACAGCGACCCGATCGCGAGCACCGACCCAAGCAGGCCGTACTCCCCCGCGCCCTTGTGGAACGCCTCGGTCGCCATCAGCGCCGACGTCATCTGGAAGTTCAGCCCGAAGGTCCCGGCGAAGAACACCGTGACCAGCACCATCATCAGCTCCGGCCGCCGCCACAGGTACCGCATGCCGTCCCGGATCATGCCCTTCTCGCGGGCCGCGGGCTTCGGCGTGTACAGCTCGGCGACGCGCATCATCCGCAGCGACATGATCACCGCGATGTAGGTGAACGCGTTGACCATGATCACCGGCCCGGTGCCGATCCAGCTGATCAGCACACCGGCCAGCGCCGGGCCGAACAGCCGGGCCGCGTTGAACGAGGCCGAGTTCAGCCCGACCGCGTTGGCCAGCTCGTCCCGGCCGACCATCTCGACCACGAACGCCTGCCGGGCCGGCGCGTCGAACGCCGTACCGACGCCGAACAGCAGCGCGAGCAGGAACACGTGCCACGGCTGGACCACGCCGAGGACGGTCAGACCGCCGAGGATCAGCGCGACGAAACCCATCGCGATCTGGGTGTAGGTCAGCAGCTGCCGCTTGGGCATCCGGTCGGCCAGCACACCGGCGTACGGACCGAGGATGAGGGCGGGCAGGAACTGCAGGCCGGTGACGATGCCGAGCGCGGCACCGGAGTGGGTCAGCTCCAGGACCAGCCAGTCCTGGGCGACACGCTGCATCCAGGTGCCGACGTTCGAGACGATCGCGCCGGAGGCGTAGAGCCGGAAGTTGCGTACTTTGAAGGCGGCGAACGTGGGGCTCATCGAGCCGCCAGTCGTTCGAGAACAGGTGCTGCCTTGCGCAGGATGTCGCGCTCCTCGGGGGTCAGTTGCTTCAGTTTGGTCTGCAGCCACTCGTCGCGGCGCCGGCGGTTCGCCAGGATCAGCTCGTCGGCGCGGTCGGTCAGCTCGACGACGATCTGCCGCTTGTCGGTCGGGTGCGGGCGGCGGACCACCAGGCCCGCCTCCTCCATGTTGGTCACGATCCGCGTCATCGACGGCGGCTTGACCTGCTCGTGGGCGGCCAGCTCGCCGATCGTCATCGCGTCGTGCTTGGACAGCGCACCGAGCACGCTGAGCTGGTTCGCGGTCAGGTCGTGACCGGGCTCGCGCTGCCGGCGGATCTGCCGGGACAGCCGCAGCGTCGACGACCGCAGGGCGCTCGCCAGTCCGACGTCACTCTTCACCTGCTGCGCTACGACCTCGGGCATGTCTTTACCTTAACTCATTACCTTTGCTAACTAAAACCCGCGACCGCGGGCCGGTATTCCCGGACCGCTAGAGTTCCGGGCATGAATGCCCAGCTGGAGCGGTACGAGCAGCGGTTCCGGCGCGCGGGGCTGCCGCTGTTCATCGAGGACTTCTCGCCGACGCACGACATCTTCACGCGGGCGGCGCCGCTGCTCGTGGTGGTGTTCCTGGTCGAGATGCTCGGCGCGACGTCGCTGGACTGGCACTGGTGGCAGAACCTGCTGGCCGCGCTCGGCGGGCTGGTCGCGCTGGTCGTCGGGTTCGGCCTGCTGAACGGGTTCCGCGGCCGCCCGTTCTGGTCGCTGCCGACCCGCTTCGGCATCCCCGAGCTGGCGGTCTTCGTGTTCCTCCCGGCGCTGCTGCCGGTGGTCACCCAGGAACAGGTCCGGCAGTTCTTCGGCATCGCGCTCGCCAACCTGGCGCTCGTCGGCATCGTGTACGTAGTGATCGGCTACGGCCTGATCGCGACGACGTACTGGGGGCTGCGGCGGCTCGCGAGCGAGCTGGGGAACTCGGTGGCCAGCCTGGTCCGCGCCCTCCCGCTGCTGCTGGTCTTCTCGCTCGTCCTGTTCGTGACCGCGGACATGTGGCAGGTCTTCGGCGGCATGCCGACCGCGTTCATCGTGCTGCTGATGGTCGCGTTCACCGCGCTGAGCACGCTCTTCCTGCTGATCCGGCTGCCGCACGAGGTCGACGCGATCGAGCGCGACGCCGGCTCCGGGCCGCCGCTGCGCCGGAGCCAGCGGATGAACCTGAGCATCAACCTGGTGATCCGCCAGTGGATGCAGGTCCTGGTCGTCAGCGCCGGCGTCGGCCTGTTCTTCATCGGGTTCGGGATGCTTGCGATCAGCAAGCACGTGTACGACCAGTGGGGCGTCACGCCCGGCTCCTGGTCGTACGACATCACGCTGATGCA
The DNA here is from genome assembly GCF_050320105.1 of Kribbella polygonati. Lineage (NCBI taxonomy): Bacteria > Bacillati > Actinomycetota > Actinomycetes > Propionibacteriales > Kribbellaceae > Kribbella > Kribbella polygonati. The sequence continues at coordinate 7,702,275 of NZ_CP190129.1, read as the reverse complement.
CCACCCGCTGCTGGTCAGCGCGTCGCTGGTGAAGGTCGCGGTCGGGATCGCGAACTTCACCGGCCTGTACTACTCGATCGCGCTGCTCACCGACTCGACGTTCCGCACCGACTTCCTCGACAACGTCAGCGCGGAACTCCGCGACCTCTTCACGGCGCGGACGGAGTACCTGGCGCTGCGGGAGTCAAGTGGGCTGAAAGGAACGCCAACTCCGAGCGCATGAGGCCGACGGCGGCCGCGTCGGAGGCCATGTGGGTGACGTTCGACAGCGGCAGGACCTGGTGCGGGCGGCCGGCCGCCATGAGCGCCGCGGACAGCCGCAGCGTGTGTGCCACGAACACGTTGTCGTCGGCGAGACCGTGCACCAGGAGCAGCGGCCGGCGGAGATCGGCGGCGTACGTCATCAGCGACAGGCGGTCGTAAACCTCGGGGTTCTCGTCCGGGTGCCCGAGGAACCGCTCGCGCCAGTGCGTGCCGTACAGCCGCTGGTCAGCGGGTGCGGCGCCCGCCACCGCGGCGTGGAAGTCGCCCGGACGGAGCAGTACGGCGGCTGCCGCGAGCAGGCCGCCGTAGCTCCAGCCGCGGATGCCGACCCGGCTGAGGTCCAGGGCGCCCGTCTGTTCGGCGGCGGCGTGCAGCGCGACGACCTGGTCCTCGAGCGGGGCCGTCAGGTTGTCGAGGTACACCGTCTTCTCCCACGCCGGCCCGCGTCCCGGCGTACCGCGGCCGTCCACGATCACCACCGCGTACCCGTGCTCCGCGAACCACTGCGCGGTCGCGAACGCCCCGCTCGCCCGGCGCATCACCAGCTGCATCGCGGGACCGCCGTACGGCGCCATCAGCACCGGGAGCGTACCGCCCTCGTACCAGGACGGGAGGAGTACGGCGGTCCGCAGTTCGCGCTCGCCCGCGCGCAGCCAGGTGATCCGCGGTTGGACGACCGGCTCGGCGGCGCGGGACTCGATCGTCCGCTGCTGACCGTTGCGGCGGACAACGAAGGATCGGTGGGTCTCGGTGTTCGACTCGACGAGGAGGGTGTCGCCGGCGCGGCTCGCGGTGTGCGTTCCCGGTACGTCGGTGAGTCGGTGGAGCGTGCCGTCGTACCGCCAGAGGTGGCTCTCGGTCGGCTCGTCGCTCGCCTCGAACAGCACCTCCTCCCCGGTGACATCGAGGACGCCGCGGAGCTGCAGCCCGTCCGGCGTGACCGGTACGCCGTCGATCGTCAGCCGCCGGGTCTCGCCGTCGTCGACGGGGTGCACCAGCTTCCCGGACGCCGTACGGGCGGGGGTTCCGTAGATCAGCTCGACCCACGCCGGGTCCCGCTGCTCGTGCAGGAGCTTCGTCACGCCGGTGTCGGGATCGCCCGCGAGGACCTGGAGCGTCTGTTGGTCACGGGACTGTACGGCGAGCAGCGGCCCGTGCGCGTCCCACGTCACCGCGGCAAGGTACTCGTACGCCGCCCGGTCCCAGCGCAGCTCGACAGACCCGCCGGTGAGGTCGAACGCATGCAGCGTGACGATCGCGTTCGGCGTACCGGCGGCCGGGTACGCGACCTCGCGCGGCGGGCGGTCCGGGTTCGCCGGGTCGGCGATCCACCAGCGCTGCACCGGCGTCAGGTCGACGCGGGCCGCGAGCAACCGGGTGCCGTCCGGCGACCACCAGTGCCCGCGGGTCCGGCCCATCGACTCCGCGGCCTCGTGCTCGGCGAGGCCCCAGCCGACCTCGGGGTCGTCGTCCGCGGCCACCGCCACGTCGTTGCCGTCGGCAAGATCCACGACATGCAACTCGCGGCCGGTGACGTACGCGACCCGGCGGCCGGCCGGGTCGATCCGCGGGTCCACCACCCGGCCCGCGGTCCAGATCTCGCGGGGCAGCGCGTCCAGGCCGTCGAGGTGGTACAGGACGCCCTGGAGCGCGAAGACGATCTGCCGGGCGGTGCGGTCGGCGGAGTACGCGACGATGCCGGACGTACGTTCGCGGGTGCGTTCCCGCCGTACCCGCTCCGCGTCCGGGAGCGCTCCGCCGGCGTGCAGGTCCTCGGGCGCGACCACGAGTTGTTCCTCGCCGTTCGCGGTGAGTTGCCACAGGCAACTGGTGCGGTCCTCCGGGCCGGCGGTCCGGAGGAACAGCACGTGCTCGTCACCGAGGGTGAAGGACTTGGGCAGGCCGTGGGTGAAACGGCCGGTGCGTGCGGATTGGGCGGGGAAGTCCTCGAGCGGGTCCACTCTGCTCAGGTTAGCCAGTCGGTCAGCGGGCCGATCGCGAAGTACACCACGAACAGCGCCGAGACCACCCACATCAGCGGGTGCACCTGGCGGGCCTTGCCGCGGACCAGCTTCAGGATCACGTACGAGACGAAGCCGGCGCCGATGCCGGCCGAGATCGAGTACGTGAACGGCATCAGCACGATCGTCAGGAACGCCGGGAACGCGACCTCGACGTCGTCGAAGTCGATCCCCTTCACCTGCGTCATCATCAGGAACCCGACCAGGATCAGCGCCGGCGTCGCCGCCTCGTACGGCACCAGCGTCACCAGCGGCGCGACCACCATCGAGATCAGGAAGCAGATCCCGGTGACCACGCTCGCCAGCCCGGTCCGGGCCCCCTCGCCGACACCCGACGCCGATTCGATGTACGACGTGTTGCTGGACACCGAGGCGGCACCACCGGCCGCGGCCGCGAGGCTGTCCACGATCAGGATCGCCTGCGACTTCGGCGGGATGCCGTCCGCGTCGTTCAGACCCGCCTCGGCGCCGATCGCGGTCATCGTGCCCATCGTGTCGAAGAAGTCCGCGAGCATCAGCGTGAAGATCAGCAGGATCGCCGACACCACGCCGATCTTCCCGAACGAGCCGAACAGGTTGAACTCGCCGATCGTGTCCAGGTTCGGTTTCGTGAACCACTGGTCCGGCAGCTTCGGCACGCTCAGGCCCCAGCCGCCCGGGTTCTTGTCGGTGCGGGCGCCGATGTTGCCGATCGCCTCGACGACGATCGCCAGCACGGTCGCGGCCAGGATGCCGATCAGGATCGCGCCCTTCACCTTCCGCGCGTACAGGATCGCGATCAGGATCAGGCCGAACACGAACACCAGCACCGGCCAGCCGCGCAGGTTGCCGCCGACACCGAGTTCGACGGGCGGGCCGGACAGCGCGGCGGGACGGCGTACGAACCCGGCGTCGATCACCCCGATGAACGCGATGAACAGGCCGATGCCGACACTGATCGCCACCTTCAGCTGCAGCGGTACGGCCTCGAAGACGGCTCTGCGGAAGCCGGTGAGGACCAGGATCAGGATGATCAGGCCCTCGAGGACCACCAGGCCCATCGCGTCGGCCCAGGTCATCTTGGTCGCGACCGAGAACGCCAGGAACGCGTTCAGGCCGAGGCCGGTGGCGAGCGCGAGCGGGAAGTTCGCGACCACGCCCATCAGGATCGTGACCACACCGGCGACCAGCGCGGTGGCCACGGCGATCTTCGCGATCGCGGCCGCCGGGTCGGTCCCACCGCCGACGAACTGGCCGGAGCCGTCCTTGACCGTGCCGATGATCAACGGGTTCAGCACGACGATGTACGCCATCGTGAAGAACGTGACCAGCCCGCCACGGATCTCGCGCCCGAGCGTGGATCCGCGGTCACTGATCTTGAAGAACGAGTCGAGTGGACCGTACAGGGAGCGGGACGTCGTGGCCTGGGGCGAGCTCATGACCCGCATAGTGCCAGTTCCTACCGGGCAGTTGCGAGCACTTACGTCAAACCGTTGCGGTTAAGCTGGGGGCGTGACCGAGGAGGCTGGATCCAAGAAGCGCACCGACCCGACGAGCCAGTTGGCGCGCGGGGAGCTGGTGCATGCCGAGGTCAAGCCGCTCGACCTGTCCGGCATCCCGAGCGTGATCACCGGGATCGCGCTCTGGGTGGTCGCGTTCGTCGTACTGCTGATCTTCCGCGGCCAACTGAAGGACAACGGCCTCGACTGGTGGCTCTGGGTCCCCGTCGCCGGCTTCGTCCTCGGCCTCATCGGCCTCTGGTACTGCAAACGCCGCTGGACCGCCATCCAAGCCGGCCACCGCCCCGCCACCGAGGACTAAAGGTCAGTCCTCGGACGGCGCCAGTTCGAGGGTGTCGTAGCCGGTGGTGTCGAAGGCGTGTTCGGTGGTGGGGTGGTCGGGGGACTCGACGGTGGCGTCGGAGTGGGCGCCGCAGCCGTAGTCGTAGGCGACGACGCGGGCCTCGCCGGGGGCCATTTCGTTGGCGCAGACGCCGAAGGCCTGGCCGAGGCTGTCGGCGAGGCGGATCCAGTAGCCGCAGGAGTGGCACTTGTACGGGACCGCCTGGGCGATCGGGGCCGTCGGGCCGAAGTCGCCGGCGTACCAGCGTTCCGCCGCCTCCTCGCGGCCGAACGGCGACAACACCCGCTCGCGTCCCAGGCCGAGCTCCTCGACGACCGTGAGTACGTCCTCGGGGGCGTCCGTGGTGTCGGTGAAGCCGGGCTCCAGCCGCGGGTCGTCGGGGAGCGTCGGGAACAGGTCGCCGGGACGCAGGTCGCCGGGCTGGACGCGCTCCGACCACGGGACCCACTCCGGCGCGACCACCGCGTCGCCGCCGGGCAGCATCACCACCTCGTTGACCGTGACGGTCTTCGCCCGGGACGCGCGGGTCAGCGTGACGGCCCAGCGCCAACCGCGGTACCCGGGGTGCGCGGAGGCGAAGTAGTGCGTGACGAGGCGCTCACCCTCGACCAGATGACCGAGGTGTTCCCCGACCTGGGCGGCGCCGGCTTCGGCGATCGCGGCCTCCCGGGCCGGTTCGACCGCGGCGACGCAGACGGCGTCGGGCTTGGCACGTACCGCATCCGGTGCTTTGACGGGAGTCACAATCGCCCATTCTCGCACGCCTCCCGCCGTACGCCGAACCGCCCGCACGACTCGGTCCGTACGCGCGGTGCCTGCGGTCTGTCCCCGGGAAGAGGCAGGATGGTTCCATGCACTCCCCCGACCCGTCCGACCCGAACGCCCGCGAGGACCGCGGCGGACCTTCGGCTGCCGGCGCGCGGGGTGGGGGTTCTGGTCCGCGGGGTGGTGGCAAGTCGGCCGGCGAGCGGTTGGGGGATGCCCGGGGGCGGGTGGGTAGCGCCGGTAAGAAGGTCGGCAGCGCCGGTAAGAAGGTGGGCAGCGCCAGTAAGAAGGTCGGGCACGCCTCGAAGGTCGGCGCCGAAGGGGTCGCCTCGGCGTCCCGGAAGGCGGCGACCGTCGGCGGGAGGTTCGGCCGGGCGACCGGGCGGCGGATCCGCGGGCTGACCGGCGCGCAGGGTGCGGGCGAGTCCGGCCTGTCCAGGCTGATCGAGCTCGGGGCGGTGAACGCCGCCGGTGACACCGCGTTCGCCGTCTCGCTGGCCGGGACCGTGTTCTTCACCGTGCCGAGCGACCAGGCGCGGGACCGGGTCGCGTTGTTCCTGCTGCTGACGATGGCGCCGTTCGCGTTGATGGCGCCGCTGATCGGCCCGATCCTCGACCGGTTCCGGCACGGCCGCCGGTGGGCGATCGGCGCGACGCTCGGCGCCCGCGCGTTCCTGGTCTGGGCGCTGGCGTCCTCGATCACCAGCCAGAACTCGGTGTGGCTGTACCCGGCGGCGCTCGGCTGCCTGGTGGCCTCCAAGGCGTACGGCGTCACCCGCGCGTCCGCCGTACCGCGATTGCTGCCGAAACAGATCACGCTGGTGACGGCGAACTCCCGGATCTCGCTCGCTGGTGTGGCCGGCGGCGCGATCGGCGCCGGGCTCGCGGGCGCGTTCGCCGCGATCGGCCCGCAGTGGTCGCTGCGCTGGGCGGCGCTGGTGTACATCGTCGGTCTGGTCCTCGCGATCCGGCTGCCGGGCGCGGTCGACTCCCCCGCCGACGCGGAGGTCACCGGTACGGCGGGGCGGGACGCCCGCCGGCGCGCGATCACCGCCGCGGTGGCGCGCGGGATCCGCTGCAACCTCGGGCTGCGGTTCGTGTCCGGGTTCCTGACCATGTACCTGGCGTTCCTGCTCCGCGACCAGCCGATCAGCGGCGTGAAGGGCGCGGTCGCGGCCGGCGCGGTGATCGCCGCGGCCGGGATCGGCAACAGCCTCGGCACCCTGCTCGGATCGTTGCTCAGGGCCCGTAAACCGGAGGGCGTCGTCCTCGTCGTACTGCTCGCGGACGCGGCCGTCGCGATCGCGGTCGCGGTGCTGTACGGGCTGCCGATCCTGGTGGCGCTCGGCCTGGTCGCCGGGTTGTGCAGCTCGCTCGGGAAGCTGTCGCTGGACGCGATGATCCAGCGCGACGTCCCGGAGTCCGTGCGTACGTCGGTGTTCGCGCGGTCGGAGACCGTCCTGCAGCTCGCGTGGGTGATCGGCGGCGGGTGCGGGATCGTGCTGCCGCTGATCCCGCGGCTCGGGTTCGGGTTCCTCGCCGGCGTGCTGCTGATCGTGGTCTTCCTGGTACTGCGGATGCGCCCGGCGCCACGTCCCACCGAAGGGCCGCTGCGCCCCGGCGGGCTCGGCGGTCCGCGGACGGACGGCCCGCATCATCCGCACCGGCAACCGGCGTACGACGAGCACCCGGAGAGCACGTCCCGCACCATCCTCAGCGTCGCCGAGGAACGCGCCAACCGCGCCCGCCGCTCCACCACCGAGGACGAACCGACGGTGGAGTGGCGCACCGGCACCCAGCCCCCCGAACAACCGGTCGGCCGCTGGTGGAGCGGCCAACCGGAAGAAGACGACAACACCACCGAAGAACCGGCCCCCTGGTCCGAAGAACCCACCGAAGAACGCAACCCCCCACCCTTCAAACGCCGCCCCAACACCCCCCGCCGCCCACCCCGCTGACCGAGTTCAGGCGGTGGGGACCAGGTCCGGCTGCTCGGTTGTTGGCTGGGCCGTGGGCTTGGTGCCGCGGAGGGTGAGGGTGGTGGCGACCGCGGTGGTCAGGAGGAGGATGGCGCCTACCAGGGCTACGGCGTTCATGCTGTGGGTGAAGGCGTGGCGGGCGGTGGTGAGGAGCGAGTCGGCGAGCTGAGCGGGGAGGTGGGCGGCTGCGGCGGTGGCTGCGGGGAGGCCCTCGCGGACAGGGCCCGTGGCGCCGGCGGGTAGGTCGGAGCGGTAGACGGCGGTGCCGATCGAGCCGAGGATCGCGATGCCGAGCGCGCCGCCGAACTCCGAGCAGGTCTCCATCACCGCGGACGCCGACCCGGCCCGTTCCGGGGCGACCGAACCGACGACGGCCTCGGTCACCAGCGTCATCACCATCACCAGGCCCGCGGCGAGCAGACCGGCCCCGACCAGCGGCACGGCCAGCGACGAGTCGACCCGCACCTGGGTGAGTACGCCGTACCCGGAAGCCGCGAGTACGAAGGCCCCACCGATCACGTAGGCCCGGTCGAACTTCCCCGCCAGCGCGGTCGCCAGCGGAGCAGCCCCGCCGACGAGGACCGACGGCGCCAGCGACCACAGCGCGGCCTTCAGCGGCGACAGCCCGTGCACCAGCTGCAGGTACTGCGTGAGGAACACCGCGTTGCCGACCAGCGCCAAGGTCCCGATCGTGTTCGCCGCCAGCGACCCGCTGAACGCCCGGTTCCGGAACATCGACAGGTCCACCATCGGGTGCTCGGCGGTCCGCTGTCGCCGTACGAACAGCACGCCGAACACCACGCCGGCGACGATCGCGACGACGGGCCGCACCGACACACCATGCGCGGCCATCTCTTTCACACCCCAGATGACAGGCAGTACGGCGGCCAGCGACAGCACCGAGCCCAGCAGGTCGAACCGCCCGCGCACCGGAGCCTTGAACTCCGGCAGCAGCATCGGCGCGAGTACGAGCAGCAGAACCATCGCCGGGGTGTTGATCAGGAACACCGAACCCCACCAGAAGTGCTCCAGCAGGAACCCGCCGAGCACCGGCCCGAGGGTGATCCCGCCCATCATCACCGCGCTCCAGAACGCGATCGCCTTCTGCCGCTGCTTGGCGTCGTGGAACATGTTCCGGATCAGCGCCAGCGTCGACGGCATCAGGGTCGCACCGCCGATGCCGAGCACGGCGCGGGCGGCGATCAGCTGCTCCGGGTTCTGCGCGTACGCCGCGGCGACGGAGGCGAGGCCGAACCCGAGCGCGCCGAACAGCAGCAGTTTGCGGCGGCCGATCCGGTCGCCGAGCGAGCCCATCGTGATCAGCAGGCCGGCGAGGACGAAGCCGTAGATGTCGAAGATCCACAGCTGCTCGGTCGCACTCACGCCGAGGTCGGCCGAGATGAACGGCACGGCGAAATAGAGCACCGAGACGTCCATCGAGACCAGCAGCAGCGGCAGTGCGAGCACGCCGAGCGCGATCCACTCCTTGCGTCCCGCCCGTTCGTTCGTACCCATGACGACCCCTCCGGTTTATCTGTCTACGCCGCACACTGTGTGTGCCGTACACAGACCATACACATGACTGTCTATGCTGTAAACAGATAGGATGCGAAACATGGAAGAGCTACCGAGGGTCCTGCAGCAGCTCTGGGGTTTCGAGGCGCGCAGCAGGCCCGGCCCCAAGCCGGCGTTTCACATCAGTGACATCGCGCGGGCCGCGATCAAGCTCGCGGACGCGGGTGGGCTGGCGGCGGTCTCGATGAGCAAGGTGGCCGCCGAGCTCGGCTTCACCACGATGTCGCTCTACCGGTACGTCGACGCCAAGGACGACCTGTACGTCGTCATGCTCGAACACGCCTTCGCCGAACCACCGCCGCTCGACCCGGAGCGGGGCTGGCGCGACCAGGTCACCGCCTGGGCGACGGCGTTCCGTGACGGGCTCCGCGAACACCCATGGATACTGCAGATCCCGATCGTCGACCCGCCGCTGTCACCGAACCAGCTGGCGTGGATGGAGGCCGGGCTGGCAGCGTTCGACGGCACGCCGCTGAGCCCGCAGGACAAACTGTCCGCGATGCTGCTCGTGAACATCTACATCCGCGGTACGGCGCAACTCACCGCGAACATGCGCACGGAACCGGACGAGGTCCGCGAGGCAGATCAGCTGTACACCCAGCGCCTCACGATGCTGGCCACCCCGGACCGCTTCCCCGGTATCGCGGCCACGCTCGAGCAACCCGAGGACGACGTGTACGCGGGCGACTTCGACGCGGCGGAGTTCGGCTTCGGGCTGGACACCGTGCTGGACGGCATCCAGTCCCGGATCGATCGGTTGACCGCCTGAGCTCAGATGTCGAGCTTGTCCGCGACCCCGCGCAGCACGGTCGCGACCTGACGGGCGGACTTGTTGTCGGGCTGCCGGCCGTGCCGGTAGCCCTCGCCGATCCGGTCGAGGAGCTTGATCAGGTCCTCGATGACGACCTGCATCTCCTCAGGCTTCGGCCGCATCGCCTTGGCCACCGACGGCGGCGGGTCGATCAGCCGGACCTGCAGGGCCTGTTCGCCCTTGCGGCCCTCGACGACGCCGAACTCGACCTTCTGGCCCGGCTTCAGGTTGGTCACACCCGACGGCAAGGCCTCGGCGCGGACGTACACGTCCCCGCCCTCCTCCTTGCTGAGGAATCCGAACCCCTTCTCGGAGTCATACCACTTCACCTTGCCAACGGGCACGGGAACCTCTTCAGTCGTCAATGTCGGTGATCGAAAACCAAGCGTACGTGAACCGGCGCAACCGCGCCTCCGGGAAACTACCTGATCCGGCAGCGTCCCGCACCCCTCAAAGGTTTCGGTACTTTTCGGGTTCCGGCAGCCGCTCGTTCATCGACCCGGAGCGGAATCCGCGCGGGTCGACCTGCGCGGTCGCGAACCCTTCCGCGACCACCGCGTCCACCAGTTCCCGCTGGTCGACGCGATCGAGCAGTACGGCGTCGATCTCGATCGAGGCGCTGTCCCCGAGGTCGCGGACGCGGACGTTCTCGACGCCGTACGACGACAACCTCGTCCGGACCGCCTGCTCGGCGCGGTCGACCCGGGCGAGCAGGTTCGGGGTGATCCGGATGCCGTACGCGATCCGGCTCGACAGGCAGGCCGCGGCCGGCTTGTCGGACGTGTCCAGTCCCCAACTGCGCGAGGCGGCACGGATCTGCGCCTTGGTCAGCCGGGCGTCCCGCAGCGGGGTCAGCGCGCCGCGTTCGAACGCGGCCCGGATGCCCGGCCGGAAGCCCGCGATCGCGTCGTCGGCGTTGGTCCCGGTGGCGATCGCGGTGATGCCGAACTCGTCGGCGATCGGCTGCAGCGTCTCGATCAGCTCGGCCTTGCAGAAGTAGCACCGGGCACCCGAGTTCGCCTGGTACCCCTCGCGCTCCATCTCGTGCGTGTGCGGGGTGACGTGCCGTACGCCGAGACCGTCCGCGAACCGGGCCGCCGGCTCCAGCTCGGCGGCCGGCAGCGACGGCGAGACGGCGGTCGCGGCGATCACGTTCGCCGGGCCGATCGCCCGCGCGGCGGCCGCCAGCAGGAACGCCGAGTCGGCGCCGCCGCTGAACGCGACGACCATCGTGTCGTACGACGACAGCCGCCGCATCAACGCCTCGAGCCGCTGCTCCAGCACGTACTCCTCGAGCCACGCCGGGAACTCGGTCAGGTCGTTCAGGACGACGTCGGCGCCGTACGCGCGCAACTCGTCCGCGGTGAACGGTCCGGTCGCCACCGACACCGCGATCGCACCGGCGGCGTGCGCGCCGTCGATGTCCGCGGTGTGGTCGCCGACGAAGACCGTCGCGCTGTGCTCGCGCAGCGCCGTACCCTTCTCGGCCCCGTGCAGGTCGCCGACCGGCTCGTCGACGTCCAGGCCGAGGTGCTCCAGGTGCAGCCGGACCGACGGCGTGTACTTCGCGGACACCACCATCGTGCGGCCGCGGAGCGCCCGGATCGCGGCCAGCGACTCGGCCACGCCCGGCAGCGGCAGGCTGCCCGAGATCGCGTGCGACGGGTAGTGCTCGCGGTACCGCGCGACCATCGCGTCGACCTGCTCCGGCGGGAACCAGTTCGCCATCTCCCAGGTCAGCGGCGGCCCGAGCCGGCTGACGACGAGCTCCGAGTCGATCGGCACCCCGGTCTCCGCGGCCAGCAGGTCCCAGACGGCCTGGATCCCCGGCCGCGAGTCGATCAACGTCATGTCCAGGTCGAACCCGACAACCAACTCCGGCACATCGGCGGTATCAGGGGCGGGTTCAAGCGCGGCGGTCGACACACCCCCACACTACGTGACCCGTCACGCACCCGGTCTCGCATCCCGAAACAACCCCAAAGTCTACTAATTCGATTGGATTATGGAATTTAACCGATCGTGAGGGAGCGAACCATGACCGTACAACTGCAGGCACCGGAGATCACCGTCAGCAAGGTGGGCGGAGCACTCGGGGCGGTGATCGGGAACGTCGAGCTGGGCGGGGACCTGGCGCCGGAGACCGTGGCGGCGATCCGGGCCGCACTGCTCGAGCACAAGGTGATCTTCTTCCGGAAGCAACAGCAGCTCGACGACGCCGGTCAGCTCGCGTTCGCGAAGCTGCTCGGTACGCCGACGCTCGCGCACCCGACGTCGCGGAGCCTCGACGGGGCGGCGAACGTGCTGCCGATCGACTCCGACTACAGCAAGGCGAACAGCTGGCACACCGACGTCACGTTCGTCGACCGGATCCCCGCGATCAGCCTGCTCCGGGCGGTCACACTGCCGGCGTACGGCGGCGACACCACCTGGGCGAACACCGTGACGGCGTACGCGAGTCTCCCGCGCGCCCTGCAGGCGCTGGTGGATCGACTGTGGGCGGTGCACAGCAACGTGTACGACTACGCGGGGCACGCCGACGAGGGGCGGATCGGCGGGGTGGACGTGAAGTACGAGGAGCACCACAAGCAGTTCGAGTCGAAGCTGTTCGAGACCGAGCATCCGGTGGTCCGCGTCCATCCCGAGACCGGCGAGCGCTCGCTGATCCTCGGCCATTTCGTACGGCGCTTCGTCGGCCTCAGCTCGGCGGAGACCACCGCGCTGTTCCACCTGTTGCAGAACCGGGTGACGAACAACGACAACACCGTCCGCTGGCACTGGCAGCCCGGCGACCTGGCGATCTGGGACAACCGTGCGACCCAGCACTTCGGAGTCGCCGACTACGACGATCTGCCGCGCCGGCTGCACCGGATCACGCTCGCCGGCGAGGTGCCGGTGAGCGTCGACGGGGTCCGCAGTACGCCGCGCACCGGCGACGCCTCGCACTACTCCACACTTGACAACTAACAACACGCTGTCCGTGCTCTTGACATCTGGAGCATTTTTGTAAACCCTCGTCCGCATGGACTCGTTTGCCGATCGGACCAAACGCCGCCTTCGTGACGAGTTGCTGGACGCTGCACAGGACGCCATCGAAACAGGTGGGTACGACGGGCTCCGGATGGCGGAGGTAGCTCGTCGGACCGGGGTGTCCCGGCAGACCGTCTACAACGAGTTCGGGGACAAGTGGGGTGTGCTGGAGGCCGTCGCGGCGCGCGAGACCGAGCGGTTCCTGCTGGATGTGAACGCAGCGCTCGCCGAGGAGTCCGATCCGATCGACGGCCTCCGGGCCGCGGTCGAGCGGGCCCTCACACTGGCCGGGGCGAACCCGCTGGTGAAGGCGGCGCTGAGCCGGCCGGGATCGGACCAGGCCAGTCAGCTGCTGACGACACGGGGACAGCAGGTGCTGGAACTGGCACACCTCCGGCTGGATGCCCATGTCAGGGAGCACTGGCCGGAGGTACCCGCCGAGGACGCGACCAGCTGCGTCGACGTCGCGCTGCGCGTCGTCATCAGCCACATCGTCACCCCGGGCCCTCCCCCCGCGGTGGTGGCGGCGCAGCTGGCCCGCGTCCTCTCCCCCTTCTTGGCCGAGTCTCGGAGGTTGCACGTATGACGAATCCACTGCACCGGCAGGGTTTCAGTTCCTTGAAGTCTGGTGGCTTCAACTGGGACGCCCTGCCGCTCAGGCTCTTCGACAAGGGCAACCGCAAGTTCTGGAACCCGCGGGACATCGACTTCAGCCAGGACGCGAAGGACTGGCAGGAGCTGGACGACAACGACAAGGACAACGCCCTGATGCTCTGCTCGCAGTTCATCGCGGGCGAGGAGGCGGTCACCGAGGACCTGCAGCCGTTCCTGCAGGCGATGTCGGCCGAGGGACGGTTCGGCGACGAGATGTACCTGACGCAGTTCTGTTTCGAGGAGGCGAAGCACACCGCGGTCTTCCGGCTCTGGCTGGACGCGGTCGGCGTCACCGAGGACCTGCACCGGTACGTCGAGAACAACCCCGGATACCGCGCGATCTTCTACGAGGCGCTGCCGGTCGCGCTGAAGTCGCTGGCCGACGACCCGTCGCCGTCCAACCAGGTGCGCGCGTCGGTGACCTACAACCACGTCGTCGAAGGAACGCTCGCCCTCACCGGGTACCACGCCTGGAACCTGCTCTGCACGGCCCGCGGCGTACTGCCCGGCATGCAGGAGCTGATCCGGCGGATCGGTGACGACGAGCGCCGGCACATGGCCTGGGGCACGTTCACCTGTCGTCGGCACGTCGCGGCCGACGCGTCGAACTGGAAGGTCGTCACCGACACGATGGAGGAGCTCCTCCCGCACGCGCTGACGCAGATCCAGTGGGCGATGGACAACTCCCCCGAGCTCCCGCCGGAGATCAACCCGACCGCGCTGATGACGTACGCCGGCGACCGCGCCACCCGCCGCCTCGGCGCGATCGAGTCGGCCGTCGGCGCGGACGTCGCCGGCATCGACCTGGACTACTCGCCCGAGAAGCTCGAGGACACCTTCGGCGACGAGGACTCAGCCGCCCTCGCCGCTGTCCGCGAGTAGGTCGCCGGTCGGCGCGGGCGTCGGCAGGCCGAGAGCGAGCAGGAGCTTGAGGAACTGGTCCTCGGCGAAGGCTTCACCCCCGGCCAGCACCGCCTCGACCTCGTCCACCGCCGGCGCGTAACCGGCCTCGACCGCCCACGCGACGGCATGCGGCGCGGCGACGTCGGCAGGCGGCACCAGTTCGTACAACGGCCTGCACGCCTCGCGGTAACGCTCCTCCCAGAACGTGTCGAGGTCGTCCGGCAACTCCTCGTCGTCATCCACCTCGAGGTGCTCCCGGTACTGCCACTCGAGGTAGTCGATGAGCACCTCGAGCTTCAGCCATCCGCTCCACCGGCCCGCCCGCGGGCTGTAACCGATCAACTGGGCGCCGTCGCTGTCCAGCACGATCGCGGCGAGCACCGGGCTTGCGGTCTGCGCCATCACCGAGGTCAGCAGGTCTTCCCGATCGTCCCCGCCGGTCATCGGCGGGCCCCAGCCTTCCGGAGCCCGATGCAGCTGAAGCACCTGCCAGCCGTCATCACCCTCGCCGTGCCAGAGGACGTTGCCGGCCAACTCCCGGACGTCGTCGAGTTCTGTCAGCGGCTTGTCGCTGCGCGCAACCAAGAAGGTGCCCCAAAAACCCATGGCCGGATTATTCAGCGCGGACGCGCGTCACGTACAGCACGACGAGTGCGACAGTCGCGAGTACGGCCGGAAGCCAGGTGACCGTCGGCGTGCCGAAGTGGTCGGCGACCTGGCCGCCGGTGAAGGCGCCCAGTGCGATCGATCCGTTGAACATCCCCACCAGGACAGCGGACGATGATTCGGGGGCACTGGGCGCCGCGGCGTGTGCCCACGCCTGCGTGCTGACCGTCGTACCGCCGTATGCGAGACCCCAGATCACCAGCAGTCCCAGCGCTCCGATTGCTGTGGTGCCGACTATTGGCATGGCCAACGCTGTGAGGGCGATGCCGGTGGCGATGAGGGTCAGGGCGCGGGTCGGGCGGAGGGTGCCGGTGAGGAAGTTGCCGAGTACGCCGGCCACGCCGTACGCGAGCAGGAACGCGCCGATCAGCGCCGGGGCGATGTGCGGTTCGAGGAGCGGGCGGACGTAGGTGTACGCCGCGAAGTGGCCGGTCACGATCAGCGCGACCAGGACGAGGCCGACGCGGACCTGGTGGAGGCGCAGGACTTCCCGTACGTCGCACAGCCGGACGGCTCGCTCCGGCGGGAGACTCGGGAGGTAGATGCTCAGGGCAACGGACAGCGCGAGTGCGAGGACGCCGACGCCGGCGAACGCCCAGCGCCAGCCGGCCAGCTCGCCGACGTACGCGCCGGCCGGGATCCCCAGCACCGAGGCGATGCCGATACCGGAGAAGATCAGGCTGGTCGCCAGGCCGGCCGCGTGCGGCGGTACGACGCGGCGGGCGAGGCTGACCGTGAGGAGCCAGACGCCACCGATCGAGATGCCCATCAGGATTCTCGTCAGTATCAGCACGAGGAAGCTCGACGTGATGGCGGCGGCGAAGGCCGACGCGGCCAGCAGAACCATCAGTCCGCCCAGCACTGCCTTGCGGTCAAGTCGGCCCAGCACCAAAGGCAGCACTGGCGCGGCAACTGCTGAGGTAACCCCCGTAGCTGTCAGTGCCAGGCCCGCGGCGCCGTCCGTTACGTGGAGAGATTCGCTCATCGGCGTCAGCAGCCCGACCGGCAGCATCTCGGCCGTCACCACGGTGAAAACCGTCGCAGCCATCGTCACAGCGCCGGCCCACCCACGGACCTCGACGCAGATTGTTGTCATGTCACCAGTGAGCGGCCTGCCACCGGTGCGGAACAACGGCGATCTGATGATGCTTGTATTAGTGGGGCTAATCGATCGGAGGCCGGCGCATGGCGCTCGACGTACGCGAACTGGAGTGCTTCCTCATCCTGGCGGACGAGTTGCACTTCGGGCGCACCGCGGAACGGCTCTACCTGTCGCAGAGCCGGGTCAGCCAGCTGCTGCAGTCGCTGGAGCGGCGGATCGGCGGGCAGCTGTTCGAGCGGACCAGCCGGCGGGTGGCGCTGACTCCGCTGGGGAAGGAGTTCCTGACCTCGCTGCGACCGGCGTACGCCGCCTTGGAGCGGGTGGTCGAGAACGCTCGCGAGTACGCCGCTGCCGCGCACGGGACGCTGCGGATCGGGTTCCAGGGCGCGGCGAGCGACGAGATCCTGCGGGCGGTGTCGGCATTCCAGGAACGGAACCCGAACTGCCGGCTGACCGTGTGCGAGCTGCCGTTGAACGACCCGTTCGGCGGGCTCCGGCGGCGCATGGTCGACGCGGCCGTCGTACTGCTGCCGGTCGCCGAGGACGATGTCGTCGTAGGGCCGGTGTTCTCGCGGCATCCGCAGACGCTGGCCGTGCCGAAGCGCCACCGGCTGGCGGAACACACCTCGATCGACGCGGAGCAGCTGGCGGGCGAGACCCTGATCGCATACTCCGGCCCGGCACCCGGGTACTGGCGCCAGGCCCAGGCGCCGGCCCAGACCCCGAGCGGCGCCCTGATCCACCGCGGCCCGGAGGTCGCCACGGTGCAGGAAGGCCTGTCACTGATCGCCGCCGGCCGCGGCGCGATGCTCATCTGCAGCTCGACCGCCGCCACCAACCAACGCGCGGACATCACCACGATCCCGGTAACCGGCATCCCCGACTCCGCGCTCGCACTGATCTGGCGTCGCGGCGAGCAAACCCCCTCAATAGCAGCCTTCGCCGAGCACCTTTCGATCAGCTGAGGCGTGCGTAGAGCTGCAGGTGGGCTTCGGCCGCAGCCGACCACCTGTAGCTCTCGGCGACCTTGCGTCCCAGCTCCGCGCGAGAATGGTCCGCGGTACGCAGAGCGTCGGCCAGGGCGGCCGGACCGGTTGCGTACGTCGCCGCGTCACCGAAGATCTCGTGGAACACCGGGAGATCGGACACCACCAGCGGCACGCCGGCCGCCAGCGCCTCCAGGGGCGCGAGGCCGAAACCTTCCTTGGCCGACGGGAACGCGAACACCTCGGCGCCGGCGACCAGGCTCGGGAGCCGCGCGTCGTCGACCGTGCCGAGCACGACCGGCTCGACCCCGAGGTCCGCCACCCGCTCGTCCCATGTGGTCCGGTAGGTGCGGTAGTCGAACAACGTCTCCCCACCCGCGACCACCAATCTCAACTCCGTCGGCCGCAACCGGGCGTAGGCCTCGAGCAGATCGAGGGAGCCCTTGCGCGGCTCGATGCCGCCGACGGTGAGTACGTACCGGCCGAGTCGCCGGCGCCACCTGTCGACGGCCGCCGCGTCCGACGCGGCGGCCGCGAACCGCGCGGCATCCACACCGTTCGGGATGACTGTTGCCTCGAACCCCCAACCGGCGTGCAGTTCGCCGGCGACCGCGGTGGACACGCAGACGTGTGCGTACGGGTCGACGATCGCGCGCTCGTGACAAGCGGCCAGCTCGGGGGTGGTGAAGCGGTCCAGGTGATGCACGGTCCGGATGCAGCGGCCGGCCGCGTTCGCGCTGATGCAGTCCTGGGCGTGCACGACGTCGTACGGCGATCCGTCGAAGGCGTCCCGCAGTACGGCGATGGACCGGAGGATGCGCGCGCCGACATCCTCACCCGGCCGGTCCGGGAACGGGACCAGCGACAACCGCACCCGCGGGTCCACCGGCCGGAAGAAGCCTTCGTCGCCACCCCGCGCGAGCGACCAGACGGTGACGTCGGCGCCCGCCGCTGCGAGTGCCTCGGCGAGGTAGAGCGTGTGCACGACACCGCCCCGGGGCTTGGTCGAATAGCTGAGCAGCGCGACCCGCATCAGTAGACCTCCGGCCGGCGCTCGTCGAGGTGGTGCAGCACCCGCCGCGCGGTGTCGATCTCGGCACGTACGTCGACCTCCGCGATCGCGATCCCGGCCTTCGACCAGGTCCGGGCGACGATGTCACCGCCCGGGCCGACCACCTTGGACTGCCCGAGGAACCGGAGGCCGCCGATCGAACCGGTCAGGTTGGACGAGACCAGCACGACCTGGTTCTCGGCGGCACGCGACCGGTCGTAGAGATCGAACAGCCGCGACTGGCGGTCCTCGTTCATCCGCGCCGCCCGGTTGGTGATACTCGTCGGCCACGCACACAGGCAGGCGATCAGGTCCGCGCCGTCCACCGCCAGTGCGCGGGCCGCCTCCGGGAACGTCTTGTCATAGTCGATCATCATGCCGATCCGGCCGGCCGGTGTGTCGAACCCGGCGAACTCGTTGCCCGCGGCAAAGATCGTGCGCTCGCCCGGCGGCTGGTGCACCTTGCGGTGCCGGCCGAGGATACCGTCACCGGTGACGCACAGCGCGGTGTTGTACCGCTTGGAATCGTCCGCCTCGCAGAAGCCGAAGCAGACCACCATCTCGCCCGCCATCGCGATCACCTTGGCGATCAGCGGATCGTCGAGGGTGAGCGCGGGCGGCAGGTCGTCGAGTGCCGGGCTGCTCAGGTCGTCGAGGTACCCGCCGAGCACCGCGTCCGGCAGCACGAGCAGCTGCACCTCCTCGCGGCGGCCGTGCCGGATCAGCGCCTCGACCCGGGACAGGTCGAACTCGAGATCCCGGGTGAACCCGGCGGCCACCGCTCCGATCTTCAGGCCCATGCCGGCTCGTACGCCTCCGGCCGTCGGTCGCGCAGATGCCCCATCGACCGCCGGGCCAAATCCAGCGCCTGCTCGATGTCCAGCTCGGCGATCGCCATCCCTTCGGTGACACCGGTGTCCGCGAGGATCTCGCCGCCCGGGTCGACGACCTTGGCACTCGCCACGAACCGCAGCGAACCGAACGTGCCGGACTGGTTCGCCGACAGCCAGACCACCTGGTTCTCCAGCGCCCTGGCCCGATCGAACAGATCGAATCGCCGCTTCCACCGGTCCTTCGCCAGATCGGGGTCCGGGTTCGTTCGCGCGCCGGGCCAGGCCGACATGCAGACGATGATCTGCGCGCCGTCCAGGGCGAGCGCACGGGCCGCCTCCGGGAACGCCTTGTCGTAACAGATCATCAGACCGAGCCGGCCGACCGGTGTGTCGAACGCCTCGAACCGGTCCCCCGCCGCGTAGTGCTCGTCCTCCCGCAGCGGCTGGTGCACCTTTCGGTGCTGCCCGAGTACGCCGTCACCCGTCACGCAGACCGCGCTGTTGTAGATCAGTCCGCCGGCCGCTTCGGCGTACCCGGCGGTGACGACCAGGTCGCCGGCAAGTCGGGCGAGCCGCTGGATCTCGGGGCTGTCCGCGGTGAAGGCGGGCGGCGGTTCCGCCGTGCCGTCAAGGCTGAGCAGGTACCCGCCGAGAGTGCCTTCCGGCAGTGCGAGCAGGCGTACGCCGGCCTCGCGGGCCTGCCCGATCAGCCGCTCCACCCGGGCGAAGTCCGCCTCCAGGTCGCGGTCGAAGTTCGCGGCCACGGCCGCCATCCTGAGCGTCATGCTGCTCCCATCCCGGTCACGCCGGCGGTCAATGCGGTGGTCACGTCGCCGTCCGGCCAGCGCAGTACCACTCCCTGCCCTGTGGTCAGCTCGCCGCACGCGGCCCCTGCGGCCGGTCCGGCGTCCAGTTCCCGCGGTCCGGTGGTGAGCATCGC
The DNA here is from genome assembly GCF_050320105.1 of Kribbella polygonati. Taxonomy (NCBI): domain Bacteria; kingdom Bacillati; phylum Actinomycetota; class Actinomycetes; order Propionibacteriales; family Kribbellaceae; genus Kribbella; species Kribbella polygonati. Next base: position 7,682,853 of record NZ_CP190129.1, on the reverse strand, counting down.
GAAGCCGGGGAAACAGGTCAGCCAGTCCCCCATCGACGCCGCCTCCGGCTTCGGTACCGCGGCCACGTCCAGGACCGCCGCGCAGCCCGAGGCCTCCGCGAGCATCCCGAGTGTTCCGGCGACGCCTGCCATCGACACGTCCTTCGCCGCCGTCGGCTGCGCGCGTCCGACCGCCGCGATCAGCTGCCGGAGTTCGTCCGGGCGGCGGTGGCTGGTCGAGTCCCACTGCCGGCCGGCGTACCCGGGTCGCCAGCCGCCACCGAGGTCGGCGGTCAACCGGACCTGGTCGCCCGGTCGTCCACCGCCGCCGGCCACCGGCTGTGCGGTCCGGCCGAGTGCGGTGACGCTCAACGCCGCCGGTACACCGAGCTGTGTGTGGCCGCCGAGGATCGGTACGCCGTACGCGGCCGACGCCGCTTTCAGGCCACGGAGCACACGTTCGGCGCTCGCGGCGTCGCGGGCACCCAGGGCATCGAGCAGACCGACCGGTACGGCGCCCATCGCGGCGAGATCGTTGACGTTCACGAGCACCGAGCACCAGCCGGCCCACTCGGGATCGCGCTCGACCATCGCGGGCAGAATCGCGTCACAGGCCGCAACCAGGTCACTGCCCGGCACGGGTGCCCCGTCGTCGCCGACGTACCCGGCCGGCCCGATCCCGTGCAGCAAAGGCCCGAGCGCACTCTTGGTCGCCGCGGCCAGCCGGGCGATCCGGTCGATCGGCCACCGCATCAACACATGCGGTGTCTCCGCAACCGTCACCGGCCTGACGGTGTCCCAACCAAGCCGCTGAAAGAACCGCTGAGTCCCAAGCTGCACGGTCGCGTCAAACCGCAGAGCACCAGCCGCCTCGGCCCGGGCACACGCAGCCCGCACCAATGCAGCTCCCACTCCCCTACTCGATGGAGCCGCTACCAGGCGGCCGCCTTGCCACCAACCGATGTCGGGCCCTGGCGTTGCCGGACCCAGCCGAACACCACCTATGACGGTCCCGGTGTGATCCCTCGCTGTCAGAACGACCGTTCGAGGGTCGTCGTCGCGGTGGTCGAGGTCGGTGTGGCCGAAGAGGCCTTGGTGTTCGACGAAGGCCTGGTGCCTCAGATGGTGGTAGGTACGACGGGCCGCGACGTCTGCTTCCTCGATCAGGAACGGTGGTGACGGGTCGCCGAGGAGAGCGTGGACGTCGGCCGCATGCATCACACCAGCCGTCTGTACCAGCGCCGCGGGGCCGGCCGTCGTACTCATGCGCCGGCCGCCGACAACAGGCTGCACGCACCACAGGCCGCACACCCGGCGGATTGGTCCGCGCCCCGCATGTCCGCCTTCGCGAGCAGCGCGGCAACCCGGGCCGTCACATCACGGACCACGGCGGGATCCGGGGCCGTCACTCCATCAGCCCGGGCGAGGGTGCCGAGCATCGGGCGGAGCGGTACGACGAACGGGTACACCCCGCGCTCGATCAACCGGCCCGCTCCCGCGACCAACTCGTCCGGATCCTCCCCGAGACCGATCAGCAGGTACGTCGACACCCGGTTCCGCCCGAACACCCGCACGGCCTCGTCCCACGCCGCCTCGTACTCCTGCAGCGTCACGGTCGACTTCCCCGGCATCCACTTCCGCCGGACCGCGTCGTCCAGCGACTCGACATGGATACCGATCGCCGTCGCACCGGCGTCGCGAAGCTCGGTCAGTACGGACAGGTCCCCGGGCGGCTCGATCTGCACCTGGATCGGCAGCCCGGGTACGGCGGCCAGGACCGCCTGCACCGACCGGACCAGGTTCCGGGCGCCACGGTCCCGGCCGGTCGTCGTACCGGTTGTCATCACCATCTGCGTGACGCCGTCGAGCCGGACCGCCGCCTCGGCGACCTCGGCCAGCTGGGCGGGCGTCTTCGCGGCGATCGTCGCCCCGGCGCGCAACGACTCCTCGATCGAACAGAACCGGCAGCGCGTCGACTCGTCGTACCGAATGCAGGTCTGGACCACCGTGGTCGCCAGCACATCCTTGCCGTGCAGCAAGGCGATCTGGCGGTACGGGATCCCGTCGGCCGTGGTCAGGTCGTAGAACCGCGGCCGGCGGACCGGCTCGACCGACAACCCGAGCTCCAGCCCGTTGCGGAACACCGCACCGTCGCGAACCTGATAGGGGCTCTCAGCAACGATCGGGAGGGTCGCGTTGGCGCCGTCGATGACCAGGTGCCCGTCGCCGCTCGGCCCCGCGCCCTTGCTGCGCCGGACGGGTGCGTCCACCTGAACGCCGTACACGGCCATCTCGGACCGGACCGCCAGGGCCTCTTCGGCGCCTACGCTCATGATGGATCGCCTCAGAACATGTAGGTCGAGTTGATGATGGCGCCCTTGCGGGCGTAATGGATCAGCGCGTCCTGCACGTCCAGCGGGTGGGTCGGGATGACCCCTTCGATCAGGTCCTCCTCGCGCGCACCGTGCAGCGAGAGCCCGAACCGGCAGCAGTACACCTTGCCGCCCTCGGCGATGAACGTCTTCAGCGACTCGTTGATGTTGTGCTCACCGGGGAAGGCCGAGTTCCCGGTGGTCGGGAAGCCGCGGGTGGCCAGGCAGTTCAGCGAACCCGGGCCGTAGAAGTAGATCGCGGACTCGAACCCCTTCCGCTGCGCCCGGGTCGCCTGCAGGATCGCGACGAAGCTCACCGAGGACTCGTGCGCGATGCCGTGCACCAGCGTGAAGTACGTCTCGCCGTCCTCGGCCTGGTAGTCCGGGAACACTTTGGTGCCGCCGTAGATGCTGGAGCCCTGCGGCAGCGACGGATGCGGGATCTCCTCCAGGCTCTTGGTCTCGAGGTCGGTCAGTTCGGCGGTTTCGGGCATGTCGTTCGCTCCTTGGATCAGTCGTACAGGTGGGAGAAGGTGCGGTGGAAAACGTGGTCGGCGAGTTCGCCGTCGCCCATCGCGGCACGCAGCCGGGCGAGTTCGCCGGCGTGGTCGCCCCACGGCTGGTCGCTGGCGAACAGCACCCGGTCGTGCCCGGTGCCGCGGCGTTCGATCTCGGCGGCCAGCCAACCCGGGGCGAAACCGATCGCCCAGGACAGGTCGGTGAAGATCCGCTTGCCGGCCTCGATCCAGTCGAAGAACCGGGAGCCGATCAGTTTGATGTGGCCGCTCATCCCGCCACCGAAGTGGACGAGGTGCAGCGGCACGTGATCGGCGTACGTCTCGACCAGGTGACCGATGTGGTCGATGTCGGACGCGGCGCCGGGTGAGGTGTGGACGTGCACGACGAGACCGTGGGCGCGCGCGGTCGCGAAGATCTCGTCCAGTTGCGGGCGGACGGCGTCGTCGGTCGGGTGACCGCCGAGCAGGAAGCTCAGTTTCAGCGCCCGTACGCCGGGTTCGGCCGCCAGGGTCAGCGCCTTCGCGGTCAGCTCCGCGTCCTGCGGCCGGGGCGAGACCCACAGGCCGGCGCGGATCCGGTCGTCCCGGGCGGCCGCCTCGACGACGAGCTCGTTGAAGCCGAACGAGACCGCGACGTCGGGGACGCCGTAGTTCGGGATCACCAGCGCCCGGTCGGTCCGCTCGGCGTCCAGGTCCGCGATCAGCTCGTCGACCGTCGCCCGCGCGGTGATGTCGGGGTTGACCGGAGGGCCGCCGTAGAAGGGGTACGCCGGGAGTACGCCGAGATGGCGGTGGGCGTCGCAGACCCGCATCTCAGGCCACCGTCCGATGGACGCCCGCGATCCAGTGCACACCGGCCCGCTGCTCGACGATCCGTTCGGCCAGGTACTCGGCATCGTCCGCGACACCACCGAAGCGGCCTGATCCCCAGGTGTGCTGCCACGGCAGTCCGATGAAGTACAGGCCCGGTACGTTCGTCACTCCACGCCGATGGCCGGGATGTCCCCGGCCGTCGAACACCGGCAGCCGGATCCAGCTGTCCTCCCGCGTGAAGCCGGTACTCCAGACGATCGCCGCGATCCCTTGCAGGGACACCGATTCCGGCGTGTTCTCCGGTTGCCAGACCGGCTCGTACCGGGCCTCCTCGGGCGCGTCGATCGCCTCGGCGGCGACGTACGCGTCGATCGCGTCCTTGATTCCTTCCGAGACGGCGTCCGCGTGATCGAGGTTCTGCTGCAGATCGTCGGCGAAGTGCAGCGTGTCGCGGTCCGCGTCGAGCAGGCGGCCGTACAGGCGCATCCCTTCCCGGGCGAACTTCCGCAGGTCGATGTCCCGTCCACCGTCGCGGCCGGTGACGTAGTGGTTCGCCCGCAGGCGCACCGCGTCGGCGTCGTCGAACTCGTCGATCCCCTTGCGGTAGTAGCCCATCCGATCCAGCCAGGTCACCACGTCGAGACCGCGGTAGCGCCTCGCCACCCGCGGCGCCGTACCGGTCGCGAGGTGGACGGTCCGCCCGGCCAGGTGCAGATCCTCGGCGATCTGGCACCCGGACTGGCCGGTGCCGACCACGACGACGTCACCGGGCGGCAATTGCTCAGGACGCTTGTACTGCGAGGAATGCAGCTGCACGACCTGGATCCGCTCGGCCAGCCGCGGGATCCGGGGCGACTGGTACGGACCGGTCGCGACCACCACCTGGCCGGTCGTGATCGTGCCGGCGGTGGTGCCGATCCGGAACCCGGCCTCGAGCCGCGTCGCCCGGACGCCCTCGACGATCGGTACGTCGAACGCCCGGCGGTAGTTCTCCAGGTAGCCGACGATCTCGTCGCGGATCATGAAGCCGTCCGGATCCGGGCCGTCGTACGGGAAGCCCGGCAGCCGGCATTGCCAGTTCGGTGTGACCAGGCAGAACGAGTCCCAGCGGCGGTTCCGCCACTCGCTGCCGACCCGATCCGCCTCCAGGACAAGGTGATCCACGCCGTGCTGTCGCAGTTGCCAGCTGGTCGCGAGGCCCGCCTGGCCGCCGCCGATCACGACGACGGGATGGTGCGCACCGTCGATGAGTTGCATGCCGGCTCCCGGGGTTTCGGTCCGTCCTGGATGTGTTCCAGTGAAGAACCGTCCGATTGCCCCGCTGTTGCCCCCGGAACAAACTCAGGTTTCCGAATCGGCCGCCGGTGTTTCGCGTGGGTAACCACGCATCAGGGCAGTTTGCGTACCTCGGTGTCGTCGGGAGTGACGCGACGGCCGTCGGCGGCGCGCACCTCGAGGGGCCGCAACGGCCGGTGTTGCCGGCGGTCCAGCAACTGCGAGTGCGGTTCGCCGGGCTCGAAGGCGAAGGTCTCGCCCCACTGGCGGAGTGCGACGATCACCGGGAAGAGTGCCTCGCCCTTGGTGGTGAGGGTGTAGTCGCGGTCGGTGTGGTCGAGGATTCCGTTGTCCACCAGGGATCTGAGGCGGGCGGTGAGGATGTTCTTCGCGACGCCGAGGCTGCGCTGGAAGTCGCCGAAGCGGCGGCTGCCGTCGAACGCGTCGCGGACGATCAGCAGTGACCACCAGTCGCCGACCGCGTCCACCGAGCGGGCGACCGGGCAGCTCTCGTCGTCGAGTCTGGTGCGTTTGACCATTCCACACCTCCTGGTTGCAACATGCTACCAACATCTCTTACGGTGGCAAGATGCAACCGAATCTTGGAGTGGGTGAGCGGGCGCTGCTCGCGGTCGCCGCCGGTGTCGCGGTGGCGACGGTGTACTTCGCGCAGCCGCTGCTGGTGACGATCGGGCAGGACCTCGGGATCGCCGCCGGTACGGTCGGCAGCTTCGTGACGGTCACGCAGGCGGGGTACGCGCTCGGGCTGTTCTTCCTGGTCCCGTTGGGCGATCTCCTCGACCGGCGGCGACTGATCCGGCTGCAGTTCGCGCTGCTGGCGATCGCGCTGCTGGTGACAGGGCTCGCGCAGAACGCGCTCATGCTGTTCATCGGGCTGGCTTTCGTCGGCGCGCTCGCGGTCGTCACCCAGTCGCTGGTCGCGTACGGCGCCGCGCTGAGCGACCCTGCCCAGCGTGGCCGTACGGTCGGCACCATCACCACCGGAGTTGTCCTGGGCATCCTCCTGGCCCGCACCACCTCCGGCCTCCTCACCGACCTGCTCAACTGGCGAGCCGCCTACCTGACCGCTTGCGCCGCCTGCCTGGCAATCACCATGCTCTTCAGCCGCCGCACCCCGCACCACCAGCCGAGGTTGGGTTATGGCGAGCTATTGCGTTCTACTGTTGGGCTTTGGCGGGAGCGACTGTTTCGGGAGAGTGCTGGTCGGGCGTTCTTCAGCTTCGCTTCGTTCAGCACCCTGTGGACTTCGATCGCGTTGCCGTTGAGCGAGCGCGGGTTGTCGCATACCGAGATCGGGGCGTTCGGGTTGATCGGGGCAGCGGGGGCGTTGGCGGCCGCGCCGGCGGGGCGGTTGGCCGATCGGGGGTGGGGGCCCGCGGTCACCGTGGGAGCTTCGGTGCTGTTGGCAACGAGTTGGCTGGTGACGGCGCATTCCCTGGTAGGGCTGGCGATCGGTGCCGTCCTCCTCGACCTCGCCGTCCAGGCGATCCACGTCACCAACCAGAGCATGATCTACCGCCCGCACTCCGGCGGCCGGCTGATCGGGGCGTACATGGTCTTCTACTCGCTCGGCAGCGCCGTCGGGGCGATCGCGTCGACGGCGCTGTACGAACGCGCCGGATGGACCGCCGTCTGCCTGCTCGGCGCGGCGTTCGGCCTCGGTGCGCTGGTCAGCTCAGTCCGAGCAGTTCGACGGACTTCTCCCGCATCTCGACCTTGCGAATCTTGCCCGTGACCGTCATCGGGAAGTCGTCCACCAGCACGACGTACCGCGGGATCTTGAAGTGCGCCAGCTTCCCGGTCGCGAACGCCCGTACGGCGTCGGCGTCCAGCGGCTCGACCCCAGGCCTCAGCTTGATCCAGGCACACAGCTCCTCGCCGTACTTCTCGTCGGGGACCCCAACGACCTGGACGTCCGCAATCGACGGATGCGTGTACAGGAACTCCTCGATCTCCCGCGGGTACACGTTCTCGCCGCCGCGGATCACCATGTCCTTGATCCGGCCGACGATGTTCACGTACCCGTCGTCGCGCATCGTCGCCAGGTCGCCGGTGTGCATCCAGCGCGCCTGGTCGATCGCCTCCGCGGTCTTGTCCGGCTCGTCCCAGTACCCGAGCATCACCGAGTACCCGCGGGTGCACAGCTCCCCCGGCTCACCCCGTTCGACGACCAGGCCGGTGGCCGGGTCGACCAGCTTCACCTCGACGTGCGGCATCACCCGGCCGACGGTCGACGTACGGCGGTCCAGGTCGTCGTCGCGGCGGGTCTGCGTGGACACCGGCGACGTCTCGGTCATCCCGTAGCAGATCGCGACCTCGGCCATGTGCATGTCCGCGACGCAACGCTTCATCACCTCGACCGGGCACGGCGACCCGGCCATCACTCCGGTCCGCAGACTGCTCAGGTCGTACTCGTCGAAGTTCGGCAGGCCGAGCTCGGCGATGAACATCGTCGGTACGCCGTACAGCCCGGTGCACCGCTCGTCCTGCACGGCCTGCAGCGTCGCGGCCGGGTCGAACGCCGGCCCCGGGATCACCATGCAGGCGCCGTGCGTGGTGCAGCCGAGGTTGCCCATCACCATCCCGAAGCAGTGGTAGAACGGCACCGGGATGCAGAGCCGGTCGTCGGCGGTGAACGCGATCGTCTCGGTGACGAAGAAGCCGTTGTTCAGGATGTTGTGGTGGCTGAGCGTCGCGCCCTTCGGGAAGCCCGTCGTACCGCTGGTGTACTGGATGTTGATCGGGTCGTCGAAGGCCAGCTCGGCCTCGCGAGCGTTCAGCTCGCCGACAGTGATCCGGTCGGCGTCGTCGCGGAGCGAGTCCCAGTCGCCGGTGCCGAGGTAGACGGTCTCCTCGAGCGACGGGCAGTTCGGGCGGACCTCGTCGACCATCGCGCGGTAGTTGCTGGTCTTGAACTCGGTCGCCGAGACGAGCAATCGGACACCGGACTGGTTCAGCGCGTAGGCGAGCTCGTGGGTGCGGTACGCCGGGTTGATGTTCACCAGGATCGCGCCCATCAGCGCGGTGGCGTACTGCGTGATCGTCCACTCGGCCTGGTTCGGCGCCCAGATGCCGACCCGATCGCCCTTCGCGATCCCGCGCGCCATCAGGCCGCGGGCCACGAGTTCGACCTCCGCACCGAACTCGTCGTACGTCCAGCGTCTTCCGGTCTGGACCTCCACCAGCGCTTCGTGGTCGCCGTACGCCGCGATCGTCCGTCTCAGGTTCGCGCCGATCGTCTCACCCAGCAACGGAACCTCGGACACCCCGGACGCGTACGACGGAAGGCTCATGTTTGTCATCGTCACCTGACTTCCAAGCCCCTGCAAGTGCACGTGCGGCAGGAAACAGGGGGTGGACGGCAAGCAATGTCCTTACCAACTCTCCGTCACATTCGGTCGCGCAGCGTGGTTGGACCGTTACATTGGAGGAGAGAGGTGTGAGGCGATGGGCCGATCTGCCGAAGGTCATGCCCGCAGCGACCGTCCGCCCGGCCGCACAGCCGAGGCGGCGCAACGTACCGCTGCGGTGCGGGAACACGTCCAGGCGCTGGAGAACGTCCTCGCCGGTGCACTCGCGGTCGCTGTCCACGGTACCGATCTGCAGACCCTGAAACGGGCACCACGCCGGGCACCGCCGACCGTGTCGCCGGCCGATCTCGAGGCGCATCCCGGACCTGTCTGGGATGCGTTCGTGCCCCACCCGCCGGGCCGGTTCCGGTGGTGGGGCGCCGAGCGCAGGTTCGCGCGCCGGCTCGCCGACGCGGAGGACCGGTTCGCGGAGGCGATCGAACGGCACCGGGCCGCCGAAGAGACCCGCCGCGGGCGAGTGGCCAAGGCACTGCGGGAGCAGGTCGAGCGACAGCGCCGGCTCGACGAGACGACCGCGGAACAGCATGCGCGGATCGACGCGTACGAACGGGCCGTGGAAGGCCGGGACCGTGCGGCCGTGACGCGGTACTTCACGAAGGCGCTGGACAGTCACCCCGAGCCGCTGGACTTCCCGCGGCGCCACAAGATCGGGTACGTGCCCGAGTCGACGCTGCTCGCGGTCGAGTGGGACCTCCCGGACGTCAGCGTCGTACCTGCTGAGGCGTCGTACCGCTATGACCGCTCCTTGGACGCCGTACTGGCGGTGCCACGAGACCCTGTCGAGCTACGACGGCTCTACCAACAACTGGTCGCCCAGCTCGCGTTGCGCGCGCTCCACCTCGTTTTTGGCAGTGACCGGTACGGCGTGGTCGAGACGGTCGTGTTCAACGGCATGGTGGAGTCGGTAGACCTCACGACGGGTCAGACCGTACGGCCGTGCCTCATCACGCTGCGGGCGACCCGGGAGCAGTACCAGGCGCTGGTACTCGACCAGCTCGACCCGGTGGCGTGCGTACGGCACTACTTCGCTGCTGAGGTCTCCCGGCACCCGGAGGAACTGCAGCCCGTGGAACCGGTGCTGGAGTTCGACCTGACCGACCCGCGCATCGTGGAGGCGGTGGACGTGATCAGTGAGATCGACGCCCGCCCGAACCTGCTGGACCTCAGCCCCGAGTCGTTCGAGCACCTCGTGCACAACCTGCTGACCCGGATGGGCCTGGAAACCAGACTGTTCCGCCGCGGCACCGACGGCGGCACCGACTGCGTCGCGTACGACCCACGCCCGATCACCGGCGGCAAGTTCGTCGTACAGGCCAAGCTCTGGACCCGCACAGTCCCACCATCCGCCGTCCGCGACCTCTTCGGCACCGTCGTCGACGCAGGCGCCACCAAGGGCATCCTGATCACCACCTCAGGCTTCGGCCCCACCAGCTACCAGTTCGCCAACGGCAAACCCCTCCAACTCATCGACGGCACCGCCCTCCTCTCCCTCTGCCACCTACACGACATCCCCGCCCGAATCGTTCGTAGGGCGAGTTAACTATGTTCTAAAAAGTGGCCATATGCCTGATATAGTGGGCAATGGAGGGGTGATTTGCATGCGTTTCTCAGAGCCGGTTTCCAGTGTCGTCCCGGGACTCCACGGCCGGATTCTCGGCGTCCTCGCGCGCACCGATCGTGCACTGACCGGACGCGCGGTGGCGGGACTGCTGCATTCGCCCGCAAGCCCGAGCGGTGTACAGAAAGTGCTGGACGACCTGGTCAGCAACGGCGTCGTCCTGGCGGAGCCGGCCGGGCGTGCTCGGCTGTACACGCTCAACCGGGATCACGTAGCAGCTGAGGCAATCGATCAGCTGGCGCGGCTCCGCGACGTACTTCTCCAACGAATCAAGGCGGAGGCCGACTCCTGGACGATACCTGCGACAGCGGTCTGGCTGTTCGGTTCGACAGCTCGCGGACAGGGCGACGCCGACAGCGACCTGGACCTCCTGGTCGTCCGGCCGGACTCCGTCGACGATTCGGACCCGACCTGGCTCGAACAGGTCGAATCACTCGCGGCGCACGCAAGCCTGTGGTCCGGCAACTCGTGCGAGGTCGTCGAGTACAGCGCCGGAGAGATCCAGGACATGATCGGTCATCGAGCGCGCCTGGTGACGGAACTCAGACGGGACGCTGTGCCCATCGCCGGCACCTCCCCACAACAAGCCCTCAAGCGAAAGGCCGGCTAGTGCCAGCACTCGACGAAGCCCGAGCCCACCTGGCAAAGGCCCGCGAGTTCCTCGAAGCAGCTGAGCTGACCAACGACCTCCAGCTCTACAACGCAGCAGCGTCCAACGCTGTCACGTCAGGCATCAATTCCAAGGACGCGATCTGCCTCGCGCTCACCGGCCGGAGCAAGAAGTCCGAAAACCACGCCGAGGCGATCGCAGAACTGAAGAGTGCCGGCGCCACCGGCCGGGACTGCAGTACGACCCTGTCCCGGCTGCTGAGGCTCAAGTCCAAGTCGCAGTACCAGACCGCGTCGGTCTCCGCCGCGGACGCAACCAAGAGCATCGAGTGGGCAGCCCGCCTGCTCGAAACAGCAGTGGCTGTCACACCTAACTGACTCGAGCTTGGTGGCGATGCAAGACTGGCGGGCATGGACACAGGGGTGAGTGTTGTCGGGTCAGGGCAGGTCAGTGGTACGCCGGATGTGTTGCGGGTGACGTTTTCTGTGGAGCACTCGGAGGCTGATGTTGCTGCTGCGCTTGCGAAGGTGGGTGAGCGTACGGATGCGGTGACGGCGGCACTCCGCGCGCAGGGTGTTGAGCAGTTGGGGACCAGTGCGGTGAACGTGTACCAGGACTACCGGGAGCCGGGTGCGCCGCCGGCGTACCGGGCGGCGCACACGATTCAGGTGGAGACGAAGGACCTGACCGGGTTCGGGGCGTTGCTGAACGCGGCTGTCGGTGCTGCGGGCAACGATCTCGGGCTGCACGGGATGCAGTTCGACATCGAGGACAAGTCGGCGCTGCTGGTGCGGGCCCGCGAGCTGGCGTTCGAGCAGGCGCGGGAGAAGGCGGCGCATCTGGCCGGGCTGGCCGGGTACTCGCTCGGTGGGGTGACAACGGTGTCGGAGACACACCGTCCGGACGACGTCCCCGTGGTCCGGATGATGGCCTCGAAGCCGTACGAGTCAAGCCTGAACATCACGCCAGGTGAGCACACGGTCGAGGTTTCGCTGCACGTGACGTTCGCCTGGGCGTAACGGGCGTCTCAAATCGCGCACAGGGGTTGCGCGGTGGGTTCCGTCAGACAGACTTCTCTCATGTACGCACCGGCCCCGCTGCGGCGGCAACTGAGTCGGTCCGGGCTGTTGCTGCTCGGGCCGGCGTTCGTCGCGGCCGTTGCGTACGTCGATCCGGGCAACTTCGCCACCAACATCGCCGCCGGTGCGACGTACGGGTATCTGCTGTGCTGGGTGGTCGTCGGCGCGAACCTGATGGCCGTGCTGGTGCAGTACCTGGCGGCCAAGGCCAGTATCGCGACCGGGCGGACGCTGCCGCAGCTCTGTCGTGACCACTTCAAACGCTCGACCTCGACGGGGCTGTGGGCGCAGGCCGAGATCGTCGCGCTGGCGACCGACCTGGCCGAGGTGGTCGGCGGCGCGATCGCGCTGAACCTGCTGTTCCACGTCCCGCTGCTGCTCGGCGGCGTGATCACCGGCGCGGTGTCGTTCGGGCTGCTGATCTACCAGTCGAAGCGCGGGCAGCGTCGGTTCGAGGCGGCGATCATCGGCCTGCTCGCCGTCGTACTGCTCGGCTTCGTCGTGTCCACCGCGCAGGCCGGGCCGTCGGCGAGCGGCGTGGCCGGCGGGCTCGTCCCGCGGCTGGACGGTACCCAGTCGCTCGTCCTCGCGGCCGGCATGCTCGGCGCCACCGTGATGCCGCACGCGATCTGGCTGCACGGAGCGCTGGTCACCGACCGGCACTGGAAGGCGATCCGCTCCGAAGACGGGAAATCGCGGGTACTGCGCGCCACCCGGCTCGACGTCGCGGTGGCGATGGCGCTCGCCGGCGCGGTCAACCTGGCCATGGTCGTACTCGCCGCGGCTGCCCTGAAGGGCACAGGTGCCGACTCGCTCAACGCGGCCCACGTCGCGATCGGGGACCGGATCGGCCACCTCCCGGCGCTGCTGTTCGCACTCGCCCTGCTGGCCAGCGGTTTCGCGTCGTCCTCGGTCGGGACGTACGCCGGATCCGTCATCCTGGACGGTTTCTGGCAGCGCCGCGTGCCGCTCGCCGTACGCCGGCTGGTGACGCTGGCGCCCGCGCTGCTGGTGCTTGCGATCGGCATCGACCCGAGCCGCGCGCTGGTGATCTCGCAGGTGGTGCTGAGCTTCGGCATCCCGTGCGCGCTCTGGCCGCTGGTGAGATTGACCGCATCCCGGCGCGTCATGGGTGACCTTGTCAACCGCCGGGCGACTACTCTCACCGCATGCCTGGTAGCCACCGCCGTCACGGCCCTCAACGTCGTACTGATCGTGCTGACCGTGCGAGGCTGACGTGACCCGGGTGTTCGCCGTGAGCGACATCCACGGCCACCTGGAGAAGCTCAAGCCCGCGCTGCACGCGGCCGGCCTCACCGATGCCGACGGCAACTGGACCGCCAAGGACACCCGGCTGTGGTTCCTCGGCGACTTCTTCGACCGCGGCCCGGACGGCATCGGCGTACTGCGTTATGTCCGCGAACTGATCGGCCAGGCCCCGGACGGCGCGGTGCGGATGCTGCTCGGGAACCACGAGATCCTCGCGCTCGGGATGCACAAGTTCGGCGACACGTTCGTCCCGCACGACGGCATCACGCTGCGCAGCTTCGAGCGGTCGTGGGCGCTGAACGGCGGCCAGGACCGCGACCAAGAACTGCTCGCCGACGACGAGGTGGCCTGGCTGCTCGACCAGCCGTTCCTCGGCCTGGACGCGGACCAGCTTCTGATGCATTCGGACACCGCGGAGTACGTCGAGTGGGGCGACACGCTCGACCAGATCAACGCCAAGGCCCGCGCCGAGCTGCACTCCGACGACATCGAGGTGTGGTGGGAGATCTGGCGCCGGATGACCTCGCGGTACGCGTTCCGCGGCGAGAGCGGCCCGGAGGTCGCGCGGATCATGCTCCAGCACCTCGGCGGGAAGCGGATCGTGCATGGCCACAGCATCATCGCCGATCAGCTGCACATCGACCCGGAGTTCCTCACCGGCCCGCACCTGTACGCCGACGGCCTGGTGCTGGGTATCGACGGCGGCGCCTTCGACGGCGGTCCGTGCCTAGTCGTCGAGCTCTCGGCCGAGTGACGCGACGACGGCGTCCAGGCAGGACCGGAAGCTCTGCTGCCCGCGGCCGTCGATCCAGCGGCTGAACGCGTTCTGGAACACCGCCGACCCGATCTGCGCCAGCAGGGCCGCGTCCTCGGCGGACAGCCCGCGCTCCGCGAGCCCGTCGCGCAGCGCCGCGGTGACCGAGGCGAGCTTGGTCCGCTCGCGCTCCTGCAGTTCGGGGCTGGCGGCGATCACGGCCCGGCGTACGTCGGTGTCCTCGGCCAGTTCGGCCAGTAGCTCCCCGACGGTCGCGGCCGCCCGCAGTACGGCGGGCCACGGGCGGACGTCGGCGTCGACGGCCCGGAGCGCGTCGAGCACCGCGGCCGGCAGCCGTTCGGAGCCGGCGAACAGGACCTCGCGCTTGTCCGGGAAGTAGCGGAAGTACGAGCGCCGGGTCAGGCCGGCGTGCTCGGCGATCTGGTTGACGGTGACCGCGTCGTACCCGTGCGCGGCGTACAGCTCGAGCGCGGCCTTGCGCAGCCGCTGCTCCGCACCCGGGTCCCATCGCGCCATGCCCGGAGTCTAGCAAGCGTGATGTCTCAGGGTGTTATCGTGAGTGATGACACTGTGAGTCATAAGGAGTTTGGGATGATCTGGATTCTGGGCGCGACCGGCCGCACCGGGCGGGAGATCGCGCGGGAGGTGGCGGCCCGTGGTGGTACGCCGGTGCTGGTCGGGCGCAGTGCGGAGCGACTCCGGAAGACGGCTGCGGACCTTGGGCTCGGCGACTCCGAGGTGGTCGCGACCACCGATCCGGCCGCCGCGATCGCCGCCGCGCGGCCGGCGGTGGTGGTGAACACGATCGGCGGGTACGCCGACACCGCCGTACCGATCGCGCGCGCCTGCCTGCCCGGCGGACATTACGTTGACCTGGCCAACGATCTGGTCGCGATGCCGCGGCTGCTGGCGCTGCACGAGGAGGCGATAGCGGGCGGCAGTACGTTCGTGACCGGCGCCGGGTTCGGCGTACTGGGGACCGAGGCGGTGGTCGCGTGGCTGTGCGCGGATCAGCCGGCGCCGGTTCGGGTCCGGGTGGACGCGCTGCCGTCGGTCGCGATCACGGCGGGTCAGCTGGGCGAGGCGCTGGCGCGGTCGATCGTGTCAGGGCTGACGACGGGCGGCCGGCGGTATCAGGGCGGCGTCCTGGTTCCGGCGCGACTGGCTGCCGAGCCGCGGACGCACGCGTTGCCGGACGGCCAGACGGCGAAGTCCGCGGGCGCGCCGACCGGCGAGTTGCTGGCGGCGCACCTGGCCAGCGGGGCGCCGGACGTCGTCGCGACGAGCGGTCTGGTGCCGACAGCGCCGCTGGTCCGGGCGGTCCTGCCCGCGGCCGGTGCGCTGCTGAAGATCCCCGCGCTCGAGCGGTTCGCCGTACGGCGGATGGCGGCGATGGAGTTCACGCCCGCACCGCGGCCGCGCGAGCACTCGTGGGGTCACGCGGTCGTGACGTGGGCGGACGGTACGACGCGGGAGGCGTGGCTGCGGGCCGAGGACGCGATGGACTTCACCTCGGGCGCGGCCGCCGAGACCGCCGTACGGCTGGCCCGCGGCGAGGGCCGGCGTGGTGCCTACACGCCGGCCTGTGCGCTCGGGCCGGACCTCGCCGAAGCCGCGGGGGCGACCATCTCGCAGCCGTGAGTACAGGGAATGGCCGGCGGGTGCGCGGGGTTGTGGGTGTCTATGGCGGAGAAGACTGTGAAGATTCCCGGGCCGGACCACCCGATCACCGTGGTGAAGAACCCGGACCGTGTCGTCGTGAAGGTCGGTGACCGGGTCGTCGCGGACACCCGGGACGCGCTGTCGCTGCAGGAGGCGAACTACCCCGCGGTGCAGTACATCCCGCGGGCGGACGTCGACTTCACGCAGCTCGAGCGCACCGACCACCAGACGTACTGCCCCTACAAGGGCGATGCCTCCTACTACAGCCTCCCGGACGCGGAGAACGCGGTCTGGACGTACGAGCAGCCGTACGCCGCGGTCGCCGACATCCGGGAGCACGTCGCGTTCTACCCGGACAAGGTGACGATCGAGATCATCGCCTGAGGAACTCCTTCAGGACCGGAGCCAGCGCCTCCGGCGGTACCGCGTGCTGCTGGCCGGGCAGGTCGGCGTACGTCGCGTTCGGCAGGATCCCGGCGACGCGGTGCGCGGCGTCGATCATGAACGGCGCGGTCGCGGTGCCGGCGAGGACGAGCGTCTGCGGAGTGACCTGCCGCAGCAGCGCGACCGGGGTGCCGCCCTGGTCGAGGGCGTGTCCCATGACCGCGAAGTCGTAGGGCAACGTCGGCGCGACGTCGGCCAGGCCGGGCGTGGCCGCGACCTGCTGCGCGACCTCCATAGGGAGGCCCGTCATCAGCAGGAACTGCTCGACCGCGTCCTGGTTCCGGCCCTCGCGGAGCGCCTCGATCACCTGCCCGCCGTCGTCGTCGGTGTCCGCGTCGTCCGGGCCGTACGGCGGCTCATGCATCACGATCTTGCTGAACGGCAGCGTGACCGCGGCGATCGCGGCCAGCCCCGCGCCTGACGAGTGCCCGTAGATGGCGGTCGGGTCGCCGGTCACCGTCAGCAGCGCGGCGATGTCCTCCACCTCACGCCGGACGTCGTACGGCGCCGTGTCCCCGGAGTCACCGCGGCCGCGGCGGTCGTACGTGATGACGTCGTACTCGTCCGCCAGCGCTTCGGCCAGCGGGCGGTGCGAGTTCCGGTCGCACAGGGCGCCACCGACCAGGATGACCGGGCTCCCGGTGCCCACGCGGTCGTACGCGATCGTCGTACCGTCCGCGGACGTCACTTTCTCCATGTGTTCCTCCTTGGCAGCTGTCGGACGGTACGTCGGAGACGGCCGCGGGATTTCGACATAACCGTTGGCGAGTGACCGGTCCGGGTGGTTCACTGCTTCGCGATGATTACCAGAGTCGACGACTACCTCCACGCCGTCCCGCTGTCCGGGGCGGAGGCTGAGCAGGTCGGTCCCTTCACCTTGTTCCGCAGTACGACGATCTGGCCGTACTACGCGCGCCCTGTGCCCGGTTCCGGGGTCACGATCGAGCCTAGCGATGTCGAGCTCGTACGGAAGCGCTGTACCGAGCTGGACATCCCGTTGAGCTTCGAGTGGGTCGTGGAGACCTGCCCGTCGCTGGGCGACGCCGCGGCGGCTGCCGGGCTCGAGGTCGTCCAGCACCCGTTGCTGGTGCTGGAGCGCGCCGACTTCCGTCCTGCCGTGGCTGATGCGCGCTGTGAAGTCCTGTCTGCCGACGAGGACGTAGTCCGCCAGGCACGGGCTGTCGTCAACCTGGCGTTTGGCGAGTCCGGTACGGCCGTAGGGAACGCAGGGCCTGCTGAGCGCGACACTGCGGCCGCCCAGCTCACAGACGAGATGGTGGCGACGCTACGCGACCGGGTCAGCCGTGGCGTGTCCGTTGGCGCAGGAGCTTTCACCGAGGACGGCCTGGTCGCGGCTGGCACTCACCAGCCTGTTGGCGAAGCTACCGAGATCGTTGGCGTTGGCACGCTGCCCGCGCTCCGGCGACGCGGCCTGGCCGCAGCCGTGACGTCAACGCTCGTTCAGCACGCGTTGGACAACGGTGTGGACCTGGTACTGCTCTCTGCCGAGGACGACGCGGTGGCTGCGGTCTACGAGCGCGTCGGCTTCCACCGGATCGGCCACACCGGAGCAGCCGAGTGACAGGGAGCCCGAGCACCCGCCTCGTCGTACTGCGAGGCAACTCGGGCTCCGGCAAGACCACCACCGCCCGTATGCTCCGGGAGCGGCTCGGCCGCGGTACGGCGTGGGTCGAGCAGGACCACCTGCGCCGCATCCTGCTCCGCGAGCACGACGTACCGGGTGGGCTGAACATCGGGCTGATCGACCTGAACGTCAGGTACGCCCTCGACCACGGGTACGACGTGGTGCTCGAGGGCATCCTGACCACCGGCCATTACGGCGACATGCTCCGGCGATTGACGGCCGAGCACCGCGGGACCACTTGGCACTACTACTTCGACATCCCGTTCGCAGAGACAGTCGTCCGACATGGAACCCGG
This sequence comes from Kribbella polygonati, assembly GCF_050320105.1. Taxonomy (NCBI): domain Bacteria; kingdom Bacillati; phylum Actinomycetota; class Actinomycetes; order Propionibacteriales; family Kribbellaceae; genus Kribbella; species Kribbella polygonati. Next base: position 7,665,106 of record NZ_CP190129.1, on the reverse strand, counting down.
GACAACCGCCACGAGTTCGGGCCGGACGCGATGCGGGAGTGGTATCGCGAGCGCGACCTGCTGGACGGTGTCGAGCAGAGCGTGATCGGGCCGGACAGCACGCTGGACGAGACCGTGGCCCGGATCCTGACCGACCTCGGGCACGATCCCGTACCGTTGGAGGGATGAGCACGACCGAGCCGACCCGCCCCCGTACCCTCGCCGAGGCGCTGCGGGGCTGGGACGACGCCGCGCTCGGCGAGCTGCTCCGCCGGCGGCCCGATCTCGCGCTGCCGATCCCCGCCGACACCGGGCAACTGGCCGCGCGGGCGACCAGCAACGCGTCCGCGGCTCGCGCGATCAACCGGCTCGACGAGTTCGGTGTGGACCTGCTGGAGGCGCTGTCCGCGCTGCCCGAACCGGTCGACCTGGACGCGCTGGCGCAGGGCGTCGGGCAGCCGACCGAGGTGGTCCGGCCGCGGGTCGCCGAGCTGCTCGAGCTGGCGCTGGTGTGGGGCACCGAGGACGATCTGCGGCCGATCCGGGCGGTGCACGAGCTGCTCGGGCCGACGCCGGCCGGGCTCGGTCCGAGTACGACGCGGCACTTCGGCGACCTGGACAAGCTGATCGACGACGCGGGGCCGGACGCGCGCGCCGTACTGGAGAAGCTGACGTGGGGTCCGCCGACCGGTTCGGTGGAAAAGGCGGACCGGCCGGTGACGATCGCGTCCGCCCGTACGCCGGTGGAGCGGTTGCTGGCGCGCGGGCTCGTCGTACCGAAGGATCCGAACACCGTCGTACTGCCGCGGCAGATCGGGCTGCATCTGCGGGGCGGGCGGGTGCTGGCGTCGACGCGTCCGGTGCCGCCGCCGCTGGCCGGCAAGAAGGTCTCGGCGATGGTCGCGGACCGGGCTGCGGCTGGTGCCGCGCTGGACGTGATCCGGCTGGTGGATCGTGCGTTGGAGCAACTGGGGACGGAGCCGCCGCCTGTGTTGCGTACCGGCGGCGTTGGGGTCCGGGAAGTGCGCAGTCTGGCCGGGAAGATCGGTGCCGAGGAGCATACGGCTGCGGCTGTGCTGGAAATGGCCTATGCGGCCGGGCTGGTCGCTGCGGTCGAAGTCGGCACCAGTGAGCTCTGGCTGCCCACCAGTGCGTACGACGACTGGCTGGAGCTGGACCTGGCGCATCGGTGGGCGCAACTGGTGGTTGCGTGGTTCTCCGGGCTCAGGGCGATCGGTCTGATCGGAAGACGCGACAGCACGGGCAGTACTGCGGCTGCGCGCGAGCGGCTCATCAACGCGTTGGCCCCTGACCTCGAGCGGTTGCTGGCACCGGAGATCCGGTTGCTGGCGCTGCAGGCGCTGGCCGAAGCCGGCACGGGTACGGCGCCTGCTCCCGAGACCGTGGTGACCTGGGTGGCGTGGCATCGGCCTCGGCGTGGTGGGCAGTTCCGGGACGATCTGGTCGAGTGGAGCGTCACCGAGGCGGCCCTGCTCGGGCTGACCGGGTTGGGATCGTTGGCGAAGCACGCCCAGCCCTTGCTCGGTGCTGAGCCGACGGCTGACGAGCTGGCCGAAGCGATCAGCCCGCTGATGCCGGAGCCGGTTTCTGAGGTGCTGTTGCAGGCAGACCTCACGGCTGTTGCTCCTGGTCCGTTGGTGCGGTCCGTGCAGGACGAGCTGTCAGCCATGGCCGATGTCGAGTCGGACGGTGGTGCTGGCGTCTACCGGTTCAGTGAGAGCTCTGTGCGGCGTGCTTTCGACCTAGGGCGTACGGCTGAGCAGTTGCACGCGTGGCTGGCGGAACACTCGCGTACTCCGGTGCCACAGCCGCTGGCGTACCTCGTCGACGACGTGGCGCGACGGCACGGCGTACTGCGGCTGGGCACGGCTTCGACGTACCTGCGGTGTGACGACGAGGACGTGCTGACGCAGCTGCTCAGTTCGAACCTGCCTGGGGTGCGTTTCCGCCGGTTGGCGCCGACGGTCGTGGTGTCGCCGTCACCGCCCGACGTGGTGCTCAGCCGGCTGCGGGACGCCGGGCTGGCTCCGCTGGCAGAGACGTTCGACGGTGCGCTGCATGTGACGGGTACGCCGCGGCGGGGCGAGGCGCCACGTCGCCGTACCAGCCGGGACTTCAACGAGAGCGCGTTCGACCTCACCGACGACCAGGTGAAGGCCGTGATCGAAAAGGTCCGCACCGGCGACCGCATCGCCGCCGAACGCCCCGGCGACGAAGGCCTGGTCGAACCGGCCGCTCCCGCCGAGACCATCGCGATCCTCACGAACGCCGCCGAGGCCCACACCCGCACGTGGATCTCGTACGTCGACCACAACGGCCACGCCTCCGAACGCATCGTCGAACCGGCCCGTGTCGCCGACGGCTGGCTGACGGCCTACGACGACACCACCGAAGCCCCCCGCACCTACGCCCTACACCGAATCTCCGCCGCCCGCCCCGTGGAGTGACTCGGCCTGAGGGCGGGTGTTTGGGGGGAGCAGGCACAATGGAGGGTCGGGTGTCGTGGATGGGAGCTGTGGTGACGGACGGTCCTTTGATCGTGCAGTCGGACAAGACCTTGTTGTTGGAGACGGCGCATGCGGACGCCAACGAGTGCCGGAAGGCTATTGCGCCGTTCGCCGAGTTGGAGCGGGCGCCGGAGCACGTGCACACGTACCGGCTGACCCCGCTCGGCCTGTGGAACGCGCGGGCCGCGGGGCATGACGCGGAGCAGGTGATCGACGTACTGCTGCGCTACAGCCGCTACCCGGTCCCCCACTCGTTGCTTGTCGACATCGCCGAGACCCTGGACCGCTACGGGCGCCTGCGGCTGGAGAAGCACCCGCAGCACGGGCTGGTGCTCGTAACCACCGACCGCCCGGTGCTGGAGGAGGTACTGCGCAGCAACAAGGTCAAGCCGATGCTGGGCGCGCGGCTGGACGACGACACCGTGCTTGTGCACCCGTCTGAACGCGGTCACCTCAAGCAGACCCTGCTGAAGCTGGGCTGGCCCGCGGAGGACCTGGCCGGGTACGTCGACGGTGAGGCGCACCAGATCGACCTCGTCAAGGACGGGTGGGACCTCCGCCCGTACCAGGAGCAGGCCACCGACTCGTTCTGGCACGGCGGCTCCGGTGTCGTCGTACTCCCCTGTGGCGCCGGCAAGACGATCGTCGGCGCGGCCGCGATGGCGCAGGCGTCCGCGACCACGCTGATCCTGGTCACGAACACGGTGTCCGCGCGGCAGTGGAAGGACGAGCTGCTCCGCCGTACGACGCTCACCGAGGACGAGATCGGCGAGTACTCCGGGGCACGCAAGGAGATCCGGCCGGTCACGATCGCGACGTACCAGGTGATGACGACGCGGCGGAAGGGCGTCTACACGCATCTGGAGCTGTTCGACGCGCGAGACTGGGGCCTGATCGTGTACGACGAGGTGCACCTGCTGCCGGCGCCGATCTTCCGGATGACCGCGGACCTGCAGACGCGGCGGCGGCTCGGGCTGACCGCGACGCTGGTCCGCGAGGACGGGCGCGAGGGGGACGTCTTCTCGCTGATCGGGCCGAAGCGGTACGACGCCCCGTGGAAGGACATCGAGGCGCAGGGCTGGATCGCGCCGGCGGACTGCGTCGAGGTCCGGGTGGACCTGGAGCAGACCGAGCGGTTCGTGTACGCGACCGCGGAGCCCGAGGACCGGTACCGCCTGGCGGCATCCACGCCCGCGAAGTCCAAGCTGGTACGCCGGATCGCCGAACACCACGCGGACGAACCGCTGCTGGTCATCGGCCAGTACATCGACCAGCTGGACGAGCTGGGCGAGCGCCTCGAATGCCCCGTGATCAAGGGCGAAACCACGGTCCGCGAACGCCAGCGGCTGTTCGACGCGTTCCGGCACGGCGAGATCACCCGCCTGGTGGTCAGCAAGGTCGCGAACTTCTCCATCGACCTCCCCGAGGCATCGGTCGCCATCCAGGTCTCCGGCACCTTCGGCTCCCGCCAGGAAGAAGCCCAACGCCTGGGCCGAGTCCTCCGCCCCAAGGGCGACGGCCGCACCGCCCGCTTCTACTCCATCGTCGCCCGAGACACCATCGACGCCGAATTCGCCGCCCACCGCCAACGCTTCCTCGCCGAACAGGGCTACGCCTACACCATCGTGGACGCGGAGAACCTGTTCGCCTGAGAGGTACAGAACGACAGGAGATATCGGATCACCCCGACCCGCGGCACGCTCCACGGCGGTCGTGGTCGCCCGACCAGGCACGACATCTCCTGTCGCTGTGTACCTCAGCCCGCCAGACGCTGAGCCAACACCGAGCGAACCATCGCGACCACCCAGTCGGGGTCGCCGATCACCTGCTCGTACGTGAGCCGCAACACCAGCCAGCCCGCCGCCACGAGCTCGTCGTACCGCAGGCAGTCAGCGGTGAAGTGCCGACGGGATCCGTGGAACTCGAAGCTGTCCGCCTCCAGGGCCAACCGAGCACGCCGATGACCGAGGTCGACCCGGGCGCGGAACGACCCGCCGCACACCAGGACCTGCGGCTCGAATCCCTCGATGCCTGCGCTGATCAGAAGCGCCCGGAGCATGGATTCGAGGAAACTGCCGGACAAGCCGCTGGCGGCCTCAGCCACCGCGCGCGCGTTGGGGCAGCCGTATCCACGCATCACCACGGTCGCCGCCAGCAGTTCGTCCTGACTGATCCGGCCGGTGGCAAGAGCTGCGTCCGCGACGGCGAGACCTTCACCGAACGGGAGGATGCGAGCGGCGTCGACCACGGTCCGCAGTGGAGACGTGATCCGGTTCCGGCGCTCGTCGGTGTCTGTGTCGGCCCAGTGCAGAACAGCAGGTGGTCCGGGGCGGGAGTGGCGGTTCGGCGGGACGATGACGTGCGGCTTCTCCGGTGCCACCAGCAACGGAAAGCCCATGGCGGCTGCCGCGCTCGAGTGCGAGACGACACCGTCGTACGAGAGCGCAGCCGCAATGCCGGCCGGAAGCTCAGGCAGAGCGTAGATCCCACGCCCGACCCGCTGCACGTCTCCGCGCGCGAGGGCAGCGCTGACTGTCTTCCGCGACACAAGAGCGGTCAGGTCGGAGAAGGTGGCCCAACCGCCCTGCCGTCCGAGGATCTCCGCGAGCGATTCCATCGGTGGATGGTGCCTGATCCGGGCCGACTCGCGGCTTTGGTTGTCCACAGGGGACAGAGCGACAGGAGATGTCCTTCACTGATCAGGACATCTCCGCTCAGCCGGGCGCTCTTTCCGGCCGCAGTTGGCTACATGTCCTGTCGGTGTGTACCGCGGCTACTCGCCGAGGCGGGTGTGGATGCCGTTGAAGTGGGACTTCATGGAGGTGGCGTAGGTGGTGGGGTTGCCGGATTCGAGGGCTCTGAGGAGGTCTCGGTGCCAGGCGGCGGCGTCGGCGGGGGTGTAGCGGGCGCCGGGGAGGCGGGCGTCGACCTGGGCGAAGGTTCGCCAGAAGACGGACAGTAGGTCGATGACCAGGGCGTTGCCGAGGGGCTCGTAGAGGGCCTGGTGGAAGGCCCAGTCCTCGTCGGGGAAGTAGTTGCCCTCGGCGGCCTGGGCTTCCATCCGTTCGACGATGGGCTCGAGGGTCTCGTACCCGTACTGCTTGAAGTGGTCGACCACGTCGTCGGCGAGGCCGACCTCGATGGCCTGGCGGACCTCCAGGACGTTCTGTACGTCGCGGAGGTCGCCGGCCATCGACTGCGACATGCGGAAGGCCAGGCCGTCCTCCAGCGACTGGAGGTTGACCTCGCCGACGTACGTGCCGTACCCGTGCCGGATCTCGATGATCCCGACGGCCTGCAGCGCCTTCATCGCCTCGCGCAGCGGGTGCCGGCCGACGCCGAGCTGGGCCATCAGCTCCTGCTCGTTCGGCAGCGGATCACCGGCCTTCAGCCCGCGCTCCAGGATGTACGACTTCATCGCGTCCCGGATGAAGGACTGGTTCCCGGCCGCGCCGCGTGCCCGGCTGAGTCCACCCGTTGTCACTGCCGGCCTCCCTTGGACCCCGTTGGACCGTTCAGTGTAATCCGGCGCGGTCCAGCAGTGGCCGGATCGCCTCGATCTCCGTGTCGCTCAACGGAACACAGGGGTACGCCGTGACCGGGCAGTCGATCACGCCCAACAGGTAGAGGCCTGCCTTGAACGCGCCCAGCGCCGACGAACTCGCGCCCATCCGGGACCGGTCCGGGACCTTGATGATGTCGAACAGCCGGAACAGCCGGTCCTGCTCCGCCCGCGCCGCCGCGGCCTCCCCGGCGACGGCTGACGTGAAGAGCCGTACGTAGCCGGCGGGGTCGACGTTGCCCAGGCCTGGTACGACGCCGTCGACGCCGAAGGCCAGCGACGAGTCGACCGTCACCTCGGAGCCGGTCATGATCGTGAAGTTGTCCAGCTGCTTCTCGCGGCGGGAGATGACGAGTTCGCGGAGGGAGGTTTCCTGGCCGGACGAATCTTTTACTCCGGCGATCACGCCCTGTTCGCCCAGGGAGGTGATGAGGGATGCGGGGAGCTTGGTGCCGGCGCGCGGGGGGATGTCGTAGGCGTAGAGGGGCGTGTCCTCGGCCTGAGCTGCAAGGCGTTTGAAGTGGCGTTCGATCTCCGCGGGATGCGTGGCGGCGTAGAAGGGGGCCGTGGCGACGAGGCCGTCCACGCCGGCCTTCAGGGCGGCCGCGACGTGGGCGGCGACGCGGTTGGTGGAGGTGTCGATGACACCGGCCAGCACCGGAACCTGACCGGCGACCGTCGCGACTGTCGTCTCCAGTACGACCTGGCGCTGCTCGTCCGTCAGGAACGTTCCCTCGCCGGAGGTACCGAGCACGAACACCCCGTCCACACCCCCGGCCAGCTGGTACTCGATCAGCCGCGTCAGCGATGCGGTGTCGACGTCGTACGTCGGGGTGAGCGGGGTGACGAGCGGCGGTACGACGCCGGTCAAGTGGGCGGACTCGGTCAAGAGAAACTCCAACCTCTAAAGGGCGAATGTGGCGAAGCGCAAGGTCGCGAACGAGGAGGTCACACCGGCCTCGTAGAAGATTCCGACGGAGCCGTCCGGGAGCAGCACCAGATCGGAGTACCCGGCCATGCCCTCGTGCACGACCAGCTCCGGCTTCCACGAGACTCCGGCGTCCGCGCTGACGAAAACGGTCAGTTCCCGGCGCGATGCCGGGTTCACCGGCGTGGACAGCAGCAACCGCCCGTCGGGCAGGCAGAGCACGCTGCCCTGGATCCCGGGTGCGGTGATCTCGGGGATCCCGGCGTACGGCGCGTCCAGGGTCCGGCCGCCGTCCGACGACCAGGCGTGCACCCGGGCGGGACCGGTGCCTTGGTGGTTGCGGGCGTTGAAGTACAGCCGCCCGTCCGGAAGTTCGGCGACGGCGGTCTCGTTCGCGTTGATCTCGGCGCCGTCGTTGCGGTCGACGAACCCGACCGACCAGGTGACGCCGCCGTCGTCGCTGTAGATGCAGTGCCCACCATTGAGACCCTCCGCCGGCACAAAGGAATGATTGGCCGGTACGACGAGCCGCCCGGTCCGCACGGTGATCCCGTGACACGGACCGGTCGCGTACCAGCCCCAGTCGTCCGGCTTCACCTGCGCGGTGATCTCCACGACAGGCGACCACGAAGCGCCGTCGTCCGACGACCGCTGCACGAAGACCCGCCGGCCGTCGACCGGATCGGTGCCGCGGGCAAGCGACATCTCGACCGCGTCCGCGCCGTTCTGCACGGTCACGAGCACGAGGTCGCCGGTCCCCGGATCGAGCAGCGGCACCGGGTTCCCGCAGGTCTTGCCGGGCGCCGCGGACACCACCTGCAGCGGCAGCCAGGTCCGGCCGCCGTCGAGCGAGCGTCGCAGTACGACCTCGATCTCCCCCGCGTCGCCGGACCCGTGCAGGCGTCCCTCGCAGAACGCGAGCACCGTCGAGCCACGCGCCAGCACCGCCGGGATGCGGAAGGTGTGGTAGCCGCTGCCCGCCGGATCGAAGATTTCCGAAGCGCCGACTCTTGAAGACATAGGACGTACTATGTCATGGTGTGGCCCTCCGATGGAAGTGAGGCCTCATGCCGGTCAGCAGAAGAAGTTTCCTCGGTGGCGGTCTGGCCGCCGCCGCTGTCGCGGTCACGGGTACGCCGCTGCTGGCGGGGTGCGCGTCCGACAAGAAGAACACCGCCGCCGCGAACGCGGCCGTGAAGCTGCCGACGTACGTGAAGTACGGCGAGGTGAAGCCGGACCTGCCCGGCACCGACGTCGTACTGGACGGGTTCCTGAAGTACCCGGCGAACCCGGTGAAGGCGATCGCCGACGCCCCCGGCGACGGCAAGCCGATCACGTTCATGACGAACATCCCCGGCGCGATCCCGCCGGCCGCCGACCAGAACCAGTTCTGGCAGGAAGTCAACAAACGCCTCGGCTCCGAGCTGCAGATCAGCATGGCGTCGAACGACGAGTACAAGGACAAATTCGCGACGAGAATCGCGGGTGGGGACCTGCCGGACATCCTGAACATACCGACTGACACACCACAGATTCCCGGGTTGGTGAAGTCCAAGTGCATGGACCTGACCGAGCATCTGTCCGGCGACGCCGCGAAGAAGTACCCCTTCCTCGCCAACATCCCGACCGAGTACTGGAAGGGCTGCGTCTTCAACGGCGCGATCTACGGTGTCCCGGTGCCGCGCGGCATGTCCCGGACATCGCTGCCGCTCTACCGCACGGACCTGCTGGCCGCGAAGGGCATCAACGACCCGGCTCCGAAGAACTTCCAGGAGTTCTTCGACCTGTGCAAGGAGATGACCTCGGCGAAGGACAACCGCTGGGCGTGGACCCGGGTCCCGCTGTCGTACCTCCGGATGATGCTTGGTCTGCCCAACAACTGGACGCAGGACGGCGGCAAGTTCACCTCGATGTACGAGGCTGACGCCAACACCGAGGCTCTCGAGGCCGCTCGCAAGATGGTTGCCGCCGGTGTCGTCAACCCGGATGCGTTCAACGACAAGGCGAGCGCCCGCAAGCAGTGGTTCAACGGTGGGATCGCGGCCTTCGACTACGACAGCTTCGTCGCCTGGAACCAGTACTACAGCGACAATACGGCCGGGCCGGCATTCGGAGTGAACATGCTCGACGTGCCCGGGTTCTCCAGCGGTGAGGGCAAACCGTGGATGGGTGCGGCGTTGAACAACGTGACTTCGTTCAACAAGGACAGCAAACACTCCGCGGAGACACTGCTGAAGGTCGCGAACTGGATGGCGGCGCCGTTCGGCACCGAGGAGTACCTGTTCCGCAAGTACGGTGTGGCTGGCCGGCACTACACCCTGCACGGCACGGACCCGGTCCCGACGAAGGTCGGTACGGTCGAGACCGGCATCGGCCTGCAGTACATCAGCGACTCCGCACTGGCGCTGTACTGGGCAGGCAAGCCCGACGTCCCGCAGAAGCAGCACGCGATCCAGGAGAAGGTCGCGGACCGGCTGGTGTACGACGCATCGTACGGCCTCTATTCCGACACGTCCTCGAAGAAGTCCGCTCAGCTGGTCAAGGCGATGAACGACCTGGAGAACCAGATCGTTCAGGGGAAGAAGCCTGTGTCGGACTGGTCCGCGGGAGTCAAGACGTTTCTGTCGTCCGGCGGTGAGAAGATTCGCGGGGAGTTGCAGGACGCGTTCGCCACGGCGGGCGGGAAGTAATGCTCCTCAGAACTTCCAAGCGGCCGCGGCAGCGGTTGAGTCTCGGGCGGCGGCTGCTGCGGGACCGGGTGCTGCTGCTGTTCGCGCTGCCCGGTGTGGCGCTGATCATCGCGTTCCACTACGTGCCGTTGCTGGGCAATGTGATCGCATTCAAGGACTACCAGCCGTTCCTCGGGATCGGCGGCAGCGACTGGTCGGGCTGGGCGAACTTCAGCGTGATCTTCAACGGGGACCCGGCGTTCCTGCGGGCGTTGAAGAACACGCTGATCCTGACCAGCCTGCAGTCGGTGTTCGTGTTCCCGGCGCCGATCCTGCTGGCGCTGCTGCTGAACTCGCTGTTCTCCGAGCGGATCAAGCGGATCGCGCAGAGCATCCTGTACCTGCCGCACTTCATGTCCTGGGTGATCGTGGTCGCGCTGTTCCAGCAGATGCTCGGCGGCAGCGGGCTGCTGAACAACTACCTGCGCTCGCACGACCTGTCGACGATCGACATCATCGGGAACTCCGAGCTGTTCCACGTGCTGCTGACGTCGCAGATCATCTGGAAGGACACCGGGTGGGCGACGATCCTGTTCCTGGCGGCACTGTCCCAGATCGACTCGCAGCTGTACGAGGCGGCGAGCGTGGACGGCGCGACCCGGCTGCGGCAGCTGTGGCACGTCACGCTGCCGGGGCTGCGCGGGATCATCATCCTGCTGTTCATCCTGCGGCTGGGTGACTCGCTCACGGTCGGGTTCGAGCAGATCGTCCTGCAGCAGCAGGCGGTCGGGCGGGACGTCAGCGAGGTTCTGGACACGTACGTCTACAACAACGGTGTGCTCGGCGGCGCGTGGGGCGTCGCGGCGGCGGTCGGCCTGGTGAAGGGCGTCGTCGGCGTGATCCTCGTGCTGACCGCGAACAAGGTCGCCCACATTTTCGGCGAGCAAGGGGTTTACCAGCGATGAGCCGCAAGATCGTTCAGGGCGTACCGATGCCCGGCTGGCCGATGCGGGTCTTCAAGGGCCTGGTCCTGCTGGTCTTCTGCGCGGTCGTGATCGTCCCGTTCGTCGGGGTGATCACGACCAGCGTCGCGCCGAACAAGCAGATCAACGAGTCCGGCGGTCTCGTGCTGCTGCCGAAGTCGGTGAACTTCCGCGCGTACGAGTCGTTGTTCGCCGGCGGCGTGGTGACCCGGGCGCTGTTCGTCAGCATCTTCGTCACGATCGTCGGCACGCTGCTCAGCCTGGTCGTGTCGTGCCTGCTCGCCTACGCACTGTCCCGGCCGGGGTTCACGGCGGGCCGGCCGATCCTGCTGATCGTGCTGTTCAGCATGCTGTTCTCGCCCGGCATCATCCCGCTGTACCTGATGGTCAAGGGTGCCGGGCTGCTGGACAGCATCTGGGCGCTGATCGTGCCGACGATGATCAGCGCGTTCAACGTCGTCGTACTGCGGGCGTTCTTCATGAACCTGCCGAGCGAGATCACCGAGAGCGCCCGGATCGACGGGGCGGGTGAGCTGATGACGTTCTCGTACATCGTGCTGCCGCTGTCGAAGGCCGTACTGTCGGTGATCGGGCTGTTCTACGCGGTGGCGTACTGGAACGCGTTCTTCTCCGCGCTGCTGTACCTGAACGACTCCAAGCTGTGGCCGTTGCAGCTGGTGCTGCGGACGTACGTCATCAACGACACGCAGCTCGGCAGCGCGGAGCTCGGCACCGAGTTGCTGCCGCCGCAGGCATCGATCCAGATGGCGATCCTGGTGGTGTCGATCGTGCCGATCCTGATCATCTACCCGTTCCTGCAGCGGCACTTCGCGAAGGGAGTCCTGACCGGCGCGGTGAAGGGATGAAATTCGGTTCCGTGGCGCAGAGTGGTCAAGTAACGTGGCTGGGCTCCCCACACTCGCCGGAGGTTCCAGCATGCCCGCAGACACGTCCGACACCCTCCAGGTGGAGCAGGACTACCTGAAGACCTCCCGGGCCGCGCTGGCGCAGATGCGGGAGAAGACCGGCTCGCTGGAGATCCACAGCGCGGACCGGGTCAACCAGGAGTTCCTGCAGGCCGCGATCTTCCAGCGGATGAAGGAGCTGGAGGACGACCCCGACGTACCGCTGTTCTTCGGCCGGCTGGACTATCTGGAGCCGGCCGAGGAGACGTTCCACATCGGCCGCCGGCACGTGAACGACGCGCTCGGCGAGCCGCTGGTGGTGGACTGGCGGGCGGACATCTCGGTGCCGTTCTACCGGGCCAGCAAGACCGAGCCGATGGGTGTCGGGATCCGCCGGCGGTTCGGGTTCACGCACGGCGAGATGACCGCGTTCGAGGACGAGGACCTGACCGCGAGCGGCGCCGCCGAACAGCACAGCGACATCCTTGACGCGGAAATCGAGCGCCCGCGCTCGGGCCCGATGCGCGACATCGTCGCCACGATCCAGCCGGAGCAGGACGTGATCGTCCGGGCCGGCGTCGACGAGACCATCTGCGTCCAGGGCGCGCCCGGTACCGGGAAGACCGCGGTCGGGCTGCACCGTGCGGCATACCTGCTCTATGCGTACCGGGACCAGCTCAGCCGCGCCGGTGTCCTCGTGGTCGGGCCGAACGCGAGCTTCCTGCGCTACATCGGCGACGTCCTGCCGGCTCTCGGCGAGATCGAGGCGAAGCAGACGACGGTCGAGGAGATGGTTGCCCGGGTCAAGATCGCCGGTCCGGGTCCCGCGCTCGTCGACGTCCTCAAGGGCGACGCCCGGATGGCGGAGGTCCTGCACCGCGCGGTCTGGGCGCACGTACGGCGGCCCGAGGACGCGCTCGTCGTACCGCGGGGCGCGCACCGCTGGCGGGTGGCGACGTACCAGGCCGAAGAGCTGGTCGACGAGCTCCGCACGCGGGGCATCCGGTACGGCGCAGGCCGGGCGATGTTGCCGCAACGGCTGGCGCATGCGGTGCTGCTGAGGATGGAGGCGGCCGGTGACTCGCCGGACGACCGCGTGCAGGACTCCGTCGCCAGGAGCCGTCCGGTGAAGCAGTACGCCGAGGCCCTGTGGCCGGCTGTGGATCCGGCCAAGCTCCTGTTCCGCCTGTTCACCGAGCCGGACCTACTGGCCCAGCACGCGGAAGGCATCCTCACAGCGGAAGAGCAGGCGCTACTGCTCTGGGAGAAGGTGCCGCGCTCCCCCGGTGCAGCCAAGTGGTCCGTTGCCGATGCCACCCTGATCGACGAGATCGCCGACCTGGTCGACCGTACGCCGTCCCTCGGCCATGTCGTGCTGGACGAGGCTCAGGACCTGTCCGCGATGCAGCTGCGCGCTGTCGGCCGCCGTTGCTCGACAGGGTCGATGACGGTCCTCGGGGACATCGCACAGGGCACCACACCATGGGCAACGCCGTCCTGGGACGAGGCCCTGACGCATCTTGGCAAGACCAGCGCCCACACGGAGGAGCTGACCGCCGGCTTCCGCGTACCGGGTCAGGTGATCGAGTACGCCGCACAGCTGCTCCCGACGATCGCCCCGCACCTCAAACCGCCGACCGCGGTACGGCGGGCACGGGGTGAGCTGACCATCACCCGCGTACCGGACAGCCTCGCTGCTGCCGTCACCGCCGTACAGGAGGCGTCCGAGCGGCTGGGGTCGATCGGGTTGATCGTTCCGGACACCCTGGTCCCGGCGACCCGGAAAGCCTTGCAGGGCGTGGCTTTCTCGGTGCTGGGCGACGAGGACGACGTCGACGCACACCTGGACGTCGTACCGGCGTCGCTCGCCAAGGGTCTTGAGTTCGACCATGTGGTGCTGGTGGAGCCGGCCGGCATCGTCGCCGGTGAGGCCGATGAGCGGACCGGCCTCCGGCGCCTGTACGTCTGTCTTACGCGTGCCGTCACCTCACTGGTCGTCGTACACAGTGAGGACCTGCCCGAGGTACTAGTCAGCTGAGGCCGTGATGTACACGTCCTCCTCGCGCTCCAACCGCTCCACCCGGCGCAGCGACGGGTCGCGCCAGAGCAGGTAGACCAGCCCCAGAACGACAAGCGACAGCACTGACGCCAACATCGGTAGGTAAGCGACACCGAGCGTCTGGATAACCAATCCGCCCACCACAGCGGACAGCCCGGCGCCCAGGTAGATCGCCGAGGCGTTGAGCGAGATCAATAGGCCGCCGCCCAGCTCCAGCAACAGGTTCTGGATCGGCGGGTTGAATGCCCACGTCAGCATGCCCCAGACGACCAGTGCGATGCCGGCACCGGCCGCTGTTGTCAGCGTGACGTCCAGGGTCGCCAGGACGGCGGTAATACCCAGCATCAGGACCACCAGCGTGGGCAGGCTGCCGAAGCGGTCGGTGATCCGGCCGCCGACGAAGTTGCCGACGACCGCGCCCACGCCGTACAGCAGGAGCAGCAGACCGGTGACGCTGCCGGTCAGGCCGGCGCTGTGCTTGAGCAGCGGGACGATGTAGATGTACACGCTGAATGCAGCCAGCACAGCAAGCACGGTCATCGCCAGCACGACCTGTACGCGTCGGTCGGTCACCCCGGCGAAGCGTTCACGCAGGCTGACCACAGGTGCTGCCTCGACCTTCGGCAGCGCGGCTCGTTCGACTATGGCGACCAGTACTGCGACTGCGGTGATCAGCGCGAAGACACCCTTGTAACCGAGCGTCGGACCCAGCAACGTGCCTGCCGGTACGCCGAGCACCAGGGCGAACGTGAGGCCGCCGAAGACGATGGCCACCGCCCTGCCGCGCTCCTCGGGCGGTAGGAGACTGGTGGCGAAGAGGGTGGCGGCCGGGGTGTACACGGCGGCGCCGAACGCGGCCACGACGCGGCCGGCAATCAGGAGCGGGTAGGTGTCTGCCACGGCGGCGATCAGGTTGCCGAGCGCGGCCAGGACCAGTGCGGCGATCAGGAGGGTACGGCGCTCCCACCGGCCGGTCAGCGTGGACAGGATCGGTGCACCGATCGCGTACGACAGCGAGAACGCGGTGGCCAGCTGGCCCGCGGCGGTCAGCGAGACGTGCAGCTCCGAGCTGACGTCGGGCAGCACCCCGGACACGACGTACGCGCTGGTGCCGACCGCGAAGGCGCCGGCGCCGAGCAGGTAGATCCGTGCGGACATCTGAGGACCTTCCGGAGAGGTTCATTAGTTCGACGGTCATCGTACTACGAAGTTCATCGAAGTTCGACAGGCGTCGTACTATGAACGCATGGCCACCAAAGTCCTCCCGCAGCCGGAGCGGGGCGAGATCCGCGTCGAGGCGGTTCTGCAGGCGTTGGGCGAGCCGGTCCGGCTGACCATCGTCCGGGCGCTCGCCGACCACCCGGCCGGCGTCTGCTGCGGCGAGATCGAGCTCCCGGTCACCGCCTCCACCCGGGCCCACCACCTGAAGATCCTCCGCGAGGCCGGGGTGATCTCGACCCACACCGACGGCACCCGCCGGGTCAGCCTGCTCCGCCGCGGCGACCTGGAGGACCTGTACCCGGGTCTGCTGACGGGCGTGCTGTCAGCCAAGCAGTAGGCAACCGCAAGGTGGCGGTGGGGTGATCGTGGGCTGGTTGCAGTAGTGCGTTTGGCAGACTGAAGCGGTGGTGGAACTCCGGGCGCGCTGGGACGACCTGCTGCCCGGCTCTGCCGCGCTGGCGGACGACCTGGTCGCGCGGTACGTCGACCGCACCCGCCGCGCCTACCGCGACCAGTACCTGAACATCGTGCTGACCGCCCTGGACTCGCTGATCCAGCTTTCCACGGACCCCACCAGCGTCCGACTGGCCGCCTGGTTCCACCGGGCGGTGCACGAACCCGGCGGCACTCCGTCCGAGGACGCCGAGGCCTCCGCCCGGCTGGCCGAAGACCTGCTCCCGCGGTACGGCGTACCGTCGATCCGGATCGCCGAGGTCGCGCGGCTGATCCGCCTGACCGGGGACCTGGCCGCGCCGCCGCCGGACTCGTACGCACCACCCCGCCGCGACGCGAACGGCGACGTACTGCTCGACGCCGTGAACTCGATCCTCGCCTCGGATCCCACCCGGTACGCCGTGCACACGGCCGAGGTACGCCGTGACGCCGGCGAGCGGAAGGCCGCGCTCGAGCACCGGTACGACGACGTAGGCGACCTGCTCGACGGACACCTGTACCGCACGCAACTGGCTCGTCAACGGCTCGGCCAGGTCGCACGGCTCAACCTGGAGTCAGAGCTCGCCGGACTGGACAGCGAGCTGCCCGCACCGTGGCGCGGTTGGCAGCAGGCCGGGCTCACCGCTACGGCCACGTTCGGCGCAGTTGCGGCCGCCGTGGTCGCGATTGCCGCGTCTGGTGCTTCCTGGCAGGTCCCCGCCGCTGACGACGAAGTCGGCTGGCCTACGGTCGTCCTGGCCGCACTTTCGTTCTTCAGCGCACCAGTGCTGTTCCGTTGTGCCCGTAGCGCGAGTCAACGCGCCCGCCTGATCGCAGGCGCAGTGCTGGCCATCGCTGTCACAGGATTGCTCGTTGCCTGGGCCGAGATCCCAAGAACCAACGCAGCCACCGGCGTAGGCCTTCGTGTGCCGCTGCTGATCTCCGCACTGCTCCTGCTGCTCGTAGCAAGCGCAGCCGCGTTGGTCGCGTCCCTGCTCCGTACCCGGACCGCCCGCTACCTCCCGGCGCGCAACCTGGGCCAGCAGCTCGCCTGGCTCGTCGTACCGGCCGTTGTCGCTCTTGTGCTCTTGTTGATCGTCCAGCCGCTCTCACGCAACTACGTGCTCTCGTCCAACGAACGACTCGAAGGCTCCCCGCAGGAGGCCGGCCGGGCCAGCCCGTCCGTACTCGACGGAGGCGTCGCGTGGGTCAGCGAGTCCGTCGCTGGTACCGGTGCCGAGGAAGCGATCGGCACCCGCTTCGGCGTGGCCATCCCCCGCCCGGACGGTGTGGTCGAGATGCTGGACGCGGCCACCGGGGCAGTGCGCTGGCGCTACAGCCGTTCTGACTCCGACGAGAAGCCTGTGATCACGGCCACCGGCAACGGCGAGTACGTGCTCGCCCTGTTCGCCGACGTCGGCTACCTGCTGCTCAACGCGGACACGGGCCGCCGTGAGGCCGCCTGGCCTGGCCGGATGCGGGACAGGTTCATCCAGCAGCCCCAGCCGCTCCTGACCGGCGAGCGCAGCGGCAAGCTGCACGGTGTCGATCCCAGCGGGCACGAGCGGTGGACGTACGAGTCCGGCAGCTGCACGGACCTCGGTGCGATCGCAACAGCCGAGACGGTGCTCGCGTTCGTCAGTCACACCTGCGACGACCAGCCGGACGAGATGACCGCGCTGGACGTGCAGACCGGCAAGACGCTGTGGACGAAGACCGCGCCCGACAGCTACCGACGGCCGGTCGTCGTGGCCGGCCTGGTCGTCGTGGCCGAGCCTGGCGGCGACACCGACGTACCGGTGGCGCTGACCGCGATCGAGCCGAGTACGGGCGACATCCGGTGGCGCTGGGACGTACCCAAGGGCTGGGCCTGCCGGACGCTGCTGAACGCCGCCGGGAAGTACCTGATCGTCGTGGACTGCCCCGGGCCGAGCACGGTGGAGAGCCGCCACACCGTGGTCACCGCCATCGACGCCAACACCGGCCTGACCGCCTGGCAGACCGTGGCACCGGTCAGCCCGCGGGCGAAGGTCACGGTGACCGCCGACGGCCGCGTGGTCTCGCTGAGCCGGGCGGGCACCGGCTGTGTCGCGAACGTGATCGACAGGGCCGGCTTCCGCCAGGTCCGGCTGCCCACCGGCATCGTCTGCGGCCGCGACCCGCGGGCGGTCGGCAATCTCGTGCTCACCTCCGGCCCGAACACCGTGATCGCCCTGCGTTAGTGACTCCACGTAGTCGACCGCTGGCAACGGTCCCGGAGTTGACGGCGGAGTGTGACCTGCACCGCAGTTCCTGGGGGTCAGGTGACAAGCCGATAACCCTTTGGCCACGGACCGATTCGGGAATCCCGGATCGGTCCGTCCGGACTCCCAACGGGTGCCAGACTCCATAGCCATGGACCTGCGCGACCAGTGGAATCGCCTGCTGCCGCACGCGCAGCCGTTGGGCGACGACCTGCTGGCTCGTTACGCAGAGCAACATCGCCATTATCACGACCAGCAGCACCTGTCCGAGGTGCTGACCACGGTCGACGACCTGGCCGAGTACGCCGACGACGCCGACACCGTCCGGCTGGCGGCCTGGTTCCACGACGCGATCTACGACCCGCAGGCCGACCCCGGCGAGAACGAGGAGGTCTCGGCGCAACTGGCCGAGCTCGAGCTGGCGGCGTACGGCGTGGACGCCGACCGGGTCGCGGAGATCGGGCGGCTGGTTCGGCTGACCGCCAAGCACGACTGCGCCGCGGACGACCGCAACGGCGCCGTGCTGTGCGACGCCGACCTGCGGATCCTGAGCCTGCCGAAGCCGCGGTACGACGAGTACGCGGCCGGGATCCGGCAGGAGTACGGGCACGTCACCGACCGGGACTTCGCGCGCGGGCGGATGTCGTTCCTGCAGGCGCTGAGCGAGACCCGGCTGTACGCGACCCCCCGGGGTCACGAGGAATGGGAGAGACCCGCCCGCGAGAACCTCACGCGGGAGGTCGAAGCTCTGGGCCCTAGGGCCGCCCGGCCGATCGGCGGGCTGATCCCGGTCATCTACTTCGGCGCGGCCCTCGGCGCGGTGGTCGCCTCCTCGGTGCTGCTCGGCCGCGGCCTCGGCGCGGCGGCCAAATGGCCGGCCGATCCGTCCGACGTCAGCGGCTTCCCGGTCTGGGCTCCCATCGCCGGTACGGCGGTAGCGGCCGCCCTGACGTGTGCGTGGTTCCGCCGTACGCAGCGGCGACTGGTGACCGTTCCGGCGATCGTCTTCGCGGCTGTCGGGCTGATCGCGATCGGCGTGTGCTGGTGGCGCTGGCCGGCGGCTCAGCCCGGTGCAGCCATGTCAGAGCGCTGGCCGTACCTGCTGATCGCGTCCGCGGCATTGGTTCTTGCGGGGGCATTGCTGGCGTTGGCGCTCCGGCTGCGGCTGGCACCGGCGTACGCGCAAGCACCACCGCGTTGGGTGGGCGTTGGTGCCACGGCTGTTTGTGGGGCGCTGCTGGCGTGGGTCGTGGTCTCGGCCGGCGAGCCTTTCGTACAGGCTCGGCTGGAGACCGCTAACACGGTCAGCACGACCACCACGATCCAGCCGACCCAGCAGCCGGTACAGCTCGACGGAACACTCGCCTGGAGCCGTGAGGTCCCGGCTACGGGTGCCATCACCGGTACGGCGGGCGGTGTCGCGGAGCTGCGCTCTGACGGCGTCGTGATGTCCGACGCGGCCACGGGCCAGATCCGGTGGCGCTATTCGCGGGCCGACGTACAGGACGCGGCGTCCAGCGGCTCCCGGGGCCTAGTGGTGTCGGCGGACGGGCAGGTCATCGCCGCACACCTGCCCCGGGCGCAGGAGCCCGCGGGTGTCAAGCTGCCGACGTACGCCGTACTGGACGCCGTGAGCGGCAAGGTGCTGACCGAGGTCGACTCCGACGGTACGGCGCTGGCCGTCGACTCGGACCAGCTGCTCGTGGCTGAGGGCAACTTCGTCGTCTCGCACGGCGTGAGCAGCCCCACGCACTGGCGGGCCCAGGTGCGCTGCAACGTGACCCAGGGCGCGCTGGTCGGCGACCAGGCGGTCGTGGTCGACGCCTGTGCCGGCAACGGCGCCGTCGTACGCGGGCTGGACCTCAAGACCGGTGCCCAGAAGTGGGAGGTCAGCCTTGGCGCCAGGATCGACCTGAGCGCCGAGCTGGACCCGTCGACGTGGGTAGGCGAGCTGGTCTCCGTACCGGACACCCGTGAGGTCTCCGGCCTGATCTGGACCGGCGCCGCGGGCGGCACGCTCTACCAGTGGTCGGTGGACACCAGCTCGGGCAACCTGCTCTGGACGTCGCCCGTACCAGGAACACCACGCCCGCGGCTCGGCTCGTCGTCCTGCGACGCACAGCTCGCCGCCACGCACGCGTCCCTCGTACTGATCACCTGCCGCACCGGCAACGACTCAGGCCAGCCGCAGACGTACGACGTGTCCGCGTCGAGCCCCGCCGACGGTACGCCGCAGTGGCACCACCTGCTGCAGGTACCGCCGAAGCTGCAGCACCCGGAGTACCCGCGGGACGGGTTCGGGCTGCTGCCGGACGGACGGGTCGTCACGCTGATGCCACAGGCCAACGGCAGCTGCTCGCCGGTGCTGATCGGCTCCAACGGCATCCAGGCCCGGCCGATCCTGGCCGGCTCCAACACCCAGCCGGTCGCCAGGTCCGAGGTCGTCACCTGCGACAAGCCGGCCGTCACGGTGGCCGCCGCCCGCCCGATCTTCTCCGACGGAGCGCGGCTCTTCGCGCTCAACTGATCCCCGGGAATTATGTTGCTCCGGGCGCAGTTCCTATTTACCGTGATTCGCATGTTCCGCGTGGTTTTCTCCGAGCACGACCTGTCAGGCACCGGCCTGACGGGCGCTCCCACGTGGGCACCGTCAGTCGATTGCACCGGCACTCGAAGCTGACCCTCCTCCTGCCTCGCAGGACCCGCGGAGGAGGGTGGCCCGAACCGGCCCCCTCTGCGCGGTGACAGCGTCGCGAGGGCTTGCCGGAGGGTCCTGGCTCGTACCGAATCTTCTGACAGGCAAAGGAAAACTCATGGCCAAGAGCCAGTTCGTGCGGACCAAGCCGCACCTCAACATCGGCACGATGGGTCACGTCGACCACGGCAAGACCACCCTGACCGCCGCCATCACCAAGGTGCTCGCCGAGCGCGACCCGAACGTGAACCGCTTCGTCGCCTTCGACGGCATCGACCGGGCCCCGGAGGAGCTGCAGCGCGGGATCACGATCAACATCTCGCACGTCGAGTACGAGACCGCGACCCGGCACTACGCGCACGTTGACATGCCCGGGCACGCCGACTATGTGAAGAACATGATCACCGGCGCCGCCCAGGTGGACGCCGCGATCCTGGTCGTCTCCGCGCAGGACGGCGCGATGCCGCAGACGCGCGAGCACGTACTGCTCGCACGCCGCGTCGGCGTGCCGTACCTGGTGGTCGCGCTGAACAAGGCCGACACCGTCGACGACCCGGAGCTGCTCGACCTGGTCGAGCTGGAGGTCCGCGAGCTCCTGTCGGAGTACGGCTTCCCGGGCGACGAGGTACCCGTCGTACGGGTGTCCGGGCTGAAGGCGCTCGAGGGCGACCCGCGGTGGACCGCCGCGATCGGCGAGCTGCTGGACGCGATCGACGGCTACGTGCCGGTGCCGGACCGCGAGCTCGGTGAGCCGTTCCTGATGCCGATCGAGGGCGTGCTCACGATCAGCGGCCGCGGCACGGTGGTCACGGGTGCGGTCGAGCGCGGTTCGCTGAAGGTCGGCGACCCGGTCGAGGTGGTCGGCCTCGGCCCGACGGTGACCAGTACGGCGATCGGTCTGGAGACGTTCGGCAAGTCGCTGGCGTCCGCGGACGCGGGCGACAACGCGGCCGTGCTGCTGCGTGGCGTGAAGCGCGACGAGGTCCGTCGCGGCCAGGTGGTGGCGCTGCCGGGCAGCGTGCGGCCGCACCGGAAGTTCCGGGCGAACCTGCACGCGCTGTCCACCGCCGAGGGCGGCCGGCACACGCCGTTCGCCGCGGACTACCGGCCGCAGTTCTACTTCCGGACCACGGACGTGTCCGGCGGGATCGACCTGGGTGAGATCGCCCTGGTGATGCCCGGCGACACGATCGAGCTCGGCGTGGAACTGGCGAAGGCGGTCGCGATGGACGTCGGCCTCGGCTTCGCGGTCCGCGAGGGCGGCCACACCGTCGCCGCCGGCACCGTGACCGAACTGCTCGACTAGTAAGGAACGGCCCTCAATTCGTTGAGGGCCGTTTCCTGTGTCTGAGCCCGGCCGCGATCAGCCGCTCCACCAGCTCGCGGCTGGAGACGGGTACGGCGCCGGCAGCCACGAGGTCGTCGTACCGGTCGCTGGGTACGTCGTAGTGGTCGCGGTCGAAGCCGCGCGCGGGGATGCCCGCGGCCTGCGCGAACGTGTGCAGTTCCGCGTACGACTCGTCGCTGACCAGGTGCGACCAGATCCGGTTCCAGGCCGGCCAGGCGGGCGGGTCGATCAGGATCATTCGCGGGCGTCCTGGGCGTCGAGCAGGTTGCGCCAGGAGCGGACGAATCGGGAGTTCACGTACGCCTTCGTCCACGAACCGTCCTGGCGGACCGACGTACCGACGTGGAACCGGCGTACGCCGCTCTGGTACAGCCACGGGACGTGTTCCGGCTGCAGGCCGCCGCCCGCCATCATCACGCCGGCCACGGCCGGGTCCTCCTTCGCGAGCCGGCACAGGTCGTCCAGCCCGTGGCTGACGCCGATGGACGAGCCCGCGGTCAGTACGCAGTCCAGCCCGGGCAGGCCGCGGAGCGCGCGCCAGGCGGGCTGCTGCTCGAGTACGGCGTCGATCGCGCGGTGGAACGTCCACGGCGTACCGGCGAACGTGCTGACCAGCTGGCTGACCGACTCGACGTCCACCTGGTTGTCCGGGGTCAGGAACCCCAGCACGAACCCGTCGGCGCCCGCGGACAGGAACGACTGCGCCGTCGCGGCCAGCCGGTTCAGGTCGGCGCCGTTCGTGGTGAAGGAGTTCTCCAGCCGCAGCATGACCCGCAACGGCAGGTCGGTGACGCGGCGGATCGCGCTCACCGTCGACACCGACGGGCACAACCCGTCCGCCTCCATCGAGGCGCACAGCTCCAGCCGGTCCGCCCCACCCTCCTGCGCCGCCTCGGCGTCCGCCGGGTGCAAGGCGATGATCTCCAGCAACGAACCCATGCGCGCCATCATCTCCCATATTCGTGTTGCACTCTCGCAGCGTCGTCTGTATCGTTTTTCTAGAACGATTTAGAAGAACGATACAGAAGGGGTGCGCGAGATGGCCGGGGTGACGCTGAAGACCGTGGCGAAGGCCGTGGGCGTGTCGCCGTCGACGGTCTCCAACGCCTACAACAAACCCGACCAGCTCTCGGTGGCGCTGCGCGAACGGATCCTCGCCGCGGCCCACGAGCTCGGGTACGCCGGACCGGACGCGTCCGCCCGCGCCCTGCGGAGCGGGAAGGCCGGCGCGGTCGGGGTGCTGTTCACCGACAAGCTCGCGTACGCGTTCTCGGACCCGTACGCGGTCGGCTTCCTGGCCGGGCTGGCCGAGGTAGCCGAGGAGTTCTCGACCAGCCTGCTGCTGATGCCGCTCAGCTCCACCGACATCGCCGGCGGCAGCAACGCCGTACAGCAGGCGGCCATCGACGCGGCCGCGATCTTCTGCGTACCGGGCGGCCACCCGGCACTGGAGATCCTGGCGAACCGCGGCATCCCCGCGGTGTCGACCGACCGCGGCGACCACCCGGACCTGTCCTGGGTCGCGATCGACGAGGTCGAGGCGGCCGCACAACTGGGCGAGCACCTGGCCCGGCTCGGGCACCGCGACGTCGTCGTACTGGTCGACAACGCGCAGGCGGCCGGCGGACGGCCGATGGAGCTGACCGTCGACGAGGTCGGGTACACCGACTGCGAGCTGCGGATCCAGGGCCTGCAGAAGGCGATGCCGGACGCCCGGCTGCGGATCGTCTCCGGCGGGCACAACGCGATCGCCTCCGGGCTGCGTGGCGCGGAGTACGTCCTGGACTCGCAGGACCGGCCGACCGCGATCGTCGGGCTGAGCGACGTCCAGGCGCTCGGTGCGCTGGAGGCGATGAAGGTCCGGGGGCTGACCCCGGGTCGCGATCTCTCGCTGGCCGGGTTCGACGACATCCCGGCCGCTGCGGCCGCCGGGCTGACGACGGTCCGGCAGCCGATCAAGGACAAGGGCCGCGCGGTCGGCCGGATCCTGCTCGACCCGGCAACCACCGAACGGCAGCAACTGATGCCGACCCAGCTGATCGTCCGCTCCACCAGCGGCCCGGCTCCGCGGCACTGACAACCCCACATTCCCACCCGGAACCACTCGGTTCCCGGGCCGATCAACCACGCTCTCAGGAGGGAGCAGCACCATGACCTACTTCATCGCCGGCAACACCGCGGTCGAGAACGCCCGCACCCTGAGCCAGTCGGCACTCCCGAACGCTCCCCAGCAGCCGTACGACGCACCCCGCACACCGATCCGCGCCCGCGTCGGCGCCGTACTGCGCGCCGCCGCCGAACGCGAGGTCCGCCTCGCGAACCGCATCGACCCCGTCTGCTCCGCCGGCTGAACACACAAGGCTTGTTTTGTCGGCGGGGTCTGGCACTCTGAAGGGCGATGACTGAGCCAGGGGTGTTACTGACCGCACGGGCGATGGTGCTCCACGACCTAGCCGCGCGCGGCTTCAACGACGCCGCGATGGTGTCCTTGCTGGAGGACGCCATCGCGGAACGCCAATGGTGGCTCGACCAGTGGCCCGACGGCGCCGAACACATCGCCGGCCTGGTGGCCCAGGACGTCCAGGACCGCCTGGTGGACAACCGAATCCGCTGGCCCCGCTGCACCGCCTGCGACGACCTCCACGACCACGAACTCCGCATCGAACCCGAGCTCGGCCCCGATCCGCACTGGGTCTGCGAGCGAGCGGGGATCAGCGTCGCGCCCCTGGGAGGCCTTACCTGACCCTCCGGGAGATACCTGATTGATCTACATGTAGGCAGACTACTATTGTCTGCCTACATGAAGGTTCTCTACGCACTTCGGGGTGCGGCTGGGTTGCACGCGGTGCTGGTCTGCCTGCAGCCGGTGTTCGCGGGGGTGTACCTGAACGGCACGCCGCTCGGCATCCGGATGCACGAGCACACCGCCGAGGTGCTGGTCGGCGCCGGGCTCATACAGTTGCTGGCAGCAACGTTCTGGTGGCGGGCCGGCGGCCGCTGGGTGGCGCCCGCGGTGAGTCTGCTGATCGTCGCCGGCGAGGTCGTGCAGACGGCGATGGGGTACAGCCGGCAGCTCGCGATCCACATCCCGCTCGGCGTCGCGCTGGTCGCGAGCATCGTGGCGTTCGCCTTCTGGATCAACCGGAGGCCGGCATGACCACACTCGAGCAGCAGCCGCAGACCGCCGTACGGCGCCCGCGCGTCAGCCTGTACGCGCTGCGCGTCGTCCTCGTCCTGCACGCGATCCTGATCGTCGCGCAGCCGATCGCCGCGGGCTACTTCCTGTCCGGCAACGTCGATGCGATGACCACCTTCCACGCCACCATCGGCGGCTCGGTCTGGATGATCGCGTTCCTGCAGACGATCGTCGCTACGCTCTACACGATCGTCGGCCGCGGCCGGATCTGGCCCGCGATCCTGTCGCCGGTGCTGGTGGTCGCCGAGTTCGTCCAACTCACCTTCGGCTACCTGCAGAACTTCGCCGTCCACATCCCCCTCGGTACGGCGATCGTCGGCACCGTGCTGTGGATGACCGTCTGGTCCTTCCGCAAATCCGCCCACCAGAACCGCCAGGAGGCGAAGAAATGACTCTGTCCCGCCGCGGCTTCCTGGCCGTCACCGGCGGCGCCGGCGCCGCGCTCACCCTGACCAGCTGCGGCCAGGAAGCCAACCCGGCGCAGTCCGGAGAACTCCTGCGCAGCAAGGCGAAACTCCCCGCGCCGTTCCAGGTCCCGCTCCCCATCCCACCGGTCAAGAAGCCGCTCCGCTCCGACGCGAAGGCCGACCACTACCAGGTCGTCCAACGCAAAGCGAGCGTGGAGATCCTGCCCGGTCTGAAGACCGAGATCATGGGGTACGACGGTCTCCTACCAGGACCGACCTTCGACGTACGCAGCGGCCGCACCACCGTGATCGAGCAGGTCAACCAGCTCGACGTATCCACCGTCGTCCACCTGCACGGCGGCCATACGCCCGCGCCGAGCGACGGCTGGCCGCTCGACCTGATCATGCCCGCGAACGGCGAGCACGGCGACCATCACATGATGGGCGGCGGCGACATGACCATGGGCAAGCGCACCTACACGTACCCGAACGCCCAGCGCGCCGCGACCCTCTGGTACCACGACCACACGATGGACTACACCGCTCCGCGGGTCTACCACGGCCTGTTCGGACTGCACATCATCCGCGACGCCGAGGAGGAGAACCTCCCGCTGCCGAAGGGCGATCGGGAGATCCCGCTGGTGATCGCGGACCGCGCGTTCGATGCCGACGGCTCCTTTCTGTACCCGGCGCTGAAGGACGGCCCCGGCGTCGAACCGGCATACATGGAAGGCGTCGTCGCGGACGTCACGCTGGTGAACGGCGCACCCTGGCCGGTGCACGAGGTCGACGCGGTCCGGTACCGCTTCCGTATCCTGAACGCCGCGAACGCCCGCCGGTACGAGCTCGCCTTCGACAAGGGCCCCGCGAAGTTCGTGCAGATCGGCAGCGACGGCGGCCTGCTGGCCAAGCCGGTCGAGCACACCACGCTGGTGATCGCGCCGGCCGAGCGGTTCGACGTGGTCGTGGACTTCTCGCACTACAGCCCGGGCGACGAGGTCACGGTCGTCAACAAGCTCGACGGCAACGCGAACGTCCTGCGGTTCAAGGTCGCCCGCAAGGCCGCCGACGACACCAGCATCCCGGCGACGCTCTCGTCGTACGCCGTGACGCCCCGGCCGAGCGGCGTGGTCCGGCGGGAGTGGCGGTTCCGGCGCGGTGACGCCGGGGACCACCGCGGCTGGACGATCAACGGGAAGGCCTTCGACCCGAAGGTGATGCAGGCGCAGGTCAAGCTCGACCAGTACGAGATCTGGACGTTCGTGACCGACGTACACCATCCCGTGCACGTCCATCTCGCGCCGTTCCAGGTGCTGACGCGGGGCGGGAAGAGCAAGCTCTCGGAGTACGACCACGGCTGGAAGGACACCGTGGACATCCGGCCGGCCGAGGTGGTCGAGGTGCTGGTCCGCTTCAGCGCGCACAAGGGCAAGTACCTGATCCACTGCCACAACCTCGAGCACGAGGACATGGCGATGATGGCGGGCTTCGAAACGATCTGACCACTCCTTGACGAGGGCGCCGACCCACTCCTATAGTCAACGCATCGGTTGATCAAGGGAGTGGTTGATAAAGATGGCGGTTGACGATGATCAGCTCGACCGGTCCTTCGCGGCACTGGCCGACCCGGTCCGGCGGGCGATGATCGCGCGGCTGTCCCGCGGCCCGGCGACGGTGAACGAGCTGGCCGAACCGTTCCCGATCACCAAGCAGGCGGTGTCGCGGCACATCCAGGTGCTCGAGGCCGCCGGGCTGATCACCCGGACCCGGGACGGCCAGCGCCGCCCGTGCCACCTGGTGCCGGCCGCCCTCGAGGCACTGACGAGCTGGATCGACGAGTACCGGCTCGAGACCGAACGCCGCTTCCGCCGGATGGAAGCACTACTCAAGGAGAACCAGTCATGACCGGCACCACCATCAACACCCCCGCGGGTACCCCGTTCGTGGAGGTCACCCGGGAGTTCGAGGCCACCCCGGCGCAGCTGTTCCGGGTGATGACCGACCGCGACCTGATCGCCCAGTGGCTCGGGCCGCGCGACCTCGACGCGACGGTCGAGGAGTACGACGTACGGGCCGGCGGCAAGTACCGCTACATCCACCGCGACGCGAACGGCGAGTACGCCTTCCGCGGCGTCTTCCACACCGTGGAACCGGACAAGCTGGTCATCCAGACCTTCGAATGGGAAGGCGCTCCCGGCGAGGTCTGCATCGAGAAGATGACGCTCGAGCCGACCGAGAAGGGCGTCCGGCTGCACCAGCGGTCGGTGTTCCCGTCGGTCGAGGCCCGCGACCAGTCGATCGAGTACGGCATGTCGGACGGCATCAACGACTCGATGGACCGGCTCGCCGAGCTGCTGGCGAAGGCGGGCTGATCATGAGCCAGGTGATCGTCGACATCTCGGTGTCGCTGGACGGGTACGTCACCGGGCCGAACGCCGGCCCCGGCAACGGGCTCGGTGACGGCGGCATGGCGGTGCACGACTGGGTCTTCAACGGTACGGACGCGGACCGCGCCGTCCTCGATTCGGCCTTCAACGCGACCGGAGCGGTCGTCCAGGGTCGCAACCTCTTCGACGTGATCGACGCGCCGGACGGGTGGAGCGACGAGATGGGGTACGGCGCGAAACCGACGGGCGAGGTCAACCCGCCGATCTTCGTCGTCACGCACAACCCGCCCGCGCAGACCCGGCTCGGCGATCGATTCCACTTCGCCGGCAGTCCCGGTGCGGCGGTCGCCCAGGCACAGGAAGTTGCCGGCGGCAAGGACGTGTACGTGATGGGCGGCGGCCAGATCTGCCACGCGGTGCTTGCCGAAGGGCTCGCCGACGTACTGCGGTTGCACGTCGCGTCCGTCGTACTGGGAGGCGGTACGCCGTTGTGGCCGGCGGGGCCGTCCGCCGGGTTCGGGGTGGAGCTGATCGAGGCTGTGTCGACGCCGTCGGCGCAGCACCTGACGTACCGGGTGGTGAAGTAGCCATGGGCAACGTTGTCGCGACCGCGGTGGTGTCGCTGGATGGATTCGTCGCCGATCTCGAGGACCGGGTCGGGCCGTTGTTCGACTGGTACAACAACGGCCCGGTCGAGATCTACGGGACGGACCCGGACCGCGCGTTCCACGTCAGCCCGGCGAGCGCGGAGTACATGCGGTCGACCTGGCCGAACTTCGCCGCCTCGATCGTCGGCCGCCGACTCTTCGACCTGACCAACGGGTGGAACGGCGTACCACCCGCGAGCGAGCACGTGTTCGTCGTCACGCACCGGGCGCCCACGGACTGGCCGTTCCCCGACGCGCCGTACACGTTCGTCAACGGCATCGAGGAAGCCGTCGCGCAGGCGCGGGCGTACGCCGGTGACCGCGACGTCAGCATCACCGGCGGCAACCTCACCGGCCAGGCGATCGCGGCCGGCCTCGTCGACGAGATCGCCTACAGCGTGGTCCCAGCCCTCCTGGGCACCGGCAAGAGGTTCTTCGGCGACTACGTCGGGCCGGAAGTCCTCCTCGACAACCCCCGGGTCGTCGAGGGCGACCGCGTCACCCACCTGCACTACCGCGTGAGCTGAGGGTGGTCGGCGATCACGGTTTTCGAGCCGGGGGCGATCTCGGTGAAGCCGGCGTCCTGGACCACCGGGAGGTTGGTGGCCAGCAGGTCGGTCCACTGGGCGGGGGTGGCTGTCCGGACGGCGAGGGTGAAGTCGGCGGCCTGCCATTCCTTGCGGGCGCTGTCCGGAAGCGCCCACCAGGCCAACTGCGCCGCGTGACCACACTGCGCCATCGCCTTGCCGCTGGACATCTCCAGTGCCGGGTTGATCCACAGCACAGGTACGCCGGCCGCCACCGCCGGAAGCTCCGCGGTGTCCTCGAAGTCCGTCCCGCTCACCTGCAACTTGAACAACTCCACCGGCACGTCCTCCACCCCTGACGGCGGAAACACCCGCACCTCGGCCGGTGCCTCACCTCCAGTCCCATGACCAGTGACGGTGATTCCCGGGAGAGCCTCGGCTCGGCGCCACTCGATTCCGCGGGCGCGTTTGGCGATCTTGCGGATGCGGTGGTCCTGCCAGGCGGTCATCGCGTCCGCCCACTCCCCCTCGCCGTACGAGCGCTCGTCGGCCAGGATCGCCAGCACCGCCCGCGCCGCCGTCTCCAGCGCGTCGGTCTGCGACGGCCGCGCATTCTTCTCGACGCGCACGACAAGCGTCAGCACCTGTTCCACGCCGAGAGTCTGCCAGGGCTGTAGGTTGGCCTCATGCAGCAGTACCTGGATCTTCTGAGGCATGTGCTGGACAACGGGGCTGAGAAGGGCGACCGCACGGGGACGGGCACGCTCAGTGTGTTCGGGTACCAGGCGCGGTACGACCTCTCCCAGGGTTTCCCCGCGGTGACGACCAAGAAGCTGCATCTGCGGTCGGTGATCGGGGAGCTGATCTGGTTCCTCAGCGGCTCGACGAACATCAAGTGGCTGCACGAGAACAACATCTCGATCTGGGACGAGTGGGCCGACGCCGACGGCGAGCTCGGGCCGGTGTACGGGTACCAGTGGCGGTCCTGGCCGACGCCGGACGGCCGGCACGTGGACCAGATCGCGAAGCTGATCGACACGATCAAGCAGAACCCGGACTCCCGGCGGCACATCGTCAGCGCCTGGAACGTCGCGGACGTCGACGACATGGCGCTGCCGCCGTGTCACACGATGTTCCAGTTCTACGTCGCGGACGGGCGGCTGTCCTGCCAGCTGTACCAGCGGTCCGCCGACATCTTCCTGGGCGTGCCGTTCAACATCGCGTCGTACGCGCTGCTCACCCACATGGTCGCGCAGCAGACCGGGCTCGAGGCCGGCGACTTCGTGCACACGCTCGGCGACGCGCACCTGTACCTGAACCACCTGGACCAGGCCCGCCTGCAGCTCACCCGCGAGCCGCGACCGCTGCCGACCCTGCAGCTCGCGAAGCGCGACTCGATCGACGGCTACGAGATCGCCGACGTGGAGCTGGTCGGTTACGACCCGCACCCGGGGATCAAGGCGCCCATCGCGGTATGACGATCATCCTGATCGCCGCGGTCGGCCGGAACGGCGTGATCGGGCGGGACAACGACCTGCCGTGGCGGATCCGCGCGGATCTGCAGCACTTCAAGGCGCTGACGCTCGGTCACACGCTGATCATGGGCCGCAAGACCTACGACTCGATCGGCCGCCCGCTCCCGGGCCGCCGTACGATCGTCGTCACCCGCCAACCCGACTGGTCCGCGGCCGGCGTCGAGGTCGTCCACACCCTCGAGGACGCCTTCAAGTACGACGGCTCCCTGTACGTCGCCGGCGGCGGCGACATCTACCGCCAGGCCCTCCCGTACGCCGACACCCTCGAACTCACCGAGGTCGACCAGTCCCCCACCGGCGACGTCACGTTTCCAGAGGTCACCGGCGACGACTGGACCGAGACGGCCCGTGAGCCCCACGAGGGGTTCTCCTTCGTTAGTTATCGCCGCAGCTAACAACGAGTAGGCAACAGGCCCACCGCGGGGACCTGGAACCGACTAGATTGGGCGCGCGTCACGGGAGTACCAGGGGCGTCTTCCGGAGGGGAACACGATGACTGAAGCCGACAACACCGCTGCCGCTCAGCCTGCTGCCGCGGCGCCGTTGCAGCCGCCGACGGCCACCGCGCCGGGACTGATACTGACCGCACCGCCGCCGTCACAGCCGGTGGCCGAGACCGCCGCGCCGAGTATGGCGCCGGCTGTCGACCCGGCCGCGTTGCCGGGGCTGGACAGCAAGGTGGACGCGTTCCTGACCGGGTTGATGGCGGCCGAGCCGCGGTCGCCGGAGTTCGCCACCAAGGCGAGTGACGTGCGCAGCATGGGCGACGTCGACATCCGGTCCGCCGCCGAGAGTTCGAACCGGCTGCTGCAGTCGCCGGTGCGGGCGCTGCAGAGCGGTGGCCTGTCGGAGGGCTCGACGGTCGGCAAGACGCTGCTCGAACTGCGCCGTACCGTCGAGGACCTGGATCCGAAGGAAGCCAGCGGGCCGAAGAAGCTGCTCGGGATGATCCCGTTCGGCGACAAGATCGAGGACTACTTCCGCAAGTACCAGAGCGCGCAGAGTCACCTCGAAGGCATCCTGCACAGCCTGCGCAACGGCCAGGACGAGCTCGGCAAGGACAACGCCGCGCTGAACCTGGAGAAGCAGCAGCTCTGGGACGCGATGACCCGGCTGAACCAGTACGTGTACGTCGCCGAGCGCCTCGACGCGCGACTGTCCGCGGCGATCGCGGAACTCGACGCGACGAACCCGGAGAAGGCGAAGGCGTTCCGCGAGGACGTGCTGTTCTACGTCCGGCAGAAGCACCAGGACCTGCTCACCCAGCTGGCCGTGTCGATCCAGAACTACCTGGCCATCGACATCGTGATCAAGAACAACATCGAGCTGATCAAGGGCGTCGACCGGGCGTCCACCACCACGGTGTCGGCGTTGCGTACGGCGGTCATCGTCGCGCAGGCGCTCGGCAACCAGAAGCTCGTCCTCGACCAGATCACCGCGCTGAACAGCACCACCAGCGGGATGATCGAGCGCACCTCGCAGATGCTCAAGGACAACTCGGTGGCGATCCAGCAGCAGGCCGCGTCCGCGACCATCGGGCTGCCGCAACTGCAGGCCGCGTTCGCGAACATCTACGCGACCATGGACGCGATCGACACGTTCAAGGGCGAGGCGCTGGACAACATGGCCGCGACGATCGGCACGCTGGAGAACGAGGTGACCAAGTCGCGTTCGTACCTGGACCGGGTCGCGCAGCAGAACCAGCAGGTCGTGCACGGCAGCCTCGACCTCAACCTCGGTCGCTGATCGACGCCTGGGGACGGGGGACGTATGGCGCTCGGTGACTTCTTTGCGCGGCTGACCGGTCGCAAAGAGGAGCCCGAGCCTGCCCCGGTGGACGCGCCGCCGACCACGGACGACCTGTTGGCGGCGCTTGTCAGGGTCGAGCAGCTGGTGGCCGGGGGCGCCGTACCGGCGGTCGTGGCGTCGCGGGTCGGGCGGGTGGTTCGCGTCGTACGGGAGACGATCCCGCGGCTCGGGAACCTCGGCGGGAGTGCGCAGGCGTACTCCGTGATGGCGACCTGCACGGACTACCTGCCGGATGCCATCGGCGGGTATCTGCGGTTGCCGCGGCAGTGGGCGGACACGCGGCCGGTGGATCGTGGCAAGACGTCGCTGATGCTGCTGATCGACCAGTTGGACCTCTTGGCGGCGACGATGGACAAGGTGTTCGACGCGGTGAACCGGGCCGACGCGGCGGCGTTGATCACGCACGGCAGGTTCCTGCAGGAGAAGTTCGGCACCGGCTCCACCGGCGGAGGCTTGGCCCTCGGCCCGACCACGTCGACCCCGCCGCCGGATCCCGGAGCGGGACCACTTTCGCCACCACCAGGACGAGGAGGGTCATGAGCGGCACGGGGGGAAGCTCCTTGCAGCAGGCGTTGTCCGAACTGCTCGCAGTCGCCGCTCGCGCGGGCGTCGCGGAATCGGCCGCCCGCGGGGAGGCGCTCGCGCTCGCGGCCGCACTGGCCGAGTCGGCACCCGGCGCGGCCGCGGACTGGGGCAAAGCTGTCCCGGGCGGAACAACACAGGACTTCTTCGACGCGGCCGTCCGCGGCCGCCGTTGGCGGGGCGCGCCGACCGCCGTACTCACCGAGCTGATCGCGAGCGGGTCGCCGGAGAAGGCGGCGTACGCCGAAGCCCTCGCAGAGATCGCCTCCGCCGCCTGCACCCTCGGCGAGCCCACGATGCGGGTAGTAGGAAACGCCTCAGTAGCAGCCGCCGCCCAACTACAAGCCGCCGGAGCACGCCAAGTGCAGGTAGGCGCTCAACCCAGCACGCCTCCACAACCTGAGCCAGTCGAAGAAGAACCCGCTCCTGAACCCGAGAAGTCGGTGGAGGAGTTGTTGGGGGAGCTTGATGGGCTGACCGGGTTGGGTCGGGTCAAGCAGGAAGTGCATCGGCAGGTTGCGGTGTTGCGGGTGGAGAAGTTGCGGGCCGAGGCTGGGTTGAAGAACGCGACGATCACCCGGCACCTGGTGTTCGTGGGGAATCCGGGGACCGGGAAGACGACCGTGGCGCGGCTGGTGAGTGGGATCTACAAGGCGCTCGGGCTGCTGTCCAAGGGGCAGCTGGTCGAGGTGGACCGGTCGGAGCTGGTCGCCGGGTACCTCGGGCAGACCGCGACGAAGACCGCCGAGGTCGTCGAGTCCGCGGCCGGTGGCGTGCTCTTCATCGACGAGGCGTACAGCCTGACGGCCGGTGACAACGGCGCCGACCAGTACGGGCGGGAAGCCGTCGACACGCTGGTGAAGGAGATGGAGGACCGGCGCGACGACCTGGTCGTGATCGTCGCCGGGTATCCGGAGCCGATGCAGGCGTTCATCGCCGCGAACCCGGGGCTGGCGAGCAGGTTCCGGACCACCATCGAGTTCGAGAACTACAGCGACGAGGAGCTGACGGACATCCTCACCGGGCTCGCCGACGCGGCGGACTACGAGCTGGTGCCGGCGGCGGTCGAGGAGTTCCAGGGGATTCTCGCGGGTACGGCGCGGGACAGCTCGTTCGGGAACGGGCGGTTCGCGCGCAACGTACTGGAGGCCGCGATCGGCCGCCAGGCCTGGCGCCTCCGCGACACCACGGCACCGACCAAGGACGAACTGCGTCAGATCCTCGCCACAGACCTCACCGAGGTGCCTGACGAGGACCGGAACGAGCGAGGAGAACAGGCGTGACACAGACGCAGAGTGCGCCGCCCGCGACCTGGGCGCCCGGGACGGTGGGTGGGGTGCCGCAGCAGGCGCCGGCGGCCTCGGCCCCGAGTAGGCGTGGGGCGGTGGCGAAGTGGTTCGACGGTACGCCGGGCCGGATGCGCGCGTTCCTCCTGCTGGCCGCGGCGATGAGCGTGGTGTTCGGGCTCGCCGCCGCGCAGGGCTTCAGCCAGTCCGACGGCGCGCTCGGCCGCGCGCAGGCGAACGCTGCCCAACTGGTCCGGATCCAGGCGATCCACACCAACCTGGTCAGCGCGAACGCCGACGCCACCAACGCCTTCCTGGTCGGCGGTCTCGAGCCGCCGGCCCAGCGCCAGCACTTCGTCGACTCGCTGGCCGCGGCCGCGGGGCTGATCGCCGAGGCCGCGACCGCCCAGCCCGCCGACCGCGACGTACTCGGCGAGCTGAACAAGACCCTGATCACGTACGAAGGCCTGATCGAGCAGGCCCGCGCCAACAACCGCCAGGGCCTGCCGATCGGTTCGCAGTACCTGAAGGACGCGAACTCTGTCCTCCAGGACGACTCGCTGCCGCTGGTGAAGGCGCTCGTGGAGGCGAACGAGAAACGCGTCGACACCGAGTTCGACGGGATCAGCTACGGCACGATCTGGGTCGTCGTCGGCGGCCTGATCGCGCTGGTGGTCCTCGGCGTCACGCTCCGCTGGCTGGCCCGCCGTACGCACCGCTACCTGAACGTCCCGATCGCCGCCGGCGCCGCGCTCGTCCTGCTCACCACCGCGGTCGGCGGCATCGCGCTGGCCGGCGCCTCCAGCTCCGCGAAGGACACGAGGAACTCGGAGTACGAACGGACGCTGGCCCTGTCCCGCGCCCGGATCGCCGCGTACGACGCCCGCTCCAACGAAAGCCTGACCCTGATCGCCCGCGGCTCCGGCGACGACTTCGACAAGGCGTACAACGCCGCGGCGGCGGAGGTCGACAACCAGCTCGGCAAGCTCGGCAGCAACGGCACCGGGCTGCAGAACGCCTGGACCAGTTACAAGAACGTCCACAAGCAGGTGCGCGACGCGGACGCCAGCAAGGGCAACTGGGACGGCGCCGTCGCGATGGCGGTCGGCAAGGACAAGACCAACAACTCGGTCGACACCTTCACCGCGTTCGACACCTCGTCGAACGACCAGCTGACCAAGACCAGTACGGCGGTGCAGACCAAACTGAAGGACGCCCGCAACGGCCTCCCACCCATCGGCTGGCTCGGCGTACCGATCGGCATCGCGGCCGCACTGCTCGTCGCCTGGGGCATGTCGCAGCGTCTGGAGGAGTACCGATGAAGAAACTGATCCCACTCGCCGCCGCAGCCACCCTCCTCCTCACCGCCTGCAGCTCCGGCACCTACGCGGCCACCCAGATCCCGGCGCCGGAAACCACGCCGACCACCCCGGCCGCGGTCGCCGCGGGCCGGGCCTGCCCGGACGGCAAGAACCCGCTGGCGTCGTACGCACCGGACGCCTCCACCCCAGCACCGGGTGGGGTGATGCCGGCCGACTCGTTCATGGCGAAGATCCAGCAGCGCGGCCGGCTGATCGCGGGCGTGTCCGCGGACAGTTACAACCTGGGCTACCGGGACCCGATCAGCGGGAAGATCCAGGGCTTCGACATCGACATGATCCAGGCGGTGGCCAAGGCCATCTTCCCGGACGCGGACACGAACCCGAACCGGGTCGAGCTGCGGGTGATCTCCAGCCCGGCACGAATCCCGTCGCTGCGCGACACCAAGAACCCGGTCGACATCGTCGCGAGGAACATGACGATCAACTGCGACCGCTGGAACGACATCGCGTTCTCCGCCGAGTACTACCGCTCCGGCCAGAAGACCCTGGTGCAGAGCGACTCGACCGCGAAGAGCACGAAGGACCTGTCCGGCCAGACGATCTGCGCACCGGCCGGTTCCACCAGCTACGACAACCTGAAGAAGGAGAACCCGGCGGTCAAGGCGGTCACCGCCGACACGGACACCGGCTGCCTGGTGATGTTCCAGCAGGGCAAGGCCCAGGGGATCAGTGGTGACGACACGGTGCTGGCCGGCGACGTCGCCCAGGATCCGTATGCGAAGGTGCTGCCGCAGCGGTTCAGTGACGAGCCGTACGGGCTGGGCATCTCGCTGACGCACTCCGACTTCGTGAAGTTCGTGAACGTCGTCCTGCAGCAGATGAAGGACAGCGGCGCGTGGAAAACCTCGTACAACAAGTGGTTCGCGGCCGCGCTGGGGAAGGCGCCGGTGCCGCCGGTCGCGATCTACGGCCGCATCCCAGGTCCGGGCCAATGACGGTTCGTACGCCGACGGTGTCGGCGCCCGCGCCGCCGGGGAAGATGGGGAGCAGTGTTCCGGCGGCGGAGTTGCTCGGCTTTCTCGGGGCGCTCGGGGAGTGGCGGGATCGGCGGAAGGCGGAGCTGGACGAGTTGGATCAGGCCGCGCTGCATTCGCCGGACGGTGATGCGCTGAGCGCGGACGTCGTGCTCAGCATGACGGTGTGGAAGGCGGTTTCGGACCGGTACGAGCTGATCCTGGTGACCTGGGACTCGGGTCGCGTCGGGCAGCAGGAGATCGAGCGGATCTCGTCGCTGATCTGGGGTGGGCTGGACGCCGGCGCGGCAGGCGGTTCGCTCGCGGTTTCGTTGCCTGAGGCATGCAAACTGTCGGACGCGCTCGCCTCGAGCCTGCGGGCGAAGCTGGCGCTCGACCCCGCCGACGCCGACCTGGCCGCGCGGCTGCGCGAGCTGCGGGCGCAGGTGGAGCGGATCAACGACCTGGTCAGACAGGAGCCGGCGAACGTCCGCAACGAGGCGCTCGCCAAGCACCACGATCTCGACCGCCGGCTCACGGATCTTGCCGACCGCAACAAACGCGGCGCGGACATCGGCGGCATGATCGGCCCGCTGGAGCTCGACACCGCGAAGACCGAGCGGGACCTGATCGTCGGCGCCGCCACCCGCAAGGAGCGGGCCGCCGACGTGGCCCGGGCGCGCACGGTGCGCGGTGAGCTCGAAGCGCAGGGTACGGCGGTCCGCGCGCTCGCGGACAAGGCGGTCGCGGCGGTCACCCCGGCCCCGCGGCTCGCCGTACCGGATGTGACCGCGCTCGGCCCGGTGCCGAACACGCCGGCCGAGCTCGCGCGGTACCTGACCCGGCTG
Source organism: Kribbella polygonati (assembly GCF_050320105.1). Classification (NCBI taxonomy): domain Bacteria; kingdom Bacillati; phylum Actinomycetota; class Actinomycetes; order Propionibacteriales; family Kribbellaceae; genus Kribbella; species Kribbella polygonati. The sequence goes on along the minus strand of NZ_CP190129.1, from coordinate 7,627,995 downwards.
GACGCGGTACGGCGGGCCCTCGGGCAGGCGCAGGCGGCGTACGGCGCTGCCCTGGGGCGCCGGGACGAGCTGAGCCAACTGCTGGACGCCTATCAGGTGAAGGCGGCAAGTGTTGCCGCGGGCAACGAAGATCTCGCCGAGCTGTACCGGCGCGGCCGTGCCGTGCTCGACACCGAGCCGGTGGACACACAGCGGCTCGGTGCGTTGGTAGCGGCCTACCAGGCCTACCTGGAGGGAACGAAATGACGACCTGCACCCAGCCGGGCTGTACCGGCTCGATCGTGGACGGGTACTGCGACGTCTGCGGCTCCCCCGCCGCCACAAGCACCCCGGCCGCCGCGGCACCCGCGACCGGCAAGTGCACCCAACCAGGCTGCACAGGCACGTACGCGGACGGCTACTGCGACGTCTGCGGATCCCCCGCGCCCGGCGCCGGTACCGCCGTACCGGACCCGGACCCGATCAGCTCGGTGTCGACCGTCTCCCGCGCGTCCAACCGGCTGGCGTCCACGCCGCTCGGCTCGGCCCGCGCCGCGCAGGCCGGTTCGAAACTGACCCGCAAACTCGGTACGTCGTCCACCCGGCTGCGCGGCGCCCGCCTCGGCGCCGGCCTGACGAGCGTCCCGTCGATCCCGGCGATCGACGCGAGCAAGGCGATCCTGGCGAACCCGATGGTCCCGGAGGACCGGCGGAACTGCCCGAGCTGCGGCAACGAGGTCGGCCGGTCCCGCAACGGGCAGCCGGGCCGGACCGAAGGCTTCTGCCCGAAGTGCCGCAGCCGGTTCTCGTTCGCGCCCAAGCTGCAGGACGGCGACCTGGTCGGCGGGCAGTACCTGGTCCGCGGCTGCCTCGCGCACGGCGGGTTCGGCTGGATCTACCTGGCCCAGGACCAGAACGTGTCGAACCGCTGGGTCGTCCTGAAGGGCCTGCTGAACTCCGAGGACCCGGACGCGGTGGCCGCGGCGATCGCCGAGCAGCAGTTCCTGGCCCGCGTCGAGCACCCGCTGATCGTCGAGATCTACAACTTCGTCACCCACGACGGCGCCGGTTACATCGTGATGGAGTACGTCGGCGGCACGTCGCTGAAGACCCTGCTCAAGGAGCGGATGGCCGCGAACAACGGCCAGTACAACGCGCTCCCGATCGACCAGGCGATCGCGTACATGCTGGAGATCCTGCCGGCGTTCTCGTACCTGCACGACCTGGGCCTGGTGTACTGCGACTTCAAGCCGGACAACATCATCCAGGTCGGCGACGCGGTGAAGCTGATCGACCTCGGCGGTGTCCGGCGGATCGACGACCTGGACTCGGCGATCTACGGAACGGTCGGTTTCCAGGCGCCCGAGGTGGCCGAGGTCGGCCCGTCGGTCGCGTCCGACATCTACACGCTCGGCCGGACGCTGTGCGTGCTCGCGATGGAGTTCCGCGGGTACCAGAGCCGGTACGTCGCGTCGCTGCCGCCGGTCGACGAGGTCCCGCTGTTCCAGGAGTACGACTCGGTGTACCGGCTGCTGGCGAAGGCGTGCGCGCCGTCCCCGGCGGACCGTTTCCAGTCGGCGGACGAGTTCCGCGTGCAGCTGCTCGGCGTACTGCGTGAGGTCGTTGCGGAGAAGCAGGGCGTGAAGGCGGCCCAGCACTCGGCGTCCTCGCTGCTCTTCGGGTCTCCTGGCGACAAGGCTGCCGGGCTGGGCGACGCGGCAGCGCCGTGGCAGCAGCTGCCGTCGCTGGCGCCGGATGAGGGCGACAAGATGGCCGGTTGGCTCAAGACCGTCAGCGTGCCGGATCCGGCCAAGCGGCTGGAGTTGCTGGTCGACGCGCCCGAGCAGTCGGCGCAGACACTGCTGGAGGTGGCCCAAGCCGCGCTGGAGGTCGGGCCGGAGCGGTACGACATGGTCGACACCGCGGTGAACGACCTGCTCACGGCGGACCCTTGGGAGTGGCGCGCGGTCTGGATGTCCGGCCTGGTCGCCATGGCGCGTGGTGACTTCAAGGGCGCGCAGTCCGCGTTCAACGCCGTGTACGGCCAGGTCCCGGGCGAGCTGGCGCCGAAACTCGCGCTGGCCATCGCCTGTGAACACAGCGGCGAATTCAACGTTGCCGAGGGCCTCTACCTGTCGTGCGCCCGGACCGACGCCAACTACATCGCACCGTCCGCGTTCGGTCTGGCCAACATCAGGACCCAGCGCAACGACCTCGACGGAGCCCTCACCGCAGTCGACCTGGTGCCGCGGACCAGCGGCGAGTACGTGCGTGCTCGTCGCCAGCGAGCCGGACTCCTGGCAGGATCGGGGCGTGGCCTTCCCGCGCTCGCCGAGGCGATGGACAGCATCGCGACGCTGACCATCGACCCGGCGGACCGGGCCAACCTGGCCGCGAACGTGTTCCGGACCGCGCTGACCGAGGTCCAGCAGACCGGTCCGCAGGAAGCCCTGCGGATCGACGGGCGGGTAGCCACCGAGGCGTCCCTACGGGACGGGCTCGAGGCCACCTACCGGCTGCTGGCCGGCCAGGCACAGACCCGGACGGAACGGATCGCCCTGGTCGACCAGGCCAACGAGGTTCGAGGATGGACGCTGCGATGACGAGTACGACCGACACGGCCTGCCCCAGCTGCGGCGGACCGGTGGCCCAGGCCGACCTGTTCTGCGAGGCCTGCGGCGCCGAGCTCAAGCCGGGTACGCCGGCCCCGGGCACGCCGGCCCTGGACACCGACACCGAGCCGACCGTGGAGATCACCGCGGTCGGCAGCCTGGAGGGCGGTCCGGTCGGGCCGTGCGCGTCCTGCGGCGGCACGGTCGGCGCCGACGGGTACTGCGAGACCTGCGGGACCAAGGCCGCGAAGCCGCGGGACCACTTCGCCGAGCAGCCCGCCCCGTGGGTGGCCGGCGTCTGCGACCGCGGCATCCGGCACAGCCGGAACGAGGACGCGATGGCGCTGGGCGCGGACGCCGAACCGGGCAGCCGCGCGCTGCTTGTGGTCTGCGACGGCGTCAGCTCCTCGCTCGACTCCGACGTCGCCTCGCTGGCGGCGGCCCGGGCGGCGCTCGAGGTACTGGTCGCCGACCACGCGCACGGGATCGGTACCGAGACCTCACGGGCCTCGGCGATCGGGGCCCGGCTCAAGGCGGCGGCCGACGCGGCGAGTGACGCCGTACTCGACAGCACCAGTCCCGACAGCCCGAACCCGGCGTCCTGCACGTTCGTGGCCGCGGTCATCGAGGACGGGCTGCTGGTTGCCGGCAACGTCGGTGACAGCCGGGCGTACTGGTTCCCGGACGGTGCCGAGCCGGTCTCGCTGACCACCGACGACTCGTGGGCGGCCGAGCTGATCGCCAGCGGCATCTCCCGCGAGGAGGCCGAGTCCGGACCGCACGCGCACGCGATCACCCGGTGGCTCGGCAAGGACGCCCCGGACCACACGCCGCGCACCACGACCCTGGAGATCGAGGGTGCCGGCTGGCTGCTGGTCTGCTCGGACGGCCTGTGGAACTACTGCTCCGAGGCGGCACCGCTGGCCGACCTCGTACGTCAGACAGCTGCGGACCACAACGGCGAGCCGAAGGCCACCGCGTCCGCCCTGGTCGACTGGGCCAACGCCCAGGGCGGCCAGGACAACATCACCGTCGCGCTCGCGCGCGTTTGAGGGAGGAACCCGAGATGGCCGACTTCACCGCCACCGTCTACCAGAACGAGTTCCTGCCGGACGGCGGGACCGACGTCCATGCGATCGTCACCGTGACCTGCGCCGGGGCCGGTGCCGCCGGGCAGTCCGGGAGCGGCGACGCGGGCGAGATCATCATCGTCGACACCTCCGGCTCGATGGGCCGCGACGGCGTCCAGGCGGCGGCGTACGCCGCGCAGACCGCGCTCGACCAGATCCTCGACGGGGTCTGGTTCGCGGTGATCTCCGGCAACGACCGCGCGCAGCTGGCGTTCCCGCCGTCCGCGGAGCCGGTGATGGTCCGGATGGACCCGTACACCCGGCAGGCCGCCAAGGACGCGGTGTCCCGCTTCTACGCCGACGGCGGTACGGCGATGGGGACCTGGCTGCGGCTGGCATCGCGGGTGTTCGCGACCGTGCCGTCGCTGTCGCAGAAGCACGCCCTGCTGCTGACCGACGGCGAGAACCAGCACGAGACGCCGGAAGCGCTGACCCAGGCGATCGAGTCGGTCACCGGCCAGTTCCAGTGCGACGCCCGCGGCGTCGGCGTCGCGTGGCAGGTGGACGAGGTACGGCGGATCTCGCAGGCGCTGCTCGGCACCGTCGACATCATCCCGGCGCCGGACCAGCTGGCCGCCGAGTTCGCGAAGATCATCCAGAACGCGATGAGCCGCGGTGTCGCGCAGGCCGACCTGCGGGTGTGGGCGCCGCAGGGTGCAGAGGTGCTTTTCGTCCGCCAGGTCGCGCCGACGGTCGACGACCTGACGGCGCGGCGTACGGCGGTCAACCCGCTGACCGGGTCGTACCCGACCGGGTCGTGGGGCGACGAGTCCCGGGACTACCACGTGGCGATCCGGCTGGCCGCGAAGGCGGTCGGGCAGGAGCAGCTCGCGGCGCGCGTACAGCTCGTGCTGGGTGACCAGACGGTCGCGCAGGGCCTGGTGAAGGCGCTGTGGTCAGCGGACGACGCGCTCACCACACGGATCAGCCCGGAGGTCGCGCACTACACCGGGCAGACCGAGCTGGCGCAGGCGATCCAGGACGGCCTGGCCGCGAAGGCGGCCGGCGACACGGCGACCGCGACCACCAAGCTCGGCCGCGCGGTCCAGCTCGCCGCCGCGACCGGCAACGAGGAGGCGACCACCCGGTTGCGGAAGGTTGTCGACATCGACGACCAGGAAACGGGTACGGTGCGGCTCAAGCGCACCGTCGAGAAAGCCGACGAGATGGCCCTCGACACGGCCTCCACCAAGACGACCCGGGTACGCAAATGACCGTGAACTGTCCCAGCGGACACCCCAGCACCTCCACCGACTACTGCGACGTCTGCGGCCTGCCCATGGCCGCACCGGAGGCCGCAGCGTCGACACCTGCTGCTCCGGAAGCGCCGGCACCAGCACCAGCTGGTCAGAGCTGTCCCAGCTGTTCGGAGCCCGCGTCGGCGGACGCCCTGTTCTGTGAGAACTGCGGCTACGACTTCACCACCGGCACCATGCCGCGTCCGGCCTCCTCCCTCGACCTGCCGGCCGCCCCGGCGCCCACGACGCCTCCCGCTCCGGCAGCGACGGCCGAGTGGGTCGTCGAGCGGTGGGTCGACCCGGACTGGTACGCCGTACAGCAAAGCGACGACCCCTGCCCGTCACCAGGCCTGCCCGCTGTCATCCCGCTGGTAGAGAAGAGCCTGCTGATCGGCCGGCCGTCCCGGAGCCGCGGCATCTCCCCCGAGGTCGACTGCGGCGACGACACCGGTGTCAGCCGCCGCCAGGCCCAGCTGACCACCGACGGCCAGCGCTGGTGGGTGGAAGACCTGCAGTCCTCCAACGGCACGTATGTCGCCTCTGCCGCCGGCCCACTCCCGGAAACGCCGATCGTCCCCGGCCAGCGCCAGGAGCTGAACCCGGACGACCGGATCTACGTCGGCGCCTGGACCCGTCTCGTCGTCCGCAAGGCCACCCCGGAGGAGCTCGCCGGACAGGCCTAGGCGTCGGGCTGGACCTCCCGGGTCCAGCCCTTCGCCGGGTGTACGCACAGCCACTCGATCAGCGCCGATCCGGCCACGATCGGGATCACCCACGCCCACGGGCGCTCCGGCAGCCCCACGATCGCGATCGCCGTCCACAGCGCGATCCAGCCGCCGCCGTACCCACGCAGCACCCCGCGGTACCAGAGTCCGCCGGGCGCCTCGGCCGCGCGTTGGCCGAAGTACACGAACAGGTACGACGCGACCGTGATCGGCCAGAAGTACCAGAGCCGGCCCCAGTCGTACGGCACCATCACCAGCGCGGTCAGGCAGACCAGCGCGATCGCCCAGTGGTAGACCTCGCTCGCCCAGTTCAGCCCGCGGCGACGCAACGTGAGTGCGATCGCCGCCGGGCCGAACGGGACGGCCACGACACCGGCGAAGACATGCAGGATCAACGCGATGTCACGCATCGCGGCTCCCCAACCCTCCTGACATGTCAGGGAGCATAGGGATCTCCGCCCGGCACGTCTCTAGCTCGGGCCGGTCAGTTGTCCGGGAACGACAGCACTCGGCGGACGGCGAACTTCCGGTACCCGAGGCGCTCGAAACTGTTCGCCATCGGCACGTTCCCGAAGTCCGTGTCGGCGCGGATCTGCTCGGCGCCGGTCTCCGCGAGCAGGTGGGTGATCTCGGCCAGCAGGTCGTCGCTCAGCCCGCGCCCGCGGTGCTCCGGTACGACGCCCAGGTACCCGACGACCGGCCCGCCCGCGTTCGCCGACGGCATCGCGAACCCGACCAGCTCGTCGCCGTCGTAGGCGACCCGCCACAGGTCGCGGTCGCCCGGCATCGACTTGTACATCGCGAGCTCCTCGCGGGCCGCCTGTTCGACGCCCAGCCGGGCGATCTCCCGCGCGGTCGCGGCGTCCAGGCTGCCCTGGCTGACCCGCATGAACACGTCGACGAACGCCTCGTCGCCGGCCGGCTCGAACCGCAGCCGGGTCGACCGCGGCGGCAGCCCGTACGCCGGCTTCCACTCGTACCGCAGCCGGTCGGTGACGCTGGTCATCCCGACCGCGGCCGCCGCCTGGGACCGCGGCTCGAGCGCCGCGACCACGTCCGGATTGTCCTCCCAGTCGCTGTCCAGGAAGAAGTGGTACTCCGGCGGTTCCTGGCCGTCCGGGCGGGACGCGACCGCGTGCTTCAGCAGCTCGGTCCAGACCGGGACCGGGTCGCCGGCGCCGTCGTAGTACAGGCCGTCGATGCTGTACGGGTGCTGCTCGTCCGGGACGCCCCACCAGATCGCCAGCGCCCGGATCGCGCCGTTCTCCTCGGCGACCCAGGTCCAGTCGTGCTTGTAGTAGCCGGCGGCAACGTACTCGCGGTACCGCTCGGTGGTGACGGTGTTCACGGACTTCTGCTCGATCAGAGCAAGGATGGTGCCGAGGTCGGCCTCGACGGTGGTGCGGATGTTCACGAATCCTCCAGCAGGAGGCGCGCTCCGCTCAGTGCGAGCTGTGCGAGCGGTCAGGACGCGCCGGGAAACAAGTCAGTGTGTTCATCGGTCGCTCCTTCCGCTCCGGGACCTACTCGCCGCGCCAGACTCTAGGGGTACGCCGGGGTCATAGTCCACCTGTTATTCACAGCTGGGATGTACCGGCGTGGTTCGGGCGGGGAAAGAACCGGGCATGAGAACCCTCATCGCTGCCGTGACCCTGGCATCCACCGCTGTCCTCGGGTCCACGGCGTACGCCGCCCCAACATCCGCCCCCTACAGCACCAATGCGATCGACACCTGCGCGCTCAGCTCGTTGCCGTCGCAGGCCGACGACACGCTCCAGCTGATCCACTCTGGCGGGCCGTTCCCGTACAAGCAGGACGGCACCGTCTTCTCCAACCGGGAAGGCATCCTCCCGTCCGAGTCCTCCGGCTACTACCACGAGTACACCGTGATCACCCCCGGCTCCCCCGACCGCGGTGCCCGCCGGCTGATCGGCGGCGGCGCGAAGACCACGCCGGCGCACGTCTACTACACGAGCGACCACTACTCCTCGTTCTGCGAGGTCGACGAGAACAGCTGACGGTAGTGTGGTCGGCACGTTGAGTGATCAGGAGGATTGTTCGCGATGCCGACACTGCGTCCCGTGGCCGCCGGCCTGGTGCTGACCGCCGCGCTGCTCGTCTTCGGCCGGCCCGAGTCCGGGCTGGCCGAAGCGACCGGCGACCCACTGAAGCTGACGAACGGCCTGTACGTCGACCCCTCGTCGGACGCCGCGGCGTACGTACGGCGGCACCCCGAGGACACCGAGCTCGCGTCGAAGATCGCCGACCAGCCGTCGGCGCGGTGGATCGGGGCGTCGAGCGGGGACGTGAAGGCGGGCGTCACGGCGTACACGACGGCCGCCGCGAAGGCGGACAAGCTGCCGGTGCTGGTGACCGACGACCTCCCGGGGCGGCAGTGCGGGATCGGTGGCGGGGCCGCGTCGGACGCGGCGTACCGGCGCTGGATCTCGGCGGTGTCGGACGGGATCGGGACGCGGCCCGCGGTCGTGGTGCTGGAGCCGGACGCGCTCGCGCGGCTCGACTGCTACCCGACGTCGGAGTGGAACGCGCGGATCGCGCTGCTGAAGTACGCCGTCGGCGTGCTGGCGGCGAAGAACCCGAACACCTGGACGTACCTCGACGCCGGGAACGTGACGTCGGGCGACGCCAAGGAGATCGCCCGCCGGCTGCGGCTCGCGGACGTCGGGAAGATCCGCGGCTTCGCGCTCAACACCGCGAACTACTTCACCACCGACCAGTCGGTCGCCCGCGGCACCGAGATCCTCGCCGCGCTCGGCGGCGGCTCCCACTACGTCATCGACACCAGCCGCAACGGCAACGGCTCCGACGGCAGCTCCTGCAACCCACCCGCCCGCAAACTCGGCACCCCACCGTCCCCCGCCCCCACCCCCGTAGACCTCCACCTCTGGCTCCGCACCCCCGGCCAGTCCGACGGCCCCTGCGGCCTCACCCCCACCCTCCCCCCCGGCACCTTCTCCCCCCTCCTAGCCCACCACCTCCTCACCGGCACCTAACCACCTGCCTGGTCAGACCCGTCGACCGACCCACCAGCTCGGACAGCCCCGCCTCACCCACTGACGCCCCGCTCTGTCACCACAAACGCAAACGGTCCCGGGCGTCAGCCCGGGACCGTTTGTGTTTGTTGCTTTTGTGCTGTCGGACTACTGGATCAGAAGTCCATGCCACCCATGTCAGGCGCCCCACCCGGAGCGGCCGCGGCCTTCTCCGGCTTGTCGGCGATGACGGCCTCGGTGGTGAGGAACAGGGCCGCGATGGACGCCGCGTTCTGCAGCGCCGAGCGCGTCACCTTGGCCGGGTCGATGATGCCGGTCTTGATCAGGTCGACGTACTCACCGGTCGCGGCGTTCAGACCGTGACCCGGCTCGAGGTTGCGGACCTTCTCCACCACGACGCCACCCTCGAGGCCGGCGTTCACGGCGATCTGCTTCAGCGGCGCCTCGACGGCCTTGCGCACGATCTCCGCACCGGTCGCCTCGTCACCCTCGAGCTCCAGCTTCTCGAACGCGACCACGGACGCCTGCAGCAGCGCCACGCCGCCACCGGCGACGATGCCCTCCTCGACGGCCGCCTTCGCGTTCCGAACGGCGTCCTCGATGCGGTGCTTGCGCTCCTTCAGCTCGACCTCGGTGGCCGCGCCGACCTTGATGACCGCAACGCCGCCGGCCAGCTTGGCCAGCCGCTCCTGCAGCTTCTCGCGGTCGTAGTCGGAGTCCGACTTCTCGATCTCGGCGCGGATCTGGTTCACCCGGCCGGTGATCTGGTCGGCGTCGCCCGAGCCCTCGACGATGGTCGTCTCGTCCTTGGTGACGACGATCTTGCGGGCCTGGCCGAGCAGCTCCAGGTCGACGGTGTCGAGCTTGAGGCCGACCTCCTCGGAGATCACCTCGCCGCCGGTCAGCACCGCGATGTCGACCAGCATGGCCTTGCGGCGGTCACCGAAGCCCGGCGCCTTGACGGCGACGGCCTTGAAGGTGCCCTTGATCTTGTTGACGACCAGGGTGGCCAGGGCCTCGCCCTCGACGTCCTCGGCGATGATCGCCAGCGGCTTGCCGGTCTGCATGACCTTCTCCAGCACCGGAACCAGGTCCTTGATGCTGCCGATCTTGCTGTTCACCACCAGGATGTACGGGTCGTCGAGGACGGCCTCCATCCGGTCGGTGTCGGTCACGAAGTACGGCGAGATGTAGCCCTTGTCGAAGCGCATACCCTCGGTGAGCTCGAGCTCGAGGCCGAAGGTGTTGCTCTCCTCGACGGTGATGACACCTTCCTTGCCGACCTTGTCCATCGCCTCGGCGATGATCGAGCCGACCTGGGTGTCGGCGGCCGAGATGGACGCCGTCGCCGCGATCTGCTCACGGGTCTCGACCGGCTTGGCCAGCGCCAGCAGCTGCTCGCTGACCGCCTCGGTGGCCTTCTCGATGCCCTTCTTCAGGCCCATCGGGTTGGCGCCGGCGGCGACGTTGCGCAGCCCCTCGCGGACGAGGGCCTGAGCCAGCACGGTCGCGGTGGTGGTGCCGTCACCCGCGACGTCGTCGGTCTTCTTGGCAACTTCCTTGACGAGCTCGGCCCCGATCTTCTCGTACGGGTCCTCGAGCTCGATCTCCTTGGCGATGGAGACACCGTCGTTGGTGATCGTGGGGGCGCCCCACTTCTTCTCCAGCACGACGTTGCGGCCCTTCGGGCCGAGCGTCACCTTGACGGCATCGGCGAGGGTGTTCATCCCTCGCTCGAGGCCGCGGCGCGCCTCTTCATCGAAAGCAATCAGCTTGGGCATTCTCCGCGAGTCCTCCCGCGTCGAGTCTTTGGTGTTCAGCCGGCTCCGATGCCCGCGACGGACGGCACCCGACCGCGACGCTCATGTCCCGCCGCTGCCCGGCACCTCATCGAGGCCGTCTTTCGTACTCACCCGCCGGGCACGAGCACTTATCACTCTCGCCCTTGGAGTGCTAACCAAGTATTAGCACTCGCCCCAAACGAGTGCAAGCCGGGCCCTCAGCTGCCGAGCTGCGCGACAAGGTACTTCGGGGCGGTCAGCCGCCACGCCTCCGTGATCAGCTCGCCGATCTCCTCCTCGTCGGCCGGCCCGAGCTCGACGAGCACCCAGCTGCCACCCCAGGACTCGGTGAACACCGCCGGGTCCTCGGCCACCAGCGCCTCCAGCTCCTCACGCGCCACCTTCAGGTGCATGTGGGTCTGGTCCTCGGACAGGTACGCGAAGCTCTTGTTCCGCACCTTGAACACCGGCTGCCCCGCCCACCCCTCCTGCTCCTCGGCCCCCGGCAACCCCGCCATCACCTTCACCACCGCCGCCGCATCCATACCTTCGAACGCTAGCCACCCCCACCGACAGTTTCCTTACTCCGCAACCGTCACCGTCACGGTCGCCCCCACCGGCAACATCGTCCCCACCGGCGGCGAAACCCCGAGGATCGTCCCGGACGGATAGCTGGGCGATTTCACCCGCTTGGTCGCCACCTTCAGGTCCGCAGCCGTCAGGAGCGGCAGGTAACTCCCGATCCGCGGCCCGGTCGGCGCTCCGCCCAACGACGAGTAGCTGGGTACGCCGGCCCGGTCCCGCACGATCTGGATCCGGCTGAGCATCCGGTCGACCGCAAGCACCTCCGTGGACGACTCCGCCCGGAACCAGACCCGCAGCGAGGGCAGGAAAACGGTCCCGGTACAGGTCATGAGCGAGCGCTTGAGGCCGTCGTAGAAGACGCAGGTGGTCTGCTGACGCTCCGCACGTACTCCGTCGATCTCGAACGTCTCGTCGGCGTGGAACCCGCGCGGCGGCTGTCCGTAGTACAGACCGACGCTGTCGACCCCGGTTGGGCGTGATGAGGCGCACAGATGCACGGCGCTCGGGTCGTCGATCAGAACTGTGTCCTGCCGTGGTGTGCCGCAACTCGCCTTGTTGGTCGGCCAGTCGGCCGGGACGGCGATGGCGGCGTGGCCGAGGCCGACGAGGCGGGTCGGGGGTGGGGCGGCTGGGGTGGGTTGGGGGGATGGGGTGAGGAGGGTGGTCGCGGTGATGACGGCGCCGACGGTTGCGGCGGCGGCTCCGACGGTGGTCGCCGTACGGCGGTGGCGGCGGCGTTTGGCGCCGGTGCGGAGGGCTTCCAGCGGAGGTGGGCCTACGGGCGTCTGGGCTGCGGCGCGTTCCAGGAGGTCGGGTAGGTCGGTCATCGGGGTTCTCGCAGTTCTGCCAGGTGCGGGTCCTGGGACAGGGCCTTCACGGCGCGGGACAGGCGGCTTTTGACGGTGCCGGCGGCTACTCCTAGTACGGAGGCCATCTGTTGTTCGCTCAGGTGCGCGTAGTACCGCAGTACGACGGCTGTGCGCTGGTCACCGGGCAGCCGGGCCAGTGCGCGCATCACGGCGTCGGTGTCGTCGACGGTTGTGGTCTGGTCTGTGCCTGTGGTCTCGGGGAGCGTCTCCGACGGCAGCTCCCCGTGCCAACGGCGTCTGCGGGAGGAGCGGAAGCAGTTGACCAGTACGCGGTGCACGTACGCGTCCCGGTCCTCCGCCACGCGCACCCGGTTCCACTTGAGCAGGCAGCGTTCCAGGGCGGACTGGACGAGATCTTCCGCTTCGGACGGCGTACAGCCGAGCAGCACCGCCGACCGGACCAGCGTCGGCCAGCGGGCGGTCACGTACTCGGTGAACTCGTCCATCCGCACCCCCTCACCCTTAGAGACAGGCTGACGGGCGACCCGGGTTCCACGAAAGTCGTCGGGGTCGGGTCAGGGGTCGGTCGGTACCGATCCTGATGTGCGCGGGGGTGCCGGAACGGGACAGTAGAGCCATGACGAACTCCAACGCACCGTTCCAGAACCTCTCCGGCAAGGTCCTCCGGCGCTCCGCGAACCAGCGGATGCTCTCCGGCGTCTCCGGCGGCATCGCCGAGTACCTGAACGTCGACGTGACCCTGGTCCGCCTCGGCTGGGTCGGCCTGACGTTGATCACCGGCGGCGCCGCGATGATCGGCTACGCGGTCGCCTGGATCGTGATCCCCGAGTCCGACGGCAAGGCCGTCTGGCAGAACGTCCAGCAGTCGGTGAACCACCACCAGGACACCACCGAGCAGGACATCGCCTCCCGCATCTACGACGACACCAACAACAAGCCCCCGGCGGCGTGATGACAGCTGCGCCCGCCGGAGGCGCAGTACCCCAGGCGGGGTGACCGCAGGCAGCGGTTACCCCGCTGCTACACGTTCAGAGCTGGTTTGCGCAGTGCCGCGACCGCCTGGTCCGGGTGGTCGGAGAAGACGCCCTGCAGGCCCAGTGCGGCGAAGCGGGTCAGTTCGGTCGGGAAGTCGGTGGCCGTCGGTAGGAAGCGCCGCTCGGCGCGGAACGTCCAGACCTGGACCGCCAGGCCGGCCCGGTGCGCGTGGTCGACCAGCCGTGTCGGCTCCCCGAGGCAGCCGTCCGCGGTACGCGGTACGACGAGGTCCTTGTGCGGCGCGAGCACCTGTGCGTACGTCGCCACCTCCCGCAGCCCCCGGGGCTCGATCAGGTCGGCGTACGTCCGCCCGTCGCCCGTCCGCAGGAAGTCGTTGGGCGCGCTCTCGGCGTCGATCAGCTGCACCAGTGGCACGTGGGCCATCACCGACAGCCGGCGCAGGCTCGTCGGCTCGAACGACTGCACCATGATCTCCTCCGGCCGCAGCCGGAGCGCCAGGATCCGCTCGGTGAGCAGCTCCTCGAGCGGCAGTCCGAGCCGCCGGAAGTACGCCGGGTGCTTGATCTCCGGGATCACCCCGATCGGCCGTCCCAGCCGCGCCGACTCCCGCCGCGCCAGCGCGACCACGTCGTCGAAGGTGGGGATCTCTTCGAGCCCGTCGTACGCCGTGTTGTTCGCCCGGAGCGCGGGCATCCGCTCACGGGCCCGCAGCGTGCGGAGCTCGGCGTACGTGAAGTCTTCGACGAACCACCCGGTGACCGCGGTACCGTCGACGATCTTGGTGATCTTCCGGTCCGCGAAGACCGGGTGCTCCGCGACGTCCGTGGTACCGGAGATCTCGTTCTCGTGCCGGCAGACCAGGACGCCGTCGAGAGTGGCGACCAGGTCCGGTTCCAGGTAGTCGGCTCCCTGTGCCGCGGCCAGCCGGTAGGCCGCCGGCGTGTGTTCCGGGCGGTACCCGCTCGCTCCCCGATGCGCGATCACCAACATGGATCTAGGACAGGGGCCCGACATTGCCCGACGGGAACCCGTTGCCCAACGCAAGGTGAAGGTCTACCGACTGTCACCACGCAGCACCCCGCTGGACAGCAGGTACTGCGCGACGCAGTACGTCGCCATCACCAGATAGTCGCGCGCTGTGAAGTCATGTCCTGCCAAACCCACGCCGATGAGCCCGTCCGAGATCAGGAACAGCGCACCGCCCACACCGGCACGCCAGCCGTTCCAGCCGCTCGTGACAGCGGTAGCCGTGACCAGCAACGAGTAGACCGCCACAGGGATCCGGTTGTCGCCAAGACCGGGCCAAAGGAGCACCAGCGCGGCCAGCCAGACCATCCCGTAGGCCGTTACGAGCACAAGCGACTTCTTACGGGCGCGGCGAGCGAACAGCACCACGTAGCAGACATGTGCGACACCGAACGCCAGCATGCCCGGTATGAGCTGATCCACCTGCAGCAGGACGTCCCCGGCCAGTGACGCGACCAGGGCGACCAGCAGCGTCCCCGGCCCGCGGTTGACCCGCACCCAGACGGCCAGCGTCGGCATCAGCAGCGCCTTGGTGATCAGCTGCGACCACGTCTCGCCGACCGCGATCGTCACCAGCTGCGCCGCCGTGAGTACGCCGTACGCCAGCAGCCAGCCCCGTCCCCTCGTCATGTCCTCGATGGTGCCGGTTCGAGGGGTCCACAGCTGCGATTAATTCGCATGCAAACTGTCGGAGCCGGGACCTAGCCTGAACGGGCCATGAAACAACTTCCCCTCGCCGACCCCGGCCTCCCGAACCATCGCTCGCCGGCCCGCTACCTGTGGTGGGTCGCCCGCGGTCAGTCCCGCACGCTCGCCGGCGGGATGGGCTTCGGCATCGCCTGGATGGCAGCGCAGGCATTCATCCCGGCCATCCTCGGCCGGGCGATCGACGAGGGCATCGCGGCGCGCGACGGCGAGCGGCTGCTGCGCTGGACGGCGCTGCTGTTCGCGGTCGGGGTCGTGCAGGCGACGGCCGGGATCATGCGGCACCGGTTCGCGGTCACGAACTGGTTGACCGCGGCGTACCGGACGGTCCAGGTGGTGACCCGGAAGTCGGCCGACCTCGGCGCCACGCTGCCGAAGCAGCTCGCCACCGGCGAGGTCGTCAGCATCGGCGCCGGCGACCTGTCGTACATCGGGAACCTGATGGAGATCTCGGCCCGGTTCGCGGGCGCGATCGTGGCGTTCTTCGTGGTCGCGGTGATCCTGCTCTCGTCGTCGACGGTGCTCGGGCTGGTCGTGCTGATCGGCGTACCGGTGATGCTGTTCGCGCTCGGGCCGATGCTGCGGCCGCTGCACAAGCGGCAGTCCGCGCAGCGCGAGGCGGTCGGCGAGCTCAACTCGCTGGGTTCCGACATCGTCGCCGGGCTGCGGGTGCTGCGCGGCATCGGCGGAGAGGAGTCGTTCTCCAAGCGCTACCGGAGCGAGTCCCAGCAGGTGCGCAAGGCCGGCGTGCGGGTGGCCGGGATCCAGTCGGTGCTCGACGCGGCGCAGGTGCTGCTGCCCGGCATCTTCGTCGTACTGGTCGTCGGCCTCGGCGCACACTTCGCGCTCCGCGGTCAGCTGAGCGCGGGCTCGCTGGTCGCCTTCTACGGGTATGCGACGTTCCTCGTGCTGCCACTGCGGACGGCGACCGAGTTCGCGAACCAGCTGATGCGGGGCCTCGTCGCCGCCGGCCGGGTGAACCGGGTGCTCGAGTTGCAGCCGGACATCGTCGAGCCGGACACCCCGGTGCGGCTGCCCGAGCACGGCGACCTGGTCGACCCGGTCTCCGGCATCCGCGCCCGCGACGGGCTGCTGACCGCGATCGTGTCCGCCGAGCCGGACAGCTACGGCACGCTCGCCGACCGCCTCGGGCGGTACGACGACACCAGCGAGGTGCGGTACGGCGGTGTCACCCTCGCGAGCGCTACCCGGGCGGACATCCGCGAGCGGATCCTGGTGAGCGACACCGGCTCCCAACTGTTCACCGGCGTACTGCGGGCCGAGCTGGACCCGACAGGCCGGCGTACCGACGACGAACTGCTGGACGCGATGCGTACGGCGTCCGCCGAGGACGTGCTGGTGGCGCTGCCGGACGGGCTCGACTCCGAGGTGGAGGAGAAGGGCCGCTCGTTCTCCGGCGGTCAACGTCAGCGACTGGTCCTGGTGCGGGCGTTGCTCGCCGACCCGTCCGTGCTGGTGCTGGTCGAGCCCACGTCGGCGGTCGACGCGCACACCGAGGCCCGTATCGCGGACCGGCTGCAGGAGTACCGGGCCGGCCGGAGCACCGTCGTGCTGACCGCGAGCCCGCTGCTGCTGGACCGCGTCGACGAGGTGATCTTCGTCGCCGCCGGGCGGGTCGTTGCCACCGGCAAGCACCGCGAGCTGCTCGCGTCCACCCCGCAGTACCGCCGCACCGTCACCCGTCAGACCGAAGCAGAGGAGGCCCTGCGATGAGGCAGATCCTGCCCGTGGCCGGGTCGGCCGAGATCCGGCAGCACGCACGCCGGCTGGCCCGCCGGCATCCGCGGACGTTGCTCGCCGCGCTGTTCCTGCACGCGCTCGCGGCGGTTTCCGGACTGGCGGCGCCGCGCTTGATCGGTGACCTGGTCCAGGACGTCCAGCACGGTACGACCGCGGCCAAGGTGAACCTGGTAATCGTCGTGATCGCCGGGTTCATCGTCGCGCAGTCGCTGCTCACCCGGTGGGCGCGGTACAAGTCGTTCGCGCTCGGCGAGCAGGTGCTGGCCGAGCTGCGCGAGGAGTTCGTCGACAACGCGCTCGCGCTGCCGATCGGTACGGTCGAGCGGGC
Organism: Kribbella polygonati; assembly: GCF_050320105.1. NCBI lineage: Bacteria > Bacillati > Actinomycetota > Actinomycetes > Propionibacteriales > Kribbellaceae > Kribbella > Kribbella polygonati. Next base: position 7,611,285 of record NZ_CP190129.1, on the reverse strand, counting down.
CGGCACCGGGGATCTGCTGTCGCGGACGTCGCGGGACGTCGACACGCTGTCGCGGACGGTGCGGTTCGCCGTTCCGGAGACGATCATCGCGTTCGTGACGGTGCTGTTCACGGCGGTTGCGACGGTGCTCGTCGGGGTGTGGGTGCTGGTGCCGTTGGTCGCGATGGTGCCGTTGCTGTGGCTGAGTACGAAGTGGTACCTGCGGCGGGCGAAGGACGGGTACCTTCGCGAGAACGCGGCGTACGCGCAGATGACCAGCTCGCTCGCGGAGACGGTCGAGGGCGCGCGGACGGTCGAGGCGCTGCGGCGGTACGACGACCGGGTGCGGCGCGGGGACGAGGACATCCGCGGGTCGTACAACGCTGAGCGGTACACGTTGTTCCTGCGGACGGTGTACTTCCCGGCGGCCGAGCTGGGGTATCTGGTGCCGGTGGTCGGGACGCTGCTGTTCGGCGGGTGGCTGCATCTCAACGGGCACGTCTCGCTGGGGGCCGTGACGGCGGCGGTGCTGTACGTGAACCAGTTGATCGATCCGGTGGACCGGTTGCTGTCGTGGCTGGACGAGCTGCAGTCGGGCGGGGCGGCGTTCGCGCGGCTGCTCGGGATCAGCGACGTACCGGACGATCGGACGCCGTCCGGTGAGCTGCCCGACGGGGAGCTGGTCGAGGCGCGGGACGTGCGATTCTCGTACGTCGACGGGCGGGACGTGTTGCACGGGGTGGATCTGACGATCCAGCCGGGCGAACGGATCGCGATGGTCGGCCCGTCCGGGGCCGGCAAGTCGACGTTGGGGCGGTTGGTCGCGGGGATTCATCCGCCGCGGACCGGGTCGGTGACGGTCGGCGGGGTCGGGATGACGGACCTGCCGTTGGACGAGCTGCGCAAGCAGGTCGCGCTGGTGACGCAGGAACACCACGTCTTCGTGGGGACGCTGCGGGACAACCTGTCGATGGCGCGTCCATCGGCGACCGATGCCGAACTGCTGGACGCACTGGGCGCGGTTGACGCGCGCGAGTGGGCCGAGGGCTTGCCTGCCGGGTTGGACACGCGAGTCGGCTCCGGCCAACTCACACTCACCCCGGCGCAGGCGCAACAGTTGGCGCTCGCCCGCTTGGTCCTGGCCGACCCCCACACCCTCGTCCTGGACGAAGCAACCTCCCTAATCGACCCAAGAGCAGCCCGCCACATGGAACGCTCCCTGGCCGCCGTACTGGAAGGCCGCACAGTCATCGCCATCGCCCACCGCCTCTACACAGCCCACGACGCCGACCGAGTAGCCGTAGTAGAAGACGGCCGCATCACCGAACTAGGCAGCCACGACGACCTAGTAGCCCACCAAGGCTCCTACGCCGCCCTCTGGAACTCCTGGCACGGCTAACAGTTGGTGTACCGCCATACAAACCGCACCACCCACGCGGACTACGGGACCACCGGCGTGGGCCTACCTCCCACTCCCACACCGAGCGAAGCGAGGGGCGGCAGCAGACCACCGGCACGGGTGAACGCGACCACTGGCGTGGGCTTGGTTCATAACCCCGCCCCGAGCGGAGCGAGGGGCGGGCAACCACCGGCGCCGGGCGATCGAACCACCGGGCCGACCGGCCGGACGAGCTACGTCGGCCACTAGACCACCGGTGGGGCTTGCTTGCTCACACCCAATCCCGAGCGGAGCGAGGGGCGGGCAACCGCTGGTGCCGGGCGATCGAACCACCGCGCGGACCGGTTGGACGAGCTAGGTCGGCTGCTGGACCGTCCGCGTGGGGTTTGTTCCTACCCCGCCCCCGCGCGAAGCGAGGGGGCGGGGTGTTTCAGCGTTTGCGTAGTAGTAGGACTGAGGAGTCGACGTGGGGTGGTGGGGTGAAGGCTCGGCGGGGTAGGTGCAGGCCGATGGACGGGTTGTAGTGCCGCAGCCACCTGTTGGCTCCGGGAGCTTCGCCGCGGACCCACCTGTTCGCCACCTGCCTCTGCAACACCAGATCGGCCGACACCAGGCGAGAACCCTGTGACAGCAGGCGTTTCAGCAGCAGTGTGGAGATGTTGTACGGCGGGCTCGACACCACCCGGAACGGTCTCGACGGCAACCGGAGATCACCGGCGTCCGCCCGAACCACCGTCACCGGTGCGTCCACGAACCGCCGCCGCAACCTGTCGGCGCGGCCCGGATGGAGTTCGACCGCGATCACGCGGGCGCCGGCACGGACCAGCGGTGCGGTCAGCGCACCGAGACCGGCTCCGACGTCGAGGACGAGTTCGCCGGGGACGATCCCGGCCGCGTCCACAACCCGTTGGGCCCAACGACTATCGAGCGGATGCCATCCCCAGGCACCCCTCGCCTGCCCGGAGGCGGGCACGACGGACCATCACGAAGTACGTAATCATGCCGCCGACCCTAAACGCCGCATCCCCCACAACTCAAAGCATTTTCGGCGCCGCCCCCAACGCCGTCACGGTCTCCGTCGTACGCCGCTCCGCCAGCTCGAGCCGCTTCCGTCGAGCAGTGTCCCGGGCAAGCTCCCGCCGTACGTCGAGCACCCGCACTGGCAGGTCGTCCGTCATCAACAGCGGCGCGTACTCCCCCGCCGTCGACCACCCACTCACACCACGCGTGAACGTGAATCGCGTCAGCAGCCCCTCCGCCTTCCGGCTCTCCGGCTCCCGGTGCGCGGCGACCAGGTTCCCGTGCCCGTACGCGATCCACTTCCCGTCGATCTCCTGCATCGGCTGTACGACGTGCGCATGATGCCCGATCACCAGGTCGATGTTGCTGTCGGCAAGCAGTTGCGGGCCGGTCTCGCGCTGCAGTTCGTCCAGCTTGCTCGAGTACTCGGTCCCCCAGTGACAGCTGACGATCACCAGCTCCGCGCCCTGATCACGCGCCTCCTGCGCCCGCAGCCGGATCGACTTCGTGCTGATCTTCGCGGCCCGCCACGTCTCCCCGTCCGGGTACGGCAACCCGTTGAACCCGAACGTGAAGCTCAGCGACGCGACCTTCACCCCGTGTACGTCGACGATCGTGACCCGCTCTGCCTCGGCCCGCGACCGCGCCGTACCGGCATGCCTCAGTCCGGCCTTGTCGAGCGTGTCGAGCGTCCGGTCGACCCCCGCCGCACCACCGTCGAAGCTGTGGTTGCTGGCGGTCGTGCACAGGTCGTACCCGGTCTGCTTGAGCGCGGTCGCGATCTGCGGCGGTCCTTGGAAGAGCGGGTAGCCGTGGTACGGCCCACCAGGTTTCGCGAGCGGTGTCTCCAGGTGTGCGACGGCGAGATCCGCCTGCTGCACAAGGGGTTTCACGCTGCTCATCAGCGGGGCGAAGTCCCACTGGCCGTCGGCGCCGTCGCGTTTCGCGGTGGTCCAGAGGCGCTCGTGCAGCAGTACGTCGCCGGTCGCGACGACTGTGAGGCGCTGCGGCTCCTTTCCCGGCGAGGGCGTCGTCGGCCGAGGGCTCGCCGTGTCGGCGTACGTGTCCGCCAGACAACCGGTGGTCGCCAGCGCGGCCGCTCCGGCGAGCATTCCCCCGAGTACCGCGCGTCGTCGTACCGCCATCCCCAGCCCCCTTTGTGTTGTGGGTGGAGACGCCGGGTCCGGGTGGTTGGTTGGGACGGAGACCTGATCGTGTCCGACGCGGTGTGGTAGTAAGTGGAACCATGGTCGAGCTGAGGACGCCGGCGGAGATCGAGCAGATGCGCGCGGCCGGGCGAGTGGTCGCGAACGCGTTGCAGAGCGTGAAGAAGCACGCCACGGCCGGCGTCTCGCTGCTCGAGCTCGACGAGGTCGCGCGGGACGTACTGCGGTCCGCCGGGGCGGTGTCGCTGTTCGACGGGTACCAGCCCGGGTTCGCGACGACGCCGTTCAGCGGCGTGATCTGCGCGTCGGTGAACGACGCCGTACTGCATGGTCTGCCCAACGACCTGCGACTGCAGGACGGCGACCTGCTGAACGTGGACTGCGGCGCCTCGGTCGACGGCTGGTGCGCCGACTCGGCGATCAGCTTCTGCGTCGGTACGCCGCGCGCCGCGGACCTGGAGCTGATCGCGACCACCGAGGAGGCGCTGGCGGCCGGGATCGCTGCCGCTGTACCGGGCCACCGGATCGGCGACATCGGCGCCGCGATCGGCCGGGTCGGCCGACGCGCCGGCGTCGGCACCAACCTCGACTTCGGCGGCCACGGCATCGGCCGCCGGATGCACCAGGACCCGCACATCCCGAACGACGGCCGCCCGGGCCGCGGCCTCAAACTCCACGCCGGCCACGTCTTCGCGATCGAACCGTGGTTCTGGTCCGGCCCCGGCTCCGCCTACCGCATCGACCCCGACGGCTGGACCCTCCGCTCCGCCGACCAAACCCGCGGCGCCCACGCCGAACACACCGTAGCCATCACCCCCGAAGGCCCCCGAATCCTCACCCTCCCGTGATCCCGCGGGCCTCCCCCGACCGATCCGCGGGGAATCAAAGCTCATTCAGATAATGACTAGAATGGTCGTCATTATCTTCTATAATGACGATTGGAGTCGTCATTGAATGAGAGGAGTGTCGCATGGTCCGGTCTCCCGTACCAGTGCGAACGCGGCTCGCGGCCGAGCGGATCGGTGCGCACGTGACCGCCTGGCGCAAGTTGCAGAGCCTCACCGCCGCCCAGGTCGCCGATCGGGCAGGTATCTCTCGGGACACTCTGCGCAAACTGGAGCACGGGGAGACCACCGTCGGCCTGGATGTCTTCCTCAACGTCGCACGGGTGCTGGGAACACTGGATCGGGTCGTCGAGGCACTCGACCCGTACGAGAGCGATCTGGGTCGCGCCCGCGCTGACGACGCGCTGCCGAAGCGGGTCCGTCGATGAGCGAGCCCGCCCTTGTCTCCGTCGATCTCGACGGGGACACCGTCAAGGTGGGGACGGCGTACTTCAGCCGGCGTCGGAACATTCTGTCGACGACCTTCCGGTACGACGAGACCTACCTGGCTCGAACGGGCGCCTACGCCATCGACCCCGCGATGCCGCTGACCCAGGGAAGTCACACCATCGCCGGAATGCCAGGCGCCTTGGCCGACTGCTCTCCGGATCGCTGGGGGAAGAACCTGATCGGCAAGCAAGTGCGACTCCGGGCGCTGCGAGAGGGCAGAACGAGCCCGTCCGTGAGCGACGTGGACTATCTGTTGGGGGTGAGCGACCTGACTCGCCAAGGATCCCTCCGATTCCGCACCTCGCCGGCCGGCCCCTACCTTGATCCGGATCTCACGGTTCCCAAGCTCGTAGAGCTTCCCAGGCTGTTGCAGGCGGCCGACGCAGTGGCTCGAGACCCTGACGACCTGTCAGCGGTGAAGGACCTGCTTGACGCGGGCTCCGGCTCGCTGGGCGGCGCCCGGCCGAAAGCGTCCGTTCGCGACGGAGACCGGCTGCTGATCGCCAAGTTCCCGCATCATGGCGACGATTGGGACGTCATCGGCTGGGAGAAGACAGCTCTCGATCTGGCTCACCGTTCCGGCATCGCGGTTCCCACCAGACGGCTTGTCACCGTCGGCGGTCGACCTGTTCTCGTCCTCGAGCGCTTCGATCGGGACCGTGTGGGGCGGGTCGGATACATGAGTGCGATGACGATGGTGCAGGGTAAGGACGGCACGCCGAGCGACTACCTCGAGATTGCCGAGACTCTGACGGAGTACGGCTCGCGGGTTGGCGCCGACCTGCGGCAGCTCTGGCGGCGGGTGGCGTTCTCGATCGCGGTTCACAATACCGACGACCATCTGCGCAATCACGGTTTCCTTCGGGACGGCCGCTCCGGATGGCGGCTGTCCCCGGCCTTCGACGTCAACCCGAATCCGGATGTCGGCAGTCAACGTGTGACGGGCATCGGCGGTGCATACCACCGCGACGACGAGTTGACCGGCCTGATGTCGTACGCCGCCTCGTTCCGGATCGGCACCGACGAAGCACGTCGGATCCTCCAGGAGGTTCTGGACGGGACGGCCGCCTGGAGGGATGTTGCTCGTGGCAACGGTGTCTCCGAAGACGAGCTGCCGCGATTCGAGAACGCACTGGACGGCATGCGCGGGCCGATGCGGAAGGTGGTGGGTTGAGCTCACACTCAGAACAGGGGGTCTTGGGGTGGGGATGGTTTGTGCATGCCGCGGATGGGGTCGGAGCGGTGGGAGGAGCGGCCGCCGAAGCCGTGTTTCGACAGCAGGGGGCGGACCTTGGCGTCGAAGGCGCGTTGGTAGCTGGGTGCTGCGTAGGCGCCGTGGGCATACAGGGACTCGTAGCGGCCGACCAGCGCGGGATGGTCGTACGCGAGCCACTTCATGAACCACTCCTTCACCCCGGGGCGCAGGTGCAGCACCAGCGGGGTGACGCCGGTGGCGCCGGCCTCGGACAGGGAGCCGAGTAGGTGGTCCAGTTGGTCGGTGGAGTCCGTCAGCCAGGGCAGGACGGGCGCGACCATCACACCGCACGGCAGGCCGGCGTCGCGGATCGCGCGGATGAAGTCGAGGCGGCCGCGGACCGACGGTACGCCGGGCTCGAGGCGGCGGCGTAGCACCTCGTCGCCCAGCGCCAGGGAGACCGCGACGCCGACCGGAACGTCCGCGGACGCCGCCGTCAGCAGCGGCAGGTCACGGCGGAGCAGCGTGCCCTTGGTGAGGATGGACAGCGGTGTACCGGAGGAGGCGAGCGCGTCGATGATGCCCGGCATCAGCCGGTACCGGCCCTCGGCGCGCTGGTACGGGTCGGTATTGGTGCCTAGGGCAACCGGTTCGCGGGACCAGGACGGGCGGGCGAGCTCGCGGCGCAGGACCTCGGCGACGTTGGTCTTCACCACGATCTGCCGGTCGAAGTCCTGCCCGGTGTCGAGCTCCAGGTAGGCGTGGGTCGGGCGGGCGAAGCAGTACCGGCAGGCGTGGGTGCAGCCGCGGTACGGGTTCACGGTCCAGTTGAACGGCAGCGCCGAACCGGGGACGGAGTTCAGCGCGGACCGCGCCAGCACCTCATGGAACGTGATCCCCTGGAACTCCGGCGTCGTCACCGACCGCACCAGGCCCGCGATCGCCCCGAGCCCCGGCAACGTCCCCGGGGTCTCGGCGTCGATGCGTTGTCCCGCCCACCTCATGCGCTATAGTCGAACACATGTTCGACATCAGCGTCAATTCACCGCCCGCGCAGCCTCCTCGACGCGCTGCCGGTGCGCCGCCCACCAGGCCGCGTCCCCCTCCGGCAGGTTGGAGTTGTTCGGACTCATCCCGACAGCCCCGTCGAGTTGCTCACGCAGGATGTCCGCATGCCCGGCGTGCCGGTTGGTCTCGGCGATCATGTGCACGAGGATCGCGTGCAGCGTCATGTCCGGCGTCCGCCACCACGGCACGTGCCCCGGTGCGTCCAGCGCCAGCGCGTCGATCGTGGCGTCGGCATGCGCCCACACCCGCCGGTACAACCCGACGATGTCCTCGCGCGTCTCCTCCGGGGTCACCCACGAGTCGGCGTTCGGGTCCGCGTCGTCGTCCCACCAGGACATTTCCTCGGGGAACGGCCGCTCGAACGTCTTCCCGAAGTACCAGGCCTCCACGCTCGACAGGTGCTTGATCATCCCGAGCAGGTTCGTCCCGGTCGGCGTCAGCGGCCGGCGTACGTCGTACTCACTGAGTCCGTCGAGCTTCCAGACCATCGCCTCGCGCGCCTTACGGAGGTATCCGTGCATGAGATCTTTCACGTCCGCGATCATGCCAGTCAGCGGAAGGCATCGGCGTTCGCGCGGGCCCATTCGCCATAGCTCAAAGCAGGCCGCCCCGTCAGTTCGAGCACCGCGGGCTCGGGTTTCATCGGCCACTCGGCCATCATCCGGAAGCCGTCGAGCAGCCACTGAGCGGTTTCCAGGCCGATCGCCGGCGCCAGCGCCGCGAGGTACTCGTCCGGCGTCTGCTCCTCGAAGCGGACCTCCTTGCCGATCGCGGCCGCGATCTGCGCGACCTGCTCCGGCGGGGTGATCCCTTCGGGCCCGCTCATCGTGATCTTCGCGCCGTCGTACCGATCCGAGAGCAGCACCACCCGTGCCACCGCCGCGATGTCCGCGAGGTCGATCGGCGTCTGCACGGCGTTCCCGTACGGCGCCCGCACGACACCCTCGGCCTTGATCGACGGCGCCCAGCCGAGCGTGTTGGTCATGAACTGCCCCGGCCGCAGGAACGTCCAGGTGAACCCGCCCGCCTCGATCGCCCGTTCCAGCCGGTAGTAGTGCCAGCTCGCCGGATCCCCCTGCGCCTCATACTCCGCCGGCTCTCCCGACAGTACGACGACCCGCCGCACGCCGGCGTCCCGCGCGCACCGGACGAAGTCGTCGACGTACGCCGGCAGCGGCGCCAGGTACACCGTGTCGACGCCGGCAAGCGCCGCGGGCAAGGTCCGCGGCCTCCCGAGGTATCCCTCCGCAACCTGCACACCGGAAGGCAGCGCCGCACGCTTCGGGTTCGCGGTCAGCGCCCGCACCGGCGCACCCGCCGCGACCAACTCGTCGACCAGCAACCGCCCCACGCTCCCGGTCGCGCCCGTCACCAGGATCGTCATGTCCGTCTCCTCTCGCACAATGAATTCCCGTAGGGTATACGAGAATTCAACCGAGCGCCTATCGTAGGCCGGGTGAGTGAGCGGCGAAGTGGTGAGGGACAGCCGGACCGGACGCTGGCTCTGCTGTGGCGCAACCACCGTCAGCTGCCCTCGGACCCACAGCAGAAGCGAGGCGCCGGCAGGCGGCCGTCGCTGACCGTCGACGACGTCGTCGAGGCAGGCATCCGGCTCGCCGACGAACAAGGGCTGGCGGCCGCGTCGATGGGCGGGCTGGCGAAGGAGCTCGGCGTCGGCACGATGACGCTCTACACGTACGTACCGTCCAAGGAGGAGCTGCTCGACCTGATGGTCGACCAGGTGCTCGGCGAGCGCCGCCTGCCCGGCCCGGGCGAACCGCGGCCGGCGGACTGGCGAGAGCAGATCGAGATCTACTCCGTCCAGACCCGGGAGATGTTCCAGCGGCACCTGTGGCTGTCGCAGGTCTCCACGATCCGCCCGCCGGTCGGCCCCGGCATGCTCGCGGGACGGGAGTACCTGCTGTCGGTGCTGCTCGACCTGGGCCTCACGCCGACCGAGACGAACACGGCCGCGCTCGCGATCACGACGTACGTCGACTCGGCCGCCAGCCTGGAGGCGGAGAGCCTGCTCGTGGAGCAGACGACCGGGCAGACCAATATCGCCTGGTGGTCCGAACGCAACGACCTGTGGGAGACGTACTTCGACGTCGACCGGCACCCGGCGATGACGGCCATCTGGCACGCCGACGGCTACAAGTCCACCGCCGACGACGCCTACCGCTACGGGCTCGTCCGCCTGCTCGACGGCATCGAACCGTCAGCGGGTGCCTGACAACACGTTGGCGCCGACCGGGTTGAGCGTGTGGCGGACCGAACTGCCGACGCGGTGAGTGGTGACCAGTCCGGTGTCGTGCAGGACACGGGCGTGTTCGCTGGCCGACGCCGGCGAGATCCCCGCCCGGGCCGCGAGCTCGCTGGTCGAGCAGGCACCGGCCGAGATCACGGTGAGTACCTTCGCCCGGGTCTTCCCGATCAGGTCGGCGACCGCGCCCTCGCGGTTCGGGCGGCGTACGACGACCTGGGAGCGGGCCGGGTCGTGCCGCACCGGGTACACCAGGACCGGCGGCAGCGCCGGGTCGAGCAGCATCATCGGGTACTTCCGGCAAAAGAACGACGGCACCAGCCGGAGCCCGCGGCCGTGCAGGCGCAGCTCGCGGTCGACGTGCGGCAGCGCGACCGTCAGCACCGGCGCCGACCAGCTCAGCGACGGGTGCAGCTGCGGGAGCAACGACTCGAACCCGGCATGCGCGACCGTGTCGTTGTGCTTCGCCACGGCCGGCTCGATCGCGGTCGTGATCATCGGCATCTGCGGCGCGATCTTGGTCCGGTGGAACGCCCGCAGCCCGTGCACGATCCGGGTCATCACGTTCGTGTCCCCCGCCGCGAGCCGCCGCGTCCAGCCCGGCAGCCGTACGCCGTCCGACAGCCGCCGAAGCTCGGCCGTGAGCTGGGCCGGTGGGGTCGCGGCGACCGCCGCCAGCCCCGCCTCGAGCCCGTCACCCCCGGCCCGCGGCGTGAGGAAGTCCGGTGAGTACCCGACCGGCGGCGTGAGCGCGAGCAACTCCTGCTCCAGCGCGCTCAACCGCGCGCGGGCCCGCTCCCGCCAGGGACCGAACGTCTCCGGTTCGTCGTCGAGCTGCAGGACATGGAGGCCCAGCAGGACCTCCCACAACGGATCCGGCTGCTGCGCGATCGTCGTCCTGGCCAGATCCGCACATTCGAAATGAACGCGAAACACCACGAGCCCTCCCCCGAGGAAATCGCCCGCGGTGGTTTTACGAGCGACTCCCGTGACGGTAACAGTCGCGGGGGTCACTCGCTGTGATGGATCACTCCCACTCGATGGTGCCCGGCGGCTTGCTGGTGACGTCGAGCGTGACCCGGTTGATCTCGTCGACCTCGTTGGTGATCCGGGTCGAGATGCGCTCGATCACGTCGTACGGCAGCCGTGCCCAGTCGGCCGTCATCGCGTCCTCGCTGGTCACCGGGCGTAGTACGACGGGGTGGCCGTACGTCCGGCCGTCGCCCTGGACGCCGACCGAGCGAACGTCGGCGAGCAGCACCACCGGGAACTGCCAGATGTCGCGGTCCAGCCCGGCCGCGGTCAGCTCGGTGCGGGCGATCAGGTCCGCGGCGCGCAGGATGTCCAGCCGCTCGCGGGTCACCTCGCCGATGATCCGGATCGCCAGGCCGGGGCCCGGGAACGGGTGCCGGTAGACCATCGTCTCGGGCAGGCCGAGGGCCAGCCCGAGCTCGCGGACCTCGTCCTTGAACAGCGTCCGCAGCGGCTCGATCAGGCTGAACTCGAGGTCGTCCGGGAGCCCGCCGACGTTGTGGTGGGACTTGATGTTCGCCGCGCCCGCGCCGCCGCCGGACTCGACCACGTCCGGGTACAGCGTGCCCTGGACCAGGAACTCGATGTGCCGCTCCGCGTCCACCTTCCGCGCGGTCGCCTCGAACGTCCGGATGAACTCGCGGCCGATGATCTTCCGCTTCTGCTCCGGGTCGGTGACGCCGGCCAGCGCGCCCAGGAACTGGTCCTCGGCGTCGATCGCCTCCAGCCGGATCCCGATCGCGGCGGCGAAGTCCTTCTCGATCTGCTCGGACTCACCGGCCCGCTGCAGGCCGTGGTCGACGTACACGCAGGTCAACTGGTCGCCGATCGCCTTGTGCACCAGGGCCGCCGCGACCGCGGAGTCGACGCCGCCGGACAGCGCGCACAGCACCTGCTTGTCGCCGACCTGCTCGCGGATCAGCGCGACCTGCTCCTCGACCACGTTGGTCGTGGTCCAGTCGCCCTTGCAGCCGGCGATCTCGTACAGGAAGTGCTCCAGCACGGTCTGCCCGGCCTGCGAGTGCAGCACCTCCGGGTGCCACTGCACACCGGCGAGCCGGCGGTCCAGGTCCTCGAACGCCGCCACCGGCGCGCCCTCGGATCCGGCCAGTACGGCGAACCCGGCCGGCGGCGCGTGCACCGCGTCACCGTGCGACATCCACACGTTCAGGTCCGCCGGGACGCCCGCGAGCAGCGTCCCCGCCGCGCTCACGGTGACCGGCGTACGCCCGAACTCCCGCAGCCCGGTACGCCGGACCTCGCCGCCGAGCGTCTGCGCCATCGCCTGGAAGCCGTAGCAGATCCCGAACGCCGGCACCCCCGCCTCGAACAGCCCCGCCTCGACCCGCGGCGCCCCCTCGGCGTACACCGACTGCGGCCCACCCGACAGGATGATCGCCTTCGGCCCCTTCGCCAGCATCTCCTCGACCGGCATCGAGTGCGGCACGATCTCGGAGTACACCTTCGCCTCCCGCACCCGCCGCGCGATCAGCTGCGCATACTGCGCCCCGAAGTCAACAACCAGAACCAACTCATGCTCCGCCACGCCCAAAGCCTATCGGTGCAGGTCAGCCGGGCTGTAATCCACCGCATCGGCGCTCACCGGCAACGGTTCGTTGGTCACCTCGAGGCCCGGAAACCGCCGCCGCATCTTCGCCTCGTACCGCGCCGCGGCCGCGTTCTCGCCGATGTACTCGGAGATCCGGTGCGGACCGAACCACAGCCGCACCCGGTGTCGGCAGGTTGTGCTCACGAACGCCGACGCTAGTGGCGCCAGTTGTCACCGGTGTTACCGTCCGTTACAACGAGGAGACGCTTCGGTGCTCGGAATGACAGCAGGTTGATCATCGGTGGGTTTTCGGTCAGGCGGACGCGGGTCAACAGGTCCTGGGCGCATTCGAGGGCGACGCGGGTTTCGAGGCGGGCCAGGGCGGCGCCGAGGCAGCGGTGGAGGCCTAGGCCGAAGGCTTGGTCGGCGGGGCCGTTGTTGGCGGTGAGGGTGAGGAGGAGGGGGGAGTTGGGCGGGAGTTGGAGGTCGCCGAGGGTGGTTGAGGTGGCGGTGACGCGGCGCCAGGTGGGGACGGAGGAGGCGTTGCGGAGGACGTCCTCGACGGCTTCGGGTGGGTCGAGTGGGCGGGTGAGGGCGCGGTGGAAGGCGGTGGAGATGAGTTGGGTGGTGGTCTCCTGGCCGGCGATCAGCAGGAAGTACGCGGTGGCGCAGATCTCCTCGTCGGTGAGGCCGAGACCCGCGAGTACGCCGAACAGATCGGTTCCCCGAGCGGCCGCCGTCCGGTCGCGCAGCCAGGCGTAGAACTCGGCCGCGGTGTGGGCGAGCTCCAGCTGGCGGTCCTCGTCCGGGGTGCCCCAGAAGAGTTCGAGCGAGTCGAGGCTCCAGGCCTTCAGGGAAGGTATGTCGACGTCCTCCAGGCCGAGCAGGTGGAGTATGACGAGGGCGGGCGGCTCGGCCGCGATCGACTGGACGAGGTCGACCTCTTCGCCGGCGGCCAGGCGGGCCGAGGTGGTCGCCACGCGGGAGGTGTTGAGTGCACGCGCGAGCGGTTCGACGGCAGCGACGCGGGCCGGGCTGAAGAAGCGGGCTACCGCGGCGCGGATGGGGCGGTGCGAGGCGCCGGCGTTGTTCGCCAGCGTCGGCGGGAGCGCGAACCCGACGGCCGACAGGACGCGGAGCGCCTTCACGGACAGCGGGGTGTGCGCCAGTACGGCGTTGTCGGGGCGGAACGTCTCCGGATCGAGCAGCACCTCCCGCGCCAGCCCCGGATCGTCGACCACCCAGTACCCGAGCGCCTCGTCGTACCGGGCCGGACAACCGCTCACTCGAACCAGCTCGGCGCCGTGGCGCGGAACTTGTCCCGCGGCCAGGTGCCGACACCGGACGGGATCCGGCCGATCAGCGGTACGCCGGCCGTGGCCGGCAGGTCGTCCACGTTGCAGCGTTCGGCGAGGTCCGGGTCGTCCGGCCAGGACCCGACCACCAGGCCCTCGACCGGCAGCTCGCGGGTCCGCAGCGCCTCGACCGTCAACGCGGTGTGGTTGAGCGTGCCGAGCCCGGCGCGGGTCACCACCACGAACCGGAACGGCGACGTCAGGTGCTCCGCGAGATCCGCCAGGTTGTTGCCGTCGGCATCGAGTCCGACGAGCAGGCCGCCGGCGCCCTCGACCAGCACGGTGTCGTACGTCCGGGCCAGGTCGTCGATCGACGCGGCGTACTCCTCGACCGACGGCAGCACGATCCCGGCCCGGCGCGCGGCCGTGGTCGGCGCGAGCGGCTCCGGCAGCCGGACGCCCTCGTGCAGCGCGGTCACGCCGCTGAGCCGCCCGACCTCCGCGAGGTCGCCCGGTTCGTCCGGCGCGACCCCGGTCTGGGCCGGCTTCACCACCGCGACCGACTCCCCCGCGCACACCGCGAGCGCGGCCGTGACGATCGTCTTGCCGATATCGGTGTCGGTACCGGTGACAAAGGTGATCATGAGCAGTGCCCGATCGCGTCGGCGATCACGGCGCACGCGCGATCGAGGTCCGTTGCTGACAGTCCGGCGTGCGCGGTGAGCCGCACCCGGGAGATCCCGTCCGGGACCGACGGCGGCCGGAAGCTCCCGACCCGTACGCCGTTCTCCAGACACAACTCGGCCGCCCGGACGGCCTCCCGCGGCCCCGGCATCGGCACCGAGACAACCGGACCGGACGCGGGCGGTACGTCGCAGGCGGCCGCCAGCCGCGCCGTCGCGGCGTGGATGGCGGCCGGGCGATCCGGTTCGGCCCGGAGGATCTGGAGCGCGGCGAGCGCGGCGGCGCAGGCGGCCGGGTTCAGGCCGGTGTCGTAGATGAACGGGCGGGAACGGTTGACCAGGTGGTCGCGCAGGACGGCCGGCCCCAGCACCACGCCGCCCTGGGACGCCATCGACTTGGACAAGGTCATGGTCACGACGACGTGGTCGAGGCCGGCGAGACCCAACCCGTGCACCGAGCCGTGGCCCCCTCCCGTGACGCCCAGCCCGTGCGCCTCGTCGACCAGCAGTACGGCGTTGTGCGCCAGCGCGAGCGCGGCGAGTTCGGTCAGCGGGGCCTCGTCGCTGAGCACGCTGAACACCGACTCGGTCAGCACCAGCGCGTGCGGCTCGTTGCGCTCGGCAAGTACTTTCTCGACGGCGTCGACGTCGTTGTGCGGCACCACCTCGACCCGCGACCGCGCGAGCCGGCAGGCGTCCACCAGCGACGCGTGCACGTGCTCGTCCGACACCAGCAGCGTGCCCGGTCCGCCGAGCGCGGTGACGACACCGAGGTTCGCCAGGTACCCGGACGAGAAGGCAAGCGCGGACTCGTGCCCGGCGTACGCCGCCAGCGCGGACTCGAGCTGCTCGTGGAGTTCCGTCGTACCGGTGACCAGGCGGGACGCGGTCGAACCGGTCCCCCAGGTCTCGACCGCGGCAGCCGCCGCCCCGACGACGCGCGGGTCCCGGGCCAGGCCGAGGTAGTCGTTGCCCGCCAGGTCGATCAGGTCCTCGCCCGCGGCCCGCGCCCGCAGCCGCCGGGTCAGCCCGCGCGCCTCCAGCGCGGCGGCCTTCGGAGCGAGCCAGTCGTCGAGCATCAGCCGGCCTCCTCGACCGCGCCGGTGATCGCCGCGGCGATGGTCGCGATCTCGTCGTCGGTGCAGACGTACGGCGGCATCGTGTAGACGAGGTCGCGGAACGGGCGTACCCAGACGCCGCGCCGCAATGCCGCCTCGGTCATCCGGGGGAGGTCGACCGGGCCGCTGAGCTGTACGACGCCCACCGCGCCGATCACGCGGACGTCCTTCACTGCCGGGAGATCCCGCGCTCCGCTCAAGCCCGACGAAAGCCCCGCGGAGATGGAAGCCACCCGAGAAGCCCAGTCCTGGGAGAGCAGGAGGTCGAGGGATGCCAGGGCGACCGCGCATGCTAGGGGGTTGGCCATGAAGGTGGGGCCGTGCATGAGGGCGCCACCTGGTCCGTTCGAGACCGTTTGTGCGACGGTCGGCGTACACAGCATCGCCGCCAGGGTCAGGTAGCCGCCGGTCAGGGCCTTGCCGACGCACAGGATGTCCGGGTCGACGCCGGCGTGCTCCGAGGCGAAGAGGGTGCCGGTCCGGCCGAAGCCGGTCGCGATCTCGTCGAAGATCAGCAGGAAACCGTGCCGGTCGGCGAGTTCGCGGAGTACTTGGAGGCATGCGGGGCTGTACGGGTACATGCCGCCGGCGCCTTGCAGGATGGGTTCGACGATGATGGCGGCGATCTCGTTCGAATGCTTCGCGGCCAGCGCGGACATTGCGTCCGCCCAGGACTGTAGTTCCGGGTCATCCAGTGGGCGGGCGAAGTCGGCTGGGGGTTGGGGGCCGAAGACCTGGTCCTGGAGGGCGCCCGTGAACAGCGAGTGCATGCCGTTGACCGGGTCGCAGACGCTCATCGGCGCGAACGTGTCGCCGTGGTACCCGCCGCGCACCGTCAGCATCCGGGTCCGCCCGGTGTTGCCGCGGGCAACCTGGTACTGCAGCGCGAGCTTCATCGCCACCTCGACCGAGACCGACCCCGAGTCGCAGAAGAACACGTGCCGCAGCGGATCCGGCGTGATCTCCACCAGCCGCTCCGCCAGCCGGATCGCCGGTTCGTGGGTCAGCCCACCGAACATCACATGGCTGAACTCGTCCACCTGCGCCTTCAGCGCCGCATCCAGCACCGGATTCCGGTAGCCGTGGATCATGCACCACCAGGACGCCATCGCGTCGATCGCCTCGACGGTCCCGCCGGCTCCGTCGTCCAGCCGCAGCCGTACCCCGGCAGCCCCGCGCACCATCCGCACCGGCGACGGCGCACTCAGCGACGAGTACGGATGCCAGAGCAACTCCGCGTCCCGCTGCTCCCAAGCACTGCCCGACCGTGACACCGTCCGCCTTCCGTCCTGAGGCCCACCACGGTAATCGCTGGGCGCCGCCGACACAGGCACGGGTGGCCAGGATGTGGGCGACGTCTCCTACGGCAGCGTGCCGGCCGTCGCGATGTGTAACGTCACCGCGTCGGGATGCAGCCGCGGCCGCGCCATCGCGGTCACCGCCTTGCCGCCCTCGACCGACTCGTCCCGGATCCACTGCACCGGCGCCGCCAGCCCGATCCGCGCGACCTGGGAGACGGTCTCCAGGAAGTACCGCGACTCCACGACCGTCCACGGCCGGTCCCGCTCGTACGTGATCGCCTCGGCGGTCCGTACCGGCCGCTCCCACGAGCCACCCGCGGCGCGCTGGTTGCCGTACAGCAGTTGCCCGTCAGGACGCAGTACGGCGACCCGGTCGGCCCAGGTGTTCGCGTCGATCAGCTCGGCGGCCCGTAGTACTCCGGCGTAGCCGTCGTCGTGGGCGCTCGGCGGCACGAGCCGCGCGAAGCCGTAGGCCTCGAGGCCACGCAGGTGCCGCTCGAGGACGCCGAGCCGGCTGAAGACCTCGGTCACCGCGAGCAGCGCGATCTCCACCTGGTAGCCGGCCGCCTTGAACCGCTCCGCCGACGCGGCGAACGCGTCGACGTCGAGGAACTCGGTCTCGACGACGGCGTCGTACCGCTGCTCGATCACGTGCGCCTCGGCCATCGCGTACCAGCGCAGGCCGTCGGCCTCGACGTCCGGGCTCGGGGCCGGCGGCGCGTCGGCGATCGGCTGGTAGAAGTGCGGGTGATACGGCTCGTACGCGCCCGGGTTCAGGACGACCGGCCGGCTCCGGCGGCGCAGGATCGCGGCCACCAACGCGGTGATCGCGGCCTTCCCGTCACCCGGCTGACCGCCGACGAACGCCACCACCGGCTGCTCCTGCGTGGTGCCGGCGAGTTGGTCCGGAACGATCCGCTCGCGGAAGATCTGCTCGCTCTCCGCCGCGTCCAGCACCTCGCGGCCGGCACTCGCCGGCTCGGTCCCCCACGGACTCGTCACGACTGCTCCAGCGTCCCGTCGTCGTCCACGTCTTCTTCGTCGTCGAGGTCTTCGTCTTCGTCGTCGTCTTCGTCGTCGAGGTCGTCATCGTCCTCGTCCTCGACGCTCAGCAGGTCGTCGGCGTCCTTGCGGATCCGCTTGATCGCGCGTGTGTCCTGCGGAGTGAGCTCCTGGCCGCGCGCGGCCCAGTCCTGCTGCTCGGCGCGCCGGGTCGCGACGACCTCGGGATCGGCCTCCAGCTCGGCCTCGGTGATCGGGCGGGCGCAGAAGCCGATCGCCTGCCGGACACCTTCCTGCGCGATCTCGTATGCGATCGCCTCAGGTGCCGACCAACTCGCCTTATCGAGCTGCGGGAGCACGTTCAGGGCGGCGACGTTAACCACGCACGAACGATATCCGACTCCACAGGTCAGCGGTCCGGTGGCCGCACCCCCGTGCGAACAGCAGATGAACCCTTGCCGTGGTTAGCCTTCCAATGCCTTGAACCAACGGGGAACCGAACGACGGGGGACAGCGTCTGCTTGAGGACGTCAGCGACGGGGGCTCGCCGTCGCGACGGACAGACCCCGGGTCTCTGAACACACCGACGACAACGCGCCGCGGTTCGCGGCTTCGACGAGAGGACTCGCCATGGCCTTCGGCAAGAAGAAGGACGACACGCCCAAGAGCAAGAAGGGCGACTCGCAGCAGCACGACAGCAACCAGCGCGAGAGCAACCGGAACCGGCACGAGAAGGGTGCTTCCCGGAAGAACGCCGACCAGGGGCGGTCCACGAACCCCAACACCCGGCGCGGACGCGAGAACGCTGCCGCGAAGAAGGCCGAGAAGAAGGGCAAGGGCAAGTAGTCAGGCCCGCGCCGTCGCGGCCGGGACCACCATCGATTGGTGGGACCCGGCCGTTGTCATGTCTACCGCCGCCCGCGACGCCCGCCACCGGACGCCCCACCCGAGCCGCGTGCCCCGCGGCCCCTGCCGCCGCCGCCACTCTTGCCCGGCGAGCCGCCGGCGCCGCGGTCGGACGACGAGCTGGAACCGCGGCCCGAGTTGCCGCCGGAACGGCGGTCGGACGCGGAGGTGGGGTTGCGGCCCGAGGTGCCGCCAGTCCGCTTGGCCGGGGAACTGCCGCCGGAGCTGCGGCCGGTTGTGCCGGTCGTCGCGCCCGGACCGCTGCCTGGGCGCGGTTTGGAGCGTTGGGGGCTGCGGGGTGGTTCGGGGGCTTCGAGGGTTTTCTTGACCTGGGTGAAGGCGTCGT
The DNA here is from genome assembly GCF_050320105.1 of Kribbella polygonati. Lineage (NCBI taxonomy): Bacteria > Bacillati > Actinomycetota > Actinomycetes > Propionibacteriales > Kribbellaceae > Kribbella > Kribbella polygonati. The sequence continues at coordinate 7,592,629 of NZ_CP190129.1, read as the reverse complement.
CGGCGTTGCGGATCGGGCGGACGCCGGTGAGTTTGGGGATGGCGGCGCGTTGCCGGCGGGTGTGGGTCTGGATGCGTTCGACGACGCGGGAGCGGACCTCGGCCCGGTCGGACTCGTCGAGGTTCTCGACGGAGCGGCCGCGGTCCAGCGCGACGTCGAACCATTCGGTGTACCCGTGCGTGTGGACGACCTGGTTCGGCGACTTCTGGGCGAGCCGGCGGTACTGCGCGAGGACGTCGTACCGCTCCTCCAGCCCGAGCACCTCGTCGCGCAGGCCGCGGGCGACCTGGTGGTCGTACGTCGCGGCGACGCGGGCGTCGATGTCCGTGGGCGAGCGGTCGACGGCGAACACCACCTGCCGGGTGGCCGGGGCGACGGCGCGCTCGGGATCGTTGCCCATGGCCCGCGCCAGCGCGTTCACGATCGCGTCGTAGTTGTTCTCGTGGATCTTCCAGGCGGCCTTCGGGTCCAGGCGGGCGAGTACGGCGTACGCGTCCTCGGCCATGCTCCGCGGGAAGTCGCGGCGGATCGCGTTCCGCGCCTCGGCGACCGCATCCACCTCCCAGCCCTCGAGCAGCGAGCGGACGTACACGCTGGTACCGCCGACGATCACCGGCACGCCGCCGGCCGTCCAGCAGTCCGCCATGTGCCGGCGCGCCTCGGTGACGAACGTCTCCAGCTCGAGCTTCCGGACCGGCTCGGTGACGTCGATCATCGTGTGCGGGATGCCGCGCATCTCATCCGGCGTGGTCTTGCTGGTACCGATGTCCATGTACCGGTACACCTGCCGCGAGTCCGCGGACACCACCATCGGCGGCATCCCGAGCTCGTCCCGGATCCGCAGACAGAGATCGACCGACACCGCGGTCTTCCCCGCCGACGTTGGCCCGTACAGGGCGACCAGCAGGCGCGGCACGGCATCGGACATGCCTCAACCCTAGCCTGGGCGGCCCGTCCGATCGCCGTCGACGATCGCGAGCCCTTCTCAAACGACTGTTCTCGACCCTACATTGGGCACCTGCATTTATTACTGGCCCGTAGCATCCCCGAGCCGGCGCCCAGTGAGGAGACAACATGCACGCCCGATCCCTGATCGCCACCGCCACCGCAGGCCTGCTGGCACTGACAGTCGGTACGCCCGTCCACGCGCAGCAGGCCGCGTCCCCGCAAGCACCGATCCAGGCGTTCCTCGGACGCCAACTCGACCGCCTCGGCGCCCTTCCGTTGCAGACCACGACAGTGCTCGTCCACGGAACCGACCTCGCCGCGGCACGGCGCGCGGTGCAGGCCAGTGGCCTGCGGCAGCTGACGTCGTACGACAAGATCGGCGTGGTGGTTGCCGAAGGCACCCGCTCGCAGATCCTCGCCGCGCGCGGCCGGCCGGGCGTCACCTATCTCGAGGGCAACCAGCCGCTGCGGATCAGCCTCTCGACGTCGAACATCGCCACCCGCGGCTCGGAGGCCGTCGCGACCCGGACCGGCGCGGACGGCAAGCCGCTCGACGGTCGCGGCGTGAGCGTCGCCGTGATCGACAGCGGGGTGGACCCGACGCATCCGTTCCTCCAGAACGCGGACGGAACGTCGGCCGTCGTGAAGAACCTCAAGATCGTCTGCGACCCGGTGACCGAGACGCTCTGCGCACCGGTCGACGCGGGCTCGGCCGACACCGACCTGCTGTCGCTCGGCGGTCACGGCACCCATGTCAACGGCATCGTCGCCGGACGACCGGTCACGCTGCCCGACGGAACGAAGATGCACGGCGCCGCGCCAGGCGCGTCACTGGTCGACCTCTCGGTCGGGGCCGCGCTGGTGATCGTCGGCGCCGACGCTGCCCTGAACTGGGTCCTGGAGAACCACGCGCACCCGTGCGGCACCGCCGTACCGGCGAGCAAATGCCCGCCGATCAAGGTCACGAACAACTCCTACGGCCCGTCCGGCGGCGGCGCGTTCGACCCGAACTCGGCCACCGTCAAACTGCAGCGCGCCCTGGCCGCCGAAGGTGTGGTCACGGTCTGGGCCGCCGGCAACGACGGCGGGGACGGCAGTACGTCGCTGACCAACCCGCCCGGCCAGGACCCGACCGGCGGCATCCTGTCGGTGGCGTCGTACAACGACCTGGACACCGGCACCCGCGACGGCAAGATCTCGTCGTACTCGTCCCGCGGCAAGAACGGAACGCTCTCCACGTACCCGGACCTCTCGGCACCGGGTGAGAACATCACCTCGTCCTGCCGCGTCTACCTGCCGATCTGCTCCACCGGCCTGAAACCCGTGGACGGCGGCAATTACAACACCATCAGCGGTACGTCGATGGCGGCGCCGCACATCGCCGGGATCGTCGCCCAACTGTTCCAGGCGAACCCGTCCGCGACTCCGGCACAGGTCGAGACCGCGCTGATCTCGACCGCCCACCGCTACACCGACGGAGCGCCGTACCAGGCGGATCCGCGCGGCGGGAGTACGTCGTACGACAAGGGGCACGGCCTCGTCGACGTCGTCGCGGCGTCAGACGCGGTCAGATAGGGCGCCGTGGACAGAGCAACGGGCTGACCAGCCCATCGGGTGGACCTGGACGATCATCCGGCGGCGGCACTCGGCGCAGTATCTCGGCGGTTCGAGTTCGAGCGCCCGGCGGCAGTCCTCGTGGCTGCCGTCGGTCAGCTCGCGCCCGCAGCGTCCGCAGTACGTCACAGCGACTTCTGGAGTTCCTTCACCGGCATCTTCAGCTCGGCGAGGAGGTCGAGGTCAGCGGTGGCGGGGCGGCCGAGGGTGGTCAGGTAGTTGCCGACGATGACCGCGTTGATGCCGCCGAGCAGGCCGTCGCGGGTGCCCAGGTCGCCGAGGGTCAGCTCGCGGCCGCCGGCGTACCGCAGGACCGTCCGCGGCATCGCCAGCCGGAACGCGGCGATCGTGCGCAGCGCGTCCTTGCCGTCCATCACGTCGAGGTCGCCGAACGGCGTGCCGGGGCGCGGGTTCAGGAAGTTGAGCGGGACCTCGTGCGGGTCGAGCTCGGCGAGCTGCGCGGCCAGTTCGGCGCGCTGCTCGAGGGTCTCGCCCATCCCGACCAGGCCGCCGCAGCACAGCTCCATGCCGGAGTCGCGCACCATCAGGCAGGTCTCCCAGCGCTCCTCGAAGGAGTGGGTGGTGACGACGTCGCCAAAGTACGACCGGGCCGACTCGAGGTTGTGGTTGTACCGGTGCACGCCCCACGACTTCAGCTCGTCGACCTGCGCCTGCGTGAGCATGCCGAGCGAGCAGGCGATGTTGATGTCGACCTCGGCGTTGATCGCGTCGATGCCGGCCTTCACCTGGGACATCAGCCGCTCGTCCGGCCCGCGGACGGCGGCCACGATGCAGAACTCGGTGGCGCCGGTCTTCGCGGTCTCCTTGGCGGCCTCGACCAGCTCCGGGATGTTCAGCCAGACCGCGCGCACCGGCGAGGTGAACTGACCGGACTGCGAGCAGAAGTGGCAGTCCTCGGGGCAGCCGCCGGTCTTCAGCGAGATGATCCCCTCGACCTCGACCTCCTCACCGCACCACTTCACCCGGACGTCGTGCGCGAGCGCGAGCAGTTCGGGCAGCCGGTCGTCCGGCGTCCGGAGCACCTCGACCAGTTGCTCCTGGCGCAGACCGGTGCCCTGCTCCAGAACCTGCGCACGTGCCACGTCCAGGATGTCCATGCTTCTCCTGCCTCATCAGAACGGTCGGGCTCACAGTAAGCGAGAGGAGTACGCCGGTACTGCGGCGGGCGTCACGTGGAACACCTCGGACCGAAGTGCCTCAGCGACCACTCTCCGCACTTCCCGGAAAAGTTTTTGGTTTTTTCTCCGGAACCTCGTAACCCCCCGTAGATGGGCTCGTTGATGTGTGCAGAGGCGGTTACCGCAAGGAAGACCGCCACCCGATTACCAAGAGCGACTGAAGCTGATCATTACAGTCAGCACGCAGAGTGGTCACAAGGCCTGGAGCTCGCGGAAATCGGAGGTAAGGTAGTGACCAAGAGCTCGGGTCGCCAGCTGTGGTTGGTGACCCGATCCCAAAGCGCCGGGCGCCTCACCCCGGCTTGAGTGGGTCCCTCGGGAAACGATTTGGGCGGAAACGTTCCCGAGGGACCTGCTCCCTTTCCGGACCTTTTCGAAAAGCCTCAGCAACTTACTGCTGAGGCTTTTTCATTTGCCTTGTTGTGTTACGGCTCCGTCACAGCCTGCTTCGGAAAGATCGGCAGCCGCAGCGCACCCGGTGCGTCGTCCGGTACGACGGGATGCCCGGGCTTCACCGGCTGGATCCGGCGGTACTCCGCCCCGACCGCCGGACGCGGGTCGTCCGCGCCCTTGTTCGGCCAGAACGACAGCGCGCGCTCGGCCTGGGCGGTGATCGTCAGCGACGGGTTGACGCCGAGGTTCGCCGAGATCGTGGACCCGTCGACGATGTGCAGGCCGTCGTACCCGTAGACGCGGTGGTACGGGTCCACCACGCCGGTCGCGGCCGAGTCGCCGATCGCGCAGCCGCCGATGAAGTGCGCGGTCATCGGCACGTTGAACGGCTCGCCGATCGTGCCGCCCGGCGTGCCGTTCATCAGCGTGGCCATCCGCCGGACGACCTGGTTCGCGACCGGGATCCAGGACGGGTTCGGCGCGCCGTGGCCCTGCTTCGAGGTCAGCTTCCAGCGGCCGAGCCGGTCCCGCTTGCCGTACGTCGTGATCGAGTTGTCCGCGGTCTGCATCACCAGCGCGATCACGGTCCGCTCCGACCAGTGCTTCAGGTCGTACAGCCGGCGGATGTTCTTCCGCTGCACCCCGAGCTCGCGCAGCCAGGTCCGCCAGCGCGGCTTGTCCCCGTCGCCGTCGGTCAGCACGGTCTGCAGCAGCGACATCACGTTGCTGCCCTTCCCGTACCGGACCGGCTCGATGTGGGTGATGTCGTCCGGGTGGAACGACGACGTGATCGCGACGCCGCGGGTGTAGTCGACGCCGGTGTCCCGGGAGATTGCCCCGAGCAACGACTCGGAGTTGGTCCGGGTCAGCACTCCGAGCCGGTCCGAGAGCCGCGGCAGCTTGCCCTCGTCGCGCAGCCGGTGCAGGAGCTTCGCCGTACCGAGCGCCGACGCGGCGAACACCACCTGCTGGGCGGTGAATCGGCGGGTCATCTTGCGATGAGACGTACGGCGGGTGTCGACGGCGTACCCACCGTCCGGCAGCGGCTCGACCGACGTGACCGTGGTCAGCGAGTAGACCTCCGCGCCGGCCTTCTCGGCCAGGTAGAGGTAGTTCTTGGTGAGCGTGTTCTTCGCGTTGTGCCGGCAGCCGGTCATGCACTCGCCGCAGTCGATGCAGCCGGTACGCCGCGGTCCGGCGCCGCCGAAGTACGGGTCGTCGACCTCGACGCCGGGCTCGCCGAAGAACACGCCGACGGGCGTCGGGTGGAACGTCTCCCCCACGCCCATGTCCTCGGCGACCTGCTTCATCACCTTGTCCGCGGGCGTGAACCCCGGGTACGTCGTGACGCCGAGCATCCGCTTCGCCTGGTCGTAGTACGGCGCGAGCTCGGCCTTCCAGTCGGTGATGTGCGACCACGCGCGGTCGGTGTAGAACGCGGGCAGCGGTTCGTACAGCGTGTTCGCGTACACCAGGCTGCCGCCGCCGACGCCCGCGCCGGACAGGATGATCACGTCCCGCAGCGCGCTGATCCGCTGAATGCCGTACATCCCCAACCGAGGCGCGAAGAGAAACCGTTTGGTGTCCCACGAGTTCTTCGCGTACGACGCGTCGTCGAACCGGGCGCCCGCCTCCAGGACGGCGACCCGGTACCCCTTCTCGGTCAACCGCAGCGCCGACACCGACCCACCGAAGCCGGACCCGATGACCAGGACGTCGTAGTCGAAGCTCGTCATGGGCGGCCGATCTTCTTCAGCACCCGCAGTGCGCCGGTCATCAGCTCGGCGAACTTCTCGTCGGAGATGCCGTGCGACGCCGCGATCGGGATCAGCCGCTGGGTGGCGATCGCCTGCGGTTCGACGTACCGGCGGATGCCCTCGACGCCCTGCCGGCGGCCGAGGCCGGACGAGCGCATGCCGCCCATCGGGGTGTCGATCGAGCCGAACGTCGCGCCGTACCCCTCGTTGACGTTCACGGTGCCGGCCGTCAACTGCGCGGCGACCGCGCGGCCGCGACGGCCGTCCCGGGTCCAGACGCTCGCGTTCAGGCCGTACTCGCCCTCGTTCGCGCGCTGGATCGCCTCGGACTCGTCGGAGAACCGGTAGATCGAGACGACCGGGCCGAAGGTCTCCTTGTCGAAGCACTCCATCGCGGGCGTCACGCCTGACAGGACGGTCGGCTCGTAGAACAGCTCGCCGATGTCCGGGCGCGGCTTCCCGCCGGCCAGTACGGTGGCGCCCTTCTCGCGGGCGTCCTCCACGTGCCGGCTGACCGTCTCGAGCTGCGCCTTCGAGATCAGCGAGCCCATGTCGACGTCCCACCCGGTGCCGGCGGAGAGCCGTAGCTTCTTCACCCGGTCCACGAACGCGGTCACGAACGCGTCGTACACCTGGTCGGCGACGTACAGGCGTTCCATCGAGACGCACAGCTGGCCGGCGTTCGCGAAGCACGCGCGGACGGCGCCCTCGGCGGCGCGGTTGAGGTCGGCGTCCCGCAGTACCAGCATCGGGTTCTTGCCGCCGAGCTCGAGGCTGCAGCCGATCAGCCGCTCGCCGCACTGCTGCGCGACCAGCCGGCCGGTCTTCGTCGAGCCGGTGAAGCAGATGTAGTCGGCGTTCTGGATCAGCGCGCCGCCGACCGTCGGGCCGTCGCCGTTCACCGCCAGCCAAGCCTCGCGCGGCAGGCCGGCCTCGTACAGCAGCTCGATGCCGCGCAGCGCGGTCAGCGGGGTCTGGCTGTCGGGTTTGTGGACGATCGTGTTGCCGGCCAGGATCGCCGGCAGGCCGTCGGAGATCGCCATCGTCAGCGGGTAGTTCCACGGCGAGATGATGCCGACGACGCCCTTCGGGACGAAGCGTTCCTCGGCCCGGGTGAGCACCGGGAAGATCCCGAGCTTGCGCTGCGGCTCGAGCAGCTCGAACGCCTTGCGGCCGTAGTACCGCGCGGTCAGCGCGACGTGCGCGAGCTCCTCGAACGCCTGCTTCCGCGCCTTGCCGGACTCGCGGATGATCAGGTCGACCAGCTCGTGCCGGTGGTCGAGCACCAGGTCGTGGTACCGCAGCAGGATCGCGGCGCGCTCGGCGAGCGGCACCCGACTCCAGCTCTGCTGGGTCTTCCGGGCGGCACGAACCGCCGCGGTCACGTCGTCCGCACTCGACGTCGGCAGGTCCGCGATCGGCTGCCCGGTGGCCGGCGCGTACGACGTCCTGGTGCCGGCCGTCGCCCGCAGCAGCCCCGACAACCGCCGGATCACGGACTGATCCGTGGCGTACGACGCGGTCGGATCGAGCTCGGGATCCGCTGGAATCGACGTCTGCTCGCTCATAGCTGAAGGCTACCTGCCGGTAATAGCGGCTGTCAGTATCAGAGGATGGTTAAGCTGATCCGCTGAAACCGGTGAAGGGGTGGAACGTCAAGATGGTGGACAGCGGGGGGCTCTGGACGCCTCCTGAGGACGAGCTCAGTGAGGCGCTGCAGACAGCCCAGGTGCTGATCGAGGAAGGCCGCGCCGACGAGGCCGGGCCGTACCAGCAGCGGGTCATCGAGCTGGCCAGGGAACGCGCCGAGGCGCGCCCGAACCACTACGAGGCCAAGCACCTGATGGCCGCGACGCAGTACGAGCTGGCCGGCTCGCTGAACGCGTCCGGCCGGCACGAGGAGGCGCTCACCGCACTGCACGAGGCGCAACTCGGCTACACCGAGCTCCAGGACGCCGGCGTCCTCGACGCCACCTGCTTCCTCGCCGACGTCCGCGCCCGGCGCGCGATGACGCAGGCACACCGCGGCCACGGCGCCACCGCCGTACTGGAGATGGACGGCGCGGTGATCGCGTACGGCCAGCTCGTCGGCGGTGAGGACGGGCTGAAGCACCAGCCGGACTTCGCCCGGGTGCTGGCGATGAACGCGCTCATCCTCCGCCGGTACGGCGACCCCGCGCTGGCGGTCGCGTCCGCGGACGCCGCGACGCAGCTGTTCCTGCAGCTCGCGGACCAGATCAACGAGAGCCCCCAGTCGCTGTCGTACGCCCGCTACCTGTGTACGGCGACCGCGGTGTCCGCCGACGTGCACGCTGCCGAGGGGCGGATGGACCTCGCGCTGGAGGCCGACGAGATCGGGCTCACCACGGCCGACACGCTCGCCGACTCGGACTCGACGACCGACATGCGCACGCTGGTCGCTGCCCTGGTCCGCAAGGGCAAGCACCTCGGCAGCGTCGGCCGCCTCGAAGGCGAGACGTGCCTGCAGACGGCGTACGACACCGACGCGGAGACGGCGACCCGGGTGGTCGAGGAGCTGGACCGCGGGCTGCCGCTGACGCTGGTCGCCGCGCTGGAGAACGCGGAGATCAAGCTCGGGCCGTTCGAGCAGTATCACCGGCTGGTCGCGCTGAGCGAGCCCGCGCCCGGGATGACGCTGGCGACCGTGTCCGGCCGGACGGACCCCGAGTCGGCGGCGCTGCGCGCGGTCGAGCTGGCCGAGCTGGTGCGGCCGCTGCTGTCCCAGGACGGGGACGCCGCGCTCACGCTCGGGCTGGAGGCGCACTACCTGTTCGCGATCTCGTCCGAGCGCGAGTCCCACCGGATGCGGTTCCAGACCGCGACGTACGTACCGATCTGGGCGCAACTGCTGCTCGACATCTCCGCGGCGTACTTCCAGGCCGGCCGCACCGAGATCGCGCTCGACCTCGGCGGCTGGTGCGCGGAGGTCGCGACCGCGCTGATCCCGTACGCCGACGACGACGAGAAGATGAAGGACCTGGCCGGCGCCTGCTACCGGCACCACGGCAACCTGCTCGCCGCGACCGGTGACGTCACCGCCTCGCACCACGCCCACGAGGCCGCGGAACAACTCCAGCTCGGCCGTTGACGCCCGGCCGTCCCCGGGCGGACGCTGGCGCTGGGGGTGGCCGACATGGATGTCGTGGAGCTGCACAACCGCGCGGTCGCGAACTTCGCGGAACTTGTCTCCGGGGTGGCGCCGGATCAGTGGTCCGGGCCGACGCCGTGCACGGACTGGGACGTCCGGGCGCTGGTGAACCACGTCGTCGGCGAGGAACGCTGGACGGCGCCGCTGATGCAGGGCCGGACGATCGCCGAGGTCGGGGACACCCTCGACGGCGATCTGCTCGGCGACGATCCGGCCGGCGCCGCGGCGGCCGCGGCCCGGGAGGCGGAGCTCGCGGCGACCTGGCCGGTCGAGAAGGTCCACCTGTCGTACGGCGACGAGGATCCGCCCGAGTACCTGCGGCAGCTCGCGGCCGACCACCTGATCCACGGGTGGGACCTCGCCGTCGCGATCGGCGTACCGCCGCGGCTGGACGTGGAACTGGTGGCCGAGGTCGGGACGTGGTTCGCGGACCGGGAGGAGATCTACCGGTCCGCCGGGATGGTCGGCGCGCCGCTCGCGGGCTTCACCGATCCGGCCGAGGCGCTGCTGGCGGCGTTCGGGCGTGACCCGCGGTGGACACCGGTGTCGGCGCTCCTCGAGAGGTTCGGGAACGCGTTCGGCGCCGGGGACCTGGACACGCTGATGTCGCTGGTCACCGACGACATCGTGTTCGAGTCCACGGCGCCACCGGACGGCGGGCGCTTCGAGGGCGCGGACGCCGTCCGCGCGGAGTGGGCGAAGGTGTTCGCGGAGACCACCGACCTGGGGTTCGAGGTCGAGGAGACCGTGGTGCTCGGCGACCGGGCGGTGGTGCGGTGGCGGTACTCGTGGTCCTCCGGTCATGTGCGCGGCGTCGACCTCTTCCGCCTCCGGGACGGGAAGATCGCCGAGAACCTCGCGTATGTGAAGGGTTAGTCGGTCGGCTCGGTGCTGTCGGTGCGGAGGGCGCCGACGAAGAGGCCGGCTTCGGCTTCGGTCATGCCGGTCTCGGAGACCACCAGGGCGGTGGCCTGGTGGAGTTCGCCGGCGGCCTTCAGCGCGCGGGTGCGTTCGGCGAGGTTGGTGTTCGGCCTGCGTACGACGGGGGTCTCGGTGGTCGGTGGCACGTACCGGCCGAGCCGGATCTCGTCCACGAGCTCCTTCGCGTGCACCAGTCCGAGACCGGTGCGCTCACGGACCAGCTTGACCGCGTTCACGACCTTCTTCGTGGTGATCAGGAACCGCACCTGATCGACATCGTCCGGGGACAGCAGCGCCCGCCCTACGGCAAGGGCAACGTTGTCCGTGTCCTGGCTGCTTCGTCGGCTGAACCATCCCATGCCGCAATCCTTCCAGAACCCGGCAAACCGCGAGTGCCATCAGCAGGTCGCCCAGCATGCGGTCACCTGTCAGCTCGCGGCGCCGCCGGCTGGAACATCCTCGTAGTCCGCGACATACGCGTTCGCGAGGTCGAACGACTCCAGCAACCGGAGCGCGGCGTCACTCACCACCAGCTCAGTGCCGTCGTCGACGGCGAAATCATCCTGCCCCGGCGTGCCGGCCGGGACGAGGCGGAACCAGTCGCGCGGCACCTCGCGATCGGACGCGAGCGCGTACTGCTCGCCCTGCGAGGCGCTGGCCGGCTCGAGTTCGTAACCGGTGAGACCAGAGGCACGCAGCGCGGCGGCAAGACGCTCCGTCACGAACCAGAACGGGACCGTGGTGACGAGGTCGTCGCCCATCCAGCCGTCGAAGACAAGATGCAACGGCCCGGAGTCCGCGACCCGCTGGTTCTTGTCGCGGCAGCACTCAGGCCCCAACCCGCCCGGTACCTCGGCATCGACGTAGTGGTACACGATCTCTCCTCACCGAGTAGGCCCGACCCGGTCGCAGGTCCCGAGGATCGTAGCCGGGCGCGACGTCCGGCTGCTCAGCCTCCGGCGAGCACCCCGAGTACCTCGGGCCAGGCCAGCGCGCCCAGCTCCCGGTCCGCCGCGTCCGTCCCGCCGCGCGCCATCCGCTGCCCGGCAGTCTTCGGCTGTTCCCCCGGAAGTACGGCGCGGTGCCCGGCCGTGCCGACCGCGACGACGCGGGTCGGACGCTCGCCGCGCCGCCGGACGATCTCGTCCGCGAACTCGGCCGCCGGCCACACCTGGTCGTCACCGCCCGCGACCAGCAGAACCTCCCCGCGGATCCGCTCCACCGGGATCCGCATCCGGTCGGTCGCCGCCCGCAGGCTCTGCCGGTACAGCCCGGTGAAACTCGGCGGATCGGTCTCCGGCTGCCAGTCCCGGTCGTACGGTACGAACGGCAGCGGCTCGCCCCGCCACGTCCACCCGGACCGCTGGCTGCCGTCCTCCAGGTTCCGGCCCCAGACGTACGAGCTCGGGGCGAACGCGACCACCGACTCCACCCGCGCGTCGAGCGCACCGAGCAGCAGCGCCGCCTCCGCACCCCACGAGCTGCCGATCACGACCAGCCGGTCGTGGTGCGCCAGCTCGTCCAGCGGGAACGACTCCAGCGGCACCTCGTATGTCACCGCCCACGTCGGCGCGAGGACGTCGTACCCCTCGGCCTCGAGCAACCGGGCGCGGTCGAGGTCCGGCGTACCGCTTGAACCGTGCAGGAGGAGGACGCCGGTGCTCAACCGACGACGACCTCGACCCGCTGGAACTCCTTCAGCTCCGTGTAACCCGTGGTGGCCATGGCGCGCTTCAGGGCGCCGACGAGGTTCATCGTGCCGTCCGGGACCCAGGACGGGCCGAACAGGATCTGCTCCATGGTGCCGGTGACGCCGACCTCGACGCGTTCGCCGCGGGGCAGGTCCTGGTGCCAGGCCTCGGCGCCCCAGTGGTACCCGCCGCCAGGCGCGTCGCTCGCGCGGGCCAGCGGCGAACCGACCATCACCGCGTCCGCGCCGCAGGCGATCGCCTTCGCGACGTCGCCGGACCGGCCGACCGAACCGTCCGCGATGACGTGCACGTACCGCCCGCCGGACTCGTCCATGTAGTCCCGCCGGGCCGCCGCCACGTCGGCCACCGCGGACGCCATCGGCACCGCGACACCGAGCACCTTGCGGGTGGTGTGCGCGGCGCCGCCGCCGAAGCCGACCAGCACGCCGGCCGCGCCGGTACGCATCAGGTGCAGGGCCGCCTGGTGGGTCGCGCAGCCACCGACGATCACCGGGACGTCGAGGTCGTAGATGAACTGCTTGAGGTTCAGCGGCTCCGCCTGGCCGGACACGTGCTCGGCGGACACCGTCGTACCGCGGATGACGAACAGGTCGACGCCCGCATCCACGACGTGCTTCGCGAACTGCTTGGTGCGCTGCGGCGACAGCGCCCCGGCCACGGTCACGCCGGAGGCGCGGATCTCCTGCACCCGCTGCGAGATCAGCTCGGGCTTGATCGGCGCCGCGTAGATCTCCTGCAGCCGGTGCGTCGCCTGCTGCGCGTCCAGCTCGGTGATCTCGGCGAGCAGGTTCGACGGGTCCTCGTACCGCGTCCACAGCCCCTCGAGGTTGAGGACGCCGAGCCCGCCGGCCTTCCCGATCGCGATCGCCGTCCGCGGCGACATCACCGAGTCCATCGGCGCCGCCAGGATCGGCAGCTCGAACCGGTACGCGTCGATCTGCCAGGCGACCGAGACCTCCTCGGGATCCCGCGTCCGCCGCGACGGCACGATCGCGATGTCGTCGAACGCGTACGCCTGCCGGCCGCGCTTGGCGCGACCGATCTCGATCTCGGTCATCTGGGGTTTCCTTACGTCAGGCGGTCAGCGGCCGGAGTAGTTCGGGGCCTCGACTGTCATCTGGATGTCGTGCGGGTGGGACTCCTGCAGGCCGGCCGAGGTGATCCGGACGAAGCGGCCGTTCTCCTGCAGCTCCGGGACCGTCCGGGCGCCGGTGTACCACATCGACTGGCGGAGGCCGCCGATCAGCTGGTGCGCGACCGCGGACAGCGGGCCCCGGTACGGCACCTGGCCCTCGACGCCCTCGGCGATCAGCTTCTCGTCGGAGGAGCCGTCGTGCTGGAAGTAGCGGTCCTTCGAGTACGACTTGCGGAGGCCGCCGGACGACGACATCGCGCCGAGCGAACCCATCCCGCGGTACGCCTTGAACTGCTTGCCGTTGATGAACACCAGGTCGCCCGGCGACTCCTCGCAACCGGCCAGCAGCGAACCCAGCATGACCGTGTCCGCACCCGCGACGAGCGCCTTCGCGATGTCGCCGGAGTACTGCAGGCCGCCGTCGCCGATCACCGGGACATCGGCCGGCTTGCAGGCCAGCGACGCCTCGTAGATCGCGGTCACCTGCGGCACGCCGACACCGGAGACGACCCGGGTGGTACAGATCGAGCCCGGCCCGACGCCGACCTTGACGCCGTCCGCGCCCGCGTCGACCAGCGCCTGCGCGCCCTGCCGGGTGCCGACGTTGCCGCCGACGACGTCCACGCCGCGGGTCGCCGGGTCGGCCTTGAGCTTGCGGATGATCTCGATCTGCGCCTTCGAGTGCCCGTGCGCGGTGTCCACGACCAGCACGTCGACGCCGGCCTCGACCAGCGTCATGGCGCGCTTGTACGCCTCACCGAAGAAGCCGATCGCGGCGCCGACCATCAGCCGGCCGGAGGCGTCCTTGGTGGACAGCGGGAACTTGTCGCGCTTGACGAAGTCCTTCAGCGTGATCAGGCCGGTGAGCTTGCCGGCGTCGTCCACCAGCGGCAGCTTCTCCACCTTGTGCTTGCTGAGCAGCGCCATCGCGTCGTCGGCGGCGATCCCCTGCCGGCCGGTGATCAGCGGCTGCCTGGTCATCACCTCGCGGACCGGCCGGGACAGGTCGGTCTCGAAGCGCATGTCGCGGTTGGTGACGATGCCGACCAGGACGCCCGCGTCGTCCACCACCGGGACGCCGGAGATCCGGTACTGCGCGCAGAGCGCGTCGGCCTCGCCGATGCTCGCCTCCGGGCCGATCGTGATCGGCTGCGCGATCATCCCGGACTCGGAGCGCTTGACCAGGTCGACCTGCTGGGCCTGGTCCTCGATCGAGAGGTTGCGGTGCAGGACGCCGAGGCCGCCCTGCCGGGCCATGGCGATCGCCATCCGGGCCTCGGTGACGGTGTCCATCGCGCTGGACACCAGCGGGATGTTCACCCAGACGTTGCGGCTGACCCGGGACCGGGTGACCGCCTCGGACGGGATGACGTCGGACTCGTTCGGCTGCAGCAGTACGTCGTCGAAGGTGAGGCCGAGGACGGCGAACTTGTCGGGAACTCCAGCGGGGGTGATGTCCATGGGGAAAACGTGCACCTTTGTACGGCGAGAACGGAACCCCATCCTATCCGCGCCGTCGGCAGGCCCCGAATCCGCCGTCCACAGGCGACCGCCCGCCACGGAGGCGCGGCGGGCGGTGACCAGGTGTCGCTTGTCCTTACTTGTGCTTGTCCGGCCGCTCGGTCGGCACGTTGATGATGCCGAGGATCTGCAGCAGGCTCGAGTCGTCGGTCGCACCGTGGGTGCGGGAGATCGCGGCGTGCTTGCCCTCCGGGTAGTGGCCAGTGGAGTGCTTGCCCTTGGCGTACGCCTTCTTCACCGAACCGGTGTTCACCTTGCCACTGGAGTGCTTCGCGGCCTTACCGTGCTCGGACCGCGCCGACTTCCCCGACGTGCCGGACCTGGCCGTCGTGGTGCTCGTCGTGGGTTTCGCCGTGGTCGCCGTCGGCTTCGCGGTGGGGGTTGCGGGCTTCGCGGTGGACGCCGTCGGCTTCGCGGGCGTTGCCGCGGGCTTGGTGGCGGCCGTCGTGGGGTCTGCCGGCGTCAGGCCGGCCGGCATCGGCAGTACGTCGACGGGCACCGCGCCGAGCGTCAGGTCGAGCAGGTCCTGGATCGCGTTCGGGATCACGCCGGCACCGTCACCCGGCGTAGTCGTCCCGGTCCCGCCCGTCCCGGTCGAACCAGTCCCGGTCGAGCCGGAGCCAGTCGAACCCGTCCCGGTCGAACCGGTTCCAGTCGAACCCGTCTCGGTCGAGCCAGTTCCGGTCGAACCCGTGCCGGTGGAGCCGGTTCCGGTGCTTCCGGTGCTGCCGGTCCCGCCGGTGTCACCTGCCGGTGGCGTGGAGGTGCCGGTGTCGCCGGTGCCGGCGGCGGGCTGGCCCGTGCCGGGGTCGCCGGTCGGCGCGGTGGTCGGGTCGGCCGACGAACCGCCGTCGGTCGTCCCGGTGCCGCCGGTCCCGGTCCCGGTTCCGGTGGATCCGTTGTCCACGTTCGCCGGCGGTGTCGTGGTGGTGTCCGTCGGGGTCGGCGTCGGCGTACCGGTGGTGTCGGTCGGCGGCGGCGTGGACGGATCGGTCGGCTGGTCGGTCGTGGTGTCCGTCGGCGTACCGGTCGGCTCGCTGGTCGGCGTGTCGGTCTTGTTGTCCGACGGCAGCGTCGTCTTGGTCCCGGACGGCTCCGGCGTGGTCTTGATGCCGTTCTGGTCGGTGACCAGGTCCTGCGGCGGCAGCGGCTTGACCTCGACCTTGTTGTCGGGGAGCTGCGGCGGCACCGACGGCGGCGTGTTGACGTCGGTCCGCGCCTGCGGCTGGTCGGTGCCGGAGTCGTCGCCGCTCCGGTTCGAGCCGGCGTGCTCGGCCTTCGCCTGGATCTGGTAGTCCTTGCCGACCTTGACGATCTTCTGCCGGTCCATCACCGGCAGACCGTTCAGGTCCTGCTTCGGGAAGCTGGTCTGCGGGCGGACCGCGTCGACCATCTTCTCGATGACCTTCTCGTACGGCGACAACGGGTCCCCGGTGACCGCGGCGGCCACCCCGGACACCGAGAGCGCGGCGACCGCGGCGACGCCGAACGCCAGACCGCGGGTCGCCACCTTGCGGGCGAACGGGTCGGTGATCGGGTTCAGCGCGGCGCAACGCGCCAGGAAGGTCTCCGGATCGTCGATGGTCTCCACCGGGAGCTCGTCCTCGACCTCCACCGCCAGCCGCAGCTCGGCCAGCAAGGCGACGGCCGGGTCGTGCTCACCCGCCAGACGGGCGGACTCCCCACCGGCAGCCAGCAGATCGAGCAGTGCGTCATCGGCCTCAATCGCGTCGAGATCGAAACGGTCAGCCATGATGCCCCTCCCCTGCTGCTGCTCGTTCCAACTGTGCTTCATGCCCCACGAACCCCCTGAGCGTGATCAACGCCCGATGCTGTGCGACCCTCACCGCCCCCGGTGTCATCCCCAGTGCCCGGCCGGTCTCCTCGGCTGACATCCCCGCAACGACGCGCAGGCGCAGAATCTCGCGCAGCTTCTCCGGCAGCTTCTCCATCAGCCCCCAGGCATGCTGGACCTCGGACTGCCGAACCGCACGCTCCTCCGGCGTCGGTGACTCGTCCGCGCCGTCCGGCAGGTCCGGCGTCGAGACGTCGGCGACCGCGAACGCACGCTGGGCATCGGCGACCTTGCGGGCCGCGATCCCGTAGACGAAAGCCTCGAAAGGCCTCCCCTCGTCGCGGTACCGGCTCAGCGCGCCGAACACCGCGACACATACCTCTTGAGCGACGTCGTCGACCATGTCGGCGCCGCCCGGATAGGTCCACAGGCGGGACCGTACGTAACGGTGCGCCACAGCGCGCACCCTGGTGAGCAGGTCATTGAGAGCTGTACGGTCCCCGTCGCCGGCCAGCGCGGCAAGATCCCTGAGCTCGACCCGGTCGTGGGTGTCAGGCACTTTGACCTCTGTCACCCCTCGCCCCCTCGTGATTTCCAGACCGGTCAGCCTGAAAGATGGTACGGCCCTCGTCTCCGGTTGCCTAGTGTCAAGTCAAGGTCAAGCCCTTGTTTTGATCACAATCTGTCACTACTGGCCGGTTAGCTACCTCACCGCGGGCTGCGTCGCGGTAATGCGGGTGCTGACGGCGTACGCCGAGAGCACGTCGCCGGTCCGGAGCCCGGGAGCGTGGTGGCCGGGGACGATCACATCCTGTCCACCGAGGAACGCTCCGTTCGCCGGGGAGATGATCAGCTCCTTGCGGATGTCCTGGTCGGTGAAGCCGATCGCGCGGCCGTGCCGGCCGTCCAGCGTGACCACGTCGTCCAGCAGTTGCACGCCGGGGATCTTGGCGCCGGCCCGGTACAGCGCGGCCCGCAGGTCGGCCGGCACCAGCCCGGAGCCCAGGACCGTGGACAGGTGCAGGAAGGCCCGGAAATCCGGCGGCGACGGGTGGCCGACCCCGGTGGTGTCCGCGCGGAGCGCGGCGAGCAGCGCGTCGGGATCACGCGGGAGCTTGGCCAGGAAGTCCGGTGTCGGCGTCGTCCAACTGGCCGCGCACCGGGTGCTGGACTGGTTCAACGCCCCGACCGGGTCGCTGCAGATCGCGTAGCCGGTCGTCGTCCGGCCGGGCGTGGCGAACAGTTCGGGCGCCAGCTTCCGCGCCGCTGTACGGGCGGCCGCGCTCGGGAACTCGACCCGGACGAGCTTCGTGCCCTGCTGCACGTACCGCGCCGTGGGCGTGGCCGGGATCCACTTGTCACCGCGGCTGAAGACCGTCGCCCGGAGGTCTGGGTTCGCGGTGAAGGTGTCGATCGTCGAGGACTGCACGGTGATCTGGCGGAAGTGCCCGGGCGGGATCGGCGTGTCCGGGTTCGAGCCGATCCGGGCGGCCGCGTCGCTCAGGAAGGTGCCGGCGTCGGCGGTGGCGCCGAGCGGTGCGGCGTGGTTGCGGGTGACCACGTCGGCGATCAGGAAACCGCCGGCCAGCGTGAGCGCCAGCCCACTGGCGACCAGGACCCGCGGCGGTACGGCCCGGCGAGGCTTGGCCGGTTCGGGCGCGGTGAGCAGGCGGCGGGTGCGGGCCAGGACGTACGGGTCGGGGTCCGGGACGTCGTCGCGGACGCGTTTCAGCAGGTCGATCTCGGTCATGACGGGTTCTCCTCGAAGTCGGGTCCGAGCGCGGAGCGAAGGGCTCGACGGGCTCGGTGCAGGCGGGAGCGGACGGTGCCGATCGGCAGGTCCAGCGCCAGCGCGATCTCGGCGTAGGACAGGTCTTCCCAGGCGTAGAGCAGCAGTACGTCGCGTTCGGCCGGCCGCAGCCGGGCGAGTACGCCGGTCAGCAGGCGGGACGCTGACGCCGCGTCCACCCGGGCCGCCACGTCGGTGGCGAGCAGGTCCGGGTGCCGGTCGTCGCCGGCCCGCGAGTACGCCCGGTACTGGCGTACCTCGTCCCGCCGGCGGCGCCGGATCAGGTTGGTCGCGATGCCGTACAGCCAGGGCAGCGCGCCGTCCGCGGTACCGGCGTACCGGTGCCGGCGCTCGAACGCGATCAGGAAGGTCTGCCCGAGCAGGTCGTCGGCCTCGGTCCGGCCGAGCCGGCGGGCGATGTAGCGGTGGATGGTGACGGCGTACCGGTCGAACAGGTGGGCGAACTCCTCGGGCCGGGCGGCCCGGACGAGTTCGGCATCGGCCGGTGGGCCGGGCGCGAGGTCCGGCGGCGGGTGGGTGGTGGCTCGCGGTGGCTGCATACCTGCTTCTGCCCGATGCCCGCGATCCGGTTCCCGGTCAGTCGAGGACGGGTGCGCGGAAGCGGATCAGTTCGGTGGCGTGGTCGCCGCCCCAGTCGATCGGGGTCCGGCCGGTCTCGGTCCAGCCGGCCCGGCGGTACAGGCGTTCGGCGGCGCCGCGGTTGTCCACGACCTCCAGCGACAGCTCCCGGCCGAGCTCGGCGGCCGCCTGGACGCAGTGGTCCAGTAGTTGCCGCCCGATGCCCCGGCGGGTCACTCCCGGATCCACGAACAGCCGCTCCACCTCGGCCCGCTCTCCCACTGCCGTCAGCGCCACATGCCCCACGACCCGCCCGTCGTCGACGGCCACCCAGACCCCGAGCGCCGCCTCCGGCGTCAACCAGCCTGCCGGATCGGCCGGCCAGTTGACCGGGTACCCAGCGCGCTCGTGCACAGCCCGCAACAACCCAACACACACCGGCAGATCCTCGTCACGCCGCTCCCGAATCAACACCCGCCCATCCCACCAGACCCCGGTGCGCACCCCGAAACCGGGAGTGACGACAGGTCCCGGTGTCGCGCGACAAGCTATTCCCTGTCTTCAGCCACCACCGCTTGTCGCCCGACCCCAGAGGCGGGACGGGACGGGCGACCGGCGGGACGGGGCGGGCGGGGGCCGGACACGGCAGCACCGCCCGGCAACCGAGGCTGCCGGGCGGTGCTGTGTGTGCTGTGCTGTCGAACTACGACCTGAGGATCAGTGGCCGTGACCGTGGCCGTGACCGGCCGCGGGGGCTTCCTCTTCCTCGGGCTTGTCGACCACCAGGGTCTCGGTGGTCAGCAGGAGCGCGGCGATCGAGCCGGCGTTGGCGAGCGCGGACCGGGTCACCTTGACCGGGTCCAGGACGCCCTGCGCCAGCAGGTCGCCGTACTCGCCGGTGGCGGCGTTGAAGCCGCTGCCGGAGTCGAGCTCCGCGACCTTGGAGGTCACCACGTAGCCCTCGTAGCCGCCGTTCTCGGCGATCCAGCGCAGCGGCTCGACGACCGCCTTGCGGACGATCCGGACGCCGGTGGCCTCGTCACCGTCGAGCTCGAGGTCCTTGTCCAGCACGGTGGACGCGTGCACGAGAGCGGAGCCGCCGCCGGCGACGATGCCCTCCTCGATCGCGGCCCGGGTCGCGGACACCGCGTCCTCGATCCGGTGCTTCTTCTCCTTCAGCTCGACCTCGGTGGCCGCGCCGACCTTGATCACGCAGACGCCGCCGGCCAGCTTGGCCAGCCGCTCCTGCAGCTTCTCGCGGTCCCAGTCGGAGTCGGTGCGCTCGATCTCGGACTTGATCTGGCTGACCCGGCCCTCGATGTCCTCGGCCTTGCCGGAACCCTCGACAACGGTCGTGTTGTCCTTCGAGACCACGATCCGGCGCGCCGAACCGAGCACCTCGAGGCCGACCTGGTCGAGCTTCAGCCCGACCTCCGGGGCGACGACCTGCGCGCCGGTGAGCGCGGCCAGGTCCTCCAGCATCGCCTTGCGGCGGTCACCGAAGCCCGGCGCCTTGACGGCGACCGAGGTGAAGTTGCCGCGGATCTTGTTGACCACCAGGGTCGACAGCGCCTCGGCCTCGACGTCCTCGGCGATGATCAGCAGCGTCTTGCCGGACTGCACGACCTTCTCCAGCAGCGGCAGCAGGTCCGCGATCGCGGAGATCTTGCCCTGGTGGATCAGGATGTACGGGTCCTCCAGCACCGCTTCGCCGGCCTCGGCGTCGGTGATGAAGTACGGCGAGATGTAGCCCTTGTCGAACT
Source organism: Kribbella polygonati (assembly GCF_050320105.1). Taxonomy (NCBI): domain Bacteria; kingdom Bacillati; phylum Actinomycetota; class Actinomycetes; order Propionibacteriales; family Kribbellaceae; genus Kribbella; species Kribbella polygonati. The sequence continues at coordinate 7,572,334 of NZ_CP190129.1, read as the reverse complement.
GCATGCCCTCGGTGAACTCGAGCTCGGTCCCGAAGGTGTTCGACTCCTCGACGGTGATCACACCGTCCTTGCCGACCTTGTCGAACGCGTCCGCGATCAGCGCGCCGATCTCGGCGTCGCGGGCGGAGATGGTCGCGACGTGGGCCATGTCACCCTTGTCGTCGACCGGCTTCGCGGTGTCCACCAGCTTGGCGGAGATGGCCTCGACGGCCGCCTCGATACCGCGCTTCAGACCCATCGGGTTGGCGCCCGCGGCGACCGCCCGGAGGCCCTCGTGCACCAGCGCCTGCGCCAGCACCGTCGCGGTGGTGGTGCCGTCACCGGCGATGTCGTTGGTCTTGGTGGCGACCTCCTTGGTGAGCTGCGCACCAAGGTTCTCGAACGGGTCGTCCAGCTCGACCTCACGGGCGACGGTGACACCGTCGTTGGTGATGGTCGGGGCGCCCCACTTCTTGTCCAGGACGACGTAGCGGCCCTTCGGCCCCAGCGTCACCTTGACCGTGTTCGCGAGCTTGTCGACGCCGCGCTCCAGCGCGCGCCGGGCATTCTCGTCGAACTCGAGGATCTTCGGCATGAAGAAAACCAGTCCTTTTCTGAAATGTCCGTACGGCGATTCCCGCTGCCCTGACCCACTCCGCCCCGGGTACCAGAGGTAGCCGGGGCGGTGTCAGTCAGGAACAGCGGGCGGTCGTCACTTGCTGACGACTGCGAGGATGTCGCGGGCGCCCAGGATCAGGTAGTCCTGGCCGTCGTACTTGACCTCGGTGCCGCCGTACTTGGAGTAGATGACCTTGTCGCCGACGGCGACGTCCAGCGGGACGCGGTTGCCGTTGTCGTCGATCCGGCCCGGGCCGACGGCGAGGATCTCGCCCTCCTGCGGCTTCTCCTTGGCGGTGTCCGGGATCACCAGGCCGGACTTCGTGGTCTGCTCGGCTTCGAGCGGCGCGACGAGGACACGGTCCTCGAGCGGCTTGATCGTGACCGACACTTGCTGACCTCCACGGTCGATTTCGCTTGTCTGTGGCATGTGGTCGCGCTCCCCTGCCGTCGCGGGGGTCAGAGGCCGGACCGCTGGCACCCTCCCACGGAGAGTGCCAACACCGAATCTAGGCCGCGATTAGCACTCGGTCAACTCGAGTGCCAAAGGAATCTCACCCTGAGACGTACTGGCCCGCGTGACCGCCCCAGTACAGAATGTTGCTATGCGGCTCCCCAAGCTGTCCGGCAAGACCGTCGCCCTGCTGGCAGCGGTCGGTGCGGTCGCCGTCGGAGCCGTCGCGGCCAACGCCTCGAAGCACCACTCCCCCGCGGCGTCCGGCGCGCCCACCCCCGCTCCCCGGACCCAGCAGCCCACCGCCGAGCCGGGCGCGGCAGCCGCGTTGCCGCAGTGCACGTCCGCCCGACTGGCGCCGGTCAACCGCGGTTGGGGCATCCCCATGCCGTCGCTGCTGGACAGCACCAGCACCGACTGCACCCTCATGTACGGCGACAACCCGCACCGCGGCGCGAATCGGACAGGTGATCCGGAGACCGCGATCTTGATCCTCCAGCGCAACCTGAACTTCTGCTACGGCACCAAGCTCGCCGTCGACGGCATCTACGGCAGCAAGACCCGGGCCGCGGTCAAAACCGTCCAGACCAAGCACCACCTGACGGCGGACGGCGTCTACGGCCCAAAGACGCGTTCTGCCATGAAGTGGCGGCTCTACTCGATGGCGACCCACAGCTGGAGCAGGACCTGTTCCAGCCCCCTCTAGAGTTGCCGGGGTGACTGTCACTGCGTTGCTCGACGGACCGGGCGCCGAGGTACTGGCTGCCGCGTGCGCCGACTTCCGCCCTGGCAGCGAGCTGCAGCTGGTGGAAAAGCTCAGACGCCGGTACGACGCCACGCTGGTCACAAGCGCCGTCACCCAAGCCGCGCTGCGCCACCGCGCCGTCGCCAAGTTCGGCCCTGACGCCGGCCGCATGTACTTCACCCCGGACGGCCTGGAACAAGCCACCCGCACCACCGTCGCCACCCACCGCGCCGAACGCCTGGCAACCGCCGTACCCAACGCCAGCCTGGTCGACCTGGGCTGCGGCATCGGCGGCGACCTCATCACCGCCGCCCGCGCCGGACTCCGGGTCACCGGCGTAGAACGCGACCCGGAGACAGCCGCCACCGCCCGTGCGAACCTGGCCGCCCTGGACCTGGCGGGCGACGTACTGGTGGGAGACGCCGAGTCCACCGACCTCACGCCGTACGACGTGGTATTCGCGGACCCGGCTCGTCGCGCGGACGGACGGCGGGTGTTCGACCACAACGCCTACGCGCCGCCCTGGTCGTTCGTGACCGCGCTGCTGGAACGGACCGCGTGCGTGAAGGTCGCTCCCGGCATCCCGCACGACGCGATCCCGGACGGCGTGGAGGCCGAGTGGATCAGCGACGCCGGCGAGGTGAAGGAGGCCGCCCTCTGGTCCGGACGCCTGTCGACAGGTGTCCGGCGCCGCGCCACTCTCCTCCCAGGCGGTGCGACCGTCACGAACGCACCCGAGGTGGACGCGGGTCCGGTCGGGCGGTACATCTACGAGCCGGACGGCGCGGTCGTCCGGGCCGGTCTCGTCACCGCCGTCGCCGGGGCGGTCGACGGGTGGCTGCTGGATCCGCGCATCGCTTATGTGACGGCAGCGAAGTACGTCCCGACTCCGCTGGCATCGGCGTACGAAGTCCTGGAAGAGCTGCCCTACAAGGAGAAGGCGCTTCGCGCGTGGGTCCGCGGTCAGGGCATCGGGACGCTGGAGATCAAGAAGCGCGGCGTCGACCTGGACCCGGCCCAGCTGCGGAAGAAGCTCGCGCCGAAGGGATCCGCGAGCGCGACGCTGATCGTCACGCGGATCGGCCGGGACGCGGTCGCCTACTCCTGCCGGCGGGTGACGACCACCCTGCCGGTCGCCTGATCGTCCTTCCAGGTACGGGTTGCGCTCGACCCGTATTCGAACATATGATCGATCTCGCGTGCGGGTCTCCGGGTGACTTGCCGGCGGGCGAGGTGCTGCGTCCGTTGCTGCGCTCCCCGGAGACCCGCCACTAATCCGTCACCGGGTGTTCATCTGGGGTGGTCAGGCTGACAACCGGAACCGGTTGGCCGCTGACCGTTCGCCTGGGAGCAAGCGGTGCGCATCACCCCCAGGCCTCTGCCCGAAACCTTTCCTTCACCGGCCACCGCACCCGTGCCACCCCGATCCCCACCACCGCCGGCACGACCTGCGCACCCGTCGCCGGGAGGTGGTTGTCGCCGCCGCCGGTCGCTCCTCCGCGGACGAACTCGGCCACCAGCCGGTTCCAGTCCTTCGGGCGCTTCAGCATCGCGTGTCCCTCGCCGGCCAGCGCGTACGTCGTCACCGCCGCCCCGGCCGCCCGCAGCCGTCCCGCGTACGCCGCCGTACCCGCCGGATCCGTGATCGTGTCGTCTGTGCCGTGCACGAAGGTGACCGGCGGCCGGACCGCCACGAGCGGCTCACCGGACGGCAACCACGGCGCCAGCGCCAGCACCCCGCCCACCCGCGGATGGTGGCCGACGGCAACGACCGCGCGGCCGCCCATCGAGTGGCCGATCAGCAGCACGCGGTCGAACGGGAGTTGGTCGAGCACCGTGCGCAGGTCGGCGGCCGGGTCGCCGTGCTCGTTCCAGCCGCGGAAGCGGTAGCGGGCGAACCCGATCGCGGCGTCCGGTGCGGCTGCGCGCGCCGCCGCGGTGAACGGCCACATCCGTAGCAACGCCGGTCGCCACAGGTGTGGGTCGGCCTTCGAGTGCTCCTCGCCACCATGCGCCAGGAGCACCAGTTCGGTCGCCCCCGCCGGGTGCCGGACGAGGTCGACACCCGGGCGTCTCACGGCCGTGCGTACAGCTCGGCCGGGTCCTTGCGGATCGCCATCATCCGCCCGGCCGGCGTCTCGGTGAAGCCGTACGAGCGGTAGAGCTCGTGTGCGTCGGCGGTCGCCAGCAGGACCTGCCGCAGCCCCTTCAGCTCCGGATGCTCCAGCAACGTGGACACCACGAACCGCCCCAGCCCGTGCCCGCGGTGCGACTCCAGCACGAACACGTCGGCCAGCCACGCGAACGTGGCCCGGTCCGTCACCATCCGCGCGTACCCGACCATCGCGCCGTTCGCGTCGTACACCCCGAGGTTCAGCGACCCCGCGATCGCACGCTGCACCACCTCGTGCGGGATCCCGGTCGCCCAGTACGACGTACTCAGGAACCCCTGCACGACCGCGGGGTCGATGCGCTCGGCGTTGTCGTCGGCCTCGAAGCCGTCCGGCCCGGTCCACTTCATCTGTTCAGTACCTCCGTGATCGGCATCGAGGAGTCGGCGGGAAGGTCCAGCGGTGACGGCGTACGGCCGGCACGCACGAGCTCGGAACCGAGGGCGGCGACCATCGCGCCGTTGTCCGTGCACAGGCCGGGGCGCGGCACCCGGACGGCGATCCCGGCCGCCGCGGCACGCTCCGACGCCATCGCCCGCAGCCGCGAGTTCGCCGCGACGCCGCCGCCGATCAGCAGGTGCTCGAACCCGCGGTCCTTGCAGGCGTCGATCGCCTTCCGGGTCAGTACGTCGCAGACCGCCTCCTGGAAGGCCGCCGCGACGTCGTTCACCGGCACGTCCGCACCGTCGCGGCGCTTCGCCTCGACCCAGCGCGCGACCGCGGTCTTCAACCCGGAGAACGAGAAGTCGAACCGGTGCCGCTCGAGGTCCCGCTGCGAGGTCAGCCCGCGCGGGAAGGTCACGTACAGCCGGTCGCCGTCCCGCGCGGCCTTGTCGATCCACGGACCGCCCGGGAACGGCAGCCCGAGCACCCGCGCGACCTTGTCGAACGCCTCGCCGGCCGCGTCGTCGATCGTGCTGCCCATCGGTACGACGCCGTCGGTGATGTCCTCCACCGCGAGCAGCGACGAATGCCCGCCCGACACCAGCATCGCGACGCAACCCTTCGGCAGGTCACCGTGCTCCAAGGTGTCGACGGCGACGTGCGCGGCCAGGTGGTTGACGCCGTAGATCGGCTTGTCCAGCGAGACCGCGAGGCCTTTCGCGGCGGCGACGCCGACCAGCAGCGCACCGGCCAGACCGGGTCCGCTGGTCACCGCGACCGCGTCCACGTCGGTCGGCTCGATACCCGCGGTCTCGCACGCGCGCCGGATCGTCGGCACCATCGCCTCGAGATGCGCCCGGCTGGCCACCTCGGGTACGACGCCACCGAACCGGGCGTGCTCCTCGACGCTCGACGCGACCGCGTCCGCGAGCAACGTCTGCCCGCGCACGATCCCGACCCCGGTCTCGTCGCACGACGTCTCGATCCCCAGGATCAGGGGCTCTTCCTTCATGCTTCCTCCCGCCACCGCATGATCACCGCGTCCTCGCCGCCCGGGTAGTACCCGCGCCGCCGGCTGATCTGCGCGAACCCGAACCCGGCGTACAACCCGATCGCCGACTCGTTGCCCGCAGCAACTTCCAGCAGAACGGTCCTTCCCGTACAGCGTTCCAGGGCGATCGTCAGCAGCTGCCCGCCGATGCCCGTCCGCCGCTCGCCGGGCGCCACCGCGATCCGCAGCACCTCGACCACATCCTCAACCACCGGCGGCAGCAGCAGTACGACGTACCCGACGACCGACCCGCTGTCCGCGACCAGCACCACCCGGTCCTCGGTCAGCCGTTCGAACTCGTCCGCCCACGCCACCTCGCTCCACGCGGTCGCCCCGAAGCACACCTCGTCCAGCGCCACAAGCGCAGGCAGGTCGGCGGCGACAGCCGCCCGGATCACAGGTCTCACAGCACACTCTTCGGCCCGCTGGACATGGTCACGTCGGGCCGTCGCAGGTACAGCGGCTCCGGCGCCACAACCTCCAGCGTCCGCGTCACGACCCCGATCGCCAACACCTCCGCCGACGGATACTCGGCGACGCCACCGACCGTGGTCGCAAGGCCCCCGCCACCGGCCGCGCCCGCGCCACCGCCGCCCGCGCCGTCGGCGGCGGGTGCGCCGCCTGCTCCGCCGGAGGGCTCGATGCCCAGCGCCTCGGCGTACAGCGCCGCGCCGCGGCCGATCACCGGCAGGCCGGATAGGACGTGTGCGACCTCGGCCGGCTTGCCCACGGCCGGGCCTTCCAGTCGGCGGCGGCTTCCGTCCGCGGCGGGACCGTCGTACAGCGCCCAGTAGATCTCCTTGCGGCGCGCGTCCGTGGCGACCGCGACCGGCGACGTCAACGCCGACTGCCGGGCGAGTACGTCGAGGCTGCACACGCCGGCGACCTCGATCCCGAGGACCTCGCCCATCGTCCGCGCGGTCACCAGCCCGACCCGCAGCCCCGTGAACGGACCTGGCCCGACGCCGACCGCGATCCCGGTCAGGTCGCGCGGCGTCACGCCCGCACCCTCGAGCGCGGCCGCGATCGCCGGCGCCAGCAGCTCGCCGTGCCGCAACGCGTCCACGGTCGTCGACGACGCGACGATCTCCCCGTCCGGCGTCGCCAGCGCAACGGTCACCGCGGCACTCGAGGTATCGAAGGCAAGCAACATGTCAGTTCTTCTCCAGTGCAGAGACCCGTACGCCGGACGCCGCCCACCGCGGGCCGACCGGCGTGATCCGGAGCGAGCGGGTCTCGTCGGTGTCGTCGTCGCCGCGGGTCACCACGACGTCGAGCCGGTCCGGCGCGAGCCCTTCGGCCAGCCCGTGGCCCCACTCGACCACGGTGACCGCGTCCTCCAGGCTCGCGTCCAGGTCGAGGTCGTCCAGCTCCGCGAACCCGCCGACCCGGTACGCGTCGACGTGCACCAGCGCCGGTCCGCCGGCCAGCGACGGATGTACCCGCGAGATCACGAACGTCGGCGAGGTGATCGCACCCCGTACCTTCAGCCCCGCGCCGAGCCCCTGGGTGAACGTGGTCTTCCCGGCCCCGAGGTCGCCGGACAGCACGAGTACGTCGCCCGCGCGCAGCTGCCCGGCCAGCTCCTCGCCGATCGCCTGCATGTCGTCGGCGGTCGGCACCGTCAACTCGACCGGCATGGCCTTCGCGTAGATCAGGTTGTGCGCCTGCCGGTCGACGACCGTGTACCCGCGGCGCCGCCAGAACTCCACGGTGTCCGGCAGTTCGACCCGCGCGATCAGGTTCACCCGGCTCAGACCACGCCGTACGGCGACCTCCTCGGCGCAGCCGACCATCGCCGACGCGACCCCGCGGGACTGGTTCCTCGGGTCGACCGAGACCCGGCGCAGGTTCAGGACGTCGCCGACCTGCTCGAACAGCATCGCCCCGGCCGGCACCCCGTCGGTGAGCACCAGCAGCCCGCCGTGCTGCTCGATCGCCGCGGTCACCGAGGCGACGTTCTCGGACAGCTGGGTCGACGGCGGGTCGAGCACCCGGCGCGCGGCGAACGCGTGGTGGATCACCGCGACGATCGCCTCGGCGTGCTCGGGAGTCGCGTCCAGGACGCGCAGATCGGTCATCTCGGGGTCATCTCGCAGGGTCAGGAAGGTGCCAGGGACTGTTCGGCTCGCTCGATCATCCCAAGCAGCGCCGCTGTGAACTCACGGTGGTGCTCGATCAGGCCGAGGTGCCCGCAGTTCTTCACCTCGACCAGCTCCGCGCCCGGGACCCGGCGGACGATCTCCTCGGCGTGGTCGAACGGCGTCAGCTGGTCCTTGTCGCCGCCGATCACCACGCACTCGACCTTCTGCAGCGGCTCCAGGGCGTCGTACTTGTCGTGCAGCGCGAAGATCGGGTAGAAGTCCGCGATCACCTCGATCGGCGTCGCCGCGATCATCTCGTTCGCGAACTCGGTGAACGCCGGCGGCACCTCGGAACCGAACGCGTACTTGCGGGTCAGCAGGTAGATCAGGTCCGAGCCGGCCTTCCGGCTGCGCTCGACGATCTCCGGGATCCGGGCCAGCGCGGCCACCGTCGGGTTCGCCAGCGAACGCGCCAGCATGCCGGCCTTGCCCGGGAACACGATCGGCACTTCGTCCAGCCGGCCCGCGCTGGTCGAGCACAGCCCGACGCCGATCACCCGGTCGCCGAACAGCTCCGGGTGCTGCTCGGCGAGCGCCATGATCGTCATGCCGCCCATCGAGTGCCCGATCAGGATCACCGGCCCGGTCGGCGCGAACCGCTCGACGATGCCGTACAGGTCCTTGCCGAGCTGGTCGATGCTGACGCCTTCCTTCGGCGACCTCCCCGACCGGCCGTGCGAGCGCTGGTCGTAGAACACCATCGTGCCGATGCCGGCCATGTCGCGGCGTTCGAAGTGCCAGAGGTCGAGGTTCAGCCCGTAGCCGTGGATGAAGATCAGGGTCAGGTCCTCCGGCGGCACCGGCAGCTTGCTGTGCACATTCTTTCCCCGCCCCACCGCCCCGGTCAGGTCGAGTTTCCGCTTCGGAGGCGGGGCCGGACGGCGGGAGCGCTTCAGTTCGTCGACCTCGACGTACAGCTCGACGCCGTCGTCGGCGGTGAAGATGTACGGCGTCCCGCGCTGGGTGCCGAACGGCTCCGCCTCCAGCTGCTTGCGCAGGCCCGACCGTCTCCCGATCACCTGGCGCTCGACCGCGACCCCGGCCGCGGCGCCCGCGGCCAGCACTCCGACCGCGGCCCCGATCAGACCAGCAGTCCGCCCCGCTCTGGACATGCTGATCTACCTTTCGCTATCGACGTACCGGCGTGGGATGCGTGCGCCCAGGCGGGTGACGATCTCGTAGTTGATGGTGCCGGCCGCGTCGGCCCAGTCGTCCGCGGTCGGCTCGCCCGACGTACCCGGGCCGAACAGCACGACCTCGTCGCCCGCCTCGGCCTCGTCGTCCTCCAGGTTCACCACGCACTGGTCCATGCAGATCCGGCCCACGATCGTACGGCGGTGGCCGCGGGCCTGGACCGGTCCGCCGTTCGAGGCGTGCCGCGGCAGCCCGTCGCCGTACCCGAGCGGGACCAGGCCGAGCGTCGACGGCCGCGGCGCGGTCCAGGTCAGCCCGTACGAAACCCCCGCGCCGGCCGGCACCCGCTTGACCATCGCGAGCCGGGCCCGCAGCGTCATCGCGGGCCGCAGCCCGAGCTCGGCCGACGGCAGCGCGTGCCCGAACGGCGAGAGCCCGTACGTCGCGACGCCGGGCCGGACCAGGTCGAAGTGCGTCTCGGGCAGCGCGAGCGTGGCGCCCGAGTTCGCGAGGTGCTTGAACTCGGCGTCGATCCCGAACGACTCCGCCACCTCGATCGCCTCGGTGAACGTGGCCAGCTGGGTCTCGTTGACCGCGCTCTTCGGCTCGTCCGAGGACGCCAGGTGCGACCAGATGCCCTTGATCTCGATCCGCCCGGCGGCCTGCTCGCGGAGCGCGGCCCGGATCAACGCCGGCCACTCCTCCGGTACGGCGCCGCCGCGCGACATCCCGGTGTCGATCTTCAGGTGCACCCGCGCGGGCCGGTCCTGCACCGCGGCGGCCAGCTCGTCGATCTCCCACGGAGCACCCGCGGACAGGTCGATGCCGGCGTCGATCGCGTCGGCGAGCGGCTCGCCCGGGGTGGTCAGCCAGCAGAAGATCGGCCCGGTGTCACCCGCGGCCCGCAACCCGAGCGCTTCCTCGAGCACCGCGGCCCCGATCCAGGCCGCTCCGGCCTCGCGAGCGGCCCGGGCGACCGGCACCATCCCGTGCCCGTACCCGTCGGCCTTCACCACGGACATCACCTGCGCGCCCGCCGCACGCTGACGCAGCGTGCGCACGTTGTGGCGGATCGCGGCCAGATCGACGACCGCCTCAGCGCGGACCGGGGGTGACTGAAGAGTAGACATGGTCAACCCAGTGTCTCAGGCTCCGTCGATCAGGCCGGGCAGGGCGGTCATGTTGTGGAAAACCGTGTCCGCATCGACAAGTTTCGCCGGGTCGGTCATGCCGGCGTACCCGAAGACCTTCATCCCGGCAGCGACCGCGGCGGCGACGCCGAGCGGGCTGTCCTCGACCACCAGGCAGTCGGCCGGCTTCACCTCCAGCGTCGCGGCCGCGTGCAGGAACAGGTCCGGCGCGGGCTTGCCGTGCGCGACGTCCTCGGCGCTGAAGATCCGCCCCTCGAACCGGTCCAGGAAACCGACCGCGGTCAGCGCCGTACGGATCCGTCGATGGGTGCCCGAGGACGCCAGGCAGTACGGGAGGCCCTGGGCGTCGAGGTGGTCGAGGACCGCCTCGACGCCCGGTACGGCCTGCAGGTGCGCGAACCCGTCGAACAGCCGCTGGTGGTACCGGTCCTCCAGGTCCGCCGGCAACGGTCGCCCGAGCTGCGCCTCGGTCTTCTGCCGCATGGACTCCATCGAGCCGCCCATGAAGTCCCGCACCGTCTCCTCGAACGTGTACGGCAGCCCTGCCTCGGTCAGCAGCTCGGAGAGAATCGTGTTGGCGAGCCGCTCGGAATCCACCAGCACGCCGTCGTTGTCGAAGATCACCAGTCCGGTCACACCGGAAACCCTAAGCGGCTCCTGGTGTGGTCAGTCCTCCTGGATCGAGAAGTCGTTGAAGGAGAAGCGCTGCTTGGTGTTCCCGGTGGACACGACCTCGACGCCGTAGTCGACCTGCCAGGTGGTCGCCTTCGGCGCCCAGCCGCGGCCGGTCATGTCCTTGAAGAAGTCGGCCAGCGGCATCGTCCCGGACTTCTGCGTGACCTGCGAGACGTACGCGGTGTAGCCGTCCTCGTGCCAGACGTCGTACGTGAAGCCGCCGAAGGTGACGGTGCCGACCTTCTTGCCCGCCGGCTCCTGGCCCTTGTTGTCGGTCCAGATCATCAGCTCGTTGTTCAGCCCGTCGCCGATCCAGATGTCGAACGCGACGTCGTAGATGCAGCCGCCGCAGTTCGCCGGCGTGGTCGCCGCGAACTGCGCGGACTGGATTTTGGTCAGCGGCACGTCGCTGTAGTCCTTGTGGACGTTCGGGTACGCCTGCACGCCGCGGTCGCCCGGCAGCGGCTGGGTCGCGTCGAGGAACCAGTTGTTGTAGTTGCAGGCGCTGAGCGTGTAGGTGCCGTTGCTGTTGTTCCACATGTTGTTGTGCACGTAGTACGCACCGAAGTCCCGGCCGTCGCCCTGGTTGTTCGTCGACGTGGTCACGAACGACGGGTTCGTACACGTCGTACTCGGGCTCCCGGTCGACGTCGGCGTCGTCGCGGGCGAGCTGGGCGGGGTGGAAGCCGGTGGCGTGGAGGCCGGTGGCGTGGAGGTCGGCGGCTTCGTCGGTGTCGTGGTCGGCGTCGGTGCCGGTGTCGTGGGTTGACCGGCGACGGCGGCGAAGTCGTAGTGGACCGTGAAGGTCAGCTTGGTGCCGGTGCGGTACGGCGTGCCGTCGTAGCGCAGTGCGCGCAAGCGGTAGCTCTTGTCAGTGGTCCGGCTCGGGTCGATCGACACGATCGCGGGTCCGGCGGCGGTCGCGGTGATCGCGACCGGCTTCTGGCCGAAGCCGTGCAGGACCGTGCAACCGGAAGCGGCGTCCAGGACACAGGTTTCGACGCGTCCGACGCCCGGCAGCGCCGTCACCGAACTGTCCGCCGCGTTCGCGGTCGCGACCGGCGAGTTCTTCGACGCGTGGACGGCGATCGGGACTGCGACCAGGCCGCCGACGGCGAGCAGGACTGCCGGGACCAGCAATCGGCTCCGAGTGCTTCGGATGGTGGGCATACCAAACCTTCCTCTGTTACTGGCGATCCCCCAGGAAGATTTCTGTACGGCGCCTGACGTTATCGAACCGTGATCATGTCATGTCAACCCCGGACGGCAATTTTACAAAGCATTCACCTGCAACGGAAAGGCCTTCACCGGCGTCCTCGGGGTGTGAACAAACGGATGATCGCTCTCGCCGCGACCGGCCTGCTCGCGCTGACAGCCTGCGGCAACGACGCCACGCCCGCGCCCGGTTCCGCCCTGAGCGGACGCACGTTCCTGTCCACATCCGTGCTGGAGAACGGGAAGCCGCGGACGCCGGCGACCAAGGTCCGGCTGCAGTTCACCACTGACGGCCGGATGTCCTGGGACGCCGGCTGCAACTCCTCCGAGACCTCGGTGTCGACCGCGGACAATCGTTTGACCCTCGGCAGCGAGATCACGTCCACGGCGATGGGATGCCTCGGCCCGGCGGCCGGTGCGGACAAGTGGATCGGCGGCGTCCTCGGTGCGAAGCCGGCCTGGAAGCTCGACGGCGACAAGCTCGTGGTCAGCACGGACAGTACGACGATCTCGCTCGTCGACAAGCAGACCGCCGAGCCCGCCGCGGCGCTGGACGGCACCAAGTGGGCACTGTCCACGATCGTCGCCGGCCAGACCGCGTCGCATCCGGCCGGGTCCGAGAAGGCGTGGCTGACGCTGAACGGCGACCGGGTCACCGGCTCGACCGGGTGCAACGAGTTCCAGGGCGTGGTCGCGAACGCCCCCGGCAAGCTGACGTTCGGCGAACTGGCGACCACCCGGCGCGCCTGCAAGGGCGACGCCGCGAAGCTGGAATCCCTGCTCCTGAACGGATTGAAGGGCGAGCTGACCTACCGGATCGACGGCTCGGTTCTCAGCCTGCGGAACTCCGGCGGCGGGTTGGACTTCACCGCGCTACGCTGACGCGAGTGAGTGAGGAGCGCCACTGGACGGGTCTGGTCCTTCGGCCGGACGACTGGTTGGACAACGACTTACTGGCCGCGATCGCGCTGGCGACCGGCAGTACCTTCGAGCGGATCGGCCGGTCCGAGCTCGGCCTGGTGTTCGCCGCCGGGACCGAGCAGATCATCGAGGTCGAGTGCCACGGCGCCAAGGCGCTCTTCCTCCGGACGAGCAGCCGCGCGCGCAGTGCCGCGATCATCGAGAGCATCGGCCGGCACACGCTGACCTGGACCGAGCCGATGCTGCGCAACCAGCTGGATCTCGAGACGAATCCGTACGGCCTGGTTCCGTTGCTGATGGCAACAGGCGGCGCGCCGCCCCAGCCGGCCACCGCCGAGCTGCTGCGCCGGGCCGAGGAGCACCCGGACGCAGAGGTCCGCGAGGCGGCCGGTTACGCGATCCGGATGTCGAAGGCCTGGACCTCGTTGTTCGTCGTCTCGTAGGAAGCGCCTGCTGGATCAGCCGAGGAGTAGCCGCGTGGCCTCGGGGAGTGCACGCGCGACGGACATCGCGGTGATCGGGCCGGCCGACACGGCGAGGGTGCCGGCGGCGGCGTGCAGGTACGCCGCGACCGCCGCGGCCTCGAACTCCGGGAGCCCGCCCGCGAGCAGCGCACCGCAGATGCCCGCCAGTACGTCGCCGGACCCGGCGGTGGCGAGCCACGGACTCGCGAGCGGGTTGACGAGGACGGCCCCGTCGGGTGCCGCGACGATCGTCGTGGCGCCCTTGAGGAGTACGACGAGTTGCCGGTCCGCGGCGACCTGCCGCGCGTAGTGCAGGCGGCGCGCCTCGATCTCGGCCCGCGGTACGCCGAGCAGCTGGGACAGCTCGCCGGCGTGTGGGGTGATGACGACCCGTCCGGCCCGGTCGTGGTCGAGGGCCGCGATCGCGCCGGCGTCGACGATCACCGGGACGTCCTGCTGCTGGGTGATCCGGTGGAACCGTTCCAGGTCGACGTTGCCGGTCGACGTACCGGATCCGACGGCCCACGCCTGGACGCGGCCTTCGCCGACGACGATCTCCGGGTGCAGGGCGAGTACGGCGTGCGCGACCGGGTCGGGGCCGACGTACCGCACCATGCCGACCGGACCGGCGAGCGCGCCGGAGGCGGCGATCACCGCGGCACCCGGGTACTGCGTCGAGCCGACCATCAGTCCGAGTACGCCGCGCGAGTACTTGTCCGACTCCCCGTGCGGGACGGGGTACAGGGCGCGGACGTCCGCGGCCTGGAGGGACCGCACGTCGGCCGCCGGGGCCTCGAGACCGATGTCGACCAGGTGCACCGGACCGCACGCGGAGGCGGCCGGATCGACCAGATGACACACCTTGTGCGTCCCGAACGTGACGGTCAGCGCGGCCCGGACATGCGGCTCAGGCGTCTCACCGGTGTCGACGTCCACGCCCGACGGGGTGTCGACGGCCACGATCGGTACGCCGTACTGCTCGGCCAGCCGCACCGCCGCGAGGGCGTCCGGCCGAAGCCCCGGCCGCCCACCAATCCCGACAATCCCGTCCAACACCACATCGGCGGCGGCAATCGCAGCCTCAACCTCCCGCCCAACACCCCCGACGTCCGCGCGGCCGCCGGCCGCCCGGAGGGCGGCGAGGCCGGGTTGGTGGGCCTTGGAGGAGAGGAGTACGGCGGTGACCTGCGCGCCGCGCCGCGCGAGCCGGGCGCCGGCGTACAGCGCGTCGCCGCCGTTGTCCCCGGAGCCGATCAGCAGCACCACGCGGGCGCCGTACGTACCCCCCAGAAAGTTGCCAACAGCAACCGCAAGGCCGGCCGCCGCCCGCTGCATCAACGTGCCCTCGGGGAGCCGTCTCATCAGCTCCGCCTCGGCCGCACGGACCTGCTCGACGGTGTGCGCCTCGCGCATGCTCAACCCTCCACGACGACGGATCAGCCTTCCAGGACGACGACCGCCGAGGCGATCCCCGCGTCGTGGCTGAGCGACAGGTGCAGACTCTGCACCCCGAGCTTGGCAGCCTGCGCCGCAACGGTCCCGGTGATCTCCAGCCAGGGCCGCCCGGTCTCGTCGGTCTGCACCTCGGCGTCGTGCCAGTGCATCCCCGCCGGCGCCCCCAACGCCTTCGCCAACGCCTCCTTGGCCGCGAACCGAGCCGCCAGCGAAGCAGGAGGCTTCACCGCCTCCAGCTCGGTGAACACCCGGTCCCGCAACCCCGGCGTCCGCTCCAGCGTCCGCATGAACCGATCCACGTCGACCACATCGATACCCACGCCGACGATCATGTCCTCACCCTAACCGTCCGGCTTTCCCGGTGGACTGCCGCACGCGCATGTCCACCGCCAGGTCGAGGCGCAAGGCCGTGGGGGTCTTGCCCTTGGAAAGGTCCAGGACCACTCGCGCAGCCAGTTCCGCCATCTGGTGGAGGGGCTGGTGGACGGTGGTGAGCGCCGGCGTGACCCACTGGGCGACGGGAAGGTCGTCGTAGCCGACGACCGACAGGTCGCGAGGAATGTCGAGGCCGAGCTCGCGGGCCGCCTGGTACACGCCCAGCGCCTGCATGTCGCTGCCCGCGAAGATCGCGGTCGGCCGGTCGGGCAGGCGGAGCAGTTCCAAGGCCTCGCGATAACCGCCGCCGACCTCGAAGTCGGCCCAGCGGATCAGTTCCGGCGCGACCTCCACCCCGGTCGAGCGCAGCGCGTCGGTGTACCCGTCCACGCGCTGCCGTGAGCAGAGCGTGTCGATCGGGCCGCCGATCATCCCGATCCGCTCGTGCCCGAGGGTCCGCAGATGCGTGGTCGCCATCCGCCCGCCGTTCCAGTTCGCCGAGCCGATCGACGGTACGTCGTCCCCGACGTCACCGACCGGATCCACCACCACGAACGGGATCCGCCGCGTCTCCAGCTGCGCGCGCTGGTCGGCGTCCAGGTCCGAGAACACCATGATCACGCCGACCGGCCGCCGGTTCAGCACGGACTCGATCCACTCCTGCCGGGGCCGCAGCGCGCCGCCGCACTCGGACAGCACCAGCTCGACGCCCTCGGACCGGGCCACCTCCTCGACGCCGCGGATCAGCTCCATCGCCCATTCGCCGCCGAGCTGGTTGAACACCAGGTCGATCATCGGCCCGGCCGCCGTACTCGCGCTCCGCCGCCGGTACCCGTGTTCCTGGATCAGGCTCTCGATCCGCGCCCGGGTGGCCGCGGCCACGTCGGACCGCCCGTTCAGCACCTTGGACACGGTCGGCACGGACACCCCGGCCTGCTCCGCAATTTTCGCAATCGTCGGCCGCTCGCTCACCACACCTCCCAGCCCGAAACTTTCGGCCAGCCTACCGGTGGATCGTCCTGCCGTGGGCGTCCGGTACGCCGCTGAGCCGGTAGAAGTACGTGTTCACCTGGTCGCGCCACTCCCGCGCGGTCGCCAGCTGTACCTCGAACCGCGCGCTCACGTTCTCCCGTACGGCGGGCGCGAACCGCTCGGCGATCACCCGCCAGCGCGCGACCATCGCCTGCACCTCGGCGTACCCCTGGAAGTGTGTGTCGTAGATGTGCTGCAGCACGGTGCTCCCGCTCTGCAGCACGTGGTCGTACGGGACGTGGTGGAAGAACAGCAGCAGCTCGTCCGGACACGTGTGCACGTCCTCGTACACACTCGCGAGCGGCTCCGGGTACTGCCCGGTGAATCCGGAGCCGCTCTTCACGGTCCGGTCCGCGCCGACGCCGTACCGGTCCGCGTAGTGGTACGTCCCGCGCCCGGAGTACTCGTACCCGTTGACGTTCGGCCCGTAGTGCGTCTGCGGGTTGACCATGTACCCGACCCCGAGCGGTGCCGTGTACCGCTCGTACGTCTGCCACGAGCCGGCCATGATCGTGACCAGCTCGGTGCGGGTACGGTCGTCCATCGCGAACGTCGCGGCCGCCCACTCGTGCAGCAGGCTGACCGGATCCGCCGCGGGGTCCCAGGCCAGCCGCCCGAACGCGTAGAGGTTGCTCTGCGCAAGCTTGTGCCCGGTCCAGTTCGGGTCGTCGCCGACGTTCGAGACGGCAACGATCGCACCGATGCGGTCGGCAACGGTCGTCCCGCCGCCTCCGCTGGTGTCGAACTGCAGGATCTCCCGCCACCATGGCCCGAGGTAGCAGAGGTCGCGCTGCTGCCCCGAGAACTCCTGCGTGACCTGCAACTCGATCCCGAAGACGGTTTCCTGGAGTTCCCCGAGCAGCGGCGCGACCGGCTCCCGGACCTGGAAGTCGAGCGGTCCGTGCCGGACCTGCAGCACCACGTTGTCCTCGAACCGCCCGTCCAGCGGGACGAACTCGTCGTACGCCGCCCGCGCCCGGTCGGCCCGCCGGTCCCGCCAGTCGCGGTCCGGATCCGCGCCGGAAATCCGCCAGAAAACGGTGCCGCCGTACGGCGCGACCGCCCGGGCGAGCAGGTTCGCGCCCGCCACGTCCCGCCCCGACCGGACCACCAGGCCGCCCAGGTCGGGCACCACGTCGTACACGCGGGAGATCGCGGTCGACCACCAGCGCGCGACTCGTTCGTCGCGCGGGTCGTCGATGAAGTCGATCGCCAGGCTGACCGCGATCCCGTACTCCCGGAACACGCCGGCCAGCCGCGCGACGTCGGGCAGTTCCGCGTTGGCGAGCGCGACCGCGTTGATCCCGATCGACGCGAGCAGCCGCGCGTACGACCGCACCCGGCTCAGGTCCTGGACCACCGCGCCGTCGCGGAAGAAGATCGACCCGCCCGAGTACCCGCGGCGGACCACACCGGACAGCTCGTCCCAGTGGTCCAGCATCCGGATCGGTACGGCGGGCCGCTCGACGACGGTGAAGTCGTCGCTCATCCACTCGAAGTACCTCAGCAGGTAGAAGTACCCGTACAGCAGTCCGTGCCCGCCCTCGGCCGCGACGACCAGGTCGTTGCCTCGTCGCAGCACCACGAATCCCTCGACGCCGAGCCCGTGCTCGGGCAGCGCCGCCTCGACCTGCTGCCAGAGGGCGGTCTCGCGGATCCGGCTCAGCGTGCAGATCGCCACCCGGACGTCGGTCCGGAAGCGCCGGATCTGCCGTAGCTCGGCCCGGATCGTCTGGGCCAACGCGCCCGAGGCGTGCACCGTGACCTCGGGCAGCCGCTGGGTCGCCAGCCAGGCCAGATCGTTCATCGGAGGTGATGCTGACATATCGGTCGGTCACGGAACCGTGACCGAAAGTTTCGAGACCGTACCGTAGCTGAGACCAAGGCCACGCCCGCCCGATGTGGGTGCATCGCGCGCCGATGGGAACAATGGGCCACATGCTGCAGCCGTCGCGGGAGGTGACTCCCTATACCGAGCTCGACCGGTCCACCTGGGCCCAGCTGGCCGAGACCACGATCTCCCCGCTGACCGCCGAAGAGGTGGAACGGCTGCGCGGCCTCGGCGACGAGATCGACATGGACGAGGTCCGCGAGGTGTACCTGCCGCTGTCCCGGATCCTGTCGCTGTACGTCCGGCACGCCCGGGCCCTGCACTCCGACACCGAGAGCTTCCTCGGCAAGCCGGTCGCCACCCGTACCCCGTTCGTGATCGGCATCGGCGGATCCGTTGCCGTCGGCAAGTCCACCACCGCCCGCCTGCTCCGCGAACTGCTGGCCCGCTGGCCCGAGCACCCGCGGGTCGCGCTGGTGACCACCGACGGCTTCCTCTGGCCGAACGCCGAACTCGAACGCCGCAACCTGATGCAGCGCAAGGGCTTCCCGGAGTCGTACGACCGCAAGGGGCTGCTGCGCTTCGTGGTCGAGGTGAAGTCCGGGATGGACACGGTCGAGGCGCCGGTCTACTCGCACCTGCACTACGACCGGATGTCCGGCGTCCGGACCACCGTCGAGCAGCCCGACATCCTGCTGCTCGAGGGCCTCAACGTGCTGCAGCCGGCACCCCGGCACGCGGACGGCAAGAGCGGGCTCGCGGTCAGCGACTTCTTCGACTTCTCGGTGTACGTCGACGCGGCCGCCGACGACATCCGCTCCTGGTACGTCGCACGTTTCCTGAAGCTGTGGGAGACGGCGTTCCGCAACCCGGAGTCGTACTTCGTCCGGTACGGCGAGCTGAGCCGGGACGAGGCGATCAAGAAGGCGGAGTCTCTCTGGGACGGCATCAACGGCCCGAACCTGCGCGAGAACATCCTCCCCACCCGCCCCCGCGCCACCCTGGTCCTCCGCAAAGGCCCCGACCACGCCGTCCGCTGGGTCAGGCTGCGGAAGCTCTGACCGCCGGTACGACGGCCAGCGCCACCACGCCCGCCGTCAGCGCGAACCCCATCGGATACCCGACCCCGGAGACAACCATCCCGAAAACGATGGCGCCGAGTCCCCAGCCGCCGTCGTACGCGAGGTTCCAGAGCGCGCTGACCTGCCCGTAGCGGGCGCGGTCCACGCGGCTGTACATCAGCGTCAGCGTCAGGTTCTGCGCGGCGCCGAACCCGATCCCGAAGCAGGTCGAGCCGACCAGGACCGCCACCGGACTCGGCAGGAACACCAGCGACCCGGCGCCGACGGCCGCGAACAACAGTGCCGGCGCGAGGAGCTTCGCCGGGCCGATGCGATCGGCGTACCGACCGGCCACCCACCGGGCCAGGGGCGCCGCGATCGCCTGCAGCAGAAGGGCTGTCGCGACCATCGACTGCTTGCCGGCAGCAACCGCCAACGGCAGGAACGTGACGCTGATCCCGGCCGCGACCGTGACCGCCGCGAACACCAGCGACGGCATCAACAGCCCACTCCGCCGTACGCCGCCCAGCACCTGCACATGCTGCTCTTCCGCGCCGGCCTTCGCCGGCAGCCCGACCAAGGCGGCCAGTCCCGCGAGCGAGGCCACCGCGGCGAGGACGAACAGCGCCGCGAACCCGATCACGTGGGTCAGGTACACGCCGAGCGGCAGCCCAATCACCGCGGGAACGCCGACCGCCACGCCGTACACCCCGAGCGCCTCGCCGCGGCGGGCGGCCGGGGTGAGGTCCGCGACCAGCGCGACCGCGCCGACGACCAGGATCGCGAGCCCGGCGCCGCGCACGACGCAGACCGCCAGGACGACCGGGAGCGACGCGGTGGCCAGCAGTACGAGCGCCGGCGCGCCGAGCAGGACCAGCCCGAGGCCGAGGACGACCCGGTAGCCCCAGCGGGCGAGTATCCGCGGTACGAGCAACTCGACCGCGACGGCGGAGAACATCATCGCCGCGGTGGACAGCCCGGCGCCGATCCCGCCGGCACCGTTGGCCGCGAGGTACAGCGGGACGACGGAGGTCAGCAGGTACATGCTGAGCCCCGAGCCGAACACCATCGCCAGCAGTTTGGCGAACGACGGGTCGACGAGGCGGACGGTGGGGAGCTCGCATACGGCGGTCATAGCTCGAAGTTAGAGCGCAACCGGTACGCACCACAGGTCCAGTCGCGGACCACTGCAGAGGACCAGTTCGGCAGGGGTATTTGTCGACAAGTTATCTTCTAGCCGTGGCCAGCCCGGTGCACCTCCGACTCGCACCGACCGGCGCCGAGCCCCGTCCGGCCGCCCACGCACTCCTGCTGGACCTCGCGAGCACCCTCGTCGACGACCCGGTCCTCACCCACGACGGCACCGGCCGCCCGCGGATCGCCGGCCTCGCGGTGAGCATCAGTTACAGCCACCAGCTCGTCGCCGTCGCCGCGTCGTACGACGGCCCGCTCGGCATCGACCTCGAGGAGGTCCGCCCGCGCGACGTGGACCCGATCGTCAACCGTTGGTTCGCCCCACAAGACCTGGAATGGCTGGAACGACAGCCGGACCGGCTGCGAGCGTTCCTGCGGCTGTGGACCGCCAAGGAAGCAGTAGGAAAAGCGCTCGGAACGGGTGTGGGAAACGGCGGCCTGCGACGCCCGACACCCGCCGGTTTGACAGTGGTGCACCTGCCGACGAATGAGCCCGCCGTACTCGCCGTCGCGCTCCCCAGTCCCGCGGCGCGTCACTGACTCTTGACCCACCGTGCGCGTGTGGGTAACTTTCGCGTTTCGGGGGAGTATGAGTAATTCAATTACTTTGGCGTTCGCCCCTGCCCGCCCGGACTGAGTTGGTGACACCGATGGAACTGACCCGACGCCAGACTCTCGGACTTGCGGCGGCCGCCGTCGCAAGTACGACGGTCGCCGCTTCTCCCGCCGCCACGGCCGCAGCCGCGCACCCTGATCGCTGGGTCCGCGACACGCTGCGCCGGATGACCCTCGAACAGAAGGTCGGCCAGCTGTTCGTCTGCTACGCCTACGGCCCGACGGCCGCCACCGCCGACGCCCGCAACACCAGCCTGTACGGCGTCGCCACGCCGGCCGAGGTGGTCGCGAAGTACCACCTCGGCGGCGTCATCTACTTCACCTGGACCGATTCGGTCCGCAACCCCGAGCAGATCGCCGGGCTGTCCAACGGCCTGCAGGCCGCTTCGCTGGCGAACACCGGCGTACCGCTGCAGATCGGCACCGACCAGGAGTACGGCTCGGTGGTCCGGGTCGGACCGCCGGCGACCCAGTTCCCCGGCGGGATGGCGCTCGGCGCGACCCGCTCCCCCGCGTTCGCGCGTTCCGCGGGCGCGATCGCCGGCCGCGAGCTGAAGGCGCTCGGCATCACCACCGACTTCGCGCCGGACGCGGACGTCAACGTGAACCCGCTGAACCCGGTGATCGGCGTCCGCTCGGTCTCCTCGGACCCGGCCCTGGTCGCGCAGCTGGTCAGCGCCCAGGTCAAGGGCTACCAGCGCGACGGCGGGATCGTCTCGACCGCGAAGCACTTCCCCGGGCACGGCGACACCGCGACCGACAGCCACACCGGCATCCCGGTCATCGACCACACCCGTGAGGAGTGGACCCGGATCGACATGCCGCCGTTCGAGGCCGCGATCCGGACCGGGATCCGGTCGATCATGACCGCGCACATCGTGGTCCCGGCGCTGGACCCGTCCGGCGACCCGGCCACGCTCAGCCGGCCGATCCTGACCGGCGTACTCCGGCAGCAGCTCGGGTTCGACGGCGTGGTGATCACCGACTCGCTCGGCATGCAGGGCGTGCGGGACAAGTACGGCGACGCGGAGATCCCGCTGCGCGCGCTCGAGGCGGGCGTGGACCAACTGCTGATGCCGGTCGACCCGGGCCTGGCGTACAACTCGGTACTGAACGCCGTCCGCGGCGGCCGGATCAGCGAGGCGCGGATCGACGAGAGCGTCGGACGCATCCTGAAGCTGAAGTACGACACCGGCCTGGTCGAGCGCCCGTACGTCGACGTGTCCCGGATCGCGAACATCGTCGGTACGCCGACCAACTACGCGGAGGCCCAGCGGATCGCGGACCGCAGTACGACGCTGCTCCGTAACGACGCCGACCTGCTGCCGCTCTCCCCCGCGCCGCGCAGAATCCTCGTCACCGGATACGGCCCGGCCGCGCTGGCGACCGCGCTGCAGAGCCGCGGCGCGACGACGGTCGTGAAGGACACCGGCACCACGCCGACCGACGCGAAGATCACCGACGCACTAGCCGCCGCCAAGACCGTCGACCTGACCGTTGTGCTGACCAACAAAGCGTGGGACACCGCGGTCACCGACAAGCTCGCCAAGCAGCAGAAGCTCGTCAACGGCCTGCTCGCGACCGGGAGCCCGGTCATCGTCGTCCCCGTGCGTGACCCGTACGACGTCGCGTACTTCAACGCCCCGCAGACCGCGCTCGTCACCTACGGCAGCACCGTGGTGTCGATGGAGGCGCTCGCCAAGGTCCTGTACGGCGAGATCGCGCCCACCGGCAAGCTCCCGGTCTCGATCCCCGACGGCAGCCAAATCCTGTACCCCTTCGGCCACGGACTGACCTTCGATCCGCGGCACACCCGGCTGACCGTTGCCTCGTACAACATCCATGCGGGCGCCGGCGAGGACAACGTCTTCGACCTGGACCGGACCGCGCAGGCGCTCAAGGCGCTGGACGCGGACATCATCGGGCTGCAGGAGGTCGACGTCCACTGGGACAAGCGCAGCAACTGGCTGGACACGATCGCGGAGCTTGCCGCGAAGCTGGGCATGTACCCGGCGTTCGCGCCGATCTACGACTTCGACCCACCGGCGGCGGGACAGCCCCGGCGGCAGTACGGCGTCGGGCTGCTGTCGCGGTTCCCGATCGTGCGCAGCGAGAACCACCCGATCACGCGGCTGTCCACGCAGGACCCGAACCCGGTGCCCGCACCGGCGCCCGGGTTCCTCGAGGTGGAGGTCGAGGTCCGGGGCCGGCGGCTGCACGTGTACTGCACGCACCTCGACTACCGCGGCGACCCGACGGTGCGCCGAATGCAGGTAGCGGACACGCTCGCCATACTCGCCCAGGACCCACCAGCAGACCTGCAGATCCTGGTGGGTGACTTCAATGCTGAAGCTGGGGCAGCGGAACTCGGTGGATTGTGGACCCGGTTGACCGATTCGTGGACCGCGGCCGCAGCCACCACCGGCGGGCCGTTCACCTACCCGGCGGTGGCGGCGAACAAGCGGATCGACTTCGTCACCGTCGGCGCGGGCCTGACTGTCCGGCGCGCCGAAGTACCGGCCGAGGTGCCGATCGCCGAGGCTGCCAGTGACCACCGGCCGATGATTGCCGACCTCTCGTTCCGTTCCTGAAGGAGACCGACATGAAGCGACGCAGTTTGCTCGCCGGGGCCGGCGCACTGGCCGCCGCCCCGCTGATCGACGGACCGGCCGCGAGTGCCGTGACCAACCGCAAGGTGCTGACCGGCGCCGAGGTACTGGCGCACGACGGCTGGCAGGCACTCGCGGGGCAGAAGGTCGGCGTGATCAGCAACCCGACCGGGATCCTGCCCGACCTGCAGCACATCGTCGACACCATGCACGCCTCCGGCGCGGTCGACGTGGTCGCGGTGTTCGGACCCGAACACGGTTTCCGCGGCACGGCCCAGGCCGGCGGCTCCGAGGGCGACCACGTCGACCCACGGACCGGGATCATGGTGTACGACGCGTACGGCGCGAACGCGGACAAGCTCGCGACGCTCTACGCGAAGCCCGGCGTGGAGACCGTGGTGTTCGACATCCAGGACGTCGGCGCCCGGTTCTACACCTACATCTGGACGATGTTCGAGGCGATGCTGGCAGCGGTCCGGACCGGCGCGAAGTTCGTCGTACTGGACCGCCCGAACCCGGTCGGCGGGTACGCGCGCGGCCCGATGCTGAAGCCCGGCTACACGTCCGGCGTCGGCAAGAAGGAGATCCTCCAGCAGCACGGCATGACGGTCGGCGAGCTGGCCCGGATGTTCGACGCGGAGTACCTCCCGCTGGAACCGAACGGCGGCCGCCTCAAGAGCCTCCAGGTGATCGAGATGTCCAACTGGAAACGCGACCAGTTGTACGCCGACACCGACCTGACCTGGGTGATGCCGAGCCCGAACATGCCGACCCCGGACACGGCCCTGCTCTACCCGGGCCTGTGCCTGTTCGAGGCGACCAACATGTCCGAGGGCCGCGGTACGACGCGCCCGTTCGAGCTGATCGGCGCGCCGTACGTCGACTACCGCTGGGCGCAGGCGCTGCAGACCAAGGACATCCCGGGCGTCGCGTTCCGCGAGGCGTACTTCACGCCCTCGATCAGCAAGAACGCGAACGTGCTCTGCGGCGGCGTCCAGGTGCAGATCACCGACCCGCACCGGGTCGAGGCGATCACCGCGGCGACGCACATGATCGTCGAGGCCCGTAAGCTCTACCCCGACTTCACCTGGCGGGCGGAGACCCCACCCGGCCGGTGGATCGACCTGCTGACCGGATCCGATCGGTTCCGGACCATGCTTTCGGCCGATGCGTCGGCCGAGGAGATCGTGGCAGCCTGGAGGTCCGAGACGGACGCCTGGACGGCCCGGCGCGCGAAGTACCTGCTCTACAAGGGAGCCCACCGATGAAGCGGTGGGCCGCAATCACGACGATCTCTGCGGTGATACTCACGATGGCCACCCCTGCAGTTGCCAGCGGCAACAACTCCGGCCGGTTCGACCACCCGTACTCCGGGTACGCGCCGAAGTCCACGCTGCTGCGCGACGAGACCCCGGCGAAGGCGGGCCTGGACCCGGCGCCGATCGACGCCGCGCTGGCCCAGGTGGCCGGTTGGACGAAGCCGAACGGTACGGCGAAACCGTTGTACGCCGGCGCCGTCACGCTGCTCGGCCACGACGGCAAGATCGTCACCCGGACCGCCACCGGCATGGCCCTCAAGTACGCCGACGGCAAGGGCACGGAGCTGCCCGCGGACCAGCAGATCCCGATGCGCACCGACACGATCTTCGACATGGCGTCGGTGTCCAAGCTGTTCACGTCGATCGTGGTGATGCAGCTGGTCGAGAAGGGCAAGGTCGACCTCGACGCGCCGATCGCGACGTACGCGCCGGAGTTCGCGGAGAACGGCAAGGAAAGCGTCACCGTCCGCCAGGCGTTGACGCACACCAGCGGCTTTCCGTCCTGGTTGCCGCTGTGGAGCTCACAGCCCGACCCGGCGTCACGCCTGCATATGGCACTCACCGCGAAGCTTCAGGACCCGCCGGGCACGAAGTACCTGTACAGCGACCTGAACCTGATCGCGCTCGGCGAGCTCGCGCACCGCGTCACCGGCAAGACCCTGGACAAGCTGGTCGCGGACGGGATCACGAAACCGCTGCAGATGCGGGACACCGGCTACAACCCGGACCCGAAGAAGAAGCCGCGGATCGCCGCCACCGAGTACCAGTCCTCCCCGCCGCGCGGGATGGTCTGGGGCGAGGTGCACGACGAGAACGCGTGGTCGCTCGGCGGCGTCGCCGGCCACGCGGGCGTTTTCAGTACTGCGGACGACATGGCAGTACTGGCGCAGACGTTCCTGAACGGCGGCAGCTACCGCGGTGCGCGGATCCTGAAAGAATCCTCAGTCACCGCGATGATCACGAACTTCAACCAGGCGTTCCCCGGTAACGACCACGGCCTCGGCTTCGAGCTCGACCAGCGTTGGTACATGGGCGGTCTGTCCGGCCCGCGCACGGCCGGCCACACCGGCTACACCGGAACGTCGATCGTGATCGACTTCGACTCCCGCTCGTTCGCGATCCTGCTCACCAACCGCGTGCACCCGAGCCGCGACTGGGGCAGCAACAACCCGGCCCGGCGCGCTGTCGTGCAAGGCCTCGCGCTGGCGCTCGGCGTCGGCCCGCGGCACGGCAAGGACGCCTGGTTCTCCGGTACGACGGACAACGCGACGACCACGCTCGCGACCACGGTCGACGTACCGGCGGGCGGAGCGAAGCTCGCGTTCGACCTGTTCGTGGACACCGAGGACTCGGATCTGCTGTACCTGGAGACGTCCGCGGACGGGACGACCTGGACCAAGGTGCCGTTCGCGGTCCGGGACCGCGGGTCGGTGACCGAGACCGACGGCTCGATCAGCGGGTCCGGCGACCGGCACTGGCATCAGGTGACCGCGGAGCTGAGCACCGGCAGGCAGACCGTTCGCTGGCGCTACACGAGCGACCCGCTGTACCAGGGCCGCGGGGTGTACGTCGACGGTGTGAAGATCACGAGCGAGAGTGGTCAACTTCTCGACGGCGAACGAACGCCTGAATCATTTACCGCAACAGGTTGGAGACTTTCGCGTCGGTGACCCCATCACGTGCATGGGCGCCGTACCGTGGCTGTCATGAACTCGACAACCTCTCCAGAACCCACGGGGCCGCTGCTGGTCCGGGTCCGCGCGGTGATGCCCGCGCTGGCGCCGGCCGAGCAGCGGGTGGCGAACGCGGTCCTCGCGGACCCGGGCGGAGTGGCGGCGATGACGATCTCCGAACTGGCCGAGGTGGCCTCCACCTCGGAGACCACGGTCATCCGGTTCTGCAAGCAGATCGGCGTCCCCGGCTATCCGCAGCTCCGCCTGCAGCTGGCGGCCCAGTCGGCGCAGGAGAGTGTCCGTCCCGAGGTCGGCGGGGACATCGAGCCCGGCGACTCGCTGGCCGACGTGGTCAGCAAGGTGTCGTTCGCGGACGAGCGCGCGGTCCGGGAGACCGCCCAGCAGGTCGACGTGGACGCGCTGGCGAAGGTCGTGGACGCGGTGGCGAAGGCGCCGCGGGTCGATCTGTACGGGTTCGGCGCCAGCGCGTTCGTGGCGATGGACCTGCAGCAGAAGCTGCACCGGATCCGGCGGGTGGCCTTCGCCTGGAACGACGTGCACGTGGCGCTGCCCAGTGCGGCCCTGCTCGGCGACGGCGACGTGGCGATCGGGATCTCGCACACCGGTACGACGGTCGAGGTCGTCGAGGCGCTCGAGGAGGCCGCCAAGCACGGCGCCACCACCGTCGCGGTGACCAACTTCCCGCGGTCCCCGCTGGCGAAGACGGCCGACCTGGTGCTGACCACGGCCGCGCGCGAGACGACGTACCGCTCGGGCGCGATGTCGAGCCGGATCGCGCAGCTGACGGTGATCGACTGCCTGTTCATCGGGGTCGCACAGCAGGTGCTGCCGGACGCCCGCAAGGCGCTCGAGGAGACCGCCACCTCGGTCCGCGGTCACCGGTTGAAGGGATCCGAGTAGCGACCTGTCAAGATTCCACCGAATTGAAATATCTTCAGTAGAAAACTAACATCGATTCCGTGACCTCACCGACCGAGCAGCGCAACCCCCGGACGCTGGCCATCGACGCGGTGGGCACGTCCGAGATCCTCCAGCTGGTGAACAACGAGGACGGCCTGGTCGCCGGGGCCGTCGGCGCTGTGATCCCGGAGCTGACCAAGGCCGTGGACGCCGCGGTCGAGGCGATCCGTGGCGGCGGCCGGGTGCACTACTTCGGCGCCGGTACGTCGGGACGCCTGGCGGTCCTGGACGCTGCCGAACTGCTGCCCACCTTCCACGTCCCCGACGGGCTGGTGGTCGCCCACCACGCCGGCGGCATGCAGGCGCTGCTCCGCGCGGTCGAGAACGTCGAGGACTCCGAGGAGGGCGGCGCCTCCGACGCGGCCGCCGTCACCGGCCAGGACCTCGTCGTCGGCCTCGCCGCTTCCGGGAGTACGCCGTACGTCGCCGGCGCGCTGAAGGCCGCCCGCGCCGCCGGGGCGACCACCGTGCTGGTGACGTCGAACCCGGACGCCCCGCTGGCGCCACTGGCCGACATCGTGGTCGCCGCGGACACCGGGCCCGAGGTGATCGCCGGCTCGACCCGGCTGAAGGCCGGAACCGCGCAGAAGATGATTCTGAACGCGTTCTCCACCACGCTGATGATCAAGCTCGGCCGCACCTGGTCGAACCTGATGGTCGACCTGGTCGCCACCAACAAGAAGCTCCGCGGCCGGATGATCCGGATCCTCGGCGAGGCCACCGGCGCCGACGAGGCCGCCTGCGAGACCGCGCTGGCCGCGGCCGACGGCGAGCTCAAGCCGGCCCTCGTGCACCTGCTGACCGGCACCCCGATCCCGGCCGCCAAGGCTGCCCTGGAGGCCGCCCACGGGCGGGTCGCGACCGCGCTAGCCGAGCTCGGCTGACCGCCGTACCGGCGGCCTGAGCACCAGCGTCGCGACGACCAGCGCCATGAACACCGCGGTCAGCGCGAACGGCACCGGGATCAGCGGATCCAGCAGCACCAGCACCGCACCCAGCGGTACGACGACGTTGACCACCCGGTCGGCGTTGTCGCGGAGCGCGATCCACCAGATGCCGAGCACGAAGATCGCGATCGGGATCGTCACCGTGTAGGACGCGGCCACCTCGCTCAGCTCGGTGTGGTGGGTGATGCTGTCGATCTCCACCTCGATACCCGCCGAGAACGCACCGGCGGCCGCGAACACGAAGTAGTGCACGTAGCCGTACCGCAGCGACCGCCACAACGACGTGATCGCGGTGTGGTGCGGCGGCCAGAAGTAGATCCACCACAGCGACGCGGTGACCACCAGCGTCAGCACCGACAGCGCGATCAGCGGGCCGAGCGCCTCGTGGTCGTGCACCGCCTCGATGATCGCGTTCGCGGACGCGAGCAGGCTCTCACCGAGCAGGATCAACGTGAACAGGCTGTACCGCTCGGTGATGTGGTGCGGGTGCCACGGCGTCATCCCGCGCCGCTCGGCGACCACCGGCACCGAGATCTCGGCCGCCACCAGTACCACCAGGACGACCGGCTGGACCGGCGCCGGCAGCACCAGCATGATCAGCCAGAGCACCTGGACGATCGCGATCCCGCCGGCGTAGAACAGCGTCGCGCGCCGGCTGGACCCGGCCGAGTGCGAGGCCCGCAACCACTGCGCCACCATCGCGACGCGCATCACGACGTACGCCAGCACCACGAGCCGGAAATCGTGGTCGGTGAAGACCCGTTCGATCCCGGCGGCGAGGACGAGCACGCCGCTCATCTGCACGATCGTGAGCAGCCGGTACAGCCAGTCGTCGGTGGCGAACGAGGTGGCGAACCAGGTGAAGTTCATCCACGCCCACCAGATCCCGAAGAACACGACCAGGTACGACAGCACGCCGTTGCCGATGTGCTTCTCGGACAGCGCGTGGTGCAGCTGCGAACCCGCGACGCTGACCGCGATCACGAACACCAGATCGAAGAACAACTCCAGCGACGACGCCACCCGCCCGGGCTCGTGCGGATCCCGCGGCCGCATCGGAACCAGCCGGGATCGCGTCGTCTCGGGCGTCATGCCCCATAGGCTAAACGGAGATGTCCACCGATGGGCGGAGCTTGGCGGCTGCGGCGAGGGCCTCGTGGGCCGGGTTGTCCAGGAAGTCCTTGATCCGGGCGGGGTCCGCGGCCCGGCCCAGGTGCGGCAGGGCGATCTGCTCGTACGCCGCCTGGAAGCGCGGGCCCCAGCGCCGGGTGCCGAGGCGCGCCGTACGGGAGCAGTTGTCGACCATGTAGGCCACGTCGCGGGCATGCATGTACGGCAGCAGCGAGTCGACCGCCTCGATCACCGACTCGTTCACGATCTCCGACCAGGCGTGCCCGCGGGCCGCGAACTCGTCCACCTGCGCCATCATCGTGGCCACGAACAGACCGGCCGTCACCGGATCGACCGCGGTCGCCGCCGGGCCCCGCCGGGCGTGCACCGCGGCGCTGTGCGACCACATCGGGCTGCCGCCGATCTCGGTCATCGGCCGGTCCGCGAGCCGCTGCTCGGCGAGGATCACGCTGCGCAGTTCGGTGCCGTCGGCAACCTCGTCGTAGATCTCCGCGACCAGGTCCCGGGCCGGCCCGTACGCCGCCGAGTACGCCCGGTCGAACAGCTCCTCGTCCCCGGACGCCGACCGCACCGCCGCGATGCCGTCGTTCGAGATGGTCCGCGCGATCGGGCCGGTGATCGCCTCGGTGGACCGCTCGTACGCCGTGACCGGCTCGGCGCCGTCGATCCGGAAGTACCGGTAGAGCGCCTCGACCAGGCCGTGCACCGCGCCGAGCAGGATCGCCCGCTCGCCGACGATGTCGGAGTGGTACTCGGCAGACAGCGTGGTCGCGAACGTGTACGGCGACCCGAGCGCGACCGACCACGCCAGCGCCCGGTCCCACGCGTGCCCGTCCGGGTCGGCGTGCACCGCGATGCTCGCGTTGATGCCGGCGCCGTTGACGGTGGCGCCCTGCTGGTACAGGCGGCGTACCGAATCCCCCATCCCCTTCGGGCAGACCGCGATCACCGGGTGGCCGGCCGGGAAGTCGCTGCCGCGTTCGCGCAGGTGGCCGAGCAGGAAACCGTGGGACAGGCCAATGGTCGCGCCGGGCTTGAGGACCGCGAAGATCTCCTCGTGGTGCGCCGCCAGCGCCGCGTCCGCGATCAGCAGGATCACCAGATCGGCACTCGCCGCCACCTCGAGCCAGTCCCCCAGCGTCCCGTCGTCCGCGCTGAACCCGTTACGCCGGGCATCGTCCGCGGAGCGGGACCCCGGGCGCAGGCCGACCGCGACACTGATCTCGGTGCCGGCGAGCGAGTCCCGCAGGTTCAACGCCTGCGCCCGCCCCTGCGGCCCCCACCCGAGCACCCCGATGCGCTCCACCCCGTGCAACGCATCCGGCAGCAGCGCAAACAGGTCCCGCCCACCCCGCACAATCGCCTCGGTCCCACCCGGGACCCCCATCGACTCCACCCGAAACACCGAACTCTCCATGCCCACCAGTCAATCCGCCGCCGCCGCATTGCAGCAAGCGCAACCTTCGCACCGCACCGTTGCAGAATGTGGAACACTCGGTCGCGTACCGAAGAACGGGTAGTGGTCGCCGGACCGGCACCTCGGCAGGCGTGGCGACCCCGGCCGGGCGGACGAAAGCCCGACCACTACCCGTTCTTCGGTACGCGACAACAGGAGGCCGGCAGTTGGAACACCGCGAACTGGAACTGTTTCTGCACCTGGGGCAGTCGCTGAACTACGGGCGGACGAGCCTGGAGTGTCATGTGAGTGCGGCGACGTTGACGCGGACGATCCAGCGGCTGGAGGCGCGGGTCGGGGCGCGGCTGCTGGACCGGGGCCCGCGGGGCGTGATGCTGACGGCGGAGGGGCGGCGGTTCACGGCGTACGCGGAGAAGGCGCTGGAGCTCTGGGCCGGCTACCACGATGCCGTCGAGGAGGACCTGACCGGCGAGCTGCGGATCTTCGCAACCGTCACCGCCTGCCAAACCCTCCTCCCCGACCTCCTCCGCCCCCTCCGCGACCAGCACCCACAGATCCGCCTCACCCTCCGCACCGGCGACGCAGCCGCCGCCCTCGCCCGCCTCGACGAGGGCGAAGTAGACGCCGCCGTAGCCGGCATCCCCCACCGCCTCCCCCAAACCCTCATCACCCGCCCCGTCGCCACCACCGCCCTGGTCCTCGTCAAGTCCCGCAACACCCCACCCGACCCCCCACACCCCACCCCCACCCACGAACAGACCCACGCCGACAACAACTCCCCAACCACTCCCCCCGCTCCACGGGCTACACCGTCCGCTCCACCCGCTCCACCCGGTCCGGCGCACGGTCGACCCGATCCGCCCGGTCCGGCGGATACATGGTCCGCTCCACCACCCAGTCCGCCCGGCCCGTCCGACCCGCCCGCTCCACGGGCTACACCGTCCGCTCCACCGCCCGGGCCGTTCGGGCCGGCGGGTGCACCGTTTGCGCTACCGCCGGAGGGGCCGTTTGTGGTGCCGGGGCGGGGGTTGGTTCGGGAGGCGGCGTTTCGGTGGTTTCGGAGGGTGGGGGTGAAGCCGACGATCGCGGCGGAGCCCGACGGGCATGAGGCGTTGCTTGCGCTGGTGGCGTTGGGGTGTGGCGTCGGTGTCGTACCGCGGCTGGTGCTCGAGTCGTCCGCGGTCCGCGATCAGCTGGAGGAGCTGCCGGCCGAGCTCGAGCCGCTCACGATCGGGCTTTGCGCGCGCCGCGCCGACCTGCACCGGCCTTTGGTCGCGGCGCTCTGGGCGCTGCGACCGTAGCTCCCGGCATCAGCTTGGCGGGCACCAACTGCGGCGGCAGCGGATCGTCGCCCTCGAGCTGCCGGATCAGTGCCTGCGTACCGAGCTGCCCCAGCTCCGGCCCCGGCGTACGCATCATCGTCAGCTCCGGATCCGTCATCGCCGCCGTCTCCGGCACCATCAGCAGCGACAGCACCGACACATCCCCGGGTACGTCGTACCCCGCCCGCTTCAACCCCGACACCACCCCCAGCGCCGCGTACTCGTTCAGCACCAGCACCGCCGTCGTCTCCGGGTACTCCGCCAGCACCCCCTCCACCGCTGCCTTCCCGGCCGACGTCGTGTCCGAGCACGGCAACACCACCACCGGCAGCCCGTACTCCGCCGCCACCCGCCGGTACGCCGCGTCGATCCGCACCCACGGCCCGTACTCGTGGAACCGCGGATCGTCCAGATCCCCCGAGATCAAGGCGAGCTGCCGATGCCCGTGCTCGTACAGGTACCGGACCGCCTCCTCCACGGTCGTGTCGAAGTCGATGTCCACGTGCGGCAACCCGGCCGGCTCGGTCGTCCGCCCGATCAGCGCGAACGGCGTCGCGGACTTCCGCAGTACGTCGATCCGCGGGTCGTCGAGCTGCACCTCCATCAGCACGACGCCGTCGACGAGCCCCTGCCCGAGCAGTTCCCGGAGCTCGACGCCGTCGTTGCCGACCGGCCACAGCACCAGGTGGTAGTCCTCCTTGCGCGCCGCCTCGGCCGCGCTGGTGAAGAACTCCGCGGTCGACATCCCGAACTTGTGCTCGAGCGCCGGGTACGCCATCGCGATGATGTGCGTACGCCGGGACGCCAGCGCGCGGGCGACCATGTTCCGGCGGTACCCGAGGTCGAGCATCGCCTGCTCGATCCGGGCCCGGGTGGCGGCGGTCACCGGCTTGGTGTCGTTGAGCAGGAACGAGACGGTCGCGATCGAGACACCGGCGCGCTGAGCGACGTCCTTCATCGTGACCATCGATCGACCCCCGCTGAGCTCTTGACAGGTGTGTGACGTAGGGAACATAGTCCTTCAACACCTCAGTTAAGCGGTTTACCGCCAAATCCACAAGCAACTACCCACCGCCCCTCGTCCATCGGTTAAACGCTTTGAAGGAGTCCGATGTCATGATCAGCAAGCGGATCGCCGCCGCGCTGGCGGGTGCGACGACGGTGTCGCTCCTGCTCGGCGCCTGCGGCAACAACGGCGGCGGCCAGGCGGCCGGCTCCGGCGACAGCGTCAAGAGCCTCACGATCCTGGACTACTACAACAACGATCCGGACAAATCCCTGGTCCAGAAGGGACTCGACGGCTGCGCGACGCAGCTCGGCATCACGATCCAGCGGGAGACGGTGCCTGGTGACACCTTGATCCAGAAGGTGCTGCAGCAGGCGTCGTCGAAGACGCTGCCGGACGTACTGATGCTCGACAACCCCGACGTACAGCAGATCGCCGCGACCGGTGCGCTCGCTCCCCTGAACGACATGGGCCTGAACGGCGACGGCGTCATCAAGGGCATGGTCGACGCGACGTCGTACCAGGGCAAGCTCTACGGGCTGGCGCCGGTGACGAACACGATCGCGTTGTTCTACAACAAGGACATGCTCGCCGAGGCGGGCGTGCAGCCGCCGAAGACCTGGGACGAACTGAAGGCCGCGGCCAAGAAGCTCACCAAGCCAGGCCGGTACGGGATGGCCTTCAACGCGAACGCGACGTACGAAGGGTCCTGGCAGTTCCTGCCGGCGATGTGGACCAACGGCGGCGACGAGACCGACCTGACCAGCCCCGCGGTGGCAGAAGCCCTGCAATTGTGGGTGGATCTGGTGAAGGACGGCTCGGCGTCGAAGAGCGTGATCAACTGGACCCAGGGCGACGTCAACGACCAGTTCATCGCCGGCAAGGCCGCGATGATGGTCAACGGCCCGTGGCAGATTCCGGCGCTGAACAAGAACCCCAAGATCAAGTGGGACGTGGTCACGTTCCCGCTGAACAAGCCGGACCAGACCCCGGTCGCGCCGCTCGGTGGTGAAGCCTGGACGGTCCCGCTGAACAAGGACCAGGCCAAGCAGCAGAAGGCCGCCGACTTCGTGAAGTGCCTGAACTCGGACGAGAATGAGCTCGCCTGGGCGAAGGCCCGGTTCACTCTCCCGACCAAGCTCGCGCTGCTCGACCAGTACGCCAAGGACGTGCCGTCGATGAAGGCCTTCGCCGAGCAGGTGAAGACCGCCCGGGCGCGGACCGGCAAGCTCGGCGACAAGTGGCCGGACGCCGCCAAGGTGATCTACCAGGCGATCCAGCTGGCGCTGACCGGCAAGGCCACCGCGCAGGACGCGTTCAAGCAGGCGTCCGGCGGCTGATCGGCGGGATGACAATATGGTGACGCTCACACGGACCAGAGTGGCCGGCCGCGCGAAGGTGCGCGGCCGGCACCACCGGGGCGAGAGCCTGACCAAGGTGCTGTTCGTTCTGCCGGCGGCGGTCGCGATGCTCGCGCTGTTCGGCTACCCGGTGGTGAAGAACCTGCTGATGAGCCTGCAGGACTACGGGCTGAAGACGTTCTTCACCGGCGTCGCGCCCTGGGTCGGGCTGCAGAACTACCAGACGGTCGTGACCGACAAGCTGTTCTCCGACGCGATGCTGAACACGGCACTGTTCACGATCGGGTCGATCGCGTTCCAGTTCGCGATCGGGCTCGGGCTGGCACTCTTCTTCCGGAACCGTTTCCCGCTCAGCGGCGTACTGCGGTCGTTGCTGCTGCTGCCGTGGCTGCTGCCGCTGATCGTGTCGAGCGCGACCTGGCGCTCGATACTCGAGCAGGACAGCGGAATTCTCAACAGAACGCTCTTGGGGCTGCACCTGATCGGCGATCCGGTGCCGTGGCTGAACTCGCCGTCGGTCGCGCTGATCGCGGTGATCGGCGTGAACATCTGGATCGGCATCCCGTTCAACGTGACGCTGCTGTACTCCGGCCTGGCGGAGATCCCGGACGAGTTGTACGAGGCCGGCCAGCTGGACGGCGCGACCGGGTGGCGCTCGTTCTGGTACATCACCTGGCCGAACCTGCGCTCGGTGGCGAGCGTGCTGCTGATGCTCGGCGTGGTCTACACGATCAAGGTCCTGGACATCATCCTCGGCCTGACCGGCGGCGGTCCCGCGAACGCGACGCAGACGCTGGCCACCCAGTCGTACGAGAAGTCGTTCGTGGACTTCCGGTTCGGCCAGGGCGCGGCACTGTCCAACATCCTGATCGCGATCTCGTTCGTGTTCGCGATCTTCTACCTGCGCGGCACGCGCAAGGCCGTCGATGAGTAAGGGAGGTGCGATGCGACGTACGGCGTACACCGTCATCGGGGTGCTGATCCTGTGCGTGATGCTGTTCCCGGTCTACTGGATGCTGAACGCCTCGCTGCAGCCGTCCGGGAACACGCTGACGGCCGGCTTCCTGCCGTTGCATCCGACGTTCTCCGGGTACCAACGGGCGCTCGACGAGCAGGGCGGGAACCTCGTCACCAGCCTGATCATCGCGGCCGGAACCGTCGTCCTGAGCCTCGCGATCGCGACGCCGTGTGCGTACGCGCTCTCGCAGTTCCGGTCCCGCTGGGTGTCGATCGGGCTGCTCGCGATCCTGATCTCGCAGATGATCCCCGGCATCGTGATCGCGAACGCGCTCTACACGGCCTACGAACGGATCGGGCTGCTGAACTCGATCCCGGGGCTGATCATCGCGAACTGCGCCAGCGGGATCCCGTTCGCGATCCTGATCCTGCGGTCGTTCATGCTCTCGCTGCCGCCGTCTCTGGTGGAGGCCGCCCGGGTGGACGGCGCCGGGCTGTTCCGGGCGTTCGTGGCGATCGTGCTGCCGATCAGCAAGAACTCGCTGATCACCGCCGGACTGTTCAGTTTCCTGTTCTCCTGGAGCGATTTCCTGTTCGCGCTGACGCTCACCACCAAGGGCGGCGTCCGGCCGGTGACGCTCGGGATCTACCAGTACCTCGGCACCCAGGTGCAGAACTGGAACGCGGTGATGGCGACCGCGGTGCTCTCGGCGGTCCCGGCCGTCGTACTGCTGGTCGCCGCACAGAAGTACATCGCCGCCGGTGCCATCGGCGGAGCCGTCAAATAACCCTTAAGGACAACGATGAAGATACTGGTCTGGGGCGAGAACCGGCACGAGCAGGTCGAGCCGCACGTCCGCGAGATCTACCCCGACGGCATGCACGCCACCATCGCGGCCGGCATCGCCGAGAACCTGCCCGACGCGCAGGTCTCCACCACGACGCTGGACGAACCCGAACACGGTCTGACCGAGGACGTTCTCGCCGAGACCGACGTACTCGTGTGGTGGGGGCATGCCGCGCACGGTGAGGTCGACGACAAGGTGGTCGACCGGGTGTACCAGCACGTGCTGTCGGGTATGGGGCTGGTCGTGCTGCACTCCGGTCACTGGTCGAAGATCTTCGGCAAGCTGATGGGTACGACGTGCACGCTCCGCTGGCGCAGCGAGCGGGACCGGGAACTGGTCTGGACGGTCAACCCCACGCACCCGATCGCGCAGGGCGTGCCGCACCCGATCGAGATCGAGCAGCAGGAGATGTACGGCGAGTACTTCGACATCCCGGTGCCGGACGAGCTGATCTTCGTGTCCTCGTTCTCCGGCGGCGAGGTGTTCCGCTCCGGCTGCACGTTCCGCCGCGGGCACGGGAAGATCTTCTACTTCTCCCCCGGCGACCAGGACTACCCGGTTTACCACCACAAGGACGTCCGTAGGGTGATCGCGAACGGCG
Organism: Kribbella polygonati; assembly: GCF_050320105.1. Taxonomy (NCBI): domain Bacteria; kingdom Bacillati; phylum Actinomycetota; class Actinomycetes; order Propionibacteriales; family Kribbellaceae; genus Kribbella; species Kribbella polygonati. The sequence goes on along the minus strand of NZ_CP190129.1, from coordinate 7,535,493 downwards.
CCGCCTGGGCCCGGACCGACCTGCCGAAGCGGGAACTGCCGACGCTGCTGCGGTACGAGACCGACGATTTCTTCAACGGACACGGGTACACCGGACCCATCGAGGAGCCTGCCGATGCCTGAACCCCTACGCCTGCTGCAGGTCGGAGCCGGCGGCATGGGCCGCGCCTGGCTGCGCACCATCGCCGCCAACCCTTCCGTACAGTTGGTCGGCCTGATCGACCTCGACGTGAACGTCGCCCGCGCCGCAGCCGACGAGAACGGCCACCCCGACGTACCCGTCGCCGGCTCGATCGATGAACTCGCTGTTGATTTCGAGGCACTCATCGACGTGACTGTGCCGGTAGCGCATCCGAAAGTCAGCGTAGAAGCACTCCTCCGCGGAGTCCCAGTACTGTGTGAGAAACCGCTGGCCGAAACGGTCCGTGAATGCCTTGTCATGGCCGCGGCGTCTGAAGTCAGCGGGAAGTTGCTGATGGTGTCGCAGTCCCGGCGGTACTTCCGCGCAGTCAACGCCTTCCAGAAGCAGCTCGCCGAGCTCGGGCCGATCGGGACGCTGTCGTGCGAGTTCTACAAGGCGCCGCACTTCAGCGGTTTCCGCGAGCGGATGGCGGAGCCGCTGCTCGTCGACATGGCGATCCACCAGTTCGACCTGTCCCGCAAGCTGATCGGGTCGGAGCCGGTGTCGGTGTACTGCGACTCGTACAACCCGTCCTGGAGCTGGTTCGACGGCAACGCGGCGGCGTCCGCGATCTTCACGTACGCCGACGGCACCCGCTTCACGTTCGTCGGCAGCTGGTGCGCCCCGGGCCTCGAGACATCGTGGAACGGGCTGTGGCGCGCGAGCACCCCCGGCGGTACGGCGACCTGGGACGGCGACAACGCCCCCGTCGCAGAACCCGCCGTACCGGCCCCCCTCGGCGACGAGCCCGAGGAGATCGCCGGCTCCCTAGCGGAGTTCGTCCACGCGATCCGTACGTCGACCACACCCCAGTCCGAGGTCCACTCGAACGTCATCAGCCTCGCCATGGTCGAAGCCGCCGTACGCTCCGCGAACACCGGCGTACCCGTCCGCATCACCGACATCATCACCGACGCGTACACCGAAGCGCTGGCCTCAACCCAAAACCCCGACCTACTAGCAGCCCTCAAGTCCTGGCCCGACCCACTGGAGGCAGTCGGCCACGCCTAACCCCTGCACCGCTCGCGGCGCTGAGCGGTGCAGGTAGCAGCGCCGCGCCGCGGCGCGGCGCGAGGAAGGTAGCCGCTCCGCGGCGCGAGGGAAGTAGCCGCTCCGCGGCGCGGTGAACTTAGTAGCGCCGTGGTGCGGTGAAGTTAGCAGCGCCGTCGTGCGGTGAAGTTGGGGCGAGCTCTACCGCGACCGTGACGGGGCCGCCGGCGACGGCGGTGCGGTGGAGCGGTCCAGGCGGATTGTGGGTTTGGGGACCTGGTAGGTGGTGGGGGCGGCGCCCTGGATGACGTTGAGGATTGCTTCGCCGACGATGGTCCCCAGGCCGTGGACGTCCACGGTGACGACGCTGAGCGGTGGTGTGGCCAACCGCGCCACCGCGGTGTCGTCCCAGGCGATCACCGACAGCTGTTCGGGGACCGCCACCCCCAGCTCCTTCGCCGCCGCCAACCCACCGATCGCCATCAGGTCGTTGTCGTAGACAACCGCCGTCGGCACCCGGCTCCCGGTCAGCAGCTGCTGCATCGCGTCCCGCCCGGACTCCTCCGAGTAGTCCCCCTCGATCACCCGCGCCCGCACGTCCCGCTCCGCGCACGTCGCCATGAACGCGGCGTCCCGCGCCTGGCAGTGCAGCATGTCCCGCGGCCCGCTCACCCGGGCGATGTCGGCATGCCCGAGATCCGCCAGCGCCCGGACCGCCGCCCGCGCACCTTCGGCGTTGTCGACCAGCACGTTCGTGATCGGCGCCTTCAGCTCCGGCCCGCCGAGCAGCACCGCCGGTACGCCGAGCCGCTGCAGCTCGTCGAGCCGCGGATCGGTCGCCCGCAGGTCCACCATCACGATCCCGTCGACGTGCCGGTTGGGCACCCAGCGCCGCCAGATCTCGATCTCGGCGGTAATGTCCGCGGCGAACTCGATCAGCAGACTGCAGCCGCGCCCGGCGAAGACCTCCTCGATCCCCTGGACGACGTCGGCCATGAACGGCTCCATCCCGAGCAACCGCCCGGGACGCGCCAGGACCAGCCCCGCGATCCGCTCATGCATACACTGCCCTCCAAGGCCACCGAGCCACTATATTCACAGACCTAACAAACCCGACAGATGGCGGATGTTCCCATGCAGCAGGCCGGCGACGCGTCGTACGCCCCGGGGTACGACCCGGCACCGACGAACAGCCGTGCCGTCATTGTGGACAGCATCCGCTCCGCGGGCACGGTCAGCCGGGTCGAACTCACCCAGATCACCGGCCTCACCGCCCCTTCGGTCACCACCCTGGTCCGGCGGCTGATCGACGACGGTCTGGTCGACGAGGCCGGCCGCGGCTCGTCCACCGGCGGCAAGCCTCGCACGCTGCTCCGGATCCGCGCCGCCGCCCGGTACGTCGTCGGCGTCCACCTGAGCCCCGACAGCCTGACGTACGTGCTGGTCGACTACGCGGGCGGGGTGCTCGCGCGCTGGCGGCGGGCCGGGCCGGGCGACGAGAGCGACCCGGAGCAGGTGGTCGAGCGGATCGCCGCCGAGACCACCGAACTGATCGAGCGGGCGGGCGTCGACCCGGGGCTGATCCTCGGGCTCGGGTTCGTCTGCCCCGGCCCGCTGATCCGCAACCTGGGTGTCACCTCGGCGCCGCCGAGCATGGCGAGCTGGGTCGGCTTTCCGATCCACCAGCGCCTGGAGGAGCGGCTCGGCCTGCCGGCGTTGCTGGAGAACGACGCGACCGCGGCCGCCGCGGGGACCAGGCTCACGACCAGCCATGACGTGTCGGTGATGGCCGGGCTGTTCATGAGCGAGGGCATCGGCTCCGGCCTGCGGCTGAACGGCCACGTGTACCAGGGCGCACACGGCAACGCCGGCGAGGTCGGCCACATCTGCGTGCAGATCGGCGGCCCGCGGTGCTGGTGCGGGAGCACCGGCTGCCTGGAGGCGATCGCCGGTCCCGCGACGGTGGTCGCGAAGGCCCGGGCCGCGGGCCTCGACCTCGGGTCCCAGCGGCGTACCGGGGTCGCGGCGTTCGCCGCCATCGCCAGGCTCGCGCTGACCGGGGACTCGCGGGCCGAGGCGATCCTCAAGGACTCGGCGTCCTGGCTGGCGCTCGGCGCGCAGGCGATCACCAACATGTACGACGTCCAACTGCTGGTGCTGACCGGTCCCGCGTTCGCGGTGGCCGGGACGATCTACCTGCCGATCATCCAGGACCGGATCATGAGCTCCGCCTTCGGCCGGGCCGTGAACACCGAGGTCGTGCTGGACGAGCGCGGCCACGACGCGGCGGCGATCGGCGCCGCGCTGATGATGCTGCGCTCCGAGCGCGCGATCTCCGCCTGAGTCGAGCCCAGCAAACCCTTTCCAGGCACTCCCGGTGTCGAAATCGTTACCGCGCTGACCTCTTGCGCCTTCTTTGTTAGGCGAACTAAGTTACGGCCAGCTTCCCTGGCGGGTGCCGGGTGACGCGTTCGAAGACCGCGTTGGAAAGGAATCGATCAATGCTCCGGAACCCGACGAGAAGGACCCGCGTACGGCGCCTGGTGAGCGCCGCAGCCGTCGCGACCGTCACCGCCGTACTGCTCGCCGCCTGCAACAGCGCCGCCACCGGCAACCAGGGCACCACCAAGGACGCCTCGATCACGGTCGCGGCCGGCGACATCACCACCGAGAACTTCAACCCGTTCAGCAGTACGGCGCTGCAGCCGACGCTCGGCGTCATCTACGAGCCGCTGTACTGGTACAACTTCGCGAAGCAGTCCGAGCCCACGCCCGTCCTCGCGTCGAGCTTCTCCTGGAACGCCGCCGGTACCGAGCTGACGATCAAGACCCGCCATGACGTGAAGTGGAACGACGGCCAGCCGTTCACCGCGAAGGACGTGGCTTTCACGTTCAACCTGGTCGCGAAGACGCCCGCGCTGAACCCGTCCGGCCTCGCCGCGACCGCGAAGGCGACCTCCGACGACACCGCCGTACTGACGTTCAAGTCCAAGTCGCTGATGCAGGAGCCCGCCGTCCTCGCCAACCAGGCGATCGTGCCCGAGCACATCTGGAAGGACATCAAGGACCCGACGACGAACCTGAACAAGGATCCCGTCGGCACCGGCCCGTTCAAGGTGAAGTCGTACACGCCGCAGAGCTTCGTACTGACCAAGAACGACCAGTACTGGGAGGCGGGCAAGCCCACGATCAAGGAGGTCCGGTACCTCCCGGTCACGTCCGCGGACGCCGCGAGCGCCGCACTCGTCGCGGGCAAGGTCGACTGGGCGAGCGCCTACCTGCCGGGGATCGACAACATCATGAAGTCCGGCAAGAACCTCACCTACGTGAACACCCCGGTGATGACGACCGTCATCGTGACCTGCTCGAACTCCGCCCTCGGCTGCACCGGCCCGCAGACCGATCCCGCCGTCCGCAAGGCGATCTACCTGGCGATGAACCGCGAGCAGCTGGCGAAGCTCGCCGGCGGCGGTGTCGCGGGCGTCGGCTCGCCGACCATGCTGCTCCCGGGCCGCGACGACCAGTGGATCGCGGACGCCGGTACAGCGAAGCTCCCGCAGAGCGCCGACACCGACGCGGCGAACAAGGCCCTCGACGCGGCCGGCTGGACGAAGGGCAGCGACGGCGTCCGGACGAAGGACGGCAAGCGGCTGTCGCTGACCGTGCAGACCGTCACCGGGTGGAGCGACTACATCCTGATCAACGACACCCTCAAGCAGCAGCTCGCCGCGGTCGGCATCGAGCTGAAGCCGAGCCAGGTGTCGTGGAACGAGTGGAACGCCGCGCAGACCAACGGCAAGTTCCAGCTGTCGCTGGACTCGGTCGGCCTCGGCGCGTCCACGAACCCGTACTTCACCTACGACAGCAAGCTCGCCACCACGAACACCGCCCCGGTCGGCAAGAGCGCCTCCGCCGGTAACCAGTCCCGCTTCTCGAACCCCGCCGTCGACGCCGCGCTGACGGCGGCCGCCGGTACGACGGACCAGGCCGCGCAGAAGGCGGCGTACGCGAAGATCCAGGGCATCATCGAGGACCAGCTGCCCTACATCCCGGTCTACGTGAACTCGATGCTGACCGAGTTCAACACCTCGCGCGCGACCGGCTGGCCGACCAAGGACAACCTCTACGTGCTGCCCGCGGCCTGGAAGGCGTGGGACGCCGGCATCGTCCTCAAGACGATCAAGCCCGCCAGCTGATGCGCTACCTGCTCCGGAAACTCGCCTTCTACGTGGTGGCGCTCTGGGCGGCGCTGACGCTGAACTTCCTGATTCCCCGGCTGATGCCGGGGAACCCGGTCGACCTGATGCTGTCGAAGCTCGCGACGAAAGGCCCGGTCACGCCGACCACCCGGACCGCGATCCAGGCACTGCTCGGCACGGACACCAGCTCCTCGCTCTGGACGCAGTACTGGCGGTATCTGCACCACCTGGTGACCGGCGACCTCGGTACGTCGATCGCGTACTTCCCGGCGCCGGTCTCGCAGGTGATCGGGCAGACGCTGCCGTGGACGGTCGGGCTGATCGGGATCGCGACCGTGATCTCGTTCGCGGTCGGGATCCTGCTCGGCCGCGCGGCCGGCTGGCGGCGCGGATCGTGGATCGACAACCTGATCCCGTTCACCACGATGCTGCAGTCGGTGCCGTACTTCTGGCTCGCCCTGCTGCTGCTCTTCCTGCTGGCCAGCAGCTGGCCGGCGTTCCCACTGAGCGGCGGGTACGACGTGTACTCCGTGACGCCGAGCTGGAGCCTGCCGTTCCTGCGGTCGGTGCTGTACCACGGCGCGCTGCCCGCGCTGACGATCGTGATCTCGTCGATCGGCGGCTGGATGCTCGGGATGCGGAACATGATGGTCTCGACGCTGTCCGAGGACTTCGTCGTGACCGCCGAGGCGAAAGGCCTGACCCCACGGCGGATCCGGTCCCGGTATGTGGCCCGGAACGCCGTCCTGCCCTCGGTTTCCGGCTTCGCGATCTCGCTCGGCTTCGTGGTCGCCGGCTCGATCGTCACCGAGGCGGTGTTCGGGTACCCGGGCATCGGGTCCGCGCTGCTGCTTGCCGTCGGCAACAACGACTACGCGCTGATGCAGGGCGTCTTCCTGATCATCACGCTCGCCGTCCTCGGCGCGAACCTGCTCGTCGACCTCCTGTACGGCGTCATCGACCCCCGCACGCGTGCGCGGTCCTGAGGAGGCTCCATGGCTCTGACAACTGAAGGGGCGGTGCAGGCCGCCACCGCGGACGGGCCGTCGCCGGTCGCGCCCACCCGGCGCCGGCTCCTGCCCATGACGCTCAAACTTGGCGTCGGCCTGACGATCGCCGGCGTGATCGTCCTGTTCGGCGTGCTCGGTCCGTTCCTGGTCGGCAATCCGTCGACGGTCCGCGACGTCGGGCTGGCCGGCCCGGGTCACGGGTTCATTTTAGGCACCACCCAGAGCGGGCAGGACGTCTTCGCACAACTCGCGTACGCCACCCGCGGTTCGCTGATCATCGGCGTCGTGGTCGGGGCGATCACGCTGCTGCTGTCGTCGTTCTTCGGGGTCGTCGGCGCGTTCGTCGGCGGCTGGGCGGACGAGGCGTTCTCGCTGTTCACCAACATCATGCTGGTGATCCCGGGGCTGCCGTTGGTGATCGTGATCTCCAGCTACGTACCGAACAAGTCGATCTGGCTGGTGGCCGCCGTACTCGCGATCACCAGCTGGGCCGGGTCGGCCCGGGTACTGCGCGGGTTCACGCTCAGCGTACGGAGCCGGGACTACGTGCTCGCGGCAAGGATCGGCGGCGAGAAACGCTGGCGGATCCTGACCGTGGAGATCCTGCCGAACCTGATCCCGCTGCTCGCCTCGCAGGTGGTGTTCGCGGTGATCTTCGCGATCCTCGGCGAGGCCGGGCTGTCGTTCCTCGGGCTCGGCGCCTCCGGGTCGTTCACCTGGGGCACGATGCTGTTCTACGCCCAGAACGGGCTGGCGCTGCGGCTCGGCGCCTGGTGGTGGTTCGCACCGCCGGGGCTCGCGATCGCGCTGTTCGGCGCGGCGCTGTCGCTGATCAACTTCTCGATCGACGAGATCATCAACCCGAAGCTGCGCTCGCAGACGCGTGCCGAACGCAACAAATGGAGCGTGCAGGCATGACCGTACTGAGCATCGAGAACCTGAGCATCGACTACCTGGCCGAGACCACGGTGCACGCCGTCCGGGACGTGTCGCTGACGTTGGAGCGCGGCGAGATCCTCGGCCTCGCGGGAGAAAGCGGCTGCGGAAAGTCCACGCTGGCGTACGCGATCACCCGGCTGCTGAAGCCGCCGGCCCGAATCACCGGCGGGCGGGTGGTGTTCTCGTCCCGCGAGGGGTACGACATCGACCTGTCGGCGCTGACCGGCAACGACCTGCGCGCGTTCCGCTGGGACAAGATCGCGATGGTCTTCCAGGGCGCGATGAACTCGCTCAACCCGGTACTGCGGATCTCCGAGCAGCTCGAGGACGTCTTCGTCACGCACCGGCCCGAGCTCGGCCGGACGGAACGGCGCGAGCGCTGCGGCGAACTCCTCGAACGGGTCGGCGTCGACCGCGACCGGCTGCGCGCGTACCCGCACGAACTGTCCGGCGGGATGCGGCAGCGCGTGATGATCGCGATGGCGCTCGCGCTCGAACCACAGGTCCTGATCATGGACGAACCGACGACCGCGCTCGATGTCGTCGTACAGCGGGAGATCCTCCGGGAGATCACCCGGCTGCGCGCCGAGCTCGGGTTCGCGGTCGTCTTCATCACCCACGATCTGCCGCTGCTGCTGGAGATCAGCGACCGGATCGCGGTGATGCGGGAGGGCGTGATCGTCGAACTGGACGATGCGCTGACGCTGTACACCAAGCCTCAGCACCCGTACACGAAGCGGTTGCTGTCGTCGTTCCCGAGCCTGACCGGTGAACGCGGCGCCTTTGTCCGCACCGGCGCCGAGGAGGCCCTATGAGTGCGCTCGAACTGCGCGACGTGGTGAAGGAATACCGGCTGCGCAACGGCCTGCGGAGCACCCGGCTGCGCGCGGTCGACCAGGTCAGCTTCGAACTACAGCCCGGCCGGACCATCGCGCTCGTCGGCCAGTCCGGCTCGGGAAAGTCCACGATCGCGAAGCTGCTCCTGCAACTGGAACGGCCGACCTCCGGCGAGATCCTCGTCGACGGCAAACCGATGCAGTACCGCGGCGCGGCGGCGGCGACGTACCGCAAGGCCGTCCAGATGGTCTTCCAGGACCCGTTCGCGTCGCTCAACCCGTACCACTCGATCGCCCACCACCTGGCCCGCCCGGTGAAACTCCACCACCCCACGTTCACCCGCGCCCAGGTCGACGAACGCGTCCTCGAACTCCTCCACCGAGTCCGCCTCGACGAAACCTACGCCCACCGCAAACCCCACGAACTCTCCGGCGGCCAACGCCAACGCGTAGCCATCGCCAGAGCCCTCGCCCCCGAACCAGCCATCCTGGTAGCCGACGAGCCGGTCTCGATGCTCGACGTCTCCATCCGCCTGGGCGTCCTCAACCTCCTAGCCACCCTCCAACGCGAGGAAAACCTAGGCGTCCTCTACATCACCCACGACCTCGCCACCGCCCGCCACTTCAGCGACGAAATCCTGGTCCTCTACCAAGGCCAGCTAGTAGAACAAGGCCCCGCCGACGACGTAATCCTCAACCCCCAACACGAATACACCCAACTACTGGCCGAAGCCGCCCCCGCCCCCGAACGCCGCCTCACCCAACTGAAGGAATGAGGAGGACGACGGCAGGGCCATGCACCTGAGCTGTATCAGCGGGCAGTGGAGCCGGGTCTCTAGGTATTGGCTCCACTGTGTTCCCGAGGGGGAATGATGCCCGAACAGCTCGACAACTCAGAACAGATCCCGGCTCAGCCGTACCTGCCTGGCACGGGCCCCGGGATCCCGCGCTACAGGCAGCCGGACCCGCCTCATCCGACGCCTCCGTCCGCAGCACAGCCGACCCACGCCACCCCGCCGATACCCCAGCCCCAGCCCCAGCCCCAGCAGTTCTACCAGCCCGCGCCCTACCAGCCGTTCCCGCCGATGATGCCCATGCAGCAGATCAAGGCGAAGAATCCCGGGTTGGCGTGCGTTCTCAGCATCCTGGTCCCTGGCCTCGGACAGTTCCTCAACGGCGACATCGGGCTCGGCATCGGCATGTTCGTCGTGGCCGGTATTGCCTGGTTCAGCCTGCTCTGGGTGATCGGCTTCCTGCTTCTGCCCGCCGTCTACATCTGGTCCGCCGTCGAGGCCTACAACGCCGCGCAGCGCTGGAACACCCAGCACGGAGTCCTGTCCTGACTACCCGACTGGATGCAGAGACGCGCGTGGAGGTCAGGGCTCGGCACGCACACCTCTGCGCTCGGGGTACTACTCGACATCGAGCCATTCGGCTCCGGCCGCGACGGCGGTCCAGCTGTCAAGCCGGAGCAGCTTGGGTTGACCAAGGATCATTTGCCTGCCACGGTTGAGTGACCGACTCATTTCGAATCAAGAAGGCGAAATGCGACTCATCCACTGTGCAGGACCGTGCGCGGAGTTGGTCGACGCCGAGGCGCGTGCGCAGCTGAGTCGGACGCCTACGCACGAGACGGTCGTGCTCGTACCACGGGAGTTGCTGATGGAGTACGCGCGGAGCGCACAGGTGGAGAGCGATTCGTGAACTTCGAGGAATTCGACGCGTACTTCGATCGCTTCAACGCGGATGTCTTCCGGCTCGAAAATCTCCAGACGTACACCGTCGGCGAGGGGGACGAGGTCGCGGCCCATCTGAGGGGAGATCCAGCACCCGAGCGGTCCGTCCGTACGTCGCCCTGGCTGGCACGGATCGCGGTGACAACGGTTGCGGGTAAAAGCTGGCAGCGCGTGCATGTCGTCGACCATCCGCTGTCGGACTACCTGCGGTACGAGTTGGCGCGGTACGTCGAATCGCAGGCGGCAGGCGAGCAGGTCTGGATCGTGGACCGCACGGTCGACGAGGCCCTCACTGAACTCGGGGAGGACTTCTGGTTGTTCGATGCCGACTCGCCGGGTGCGTACGTCGTGCTGATGCACTACGACGACGACGGGCATTTCGTAGGCTTCGACCACACCACGGATCCCGCCGTACTGGAGCGCTGCCGGAAGGAACGCGAGCTGGTACGACGTCATGCGATCGACCTCAACACCTACCTGGCCGAACGGAAGGCAGAGCTGTAACTGCGTGCGTACTCCGGATCAAACTCCACGAACTCCGCGCCAGCACATCGGCGCGGAGCTCCGACGGCTGCGGACGATGGCCGGCGTGAGCGGACGCCAGCTGGCCCAACGGACCGGTCTCAGCCAGTCGCGGGTGAGCCGGATCGAGCGCGGCGACGCACTCGCGTCGGTTCCCGAGCTGACGATGTGGCTGGAGCAGTCCCGCGCGTCCGAACGCCTCGAGCAGATGATCGCGGCGACCGAGGCAGCACTGAACCAGACCGACGCGTGGCACGAGTTCGCGCAGGAAGTCAGCTTCGCCGAGATGCAGGAACAGGTTCGGCACCGCGAGGAAACAGCACGCACCCAGCTGTCGTTCCTGTCGTCGCTGGTTCCTGGGCTGCTGCAGACGGCCGAGTACGCGCGGCTCGTCTTCGTCGCGTCGGATCTGACCGGCGAGCAGGACTGTGCGGCGGCTGTACAGCGGCGGCTTGATCGGCAGCAGATTCTGTACGACCAGTCGCACAGGTTCGAGTTCATCCTCACCGAGGCGGCCCTCAGATGGCGGCCCGGACCACGCGAGCTGATGGTTGCGCAGCTGGACCGCATCGCCAGCGTGGCGACGCTCAGCAACGTGACCATCGGCGTCGTTCCGCTGGACGTCGAAGCGCGCGCGATTCCCTGGCACGGGTTCACTCTGAACGAGGACGTCGACGACGGTGAGCCGTTCGTCCAGGTCGAGACGATGCACGCCTACCTGACGGTCGAACGGCCGGAGGACGTGGACGTCTACCGACGGCAGTACGCCGTACTGCGGGACTCGGCGCTCGTCGGGCAGCAGCTCGCGGACTTCCTGGGCACGCTCCGCGCCGAAATTCAGGCGTAAACGAAAAGTGCGCCGGATTTCTCCGGCGCACCTTTCAGAGCTTCAGGGAGGTGGCGACGACGTCGGCCAGTGCGTGGGCTATTTCGTGGGCCGTGTCGGAGGACTCGGCTTCGACCATCACTCTGACGAGGGGTTCCGTGCCTGAGGGGCGGAGGAGGACTCGGCCGGTGTCGCCGAGGCGGGTGGTGGCCTCGGTGACGGCGGTTTGGACGGCCGGGTCGGTGCCGGCGCGGGTCTTGTCGACGTTCTTGACGTTGACGAGGACCTGCGGGAGGCGGGTCATCGCGCCGGCCAGGTCGGCGAGGGACTTGCCGGTCTGGGCGACCCGGGCGAGCAGGTTGACCGCGGTCAGGGTGCCGTCGCCGGTGGTGGCGTGGTCGGAGAGGATCACGTGCCCGGACTGTTCGCCGCCGAGCTTGTGGCCGCCCGCCTTCATCGCCTCCAGGACGTACCGGTCGCCGACCTTGGTCTGCTCGACCGCGATCCGCTCCCGGACCATCGCCTGGACGAACCCGAGGTTGCTCATCACGGTCGCGACCACGGTGTCGTTCGACAGCCGGCCGCTGTCCCGCATCGCCAGCGCCAGTACGGCGAGGATCTGGTCGCCGTCGACGAGTTCGCCGTTCGCGTCCACCGCCAGGCAGCGGTCCGCGTCGCCGTCGAGCGCGATGCCGACGTCCGCACGGTGCCCGACGACCTCACGCTGCAGGCCCTCGATGTGGGTGGATCCGCAGTTCAGGTTGATGTTCAGCCCGTCCGGCGCGGCGCCGACCGTGATCACCTCGGCACCCAGCCGGCGGAGCGCCTCCGGGGCGGTCTCCGAAGCGGCGCCGTTCGCGCAGTCGATGACGACCTTCAGCCCGTCGAACCGGTTCGGCGCCGAGCGGACCAGGTGCGCGACGTACGTCTCGAAGCCCTGGCCGTCGTCGGTCACCCGACCGACGTCGGCACCGGTCGGACGCTGCCATTCCTCGCCCATCCGGGCCTCGATGGCGTCCTCGATCACGTCGTCGAGCTTGATCCCGCCGCGGGCCAGGAACTTGATGCCGTTGTCGGGCATCGGGTTGTGGCTGGCGGACAGCATCACACCGAGGTCGGCACCGGTCGAACCGGTCAGGTACGCGACGGCCGGGGTCGGCAGTACGCCGAGCCGGACGACGTCGACGCCTGCGCTGGCCAGACCGGCCACCACGGCGGCTTCCAGGAACTCACCACTGGCACGCGGATCCCGCCCTACAACGGCGCGTGGCCGGTGCCCTTCGAAGGCACCGGCCTCGCCGAGTACGTGAGCTGCCGCGACCGAGAGGTCGAGCGCCAGCTCCGCGGTCAGGTCCACGTTCGCCAGGCCACGGACTCCGTCCGTACCGAACAAACGCCCCATCAGATGATCAGCGCTTGCTGTACTGAGGCGCCTTACGGGCCTTCTTGAGACCGGCCTTCTTGCGCTCCTTGATCCGCGCGTCGCGGGTGAGCAGACCGGCCTTCTTCAGACCCGGGCGGTTCGCCTCGAGGTCCGCCGCGTTCAGGCAGCGGGCCACACCGAGCTGCAGCGCACCGGCCTGGCCGGTGATGCCGCCGCCGTTGATCCGGGCGATCACGTCGTACGAGCCCTCGAGGCCCGCGACGACGAACGGCTCGTTCACGTGCTGCTGGTGCACCTTGTTCGGGAAGTAGACGTCAAGGTCCTTGCCGTTGATCTTCCACTTGCCGGTGCCCGGGACGATCCGCACGCGGGCGACGGCCTCCTTGCGGCGACCAGTGGCGCCGGCCGGGTTGATGACCGCGACCCGACCCGTCTCGGCGCGCTGCTCCGGGGCCGGGTTGGTCTCGGAGGTGTAGGCGACCGGGCCCTCGCTGTCGATGGGGACCTCGGGGTCGAACTCTTCGGTCTCGGTGGTGATGTCGCTCACGCTGTGAATCCTCGTTTACCTGGTTCGTCGATCGCTTACTGGGCGATCTGGGTGATCTCGAACGGCTTCGGCTGCTGGGCCGTGTGCGGGTGCTCCGGACCGGCGTACACCTTCAGCTTGGTGAGCAGCTTCCGGCTCAGGCGGTTCTTCGGGAGCATGCCCCAGACGGCCTTCTCCACGGCCTTGCGCGGGTCCTTGTCGAGGATCTCGCCGATCGGCGTGGCGGTCAGACCACCCGGGTGACCCGAGTGGCGGTAGGCCAGCTTGTCGGTCCGCTTCGTGCCGGACAGGGCCACCTTGGAGGCGTTGACGACAACGACGAAGTCGCCACCGTCAACGTGCGGGGCGAACGTCGGCTTGTGCTTGCCGCGCAGCAGGGTTGCAATCTGGACGGCGAGCCGACCGAGCGTGACGTCGGTGGCGTCGATCACGTGCCACTCGCGAGTGACGTCAGCAGGCTTCGGGCTGTACGTGCGCACGGTCGTTGACCTTCGTTTCTCAGAGATTGACTAGAACTGGACGTCGGCGAGCGGTCAGCCGACGAGACGAAGACGTCTGTACTGGACCTGATACGCACAACAGCAGCCCAGAATACCGGCGACGGCCCACGCGGGTCAAAGTGAGCTGACCCGCCGAACCGACCCCGGCTTGGAACGAGCTGAGGACCGCACTAGTTTAGCGGTGAAGATTGCAGTCCAGACCCGCGTCCCGCCGGCTGATCTACCCTCATTCATCCAGGCGATGACGCCAGCTTCCGAAGAGGGCATCGTGACCGAACAGTCGCTCACCGTCCGGGACAACCGGACCGGCAAGGACTTCGACCTTGCCATCACCGATGGCACCATCCGTGCCGCAGATCTCAAGCAGATCAGTGCAACCGACGGCGACGGTGGCCTGGCCACCTACGACCCGGGCTTCGTCAACACCGCCTCGACCCGGTCGTCCGTCACCTTCATCGACGGCGACAAGGGCATCCTCGAGTACCGCGGGTACCCGATCGAGCAGCTCGCCGAGCAGTCCAACTACCTCGAGGTCGCGTACCTGCTGGTGAACGGCGCGCTGCCGAACAAGGCGGAGTACGAGGCGTGGGCGCACGACGTGACGTATCACACGTTCGTGCACGAGAACCTGAAGACCTTCATGCAGGGCTTCCGGTACGACGCGCACCCGATGGGCATGCTGCTCGCCTCGGTGGGCGCGCTGTCCACGTTCTACCCGGAGTCGCGGGAGATCTTCAACGAGGAGTCGCGGGCGCTGCAGATCCGCCGGCTGATCGCGAAGATGCCGACGCTGGGCGCGTTCGCGTTCCGGCACGCCCAGGGCAAGCCGTACGTCTACCCGGACAACGAGCTCAGCTACGCCGCGAACTTCCTGTCGATGCTGTTCAAGATGAGCGAGCCGAAGTACGCCGCCGACGACCGGCTGGTGCGGGCGCTCGAGATCCTGTTCATCCTGCACGCCGACCACGAGCAGAACGCCTCCACCAACGCGGTCCGGGCGATCGGCTCCACCCAGGTCGACCCGTACAGCGCGGTCACCGGCGGCATCGCGGCGCTCTACGGCCCGCTGCACGGCGGCGCCAACGAGGCCGTACTGAAGATGCTCCGCCGGATCGGCACCGTCGACAACGTGCCGGCGTTCATCGAGGGCGTCAAGAACGGCGAAGAGCGGCTGATGGGCTTCGGCCACCGGGTCTACAAGAACTACGACCCGCGCGCGAAGATCATCAAGAAGGCCGCCGACGACGTCTTCGAGGTCACCGGGATCAACCCGCTGCTCAAGATCGCCGTCGAGCTGGAGAAGATCGCACTCGAGGACGAGTACTTCGTCTCCCGCAAGCTCTACCCGAACGTCGACTTCTACTCGGGCCTGATCTACGAGGCGTTGCAGTTCCCGCCGGAGATGTTCACCGTGCTGTTCGCGATCCCGCGGACGTCCGGCTGGCTGGCCCAGTGGCTGGAGATGCTCGGCGACAGCGACCAGAAGATCGCCCGCCCGAAGCAGATCTACACCGGAGCACGCGGCGTCCAGTACGTCCCGATGGGCGACCGCTGACCAACCCCCACCCCAGCCGCCGCGAAACCACCGTTTCGCGGCGGCTGGTCTTTGTATCTGGTCGGCTAGCTGATGTTGCCGACCATCCAGAGATGGCCGGCGAGGCAGTCCCGCCCTGTCCAGGTGGCCTGGAAGTGGTCGGCGCCGCCCCCGCCGATGGTGATGGGTACGCCGGACCGCGTGACCACGTGGCCGCCGGAGTCGAGGATCTCGAAGGACTTCGCGTCGCCCCTGACGGTGTAGCCGCGGGGCCAGACGAGCGTCACCGACGGCTTGCCCGGGCCCGGCCGAACGCAGCCGTTCGCGTCGACGGTCAGCGTGGTGGGCATGGCGGCCTCCATTCCGCTGAGACCGTCCGAATCAGACGTGACGATCCGCGGGGTATCCGCGACCGCCGCCGGTCCGCTTGGAGCACCGGTGGGGAGGACGGCCCACGCCGTACCCGCGATGGTGGCCACCGAGGCGATCGCCACACCCCCGGCCGCGAAGCGCCGCCTCCGGATCCGCCTGCGCCGGATGCGCTCCGCAACGGCGTCCTCGGCGAGGTCAACGGCGTCATTGCCCTCGGCGGCCGCGAGGCGGAGCAGGTCTCGTAGGTCGTTCATCGCGCACTCTCCTCGTTGACAGCGAGCTGTACGGCGAGCTTGGCCCGCGCGTCGGCCAGATGGCGCTTCACCGTGCCCTCGGCACAACCGAGCTCGTCCGCGACCTCGGCGACGCTCAGATCCTCGTAATAGCGCAGGACTACGCACGCCCGCTGCTTCGGTGACAGCGTCGCGAGCGCTCTCCGGACCTCATCCGCCACCACGATCCGGTCGTCGTCGTGGTGCGGCAGATCGATCAGCAGGTGCCGTTTCGCATGCCACCGCTTGAGCCGCCGCCGGCTGTCGACGTACTGGTTCAGCATCGCGCGCCGGACGTACGCCTCGAGCTCGTCGATGTCCTCACCAACCCGGCGCCGGCCGAACACCCGCGTGAGCGCCTCCTGCACCAGATCGCCGGCCGCCACGGGATCACCGGTCAACAGGAGCGCATAACCACGCAACGCCCCACCCCGAGCAGCCACCAGCCCCCGAAACGCCCCCTCCCAGTCGGCCATCCCACCACCGTCCTCTCCCCACCCCAGACGAACAACCAACCCACCACGTTGGGGCACACCAGAACAATTCTCAGAACCCACGTCGACCAAGCGCCCACCTCGACCCGAATCCCCACCCGGGCGTCCCGCTGCCCCCAGGCAAAACGCACACCCGGCGGGCGGTCCCCCTTCCGCCAAGGCCAGGTGAGGCAGCACCCGGCGCCACCACCCCGCCCGTCACCATCACCGTCGCCCCGACTCCGGACGCCCGACGCCCGACGCCCGACGCCCGACAACAGAATCGGCCAAGCGGCGCCTACCCGCAGGCGGCGCATCCCGCCCACACCAACGACCTCCGCGCGCCACCTCCGCCCGGGCACGCCGCCGAGTCCGGCCAGCAAGCATCCGCCGCGAAGGCGCGCCCCACCCGCAGTCGGCAAACGGAACCCCGGGCAGCACCCCCCAGCACCCCGATGCGGCAGCATCCGGCGACGATCACCTCCGCTCGCCACACCCTCCGCGCACGCCGCCAAAGGCGGCCAACAAACACCCGCAGCGACCCACCCGCACCCACCGGCACCTACCGGGGAGAGTCCCGGGCGGCACGCTCCCGGGACCCCGGCGCACAGGCACACGGCGCCGACCACCTCCGCACGTCACCACCCTCCGCGCACGCCGCCGAAGGCGGCCAACAAGCAGCCGCCGCGAAGCGGTGTCCTTTTGGAATGGAGATGGCCCCGGGCGGGCTGTGGTGCCTCGGTCCGGGGCCGTCTGGTGCTTCTGGGGGTTAGGACGTGGTCGGGGTCGTGGCTGGTTCCCGGAGGTGGGTGATGAGTTCGTCGACCTGGCCGCGGGCGCGGATCATCGCGAGGTGGTCGAGGTAGTCGCGGGACTCGACGATCAGCCCGTCGCGGACCCGGAGGACGAAGATCGCGGGTACCCGGAACGGTTCGCCGGTGGCGAGGATCGTGCCGGCGTACTCGAACTCGGCGACGATCACCTCCGGGTCGTCGGTCCGGTGGACGCGGATGTTGTCCGGCTGGAAGCGGACCACCTCGGTCACCCGGGGGCCGACGCCGCCGAAGTGTTCGCGGAGTGCGTCCCGGGTGAGCAGCGGGTGGTCGCCGTACGGGTGCATCGGGTGCCGTACGTCGGTCTGCTCGGCGTACAGCTGCGGCAGTACGGCGAAGTCGCGGTCGGCGACGCCGTGCACCAGCTTCAGGAAGACCTCTTCAGGAGTCATCGGAATCCTCACACGAGATAAACGGAGTGACGACTATCGAATATATGGAGTCGTAACTTCGTTTACAACCGGATAAGGGTTCCCGGCGTCTTCTAGGCTGAGGGCGACGGAGGGGAGCTGGCGTGCGGGCAGACGCGCGGGACAACCGGGCCAGGATCATGACGGCGGCGGACGACGTCTTCGGACGGTCGCCGGGGGCGTCGACCGACGATGTGGCGAAGCTGGCCGGGGTCGGGATCGCGACGGTGTTCCGGCACTTCGCGACCAAGACCGAGCTGCTCGAGGCGGTCCTGACACTGCGCCTGGAACGCCTGCGGGACCGGGCGCTGGAGTTGGCGGGCAGTGCGGATCCGGGGGCGGCGTTCTACGAGTTCTTCACCCAGGTGGTGTCGGAATCGGCGTCCAAGCTGGCGATCGCCGAGGCGCTGACCGCGTCCGGCGCGGCCGCCGGCGAGGAGGCGCGGGCGGCCGGGCGCGGGATGCGGGAGGCGTTCGACGGCCTGCTCACCGCCGCGCAGAAGGTCGGTGCGGTGCGCCCGGACGCGCACTTCCCCGAGGTGTACGCGCTGCTGATCGGCGCCTCCCGCGGCGCCACCGCGGCCGGCCTGCAGCCCGACGTACGGGACCGGATGCTGGGGATCGTGTACGACGGTCTGAAGCCGCGTACGTGATTCGCCGCCGGCGATCCTGGTCGCGCCCGCGCCGCATCACGGTCGCGGTCGTACTGGCGATCGTCCTGCTGGTGGTCGCCCCGCTCGGCACGTACGCGATCTCGCTCCGGATCCAGTACGCCGGCGACCCGTCCGCGGACGCCCGGACCAGGGGCCAGGACGCGTTGTGGCTCGGCCACGCCTGGGTCGACGGACGGAAGACCACCGCCGACGTCACCGCTCTCGCGGAACGCCTGCAGGGCACCGGCATCCACGACCTGTACGTACACACCGGCCCGCTGGAGCACGACGGATCGTTGCCGCTGGCAAAGGTATCGCCGAAGGCGCGCTGGTTCGTCGACGCGGTGCACGCGGCGATGCCGGGCGTACGGGTGCAGGCCTGGCTCGGCGACGTCGTACAGCCGGGCGAGGAGCACGGGATGAACCTCGACGACGCGGCGGTCCGCCGGCGGGTCGTCGCGTCTGCGAAAGCCGTTCTGCAGCAGGGTTTCCAGGGCATCCATTACGACTTCGAGCCGGTCCGGTCCGGGTCGAAGGGCTACCTCGCCGTACTCGACGAGACACGCGCGCTCGGTACGACGCTGTCGGTCGCGGCGGCGCAGATCGACCCGCTCTGGTACCTGCACGCGATCCCGGTCGAGAAGTGGTGGTCGCAGGACTACTTCCGCCAGGTCGCCGAGCGGGTCGACCAGATCGCCGTGATGACGTACGACACCGCGATGCCGCTGGAATCCCTGTACGGCGGGTACGTCGCCAAGCAGACCGAGCTGGCGCTGGAGGTCACTCCCCCGACCACCGACCTGCTGATCGGGCTCCCTGCGTACTGGGAGAACAACGCAGCCCACTGGGGCCACGCCGAGACCGTAAGCGCCGCCGTACGCGGCGCCCGGCTCGGCCTTGGCAACTCTTCCCGCAAGAACTTCGGCCTGGCCCTCTACGTCGACTTCGCCGCCACCAACGACCAATGGACCGCCTACCGCGACGGCTGGTGCCTCCAGCCCTAGCCAGGCCCTAGCGGGCGCGGTCTACGCGGCCCTCGTCCCAAACGGGCTCGTCTGGTTCGTAGACGGAGCCGTCGGCGCCGAAGACGAGGTAGCGGTCGAAGCCGCGGGCGAACCAGCGGTCGTGGGTGACGGCGAGGACCGTGCCATCGAAGGAGTCCAGGCCCTCCTCCAGAGCCTCCGCGGACTCGACGTCCAGGTTGTCGGTGGGCTCGTCGAGGAGGAGCAGCGTCGCACCGGACAGCTCGAGCAGGAGGATCTGGAAACGGGCCTGCTGACCGCCGGACAGGCTGTCGAAGGTCTGCTCGGCCGCATGCGCCAGCTCGTACCTGTCCAGCTTCCGTGACGCCAGCTCGCGCCCCATGCCCTCCCGGTGGTCGTCACCGCGGTGCAGGATCTCCAGCAGCGTCCTGCCGACCAGCTCCGGGTGCTCGTGCGTCTGCGCGAACCAGCCAGGCCGTACGCGCGCACCGAGCTTCGCCTTGCCCGTGTGGGCGACAGGTGCGATCTGCACGTCACCGATCGGCTGGTGCTCGACGTCCGGGTCAGAGCCGCCAGTAGCGAGCAGCCGGAGGAAGTGCGACTTCCCGGAGCCGTTGGACCCCAGCACGGCCACGCGCTCGCCGTACCAGACCTCCACGTCGAAGGGCTTCATCAGACCGGTCAGCTCGAGCCCTGTGCACACAACGGCCCGCTTACCGGTACGGCCGCCGGTCAGGCGCATGCTGACCTTCTGCTCGCGCGGCAGCGCCTGCGGCGGGCCGGCTTCCTCGAACTTACGCAGCCGTGTCTGCGAGGCGCGGTACCGCGACGCCATGTCGGAGTTGTACGCCGCCTTCTGCTTGTACATCAGCATCTGTGCGCGCAGCTTCGCGTGTTCCTCGTCCCAACGCTTCCGTAGCTCCTCGAAGCGTTCGAACCGGTGCTCCCGAGCCGCGTGGTACGTCGCGAAACCCCCGCCGTGCGTCCACGCGTTGTTGCCTGCCGCGCCGAGCTCCACCGTCACGATACGGGTGGCCGTGTTGGCCAGCAGCTCCCGGTCGTGGCTGATGTACAGCACGGTCTTGTCCGACGTACGGAGCTGCTCCTCGAGCCACCGCTTCCCCGGTACGTCGAGGTAGTTGTCCGGCTCGTCCAGCATCAGCACCTGCTCCGGCCCGCGCAGCAACGCCTCCAGCACCAGGCGCTTCTGCTCACCGCCGGACAGCGTCTTCACCTCACGCCAGCGGCACCGGTCGAACGGGATGCCCAACGCTGCCGTCGTACAGACGTCCCAGAGCACCTCGGCGTCGTACCCGCCGACCTCGCCCCAGTCCGCCACGGCCTGCGCGTACTTGAGCTGGGTCTTCTCGTCGTCGGCCTCCATCATCGCCAGCTCGGCCTTGTCGAGCTTGGCCGCCGCCTCCCGGATCGCGTCCGGCGCGACCCCGAGCAGCAGGTCCCGGACCGTCGACTCGTCTCGCACCGACCCGACGAACTGCCGCATCACGCCGAGCCCGCCGGACCGCGAGATGCTCCCGCTGTGCGGTTTCAGGTCGCCGGCGATGATCCGCGTGAGCGTGGTCTTCCCCGACCCGTTCGCTCCGACCAGCGCGACCTTCGCCCCGTCCCCCACCCGAAACGTGATGTCGTCCAGCAGCACCCGCCCGTCCGGCAACTCGTACCCGATCCCGGCGACATCCACGTGACCCATTCCCCCAGTCTGTCAACAGTCGGTGGACCGGGCGACCGGTTATCGCCGGGCGGCCCCGGTCGTCCCTATGATCGGGACGGAGCCAGGTGAGGAAGAGGTGCGGATGGACGGGCAGGAACCGGACCGCCCGGCGGGACAGGCGAAGCCGCCGGACAAGGACGAGGTCGACTGGCTCAAGAAGTTCGTCGGGCGCGCCACGGGCCCCGGCAGTCATGGTGTGTACAAGAACACCGGTGAGCGGCCCGACAACGTGCGGCGGCTGGAGAAGCCCACGCCCAAGCGCGAGATCGACTGACTACCAGCCCTGCAGCGCGTTCAGGTAGGAGCTGCCGGTCGGGCGGACCGTGCCGACCATGAACAGCTTCAACGGCGCGGCAAACAGGCCGTATGTGTGGGTCCCGGTGAAGAAGCCGGGCGACTCGCACCCGTCGTACTCCACCCAGATCTCCCGTACGCCGTCTGCCGTGCTGAAGCGCAACACGATCGCCTCGGCCGGCTTCGCCGTCTGCGGCGCGCACTTGAAGACCGGGAGCGCCGGGTTGCGCTCCGGGAGGATCTTGATCGCGTTGACCACCTGCTGTGCCACGGACGCGTCGAACGCCTGCTGACCGAGCACGGTGCCGTCGGACATGCGGTAGCGGCAAGCCGTCAGGCCTGTCACCGGCGTACTGAGCTCAAGACCCGTCCCGGCAGGCAGTGCGTTCGGTCCATCGGCCCGTTGGATCGCAGGACCGCTCGGGCACGTGCTTTCTGCCTTCGGCGCGACGATCCCATTGCTTTTGGCCGTGCCGGCAGCTGGAGCCGCCCCCGTGTCGCTGTGGCTGGAAGCGACCGGCGACTCGCTCCCCGCGAGACCCCACACGCCGCCGCCGACCACAGCGACCAGCACCGCACCAGCGGCGACTGACCACGCCTGTCGCCGCCGGTGTACCCGGCGACGGGCCTCCCGCGCCAGCCCACTCTTCTGCATGCCTGTGGCACCAGCGTGGTCCTGGAACGCCGAGGTGATCTTGGGGCCGAGCTCCTGCTCAGGGTCGTACTCAGGCATCCTCGGCTCCTTCCGTGCTCTCTTGATCGCTCAATGTGGTCTTCAACGCCGCCAGGGCTCGGTGTACGTGCGACCGTGCCGTCGCTTCCGCGCAGTGGAGCAGCTGGGCGATCTCGGCGTACGACAGCTCCTCGTAGAACCGCAGTACGACGGCAGCACGCTGCTTGTCGGGCAACGTCGCGCACAGGTCCCAGATGGCGTCCGCCTCCGCCCGCTGCGCCGTACCGTCACCAACCGCACGCGCCGTACGCACGGGGTCGTCAACAGGAGCCTCCCGCCGCCGGAACCGGCGCCACCACGAGATGTGCGCGTTCACCACCATCCGCTTCACGTACGCCTCGGGGTCGTCGGCACGGCTCACCCGCCCCCACCGCGCGCAGGCGGTCGTCAGGGCGTCCTGTACGGCGTCCTCGGCCAGGTTGGAGTCCCCGGTCAGCACATAGGCGAACCGCAGCAAGGCGTCGGCCTTCTCGGTGACCCACGCCTCGAAGTCGACGGGCTCGACCCGCACCTCCGCTGCCGCCAAGGCTGCCTCCATGTCCTCAGGACGGCGCTGTACCCGCGTTCGTTGCACGCAGCACCCGGAAACCCTTCGCGCTGGCGACCCGGGTGCAGGGGTAGCCCTGCTCGGTCATCCAGCGCTGCAGGGAGTCGCCGCCCAGGTTCTTGCCGACGACGAACCATCCCACGCCGCCGGGGGCAAGCCGGCCGAGCCAGTGCAGCAGCATCTTGTGCAGCTCGGCCTTGCCGATGTGGATCGCCGGATTCGACCAGATCTGGTCGAACAGCAGGCCTTCGGGTACGTCGTCCGGCAACGCGACGTGCACCGCGACCCCCGCGGCCTCCGCGTTCAGCTGGGCGAGCTCCAGCGCCCGGTTGTTCACGTCGACCGCCCACACGGTCGCGTCCGGCGCCTCGACCGCCAGGGCACAAGCGATCGGCCCGTACCCGCAGCCGAGGTCCAGGAACGTGCCCGACCCCACAGGCGGCTCCACCGAGCGCAGCAGGACCGACGTACCGATGTCCAACCGGTCCCGGGAGAACACCCCGGTAGCCGTTGTGAACACATACGGCTTGTCCCAGATCCGCGCCTCGACGGTACGCCGTACGTCCGCCGACGCAGGCTCCGCCGAAAAGAAGTGGTCACCCACGCTGATGTACCTCTCCTCGCACCTGCCGTGCCTGCAACGCCCGTGCGGCCAGCTCGTCGTCCGCCGGGTACCGCACTTCCTCCAACGTGAGCCCGTGCGCCGGCAGCACCGACACAGCCGAGTCCCGCACCTTTCCGGCGAGTACTGCGCCCGGCCACGCCACGTCCCGCCGCCCGTCGCCCACCGGGAGCATGGAACCGACCAGAGCGCGCACCATCGAGTGGCAGAACGCATCCGCGATCACAGTGCCCTCCAGCAGCCCAGGACCCGTCCGTTGCCACGAGAACTCCAGCAACGCCCGTACGGTGCTGGCACCCTCCCGCTTCTTGCAGAAAGCAGCAAAGTCGTGCTCCCCGCGCAGCCTGGCCGCGGCGTCGTTCATGCGCTCCACATCCATCGGCCGCCCGACGCGGAGCACATGGCCCCGGGTCAGCGGATCCCAGCCGGCCGGGTCGTCGCACAGCCGGTACACGTACCGCCGGGCCAGGGCCGAGAACCGGGCGTCAAAGCCGTCTGGAGCCGCCGTCACGGCCGTAACAGCCACGTCCGCGGGGAGTACGCCGTTCAGCCCTCTGAGGAGCCGTAGCGGATCCACAGCGTCGTCCACGTCCACATGGGTCACCTGCCCACGAGCATGTACGCCGGTGTCCGTCCGCCCGGCACATGTCACGGTCAACGGCTCCGGCAGGCGCAGTACGACGCGCAGGGCCTCCTCGAGCGACCCCTGCACGGTCCGGAGACCCTCCTGACGGGCCCAGCCGTGAAAGGCCGCTCCGTCGTACCGAAGATCAATCCGCCAGCGCACACGCCAATCTAACGCAACGAGGCCCCCGCACCGTCCGGTGCGGGGGCCTCGTCAGCAGACTTACTTGTCGTCGGCGTCCGAACCGCCGGCCTTGGCGAAACCAGCCGCCTCGGCGTCCTCGGCGGTCTTGAACCAGACCTCGGCGACGGTCTTGTCGTACCACGGCGACTCGGTGGTGTGGTACTTCATCGAGTCCTCGTTGCCCTTGACCGTGTATCCCTCGGGCGCGGAGCCGTCGGCGTTCGGGGCGGCGGAGTTCTCGTACTTGCCGGCCACGACGTCCTGGACCTTGGCGTCCTCGGCCGGCGCGTCCTCGACCTTGTCCTGGACCTTGTCCTCGACCTTGGTCTCGGCCGCGGCAGCCTTCTTCGCCGGGGCCTTCTTGGCCTTCGGCGAGTCGGACAGCGCCTCGACCAGCTCGATCTTCACCATCGGGGCGTTGTCGCCCTTGCGCGGGCCGAGCTTGGTGATCCGGGTGTAGCCGCCCGGACGGTCGGCGTACCGCTCGCCGATCTCGGTGAAGAGCACGTGCACGACGCTCTTGTCCTTGATCCGCTTCATCACCTGGCGGCGCGAGTTCAGGTCACCGCGCTTGGCCTTGGTGATCATCTGCTCCGCCAGCGGCTGCAGGCGCTTGGCCTTGGCCGCGGTGGTGGTGATGGCGCCGTGCTCGAACAGCGACGTCGCGAGGTTGCTGAGGATCAGCTTCTCGTGCGCCGGGCTGCCGCCCAGGCGGGCACCCTTGGTGGGGGTTGGCATCTCGTAACTCCAGGAATCTAAGGCCCGTCGGGCCGAAGGGATGTAGGGCCCGACGGGCCTTGGTCAGCTCAGTACTGCTCGGTCTCGGCGAAGCTCTCGTCCTCGTCGTCCGCCTCGTTGCCGTAGGCACCGGACGCGGCGCGGAGGTCGAACCCGGGCGGGGAGTCCTTCAGCGACAGGCTCATCTCGGCCAGCTTCAGCTTGACCTCGTCGATGGACTTGGAGCCGAAGTTCCGGATGTCCAGCAGGTCCTGCTCGCTGCGCGAGATCAGCTCACCCACGGTGTGGATGCCCTCGCGCTTCAGGCAGTTGTACGACCGGACGGTCAGCTGCAGGTCCTCGACCGGCAGCGCCAGGTCGGCGGCCATCTGCTCGTCGACCGGCGACGGGCCGATGTCGATGCCCTCGGCCTCGACGTTCAGCTCGCGGGCCAGCCCGAACAGCTCGACCAGGGTCTTACCGGCCGACGCGACGGCGTCGCGGGGCAGCATCGACGGCTTGGTCTCGACGTCGACCACCAGGCGGTCGAAGTCGGTGCGCTGCTCGACCCGGGTCGCCTCGACCTTGTAGGTGACCTTGAGGACCGGGGAGTAGATCGAGTCGACCGGCATCCGGCCGATCTCGGCGTCCGCGGACTTGTTCTGAACGGCGGACACGTAGCCGCGGCCCCGCTCGACGACCAGCTCCATCTCGAGCC
Source organism: Kribbella polygonati (assembly GCF_050320105.1). Classification (NCBI taxonomy): domain Bacteria; kingdom Bacillati; phylum Actinomycetota; class Actinomycetes; order Propionibacteriales; family Kribbellaceae; genus Kribbella; species Kribbella polygonati. The sequence continues at coordinate 7,510,123 of NZ_CP190129.1, read as the reverse complement.
GGCCCTTCTCGTTCAGGGTGGCGATCTTCAGGTCCGGGTTGTGCACCTCGACACCGGCCGGCGGCGCGATGTCGGCGGCGGTGACGTCACCGGGGCCCTGCTTGCGCAGGTACATGGTGACCGGCTCGTCGTGCTCGGAGGAGACGACCAGGTCCTTCAGGTTCAGGATCAGCTGGGTGGCGTCTTCCTTCACCCCGGCCACGGTCGAGAACTCGTGCAGGACACCGTCGATCTTGATGCTGGTCACGGCCGCCCCCGGGATGGAGGACAGCAGGGTCCGGCGGATCGAGTTCCCGAGGGTGTAGCCGAAGCCCGGCTCCAGCGGCTCGATCATGAACCGCGAGCGGTACTCGTCGACGACCTCTTCGGTCAGGGTTGGGCGCTGTGCGATAAGCAACTTCTTGTTCCTTCGTGACTCGCGACGACCACTATTTGAGGCCGCGATGGATGAAGAACCACCGGTCCGGCCGGCGGCGGGGCCGCCGGCCGGAACCGGGTCAGTTCTTCGAGTAGAGCTCGACGATCAGGTGCTCGGCGACCTGGGTGTCGATCTGCTGCCGGGTCGGCAGCTGGTGGACGAGGATCCGCAGCCGCTCGGGCATCACCTCGAGCCACGCCGGGACGACACGCTCGGCGTGCGTCTCGCGGGCGATGATGAACGGCGTCGTCTCGGCCGACTTCGCCTTGACATCGATGATGTCGTGGGCGGAGACGCGGTACGACGGGATGTTCACCTTGACGCCGTTCACGGTGAAGTGACCGTGCACGACGAGCTGGCGGGCCTGGCGGCGGGTACGGGCGAGACCGGAGCGGTACACCACGTTGTCCAGCCGGGACTCCAGGATCTGCAGCAGGTTGTCACCGGTCTTGCCGGAGCGCCGCGAGGCCTCCTCGTAGTACCGGCGGAACTGCTTCTCGAGAACGCCGTACGAGTAACGCGCCTTCTGCTTCTCACGCAGCTGGAGCAGGTACTCGCTCTCCTTCGGGCGGCCGCGGCCGTGCATACCCGGCGGGTACGGACGACGCTCGAACGCCTTGTCGCCACCGACGAGGTCGACCCCGAGACGGCGCGACTTCTTGGTCATAGGTCCGGTGTAACGGGCCATGGTTCGCTACCTTCCTCTCTCTGGGTCAGACCCGGCGCCGCTTGGGCGGCCGGCAGCCGTTGTGGGCGACAGGGGTGACGTCCTGGATGGTGCCGACCTCGAGGCCGACCGCACCCAGCGAACGGATCGCGGTCTCACGGCCGGAGCCGGGACCCTTCACGAACACGTCGATCTTGCGCATGCCGTGCTCCATCGCCCGGCGCCCGGCGGCCTCGGCGGCCATCTGCGCGGCGAACGGGGTCGACTTGCGCGAGCCCTTGAAACCGACGGTGCCCGCGGAGGCCCACGAGATGACCGCGCCGGTCGGGTCGGTGATCGTCACGATCGTGTTGTTGAACGTGCTCTTGATGTGCGCGTGGCCGGCGGCCACGTTCTTCTTCTCCTTGCGGCGCACCTTCTTCGCGCCGGCCGCGGTGCGGCTCTTGGGAGGCATAGGTCAGTTGCTCCTGGGGTTGACGGTCATCCGGGTCACTTCTTCTTCTTGCCGGCGATCGCCTTACGACGACCCTTGCGGCTACGGGCGTTGGTCCGCGTGCGCTGACCGCGCACCGGAAGCCCGCTGCGGTGCCGGCGACCCTGGTACGACCCGATCTCGATCTTGCGGCGGATGTCCGCGGTCACCTCGCGACGGAGGTCACCTTCGATCTTGTAGTTGCCTTCGATCCAGTCCCGGAGCTTGACCAGCTCGTCGTCGCCCAGCTCGTGGACGCGCTTGTCCGGGGAGACCCCGGTGTTCTTCAGCGTTTCCTGGGCGCGCGTACGGCCCACACCGAAGATGTACGTGAGAGCGACCTCGATGCGCTTGTCGCGCGGCAGGTCGACTCCTACGAGGCGTGCCATGTGGCGGTGTTCCTTTCGTCGGCAGAGGTGTGGTGGCGCGCTGCGTCCCTGCCCGCCTCGGTGAGATTCACCGGCAGGGCCCTGGCCTCTGTTCCAGGGGCAACGTCCAGAACGGATCCTGGACGAGCATGCGCGCTGTGGTGCGAAAGTGCCGTGTTACTGCGTGAAGGCTTGTCAGCCCTGCCGCTGCTTGTGCCGCGGGTTCTCGCAGATCACCATGACCCGGCCGTGCCGGCGGATCACCTTGCACTTGTCGCAGATCTTCTTGACGCTCGGGTTGACCTTCATCGAGCTACTTTCTTCGACAGGTGTTGGTGGTGTTACTTGTACCGATAGACGATCCGACCCCTGGTGAGGTCGTACGGCGACAGCTCCACGACGACCCGGTCCTCGGGGAGGATCCGGATGTAGTGCTGCCTCATCTTGCCGCTGATGTGCGCGAGCACCTTGTGCCCGTTGGACAGCTCAACACGGAACATCGCGTTCGGCAGGGCCTCGACGATGGTGCCCTCGAGTTCGATTACTCCCTCTTTTTTGGGCATGTCCTCGCACTTCTGTAGACGTGACTGGCTATGGCTACAAAGAGCCAAGGAAAAAGTGTACGCCACGCGCTGCGATCAGCCCAATTGAGCCCTCAGCGGGTACTCTCCAGCTCCGCCATGTGCTCGGCGCCCCAGTCGTCCAGCGGCATCAAGGCGACGTTGAGTGACATTCCGAGTTCGGTGAGTGAGTACTCGACCCTCGGCGGCACCTGCTGGAAGACCTCGCGGTGCACGATGTCCCGCGACTCCAGCTCGCGCAACTGCTGGATCAGCATCTTCTCGGTCACCCCGGAGATCTCCCGGCGCAGCTCCCCGAACCGCGTCGGCCCGTGGTGCAGCGCCCACAGGATCCGTGGCTTCCACTTCCCGCCGATCACGTCGGCCGCCGCGTCCAGACCACAGGTGTACGGGCGCATACTTACCTTTCCGTCAGTACCGCACTATTTAGTGGGTACTTGTCCATCCTAAAGCGTCGCCGTCAGGGTGGACGGCATGAAGACACCTGTCACCGTCCTGGGGCTCGGCGCGATGGGAACCGCCCTCGCCCGCGCCCTCCTGGCCGCCGGCCACCCGACCACCGTCTGGAACCGGACCCCCGGCCGCTCCCCCGAACTCGACACCCTCGGCGCCACCCGCGCCGCGACCGCCGCGGAAGCAATCGCCGCGAGCGCGCGCACGACGGCGACGGCGGGAGCGGGTGGTGGCCTGGTCGTCGTGTGCCTGCTCGTCGACGACACGGTGCGCAGCACGCTCGACGGCCTCGACCTCACCGGCCACACGATCGTCAACCTGACCAACAGCACCCCGGAGCAGTCCAGGGCCACCGCGGAACGCCTCGCCTCAGCGGGTGCTTCGTACCTCGACGGCGGCATCATGGCCGTGCCCCCGATGATCGGCACGCCCGGCGCCTTCATCTTCTACAGCGGCCCGCAAGAGGTCTTCGAGGAGCACCGTACGGCGCTCGAGGTGCTGGCACGACCGGCGTACGTCGGCACGGACCCCGGGCTCGCCGCGCTGTACGACATCGCCTTGCTGAGCGGGATGTACGGCCTGTTCGGCGGCGCCCAGCACGCCCTCGCCCTCATCACCAGCGCCCACATCCCGGCCGCCGACTTCACGCAGCAGTTCCTGGTCCCCTGGCTGACAGCCATGCTCACGAGCATCCCGAACATGGCTAGGCAACTCGACAACGGTCCTGTGGATACGGCTGATTCGAATCTCGCGATGCAAGCAGCTGCCTACGAGAACCTGGTCACGACAGCACAGAAGCAAGGTGTCGACCCGAGCCTGCTCACCCCGATGGGCGAGCTGCTACGGCGGGCGGTGGCGACCGGGCATGGGGAAAGCGGGCTGTCGGCGCTGGTGGGGCTGCTCAGGGCTGCTGGCTAGCGGCCCATTGTTCGCCGGCGCGCCAGATCTGCTCGGGCATCAGGTCGAGCAGATCGCACGCCGCGTCCAGCTGCGCGAGCGCCGTACCGGAATCGCGGTACGCCGGCAGGATCGCGACGAACCGCCGCCCCTCGCAGCTGAACCCGAACTCCGGTACGTCGGCCAGCGCCTCGGCCGCCCGCGGATGCAGGACCGCGAGCGCGTGGTCCTCGCGCCCGTTGAACAACTGGTACCGCGTGGACAGCCCGTCGACCGTGATCGGCAACGGCAGCAGGCTCGCCGCCGCGACCGGGGCCAGCCGCGCGGGCAGCACCTGCAACGGCGGCAGCGGCCGATCCACCTGCAGGTCGAGGAAGTCGAAGCCGAGCTCACGCCGCCGTACCTTGTGCCGGAACCGTCCGGTCCAGAACTCCCGCCCGCGATGCCGCCCGGACGTCACGTCCGTGACCTCGGCGTCCGGGTCCGCGTCGAACGGTGGGAACGGCCAACGATCCAGCAACTCGTCCGCGGACGCACTGAGCCGCCAGCCGAGCTGCCCCGCGGCATCGGCCCACTCGCGGCGACGGCGGTTCTCCCCCAGCCGCAGGCCGAGGGTCAGCCCGACCAGCGCGAGGAACCAGACCAGCACGAACCACCCGACCCAGCGCGGCTCCAGCAACAGCCCGACGATCGCCAGCGGTACGGCGACCACGAACCAGAGCACGTAGACGACGGCGGCCCCTTGGTGCAGCTGCCACGCCCACACCGGCCGCAGCCGCGGACCACCTACTCGGCGACCGACCGGGGCCGAGGTCAACGGCGCCTGCCGAGACCGCCCAGGGCGATGATCGCCCACGGGATCAGCAGCCAGACCGGCCAGAAGTGCGGCCAGTGCCCGCCGTTGCCGAGCCCGATCACGAACCAGATCACGACGTTGATCGCCACCACACCGGTGAACCCGCCGATCGCGCCACCCCGGCGGCGGTCGGGACGCCGGTCCCGCTGCCGCTCCGGGAAGCTGCCCGGCTCCGGCGCCGGCTTCGAGTCCTGTACCGCCGCGGGCGTCTCGTACGTCCGGACAGCCGGCAGGTCACGCACCAGCGGCTCGAGTTCGCCGTACGTCTGGACCGTGTAAAGCCGGTCGAGCCGCGACGAGAACTCCGGCTGGTCCAGCCGCCCGTCCGCGAACGCGTCCCGCAACCGCCCGGCGATCTTGTCGCGGTCGGCTTCGGTGAATCGCTGGTGCGGCTGGTACTGAGGCATGTCTCAAGTGTGCCTCAGCTCCGGTCCCCTCCGCGTCCCCCAACGGGTTGACCCAAAGGGTCCGTCAGTCGGCGAGGGGGCCGAACTTCACGCCGAGCTCGGCGAGCTTGGCTTCGCCGCCGTCGATGGCGGTCAGCACCCACGGGCCTTGCGGAGTGAGAGTGAACGTGTGCTCGGTGTGTGCGGCGGCCTGGCCGTCGTCGGTGACCACGGTCCAGTCGTCGTCGAGCGTGTGGTTCTCCTGCTGGCCGAGGGTGAGCATCGGCTCGACGGCGAGCGCCATCCCCTCGACCAGCTTCGGGCCCTTGCCCGGACGGCCGAAGTTCGGCACGTTCGGCGGCTGGTGCATGGCCGAGCCGATCCCGTGCCCGACGAAGTCCTCGACGATCCCGTAGGACGAGTTCGCGCGGACATGCGCCTCGACCGCCGCCGAGATGTCGGACAGCCGACCGCCGAGCCGCGCCGCGGCGAACCCGCGCCACATCGACTCCTCGCAGACCCTGGCCAGCTCGAGCAGCTCGTCCGCGACCGCCTCCGGACCGCCGACCGGGACCGTGATCGCGGCGTCGCCGTGCCAGCCGTCGACGATCGCGCCGCAGTCGATCGAGATCAGGTCGCCGTCGGCGAGCACCCGGTCACCCGGGATGCCGTGCACGATCTCGTCGTTCACCGACGCGCAGATCGACCCGGTGAACCCGTGGTACCCCTTGAACGACGGCGTCGCGCCGGAGGACCGGATGTTGTCCTCCGCCATCGCGTCCAGCTCGCCGGTGGTGATACCGGCCTGCACCGCCCCGCGGAGCAGCTCCAGCGTGCGGCCGACCACCAGGCCGGCCTTGCGCATCGCCAGAATCTGCTCGCGGGTCTTGATCTCGATACCGCGGTCCCTGAAGATCACGTGCGTTCGTTACTCCGTAATGGACTTGAGGGCGGCGAGCACGCGCTCGCTGACCTCGTCGATCTCGCCGACGCCGTCCACCTCGACCAGCAGGCCGCGCTCGCCGTACACCGCGAGCAGCGGCTTGGTCTCCGCGGCGTACACGTCCTGCCGGTGCCGGATGACCTCTTCGGAGTCGTCCGAGCGGCCCTCGGACTGCGCCCGCTTGAGCATCCGGCCGACCAGTACGTCGGTGTCCGCGACCAGCGCCACCACGGCGTCCAGCTTGTGGCCGTGGTCGGCGATGATCTCGTCCAGCGTGCCGACCTGGGCCAGGGTCCGCGGGTACCCGTCGAGGAGGAAGCCGTCGCCGGCGTCGGCCTCGGACAGCCGGTCCCGCACCATCGCGTTGGTGACCTCGTCCGGGACGTAGTCGCCGGCGTCCATGTAGCGCTTCGCCTCGACACCGAGCGGCGTCTCGTCCTTCACGTTCGCACGGAAGATGTCGCCGGTGGACACGGCCGGGATATTGAGGCGATCCGCAAGCACCTTTGCCTGCGTGCCCTTGCCCGCCCCGGGCGGACCCATCAGCAACATTCTCATCAGCGCAGGAACCCTTCGTAGTTACGCTGCTGCAGCTGACTCTCGATCTGCTTCACCGTGTCGAGTCCGACGCCGACCATGATCAGGATCGACGTACCACCGAACGGGAAGTTCTGGCTCGCGTTCAGCAGGACGAGAGCCACCAGCGGGATCATCGAGATCGCCGCGAGGTAGATCGCGCCCGGCAGCGTGATGCGGTCCAACACGTACTTCAGGTATTCCTCGGTCGGCCGACCCGCCCGGATGCCCGGGATGAAGCCGCCGTACTTCTTCATGTTGTCCGCGACCTCCTTCGGGTTGAAGGTGATCGAGACGTAGAAGTACGTGAAGAAGATGATCAGGGCGACGTACGTCACCATGTAGATCGGGTGGTCGCCCTTGACCAAGTTGCCCTGGATCCAGTTGGACCAGCTCTTGCCCTGCTGGAACTGACTGACCAGGACGGGGAGATACAGCAGGCTGGAGGCGAAGATGACCGGGATGACCCCGGCCTGGTTCACCTTCAGTGGAATGTAGGTCGACGTACCGCCGAACATCTTCCGGCCGACCATCCGCTTGGCGTACTGCACCGGGATCCGGCGCTGCGCCTGCTCGATGAAGATGACCGCGGCCATGATGACCAGACCGATCGCGATCACCACGACGAAGGTGGTGACGCCCTTCTGCTTGCGGATGCTCCACAGCTGGGTCGGGAAGGTGGCGACGATCTGGGTGAAGATGAGGATCGACATGCCGTTGCCGACACCACGGTCGGTGATCAGCTCACCCAGCCACATGATCACGCCGGTACCGGCGGTCATGGTCAGCACCATCACGGAGACCGTGAACCAGTCGTCCTTGTAGAGCAGCGGCTCGGTGCAGCCCTGGAACAGCCGTCCCGGGGTCCGGGCGAGCGCCACGAACGCGGTGGACTGCAGGATCGCCAGCCCGACGGTCAGGAACCGGGTGTACTGGGTGATCTTGGCCTGCCCCGCCTGACCTTCCTTCTTCAGCGACTCCAGCCGCGGGATCACCACGGTGAGCAGCTGCAGGATGATGCTCGCGGTGATGTACGGCATGATGCCGAGCGCGAAGATCGCGAGCTGCAGCAGTGCCCCACCGGAGAACAGGTTGATCAGGTTGTACAGGTTGGCGTTCTGGCCGCCCTGGGAGATCTTGATACAAGTGTGCAGCGACTGAACGTTCACACCCGGGGCCGGCACCACGGAGCCGATCCGGAAGATCACGACGATGAAGAGCACGAACAAGATCTTCCGGCGCAGGTCCGGCGTCTTGAACGCGTTGGCGAAGGCGCTTAACACCCTGTCCTCCCACAAGTTTCCCTGGCCGCGGGCACGGCAGGGGCCTAGCTAAGCCTCTGGGCAAGAGACGAGCCAGGGCCCGTCCGACCGGCGCAGGATATCAAGCACCGATCGTTACGAGCCCTGGACCTCGTGTCACACCTCGGTCGTGGTTCCCCCGGCCGCCTGGATCTTGTCCGTGGCGGACTTGGAGAACTTGTGTGCCGAGACCTGCAGTGCCACGGTCAGTTCGCCGTCACCCAGCACCTTCACCGGCTGACCACGACGTACCGCGCCCTTGGCGACCAGTTCGGCAACGCCGACCTCGCCACCCTCGGGGAACAGTTGTCCGAGCTTGTCCAGGTTAACGACCTGGAACTCCACTCGGTTCCTGCTCTTGAAGCCCTTCAGCTTCGGGAGCCGCATGTGCAGCGGCATCTGGCCACCCTCGAACCACTCGGGGATGTTGTTCCGCGCCTTGCTGCCCTTGGTACCGCGGCCGGCGGTCTTGCCCTTGCTGCCCTCACCACGACCCACGCGGGTCTTGGCGGTCTTGGCGCCGGGCGCCGGACGCAGGTGGTGAACCTTGAGCGCCATGTCAGTCGACCTCCTCGACGGTGATGAGGTGGCGAACCGCACGAACCATGCCCCGGACCTCGGGCTTGTCCTCGTGGACCGCGCTGTCGCCGATCCGCTTGACGCCCAGGGTGCGCAACGTGTCGCGCTGGTTCTGCTTGCCACCGATGCCCGAACGGACCTGGGTCACCTTCAGGCGTGCCATCAGGAAGCCACCTCCGCCCGCGCCTTCAGCAGCGCTGCCGGAGCGACGTCCTCGACCGGCAGGCCACGGCGCGCGGCCACGGCCTCCGGGGTCTCCAGGCTGCGCAGCGCCTCAACGGTGGCGTGCACCACGTTGATGGAGTTGGACGAGCCCAGCGACTTGCTGAGGATGTCGTGGATCCCGGCGCACTCCAGTACGGCGCGCGCCGAGCCGCCCGCGATCACACCGGTACCGGGCGCGGCCGGACGCAGCATGACCACGCCGGCGGCCTTCTCGCCCTGGACCGGGTGCGGGATGGTGCCCTGGATCCTCGGCACCTTGAAGAACGCCTTCTTGGCCTCCTCGACACCCTTGGCGATCGCCGCGGGCACCTCCTTGGCCTTGCCGTAACCCACACCGACGGTGCCTTCACCGTCACCGACGACCACAAGGGCGGTGAAGCTGAAGCGCCGACCACCCTTCACGACCTTGGCGACCCGGTTGATGGCTACCACGCGCTCGATGTAGGCGGTCTTGTCCGCCTGCTGACCGCGACCACCGTCGCGGCCACGGCGCTCACCACCGGCGCCGCCTCCGCGACGCTGCTGGCCTCCGCTCATTTCGAACTACCTTCCTCTGTGTACGCCATATCAGAACCCGAGCCCGCCCTCACGGGCGGCGTCGGCCAGGGCCGCGATCCGGCCGTGGTACTTGTTCCCGGCCCGGTCGAAGACGACCGCGTCGATGCCGGCTGCCTTGGCGCGGTCGGCGATCAGGCCGCCGACGGTCTTGGCCTTGTCGGTCTTGTTGTCCGCCGCACCGCGCAGGTCGGCCTCCATCGTGGAGGCGGAGACCAGCGTCTTGCCGGCCACGTCGTCGATCACCTGAACGAACAGGTGCCGCGACGACTTGGTGACCACCAGGCGCGGCCGGTCGGCCGTGCCGTTGATCTTCTTCCGGACGCGAATCTGGCGCCGCGTACGCGAGGCCGTCTTCTTGGCGGAGTGCTTGTTGTGCCGCAGTCCGATCGCCATGGTTACTTACCAGCCTTTCCGACCTTGCGACGCACCTGCTCGCCGGCGTACCGGACACCCTTGCCCTTGTACGGCTCGGGCTTGCGCAGCTTGCGGATGTTGGCGGCGACCTCGCCGACCGACTGCTTGTCGATACCGATCACCGAGAACCGGGTCGGCGCCTCGACGTTGAACGTGATGCCTTCCGGCGCGTCCACCGTGATGGTGTGGCTGTAGCCGAGCGAGAACTCCAGCTGGGTCGGGCCCTTGGAGATCACCCGGTAACCAACGCCGACGATCTCGAGCTTCTTCTCGTACCCGTCCGTCACGCCGGTCACCAGGTTGGCGATCAGGGTGCGGGACAGCCCGTGCAGTTCCTTGCTCTTGCGCTGGTCGTCCGGACGCGTGACGGCGATCGCGCCGTCATCGTCGCGACCGACCGCGATCGGCTCAGCGACGACGTGCGACAGCTGACCCTTCGGACCCTTCACGGTGACCGTCTGGCCGTCGATCGTGACGTCGACGCCGGACGGGACCGTGACCGGGAGCTTACCGATGCGAGACATTTCTGTGGTCCTCCTTCCGGTTCTTCGTCACCAGACGTAGGCGAGGACTTCCCCGCCGACGCCCTTGTTCTTGGCCTGCTTGTCGGTCAGGAGACCCTGGGACGTCGAGATGATCGCGACGCCCAGGCCACCGAGAACCTTGGGCAGGTTGGTCGACTTCGCGTAGACCCGCAGGCCCGGCTTCGAGATCCGGCGAACACCCGCGATGGAGCGCTCCCGGCTCGGGCCGAACTTGAGGTCGACGATCAGGGTCTTGCCGACGGCGCCCTCCTTGGGCTCCTCGACCTTGTAGGAGGCGATGTAGCCCTCCTGCTGGAGAATGTCGGCGATGCCCTGCTTGATCTTGCTGTACGGCATCGTGGTCGACTCGTGGTACGCCTGGTTGGCGTTCCGCAGACGCGTCAACATGTCTGCGATCGGGTCGGTCATCGTCATGGCCTGGGGCCTCTTTCCCGCCGTGGTTTCGCCGTTCGGCGACCTACGGTGACTAGATGGTGGTGAATGGGGAGAAGTTCGGGGGTGGAGACGGTCACCAGCTGGACTTGGTGACACCGGGCAGCTCGCCCCGGTGCGCCATCTCCCGCAGGCAGATCCGGCAGAGGCCGAACTTGCGGAAGACCGCCTTCGGCCGGCCGCAGCGCTGGCAGCGCGTGTAGCCACGCACCGCGAACTTCGGCTTCCGGGCCTGCTTGACCTTGAGTGCTGTCTTCGCCACGTCAGTTCTCCTTGAACGGGAAGCCGAGCGCCCGCAGCAGGGCCCGACCCTCGTCGTCGTTCTTCGCGGTGGTCACCACGGTGATGTCCATGCCCCGGACCCGGTCGATGCGGTCCTGGTTGATCTCGTGGAACATCACCTGCTCGGTCAGACCGAAGGTGTAGTTCCCGGTGCCGTCGAACTGCTTGGCGGACAGGCCGCGGAAGTCACGGATCCGGGGCAGCGCGAGCGCCAGCAGCCGGTCCAGGAACTCCCACATCCGGTCGCCGCGCAGCGTCACGTGGGCGCCGATCGGCATCCCCTCGCGCAGCTTGAACTGCGCGATCGACTTGCGGGCCTTGGTGACCTGGGCCTTCTGGCCGGTGATCGCGGCCAGGTCCTTCACCGCGCCCTCGATCAGCTTCGCGTCCCGGGCCGCCTCGCCGACGCCCATGTTCACCACGATCTTGGTGAGCCCGGGCACCTGCATGACGTTGGCGTACTGGAACTGCTCCTGCAGCTTGCCGACGATCTCCTCGCGGTACTTCGTCTTCAGCCGCGGCTGGACCTTGGTCTCGGTAACTGCCGTGCTCATCAGATCTCCTCGCCGGTACGCCGGGCGATCCGGACGCTCCGGTAACCGGTGTACGTCGAACCGTCCGGACGGCGCTTCTGCACCTCGACGCGGTTGTAGCCGACGCGGGTGGTCACCTTCTGCTTCTTGCCGTCCTTCTCGACCTCGACGACGAGCATCACGTTCGAGACGTGGATCGGGGCTTCCTGGGTGACGATGCCACCGGTGGTGCCGCCGCGCTGGGCCTGCTGCACCTTGGTGTGCTTCTTCACCCGGTTGACGCCCTCGACGATGACCTTCTCGTCGTTCGGGAAGACCTGGATGATCTTGCCCTCGAGGCCCTTCGAGCGACCCGAGATCACGCGGACCTGGTCACCCTTCTTCACGTGCAGCTTCTTCTGCTGAGCCATCTCAGAGCACCTCCGGTGCGAGCGAGATGATCTTCATGAAGCGCTTCTCACGCAGTTCCCGGCCGACCGGGCCGAAGATACGGGTACCGCGCGGCTCGCCGTCGGCCTTCAGGATCACCGCGGCGTTCTCGTCGAAGCGGATGTAGGAGCCGTCCGGACGCCGGCGCTCCTTCACGGTCCGCACGACGACCGCCTTGACGACGTCACCCTTCTTCACACCACCGCCGGGGATCGCGTCCTTGACGGTGGCGACGATCGTGTCACCGACACCGGCGTAGCGCCGACCGGAGCCACCGAGAACGCGGATGCAAAGGATCTCCTTCGCACCCGTGTTGTCGGCGACCTTCAGTCGCGACTCCTGCTGGATCATCTGTTGATCTCCTGGTTGTCTCGCTGGTTCTCACCGTGGTGAGCCTTGCGGAACGAATAAATTTCGGTTGGTTGCCGAACCCCGAGGGGCGCGGGAACTACTTGGCCTTCTCGAGGATCTCGACGACGCGCCAGCGCTTGGTCGCCGACAGCGGCCGGGTCTCCATCAGGAGGACGCGGTCGCCGATGCCGGCGGCGTTCTGCTCGTCGTGCGCCTTGAGCTTGCTGGTACGCCGGATGACCTTGCCGTACAGGTGGTGCTTCACCCGGTCCTCGACCTCGACCACGACGGTCTTGTCCATCTTGTCGCTCAGCACCAGACCCTCACGGGTCTTCCGGCGGCCTCGCGCCTCGGCGGTCGTGGTCACGGTCTCGTCCTTCACGTTCTCGGTCATGCGTTGGCCTTCTCACTGTCGTCCGCAGTGTCCTCAGCCGCGGCCTCCTCGGCCGGGGCGTCGACCTCTTCGGTGATGCCGAGCGCACGCTCGGACAGCACCGTGTAGATGCGGGCGATGTCCTTGCGGACGGCGCGGAGCCGGCCGTGGGACTCCAGCTGGCCCGTGGCAGCCTGGAACCGGAGGTTGAACAGCTCCTCCTTGGCTTCACCGAGCTTGGTCATCAGCTCGTCCCGGCCCAGGTTCCGCAGCTCGGCGGCGGTCAGGGTAGCCATCAGTTCTCACCTGCCTCTCGGGAAATGAACCGGCACTTCATCGGCAACTTGTGGATCGCGCGGCGCATGGCCTCGCGAGCGATGTCCTCCGGTACGCCGGACAGCTCGAACAGCACACGTCCGGACTTGACGTTGGCGATCCACCACTCCGGCGAACCCTTACCGGAACCCATCCGGGTCTCGGCCGGCTTCTTGGTCAGCGGGCGGTCCGGGTAGATGTTGATCCAGACCTTGCCGCCACGCTTGATGTGCCGGGTCATCGCGATACGCGCGGCCTCGATCTGCCGGTTGGTGACGTAGTGGCTCTCCAGGGCCTGGATGCCGAACTCACCGAACGCCAGCGTGGTACCGCCCTTCGCGGCGCCGGAGCGCCCCGGGTGGTGCTGCTTGCGGTGCTTGACCTTGCGGGGGATGAGCACGGTTCAGCTCTCCGTTCCGGTCGTCTCGGCGGCCTTGTCGGCAGCCGGCGCGTTCGACGCCTCGGCAGCGGGAGCCGCGTTGTTGTCGTTGCGCGCGTCCCGGCGGTCGCCACCGCGACCACCACGGCCACCACGGTCGCCACCGCGACCGCCACGGTCACCGCGGTCGCCACCGTCGCGGCGGGCCGGACGGCCACGCTGCTGGGTAGCGGCCCGGGCCGCGGCCTGCGCCTCGCGCTCCGCGCGGGTGCCGGCGACGTCGCCCTTGTAGATCCAGACCTTCACGCCGATCCGGCCGAAGGTCGTCCGGGCCTCGTAGAAGCCGTAGTCGATGTCGGCCCGCAGCGTGTGCAGCGGGACGCGGCCCTCGCGGTAGAACTCCGACCGCGACATTTCCGCGCCACCGAGCCGGCCGGAGCACTGGATCCGGATGCCCAGGGCGCCGCCACGCATGGTGGTCTGCATCGCCTTGCGCATCGCGCGGCGGAACGCCACGCGGCCGGACAGCTGCTCGGCCACACCCTGTGCGACCAGCTGGGCGTCGACCTCGGAGTTCTTCACCTCGAGGATGTTCAGCTGCACCTGCTTGCCGGTGAGCTCCTCCAGGCTGCCCCGGATCCGGTCCGCCTCGGCGCCGCGGCGACCGATCACGATGCCCGGACGGGCGGTGTGGATGTCGACCCGGACCCGGTCACGGGTGCGCTCGATCTCCACGCGGGAGATGCCGGCGCGCTCCATGCCCTTGCTCAGCAGGCGGCGGATCTTGACGTCCTCGCCCACGTAGTCCTTGTACAGCTTGTCGGCGTACCAACGGCTCTTGTGGTCGGTGCTGATGCCGAGACGGAACCCGTGCGGGTTTACCTTCTGTCCCACGTCAGGACTCCTTCTTCTCAGCGGTGGCCTTCTTGGCAGCCGTCTTCTTGGCGGTCGCCTTCTTGGCCGGCTTCTCGGCGGCGTCGTCCTTGGCGGGCGCGTCGGCAGCCTTCTTGGCGGCCTTCTTCGCCGGAGCCTTGGTGGCCGTGTCCGCGTCCGCCGTCTTCTTGGCGGCCGCCTTCTTGGCCGGCGCCTTCTCGACGGGCTCGTCGGTCTCGCGCGGGCCGACGACCACGGTGATGTGGCTGGTCCGCTTGTCGATCCGGGTGGCCCGGCCCTGCGCACGCGGGCGGTGACGCTTCAGCGTCGGTCCCTCGTCCACGAAGGCCTTGACGACGATCAGGTCGCCCCGGCTCAGGTGCTCGGTGCCCTCGGCGTTCGCCGCGGCGCTGTCGACGACCTTGTACACGGTCGCGGCAGCAGCCTGCGGGGCGAACTTCAGAGTGGCGAGTGCGTCGTCGACGCCCAGACCGCGCACCAGGTCGACCACGCGGCGCGCCTTCATCGGCGTCACGCGGACGAAGCGCGCGACCGCGAAGGCCCCGGGCTGCTCGCCCAGCAGGCTCTCGCGACGGGCGCTGATCGCCCTACGCTCTTGAACGCTCATGATGTTCGAATCTCTCCGTAGATTGCTATCGCTGGAGTCACTGTCCCTGCGGGATCAGCGACGCCGTGCTTTCCGGTCGTCCTTCTCGTGACCCTTGAACGTCCGGGTCGGCGCGAACTCGCCGAGCTTGTGCCCGACCATCGAGTCCGTGACGAACACCGGCACGTGCTTGCGGCCGTCGTGCACCGCGAGCGTGTGGCCGATCATGTCCGGCACGATCATCGATCGGCGGGACCAGGTCTTGATGACGTTCTTGGTGCCCTTCTCGTTCTGCACCTCCA
Source organism: Kribbella polygonati (assembly GCF_050320105.1). Classification (NCBI taxonomy): domain Bacteria; kingdom Bacillati; phylum Actinomycetota; class Actinomycetes; order Propionibacteriales; family Kribbellaceae; genus Kribbella; species Kribbella polygonati. The sequence continues at coordinate 7,495,008 of NZ_CP190129.1, read as the reverse complement.
CCTTCTTCATCAGGTGGTGGTCGACGAACGGGCCCTTCTTGAGGCTGCGTGGCATCTGGCCGGCTCCCTATCAGCGCTTCTTGCCGGCCTTGCGGCGCCGGACGATCATGCGGTCGCTTTCCTTGCGGGTGCGGGTCCGGCCCTCGGGCTGGCCCCACGGGGACACCGGGTGGCGACCACCCGAGGTCTTACCCTCACCACCACCGTGCGGGTGGTCGACCGGGTTCATCGCGACACCGCGGACGGTCGGGCGCTTGCCCTTCCAGCGCATCCGGCCCGCCTTGCCCCAGTTGATGTTCGACTGCTCGCCGTTGCCGACCTCACCGAGGGTGGCGCGGCAGCGCACGTCGACCATCCGGACCTCGCCGGACGGCATCCGCAGGGTGGCCATCCGGCCTTCCTTCGCGACCAGCTGGATGCTGGAACCGGCGGAGCGGGCCATCTTGGCGCCGCCGCCCGGGCGCAGCTCCACTGCGTGCACGGTCGAACCGACCGGGATGTTGCGCAGCGGCAGGTTGTTGCCCACCTTGATGTCGGCGGCCGGGCCGTTCTCGACGATCGTGCCCTGCTGCAGGTTGGACGGGGCGAGGATGTAGCGCTTCTCGCCGTCCACGTAGTGCAGCAACGCGATCCGCGCGGTGCGGTTCGGGTCGTACTCGATGTGCGCGACCTTGGCCGGCACGCCGTCCTTGTCGTAGCGCTTGAAGTCGATCAGCCGGTACGCCCGCTTGTGACCGCCACCGTGGTGCCGGGTGGTGATCTTGCCCGAGCTGTTCCGGCCGCCCTTCTTCGGCAGCGGACGCAGCAGCGACTTCTCAGGGGTCGAACGGGTGAGCTCGACGAAGTCGGCCACGCTCGAGCCACGGCGGCCCGGCGTCGTCGGCTTGTACTTGCGGATTCCCATTACGACTGGCCTCCGAAGATATCGATGCGGTCGTCGCCCTTGAGGGTCACGATCGCCCGCTTGGTGTCCGGGCGCTTACCGAAGCCGGACCGGGTCCGGCGCCGCTTGCCCTTGCGGTTCAGGGTGTTGACGTCGCTGACCTTGACCTTGAACACCTTCTCGACCGCGAGCTTGATCTCGGTCTTGTTGGCGTCCGGCGCGACCTCGAACGTGTACTTCTGCTCGTCCAGCAGGCCGTAGCTCTTCTCGCTGACGACCGGCCGGAGCAGCACGTCCCGCGGGTCCTTGTTGATTCCGTGGCTCATGCTTCTACCTCCTCGGCCTCAGTCGACGTGGCGACGGCCTTGACGGACTTGCCCTTGGGCGCGCCGGCGACGAACGCGTCGAGTGCACTCTTGGTGAACACGACCGCGTCGCTGCACAGCACGTCGTACGCGTTCAGCTGGTCGGCCGCGATCAGGTGCACGTGCTGCACGTTGCGCAGGCTCAGCCAGGTGAGCTCGTCGGCGCGGTCGACCACGACCAGTGCCTTGCCCGGCTCGGTGACCTCGCCGAGCACCTTGAGCGCCGACTTGGTGGAGGGCTTGTCGCCGTCCACGAAGCTCTCGACGACGAACACGCGGCCGTCACGGGCCCGGTCCGACAGCGAGCCGCGGAGCGCGGCGGCGATCATCTTCTTCGGCGTCCGCTGGCTGTAGTCCCGCGGCACCGGGCCGTGGACCACGCCACCGCCGGTGAACTGCGGCGCCCGGGTCGAACCCTGGCGGGCGCGACCGGTGCCCTTCTGGCGGTACGGCTTGGCGCCACCGCCGGACACCTCGCCCCGGGTCTTCGCCTTGTGCGTGCCCTGGCGGGCCGCGGCCAGCTGGGCCACCACGACCTGGTGGATCAGCGGAACGTTGATCTGGACGTCGAACAGCTCGGCCGGAAGCTCGGCGGAGCCCTTCTTGCTGACCTTGTCGCCCTTGACGACGACTACGTCGACGGTGCTCACTTGGCAGCTCCCTTCGCGGCGTTGCGGATCAGCACCAGGCCGCCCTTGGGGCCGGGAACCGCACCCTTCAGCAGGATCAGGCCGCGCTCGGTGTCCACCGCGTGCACGGAGACGTTCTGCGTGGTGACCTGCTCGTAGCCCATCCGGCCTGCCATCCGCAGGCCCTTGAAGACCCGGCCCGGGGTGGCGCAGCCGCCGATGGAACCCGGCGAGCGGTGCTTCTTGTGCACACCGTGCGTGGCGCGCAGACCGTGGAAGCCGTGCCGCTTCATCACACCTGCGAAGCCCTTGCCCTTGCTGGTCGCGGAGACGTCGACCCGCTCGCCGGCCGCAAAGGTCTCGGCGTTGATCTCCTGGCCCAGGGTGTACTCACTGGCGTCGGCGGTGCGCAGCTCCAGCAGGTGGCGCCGCGGCGTCACGCCGGCCTTGTCGAAGTGACCGCGCATCGGCTTGGTCACCTTGCGGGGGTCGATGTCGCCGAAGGCGATCTGGACGCCGTCGTAGCCGTCCCGGTCCGACGTACGGACTCCGGTGACGACACAGGGTCCGGCCTGGACGACGGTGACGGGGACGACGCGGTTGTTCTCGTCCCAGGTCTGGGTCATGCCGAGCTTGGTGCCCAGCAGACCGCGCGTGTTCTTCACGTGGCTCATTGGTCTTTCCGCGTCCCTCAGAGCTTGATCTCGATGTCGACACCGGCCGGCAGGTCGAGACGCATCAGCGAGTCGACGGTCTTCGGCGTGGGGTCGATGATGTCGATGAGCCGCTTGTGGGTGCGCATCTCGAAGTGCTCGCGGCTGTCCTTGTACTTGTGCGGCGAGCGGATGACGCAGAACACGTTCTTTTCCGTCGGCAACGGCACCGGGCCAGCAACCTTCGCACCAGTACGCGTCACCGTGTCGACAATCTTGCGTGCCGAGCTGTCGATGACCTCGTGGTCGTAGGCCTTCAGCCGGATGCGGATCTTCTGTCCCGCCATCGCTTCGCTTCGTCCTTCTCTATCGTCTACCGTTGCGTTGCTCCGACCCCCGCGGTCGGGTGTGTCGCGTGCGCGGAACGCGCGTGACCCACCGCTTCTTCGACCTGGTTGGAGATCGGGGCCCGGTCTCGGACCGGAACCTCGGCATGGTCTCCGGTCCGGCGCACCAGCCAGATCAAGAAGATCTGGGGCGCACCCCGGCGGCCTCGCCTGAGCAACCTGAATATTGTGCCAGAGATCGGCGCCGGAACGCCAATCGAGTGGCCTCACGCCTGATCCGGTACCACCTGAGCGCCGGATCGGGCGCAAAGCAGAGGTCCGCGGGGGCTCAGTTCCGAGCCCTCGCGGACCTCATGAGATCACTTGATGATCTTGGTGACCCGGCCGGCGCCGACGGTGCGGCCACCTTCACGGATCGCGAACTTCAGACCGTCCTCCATGGCGATCGGCTGGATCAGCTCGACCGTCATGTCGGTGTTGTCGCCCGGCATGACCATCTCGGTGCCCTCGGGCAGCGTGACGACACCGGTGACGTCGGTGGTGCGGAAGTAGAACTGCGGGCGGTAGTTCTGGAAGAACGGCGTGTGACGGCCGCCCTCCTCCTTGGAAAGGATGTAGACCGACGCCTCGAAGTTCGTGTGCGGGGTCGTGGTGCCCGGCTTGATGACAACCATGCCGCGCTCGACGTCCTCGCGCTTCGTACCACGGAGCAGCAGACCGACGTTCTCACCGGCCTGGCCCTCGTCGAGCAGCTTGCGGAACATCTCGATACCGGTGACCGTGGTGGTCTGCTTGGTCGCGTGGATGCCGACGATGTCGACAGTCTCGTTGACCTTGACCACACCGCGCTCGATCCGGCCGGTGACGACCGTACCGCGACCGGTGATCGTGAAGACGTCCTCCACCGGCATCAGGAACGGCTTGTCGATCTCGCGCTCCGGCTGCGGAATGTAGGAGTCCACAGCGTTCATCAGCTCGAGGATCGACTCGCCCCACTTGGCGTCGCCCTGCAGCGCCGGGTGAGCGGCCACGCGGACGATCGGCGCGTTGTCGCCGTCGAACTCCTGCTCCGAGAGCAGCTCGCGGACCTCGAGCTCGACGAGCTCCAGGATCTCCTCGTCGTCGACCATGTCGCACTTGTTCAGCGCGACGACCATCGCCGGCACGCCGACCTGACGGGCGAGCAGCACGTGCTCACGCGTCTGCGGCATCGGGCCGTCGGTGGCGGCGACGACCAGGATCGCACCGTCCATCTGGGCCGCACCGGTGATCATGTTCTTGATGTAGTCCGCGTGACCCGGGCAGTCGACGTGGGCGTAGTGCCGGGCCTCGGTCTGGTACTCGACGTGCGCGATCGAAATGGTGATACCGCGCTGGCGCTCTTCCGGCGCCTTGTCGATCTGATCGAAGGCCGAAGCCTCGTTCAGATCCGGGTACTTGTCGTGCAGCACCTTGGTGATCGCCGCGGTAAGAGTGGTCTTACCGTGGTCGATGTGACCGATGGTGCCGATGTTGACGTGCGGCTTAGTCCGCTCGAACTTCGCCTTCGCCACTGGGGCCCTCCTAGATAAATGTTGACTACGCCGTACGCCGACGCGCTTTGGGTGTGGTGGCCAGGAACGAGTTGTTACTCGCCCCGGGCCTTCTTGATGATCTCTTCCGCCACGTTCTTCGGAACCTCGGCGTAGGAATCGAACTGCATCGAGTAGGACGCGCGGCCCTGGGTCTTCGACCGCAGGTCACCGACATACCCGAACATCTCCGACAGCGGCACCAGGGCCTTGACGACCCGGCTGCCACCGGGGCCTTCGTCCATCGACTGGATCTGGCCACGGCGTGAGTTGAGGTCGCCGATCACTTCACCCATGTAGTCCTCGGGGGTGGTGACCTCGACCGCGAACATCGGCTCCAGGATGACCGGGTCGGCGCGCCGGGCGGCGTCCTTGAAGGCCATCGAACCGGCGATCTTGAACGCGAGCTCCGAGGAGTCGACGTCGTGGTAGGCGCCGTCCTGCAGCGTCACCTTGACGTCCACCATCGGGTAGCCGGCCAGTACGCCGAACTCCATCGCCTCCTGGGCGCCCTCGTCCACCGACGGGATGTACTCCCGGGGGATGCGGCCACCGGTGACGGCGTTGACGAACTCGTAGCCACCCTCGCCGCCGGCCTCGACCGAGGTCGGCTCGATGTCGATGATCACGCGCGCGAACTGACCCGAACCACCGGTCTGCTTCTTGTGCGTGTAGTCGACCTTCTCGACCTTCTTCTTGATGGTCTCGCGGTAGGCGACCTGCGGCTTGCCGACGTTCGCCTCGACCCGGAACTCACGCTTCATCCGGTCGACCAGCACCTCGAGGTGCAGCTCGCCCATGCCGGCGATGATGGTCTGGCCGGTGTCCTCGTCGGTCCGGACCTGGAAGGTCGGGTCCTCCTCGGCGAGCCGCTGGATCGCGACGCCCAGCTTCTCCTGGTCGGCCTTCGACTTCGGCTCGATGGCGACCGAGATCACCGGGGCCGGAAACTGCATCGACTCCAGCACCACCGGCTTGGCCGGGTCGCACAGGGTCTCACCGGTGGTGGTGTCCTTCAGGCCCATCACGGCGACGATGTGGCCGGCGCCGATCGACGCGATCTCCTCACGCTTGTTCGCGTGCATCCGGTAGATCTTGCCGATCCGCTCCTTGCGGCCCTTGGTCGGGTTCAGCACCTGGGTGCCGGTCTCGAGCTTGCCCGAGTACACCCGGATGAAGGTCAGCTTGCCCAGGTGCGGGTCGGCCGCGATCTTGAACGCCAGCGCCGAGAACGGCTCGTCGTCGGCCGGCTTGCGCAGCACGACCTGCTCCGGGTCCTTGACGTCGTGGCCCTCGATGGCCGGGACGTCGATCGGGCTCGGCAGGTACGCGTTGATCGCGTCGAGCAGCGGCTGGACGCCCTTGTTCTTGAACGCCGTACCGGTCAGCACCGGGGTGAGCTTGCTGGCCAGGGTCGCGCGACGGATGCCCGCCACGAGCTGCTCCTGGGTCGGCTCCTCGCCCTCGAGGTACTGCTCCATGATCTCGTCGTCGGCCTCGGCCAGCGTCTCGATCAGCTTGTCGCGCCACTCGGCCGCGATCTCGGTGTGCGACGCGGGGATCTCCTCGACGGTGTAGTCCTCACCCATCGTGGTCTCGCCGCGCCAGGTCAGCGCGCGCATCCCGATCAGGTCGACGACGCCGATGAAGTCGGCCTCGGCCCCGATCGGCAGCTGCAGCACCAGCGGCACCGCGGCCAGCCGGTCGACGATCATGTCGACGCAGCGCATGAACTCCGCGCCGGTCCGGTCGAGCTTGTTGACGAAGCAGATCCGCGGTACGCCGTACCGGTCGGCCTGGCGCCACACGGTCTCGGACTGCGGCTCCACACCGGCGACACCGTCGAACACCGCCACCGCGCCGTCGAGCACGCGCAGCGAACGCTCCACCTCGACGGTGAAGTCGACGTGACCCGGGGTGTCGATGATGTTGATGGTGTGGTCTTTCCAGGTGCAGGTCGTCGCGGCGGACGTGATCGTGATGCCGCGCTCCTGCTCCTGCTCCATCCAGTCCATCGTGGCGGCGCCGTCGTGGACCTCACCGATCTTGTAGGTGATACCGGTGTAGAAGAGGATCCGCTCGGTCGTCGTCGTCTTGCCGGCGTCGATGTGGGCCATGATCCCGATGTTGCGGACCTTGGCCAGGTCGGTGGTGATTTGTACGGCCACCTCGGTGGTCTACCTCTCGCTTCTGTGGTGCAGTCAAAGGGTGAGCGCTGGGGTCCGGATCGGACCCCGGATCACCAGCGGTAGTGGGCGAAAGCCTTGTTGGCTTCGGCCATCTTGTGCGTGTCCTCGCGGCGCTTCACGGACGCGCCGAGACCGTTGGACGCGTCCAGGATCTCGTTCATCAGCCGCTCGGACATGGTCTTCTCGCGACGGGCGCGGGAGTACGTCGTCAGCCAGCGCAGCGCCAGGGTCGTCGACCGGCCCGGCTTCACCTCGATCGGCACCTGGTAGGTGGCACCACCGACGCGGCGGCTCTTCACCTCGATGCTCGGCTTCACGTTGTCCAGCGCACGCTTCAGCGTGATCACCGGGTCGGTACCGGTCTTGGTGCGAGTGCCCTCGAGCGCGCTGTACACGATGCTCTGCGCGATCTGCTTCTTGCCGTCGACCAGGATCTTCGAGATCAACTGGGTGACGAGCGGCGAACTGTAGACCGGGTCGATGATGACCGGGCGCTTCGGGGCGGGGCCCTTGCGCGGCATTAGCTCTTCTCCTTCTTCGCGCCGTAGAGGCTGCGAGCCTGCTTCCGGTTCTTCACACCCTGGGTGTCGAGCGAACCGCGGATGATCTTGTACCGGACACCGGGGAGGTCCTTCACGCGGCCGCCGCGGACGAGCACGATCGAGTGCTCCTGCAGGTTGTGGCCGACGCCGGGGATGTACGCGGTGACCTCGATACCGCTGGTCAGGCGAACACGCGCAACCTTGCGAAGCGCCGAGTTCGGCTTCTTCGGCGTGGTCGTGTAGACGCGCGTGCACACACCACGACGCTGAGGGGAACCCTTCAGGGCCGGCGTCTTGTTCTTGGACACCTTGTCCTGGCGGCCCTTGCGGACCAGCTGGTTAATGGTGGGCACCGCGTGGGTCTCTTTCTGTCGTCCGGCTGGGTTTGTTGCTCTTGCCTGACCCCCGCGGTCGGGTGTGTCGCGTGCGCACGAGCACACCGACGCCGTAATCTTCCAGACTGTCGGCAGGAGTCCCGTGCCACGCGGCCCGATCCGTTGGACGAGGGGCACGCATGACGGCCCAGGAAAGACCCCGGGCACGATCGTTAAGACTAGCGGGTGCCTCAAGCACGGTCAAAATGACTAACCGGCCGCAGTCGAGAGCCCTCCGCTGTTTCAGTGTACAGGGCCTACGCAGTCGCCTTCCCGGACAGAAAATCTCTGCCGACGGCGGGGTCTCCGTCGACCGTCAGGACGGTCGGCGGCAAGCGCTTCCACAAGCACAGGTCGAGGTCGGCCGCAGTCCCCGACAGGACCGCCTCACCGACCGCCTTGCCACGCTCTACGGTCGGCGGATTCCCTTCTGACACAGGCGTCAGCGTCCATTCATGCCCGGTGTCGGTGGCGCGTACGCCGACCTGCCGGGTCACCGCCGGCGCGAATCCGCGGGCCCGCAGCCGGGGCAGGAACACCCCGAAAACCTCGTCCACCCCGTCGGCCGCAACCGCCGCGAGCGGCCGGGCCAGACCCGGGTCGACCTGCTCGCCGGCGGCCGCCCCGGCCTGGACCAGGTCCACCAGATGGATGACCGTCTCATGCAGACGCCGGCGGAGGATCGACGCCGCCCAGGGCTGGCCTGACCCCAGGTGCAGGGTCAGGTCGGCGACCGTCCAGCCCGGGCAGGCCGGGACCGCGGCGGTGGGATCGACCCATCCGAGGGCGGCCGCGAAGTCCGCGGCCGCGCGTTCGAACTCGGTCAGGTGGTCGAGCTGGTCAGGCACGGAACTCGACGTCGGTGATGAGGCCGTCGACGACCCGGTAGAGGGCCAGTTGGGGGGTGGATCCGGCGTCGTCGTAGCTGGTGACGTGTTCGACCACCCACTCCCCCAGGGTGATCTTCTGGACGACCTCGGACTTGCAGCGCCCGGCGTCGAAGCGGGGGCGGTAGTACTCGCGCAGGAACCGGCGGCCCTTCAGTTCGGAGCCGTCCGCGAGCTGGATCCGGGCGGTCGGCGAGTACATCGCCAGGAACGCCTCGAGATCGTGGGCGGCGTACGCCGCGTGCTCGCGACCGATCGCCCGCGCTGCCGGGGTCTCGGCGGCGACCGGCGCCGTACCGAGATCCACGAGCGGGGCCTGGACGACCGGTGCCGGAGCGGCCTTGGGTGCCTGCTGAATGGCGGGTTCAGCAGCCACCGGCGTCTCCTGCACGGCGACACCGGCCTTGGCGGCGGCCGGCGTACGGCGGCGTGGTGTGGTGGCCCGCTTGCGGGCCGGAGGTGGTGGGACGAGGAGCTTGCCGTCGTCCCCGGGCTGCTCGCCGAGGTGGGCGATCGCCCAGTCGAGAGCCTTGGTCACGGCGGCGCGTGATTCTTCGGTGTGGTCGAGCATGTCGAACCCGTGGTGCCCTTTCGGTACGTCGATGATGTCCAGCGCGGTGCCACCCGCGGAGACGAACTCCGCTACCGGACCGGCGAGCTCCTCACGCTCGAGTCCGACTCTTGTCAGCAGCACCGGCAGGTCCTTGTGTTTGCCGATGACTTCAGCAGCAGTTACCAGATCGTCGACACCGGGCGGGGTGGCGAGCAGCGGGTAGGTCAGGGATACGAAGCGCAGCCAGTCGGGGCGGCTGTCCAGCCACTCCCCGGCCAGCAGGCCGGCGCCCGAGAAGAACCACAGGCCGACCCGATCGGGGTCGACGCGCGGATCGGAACGCAGTACGGCGACCGCGGCCTCCACCTCGTCCGCGGCCACGACCAGGCGGTCGAGTCCGTGGATCAGGCTGTGGTCGACGACTGCGGCCACCAGGCCTCGCCTGGCGGCAGCGGTCGCGTAGCCCTTGTAGACCGGCCAGTCCCGAGGCATCACCTCGAGGCCGTCCGGCCCTGGTCCCCCGTGCACGAAGAGAATTGCGCCGCCTCGGGCGGTACCGGGCGGGCGGTACAGGTCGATCTCCCCCAGGCGATCGACGCGTACGTCAGAACCTTCCAGAACCCCCAAGACGAAAGGCCGCAGGTAGGCCGGCAGATCCGTCATGCACCAATCTTGGCGCATCCCGGGCACACTTTCAGCCGCCACCCCGAGTGTCTTCTCCAGGCCGGTCCGTAAACGCCGCGAGGGCGGCACCTCCCCGGTGGGGAAGTGCCGCCCTCGGCAGTGTGATTCGGCTCAGTTCTGGTACGAACCGAGGTCGAAGTCGTCGAGCGGGACCGACTGACCGCTGGACGGGCCGAAGTCGTAGTCGTACGACTCGTAGCCGACCATCGAGTACATCGCGGCCTTCGCCTCCTCGGTCGGCTCCACCCGGATGTTGCGGTAACGGTCCATGCCGGTACCCGCCGGGATCAGCTTTCCGATGATGACGTTCTCCTTCAGACCGACCAGGGAGTCGGACTTGCCGTGGATCGCGGCCTCGGTCAGGACCCGGGTCGTCTCCTGGAAGGAGGCGGCCGACAGCCACGACTCGGTGGCCAGCGAGGCCTTGGTGATACCCATCAGCACCGGACGGCCCGAGGCCGGCGTACCGCCCTCGGCCACGACGCGGCGGTTCTCCGCCTCGAACATGATCCGGTCCGCGAGCTCACCCGGCAGCAGGTTCGCCTCGCCGGACTCGATCACCGTGACCCGGCGCAGCATCTGCCGGACGATGATCTCGATGTGCTTGTCGTGGATGGCCACACCCTGCGACCGGTACACCTCCTGGACCTCGTCCACCAGGTGCTCCTGCGCCTTGCGGACACCCAGGATCCGCAGAACCTCCTGCGGGTCCGGCGTACCCTGCGTCAGCTGCTGACCGACCTCGACGTGCTGACCGTCCTCGATCAGCAGCCGGGCCCGCTTCGACACCGGGTAGGCGACCTCCTCGGAACCGTCGTCCGGGGTGAGCACCAGCTTCCGGGTCTTGTCGGTGTCCTCGATCGCGATCCGGCCGGCCGCCTCGCCGATCGGCGCCTTGCCCTTGGGCTGGCGGGCCTCGAAGAGCTCGACCACACGCGGCAGACCGTGGGTGATGTCATCACCCGCGACACCACCGGTGTGGAAGGTCCGCATCGTCAGCTGCGTCCCCGGCTCACCGATGGACTGGGCCGCGATGATGCCGACCGCCTCGCCGATGTCGACCGGCTTGCCGGTCGCCAGCGAACGCCCGTAGCACTTCGCGCAGGTACCGGTCTTGGCGTCACAGGTGAGCACCGACCGGACCTTGACCTGCTCGATCCCGGCCGCGACCAGCTTCGCGATCGACACGTCGCCCAGGTCGGCGCCGCCGGCCAGGACGAGGTTGCCGTCCGGGTCGAAGGCGTCGGTGGCCAGGGTCCGCGCGTACGCGCTGGTCTCCACGTTCTCGGCGTGCACGACCTTGCCGGACGGGTCCTTCTCGCCGATCTGCTTCGGCAGGCCCCGCTCGGTGCCGCAGTCCTCCTCGCGGATGATCACGTCCTGCGAGACGTCCACCAGACGACGGGTCAGGTACCCCGAGTCGGCGGTCCGCAGCGCGGTGTCGGCCAGGCCCTTCCGGGCACCGTGGGTGGCGATGAAGTACTCGACCACCGACAGGCCCTCGCGGAAGTTGGACTTGATCGGCCGGGCGATGATCTCGCCCTTCGGGTTGGCCACCAGACCACGCATACCGGAGATCTGCCGGATCTGCATCATGTTGCCTCGGGCACCGGAGTGCACCATCATCCAGATCGGGTTGTCCTTGGCGAAGTTCTCCTCCATCGCCTTGCCGACCTCGGCGTTGGCGCCGGTCCAGATCTCGATCAGCTCCTGGCGCCGCTCGGACGAGGTGATCAGACCCCGCTCGAACTGCTTCTGGACCTTCTCGGCCTGGGCCTCGTACCGGGCCATGATCTCGGGCTTGCTCGGCGGCGTGCTGAAGTCGTCGATCGACACCGTGACACCGGACCGGGTGGACCAGTAGTAACCGAGGTCCTTGAGCGCGTCCAGCGCGTGCGCCACCTCGACCTTGGTGTACCGCTCCGCGAGGTCGTTGACGATCCCGCCGAGCTGCTTCTTGCCCACCTCGTGGTCGACGAACGGGTAGTCCGCCGGCAGCGCCTCGTTGAACAGCGCGCGGCCCAGCGTGGTCTCCAGGCTGAACCCGCCGTCCGGCAGCGCGACCGCGTCCGCCGGAGCGCCGGAACCGCTCAGCCGGAGCGTGACCTTGGCCTGCAGCGACAGCTCCTGACGGTCGAAGGCCATGATCGCCTCGGCCACCGAGCCGAACGCCCGGCCTTCGCCGGTCGCGCCGTCCTTCAGCATGGTCAGGAAGTAGATGCCGATGATCATGTCCTGGGTCGGCATCGTGACCGGACGGCCGTCAGCGGGCTTCAGGATGTTGTTCGTCGACAGCATCAGGATCCGGGCCTCGGCCTGCGCCTCGGCCGACAGCGGCAGGTGCACCGCCATCTGGTCGCCGTCGAAGTCCGCGTTGAACGCGGAGCAGACGAGCGGGTGGATCTGGATCGCCTTACCCTCGATCAGCTGCGGTTCGAACGCCTGGATGCCGAGCCGGTGCAGGGTTGGTGCACGGTTCAGCAGGACCGGGTGCTCGGTGATGACCTCTTCCAGCACGTCCCAGACCTGGGCGCGCTGACGCTCGACCATCCGCTTGGCGGACTTGATGTTCTGCGCGTGGTTGAGGTCGACCAGCCGCTTCATCACGAACGGCTTGAACAGCTCCAGCGCCATCGCCTTCGGCAGACCGCACTGGTGCAGCTTCAGCTGCGGGCCGACCACGATGACCGAACGGCCCGAGTAGTCGACGCGCTTGCCGAGCAGGTTCTGACGGAAACGACCCTGCTTGCCCTTGAGCATGTCGGACAGCGACTTCAGCGGCCGGTTGCCCGGGCCGGTGACCGGACGGCCGCGGCGGCCGTTGTCGAACAGCGCGTCGACGGCCTCCTGCAGCATCCGCTTCTCGTTGTTGACGATGATCTCCGGCGCGCCCAGGTCGAGCAGCCGCTTGAGCCGGTTGTTCCGGTTGATCACCCGGCGGTACAGGTCGTTCAGGTCCGAGGTGGCGAACCGGCCACCGTCGAGCTGGACCATCGGACGCAGGTCCGGCGGGATGACCGGGACGCAGTCCAGCACCATGCCCATCGGGCTGTTGTTGGTGGCCAGGAACGCGGTGACGACCTTGAGCCGCTTCAGGGCGCGGGTCTTGCGCTGGCCCTTGCCGGTCTTGATCGTCTCGCGCAGGTTGTCCGCCTCGGCCTTCAGGTCGAAGGTCTCCAGCCGGCGCTGGATCGCGGCGGCACCCATGGCGCCCTTGAAGTACTTGCCGAACCGCTCGTTCATGGCGCGGTACAGGATCTCGTCACCCTCGAGGTCCTGGACCTTGAGGTTCTTGAACCGGCTCCACACCTCGTCGAGGCGGTCGATCTCGCGCTGCGCACGGTCGCGCAGCTGCTTGACCTCGCGCTCGGCGCCTTCCTTGACCTTGCGGCGGACGTCGGCCTTGGCGCCCTCGGCCTCGAGCTGCGCCAGGTCCTCCTCGAGCTTCTTCATCCGCGTCTCGATGTCGTTGTCACGACGGTTCTCGAGCTGCTTGCGCTCGACGTCGACACGGCCCTCGAGCGAGGACAGGTCGCGGTGCCGCGCCTCGTCGTCGACGTCGGTGATCATGTACGCCGCGAAGTAGATGACCTTCTCGAGGTCCTTCGGGGCGAGGTCGAGCAGGTAGCCGAGCCGCGACGGGACACCCTTGAAGTACCAGATGTGGGTGACCGGCGCGGCCAGCTCGATGTGGCCCATCCGCTCGCGGCGCACCTTGGAGCGGGTGACCTCGACGCCACACCGCTCGCAGATGATGCCCTTGAAGCGAACGCGCTTGTACTTGCCGCAGTAGCACTCCCAGTCCCGGGTGGGACCGAAGATCTTCTCGCAGAACAGACCGTCACGCTCGGGCTTGAGGGTCCGGTAGTTGATCGTCTCCGGCTTCTTGACCTCGCCGTGAGACCACTGGCGGATCTCGTCCGCGGTGGCCAGGCCGATCCGAAGCTCGTCGAAGAAGTTCACGTCGAGCACGATGTGTTATCTCCCGTTGCTAAAAGTGGTCTGAGTGAGTTGGTTGTTGATGTCAAGCGGCAACCCGCTCAGACCTCCTCGACACTGTTCGGCTCGCGCCGGGACAGGTCGATGCCCAGTTCCTCCGCCGCCCGGAAGACGTCCTCCTCGCTGTCGCGCATCTCGACCCGGCTTCCGTCGGACGAGAGCACCTCGACGTTGAGGCAGAGGGACTGCATTTCCTTGACCAGAACCTTGAACGACTCCGGGATACCCGGCTCCGGGATGTTCTCGCCCTTGACGATCGCCTCGTACACCTTGACCCGCCCGACGACGTCGTCGGACTTGATGGTCAGCAGTTCCTGCAGCGCGAAGGCGGCACCGTAGGCCTCCAGGGCCCACACCTCCATCTCGCCGAACCGCTGGCCACCGAACTGGGCCTTACCGCCCAGCGGCTGCTGGGTGATCATCGAGTACGGACCGGTCGACCGCGCGTGGATCTTGTCGTCGACCAGGTGGTGCAGCTTCAGGATGTACATGTAGCCGACACCGATCGGGTCCGGGAACGGCTCACCCGAACGGCCGTCGAACAGCCGCGCCTTGCCCTGGCCGTTGACCATCCGGACGCCGTCGCGGTTCGGCAGCGTCGAGGACAGCAGGCCGGTGACCTCTTCCTCGGTGGCGCCGTCGAAGACCGGGGTGGCGACGTTGGTCATCGGCTCGGCCGAGCCGGCACCGAGCTTGATCAGCCGCTGTGCCCACTCTTCCTCGTTCTCCGGGTCGACCTCCCAGCCGCGGCTGGCGATCCACCCGAGGTGGGTCTCCAGCACCTGGCCGACGTTCATCCGGCCGGGCACGCCCAGCGGGTTCAGGATCACGTCGACGTGGGTGCCGTCCTCGAGGAACGGCATGTCCTCGACCGGCAGGATCTTGGAGATGACGCCCTTGTTGCCGTGCCGGCCGGCCAGCTTGTCGCCGACCGAGATCTTCCGCTTCTGGGCGACGTAGACCCGGACCAGCTGGTTGACGCCCGGCGGCAGCTCGTCGCCGTTGTCGCGGTCGAAGACCCGGACACCGATGACGGTGCCCTCCTCGCCGTGCGGCACCTTCAGCGACGTGTCGCGGACCTCGCGCGCCTTCTCACCGAAGATCGCGCGCAGCAGCCGCTCCTCCGGGGTCAGCTCGGTCTCGCCCTTCGGGGTGACCTTGCCGACCAGGATGTCACCGGTGGTGACCTCGGCGCCGATCCGGATGATGCCGCGCTCGTCCAGGTCGGACAGCATCTCGTCGGAGACGTTCGGGATGTCCCGGGTGATCTCCTCCGGGCCCAGCTTGGTGTCCCGGGCGTCGACCTCGTGCTCCTCGATGTGGATCGAGGTCAGCAGGTCCTGCTGCACGACGCGCTGGCTGAGGATGATCGCGTCCTCGTAGTTGTAGCCCTCCCACGTCATGAACGCGACCAGCATGTTCCGGCCGAGGGCCATCTCGCCCTCGTCGGTGCACGGACCGTCGGCCAGCGGCGTACCGATCTCGACCCGCTGCCCGGCGTCCACCAGCGGGCGCTGGTTGATGCAGGTGCCCTGGTTCGAGCGGCGGAACTTCGCCATCCGGTAGGTCTGGTACGTGCCGTCGTCGGCGGCGATCTCGATCAGGTCGGCCGAGACCTCCTTGACCACACCGGCCTTGTCGGAGGTGACCACGTCACCCGCGTCGACCGCACCGCGGAACTCCATGCCGGTACCGACCAGCGGGGCGTCCGAGGTGATCAGCGGCACCGCCTGGCGCTGCATGTTCGAACCCATCAGCGCGCGGTTCGCGTCGTCGTGCTCGAGGAACGGGATCAGCGCCGTCGCCACCGACACCATCTGGCGCGGCGAGACGTCCATGTAGTCCACGTCCTCGACCGGGACGAGCTCGACCTCGCCGTGCCGGCGGCGGACCAGTACGCGCTCCTCGGCGAACCGGTTGTCGTCGGTCAGCGCGGCGTTCGCCTGCGCGATGACGAACCGGTCCTCCTCGTCGGCGGTCAGGTAGTCCACCTGGTCGGTGACGGCGCCGTCGGCGACCTTGCGGTACGGCGTCTCGACGAAGCCGAACGCGTTCACCCGGCCGTACGACGCGAGCGAGCCGATCAGGCCGATGTTCGGGCCTTCCGGGGTCTCGATCGGGCACATCCGGCCGTAGTGCGACGGGTGGACGTCGCGGACCTCGAAGCCGGCCCGCTCACGGCTCAGACCACCCGGGCCGAGCGCGTTCAGCCGGCGCTTGTGGGTCAGGCCCGCGACCGGGTTGGTCTGGTCCATGAACTGGGACAGCTGCGACGTACCGAAGAACTCCTTCAGCGCCGCGACCACCGGGCGGATGTTGATCAGGGTCTGCGGCGTGATCGCCTCGACGTCCTGGGTCGTCATCCGCTCCCGGACCACGCGCTCCATCCGGGCCAGGCCGGTGCGCAGCTGGTTCTGGATCAGCTCACCGACGGTGCGCAGCCGGCGGTTGCCGAAGTGGTCGATGTCGTCCTCTTCGACCACGATCTCGCCGCGCGGAGCCGGCAGCTCGGTCTTGCCCTCGTGCAGCGCGACCAGGTACTTGATCGTGGCGACGATGTCGTCGACGGTCAGCACCGCCTGGTCGTGCGCCTCGTCCCGGCCGAGCTTCTTGTTGATCTTGTAGCGGCCGACCTTGGCCAGGTCGTAGCGCTTGCCGTTGAAGTAGTAGTTCTCCAGCAGCGCCTGCGCGGCCTCGCGGGTCGGCGGCTCACCCGGACGCAGCTTGCGGTAGATGTCCAGCAGCGCGTCGTCCTGCCCGGAGGTGTGGTCCTTCTCCAGGGTGAGGCGGATCGACTCGTAGTCGCCGAACTCCTCGAGGATCTGCGCGTCGGTCCAGCCGAGCGCCTTCAGCAGGACGGTGACGTTCTGCTTGCGCTTGCGGTCGAGGCGGACGCCGACCATGTCGCGCTTGTCCACCTCGAACTCCAGCCACGCGCCGCGCGACGGGATGATCTTGGCGGTGAAGATGTCCTTGTCGGACGTCTTGTCCGGGGTGCGCTCGAAGTACACACCGGGCGAACGGACGAGCTGGGACACGACGACCCGCTCGGTGCCGTTGATCACGAACGTGCCCTTGCGGGTCATCAGCGGGAAGTCGCCCATGAACACGGTCTGGCTCTTGATCTCGCCGGTCTCGTTGTTCATGAACTCGGCGGTGACGAACAGCGGAGCGGAGTACGTGACGTCCCGTTCCTTGCACTCGTCGACCGTGTTCTTCGGCGGCTCGAAGCGGTGGTCGCGGAACGACAGCGACATGGTGCCGCTGAAGTCCTCGATCGGGGAGATCTCCTCGAAAATCTCTTCCAGGCCGCTGGGGCCGGACAGGTCCGACCGCCCCTCGGCCTCGGCGGCGGCCACGCGGGCCTGCCACGTTTCGTTGCCGACCAGCCAGTCGAAACTGTCCACCTGCAGCGCAAGCAGATCCGGAACCTGGAGCGGCTCGGAGATCTTTGCGAAGGAGATGCGGCGGGGGCCGGTGACGTTGGAAATGCTGTCGGACTGGGGGTTGCGCGAGGCGACCAAGGGGCGTCCTTCCACGGGCTCGCAAAATCACATCGGTGCTGGGTGCGCACGCCAAGCCGCCCCAGTCAAGTCGGAGACCCGAGCGAGGGCGAGAGAAAGGCAGCGCAAAGCAATAGGCTACATGATCCAGGCAAGCCTGTCCAATGGGGTCCAATATTTTGCCGTCGGACCACCCTCTCCGTCAAGGACCGACCCGGGATCTCCAGTGAGCAGATCACCCACGAGACCTCCGGCGCCCCTCGGTGCGGAGTTAGGTAGAGATTACAGTCCGGCGATCTCCTGGACCAGCCATCGGTCGCCGTTTCGGACCATGGTGAACCGGGTCCGGTTCAGGTCCACCCGGGGACTACCCTTCGTGATCGTGCTGGTCGTCGTCTGGTTCACGAAGATGATCAGCGTGACCCGGTCGGCGTCGCCGTCGCGGACCGCGACCTCGCGGACGTCGGCCTTCACGGTGGCCTTGGTCTTGGTGGCGAGCTCGCCGGCCACCTTCGCGGTCTCGTCGAACTTCGCGGCGAAGTCCGGCGTCATCGTCGCCCGAGCGGCGGCGAAACTCTGGTCCAGGTGCTGGTAGTCGTAGCTGAGAGCGGTCTCAGCGGCCTTCCGGCCGGCCGCGGCGGCCTGGTCCCGGGCGTCCTCGGCCTGCTGGCCGTGCCAGGCCTTGATGCCGAGCACGGCGGCGACGGCCAGGGTCAGTACGACGACCACGCCGAGCGCGGCGGTCAGTACGTTCCCCAAACCGCGCGGGCGGTCACTCTCCGTAGAAGTCTCGGGCTCGACCGGCTCCGGAACCACTTCCTTCTCAGGCTCCGCTGTGACTGGTGTCACAACGTCCTGGACGCTCTCCTCCGGCTTCGCGGGGCGGCGCTGGCCGGCGATCCGGGGGCGGTTGCGTGGCGACGGCATCAGCCCACCACCTGCAGGTCGGCGGTCAGCCAGTGGCCCTTCTCGCGGACCATGTCCAGCTTGATCCGGTACCGGCGCTCGGTCCCGGTGGTCGAGGCGGTGTTGGTCACGACCGCGTTCACGATCACCAGCACCTGCGCGGAGTCCTTGTCGCTGGACACCACACCCGCCTCCTTCACGTCCCCCTTCGAGGTCGCCTTGTTCGACACCACGTCGGTCTTCACCGCGTCGATCCCGGCCTGGAACTCCTGCTTGAACTGCCCGGTGGAGTCGTCGATGACCCGCTTCGAGTCCGCGTCCCAGGTCTCGTAGTTGTACGTCGTGAAGTCCAGCGCGAGCTGCCGCGCCGCCTTCATCGCGCCGCTGCGCTGCTCGGCCGCGGCGCGCTGCTTGCTCAGCGCCACCACCGAGAGGGTCAGCCCGACGAGTGCCACGATCAGCAGCACGCTCAGCGCCCAGGCCAGCACCAGCCGGCCGTTCCGTGCGATCACTTGCCCGTCACCGGTCCGAGGATGAGTGCCTTCCAGGAGTCGCTGCCGAGCAGCTCCTGCTGTCCGCCGGTCGAGCCGAGCACGATGTCCGGCATCCCGCCGGTACCGCCCGCCTGACCGGTCGCCGGGTCGTACCCGACGCCGTACCCGGTCCGGTTCAGGTACCGCGACGACGGGGCCGGCTTGTTCTGCGAGCCGCGGACGTTCACGCCGGTCGACGGGTTCGCCGTACACGCGGCACCGGTGTTCGCGGGCGTGTTCGCGACGTCCTGCGGGACTCGCTTGTCGGTGCCGCCGTACCCGGTCGTGCACGCGTGCGGGCTGAGCCCGACGACGAGGCCGAAGTGCGCGTCGTAGTGCCCGGTGCCCGGGTCCTTGGCCGGTACGACGTACCCGCCCATCGCCACCGCCGGATACACCACCATCAGCTGTTCGACGGCATCCAGCCGGACCGCGGTCAGTTGGCTCACCGTCAGCAGGTTACCCAGCAGCACCGCGACGTCCGCGCTGTTGTCCTGGATCAGCCCGGTGATCTGGGTGGAGGCCAGCGAGCCCTGGTCGATCACGGTCCGCAGGTTCGTGTCCGAGGCGACCAGGGTGTCGGACAGCAGCGCGAGGTTCTTCGCCCAGGTCTTGATCGCGTCGCCGCTCGCCACCTGGGTGGCCAGCACGGTGTCGCCGTCGTTGATCAGCTTGATGGTCTGCAGCACGTTCGCGTCCGCGTCGTCGATCAGCTTGCCGGAGCTGTCGATGATCTTCTGCAGGTCGGTGCCCTTGCCCTTGAGCGCGGCGCCGAGCTCACGGACCGTGGTCCGCAGGCTCTCCTTGTCGACCGAGTTCACCAGCTGGTCGAGGTTCAGCAGCAGCTCGGTGGTGTCGATCGGGATCGCGGTGTCCTGGCGGGCGATCTTCGAGTTGTCCTGCAGGTACGGCGCCCCGTCGCGGCGCGGCTGCAGGTCGACGTACTGCTCGCCGATCGCGGACCGGTCCGCGACCACCGCGACCAGGTCGTTCGGGATCTTGTACTTCTTGTCGATCTCGAGGTTCACGTCGACGCCGTCGGGCAGCAGCTTGAGCTCGCCGACCCGGCCGACCGGCTGTCCGCGGTACGTCACCTCGGCGCCGGAGAAGATCCCGCCGGACTCGGCGAAGCTGGCGCTGACCGTGTAGTTCTTGTTCACCACCAACTGGTCGACCTGCGCGTACCGGGCGCCGACGAACGCGACGCCGACGACGGTGATCAGCAGGAACACCATCAGCTGGATCCGGACCGCTCTGGTGATCATGAGACCGCTCCCGGCATCAGGGCCCGGGCCAGGTCGGGGTCGAACCCGGACCGGTTGAGCTTCGGTGTGCAGATCGGCTGCCCGAGCAGCGTGATGCAGGTCGTCGCGGTCCCGGTCGGCACCGGCAGGTTCGGCAGCGAGGTGGCCGCGCTGGTCGGCAGGTGGATCGGGAGGCTGATCCGGCCGGTCGGGATGGCGGTCGGGCCGACCGTCGGCAGGTCGATCCCGATCAGGCTCTTCAGCGCCTTCTGGGTGTCCACGTCCACGGTGATGCCGAGGTTCGTGTAGTCGCCCTTCGCGGCGTTGGCGGCCTGGTCCGGGAACGGGTACGTGAACAGCAGCTGCAGCGACTTCGGCAGGTTCTCCCCCGCCTCGGCCAGCTTGGTCAGGATCGGGAACAGCGACTTGAGGTTCGCCACCAGGTCCTGCTGCGCGGACGTGATCACCCGGGTCGCCGTGTTGCCGAGCGTGGCCAGCGCCTGCAGCGTCTTCACCAGTGCGGCCCGCTGCTGGTCCAGCACCTTGATCGAGTTCGGCAGCGAGTCGATCGCGGTCGCCAGCGTCGCCTTCTGCGCGTTCAGCTTCTTCGCGAGCGCGTCCACCGACTTGATCGCGGTAATGATCTTGGCCTTGTTCTGGTCCAGGGTGCCGACGAAGATGTTCAGCTGCGTCAGCACGCTCCGGATGGCCGGCTCGTTGCCGGTCAGGGCCTTGTTCAGCTCCTGGGTGATGATCTGCAGCTGGGCCACGCCGCCGCCGTTCAGCAGCAGCGACAGCGCCGACAGGACTTCCTCGACCTCGACGTTGCTGGTCGTCCGGGACAGCGGGATCAGCTCGCCGTTCTCGAGCTTGCCGTGCGGCTGCTCGGACCCGGTCGGCCGGGACAGCGACACGAACTTCTCGCCGAGCAGGCTGGTCTGGCGGATCGTGGCATGCGTGTTGTCCGGCAGGTCGAGGCTCTTCGGCAGCCGGATCCGCACCTTCGCGACGTACCCGTCCAGCCAGACCTTCTCGACCGTGCCGACCGTGACGTCGTCGACCTTCACCGACGACTTCGGCACCAGGTCCAGGACGTCCGCGAACTCGACGGTGACCGAGTACGACGGACCCTTGATCTTCGCGCCGCCCGGGAGCGGCAGCGAGTACACGGAGAAGTCGCACCCGGTGAGCAGCATCGCGAGCGCGGCCACTCCGGCGACGAACGACAAACGGCGCTTCACTTGACCAGCCCCCCGAGCGTCGGGTCGACCGGGTCCGGGCGGTTCAGCGGGGCCTGCGGCGCGGGCGCCCACGGCGTACCGGCCGGGCCGCCGCTGGCGGGAGCGCCGCCGGCGAGTCCGGTGATCTTGGTCAGCTTGTTGAGCGCGTCCAGCACCGGCTTCAGCGCCGAGCAGGACGACATCCCCTGTCCCGCCTGGATCAGGATCGAGCAGATGAACGTCGCCGGGTCGTCGAGCTGGCCGGGGTTGATGCGCTGGTCCAGCGTGCCGAACTGCGGGTTGTAGATCCGGGCCAGGTTGCCGAGGCCGAGCGGCGCGGTGTCCAGCACCTCCGCGATCGCGGCCTTCTCCTTCACCAGGATCTGCGACAGCTGGGTGGCGCTGGAGACCGTCGTCTTCACCAGCCCCCGATTGTCCTTCACGAACGTCGCGACCTCGCCGAGTGCGGTCGCCAGCAGCGCCAGCGCCGTACCGAGGTCCTTCCGCTCACCGGCCAGCGTGGTCGTGGTCTGGGCGAAGTTCGTGTTGAACTGCTTCACCAGCGCGTCGTTCGCCGCCAGCGCCGACACGAACGTCTGCAGCTGCCGGATCGTGTTGAACAGTGCCGACGAGTTCCCCGACAGCGTGCTGGTCAGCTTCGACACGTCGGTGATGGTCTGGTTGATCTTCGCGCCCTGGCCGTTCAGGTTCTTCGCCGAGACGTCCAGCAACCGGGCCAGCGCGCCCTGGTCGTTCGCACCCTTCGGGCCGAGCGCCACCGACAGGTCGTTGAGGCTCTGGTAGATCTGGTCGAGCTCCAGCGGTACGGCGGTCCGGTCCAGCGGGATCTCGGCGCCGTCGGCCATCACGTCGCCCTTGGAGTACGCCGGCGTGAGCTGCAGGTACCGGTCCGCGACGATCGACGGCGACGCGATCACCGCCTTCGCCGACGCGGGCACCTTGTTCTTCGCGTCCCACCAGAACTTCACCCGGACCGAGCGCCCGGCCGGCGTGATGCTCTCCACCTCGCCGACCTTGATGCCGAGGATCCGGACGTCGGAGCCCGGGTAGATCGACACCGCCCGCGGGAAGTACGCCGTCGCGGTCACCCGCTTGGGCTTCGGCCACAGCGTGACGGCGCTGACCGCGACGATCACCAGGATCACCGCCAGCGCGATCAGCCGGGACAGCCCGTTGACCTTCATCACCCGCCACCTCCCAGGATCGGGGGCAGCCCGGTGGGCAGCACCTTGGGCAACGGGATCTCCGGGACCGGCGCGAGGTTCTGCAGGTACGTGTCGAACCACGGCCCGGTGCCGAGCGTGTTCGTGAAGACCCGGACGAACGGCGCGAGCCCCTTCAGGCTGGCGTCCAGCGAGTTCTGGTTCTGCAGCAGCACCGCGAGCACCGCGTTCACCTTCTGCAGGGTCGGCGCGAGGTCCTTGCGGTTCTCCCGGACCAGCGCGGTGATCTGCGCGGACAGCGCCTGCGTCGACACCAGCAGCTGGTGGATCAGCGCCCGCCGGGCCTGCACCGCCTGGAAGACCTTGTTGCCGTCCTTCATCAGCTTGATCAGCTGCTGGTTGCGGTCGGCAAGCACCTTGGTGACCACGTTCGAGTGCTGCAGCAGGAGCTTCAGCTGGGCGTCGCGCTTGGCGACGTTCTCGGACAGCCTGGACAGGCCGGTCAGCGAGGCCTGCACTTCTTCGGGCGTGTTCTGGAACGTCGCCGACAGCGTGTCCAGGGCCTTCGCCAGCTGCGCGGTGTTGATCCGCTCGGTGGTGTTGGCGAGGTCCGTGAACGCGTCGACCACGTCGTACGCCGAGATCGTCCGGTCCAGCGGGATCTCCGAACCCGGCTTGAGCTGACCCGAACCGGCCGGGTCGAGCTTCAGGTACTTCTGCCCGAGCAGGGTCTTGATCTTCATCTCGGCGCCGGTCTCGTCGCCGAGCTTCACGCCCTTGTCGACCACGAAGTCGACCCGCACGTGGGTGCCTTCGAGGACCACGTCGCGGACCTTGCCGACGCGCACGCCGGCCACCCGGATCTCGTCGTTCGCCTTCAGCCCGCCGGCCTCGGAGAACTGCGCGGAGTACTTCGTGCCGCCGCCGATCAGCGGCAGGTCCTGGGCCTTGAACGCGGCCAGCATGATCAGGCCGATCACGGTCAGCCCGATCACGCCGATCGTCACCTGGTTCTGTTCCCGGAAGGGCTTCACTTCTTGCACCTCGCCGAGTTGTTGTCGTAGGCCACCGGGATCCGGGTGCCGATCGGCAGCGTGACGTTGCCGTCGAAGTTGCACAGGTAGAAGTTGAACCAGGAGCCGTACGACGCGGTCCGGGTCATCGTGTTCAGCTTCTGCGGCATGAACTGCAGCGTCTTCACCCAGATCGACTGGGTGTCGTCGAGGGTGCTCGCGACCGTGCGGAGCTTGTCCAGGTCGGCCTTGATCGGCACCCGGGTCTGCTGCAACAGGCCGGCGGTCTTGGTGTTCAGCGAGTTGATCGAGGTCAGCGAGCTGAGGATCGGGTTGATGTCCTGGCTCAGGCCGGTGATGAACTGCTGCAGGTTGACCAGCAGCTGGGAGAAGTTCTGCTGCCGCTGCGAGACGATCTGCAGCGTCGAGGTCAGGTTCGTGATCAGGTCGCCGATCACCTGGTCGGCGTTCGCCAGCGTGGTGGTCAGCGACGCGGTCTTGGCCAGCAGCGACTCGATCGTGCCGCCCTCGCCCTGCAGCACCTTGATCACCTCGAACGCGAACTGGTTCACGTCCGCCGGCGTGAGCGCGGTGAACAGCGGCTTGAACCCGTTGAACAGCACCGACAGGTCCAGCGCCGGCGTCGTCCGCTCCTTCGGGATGATGCCGTTCTGCTTCAGCCGCGGGCCGCCGCCGACACCGTCGGTGAGCGCGATGTACCGGTTGCCGACCAGGTTCCGGTAGCGCAGCGTCGCGTGCGTCGAGGAGTCCAGCACCTGGTCGGAGTCGACGCTGAACGTCACCATCGCGAGCTTGTCCTGGTAGAGCGCGATCTTGTCGACCTGCCCGACCTTGACGCCCGCGATCCGGATGTCGTCGCCCTGGTTCAGCCCGACCGCGTCGGTGAAGACCGCGCGGTACTTCGTCGTCGGGTTGAAGCTGATGTTCCCGATCGTCACCGCGAGCAGCGCGGTCGCGATCGTCGTCACGACCACGAAGATCCCGAGCCGGACCGTGTCGAAGGTGGTCTTCTTGTCGAAGAAGCTCATCGGAGGTTCACCTGCCCGCCGCGGAGGAGCGGTCCGACGATCAGCGTGGTCAGATCCGGTACGTCGTTCGCGGGCACGCCCATCGCGGGGCCGACGACCGAGTCGATCACCTGCTGCTCGGCCGGCGTACCGACGCCCTGGGTGTCCATCGCGGCGCCAGGCATCACGCTGTTCAGCTTCAGGTTCACCGGGAAGCGCTGGTTCTTGTTGTGGTCGCCGATCACGCCGTCGTCGCCGGTCACGTACGGCGCCGGGTTCTGCTGCGTGTACGGGCCGGGCTTCTCACCGGGGACGCTGTAGTTCTTGCCGACACAGGTCGGGCCGCGGTGGTCGGCGTACACCGGCTTCTCGTTCGGCGCGTACGGCGTCGGCTGGTTGGTGATCAGCTCGAGGTTGATGTTCAGCTGGCCGTTGCGGAACGTGTCGTTCAGGATCGGCGTGGTGTCGGTCATCACCTGCAGGAAGCACGGCACCTCGGGGGCGTACTTCTCCAGCAGGTCCAGCACCGGGCGGCTGACCTGGCCGAGCCGGATCACCCGGTCCTCGTTCGCCTTCAGGAACGTGTTGCCGGTCGTGGACAGCTGCTGGACGTCGACGAAGAACGACTGCAGCTGCTTCTGCTTCTCGACCACCGTGTTGCCGGTGATGGTCAGGTTGCGCAGCGCGCGGACGAGGTCCGGGGTCGCGTCGCCGTAGATGTCCGAGACCTGGCTGAGCTTGGCGAGCGCGTCCATCAGCTTCGGGACGCTCGGGTTCAGCTTCTTCAGGTACGCGTCCAGCTGGGTCAGCGTGCCGGCGATCTCGGTACCGCGGCCCTCGAGCGCGGTCGCCAGCGTGTTCAGCGTCGCGTTCAGGTCGGCCGGGTCGACCGCCTGGAGCAGCGGCAGCGCGTCGTTCAGCACCTTCTCGATCTCGATACCGACCGCGGTCTTGTCCCGCTGGATCACGTCGCCGGCCTTGATGTGCGCGCCCTCCGGGCCGTTCGGCGGCACGAGTGCGACGTACTTCTCGCCGAACAGCGTCTTCGGCAGGATCCGGGCGCTGACCGCGGCGGAGATCTCGTCCACCTGGTCCGGCTTCAGCGCCAGGTCGACGGTCGCCTCGTCGCCGTTCGTGGAGACCTTGCGGACCTCGCCGACGATGATGCCGCGCAGCTTCACGTCCGCGTGCTCGTTCAGCTGCAGACCGATGTGGCTCGTCTTCAGCTCGACGTTCACGGTCTTGACGAAGACCTTGGCGTAGAACGCGTACGTCAGCCAGAGCAGGAACACCAGGACGCCGATGAACAGCACGCCCAGCACCTTGTGCGAGATAAGTCGGGTCATCCGGCCAGCCTCACAGTGGTCGTCGTACCCCAGATGGCCATCGAGAGCAGCAGGTCGACGACGTTGATCACGACGATCGACGTACGCACGGCCCGCCCGACGGCGACGCCGACGCCGGCAGGGCCGCCGGTGGCGTGGTACCCGTGGTAGCAGTGCACCAGGATCACCAGCACCGAGAACACCAGCACCTTGCCGAACGACCAGAGCACGTCCCCGGGCGGCAGGAACAGGTGGAAGTAGTGGTCGTACGTACCGGTGCTCTGCCCGTAGAACGTGGTCACGGTCAGCCGGGTCGCGAAGTACGACGAGAGCAGGCCGACGACGTACAGCGGGATCACGGCAACCAGGCCGGCGATGATCCGGGTGGTGACCAGGAACGGCAGCGACGGGATCGCCATCACCTCGAGGGCGTCGATCTCCTCGCTGATCCGCATCGCGCCGAGCTGCGCGGTGAACCCGCAGCCGACGGTCGCGGCGAGCGCGATCCCGGCGATCAGCGGGCCGATCTCGCGGGTGTTGATGTACGCCGACACGAAGCCGGCGAACGCCGACGTACCGATCTGGTTCAGCGCCGAGTAGCCCTGCAGGCCGACCTCGGTACCGGTGAAGAACGCCAGGAACGTGATCACGCCGACGGTGCCGCCGATCACCGCGAGCGCTCCGGTGCCGAGCGTCACCTCGGCGAGCAGCCGCAGGATCTCCTTGCGGTACCGGGTGACGGACTTGCCGGACCAGGCCAGCGCCTTGATGTAGAACGCCAGCTGCTCGCCGAGCTTGTCGAGCGAGTTCAGCGGCTTCTTCACCAGGGTGTCCAGGGCCGACACGTCAGGCCCCCTTCGGCGGAACGAGCTGGAAGTAGATCGCGGTCATCGAGAAGTTCGCGACGAACAGCAGCATGAACGTGATCACCACGGACTGGTTCACCGCGTCGCCGACGCCCTTCGGGCCGCCGCCCGCGTTCACACCCTTGTACGCCGCCACGACCGCGGCGATCGCGCCGAAGACGAGCGCCTTCGCCTGGCCCTGCCACAGGTCGGGGAGGTGCGCCAGCGCGGTGAAGGACGCGATGTAGCTGCCCGGCGTACCGTCCTGCAGGACGACGTTGAAGATGTAGCCGCCCATCACGCCGACGACGCTGACGAAACCGTTCAGGAAGAACGCGACCAGCATCGTGGCCAGCACCCGCGGTACGACGAGACGCTGGATCGGGTCGATCCCCAGCACCATCATCGCGTCCAGCTCCTCGCGGATCTTCCGGGAGCCGAGGTCCGCGCAGATCGCCGAGCCGCCGGCGCCCGCGATCAGCAGCGCGGTCGCGATCGGCGACGCCTCCCGGACCACCGCCAGGACGGCGGCCGAACCGGTGAAGGCCTGCGCGCCGAACTGCTTGATCAGGCCACCGACCTGCAGCGCGATCACCGCGCCGAACGGGATCGCGACCAGCGCGGTCGGGATGATCGTCACGCTGGCCACGAACCAGGCCTGCTGGAGGAACTCCTTCAGCTGGAACGGCCGCCGGAACATCGCCCGGAACGTGTCGAGCGCGAAAGCGAACAGCGACCCCGCGTGCTTCAGCGGGGCGGTGGCAGATACGGTCACCGAGCCCCCACGGTCGAGGTGGCGAACGAGCCCGGGGGCGGAGTGACGCCGTTCTCCCGGCACCATTCGCCCGGCGGGCGCTGGGTCGGACGGAGCATGCCGCTGCTGGGCAGCTGCTGGATCGGGATCGGCGGCAGCGGCGGCAACTCCTGGCCGGCCTCGGCCGCGAGCTCCTCGGCGTCCTTCTCCTCGGACATCCCGATCGGGCCGACCATCTGCGCGTTCAGGAACTGCCGGACGACCGGCTCCTCGCTGGACAGCAGCATCTCCCGCGGGCCGAACATCGCCAGGTGCCGGTGATACAGCATGCCGATGTTGTCCGGCACCGTCCGGGCCGTGTTCACGTCGTGCGTGACGATCAGGAACGTCGGGCTGAACGCCTCGTTCAGGTCGATCATCACCTGGTTCAGGAACGACGTACGGACCGGGTCCAGGCCCGAGTCGGGCTCGTCGACGAGCAGGATCTGCGGGTCCAGCACCAGCGCGCGGGCCAGGCCGGCCCGCTTCCGCATGCCGCCGGAGATCTCGCCGGGCAGCTTCTTCTCCGCGCCGACCAGGCCGACCATCTCCATCTTCTCCATCACGATGGAGCGGATGTCGGACTCGGACTTCTTGGTGTGCTCGCGGAGCGGGAACGCGACGTTGTCGTACAGGTTCATCGAGCCGAACATCGCGCCGTCCTGGAACAGCACGCCGAACAGCCGGCGGACGTCGTACAGCTCGCGCTCGCTGCAGGTCGCGATGTCGGTGCCCTCGATGTACACGTGGCCCTTGTCGGGCTTCAGCAGGCCGATCAGCGTCTTCAGGAACACGGACTTGCCGGTGCCGGAAGGGCCGAGCATCACGCAGATCTCACCGGCCGGCAGCGTCAGGGACACGTCGCCCCAGATCAGCTGGCTGCCGAAGGACTTGGTGAGACCTTCGACGCGGACTTCTACGCCCACCGGCCCTCCTCACACGGGATGTCTGCTGCTCCCCAACGACGGGGCAGTGGCCTAGGTTACGCACGAGTACGGTTTTGCGTAACCCCTGGAAGTCAAGCGATTGCGATAGTAACCATCCGGAAATGCAGGAAGGGCGACCCCCCTTGGGGGGCCGCCCTTCTCAACACATTCGTTACGTCCCGCAGCGGAACGTAACCGACATCACTTCAGCGTGACGGTGGCGCCGGCGCCCTCGAGGGCCTCCTTGGCCTTCTCCGCGGCAGCCTTGTCGACCTTCTCCAGGATCGCCTTCGGGGCCGACTCGACGAGGTCCTTGGCCTCCTTCAGGCCGAGGCTCGTGAGACCGCGCACCTCCTTGATGACCTGGATCTTCTTGTCGCCGGCCGACTCCAGGACGACGTCGAACTCGTCCTGCTCCGCGGCCTCTTCGGCGGCAGCCGGGGCGCCCGGGGCACCGGCGGCGGCAACGGCGACCGGGGCGGCGGCGGTGACGCCGAACTCCTCCTCGAACGCCTTAACGAACTCCGACAGCTCCAGCAGGGTCAGTTCCTTGAACTGGCCGAGGAGCTCTTCGGTGCTGAGCTTCGCCATGATGGCGGTCCTTCCTGACAAAATGTTGCTTGGTGATCACTGATGGGGTGTTGCGGGAGTGCCTCAGCTGTCCGCTGCGGCGGTCTCCTCGGTGCTCGCCTCGGCAGGTGCCTCGACCTCGTCCTGAACCTCTGCCGCGGGGGCAGGGGTCTCGGCCGCGGCCGGCAGCTTGTCCTGCAGCGCCGCGAACAGGCGCGCGGCCTGCGACAGCGGAGCAGCGAACAGCGACACCGCGTTCTGCGGGGCCGCCTTCATCGCACCTGCGAGCTTCGCGAGGAGGACCTCACGCGACTCCAGGTCAGCGAGCTTGCTGATCTCGTCAGAGCTGAGCGGCTTGCCGTCGAGCACGCCGCCCTTGATGACGAGAAGGGGATTCGCCTTGGCGAAGTCACGCAGACCCTTGGCCGCAACCACCGCATCGCCCTTGATGAAGGCGATGGCCGACGGACCCTCGAGCAGCGAGTCGAACGACTCGACACCCGCGTCCTTGGCCGCGATCTTGGTCAGCGTGTTCTTCACCACGGCGTAGTTCACGTCGTCACCGAGCGAAACTCGAAGCTGCTTGAGCTGCGCAACGGTGAGACCGCGGTACTCGGTCAGCACGGCGCCGTTGGAACTACGGAACTCGTCCGTCAGCTCCGCGACAGCGGCTGCCTTGTCCGGCCTCGCCATGGGGGTCTCCTTCTATCGGCTTCCACGCCTCGGACCCCTGAAAAGAAGAAACACCCCTGCGCAGGCGCAAGGGTGTGAAACATACTGTGTCACTGTCCAAGTCACCTGCGCGGGCCGCCCACCTCTCGATGGGACCTTCAGCTACCTAGGGCAGCAACCAGCGGTCTTCGGCAATAGATAGTCTGCCTTGCGTACACCCCCTTAATCAAATCGGCTTCGGATGCGGGGGGATCCAGCGGTGCATCGCCGTGGCCGCGGCCCAGCCCGTCCCTGCCATGATCACGATCGCCGGACCCAGCCCCAGCACCGCCGTCGCCCCCGCCAGCAGCAACGGTCCGGCACCGTTCCCGGTGTCGGCGAACAACCGGAACGCTCCCAGGAACTGCGCCCTGCCGACCGGTGGTGACGCGTCCGCTCCGAGCGTCATGATCACCCCGGCACCCAGACCGTTCCCGATCCCCATCAGCAACGCGACCGCCGTCAGCGTCGCGGTCGTATGCGTCAACGGCAGCAACAGATGCGCCAGCCCCAGCACGAGCATCGACGGTACGGCGACCCACTTCCGCCCGAGCCGGTCCATCACCGAGCCGGCCGGGTAGAACAGCAGCATGTCCACCGCCCCGGACAGCCCGAAGATCACACTGGTCGTCTGCGGATCCAGCCCGATGTGCAACGCCCACAGGGGAATCACGACCTGGCGTGACGCGCGTACGGCGCCCACCAGGAGCGCCCCGACGCCAAGGGTTCGCAGTACCGGGAAGTGGTCGCGGATGACGACCCAGGTGGACTGGGCGGCGACAGGGCCTCGCCCACGCCGGTGTTCTACGTCCGGCAGGCTCAACAGCACACCACAGGCGAGTACGGCGGCCACCAGGTGCACCCAGTACGCACCGTCCGTACCCAGGAACTTCATCGCGCCCGCACCGAGGAACGGGCCGATGAAGGAGCCGATGCGCTGTACGCCGCCCAGTGTGGAGAGTGCCCGCGCCCGGAGCTCGATGGGGACCGCTTCGCTCAGATACGCCTGCCTGGCAAGGCCCCAGACCGCACCAGCGAGCCCGGTGCAGCCGATGGCGATGGCCAGACCCCACACGTTCGGGACGACCAGACAGGCTGCAAGAGCGAACGCCACGAACACCGTGGCGCCCAGCATCGCCTTGCGTTCACCTATGCGGTTCGTCAGCGCACCAGCTGGGATGTCACCGATGACCTGGCCCAGCCCAGCCGCAGCAACGACCAGACCGGCAACAGCAACGGACGCGCCTAGGTGAGTGGCCGACAGCGCGACGACCGGCGCGATGGCGCCCTGCCCGATCCCGTACAGCAGGGCGGGCAGATAGACAGCGGGTGCGATCTTCCAGAGAGTCCGGGCCTGTGACATCACCGGCCGCCGGCCAGCGCCGTACTGCGGTCCCGGGCGGCCGGGGTGGCTCCCAGCAACTCCGACACCGACCAGGCACCCGCGGCGACCCTCATCCCGAACTCCTCCATCCGCTCGACCGGCATCCGCATCTCGGGGCCGGACACACTCAGACAGCCCGCGACCGCACCGGAGTAGCCGTACACCGG
This sequence comes from Kribbella polygonati, assembly GCF_050320105.1. Classification (NCBI taxonomy): domain Bacteria; kingdom Bacillati; phylum Actinomycetota; class Actinomycetes; order Propionibacteriales; family Kribbellaceae; genus Kribbella; species Kribbella polygonati. The sequence goes on along the minus strand of NZ_CP190129.1, from coordinate 7,463,980 downwards.
TGCAGCCACGCTGCAGATGCCCGCGGTCCGCTCGGTCCGCGACATCGCGAACCCGCGCCGGCGGATCTCCGCGAACTGCTCCGCGAGCACCTCGGGGTCCGTGATCGTTGCCGGCTGCACCTGTTCCAGCGGGCCCTTCAGCACCTCCTGCTGCCGCTCGAACGGCAGGAACGCGAGCAAGGCCTTCCCGGGCGCACCCTGCGGCAACGCGACCGGCTGACCGAACTCCGTGTACGTACGGCGCAACTGGTGGAAGCTCTCGACCTGATCCAGGACCACCCGCTGCCCCGACGGCAACAGCTCGTGCACGGCCGCGGTCTCCCCGGTGTCATCACGGAGTACCCGGAGCACCGGCAGTGCAGCGTCCCGCAGACCGGCCGGAATCCCGCCGCTGTGCGCCAACTGCACGACCAGCGGGCCGATCGCGTACCGCCGGTGCGCCGTCTGACGAACGAGCCCGTTCTCCTGCATCGCCAGCAGCAACCGGTGCACGGTGCTCGTCGACAAGCCGGTCGCCCGGGCCAGATCGCTGATCCCGAGGTCCGGCGTACGGGCGTCGAAGCAGCGCAGGATCGCCACGGCCCGGTCGATCGACTGAACCGAACCGCGAGTTTCCTGCATGGTGAAACCATATCCCGCGATACGGGAAATGCTCCAGGCAGTCCAAAGCCCGGACCACCTGGCCCGGGCTTGGGAGGGTTCAGCTGAGAACGGCGAGCGCGTCGATCTCGACCAGCATGTCCGGGAGCGGCAGCCCGGTGAACACGGTGGTCCGCGACGGCAGCACCCCGCTCGGGGTCCGGGTCGACACGAACTCGGCGTACGCCTCGTTCATCGCACCGAAGTTGTCGCGCTCGGTGAGGTAGACGCGCAGCATCACCACGTCGTCGATGCTCGCGCCGCCGGCCTTCAGGATCGCCTCGATGTTCTGCAGCACCCGGGTGGTCTGGCCCTTCACGTCACCGGCGAACACGAAGTCGCCGCTGGCCGGGTCGACCGAGCCCTGGCCGGACACCTGCAGGATGTTGCCCTTGCGGACGCCCTGCGAGAACACCGGCATCGGGGGCGGCGCGTCGGAAGTGGAGACTGCGCTCTTGTCGGTCATGACACCTCTCAGTTGTAGTCGGCAGTGATCGCCTCGGCGGTGGCGAGCAGCTCGGGGAGCAGCTCGAGCACCTGTTCATAGTTCAGCAGTACGTCGGGCACGGACAACGACACGGCCCCGACGACGCGCCCGGTGGCGTCCTTGAGCGGTGCACCGATGCAGTTGATGAACGACTCGTGTTCCGCCCGGTCCTGCGCCCAGCCACGCTCCTTGGTGGCCACCAGCTCCTCCCGCAGCTGTTCCGGGTCGGTGATCGTGTTCGGCGTGTAAGCCTTGTAGTCCAACGTGGCCAGGACCGCTTCCCGTTGCCGCTTGGGCTGTGCGGCGAGCAGCACTTTCCCGACCGCGGTGCAGTGCAGAGCCGCCGGTACGCCGACCTGTGAGTACATGCGTACCGACCGCACACTGTCCAGCTTGTCGACGTAGATGACCTCACCGTTCTCCCAGGCCGCCAGGTGGACCGTCTGCCCGGTCTTCTGGTTCAACTCACGCAGATGCGGTGCGGCAACCTGCCGTACGACGTACTGCTCGCGCGCGACGTCAGCGAGAGCGAACAACCGCGAGCCCAGGCGGTACCTGTGCGCGGAGTCCCGTCGTACGAACCGATCGGCCTCCATGGTGCGCAGCAGCCGCAGCACGGTCGTCTTGTGCACGCCGAGCTCAGCGGCGAGCTGGTCCAGCGACCGCTCGCCCTCACCGAGGCTGGTGAGGATCTGCAGCGCTCTGGCCAGGCTCTGACTCATACTGCACCGATCTTCGTGGCTGCCCACTCCGCGTCTGTCGCGTTGAGCAGCCGCTCCCGCTCAGCCGGGCTCGCCGGCGGCGCATGGTCCTCAGGCCTCGTCAGCACAGCAGCCGCCGTCAGATGCCCCAACCGCAACCGCTGCACCGCAGGCAACCCCTGCAACGTCCCCGCCAAGAACCCAGCCGCAAACGCATCCCCTGCCCCCACAGTCTCAACAACCTCCACGGACAGTGCTGGGACCTCAGTGCGACCGCTCGGCTCAAGAAGGATCGCAGCGTTCGAATCGTCCTTCACAACCAGCGTCTTCGCGCCAAACCGCTCGTACAACTCCTCGGCATCCCCAGTGCCGGCGAAGACCTCAGCCTCATCCGCCCCGATCAGCACGATGTCTGCAGCTCGCAGCAACCGCCACAACGGCTCCGGGTCCCGCTCCCGCCACAACACGGGCCGCCAGTTGAGGTCAACGCTCAACAGGAACTCCCGCGGCTCCGTCGCCAACCGCTCGAGCATGTCCGAGCTGCTGGCAGAGATCGCGGCAGTAATACCCGTCGTGTGCACGAGCCTCGCCTGGGCCAGCCGCTGACGCACCTCCGGCCGGTCCAAGAACGCAGGTGCGAGCGCCGCCGCGGCCGAGCCGGTCCGGTAGTAGTGCATCCGGGACTGCCCGCCGTCCGACTCCTTCACGTAGAGGGCCGTCGGCCGGACCGGGTCCAGTTCCACTCCCCCGACGTCGACGCCGCGCGCCTCGAGGTCCCGCAGTACGTGCTGACCGAACCCGTCGTCGCCGAGCCGCGAGATCCAGCTCGTCGGCACGCCCAGCGCGGCCAGCCCGCCGGCCACGTTGCACTCCGCCCCGCCGACCGAGCGCCGGAACACCTCGACGTCCGCCAGCGGTCCGGAACCACCCGCCAGCATGATCATCGCCTCACCCAGGCAGATCGCGGCCGTCTCGGGCATCGGCACTCCTTGCGGGAGAAGTGATGGGATAGGGACGTGCGTTGACGCGACTTCGGGCGCGATGCTACAACCGATGAGTCAGAATACGCAATGAGCGTTGCGTATTCTGCAATCCCAACTCCAGGGGGTCTGATGCCTGCTTACGATGCCGACGCCGTCGCCGCTCTCGCCGATCAGCAGGTGAGCTGGCGGGACAAGGCGCTGCCACCAGGTTTCTGGGGCCGGACCGTCAAGGACGTGCTGGCCGACAGCCCCCGGCTGTCCCAGCTGCCGACACCGCTGATGACGCTCTCGGCTCCCGGCCTGCGGCACAACGTCGACACCCTCGCCACCTGGTGCACCCGGCACGGCGTGGAGCTGGCGCCGCACGGCAAGACCACGATGGCGCCCGCGCTCTGGGCGATGCAGCTCGACGCCGGCGCCTGGGCGATCACGCTCGCGAACGCGTTCCAGCTCGGCGTCGCCCGGGCGTACGGCGTCCAGCGGGTGCTGATCGCGAACGCGGTGATCTCGCCGCTGCAGCTGCGCTGGATCGCCGACGAGCTCGCCGCCGACCCGTCGTTCGAGGTGTCGGTCTGGGCGGACTCGGTGCGCACCGTCGAGATCATGGAGGCGGCGCGCTCGGCGTACGTCGGCCCGGACGCCCGCCCGCTCGACGTGCTGGTCGAGGTCGGCGGGACCGGCGGCCGGACCGGTGCCCGCGACGCGGAGACCGCGCTCGCGGTCGGCCAGGCGATCGCCGACGCGTCGACGCTGCGGCTGGCCGGGGTCGCTGGGTACGAGGGCGCGATCGGGCACGGCGTCGACGAGGCGAACCTCGAGGAGGTCCGGGCGTACCTGCGTGACCTGGCGTCCGTCCACCACCGGCTGCGCCCGCTGTACGACGCCGGCGTCGTACCGGTGGTCAGCGCCGGCGGCAGCCAGTACTTCGAGCAGGTCGCGAAGGTCCTCGCGGCCGAGGCCGGCGAGGGCGCCCGGGTGGTGCTGCGGTCCGGCGCGTACATCTCCCACGACGACGGGCTGTACCGGCGGGTGTCGCCGCTCGGCGAGCACCCGCGGACGGACGGCGAGCAGCTCGTGGCCGCGATGCACGGGTGGATCCGGATCACCTCGCAGCCCGAGCCGGGGCTGGCGATCTTCGACGCGGGCCGCCGCGACTTCCCGTTCGACCAGGACTGGCCGGAGCCGCAGCTGATCCGCCCGCGCTCGGCCGACGGTCAGGTGCTGCCGGCAACGGACATGAAGGTCACGAACCTCAACGACCAGCACGGGTTCCTGCACTTCGGCGACGTCCCGGTGGTGGTCGGCGACGAGCTGCGGGTCGGCCTGTCGCACCCGTGTACGGCGTTCGACAAGTGGGGCCTGATCCCGGTGATCGACGACGCCGACGCGGCCGACCCGGTCGTGGTGGACCTGGTGCGGACGTTCTTCTGAGATGCTCACCATCACGGGCGCACTGGTCGTCGACGGTTCGGGTACGCCGGGGTACCACGCCGACGTCGCCGTCGACGACGGGCGGATCGTGGCGATCGGCAACGATCTGCCCGGCGCGGACCGGACGATCGCCGCGGACGGACTGGTGCTGTCGCCCGGGTTCATCGACATGCACTCGCACTCGGACCTGCAGATCCTGGTGAACCCGGACCACACCGCGAAGGTCAGCCAGGGCGTCACGCTGGAGGTGCTCGGCCAGGACGGGCTGTCGTTCGCCCCGATCGACGATCCGACGCGGGCCGTCGTCCGGCGCCAGATCGCCGGCTGGAACGGCGAGCCGGACGACTTCGACTTCTCCTGGTCCACCGTCGCCGGGTACCTCGGCCGGCTCGACCAGGGCATCGCGTGCAACGCGGCGTACCTGGTCCCGCAGGGCACGTTGCGGATGATGGTCGTTGGTACGTCCAACCGTCCGGCGACCGAGGCCGAGCTGGCCCGGATGAAGGAGTTGCTGGCCGCCGGGCTGCGGGACGGCGCGGTCGGGATGAGCAGCGGGCTGACGTACACGCCGGGCATGTTCGCCACGACCGGCGAGCTGGTCGAGCTGTGCGAGGTCGTCGCCTCGTACGGCGGGTACTACGCGCCGCACCAGCGCTCGTACGGCCGCGGCGCGCTCGAGGCGTACGCCGAGATGGTCGAGGTCGCGCGCCGCTCGGACTGCCCGCTGCACCTGACCCACGCGGTGATGAACTTCGCGCCGAACGCGGGCCGCGGCGCCGACCTGGTGGCGATGATCGACGCCGCGCTGGACTCCGGCGTCGACGTCACCACCGACACCTACCCGTACTTGCCCGGGGCAACCACCCTGTCCGCGGTGCTGCCGAGCTGGACCGCCGAGGGCGGGCCGGACGCGCTGCTCGCCCGGCTCCGCGACCCGGCCGCGCGGGAGAAGATCACCTACGAACTCGAGCAGGTCGGCACCGACGGCTGCCACGGCTGCGTCGTCGAGTGGGACACGATCGAGATCGGCGGCGTCCGCAACCCGGCGCTGTCGTCCGCGGTCGGCAGCACGGTCGCGGCGCTCGCCGCCCGGACCGGCAAGCCGGCCGCCGACGTGTTCTACGAGATCCTGCTCGCCGACGACCTCGCCACCTCGATCCTGCAGCACGTCGGCCACGAGGAGAACGTGCGGACGATCATGCGGCACCGGTCGCACACCGGCGGCTCGGACGGGATCCTGGTCGGCGGCAAACCGCATCCGCGCTCCTGGGGCACGTTCCCGCGGTACCTCGCCCGGTACGTCCGCGAGCTCGGCGTCCTCGACCTCGCCGACTGCGTCCACCACCTCACCGGCCGCCCGGCCCGCCGGCTGCGGCTCACCGACCGCGGGCTGGTCCGGCCCGGGTACGCCGCGGACCTGGTGCTGTTCGACCCGGACACGGTCCGCGACGCCGCCACCTTCCCCGAACCCCGGCAACCGGCCGAAGGCATCCCGTACGTGTTCGTCAACGGCGTACCCGTCATCGACGACGGCCGACGTACCGACGCCCTCCCCGGTCGCGCCGTCCGCCGGACCTCCTGAAAGGAACCCTGCTTGTGAACACCCTGGACCTGCTCCGCGCCGACCGGGTGCTGACCGTCGTCCGCGCCCCGGAGATCTCCGACGCCCGCGACCTGTGCGCCGCACTGGTTGCCGGGGGCATCCACGTCGTCGAGCTCACCTACACCACGCCGGACCTCCCCCGGCACCTGGAGCGTGCCGCCGCCACCGCGGCCGAGACCGGCGCGGTCGTCGGTGCGGGCACCGTGCAGACCGGAGACCAGGCCACGCAGGCGATCAACGCGGGCGCGCAGTTCCTGGTCACCCCGGGCCAGGGCCCCGAGGCCGCCGCGGTCGCCGACGCGGCACGGTCGGCCGGCGTACCGGTCGTTCTCGGCGCGTTCACCCCGTCGGAGGTGATGACCGCGCTGGCACTGGGCTCGGCCGCGGTGAAGATCTTCCCGGCGCACCAGCTCGGACCGAAGTACTTCAAGGACCTGAACGGCCCGTTCCCCGGCGTACCGCTGATCCCGTCCGGCGGGGTCAACGCCGGCAACGCCAAGGACTTCCTGGCCGCCGGTGCGCTCGCCGTCAGCGCCGGTACGGACGTCGTCGCGCCCGCGGAGGTGGCCGCCGGCAACTGGCAGTCGATCACCGAGAAGGCGAAGGCGTTCTGCGCGGCTATCGCACCGTGATGCTGCCGTAGCTGCTGCGCAGGAACAGCTTGTGCTTGGCGGACGCGTCGTTCGGCACGCTCAGGTTGGTCGAGCCCTGCGCAGCGACCGCATCGATCGCGTACGTCGTCGAACGCGGCAGCTGCACGGTGATTGAGCCCTCGCTGGAGGTGGCCGACACCTGGTCCGGTGCCTTGTCGAAGAGGAGCGAGATCGAGCCGCTGCGGGCATCCACCGAGACGCGTGGGCTGCGGATCTGAGCCATGTCCACCGAGCCGTCGCTGACGTCCACCGTCAACGGCGCGGCCACCGCGTCGACGTTCAGCGAGGCCTCCTGGACCTTCGCCCGGACGGCGGCGTTCGCCGGGACGTCCACCGTCAGCGCGACCTGGCAGTGCGAGTCCGGGCACATCGTGTCGACCTTGACCAGACCCCCCTCGGTCACCACCCGGACGTCCGGCCGGCTCGCGGCGTACGTCCCGTCGACCGTGACGTGCACCTGCCCGTCGAAGCTCGCCTCGATCTGCGTCGGCAGGTCGGACGTGACCTCCACACCGGACGTCGCCGGCGCGAACGAGGCCGAGTAGTTGTACGGCAATTTGCCCCGGATCTGGCTCACCGTCAACGCACCACCGCCGACCAGCACCAGCAGCAACGGCAGCGCCCCGACCAGCAGCATGGTCCGCTGTGCCCTGGTCACGAGGTCCCCAGATATCTCAGCACCGCCAGCACCCGGCGGTGCTCGCCGTCGGTCGGGGACAGTTGGAGCTTCAGGAAGATGTTGCTGATGTGCTTCTCGACCGCGCCCTCGCCGACGACCAGCGCCTGCGCGATCCCGGCGTTCGACTTACCCTCGGCCATCGCCCGGAGAACGTCCTGTTCCCGGGGGCTCAGCACGGCCAGCGGATCCGCCTTCCGGGACCGCACCAGCAGCTGCGCGATCACCTCCGGGTCGAGCGCCGCGCCGCCGCCGGCAACCCGGCGCAACCCGTCGATGAACTGGTCGACGTCCGCCACCCGGTCCTTCAGCAGGTACCCGACACCGCCCGGGTTCCCGCCGATCAGCTCGCTCGCGTAGCGCTCCTCGACGTACTGCGAGAGCACCAGCACACCGACCTCCGCGTACTGGTCGCGGATCACCAGCGCGGCCCGGAGGCCTTCGTCGGTGAACGTCGGCGGCATCCGCACGTCCACCACGCACACGTCCGGCCGGTGCTGCTCGACCGCGGTCAGCAACTGGTTGCCGTCCCCGACCGCCGCGACCACCACGCAGTCCTGCTCCTCGAGCAGCCGGACGATGCCCTCCCGCAGCAGCACCGAGTCCTCGGCGATCACGACCCGCATCCGTCCGTCCTCCTCAGCCACAGGGCACCTCCGCGATCAGGGTCGTGCCGCCACCCGGCGGACTGTCCACCGACAGCCGTCCGTCCACGCCGGCCACCCGGTCGGCCAGCCCCCGCAACCCGCTGCCGCCCGCCGGATCAGCGCCGCCGCGGCCGTTGTCCCGCACCACGACCCGCAGTACGTCGTCCTCCCGGACCACCAGCACGTCCACCTCCGCGGCGTCGGCGTGCTTGGCGACGTTCGCCAGCGCCTCGGTGACCACGAAGTACGCGATCGACTCGATCGTCAGCTTCGGTCGTGGCTGTACGTCGACGCTGAGCCGGACCGGCACCGGCGAGCGCGCCGCGACCGCCGACAGCGCCGCGTCCAGGCCGCGGTCGGTGAGCACCGGCGGATGCAGTCCACGGGTCAGGTCACGGATCTCCGCGATCGCCTGCATCGCCTCGGTGTGCGCCTCCTCGATCAGCGCCCGGACCGCCGGCTCCTTGTCCCCCAGCCGGTTCTTCGCCCGGCCGAGGGTCATCGCCAGCGACACCAGCCGCTGCTGGGCGCCGTCGTGCAGGTCGCGCTCCATCCGGCGCCGCTCCGCCTCGACCGAGTCGACCACCTGCTGCCGGCTTTGCACCAGCTGATGGACCCGCTCGGCCAGTACGCCGGTCTCCGACGGCCCGAGCAGCTCCTTCACCAGCCACCCGTCGAACCACGAGGCGGCCCGGATCACCAGCGGCGACACGAAGGCCAGGAACAGCACCGCGATCACCGCCACCACCGACGCGCGCATGGTCGAGTTGATGACGAACGGCCCGAGCTGGGCCTGTGCCGCCGCGAAGTGCGTGTAGTACGCCGGCAGCGGGATCAGGACCAGCGGCACCGACCACGCGAACGGCACCAGGAACAGCCAGCCGATCGCCAGCCAGAACAGGATGACGTAGTAGATCAACTGCCGCCAAAGCCCCGGGTCCTTCACCGCCAGGACGGCGTCGTCGACGGTCGACCCGGTGCGCGGCGGCGGCACCAGCGCGGTCACGTCCTGCCCGCGGGTGATCCGGGCCCGGGCCCGTTCCCAGCCGGCGATGCCGTAGACCCAGTGGTTCGCCCACCGGCTCAGCGGGATCCCGATCGGCGCCAGCAGGAAGCCCACCACGACCACGATGGTCGATCCGAGCACGAGCAGACCGGACGTCAGCACGACGACCGCGTCGCCGAGCAGGTGGATAGTTGCCAACCACAAGTACGGCGACCGCCAGAGTCCCCAGGGCGTCCGGGGAACCGGACTCGCCGCAGCCGTCATCCGGATCACCTCCCCGTGTCAGCGCCTGCTCGCGGTCACAACTTACGTGGTCGGTGCCGCCGGAAGGCATCAGGACAGCCCACGGAACGCGCCGGGGGTTATCCCCACCCCGGTTCGTGGGCTGGCCGGACTGTGCCGGACGGCGTTCCCCGGAAGGCTTGACGGTATGACGACGACAGCGATCAGCCCCAGGGACATCGGGCATGCCATGGACGGGAAACTCGGTGACGCGATCGACGACCGCGTGGCCGACGCGCTGGAGGAGTACATCGCCGAGGGCCGGCTGGACGGCCGGATCCGCGCGCGCCGATCGCCGGGCGGACTGGCCGCGATGGTCGCCGCCGGCGTCGCGGCCGTACTGCTGCCGTGGTGCCTGATCCTCGCGGCCACCCTGCCGAGCACCTACGAGGCCGGCCACTGGAAGCTGACCTGGATCGGCCTCGACTGCGCGACCGCGATCGCCGCCGGTCTCACGGCGTACCTGCTGCACAAACGCAACAGGCACGCCGTGCTGACCGCGGTGGCCGCCGGCACGCTGCTGATCGCCGACGCCTGGTTCGACGTGAGTACGTCGGCCGCCGGGTTCGACCGGACGCTCTCGCTGACCGAGGCGCTGCTGCTCGAGCTCCCGCTCGCGGTGTGCGCGTTCGTACTGGCGGCCCGCGAGCTCAGGCGCTGATCAGCTCCAGCACCGGCCCCTCGTGCAAGGCCCGGTAGACCTTGTCCCGCAGGACGTTCGCCTCCGCGTCGGTGAGCGTCCGGTCCACCGGTCGCAGGACCAGCCTGACCAGCAGATTCCGCTGGCCGGGCGTCATCCCGAGACGCTCCCGGGCACTCGTCGGCAAGTCGTCGTACGACGTTTCGCCCAGCACCTCCAGCGACTCCGCGGCATCCGCGTCCGGGCCCAGCGCGGCCCGGACCGTGTCGCCGAGCACCTCGTCCGACACGTCCGCCGACTCGCCCACCACGACCGACAGGTCCCGGCGTACCGGCGGCATCGACGAGACCGGCTTGTACGGCATCAGGTCCAGCATCTGCGCCGCCACCCGCGGGTCGGTGGACCGGAGCAGCCGGATGTCGCGGATCCCCTTGCGGAGCATCATCAGCCGGTCGAGCCCCGGACCCATCGCGAGCCCGGTCCAGCTCTCGTCCAGCCCGGTCAGCCGCAGTACGTGCGGCGCCGCGACCCCGCACTCGCCGATCTCGATCCACTGGTCGTCCAGCAGTACGTCGATCTGCCGGCCGTGGATCGTGTACGGGTGGACCGCCGGCACGGTGCGGTAGGTCTGCCCGGGCAGGACCGTGTCGACCAGGCGGGCGATCATGTCCTCCAGCTCCGGCTCGCCGAGCGTGACGTTCCGGCTGACCCGCCACAGGTCGAGCTGATGCGGCGTACCGGTGTGCTGCCAGTCGACCGAGTCCCGGCGGTAACAGATGCCCGCGCAGACCATCAGTACGTCGGACGCCGCCGAGCCGGCCAGCTCGCGGAGCGCCGGCGGGATCATCGCCGACGTGTGGCTGCGCAGTACCTCGTCGTCCGAGACGTACCGCGTGTAGCGGGCCTCCCGGGTGACGGCATCGGCCGCGTAGCCGAGGTTGTCGTAGTTGTCCGCCAGCGGTACGACGGGACGGTCGCGGCGGGTCCAGATCTCGGTGTACGGCCAGGCTTTTTCGAGCGCGGTCCGGATCGAGTCGACGACAAGCTGGACGGCGTGCGGCCCAAGGGCGGGGTCGCTGAGGTCGCGGAGCGCGAGGGCAGCGTGCAGTTCTTCAACAGTGAGGACAGACATGGGAACTCTCCAGGGATGACGGTCTCGACGGGGGTCCACCCCGGTCGGCCGCGGTCACCTCAGGAGAGAGCGCAGCAGCAGCTCACCCCGTCGGCACCGTCGTGCCGGCCGGGGCGCGGAAATCGCCGCCCGTACTGCGTCATGCGGTCGATTCTAGCTGGTCGCCCGGAAATACTCTCCCGCGGCCGAGGCCGGGGTGCGACCATGGGCCGCATGCGCTGGATCGACACTCTGGAGAGCGCGGCCGCCGGGAAGCTGCCCGAGGCCGTGCACCGCTACTTCCGGCAGGGTTCCGCCGGCGGCGTCAGCGTCGGCGAGGCCACCGCGGCCTGGTCGGCGTACCGCTTCCGGCCCCGCGTGCTGAACGACGTCTCCGGCATCGACCTCCGTACGACGGTGCTCGGTACGCCGGTCGACGCACCGGTGCTGGTGGCGCCGTCGACGATGCAGCGGATGGCCGACCCGGACGGCGAGCTCGCGATGGCCCGCGGCGTCGGCGCGGCCCGGTCCGTGCTCGGTGTGTCCAGCAACGCCGGCTCCACGTTCGCCGAGCTCGGCGGGACCGGGGTGCCGTGGTGGCTGCAGATCTACGTCGTCCGGAACCGCGACATCACCCGCCGGATGCTCGACGCGGCGGTCGCAGGGGGCGCGCGGGCCGTCGTACTGACCGTCGACACGCCGGTCGTCGGCCGCAAGGAGGACGAGGGCGAGACCGTCTGGGACCTGGTGAAACCCGGCCAGCTGCTCGCCAACCTGCCCGCCGGCGACTGGACCGAGGACGACCTCGGCAAGGCCGACGACCTGAACCCGGACATCATCGGCTGGCTCGCCGAACGCACCGGACTCCCGGTCGTCGTCAAGGGTGTCCTGCGCGGCGACGACGCGAAGCGCTGCGCGGATGCGGGCGCCGCCGGCATCATCGTCTCGAACCACGGCGGCCGTCAGCTCGACGGCTCGATCCCGACGGCGCGGGCGCTGCCCGAGGTCGCCGAAGCCGTTGCCGGCAGCAACGTCGAGGTGTACGTCGACGGCGGCATCCGGCGCGGCGAACACATCCTCACCGCCCTCGCCCTCGGCGCCCGCGCGGTCTTCGTCGGCCGCCCCGCCCTCTGGGCTCTCACGGTCGGCTCCTCCGAAGGCGTCACCCGCCTCCTCACCGACCTGGCCGATGAACTCGACCACACCCTCCGCCTCATCGGCGCCCCGACCCCCTCGGCGCTGACCCCCGACCTCATCACCACCTACCCCTGATCCCCACCCCGCCGCCCACCGATCCCCGCCGCCGAGTCGTGAGAAATGGTCGTCCGCGGGGACCCGGATCCACGACTCGGCGATCCTGTCGGGTGCCATTCGCCACGACTCGGCGATTCGGCGGCGGACAGCACAACGCCCCCGCCGGAAGGCGGGGGCGTTCTGGTGCTGAAGTGAGAGATCAGGCCTCGACCTGGTCCTCGGCGAGGTTGCGGGTCAGGTTGGGGTCAACCTGGACACCCGGACCCATCGTGGTCGAGAAGACCGTCTTCTTGATGTAGCGGCCCTTGGAGCTGGCCGGCTTCAGCCGGAGGATCTCCTCGAGCGCGGCGCTGTAGTTCTCCACCAGCTGGGCCTCGTCGAACGACGCCTTGCCGATGATGAAGTGCAGGTTCGCGTGCCGGTCGACCCGGAACTCGATCTTGCCGCCCTTGATGTCGGACACAGCCTTGGTCACGTCCGGCGTGACCGTACCGGTCTTCGGGTTCGGCATCAGACCACGCGGGCCGAGGACGCGACCGAGGCGGCCGACCTTGCCCATCAGGTCAGGGGTGGCGACGACGGCGTCGAAGTCCAGCCAGCCGTCGGTCACCTTCTTGATCATGTCGTCGTCGCCGACGAAGTCGGCGCCCGCCGCCTTTGCCTGCTCGGCCTTGTCACCGGTGGCGAAGACGAGGACCCGTGCCGTCTTGCCGGTACCGTGCGGAAGGTTGACGGTGCCACGCACCATCTGGTCGGCCTTGCGGGGGTCGACCCCGAGACGCATCGCGACGTCCACGGTGGAGTTGAACTTCTTGCTGCCGGCGGCGTCCTTGGCCAGCCGGATCGCCTCCAGCGGCGTGTAGAGGTGATCGAAGTCGATCTTCTCCGCCGCGGCGCGGTAAGCCTTACTGCGCTGTGCCATTACTGCTGTTCCTCTCTGGGGTGTGGTCTCCGGGCGGCGCTTCGCCCTGCCACTACTTCTTCTGGATTAGGTACGGTCAGCCGTCGACGACGACGCCCATGGAGCGCGCCGTACCCTCGATGATCTTCATCGCGGCGTCGATGTCCCGGGCGTTCAGGTCCGGCATCTTCGTGGTGGCGATCTCGCGCACCTGGTCCTTGCTGATCTTGCCGACCTTGTCCCGCTGCGGGACGGCCGAGCCCTTCTGCAGACCGGCGGCCTTCTTGATCATCTCCGGCGCCGGCGGCGTCTTGGTGACGAAGGAGAAGGAGCGGTCTTCGTAGATCGTGATCTCGACCGGTACGACGTTGCCGCGCATGGACTCCGTCTGGGCGTTGTACGCCTTGCAGAACTCCATGATGTTGACGCCGTGCGGACCGAGCGCGGTACCGACCGGCGGTGCCGGCGTCGCGGCACCGGCCTGGAGCTGCACCTTGACCAGGGCAGCGATCTTCTTCTTGGGAGGCATTCTGTCGGGTCCTTAGACTTTCTGGATCTGGTTGAAGCTGAGTTCCACCGGGGTCTCCCGGCCGAAGATCTCAACCAGGGCCTTGATCCGCTGGGCCTCGGCGTTGATCTCCGTGACTGTGGCGTGCAGGGTCGCGAACGGCCCGTCGACCACCATGACCGAGTCACCGACACCGAAGTCGGCGACCTCGACCTTCTTCTTGGCCGCGGTCTTGGCAGGTGCGGCACCGGCTTCGGCTGCCGCCGCCTCGGCCGCCGCCACGACGGCCGGAGCGAGCATCTTCTCCACCTCTTCGAGGCTGAGCGGGACCGGCTTCTGGCTGTTCCCGACGAAGCCGGTCACCGACGGCGTGTGCCGCACGGTCGACCAGGACTCGTCGGTCAGGTCCATCCGGACCAGCACGTAGCCCGGCAGCACCGTACGCTTCACCATCCGGCGCTGCCCGTTCTTGATCTCGGCGACCTCTTCGGTCGGCACGATGATCTCGAAGATGTAGTCCTCCATGTTCAGGGAGTTGATCCGGTTCTCCAGGTTGCCCTTGACCCGGTTCTCCATCCCTGAGTACGTGTGCACGACGTACCAGTCGCCGAACTGCGACCGCAGCCGGCTGCGCAGCTCCTCGAGCGGGTCGCCCGGCTCCTCCGGCTCCGCCTCCGCGACCTCGGTCGCGTCGTCGGCGCCTTCGGTCGCGTCGTCGTCCTCGTCCGCGTCGTCGTCCTCGTCCGTGGCGCCGGCGCTCGAGAAGACCACCTCGTCCGGCGCGGCGGCCGGCTCGGCGGTGGTCAGCGGCGCGGTCTCCGCCGTCTCCTCGGCCAGCTCCTCCTCGGCGTCGTCGACGTCCGCCGCGGTCACCACCTCGGTGACCTCGGACTCGTCGGCCGCCGGGACCACCACGACCGGCTCGTCGTCGGACGTGTCCGCGTCCGGCTTCGGGGTCTCGGCCTCGTCGTCGGCGGAGTACTCGTCGTCGTCGGTCTCGTCGTCGTCCTCGTCGTCGCCTTCGTCCTCGTCGTCGAGGTCCGCGAACGGGTCGTCGTCATCGTCGTCGTCGCCGAACAGGTCGTCGTCGTCGGTGGCGTTCTCGTCGAAGTCGAGATCGAGGTTGTCGTCGGAGTCGGATACGTCGAACTCGTCCTCGTAGTCGAGGACCTCGTCGTCGCGCTCGGACACGTCGTACTCCGTCATCTGTGCATCGGGGGTCTTGTCTGTTTCAGGCCGGGCCGGTCGCCCGGAACCTACAGTTGGTCGTGGCCGGCGTTCCTCAGCCGAAGACCTTGAACATCGCCCAGCCGAAGGCGAGGTCGAGGACCGAGACGATCGCGATGACGAACACCACGAAGGTCAGGACGACCACGAAGTAGGTGGACAGCTGCTTGCGAGTGGGCCAGACCACCTTGCGGAGCTCGGCGACCACCTGCCGGTAGAAGCGCAGCAGGCCCCTGCCCTGCTTGCCCTCCGCGGGCTTGCCGGCGCCGGACGGTGCCGGGGTGCGCGTCTCCGTCACGACCTACCTCTTTCGCTAGCGGCGGCCTGACCGGCCCTGCGCCGGTCAGGATTTGCAGGGCACGAGGGACTTGAACCCCCAACCTTCGGTTTTGGAGACCGATGCTCTGCCAGTTGAGCTAGTGCCCTCTGCAATCCATCCGGACGCCGCGTGGGACCTGATCTCGGGCATGCCGGATCAGGGCCATCAACGCCCGGACTAGAGAAGTGTACGGGGTCCAAGCCACGTGGTCTAACCGAGGCTCTTACCCGCACGACCCCTGTACCGATTATCGGCCCGGGCGCCGCACCGCGATGAGAACCATACAGCCTCCACGTCCTGCCAACGGACCACACCCCCCGGGTGTTCCCGGACGCCCAGGCCATCACAACCGGGCCGGTCGGCCGGTTCCCACGCTCAGGCCGGCGCGATGGTGCCGATTGTGATGGCCTGGCGGTCCGCGCCAGCCAGTGAAACGTGGTCCCGGCCGCCGCGGGCGGGTGCCAGGATGGGTGTATGGGTTCCAGGATCTCGGCGCGGATCGGCGCCATCAGTGAATCGGCGACGCTGGCGGTGGACAGCAAGGCGAAGGCGCTCAAGGCGGCCGGCCGCCCGGTGATCGGGTTCGGCGCCGGCGAGCCGGACTTCCCGACGCCGGACTACATCGTCGAGGCCGCGGTCGCGGCCGCCCGGGATCCGAAGAACCACCGGTACAGCCCGGCCGGCGGCCTGCCGGAGCTCAAGCAGGCGATCGCCGACAAGACCAAGCGCGACTCCGGGTACGAGATCGAGCCCTCCCAGGTCCTGGTCACGAACGGCGGCAAGCACGCGGTCTACAACGCGTTCGCGACCCTGCTCGACCCGGGCGACGAGGTGCTGCTGCCCGCGCCGTACTGGACGACGTACCCGGAGGCGATCCGGCTGGCCGGCGGCGTACCGGTCGAGGTGCTCGCGGACGAGTCGCAGAACTACTGCGTCACGGTCGAGCAGCTCGAGGCGGCCCGCACCCCGCGGACCAAGGCGCTGCTGTTCTGCTCGCCGTCGAACCCGACCGGCGCCGTCGACAGCCCGGAGGCCGTCGATGCGATCGGCCGCTGGGCGCTCGAGCACGACCTGTGGGTGGTCACCGACGAGATCTACGAGCACCTGACGTACGGCGACACCCGCGCGACGTCGATCCCGGTCGCCGTACCGGAGCTGGCCGACAAGACCGTCGTACTGAACGGGGTCGCGAAGACGTACGCGATGACCGGCTGGCGGGTCGGGTGGCTGATCGGGCCGAAGGACGTCGTCAAGGCCGCGACCAACCTGCAGTCGCACCAGACCTCGAACGTCTGCAACGTGGCGCAGCGGGCCGCGCTCGCGGCGGTGTCCGGGGACCTGACCGCGGTCGACGAGATGAAGGTCGCGTTCGACCGGCGGCGCCGCACGATGGTCCGGATGCTGAACGAGATCCCCGGGATCGAGTGCCCGGAGCCGACCGGCGCGTTCTACGCGTACCCGTCGGTCAAGGGCGTGCTCGGCAAGGAGATCGCCGGCCGGACGCCCACGTCGTCCGCGGAACTCGCGGACCTGATCCTGGACGAGGTGGAGGTCGCGGTCGTCCCGGGCGAGGCGTTCGGCGCACCGGGCTACCTGCGGCTGTCCTACGCCCTCGGCGACGACGACCTCGCCGAAGGCCTCACTCGGATCGCCAAGCTCCTGGGCTGAGATGGACCGCCACCACTCACCAACCCCGCGGCCGGCGCCGCGCCCGCGCTCAGCGCGCCGCGGCTCCGCCGCCGCACGGGACTTGGTGAGTGGTGGCGGTCCGCCGCCGATTTCTCTCTCGGCGCTGTGCGTCGGTAACCTTCTGTGATGACGCAGCGGGATCTGCGGGTGCTGCCCAAGACGCACCTGCATCTGCACTTCTCCGGCTCGATGCGGCATCTGACGCTGGTCGAGCTGGCGGACACGCACGGTGTCCGGCTGCCGGACGCGCTGCGCACCGACTGGCCGCCGGAGCTGTCGGCGGCCGACGAGCGCGGCTGGTTCCGGTTCCAGCGGCTGTACGACATCGCGCGCTCGGTGCTGCGGACCGAGGACGACGTACGCCGGCTGGTCCGCGAGGCCGCCGAGGACGACCGGGCCGACGGCTCGCGCTGGCTGGAGATCCAGGTCGACCCGTCCGGGTACGCGAACCGCTTCCACGGGATCACCGAGTTCACCGACCTGGTCCTGGACGCCGCCCGGGACGCGTCGGCCTCGACCGGGATCGACGTCCAGGTGATCATCGCCGCGAATCGCACCCGGCACCCGCTGGACGCCCGTACGCTGGCCCGCCTCGCCACGCAGTACGTCGGCCGCGGCGTGGTCGGCTTCGGCCTGTCGAACGACGAGCGCCGCGGTACGACGTCCGAGTTCGAGCCGGCCTTCCGGATCGCCCGCAACGCCGGCCTGCTGGCCGCCCCGCACGGCGGCGAACTGTGCGGCCCGGCCACCGTCCGCACCTGCGTCGACGAACTGGGCGCCGGCCGGATCGGCCACGGCGTCCGCTCGGTCGAGGACCCCGACCTGCTCAAACGCCTGGTCGACGCCCAGATCGCCCTGGAGGTCTGCCCCGCCTCCAACGTCTCCCTCGGCGTCTACCGCCGCCCCGAAGACGTCCCCCTCCGCCACCTCTACGAGGCCGGCGCCCGCATCGCCCTCGGCGCCGACGACCCCCTCCTCTTCGGCTCCCGCCTCGCCGAACAGTACGAAACCGCCCGCACCGTCCACGCCTTCACCGACCCCGAACTGGCCGACCTGGCCCGCTCCTCCGTCCTCGCCTCCACCGCCCCACCCGAAACCCAAACCGCCCTCCTCACCGAAATAGACGAATGGCTGGGCGCCCCGGCCGCGGTGCCGGCCTGACGACCTACCTGGCGCGACACGGCCAGACCGAATGGAACGTCGCCGGCCGCCGGCAGGGCCGCCTCGACTCGCCACTGACCGCCGTCGGTCTCGAACAGGCCCGTCGAAACGGCCGGCTCCTGAGCCGCGAGAACATCGACGCCGTCTTCACGAGCCCGCTTGGTCGCGCGCATCGAACGGCCACGATCATCGCCTCGGAGCTCGGTCTGACCGCGCGGGTCGTCGACGACCTGGCCGAGATCGACCACGGGCTGTGGTCGGGCCTCGGGTCTGCCGAGATCGACGCAAGGTGGCCGGGGCAACGAAGTGCCCGTGAGGAGAACAAGTACGCGTTCCGGTTCCCCGACGGCGAGAGCTACGCCGACGGCGAGACCCGCGCCGAGCGGGCGCTCGCTGAGA
This sequence comes from Kribbella polygonati, assembly GCF_050320105.1. NCBI lineage: Bacteria > Bacillati > Actinomycetota > Actinomycetes > Propionibacteriales > Kribbellaceae > Kribbella > Kribbella polygonati. The sequence goes on along the minus strand of NZ_CP190129.1, from coordinate 7,445,663 downwards.
TCGAGGAGATCGGCGTACGGCGACCGTTGCTCGTCTCGCACGAGATGATCGGGCGGATGCTGCTGCGACAGCTCGGCGTACCCGATGCCCTAGGCACCCGGCAACCGTCGGACGTGGTTTACCGCGTCCAGCCGGGCGGTGTGGCCGAGCGGCTGACGTGTTCCGGTTGAGTGCTGGGGGAGTTCCGGTTCAGGTCATTGTGAGGGGCTTGGGTCGGGCATAACTTTGCGTACATGACGCCGACGAAGATTCTGTTGCCAGAGGACGAGCTGCCGACGCGTTGGTACAACGTGCTTCACGACCTGCCCACGCCTCCGCCGCCGGTGCTGCACCCGGGGACCGGGCAGCCGATCGGGCCCGACGACCTGGCGCCGCTCTTCCCGATGGACCTGATCCTGCAGGAGGTCTCGCAGGAGCAGTACGTCGACATTCCCGGCGAGGTGCTCGACGTCTACCGGCTGTGGCGGCCCAGCCCGCTGTACCGGGCGCACCGGCTGGAGAAGGCGCTCGACACCCCGGCGCACATCTACTACAAGTACGAAGGCGTCTCACCCGCCGGATCGCACAAGCCGAACACGGCGGTCCCGCAGGCGTACTACAACGCCAAGTCCGGCGTCCGGAAGCTCACCACCGAGACCGGCGCGGGCCAGTGGGGTACGGCGCTCGCGTTCGCCTGCGCGCAGTTCGGGCTGGACTGCGAGGTCTGGCAGGTCCGCGCGTCGTACGACCAGAAGCCGTACCGGCGGACGATGATGCAGGTCTTCGGCGCGACCGTGCACGCGAGCCCGTCCGAGCTGACCGAGGCCGGGCGGAAGATCCTCGCCGCCGACCCGGAGTCCCCCGGATCGCTCGGGATCGCGATCAGCGAGGCGGTCGAGGCCGCCGTCCAGGACCCCGAGGTGCACTACGCGCTCGGCTCCGTGCTGAACCACGTCCTCCTGCACCAGACCGTGATCGGCGAGGAGGCCCTGATCCAGCTCGCGATGGTCGGCGAGACCCCGGACCTGATCGTCGGCTGCACCGGCGGCGGGTCGAACTTCGGTGGCCTGGCGTTCCCGTTCCTGCGGGAGAAGTGGGCCGGCCGGATGTCACCGGTGGTGCGCGCGGTCGAGCCGGCCGCCTGCCCCTCATTGACCCAGGGCACCTACGCGTACGACTTCGGCGACACGATCGGGATGACGCCGCTGATGAAGATGCACACGCTCGGCCACGACTTCGTCCCGGACCCGATCCACGCCGGCGGCCTGCGGTACCACGGCATGAGCCCGCTGATCAGCCACCTGTACGAGACCGGTGAGATCGAGGCGGTCGCGAAGCCGCAGTCGGAGTGCTTCGCCGCCGGCGTCCAGTTCGCCCGTACCGAAGGGATCGTCCCGGCCCCCGAACCCACCCACGCGCTGGCCGCCGCCGTCGAGGAAGCCCTGCGCTGCAAGGAGTCCGGCGAGGAAAAGGTCATCCTCACCGCCCTCTGCGGCCACGGCCACCTGGACCTCGCCGCGTACGACGCCTACCTCTCCAACGCCATCGTCGACCGCACCTGGGAAGACGCCGACATCCAGTCCGCCGTAGCCGCAGCCCTCACAAAACTGCCTGCCCTCGGCTAGCCGGACCACCCACCGCGTTTCCACCAAGGCTTGGGCCGCTTGGCAGCGGCCCCGAGCCAGTCCTCGGGGATCGCCCACCCACGCCCACGCACCGCGTCGAAGTAGTCCGCCTTCAGACTGTCCGGAAGCCAGTACGTCGCCCGCTCCCGCCCGATCACCTCGAAGTACGTCGTCCGCTCCCGGCGACTCCATACCGTCGCCTGCTGCGAGCTGTACGCGAGCCGGACGAAGTCCCACCGCGCCTGCTCGTCCTCCATGTCGTACCCACGCTCGACCACGCGACCCTTCCGCACCGGTTCGCGCTCGATCTCGTCGATCAACTGCTGCACGACCGCCCGGTCAGCGGTCAACTCCGCCGGCATCCGCAGCCCCACCGGATCCAGCACCACGGCCCCCAACCGCTCCCGCGCGACCTCGAGGAACACCTCGAGCAGCGCGAACCCTTCTTCCACCCGGCCGAACCGCGCCAGCTCGGCGTGCAAGGTGGTGACCGCTTCCTCAGGCACCCGCCAACTCTAGCCACCGCCCCGCGGCCCGAGGGGCTTCCCCTATCTGCCCCGCGATGCCCCGGCCCGAACACGCTCAGCAAGCGTCAACCCGACCGCGACCGACCGCCGAACCGACGAACGCGACCACGATCTCCGCAGCAGACCGCCCGGAAACCCCTTTTTCCCCAGGGATTCGGGGCATCTCGGGGCATACCGGGGCAGATCATCCACAACGCCCGTTTTCCTGGTTGCAGAGGGTGTTCGGCGCCCTACAGTTACCGCCATGCCAGAGCCCAACGACTTGTTACGGGAGGCGCGCGAGCACACTCCGTCACTCCGCGCGCCGGGCGAACACATGTCCCGCGGCGAGCTCGCCGACGCCATCTGCACCTGGCTGTGGGAGACGACCGACGTCAAGTACGAACTCGACGGCCACTACATCGCCAAGCTCGAACGCGGCGCCGTTCGCTGGCCGGGCGCCGCGTACCGTTCCGGCCTCCGGCACGTCCTTCGGGTTGCCGCCGACAACGAACTGGGATTCTTCCCGCCGGCCGGGACGTCGACGTTCGAGCCCGAGCAGACGCCGCCGTCGATGCTCGGGCACGACGACGAGGTGGTCAACGCGGGCGACGAGTCGATCGCCCTGCTGTCGTACGCCGAGGAGTCCAACGTCGGCGAGCTCACCGTCGAGCAGCTCCAGGCCGACATCGAGCGGATCGCCCAGTCGTACCTCCGCACGCCGACCCGGCACCTGTTCGCGAAGAGCCGGGCGATCAGGGACCGCACGTTCACCCTGCTGGCCGGCAACCAGTCGCCCCGTCAGTCCCGCGACCTCTACTCGGCCGCCGGCTGGGCGATCACCTTGCTCGCCTGGATGTCGGTCGATCTCGGGCGGCCCGACATCGCCGAGAGCCACACCCGTACGGCGTGGGCGTGCGCCGAGGCGGCCGACCACGACGTACTCCGGGGCTGGATCCGCGCGACCCAACACACTGCGGCGTTCTGGCAGGACGATTTCGCCCGCGCCGCCGAGTACGCGCAGGACGGCCTGCGCTACGCGGCCGGCTCGGCGCGGCTCTTCCTGGCCAGCGCGGCGTCCGTCGACCTCGCGCGCGCGGACCGCCCGGACAAGGCCCGCGAGCTGCTCAACATCGCCCAGACGATGAACGTCCGTACGGCGGAGTCCGAGCCCGGCGGTGTCCTGCTGTGTACACCGGAACGTGCCGAGGGTTTCTGGGCGGACACCTACCTCGCCCTCGGGGACCCGCAGCGCACCGCGAACCATGCCGATCACAGCGTCGCCCAGTTCGAAATGGCGCCGTACGCGCTGCGCAACCTCGGCTCCGAACGCATGGCCCGTCTCCAGCAGGCGAAGGCCCGTCTCCTCCTGGGCGAACTCGACGGCGCGTTGGAGGCAACCGAGCCGGTCCTGCAACTGCCGCCGGAGTACCGGGTCCGGCCGCTGCTCCAGCGGCTCGCGGAGGTCGCGGTCCTCACCGGACCGTACGCGCGCAGTCCGAAGGGGCGCCTGCTGCGGGACCGGATCGTCGAGTTCACCCAGCAGCCGGGACTTCTGGGCCGCCCGGCGACCGCTCGGCGAGACGACCTCGAACTACGGACGAGAGGGAACCCGAGATGAGCGACGACGTACGGGATCACTGGAGCTCGCACCCGAACTGGCGTCCCGGGCGGTCCTTCTACACCTGGCACGTCATCTTCCCCGACGACCCGGCGCTGCTCGAACTGCACGCCACGTACCAGCAGCCGCTCCGATCGCTCGCCGGAATCTCACTGGTCCCCGCAGAGCTCCTGCACCTGACGATGCAAGGTGTCGGTTTCGCCGATCGTGTCCCGGAGTCCGACCTCGAGCTGATCGTCACCGCCACGAGCCGGCGGCTCGACCACGTCCAGCCTTTCGAGATCGGCATCGAGCCGGCCGTCGTCGATGCCGAGAGCCTGCAGCTGCCGGTCACGCCGGTGAATCGGCTGCGCCGGCTCCAGGCTCATCTTCGCTCCGCGATCAACGACATCTGGGGAACCGACTCGGTTCCGCAACTGCCTGAGCTGCAGCCCCACATCTCGTTGGGCTACTGGACCGAGACAGCTCCCGCCGGGCCGCTCCGACGGCACGTTGACTCGGTCGCCGGCAAGGTTGCCACGACGCAGCTGACCGACATCAGCCTGCTCGAGCTCCGTCAAGAAGACCGGCAGTACGTCTGGACCGTCCGAGCCACTCTCCCGCTCGGCCTCAAAGCCCGAGCAACCGGCGACGCCGGAGCCTGGTCATGAGCCCGACGTCCCCCGCACCGTTGTCCGGAGACAGCGCAGCGCTGGTCATCCGCGCCCTCCTCGACTTCCGCAGCCTCTGGACAACCCACGACCTCGTCTCAACCACCGGCGTACGGGCCTCCGCGATCCGCCCAGTCATCACCCAACTGGAACAAGAGGAACTCGTCGAACGCCAAGCCCCCGGGGTAGTCGCCGTCCCAAGCTGGCTCGCATTGGTCCATCGCTGGAACAAGGATGTCCGTTTCAGCCGCGACGCCAACCTCTCCTGCTGGCGCAGCAGACCCGGAGCTCCGCCTCTCCTCAACCGCATCGCCGCCGACCCGGTACGCCACGCACTCAGCGGAACCCAGGCAGCACAACACTGGGAACCGGAAACCCCGAACGGCCCCACGGTGATCTACACCCCGGACGCCGAGGCGGCCGCTGACAGGTGGGGACTCGTCCCCGCCAAGAACAGAACCATCGTCCTCGCCGAGCCGGCTTCCGACGTCGTCTACACCCGCACCCGCAAGACCGGGACGGGGCTCCGGCTTGCGGCACCGTCGCAGGTCCTCGCCGACCTGCTGACCGGGGCTGCCAGGGCCCGGAGCGCCGCGGAGCCCTTGACCCGCTGGATGCTCGAGCACGAGCTCGACTGGCGGTACTAGTAGGCGCGGAGTGAGACCACGTGGGCTCGGGGGGAGCCGTTGGTTTTGTGGGTGGTTAGGCGGAGGTGGGTGGCTTGGGTGGGGGTTGCCAAGCGGTGGTGTTGGGTGCGGTGGTGGTTGTCGGTGACGTGGGCTATCGGTTGGTAGGGGCCGGGTCCGTTGCGGGATTCGAGGGTGTAGTCGGCGAGGACGGTGGGGAGGGACTCGAAGGGCGTGCGGTGGTGGTGGAGGTTGATCAGGTCCTCCTGGACGTCGGCGTCGAGGATCACCACCAGCTCGGAGAGTTCGACCGGTTCGGGCCAGGTGAGTTCCAGCCACGGGTTGGGGTCCCAGGCCAGGTCTTCGGAGGACCAGAGGTTCGGGCCGCCGTACGGGCGGGCGTAACCGCCCAGGACTTTTTCGGGCGCGTACGCCGTGGTCTCGCCGAGGCGGAGGCACAGGCCGGCGCGCGGCAGGATGTGTTTCCAGGCGCGGAACTGTTCGGTCCACTGCTCGTCCGGGGCGGGGTCGCGGTGCGCGAAGTGCACGGTGCCGGGGAGGGCCGTCGCTGCTGTGTGGACGGAAACGTCCGGCGTTTTCCGGAACACCACGAACGCGTTCGACGGCCGGTCCGGACGCCACGCCAGCGGGATCCGGATCCAGCGTTTCTCGCCGGCCGGGAGGTCGACGGTGCAGGAGTCGACGAGCTGGGCGGGCAGATAGTTCTGCGGTTTCACCGGGTCGTGCAGTTCGACGGTGAGCGGCCCGCCGTTCGAGTCGACGAGCACCTCGAAACCGTCGAGGGCCGGGTCGACCGGGATCACCATGCCGAGGTCGGTGGTCAGCGGCAGCGTGCCGGACGACACCTCGAGCGCCGGCCTGGTGAGGGTGGACGACGCGGTGACGGTCGCGGACAGCGCGAGGTTCGCCGGGTCGTCGTCGGCGACGCCGAGGACCGACGCGTCGGCCCGGGTCAGCGCGGTCCGCATCAGGCCGAACCGGTCGTGCGCCAACTCCCGCGGTGTCAGACCGTTGCGCAGGGCAACAGCCGCGCCGATCCCGGCGGCCTCACCGAGTACGGCGCAGGTCGCCATCACCCGGGTGGTCCCGAACGCGACGTGGCTCGCGCTGATGTTCCGCCCGGCCATCCACAGGTTCCGCACGTTCCGCGAGTACAGCGACCGCAACGGAATGTGGTACGCGCCGTCGGAGAACCAGTGCTTCGAGCCGCGCTCGGACGCGTACACGCCGCCGGGCGGGTGCAGGTCGATCGACCAGCCGCCGAACGCGACGCGGTCGTCGAACTCGCGCTGCTCGAGGACGTCGTGCTGGGTCAGTACGTGATCGCCGAGGAAGCGCCGGTACTCACGTTTTCCCGGCACCGACCCGATCCACTCCAGGGTCAGGTTGCCGGCGTCGAAGTTGCCGCTGTTCTTGATGTAGTCCCAGATCCCGTAGACCACGGCCTGCAGCTCGTCTCGGATCGCCTCGTTGTCGTCGACGACGTCCAGTTCGCCGCCCCACTCGATCCACCAGAACGCGCAGCCGTTCAGGTCGGTCCGGATCACCCGGCGTTCCGGAATCGCGGTTTCCGTGACGTCCCGCGCGAACGCCGGCGGCACGAACCGGACCGGCTCCCCCGCATCCTTGGAGTAGAACAGGATCGTGCTGCCCAGCGTGTTCGAGTCCGGTACGTCGGGCGCCCACGACTCGTCGTACTCCGATCGCGGCTCGCGCCCGGTGCGGTACTCGGCGCCGGCGAGTACGCCGACCAGCCCGTCGCCCGAGCAGTCCACGAACACCGGGCTGACGAACCGGATCTCCTTCTCCGACCCCATCTGCCAGCCCGTCACGGACCGGATCTCGGCGTCCGCGGCCTCGACGGAGCGGACGTCGGTGTTGAGGAAGAGTGTGATCCGCGGTTCCGCGCGAACCGCTTCCAGCAGGACGAGGTCCCAGTAGTACGGGTTCCCGAGCGGGTTGCGGAACTGGTTCTCGACGAACAGCTCGCCCATGATGCCGGTCTCCCGCGCGAAGCTCTGGGTGCCGTGGGCGGTCGCCCCGCACACCCAGACCCGCACCTCGCTGGACGAGTTGCCGCCGAGCACCGGCCGGTTCTGCACCAGCGCCACGGTGCTGCCCTGCCGCGCGGCGCCGATCGCCGCGCAGATCCCGGCGAGCCCGCCGCCGACGACGGTCAGATCGGACTGGACCTCGAGCTGCTGCATGCACAAACCTTTCAGGAGTCTGGTTGGCCGAAGATGTCCGGCCGGATGACGGAGTCCGGGTGCACGACCGGTTGTCCCAGGCCGTTCGGGTGGTTGGCGGTGAGGTGGTCCGGCACCCGCTGTGCCACCAGCACGAACAGCAGCCCGGCGGTCAGTACGTCGCTCGCCCGCCCGGCGAAGAACTCTGTCCACGCGGTGCCGTTCAGCGTCCCGGTGTCCAGCACGACGTCGGTGACCCGCCCGACCGGCGAGTCGACGACGCCGGTGATCGCGACCGTCAGCGCGCCCTCGGCCTTCGCCCGCTGGACGAACGCCAGCGTGGTCGGGTCCAGGCCGGAGCGGCTCACGGTCAGCGCGACGTCGCCCTCGCCGAGCAGCCCGGCGCCGATCTGCGACGAGCTCGGGCCGTCGAAGAACCACACCGGGATGCCGATCCGGAGCAGCCGGATGTACAGCTCGCGGGCCGGGATCGCGTCGCCCCACTCCCCGTAGATGTGGGTACGGCGAGCGCCCGCGATCGCGTCCGCGACCCGGGTCGCGGCGGCCAGGTCGATCGCGGCCAGCGCGTTCCGGAGCGCGTTCGCCTGGGTGGACGCCAGCACGTTGAGCACCTGCTCCGGCGGGTCGGCCGGGCCGATCGCGAGCCCGATGTCGCTCGCCCACCCCGCCTCCAGGCCGCGCCCGACCTCCATGGCGAGCGCGGCCCGGAGCGCCGGATAACCGGCGTACCCGAGGTGGGTGGACAGCCGGGTCACGGTCGCGGCCGAGGTCTGCGCGGCCTCGGCCAGCTTGGTGATCGAGCCGCGCGCGACGTCGTCCGGGTTCGCCAGAATGTACTCGGCGACCCGCTGCATCGCACCGTGCAGCTCGGGCAGGGCCCGCTTGACCAGCTGCAACGGACTCGGACTACCGGCTCTCTCCATGTCTGCCATCCCGTAATCGTCACGTATAGACGAACTGGGCACTCGCCACACCGTCGGTGTCGCTGACCACCCGCACCCAGTGCGCGCTGAATCCCGGCGGGAACACATGCGTCCGGACCTGCCCCGGTTCGACCGTCAGCGTCTCCACCGCACCGAACCGCCCGTGCCCGTGGAAGTCGATCTCCACCGTGACCCGCAAAGGCTCAGAGCCGAAGTTCTCCAGGTGCAGGCATTTCCCCTCGAAGCCGGTCATCAGGTACGGATCGGACGGCACGCCGGCGGAAACGGGGGTCTCCCACCACGGCCCGCCCCAGCCGGCCGGCTTGCCGAAACTCCACAGGTCGTCGGTCTTCCCGAACCACAACCCGGACTGCGGTTCGGCCGTCGTCGGGTTCAGCCCGTGGCTCGGCGAGGCGTTGTCCGCACCGGCGACGAGCATGCCGCGCCACGAACAGAAGTCGCCGAGCACCCACAGGTGCGTCGAGATCGGCCGCACACCCCAGATCCGGCCGCCGTACGCCCACGGCGACAGCTCGTAGAACATGCCGTGGTGGTCCATCAGCAGCCGCTCGTGCTCGACCTCGCGGATCCGCGGCCACTCGGTCTGCCACTTGTGGTCGAAGCAGTGCGACGCCTTCGGCAACCGGTACCGGGTCCACTGCCGGTCGGACTCGGTGAACACCTCGAGGATCGCCGACGCCCGGTCCCACCCGGTCGCGAAGATCGTCCCGCCGAACTCGTGCCGCCCGCCGATCGCGGTGTACGGGTCCTCCCGCAGGACCTTCCACGCCGTACCGTCGTACTCCGCCAGCCGGCCGCGCGACCGGACGCCGGCCCACTCGGGCTCGGAGTACTCGTTCGAGCAGACGACGAGCCGGCCGAACGACGTGTAGCAGTCCTTGTAGTGGACCTTCATCTCACCGTCGGTACCGAGCTCGTCGTTCAGGTCGAAGAGCTGCGTGCACTCGTACGTCGTGACGTCGAGCTCGAACAGCTCGCCCTCCATCGCGAGTACGTAGACGTGGGTGTCCGGCTTCGTCAGGTGCCGCGACGTACCGCAGACCCGGAGCGGCCGCAGCTCCGGGATCGTGACGATCTTGTGGTCCGCGGTGATCACGTGCGGCCCGAGCACCAGCCGCGAGGTCGGGAAGTGCACGAACCGGTTCGTGTACGTCCCGTCCACGCCGAGCGTCTCCGCGACGACTTCCATCGACAGGTCCGCGTCGATCCGGCGCAGGCTGACGCCGGCGCCCGACGACGCCTTGTGGGAGTTGTAGTTCTGGACGTAGAGCTTCCCGTTCCACGGCATCAGCGAACCGATGCCGAGCTCGCTGCGCGGCGGGCCGAAGTCGCCCACCTGGGCAAGATGCGGAAAGACGCCGGAGACATTCATTTGATTCCTGTATGGGTCATGGCGGCGATGAACCGCCGTTGCAGGACGATGAACACGAGCAGTACCGGCACGATCGAGATCACCGAGGCGGCCATCGTCAGTCCCGGCGCGATCTGGCCCTGCTCGTCGACGAAGTTGGTCAGGCTGAGCGGCAGCGTGTACCGGTCCGGGTTGCTGATCAGCACCAGCGGCGTCTCGTAGTCGTTCCAGGACCAGACGAACGCGAGGATGCCGAGCGCGCTCATCACCGGTGTTGCCAACGGCAAGTAGATCCGGGTGAATACCCGCCACTCGTTCGCGCCGTCCATCCGGGCCGCCTCGGCGAACTCGGCCGGCTGGCTGACGAAGAACTGCCGCATCAGGAAGGTACCGAGCACGGTGAACATTCCCGGCAGGATCAGCGCCCACAACGTGTCGTACAACCCGAGCTTCTGGAAGTAGATGAACCGCGGTACCAGCAGCAGCTGCGCCGGGATGATCGCGGTCGCCAGGTACAGCAGGAACAGCTTGTCCCGCCCCTTGAACGACATCCGCGCGAACGCGTAGCCGGCCATCGTCGCGGTGATCAACTCCCCGGCGACCCGCAGGACAGCGACAAGAACCGAGCGGCCGAACGCCGGCAGCACCGAGGTCGCACCGCTCAGCACGGTCGTGAAGTTGTCCCACTGGAACGGGTGCGGGATCCACTGCATCGGGATCTTGTAGGCGTCCACGTCCGGTTTCAGCGCGGTCGAGATCATCCACGCGAACGGCGCCAGGAACGCCAGCGCCAGGATCCACAGCGGGATCCCCCACAGCCACTTCTTACTCATTGAGGGCCCTTCCTCGCTGCGCGCGCCAGGTCAGCAGCGTCAGTACGAGTACGCCGACGAAGGTCACCAGGCCGATCGCCGACGCGTAGCCGAACCGGTAGAACTGGAAGCCGGTCTGGTACATGTAGTACGAGATCGTGGTGGTCGCGTCGCCCGGACCGCCGGCGGTGATCAGCGCGATCAGGCCGAACCCCTGGGACGCCCCGATGATCAGCGTGACCAGCAGGAAGATCGTTGTCGGAAGCAACGACGGCCAGGTGATCACGCGGAACTTGGCCCACGCCGACGCGCCGTCGATGTCGGCCGCCTCGTACAGCTGCCGCGGCGCGTCCTGCAGCGCGGACAGGTAGATCAGCGAGCAGTACCCGACGCCGCCCCAGATGGCCATCACGATCAGCGCGGGCAGCGCCCAGTGCGAGGACGCGAACCAGCCCGGCCGGATCCCGAACACGTCCAGCACCTGGTTGACCAGGCCGGCCTTCGGGTTCATCAGCATCAGCCACGTCATGCCGACCGCGACCACGTTCACGATGTACGGCAGGAAGAAGATCGCCCGCAGTACGGCGCGACCCGGAAGCGGCCGGTTCAGCGCGATCCCGAGACCGAGGCCGAGGATCACCGTCAGCGGGACGGACACCACGACGTACACCAAGGTCAGCCCGATCGCGTGCCAGAACCCGGGGTCCCGGGCGATCGCGACGAAGTTGTCGAGGCCGTTGAACGTGATGCCGCCGAGTCCGGAGACCAGGTTCCAGTCGGTGAACGCCAGGACGACGACGCTGATCAGCGGGATCAGTGTGAACGCGACGACGCCGAGCAGGTTCGGGGCGATGAACAGGAACCCGGTCCAGCCGGACGGACGGATCCCGTGGCCTTTCTCCGACAACGTTTTCGTGCCGGTCCTGACGAGCGTGGCGGTGGCCATCAGGGCCTCCTCTCGTTCCGGGCGATCGCGGCGTCGGCGAGCCGCCGTACCTCACGGATCGCGGCGCCCGGCTCCTTCTCGCCGATCCAGCACAGGTCGCGCTGCTGCTTGACCGCGAGCGTGATCTCCGGGAACCCGGTCAGCCGGGTGTCGGTGGCGAGCTTCGGGTCCGACGTCAGCACGACCCGGCGGAAGGAGTCGAGGTCGAAGTACTTCTCCGGCTCCTTGCCCAGCATCCCGGACACGATCTGGTCATCGGTGACGTTGCCGAGCGCCGGCATCTTGCCGCCCTTGAGCATCGGCGTCGCGCCCTCGGTCAGCCAGAACTTCACGAACGCCCAGGCCGCCTCGAACTTCGGCGACTTCGGGTTGATCATGATGAAGTTGCTGAACGAGCCGCCGTTCCAGTCCTTGCCGTCCACCGTCGGCGACGGCGCGAACGCGACCTTGAAGTCGTGCGGGTACTTCTTCGCGTCGTACAGGTACCGCAGGTTGAACGGCGCGGTCGACCAGAGGTGGAACTCCTCGCCGAGGAACGCGTTCTGCTGGTACGCGTCGAGATGCCGGGACAGCACCTCGGTCCACGGGAACGCCGTACCGTCGGCGATCATCTCGCGGCCGAGCCGGAAGCCCTGCTCGAAATGCGGGTCGCCGAAGTTCGAGCGGTCGCCGTCGTACCAGTAGTTCGGGCCGAGGGCGATCCGGGCGACGTCCGGCACCGTGTAGACGCCGACTGTCTTGTCCGTCGTCAGCTTGCGGGCGGTCGCGCGGAACTCGTCGATCGTCCACGCGTGCGGCAGCTCGACGCCCGCCTGCTGACGGAGCTTCTCGTTGAACAGGACGAAGAACGGCTCGCGCGCGGTAGCGAGCGCCTTCACCCGGCCGTTGTCGATGTACGAGCGCGGCTTCTCGGTGTCCAGGAACACCTTGAGCTCCGGGTCCGCCGTGACCCGGTCGGTCAGGTCCGCCGCCAGCCCGGACCCGGCCCGCAGCGCCATCGCGCCCTGCGAGTAGGTGAAGTAGACGTCGATGTCGACACCACCCTGGAGTGCGGTGTCGAGCTTCAGGTTGCCGCGGTCGTCGTTCACGAACCGCGTGTACTCCACCTTGTACTGCGGAAACTTCTGCTGGAACGCCTTCACCACATCAGCCGGCCCCGACGCGGCCGGTACGCCGCCCCACACCTGCAACGCCCCCGACCGGCCGCCGTCGCCACCGGAACACCCCGGCACCACCGCGGCCGCCAGCCCCGCACCCACCCCGGCCAGAACCTCCCGCCGAGAAAATCTTTTGCGCCTCACAACTCACCTCCACCCAGATTGCGCAAAAGATTAGCGAGCACATCCGAGCTTGGGAAGAGGTCCGTGCAAAAGTTTTTCAGAGCCTGCTCAGAGGGAGCAGTTCACCAGAACCGGCTCGTTGACCAGGGTGATGTTGAAGGACTGCTGGACCTGGGTGCGGACGTGGGTGGCCAGGGTGAGCAGTTCCTTGGCGGTGGCTCGGCCCCGGTTGGTGAGGGCGAGCGTGTGTTTGCTCGAGACCGCCGCGTTGCCGATGGTGAAGCCCTTCGAGACGCCGGCGTGTTCGATCAGCCAGGCGGCGCTGGTCTTCACCCTGCCGTCGGGCTGCGGCCACTGCGGCGCGCCCGCGGGGACCTCGGCGGGGGTGTCCAGGATCGGGTTGGTGAAGAACGAGCCCGCGCTCCAGGTGTCGTGGTCGGCCGGGTCCAGCACCATGCCCTTGCTGCGGCGCAGGCCGAGGACGGCCTCGCGGACCTCGGTCATCGGCGCCCGCGACCCCGGCTCCACGTCGAGCACCCGGGCCAGCTCGGCGTACCCGACCGGTGCCGACAGGTCGCCCAGCTTCAACTGGAACGCGACCTCGAGTACGACGTACCGCGAAGGGTCCGCCTTGAACCGCGAGTTCCGGTAAGCGAACCCGCAGTCCGCCGCGAAGATCGTCCGTACCTTGCCGTCGACCCGGTCCCAGACCCGCACCGACGCGACCGTCTCGGCGACCTCGTGCCCGTACGCGCCGACGTTCTGCACCGGCGTCGACCCGGCCAGCCCGGGAATCCCGGACATCGACTCGAGCCCGCTCCACTCCTCCGCGATCGCCCGCTGGACCACGCCGTCCCAGTCCTCGCCGGCCGCGACGTGCACCATCGCGCCGGAGCAGGCGTCCGCGTCGACCCGGATCCCGGCCGTCGCGACCTTCACCACGGTCCCGCGGAACCCGTCGTCCCCGATCAGCACGTTGCTCCCGCCGGACAGCAGCAGCACCGGCTCTCCGGCCGCGTCCGCGTCCCGGACCGCGGTGATCAGGTCCTCCTCGGTCGTGACCTCGACGAACTTGTCGGCCGGCCCGCCGATCCGCAGCGTGGTGTAACCGGCCAGCGGCACGTGTGTGTTCACCGGACCCGCACGACCGCCCTGGCGCGCCCGAGCACCTTCTCCTCGCCGGCGAGCGCCGTGATGTCGATCTCGGCGAGACCGTCCGCGACCTTGTCCACCTTCGCGGCGAACGTCACGGTCGCGCCCTTGTCGTCGTCCGGTACGACGACCGGCTTCGTGAACCGTACGCCGTACTCGACCAGGTCGGCCGGGTCCGCGATCCAGTCCGTGACCACGCGGATTGCCGACGCCATCGTGAGCATCCCGTGCGCGATCACGCCGGGCAGGCCGAGCGCGGCCGCCATCCGGTCGTTCCAGTGGATCGGGTTGAAGTCGCCGCTGGCCCCGGCGTACCGGACGAGGTCCTCGCGCCGCAGCGTGACGGTCAGCGGGGGCAGTTCCGTACCGACCTCGATCGTCATGCGTCCGCCCGGTTGTGCGAGAGGGTCGACGTCGACGTGGCGATCGGCTCGCCGTCGACGGTGGTCAGCGCGGTCTCGTACATGATCACCTCGACGGGACCGGCCTTGCGGACGGTGGTGATGGTGGCGGTCGCGGCGATCTCGTCGCCGGCCTTGATCGGGCGGGTGTAGCTGAACTTCTGCGCGCCGTGCACGATCCGGTCCAGCCGGAGGCCGAGCTCCTCGTCGTCCAGCAGCGCCTCGAGCGCGCGGCTGCCGATCACGAACGCGAACGTCGGCGGCGCGACCGCGTCAGCACCCCGGTACGCCGGGTTACCGTCACCGATCGCGTCGGCGAACTCCCGGATCTTCTCCCGGCCGACCTGGTAGGACTCGGCGGCCGCGTAGCTCCGGCCGACCATCGTGGCGTCGATCGTCATATCCGGAAACTTTACTGGCCTCAGGCCCGTATGGTTTACAGAGGGTTTCCGCCGCCCACGATTCCGGACGGAAGGTTGATCGTGACGGCTGTGGCGGCGCTGGCGGAGTACGCGCCTCGGTACCGGGTGGAGATCGGCGAGCCGGCGGGCTCCGAGTGGCTGCGGGTGGACCGGATCCTGGAGCCGGGCAGCCCGGAGCTGACCGAACTGCTCAAGCGCGACGACGAGGCGAGTTGCCACCGTACGGCGCATGCGAACGCACTCAGCATGATGTCGTTCTACGCCGGGCGGGCACCGGCGGCCGCGCTGCTGCTCTGGGCACTGGAAGGGCACGTCCTCGACATCCGCCCGCAGAACCTGTGGGTCCGGCCGCACGACGGGCACGGGATCGCCGCCGTCGCGATCCGGTCGGCGGACTTCCTGCCGGGCGGGCTGGAGACGCTGTACGACGTCGTACTCCGGCAGCACCTGCTCCCGCTCTCGGAGGAGCTGCACCGGCGGACGCGGGCCGGGTTGCGGCAGGTGCACGGCGGGGTCGCGGCCGGGTGCGCGATGGGGTTCTGCGCGGCGACGCGGGAGGAGGTGACGGTGGAACCGGCGTACCTGCTGGAGCGCTGGCAGACGTTCGCGGCGAAGGCGCCCGGTGGGCTGGCGCACCTGGGTGACGTGGAGGTGGCGGCCGGAAAGCTCGTCTACCTCCGCAACACCTGCTGCCTCTACTACACGAGCGAGTCCGGCAACGGCACCCTCTGCGGCTCCTGCTGCCTCACCCCTAGACCAGAACGCCGCACCGCCTACGAAGCCGGGCGCCCGATCCTGAGCGTCTGAAACAGCACAAAGCCGCTCCGACGTGCGGAGCGGCTTTGTGGAGAGCTGGGATCAGCGGGTCTCGCGGTGGTCCGTGTGGTCGTTGCAGCGCGGGCAGTACTTCTTCAGCTCAAGACGATCCGGGTCGTTGCGCCGGTTCTTCTTGGTGATGTAGTTCCGCTCCTTGCACACCGTGCACGCCAGCGTGATCTTCGGGCGAATGTCGGTCGACTTGGCCACTGCTACCTCTTCATGTCATGAGTACGCAACTTGGGTGATCGCACTCTCGAAATACTGATTCGGTAGCGGGGGCGGGAGTCGAACCCGCGACACCACGATTATGAGCCGTGTGCTCTAACCACCTGAGCTACCCCGCCGGGTGAGACGAACGTCCCACCCGAAGGTGGGATGCCGTTCTCAGAGCCCCTTTACGGAATCGAACCGTAGACCTTCTCCTTACCATGGAGACGCTCTGCCGACTGAGCTAAAGGGGCGGGCCGAGGAGAGAGATTACACGGTCCCCCGGCCCGATGTGAAATCGGGTCAGGAGCGCCTTGCAGGCCCCTCAGTCCGTCCCGGAAAGCATACCGGGTCCGCAGGAGTGCTTCTGACCATTTTCGGATCCGATGTCGAGAACCCGGGACCCGCTTCGTCATCAGGGCAGGACCTACGAAAGGAACAACGATGTCCGAGACAGCGATGCCCCCGGTGGTGCCGGCCGCGGAGTGGGAGCGGGCCCGCGCCGAGCTCCTGGTCGCCGAGAAGGAGGCCACCCGCGCCGAGGACCGCCTGGCGGCGCAGCGCCGGCGGCTGCCGATGGTGGAGTTCGGCGAGTACACCTTCGCCGGACCGGACGGCCCGGTCACGCTCCGCGAGCTCTTCGGCGACCGCCGGCAGCTCGCGCTCTACCAGTTCATGCACTCCGGCCCGGACCACTTCTGCCCGGGGTGCACGTACTTCACCAAGAACGTCACCAACCTCGCCGGCCTGGCCCGCAACGACATCGCGTGGGCGACGGTGTCCGACATGCCGCTCGACCAGATGGCCGGGTACTGGAAGCAGATGGGCTGGGAGCACATCCCGTTCGCGTCCTCGGCCGGTACGACGTTCGCCGCGGACTGCGGCGCGGGCGGCGGGTTCCTGCTGAACATGTTCTTCCGCGACGGCGACACCGTCTACCGGACGTACTCGACCGGTCAGCGCGGCGTCGACCGGCTGCTGTTCAGCACGCTCGTCAGCGACCTGGCTCCGTACGGCCGCCAGGAGGACTGGGAGGACTCCCCCGAAGGCTGGCCGCAGGAGCCGACGTACGGCTAACCCCAGACGCGACTGGGGTACGCCGAACGCAGTGTCGGCAGCACCTCCGTGACGAAGGTCTCAACGGACTCCCGGTTCTCGTCCGCCGGGAGTCCGGGGACCTCCAAGGAGATCCCGGAGAGCTCGTGCCCGAAGCTTTCCTGGTACCTGCTGAACTTGTCGATCACCTGGTCCGGCGACCCGACCAGCACCGATCCGCCCTCGAGGAACTCCTCCAGCGTCCGGAACGGCAGTTGGTTGTGCCGGGCGCCCGGCGAGTCCATGAACGCGTCGAAGATCGGCCGGTACCCGTCGACGGCCTGCTGCGACGTCTTCTTCACATACAGCCCGTTGAACCCGGCGCCGACCACCGCGTCCGCCGGGTCCCGCCCGTACGCCTCCCAGCGTTCCCGGTAGTGCCGGATCAGCCCGGCGTACTTCGCCAGCGGATGGAAACCGTTGGCGGAGAACAGCGGATCACCCCAGCGCGCGGCCAGCTCGGTCGACTCGGTGGACGACGCGGACCCGTGCCACAACGGAATCCCGTCCGCCCGGTACGGCCGCGGCTGCGTGGTCGCGTCCGTCAACGCCGGCCGGTACTGCCCTGACCATGTGACGCCGGTCTCCCGCAGCAGCCGCCGGAGCAGCTCGTACTTCTCCCGGTTGCGGTCCCACTGCCCGTCGAGCTCGTACCCGAACAGCGCGTTCTGGTCCGGGTCGTTGCCCTTCCCGATGATGATGTCGAGCCGCCCGCCGGACAGCTGGTCGAGGGTCGCGTAGTCCTCCGCCACCCGCACCGGGTCCAGCAGCGACAGCACGGTCACCGTGGTCAGCAGCCGGATCCGCGACGTGACGGCCGCGATGTAGGACAGTACGACCGGCGGCGACGAGGAGATGAACCGCTGCGCGTGCCGCTCCCCCACGCCGTACCCGTCGAAGCCCAGCTCCTCGGCCCACTGCGCCTGCCGGACCACGTGCCGGAACCGCTCGGCCGGCGAGAGCTGGACGCCGCTGATCGGGTCGGGCGAGTTGTCGATCAGCGTGTAGGTACAGAACTTCATCTGACCTTCTTCTCACCGGCGGTCACCGAAGCGCGAGCCGGTTCCCCGGCACCGGCGCCGGGCAGGTCCCGTACGCCGTGAACGCGAACGGCAGGTTGATCGTCCGGTTGAAGTCGATCCGCACCGACCCGTCCGGCCGCACCGGCCCGGTCGTGACGAACCGCCACGGCGCGGTCTCCTCGCCGTTCGTCTTGTCGTGGAACGACACGTTCAGCCGGTCGTCGCCCGCCGACGTCGCGACCAGCTCGTACGCCGTACCGCCGAGCGCGACGTGCACCGTGCCGACCGCGGTGATGTGCTGCCGCAGGTCGTCCCGCGCGGTCGACACCTCCACCCGCTGCGCCTTCGGGTACGGGCTGAAGTACCCGGTGACGACCCACGCGTCGTCCAGCTCGTACGTCGGTACGCCGCTGAAGCCCTGTCGCGTGGCAGCGCGCGGGTCCCGTTGGCGGACGGCGTACCGGCCGCCTCGGAGGACGAGTTCCGCGAGCCGATCGCCGTACTGCAGCCAGCTGAGCGAACCGGCTTCCGGAACGGTCGCGGACACCGTTCCGTGGACCGGTTCGCCCGCGAGGGTGAGCTCGCCGGAGGCTGCGGCGTACGCCTGCCCGGCGGCCCACCACTTTCCGGGCAGGCCGTCGAGCACGGTCGGTGCCGGCGGGAGCCAGTCGAAGGCGACGATCGACAGCCAGCCGTAGTCGGTGTCCAGGTCGCGCTCACGGGCGGCGTGCCAGGTGTGCCAGTCCTGCTCGAGGTCGGAAACAACGGTCATGACGCTTTCCTCTGCTCGCGGTGGGCGACCTCGGACCGGACCAGCGGGATCACGTGCCGCCCGAAGTCGATCGCGTCGTCGTAGATGTCGTAGCCGCGGGCGGAGAAGATCCGGATCCCGAGGTCGTAGTAGTCGAGCAACGCGGCCGCGACTGTTTCCGGCGTTCCGACGAGCGCGGTGGAGTTTCCGCCGCCACCGGTCAGGCCGGTCGGCGCGGTCCAGAGCGCCCGGTCGTGCCGTTCGCCGGCCGCGACGGCCTTCAGCAGCCGCTGCGATCCGGCGTTCTCCGGCGTCTTCGAGCGTAGCCGGGCACTCGCCGGAACGCCGCCGGCCTGGGCCTGCTTGATCCGCCCCAGTACGTTTTCCGCCTTCTCCCAGGCGAGTTCCTCGGTCGGCGCGATGATCGGCCGGAACGCGATCTGGATCGCCGGCCGGTCCGTCCGGCCCGCGGCGGCGGCCGCCGCGTCGATGGTCGCGAGCTGTTCGCGGGTGCCGGCCAGCGGTTCGCCCCAGAGCGCGAAGATGTCCGCCTCGGCGGCGCCGACGGCGTACGCGGCCGGGGACGATCCGCCGAAGGAGACCCGCGGTCGCGGCTGCTGCAGCGGCTTGATGTCGGCCAGGAAGTTCTCGAACCGGTAGTGCTTTCCGTCGAAGTCGAAGCGTTCGTCCGAGGTCCACGCCTGCTTGAGGATCTGGATGAACTCGCGGGTCCGCCCGTACCGGTCGTCCTTCGCGAGGTAGTCGCCCTCGGCGGCCTGGTCCGCGGTCGAGCCGCCGGTGATCACGTGCACCTCGAACCGGCCGTTGCTGATGTGGTCCAGGGTCGCGAACGTCTTCGCGGTCAGTGTCGGGTAGGCGACGTTCGGCCGGTGCGCGACCACCAGGTTGATCCGCTCGGTCCGGCCGGCGACGTACGCCGCGACCTGGGACGGGTCGGGAGCGCCGGAGTGGTACGCGAACAGGATCCGGTCCCACCCGTTGTCCTCGTGGGCGCGGGCAAGCTTGGACGTGTACTCCAGGTCCAGCGGGCCGCCGGTCCGCGGCGTCACCTCGCTGGCCGGGTTGGTGCCGGCGATGCCCAGGAACTCAACTGGCATGGCGTTCTTCCTTCCGTACGGTAGGGGCGAGCAGTGTGAGGAGGTCCCGCGCGACGGCGTCGTTCTGCCGGAAGCCGGGACCGTTGAAATGCGGGCGGGAGAAGCCGGACGATCCGGCCGAGCCGGACACCGAGGGGCCGAGCAGGAACAGCGCGGGATCCACGGATCCGTCGGCGCGGATCGCGCGCGACCGCGAGTCCGCCTTGAGCTGCCCGCCGCCGAGGCTCGAACCGTCGGAGGCGAACAACTCGTCGGCAGCCAGTGCGCCGGAGTCCAGCAGGCCGCGCAGCAACGGATCGGAGGCCGCGAGTACGTCGGGACGCGGCAGCCGGGCCTCCACGAACGCGCTGGCCCGGATCTCACCCGCAACACCGGGGCTCCGGGCAACGAACTCGTCGTTGTCGATGGCAACGTCCAGCTCCGGTCCGGCGAACCGGACGATCCCGGCGCGATGCAGCGCGAGCAGCTCCTCCAGCCGCCGCGGCGGCGGCCCGCTGGCCACGAACGAGAAGAACCCGTGCCACTCGCTCTCCACCTTCCGCACCCGGTCCTCGTCGGACAGTTGCCCGTCGGTGATCGCCCGCGACAGCACGCTGTAGATGCTGAGCAGCGCGTTGAAGACGGCCAGGTCCGCCGAGTACGAAGGATCCGACCGGCGCAGCAGATCGTCCTCGATCAGCTCGACCAGGTACCGCTCAAACCCCTCCGGCCCCTCGAAGAACAACCCGCCCAATGGCCGATCCACCGCCCCCCGAACAAACCGATCCCCCGGATCCGGCACCGCCGAGCCAACCTGCCCAGCCCAACCACCTGCGGTGTCCCCCGGATCGAAACCCTTCGCAAACTCTTCCCAGGGCATGCGGACGCGTTCAGGGTGAGCGGCGAACAACTGTTTGTAGTGGGCGTACGCCAGCTCCTTCTCGATCAGCGGCAGCACGTCGCGATCGAAGTCGAGCGGCCCGTCCCCCAGCGCTTCCTTTGTCAGGTACCGCGTCGGCACGGGCTTGGTGCCCGCGACCGTGTAGCCGAGTTTCGCGTGGTACGGGACGCCCCGCCGCGAGCCGACGTACAGGATCGGCTCGTCGCCGGACGGGCGGTACGTGAGCAGCCCGTCGCACTCGTCGTACCAGCCGCCTCGGCCCTCGGTGAGCAGCACCATCAGGTCGACGAACGCCTGGCCGAAGCCGCGCACGATCACCGGCGCCCGCGGCCACAGCCCGTCCAGGTCGACGTCGGCGGTGTACCCGGGCGGAACGTAGGTCAGCCCGGCGTCCGCGGCCTGTGCCGCCCACGCCGATTCCGATGCCGTCGGCAACCGATCGAGGTAGCCGAGGGCAAGCACCACCGCGTCGGCCGCGAGCTCCGTGCCGGACTCGAGGATCACCCGCCGGTCCGCGGTCACCTCGACGGCCCGCTCCCGATGCGTGCTGACGGTCGCGGGGAGCTCGCGGACGACGCGCTCCCACACCCACGCCAGGTACTCCGCCTGCACCAGCCGCGGTGGGAAGTCCATCGGCCCGGGCGGTTCCAGCCCGGCCTTCTCGAGGATCACCGCACCCTCGCCGGCGACCCAGGTCGCGAGGTCCGGCCCCGGCACGACCGGCCCCTCGCACTCGACCGACTCGTCGGTGAAGATCGTGACGTCGGACGTCATCGAGTTCATCCACAGCAACCGGGACTGCTCCCGCCGCCAGATCCGCCCGCCGCCGGCCGGGTACGGGTCGACGACGTGGATGTGGACATCGCGACCGCCGAGCAGCTCGTCCGCGTTGGCCGCGAACCGCTCCAGCAGTCCCACCGTCCGCGGCCCGCCGCCGACGAACACCACGGTCGCCGGCGGAGCCTTCCGTGGACGCATCTCCGACACCGTCATCGCGACAGCCCGAGGTGGTCGCGCAACGTCGTACCGGTGTACTCCGGACGGAACACGCCGTACTCGCGGAGCAGCGGGACGACCCGGTCGACGAAGTCGTCGAGGCCGCCCGGGGTGAGATGCGGGACGAGTACGAAACCGTCGGCCGCGTTCTCCTGGACGTGCCGGTTGACCGCCTTCGCGACCGTGGTCGGCGAACCGACGAACGTCTGCCGGTTCTGCTGGTTGATGACGGTCTGCCGCAGCGACCACCCGTGTGCCGCGGCCTGCGCGCGCCATTCCGCGACGATCGGGAACGGGTCGTTGTACCCGACCCGGCCCTGCGTCACCGCCGACCCGACGACCGGGTCCTCGGCCGGCAGCGGACCGTCCGGGTCGTACGCCGACAGGTCGCGCCCCCACAGCAGCTCCGCGAGCACGAGCGCGGTCGGCCCGGACACCTGCTGTTCCCGGATGTACGCCGCCTTCTCGATCGCCTCGGCGTCCGTGTCCGCGACCACCACCGTGACCGCCGGCATGATCTTCAGCGACTCGTCGCTCCGGCCGTACTTCGCCAGCCGGGCCTTCACGTCCTTGTAGAAGGTCTGCCCGGCCGCGAACGTCCCGTGCCGGCTGAAGATCACGTCGGCGCTCGCCGCGGCGAACTCCCGTCCTTCGTCGCTGTCACCGGCCTGGATGATCACCGGCCGGCCCTGCGGCGACGGCGGCAGCCCGAACCGTCCGTGGATGTCGAAGTGCGGGCCGCTGTCCGCGAAGGCCCCAGCGCCCTCGCGGGCGAAGCTGCCCGCTGCCTGGTCGAGGACGAGGTCGTCGGCGGTCCAGGAATCCCAGAGTTTCCTGACGATTCGCAGCGATTCCTGGGCGCGGACGTACCGGTCGGACTTGTCGAGGTAGCCGCCGCGGCGGAAGTTCTCGCCGGTGAAGGCGTCCCAGGAGGTGACGACGTTCCACGCGGCGCGGCCGCCGGAGACGTGGTCGAGGGTGGCCAGGCGCTTGGCGAGTTCGTACGGCTCGTTGAAGGTCGAGTTCACCGTGGCGGCCAGGCCGAGGTGGGTGGTGACGGCAGCGAGGGCGCTGAGCACGGTGAGGGACTCCGGACGGCCGACGACGTCGAGGTCGTGGATCTTGCCCTTCACCTCGCGCAGCCGCAGGCCTTCGGCGAGGAAGAAGAAGTCGAAGGTTCCGCGCTCCGCTGTTTCCGCGAGTTTCCGGAACGACGCGAAGTCGATCTGCGAGCCCGACGCCGGGTCCGACCACACGGTGGTGTTGTTGACGCCCGGAAAGTGTGCCGCCAGATGGATCTGCTTGGTCATCGTCCACTCCCCGAGAACGTGTTCCGCGGCCGCTTCAGCCCGAGCCGCCCGCGCAAACTCCCACCGCGTTCCACACCCCCGACCAGCCCAAGCTCCCGCAACCGCGGCAACAGCTCGTCCGCAATCACCGGCACATCCAACTCGAGCGAAGCCGGCCGCAGATGCACGCCGTCAACCCCGGCCCGCACCCACCCCTCAATCGCCGCAACCAACCCCTCAACCCCATCCACATGAGGCCGCACCCCCACCGAAACCAACACCACCGGCCCAGTCGTGCCGTCCGGTGTGACGGCAACCGTTCGGCCCGCAGCGTCCGCCGTGACACCAACGCTGCGGCTCCCGCCGGGGCGGAGTGTTCGGAGCTGGTCTGCCAGGTCGTCCGAGTCCGGCAGGAGAACCAGCTCCGCGTCGCGCGCCGCCTCCAGCGCCTCGGGTGTGTTCACGCGCATCGCCGTCACCGGATGACCCTGCGGCGGGCGCGGAACGATCGACGGGCCTTTGACGGAGAACGTCGGCGCGGTGAAGTCGACGTAGTGCAACCTGTCCCGGTCGACGTACCGTCCGCTCGCGGCGTCCCGGATGATCGCGTCGTCCTCCCACGAGTCCCACAACCGCCGGCTCACGTCGACGACGTACCGCGCCTCCCGCCACGTCTCCGCGGCAGCGACCGGCTCCCGCCGGCCGACCACCGCGGCCGCCTCAGCAGACGTGGACACGTCCGCGACCCACCCCGCGCGCCCGCCCGAGATGTGGTCGAGCGTCGCCACCGACGCCTGCAGATGGAACGGCTCGGTGTGCGTCACCGTGATCGTCGGCAGCAACCCGATCCGCTCCGTCGCCGGTGCCACCCGCGCCGCCAGCCCGAGCGCGTCCAGCCGCACGCTCACCCGCCCCGGTACGTCCGCCGGCGCCTCCAACGCATCCGCGAACGTCACGAGATCCACCCCGGCCGCCTCCGCCCGCTGCGCCGCGCGTACCGCCAGCGCACCGGTCAGGATCGCCCGCGGATCGACCTCCGCCCCACGCCACGCCGCCGGGTCCGCACCCGCCCCGTCGATCTCCAGCCCGACGATCATGAGGCCACCTTCAACGCCACCGGAATCTCCTTCACGAACGCGAGCGGCCCGATCTCCTCCGGGTCCGCCGCCGTGTCGAACTGCGGATCGAACCCGGCCGCGACGTACAACCCCGCCGCCTCCGGCTGTCGCGGACCCGTGGTCAGGTACAGCCGCCGATACCCGAGATCGGCCGCCGCCGTCTCCAGTTCGGAAAGCACCCGCCGTCCGAGCCCCTGCCGCCGGTGCAGCTGCGACGTCCACATCCGCTTCACCTCGGCGGTCTCGTCGTCGTACCTCCGGATCGCCCCGCCGGCCACCGTTGTCCCGCCGTACCGCAACAGCACGAACGCCCCGCCGTGCTCGGCGTGAAAGTCCGACGGCGGTACTTCGGTCAGCTGCGTGTTCTCGTTGGTCCGCCCGTACCGCGTGCTGTACTCGACGACGAGATCCGCCAGCAACGGCGCCGCCTCCGGATCGTCCGGCCGGACCCGGACCGCCTCGACCGCGCCCAGCTGCAGCGGCGCACCCTCCACCACTGCCTCGCCCGCCACGGTCGCGAGGAACGCCTCGGTCACCTGATAGAGCGGTACGGACGCCGCCGGATCGAGCAGCAGCCCACCGCCGTCGTACAACCGGATGTGCGACGACAGTACGAACCACCCCTGCCCGATCGCCCCCGCACCAAGGCTCGTGAGCACCGGCCGGAGCGCGTAGTCGATCACCAGCACGTGCGCCGGCGTACCGCCCGTTGCCAACGGCAACACTGTCTTGCCCTTCAACGCGTACTGCGGCAGCAGATCGAGGAACACCTTCAGCAAGCCCGAGTACGCCGCCTTGTACACCGGTGTCGTGACCACGACGGCGTCGGCGGCCTCGAGTACCGCGGCCGCGGCGGCGATCGCCGGATCGTCGGCCTGACCGCGCAGCAGCGGCTCGGCCGGGAGGTCCCGCAGCACGATCGGGGTGACCGTGTGGCCGTGGCTGATCAGGCGTTTGGTGACGTGGTCGAGCACCGCGTCGGTGCGCGAGGACAACGACGGACTGCTGGAGATCGTTGCAATGGTCGCCATGGTGCTCTCCTATTTCTTCGGCAGGCCGGGCGGGTTGATCAGCGACTTCGGCACGGCCTCGCCCTGCAGGCCCCACTTGGCCAGCACCTTGGCGTAGCTGCCGTCGGCGATCGCCGCGTTCAGCGCGTCGGCCAGCGGTTTCACCAGGCCGTCGTCCTTCTTCGTCGCGACCGCGACCAGGCCCTGCACCGGGTAGCTGGACGAGACGGTGCCGACGATCTCGGTCTGGTGCTGAGTGGCGACGTGGTACGACGCGTTCGGGTTCGGGCCCAGATACAGGTCGATCCGGCCGGACTGCAGCGCGAGGTAGGTGTCGGCGGACTGCTGGTAGTACTTGATGGTCGCCGGCTTGCGGCCGGCCGCGACGTTCTGCTTGTTCCAGTCGACGAGGATCGCCTCCTGGAGCGTCCCGGAACCGACGGCGACGGTCTTGCCCGCGATGTCGGCCGGACCGGAGATCTTCAGCCCGGAGCCCTTCTTGGCCTCGAACGCGTGCAGCCCGAGCCGGTACGACGCGAAGTCGTACTTCTCCTTGCGCAGCTCGGAGACCCCGATGTTCGAGATGCCGACCTGGTACTTCCCTGAGTCCAGCCCGAGGAACAGGTTCTCCCAGCTCGTCGTCTGGATGTCGGGCTGCAGCCCGAGCACACTCGCGACCAGGTAGGCGATGTCGATCTCGACACCGATCGGTGTCTTGTTGTCGTCCGCGGTGAACCCGAGCGGCGGCTGCCCGCCGCCGGCCGATCCGTTGCCGATCACCAGCTTTCCGGACTCGCGCACCGCCGCCGGCAGTTCGGCCGCGATCGAGTCCACCTTCGCGGAGGTGATGTGCGACTGCTTCGCCGACGTGTCGAACGCGACCTCGGACGCCTTCGACGTCGTACTGGTCTGCGGATCGGCGCAGGCACCCAGCAGCAGGACCACCGCAGAAGCCAGTATCAAACGTTTTCTCATCAGTTGTCCTCAGCTCGTGATCGGGAGGCCGGGCGGGTTGATCTCGGACTTCGCGACCGCCTCAGTGGACACGTTCCAGCGCGCCAGCACCTTGGCGTAGCTGCCGTCCGCGATCACCGCGTTCAGCGCCGCCTGGTACGCCTTCACCAGTCCGTCGTCCTTCTTGGTGGTGGCCGCGATCAGCCCCTGCAGCGTCGGCCCGGCGCCGGAGAACTTCCCGATCGTCTCGGTCTCGCCGGACGTCTTGACGTGGTACGCGATCGACGGGTTCGGGCCGAAGTACGCGTCGATCCGCCCGGAGCTGAGGGCCAGGTACGTGTCGGTGTTCTTCTGGAAGTACCTGATCGTTGCCGCCGGCAACCCGGCCTTCACGTTCGCCTCGTTCCAGTCGACCAGGATCTTCTCCTGGTTCGTACCGGAACCGACCGCGATCGTCTTCCCCGCGATGTCCTTGCCGCTGGTGACCCGCCAGCTACCGCCCTTCTTCGCCTCGAACGCGATGTCGTCCTTGCGGTACGTCGCGAAGTCGTACTTCTGCTTGCGCTTCTCGGTCACCGTGATGTTCGAGAACCCGACGTCGTACTTCGCCGAGTCGAGCCCGACGAACAGGTTCTCCCAGCTCGTCACCTCGATCTCCGGTTTCAGGCCGAGCGCGCCGGCGACCAGGTACGCGATGTCCACCTCGAGCCCGATCGGGGTCTTGTTGTCGTCGGCGTAGAAGCCGAGCGGCACGCTGCCGCTGCCGAACCCGGCGCCGACGACCAACGTCCCCCGGTCGCGGACCCGGGCCGGCAGCAGGGCGGCCGCGGCGTCGTTCTTCGTGGTGGTCACCCGATCCTGCGACGCCGAGGTGTTCACACCGGTGTCGGATTCGGAGGAGGCGGTCGCCTGCGCGCCGCAGCCGGCGAGGGTCAGCAACGCGAGGGAAAGGACAAGAAGCCGTTTCATCAGAGCACCTTCGAGATGAACGCACGGGTGCGTTCGTGGACAGGGTTGTCGAGCACCTCGCGCGGCGGACCCGACTCGACGATCCGGCCGCCGTCGATGAAGACCACCGTGTCGGCGATCTCCCGGGCGAAACCGATCTCGTGCGTGACGACGACCATCGTGGCGCCGTCCCGGGCGAGTTCCTTGATCACGTCGAGGACCTCGCCGACGAGTTCCGGGTCGAGCGCGCTGGTCGGCTCGTCGAACAACAGCACCTTCGGTTTCAGGGCGAGCGCCCGCGCGATCGCGACCCGCTGCTGCTGCCCGCCGGACAGCTGCCGCGGATACACGTCGGCCTTGTCGCCGACGCCGACCCGCTCGAGCAGTTCGCGCGCATACGGCACGACCTCGCTGCGCTTGCGCCGCTGCGCCGAGACCGGTGCCTCGACGACGTTCTCCAGCACGGTCAGATGCGCGAACAGGTTGAACGTCTGGAACACGAACCCGACCTGCGACCGCTGCCGGAGGATCTCCCGCTCGCGCAGTTCGTGCAGCTTGTCGCCGCGCCGCCGGTACCCGATCAGCTCGCCGTCGATCCGGATCAGACCGCGGTCCACCTTCTCCAGATGGTTGATCGACCGCAGCAGCGTGGACTTCCCCGAACCCGACGGCCCGAGGATCACGGTCACGTCACCGGCCGGTACCTCCAGGTCGATGCCCTTCAGTACTTCGAGATCGCCGAAGCTCTTGTGTACCCCGCGGATGTCGATCATCGCGTCGTGCCTCGCGCGAACCGGCGTTCCACGTAGTACTGCACGATCGACAGCAGCGTGGTGAGCACGATGTACCAGACCGTCGCGACCATCAGCAGCGGGACGACCCGGCTGTTCCGGCCGTAGATCACCTGCACCTGGTAGAAGAGCTCCGGGATCGCCATCACCGAGACGATCGAGGTGCCCTTGAACAGGCTGATCACCTCGTTCGCGCCGTTCGGCAGGATCGAGCGCATCGCCTGCGGCAGCACGATCCGGAAGAACTGCCGCAGTTTCGGGATCCCGAGGGCCGCGGCCGCCTCGGTCTGGCCGGCGTCGACCGAGATGATCCCGCCCCGGATGATCTCCGCGGCGTACGCCGCCTGGTGCAGCGCCAGCCCGAGTACGGCGGCCCCGAGCGGACCGAACAGGTCGTTCGTACTGAAGTGCACGAACTCCGGCCCGAACGGGATGCCCAGGCTGAGCTCCTTGTACAGATAGGCGATGTTGAACCAGAACAGCAGCTGCACGATGAGCGGGATCGAGCGGAACGCCCAGATGTAGCCCCAGGCAACCAATTGCAGGAACGGGCTGCTGGACAGCCGCATCGAGGCGAGTACGGCGCCGAGCACGAACCCGAGCACGGTTCCGTAGACGGTCAGCTGCACGGTCACCCAGAGCGCGGAGAAGATCGTCCGGGTGGCGAAGAACTGGAAGAACGTCGGCCAGTCCCACCCGGGGTTCGTGGCCAGGCCGTGCGCGAACATCGCGAGCAGGACCAGGACGACCCCGACGCCGACCCAGCGCCACGGGTGCCGGCGGGCGACCACAGGCAGGTCGGTTTCAAGGGACAGGGCCGGCGGTCCGGTGGTACCGGACGCAGGCGTGACTGAAGTGGTGGACACGATCGCTCCCTGGCGGTGGGCAGGCTTCGCGGACCCTTCGGCGGCGAAGGGCAGGAATGGGAAGGGCGGCGCGGGTCAGCGCGGACAGAGGGCGCTGGAGACCCGGAGCAGGTCGATGTGGAGGCGGTAGTACGGCGGTTTGCGCGTCATGCCCGTCCCCTCTCGTCGCTCGTGTCATTTCAGTATGGGACGCGCTTGAAAGAATAGTAAGTGGGTCGACAAAGCTCTCAATATATGGACGGCTTATACCGGTCCACGGGGGCTGCTCCGCGCCAAAGTTCGGGTGATCCGCGTCACGCTTCCGGCGCCTTTGTTGCCTGCCGCGCGCACGCCTGAGCATCCACCAGGCGGCAGGAAGCCCTCACGGAACGTGGCCGATTTCGTTCAACTTTTCGCAACCTGTGTTTGGGCGGCCCGTGATCTCGTCGTTATGGTCGTTGAGCCGTCGAACCCCCTCATCGACGGATTCCCCTCCCCTGGAAGGCTTCTCGTGCCCACTCACCAAGACGCGCCGAACGCAGATCGGCAGACGTCCAGTCGTCCGGCTGCCCTGCGCCGGGTGGCCAAGCACCGGTTCTCCCGTCGCGGTTTCACTCGCCGTAACAACCTGATCGGTCTGACCGCCGCCCTCGCGGCCGCCGCCGGGACGACGACCGTCGCCCTCGCGTCGTCCGCCACCGGCCCGGCCGCCGCGAACGACGTACCCCAGCTGAGTGCCGCACAGGCCGACGCGCTGACCGCGGCCCGGATCGACCGGCGCGACCTCAGCTCGCGGGACATGTCCCGGATCGACCTGTCACTGGCCGCGGCGCAGAAGGCCGCCGTGTCGAACGCGGCCAAGCAGCGCACCGACAAACTGGCCGCCGCCGCGACCCTGACGGAGCGCCGGGCGCTCGCGCTGGCCGCCGCCAAGGCCGCCGCCGCGAAGAAGGCCGCGGACAGCGCCAAGGCCCTCGAGGCTGCGAAGGCGGAAGCGGCCGCCAAGGCCGCGGCGATCGCCAAGCAGGCCGCCGTCGCGAAGCAGGCGGAGGCCGCCAAGCAGGCGGCGATCGTCGCCGCCGCACCGAAGATCGTGCTCCCGACCACCGGCTACCACCTCACCGCCCGGTTCAACCAGGCCGGCGGGCGTTGGGCGCACAAGCACACCGGCCTCGACTTCGCGGCCCCGATGGGTACGCCGGTCCTTTCGGTCATGGCCGGCCAGGTCATCCAGGCCGACTGGGAAGGCGCGTACGGCCGCCAGGTGAAGGTCCGGCACGCCGACGGCACGGTCACGTCGTACAGCCACATGTCCGAGTTCGACGTCTCGGTCGGCGACTCGGTCCAGGCCGGCTCCATGGTCGGCCGCATCGGCATGACCGGCAACACCACCGGCCCCCACGTCCACTTCGAGGTCCTCCCCGGCGGCGGCTCCCCCATCGACCCCGAACCCTGGCTCCGCGACCACGGCCTCAACCCGTAACCCGCTAACGTTCCCCCAACACTTCGAAGAGGGGGAACTCTTGAAGCTCCGAACCATCGGACCGGCCGCCGCACTCGTGGCGGCCGGTCTGTTCGTCACCCAACCCGCCCAGGCCGCCCCGCAACAGGCGACCGCGACCTGCTCACTCGTCGTTCCGTCGCGGCTGTCCATCGGCGCGGCGAACAACAACTTCGTCGCCAAGCTGGGCGCGAACTGCCCGTTGACCATCAACACCGCCGTGTGGAAGAGCACGCCTGCGGCGACCATGTACCCCGAGGGACGGCTGCAGTTCCTCAACCACGCCCGCGAGGTCAGCTTCACCGTTTCCGGCGCCGGGGCGCCGATCGGCACCATCACGTGGAAGCCCGCCGGCGGCGCGACCGACTTCAACGGCGTCAAGGTTGCCGATCTGTCCGGCGCGACCTCGGTGTCGAAGGCGGCCTCCGTGGCGGCGCTGACCGGGGGCCGCAAGGGCAGCCGTACGGCGCTGCTCACCACGGTCTCCTACTGGCGTACCACTACCGGACGCTCGGTCCGCTGGGCCAGCAAGCAGGTGCTGATCCAGTACCAGGACATCGGTACGACGACCTGGAAGGGGCTGGCGTACGTGACCACCAACAGCGTCGGCCAGGTGCCGTACAACTACTATCCGAACCGCACCCGGCGGTACCGCGTGTACGTTCCGGGGACGGGCAGCATCTGGAACATCTTCTCGCCGGTGATCAGTCGTTAAAGCGTCTTCGCCATGTCGAGGGCGTCCACCGGGGTGCCCTCGATGAGGAATTCGGCGGGGTGGATGCCTTCTACGACGTAGCCGTGGCGTTCGTACAGTTGCCTCGCCGGGGTGTTGACGCCGTGGACGTGCAGGGTGATCTTGCGGGCGCCGCGGCTGCGGGCCTCGGCGGTGGTGGCGGTCATCAGGGCGTTGCCGACACCGAGCCGGCGGGCCTCGGGTGCGACAGCGATGCCGTTGATCGCGAGGACGCCGGCACCCTCGGGGAACGGGTACTTGTCCTGTAGCCGGAGGTACCCGACCACCTTGCCGTCGTACTCCGCGACGAGGTGGGCCTCTGGACCGCTGCGGGTGAAGAACGTGTCCTGCAGGGTCTCGCTGTACGACGGGAACCCGGACGACGCGTCCCACGCGACGCGCTCGATCGCGAGCAGCGCGGCGTCGTCCTCCTCGACAGCCTGTCGTACCGTCACCCGCTGGTCGTCCGCACGGCGCTCGTCACTCACCGGACCATCCTCGCCCCTGGACCGGGCCAACTGCCTGCCGGGTCAGCCGTCGAGGTTCGCCGGCGGGAGGACAACGGTCGCGGTCAGGCCGCCGGCCGGGTTCGGGGTGAGCTCGAGCCCGCCGTGGTGGACCTCGACGATCCGGTCGGCGAGCGCCAGCCCGAGCCCGTGCCCGGCGCCGTACCGGCGTTTCGCGAACGGCTCGACGAAGGTCCGCACCTGCTCGGCGGTCAGTACGTCGCCGTCGTTGCGGACTTCCAGCCGGCCCGGGAGCACGTGTGCGGAAACCGTTCTGCCGCCGTGCCGGATCGCGTTCTGCACCAGGTTCGTGACCAGCTGGTGCAGCAGGATCTCATTGCCTTCGACAACTGATTCGGCGACCTCGGCGGTCAGCGCGACGCCGGCCCCGGCGGCCTCCGCGGACAGCGCCGGCCAGGCGGACCGCAGGACGGCGGCCAGGTCGACCGGGTCGGTCTCGATCTCGCGGTTGTTCAGCGCGGTGAGGCTGAGCAGCGTCTCCACGATGTCGATCCCGCGCTGGTTGG
Organism: Kribbella polygonati; assembly: GCF_050320105.1. Lineage (NCBI taxonomy): Bacteria > Bacillati > Actinomycetota > Actinomycetes > Propionibacteriales > Kribbellaceae > Kribbella > Kribbella polygonati. The sequence goes on along the minus strand of NZ_CP190129.1, from coordinate 7,414,010 downwards.
TCTCGGCCAGCCGTTTCACGAGCTCCGGTACGTCCTGGTGCTCCGGATCGGCCTGCGCCACTTCGAGCATCGTCTTCATCACCGCGTGCGGCGTCCGCAATTCGTGCGAGGCGTTCGCTGCGAACCGGCGGTACTGCTCGAACGACACCTGCAACCGGTCGAGCATCTCGTCGAACGTGTCCGAAAGGTCGGTGAACTCGTCCCGGATCCCGGTCAGCCCGACCCGATGGTCGAGCGATCCGCTCGCCGCCCGGCGGGCCGCGGCGGTGATCTCCTGCAACGGCCGCAGCATCCGCCCGGCGAGCAGCCAGCCGCCCGCGAGCCCGACGATCGCCAGGAAACCGAGCGACCAGCCGGAAAGCTTCACCACCAGGTCGAGGATCTCGCCGCGCGTCGGCGGCGGGCCGCCCCGCAGGTCGCGCGGGTTGGCGGCGGTCAACGGGTAGTTCGGGACGATCCGGAAGACCAGCCAGATGATGCACGAGACGACAAGGCCGGAGACGACCAGCAGCCCGGCGTAGCTCAGGGTGAGCCGCAGCCGGACGGTCAGTCGCGGCCGCCAGGTCAGCAGCCGTTCGCCGCTCATCTCTCCCCGACGCGGTAGCCGACGCCCGGCACCGTGTGGATCACCCACGGATCACCGAGCCGTTTCCGAAGCACGGAGATCGTGATCCGTACGGCGTTGCTGAACGGATCCGCGTTCTCGTCCCAGGCCTTCTCCAGCAGGGTTTCCGCACTGATCACACCACCGCGCGCGGTCATCAGCACCTCCAGTACGGCGAACTGTTTCCGGGTGAGTTTCACGTACCGCCCGAACCGGTGCACCTCCCGGCGGAACGGGTCCAGCCGGACCCCGGCGTACTCGATCACCGTCGGCGTCGCGACCACCGGCCGGCGGACCAGCGCCCGCAGCCGGACGACGAGTTCGCGCAGTTCGAACGGTTTCGTCAGGTAGTCGTCGGCGCCGAGCTCGAACCCGGTGACCTTGTCGTCCAGGTCGCCCGCCGCGGTCAGCATCAGCACCCGGCAGCCGATGCCCTGCGCAACGATCTCGCGGCAGACCTGGTCGCCGCTGATGCCGGGCAGGTCCCGGTCGAGGACCACCACGTCGTAGTCGTTCACGGTCAGCGCCGACAGGGCGGCGTTCCCGTCGAAGGTGAGGTCGGCCGCGATCGCCTCCAGCCGCAGCCCCGCCTGGATCGCCTCGGCGAGATAGACCTCGTCCTCCACGACCAGCACCCGCATGCTGTCCATTGAACCAGGTCCGGGGTATCGAAAACGTATCGGAAACACCAGACGTTCTGGCAACATCCGCCCGGATGAACTGTTGGCATGCTCACCGATCGAATTGCTCGTGACCGCCGGCTGAGCGTGCTGGCCGGGTTCGCGATCGTTGCCGCGGTCATCAGTCTCACCGTCGCCGCCTGTACTACGGTTTCCGCCCAGAACGAACCGCATACCTCCGGCGGAAAAGCCACCCGATCGGCCCCCACACACAAGGGTCCGCCGAACGCGGAGGACGGCGTACTGCCCGACCACACGTCGGCGTACGACACCGACCTGCCCGGGATCACCAAGCTCGATCCGGCGCTCCGCAAGGCGGTCCAGGAGGCCGAGACCGCGATGAAGGCAGACGGGATCCGGATGCAGGTGACCACCGGCTGGCGCAGCAAGAAGTACCAGGAAGAGCTGCTGGAGAAGGCGATCCGCAAGTACGGCAGCAAGAAGAAGGCCCTCGAGTACGTCGCCGACCCGGACGAGTCGCATCACGTCACCGGCCACGCCGTCGACATCGGCCCGACCGACGCCGACGACTGGCTGAACCGCAAAGGCAACCGCTACGGCCTGTGCCAGACCCTCTCCAACGAGATCTGGCACTTCGAGCTCGTCACCAAGCCAGGCGACTCCTGCCCGCCGATGACCGACCCCACGAAGTAGCGCTAGCGGGGTTCTTCGGGTGGGTCCGGGAGCTCGGACAGTGGTCGCTGGGACCAGGCGACGTCGTGCCAGGCGTCGTGTTTCCAGCCGATGTTCCGGTAGACGCCGATCGGCTCGAAGCCGAGCGACTTGTGCAGCGCCTCGCTCGCGGGGTTCGGCAAGGTCACACCCGCGACGGCGGTCCGGTAGCCCCGCGCGATCAGGCGATCGAAGAGTGCCTCGTAGAGCTTGCGGCCGGCGCCTCTGCCGTGGTGCGTGGGGCTCAGATAGACGCTGACCTCACAGGACCAGCGGTACGCCGGGCGCGGCTTCATCGGGCCGCCGTACGCGTAGCCGACGACCTGGCCGTCGTCCTCGAGGACCAGCCAGGCGTGGGTGGCGACCGACTTGGTGATCCGCTCGGCCATCTCGGCGACCGTCGGCGGCTCGAGTTCGAACGTGATCGAGGTGCCGGTGACATAGGGCGCGTAGATCGCCGCGCAGGCCTCGGCGTCCGCGGCCGAAGCGTCTCTGACCTGAACCATGACACGATAGTAGCCACAACTGCCGCTATAGTGGCAACGTGATTGACGATCTGTCTCGTTCGCTGGCCGCGACAGTCCACCAGGCGCGGGTCGGGCAGGACCTGTCCGTGAACGCCTTGGCGGAGCGGTCCGGGGTGTCCCGCGCGATGATCGGGAAGATCGAGCGCGGCGAGGCGCAGCCCACCGCCGTACTGCTCGGCAAGCTCTCCGGCGCGCTCGGGATGACGTTGTCCGAACTGGTCGCCCGGGCGGAGAACACCGACGAACTGCTCCGCCGGGCCGCCGATCAGCCGGTCTGGACGGATCCGGCCACCGGGTACCGCCGGCGGGCGGTGTCGCCGCTGACCGACGGCCCGCTGGAACTCGTGGAGGTCGAACTGCCGCCCGGCGCCGCGGTCTCGTACCCGGCCGACGCGTACATCTTCAAGTACCAGCAACTCTGGATCCTGGACGGAAACCTGCGGTTCCACGAGGGTTCGCAGGTGCACGAGCTGCAGACCGGCGACTGCCTGCAGCTCGGCGCACCACTCCCGACGACGTTCCACAACCCGGGTACGGCGACCTGCCGCTACCTGGTCGCGCTGGTCAAGGGCCGCGGCTGAAACCACTGCTCGAGCGCGTCCCGCAGCCCGTCCCGCTCGGCGTCGCCGTCCTGCTCGGCGGCCCAGGCGACGTACCCGTCCGGCCTGATCAGCAGCGCGATCGCCCGCTCACCCGGCGCGGCGTGCACCTCGACCTGTTCCGGGACACGTGTCCCGGAGAACGTTCCGGACGGTGTCAGGTCGACGAGCAACGGGCGGCCCGAGTGCATCAGCTCGGCCAGCCGCACCTCGCCCACCCGCAGATCGGGAGCCCACCGCCCGACCAGCGGATGCGCGCCGCCGCCGTACCGGATGTCCGCGCCGGACATCAGGTCCGCGATCCGCTGCACGGTGCCCGGATCCGTCAGGAACTCGCCGAAGAGCTTCCGCAGCGCGGTCACCTCGTTGCCTGGGGCAATCAGTGCGGACTGTGCCTGAGTCTGCATCACGACCCGCTCGCCGACCGGCCGCCGCTCGGACTCGTACGTGTCCAGCAGCCCGGGCGGCGCCCAGCCCTGGACGTCGGCGGCGAGCTTCCACCCGAGATTCACCGCATCCTGCAGGCCGAGGTTCAACCCCGGACCACCCATCGCGGAATGCACGTGCGCGGCATCACCCAGCAGCAACACCCGTCCGGAACGGAAATGCGACGCCAGCCGGCTGTTCCCACCGACCACCCGCCGAAGCTGCCGTACGCCGTCACCCGTTGGCACGGTCAGCGGCAGGTGAGCCCCCAGCACCCGGTCGGCACTCGCCTGCAACTCCTCGAAGGTCATCTCACCCTCCGGCGGCGCGTCCCACTCCCCCGTACTGATCCCCGGCAGCCGCCCCGGGAACGGCGCCCAGACGAACAGCCCGCGCTCGGTCCGCTGGTGCAGGAACGGCGGGACAGCGCCGTACCCGGGAATCTTCAGCAGTCCGTCCTCGACCCATTCCGGCGGCACCGCGGCGCTGCCGGTCCGGGACACCATCGAGTCGTTCGTCACGCCGGGAAAGTCGATTCCGGCGAGTTTCCGGGTCCGGCTGTGCGCGCCGTCGGCGCCGACCAGGTACCGGGTGCGCAGTTCGTACTCGCCGTCCGGCCCGGACAGCGACACCGTCACGCCGTCCGCGTCCTGGGTGAAGCCGAGCAGTTCGTGCCCGCGCCGGATCTCCGCCCCGAGTTCGAGCGCGCGCTCCTGGAGCACCTCCTCGATCCGTACCTGCGGCACTTGCAGCAGGTACATGGGGTTGTCCGCCAGCATCTCCAGGTGCAGCGGCATCGCGCCGAACACGAAGCCGGGCGTCGGCTCCGGCGCCCCCGGCGTACTGCTCAACCGCTCGTAGAGTCCGCGGCGGTCGAGCATCCGGACGACCTGGCCGACCAGCCCGTTCGCGCGCGGAACCGTGCTGCGTTCCGGCAGTTTCTCCAGCACGATCGGCCGGACACCGGCCAACCGCAGTTCGCTCGCCAGCATCAGGCCGTTCGGTCCGGCTCCGGCGATCACCACATCCGTGTCCATGAGACCCCTCCATTCAGGCATGACTGACCACCCCGGCGGGTCGCCAGGGTCAAGTAGTTGCGTTGGTTATTCGGGGACGGGCAGGCCGGCTTCGATCTGGTCGAGCGCCGACCCCAGCAGGTCGCCGATCGACCGCGGCGGATCGGCCCGCATCCACTCCGCCATCACGACCGACCGGGCGGCGCCGATCACCTCGGCGACAAGCCGCGGGTACAGCCCCGACGTACCGGTGCGGTCGGCGACCGCGGCCGCGAGTTCCTCGCCGACCTGGGCGTACGCGCGCAGGATCGCGCCCTGCAGCGCGGGCTCGGTCATCATCGACCGGATCCCGGCGAGCCACTTCTCGTCGGGCGGCCGCTGCCCGCCGTGGCCCTCCTCGCCGAGCGCGAAGTGCCGCTCGATCGCCGTCCGGATCGCCACCCACAACGGCTCGTCGGCGGGCCGCGCGCGCAGCTCCTCGGCGATCCGCAGGCTGCGGTCGACCTCGCGGGCGGCGATCGCGTCGGCCTTGCTGTCGAAGTAGTTCCGGAAGGTCCGCAGCGAGACGCCGGCCTCGGCGGCGATGTCCTCGATCCGCACGTTGCCGTACCCGCGCTCGACCGTGAGCCGGACCGCCGCCCAGCTCAACGCGATCCGCGTCTCCTGCTTCTTCCGCTCCCGCAACCCGTCGGCCATGTCTCGACCGTAGCAGAAGTTGCCTAAAGAGCAAAGATGCCTTTTAGGCAATTTTATCCGAGGTGGGCAGACCCGACGGCTGCCCGTGGTTGGGTTAGGACATGCTGGTCTGGGTGCTGACGCTGCTGGCGATCGCCGGCCTGCTGCTGTTCGACTACTTCTTCCATGTCCGGTCCGCACACGTGCCGACGCTCCGCGAGGCGGCCGTCTGGTCCGCGCTGTACGTCGGGATCGCGGTCCTGTTCGGACTCGGGACGCTGGTGGTCGGCGGCAGCGGGATGGGTTCGGAGTACTTCGCCGGGTACATCACCGAGAAGGCGCTGTCGGTCGACAACCTCTTCGTCTTCCTGATCATCATGACCGGCTTCCGGGTGCCCCGGGAGAACCAGCAGAAGGTGCTGCTGGTCGGGATCGCGGTCAGCCTGATCGCCCGGTCCGCGTTCATCTTCGTCGGATCCGCCTTGCTGCACACGTTTTCCTGGGTCTTCTACCTGTTCGGGGCCGCGCTGCTGCTGACCGCCGGGAACATGCTCAAACCGGAGACCGAGGAGTCCCACCAGGCGCAGAACCTGGTCGTCCGGCTGGCCCGCCGGCTGTTCCGGACCACCGAGGAGTACGACGGCGACCGGCTGACCACCCGCGTCGACGGCCGCCGGATGCTGACCCCGATGCTGCTGGTGATGGTGGCGATCGGCGCCACCGACCTGATGTTCGCGCTGGACTCGATCCCGGCGATCTTCGGCCTGACCCAGAACGTGTACGTCGTGTTCACCGCGACCGCGTTCAGCCTGCTCGGCCTGCGGCAACTGTTCTTCCTGCTGGACGGACTGCTGGACCGGCTGATCTACCTGTCGTTCGGGCTCGCCGCGATCCTGGTGTTCATCGGCGCGAAGCTGATCCTGCACGCGCTGCACGAGAACAACCTGCCGTTCGTGAACGACGGCGAACACGTCGAGGTCGGCGAGATCAGCACCGGCCTGTCGCTGGCGGTGATCCTGGTCGTGCTGCTGATCACGATCTTCGCCTCGCTGTTCAGCACCCGCGGGCGGACGCAGACCGCGATGGCCCACATCCGCCGGGACGCGACGGCGTACCTCGATCCCGAGTACACCGACGACCCGGCGGAGCGGGAGCGGGTGTTCCAGCGGTTGCTGCGGGCCCGCGACCACATCACCGACCTCGGCCCGAAGGCGAAGCAGCACGTGCTGAACGAAGACGACCTGATGGCGCTGTGCCGCCAGGTCGGCGAGGCGCACGCCGCCGCCCACGCCGACCACGTGATCCGCCCCAGCCTTTAGGCCCTCACCCCAGCGGCAGCCAGACGCGCATCGCACCGATCTCCCGGTTCGCCCACGCGTAGTACGGAACCGCGACCACCTCGACCTCCTCACCCACGGAGTCCGACACCGCAGGCACGAACGACCACCCCGGCTTGTGCCCTACCCCAACACGTCCCTGGGCCCTCAGCACGGTCACCCCGTCCAGAAGATCCGTCGCCTCCGCGACAGGAGTCCCAGATACGAGGTGCAGGTCGTCGACGTTGGCCGCGTTGTCCTCCTGCTCGACCGCGTACACGAGCGGCCCGCGTTCAAGCGCGACGCAACCCCGCACGGCGTCGATCCGCGGATCCGCACCCACCACGCGCGGTTCGAGCGGGAGTACGAGTTCGATCTCGGTGCCTTCTGCCCGCGCGTAGCCACCTGCGTCGACCGAATGTCCGTTGAGAGTCGCCCCCTCCGCCCACCCGGGAATGCGGAGATCAACGGTGGCCGGCGTTGCACTCGTGATGCGGACGGTGCCGTCCCAGGGGTAGTTCGTTTCGACCTGCAGTTCGATCTCGCCAGACTTGATCACGCCCGCCGCGTACTGGTGCAGCTGGATCGCGTCGTCCGTCGTGGTCGCCAGATAGCCGTCGAGGCTCGCGAGGGTGCGCATGATGTTCGGCGGGCAGCACGCGCAGTCGAACCAGCCGCGCCGCCCGTGCGCCGGGCTGCGCCCGTTGTCCGGGTACGCCGCCCCGCGCAGCTGCAGCGGGTTCACGTAGAAGTACTCGGTTCCGGAAAGTGAAACCCCAGCAAGGAAGCCGTTGTACAGCATCCTCTCGACCGCGTCGCCGTACGCCGCCTCGCCGGTCGCGAGCAGCATCCGCCAGGCCCACTGGATGCCACCGATCGCGGCGCACGTCTCGGCGTACGCACGGTCGGCCGGCAGCTCGTACTCGTCGCCGAAGGCTTCGCCGTCCCAGCGCGCGCCGAGCCCGCCGGTCACGTACGTCTTGGTCGACCACATGTGCTCGAACTGCACCTTCAGCGCCTCGAGCAGCTCGGCGTCGCCGGTCTCCAGCGCGACGTCGGCAGCGCCCGCCGCCAGGTACACCGCGCGTACCGAGTGCCCCTCGACCGTGGTCGCCTCGCGGACCGGGACCCGGTCGGAGAAGTACGCCGGCGAGTGCCCGTGCCGCTCGATGATCCCGTGGCCGCGGGCGTCCACGAACCACTTCGCGAGCTCCAGGTACGTCGCCGTACCGGTCTCCCGGTACAGCTCGACGAGCGCCATCTCGATCACCGGGTGGCCGTCGACGTCGACCGTCTTGCCGTCGCCGAACGTCGCGTGCAGGTGGTCGGCGAGCTTGATCGCCACGTCGAGCAGCTCGCGCTCACCGGTGCAGCGGACCGTCGCGACGGCGGCCTGGATGAGATGGCCGGCGCAGTAGTGCTCGTGGCTCCAGACGAGTTGCTGGTAGCGGCCCTCGTCGCCGTACCGGAGCTGGACGACCGAGTCGAGGTACCCGTCCGGGCGTTGCGCGGCGGCAACCACCGCGGTGAGGTCGCGGATCCGTCCGAGCAGTTCCTCGTCGGGGTTGCGCCCGTACTCCCAGGCGGCCGCTTCGAGCCACTTGTAGACGTCGGAGTCGGCGAACACCGGGCCGATCGCCTCGCCCTCGCCGATACCGGCGGCGAGCCGGAGGTTCTGCAGGTTGCCGGCCTTCTCCAACTGGTCCTGGCCGCTGGGGATCGCGTCGGCGCCGTTCCGCGCCTGGCGCGGCGCCCAGAAGCCGCCGGTGATGCTGACCTGGCCGAGTCCGAGGGGCTGCCTGCGGCCCTTGCTGGTGGCGGCCGGGCTGCGAGAGGTCATAGCGTGTATCTCCTGAGTTAGGAAACTGCGGAACACGTTTTCCTTGACGAAGGTAGGCATCCCTGGGCGTAAGGTCAACCTCGGCCGGAAACTTAGGAAAGGAGTTTCGGCCGCGGGAGTCGGTCCGGTCCCCGGATGGTCATCCGTTCGTCCGCCGCTGGTTGCCCAAGGTCGTCTAGATTGATCCGGGTGCTGCGCAAGCTCGTGATCGGCGTGGCGGTGATCGCCACACTGGTGGCGGGGGTGGGCACCGCACGGCTGGTTCTTCCGTGGACCGATCCCACCCATGGCGTGCCGAAACAGCTGACGTACCTGCGTGCCGAGATCGAGAACGGCGCGGACCGGAACGCCCAGAAGCAGTTTCCGGAAGGGTACTTCTTCCTGAACGTGCTGTACGGGCTGAGCTGGGTGCAGGTCGGCGTCAGCGATCCGGCGCGCGCCGCCGACGCGTCCATCGAGGTGCGGTGGGCACTCGACCGGCTCGATTCCGCGGACGCGACGGCGCCGTTCGACAGGTCGCTGCAGCCGCGGTACGGGATCTTCTACGCCGGCTGGACCAACTGGCTGCGCGGCGGGCTGGTCGCCCTCGGCCAGTCGGACGCGGCGGAGCGCTCCCGGTTCACCAGCGACTCGGTCGACATCGCCAGTGCTTTCCGAACGGCGGAAACGCCCTTTCTTCCTGCGTATCCGGGGCAGGCCTGGCCGGTCGACTCGGTCGTCGCGATCGCTTCCCTCCGGCTGTACGACGCCGTGCTCGCGCCGCGCTTCGGGCAGTTCGCGCGGAACTGGGTGACGACCGTGAAGGCCAAACTGGATCCGGCGACCGGGCTGCTGCCGCATCAGGTGGTGCCGCAGGTGACCGGTGCACGCGGTTCGTCGCAGGCGATGATCCAGCGTTTCCTGGTCGACATCGATCCGGCGTTCGCGCGGGCGCAGTACCAGCTGTTCAAGGACAAGTTCGTCACCGGGCTGGGGATTCGCGAGTACCCGAAGGGGACCGCTGGGCAGGGGGACGTGGACTCGGGGCCGCTCGTCCTCGGCCTCAGTCTTTCGGCCACCGTGGTCGGAATGGGCGCGGCGCGGATCCATCACGACCCGCTGGCCGAGCGGCTGTCGCGGACGGGCGAGTTGGCCGGACTGCCGTTCAGCGGCCTGAAAACGAAGCGGTACCTCTTCGGCGCGCTACCGATCGGCGACGCGTTCCTGGCCTGGTCAACGTCCGCCCGCCCACTGGTCGCCACCGCCCAGCCGGCCCTCAAGGGCTCGTCCGGCTGGTGGCGGCTTCCGTGGTTGGTCCTGCTTTGGCTACCCGCGTTGCTGCTATGGGGCGCCCTCCGCCTCAGACACCGCGGCCGAAGACGGAAGCGAACGCACTGAGCTCGCACTCGGCGGCCTAAGGTGGAGCCTGTGCAGCGGATTTCGACGCGGAATGCCAGGTTTCAGGTTTGGCAGGCGTCACTGACCAACCGGACCAAGCGGCAGCGGTCCGGTGAGTTCCTGGTCCAGGGGGTGCGGCCGATTTCGGTTGCCGTGGACAACGGTTGGCCGGTCAACGCGATCATCCACGACGCGTCCCGGCCGTTGTCGCGGTGGGCGTCGGACCTGCTGCAGCGGCTGCCGCACGTCGAGCGGGTCGCGATGGCGCCGGAGTTGCTGGCCGAGCTCGGCGAGAAGGACGATCCGGAGCTGATCGCCGTACTGCGGCTGCCTGCTGACGATCTGGCGAGGATCCCGGTCGGGCCGGACTTTCTCGGGGTGGTGTTCGACCGGCCGACCGGGCCCGGCAACATCGGGTCGGTGATCCGGTCCGCCGACGCGTTCGGCGCCGACGGGGTGATCGTCACCGGACATGCGGCGGACGTGTACGACCCGAAGGCGGTGCGCGCGACGACGGGCTCGCTGTTCGCGGTCCCCGCCGTCCGCGTGCCGTCCCATCGTGAGGTGCTCGAGTGGGTACGCCGGTCGCCGGTCGTGGTGGTCGGCACCGACGAACACGGCACGACCGACGTCTACGACTTCGACTTCACCCAGCCCGTCCTGCTCCTGATCGGCAACGAGACGGCCGGCCTCAGTACGGCGTGGCGGGAGGCGGCCGACCACCTGGTCCGGATCCCGATCACCGGCTCGGCCAGCTCCCTCAACGCCGCCAACGCCGCAACCGCGGTGCTGTACGAGATTTCCCGGCAGCGTTCACGCCGTACAGAGTAGTTCGCCGTGCAGGATGGAGATCCAGCCGTCGGGGTCGGCCGTCCACTGCTGCCAGGCTGCTGAGATCGCGGTCAGCGTCTTCTCCGGTACGCCGGCCGCGCGCGCCTGGTCGGCGAGCGCGGACCCGAGGATGCGGTCCGCCCACATCCCGCCCCAGAACGCCCGGTCCTCCGGGTTGGTGAACGCCCAGGTGGACGTGGTTGCCTCCACCTGTTCGAACCCGGCGGCGTGCGCCCATGCGAGCAGGCGGCGACCGGCGTCGGGCTCGCCCTTGTTGGCACGGGCCATCCGCTGATACAGCTCCATCCACTCGTCCAGCTCCGGTAGCGCCGGATGCCAGACGAAGCCGTGGTAGTCGGAGTCGCGGACCGCGACGATCCCGCCCGGCTTGCACACCCGCCGCATCTCACGCAGCGCCTGCACCGGATCGGCCACGTGCTGCAGCACCTGGTGCGCGTGGACCACGTCGTACGTGTCGTCGGGCAGGTCGAGCGCGTGCACGTCGCCGACCACGAACTCCACGTCGACGTCGACGGTTTCGAACGCCCTCCGGGTGATGTCCAGCGCCGCGGCGTTCGCCTCGAGCGCGGTCGTCCGGCCGGGCTCGACCAGGCGGGCGAGGTCGGCGGTGATCGTGCCGGGGCCGGCGCCGACGTCGAGCAGCGTCATCCCAGGGCGCAGGTGCGGCAGCAGGTGGCCGGCGGAGTTCTCCGCGGTCCGCCAGCGGTGCGAGCGCAGTACCGACTCGTGATGTCCGTGTGTGTACACGTTGTTCATCCCAGGCTCCTTTGCCTTCGCCAACGGTGCTCACGCTAGCGCAGAGTCTTGGTAAATGAGACATATTGTCTCGCTATATGAGCCAACCGTCATGACCGAATATGGCCGGACGAACCGTCGCGGGCAGGCGAACCTTGAGGAAACCACCAAGGAGGACAGTGATGCTGGCGAAGGTGTTTCCGATCAGGCTGAAGGACGGCAACCAGGCCGCGGCCGAGGCGATCGTCGAGGAGTTCGGGCCGCGCGGGCCCGGTGCGGAGGAGGGGACGCTGTCGTTCCGGGTGTACCGGGACCCGGCGACGCCCGACTACCTGCTGTTCGTCGAGCACTTCGCGGACCAGGCGGCGTACGACGCGCACACCGGGTCGGCGGCGTACCGCGAGTTGATCGCGGGGCGGTTCGCGGACCTGATCGTGGAGTTCGTCGAGGTCGACCACGAACTGGTGGTCAGCCTGTGAGCGCGCGGCGGTTGCGGGAGCTGCACGCGCGGCCGCCGCTCGTACTGCCGAACGCGTGGGACGCGGGTTCGGCGCGCGCGATCGCGGCGGCCGGGGCGCAGGCGATCGCGACGACGAGCGCCGGGGTCGCCTGGGCGCACGGGGTCGATGACGCCGGCGGGCTGGATCTGGCGACCGCGCTCGCGACGGTACGAGCCGTCTGTGCCGCCGTCGACGTACCGGTGACGGCGGACATCGAGGCCGGGTACGGCGATGTCGCGCGGACGGTGCGGGAGATCGTCGAGGCGGGCGCGGGCGGGGTGAACCTGGAGGACAGTACGGCCCGGGTGCTCGACGATCCGCTGGTGCACGCCGAGCGGATCCGCGCGGCGCGGGCCGTGGACGCCGAGCTGGTGATCAACGCGCGGACGGACACCTATCTGTACGGGGACCGGACCGGGACGATCGAGCGGGCGAAGATCTACGCCGACGCGGGTGCCGACGTACTGTTCGTGCCCGGGGTGGTCGATCTGCCGACGATCGCCGAACTGGTGAAGGAGTCGCCGCTCCCGCTCAACGTGATGGTCGGGCCGGGGGCGCCGTCGGTCCGCGAACTCTCGGAGGCCGGCGTGGTGCGGATCAGCGTCGGGCCGGCGATCACCAGCGCGGCGTACGCGCTGGCGACGGCTGCGGCGACGGAGCTACTCACGCGAGGGACGTACGAATCCCTCCAGGCGTAGGGCGATCTCGTGGGCGGCGGCCGGGCTCGTCACGGTCTCGAGGGACCGGACGAGCCCGGGCGCCGGGTCGAGGATTATGTTGCCCTCGGCAACCGCGGTCGCGAGCGGACCGACGAGGTGCGCGGAAACCAGCGCCTCGGCGGCGGGGAAGGCATGGGTCAGTCCGTGGGTAAGCCCCGGAACCGGTACGCCGTGCACCTCGACGAGCTTGTGCAGCGCGTCGGTCGCCTCCCCCGGCGACAGCTGATCCCGAAGCACCGCCTGAACAGCAATCTCAAACGGCGCCCACGCCCCCGGCACCCGCACCCCAGCACCCACCCCAGCACCGGCCGGCACCCACCCACCCGGCACCCACACTCCGGCGGCTGCTGCAGCACCAGCCGACACCCGGGCTCCAGCGGCTACCGCTGCACCAGCTGGCACCCACGCATCCGGCACCCGCACTCCGACGGCTGCCCCAGCACCGGCCTGCCCCCGCGCACCCGGCACCCCAGCTCCACCGGCTCCCGCAGTACCTGCGGCTGCCGCACCCGGCGCCTGGGCTCCGGCGACTGCCGCAGCACCGGCGGCTACCAGAGTGGGAATCAGTGGGTCGAGCACCGTCTGTTCTTGGAGGGAGAGGGGTGGTTGGTCGACGCCGAGTAGTCGGGCGGCGCGGTCGACGACGTGGATGACGCCCTCCCAGAACGGGAGGTGGGCCCGCAGCAGGAGGTGATCGTCACCGCCTGGGCCGACCTCCAGCATCCCGGGCTCCCCGTCCAGCGAGACGACCCGTCGGTACACCCCGTCCTCGACCGACTCCACCCCCGGAATCGCCCGCTCGGCGAAGAACGCGCACATCGCCGCCCAGTCGTACGGCGGCGTGAACGGCAACCGCAGCACCAGACCGCCGTCCGCCGCGAGCCGATCGCCGCGACGCCGGCGATCGCGGAGCTCCCGCGGGGACGCCCGGAAGACCTCCCGCATCGCCCGGTTGAACTGCCGCAGGCTCCCGAACCCGGACGCGAACGCGACCTCCGCGATGCCCAGCTCGGAGTCGTCCAGCAGCCGGCGCGCGAAATGCGCTCGCCGGGACCGCGCGAACTGGTCCGGCGTCGCGCCGAGATGCTCGTGGAACAGCCGCCGCAACTGCCGCACCGACAGCCCGAGCCGCGCACCGAGCGCCGCCTCGCCGGCCTCGTCCAGCAGCCCGGCGATGATCAGCTGCACCGCCCGGCACACCAACTCGGGCGCCTCGTCCGGCACCGTGCCGGCGATCCGGTACGGACGGCACCGCAGGCACGCGCGATACCCGGCCGCCTCGGCCGCGGCCGGGTGCTCGAACGTGCGGACGTTCTCCGCGAGCGGCTTCGCGCCACAGCCCGGCCGGCAGTAGATCCCGGTCGTCCGGACCGCCGAATAGGTCGTCACAGAAACCACGGTAGGCACCCGCACCGACAGTTCCTGACACGCGCTTTACACCCTGCACCCGCGGTCGCGACTAAGGTACGGCGAGTGCATTCGAAACCGATGCTGATCGTGGTCAGTGGTCCGCCCGGGACGGGGAAAACGACGCTGGCGCACCGGATCGCGGCCGCGATCGGCTGCCCGGCGATCTGCCGGGACGAGATCAAGGAGGGCATGGCGCACGCGACCCCCGGGTTCGTGCCGGGCCCCGGCGACCCGCTGACGATGCGGACCTTGTCAACGTTCTTCGACGTGGTCGGCCTGCTGATCGGCCGCGGTACGACGGTGGTCGCGGAGGCGGCCTTCCAGGACCGGCTGTGGAACCCGGGCCTGAGCCCGCTGCTCGGCCGCGCGGACCTCCGGATCGTGCACTGCACGACGACCGCCGAGGTCGCGCTCGAACGGATCACCGCACGGACCGCGGCGGATCCGCGGCGGGCGGCGCACGAGGACGCGAAGATCAGCCCGGACGCCCGGGTTCGTACCCACAACGCCTTCCAGTCGGTGGATCTCCCGGTCCCGTCGATCACCGTCGACACCAGCGCCGAGCCGTCGCTCGACCAGATCATGGCCTTCCTGTCCCGCTGACGGGCGGCCGTGGTGGACTAGCGGCATGGGCATTCTGGAGGGGCTGACGACGGCGCACCTGGCGGACGCGTGTGTCCGGGCGGGCGTGCCGGTACGAACGGTGGCGGTGACGGCGGTCGTCGGCGAGCGGGTCGCGGGGCGGGTGCTCCCGGCGCAGCACGTGGGCAGCGTGGACGTGTTCCTGGAGGCGTTCGAGTCCGCGGCCGAGGGCGACGTACTCGTGGTGGACAACGGTGGACGCCGGGACGAGGCCTGCGTCGGCGACCTGGTCGCGCTGGAGGCCGCGGCGGCCGGCGTCGCGGGGATCGTGATCTGGGGGCTGCACCGCGACACGGTCGACATCACCGCGATCGGGCTGCCGGTGTTCAGCCTCGGCGCATTGCCGACCGGTCCGTTGCGGCTCGACCCGCAACCGGCCGACGCGTTGTCCACGGCAACGATCGGCGAGTGGACGGTGACCCGCGACGACGTCGTACTCGCGGATCAGGACGGGGCGATCTTCGTACCGGCGGACCGCGTGGACGAGCTGCAGGCACTGGCGGCGTCGATCCGGGACACCGAGCACCGCCAGGCGGCGGAGATCCGCGGCGGGCGGTCGCTGCGGACACAGGTCGGTTTCGCGGCGTACCTGGAGAAGCGGGCGGCGGATCCGTCGTTGACGTTCCGGCAGCATCTGCGGGCGGTGCGCGGGGCGATCGAGGAATGAATACCTGGCGGCTGGGCGACGTCACGGTGAACCGGCTCGGGTTCGGCGCGATGCGGATCACCGCGAACCCGGACCGCTCGGTCGCGATCGCCGTACTGCGTCGTGCCGTCGAGCTCGGGGTGGATCACCTCGACACGGCGGCCTTCTACGCGAGCGGGCCGCGGTACGCGAACGAGCTGATCCGCGAGGCGCTGGCGCCGTACCCGGAGGGGCTGACGATCACCACGAAGGTCGGGCCGGGGACCGATCCGGAGCGCGGGTTCTACAACGCGACCACGGCCGGCGAGCTGCGCGCACAGGTGGAGACGAACCTGCGGCAGCTCGGGGTGGACAGTCTGGATGTGGTGAACCTCCGGATCACCGGCGACGGGTCGCTCGCGGAACGGTTCGGGTGGCTCGCCGAGCTCCGTTCGGAAGGGCTGATCAAGCAGCTCGGTGTCTCGAACGTGCGACTCGACCACGTCGAGGAGGCGCTCGCGGTGGCGCCGGTGGTCTGCGTCCAGAACAGCTACGCCGTCGACCGCCGCGGCGCCGAGGACGCGATCATCCGGTACTGCGCCGACCGCGCCATCGCCTACGTCCCCTTCGGCTCGATCACCGGCGCGGTCGATTCCCCGGCCGTCACCACGATCGCGGCCGCCCACGACGCCACCCCCGTACAGATCCGCCTCGCCTGGACTCTGCACCACTCCGCCAACATCCTCGCCATCCCCGGCACCGGTACCGTTCGTCACCTCGAGGAGAACCTCGCCGCCGCCGACATCCACCTCACCCCGGACGATCTGGCCGCCTTGGGTTGACCTGCTGGGTCATTGCCGGCTGAGCTCCGCGCGGATGCCGGGGACGACCTCCTGTGACCAGCGTGCGAGTTGGACGTCGTACGGCTCGCTCCCTCGAGGGAAGAGGGTGAAGCCGGTGGCGTCGTGGTTCAGGACCGCGCCGGTCAGCTCCTCGATCCACTGCGCCGGCGAGCCGCCGATCCAGCGTCCCTCGGCGTCACGTGTCTCACGCAACGGGGCCGCGGTGATCGTGCCCGGGAAGTTGTAGATGGTGCCGATGTCCGACGGCTTCCGCCCGACGGCCAACGCCGCCTCGTCGATGATCGGCCGGGACCAGGCGTAGCGATCGCTCAGCCAGTCAGCGGCGTGGCCCGGGATCCACCCGTCGGCCTGCCGGCCGGTCGCGGCGAGGGACTTCGGGCCGTTCGAGCCGGTCCAGATCAGCGGTGCCGGTACGGCGGCCGGCCGGAGCGCGCCGATCGGGTAGTGCTTCGTGGGCGTCGGCGTACCACCGTCGGACATCCCGTGGACGAGCTGCATCGCCTCCTCGAACGCCTCGACCGCCTCGGCCGGACGGAGTTCGGGGACGCCCATCGTGGTGATCCGGTCCCACGCACCGCCGGCGCCCAGCCCGAGGACGAACCGTCCGCCGGACAGCGCGGCCAGCGACGTCGCCGTACGGGCGAGCACCGGCGCCGGGCGGAGCGGCAGGTTGGTCACGTTGACGAACGCGGACAGCCGCTCCGTACGTCCGAGCAGGAACCCGACCGCGGCGTACCCGTCGAGCATGTCCGGGACGTACGGGTGGTCGGCGAGGCTGACGTGGTCGAGCCCGTCGGCGTCCGCCTGCTGGGCGAGCCGCACGATCGCGGCCACGTCCCGTACCGAGTCCGGCGATCCGTATCCGAACCGCACGTTCATATCGACTCCTCAGATAGTTTGCTGTTCGAACTAGTTGTAGCACGGATACTTAGAACAGCAAACTATTAGTCCAGCGGACTACCATGGGAGCCATGGTGACGACGACGGCGGCTCAGGACACCGATCTGGCGAGTGCGCTGGTGCAGACGATGCACCTGCTGCAGGACCTGCACGCCGAAACCAGCCGGCCGCTCGGCCTTACGTCGCAGCAGGCCCGGCTGCTCTGTGTGCTGATCGCCGGCCCGCAGGGGATGACCGACCTCAGCCATATCCTGAGCATCGAACGCTCGAGCCTCACCAGCATGGTCGACCGCCTCGAACGTCGCACTCTGGTCGCCCGTACGCCGATCCCCGGCGACCGCCGCGCCTTCCGCATCGAGCTCACCCCTGACGGCCTGAAGCTGGCCCACGAGGTCCACAACGCGGTGGTCGACCGCATCAACACGCTGACCGCCGGGCTCCCCGCGGCGACCCGCAGCACCGTGACCACTGCCCTGCGGTCCATCCTCCGATGACCTACCGGTACGTCGAACTGGCCGGCGCGCGGATCGCCTATCGGGTCAGCGGGTCCGGGCCGGCGCTCGTACTGCTGAAGAACAACCGCCGGCCACTGGACCACGCGATCAGCGCGTACCTGGCGGAGCGATTCCGGGTCTTCCAGGTCCACCCGGTCGGGTTCGGGGCGAGTGACCGGCCGGAGGTGTACGACTTCGGCAGCATCGGCGACCAGGTGCTCGCCGTACTCGATCATGAAGGCGTCGAGCGGTTCTGCGTCTGGGGGTTCTCACAGACTGCCTGCATGGCGGCAATGGCGGCGCGGTCGACCTCACGGGCCCACGCCCTCGTCATGGGTGGCGTCGTACCGATCGGGATGGTGACCGACGCGGAAATGCGACGGCTGGAACGGGAACCACGGCTACCGCGGCCGGCGTTGGAGTTCTGGCGGGCCTATCGGTCGTACGACTGGCACCACGAACTCCGGTGCTACCCGGGCCGCCGAGTGACGTACATGGGAACAGCTGATCCGGCGTTCCGGCGCTTCCGCAAGTTGCGGCCGGTGCTCGAAGGGATCGGCGTTACGTACCTGGAGTTCGAGGGGCTGAACCACACCACCTGCGGTCTGGGTGACGCCTCCGCCGATGGCCGGCGGGTTGCCGACCGCGTAACCACACAAATGTTAAGGGCCACCCCGGGGGGTGGCCCTTAACAGTGTGAATGTCCGGCGGCGTCCTACTCTCCCACGACCTCCCGGTCGCAGTACCATCGGCGCTGAAGGGCTTAACTTCCAGGTTCGGAATGGAGACTGGGTGTTTCCCCGACGCTATGGCCACCGAAACTCTATGAGAACACATATCAACCAACACAAGCCACACGGGCTGGGGTTGACCGTATCCTGGGAACCGTACAGTGAACGCGAACATCGTTACATAGCGCATCAAGGCTCGTAGTTGAAGTATGAGACAAGCCCTCGGCCTATTAGTACCAGTCAGCTCCACACCTTACGGCGCTTCCACCTCTGGCCTATCAACCCAGTGGTCTACTGGGGGCCTTACCCGGTTAACCCGGTGGGAGACCTCATCTTGAAGCGTGCTTCCCGCTTAGATGCTTTCAGCGGTTATCACTCCCGAACGTAGCCAACCAGCCGTGCTCCTGGCGGAACAACTGGCACACCAGAGGTTCGTCCACCCCGGTCCTCTCGTACTAGGGGCAGCCCTTCTCAAGTCTCCTGCGCGCGCAGCGGATAGGGACCGAACTGTCTCACGACGTTCTAAACCCAGCTCGCGTGCCGCTTTAATGGGCGAACAGCCCAACCCTTGGGACCTACTCCAGCCCCAGGATGCGACGAGCCGACATCGAGGTGCCAAACCATCCCGTCGATATGGACTCTTGGGGAAGATCAGCCTGTTATCCCCGGGGTACCTTTTATCCGTTGAGCGACGGTGCTCCCACATGCCACCGCCGGATCACTAGTTCCGACTTTCGTCCCTGCTCGACATGTCTGTCTCACAGTCAAGCTCCCTTGTGCACTTACACTCAACACCTGATTGCCAACCAGGCTGAGGGAACCTTTGAGCGCCTCCGTTACCTTTTAGGAGGCGACCGCCCCAGTCAAACTACCCACCAGGCACTGTCCCTGATCCGGATAACGGACCAAAGTTAGACAGCCAGAACAATCAGAGTGGTATTTCAACGATGACTCCACCCGAACTGGCGTCCGAGCTTCACAGTCTCCCACCTATCCTACACAAATTGTACCGACCACCAATACCAAGTTGTAGTAAAGGTCCCGGGGTCTTTCCGTCCTGCTGCGCGTAACGAGCATCTTTACTCGTAATGCAATTTCGCCGAGTCCACGGTTGAGACAGCGCCCAAGTCGTTACGCCATTCGTGCAGGTCGGAACTTACCCGACAAGGAATTTCGCTACCTTAGGATGGTTATAGTTACCACCGCCGTTTACTGGCGCTTAAGTTCAAAGCTTCGCCGGCCAAAACCAGCTAACCTGTCCCCTTAACGTTCCAGCACCGGGCAGGCGTCAGTCCGTATACATCGAATTACTTCTTCGCACGGACCTGTGTTTTTAGTAAACAGTCGCTTGGGCCTGGTCTCTGCGACCATCACCGCTTCCACCAGCAAGTGGCGTCACGGATCCGGTCCCCCTTCTCCCGAAGTTACGGGGGCATTTTGCCGAGTTCCTTAACCATGGTTCACTCGATCGCCTCGGTATTCTCTACCTGATCACCTGTGTCGGTTTGGGGTACGGGCGGCTCTAACACTCACTGCGAAGTTTTTCTCGGCAGCATGGGATCATCCACTTCCCCTAAACGGGTCCGCCTCGGCTCTCAGGCTATGTGAGACACGGATTTGCCTATGCCTCGCCCTACCACCTTGCCCGCGGATCAGCTTACGCCTACCATCGCCGCGGTTGGACTACCCTCCTGCGTCACTCCTCAATGCACCTACTACCACCTCGGGTCAAGATGTCCACCACGCAACCCGAAGGTCTTGCGGCTTCCAACTCTTAGCATCAGCGGGTTCGGTCGGGTCGTGTTAATGCCGGTACGGGAATATCAACCCGTTGTCCATCGACTACGCCTGTCGGCCTCGCCTTAGGTCCCGACTTACCCAGGGCAGATTAGCTTGACCCTGGAACCCTTGATCATCCGGCGGACGGGTTTCTCACCCGTCATTCGCTACTCATGCCTGCATTCTCACTCGTGCAGCATCCACAACTCCATCACTAGGCTGCTTCACACGCTGCACGACGCTCCCCTACCCACCCACACACCTGGACCAACAAAGTTGGCCGAGTACTTGTGTGAGTGCCACAGCTTCGGCGGATTGCTTGAGCCCCGCTACATTGTCGGCGCGGAATCACTTGACCAGTGAGCTATTACGCACTCTTTCAAGGGTGGCTGCTTCTAAGCCAACCTCCTGGTTGTCTGGGCAACTCCACATCCTTTTCCACTTAGCAATCGCTTAGGGGCCTTAGCTGGTGATCTGGGCTGTTTCCCTCTCGACTACGGAGCTTATCCCCCGCAGTCTCACTGCCGCGCTCTCACTTACCGGCATTCGGAGTTTGGCTGATTTCGGTAAGCCGGTAAGCCCCCTAGACCATCCAGTGCTCTACCTCCGGTAAGAAACACACGACGCTGCACCTATATGCATTTCGGGGAGAACCAGCTATCACGGAGTTTGATTGGCCTTTCACCCCTATCCACAGGTCATCCCCCAGGTTTTCAACCCTGGTGGGTTCGGTCCTCCACGCGGTCTTACCCACGCTTCAACCTGCCCATGGATAGATCACTCCGCTTCGGGTCTAGAGCATGCGACTATTTCGCCCTATTCAGACTCGCTTTCGCTACGGCTACCCCACACGGGTTAACCTCGCCACACACCACTAACTCGCAGGCTCATTCTTCAAAAGGCACGCCGTCACACCCGAAAGTGCTCCGACGGATTGTAGGCAACCGGTTTCAGGTACTATTTCACTCCCCTCCCGGGGTACTTTTCATCTTTCCCTCACGGTACTAGTCCGCTATCGGTCACCAAGAAGTATTTAGGCTTAGCGGGTGGTCCCGCCAGATTCACACGGAATTTCAAGAGTCCCGTGCTACTTGGGAAAACACTCGAGAGTCGCTGTCTTACGCCTACAGGGCTATAACCCACTACGGCTCAACATTCCAGAAGATTCGACTTCAACAACGATTGATAACTCTCCGACACCACGGCATTAGTGTCTGAATGCTCCCACAACCCCGAATACGCAACGCACGCCGGCTATCACACGCACACGGTTTAGCCTCATCCGCTTTCGCTCGCCACTACTCACGGAATCACTATTGTTTTCTCTTCCTGCGGGTACTGAGATGTTTCACTTCCCCGCGTTCCCTCCAGAACCCTATGTGTTCAGGCACTGGTAACTGGCTTTAGAATGCCAGCTGGGTTTCCCCATTCGGACACCCCCGGATCACAGCTCGGTTGCCAACTCCCCGGGGCTTATCGCAGGCTCCAACGTCCTTCATCGGCTCTTGGTACCAAGACATCCACCGATTGCCCTTAGTAGCTTGTCACAAAACTAAAAGCAAAAATTACGCTACAAAGAGATGCTCGCGTCCACTATACAGTTCTCAAAATACGGGCAGGAACACCAGCTCACACCTGACACTTGAAGACAAACCCACCATCAGAGGGAAACAACACACCCCATCCAGCAGACCATCAACAGTCTGTACAGAAGCCGGCCCCAGCCACCCAACCAACTGTCACCAGTTGATCCGTGACCCAAGAAGAAACAGTCCACAACCCTTACGGGTTCCGGCCCGATTCCTCAGGACCCAACAGCGCGCCTCGGCGATCAACTCGGTCCCCGTCCACGTTCCACGCCCACAAGTGAGCAGTACTAGCAGCAGAAACTCCGCATCCCGCCTAATGGTCAATGTTCCACATTCCGAAGCACCATCACCCCAGAAACACTCGTCCTGGAAAGCGATGACATGGACACTCACTAAGCGGAGTGCCAAGTGCTCCTTAGAAAGGAGGTGATCCAGCCGCACCTTCCGGTACGGCTACCTTGTTACGACTTCGTCCTAATCGCCAGCCCCACCTTCGACGGCTCCCTCCACAAGGGTTAGGCCACCGGCTTCGGGTGTTGCCGACTTTCATGACGTGACGGGCGGTGTGTACAAGGCCCGGGAACGTATTCACCGCAGCGTTGCTGATCTGCGATTACTAGCGACTCCGACTTCATGGGGTCGAGTTGCAGACCCCAATCCGAACTGAGACCGGCTTTTTGGGATTCGCTCCACCTTACAGTTTCGCAGCCCTTTGTACCGGCCATTGTAGCATGCGTGAAGCCCTGGACATAAGGGGCATGATGACTTGACGTCATCCCCACCTTCCTCCGAGTTGACCCCGGCAGTCTCCTATGAGTCCCCACCACCCCGAAGGGCGTGCTGGCAACATAGGACGAGGGTTGCGCTCGTTGCGGGACTTAACCCAACATCTCACGACACGAGCTGACGACAGCCATGCACCACCTGTATAGGACCCTTACGGACCCCCCATCTCTGGAGGATTTCCCTATATGTCAAACCCAGGTAAGGTTCTTCGCGTTGCATCGAATTAATCCGCATGCTCCGCCGCTTGTGCGGGCCCCCGTCAATTCCTTTGAGTTTTAGCCTTGCGGCCGTACTCCCCAGGCGGGGCGCTTAATGCGTTAGCTGCGGCACGGAGGACGTGGAATGTCCCCCACACCTAGCGCCCAACGTTTACGGCGTGGACTACCAGGGTATCTAATCCTGTTCGCTACCCACGCTTTCGCTCCTCAGCGTCAGGTAAGGCCCAGAGAGCCGCCTTCGCCACCGGTGTTCTTCCTGATATCTGCGCATTCCACCGCTACACCAGGAGTTCCGCTCTCCCCTGCCTACCTCTAGTCTGCCCGTATCGGAAGCAGGCTCGGGGTTAAGCCCCGAGTTTTCACTCCCGACGTGACGAACCGCCTACGAGCCCTTTACGCCCAATAATTCCGGACAACGCTCGGACCCTACGTATTACCGCGGCTGCTGGCACGTAGTTGGCCGGTCCTTCTTCTGCAGGTACCGTCACTCTCGCTTCGTCCCTGCTGAAAGAGGTTTACAACCCGAAGGCCGTCATCCCTCACGCGGCGTTGCTGCGTCAGACTTTCGTCCATTGCGCAATATTCCCCACTGCTGCCTCCCGTAGGAGTCTGGGCCGTGTCTCAGTCCCAGTGTGGCCGGTCGCCCTCTCAGGCCGGCTACCCGTCGACGCCTTGGTAGGCCATTACCCCACCAACAAGCTGATAGGCCGCGAGCCCATCCCCAACCGCCAGAACTTTCAACCCCACCCCATGAGAAGTGAAGTATTATCCGGTATTAGACCCCGTTTCCGAGGCTTATCCCAAAGTTGAGGGTAGGTTGCTCACGTGTTACTCACCCGTTCGCCGCTCGTGTACCCCCGAAGGGGCCTTACCGCTCGACTTGCATGTGTTAAGCACGCCGCCAGCGTTCGTCCTGAGCCAGGATCAAACTCTCCGTTGAAAAATATAGACAAACCGGGCAAAACCCAGAGAGTCAACAACTTCAGTTGATCCTTTGAATCAGAAACAAAACCATTACTGGCTTGTCATCCGTTATATTTCAAAGGAATCCGCCACAGACATTGAATGCCTGTAGACGGGGTTAATGCATCTTTCGGCATTGACTTTCGGCACGCTGTTGAGTTCTCAAGAATCGGGCGCACACCGCGCTTCGCACTATCGTTTGAAGCTCCGGGGCAACTCGACTTACTTTACTGTTTCGCTTCCGGCCGGTCAAATCGGCCTTTTTCGATCCAGTCTCCCTGCGTACCTCAGTGTCCGAAACCCGCCGAGGCGTGTTTCGGCTTCCGAGACCTTCAGGGAGTTTGTCGGCGGGCCGGCCGCTTTCGCGTCCTGCGCTTCCGTCCAACAAGAAGAACATTACTGACTTTCATGGTGCGGATGCAAATCGGGGTCCTGGACCGCGGTCCGAGGCTCCCGGCACCCGTCCTCGCCACCGGTGTCCCGGCGTCGAGGGAAGCAGTGCTCGTCCCTCTGGTCACATCACTCACTCGGGCAACGCCAGGCGTCTCCACGAGCGACACTTCCATGATGCCGCACCCGTACAAGTGGTTTTCGCGGCGGGTGTGACGGCGAGGTGGGAACCGCTCATGCCGGCTCCCACCTCGTCACGTACAGCACCGTCCAGCAGACGCCTCTCGGCGAGTGGCCGCTCGAAGCGGCTGAGGTTGAGGCCCGGGGTCATGAACGGAACGGCATGAGCTGTAACCGCACTCCCCCGGGACCTATTCCCGGACGCACCCGAAATCCGCGCCGCCCTGCAGGAACACCAGCTCCCCACCGCGTACCTCGAGCTGCGCACCCACGCCGGACGCCGCGAACCGGTCCGCCGACAGCGCTCGGAACTCCAGCGGCTCCTGCCCCTCGAACTGGACCCCCAGCCCTCCGTCCCACGCCCTCACCGCGAGACGTAACCCATGGGTCAGCCGATAGGTACCCGTCAGCGCGTCCAGCGACTCGGTCGTCGGCAGGTCAGGCTGCTCCAGCTCCTCGGGGTACGACGGCCACCCGCGCGCGGACGCGATGGCGGCGAAGGCGCGCAGTACGACCCACATGCCGGAGTCACCGTTGGTCATCACCACTGCGCCCTGCCGGGTGTCGCGGTACGCCATCAGGTGACAGCAGAAGCCCTTGTTGCCCCCGCTGTGGCCGTAGCGCCGACCCGATTCGTCCAGGAAGACGCCGAGGCCGAGGTGGTTCAGCCCGCCGATGCGCTCGGTGGCGGCGATCTGCGGCGTCAGCATCTGTGTCGCGAGCCCGGGCGGGAGCAGTGCGCCTGCTGCGCCGGCGTACGCGCGTTCCAGCCCGATGGCGAACTTCGCGAGATCCGTTGGGGTTGTCCACAATCCCGCGGCGGCCAGCTGGGGGTACACGTCCCATTTGCCGTTCAGCGGTTGGCCTAGCTCGTTGTGTCCACTGGCCGCGTTCGCCTGCAGGTTCGGTGGAAGCGGTTGTGCGTAGGCGCTGTCGGACATGCCGAGCGGCTGCAGCACCAGTTCCTGCATGAGGTCGCGGAACGGCGTGCCGGTGACGTCTTCGAGTAGTTGCTGGATCACCGTCGTACCGCCACCGGAGTAGCGGAACTGCGTGCCTGGGACGAGATCTACGCGTACGCCGATGTTCGTGGCAGGCCGGGTGCCGTCCAGGATCTGCGCGGTTGTCGGCAACGCGACATCACGCGGGTAGCCGGGGAAGCCGGAGACGGTCAGGCCGGCGCTATGGCTGGCGAGTTGGCGGAGGGTGACCGTCGGCTGCCAGCGACCGGTCGGGGGCACCTGCCAGGACTTCAGTTTGCGGTTCACGTCCTCGTCGAGGTCGAGCAGACCGCGGTCCACCAGCCTGAGCATCGCCAGTACGGTCACCGGTTTGCTGATCGACGCCGCCTGGAACAGCGTGCCCGGCGTCACGGCGCGGGCGCTCCCCGCCTCGGCGAGTCCCGCCGTACCGACCTCGGTCACGGTGCCGTCGTCGAACACCACCCAGCTCGCACCGGGTACGTCGAACTCGTCGAGGTCGGACTCGATCCCGTCCCGCGCCGTCGTCATCGGGCCTCCTGGGGCAGTGGGTCAGAGTTCGCGGAACTCGTAGTACGGCTTGATGTGTTTGTTGACGTAGGAGCCGATGCTCGGGGCGGCCAGGAGAGCGGCGTATGTCGGCTGCGGGACGTCGAAGTACCGGTAGACGTACCCGTTCACGTACTCGAGTTCCAGCGTGCCGTCGGACCAGCCGACCGATCGCACGCTGGTCGAGTTCACCGGGCGTCGCCTCATCCGCCGGCTCCTTCCGCGTCCACGTCGGCCCAGTGTGCCGCGCGGCGGGGTCGGGTGGCGCACCGGACGGCGCGCCACCCGTCGACGTCAGCCGCGGCGCGGGCGCTGCAGCGTGAACGACTCGAATTCGCGCAGGTCGCCGCCCGGCCCGAGTACGTCGTAGTACCTGACCTGCATCGTCGTCGTGCCGCCGGGGTGACCGGGGTCCACGGTGAAGGCGGCGAACCCGTACGGGTGGGCCGCGTTGCGAGTCGCCGACCACGGGGCGGGCTCCGTCACGTACACCGGCGGGCGCTTGCCGGTCGTCGGGTCGGGCGCGCCGACCGACGTGATCACCCGGCACTTCGGCGGGTTGAACAGGACGCCGTTGGAGCCGACCGACGTACCACCGCCGCCGATCACCATGTGGACGGTGCCCTTGGAGGTGTCGACCAGGTCGGTGCGGGTCGCGGTGGGGATCGGCGTCAGCGTCGGGTTCGGCTGCTGGCCGCGGATCGGGTGCGAGCGCTCGTAGTGGTGCTCGTGACCGCAGACC
Organism: Kribbella polygonati; assembly: GCF_050320105.1. NCBI lineage: Bacteria > Bacillati > Actinomycetota > Actinomycetes > Propionibacteriales > Kribbellaceae > Kribbella > Kribbella polygonati. Next base: position 7,387,631 of record NZ_CP190129.1, on the reverse strand, counting down.
ACCAGGTCCACGCCGTACTCGTCGAACAGCGGCACCCACTCCTGCCGGATGCCGAGGTCGGCGCCGTTCGCCTGGTCGGCGCTGCTCACCACGACCTGGTGCATGCAGACCACGATCCAGTCGATGTCCCGGTCCGCGCGGGTCGCCTTCAGCTCCTGCTCCAGCCACGCCTTCTGCGCGCCACCGGAGTACCCGCGGACGTAGCTGTTGCCGCCGTCCTGGTAGCAGACGTCGTCGTTCGCCAGGCTGATCACCCGCACCGAGCCGACGGTGAACGCGTACCACAGGCCGCGCGTCACCTCGGTCTGCCCGTCCTGCCGGGGCAGTGCGAAGTACGTCTGGTACGCCTCGTACCCGATCGGGCCGTTGCCGAGCTCGTTCTCGTGGTTGCCGGCCGACGGCATCCACGGGCGGTTCCGCGCGCTGCGGGAGTTGTTCTCCCAGAAGTCGTTCCAGGTACGGACGCGGTCCTGGGCCAGGTTCGCGTAGCAGAGGTCGCCGTTGAACAGGTGGAACAGCGGGCGCACCCGCTCCACCCCGGCCGTCACGTCACCCGCGGCCGGCGAGCCGAGGTTGTCGTTGACGTACGGCGGGTTCGGGATCGTCACGCCGGCCGGCGGCACGTACCGCTTGCCCAGCGTCGGCGTGCCCTGGTCCCCGAAGCTCGAGAACGTGAACGCCGCCCGTCCCTTCGGCGCCGTCCGGAAATTGCCGAACACGGTTTCCGCGCCGTCGTGGACCGCCGCGTAGACGTACTCGCCGGCCGGGCGCAGCCGGCTGATCCGAGCGTGCTGGACGTACACGACCTGCCCGGACTTGGCGTCGGTGTAGCTCGTACCGGTCGCGGTCACGGTGCGCTCGAACTCGCCGTCCGGCGTACCGAGCAGGACGCGGGCGCGGCGGACCGGCTGGCGGGTGTGCCAGGAGACCACGACCTCGGTCGCCGCGTCCGCGCCGAACTGCAGGTGCAGCCCGCCGACCTGGGGAGTGGTTACCGGATCGGCGACCGGCGACGGCTGCCGGACCGGGGTCGCCTGGACGGAACCGGCGGCCGGGGCAGCTTGGGCGGAGCCGGCGGTGGCGAGCAGCGACCCGCCCGTGACGACCGTTGCAGACGCGAGGAACCCACGCCGTGAGAAGTGCGACTCGAACAGCTCTTCGTCATCGATCACCACTCCACGCTGGGCGCCGGAGGTGACGCCCAAGCCAACTCGCTACCGCCTGCCGCCGAACTCCCAGGGATGTACTTCGGCATCCGCCGCCTGGACCAGCTCCCGCGCGGCGTCCACCGACGGCGCCTCCAGCAGCGCGGCCCGCCCGGCGTGTACGTCGCCGTCGAGCAGGTCGCCGTACACGATCAGGTGGTCGGACGTCAGCGGTCGCGCGGCGTCCTTCGTGAGCACGAGGTACCGCTGGTACTCGTCGACCGCGTTCGCGAACTCCCACATCGTGCGGCCGGTGTGGTTCTCGAAGCGGTACACCTCGACGGTCTCGAACGCCCCGCCGAGGTAGTACGGCTCGTCGTACACGAACGTGTGCAGCGCCGCCGCGGACGGGAGGTCGACGATGTGCAGGCTGCCGGTCGAGCCCTCCCGGTCCTCGGTGAGGGTCGGGCCGCGGGCGATCAGCTCCGCGGCGTACCCGTCCATGAAGGTCCAGTGGTCCTCGGTCAGCGCGGCCTTGACGTCGGCGCCGGCCCGGTCGCGGCCGTAGACGAAGTACTGCGTCACGACAGGTGCAGGCGCAGGATCGTGTCGTAGTCGACGACCTCGACACCGGCCGCCGGCGTGACCGTCTCCTGCGACGGCACGATCAGCAGCTGCCGCGGGTCGGTGACCTCGACGTCGTACTTCGACTTCACCTGGGCCCGGTTGTCCGCGGTCGCGAAGTACTCAGCGTACTTCGCCAGCTCTGCCGCGCTGTCCTGCACCGGCGTCCGGAACACCCGGCGGCGCTTCTTACCGTTGGTCGTGTCAACGACCGGGAGCTCGAGCCGCCCGACGACGTGGCTGCCGTCCGCGCGTTCCAGGATGAAGTCCGGGTGCAGGTCGCCGAGCGCGGGCTCGCGGACCAGCTTCGTCGCGCCGAACACCGACAGCAGGATCTCCTCGTGCTTGTCGAGGAACTCGTCGACCGTGCTGTCCTGCAGACCGTGCGCGAGGTACGTGCTCTCGAACGCGTCGGCCTTCAGTACGGCGGGATCGACCGGGAGGCTGAGCGTTCCGATCGGGTCGAGGTGCGGGCGGGCGTTCGAGTACGTCTGCAGGAAGTCGAGGTACTTGCCGGCCGGCTCCGAGCGGTGGATCGCGATCGCGAAGTTCACCCAGTGCACCCGCAGCGAGTCGCCCGCGGTGTGCACGAGCAGCGTCCGGTCGAACGTCGAGTAGTTGCCCGGCTCGAACCGCAGCAGCTCGTCGCCGGGGCCGGCGTACACCTCGCCGAGCAGGTTCGCGGCGGCCGGGAACCGGTCCTCGAGCGCCTGCCGCCCGGCCGTGGTCGCGATCGTCGCGTCCTTGAACAAGTTCTCGCCCGGCAGCGACATCACCGCGTCGGAACCGTCGCGGACGCCGAAGTACTCCTCGACGCTCGCCAGCTTCTGCCGGCGGACCTCGAGCGTCCGGTACTCCCGGCTCAGCCCGACCAGCTCGAGGATGTTCCAGTCCGGCGTCTCGGTCAGCACCATCATCCGCGGGAACAGCATCGGCCCCGGCAGCTCCGTGCGGTGGCTCACCGGCAGATGCCCGGCCACCCCCTTCAGGTGCTCCCCCCAGAACTGGCCGTTCACCTTCACGAACTCGGTGGGTTTCATCCTCGCCCTTTCTCGACGCTCCGACACAGCACGCAACCCCCGCCGTACGCGGCCTATTCCCGCGGGACCGGCGACGATCACACCGTACGATGTCCCGCACCATGCCGCCGCGACTCACCCTGGTCACGCTGAACACCCGCGGCCTCCCGCTGCCCGGCACCCGGATCTCGGAGCGGTACGCCGCCGTCGCGGCCGCGCTCGACCCGGCCGACGTGGACGTGATCTGCCTGCAGGAGGTCAACACGTACCGGCAGCTGAGCCGGCTGCGGCGCGGGTTCAGGTCGTTTCCGTACGTGATGTACCGACGCGGTCTCGCCGGACCGGCCGGCGGGCTGGTCACACTGTCGAGGCTCCAGTGCGGCGGGCCGCGGGTACTCAACGTCCATCCGATGGCGAACACGGACGGCGACTGGTCCGTGCAGAACCGCTTCCACCGGTCTCAGGGCGACCAGCTGCGAGCGCTCGCAGCGGCTGTGAAGGCTCCGGCTGTGGTGTGCGGGGACTTCAACGTGTCGCGCGACAGCGTGCTCTACGACGAGTTCCGGGTCGGGGCCGGGGTGCGGGACGCGTTCGACGGGGACTGTCCGCCGACGTTCCATGCCGAGTACCTGGCGCCGGGGAGTAGCGCGCACTGCATCGACTTCATCTTCGTCACCGAGCCTGCCGAGGTCAGTGGCGCCACCGTGCTGTTCAGCGACAAGGTGGCGATGCCCAGCGGGACTGGGCATGTCTCGGACCACCTCGGGCTGAGGGCTGTCATCGCAGCGCGACCAGGGAGTCTCGGGTGCTGACGAGGACCAGGTTGCCCGCGGCGGCGACACCCCAGCCGCAGCCGACGCCGTCCAGGGGGACGTAGGCGGGGGCGGCGCCCTCGGTCAGCCTCATGATGCGGCACTTGGCGTCGCCCTGGGGGCTCATCATGAACACGCGGCTGTCCGCCGTCACCGCGATCCGGCTGCCGGCCGGCGCCGCGACCACCGCGGTCGCCGTCGCCTGACCGTTGCTCGGGTCAACGAATCGGACAACGGTTTCGGTGTCGCGTTTCGCGAGGTTCGGGCAGGAGGTGACGACGAGGCGCCTGCCGGACCACAGGAGCCGCGGCGGGCAGGCCCATTCCTTCGGCAGGTCGACGGTCCACTTGCCGGCGCCGGTGTGCGCGTCGATCGCGACCAGCCGGCGGACCTTTCCGGCGGACTCGGCACGGATGCCGACGAGCAGGTCACCGGCCGCGGTCAGAGCGCTCAGGTCGCCGTCGGCGCGCCAGCGCTGCTTGCCGCTCTTCAGGTCGAGCCCGATCAGGTGCGCGGGCTCCTGCCGGCAGCTCGTGCCGACGTCGAGGATCGCGAGGTCCGCCACCGCGGTCGCGACCGTGCTCGTACAACGGCCGGGCTCGTACGTCCAGCGGTGCGAGCCGTCCAGATCCGTGCCGTAGACCTTGTCCGACCCGACCGTGTACTGCTTCGACGTGACCAGCGGATCGCTGTCCTCGACCTCGTCGTCGATCGACCCGTCCGGCCAGGCCGCCGTCCGTTTGCCGGTGTCGGTGTCGAGCACGGCGTACCCGACCTGGTCGAACATCGCGAGCAGCTGCTGGCCGCCGTCGAGCGGGTACAGCTTGACCTCGCGGTGGGTGTCGGCGCGGGTGTACCGCCACCGGACCTTGCCGGTCTTGGGGTCGATCATCTCGACGGCGCCGCGGCCGTTCGCGACGGCGATCCCGTGTGCGGTGCCGACGAGGGATCGCAACGTATCCGGGTTGCCCGGCGTCGACCAGAGCGTCCCGCCGTCCACGACCGACGCGACACCGACGTCCGCCGGCACGTGCCGGTTGTCGAGATGCTCGTCGGCGCTGTACAGGTAGGCGTTCTGGATCGAATCGAAGAGGAAACCCAGAAGAATCACCACGACGCCAGCACCCAGCGTGCCCAGCCACCACCCGCGACTCCTGACGACGCTCTGGGCGAACCAGGTGGCGGCGAAGGCCGCCGCACCGCAGAGGACCAGCGAGACCGACGCGAGCATCATCGTCGGGACCCGCGGCCCGGGACCCGAGCCGCCGGTCGTCGGCGGGATGTTGGCGAGGATGACGAAGACTCCGACGAGACCGACCGCGGCCGGTGCGACCGCGACGAAACGGGCCATCCGATCGGTACGGCGCGCCGTCCACGCCACTGCGAAGAGCGAGACCACGGCCAGCGCCGTCATCAGAATCGGCTGCCAGCGCGAGTCGTCGTGGAACGCCGGGTACCGCCACGGCGAACCCAACGCCGCGCCGAGGCCGGCGATCGTGGACCCTGCGGACATGAACGCCAGCATCGACAACAGGCTGTGCCGCCAGCCGCGCCACGGGCTCGGCGCGATGCCGTCGAGTTGCTCCAGTTCGGCGGCGAGGTTGGTGCGGGCGGGCTGTTCGTAGCGGTCGTGGGCCAGGTCGGTGCGGTAGATCCGGTCCGAAGCCAGCAGCACCTGGAGCTGCGCACGTCGTACGCCGGCGTCGAAGCGGCTGTCCCGGCGTACCTCGGAGGCGTGTTTCGCGTACTGCGGGTCCGCGAGCACGGCGTTCACCGCGTCCTGCAGAACGTCTCCGTTGGCGCCTCCGCCTCCCGTAAGGCGGATCAGGCGCGCGACTTCCGCGGTCCGTACGTCGGTGACGCCGTACGTCGGGAGCAGCTCCCCCGCCAACTGCGCCGACGCCTCGGCATCGTCCTGCGCGGTGTTCTCCGCGCTGTGCACCGCCCGGTGGAACCAGGCCGCGAGCCGGACCGCGACCGGGTCGGTGGCCAGCTGTTCCAGCGAGTCCAGTGCCCCGAGGACGTGGCGCAGGTAGTCGTCGCGGTACGCGCGGCGCTTTCCGGTGTACCGCCGTACCAGCGTGTCGGCGAGCGGCCCCGCGTCGGGAATCACGTCGCCCCACAGCTCCCGTAGTCCAGGCATGCGCTGATGGTGGCAGACGCTCGGCCCGGACCCGCGTTTCCGCAGGTCCGGGCGCGAGGCGTGGGCAGCTAGCGGCCGACGGCGACGGTGGCCGAGGCGGTGATCGGGGCGAGCGAGGCGTCGCCGGTGTAGGCGCGCATCGAGTCGTTCGTCACCGAGATCGTCACGGTACCGGGGCGGATCGCGGTCAGCGTTCGCGTGACCGGGTCGAGCAGCGCGACCTTGCCCGTACGCCGGGCCTGGTCGAGCGTGCCGCCGATCGCGAGGTTCGGCGAGCCGGACCAGTGCACCGACATCGGGTAGCGCAATGGCACGACCCGGGTCCCGGCGCCGACGCCCTCCGGCTGCACGATGCTGCCGTTCAGTACGGCGGCCTTGCCCGCGGCCAGCGTTGTCGGAACGTCGAGGTTGACGGTCTGCGCGAACGCCCGTACGTCGGCCTCGAGCCACTGCTGGTCAGCAGTACGGCGGGCGTCGACGGACCAGTCGACCCAGCCGGTGAAGCCGCCGCGGTCCGGCGTGCCGTACGGGTCCTTGCCGGACGACGGGAGCACCGTGTACGGGACGCCCTCGACCCGGTGCACGTTCGCGACCTGGGCGTGCGAGCCGACCATCGCGGCGCCCTTGTCTGTGCTGTCGCGGAAGTTCGTCAGCAGCTTCTCGATCAGCGCGACCTCGTCCCGGTCGCCGAGCTGGCTCGACTTCGTCTCCTCCGGGTCGTCGACCGGGTGATGCGCGAACACCATCACGTTGCGGATCGAGCGATCCTTCGCGGCGCCGTCGAGGGCCTGCTTGAGCATCGGCAGCTGATCCCAGGCGGACGTACGCAGCGTGCCGAGAGCGCTCGCCAGCAGGATGAAGCGCGTGCCCTTGTGGTCGAACGTCCGGTACGGCTGACCGAACTCGTTGGTGAAGTTGGTCAGGTCCGACTGCGTGTTGTTCAAGCCGTACGACTCGTGGTTGCCCGGCACGTAGTAGCACGGGACCGTGTTGCCCGTCGGCGTGCTGTTCGGCGCCGGCTCCTTCCCGACCGGGATCAGGTCGCAGCCCGCGTCGGTCAGTACCTTGCGCGCGAGCGACAGGTCCTGCGGCAGCCCGCGGTCGGTGATGTCGCCGTTCAGCACCACGAGGTCGGGACGCGTCTTGCGGATCCGGGCGAGCGCCGCGGTCGCGACCTGCGAGAGCGCCGGGTTGTCGGCGGTGAACTGCACGTCCGACAGCGTCGCGAACTTGAACGTGCCCGTGTTCAGCGTCCCGTCGGCCGAGACCAGCGGGTCGGCGACCAGGTCCGGCTGCTTCGGCAGGTCGATCGAGGTCGGTACGTCGGCCTCGAACCGGTCGAGCACGAACGTCCCCGCCTTCTGCTGCGCGACCGCGGTGTTGATGCCCTGGTACGACGAGATCGACACCGGGTACACCGTGTTCGCGGGCAGTGTCCAGGTGACGTTCTGGTAGTCCGCGGACGCCTTCAGCCCGGTCCCGTACAGCCCGAGCGCCTTCCCGTTGCCGTCGTACAGGCCGACGTAGTCGAGACCGCTCGGTACGTCGATGCTCGACTTGATCCGCAGCCGCAGCCGGAGCGGCTGGCCCGGGACCTGGATCCGGTTCGCGGCGCCGTTCGCGGAGATCCCGACGTTCCGCATCGCGGGGAAGTCGATGCGCAGGCCGTCGGGGTCGACCGAGCGGGTGGTGGCCGCGGTGCTGTTGTTGTTCCAGCGGGCGAGGACGTCGTCGTCGAAGTCGTACACGACCTTCGTCTCGACGCCGACCGTGATCGGGAGCTTCACCGTCTGCCCGGCGGCCGCGACCGTGAGGATCGTGCCGGCGTTGGTGAGCGGGACGATCTTCAGCTTGCCGTCCACGGCCTGCACGTCGACGACGGCGTGGTCGTAGTCGAGCTTCAGGTCCCGCGGGTCGATCGGGGCGGTGTACCCCTGGCCGTCGCGGCCGGTGATCGCGACGCTGACCGCGTTGGCGGCCGTCGCCTCCGGGATCGACAGCCGTTCGGTCGAGGACTCGAGGCTCTTCAGCGGGCCGAGTACGTCGACGCGCTGGGTCGTGCGCACGTTCCCGGCTTGTGAGGTAACCGTGGTCGAGCGGTTTCCGGCAGTCAGAACACCGTCCTTGATGGTGCCGCCCTTCGCCTTCCAGACAAGGCGTTTCGGGGCGACCGGCGTCAGGTGGTCGTCGACCGCCTTGGCCGTCAGCGTGCGGTGCATGCCCGGGAAGACCTTGGTCCCGCCGTCCGCGGCCGCCTGTCCGGCCGCGGGCTTGATCGCCAGCTGGTGCACCTTGCCGTCACCCTTGCTGACGAAGACGCCGACGCCGTTCGGGTCGTTGCGCTCCTGGCCGTCCGACGGGTTGTTGCGGACCGTCGTACCGTCCTCGCCGAGACCGCGGGCGACCATCGTGGTCGAGCCGCCGCCGTCCAGGTTGACGGCGGTCTGGATCCCGCGGTCGGCCAGGTCCTGTGCCTCGCGGTCGATGCCCACACCGCCCTTGCCGGTACCGCCCGGGCCGTCCCAGGTCGCGAGTACGAGGGTCCGGCCGCCGTCCTTGAACCCGAGCGCGGTCCGCGGCGCGATCGACTTGTCCAGCCCCGGTACCGCCTTGCCGTCCTTGACGATCGTCCCGCCCTGACCGAGCGCGAACTTCATCGACTTCGCCAGGTCGTTCGCGAGCTCGTAGTGCAGCGTGACGGCGTCGCCCGGCTGCAGGGCCCGGAGCGCGGTCGCGGCCGTGTCCCGCCCGACCAGGTAGAACCCGTCCGCCGGGATGGCGCCGGCACCCGCGGCGCTCGGGTTGACCGAGACGACCTTGCCCTGCTCGACGAGTACCTCGGCGACGTCGGCGTTCGCGAACCCGCGGGCGCGGCTGTACTCGCCCCACACCGGGGTGTACGCGACCAGCCCGTTCGCGGGTACGCCGCCACCGTTGGCCGCGTTGATCGTCAGCACCTTGTGGTCGCTGCCGGAGAACGTCGCGGTCGAATCCACCGCCAGGTCGACCAACTGGGCGATCCCGTCCTTGCTCACGCCGACGTGCTGGCGTCCGGACGCGTCGGCCGACTTCAGCAGCTGGCCGTTCTGGACCTCACCGCCCAGCGCGGCGTTGCTGTTCCCGATGTCGAAGAACTCGCCGTTGACGCCCGCGACCGCGCCGGCCTTGTTGGCCGCCGTACTCAACGGCCCACCGGACGCCACCGCGCCTGACGTCAGCAGGTCCGTACTCACCGCCTTGTTGCCCAGATCGATGGTGAGGTACTGCGCGTCCACCCAGCCGCGCTGATCCACACTCTTCACGTGGTTGAGCGCGATCCCCGGCCCAACCGTCTCGTTCGTATCCACCAGCGCGAGCCCGGCAACCGGATGGTCGTCGGCGTACCCGACAGCCGGCAACGACCACAGAACACCGGCGGCCGCCACCACCGCGATCCCCGCCGTCAAGCGATGAGCCTTCATCGTCGACCTGTACTTTCTGCACGATCCCAGGCCGGGCACTCACCCCCAGCCGCGCCGCATCCAGAGGCGGCGCAACCACCGACCGTTCCCTGAGCCGACAACATCGGGGTAAACCGCTGACGACATACCACCATCAACCGGTAGACGTCTTACCGCGCCGGCAACCCGGCGTACACCACCGGTAGGCGCTCAGTCGTCGTCGCGTTGCGATCGGAACCGGTCGGCGAGCTGTCCCGGGTCGGTCTCCCACCAGGGCCGCATCAGCTCCGGCTCGTCCTCCCCCGCGGCGGCCCGCTCGGCGACCACCCGGTCGAGCCGCCGGTCCACCGCCGCCGCCTCGGCCTTGTCCGCACGGATCCACGCCACCAGCTGCCCGGCGAGGAACGGCAGCCCGACCATCTCCGCCAAGGTGAGCATCAGCCCACCCCCGAACCGCTGATCCTCATGCGGCGCCGGCCCCCACCCGTGCCGGACGGACAGGTAGTACGTCGCGGCCAGCGTCCCCGGGCTGGTCATGATCAGGATCCCCGGCAGCGCGTCGAGCAGCCCGTCGAGGAACCCGATCGCCACCCGGACCGGCGGCGTACACCAGGCCGGCAACGACTCCCCACCGAGCATCGGCCAGAAGAACAAGCACCCGACGACGATGAGCTGCAGCCGGAGCAATTGGTGGAGCACGTCGTTCTGGAGGACGGCGTCGTAGTACGGCGTGAAGTAGACCAACGGCAGCAGGGCAGCCCCCAGCAAGGAGCTCACCGCGGGGAACGTCAGCACCCGCACCAATCGCCCCGCCCCCAGGGACGGAAAGTTCAGCCCGATCAACTGCACAGGCCCACCGAACGCGAGCAGCACCGGCGTCAACGCCAGCAGGAGCACGTTCTGCACGGCGTACGGCCAGAACAGCACCCGGTCGTACGTCCCCAGGAAGGACATGGTCAGCACGACCACGCTCCCGAGCCCCGCCCCGAAGAACACCAGCGTCCGCCACACGGGCCAGACCCCACCGGACCGCCGTACCCGCCAAACCCCAGCCAGGTACACAGCCCCAACCACCAGCACACCCACGAGCACCGGACCATCCACCGTCCACGCCCGCAGCGCATCCCCCACCGTCAACGGAGACACCACTTCACGACCCACAACCCCAAGCTAGCCACCCCACCCCGCCCCCGCTCCGCGACCCCACCAATCTCAGCCACCCCTCAGCGAGCAACCCTCGAACTGAGGAGCCGCAATCCGATGTAGCCGAAGCCGACGATGAGCAGGCCTTCGCTGACGACGTCGCCCACCAGACCGTCCAGCGGGAGGGATCCGAGCACAACGTCGCTGAGGACGCCGGCGATCACCGCCCAGCCCGCCCATCGAGGGAACCTTGCGGATCGCACGGCGGCAACCGCGAGGAGCAGTACGCCGATCGTGAATACGTAGTGCCCGAGCAGGAGCGGGGCTGCGACCGCGACCTCGTGCATGAGTGCATCGATGACGTGCACCGCAGCCGCCCGGTCGACCGTTGGCGAGGTGGCGGCGTAGAAGACGAGGTTGACCCCGACCAACGCAGCGTGCGCCGTCACGAGTCCGTAGACCAAGGCCCCGAGCGCGATGTTGGCCACCCGTCGCCCGCGGGATGCGATGGCCGCGACGAGCCCGAAGAAGGCCGGCAGGAACAGCATGGTCGCCACGAGGCCCACCAGGGCGCCCGCCAGGCCCGTGCCCCGGTGCGCCGACCACGCGGCGTACGTCGAGGGCCCGTCGTTCCCGCCCTCGGGCGCGAGCAACTCGGCGGCGCTGAACGCGATCGGCGCCAGGACGAGGCAGACACCGGCCGCCTTGCGCCGGAACTTACTGGTGGGGGCGGACGGTCCTGACGGAACTGCCAAAGTGATGTCGTCGTTGCGGATGGACATTGGGCTTCCCTTCTGTGGCCGGCGCCCCGTTGGCCCAGCGGCACCTCCAGCGTGGAACTCCCGAGCTGTCCGGCGGCAGGGTGCCGGCCGCACGGCGGACCACCGTGCCGGCTGCGGAAAACCGCACCGAGCGATACGGCGAACAGTCGAGACAAGCAGTCCACCGCTACGCGACACTGGCGCTGTGACGGTCCGGGCGCGCAGCATCGTGATAACGGCGGCCTGCCTCGCTGTCCTGATCGCGCCGCTGCTCATCGGTGCGCGCTTCGGGCACCTCGCCGAGGCCGCCCGCGGCCTGCCCCAGACGGCGGCCTTCCTCCTCTCCGGGACCCTGGCGCTGCTCACGTCGCCGCGGCACCGCGGGGCGCGGCGGCTGCTCGCCGTGGGCGTCGTCATGGCGGTGGGATACGTCGTCGGCTCGGCCTACTCGGGCCACCTTGCCGGCGGTGGATCTGCGTCGTGGCAGGTGGTGCTCCTGCTCCAGGCCCTCGAGATCGGCCAAGCGCTCGCCCTCCTGGCGCTGCTCGCGGTGTTCCCCGACGGCCGGTACCGGATGGCGCGGGATCGTGTCGTCGTCCGAACCGCGGCCGTCCTCGGCGCCGCGGTCGTCCTGGCGGCACGGATCGGCTCGGCGACAGTCACCTATCCGGGGTCGCTCATCTGGGGCGACCACGTCACGGCGCCCAACCCGACGGTCCCGCCCGCGCTGGCCTGGCTCGGTCGCGTGGCCGCAGGCGGGTACGGCGCGGCCTTCCCGGTGTGCGTCGGCACCGGTCTGGTCCTGCGCTTCCGCAGTGCCGAGCCGGCCGAGCGCCGCAAGATCAGGTGGCTCGTCATGGGCGCCCTGGTGACGCTGATCGTCGGAGTGACCTTGGGTGCGGCGGGCGGTTGGGTCCATACCTTGCCTACGTGGCTCGTCTACGTCCTCTATTCGCCCGCTGCGTTTGCGCTGCCATTGGCGATCGGACTCGGGATGGTGCGGGACAACGTACTTGATGTGGACGCTGTCATCCGGCGATCTGTGGCCTATGCAGTGCTATGGGTCCTCGCCGGCGGGATCTGCGTCGGTGCCGCGCTCGGGCTCGGGCTTGCCGCGGGAGCCTCGCTGCCGTTGCCGATGGCAATCGGTCTGACCGTCGCGGCGACCCTGCTGCTCGCCCCGCTGCGCACCCGTCTCGAACGGCTGGCCGATCGGCTCGTCCACGGCCGCCGGTTGTCCGGCTACGAACTCATCGCCCAGCTCGGTGCCCGGCTCGAGGCGACGCCGGCTCAGGACGCCGTCGCGCCGGAGGTGGCGGCCGCTGTCCGGGCCGGTGTCGGCGCGACCTGGGTTCGCGTCGTCGTGGACAACCAAGCCGGCGGGACGGTGCTCGGCTCGGCCGGTCAGGTCCCGGATTCGGCCGGGCCGGCGATCGCCGTACCGCTCGTCCAGGCCGGGGTGGTCGTCGGGTCCATCGAGTGCGGTCCGAAGCGGGACGGCCGCTACCGCGACGCCGACCGACAACTGCTCGCCTCCCTCGGCCGGCAGGCCGCACTGGCAGTTCACAACGACTGGCTCGCCCGGCAGGTCGAAGCCCGGGTCGTCGACCTCGACGCATCACGCGCTCGGCTCGTCGCGGCGGAGGATGCGAGCCGGCGCCGCCTGGAGCGAGACCTGCACGACGGGGTCCAGCAGGACCTCGTCGCGTTGCTGGCGCGCATCGGACTGGCACGCAACCAGCTTCGACGCGACCCACTCCTCGCCGACGCAAGTTTGAAGGAGGTGGCCCTGGACGGGCAGCGGGCGTTGCTTGCCGTGCAGGAGGTGTCACGTGGCCTGCATCCACCCTTGCTGTCGGATCGGGGGCTCGTCGAGGCCGTCAGCGAGCGGGCCGCCCGGATGCCCATCCCGGTCGACGTACGCAGCAACCTCAACGGGCGCGCGAGGTTCTCCCGGGATGTCGAGCACGCGGCGTACTTCGCCATCTCGGAGGCGATGACCAACATCGCCAAGCACGCGAGCGCTTCTCGCGCGGTGGTTACGATCGGCATGGTGGAGGACGACCTCGTTGTCGACGTCAGCGACGACGGATGCGGTTTCGACGTAGCGAACACACCCAGGCGCGGCCTCCTGGGGCTCGCCGACCGGATCGACGCGCTCGGCGGGCAGATCACCGTACGCAGTGCGCCGGGTCGTGGCTCGACGCTGTCGTTCACCGTCCCGGAGGGTCCACGCACATGAGCCCGCTGCGCGTGGTTGTCGCGGACGACAACTTCCTGGTCCGTGAGGGCACCCGCCGGCTCCTCGAGGACTCCGGCGAGGTCGACGTCGTCGCCGCGGTCGGCGATGCCGCGGAGCTGCTCATGGCCGTCGACCGCCTGACCCCGGACGCCGTGATCACCGATATCCGGATGCCACCCGGCCACAGTACGGAAGGCATCGACGCGGCCCGCAGACTGCGGCGGACCCACCCGGGTGTCGGGGTCATCGTGCTCTCGCAGTACTCCGACGCGGCCTACGCGACCGAACTGTTCCGCGACGGCACCGAGGGCCTCGGCTACCTGCTCAAGGTGAGCATCGGCGACCTGGACGAGCTCCTCGCGGCGTTGAAGTCGGTCGTCGCCGGCCGGTCGGTCGTCGACCCCGGGGTGGTCGAGCGTCTCGTCCAGCATCGAGTCCGCCAGGGCAGCTCACCCCTCAACGCCCTTTCCCCACGGGAACGGGAGGTGCTGCGCGAAATGGCCGAGGGCCGAACCAACGCCGCGATCGGCACCCGGCTGCACCTGTCCGAGTCAGCCATCGAGAAGTACGTCAACGCGATCTTCACCAAACTCGACCTCGGCACCGCGCCGGGAGTCAGCCGCCGGGTAGCAGCCGTACTGACGTACCTCCGCGACCCACCTGGCTGACCGGCCAATCTGCAGGGCGCCCAACATCAGAAATTGGCCTCCGACCTGCGTTTCCGCAGATCAGAGGCCATCTCTGGACTCAACTACCACATGTGGCGGGTGCAGGGTTCGAACCTGCGTAGGCATAAGCCGACAGATTTACAGATTGGGCCAAGACCTGCCCTGACCTGCGGGGTCAGTGGCAATGCCGGCCCGATTGACAAGCCATCGACGGGAGAAGCGTACTGACACCCTCCCGAAGCGCGCGACGGGCTCGAAACCTGCCGACCAGCGAGTCGGCGCCCTGAGAGTCTGCGCCGCGCCGACCGTGCTGCTACCCCGCCTTGGCAGTGGCCAGATGTGCCGCGTCCCCCTCGACGCTGCGGAGCGGGTAGCTCGTGTAGAAGCTGATCTCCTTGGAGCTGATGCCCGCCGCCCTCATGCGGCCGACGATGGTCCGGCGGTGCTGCGTCGTGGTCGCCCGCCGGCGGCCGGTTGCTCGCTCCTCGGCGCTCCGTCCAGCGAGAAAGGTGAACTGGTCGAGGCTGTCTTCGGCGTAGGTCCGGCACTCGCGGAGGACTGGGCACGTCGCACACACGCGGCGCGCAGCGGCGACGAGTGCCGGCGCATCAACGTCGCCGTCGAAGACCGCTTGTTGCGTCGCCTGGTCCGTGAAGTCACCGGCGAGTCGAGCGCACGACCCGCTGGGCGGCGGAGTGCCGACCGCAGTGAGGGGCGGGTAGAGGGTGTCCAGGGCAGTGCTTTGGGCTTGCATCCCACTCTCCGGGGTTTCCGGAGCGTGGGGGCCACCGCCCGCGCTCTTACTCTTCTGTGAACTTGCCGTCGGGTCTCAGGATCGCGGATCGGTCGGTCTTGCTCGGTAGAGCAGTTCCGCCGCGTGGCTGTGCCGTGTTCGGCACCCGCTGTTCCATCGGAGTGGCCCCTGACGGGGTTCGTGCTGTTCAACTGTACCCGGGCCGGTGGCGCCGTACCGCAAGATCGGCCAGGTGGGGTGCGGGCGGCATCGGACCTGCGCCCGCACCCCACCAGTCCTACGTCTTACGCGTCCTCCTCCTCCACTTGCTCGCGCCGGGCCCGCCGGCTGGCCAGGCCGTTCCAGAACGAGAGCCGGGTCCGGAGGTCGTCGAGCCGCTGCAGAAGGCCCTCAGTTGCCCAGCCCTGGATCTCGATGAGCGGGGTACCGTCGTCGCCGGTCTTCTCCTCCAGGTGCTCGATCTCTCCCTCGAGACTCTCCAGCGTGACCGCGATGGCGTGCTTGATCCGGGCCAGGGCCATCTCAGGTGTCTCGGACGGCGGCGGCGTCGGCATCGGCCGGCTGACACCCGACCGCGGGAACGCATCGTCACGCAGCCACCGGTCGCTGATCGCCACCTCCGTGCCCGTGGATTCGACGACGAGGGCCCCGCTGTCGCTCAGGTGACCACGCACGGGCTCGCCGCTCTCGTCCACAATCCGCGGCGCGTGGCCGGCCCGACCGTCAACCACTGCCCGGTGCAGCAGGTGTACGCCCTGGATGGTGTCCATCATCGCGCTCAGGATGTCTTGAGGTCCGCGCTTGTCCGCAGTCGTTCCGCCGCTGCCGAAGGGCTCGCGGCGCAGGGCGCCCCACCGGGTGAGGTGGAACTGCGCAAGCGCGGCCAACTCAGTTCGGGCCGCGTAGTCACCGGACCCGGTCGGCGCGTCAGTAGATGCCTTCAGCTCGGCCAGTGCTTCCGCCAAGAGTTCGTCCGGGGACCGGTCGGTGACTTCCCATCCACCTGACGCGTAGCGCTTCAGCCTGCAGGCCCGCCGATACACGGACTGCATCACGTCGATCTGCCGTCGGGACGGGTCGTCCGCCGGCAGGCTCATGGCAAGGCTCCGGATCGGTCGCAGCGCGAGTTCCGCCGCCGCCTCGGCCTTGGCGTTCGCGGACGCACGAGCGGCGGCCGTGACATCCCGGATCGCTCGCGCAACAATCGGTCGCAGCTCGGGGTTAAGCATTGTTGCGACGACGTATGCCGCCTGCGCGTCGGGGTGTTCAGGAAAGCCGGACTCTTTGGCGACGCCCGGCTCCATCAGTCCCGCGATGTAGTCGTGCTCGTCAGCGGTGACGGCGTCCTCCAGACGCAGGGCGCGGATCACGGACTCGGCCATCGCCTCATTTCGTCCCGTGGTCGGCCACGGCCGCGGCCCGTCGACGTGCAGCATGCCGAGATAGCCGCCGATCGCCTGGGCGTAGTCGTAGTTCGACCCCGCCGCCGGCAAGAACCGCAGGATCACCCGTGCCCGCACGATCATCGCGTTGCGGCGGCTGCGACGCTTGGTCGCGCCCCGACCGGTCAGACCCGGCTCTTCCGGGTCCTCAGCGAGAACCGAGTTGATGAACCGACGCAACCGGTCCTCGTCGGCCGGCATCTCATACATCACCGTCCGGGCGTCAGCGATGCCCAACACCTGATGGGCGTTGGTGATCCGACTCGACCCCTCAGCGGTCGCGAGCAGCGCGGCCGGCGGCTCGCCGTCGTCGTGATGGATCTCGTTGAACACAACGTCGACGGGCATGATGATCCCCCGCTCGCCAATCGAGGCCGCCAGCTTGTTGTCGGACAAGATGAAGGTCCGCGCACGCTCTGCCTCAGCGAGGACATGCGAGACGCTGTGCGCCTCGGTGCGCAGCGTCGACGTGGCGCCTGGATCAGATGCCGGCCCGCGCAGCGGCCCTTCCACACCGCGCGCGCCGGAGGCCGGATATACCCGCTCCGCGAAGGCCCGGTGATTTGTGGCCATCGGGGTGACCGCAGGCGTCCAGAGGTCCACCTCGACGATCTCGAAAACCCCGCCGACCACCGGCATCGTTCGTTTCGCGCTCAGTGCTCCGCGCAGCTTGGCCGGGTCAGTGACTCCAGCCGCCAGCGCCCAGGCGAACGTCTCTGGGAGCCCCTCGCTCACGCAGGCGTCGTAGGCCCGCCGGATCGCCGCCATCTTCGGTAGCGCTGGCATCGGCTCGCTGTTCCACCGACTCCAAGCCGCTGTGTCCGCCGCGTCCCCCAGCTCGGTGTCGAGGGTGTCCACTTCCTCGTCGACCGCGACGTCCGGGTCGCTGGCGAGGTGAGCGATGTCTTGCTGAGTCATCTCTGTACTCCTGTGGCTGTGGCGGGGCTCCCGCCGCTTACTCCTGAGCGGTTGCTCGGAAGTTCGGCGGCTGGCCCACGCGCCACGCCACCGTCGAGACGGGTCCCGCATACGCGGGCGTTCGTCACGACGTGCCAGCATTGGAAGACGACCACAAAGGGCATCAGTCGCGAAACTCTCGCCTCGCGCTGCGTGCCTGCCACCCCGAAGGGCGTCGGTCGACCGTGGTACCGGCCTCGTACACCTAGTTCACCACACCAACCACGCAAAACCCGCAACTTCGCAGACCGAACTCAAGAATCTTCCTTCGTCCGGCAGCCACGCCTGGCCAGATGCCAAGCTCATAGGCGCCTCGCGCAGCGCAGCTGCGTAGCGGCTAAGAACGGTCCGCGATCGTCGACGCCGCACGAATAGCCTCAACAAGCGACGCAGGTTACTCGACTGTCAGCGAAATACGTGTGGGATGGATCATGCGGTGGCAGTTGGAGCAGATCAGGGCTAGGTCGGCCAAGAGTGTGTGTGTCTGGCCAGTGACGCCCAGCGGTGTCCGGTGATGGCACTCGATGTAGCCGGAGCCGCAGGTTCCGTAGGTCGCGTTGAAGTCGAAGCCACACCCCGCAGACCAGTGCGATGCCCCGCTGCTTGGCGTCGTCGAGCTTCTTGCCCTTGAGTTTCGGATCGCGTTCTCGCCGCAAGTGCTGCTTGAGAAGGACTCCGCCTTCTTCGACGCCGAGATCGTCAACGTCCAATTCGGAGATCTCGTGTGGGTCGTCGTCCCAGGCGACCAGTGTCTCCTGGATGGACTCCGCCAATCGTCCGCCAGCCGTTGGCCTCGACCGCAGCACAGACGAGGACGATCTCGTCTCGGGTCCAGACCGGGTTCCGGACGAAGGTGACGGTGACGCCGAGCCCGCGAAGTCGGTCGGCGACCGTCTTGTCTCGGCCGCTGAAGTCATCCGATCGCCAATGGTCGATCTCCGCCAAGTCCGCGCGCCACGCCGAAGATCGCCCTCGAGTCGTACCTGTAGCCGTTGTACTCGAGGAAATAGGACCTCGCCAGACCAAACCCGTGTATCTGCAGAAACAGGTCACGCCCGAGCCGGTCGAACCCCGCGACCGTCTCAAGAACTGCGGGTGTGGCCTCAGAAACGTCATGTCGTCGAGCCTAGAGGTCAGCGCGGATATCCTCCACATCTCTATCTGCCTACGACTTGGCATTCAATAGCAGGTGCGCGTCGGCAATACTCGACGAGGTGTTGTAGATCAATGCCTTCCAGAACTCCCTGAGGCCAGCGATGCACAAGTAAGTCAGATCGCGGTCCATCCCTGAGCGCTCAGGGATGGCGAACGGATACCAACCCCGACTGCCAGCCTTGTCCGAGTCCGGCCGCTGGGACGCGAGCAACCTCAGGATGTTGATGTGGTCTGTCCGCAGGTCCTGCAATGCGATCAGCACGATCCGCCTCGTCTACACGACTCGGATGCTCGACAGCGTCGCCCAATTCAGTGATCGCGCCCAACTGCTCCCAGATCGAGCCAAGCAGTTCGTCAATTGCGGAAGGATCATTTTCCGGGGCGCCAGGGCGAGGCTGCGCGGCGAGGAACCACAGCTGGAAGTCCAAGCCTCTGCCGAGCTGCACGGCCACAGCCTGCGAAGGTTATCCGGCTAGGGCGAAGTGGGCGACCCGATTCCGCAGCCTCTCAACTGCCTTCACGCTAGCCAGATGCGATTGCGATATTTCGACGCCTGCCATCTTCTTGAGACGTTCGAGGACCAGCGCCGCTCCAATACTCTGAAAGTTGCCTGGCTGATAATCTTGAATCGACACGGAATCTACCTTAGACATGACGAGTGACCAATGCTCGCGACCGAGCCTGGCTTTGATGAGCACCTCGATGCTCGCGAAAGGTGCATGGCCACATACTTGTGACGGGACGGATCCTCCGTCGCGAGATCCTCCACTGCCTGAGCGAGGAAATCGAGGCCGTTGTCCACGACTGACCAGTTGTACGGTGCTATCTGAGTCACTGTCACCCGTACGCATCCCGTAGCCGCCCGATTCGGACGAAACCTACGCTGTGCCCCGCGATGGATGCCATGTGCGCTCTGTGGAACATGACTTCCACGCGCCTCCGCGTACCCACTTCTCAGTTCAGGCGTCATCAGCCAGCGTGGTCGTGAACTGATTCCAGGTCAGTGTCGTCGCTGGCTTCTGCGGCTACGTCCGCTTCCACCCGGGGGCGGAGCGCGAGTCCCCGCCGAGAGTGGCCTGAATCCTGCCCGCCAGGTCTACCGGCCTCGTCCGCCCTACCATCAGTTTGGAATCCAATCAGGCCGAAGCGCAGCTCGAAATGCGATGGACAAGTCACCCCCCCTCGCGTCGCGTGCTGAGCCGTGAGGCAGTGAATGCTCCGGCTGAAGGTCCGCAGCTCTCGCCGCTCGCCCGCCGGCCGCACGACCTTCGGCACGCTGCGTGAGTCTGTAGTTGAACGTGAGGGTCCCAGCCACACAGGTCGCCGAGTGGGCTGAGCACAGCCTCAACGTGCTGCTGCGGGTCTACGCCACGTGCATCGACGGCCAGCACGAAGAAGCCAAGTGGCCGAACGAGGCACCGCTCACCAGGAGTCCGAGGCTTGGGCTGGCTTCGACAGGTATTTGACACTGCAACCCGTAGGTCGCCGTAGCTAGCCGGACACATGAGAAACCGCCCCTGACCGACGTTTCCGCAGGTCAGGGGCGGTTTCTCAGCGCGTGGCGGGTGCAGGGTTCGAACCTGCGTAGGCATAAGCCGACAGATTTACAGAGGGGTGAACCCACCCCCCTGACCTGCGGTCGAGCGCACTTCTGCGACAACTTCCGCACGCATTCCGGATGAAGCCCCGGCTAGCGCCGGCGTCAAGGAAAGGTCCGAGGGCAGAGCGAGCCCCTCGCACCTACTGTTCTGGATGCGACACGTTCGAATCTGCGTTCCGCTCACGAGCGACGCACGCGAACTCAGGCTGAGTCCTCCTCCAGGATCTGCGGAGGCAGCAGCTCCGCATACCGCCCGCGAACGTACGCCATGCCCTCACCTAAGGATGAATCCAGAGTCAGCGCGGACGTGAAGAACTCCAGCCTGCGACGATTCTCATCAATCAGATCTCGCCACCGACGAACGTGCGCCGTTACCTTTGGCGTTCCAGCGGGCCGCTCCGCCTGAGCCCAGAACTTCCCAGTTGCGAGGCCGTCAGGATGAATGCGACGTGCCGCGATTGCCTGCATGTCAGTGCATACGAGAATTATGTCCCACTCAGCAGAGTCACTATGAAACTGCGGGTTTTCTACCAGCACATTGCAATAGTCCTCAACTTGATCCAACTCTTTGCGACCCACCATCACACTGGGAGCCTTGAGTTCGACCACGAGATGCCGAGTCCGGTCGTGCTCCCGCTTAACGGTAGCCAGATGCAGATCGACGCGACCTGTCTTACCGTCCCACCTTCGCACCGCTCGCGCGTCGCGTTCAGGCAACCCGCTTAACCTCAGATGCGTCCGCAGCACTTCAGTCAGCCCTCTCTCGCTGCTCATCATCTGGTATTCCTCACCGAAGACCCAGAGTTCCTTCTCAAGGATCTTGTGGAGATGATCCCGCTCGTTCACGAGCTTTGCGTCTACTGGATGAAACAGCATATGCTCCAGCGCCGCGAGGAATTTGCTCCGATCCGACACAGAGCTAGCCGATTTGATGATTGCCGGTAGCGAAGTCTCACTTAGAAGCCCGAGAAGCATGTCCCTATCTTCTTCTCTTAGTGCGACCAGTTCGTGCAGAATCGCAGTCAACTTCTCCGGCTCATGACGAACGACGTCGCGCAGCAGCGCTAGAGTCAATTGCGCATCAGTGCGCTGCTTAGCAATATGCGGACTCAGCGTTCCTGACACAACATCGAATACCGCGCGCTCCGCAGCTTCAGCCTCCGAAGCCGGATCACCGCGGTACGGGTAGATTCCTCTTTCCTGCCAACTAACAATCTGCTCCCGACGGCGCTGCCGACGTCTGAGAGCGAAATGTTCCCGCAGAAGACGTCTTGCAGCTCTCCGGATTTCATTTATCGGCTCGGGTGCCAAGTCTGCAAGCTGGACCGCTTCAGCCTGATCCTGCAGCGCGGCGCAGGTCACGTAAGCGGAGAATGCAAATTGGCTCTCTACGTCTGAGCCATCCAGCTCAAAAGTAAAGTGTTGATCATCGCCACCGAAGTACAGCCGGCGATGCGTTCCCGAGCGCCACTCAATTACCCGCACCACGACTTCAAGATCTTCACCCGACGAATGGACGGCTGCGGACAGAGAGACATCCTCACGGATCTCCGACTGTGGATCTATAGCGACGCCGTCGTAGGTGATGCGAACATCTCTCTCATTCAGCAGCAGGGGTGCAAAGCTCGATGCAATGTGCGAGATGGCCCGCTCTGGCTCCAGCGCACCAAGCGGCCTCTGATCGTCATTGTGAGCGCGGAAAGTTGTTCCGAGACGTTCATCGGGCGGCGTTATGAGGTCCCAATGGAATACGTTCCGTTGTCCGCGGGCTCCATCGATTGCCAACGTCTGCATTGAGCCCGAGACTCCTACCGACGTGCTCTGCCAGCGAATTCGGCTGCCTAACGCGAAAGCACGGAGCCGACCCTGCCCAGAACTTCCATGCACACCACGCTTATCATTCTTTGAGCGGCGGGTCCTCCGCTTCCACGAATCGCCGATCCGTCCGAAGGCACTTTGCACCTCCTCAACGCTGATTCCATGCCCATCGTCCTTGATGACGACTGAGGTGATTGCACCCGCATCACCCCGCTCAAGATCAACAGTCACTGTCGTCGACTCGGCATCAATGGAGTTCCAAACCAATTCAACGATGGCTCGAACGGCATCGGATTCTTTGGCAAGCCGCTGGACCAGATCATTGCTTGCTTCGAGCATGAGATCAGGCATGGTAAATCCTAACGCGCCTGCGCAGCTCTGTCTTCAGAACGGCGAGTTCGCAGAGCAATTGTGGATCACCAAGCTCAGCCTCGGCCTACAGCCGATCCAGAGCCCAATCCCACTCGAACGCTTGGGTGACCGCATCGCCGGTTCCCGAGGTGATTGGCTCCAGCGACACGGCAGATCCGTCATGCGGATCAACTACTGCCACGCCGGCGTACCGAAGGACCGCGAGCGAGGCGAGCCAAGCAGGATGAGCGGCCAGATCGTGCTTCGCGAACGGCACCGCGACAGTCGGAGTTCGGGACCCGAGGGCCGCACACAGCGTCGTGAGCGGGTAGGTGGTGGCATTGCCGTTGGCCCAGGCATTGAGCGAGTTGAATGTCAGTGGCGCCACGACCACGGCGTCCGCCTTCGGTGTCCGCCGCGACTCTCCAAGCTTCCTGTTACCCGTGATGACCGGAGCGCCGCCGAGGTCCTGGTCCTCAAGCCACGGCAGCGCCGCGTCCGTCGGAATCACGTACGGGCTCCATCCACGGTCACGCGCTTGTCGCACGCCGTCGCCGACGCGTGAGGCGAGCGGAGCGCCACAGACGACGATGTAGAGGGTTCTGTCGGTCACGCGAGGACTCCTGCGCGGGTTGCGATGTTGGTCAGAGCTGGGGCGGGCCGGCGGGAGCGCTTGAGGAGCTCGCGGACCAGCTCGCGGGCGATGGTGTGGTAGCGGATGGACTCAGGCGCTACGCGTTCGGCCTGCTGCAAGTGGAAGATCGCTTCCATGTCGTTCTTGGCTTGGGTTTGTGCCCACGCGAGATCGAGGTGCAGACGCGACCGGCGGCCTTGGAGCCCCGCCGGCATGGACTCGGTGTCGATCTCCGTTGCAACGCGCAAAACTCCGGTGGGATCGCCGAACTCGGCAGCAACCGACGCACGATGAATCAACACGTTGGTCGGGCCGAAGGCGGTCCACCAGTGGTTGTCATCGTGCGCTAGGAGGTCGCCGAGCTGGGCGGCTGTCGCGAGACGCTCAGAAGCCGTCGCTCGGTCCGAACGGCGAGCAGCGATGACGGAAGAGATGAGCCACAGCGACCCCGCCAGGGAGACCGCGTCTGGCGCATCCGAGCCGGTGAGCGACATGAGACCTTCGGCGGAGCGGACGGCTACCCGCTCGGCATCGTCGGTTCGCTGACTGCGGAGCAACGCGATGACGACCTGGTACGCAGCCATTCCCTGAGCCGCCTTCGATTCAGCGGCCAGGGCGGCGTGCGTCGCGCGGTCAGCGGCGAGCCAACCGAGCTGGTTTTCGCCGACCTTCGTGAGGAGCTTCGCGGCCGCGGTGTAGACCGAGCAGCGCGCAAGGTGCGTCTCTCGCCCGTCGCGTCCCTGATACCCGTCGTACGCGTCAGCAGCCTCGATGAGCGCCGGCAGCATTCCGGTCGCCTGCTTGTACCTGGCCGCTTGGTACGCCTGGTTGACCTGGACAGCCCCATTGCGGAGCTGAGGCAGCGGCCAAGGCGTTGCGGGTTCGCCGAGTAGGTGGTGGTAGCTGGCGAGCTGACTGCGAACGGCATCCACGGCAGTCACGTGTTCGGGCGCATCTGGCGCAAGGACCCAGTCCCGCCCGATGAGGTCGGCCACGTCGATGCGGAGGACGGTTGCGAGGTCGTTCAAGGTGGACAGGCGATCGACACCGCGAATGCCCCGCTCAACCTGAGACAGCCACGAGCGCGACATTCCGACGAGGCCGGCCAAGGCCTCTTGCGACATGCCACGCCGCTTGCGGTACGCCCCGATGCGCTCACCTACGTGCATCTGCACTTCCCCTCGTTGTTGGTCCCTCTAGTGAACCGCCTTCGAGCACGGCTAATGCGCACAAAAGTGCGCAGCTTCCCGAGTGCACTTCAATCGCTCGTTTCGACTCGACGCTGGACGCATGAACGAGCCAACCAGTCAGGAAGTCGCCCGCTTCGGGCCGGGCGACGCCGGCGGGATGCCCTCAGCGCGGGCCGTACGGCGGATGTACGCGGCCGTGAACGGCGATAGGCGCTCTACCTCCGTCGGCGGCACACCTCCCCGCAGGGCTGCAAGCACGGCCGCGATGAGTTCCTGCCGAGCCTCCTCATGGGCGGACTCGGTTCGCCGATATCGGCGGGTCGCCGCTGACAGGTCTTCTCTCAAGTCACTCACCGCATCAGTGTACCGCACCTCACTTGCGCAACACTGGATGAACAGATACCGTGGTGCGCACCTTAGGTTCGATTCACTGACCGAAGGGACGCCCCGGCGGGTGGAGCCGCCGAGGCGTCTGGGTCGCACGAATCCATCGCTAGAAGGAGCACAACCCTGATGACGATCATCCACCTTTCCCCGGTCGGGGGCGACGAGCCCACCGCGGCCGAGCTGGCGGCGATCGAGGCCGAGTGGCCGTTGATCGAGGCCGAGCTGGACCTGCTGAACGCGCAGATCGCGGTGATCAGCGCAGGCCCGGAGGCGTCAGCGCTGGTCACCCGCCGAATGCGTCGGGCGGAGCGGCGGCTGCTGAACGTGACCCGCAAGCTCGCCAACCGCGACCCCGAGACGGAGGACGCGGCATGACCACACAACTTGTGGCCGCGACGGTACTACCGAGCCTCGTCCAGGTCGATCTGGGCTGGTGGAAGGTGGCCGGCTACGACGTCGTCCAGGTCGTCTCTCCCCGCACGGCGCTGGGAACCGCCTGGGTGGTGTGGCGCGGTGACCACGTGCTGCACACCACCGACACGCTGCCTGCCGCCGGTGAGTGGGTTGCCACTCAGCTCACGGGAGGTGCGCCGCGATGACGCACATCGTTGCTCCGAGCAACGTCGAGCAGGTCGGCAAGACCTCCGGTGTGGACAGGCTGCGCACGCAAGCTGTCGAGGCGTCGCAGGTGCGGGCGCTGTCCACGCACCCGGACGTGGTGGCGCTGCGGGTGGAGTCGGTGCGTACCCAGGTCGATCGGTGCATGTGGGTCGGCATTGTGCTCGGTCTTGCGTTCACGATGGTCAACGTTCAGGCGTTCGCCGCGCAGGGCGCTGCGATGGGTTCGCTTCCGTGGGTCGCCGCGTGGCTGCTGGACCCGATGGTGTCGCTGGTGCTGATCGCGGTTCTTCGGGCTGAGCAGATCACCGCCCGGTACCAGGTCAGCGACCACACCAAGTGGATCGGCCGCACGAAGCGGTTCGCGTTCGCCGCGACGTACGCGATGAACACGTGGGCGTCCTTCGGTCACGGCGATGTGGCCGGCGTCGTGCTGCACTCGGTGCCGCCGGTGCTGGTGTTCTGCGCTGCCGAGACCGCACCGGTTCTGCGAGACCGGCTGACCGAGGCGGTACTTCGTGCCGAGCGGGCGGCGGCCCTGGCGGACCCGCAGAAGGCCGCTGAACGGCTCGACGGCCCGGCCGAGGCACCGGCGGCTCCCGAGCCGACTCCAGTCGCTCAGAACGCCGCACAGCCGCCCGAGCTGGCCGCCACGGCGACCACGCTGCCGGACGTTGTGAAGGTTCCGCGCAAGACGGCCGCGAAGCCGCGCAAGAAGCCCGCCGCCAAGACCGGCCGCAAGCTGCTGGCTGACTACGTGGCCGATGCCCTCGCGGCCGTCGAGCCGGGTATGGCACCCGCCGACGTGACCCCGGCGTGGGCGCGGCAGGCGACGGGCTGCTCTGCCGGGCTGTCCGCGAAGGTCGCGACCGCGGTCCGCGAGTCCCTAGCCAGCAACGACGAGATCACCGGCGAGTTCGAGCGGAAGGCTGCCTGATGACGCTGACTGTCACTGACCTGTTCTGCGGTGCGGGTGGTTCGAGCACCGGCGCGCTCCAGGTGCCGGGTGTGGTGGTGCGGCTGGCCGCGAACCACTGGAAGCTCGCGGTGGAGACGCACAACACCAACCACCCGACGACCGATCACGACTGCGCGGACCTGTCGCAGGTCGATCCGCGCAAGTACCCGCGCACGGACATTCTGTGGGCTTCGCCTGAGTGCACGAACCACTCCCAGGCCAAGGGCCGCAAGCGCAACATCGACGCGACGCCGGACCTGTTCGGGGAGACGCTGCCGGACGAGGCCGCGGAGCGGTCGCGGGCAACGATGTGGGACGTGGTGCGTTTCGCCGAGCACCACCGCTACGTCGCGATCGTGGTGGAGAACGTCGTGGACGCCGCCAAGTGGGTGCTGTGGGGCGCGTGGCGAAACTCCCTCGATGCGCTGGGCTACTGCTCGCACGTGGTCTACCTGAACTCGATGCACGCCCAGGCCGGCGGGCTGCCCGCACCGCAGTCACGCGACCGGCTGTACGTGGTCGCCCACCTGCGCACGGCATCGTGCCCGGACCTGGACCGGTGGACCCGGCCGCTGGCGTACTGCGCGGGCTGTGACCGGGTGGTGCGGGCGATGCAGGCGTGGAAGAACGCCGGGACGCAGTGGGGCCGCTACCGGGCTCAGTACGTCTGGCGCTGCCCGAACGTTGCCTGCCGCAATCAGGTGGTCGAGCCGGGCTGGCTTCCGGCCGCTGCTGCGATCGACTGGAGTCTGACCGGTGAGCGGATCGGGGATCGTGCCCGGCCGCTGGCCGACAAGACCATGCAGCGCATCCGCGCAGGACTGGCCCGCTACGCCCGCCCGGAACTGCTGGTGCCGGTCGAAGGCCGCGACGGCAAATCGGCCGCGTCGGCGTGGGACGCGTTGCGGACCATGACCACCCGCAACGAGACCGGGCTGCTGGTGCCGGCGGGCGGGACGTGGAACGAGACCGCGACCCACACGCACGAGGTGATGCGGACCCGGACGACCACCGAGTCCGAGGCGCTGGTGGTGCCGCTGCGCAACAACAACACGACCAAGCGCGCGTCGGCTGAGCCGTTCGATACGTTCGCCGCGAACGGCAACCACCACGCGCTGCTGATGCCGTACTACGGCAACGCCACCACCCGCCGGACCAGCGAACCGCACGGCACCTTCACGACCCGCGACCGGTACGCGCTGGTCATGCGGAACAACAGCTCACGCGGTGACGGCGGCGAGATGTGCACACCGGCCGGTGAACCGCTGCGCACGCTCACCACGGCCGGGCACCAATCGGTCCTCGAGTACGGCGTACCGGTGCCGGTTCCGGTCGAGGTGGAGGACTGCCTGTTCCGGATGCTGGAGCCGCACGAGGTGGCCGCCGGCATGGCCTTCACCACCGGGTACGTCGTGCTCGGCAACAAGCGCGAGAAGGTCCGCCAGCTCGGCAACGCCGTCACCCCACCGGCCGCCCGCGACCTGATCGCGGCCGTCGCGGAATCGCTCGGTCACGAGATCCCCGACCACACCACCACCACCCCGCTGACCGAGGGGGTGGCGGCATGACGGTCAAGGTCCGGCTGTCCGGCGAACCCGAGCACATCACCGCCGTCATCGCCGTCCTACGGGAGACGTTCGAGACCGCGGGCGGTGACCGCGCCTACCCCAACCGCGGAGCGTTCGGCGTTCGCGTCTACCTCGAAATCCGCCCCACCTCGAACATCACCGGGACCACCGGGAGGAAGTCATGAGCACCAACCACGACAACGTACGCCGCCTTCACGACGGCATTCACGATCAGGTTCACGAGGACACTCACGACGACGTTCACGACCTGGACTCGGGGATCGTTCATGAAACCGCCGAGCGGATCGACCCGAGCGACGTTCAGGACTCGGTTCACGACGCCGTTCACGACGGTGAGGTGATCGACGCCGAGGTGATCGAGGGCGAGATCCTGACCGAGGAGGAGTCGGCCGCGCTGGATCAGCGGCTGGCGAACCGGGGCGCGCTCGTACGCCGCGCGGTGACAACGGGGCAGGTCGCCCGGCGGGTCGCGGTGCGGGTCGGCACGCACGACCGGACCAAGACGAGCGGCAAGGCTGCCGTGCGGACCGCCTACACCGTGGTGAAGGGCGGCGAGTCGTTCGCCAAGCGGGCGTGGGACGCCGGGACGATGGGCGTCTACCGCCGCCAGATCAAGGCCGCCGAGGCGTCCGGTGACCGCGAGGCACTGAAGGAGTGGACGGCCGCGAAGGAGGCCGCGACCGAGCGCCGTCACCGCCGGTTGATGGATCTGCCGAAGCTCGCGTGGGGCGTGCTGAAGGTCGCGGTCGGCGCGACACTGGCGACGCCGGTGATCGTGTTCGTGATCGCGGTGTTCGCCAAGCTCACCGGGCACGGTTCGTTCACGGGCGTGTGGGGCGGGTTCTTCGCGCTGATCGGGTTCGTGATCGCACTCGGCGGGGTGCTGTGGACGCTCCTCACGTTCGCGCTGCCGGTGCTGTTCGTGATCGCGCTGTTCCGTGAAGGCAAGCGGGCCGCTGAGCCGCCGGCGTGGATGGTGACCACGGCCGATGCCGGGTGGGATTCGGCGATCGATGAGTCCACGATCGCTCAGGCGCTGGACTCGCTGCGGATCCCGAACATCACCCGCTACCTGAAGCAGGGCTACAAGTTGCAGTTCATCACCCCGGCACGTCAGCAGGGGCGGGGCACGCACGCGGTGATCCGGCTTCCCGGTGGTGTGCCCGCCGAGCTGATCTCCAAGCGCCGGGTGGACCTGGCCACGAGCCTGCACCGCGCCGGTTCCGAGGTGTGGCCGACGACCGGCGACGAGGCGGGAATCCTGGACCTGTGGGTCGCGGACAAGGGCGCGCTGACCGGTGGCCCCGGCGCGTACCCGCTGCTGACCGAGGGTCTGGTGGACGTGTTCAAGGGCGTCCCGGCCGGCAAGACGCTGCGCGGTGACGAGCTGCGCGAGCCGGTGATGGGCCGCAACTCGATCGTGGGTGGCGCGCCGGGTCAGGGCAAGTCGTCGGCGTCGAAGACGTTCATGGCCGGGTGCGCGCTGGACCCGGCCGTGGAGATGCGGATCTGGGTGCCGGACCAGAACTTCGACTTCGAGCGGTTCAAGCGCCGCTGCTCGCGCTACGTCATGGGTGCCGACGATGAGTCGATCCGCCAGATCCGCGACGACCTCAAAGAGATGTACGAGGAGATGGGCCGGCGCGGCGACCTGCTGAAGGTCTACGAAGTCGAGCAGGTCACCCGCGAACTGGCGGACCGCAACGTCGGGCTGCACCCGCTCGTGGGTCTGCTCGAAGAGGCGCACGTGGCCTTCCAGCACGAGGAGTACGGCGAGGAGATCTCCAAGTACGCCGTCGCGCTGGTGAAACTCGGCCGCAAGCGCGGCATGCACTTCCGGGTGTCCACACAGGCCCCGACCGCGACGTCGCTGCCCAAGGACGTCACCCGCAACTGCACCAACAACGTCGCGTTCTACGTCCAGGACTACGTCGCCAACGACGGCCTGTTGGGTCAGGGCGCGTTCAAGCAGGGTGTACGGGCGACCGACCTGATCCCGGGTGAGAACCGCGGTACGGCGATCGTGAAGGGCTTCACCGCCGCGAAGTACGAGACGTTGCAGTGGTACTTCCTCGACGGTGCCGAGGGCAACGACCAGATCACGCCGATCATCGACCGCGCGCTGGCCGCGATCAAGAAGCGCGAGCTGCCCGCGCCGGGCGACTCCCGGCGACCGGAGATCGAGTCGCGGGACCTGCTCGCGGACCTGGACGAGGTGCTGGACGACGTGCCGGTGCGGATCGCGGACGTGCCCGCGCTGCTGAAGCGGCTCGCGCCGACCTGGAGCCCGTACCAGTCGCTGACCGGCAAGGCGCTGCGCGAGCAGCTCGCCGCCGACTACGGCATCAAGGTCGCCTCTACCGGCAACCGCTACCCCCTCGATCCGGCTACGGTCCGTGACGCGATCGTGCGCCGCGAGCGCGACGCCGGCCACCCCGACACCGACGAGGACCAGGCTCCCGAGCTGGCGAGTTAGCCCGCCCACCGGGGTCGGAGACCGCTCGAAATCGGCTCTGACCAGGGTGTTTCCGGCCCCGGTCAACTCGGCTCACTCGCTAACTTTCCGCAGGTCACGCCCGGATTAGCCCTCCACGACGCTCCGGGTTACAGACCTAACCCGATCACCGCCAGCTAACCAACCTCCGCGTCCAGCTCAACCATCCCGACAGGACGGCCGCCGACCGGTGCCCGCCCTGGCCGAACACACCCACTAGCCGCTACAGAAAGTGACGATCGTGACCGATCCCGTCCACGCCGTGCTGGTCGCAGGCTCAGGACTCATCCTCGCCGCAACCGCCGGACTCAACCACGCAACCGAGGCAGCAACCGACGCCGCCGGAAACCTGACGCACCTGCAACAGGTCGCCGTCCAGGTCGCCGTCCTGCTCGTCGCCGCTCTCGTCCTGGGCGGGCTGTACCTGCTCGCCTGCGCGATCTGGCCCTACGCCAACTGCGGACGCTGCAACGGGCAAGGCAAGTCCCGCTCCCCGTCCGGCAAGAAGTTCCGCAACTGCCCCCGCTGCAAAGGCACCGGCCGCCGCAAACGCATCGGCCGACGCCTCCTCGACCACCGCGCCACCAACCGCTGACCACCACCCCACACAGCAAGGAGACCCACGCACCATGACCACCCCCACCACCCCGACGCCGGCGACGATTCCGCTCGAAGGCGAGCACTGGAACGAGCTTCACTCTGCGTTCGAGCAGTACATGCGTCAGGTTCTGCTCGCCGGCGGATACTTCACCGCCGCCGGCGCTCGCCGCCACGCCACCGACCTCGCCGGTGAGCTGCTGTCCATCACCCACCAGACCCTGACCGGACACCGGTCGTGACCGGCGCGGGACAACCGGTCGGGTTCGACCCGTTCCGGCCGCCGATGATCGGGGCGCGTGTCTGGGAGGAAACCATGACCGCCGCCGCATGGTGCTGCGAGTGCACCGGTCAGTGCGGACGGCCCCACGCCAAGACCAACGGGCGCTGCGGAACCGTCCACGGCACCGCACACCGCCTCACTGTCGTCGCCGCCGATCCGCTCGCCACCCTGGCCGAAGCCGTCACCTCCACCGAACGGCTCGCGCTGTGCGAGAGCTGCGACACCGGCCGCCGGCGCGCCGCCAACCACGCCCATTCCACCACCGCCGACCACGCCCAACCCGAGCTGTTCGACCTGACAGGAGACCGCGCCGCATGACCATCCACGACTACAGCACCGACCCGTCACTGACCCACGACGACCCCGAGGCCGACTACATCGCCTACGTCGCCGCGCAAGAGTCCGAGCTGTCGGCGGCGCTGACCGCCGCCGCGAGCGCCGTGCACGCCGCGACCAGCGCACTGCGCGAGCTGATCGAGCTGGATGCCCCGCAGTGGACCCAGACCACCGAAGGCGACGACGCACAGGCCGCACTCACCGACGCCGCCCGCGTTCTTCGCACCGCGAACCGCTGCCTACAGGCCGCGACCTGGACGCCGTGATCCCCGGACAAAACGGACAGAACTGACAGAACCCCACCGAGAGGACCGGACGCCCCGTGACAGAACGGACAAAACCGACAAAACCCCTAGTTCTGTCCGTTTTGTCCGTTTTGTCCGGCCCTCCCGACCCCGATCTACACGCCGACCCGACACCCGATCTGGACGCCGAGCTGTGGAAGGAACCGAGCTGATGAAGGTCCCGCGCTGGACACCCGCCGACCCGGCCGCGATCACCGCGCGCCGCACCTGGGCCAAAGCGATGGTTGCCACCATCACCGACCCGACCCGATCGCCGACGTACGGCACCCCGCACTGGGCAGCGCTGGCCGACGACGACCCGCGCAAGCTGGCCGCCGCCGTCATCGCCGCCGAGTGCTGGGCGACCGACCTGGACGAACTGCCCGACCGGGTACGCCGCGACCTCGATGCCGCCCGCGCCGCGCACGAAGCCGCCGAAGACGCCCGCTGGGCAGAGGCGTTCGAGCAGGCACGCCAGATCGCCCACGCGCAAGCCAGTCCGGCCGCGTTCGCCTTGCGCGCCCACTACGCCAAGACCCAAACCGAACGGATCGCAGACGCCCGCCGACCCCGCCCCGGCGACTACCCCGGCCAAAACCCCAACCAGCCCGACCGCCACCCCAACCCGCACCCGGACGCCGTACAGGACGGAGAGGCCGCATGAGCGCCGAACGAGTCCCCGACTGGCTCCCACCTCTGCCCCCGATCACCGAGCCGCCAGACGACGACCCATGGGCAACCGAACCGATCACGCCGACGCCAGGAACTCAGATCACACCAAGGCATCACGATCGAATGGCCCCGCCGGCCACCCCTGTCGCTGCCGTGACCGATTCGACGGCGCTGGCGTGGGACGGCGAACCTGTGCCGTTGAAGACCGACCGTCTGGTCCGGCCGTTCCCCGTCGAGGTGTTCCCGGAGTGGCTGGCCGATCAGGTGACCGCGGTGGCTGAGGCGACCCAGACGCCGATCGATCTGGCCGCGTCCGTGGCGCTCGCCTGCCTGTCCACCGCCGCCGGTGGGAAGGTGCTGGTACGGGTCGATCGGTCCTGGGTGGAGCAGGTCAACCTCTACACGGTCACGGCGCTGCCGCCGGGGTCGCGCAAGTCGCCGGTGTTCCGGGCGATGACCGGACCGTTGTCGCTGGCCGAGGATGCGCTGCGCGAGCTGGCGGCCGAGCGGCGAGTGGAAGCCGAGCTGGCATCGAGGGTCGCGTGGGCCAAGGCCGAACAGCTCGCCAAGAAGGCCGAAACCGCGCAAGCCGAACCCCAGACCGCACTGGCCGACGCCACCGCCGCCGCCAAGGAAGCCGCCAGCATCGTCGTACCCGAGCTGCCAAGGCTCATGACCGACGACGTAACCCCGGAGTCGTGCATCTCCCTGCTCGCCACCCACGGCGGCCGGATCGCCGTCCTGTCGGCCGAAGGTGACGTGTTCGCCACCCTCACCGGCACCCGCTACTCAGCCGCTCCCAACCTGGGCGTGTTCCTCAAGGGCCACGCCGGCGACAAGCTCCAGGTCGATCGCAAGGGCCGCCCCTCCGAGACCGTCGAACGCCCCGCGCTCACCCTGGGCGTCACCACCCAACCCGGCACCCTCGCCGGCCTGGCCGCACAGCCCGGCTTCCGCGACCGGGGCGTCCTCGCGCGCATCCTCTACAGCCTTCCCGTCAACACCGTTGGTCAACGCGACAACCAAGCCGAGCCGGTACCGGAGGAGACCGAGACCACCTACACCGACGC
Source organism: Kribbella polygonati (assembly GCF_050320105.1). Taxonomy (NCBI): domain Bacteria; kingdom Bacillati; phylum Actinomycetota; class Actinomycetes; order Propionibacteriales; family Kribbellaceae; genus Kribbella; species Kribbella polygonati. The sequence goes on along the minus strand of NZ_CP190129.1, from coordinate 7,354,445 downwards.
CCTCACCACCCTCGTCCTGCTGCTGGCCGACCACGAGACGCCCCACGAGCTCGCACTGACCGCCGAGGCCCGTCAAGTGCTGCTCGAGTTCCAGGACTGGATCGAACCCCGGCTACACCCCCGCGCCGGACAGCTCGCGCAGATCACCGACTGGGCGTCCAAGCTCGCCGGTGCCGTCGTCCGCATCGCCGGACTCCTCCACGTCGCCCACACATTCGTCACTGGCTACGCCACCCCGATCACCGCCGACACCATCCGCGCCGCCGAGCAAATCGGCCGTTACTACCTCGACCACGCCCTGGCCGTCTACGACCTCATGGGCCGCTCCGATCCCGAGCTGGACGACGCCCGCGCCGTCCTCGACTGGATCCGCAAACACCACCTCGACACCTTCAGCCGCCGCGACGCCCTCCGAGGAAACCGAGGCCGATTCGCCAGCGTGAAGGACATCAAACCCGCGCTCGAACTCCTCACTGACCACGGGCACATCCGCCCTCAACCGACCACCGTCAGCAGCAAGGGAGGCCGACCCAGCGACACCTACGAAGTCCACCCCAGCGCCCTCGATGACCGCTGACCATCCGCAGGTTTTGTCCGTTCTGTCCTGGCATCACGACCACTCCGAGGAGACACCTGAGTGAGCACGGCAACCCGGCCCACGCAACTGCACCTGACCATCTCTGACGTGTGCGCCGAACTCGGCATCGCCCGGTCTACCTTCTACGACTGGCGGGCGGCCAAGAAGGCTCCCCGCTGCATCAAGCTCCCGAACGGCGACCTGCGCATCCGCCGTACCGACTTCGACAATTGGCTTCAGAGTCTGGAGGACGCCGCGTGAGCAGAGAAAACTTCTCCTACGACGTGCGGATTTTCGGTATCAGCACGTACACCGGGAAACGTCGCAAGACCTACACGCCGCGGTGGGAGGTTGCAGGCCAGCGCAAGCAGAAGACGTTCACTCACAGCAAACTCGCGGACAGCTTCCGATCCGACCTCATGACGGCGGCTCGGGAAGGCGTTCCCTTCGACATCGCAACTGGGCTCCCACAAACGATGCTGCGCGAATTGAGTCGACGCACCTGGTACGAGCATGCGACGGAATTCGTCGATGTGAAGTGGCCACACGCGTCGCCCCGGCATCGCAAGAACATCGCTGAAGCCCTTACCACCGTGACCGTTGCGCTGCTACCGAAGCGAAGCGCTGAAGAGATGCAGCGGATTCGTTCGGTGCTCCGGAATTGGTCCTTCAACAAGGCCGCCCGCGGCGGCGAGTCGGCGACGGTAGCGACACCACCGGAGAAAGACGCCGGCCTGTTGAGATGGATCGCGGAGAACTCGCCGGATCTCTCGAAGCTGCGGGAGGCTCCGATGATGCGACGTGCTCTTGATGCCCTAGCTGTGAAGCTCGACGGCAAAGCGGCGGCAGCCGCGACGGTCAGTCGGAAGCGCTCCGCGTTCTACAGCGCTATGGAGTACGCCGTAGAACTGGAGCTTTTCGAGGCCAATCCGATCGACAAAGTGCAGTGGACGAAGCCCGAAAACACCGATGTTGTGGACCGTCGCGTCGTCGCGAACCCCCAACAGGCGCGGACGCTGCTGCACGCCGTACGGGAAATCCATCCGGCGCTGGAGGCATTCTTCGGATGCCTGTACTTCGCAGGGCTGAGACCGTCTGAGGCGAAACACCTCCGTGTCGCGGACTGCCACCTTCCCGAGGAAGGCTGGGGTCAATTGCTCCTGACCGGCTCGACGCAGCACGCTGGCGCTGAGTGGACTGACAACGGCGAAGCGAGCGAGGATCGGAGCCTGAAGCACCGGGCCGACAAGGCGACCCGTCCGGTGCCTGCCTGCCCCGAGCTGGTCGAACTCCTACGCCGGCACATCACCGACTTCCGGCCGGGACCAGGTGGGCGACTCTTCGTCAGCCGCACGGGTAAGGCCGGCGTCCCACTCCCGCCGCCGTACAGCAACCCGGTCTCCTCGAACACGTACGCCCGCGTGTGGAACAAGGCGCGGGAGAAGGCGCTGAGCAACGCACAGGTGGCCTCGCCGCTCGCGAGGCGACCGTACGACCTCCGTCACGCTGCGGTATCCCTGTGGCTCAACGCGGGGGTGCCTGCGACGCAGGTTGCCGAGTGGGCCGGGCACAGCGTCAACGTCCTGCTGAAGGTCTACGCCAAGTGCCTCGACGGACAGGACGAGGTCGCGAGGCGAAGGGTCGAAGCCGCCCTCAACGAGACCCTCCCTCCGCGAGCCGCCTAGCTCCGAACTTCCTCACGTATTCCGCACGGACAGCCGTAGACGGCCGGTGACAGCCGGATACAACCGGACAACACGAAGAAGGCCCCTGACTGCGTTTCCGCAGGTCAGGGGCCTTTTTCAGCGCGTGGCGGGTGCAGGGTTCGAACCTGCGTAGGCATAAGCCGACAGATTTACAGTCTGCTCCCTTTGGCCGCTCGGGCAACCCGCCAGGGGGGTGGTGCTGGTCCGAGGACCAGCGGGAGAGACTATACGACAGACAGTGCCCCTGACAGCAAATCGGAAAGGTTGTGCCCATGGCTTCGGAGTCCTCCTTCGACATCGTGAACAAGGTGGATCACCAGGAGGTGGACAACGCCGTCAACCAGGCGGCGAAGGAGATCAGCCAGCGGTTCGACTTCAAGAACGTGGATGCCGGGATCAAGTGGTCCGGGGAGTCGGTCGAGATGCAGGCGAACACCGAGGAGCGGGTGAGCGCCGTACTCGACGTGTTCAAGGACAAGCTGGTGAAGCGGCAGATCTCGCTGAAGGGGCTGGAGGCGGAGGACCCGAAGCTGTCGGGGAAGATCTACAAGATCGTGGCGACGATCGACGCCGGCATCACGCAGGAGAACGCGAAGAAGATCTCGAAGCTGATCCGCGACGAGGGCCCGAAGGGCGTGAAGGCGCAGATCCAGGGCGACGAACTGCGGGTGTCCAGCAAGAGCCGGGACGACCTGCAGGCGGTGCAGTCGCTGATCAAGGGCCAGGACTACGACTTCGCGGTCCAGTTCGTGAACTACCGCTGACCGCTGCGCCCGGTAATCGGCTCGCTCGCGGGGCGGTTGCCGGGCATGCTGGCGGGTGTGGGTGACACGTTGCTGCGGAAGTGGTTGCTGGCGGACTTCGGGCTCGACGTGGCGCGGCTCACACCGGTGGCGTACGGCGCGGACGTGGCGGCGCAGGTGTGGCGGGCGACGACGGCCACGAACGCGTACGCCGTGAAGTGGAGCGGCGCGGGGACGAACACCGGGCATCAGGTCGCGGCGTTCCTCGCCGACAGCGGGCTGCCCGGCGTACCGGAAATGATCCGGACGTCCGAGGGCGGGCTGTGGAGCGTGCACGCGAAGAAGCGGCTGACGGTGACGCCGTGGATCGACGGTCCGCGGGCGGCGGAGACGGGGCTGACGGACGAGCAGTGGTCGGAGTACGGCGTACTGCTCCGCCGCGTGCACGACGCAGAACCGCCGCCGCGGCTGCGCGACGCGCTGCCGAGGCACAGCCACATCGACGCGCGGATGCCGGCGGTGGTGGACGACGTACGGCGGCGGCTCGAAGCGCCGGAGGGGGACGTCGCGGAGGAGCTCGCGGCGGTGTGGGCGACGTACGACGGCATCATCGCGGACCTGCTGACGAACCGCCCGCCCGCGCCGACCGGGCCGCGGGTGGTGTGCCACGGCGATCCGCACATCGGCAACGTGCTGGTCGACGGCGGGCTGCACCTGATCGACTGGGACGACGTGATCCACGCACCGCGCGAACAGGACCTGATGTTCATGCTCGGCGGCATGGGCGACGTCGGCCCCACGACAACCGCCCAGCGCGAGGCGTTCCTCACCGGCTACGGCCCGCACACCCTCGACGAGGACGCGATCCACTACTACCGCCACGTCCGCGCCTACGAAGACGTCATCAGCTGGTCCCACCAGTCCCTCACCGGCCCCGACGAGCCCTACGCCCTCCAGGTAACCAAAAACATCCTCACCACCGGCCTGGCCGCCCTGGTGGTGCAGTAGATGCTGACGGTCGAACAGATCCAGCAACACTTCATCGAGGGGCTGAACGGCGCGGTGCGCCGGCCGGGGATGTACGGCGGCGAGCTCGGGCTGTTCTACAAGTTCGACGAGGTCGTCTATGTCACCGAGACAGGCGCCGGCCGGACCTGGCAGGAGGCGCTGGAGGCTGCCGGCGCCTGGTCGTCGATCGGGGTTGCCGGCGTGGTGCGTCGTCTGATGCCGGGCGACGGAGCGGAGGCGATGGCGTCTGCCTACGCGGACTACGCCCACCAGCAAGGCTGGCTGAGGATCGACCGGACGCTCGATGGGCGCGACTACGCCGACCTGCGCGGGCGGCTCGCCGGGTATTGCGCGACGGATCACCTGGAGGCCGACGTGCTCGGATCCTTCGGGGAGCCGTCGGTGCGGATCGGTGGGAGCAATCCGCGGTACCCGAGCGTCCTCGGCTACGTGGCTGCGGATGGGCCGATCGTGTGGTTCTACCTGTGGAACGGGAGCAAACCCGACGAGCCGGACAGCTGGCCGTTGTACGAGGAGCCGGTCCTGCTGGCCGGACGGTGCGGGCTTGCGCCGTTCAAGGAATCGTTCGTCTTCACACCCGAGGGTCAGGTGTGGCGGAGCCAGATGTTGGGTTCGACGTAGCGGCCGGTGTCGGCTTCGCGGTCTATGGCGAGGGTGGTGAGGCCGGCGGGGATGGTGTAGGTGCCGGTGGTGGGGAAGGGCATCTTCGTCCAGGATTCCCAGTCGGCTACTGAGCCGGTCATGGTTTGGGAAGCGGGGGCCGGGGCGAGGAGGGTGGCGCCGAGGCGGACGTGGGTGCGGAGCCAGGGGTCGAGCGGTAGGCCGTCGGGGCGGGTCCAGGTCATGAAGGTTTCGATGGGGGTGAGCGGGTAGCTCGACTTCAGGGTGGGGCGGACGGGGGCGATGACCTGCGGGAGGCCGTGCGCCACAGCGTGGTCGCGGACGGCGGTGATGACGCGGCCGGCGTGGCCTTGGCCCTGTTCGTCGGAGCGTACGGCGGCGGCCATCAGCACGAAGGTGTTCGGTACGACGCCTTGTTCGTACGACGTCACCGACCGCGCCAGCGCGTCCGTGAAGCCGCCGGGCAGGTCCTCGACCGTGCCGTCCCAGGCGAGCGGTACGCCCCAGCAGCCGGCGATCAGGTGGTCGCCGGAGACGAAGTAGAACTCCCACTGCGGGAAGTACGACACCCGTCGCTCGCGGTACTTCGGTACCTCGGCGTCGTGGAAGATGAACTCCGGCCAGTCCTCGGCGAACCGTACCTCGGCCTCGGCGTCGTACTGCGGGGCGTCACCGGCGGGGATCAACTCGTACATGTCCGGAAACGCTAGACCCCCGGCCCGGCTCCGGCTACCGCATAACGTACGGCGCGTGGCGAGGCGCCCAGCTCGCGCCGGCACGTCTTGTTGAAGGCCTGCAGGTCCGGGATGCCGACCGACGCGGCGATCGCGGGGATCGACAGCGTCGAGGACACGAGCAGGTGCCGGGCCCGCATCATCCGCCGCCGGCGGACGTAGGCGATGACCGTGGAGCCGGTCTCGGCCTGGATCAGGCGGGTCAGGTGGTTGTGGGAGACGCCGGCCAGCCTGGCGAGTTCCGGAACGGTGAGCGGTTGCGCGAGGTTCGCCTCGATGTGCGCGATCGCCGCCGCGACGGCCGGGTGCCCAGCCTCGACCGGTGCCGGTGTCAGCTCGGCGATCCGCCACAGCGCGGTCCACACCTCCGCCGTCATCCGCGACGACCCCGACGGCGACGACTCGACCGCCGACCGCAGCAGCCCGGACAGCAGCGGCGCCGCCTCGCCCGCGTCCTGGACGACCGGGACGTACGACGGTTCGCCGACCGGAACCGGCCGGAAATGCGCGTACAGGTGCTCGGACCGGCCGCGGTAGTCGAACCGCACCTGGGTCCCGGCCGGGGTCAGGGAGACGTACCCGGGCGCGACCGAGAACGTTTCGCCCAGCAGCGTCAGCTCGGCCGAGTAGTTGTACAGGTGCAGCTGCCACAGGTCCGGCAGCCGGAAGACGTCCCGCAGCGCACGGGTCCCGTGGATGCCCGCGCCGGCGCTCACGACCTCCGGCGGTTGCGCCAGATGCAACTCGATCACGGTGAGAATTTACCACCAGTAGTGATCACAACCCACGCGAGACAACGGCGGTCGATCGCAGAATGGAGGAGTAGTGACCACTAGCGCGAACAGGGAGTCTTCATGCCCCAACCGCATCGCAAGCATCTGCTCAGCTCGGTGCAGATGGCGCACTTCGTCGCCACCGGCGCCCTCCGGATGGACGCCGTCGTACCGGACGACATGAACCAGCAGGCGATCGAGGTGCTGAACAACGGCATCCCGGGCGTTCCGTACGGCACCCCGCTGTCGGAGGCGTTCGTGGACAGCGAGTTCGTCCAGCGGCTGGTGCAACTGCCGGAGGTGGCGGGCGCGATCCACAGCCTGGTCGGGCCCGAGCCGACCGTCGACCACCACGCGGTGCACATCCGCCGGGCGAACGAGGGCGAGGCGCAGAACCTGCACGGCGACGCGATCATCGACGTCCGTACGGACGCCTTCGACGTGCAGCTGATGTACTACCCGCAGGACGTCACGCTCGAGATGGGCGGCACGCTCAGCGTCCCGGGCAGCCACCTGCGGCGGACCAACGAGTCCGACACCGGCCGGTACCAGAACCTGCTCGGCCAGACCCGCCTGGTCTGCCCGGCCGGCACCGTCGTGTTCCTGCACCACGGCATCTGGCACGGCGGCCGCAAGAACGACAGCAACGTCGACCGGTACATGTTCAAGATCCGCTTCAACCCGACGGTCCGTCAGGTGCGGCTCTGGAACACCGACGACCTGTACGACGAGGCGGTCGCGGCCGAGCTCGAGCAGAACTTCCCGTGGTACGAGAACGCCACCGGCCGGCTCGAACGGTACAACCGGATCATGATGTGGCGCGCGATCAGCGGCGACGACACGTACGACCCGAACTACTGGGTCACGCGCGTCACGAACCGCCCGCAGCGGGTGGTGGCCGACCGCGTCAACAACCCGCACGCCGCCAACAAGAAGGAGATGGCATGACCGCCACGGCCGAGAACCCGCAGCGCACCGGCCTTCGCCAGCAGGTGCTGGTGCTGTACCTGGCCTCGTCGGCGCTGGACGCCCGCGTGGTCGGCTGGTCGACGTACGACGGCACGGGCGAGACGCACCCGACGACGGGTGACAGCGACGTACCGCCGTACGAGACCGGGCTGGACGCGCTGAAGGACGGCTGGCGGCTGTTCCAGGCGGCGCAGCTGAACCCGCCGTACCCGGGTCACGAGTACGACGTGTCCTTCCTCAAGCACGAGTTCTTCTTCGAGAAGCTCGTCTAGATCGGCAGGACGCACACCGGCCGCGGCCAGCTGACAGGCTCTCCCTGAGCAGTCAGCCGGCCGTTGCCGATGGTGAACGTGGCGATCTGGTCCGACTGCTCGTTGGCGGCGTACAGCACCGTGCCGTCGTTGCTGAAGGCAAGGTGTCGCGGCCAGTTCCCGCCCGACGAGATGGTCTGCACCAGCTCGACGCTGAGGCCGTCGCCGGCCACCGCGAAGACCGCGACGGTGTTGTCGCCGCGGTTCGAGCCGTACAGGAAGCGGCCGTCGGACGAGATCAGCAGCTCGGCCGGGTAGTTCTCGCCCGGCGAGTCGGCCGGCCGGGTCGACGTGGTCTGCACGGTCTGCAGCTTGCCGTTCGCGTAGCTGCAGACCGTGAGCGTCGAGTCCAGCTCGTTGATCACGTACGCCGCGGCGCCCGCCGGGTGGAACACCAGGTGCCGCGGGCCGGCGCCCGGGTGGATGTGCAGCCGGTCGACCTCCTCCAGCCGGCCGTCCGCGGTGAGCGTCGACGAGTAGACGGTGTCCGAGCCGAGGTCGACGTCGAACACGTAGGCACCCTCGATGTCGAACGCGATCTGGTGCGCGTGCGGGCCCTCCTGCCGGTCCGCGTTCGGCCCGGATCCTTCGCGCTGCAGGTACTGCGTGGCCTCGCCGAGCGAACCGTCCGCGGCGATCGGGTGGATCGCGACCGAGCCCGAGGTGTAGTTGGCGGACAGCAGGTACCGCCCGGACGGGTCGATGTCGAGGTGGCACGGGTGCGCGCCGTTGGTGGGCTGCTGGTTGAGCAGCTCGAGCCCGCCGTCCGCGCCGATCGCGAACGCCGCGACCTTGCCGTCCTGCTCCTCGTTCGTGGCGTAGAGGAACCGCCCGTCCGCGGACCTGACCAGGAACGACGGGTCGGCGATCGTCGCCGCCACGGCGAGCCCGTCCAGCGGGCCGACCGCGATCCCGTCCCCACCGCCGGCCTGAGTGGTGTAGCTCCCGACATAGATCCGCTCAGCAGTCATGACGCCTACCCTGCCAGGTCAGGAGGTTTCAGGCACTCCTCTGTCCAGACCGTAGAGCGCACTGCCCCAGCCGAGGTCGGGGTAGAGCAGTTGCCAGCCCAACCGTCGGTACAGGCGCGGCGCCGGACCGTCGTCGACGTCCGTGCCGAGCAGCGCCCGGCGGTGCGGGAGGTCGCGCAGCAGCTCGGTCATCAGCGCGGCGCCGAGGCCCTGGCGCTGGGCGTCCGGATGTACGGCGAGTTCGACCACCTCGAAGTGCCCACCGACCCACTCCGCGGCAAGCTCCGCCCCGACCGCCTCCACCACCCGCTCAGGCCACCACTGCCCCCGCTCCCCCGTATACCCGTACGCGAACCCGACGAGCCGACCGTCCTGACGAACCGCGACCAATCGGAAGTCGGCGCGGGCCGCGTGTTTGGGGAGGGTTTCGGTGGTGAAACGGTCGGTGTCCTCCTCGGGGCCGAAGGAGGCGGCGTACAGCGGGCCGAGCTCGTCGGTGATGGCAATAGCTGCAGGTCCGTCGAGAACGTCGATCACCTCGCCTAGCCTAAGGCGCATGGACACCAGGGCGTTCCTGCAGCGGATCGGGATCGACGAGTACGACGGCCCGCCGCGGCTTGAGGGGTTGACGCGGCTGCACGAGGCCTTCGTGGACCAGGTCCCGTACGAAACCGTGCAGTACCAGGTCACGCCGGGCGGTCCGCTCGACCCGGAGGAGGTCGCGAAGCGGATCGTCGCGCGCGAGACCGGCGGGTACTGCTTCCAGCTGAACGGCACGTTCGCGCTACTGCTGACCGAACTCGGCTACCGCGTGCAGCTGCACCGCGGCGGGGTGGAAACGGTCAACCGCCCGAGCGGCATCGACGGCAGCCACCTGGTGCTCACGGTCAGCGGCCTGACCGAGGACCCGGAGCGCGAGTGGCTCGTGGACGCCGGCCTCGGCGACGGCCTGCGCCACCCGATGCCGCTGGAGACGGGCGAGTCCAAGCAGTACCCGTTCACCTTGCGGCTGCGCCCGTCCGAGATCGCCGACGGCTGGCGCCTCGACCACGACCCGCGCGCGAACCTGATCGGCATGGACTTCGAGGCATCCCCGGTGTCCCTCGAGTCCTTCACCGCGAAGCACGCGGAGCTGTCCGCCGACCCCGGCTCACGGTTCGTCCGGGTAGCCTCCGCGTTCCGCCGTACGCCGGAATCCGTGGTCGTACTGCGCTCCATCGGCCTGAGCGAGACGTACGCCGACCGCGTCGACAACCGCCTGCTCGACGACCGCGCCGACTACTTCACCGCCCTCGCGGACGTCTTCCACCTCCCGCTCCCGCACTACACCGCGGCGGATCGCGACGTGCTGTGGCGGCGGGTGTGGTCGCAGTACGAGGACTTCCTGGCGCGGACTACCCCTTCCTGAACAGCACGACGACGGTGTCACCCGCGGCGTACGTCAGCGTCGCGATGTGAACCGGTCCGCCGTCGTCGTTCCACTGGACCGCCGCGAGGCCGCCGGCCACGCCGCCGACGCTGCCGCTGCCGCTGCGGCTGGAGGACGTGCCGGTCCGGCTCAACGAGATGTACCCGCGTGAGTCGGTGAGCTTGAGGGTGCCTTTCGCAACGGTCGCGGTGAACTTGTCCCCGTTGAGGTTGATGACCGCCTTCGCCCGGACCAGCACTTCACAGGTGCCGTCCGTGCACGCCTTGTAGTTCTGCTCGTCCTTCGCCGCCGGAACCACCGGCGTCGGCGTGCTCAAAGACGGCGTGCTCGAAGACGGCGCGGTCGAGGAGGGCGTGGTCGAGGGCGCGGCGGTCGAGGTCCCCGAGCTTGGTGCGCTCGTCGGAGTGGACGTCCCACCCTTGGTCGAGCCGCCGCAGGCGGCGAGTGTGAACAGCAGAACGACTCCGGCAACTCCGAATGCTTTCACCCACCGCAAGTTACCCACCCCGGCAGTCCATCGAGCCACCCATGGCCGGAACCTGTCAGGTGACCAGCGCGAACATGATGCTCGGCAGCACCGAGAGGACCGCGGTGAGCGCGGCGCAGAAGGTGAGCATCGCAACAGCCGGGGTTTCGATGTCGACCGAGAACGGGTCGTCGGCGGGCAGCCGGAACAGTTCCGCGATCCAGCGCAGGTACACGGCCAGGCCGATCATCACGTTGATCGCCATCACGATCGCCAGCCAGCCGAGGTGCGCGTCGATCACCGCCTGGAACGCGGCGAACTTCGTGAACAGCCCCGCAAGACCCGGCGGCAACCCGGCAAGCACCACCAGGAAGAAGATCAGCGCCGCCGCGAGCCCCGGCTCCGACCGAACCATCCCGCGGTAGTCGGTGAGCAGCCCGCCGGCCCGGTGCCGCTGCACCACGGCCACTGCTCCGAAGGCGCCGAGCGTCACCACGACGTACGCCGCCAGGTAGCCGACGACGGCCCGCGCGTCACCGACCGCGAGCGGTGCGAGCAGGAAACCGACCTGGCCGATCGACGACCAGGCGAGCAGCCGGACCGCCTCGACCTGGCGCAGGGCCGCGAGGTTCCCGACCGTCATCGTGACCGCGGCCAGGATCGCGACCACGGTCCGCAGTTCCGAACCGGCCGGTGCGATCCCGGACGTCACGATCACCAGCAGCCCGGCGACTCCGGCCGACTTCGACACCACAGCGAGGAACGTCGTGACCTCGACCGGCGCCCCGACGTACGTGTCCGGAAGCCACGCGTGGAACGGTACGGCCCCGATCTTGAACGCGAACCCGACGATCACGAACAGCCCCGCCGCGAAGGCGACCCGGGCGAGGTTCGGGTCGAGCCCGCTCAGCCGGTTCGCGATCGTGGTCAGGTACAGCGAGCCGGTCACGCCGTACAGGTAGGAGACGCCGAACAGCATCACCGCCGTCGACAGCACCGAGACCAGGAACGCCTTCAGCGCGCCCTCGGACCCGCGCCGGTCGCGGCGCAGCCCGACCATCGCGAACGTCGGCAGCGACACCACCTCGAGCGCGATCACGAGCGTCGCGAGGTCCCGCGCGCCTGCGAGCACGGTCGCGCCGGTCAGTGCGCTCAGCAGCAGGAAGTGGTACTCCCCGATCGGCACGTCCTTGGCGAGCAGCCGGTACGTCGACAACCCGGCAACGCCGAGCCCGCCGATCAGCAGCACCGCCCACAACCCGGCCGTCAACGGCTCGAACACCAGGCTGCACTCGGCCGGCCCTTCGACCGCCGGCCGGCAGAACGCGGGCTTGAAGTCGCCGTGCTGCGCCCAGACGAACACGAGCCCGAACAGGATCACCACGCTGGTCAGCACCGTGACGACGAGGTGCCGCAGCTCGGCCGGCGCGCTCTTCCAGAAGCTGTCGACGAGCAGTACGGCGATCGCCCCGATCGCCAGCACCAGCGGCACGGCGACAGCCTGCCAGTCGGTCCACGTCAGCGTCATAGGACGATCCACTCGTTGAGCAGCGTGAACGGCCAGAGGCCCAGCGCCATCGTGAGTACAGCGAGTGGCGCGAAGGTGGCGAACTCGATCCGGCTGAGGTCGACGGCGAACGGCGCCGCCGGGTACTCGGCCGGGTCGCCCTGGCAGAGGTTCCGGATCAGCCGGAGGAAGTACGCGGCGGTCAGTACGGCGCCCAGCCCGGCGATCACCATCAGCACCAGGAACGTTGCCCGCGGCAACTCGTCGGCCGGGTGGTACGCGCCGAGCAGGACCAGCATCTCGCCCCAGAACCCGGCCAGCCCCGGCAGCCCGAGGGACGCCAGGCACGCGTACGTGAGCAGCCCGCCGATCCGCGGCAGCCGGGCGTACAGCGCGCGGCCGATCGCCCGCAGGTCGCCGGTGTCGTGCCGGTCCTTGATCGCCCCGGCCAGGAAGAACAGCAGCCCGGTGATGACGCCGTGCGCGATGTTCGCATACAGCGCGCCGTTCAGCCCCTCCGGCGACATCGTCGCGATGCCGAGGCCGATGAAGCCCATGTGCCCGACGCTGGAGTACGCGATCAGCCGCTTCACGTCGGTCTGCGCCAGGCAGGCCAGCGATCCGGCGACGATCGCGACCACCGAGAAGCCGGCCAGGTACGGCGCGATCGTGGCGGTCGCGCCGGGCAGGATCGGCAGCAGGATCCGGATCATGCCGTAGCTGCCGAGCTTCAGCAGGACGCCGGCCAGCAGCACCGAGCCGACCGTCGGCGCCTTCGCGTGCGCGTCCGGCAGCCAGATGTGCAGCGGCCAGAGCGGCAGCTTCACCGCGAGCCCGAGCGCGATCAGGACCGCCGCGGCGAGCGGGATCCCGTGCCCGCCGCGCAGCGGGTGCTCGCCGAGGAACGCCACGTCGAACGTCCCGGTCTGCCGGTGGACCAGCAGGAACCCGAGCAGCATCAGCGCGGAGCCGAGCACGGTCATCAGGATGAACGTGTTCGCCGCCCGGCGCCGCCCGGCCCGGTCGTGGTGGTCGCCCCAGATGTCGATCACGAGCCACATCGGGATCAGCACGATCTCGAAGAACACGAAGAACAGCACCAGGTCGGCGGCCGCGAAGGTGCCGATCACGCCGGTCTCGATCAGCAGCAGGAGCGCGATCAGCGAGCGCATCCGGCCGATCTTCGGGGTGATCTTCAGCGAGTACAGGCTGCTGAGCAGGACGAGCAGCGCGGTGAGCGTGATGAGCGGCATCGAGATGCCGTCGACCGCCATGTGGAACCGGACGTCGAGCTGCGGGATCCAGGACACGTCGGTCTGGGCGTACGGCAACAACTTGCCGGGCAAGTTCCGCGGCGGGGATTCAAAGCCCACGAAGGTCGAGGTCACGGTGCACGGACAGTGCGGACGTCTCATGTCCCACCACAGGACCACCGAACCGACCAGCACCAGCCCCGACACCACCGACCCGACGATCGCCGCCACCCGTTCACCGATCAGCACCGGCAGCGCCCACAGCACTCCACCGGTCACCGCCGGAACGGCCACCAGCGCGATCAGCAACCACTGGCTCACGACCCGATCACCCCCGCCAGGATCGCGAGCGCGACCACCCCGATCACCGCCGCCGTCAGGTACGTCTGCACGTTCCCCGTCTGCAACTTCCGGAACCCGGCCGACGCGAGCACACCCGCCCGCCCGGTCGCCCGTACGTACGCCCCGATCACGTCCTGGTCCCCGCCGACCGTCAGCCGGGCCAGCCACCGCACCGGCACGACGACCAACCGCTGGTACGCCGGATCCACGCCGTACTCACGTTCCAGCAGCACCGGCCGCGGGTCCGCCCCGCGCCGCCACAGCGAGTACGCCGGCAGCGCGCCGAGCACCGCGAGCACGGTCGTGATTCCCGCGATCGCCCAGTTCACGTGGACACCGTCGGCGTACCCGAGGCCGATGGCACCGAGCGTCAGCAGGACCATCGGGGCGAGCATCAGCCACGACCCCTCGTGCAGTTTGCGCACGTCCGGCTCGTCCAGGTCCGCCATCGCGTCGTCGTCCTCGAACGCACCGATCGCGCCGACGACGGCCGGCGTACGGAAGAACACCCACAACCACAGGCGCACGCAGTAGAACGCGGTCATCATCGCGGTCACGCACACCGACACGAGCACGATCCAGCCCACGACCGAACCGTCCCGAGCCGTCTCCCAGGCCGCCTCGACCACGGAGTCCTTGGAGAAGAACCCGGCCAGTCCCGGTACGCCGGCCAGCGCCGCCAGCCCTATCGTCATCGTCACGAACGTCACCGGCAGCCGCTTCCGCAGCGCGCCGCGCCGCGAGTACTTCCGCAGTACGACGAACGCCGCGCTGCCGACCTGATGCAGCAGCACGCCCGCGCAGAGGAACAGCAGGCCCTTGAACGCCGCGTGCGTCAACAGGTGGAAGAGCGCCGCGTGCCGCCCGTCGCGGGAGCCGAGAGCGAGCCCGGAGAACATGATCGCGAGCTGGCTGACCGTCGACCAGGCGAGCACCCGCTTCACCTCGACGGCCGCCATCGCGCAGGACGCCGCGAACAGCATCGTCACGCAGGCGACCACGGCCAGCACCGTCAACGTGGTCTCGGCCTCGACGAACAGGTCGAACAGCCGCGCGATCAGGAAGACGCCCGCGGCAACCATCGTGGCCGCGTGGATCAGCGCGCTGACCGGGCTCGGGCCGGGCATCGCGTCCGGGAGCCAGGTCTGCAGCGGGACCTGCGCCGACTTGCCGACCACGCCGACGAGCAGCAGCAGTGTCCCGATCGTCAGCGTGTGCGGCGCGATCGGGCTGTGACCGAGCTCGGAGATCCGGAACGTGTGGTACCCGACGCCGAGCACGAAGATCCCGAACAGGAAGCCGACGTCGGCGAACCTGGTCATCAGGAACGCCTTCATCGCGCCGGCGCGGGCGTCCCGCCGCTCCCAGTAGTGGCCGATCAGCAGGTACGAGCAGGCGCCCATCACCTCCCAGCCGATCAGCAGCAGGAACAGGTTGTCCGACACGACCACGGTCACCATCGCCGCCGTGAAGAGCGTGACGAGCGCCGTGTACGACGCGACCCGCTCGCGGACGTACCCGATCGAGTACACCTGCACGCACGCCGACACCACCCCGACCACGGCCAGCATCAGCACGGTCAGCCCGTCGGTGCGGAACTCGTACGAGAACCAGAAGTCCTCGCCGATCATCGCGCCGCCGGCCGTGGTGTGCTGCGGCGTCACGCCGTACAGCAGGGCCGAGGCCAGGACGACGAGGAGCGAGAAGCCGACGCCGACGACCCGCCAGGCGGTGCCGATCACGACGCCTCCTCCAGGTCCCGGGCGGCGTCCGCGTCGACGTGGCCGTGCCCGCGGAACAGCAGCAGGACGATCGCCAGCCCGAGGCCGATCTCGGCCGCTGCCAGCGTGATCACGAAGACCGCGAGCGTCTGCCCGGTCGCCTCGGTCACCCGCCAGGCGTCGAACGCGACCAGGTTCAGGTTGACGGCGTTCAGCATCAGCTCGAACGACATCAGCAGCGTGATCACGTTCCGGCGGGCGAGGACGCCGTACACGCCGACGCAGAACAGCACCACTGCCAGCAGCAGCGGGAGGACCAACGGCATGTCAGTCCTCCTTCTTCCGCTGGGAGAGGGCGATCGCGCCGATCAGCGCGGCGAGCAGCAGAACGGACAGCACTTCGAACGGGAGGACCCAGTGCTTGAACACCTGGGTCCCGACCGCGGTCGCCGAGCCGTCGGCCACCGGCTTGACCTTCTCGTTGCCGAAGGCAAGGACGACGCCGGTGCCGAGGAGCACCGCGAGGACACCGGCGACCACGGCCGCGAACGGGCTGCGGCCGGTGGTCAGCTCGGGCAGCGGGTTCGTCGGGGCCTTGGTCAGCATCAGCGCGAACAGCACGAGTACGACGATCGCGCCGACGTACACGAGGATCTGGACCAGCGCGACGAACTCCGCGTGCAGGGCGCCGAAGCAGCCGGCCACGGCACCGAGCGCGACCACCAGCCAGAGCGCGGCGTGCACGATCCGGCGGGACGTGACGACCAGCACGGCGGCGACGACCGCCACCACACCGGCGACGGAGAACAGAACCGTTGTCACTCGGCGTCCCCTGCGTCATCGGGGTCCTCGGCGGTCGGGCCGGGGTCGATGGGTTGCGGGGCCGGGACGGTCCACATCCAGTCGCGGAGCCGGTCCTTCTCGTGGGTCAGGTTGCGGATGTCGGTCTCGGCGTACTCGAACTCCGGCGACCAGAACAGCGCGTCGAACGGGCAGGCCTCGATGCAGATCCCGCAGTACATGCAGAGGCTGAAGTCGATCGCGAAGCGGTCCAGCACGTTCCGGCTGCGCTCGCGGGCCTGCTCACCGACCGACGGCGCGGTCTCGGTGTGCGAGTCGATGTAGATGCACCAGCTCGGGCACTCGCGGGCGCACAGCATGCAGGAGGTGCAGTTCTCCTCCATCAGCGCGATCACGCCCCGGCTGCGCGGCGGCAGCTCCGGCTGGACGTCCGGATACTGCTCGGTGACCGACCGCCGGGCCAGCGTCCGCGCAGTGACCTTCAACCCCTCGACCAGCCCCTTGCCAGGCAGCCCCACACTCCACCTCCCGTCGGTTAACAGGACACTAGCGTCCCATGCTCCGTAGCAGGAACGCCCGTTCGGCCTGGTTGGTGTTGTGCGTGAGCGCGGTCTCGTACGCCGCCTGCGCCTCCGCCGTGCGGCCCAGCCGGGTCAGCAGGTCGGCGCGGATGGCGTGGAAGAGGTAGTAGGTGTCGAGGGAGAGGTCGTCGACCAGGGCGAGCGCGGCGGCGGGACCGTCCACCTCGGCCACCACGACAGCCCGGTTGAGGGCGACGACCGGGGTCGGATCGAGCGCCAGGAGGTGGTCGTAGAGCTGGAGGATCTGTGGCCAGTCGGTCGCGCCGGCGGTGGCGGCGTCGGCGTGTACGGCGTTGATCGCGGCCTGGAGCTGATACGGACCGGGGTGGTTGCGGCGGAGGCAGCGCCGTACCAGCTCGTGCCCTTCGGTGATGAGCGCCTGGTCCCAGACGGCGCGATCCTGGTCGCGGAGGCGGATCAGCGAGCCGTCGGGCGCGACCCGCGCGGGGCGGCGGGAGTGCTGGAGGAGCATCAGCGCGAGCAGGCCGACCGCCTCGGGTTCGTCCGGCATCAGGTCGACGATCAGCCGGCCGAGCCGGATCGCCTCGACCGCGAGCTCGTCGCGGACCAGGGTCTCGCCGGACGAGGCGGCGTACCCCTCGTTGAAGATCAGGTACACGACCGCCAGTACGCCGCGGACGCGGTCGGGCAGGTCGGCCTCGTACGGCACCCGGTACGGGATGCCCGCGACCTTGATCTTCGCCTTCGCGCGGACCAGGCGCTGCGCCATCGTCGCTTCCGGGACCAGGAAGGCGCGGGCGATCTCCGTCGTACTCAGCCCGCCCAGCATCCGCAGCGTGAGCGCGACCCGGACGTTCAGCGCGAGGGCGGGGTGGCAGCAGGTGAAGATGAGCCGCAAGCGGTCGTCCTGCACGGCACCCTCCTCCACCGGCTCGGCCTCGGCGTGCAGCAGCGCCGCCTGGGCGTGTTTGTCCGCCCGCGCCGACTCACGGCGCAGGCGGTCGATCGCACGGTTCCGCGCGGTCGTGATGATCCAGCCGGCCGGACTCGGCGGTACGCCGGCCTCCGGCCACTTCTCCAGCGCCGCCGCGAACGCGTCCTGGACGGCGTCCTCGGCGATCTCCAGGTCGCCGAACACGCGCGTCAGTACGGCGACCGCGCGCCCGTGCTCGGCCCGGAAGATCGCTGCGAGGTCCGGTGTCACGACTGCGACGGCCGGACCTCTACCGGAAGACCGAGCACGGTGGTGAGGCGGCGTCCCCAGTGCAGCGCGGCGTCGAGGTCCTCGACGCGGATCACGATGAAGCCGCCGAGGTGTTCCTTGCCCTCGGTGAACGGGCCGTCGGTGACCAGGACCTCGTCGCCCTTCGCCCGGAGCACGGTGGCCGTCTCGGGCGGGTGCATGCCGGCGTCGAACACCCAGACCCCGGCCTTCCTGAGGTCGGTGTTCAGGACCTCGAGGTCGCGCATGATCGGGTCGAGGATCTCGGGCGCGGGCGGCGGGCCGTCGGGCTGGTAGATGCTGAGCACGTACTGATTCATGGTGTCCTCCTTCTCGTCACCTACACGAACGGCCTCACCCTGGATCGACAGGCAGCACCACAGTAATTTCCAGACCACCTCCGGCGCGCGGTGCGGCGTTCACCGTGCCGCCGTGTGCCTCCGCCACCGACCGTACGATCGACAACCCGAGCCCGGCCCCCTTCCCACCGACGAGCCGCTCTGCCCCGAGCCGGTAGAACGGCTTGAACAGGCTCTCCACCTCGTACGGCGGAATCTCCGGCCCGGTGTTCGTGACCACGACCTGCACCTCGTCCCCGACGCGCTTGCTGACCACGCGCACCCAACGCCCGGACCGCCAGGCCATCACATTCGCCGTCTCGCCGGGCTGCCCCGCCTGCGCGCTCGCATGCTCGTCGATTGTGATGGCCTGGCGGTCCGTGTTGTGGCGGATGCCGTTCTCGACCAGGTTGTGGACCAGGCGTTCCAGCAGCAGGGCGTCGCCCTTGGCCGGGGCGTCGCCGGGGCCGCGGATGAGCTCGACGCCGGCCGCGGCGGCCTCGCTCGACAGCTGGCCCGCGACGTGCGTGACGACATCGCTCAGGTTCAGCGGATAGGTAGCCGTCAGCTGCTTCTCGGAGTCCGCGAGAATCAGCAGCCCCTCGATCAGCTGCTCGTGCCGGGCGTTGATCGTCAGCAGACTCTCGCCCAGTTCCTTCACGTCCGCGGACGCCGTACGCCGGTGCATCGCGACCTCGACGAGCGCGCGGCCGAGCGTCAACGGCGTACGCAGCTCGTGGGACGCGTTCGCGACGAACCGGCGCTGACCGTCGAACGAATGGTCCAGCCGCTCGACCATCGTGTCGAACGCGTCCGCCAGGTTCTTCACCTCGTCGTCGGGCCCGTTCAGCCCGATCCGCTCGTGCAACGCGGCGGGCGACGCCGCGATCCGCCGGGCCGTATCGGTCACCCGATGCAACGGCGCCAGCACCCGCCCCGCGACCAGCCAGCCGAACCCGGCGGCCAGCGCGCCGACAGCCACGAGCGCGATGCTCCCCTGCGTCAGCATCGACTTGATCGCGGCCTGCCGGACCTGCTCGCGCTGCTGCTGCATCACCCGCTCGGCGTCGGAGCCGGTGAGCACAGCACCGTCCTTGTTCATCACGTACACGTCGTTCACCGGGGGCGGCGGGGCGGTCCGGCCGGACTCCGGGCTCAGGTACGTCCCCTTCATCACGACCCGGTACTGCTGGCCGAGGTTCGCGCTGAACAGGGCATAGGTGACGCCGAGCAGCAGTACGCCGGCGACCAGGAACAGGCCGCCGTACAGCAGGGTCAGGCGACCTCGTAGGGAGAGCCTCCTCAGCGGATGCGGTAGCCGACGCCGGTGACGGTCTCGACCAGTCCCGGCTCGCCCAGTTTCCGGCGCAGCTTCAGGATCGTCAGTCGTACCGCCCCCGTGAACGGGTCCACGTGCTCGTCCCATGCCTTCTCCAGTAGTTGTTCGGCCGACACCGTCGCGCCGTCGGCCCGCAGCAGCTCCGCGAGTACGGCGAACTCCTTCTTCGACAACGGCACGTACCGGCCGTCGCGGAACACCTCGTGCCGCGCCGGGTCCAGCGCGACCCCGGCACGGCGCAGTACGGGCGGGTCGGCCGGGCGGCTGCGGCGGCCGAGCGCGAGTACCCGGGCCGCCAGCTCGGCGAACGCGAACGGCTTCGTCAGGTAGTCGTCCGCCCCGAGCCCGAGGCCCTCCACCCGGTCCGTCACCGCGGCCGCCGCGGTCAGCATCAGCACCCGGGTGGCCGAGCCGGACGCCACCAGTTGCCGGCACACCTCGTCGCCGTGCACCACCGGGAGGTCGCGGTCCAGGACGAGTACGTCGTACCCGTTCACGGACAGCCGCTCCAGGGCGGCGCCGCCGTCAGCGGCCACGTCGACGGCGTGCGAGTCGTCGCGCAACCACTCCGCGATCGCTGCCGCCAGCAACGGTTCGTCCTCGACCACCAGTACCCGCACGCACCCCATGGTGCCCGACGGCGCCGTTTCCCCCGTGTTTCCGTCCTCGGAAACGGTCCGGAAACGACGGTCCGAGCAGGGTTTCCCGGAAACGAGAGGAGCAGCGATGCGCAACACCATTCTGGCCGTGTCCGTACTGGCGGCCGGCCTGATCCTGACCGGTTGCGGAGCCGACAAACCCGACGCCCAGGTCGCGTCCGGCGGGGAACCGCAGTCCGCCGCGGCGAGCAGTGCGCCGGCGAGCCTCAGCCAGGACGAGATGGCGGTCAAGTTCACCCAATGCCTGCGGGAACACGGCCTGAACGTGCCGGACCCGGAGCCCGGCAAGGGACCGATGCTGAAGTTCGACAAGAACTCGGGGGTCACCCAGGAGCAGGTCCAGAAGGCGATGGAGGCGTGCCGGCAGTACGACCCGCAGGCTTCCGGGAGTGCCAATCCGCAGCAGCAGGAGAACGGCCGGAAGTACGCGGAGTGCATGCGGAAGAACGGTGTCGAGAAGTTCCCGGACCCGAAGCCGGACCAGCGCGGGATCATGATCGGCCCGGGCGTCGCGGACGACCCGGACTTCAAGAAGGCACAGGACGCGTGCCAGAGCATCCTGGCGGCGCGCTGATGCGAAAGGCGATCACCGCCGTCGTAGTACTCGCGGCCGGCGGCGCCGCAAGCGTCTTCTTGGTGAACCGGGGCGACGCCGGGCAGGCCGCGAGCCAGGCAGCGCAGCCGCTCCCGGTCAACACCACCAAGGTCACGCAGCAGACGCTGAAGGACACCGAGACGCAGAACGGCACGCTCGGGTTCGGCACCACGTCCGCGGCGGTCAATCGGGTCGCCGGCACCGTCACCGCCGTACCGGACAGCGGGCAGGAGCTGCGGCGCGGGAACACCGTCTACAGCATCGACAACAAGCCGACGACGTTGCTGTACGGCGCGTTGCCGGCGTACCGGAGGCTCGCGGTCGGGACCGAGGGGACCGATGTCGTGCAGCTCGAGCAGAACCTGCGGGCGATGGGGTACACCGGATTCACCGTCGACGACTCGTACACGGACGGTACGGCGACCGCGGTGAAGGCGTGGCAGGACGACCTCGGGCTCGACGAGACGGGCGTGGTCGAGCTGGGCAGTGTGCTGTTCGCGCCCGGGCACATCCGGGTGGACAGCGTGCCGGCGCAGGAAGGTTCGCCGCTCGGGCCGAACCAGCCGGTGCTCAACTTCACCGGGACGACGCGCGCGGTCACCGTGCAGCTGGACGCGGCGGATCAGCGGCTCGCGGTGATGGGCGCGGCGGTGTCGGTCGCGTTGCCGAACGGGGAAAACGTTGCCGGGAGGATCCAGAAGGTCTCCACGGTGGTGATTCCGGCCGAGAGTCCGGACAAGGACCCGGAGACGAAGGTCCAGGTGATCGTTGGGATCGCCAATCAGAAGGCGGTGGCGGCGTGGACGTCCGCGGCCACCGACGTCACGTTCACCGCGTCGGAACGCACGAACGTGCTGACGGTGCCGGTCGCGGCGCTGGTCGCGCTCCGCGAGGGCGGGTTCGGGGTGGAGGTCACGGACGGTACGACGTCGCGGTACGTGCCGGTGAAGACCGGGCTGTTCGCGAGCGGGCAGGTCGAGATCAGCGGCGCCGGGATCACCGCCGGGACGACGGTAGGGATGCCGAAATGATCGAGCTGCGGGACGTGACGAAGGTGTACGCGGGCGGGGTGCGGGCGCTCGGCGGGGTCAGCCTGCGGATCGAACCCGGCGAGCTGGTCGCGATCGTCGGGCCGTCGGGCTCCGGGAAGTCGACGATGCTGAACGTGCTCGGGACCCTCGACCGGCCGACGTCCGGGACGGTCCGGATCGACCGGTACGACGTGGCGCGGCTGTCCGACGCGGGGTTGTCGGCGTTGCGGGCGAGCCGGATCGGGTTCGTGTTCCAGCAGTTCCACCTCGCGGCCGGCGTACGGGCGATCGACAACGTCGCGGACGGGTTGCTGTACTCCGGTCTGCGCCTGTCGGCGCGTCGTCAGCATGCGGCGGCCGCGCTGGAGCGGGTCGGCCTCGGCCATCGGCTGCGCCACGAGCCGCACGAGCTGTCCGGCGGCGAGCGTCAACGCGTCGCGGTAGCCCGAGCGGTCGTCGGCGAACCCGCCGTACTCCTCGCCGACGAACCCACCGGAGCCCTCGACTCCGCCTCCGGCGCCGGCGTCATGCAACTCCTCCGCGACCTCAACACCACCGGCACCACCGTCATAGTCATCACCCACGACCGCGACATAGCCGCCACCTTCCCCCACCAACTCCACCTGCGAGACGGCCACCTATCCGAGGAGCACCACCCATGACCGACGAGCTCCCTCACCACAACCAGCCGCCGCTCCCCACCTCAAGCACCCCGCCGCCCACTCCAGACGGCAGCACCCCACCCCTCACCATGCCCGCAAGCACCACACCACCCACCCCACGCGAGAACCCACCGCCACCCACGCCAGCGGATCATCCACCAACGAGCGCAACACACACCCACACCCCACCAACCAGCCCAGACAGCAGCACCCCACCACCCACTAGGCCCGCAGGCACACCACCACGCACTCCACCAACGAGCGCACTAGGCGCTCGCACCCCGCCGCCCGCGCCCGGCGCGGACACCTCACCACCCACCCCGCACGGGGACGGGTCGGCGGCCTCTCGTGCTATGCGCAGTGGCCGGCTGCCGCGCGCCAACAGCGCGACGCGGAGCGGCGAGCTGCGGCCTGCCGGCCTTGGGTTGTGGGATGTGGTGCGGGTGGGGGCGGTGGGGTTGCGGACCCGACCTACGCGGGCGTTGCTGTCGGCGTTGGGGATTGCGATCGGGATCGCGGCGATGGTTGCCGTCGTAGGGATCTCGTCGTCCTCGCGGGCGCAGCTCGACGGGCAACTGGATGCGTTGGGGACCAATCTGCTGACTGTCACGCCGGGAACGCGCCTGACCGGCGGCCAGGCGCAGTTGCCGTTGACCGCGGAGGGAATGGTCGCGCGGATCGCCCCGGTGCGGGCCGAGTCGGCGATCGGCAAGGTGGACGACGCCTCCGTGTACCGGACCAACAAGATCCCGGACGTGGAAACGAACGGGATCATCGCGTACGCCGCCCGCCCCAACCTGCTCGACACCATCGGCGCCACAGTCCGCAGCGGGAAATGGCTGGACACCGCGACCGGCAACTTTCCGGCCACCGTTCTCGGCGCGACCGCCGCGGACCGGCTCGGCATCACCAAGGCCGGCCCGGACACCCAGGTACTGATCGGCAACACCTGGTTCACCGTGCTCGGCATCCTCGAACCGGCCGCGCTCGCCCCGGAACTCGACAGCGCCGCGCTGATGGGCTGGCCCGCGGCCGGCCGGAAGCTGTCCTTCGACGGCCACCCGACCACGATCTACACCCGCTCGGACGACGTCCAGGTCCAGGCGGTCCGATCGGTGCTCGGGGCAACGGCCAACCCGGAGGCCCCGAACGAGGTCGAGGTCTCCCGCCCGTCCGACGCGCTCGCCGCGAAGCAGGCCGCCGGGCAGGCGTTCACCGGCCTGCTGCTCGGCCTCGGCGCCGTCGCGCTGCTGGTCGGCGGGGTCGGCGTCGCGAACATCATGGTGATCTCGGTCCTCGAACGCCGCGCCGAGATCGGCCTCCGCCGTTCCCTCGGCGCCACCCGCGCCCAGATCCGTACCCAGTTCCTCACCGAATCGCTCCTGCTGTCCGCACTGGGCGGCCTCGGCGGCGCACTCCTCGGATCAGCCGTCACCGCCGCGTACGCGTCGTACCAGAACTGGCGCACCGTCATCCCGCTCTGGGCCCTCGCCGGCGGCGTCGTCGCCACCCTGGTGATCGGCGCACTGGCGGGCCTGTACCCGGCCGTCCGCGCCTCGCGGCTGTCCCCGACCGAGGCACTCGCGACGCCTTAGCGGACCCCAGACACTCACCAACCGCCGCGCCTCACCGACGGCCAGGCTCAGCCGACCGCCCAGGGCCGGTCGACAACGCGGTTGGTGAGTGCTGCAGGTCCGCGCTCAGAACAGCACGACGCCGACACCGGTCAGCGCCAGCTGCGCCAACGCGACGGGGACCAGGCCCTGCCAGGCGAGCTTCTGCAGCTGGTCGGCGCGCATCCGGGGGAACGACACCCGGACCCAGATCACCACGACCGAGACCAGCGCGACCTTCACGATCGTCCAGATCCACCCGATCGACTCCGGCCCGGGACCGCTCCAGCCGCCGAGGAACAGCACCGTGGTGAGGGCCGCGAGTACGACGATCCCGGCGTACTCGGCGAGCAGGAACATCGCGAACCGGAGCCCGGTGTACTCCGTGTACGGCCCGAAGATCACCTCGGAGTCCGCGACCGGCATGTCGAACGGCGGCCGCTGCAACTCGGCCAGCCCGGCGATGAAGAACACCACCATGCCGGGCAGCTGCCACAGCAACCACCACGGGTTCCAGGCGTGCGCGATCGAGGTCAGGCTCAGCGACCCGGCCGCGACCGCGACGCTCGCCGCCGACAGTACGAACGGCAGCTCGTAGCTCATCAGCTGCGCCGCCACCCGGAGCCCGCCGAGCAGGCTGTACTTGTTCCCGCTCCCCCAGCCCGCCATCAGCGAACCCAGTACGCCGATGCTCATCACCGCGAGGACGAAGAACAGCCCGGAGTCGAGGTCCGCGCCGACGATCCCCGGCGCCAGCGGAATCGCGGCCAGCGCGGCCAGGTACGGCAGGATCGCGACGATCGGCGCCCACTCGAACACCCGCTTGTCCGCGGCGGCCGGGACCACGCTCTCCTTCTGGACGAACTTCACCCCGTCCGCGACCAGCTGCGCCCAGCCGTGGAACCCGCCGGCGTACATCGGGCCGAGCCGTGACTGCATGTGCGCCATCACCTTGTGCTCGGCCTGCCCGACCAGCAAGGGCGCCACCAGGAAGGCGACCAGAACGCCCACCACTCGCACCACGAACTCCAGCATGACGCTCAGCCTAGTGGTTGTGGCTTGACCTCAACCAACGTTCAGGTCCGAGGGTTGGGGTCATGAGAACAATCCTTGTCACCGGAGCCACCGGCCGCGTCGGCCGGCACGTCGTCGACGGACTGCGCGCGGCCGACGCCTCCGTCCGCGCCCTCGTCCGTACGCCGGAACGCGCCGCCCTCCCGTCCGACGTCGAGCTGGTCCAGGGCGACATCACCGACCCGGCCGCCGTACGACGGGCCGCCGACGGTGCGGACGCGGCGTTCCTGCTCTGGCCGTCGTTCAGCGCCGACGGCGCCGCCGCGGTGATCGCCGAACTCCCGCGGCGGGTCGTGTACCTGTCGTCGCTCAACGCCGAGTCCGGCGGCGTCTGGGGTGACGTCGAACAGCTGCTGCGGGCCACGGACCGGGACTGGACGTTCGTCCGCCCGAGCGGGTTCGCCGTCAACGCGCAGAACTGGGCGGACGACTTCCGCACCGCCGACGTGGTCCGTGTCCCGTCGCCCGAGGCGGCGCGCTCGATGATCCACGAGCGCGACATCGCCGCGGTCGCCGTACTCGCGCTGCTCGGCGACCAGCACATCGGCCGGGCGTACGAGATCACCGGCCCCGAGGCGGTGTCCCAGGCCGAGCAGATCCGCACCATCGCGCGGACCGTCGGCAAGCCGATGCGGATCGAGGCGCTCGACGACGCCGCGGCCCGGCAGGCGATGCTCGACCTCGGCGCCGACCCGATCCTCGCGGAAAGCTCGGTCAACTACTGGGCCTCACTCGTCGACAACCCCGAACCGGTCACCACCACCGTCGCCGAACTGACCGGCCGGCCGGCCCGCACGTTCGCCGAATGGGCCGCGGACCACGCCGCCGAGTTCCGCGTACCAACGACGGCCGAGGTCGCCCGCCAGTACACCGCCGCCCTGTCCGCCGGCCGCCTCACCGAAGCGCTCGCCCTCACCGCCCCCGACATGGTCCGCGTCGCACCCCTCGAAACCGACGGCGAAGAAGTCGAGCTCAAAGGCACCGACGCCATCCTCGCCCACGCCCACCAACAGTCCGCCGCCATCGACCACGACACCATCGAAGTCCTCGGGCCCCTCATCACCGACAACCACTTCGCCGTCCGCTTCACCTTCCCCCACACCACCAAACTCTCCCTCTGCACAGTCGAATCCGGCCGCATAGTCCGCGAAGAGGTCTTCTACTACACGCCGCCACGCGCTTGATATCATCGGATATCGAATGAAGGAGGCGCTCATGAGTGACGTGCTGATTCGCGACGTACCCGACGACGTACTCGCCGTGATCGACCAGCGAGCGGCCATTCAAGGCTTGTCCAGAAATGAATATCTGCGTCGGCAGCTCAGCCAGGAAGCCGCCCGCTTCCAGGCCACCGTCACCTTCGCGGACCTCCAAAGATTATCGGACCTGGCTCGCGATCCGGAGGATCCTGAGGTCTTGGGCAAGGCCTCGCAGTGACACCGACCCTCGACAAGCGGCGCTGGCTCATCGACAAGTCGGCTCTGGTACGCCTGACCAGGGCCCCGGACTGGGAGGACTGGGCAAACCGGATCAACCGCGGGCTCGTACACGTCAGCACCGTGACCTTGCTCGAGGTCGGCATCTCAGCTCGATCAGGTGAGGAGCACCGCTCGGTCCTGCAGCAACCGCCCGTTGCTGCGATGCCGGTCGAGAACGTTACGCCCGCAGCCGAGCGTCGCGCTGTCGTCGTGCAGTCGCACCTCGCGTCGACAGGGCAGCATCTGGCGCCATCGGCGGAGGACCTGTTGATCGCGGCCACTGCCGAGCTCTCCGGCCTCGTCCTTCTGCACCTCGACAAGGACTTCGAGCTGATCGCCAACCTGACCGGTCAGCCGACGGAGCGGTTGAGTCAGAGCGGGAGCTGAACCCAGCCGCCTACGTCGTGGCGGCCGGAGGTTAGGGCGGCGGTGCGGGCGCCGTGGTTGGCGGCGTGGATGGTGCCGATCAGGATGCGGGTGGGGTCGGGGAGGGACTGGGCGAGGAGGGCGCTCAGGTGGCGGCCGTAGCCGTGGCCGCGGTGGGTGGGGGCGAGGACCAGTTCGCGGACCACGTACGCGGGCAGGCCGAGGGCGTCGTCGGGCTTGATGATCGCGGCGGCGTACCCGGCCCACTCGTCGTTCACGGTGACGTCGTACAGCAGGCCGTCGTCGGCGGATTCCTGCAGGTCTTCGAGGTCCTGGAGGGTCGCCTCGTCCGCGTGGTGCGAGTGTTCGGCGTCGACCGCGGCGTACGCGCGGCGGGCGTCGTCGTAGTGGTCGACGGTCTTCGCCGGGCGGAGCGCGAGGCCTTCCGGTACGTCGTACGGCCGCAGCTCGCTGATCGGTGCGCCGAGGAACCGCCGGTCGGGGGTGGTGCCGTCGATGCCGGGTTCGGCGGTCCAGAGGCGGACGTAGAGCGGGTTGTGGACGCCGTAGTACTCGCGGGCCGCGGCGGCGAGCGCGGGGAGGTCGGACGGCTCCGGGGCGCGGGTCATCGGGGTGGCGTCGACGAACGGCCTCGCCAGGTTCATGTTCTCGAAGCGCATGCTGAGCATCACGTGGAGGTCGTTGCCGACGGCAACCCAGCGGTTGAGCATCGACTCGGCCGGTTTACCCGGGGCCAGGCGCTGAGCCCGCGCGGCGGCGATGTCGAGGTCCTCGGCCAGCAGGATGTCCAGCGCCGCATGCTCCTCGGCGAGAATCGCCAGTCGGCGCGCGTCGTCCACCCACCCCCGCGTGAGCGGATGCTGCCGCTCCAACGTCCACCCAGCCAGCTCATCAGCAGTAGGAATCACAACCGCCCACCCTACGACTCCCCGTCACGCCCCTCCGCAGACCCGTCCGGCGGGGGGATGGAGGGCGCCTGCCCGGTGGTCCCCCCATCGGATGCAGGTGGCGCGGCCTCGTCCCCCGCGCCCGCCGGAGGCGCGGCGTCCGCGGGTGCGGAGGCGGGAAGCGCGGCGTCCGCGGGTGCGGAGGCGGGAGGCGCGGCGTCCGCCGGTGCGGAGGCGGGAGGCGCGGCGTCCGCCGGTGCGGAGGCGGGAGGCGCGGCGTCCGCGGGTGCGGAGGCGGGCGGTGGGGAGGTGGGGGGCGCCGCGTCGGCAGGCGTACGCGCAGGGGGCGCGGACGCGGGTGGCGTGGGGGCCGCAGCCTCGGGCGGGATGGGGGCCGCAGCCTCGGGTCGGGCGGGGGCCGCAGCCTCGGGTCGGGCGGGGGCCGCAGCCTCGGGTCGGGTGGAGGCCACGGCCTCGGGTGGCGTGGGGGCGGTAGCTGGCTGGGTTTGGCGGCGGGGGCGGCGTTCGCCGGGGGTGGCGGTGCGGCGGGGGCGGGCGGGGGTGGCGGCGGCTTCGGCGGGGGCTAGGGGGTCGGGGGTTGGGGAGCCGGGTGGGCGGGGGCCCCAGGTTTCGGGGTCGGGGACGCCGGGGGGGAGGGTTCGGCGGCGGCTGGGGGCGCCGGCTGGGGCGTGGTCGGATTCGCCGGGTTCCTTGGCGCCGGGCCAGGGTTTGGCGACGCGGGAGGCCAGGACGAACTCCTTGCGGAGCGGGTGGCCCTCGAACTCGTCGGGGAGCAGCAGTGTGGTCAGGTTCGGATGCCCGGTGAAGTCGATCCCGAACATCTCGTGCGTCTCCCGCTCGTGCCAGTTCGCCCCGGCGTACACCTCGGTCAGCGTCGCCAGTACGGCGTTGTCGCGCGGCACCAGCGTCCGCACCAGCACGTGGTCGACGTGCGCCCCGCCCCAGAAGTCCGCGAGGTGCGACACCACCCGGAACCCGTCCTTGAGCTCGTCCGACGCACTCAGGAAGTCGAAGAACGTGAACCCCACCGCGTCCCGCAGTACCTCGTGCGCAGCGACCCACGCCGAGGCCGGTACGTCGACCGCGACCGGCCCGAAGGTACTCGCGGACGTCGCGGCGATCCCGGCGCCGGTCAGCGCCTCGACAACGTCGGACGTCAAGGCTGCACCAGGCCCCGCGTCAGGGCGGCCGCCGACGGCTCCTCGTACCGGCTCGCGACCGTCTCGCCGGCGATCTTCTCCTGCAGTTTGAGGATGCCCTGCAGCAGCGCCTCCGGCCGCGGCGGGCAGCCGGGCACGTACACGTCCACCGGGATGATCTGGTCGACGCCCTTGGTCACGCAGTACGAGTCCCAGTACGGGCCGCCGGAGTTCGAGCAGGAGCCGAAGCTGATCACGTACTTCGGCTCGGGCATCTGGTCGTACAGCCGCTTGATCGCGGGCGCCATCTTGTCCGTGACCGTGCCGGACACCACCATCAGGTCGGCCTGCCGCGGCCCGGGCGCGAACGGGATCACGCCGAGCCGGATGAAGTCGTGCCGGCCCATCGACGCGGCGATGAACTCGATCGCGCAGCAGGCGAGGCCGAAGTTGAACACCCAGAGCGAGTACTTCCGGCCCCAGTTCAGCAGGTACCGCACGGGCTCCGGCGCGAGTCGCGCCAGCGCACCCACGGCCGGCCGTACGGTCGGCATCCCCAGCTCGGTCTCGGCCATGGAGTCAGCCTAGTCCGACAATCTCCTCCGCGAGGATCTCCGGGTACTCCAGTGGCGCGTAGTGCCCCACACCGTCGACCGGCCGGACCCGGACGTCGCTGTAGAAGTCGTCCACCCGGTCCGACCAGGCACGCGGGAACAGCGGGTCGAACTCCGGCCAGAGCACCACGGTCGGTACGGCGATCCGGTCGTACGACGGCGGCGCTGTCTCGGCCGCGGACACCGCGACCGCGCCGGCACCCGCCCGGTACCAGTTGATCGACGCGGTAAAGGCGCCCGGCGCCGAGTAGACCTCGACGAGGTGCTCGAGCTCCGGCTCGAAGCCCGGCCCGGACCAGTGCGTCCAGAAGTGCCTGAGGTACGCGCGGACCGCGTCCGGCTGCCCGTCGATCAGCTCCTCGACCATCGGCAGCCGGTGGAACGCCTGGTACCAGAACTCGGTCTGCGCCTGCTCGGAGAACACCCGCTTCCCGATGCCCGGCAGCGGCGGCGCGATCACCAGCCCCTCGACCGACTCCGGACTGGTCCGCGCGATCTGCTGGGCGATCCGGCTGCCGATGTCGTACCCGGCGAGCACCGGCCGGTCGAGCCCGAGCTCGGCGACCAGCGCGAGGACGCTCCTTGCCTGCGCGGCGGCGCCGTACTGCAGGGGATCCGGGTCGGAGCGGTCCGACGCACCGAACCCGCGTAGGTCGGGCACCACCACCTCGCATCCCCGCTCCACGAGCATCGGCGCGAGCAGCCGGTAGTCGGTGCGGTCCCCGGGCCAGCCGTGCAGCAGCACGACGGCCGGTCCTTCGCCGTACCGGTCGTAGGCCAGTCTGAATCCGTCCACCGCGGCGCTGAGCTGCATGCCATTCATTGTTGACCATCGCCAGGCCGGGTCCTACCGTCGTTTTGAACAGGACTGAACAGGTCCTCAGAAGGAGCCGAGATGACCGACCAGGTCGAGGTGCAGCAGACCCGCGCGCTCTCCGTCGAGAGCAACGGGCTGAACGTGATCGCGGACGCGGACCGGAAGGGCCGCCCGAGCCAGTTGTTCTGGCCGTGGTTCGGGGCCAATGTCTCGGTGCTGGGGCTGAGCTACGGCGCGTTCGCGCTCGGGTTCGGGATCTCGTTCTGGCAGGCGGTGGTCGCGGGGCTGGTCGGGGTGGTGTTCTCGTTCCTGCTCTGCGGGCTGATCGCGCTGGCCGGGAAACGTGGTTCGGCGCCGACGATGGTGCTCGGCCGGGCCGCGTTCGGGGTCCGCGGCAACAAGCTTCCGTCGCTGGTCTCCTGGTTGCTGACGGTCGGCTGGGAGACGGTACTGACGATCCTCGCGACGCTGGCGACCGCGACCGTGTTCGACCGGCTCGGCTGGGGCGGCGGCGCGCTGACCAAGGTGATCGCGCTGGTCGTGGTCGGGTTGCTGACGGTGGCCTGCGGCGTGCTCGGGTTCGACCTGATCATGCGGGCGCAGACCGTGATCACGGTCGTGACCGGCGTACTGACCGTCGTCTACATGATCCTGGTCGCCGACCAGATCCACTGGAAGACGGTGTCGGCCGTTCCGAACGGGTCCACCCAGGCGGTGATCGGCGCGCTGGTGTTCCTGATGACGGGCTTCGGCCTCGGCTGGGTGAACGCGGCCGCGGACTACTCGCGATACCTCCCGCGCCGGGCGTCGAGCCGCGGCGTGGTCGGCTGGACGACGTTCGGCGGCTCGGTCGCTCCCGTCGTACTGCTGGTGTTCGGGCTGCTGCTCGCCGGGTCGTCGAAGGACCTGAGTACGGCGATCGGCGCGGACCCGATCGGTGCGCTGGCGGCGACGCTGCCGACCTGGTTCCTGGTGCCGTTCGTGATCGTGGCCGTCCTCGGCCTGGTCGGCGGGGCGGTGCTCGACATCTACTCGTCCGGCCTCGCGCTGCTGTCCCTCGGGCTGCCGGTGAAGCGGTACGTCGCGGCGTTCGTCGACGGCGTGGTGATGATCGCCGGGACGATCTACGTGGTGTTCTACGGCGGGAAGTTCCTCGGCCAGTTCCAGGGGTTCCTGATCACGCTCGGCGTACCGATCGCGGCCTGGTGCGGGATCATGCTCGCCGACATCGCGGGCCGCCGGCGCGACTACGCCGAGGACGACCTCTACCGGTCGACCGGGCGGTACGGCGACGTCCGGTGGCTGCCGGTCGCGACGATGATCGTTGCCACCGGCATCGGTTGGGGCCTGGTCACGAACACGTACGCGTCCTGGCTTTCCTGGCAGGGCTACCTGCTCGGGGCGTTCGGGCTCGGCGGCAAGCAGGGCGCATGGGCGTACGCGAACCTCGGCGTACTGGCGGCGCTCGTGGTCGGGTTCGTCGCGCAGTGGTTCGGCGGGCGGTCCGCCGTACGGCGTCAGGAGGCGTGACGACGTGCTGGCGCTGATCGATCTGCAGCGGATCTTCGCGGACCCTTCGTCGGGGTGGGCAACGCCGGACTTCCGGCGGGTGATCGAGCCGGTCCGCGAACTGGTCACGCTGTTCTCGCCGGACGTCGTGTTCACGCGGTTCGTCGCGCCGGAAAAGCCTGACGGGGCGTGGGTGGGGTACTACGAAGCGTTCCCGTTCGCGCTGCAGCCGGCCGACGCGGCGGACTACCAGTTGGTCGACGAGTTCAAGGGTGCTCCAACTCTGGACAAGACGACGTTCGGTGCCTGGGGCCCCGAACTGGCGGCCCGGGTCGACGGGCGGCTCGTGCTGGCCGGAGTGGCGACCGACTGCTGCGTGATCAGTACGGCGCTGGCCGCGGTCGACGCCGGCGTACAGGTCCAGGTGGTGGCGGAGGCGTGCGCCGGGTCCACCGCGGAGAACCACGCGAAGGCGATCGACCTGATGCGGCTGTACGCGCCGATGCTGGAGATCGTCACCGTGGAGCAGTTGCGATGATCCGGCTCAAGCACGAGCGGGTCGCCCGGGTGCTGGCGCGGGAGATCAGGTCCGGCGTCGTACAGGCGGGGACCCAGCTCCCGGGCGAGGTGGAGCTGGCGCGGCGTTTCGCGGTCAGCCGGAACACGGTCCGCGCCGCCCTCGCCGTACTGGCGGAGGACGAGCTGATCGCCACCCGCACCGGGAAGGGCTCGTACGTGCTGTTCGACGGGCGGCCGTTGGACGGGCGGCTCGGCTGGACCCACGCGCTGTCCGAACAGGGCGTCGAGACCCGGATGCGGACAGTACGGATCGAGCTCGCGAAGGACCCGGCACTCGCCGAACGCCTCGGGCTCGGCTCGTCGTCGTTCGTGGTGATCGAACGCGTCCGGCAGCTGACGGACGGTACGGCGATCTCGCTCGAGCGCAGCCAGGTCCCGGCGAACGACAAGCTCCACGACCTACCCGAGCGCGGGCTCGACAACGGCTCTATCAGCGTGACCCTGAACCGCGCCGGCCTCTACCTCGACCACTGCGAACAACGCCTCCGCGGCCGCGTCCTCACCCCGGTCGAAGCCGGCCATCTGGACCGCCCCGCCGACACCTGGTTCCTGCACACCACCCGCACCAGCTGGACCGCCACCGACGAGTTCGCCGAACACGCCGACGAACTCCTCGACCCCACCCACTACGAGCTCAACCTCACCTACAACAGCTGACCAGGTCGTGTCTGGCAACTCCGCGCCGTAGCGAGGAGGTGCCCGGTGCGGTAGCTCGGCGCGCGGGGGCGAAGGTCTCGATGCGGAGCATCGTGGCCTTTGCACCCGTGCGGCGAGGTGCCGTGCCGGGTGCCCCGCAGTAGGCGGGGAGTTGCCAGACACGACCTAAGGGGTAGTTGCCGCAGGCATAGGGAGTAGTGCTGATGTGGGGGGTCTCCTCAGAGACGGACTGTTTTCTCAGCAGCGAGAGCAGCCGGAGGAGATCATGTTCGTTTACTCGACCGCCGCGGTTCAGGCGGAGATGAAGTACCGCCAGGAGCGGATCCGCCGCGACTTCCAGCGCCCCATCTGGTTCCGCAAGCGCGCACCGCGGCCGCCCCAGCCCTGCGCGCCCGAGTTGCGGGCCCGGCCCGCGATGTGACCGCACGTTCACCGCCCTGGACCCTTTCCCCCGGCGCGGCCGGCTCCCCGAGAGCCGGCCGCGCCACCGTCTTTTCAGGGGTCCTAAGACCCCCTAAGAGCACCTAGGACTCCCACTACGGCGGGGATAGGGAGGAGTTCCGATGTGCGGGGTCACCTCAGACGAGCAGATTAAGGGTGTCGGCAAGGAGCCGGCACCACACAACGGAGGAACACATGTTCACCAACGCAAGCGTCAAGGCAGAGGTCGAGTACCGCAGGGAGCGCCTCAGCCGCGACTTCCGTCAGCACCGGAAGACCTCCGGGAGCCGGCGGACCATCAGCCACCTGTTCGGCCGGAAAGCCTGAAGGGAGGAAACACCATGATCTCAGTGCCACTGACCCCCGATTCGATGCGAGCGGAGGCGGCCTACCGCCTGGAGCGCGCCAAGCGTGACTACCGAGCGGCGAACCGCCGGGAGCGCACGGTGAAGGCTTCCGAGCCCAAGCCGCGGCCGGCCCTTCGTCCCCGTCCGGTCGCATGACCGCCGGGACCGCCGTCCCTGATCGAGAAACACCGATCAGGGACGGCGTTTCTGTACCTGCTCCCAGGCAACTTTCTGTATCGATTTCTGTGGCCGGGAGAACCCATGGAACGGGATGCCGTCGATTTGTGTCGGCGCCAGGGGCGAAGATGGACGACGTGCCCTGGAACTCGACACCCCTCGTCGGCCGCTCGTCCGAGATGGCCGCCCTGCTCAGCGCCGTGGACGACGCGAAAACGCGCCGCGCCGGTGCCGTGCTGCTGTCCGGCGACGCCGGCGTCGGCAAGACCCGGATGCTGGACGAGGTCGCGACCGGGGCACACGAGCGCGGCTTCGGCGTACTCGTCGGGCACTGCACCGACTTCGGCGACGCCGGCCTGCCGTACCAGCCGTTCTCGGAGATCTTCGGCCGGCTGGCCGGTGACCGCCCCGACCTGGTCGAGGGCGTGCTGACGAACTTCCCGGCGATCGGCCGGCTGCTGCCCGCGCACCGGCTGCTCGGCGCCCAGCCCGCGCCGCAGCAGGAGGGCCAGCTGGACCGGGCCGCGCTGTTCGACGCGGTCCTCGGCGCGTTCACCGCGCTGTCCACCAGCGAGCCGCTGCTGGTGATCATCGAGGACGCGCACTGGGCCGACGACTCGACCCGGGACCTGATCGGTTTCCTCATCACCCGGCTGACCTCGCAGCGGCTCGCCCTGGTGGTCTCGTACCGCAGCGACGACCTGCACCGCCGGCACCCGCTCCGCCGCCCGATCGCCGAGTGGTCCCGGAACCCGCGCGTACGCCGGGTCAACCTGCCGCCATTGGACGCCGACGAGGCCCGGACGCTGCTGCACTCGCTGCTGACCGATCCGCTGCCCGCCGAAGAGGAGCAGCGGATCTTGGAGCGTGCCGGCGGCAACGCGTTCTTCACCGAGGAGCTGGCCGCGGCCGCCTCGATGGGCGACAACGACGGCGTACCGCCGGATCTCGCCGACCTGCTGCTGGTCCGGCTCGACCCGCTGTCCGACAACGCCCGCCTGGTGGCCCGGGTGATCGCGGTCGCCGGGCGCCGTGTCCCGCACACGCTGCTCACCGCGGTCGCCAAGCTCCCGGACCGCGAGCTCGACGACGCCCTGCGGGAGCTGATCGACGCCCACATCATCGACGTACCGACCAGCGACCGGTACTACTTCCGGCACGCGCTGCTCGCCGAGGCCGTGTACGACGACCTGCTGCCGGGCGAGCGCGTCCGCGAGCACGCGGCGTACGTGCAGGCCCTGGAGAACCAGACCGTCGCGGGCACCGCCGCCGAGCTGGCCGGGCACGCCACCCGGTCGCACGACCTGGCGACGGCGTTCGAGGCGCGGGTCCGGGCCGGGCAGGAGGCGCTGTCGGTCGCGGCGCCGCAGGAGGCGCTGAAGCACTACGAGATGGCGCTTGAGCTGTTCCCGAACGCGGCTCCGACGACCACCGTCGACAAGACCTGGCTGATCGTCGACACCGCGACCGCCGCGACGCTGTCCTCGCAGCACCTGCGCGCGCTGAAGCTGCTCCGGAAGGCGCTGGCCGAGCTGCCGGAGGACGCACCGAAGCGGCAGCGCGCCGAGCTGCTGCTGCCGCTCGCCGACATCGCGCTGATCATCGACAACGACCAGGAGTCCAACGAGGCCGTCTCGCAGGCACTGAAGCTGGTCAACGACGAGCCGGCCAGCGTGTTCAAGGCGCAGGTCGCGTCGCTGTACGCACGGGTCTCGGACGCGCTCGGCCGCCCGATGGAGGCCGAGCGCTGGGCACACAAGGCGCTGGAGATCGCCCGCGAGGCCGGGCAGGAGTCCGCCGCCAGCGACGCCGGGATCACGCTCGCCCAGCTGCGCCGCCGGGCCGGCGACCCGGAGACGGCGGCCAAGCAGCTCGAAGAGGCCGCCGTACGGGCGCAGCTCACCGGCGATCCGGCCGCGGAGGTGCGGAGCCGGTTCCTGCTCGGGTCGACGCGGTACGAGCAGGGCGACCTGCTGAACGCCAAGTCGGCGCTGTCGTTCGCGACCAAGAGGGCCGGCGAGCTCGGGCGGCAGTGGGCGGCGTACGGATTCGACGCGCGGCGGATGCTAGCGCTGACCCAGTTCATGCTCGG
Organism: Kribbella polygonati; assembly: GCF_050320105.1. Lineage (NCBI taxonomy): Bacteria > Bacillati > Actinomycetota > Actinomycetes > Propionibacteriales > Kribbellaceae > Kribbella > Kribbella polygonati. The sequence continues at coordinate 7,318,272 of NZ_CP190129.1, read as the reverse complement.
CGAGTGGGACGACGCGTCGGCGACCGCGCGGACCGATGCGATGACGCCGGCGGCGGCCGGGGCGGCCCTGCGGGCGGTGGAGTTCTCGGTGCGTGGCGGGCGGGGGGACACCGCGGTCGCGGAGGAGTTCGAGATGTCCCGCAAGTGGTGGGACCTCGACATCATGCTGCCGATCATCGGGCTGCAGCCGGCCGTCGACGCGTACCGGGCGCTCGACAAGCCGGCCGCGGCGGAGAAGCTGATCGGGGACGTGACCACGCTGTGTGCGGACGTGTTCCAGACCGAGTGGTTCCTGGGGCGGATCCGGTTCGCGACGTTGGGGTTGCAGCTGCTGTGTCACCGGGCCGTGGGTGAGCCTTCGGCGGCGGCGGAGCTGGTTGCGCGCGGGGCGGAGCTGGTGGGGATGGGGCAGGCGACCGCTGAGAAGGGGTTGCCGCCGGGGCGGTTGATGGGGGTCGAGGGGCTCGCGTGGCTGGCGCGGCTGGAGTCGGAGTGGGATCGGCTGCGGTGGCTGGCCGGGGTCGACGCGCCGACGCCGGAGGAGCATGTGGCGGCGTGGCAGCGGACCACGGACGCGTTCGGGTACGGGTACGTGTTCGAGCAGGCATGGTCGCGGGTGCGGCTGTCGGCGGCGCTGCGGGCGGCCGGGCGGGTCGCGGAGGCGAACGAGCAGGCGGCGCTGGCGGCCGAGACCGGGCGCGAGCTGAGTGCGCGGCCGTTGGTGGAGGAGGCGGGTGGCGGGGACTCGCACGGCGCGAGTGCGCTGACGTCGCGGGAGACCGAAGTACTGCGCCTGCTCGCCGAGGGCCGGACGAACCGGCAGCTGGCGCGCGAGCTGTACATCAGCGAGAAGACGGTCAGCGTGCACGTCTCGAACATCCTCGCCAAGTTGGGCGTCCGCTCCCGCACCGAAGCCGCCGCCGTAGCCCGCCGCGACGGCCTCCTCGAAGAGAACTAGCTCGCACGGCGCTCCGCGCCGCGCGAGCGGGAGGGGAGGGGCGGGCGGAGCGGGAGCCCGCCGCTGGCGGGGATCGCCCGGCGGGGGGGGGTTACCTCGGCGGAGGTTCTCCGCGACGGCGGTTAGCTGTCGCCGGGGAGGTTCGCCGGGGGAACGTTCGCCGGGGGAAGGTTGCCTCGGCGGAGGCTCAGCTGTGGGTGGGGGTTAGCCGTGGCGGCGGTTGCGGGTGGGTTGGGGTTGGTGGCGGGCTCGGGCTCGGGCGAGTTCGTCGGGCGCGGGCTCTTGGGTCTCGGGGTGGCGTTCGGGTTCGGTGATGTGGTCGAAGACCTGGCGGGCGTGCCGCATTCGTGCCGCGGCCAGGAGCACCAGCCCGGCCGCAGCCAGGGTGATCACTACCCACAGTTGCCACGACATAGCCTCACCACCACGTACTCGCCCCGTTCCCCCGAGTAATCACCATAGCCCCGAACCCTGCGCTTGGCGACCACGTGTACGCATTCCGTTGAACAGAACGCTTGATTCTCACGCTGGTTGCCCAGCGCAAGCACAAACGGTGAGCAGGCAACCGAAACTGCAACAACTCTCAGTTACTCCGCGGCGTCAGCCGGCCGCCCCGGAACAGATACGCCGCGCGACCGTCCACCGGCTCCCGGAACGCCAGCACCGCGTGCACCCCGCCCTCCGGCTCGGCCGCGATCAGCCGGGTCGCGTCCAGCCCGACCAGCCGGGTCCGCCGCGACTCCGGCATCAGCGCCCGCGCCTCGTCGCTGACCGGCTCGTCGAGCACCCAGAACTCCCCGTCCTCGACGCTGACCGTCGACTGCTGCAGTACGCCGGTGTACCGCCCGGTCACCAGCTCCGCCGGCACCCGCACAGGCTCCTCCGGCGGCGTCGGCCGGACCGCCAGTTCGATCCCGGTCGTCTCGCGGAGCACGTGCCCGACGAGTTCGTCGTACAGCGCGCCCGTGTCCCCGCCGTTCGTGAGCAGCACGACCCCGACGCCGTGCTCCGGGGCGAGCCGGAAGAACGCCGACTGGCCGATCGTGCCGCCGTCGTGCCCGTACAGCCGGCCGCCGTCGAGGTCGAAGATCATCCAGCCGAGCCCCCAGTGGTTCGCGAACCCGCCGATCGCCGGTACGTCGATCTGCGGCTCCCACAACCGCTCGACCGTCTCCCGGTCAAGCAGCGTCGCGTCCAGGTACGCGCGCCCGAACGTCAGCAGGTCCCCCGCGCTCATCGCCAGCAGCGACCCGGCCGGCGCCATCGCGTGCACCAGGCTCCACATCGGCGCCGCCCGCAGCGGGTCCCCCGGCTGCGGCGCGATGTGCCCGAGCGCGGCCCGGTACAGCAGCGCCTCGTCCGGGAGCGTCGCGACGTGCTCCAGCTCCAGCGGTACGGCGATGTGCTCGCGGATCAGCTGGTGGTACGGCTTGCCCCGCAGTACCTCGGCGATCCGGCCGAGCACCACGAAGCCGGAGTTGTTGTACGAGAACCCGGCGCCCGGCGGGACCTCCTGCGGCAGCTCGGGCAGTACGTCGTGCACAAACAGCTCGACCGCGTCGTCCCCGCGGGACGTCGGCGTGAACGCGTCGCCGGAGAACCCGCTGGCATGCGTGAGCAGCTGCCGCGGGGTGATCGTCGCGGCCGCGGCCTCGTCGGAGAGCCGGAACTCGGGCAGGTACTCGCGGACCGGCCGGTCCAGGTCCAGCTTGCCGTCGGCAACCAGCTGCATGATCAGCGTGGTCGTCCAGAGCTTGGTGATCGACCCGATCTGGAAGACCGAGTCGGTGGTGGCCTCGACGCCGGTGTTCAGGTTCAGGATGCCCGCGGCCGCCGTACTCACCTCGCCGCCGGCCAGCACCGCGACCGAGGCCGCCGGCACGCCGTGCTTGGTGATCAGGTTCGTCAGGTTCTCGTCGAGCCAGCTCTGCACGGTTGTCGCTCCTCGGTAGGCGGGGCTTCAGAATATGCTCGGGCGGGTGATCGTGCTCTCCGCCGAAGATGTCCGCCGGGCCGTGCCGATGAGGGCGGCGATCGACGCCGTCCGGGACGGGTTCCGGGAGCTCGCGGCCGGGAACTTCGTGCTCCCGCCGCGGCAGATCTTCGGCGACGGCGCGGTGCTGGTGATGTCGGCGTACCATTCCCCGACCGGGACCGCGGTGGTGAAGAAGATCGGGATCGCGCTCGACCAGGTGCCGGCGATCCGCGCGACCGTGGTCTGGACGGGCGACGGCGAGCAGCTGGTCGCCGAGGGCAGCTCGATCACCACGCTCCGGACCGGCGCGGTGGTCGGCGTCGCGACCGACCTGCTCGCGGCCGCGGACGCGGCCCGGCTGACCGTGATCGGGACGGGCGCGCAGTCCGCTGACCAGGTCCGCGCGGTTCTCGCCGTACGTCCGATCACCGAGGTCACCGTGACCGGCCGCTCCGCCGACCGCGCCGCCGCGCTGGCTCAGACCCTGGCGGCGGAGTTCCCCGACGTCGGCTTCACCCCGACGACGGACCTCGACGCCTCGATCGCCACCCCGGACATCATCTGCTGCGCGACCTCCTCGAGCACCCCGCTCTTCACCGCGGACGCCCTCCCCGAGCGAGTCCACGTGAACGCGATCGGCGCCTTCCGCCCCACCATGCGCGAACTCCCCCGCGACCTCTTCACCAACAGCACGGTCGTCGTCGACCAACGCGAAGCCGCCCTCGAGGAATCCGGCGAAATCATCGACGCCGTCACCTCCGGCACCCTCACCGAACCCGACCTGATCGAACTCGGCCCAGCCCTCACCAACCCGCCCCACCCACACGGCCGCACCGTCTTCAAATCAGTAGGCGTCGGCTGCCAGGACTGGTCAATCGCCGCAGCACTCGCCCACGCTCAGACCAGCTGACGCAGATACCCCACCAAGTCCGCCTGCTGACCAACAATCCCCCGGCCTTCGCGGTAGGAGTAGACCTCGGGGGCTCGATCAGGCGTCGGTGCCGGCCAGGAAGCCGCCTGCTTCGCGGCCGAAGTGGGCGAGGAACCTCCGGAACGGTTCCGGTACGAAGGCGACCTGCTGGTCCTTCCGGATCTCCTCGATCTCGGACTCCGTACAGCCGGCGAACCTGAGAGACGCCGGCCGGTCACGGCGCTGCGGGTCGGCGTACTTGCGGTGGATGTCGGCGAAGACGGCGTCGAGGTCGGCACGTCAGGTCCAGCGGAGGACGCCCTTGCGGTAGGCGTAGAGGAGGCCTACTGCTACGAAGGCGAGGAAGACGAACATTTCGATCAGGGTGGCGAAGCCGAGGGTGTTGAAGATGGTGGCCCAGGGGAAGAGGTAGATCGCGTCGACGGCGAAGATCACGTACAGGTACGCGAACAGGTAGTACCGGATGTGGACCTGGGCCCAGCCCTCGCCGACCGGGTCGACGCCGGACTCGTACGTCTTCAGCTTGCCTTCGGTCGGATAGGTGACCGTCAGCGCCTTGTTCAGCGCGAACGCGCCGATCAGCCCGACCAGGCCGAGCGCGACTACCGCAGCGACGACGCCATAGCTGTCCGACACGGGCAAGAGTCTAGTTCGTGCAGAGCAGGAGTGAGTCGATCGAGACGTACGGGCCATAGCCGGAGCGGACGTCGGTGACCTGGAGGCGCAGGCGGGTGATGCCGGAGATGTCGTAGTTCAGCCAGGTCTCGGTCTCCTGCTGCATGCGGAGCGAGGTGACCGCCGTGGTCCCGTCGTGCAGTGACACCCGGACCAGGCCGTCGGTCAGGTTGCCGAGCCAGTTCCGCGAGTACCGGCAGCCGGTCGAGTCGACCTCGCCCCACACGTACCCGCCCTGGTCCGCCAGCAGGTCAGCCTCCGCCCGCCGCGGGCCTTCCTTCGGCGGTACGACGTTGAACTGCGGCTGCCCTGCCCCGCCGACCGCGAGCACGCCCTTCTTGAAGATCCCCCGCCACACGTAGTGCTTGAACGAGATCATCGGCGACAGCGCCGCGGCGTACGGCGCCTGTGCCCCGACGGCGAGCCGGTACGTGCGGATCGAGCCGGGCTGGACCGTGGCGATCGTCACGCTGCCGCCCGTCGAGTAGCCGTGCGCGATCTCCTGCCAGCGCTTCTGCGACGGGATCCACTGGTGCAGCGGGATCCGGGTCCCGTTCGCGGGCGCCGGAGACAGCGTGCCGACAACCGTGATCACGCCCTTCGTCGCGTCCGTCGTACGGATGCTGGAAATCGTCACGGTGCGCACCGGCGACGGGACCGCGGACGCGCTCGGGACCACGCTGCCGAGCAGCAGCACCATCAGCAGTCCGGCAAGCAGTCGCCGCATCGAACAACTCCCTGAAGTCGCAGTCGGTTGACGCCACCCTGCCGGTTCTCACTCCGGATCGCAACCGAACGTTCGCGGACGGTGAGACCGCCCTCTACCGGATCGGAGACGCTTCTAACACCCCGTCCCAGGCTGTGGACCACCGGGGCTTCCGCATGGTTCCGTTCTAAGGGCGAACTAATATTGGGGTTATCGCCCTGACGGGGGGATCGACGTGCCGCTCACAAGGCGCAGGCCGACCCAAGCTTCGACTTGGAGATGAACAGAACAGTGACCATCGAGGTCAAGCAGCTCGACCGCGTGGTGATCCGGTTCGCCGGCGACTCCGGTGACGGGATGCAGCTCACGGGGGACCGGTTCACAGCGGAAACGGCGTCGTTCGGCAATGACCTGTCGACGTTGCCCAACTTCCCGGCGGAGATCCGCGCACCAGCCGGAACCCTGCCCGGGGTCAGCTCCTTCCAGTTGCATTTCGCCGATCACGACATCCTCACGCCGGGCGACGCGCCCGACGTGCTGATCGCGATGAACCCGGCCGCCCTGAAGGCGAACCTGAAGGACGTGCCGCGGGGCGCGACGCTGATCGTCGACACCGCCGACTTCACCGCGCGGAACCTGAAGCGGATCGGGTACGACGAGAACCCGCTGGAGACCGGCGAGCTGGACGGCTACCACGTCGTACCGCTGAACCTGACCGGCATGACGGTGGAGTCGGTCAAGGAGTTCGGCCTGTCCCGCAAGGACGCGTCCCGGGCGAAGAACATGTACGCGCTCGGCCTGGTGTCCTGGCTGTTCCAGCGGCCCGTCGAGTCGACGATCACGTTCCTCGAGGCGAAGTTCGCGAAGAAGCCGGACATCCGGGACGCGAACATCGCCGCCTTCCGGGCCGGCTACAACTTCGGCGAGACCGCCGAGGAGTTCTCGGTCCGGTACGAGGTGAAGCCGGCCAAGATGGCGACCGGGACGTACCGGAACATCTCCGGCAACCTGGCGCTGGCGTACGGTCTGGTGGCCGGCGCGCAGCGAGCCGGCCTACCGCTGGTGCTCGGCGCGTACCCGATCACGCCGGCGTCCGACGTACTGCACGAGCTGTCCAAGCTCAAGCGGTTCAACGTCACCACGATCCAGGCCGAGGACGAGATCGCCGGTGTCGGCGCCGCCCTGGGCGCGTCGTTCGGCGGAGCGCTCGGCGTCACCACCTCGTCCGGCCCGGGCATCAGCCTGAAGTCCGAGACGATCGGCCTCGGCGTGATGCTCGAGCTGCCGCTGGTGGTCTGCGACATCCAGCGGGCCGGTCCGTCGACCGGGATGCCGACCAAGACCGAGCAGGCCGACCTGCTGCAGGTGATGTTCGGGCGGAACGGCGAGGCGCCGCTGCCGGTGCTGGCCGCGCAGTCCCCCGCGGACTGCTTCGCGATCGCGATCGAGGCGGCCCGGATCGCGGTCACCTACCGGACGCCGGTGATCGTGCTGTCCGACGGCTACCTGGCGAACGGGTCGGAGCCGTGGCAGATCCCGGTGATCGAGGACCTGCCGACGATCGACCCGAACTTCACCACCGCGCCGAACACGCCCGACGGCAAGTACCTGCCGTACGAGCGTGACCCGGAGACCCTGGCCCGCGCCTGGGCCGTCCCGGGTACGCCGGGCCTGGACCACCGGATCGGTGGTCTGGAGAAGGAGGACAAGACCGGGAACATCTCCTACGACCCGGCCAACCACGACCTGATGATCCGCACCCGGCAGGCCAAGGTGGACGCGGTCGCGCGGACGATCCCGCCGATCGAGGTCGACGACCCGGACGGTACGGCGAAGGTCCTGGTGCTCGGGTGGGGCTCGACGTACGGCCCGATCGGCGCCGGCGTCCGCCGGGTCCGTACGGTCGGCGGCAAGATCGCGCAGGCGCACCTGCGGCACCTGAACCCGTTCCCGTCGAACCTCGGCGACGTGCTGCGCTCGTACGAGAAGGTGCTCGTGCCGGAGATGAACCTCGGCCAGCTGGCGATGCTGCTGCGGTCGAAGTACCTGGTCGACGTCGTCTCGTACGCGCAGGTCCGCGGCATGCCGCTGGGCGCCGCGGAACTGGCCGAGGTGATCGGCAACCTGGTCGAGGAGACCGCGGGCATCGACGACGACGCCCGGCACCTCGGCACCGCGGCGGCCGCGCTGAAGCACGGCGAGGCCCTCGCGGACCAGAACGGCCACCTCAAGGAGGGAGCACGATGAGCGCCGTAGAGCTCGGCATGCCGAGCCTGCCCGACGGCCTGCGGAACGTCCCGCCCGCGACCGAGCCGCAGAACCGCAAGGAGTACGTGTCGGACCAGGAGGTCCGCTGGTGCCCCGGCTGCGGCGACTACGCCGTACTCGCGGCCTTCCAGGGCTTCCTGCCCGAGCTGGGGATCAAGCGCGAGAACGTCGCGATCGTGTCCGGCATCGGCTGCTCGTCCCGGTTCCCGTACTACCTGTCGACGTACGGCATGCACTCGATCCACGGCCGCGCGCCGGCGATCGCGACCGGTCTCGCGACCGCGCGGCCGGACCTGAGCGTCTGGGTGGTGACCGGTGACGGCGACGCGCTGTCGATCGGCGGCAACCACCTGATCCACACGCTCCGGCGGAACGTGAACCTGAAGATCCTGCTGTTCAACAACCGGATCTACGGGCTCACCAAGGGCCAGTACTCGCCGACGTCGGAGCCGGGCAAGGTGACGAAGTCGACGCCGATGGGCTCGGTGGACAACCCGTTCAACCCGGTCTCGCTGGCACTCGGCGCGGAAGCGACGTTCGTGGCCCGGACGATCGACTCCGACCGCAAGCACCTCACGTCGGTACTGCGGGCCGCGGCCGAGCACCGCGGTACGGCGTTCGTGGAGATCTACCAGAACTGCCCGATCTTCAACGACAACGCGTTCGAGGCGTTCAAGGACCCGGAGACCCGGGACGACGCGATCATCCCGCTCGTCCACGGCGAACCGATCCGCTTCGGCACGGACGGCCGGCTCGGCGTGGTCCGCGACGGGTTCGCCTCGCTGGCGGTCCGCGAGGTCGCGTCCCTGCCCGGCGGCGAGACCGACCTGGTGGTGCACGACGCCCACGTGGACGACCCGGCGTACGCCTTCGCTCTCTCCCGCCTCACCGACGGCGGCGTCCTGCACCGCGCTCCGGTCGGCGTCTTCCGCAACGTCGACCGCCCCGCGTACGACGACCAGGTCCGCCAGCAGATCATCACCGCCCAGGAAACCCAGGGCCCCGGCGACCTGCAGTCCCTGGTCACCGGCGCGGACACCTGGACGATCAACTAGTAGCACGACTGCTGGATCTGCGCGCGACGCGCAGATCCAGCAGCTACAGCAGGTCGAGCAGGCCGTGACCGGTCGACCGGTCGAGGTGCCGAGCGGTCATCCCGGCCGCGCGTGCCGCCAGCACATCGAGCTCCAGGTTGTCCCCGATCATCAGCGCATCGGCCGGCGCGACACCCAGCTCATCACAAACACGTTGGTAGGCCAACGGATCGGGCTTGCTGACTCCGAGTGATTCGGACGCGCACACCACGTCGACGTACTCGGCGAGCCCGATCGCCTCGAGTTTCGCGTTCTGCTGTGCGGTGTTCCCGTTGGTCAGCACCCCGACCCGCCACCCGTTGCCCCGGGCAACCTCCAACGCCGGCCGCGCGTCCGGGAACGCGACCCAGCTGCCGCGGTACTGCTTCAGATACCCCTCGAACACCACGTCCAGCTCGGCATCGGTCGACGGGACCTCCCGCCCCAGCACCGGCAGAAACTCCCGAAGCCGCGCCCGCCGCTGCCCCTGATGCGTGAGCTCACGCCGCAGATACGCGTCGTACACCCGGTCCTCGATCGCGAACCACCGCGAGATCAGCTCGTCGGTCGGCCGCACACCGAGCTCCCCGACCCACCCCCGAAGCGCCCGCTCAGCAGACCCACTGTGGTCGAACAACGTGTTGTCCAGATCGAAAACCACAGCCTTCATGTGCGCCATCCTCCCTTGGCGTACCGAAGAACGGGTAGTGGTGTGGTCAGCGCCACCACACGCAGCCTCGGCCAGCCTGCCGATGGCGCCGGAACACCCACCACTACCCGTTCATCGGTACAGTCACCACCGAGTCGCGGTTCAGTTCGCGGTGGTTGGCGTAGCCGGACAGGGCCAGGGTGAGGTCCAGTTCGGCGAGGAAGCAGCGGAGGACGTGCTCGACGCCGGCTTGGCCCGCGAGCGCGAGGCCGTAGAGAAGCGGGCGGCCGAGGAGGACGGCCTTCGCGCCGAGGGCCAGCGCCTTCGCCGCGTCGGAGCCCGTGCGGACGCCCGAGTCGAACAGGATCGTGAGCTGCTCGCCGACCGCGTCCGCGATCGCCGGCAGCGCGTCGAGGGCGGCGACCGCGCCGTCGACCTGGCGGCCGCCGTGGTTCGAGACGACGATGCCGTCGACGCCGTGCTCGGCCGCGAGCTTGGCGTCCTCGACGTGCGTGATGCCCTTCAGCACGATCGGCCCGTCCCAGTTGTCGCGCAGGAAGGACAGGTCGTCCCACGCCAGCCCGACGTTCGGGAACAGCTGCGCCCACTGCATCACCGCCGTCCCCGGGTCCTCCGCGACCGGCTTGGCCAGCTTCGCCTGGAACGCGGGGTCGCTGAAGTAGTTCGCCAGCCCCTCCCCCTTCAGGAACGGCAGGAACCCGCGATCCAGATCGGCCGGCCGCCAGCCGATCGTCCCGGTGTCGAGCGTGACCACGAGTACGGCGTACCCGGCGGCCTTCGCGCGCCGCAGGAAGCTGAGGCAGACGTCGCGGTCGGTCGGGTAGTACAGCTGGAACCACTTGTTCGCCGCCTCGATCTGCTCGATCGCGTGGCTGGCCTGGGTCGAGTGCGTGTACGTGAGCCCGAGCGCGTCCGCGGCCCGGGACGTCGCGAGCTCGCCGTCCGGGTGCGCGAGAGTCTGCACTCCGATCGGCGCGACCAGCACCGGCGCGGGCATCGACGTACCGAGGATCGTGCACGACAGGTCACGGTCCGTGCTGCCGCGAAGCATCCGCGGGGCCAGGCGCCAGCGGTCGAACGCCGCCTGGTTCGCGCGCGCCGTCGCGCCGCCGCCCGCGCTCGGCACGATGTACCCCATCGCCTCGACCGGCAGTTTCCCGGCCGCCTGCGACTCCAGCCGCGCCAGGTCCGTGGTGATCTCCGGCGTCACCCCCTGCAGCATCCCCTGCAGGTAGATCTGCAACTGGTAGTCCCCGAAGTTGCCCATGCCGGATGCTCCCACAACGGCATGACATCCGTCAGGCACCGGACCGGACCGGACGTCAGCCCCGGATCGGGACGGATCGCATCCGCTCCGGACGGCCGCAGCAACCAGAGTGATGACCATGACGAACACGAACGTGGTGACCGCTCCCCGACGTAGCGGCGTGAAGCGCGGCCTGCCGGCTCTCGGCCTGTTCTTCCTGTCCCCGATGGTCGCCGAGTTCCTGCTCGGGAACATCCCGATCAGCGGCCTCTTCGCCCTGTTCGTCCTCGCTCCGCTGTACGGCGGCGGCGCGGTCCTGATCCGCGAGGTCGCCCGCCGCCGCGGCTGGGGCTACCCGGCGATCCTGGTCCTGGCGCTCGCGTACGGCGTGATCGAGGAGGGCATCACCACCCAGTCGCTGTTCAACCCGAACTACGCCGGCCTCCGGCTCCTCGACCCGGGCCACATCTCGTTCCTCGGCATGGGCGCACCGTGGACCGTGATGGTCCTCGGCCTGCACACCCTGTGGAGCATCACGGTCCCGATCGTCGTGATGGAGTCGCTGTCCAGCCGCCCGCGCGAACCGTGGCTCGGCAAGCTCGGCCTCAGCGTGTACGGCGTACTCTTCGTCGTCGGCGTCGTTGCGACCACCGCGTTCGGCTACACCAAGGACGCGTTCCGCGCCTCAGCCGGGCAGAACATCGGCGTCGCGGTCGCGGTCGTCGTACTGATCGCCCTCGCGGTCCTGGTCGGCCGCCGCGCGCCCCGCCGTACCGCCGGGTCCGTCCCGGCCGCGTGGATCGTCGGCGTCGTCGGGCTCGTGGTCAGTAGCGGCTGGATGCTCGTGAACGACCAGATCAAGAACGGCTGGGTCTGCGCGGCGGTGTCGCTCGCGATCGACGTACTCGCGATCGTGCTGTTCGTCACCTGGTCCCGGCGGGCCGGCTGGACCAGGATGCACACGCTGGCCGCCGCGGGTGGCGCGATGCTCACCTACGCGTGGCACGCTTTCCCGGAGAGCCCGGTCTTCGGGACCTCGATGACCGTCGACCTGATCGGGAACGGCGTCTTCGCCGCGATTGCGGTGGTCCTGCTGATCTCTGCGACAATCAGGTGTGACAAGTTCGTTCGCTCCTGACAGCCGTACCGCGCGGCGCGTCAACCTGGCGTTGTTCGCGCTGGCGACCGGTGGTTTCGCGATCGGGACCACCGAGTTCGTCACGATGGGGCTGCTCCCGCAGATCGCGGACGGAGTACGGATCTCGATCCCGACCGCCGGCCATGTCGTCTCGGCGTACGCGCTGGGCGTCGTGGTCGGCGCTCCCGTGATCGCGGCACTCGGCGCGCGAACGGGACGAAAACGCTTGCTGCTCGGCCTGATGGCGGTGTTCGTGGTCGGCAACGTGCTCTCGTCGGTTGCCTCCAGCTACGAGTTCCTGCTGGCCGCGCGGTTCCTGTCCGGGCTGCCGCACGGCGCGTTCTTCGGGATCGGCGCGGTCGTCGGCTCCTCGATGGTGGCGCCCGAACGGCGGGCCCGGGCGGTGTCGATGACGATGGTGGGACTCCCGGTCGCGAACATCATCGGCGTACCGGTGACCACGCTGCTCGGGCAGCAGCTCGGCTGGCAGGTGCCGTTCCTCGCGGTCGGCGTACTCGGGCTGCTGACACTCGTCGCGGTCTGGTTCTGGGTGCCGCCGCAGCCGGTCGGGAGCGACGTGAACGTCCGCAGCGAGCTCAGCGCGCTGCGCCGGCCGCAGGTGTGGATGGCGCTGCTGGTCGGGATGGTCGGCTTCGGCGGGATGTTCGCGACGTACTCCTACATCACCCCGACGATGACGGAACTGGCCGGCTTCTCGGCGTCCGCGGTGACGATCGTGCTGGCCGTGTACGGCGTCGGCATGACGGTCGGCACGGTCCTCGGCGGGCGGCTGGCGGACCGGTCGCTGATGGGCAGCGTGTACGGCGGCCTGGTCGCGGTCGCCGTCGTACTGGGAACGTTCGGCTGGCTCGCGCAGACCCGGCCCGGCGCGCTGGTCGCGGTGTTCGCGATGGGCTGCTCCGCGAGCATCCTGGTGCCGGCGCTGCAGACCCGCCTGATGGACGTCGCCCACGAGGGCCAGTCGCTGGCGGCGTCGCTGAACCACTCCACGCTGAACGTCGCGAACGCGCTCGGGGCGTGGCTCGGCGGCGTCGTACTGGCCGCCGGCTACGGGTACGAATGGCCCAGCCGCCTCGGCGCGGGCCTCGCACTGGCCGGCCTGGTCCTGGCCGTCGTCTCGGGCCTGATGGAACGCCGAGGGTCGACTCAGGTACTTGCCTGAGGGTTTCCTGACCACGGACTTGGTTAGATCGGGGTATGGCGACCTTGACGTTGGGCGCGGCCGATCTGGTACGGCGGCGCGGGCTGCGGCGGATGCGCTCGGTGGCACTGGCCCTGCTGGTGCTGGCCGCGGCGATCTACCTGGCGACGCTGCACCGGACCGGCGGCTGGGCGTACCTGAACGCGGCGTCCGAGGCGGCGATGGTGGGTGCGCTGGCGGACTGGTTCGCGGTCACCGCGCTGTTCCGGCGTCCGCTCGGGCTGCCGATCCCGCACACGGCGATCGTGCCGACCCGCAAGGACAGCCTGGCGGAGAGCCTCGAGCAGTTCGTGACCGAGAACTTCCTGTCCGAGGAGGTCGTCGCGGAGAAGATGCGGACCGCCGAGATCAGCCGCCGGGTCGGCGAGTGGCTTGCCGACGGCAACCATGCCGAGCGGATCGTCGCGGAGGGTGCGCGGACGGTCGGCGCGGCGCTGCCGAAGCTCGGTGACGACGACGTCGCGGCGTTCGTCCGCGGGTCGCTGCTGCCGCGGTTCGTGCAGGAACCGCTCAGCCCGATCGCCGGGCATTTCGTGCAGTCGGTGGTCGAGGACGGGGCGCATCACGCGCTGTTCGACCTGCTGATGGTGGAGGCGTACGACTGGCTGGCCGACAACCGGGACCTGCTCGCCGACGTGGTCGGGCCGCGCGCGCCGCGGTGGTCGCCGCAGTGGGTGGACCGGCTGGTGGTGGACCGGATCCACCGCGAGGCGCTGGCGTGGCTGGCCGACGTACGCGACAACCAGAACCACCCCGCCCGCCGGGCGGTCGACCGGCTGCTCGGGCAACTGGCCGACGACCTGCAGCACGACCCGGCGACGATGGAACGCTTCGAGGCGTGGAAGGCGCGGATGCTCACGCACCCGGACATGGGCAACAGCCTGACCGCGGTGTGGGACGCGATGCGGACCGCGCTGATCGACTCGATCAACGACCCGAACAGCACGCTCCGCATCCGCGGCATCAAGGTCCTGCACGACCTCGGCGACCGCCTGCAGAACGACGAGACCCTCCGCACCAAGGTCGACACCCGCGCCGCCGAGGCCGTCGGGTACGTCGTCCGCACGTACGGAACGGAGATCGTCTCCGTCATCTCCGACACCATCGAACGCTGGGACGGCCGCGAGGCCGCGGCCCGCATCGAACTCCACGTAGGCCGCGACCTCCAGTTCATCCGCATCAACGGCACCGTCGTAGGAGCCCTCGTCGGCCTCCTCATCCACACCGTCAGCCAGCTGATCTAGATCCCGCAGTTCGGGGCGGACCAGGTGTTCGTCGTACGGATGTCGACATGCGTGTGGTCGTTGTGGTCGGGGTAGCCGGGGCCGAAGATTCCGCCGAAGCCGTGGCTGCGGGCTTCTTTGGCCATGGTGCAGAAGGAGTGGACGCCGGTGAGGTCCGCGGCGCGGCCGGTCAGGTGTTCGCTGTTGCTCGCGCCGCCGACGGAACGGTTGCACGGGATGCTCCGGAAACCGCTGGAAATGTTGAGCGGCTGGTCGCCCAGCGCGTGCCGGAGCGCCTCCAACTGCCACATCGTCCGCAGCGCGTTCGCCCTGGTCGCCGCCTCGGACAGCGTTCCGCCGTCGAACCCTGACCCGCCGCACCCGTCGTCGAGTTCGGCGTACGTGAAGTGGATCGGGGTGCAGTCGTCGTCCTGCAGCGCGTAGATCTTGCCGTACGTCGCCGGCCCGGCGATCCCGTCGGACACCAGCCCGTACGCCGACTGGAACCGCTGTACGGCGGCCTTCGTCGCGGGCCCGAACGAGCCGTCGATCGCGAGGTGAGCGCCGTACCCGGGCCAGCCGGCCACGCGGATCTGGAGCTGGCGCACGTCCTCGCCGGACGCACCCTGGCTGAGCGTGCGCCCCCACGTGTAGCAGCCGTCGGCGTGCGCGACCGTGGTGGCCAGGACCTGTGAGGTGGTGAGGGTCGCCGCGAACAGCAGCAGTACGGCGAGCAGCCGCGGCAAGGGTCGGGTGATGGACATCGGAACAACCTCCGGGGCGGTGAAGGGAACCTGTCCCGCACCAGCATCCCGGCACTTTCCGCCCTTTGGCCAGTAGTCGCGGAAACTTTCCGTCACCGGCTGTTCACCTTCGTGAGCCCCGGGCGCTGGATGATGGCGGCACTGTCCACCGACGACCGGCTGCGGGGTTGACGATGAAGGGCTTCACGCGCCCGAACCTGCTGGATGCGTTCACACGGATCTGCACCCTGGCCGACGGCCAGCACGGACTGTTCGCGATCGCCCAGCTCCGCGGCGAGGTGACCGACCAGGTCCTCGCCCAGCTGCAGGACGCCGGAATCGTGGAGCCCGTCGTCGACGGCGTACTCCGGGTCCGCGCCGGCGCCACGCATCCGCACCAGACGGTCTACGCGACCTGGCTGCTCGCCGAGGCCGCGCCCGCCTGGGAGCGATCGCTGACCACACTGGTCGTCTCGCACCAGACGGCGGCCCAGCTGTACGGCGCCGGCACCGCGAGCGGCTCCCGCATCGAGTTCTCGGGCCGCGCCAGGAACACGTTGCCGGACACCGTGACGGTGTTTCCGCGGTCGGTTCCGGAAGAGCAGTGCAACGTGGTGGAAGGCCTCCCGGTGACCGGCCCGGCCCGGACTCTCGCGGACCTCGCCGACGGACAAGGGTTCGACCTGTCCGACCTCGGCCGGCTGGCCCGCTCGTTCATCAGCCAGGGCTGGACGACCGCCGAACAGCTCGGCCCGGAGCTGACGGAGCAGTTCGCCGACCGCGATCCGGCGTACGACGGCCCGGCCTGGCTCGAGTCCGCGCTCGCCGCGGCCGGGAGGGGCTGACGTGTACACCGGCCACCTCGACCTGAAGGCCTTCCGCGGCTCCTACCCGACGTGGTCCCGGCTGACGGCGCGGCTACGGGAGATCGGTACCCCGCGGTTCACCGCCGACCGCGGCATCCGCCAGCTCGCCGGCGCCGACTTCCTCAGCCAGCTGAACCACGGCACCGACGCGTACGAGAAGACCGGCTCGGACGCCCTTCCCGGCTACGCCGAGGCCTGGTCCGGTACGCCGGGATCCGGCATCGACCCGGTGTACGAGATGGCGCGCACGGCCAACGACCTCGACATCTACAACGGCGCGCTCGGCGACCTGACCGACGAGCAGTACCTGGACCGGATCCGCGCGGACATCCTCGCGGTCGCGCCGGCGCGGCAGAACCCGGTCGACGGCGCTCCCGGTCTCGGCGGGCTGGTGCGGTACACGACGCGGAACGTCCAGATCGCCGGGACCGGGCATGCCGTCTTCACGATCGACGTACAGCCGGTCGACGACAGCCGCGGACCGCTCGGGGTGCGGGCCGACGGGGACCTGTTCTCGATCGAGGTCGACGTGAAGATGCCGACGATGATCCAGCGGTCGAGCGCGTCCGAACGTGCCCGGCGGTCGATCGTCGGCGCACAGCTCGACGGTCTGCGGCCGATCACGCCGCTGATGCGGCCGGTGGCGGACCTGGCCGCGGACAAGATGGCCGCGCTCGCTCTGCAGCCGGGGGTCGGGGACGGCATCGCCGCGCCGCGGTTCAAGGACATCGCGGACCTGTACTACATCGCGCGGACCTGCCCGGTGGAAGGCGACGCGCTCCGGAAGGCGTTGTCGGAGAACTGGCACTGGAAGGAAGCGGGGCTCAGCGGGCCGCCGCGTCCGTACCGCTTCTACGGGCAGCCGCCGGCTCCTTCGCACGAGACCGAAATCCTGTGGGAACACGGCTTCGCGCAGCTTCGCGAACGGATCCCGCAGCTGCGGGAGTACCCGGAGTTCGCGCAGATCGTGGAGACCATCGACACGTTCCTGGACGGGGCCGCGGATCCGTCGAACGGGAAGTGGGACCCGGTGCGCGGGCAGTGGCAGCAGAACGCGCGCGGCGAGGTCGCGTCGGCGCTGGGCCATGCGCTCGCGCCCGTTCGTACGGCGGAGCGCGCGGAGCAGCCGATGGTGCCGATGCAGAAGCATCTGATCGTCTTCGATGTGGATCAGACGATCAGCAAGTACGACACACTGCACACGCTGGCCGACCGCGCGGGCCGGCTGGCGGAGGTCGACGCCTGCCGGCACCCGGACTACGAGACGTCGATCCGGGCGAAGGTCGCGCAACTGCGCGGGGTGGACGCGGCGCTGGTCCGGGAGGTCGCGGACACGATCGTGCTGAACGAGGGCGTCGAGGAGCTGATCCGCGATCTGCAGGCGGCCGGGCACGAGGTCGCGATCGCCAGCGGCGGGTTCGACGCGATCGTCGGACCGTTGGCCGACCGGCTGGGCGTCGAGCGGTACGCGGCGGGCCATCTGGAGATCGTGGACGGGGTACTGACCGGCGAGGTGAGCAACCTGGTCGACGCGGACGGGAAGGTCGAGTTCACCGACCGGATCGGACACGAACTCGGGATCCCGCGCGAACGCCGCCTCGGCGTCGGCGACGGGTCCAACGACGTGCCGCTGCTGTCCAACGTCGGCACCGGCGTCGCCTACGAACCCGGCGCGGCCGCGGCCGCCGTCGCCCACACGATCGTCCACGGCGACATGAACCAGATCAAACGAATCCTCCACCTCCCGGCCCCCGACCGCCCCACCACGACCGCCCCCCGCCCGTCCCCGGCCGGCTTCCCCGCCGCCCCGACCCCGGCCCGCCTCACCACCCCACCCCGCCGCCAAGCCACCGCCCGCACCACCTGACCCGCCGGCGGCCTCCCCCGGCGTGCCCGTCTCGTGCGCCGGGTGAGGTTGGTTTTTGGTGGCGGGGCAACCATTTGGTGGGCGTGGGCGGTCGTGTGGGGTGTGAGTATCGATGCGGGGGTGCCGACGGTGGCCGTCGAAAAGCGGGCCGCGGGGTTCGACGCGTTCGTGGCGGCGCGGTCACAGGCGCTGGTGCGTACGGCGTACCTGCTGACCCGTGACCACGCGCTCGCCGAGGACCTCGTCCAGACGGCACTCGCGAAGGCCTGGTTCCACTGGGCGAGGATCCGCGACGACAACCCGGAGCCGTACGTCCGGCGGATCCTGGTCACGACGTACTCCTCCTGGTGGCGACGCCGCTGGAACGGCGAGATCCCGACCGCGGACCTCCCGGACGCCCCCGCCCCGCGCGCCGAGGACGGCCTGGACCTGTGGGACGCGATCGGCCGCCTCCCCCGCCGGCAACGCGCGGTCGTCGTCCTGCGCTTCTACGAAGACCTCACCGAGGCCGAGACCGCGCGCCTGATGGGCAGCAGCGTCGGCACCGTCAAGAGCCAGACCGCCAAGGCGCTGGCGAAACTCCGCCTCGATCCGGCCTTGAGTACGCCGGCAGACCAGGAGAGCCCGCGATGAACCTCCAAGACCTCCGCGACGAACTGCACGCCCGCGCCGCCGACTCCGACCCGCAGCAGTCCGACCTGCTCCCCGGCGTACACCAGAAGATCCGCCGGACGAAGCGCCGCCGGATCGTCACCACCGCAGGCGCCGCGGCCGCCGCGGTCGCGCTCGCGGTCACCGTCGTGCCCGGTGTGCTCAGCAACTCGACTCCGGACCCGGCCCGGACCCCGCCGTACACGCAGAACGGCTTCACGCTGCCTGGCGACAAGGACGGACAACCGCTGGTGAAGGGCTGGACGGGCAAGGCCGGCGAGAGCCACGTCGAGTTCACCTGGACGCCGACGGCGAAGGACGTCAAGTTCGTTGCCTACTGCAAGCAGGACGCCGAGGCGACGGTCTGGATCCGGGTCAACGGCTTCGACGTACACCACAACGACTGCACGGACAACGGCATCCCGATCAGCGACAGCCTGCCCGCCGGGACCGGCCTCTGGGCCGACGCACCGATCGGCAAACCGGCCAAGGTCACGCTGGATCTGGTCGACCTGGACGGACGGCCGCTGACGGACGGGAAGCAGCAGCTGGGGATCGGGATCTACCAGGACCCGTCCGCCGGAACCGGCACACGGTCCGCAGCGGCGCGGCCGGACGACTACGCGAGCAACGGTCTGCGGTTCCGGCAGCAGGTCGGCCGGCAGACCCGGCTGGGTGCGGTGATCGGCGATCGCGGTCAGCGCCAGGTCGCGACCAGCTTCGTCCCGAGGAGCCGGTCGGTGGTCGTCCAGGTGATCGGCACTCAGGACGACTACGTGATGGGGTGGCAGGCGCTCCGGCCGGAGTACCGGGTGCAGGTGCGGTTCAGCGACGGCACCGTCGTGAACTGCGACACCGGGTACGGCGACGACCTGCAGCAGAACCTCAGCGAGCCGCTGCAACTGACCGCACCACCTGGCTCCCCGGTCGCGGTGACGGCCCGGCTGGTCGACAAGGACGGCCGCGAGGTGCCGATGTCGCCGAGGGCGCGGATCGGGGTCGCGGTGTACGACGCCGGTCCGCAGACCACGCAGTACGGCATCGATTTCAACCGCGAGATGGAGTCCGAGGGCGTCAAGTACCGCTTCGTCCGCGCGGTTGTGGCTCCCGGGAAGGACGGGAGGGTCCAGCTGACCACCCCGGTCGGTACGCCGTTCCTGTGGACGTTCGGCAGCGTGGGCGTCGGCCCGACGGTCTGGACTCGCTGGGACGGCCTGACCGCGCACCAGGACGGCCCGCGCGCCGGCGGCATGCACTGGACCACCGAGGAGGCACAGACCGAGCCGAAGAAGGTCGACTTCTACGTCAACGCGGGCAAACCGACCGGCGGCACGCTGTACATCGGGCTGTACGAGCCGATCCGCTAGACCCAGCTGTGCAGGTCCGCGGCGTCGCGGGTGAGCTGCTCGGTCGAGTCGTCGGCGACGAACTCGAGCAGGGCGTTGATCTCCCGGGGTTCCGCGGCGAGGCGTTCGAGGACCGGGCGCCACAGGGACTCGCGGGCCGCGAGCGGCAGCCGGTTGTTGGACGGCCACCAGGAGAACACGTGCACCGTGCTCAGCCAGGGCATCAACGACTCGAGTTGCTGCAGGCACTCCGCGTCGTCCAGGTCGACGGGCGGCTGCCAGTACGTCGTGAGGTTCGGCGCGCCGACGTCGAGCAGCAGCGTGATCGTCGAGTCCACCTCGTCGGTGAGCGTGTTCCGGTGGAACTCCATCGCGATCTCGATCCCGGCCCCGGCGGCCATGTCCGCGAGCTCGCCGAGCCCGCGGGTGACCGCCATCCGGTCGCCGACGCCGGCGTCCGCCGTACCGACGTTGCCGGCCCAGACCCGGATCCGGGGCGCGCCGAGCGCCTCCGCGGTGGCCACCGCCGACCGCATCTCCTCGCGGTCCACGCTGCCCGCTCGCAGGTACGAGCCGTACGCCGCCACCTGCAGGCCGTGCACCTCGGTGAGGTTCCGGACCCGCTTCGCGTTCACCAGATTTCCGAGCGGGACATGGATGTCACCGCCCCATTCGATCGCCGAGAGCCCGGACGCCGCCGCCACCTCGACCACCTGGTCGACAGCCAACTGGCGGAACGTCACCGAGACCAGACCGGTCCTCACACCCACGCGCGCCTCCTCGTCTGCACCCCTCTATCCAACCGCATCGGGCCAGCGTGTCTCACGTCATGAGCAAAGCAGTTGGATGCGACTGTCGCGCGGGCTTACGCTGAACGCCGTGCCCGAACAGCGAAAAGGCTTCACCTACGGATTCACGGCGTACCTGATCTGGGGCCTGTTCCCGCTGTACTGGAAGCTCCTCGACCACTCCGGCGCGGTCGAACTGCTGGCCCACCGCATCCTCTGGTCGCTGGTCACGATCGTGATCCTGGTCTCGGTACTGCGGAAGTTCGGGCAGGTGAAGGCCCTGCTCGCGGAACCGCGCCGGCGTTGGCCGTTGATCGCGGCGGCGTTCCTGATCTCGGCGAACTGGGGCACGTACATCTGGGGTGTCGGCCACGGGCATGTCGTCGAGACGTCGCTCGGGTACTTCATCACCCCGCTGTTCACCGTCCTGCTCGGCGTCTTCGTCCTGAAGGAACGGCTCCGCCCGGTGCAGTGGACCGCCCTCGGGATCGCCTTCGTCGCGGTCGTCGGCCTGACCATCGAGAACGGCCGGCCGCCGTGGGTGGCGATCATCCTGACCTTCTCGTTCGGGTTCTACGGCCTCGCGAAGAAGCAGGCCGGCGCCGGCGCGATCGAGGGCATGGCGATCGAGTCCGGCACGGTCGCTCCGCTCGCCGCCATCGCGATCCTGGTCCTCGGCCTCCAGGGCGACAGCACGGTGACGCACCACGGCACGGCGTACCTCGTCCTGGTCCTCCTGACCGGCCCGATCACCGCCGTACCACTCCTGCTCTTCGGCGCCGCCGCGACCCGCGTCTCGATGACGACCCTCGGCCTGCTGAACTACATCGCCCCGATCATGCAGTTCATCTGCGGCCTGGTGATCTTCCACGAACAGATGACCACCATGCGCTGGGCCGGCTTCGGCCTGGTCTGGGTGGCCCTCGCCCTGTTCACCTTCGACAGCATGCACACCCGCCGCCGCACCCTCGCCCTCGAACGAGCCGCGGTCACCGCCTCAGCGCTCTGACAGCTCGCACCTTGGTGCAATCGCCGTAACGGCAGGCCGGGCACCTCGATATACCGGCGAACGAGAGCCTTCCGGCTGTCGCCGTACAGATTCGAGGTTCCCTTGCGCACGACCTTCCGAGCCGTGGCGCCGATCGTGCTGGCCATCGCCTGCCTGACCACCGCCCTTCCCGCCTCCGCCGTCGCCGGCAAGCTTCCGTCCGCCCCGCTCGATCTGAAGGTGACTTCGACTCTGACCGGTGTCGGCCTGGCCTGGACGCCCGCGGCCGATGCCAACGACGACGCCATCACCGGCTATGTGATCCACCGCCTCGCCGACGGCGTCGATACGGCGCTGCCCTGGACCGAGCCGTGGAACAGCAGCATCGGCTACAAGTGGTACGCGTGGGAGCACGTCCCCGGTGCGACCTACTCTGTTGCCGCGACCAATGCCGAGGGCGAGGGCGCCGCGAGTACGCCGGTCGCGCTGCCGATCACCCATCAGTCGATCACCGTGGCCCATGGGGTCTGGACGGGCCCGACCTCAAGCCGTACCTACATCGGCCAACTCCCGATGCCGAACCCTCAACTGGTGGTTCCACTCGCGTCCGACGGCCCGACCCAGTACCCGGTCGACGGCTACGTGGCGGCGTCGCCGGACGGGCGTGAGGTCGCCTTCCCGAAGGGGCAGGCCGCGATCTGGCGGGTCCGCGCCGACGTCCCCGGGGCGACGCCGGTCAAGATCCTCGACGGTTCTACCGGAATCGTCCGGCTGGCCTGGTCGCCGGACGGCTCGAAGATCGCCTACGAGCGGCTGCAGCCGGACTCGTACTCCTGTGTGGAGATCGTCGCGGCCACCGGCGGGACTCCTGTCCAGGTGGGCTGTCACCTCGCGATGCCGACCTGGACGCCCGACGGCGCGGAACTCATCGTGAAGGAACAGTTCTCCGGTGTGCTGGAACGGATCGAGGCCAAGGCCGCCGGTGCGGTCCGCCAGACCTTCGCCGGAACCCAGAGCGGCACCCAGCCGTCGGTTTCACCGGACGGCCGATGGATCGGCTACGCCGCGGGCAACGCGCCTGCCGTGCTGCCGATCGGCGGCGGCACGCCGAAGCTCGGCGCAGCCTCCGGGTTGAGCATCAACCATCTCAGCTGGTCACCGGACGGCAGCAGCCTGCTGGTGACCCGCCCGATCACGTACGGCGGCGGCATCATCGTCTCGGCATCGGTCGGGGCCGACGGTACGGTCGGGGCGGACGAGACCGTGTACCGCAGTGAGGACACAGGCTGGATCGCGTCGGCCGAGTACCAGGGACCGCGGGTCGTCATCCCGGCGCTGTCGGCGGTGATGGGTCAGACAGTGCGCGTACCGTTCGACGCGAGCGGCCTCCCCGGACCGGCGACCACCACCTGCCAGCTCGACAACGGGCCGTACGAGCCCTGCGCCTCGCCGTACGTCAAGGCCGG
Organism: Kribbella polygonati; assembly: GCF_050320105.1. Lineage (NCBI taxonomy): Bacteria > Bacillati > Actinomycetota > Actinomycetes > Propionibacteriales > Kribbellaceae > Kribbella > Kribbella polygonati. The sequence goes on along the minus strand of NZ_CP190129.1, from coordinate 7,295,472 downwards.
CGTCCCGACCGGATCACACCACTTCAGGGTCAAGGCGGTCGACGCCGACGGGCACGCCAGCGTTGCCTACCACGCGGTGATGGTCGACGCGACCGCGCCGAGTGTGCGGATCACCGCCCCGGTCTTCGACGTGACGACCGCCGCGACAGCCGCCGTCACGTACGCCGCCACCGACAACAGCGGCGTCGCCGTGAGCTCGTACGACGCTCGCTGGCGGATCGCGCCGGCCGCGGGCAACTTCGGCGCCTACGCGACCCTCAAGTCCGGTACGCCGGCCACCTCCGTCCAGATCGGACTGGTTCCGGGGTACGAGTACTGCGTCTCCGTGCGCGCCCGCGACGCGGTCGGCAACCTGTCCGGGTGGACCGCCGATCGCTGCTTCTCGCGGCCGTCGGACGACCGGGCGATGAGCATGTCGCGCGGCTGGACCCGGGCGAGCAACCGCCTCTACTACCTGGGTACGGCGACCGTCACGAAGGCCACCAACATCGACGTCGCACGCAGCAGCGTGCAGGCGAAGCGGCTGTGGGTCGTCGCGACCGTGTGCACCACGTGCGGCACGCTGACCGTCTACTACAACGGGAAGTCGGTCGGCAAGGTCGACCTCACCCATCCCAGGACCATCTACCAGGCGATCGTTCCGCTGCCGGCACCGGCGACGTTCCTGACCGGTTCGGTGCTGTTGCGGACGAGCATCGCGGGGAAGGTCTACCAGATCGACGGCCTGGCGGTTCGGCGCACTTGACGACGTGAGGTGCACCACGGCACGTCACACTCGTGGGCGCTGCGGTGTCGTAGGGGTATGAGGCACCTTCGAGCGCGAGTGTTTCCGGATCACTGGTCGTTGCTGTTCGGCCAGATTGCGTTTTACAGCTTCCTCATGCTCATCGTCAGTGGCGTGGTGCTGACGGTGTACTACGAGCCGTCCGTCAGTCAGGTCGTGTACGACGGGACGTACGCTCCGTTGCGTGGGCTGCCGATGTCGCGGGCGCTGGATTCGACGTTGCGGCTGTCGTTCGACGTTCGGGGCGGGCTGCTGGTGCGGCAGGTCCACCATTGGTCGACGCTGCTGATGGTCGCGGCGATCACGCTGCACCTGTTGCGGCTGTTCTTCACGGCCGGCTTCCGGCGGCCGCGGCGATTGGGTTGGCTGGTCGTCTTCGGCCTGCTGGTCATCACACTCGGCGCGTCTCTCACCGGTACGTCGCTCCCGGACGACGTGGCCTCCGGTACGAGTCTCGCCGTACTGGACGGTGTCCTGCAGGCGACCCCGTTCGTCGGATCTGCCGTGTCGTACGTGCTGTTCGGCGGCGAGTTCCCCGGTGACGTGATCTCACGGTTCTATCCGCTGCACGTCATCGTGCTCCCCGCCGTACTGCTGCTGCTCTTCGCCGCCGGTGGATATCTCTCGCTGAAGCAGAAGCCCGCGCAGTTCGCCGACGGACGGACGAAGACGGCCAAGGTGGCGGCGGTGCAGGGCGCCGGCCTGTTCGCGTTCGTGGCCGGGGTCGCGATCGTGATGGGTGCGACCGCGACGATCAACCCGGTCTGGCTCTACGGGCCGGCCGATCCCGCGGCGGTCTCGGCCGGAGTCGGACCGGCCTGGTACCTCGCGTTCCTGGACGGCTCGCTGCGACTCGCGCCGGGGTGGGAGGTCGTGCTGTGGGGGAAGACGATCAGCCTCGCCGTACTGCTGCCGGTCGGCGTCTGCACGCTGTTCCTGGCGCTCGTCGCGGGCTGGCCGTTCATCGAGGCACGGCTGACCGGGGACAAGGCGGAGCATCACGTCCTCGAGCGGCCGCGGGACAACCCGATCCGGACGGGGATCGGCGTCGCCGGGATGACGTTCTACGGCGTGCTGTGGGCGGCCGCGGGCGCGGACACGATCGCGGTCCAGTTCCACCTCTCGATGAACCTGCTGCTGCACATGTTCCAGGTGCTGCTGGTCATCGGGCCGCCCGCGGCGCTGTTCCTCGCCCGCCGCATCTGCCTCGGCCTGCAGCAGAGCGCCACCGAGGTCGCGGAACACGGCGTCGAGACCGGCCGGATCATCCGGCGGCCCGACGGCGGGTACGTCGAGGTACACCGGCCGGCGCGGCGCCGTCCTACCGAGCTGACGTCCCACTGAGCGCGGCGGCCGGCATCCCCGAGGGCGTCGTACGGGGAGCGGCCCCCGGCCGGGTCGCGCCGTGGATCCGGCCGGTCGTGGTCGACAACGGACGGGCGCTCGCGGCGGAGCGGCTCGCGATGATCTCCGCCGCGATCGAGATCGCCGTCTCCTCCGGCGTCCGGGCGCCCAGGTCCAGCCCGGTCGGCGACGACATCCGCGCCAGCTCGGCCTCGGTCACCCCGGCGGCGCGCAACCGGACGACCCGGTCCTCGTGGGCACGCCGCGATCCCATCGCCCCGATGTACCCGGCGTCGGTCCGCAACGCCAGCTCCAGCAGCGGTACGTCGAACTTCGGGTCATGCGTCAGCACGCACAACGCCGTACGGTTGTCGATCGTGTCCAGCACGCGCGCCAGGTACCGGTGCGGCCAGTCGACCACGACCTCGTCCGCCTCCGGGAACCGCGCCCGGGTCGCGAACACGCCGCGCGCGTCGCACACGGTCACGTGGTACCCGAGGAACTTCCCGACCCGCGCGACCGCCGCCGCGAAGTCGATCGCCCCGAACACCACCATCCGCTGCGGCGGCGCCAACGCCTGCACGAACACGGCGAGGTCCGTACGCTCACACTCCCCGTGCACACCGTACGAGCGGATACCGGTCGACCCGCTGCCGAGCATCCCGAGCGCATCGTCCACCACCGCACTGTCCAGTCCGGGATCGCCCAGACTGCCCACGTTTGATTGGCCGATGACGAGGCGCCGGCCAAGGCGCTCGCCCGCCGTGACCACGGTCGCCACCGCCACCGGCCGGCCCGACCCGGCCGCCTCCGCGACCGCGCCGAACTCCGCGAACGACGCCCGGTCCACCGGCTCCACCAGTACGTCGAGTACGCCGCCGCAGGTCAGCCCGACCGCGAACACGTCGTCGTCGGAGATCCCGTACCGGCGGACCACCGCGACGCCCGACCGGATCACCTCCTGCGCGACCGCGTACACGTCACCCTCGACGCAGCCGCCCGACACGCTGCCGACGACCACGCCGTCCGCGGACACCGCCATCGTCGCCCCGGGCTGCCGCGGCGCCGACCGGAACGTGTCGATCACCGTCGCCAGCGCGAACCGTTCGCCGGACGCGTACCACTCGCGGACGGTCCCGAGGACGTCACGCACCCATGTGCTCCGCGCCGGCCTTGACCGCCTCGCGGATCCGCGTGTACGTCCCGCAGCGGCAGATGTTGCGCAGCTCGTCGAGGTCCGCGTCGGTGATCTCGCGGCCCTCGGCGCGGACCTGCTTCACCTTCGCGACCGCCGCCATGATCTGCCCGGGCTGGCAGTACCCGCACTGCGCCACGTCGTACTCCAGCCAGGCCTCCTGCATCGGGTGCAGGTCCTTGCCGACCGTGTCCGGCAGCCCTTCGATCGTGGTGATCTCGTCGGTCGGCGCGATCTCCTTCACCGGCACCGAGCACGGGTTGAACGCCTTGCCGTTGATGTGCGACGTACAGGACTTGCACACGTTCAGCGCGCAGCCGTACTTCGGCCCGGTGACGCCGAGCAGGTCGCGCAGCACCCACAGCAGCCGCACCGAGTCCTCGGCGTCGACGCTGATCTGCTTGCCGTTGAGCGTGAAGGTGTGAGTTGGCATGGGTTCCTCAGAACGTGTGGTCGAGGCCGTCGGTCGGCGACTGCGGGGTGGACGGCTGGACCGGCAACGGCTCGAACCCGAGCGTGCCGTGGTTGATCGGGAAGTACGTCGGCAGCGTGCCGGTCGCCCGCGCGTACGCACACGCGACCGCGGCGAACGCCGGCGCCACCGCCAGCTCGCCGGCACCGCTCGGGCTGTCGCTGGTGTTCGGCATGATCAGCACCTGGACGTCGAGCGGCGAGTTCCACTCCCGGGTGTAGAAGTAGTTGTCCCAGCTGCCCTCGAGCGGGATGCCGTCCTTGATGTGCAGGCTGGACGTCAGCGCCAGCGCGATGGCGTCCTGCAGGCCGCCGAACATCTGCGCCTCCAGGCCCTTCGGGTTGATGCAGAACCCGGGGTCGACGACGATCAGCGCCTTGGTCACCCGCGGCCCGGTCACCCCCTCGCCGGGCAGCGGCCGGTTCACCGTCGCCGGCCGGCAGTCGATCTCGACCAGCGTCGCGACCGCGGCCCGGTACTCCGAGTGCACGCCGATGCCCTGCGCCGTACCCTTCGGCATCGTCCTGCCCCAGTTGCCGACCTCGGCCGCCTTGTCCAGGACGGCGAGCAACCGCTGGTCCTTGAGGAAGTTGCGCCGGAACCGGACCGGGTCCTGGCCCATCTTCGCGGCCAGCTGGTCGACCATCAGTTCCTCGGCGCAGACCACGTTCGGCGAGTAGATGTTCCGCATGCTGCCGGTGTTGAACTTCAGCGGCACCTCGTTCAGCAGCTGGGTCGTGACGCCGAAGTTGTACGGCGAGGACTGGCTGAGCTCGAAGATCGACTCCGCGAACGACAGGTTGCCGGCGATCGGCAGGTCGGCCGCGAACGCGGTCAGCATCTCGCCGAGGCCGTGCCCGAAGTCCGTCTGCACGCTGGTGTGCCGCTGCTCGTAGCTGATCACGTTGCCGGCGGCGTAGTTCACCCGGACCCGCGACGTACTCATCGGGTGCGTGCGGCCCTGCCGGAAGTTGTCGGTCCGCGACCAGGACAGCTTGACCGGCTTGCCCATCTTCTGCGAGATCTCCGCCGCCTCGGCCGCGACGTCGTGGAACAGGTGCCGGCCGAACGAGCCGCCGCCCTGCACGACGTGCACCTTGACCGCGTCGATCGGCAGTCCGAGCTGCTTCGCGATGTCCTCCTGGGCGACGATCGGCACCTTCAGGCTGGACCAGATCTCGGCGCGGTCCGGGCCGACGTCCGCGATCGCGCAGTCCGGCTCCAGCGGGCTGTTGCTGGCGAACGCGAACACGAACTCGGCGTCGATCGACTGCGTCAGCAGCGGCGGCACGGTCATCGGCAGCTGCGCGGCGCGGAGCTTCTTCAGCACGGTGGCGTCCGACTCGCCGTCCACGGTGCCCGGGCCCCAGGTCGCGTCGACCTTCTGGATCGCGTCGATGCACTGGCCGAACGTGTCCGCGCGGATCGCCACACCGTGGGCGATCCCAACGACGTCCGTCACGCCCGGGAGCGCCCGCAGCGCCTTCAGGTTGTTGATGCTGCGCAGCGTGCCGTTGATCGTCGGCGGCCGGGCCACCATCGTCGGCTTCGCGCCCGGCACGTGCATGTCCATCGCGAACTGCTTGCGGCCGGTGACGATGTCGTGCGCGTCGACCCGGTTGTGGGGCTTGCCAAGCACCTTGAAGTCGGCCTTGGCCTTCAGCTGGGCGGCCACCTTGACTGTCTTCGTGACAGCAGCCGCCTGGGCGAGCGCGCCGTACGTCGCCGTCACGCCGTTCGGCCCGGTCAGCACACCGGCGGCCGCGGTGACCTTGTCGACCGCGACGTTCCATTGCAGGGCGGCCACCTCGACCAGACGCTGGCGGGTGATCGCCGCCGCCGTACGGACGGGGACGAACATGCTGCGCATCGAGTTCGAGCCGCCGGTGAGCTGGTTCATCAGCAGCTCGGGGCGGGCGTCGGCGAGGGTGATCTTCACCTTGCCGATCGGCAGGTCCAGCTCCTCGGCCACGATCATCGCGAACGCGGTCGTGATGCCCTGCCCGACCTCGGCCCGCGGGACCGCGAAGTGCGCCGTACCGTCGCTGCGCATCTCGACCGTGATCAGACCGGACGTCGGCGCGGCCGCCAGGTTCTGCAGGTCGCCGAGGTCGAAGATGTCCTCCGGCTGCGGCAGCGACGGTACGGCGGCGTCGGCCGGGCGCGGGTCGGAGTCGTTGACCAGCCAGCTCACCCCGACCGCGAGCGTCGGCGCGGCGATCAGGTACCCGAGCACGCGTCTGCGCCCCAACAGCCCAGGCTTCCCTTCGCTTGGTGACGCCAACGATCGACGGTGTTCGGCCATGCTGGACCTCCGAGCTCTAGCAATGCTGGGAACGCAGTCTGGCACCGACGAACGGACTGCGGGATGGCCGCAATGCCTAGGTTTTCGGCGCCTTCACTGTGCACAACGCACAGCAAGGCGTTCGGTCACGCGGGGAAGAGCCGGAAAGCCTTCAGGGCAAGGCCGAGCTCCAACTGATAGCCGTCCTCGGTGATGTCACGGCCGGTGATCTGTTCGACCCGGTGCAGGCGGTTGAGGACGGTGTTCCGGTGACAGTGTGCGAGTTCCGCCGTACGACGGACCGAGCCGGCGGACAGGACCCACTTGTCCAGAGTGTCCAGTAACAGTTCGCGTTCCGGGGCGGACGTCGTTGTCAACGGCATCAGCCACGAGCGGATCAGCTGGTCCGCGAGCTCCGGCGCGCTGAGCAGCAGCGCCTCAGGAAGGTGTTCGGGCAGGGCGGCGACGTCGATCCGGCCGGGCGTGAGAGTACGGCGGGCCAGCATCGCCTGCCGGTACGCGACATCCACCTCGGCCAGGCCCGCGACTACGCCGGACAGTCCGGCAGGCGCATCTACGAGTTGCCGCAGCAGGCGCAGTACCGCATCTGCGGATTCGGTGCCGAGGGCAAGCAATCCGACGACGGTCTGCGGGCGTACCTGCCAGGCGGACGGCACCCGGATCCCGGCGAGCCGGCGGGCGAACGACGTCGTCGTACAGTCGTCGTCGACGAGGTTGTCGATCGCGACCACGACGTACGGGCCGTTCACCGGTAGATCGAGAACGCTGGCCGCGTCCTGTACGAACGCGCGGTTCGCCCTCCCTTGGAGGAGGCCTTCCCAGAGTGTCGAGCGGCGCTGCTCGTCGGCGCGGACCAGGTACCGTTCGGCGGCGTGGTACGCGGTGGCGACCTGGGACGACGTACGGTCGACCACTTCCCAGACCTTGCCGGCCACGTCCAGCAGCACCTCGGACTCGGCGGTCCCCTGCGCCCGGGCCTCGTCGATCAGCGCCTCCCACACCAACCGCCCACCGAGCCGGAACGACTTCAGTACGTCGTCCAACGGCATCCGCTGCTCCGCCCGCCGCCGCCCGGTAGCCTGCGCCGCGTCGAACCGGTCGTCGCCACGGGCAATCATCTCCACGACCCGCGCCACATTGTCATGACACGACCGCCACAGATCCTGCCGCGGCACCGAGTCCAACTCCAGGTACGCCGGATTCTGCGCGTAGATGATCCCCACCAACTCATCCGTCAACGCCGGCAACCGCCCCAGCACCCGCCGCGCCAACGACTCCACCGTCAGCCCAGCCTCTTCCACAGCCTTACCCATAGTCGGCACAGCATCGCACACAGTCGCCGTACCGCCCAGAGCTCGGGCCCCTCGGCCGTCGAGCCGCCACCAGAAGGAGGGAAAAGGCAAGGGAAAGACAAAGAAGACAGAGTGGGAGTTGGGCGTTTGGCCGGGTTCGGCGGTCCGGTAGCGGTCGTCGCGTCAAAGCTCTTCAGGCTTGGACGGCAGAAGATTGGTGCCGTCGTGGTGTCTAATTCGGGGATGGGGTGGGTTATCCAAGGCATCGAGGGTTCGGATGGCGACGGCCTCTCGGGGGATCAGCCGATCGATCTCCTCGCGGGCGGTCCAGCGAGTGTCGGCGGTTTCCGGTCCGGTCTGTGGTGCACCGCTGAGCGGGCGCGCGCGGAAGACGAAGTTGATGACGCCCAGCGCCATGTTCTTGTAGATCCCGGTGAGCTGTTCGAGTTCGACGACCACGCCGGTTTCCTCGAGAACCTCGCGTCGGGCGCCGGCCTCGATCGTTTCGTTCAGTTCGAGGAATCCGCCGGGTGCTTCCCAGCGACCGTTGTCACGTCGCTGAATGAGCAGCGCGCGGCCCTGTTCGTCGATCGTGACGGCCGAGACACCGATTCGGTGCAGAGGAATCTCGCTCACTGACCTTCTCCCGAGACGAAGACGGCGGTTGCGTCGTCGGAGCGCTTGATGCGGGGGTAGGTGACTGCGCCTGGATCGTCAGCCTCAACCCTGCGGATGACTCGAAGCAAGTCCGACGGTCCGCTCGACTCGAGATCGTCAAGGAGACCTTGCCAGTCCGACAGGTTGTAGGTATCGACGGCCGCCGATGCACCATCGGTCAGGAGGGCCGCCCGCCAGGGCGACCCGGCAATGACGCGTTCAGATCCGCGCAGCGCATGCGAGGCGGCTGTCGGGTCGGAGGCGGCAACCCAGAAGCCACCGGCAGTGTTTCGGTAGCCGCGTTGCTGATCGACGAGGAGGGCAACCTTAGCCGCACGGCCGTCGTCGCGAAGGTCAGTAGCCAGTACGGCGTTGCGCGCTTCGACGCTGGAGTTGAACAGACGATCGTCACATTCAACGCGTAGCGCGGCACCTGACTGCAGCACTATGGTGGCGTCACTCAGCACCAGCCAGTCGAGCGATGCGTCGTCGTACCGAAGGATTGCAACGGTCGCGCTCGGCGTGCCGGGATGCGCCGGGTCGCAACTGCCGGCGTGTGACAGCGCCGTGCTTTTGATCGCATCGGCGAGCAACCCGACCAGATCATCCGCAGGACCAGCCAGGTAAGCACACGCGAGGTTGCCGACCAATTGCCGCGAATACCAGCGTGGGTCGTGGATGCAGCCGGTTCCCAAAGTGGGCGGTGCGGTTGCGCCGTCAGCTACGGCGACGAGACCGGGCAGTGTGATGTACGCGTCCTCGTTCGGCTTGGCTGCGGAACCGGACCATGAGGCCGCACGGATGTGAGTCATTGAGAAGATCAGTCACTCTCTGGTTCGTCGGTCCAGTCGTAGCGCAGTCGCCATTGATGGCCGGCCATGACATGACGGGTCACTGCGACCGGCCGGTGGTCGCGGTCGGCGGCGACGAAGAGGATCTCGAAGACGGGCTGGTTCGGCTCGATCTCGAGGAACGCCGCTTCGCTCGGTGAGGCACCGCGGCATGTCACCTCCTCACTGAAGTGAATGGGTCCACGACCGATGTCCGCGAGCCGGGAGTAAGTTCCTCCCGGTCCGGTATTGGCTTCGGTGACACCCGCCTTCTCGGCCAGTTCGGCCACCAGGTAGGTGTCGGCAATCTGGACCGGAATATCGTTGGCGAAGTATCTGCGTCGGCGAGCGACCAGTTCGGCTCCGACGTCTACGCCGAGGAGCTCAGCGGTCTGCTGAGAGGCAGGAACCCGATCGATTGCAGCTGTCCAGGTCGGCTCCAGTCCGAGTCGGCGCAGCTCGACGTCGAATGCTCCGCGTCCCTTGTCCCGGTCGCCGTGGCGTCGGGTCGCGGACCGGGTGATGATCGGCACCGACCGCACAAAGGCGCCACGCCCTCGCTGGACGCGGACGAGTCCTTCGCTGCGCAGGAGGCCTACCGCACGGTTGATCGTGATGCGCGAGACGTCGAACTCGCGCGAGAGTTCCGGCTCGCTGGGCAGCGCCGACCCGGGCGCATGTACTCCGCGGCGAATCCGGTCCCGCAGGATGTCGGCGATCTGCGCGAACCGTGGTCGCGGCGCCTCGACCTGACTCACACCGCACGCTCCCTTCACCGTTCGGGACATCGTACCCACGCGATACCTCACGTCGGATGTCCTACAGGCATTGACAGGGAATCAATAGACTTGCAGGATGTATTACATCCTGCAAGTTACTCAGTGTCGCCACTCACTGCTCATCAGTGATGCTCGAAAAAGGATCGCCCATGGAAGTGGACCCCGATAATCAGGCAGAGCAAGCCGACGCGACAGCACCGGTGTTGCTCGACGGCGGCCCGTGCAGGGTCAGAGTGTGGTTCGGCGAGCACGCAATTGCCGACTACACCGCCGAACCCGAACTCGCGCTGCGTTATGCCGACGCCATGCGGAGACGATTCCTCGGCTTGCGGGTCACCATCGACCAGCGGACACGGGGCGGTGGACCATCGCCCGCCGAGCATTGGTGGGAGGTGACACCTCGATGAGCGCGGATTCGACCGGCGCCGACTCACCTGCTGAGCAGGCGAATCCGCGCAGATTCGTACTGCGCTGCGACATCGATGTCAGTGGAATCAGCGGCACCGGCGACGTTGCCGAAGGCATCGAATGGTCTGACGGAACTGTGGCGCTGCGGTGGCGCGGCAAATGGGCGACGACCGTCGTATGGGACTACGGCCTCGACGCTCTGATCGCAGTACACGGTCACAACGGCAAGACCATCGTTCGGTGGCTCGACGCTGCCAGTGCGTCCCGACCGCCGAGCACCACCTACAGATCCTGCGATTAGCAGGCCATGTTCGGCGAGGCCGTCGTCTGTTCCCTGCGACGGCGACGGTCGCGCCTTCCGCCCGGATCCTCTCTCAGCCAGAACGATCCTCACGTTCTCCTCACCTCTGCTGAGAGGGCATCCGGGGCACCAACCCGGTAGCCATGCCTATCGCCATTCCATCCGCCCCTGAAATCTCCAGGAGGTACGAAAGATGTACAGGTTTGCAGATCGCATTCCCCTCGGCCCGTCAGTCCACGCCGGTACGACCTCTCCGGTTCCCTGGGGGATGTCACGGTTGGAGGCGTATGGCTCGTTCGATGTCGTTGACGAGGACCCTGTCGGAGTCGACCCAGCCACTCAACGGGGCCTCTACACGCTGCCCAACGGCACGATCGTCATGTCGCCGGGTAGGCACAGCCGGTCTCGCCAGGGCACGGAGAAGGGCACAAAGACCAGCAACAAGTCGGACGGGTCTGGTCCGAGGCCCGATACCGATCACACGCAAGACACGAAGCTCGACTGATGACCAAGGACGCCCGGCCGGTCCTGGTGATGACCGAGATGGACGATCCCACCGCGGACATGGTGATCGAGGAACTCAACGACCGCGACGTGCCGATCGTAAGGTTCGACTCTTCTGACTTCCCGACCAGCCTCGGAGTCGCAGCAGACATCAACGGTCTACGCGGCTGGCGAGGCTGGTTGCGGACGCCTACGCGAGAAGTGGAGCTTGCGGCCATTCGATCGCTGTACTTTCGCCGCCCGAACGACTTCGACTTCTCGCACCTCGAGCCGCAGGCGGCTCGCTTTGCTACGGCTCAAGCCCGTTTCGGACTCGGCGGGCTCCTGGCAGATCTGCCAGGTTGCCGGTACGTCAACCATCCGAATTCCATCGCCGACGCGGAGTACAAACCCATCCAGCTGTCCACGGCGGCCGCGGCCGGCCTGAGGGTGCCGCCCACGATCATCACCAACGACCCGGCAGAAGCGCAGGCCTTTGCTCGTGGCGTTGGAAGGATCATCTACAAACCGCTCTACATCGGCGCGCACGACCTCGACGACCAGCCCGCAAGCATTTGGGTGAAGGAGGTTGGCGCAGAAGAGCTGGATAGCTCGATCGCCGGCACCATGCACCTGTTCCAGGCGCGTTGTGACAAGGTCGCGGATCTTCGTGTCACAGTGATCGGTGACAAGGTGTTCTGCGTAAAGATCGTGCCCCAGGATGCCGAGCTCCTGGACTGGCGGTATGACTACGAACACCTGTCCTATTCGGTCATCGAGCTACCGTCAGGGCTCGTTGACGCGATGCGGTCCTACCTGAAGCGGTTCGACCTCGTCTTCGGCTGCTTCGACTTCGCAGTACCCCGGAATGGAACGCCGATCTTCCTCGAATGCAATCCGAACGGCCAGTGGGGCTGGCTGCAAGACGAGACCGGTCTACCGATGGCTGCTGCTCTCGCCGACTTACTGGAAAGAGGTACACCATGACGGCAGTCGAACCGGATCCCGGCTCGGCAACGGCGTTGCGGCTGCACCTAGCCGACGTGCTAACGATGTCCGGAGACCTCCGTACAACCCCATGGCGGTCCGCCGTCGAGACCGTCCCTCGAGAAGTGTTCATCCCAGGCTTCTTCGAGCGGGTTGACGGCCCTCGCGAGACGATGTGGCGGCCAGTCACGCCCGAACTGGTCGGTGCGGAGGAACGGCTGGAACTGACGTACACGGACGAGACCTGGGTAACACAGCTCAACCAAGGCATCACCGCGTTCGACACAGACGTACCGATTCCCGGTGTGCCCACGTCCTCATCAACCTTGCCAGGCCTGGTGGTTCGGATGTTGGAGGAGCTTCAGGTCGAGGACGGCAATCGAGTACTCGAGATCGGGACCGGAACCGGGTATTCCACAGGGCTCCTGTCTGCGCGCCTCGGATCAGAGCTCGTCACGTCGGTCGAGGTGGACAGAAGGGTCGCAGACCACGCCGTACGAAGCCTTTCTGCGGCCGGATATGCACCGGTTCTCGTCGCCGATGACGGCCTTCTCGGTCATCAGCCGGGCGCGCCCTACGATCGAGTGATCGCGACCTGCGCCGTTCGGCACATTCCGTCGGCGTGGCTGGCCCAGTCCCGGCCGGGAGGCCTGATCCTGACCACCATGTTGGGTTGGCTTGGCGCCTCTTCTGGCCTGGTCCGTCTCGAAGTCATCGGAAACGGCAGTGCCGAAGGTACGTTCCTAGGGGGCACAGACTCGTTCATGCCCGCCCGGCCTCACGCTGCTCCGAAACTCGACGACAGCGTCTACAGCTGGATCGAAGAAGTAGGAACCACAGATCGTAGAACCGTTGTCGGTCCCGAGATTCTGGACCCTTGGGACGGGTGGACCTCCCTCTTCATTGCCCAACTCGCCATCCCTGATGCACAACTACTCACCTACGGAATAGACGACGGTCCCGTGCTCGATCACATCGTTGACACGAGCCAGCAGTCCGTCGCCATCCCGTACAGGACTCCGGACGAGTCCGCTGCTGTCCGCCGAGCAGGCCCGGTAGATCTATGGAAGCCGGTTGAGAGGGCCATCACAGAGTGGCGGGCGGCCGGATCCCCCGCACTGGATCAGTTCCGAATCAGCGTGTCGCCGGACTCGCAAACGGTCTGGTTCGGTGACCCGGCGGGTCCACTGTCCTGGAAACTACGAACGAGCGCGTGAAGCAGCAGCGCAATCCTGCACTCGGGAAGTCGTTGCCGACAGTCACAGGCCCGCCGGGCCCGGCCACGCACCCAACTCCCGCTCTATCTTCTGTCTTTTCTGGTTTTCTCTGTCCTCTTGTCCGGCCGACCGTCAGCGGCCTGCCGAGCCCAGCCCGGTACCCAACTCCCTCTCCATTTTGTGTCTTCTTCTCTGATCTTCTTGTTATTCAAGATCAGACGGAGCGGGTTACCACCAAATCGCAGAGGGCGTCGAGGGCGTTGCGGGCGGGGCCTTCGGGGAGGGTGGTGAGGAGTTTGCGGGCGTCGGTGGCTCGGCGGCGGACGTCGTCCTCGGCCTGGCGGAAGGACGGGTGGGCGCGGAGGAGGTCGAGGGTTTCGGTGAGGCGGGCGTCGTCGGACAGGTCCGAGTCGAGCAGCTCGAGGAGGCGGGCGTCGGTCGGGTTGTCCGGGTCTGCCTGGGCGCGGAAGATCAGCACCGGGAGGGTCGGTACGCCCTCGCGCAGGTCCGTGCCGGGGGTCTTGCCGGACTGGTCGGACTCCGAGGCGATGTCGAGGATGTCGTCGGCGAGCTGGAAGGCCATGCCGATCTCCTCGGCGAAGGTCTGCAGTGCCTCCTGGATCTCCACCGAGGCGCCGGCGAAGCGGGCGCCGAACAGCACCGACGTCGCGAACAGCGAGCCGGTCTTGTCGGAGATCACCGACAGGTAGTGCTTGAGCGGGTCCTGGCCCTCGCCGACCCCGAGCGTCTCGCGGATCTGCCCCTCGACCAGCCGGCCGAAGGTGCGGGCCTGGATCCGGACCGCCTCCGGGCCGAGGTCCGCGACCAGGTCCGAGGCGCGGGCGAACAGCCAGTCGCCGGACAGGATCGCGATCGAGTTGTCCCAGCGGGCGTTCGCCGTCGCCGAGCCGCGGCGCAGCGCCGCCTCGTCCATCACGTCGTCGTGGTGCAGCGTCGCGACGTGCGTCAGCTCGACGACCGCCGCCGCCTTCACCACCTCGACCGCCGCCGGGTCCGGGCCGAACTCGGCCGCCATCAGCACCAGCAGCGGCCGGAACCGCTTGCCGCCGACGAACATGACGTTCTGGGCGGCGGCGGTGACGAACGGCGCCTCGGACTGGCTCGCGTCACGCAGTACCTGCTCGACGGCCTCCAGCCCGGCACGCACCCGCGCCTCGAGCGCCGCGTCGGCGAACTCGAGTCCCAGGCTCTCGGCCGGCAGCGGAGTCGGACTCAACGGATGAACTCACCAGCTCGGGCCGCCAGGTCGAGCACCGGTCCGGGAACCAGACCGAGCACCACCGTGGCGGCGAGACCCAGCGCCACCGCCGACGTGGTCTGCCAGCCCGGCAGCGCCACGTCCGGCGCGTCGGCCGGCAGGTCGGAGAAGAACATCAGCACGATCACCCGGATGTAGAAGAACGCGGCCACCAGGCTCGACAGTACCGCGACCACGACCAGCGGCCACGCGCCACCGGTCCAGGCCGCGCTGAAGACCGCCCACTTGCCGGTGAAGCCCGCGGTCAGCGGGATACCGGCGAAGGACAGCAGGAAGAACGCGAAGATGCCGGCCAGCAGCGGCGACTTCTTGCCCAGGCCCGCCCAGCGGGACAGGTGCGTCGCCTCGCCGCCCGCGTCACGGACCAGCGTGACGACCGCGAACGCACCGATCGTCGGGAACCCGTACGACACCAGGTAGAACAGCACCGCCTGGGTCGAGGTGATCCCGTTGTGTACGCCGTTGCCCGCCTGCGCGAGGCCGACGAACGCGGTCAGCAGGAAGCCCGCGTGCGCGATCGACGAGTACGCCAGCATCCGCTTCACGTCGGTCTGGGTGATCGCGACGATCGAACCGACCACCATGGTGAGGATCGCGATGATCCACATCATCGGCGCCCAGTCCCAGCGCGAGCCGCCGAGCGCGACGTAGAAGACCCGCATCAGGCCGACGAACGCGGCGATCTTGGTGCAGGCCGCCATGAAGCCGGTGACCGGCGTCGGGGCGCCCTGGTACACGTCCGGGGTCCAGGAGTGGAACGGTACGGCGCCGACCTTGAACAGCATGCCGACGCCGAGCAGGCCGGTACCGGCGAGCAGGATCGTGTCGCCGCCGGTCTGGGTGCCGAGCGCGTCCGCGATGCCGCCGAGCGACATGGTGCCGGCGTACCCGTAGAGCAGCGCGATCCCGAACAGCAGGAACGCCGACGAGAACGCGCCGAGCAGGAAGTACTTCATCGCGGCTTCCTGCGAGATCAGCCGGCGACGGCGCGCCAGGCCGCAGAGCAGGTACAGCGGCAGCGAGAAGACCTCGAGCGCGACGAACAGGATCAGCAGGTCGTTCGACGCCGCGAACAGCATCATGCCGCCGACCGCGAACATCGTCAGCGGGAAGATCTCGGTGTGCTCGATGCGGGCCGCCGTACCCTCCCGCTCGGCCTCCGAGCCCGGCACCGCGGCGGCCTGGCCGGCGAACGCCGACAGCCCGCCGTCGATCGACCGCTCGGCGAACAGCAGCACGCTGATCAGCGTCAGCGCCAGCAGGATGATCCAGGTGAACAGCGCCGGGCCGTCGATCGCGATCGCGCCCTGGGCGGCGACCAGTTCCTTGCCTTTGTGCATCTCGAGGCCGGTCAGTACGCCGGCCCCGACCACGGCGACCACCGTGATCGCCAGCTGCACCAGGTGCCGCAGCGGCCGCGGCAGGAACGCCTCGACCAGGACGCCGACGGCAGCCGCACCGAAGACGACGAACAGCGGAGCCAGTTCGCCGTACTCGATGCTGGGCTTCGTGAAGTCCGCCAGCGGCAGCAACATCGCGGTCACTTCTGTCCCTCCGTCACGGGGATCTGCGGTGCCTTGTCGGTCACGCCCACCCGCTGCATGGTCGAGTCGACCGCGGGCTTGATGATGTCGACGATCGGCTTCGGGAAGATGCCCAGCCCGATGATCAGGATCACGAGCGGTGCGATCGCCAGCACCTCACGCGGGTTCAGGTCCTTCAGCTTCTCGATGCCTTCCCGGACCGGGCCGGTCATCGTGCGTTGGTACATCAGCAGGATGTACAGCGCGGCCAGCACGATCCCGAGCACCGCGATCACCGCGATCACCTTGTGCCGGCTGAAGGTCCCGGCCAGCACCATGAACTCGGAGATGAACGGCGACAGGCCGGGCAGCGCGAGGCTGGACAGGCCGGCGAACAGGAACGTCCCGGCGAGCACCGGTGCGACCTTCTCGACGCCGCCGAAGTCGGCGATCCGGGCGGACCCGCGCCGGGAGATCAGGTACCCGGCGACCAGGAACAGCGCCGCGGTCGAGAGACCGTGGTTGAACATGTACAGCGTCGACCCGGTCAGGCCCTGCGACGTCAGCGCGAAGATGCCCATCACGATGAAGCCGAAGTGCGAGATCGACGTGTACGCGATCAGCCGCTTGATGTCGGTCTGCCCGATCGCCAGCAGCGCGCCGTACAGGACCGAGATCAGCGCGAGCACCAGGACCACCGGGGTGGCCCACTGGGAGGCGTTCGGGAACAGGCCCAGGCAGAACCGGATCATCCCGAAGGTGCCGATCTTGTCCAGGATGCCGACCAGCAGCACCGAGGTGCCCGGCGTCGCCTCACCGGCCGCGTCCGGCAGCCAGGTGTGGAACGGCACCATCGGCGCCTTCACCGCGAACGCGAAGAAGAACCCGAGGAACAGCCAGCGCTCGGTGTTCTGGCTCATGTCCAGCTTGACCATGTCGGCGAGCAGGTACGACGGCTGGCCGTGCTTGGCCGAGACGACGTACAGGCCGACGACCGACGCCAGCATCAGCAGACCGCCGAGCAGCGAGTAGAGCAGGAACTTGACCGCGGCGTACGAACGCTGCGGGCCGCCGAAGCCGCCGATCAGGAAGTACATCGGGATCAGCGTGGCCTCGAACAGCACGTAGAAGAGGAACACGTCGGTGGCGGAGAAGACGCCGATCGACAGTGCCTCCAGGCCGAGGATCCAGGCGAAGAACGACTTCTCCGACCAGCGGCCGTGCGCGGCGTCGTTCCAGGACGCGATGATCACGACCGGCGAGAGCAGCGCGGTCAGCACCACCATCACGATGCCGAGACCGTCGAGGCCGAGCGCGTAGTGCGCGCCGAACGCCTTGATCCAGGTGTGCGTCTCGGCGTAGTCCGCGGCGCCGTTGCGGTGGTACCCGATCGCGACGATCACGGTCAGTACCAGCGTCACGAGCGAGAACCCGAGCGCGACCTGCTTGGCCGTCAGCGCCTTCGCCTTCGGCACCAGCATCGTCGCGATGGCTCCGACGAACGGCAGGAGCAGTAACAGGGTCAGCCAACCGATGTTCACGACAACCTCACCGCGAGGAGGGCGACGACCACGAATGCGGCGCCGAAGACCATGCTGAGTGCGTACGAACGGACGAAGCCCGTCTGGAACCGGCGGAGCCGGCCGGACAGTCCGCCGAAGAGTGCGGCCAGCCCGTTGACCAGGCCGTCGACGCCCCGGTTGTCGAGCCAGACCAGCGTCCGGGTCAGGTACTGACCGGGCCGCATGAAGAGCGCCTCGTTGAGCGCGTCGCCGTACAGGTCACGCCGTGCGAGCGTGGTGATCGGCGAGCCGGCCGGGGCCTCGCGCGGGATGTCCCGGCGGTACATGACCACCGAGATCGCGATGCCGACGGCAACCACCGCGAGGGTGATGATCGTCATCACGACCGCGTTCAGCGGGGCGTGCTCCTCCTCGTGCCCGACCACCGGGGTCAGCCACTTCACGATCCAGTTGCCGGCGAAGTACAGCGCGCCGCCGCCCAGCGACAGCGCCGCCAGGATGATCAGCGGCCAGGTCATCACCTTCGGCGACTCGTGCGGGTGCACGTCCTCGGCCCAGCGCTTCTTGCCGAAGAACGTCATCAGCATCACCCGGGTCATGTAGAACGCGGTGATGCCGGCGCCGAGCAGCGCGCAGAGACCGATCACGATGTTGTGCGCGAACGCCGCCTCGATGATCTTGTCCTTGCTGAAGAAGCCGGCGAACGGCGGGATGCCGAGGATCGCGAGGTAGCCGAAGCCGAAGGTCACGAAGGTGACCTTCATCGCCGACCGCAGCGCGCCGTAGTGCCGCATGTTCACGTCGTCGTTCATGCCGTGCATGACGGATCCGGCGCCGAGGAACATGTTCGCCTTGAAGAAGCCGTGCGTGAGCAGGTGGAAGATCGCGAACACGTACCCGGCCGGGCCGAGGCCCGCGGCGAGCATCATGTAGCCGATCTGGCTCATCGTCGAACCGGCCAGCGCCTTCTTGATGTCGTCCTTGGCGCAACCGATGATCGCACCGGCGAGCGCGGTGACCGTACCGACGATCACGACCGCCGTGGAGGCCGCGCTGGACTGCTCGAAGACCGCGTGCGAGCGGGTCACCAGGTAGACGCCCGCGGTGACCATGGTCGCCGCGTGGATCAGCGCCGACACCGGGGTCGGGCCTTCCATCGCGTCCAGCAGCCAGGACTGCAGCGGCACCTGCGCGGACTTACCGCAGGCGGCCAGCAGCAGCATCAGGCCGAGCAGCGTGGCCCAGGTCTTCGACAGGTGCTCGGCACCGGCGTTCACCGAGGAGAAGGCCGACGAGCCGAACAGCGCCCACATGCTCATCACCGCGAGCGAGAGGCCGATGTCACCGACCCGGTTCACCACGAACGCCTTCTTCGCGGCGACCGCTGCCGAGTTCTTGTGCTGCCAGAAGCCGATCAGCAGGTACGACGCCAGACCGACGCCCTCCCAGCCGACGAAGACCAGCAGGTAGTCGGCGGCCAGCACCAGCAGCAGCATCGAGGCGATGAACAGGTTCAGGTACCCGAAGAACCGGCGCCGCCGCGGGTCGTGCTCCATGTAGCCGATCGAGTAGATGTGGATCAGCGAGCCCACACCGGTGATCAGCAGCACGAACAGGATCGACAGCGGGTCGATCAGCAGCGTGAAGTCGACCTTGATGTGGCCGACCGAGAACCACTCGAACAGCCGGACCGTCGCCGACCGCTCACCGTCCGGTTTGCCCTGCATCTGGAAGAACAGCACGACGCCGAAGGCGAAGGAGATCACCGGCGCCAGCGTGCCCAGCAGGTGACCCCACGCGTTGGTGGCCTTGCCACCGAGCAGCAGGATCGCCGCGGACAGCGCCGGTACCGCGACCAGCAGCCACGTCAGCTCATGACTCATCGGTTGCTACCTCAGTACTTGAGCAGGTTGGCGTCGTCGACCGAGGCCGAGCGACGGGTGCGGAAGATGGCCATGATGATGGCCAGCCCGATAACCACCTCGGCCGCGGCCACCACCATCACGAAGAAGGCGGCGATCTGGCCGTCGAGGTTGCCGTGCTGGCGGGCGAAGCTGACGAACGCCAGGTTGGTCGCGTTCAGCATCAGCTCGACGCACATGAAGACGACGATCGCGTTCCGGCGGACCAGCACGCCGAGCGCGCCGATGCTGAACAGAATCGCCGCGAGCACGATGTACGGTTCGGTGCTCACTTGCTCTCCTCCTCTACCGGGAACTCGCCCTCGTTGGTCAGCTCGCGGACCTCGTCGACGTCCGCGCGCTCGTCCGCTTCGGGGAACACGGTGCCACGTGCCTGGAGCACACGCGAAACCGAGGTCGGTGCGATCGACCCGTCCGGCAGCAGCGCCGGGGTGTCGACGGCGTTGTGCCGGGCCAGTACGCCGGGGGTCGGCAGCGGGCCGGGGTGGATCCCCTGCTCGGCGTACTTGCGGATCCGCTCCTCGGCGTGGTCGCGCTGCGTCTTCTTCTTGGTCAGCCGCTCGCGGTGTGCCAGCATCATCGCGCCCATCGCCGCGGTGATCAGCAGCGCCGAGGTGACCTCGAAGGCGAACACGTACTTGCCGAACAGCAGCTGCGCGATGCCCTTCGGGTTGCCGTCCGGCTGCGCCTCGGCGAGGCCGGTCGGGTGCCCGTAGATCGCGTTGCCGACCGCGGCGACCAGCAGGATGCCGAAGCCCAGGAACGCGATCCCGGCCAGCAGCCGCTGACCGCGGATGGTCTCGACCAGCGAGTCGGACGCGTCGACGCCGACCAGCATCAGCACGAACAGGAACAGCATCAGGATCGCGCCGGTGTAGACGATGATCTGGACGGCGAACAGGAACGGGGCGTCCTGGGCGGCGTACTGCACCGCGAGGCAGATCATCACGGTCGCGAGCAGCAGCGCGGAGTGCACCGCCTTGCGGACCAGGATCATCCCGATCGCGGCCAGGATCATGACCGGGGCCAGCAGCCAGAACGCGACCTGGGGGCCGGTGACGAGGCCGATCACTTCGCGTCACTCCCCTCGGCCTTGGTCGCGGCGCCGGTGAGACCGAGGTAGTAGTCCTTCTCGGTCTTGCCGAGCTGCATCTCGTGCGGCGGCTCCTGCATGCCCGGGAGCAGCGGCGCCAGCAGGTCCTTCTTCTCGTAGATGAGGGACGCGCGGCTGGTGTCGGCCAGCTCGTACTCGTTGGTCATCGTGAGCGCCCGGGTCGGGCACGCCTCGATGCAGAGCCCGCAGAGGATGCAGCGCAGGTAGTTGATCTGGTACACCCGGCCGTACCGCTCGCCCGGCGAGAACCGGTCGCCCTCGGTGTTCGAGGCGCCCTCGACGTAGATCGCGTCCGCGGGGCAGGCCCAGGCGCACAGCTCGCAGCCGACGCACTTCTCCAGCCCGTCCGGCCAGCGGTTCAGCTGGTGCCGGCCGTGGAACCGGGGGGCGGTCGGCTTCTTCTCGAACGGGTACTGCTCGGTGAACACCTTCCGGAACATCGTCCGGAAGGTGACGCCGAATCCGGCTACCGGGTCCCAGAGGGACTCCTTGACACTAGCCACGGCTGCCTTCCTTGCTCTGGCTCGGAGTGTTGACGGCCATCGGTGGTGGCACCGGGAAGCCGCCGGCGAAGGCGTCGAAGTCCTTGCCGTCGGCAACCTCCGCCTTCTCGGGCTTGGGCTTGGCCGGGACGAACATGCTGACGATCGCGATCACCAGCACGATCGCGGCCGCGACCAGCAGCGTGGTCCGGCTGAAGTTCGTCTCCCGGCCGACCGCGCGGACGGTGGCGACCAGCAGGATCCAGACCAGCGAGACCGGGATCAGGATCTTCCAGCCGAGCTTCATGAACTGGTCGTACCGCAGTCGCGGCAGCGTCCCGCGCAGCCAGATGTAGAAGAAGATGAAGCACATCAGCTTGCCCATGAACCACAGCACCGGCCAGTAGCCCGAGTTCGCGCCGTCCCAGATCGAGATCGGCCACGGGGCCCGCCAGCCGCCGAGGAACAGCGTGGTGGCCAGCGCCGACACGGTCGCCATGTTGATGTACTCGGCCAGGAAGAACATCGCGTACTTGATCGAGGAGTACTCGGTCAGGAAGCCCGCGACCAGCTCGCCCTCGGCCTCCGGAAGGTCGAACGGCGCCCGGTTCGTCTCGCCGACCATCGAGATCACGTAGATCACGAACGACGGGAACAGCAGGAACCCGTACCACCCGGGCAGCGGGATCGACGCGCCGAACCAGTGCACGGTCTGATGCCCCTGCGCGGCCACGATCTCCGAGGTGGACAGCGAGCCGGCGAACAGGAACACCGTGACCAGCGCGAGGCCCATCGCGACCTCGTACGAGATCATCTGGGCGCTGGAGCGCAGACCACCGAGCAGCGAGTACGTCGAGTTCGACGACCAGCCGCCGAGCACGATGCCGTAGATGCCGATCGAGGCGACCGCCATCACGTACAGCACCGAGACCGGCAGGTCGGTGAGCTGCAGCCGGGTGTAGGTGTCGGTCCAGGGGATCCGCACCGTCGGCCCGAACGGGATCACCGCGAAGGTGAGGAAGGCCGGGATGGCGACGATGGCCGGTGCCAGGATGAAGACCACCTTGTCGACGCCCTTGGGCATCAGGTCTTCCTTCAGCATCAGCTTGACGCCGTCGGCCAGTGACTGCAGCAGACCCGCGGGTCCGTGCACGTTCGGGCCGATCCGGTGCTGCATCCGCGCAACGACCCGGCGTTCCCACCAGATGTTGAAGAGCGTCAGCACCACCAGGAAGACGAAGATGAACAGCACCTTGATGAGAATGACCCACCACGGGTCATGCCCGACGCCTGCGTCAGGTACCGCGAGCGACATCATGCGTTCCCTCCGGCGATCGTCACGATCGAGCCATGGTCAGCGTGCAATGAACGGCGGACGTGGGAGTCGGCCGAGTTCGTCGGCAGCCAGACCACGTTGTCGGTCATCGGGGTGATCACCACCGGCAGCCGGATGCTCCCGGCGTCGGTGCTCACCACCAGCTCGTCGGAGTCGGCGACGCCGATCCGGCGTGCGGTGGTCACCGAGATCCGGGCGACCGGCTTGCGCGCGGTCGCGGTCAGGTGCGGCTCGCCGTCGCAGGCCCGGCTGTCGTCGATCAGCATCCGCCAGGTCGCCAGCCGGGTGGAGTCGAACGCGCCGAGCGCCGGGCCGGCGTGGTAGGTAGGCTCCTGCGCGCGGTCGCCGTCCCAGCGGCCGAGCTCGTCGAACTCCCGCTTCGCGCCCTCGGGGGTGCTGAAGCCGAGCGGCGTACCCATCTCCTGCGCCAGCGCGGCCAGCGCCCGGGTGTCCGGCATCGCGGCCGGCACCTTGAGTACGACGGGGAACGGCCGCTCGCGGCCCTCCCAGTTCACGAAGGTGCCGGACTTCTCGACCGTCGGTACGACCGGGAACACCACGTCGGCGTACTCGGTGACCTGCGAGTTGCGGACCTCGAAGCTGACCACGAACGGCGCCGCCTCGAGCGCGGCGAGCGCCGCGGCCGGGTCGGGCAGGTCGTCGATCTCGACACCCGCGACGACCAGCGCCTGCAGGGATCCCGCGTTCGCGATGATCTCGGTCAGGTCCTTGCCGTTCTCCGCCGGCAAGTTCTCGACGCCCCACGCGGCCTGCATGTCGACCCGTGCCTGCGGGTCGGCGACCAGCCGGCCGCCGGGCAGCAGCCCCGGCAGGCAGCCGGCCTCGAGCGCGGACCGGTCACCCGCACGACGCGGGATCCAGGCCAGTTGCGCACCGGTGTCGAGCGCCAGCCGCAGCGCGGCCGAGTACCCACCGGGCACACCGGCCAGCCGCTCGCCGACGACGATGATCGAGTCCGCACCGAGCGCGGCCCGGGCAGCCGCCCCGGCCGCACCCGCGTTACCGAGGTCCCCGAGTACGGCGGCCTCGGTGCCGGGCGAGGTGTGCACGACGACCCCGTCGAGCTTCTCCACCCCGCGCGACGCGTACGCCGCGAGCGTGAACACCTTGGTGCCGTGCGTCTTCACGCCCTTGCGGACGCGCAGGAACACCGACGGCGCTTCCTCTTCCGGCTCGATCCCGGCGAACAGCACGGTGTCGGCCTTCTCCAGGTCCGCGAACGTCGTACCGAGACCGGTGCCGGCCACCGCGGCGGCCAGGAAGTCGGCCTCCTCGGCGGAGTGCGGGCGGGCCCGGAAGTCGATGTCGTTGGTGCCCAGCGCGACCCGGGCGAACTTCGAGTACGCGTAGGCGTCCTCGACGGTCAGCCGGCCGCCGGTCAGCACCGCCGCGCTGCCGTGCGCCGCGGTCAGCTTCGCCGCCGCGAAGGTCAGCGCCTCCGGCCAGGACGCCGGCCGCAGCTCGCCGTCCTCGCGGATCAGCGGGTGGGTCAGCCGGTCGCCGGTGGTCGCGTACTGGAACGCGAACCGGTCCTTGTCCGAGATCCACTCCTCGTTGACCTGCGGGTCGTCCCCGGACAGCCGGCGCATCACCTTGCCGCGCCGGTAGTCGATCCGGATCGCCGCGCCGGACGAGTCGTGCTCGGCCACCGACGGCACCGACACCAGGTCGAACGGCCGGGAGCGGAAGCGGTACGCCGCACTCGTCAGCGCACCGACCGGGCAGATCTGGATCGTGTTACCGGAGAAGTAGCTCTCGAAGGGCTCCTTCTCGTAGATGCCGACCTGCTGCAGCGCGCCGCGCTCGATCAGCGCGATGAACGGGTCACCGGCGATCTGCTCGGAGAACCGGGTGCAGCGCGCGCACAGGATGCAGCGCTCGCGGTCCAGCAGCACCTCGGCCGAGATGTTGATCGGCTTCGGGTAGGTCCGCTTGACCCCGTGGCTGGTGTGGAACCGGGACTCGCCGCCGCCGTTGCTCATCGCCTGGTTCTGCAGCGGGCACTCGCCGCCCTTGTCGCAGACCGGGCAGTCCAGCGGGTGGTTGATGAGCAGGAACTCCATGTTCCCGTGCTGGGCCTTGTCGGCCACCGGCGAGCTCACCTGGGTCCGGATCACCATGCCGTCGGCGACCGTCAGCGTGCAGGACGCCTGCGGCTTCGGCATCCCGCGGCCGTTGCCGGCGTCGGGGACCTCGACCAGGCACTGCCGGCAGGCGCCGACCGGGTCCAGCAGCGGGTGGTCGCAGAACCGCGGGATCTGGATGCCGATCTGCTCGGCGGCCCGGATCGCCAGGCTGTTCTTCGGAACCTTGACCTCGATGTCGTCGATGGTGACGGTGACCAGGTCGGTCCGCTCCACCTCGGCACCGGACGGTGGGTTCGCTTGGATCGTCATGCGCTAGCTCCAGCAGTCGCGAAGACAGTGCTTGCCATCGGGTCGAGCGGGCAGCCGCCGTGCTCGAAGTGCGCCAGGTACTCGTCCTTGAAGTGCTGGATCGAGCTGGTGATCGGCGCCGTGGCACCGTCACCGAGCGCACAGAACGCCCGGCCGAGGATGTTCTCGGACAGGTCGAGAAGGGTGTCGAGGTCCTCCTCGGACCCCTTGCCCGCCTCCAGCCGCTCGAGGATCTGCACCAGCCACCAGGTGCCCTCGCGGCACGGCGTGCACTTGCCGCAGGACTCGTGCTTGTAGAACTCGGTCCAGCGCAGTACGGCGCGCACCACGCAGGTGGTCTCGTCGAACATCTGCAGCGCCTTGGTGCCGAGCATCGACCCGACCGAGCCGACGCCCTCGTAGTCCAGCGGGATGTCGAGGTGTTCGGTCGTCAGCAGCGGCGTCGACGACCCGCCCGGCGTCCAGAACTTCAGCTGGTGGCCCTCACGGATCCCGCCGGCCATGTCGAGCAGCTCGCGCAGCGTGATGCCGAGCGGCGCCTCGTACTGGCCGGGACGGGTGACGTGCCCGGACAGCGAGTACAGCGTCATGCCCTTGGACTTCTCGGTGCCCATCGAGCCGAACCAGTCCGCGCCGTTCTTGATGATCACGGGAACGGATGCGATCGACTCGACGTTGTTGATGACAGTGGGGCACCCGTACAGACCGGCGACGGCCGGGAAGGGAGGACGCAGCCGAGGTTGACCGCGACGTCCTTCCAGCGAGTCCAGCAGCGCCGTCTCCTCGCCGCAGATGTACGCGCCGGCGCCGGCGTGCACGACGACGTCCAGGTCGTAGCCGGTGCCGAGGATGTTCTTGCCGATGTAGCCGGCGTCCTTGGCCTCCTGCACGGCCTGCTGCAGCCGGCGGATCACGTGCAGCACCTCACCGCGCACGTAGATGAACGCGGCGCTCGCGCGGATCGCGTAGGACGCGATGATGACGCCCTCGACCAGCGTGTGCGGCGAGGCCATCATCAGCGGGATGTCCTTGCAGGTGCCCGGCTCGGACTCGTCCGCGTTCACCACCAGGTACTTCGGCTTCGGGTTGTCCTGCGGGATGAACGACCACTTCATCCCGGTCGGGAAGCCCGCGCCGCCGCGGCCGCGCAGACCGGAGTCCTTGACCGTGGCGACGACGTCGGCCGGCTGCATCGCGAGCGCCTTGCGGAGGGCGTCGTACCCGCCGGTGCGCTGGTACGACGCCAGCTGCCAGGCGTTGATCTGGTCCCAGTTGTCGGACAGGACCGGGGTCAGCGTGGTCATGGTCAGCCCTCCTTCGGGGTCTCGGCGCCGTTCGGGGCCGACCAGTTGCGCTCCCGGGCCAGCCGGAGGCCGGCCAGCGTGGCCTTGCCGCCGGTCGGGCCCTCGTCGGCGCGCCCGTCCGGGAAGCCGGCCAGCACCCGCTCGGCCTCGCGCCAGGTGCAGACGGTGGCGCCGCGCGGCGACTTCACCTCGGTGCCGGAACGCAGGTCGTCGACCAGCTGGGTGGCCGTCTCCGGCGTCATGTCGTCGAAGAACTCCCAGTTGACCATCATCACCGGCGCGTAGTCGCAGGCCGCGTTGCACTCGAGGTGCTCGAGGGTGACCTTGCCGTCCTCGGTGGTCTCGTCGTTGCCGACGTCGAGGTGCTGCTTGAGCCGCTCGAAGATCAGGTCGCCGCCCATCACCGCGCACAGCGTGTTCGTGCAGACGCCGACGTGGTAGTCGCCGACCGGGCGGCGCTTGTACATCGTGTAGAACGTCGCCACCGCGGAGACCTCGGCGCCGGTCAGCCCGAGCACGTCGGCGCAGGCCTCGATGCCCTCCGGGGTGACCCGGCCCTCGACCGACTGCACCAGGTGCAGCATCGGCAGCAGCGCCGAGCGGGCCTCGGGGTACCGGGCCGCGATCTCGCGCATCTCCGCGATCGTGGTCTCGGTGATCTTCGAGTCGCCCGTGCTGTAGGGCACGGTCTTGTCGGTAGAAGTCGTGTGGTTCTCGGCCATTTAGCGGTCCACTCCACCCATCACCGGGTCAAGGCTGGCGACGGCGACGATCACGTCGGCGACCTGGCCGCCCTCGCACATGATCGGCATCGCCTGCAGGTTTGCGAAGGACGGGTCACGGAAGTGCACCCGGAACGGCTTGGTGCCGCCGTCGGAGACGACGTGCGCACCCATCTCGCCACGCGGCGACTCGATCGCCACGTAGGCCTGGCCGGCCGGGACCCGGAAGCCCTCGGTGACCAGCTTGAAGTGGTGGATCAGGGCTTCCATCGACTCGCCCATGATGTGCTTGATGTGGTCGAGCGAGTTGCCCATCCCGTCGGCGCCGACCGCCAGCTGGCTCGGCCAGCCGATCTTCTTGTCGGCGACCATCACCGGCCGGCCGTCCATCTTCTCCAGCCGGTCCGCGCACTGCTCGACGATCTTCAGCGACTCGTGCATCTCCTGCAGCCGGACCCGGAAGCGGCCGTAGGCGTCGGAGGAGTCCCAGGTCGGTACGTCGAAGTCGTACGTCTCGTACCCGCAGTACGGCTGGGTCTTGCGCAGGTCCATCGCGTACCCGGTGGACCGTACCGTCGGGCCGGAGATCCCCAGCGCCATGCAGCCGGCCAGGTCGAGGTAGCCGACGTTCTGCAGCCGGGCCTTGAAGATCGGGTTCGCGTTGCAGAGCTCGGCGTACTCCGGCAGGTGCCGGTTCATCCAGGTGATGTACTCGCGGATGTGGTCCAGCGCACCCGGCGGCAGGTCCTGGGCGACGCCGCCCGGCCGGATGAACGCGTGGTTCATCCGCAGCCCGGTGATCAGCTCGAACAGGTCGAGGGTCTTCTCGCGCTCGCGGAAGCCGATCGTCATCACGGTCAGCGCGCCGATCTCCATACCGCCGGTGGCGATACAGACCAGGTGGCTGCTGATCCGGTTGAGCTCCATCAGCAGCACCCGCATGACGTTGGCCTTCTCCGGGATCTGGTCCTCGATCCCGAGCAGCCGCTCGACCGACAGGCAGTACGCCGCCTCGTTGTAGAACGGCGACAGGTAGTCCATCCGGGTGACGAACGTGACGCCCTGCGTCCAGGAGCGGAACTCCATGTTCTTCTCGATGCCGGTGTGCAGGTAGCCGATGCCGCAGCGGGCCTCGGTCACGTTCTCACCGTCGAGCTCGAGGATCAGCCGCAGTACGCCGTGCGTCGACGGGTGCTGCGGGCCCATGTTGACGACGACGCGCTCTTCCGGCTCCTCGCCGAGGCCGGAGACCACCGAGTCCCAGTCCTGGCCGGTGACGGTGAAGACCTTGCCCTCGGTCGTGTCGCGGGTGGTCGCGTAGGGGTCTGTAGTGGTCATCAGTTGTAAGACCTCCGCGTGTCGGGCGGCGGGATGACAGCGCCCTTGTACTCGACGTCGATGCCGCCGAGCGGGTAGTCCTTGCGCTGCGGGTGCCCCGGCCAGTCGTCGGGCATCAGGACCCGGGTCAGCGCCGGGTGCCCGTCGAAGATGATGCCGAACATGTCCCAGGTCTCCCGCTCGTGCCAGTCGTTGGCCGGGTAGACCGAGACGATCGACGGGATGTGCGGGTCGCCGTCGGGCGCCGCCACCTCCAGCCGGATCCGGCGGTTGTGGGTGATCGAGAGGAAGTGGTAGACGGCGTGCAGTTCGCGGCCGGTCTCGTTCGGGTAGTTGACCCCGCTGACGCCGGAGCAGAACTCGAACCGCAGCGCCTCGTCGTCACGCAGGTGCTTGCACACCTCGACGATGTTCTCGCGCTTGATGTGCAGGGTCAGCTCGCCGCGGTCGACGACGACCTTCTCGATCGAGCCGTCGGCGGTCAGCCCTTCCAGCCGGTCCACCGCGCCGTCGAACCAGGAGCCGTACGGCTTCGGGGTGGCCCCGGGCAGTACGACGTTGCGCTTCAGGCCGCCGAACCCGGAGGTGTCACCGGTGCCGGTGACACCGAACATGCCCTCGCGCTCTTCGATGACCTCGGGTGCCGAAGCCTCCGGTGTCGCCGGGAGGTTCTCGGAGTCGCTCACCGCAGCAGACCCTTCATCTCGATCGTCGGCGCGGCGGTCAGGGCCGCGGCCTCCTGCTCGGTCTGCAGCGCCTTCTTGTGCGCGCCGAGCTTCATGTGCTGGATCTGGTCGTGGATCTTCAGGAACGCGTCCAGCAGCATCTCCGGCCGCGGCGGGCAGCCGGGCAGGTACATGTCGACGGGTACGACGTGGTCCACGCCCTGCACGATCGCGTAGTTGTTGAACATGCCGCCCGAGGACGCGCAGACGCCCATCGCCAGCACCCACTTCGGGCCGGGCATCTGGTCGTAGATCTGGCGCAGTACCGGGGCCATCTTCTGGCTCACCCGGCCGGCCACGATCATCAGGTCGGCCTGCCGCGGCGACGCCCGGAAGACCTCCATGCCGAACCGGGCCGCGTCGTAGCGCGGTGCGCCGGTGGTCATCATCTCGATCGCGCAGCAGGCCAGCCCGAAGGTTGCCGGCCACAACGAGGCCTTGCGCATGTAGCCGAGCAGTCCTTCGACCGTGCTCAGCAGGACGCCTGCCGGAAGCTGTTCCTCAAGACCCATGTCAGTCCCACTCCAGTCCGCCGCGCCGCCACACGTAGGTGTACGCGATGAAGACGGTCACGATGAAGATGACCATCTCGACCAGCCCGAAGAGCGCCATCTGGTCGAAGGCGACCGCCCACGGGTAGAGGAAGATGATCTCGATGTCGAACACGATGAACAGCATCGCGGTGATGTAGTACTTCACCGGGAAGCGGCCGCCGCCGACCGGCTGCGGGGTCGGTTCGATGCCGCACTCGTACGAGTCGAGCCTGGCCCGGTTGTACCGCTTCGGGCCGACCAGCGCACTCACGGTGATGCTGCCCGCCACGAAGAGCAGCGCGAGCACACCAAGAGCAAGAATCGGTGTGTAGGGGTGCATCGCTGCGTGCTCCCTCCTTCAGCCGGTGGTCTGTCTGTGTCTTGGTCTGTCTGTGTCTGTTGTTATCAGTACCGCTGTGGCTCAGCTCACTCGCCCCGCCGCTCAGGCGGCGGGAGCCAGCTTGGTGAGCCCGTTGATGATCTTGTCCATCACGTCGCCGTCGCGCGGGTCGGTGAGGTTGGCAAGCAACTTCAGGGTGAACTTCATCAGGGTGGTGCGCGGCAGACCGTACTTCGTGCAGAGCCGCATCACCTCCGGATTTCCGATCAGCTTCACGAAGATCCGGCCGAGCGTGTAGTAGCCGCCGTACTCCTGCTTGAGGGCCTTCGGGTACGCCGAGAGCGCGCGCTCGCGCTGGTTCGGCTGCCGGCGCAGCGCCTGGGCGGCGACCTCGGCGGCGAACGCCCCGGACTCCATCGCGTACGGGATGCCCTCGCCGTTGAACGGGTTGACCATGCCGCCGGCGTCGCCGAGCAGCATCAGGCCGCGGGTGTAGTGCGGCTGCCGGTTGAAGCCCATCGGCAGCGCCGCCCCGCGGATCGGGATGGTCTGGAACTCGTCGCGGAACTGCCACTCCTCGGGAGTGTTCTTCAGCCACGCCTTCAGCAGGTCGGCGTAGTCGACCTTGCCGAACGCGTCGGACGTGTTCAGGATGCCGAGCCCGACGTTCACGGTGCCGTCGCCCATCCCGAAGATCCAGCCGTACCCCGGCAGCAGCACCTTGCCGCCCGGCTGCTTCGGGTCGTCGGCCCACAGCTCCAGCCAGGACTCGAGGTAGTCGTCGTCGGTCCGCGGGCTGGTGAAGTACGTCCGGACGGCGACGCCCATCGGCCGGTCGTCGCGCTTGTGCAGGCCCATCGCGATGCTCAGCCGGGACGAGTTGCCGTCGGCCGCCATCACCAGTGGCGCCCGGAACTCGAGGTCGTCGCCGGCCCGCCGGCCGTTGTCGTCGACCGGCTTCGCGGTGACGCCGACGATGTGGCCGCGGTCGTCCAGGATCGGCCCGCTGACGTTGGTCCGCTCGCGCAGCCGCGCCCCGGCCTTCACGGCCTGCCGGGCGAGCATGTCGTCGAAGTCCATCCGGTTCCGGGTCAGCCCGTAGTTCGGGTGGCTGGCCAGATCCGGCCAGTCGAGCTGCAGCTGGTGCCCGGCGCCCTGGATCCGGAGGCCGTAGTTACGGATCCAGCCGGCTTGTTCGGAGATGTCGATGCCCATGTTGATCAGCTGCTTGGTGCCGCGCGGGGTCAGCCCGTCGCCGCACACCTTCTCCCGCGGGAACGCGGTCTTCTCCAGCAGCAGGACGTCGAGACCGGCGTTCGCCAGGTGGTACGCGGCTGCCGATCCGGCGGGTCCGGCACCGACGACGATCACATCGGCGGTCTCCGCCTGCTGCCCGCTCGGCACGCTCTGGCTCATCTCTCCGGCCTGGATGTTCTTGGGGGCGTGTGCGCTCGTGAACGACTTCACGAGCACTCTTCACTCGACAGTCTAGGACTGCCTGACGTGGACACGAAACTCGCCCCAACCGCCTTGCGGGCAAGCCAATTTCGCATAATTTCCGTTGCGTAATTAACTGGGCTTGACGGCCCGGTGGATCGCGACCAGGCCACCGGTCAGGTTGCGCCATTGCACCCTGGTCCAGCCGGCGTCCTCGATCGCCCGGGCCAGCGGCTCCTGCGGCAGCCAGGCGCGGGTCGACTCGGCCAGGTACTCGTACGCCTCCGGGTTCGTCGACACCACCTTCGCGACCGCGGGCACCGCGCGCATCATGTACTCCAGGTACACCACCCGGAACGGCTTCCAGGTCGGGTGCGACTGCTCCAGTACGACGAGCCGCCCGCCGGGGCGGGTGACCCGGAGCATCTCGCGGAGCGCCAGCGGCACGTCGTTCACGTTCCGCAGCGCCCAGGAGATCGTCACCACGTCGAAGGACTCGTCCGCGAACGGCAGCCGGAGCGCGTCGCCGGCGATCAGGTCCAGCTCCGGGTGCCGGCGCTTGCCGACGGTCAGCATGCCGACCGAGAAGTCGCAGGACACCACCTCGGCGCCGGACTCGCGCAGGTTGATGCTGGACGCGCCGGTGCCGGCCGCCAGGTCGAGGATCTTCAGCCCCTTCCGGGGCGCGATCTCGGCCAGCGTCGCGGGCCGCCAGTACAGCTTCTCCAGCCCCATCGTCGCGACCGCGTTGGTCCGGTCGTACCCCTCGGCCACGTTGTCGAACATGGCCGCCACGGCCTGCGGTTCCTTGCTCAGATCTGCGCGCGTCACCTGTCTAGTTCATCACGCGGGCACGGTCCGGCCGGACGGCAGGCATACTCTTGCCTTTCGTGAGTGCATCTCCAGGTAGCCGTGCGGCCCTCGCGACCCGAGGCCCCGCACCGCAGTTGGTGGTTCGCAGTCAACCGGTGGACGGCGTGTCGGCGCACCTGCTCGACCATTTGCCGGCCGAGGGCGGACTCGCGTGGGTACGGCGGGGCGACGGCCACGTCGGCTGGGGCGTCGCCGCCCGGCTCGACGTTGCCGGGAGCAACCGCTTCGAGCAGGCGGCGCGCTGGTGGCAGGAACTCGTCGGGTCCGCCGTGGTCCGCGACGAGGTCGGCGTACCGGGCTCCGGGCTGATCTGTTTCGGGTCCTTCGGCTTCACCGACCAGGACCCGGGCGAGCTGGTCGTGCCCGAGGTGATCGTCGGCCGCCGCGGCGGCACCACCTGGGTGACGACGGTCTCGCCGGCCAGTTCGCTGGCCGCGCCGCCGGAGCTGGTGGTGCACGAGCCGTCGCCGGTGTACGACGTGACGTTCGCCGACGGTGCCCGGACCGGGACGGACTGGTCGAGCATCGTCGCCGACGCGGTCCGCCGGATCACCGCGGGCGACCTCGACAAGGTGGTGCTGGCCCGCGACCTGATCGCGATCGCCGAGCAGCCGATCGACCTGCGCTGGCCGCTGCACCGGCTCGCCACGGCGTACCCGAACTGCTGGACGTTCTCCGTGGACGGCCTGATCGGCGCGACCCCCGAGCTGCTGGTCCGCCGGGAGAAGGGCCTGATCACGTCCCGGGTGCTGGCCGGCACGATCCGCCGTACCGGCGACGACGCGCACGACCTGGCGCTGGCCGCGTCGCTGGCGCGGTCGTCGAAGGACCTCGAGGAGCACGAGTTCGCGGTCCGCTCGGTCGCCGACGCGCTCGAGCCGCACTGCTCGTCGATGAACGTCCCGGAGACCCCGTTCGTGCTGCACCTGCCGAACGTGATGCACCTGGCCACCGACGTCGCGGGCGTCGCGAACAACGGCGCCTCCGCGCTCGGCCTGGCCGCCGCGCTGCACCCGTCCGCGGCGGTCTGCGGTACGCCGACCCCGGTCGCGCGGGACCTGATCGGCGAGATCGAGGGCATGCGGCGCGGCCGGTTCAGCGGACCGGTCGGCTGGATGGACGCCGCCGGTGACGGCGAGTGGTGCATCGCGCTGCGCTGCGGACAGGCCGACCCCGACGAGCCCCGCCGGATGCGGCTGTTCGCCGGCGCCGGCATCGTCGCGGGCTCCAACCCGGACGCCGAACTGGCCGAGACGAACGCCAAGCTGGTACCGATGCGAGACGCTCTAGGAGAGCTATGAAGCTGACGAAGTTCGCCCATGCGTGTGTCCGGCTCGAGAAGGACGGAAAGACGCTGCTGGTCGACCCCGGGTCGTTCAGCGAGGACGCCGCCTTCGAGCAGGCGGACGCGATCCTGGTCACCCACGAGCACCAGGACCACCTCGACGTCGACCGGGTCGCCGCGCTCGACGTACCGGTCTACACGAACGCCGGCGTCGCGGCGCAGCTGACCGCGCTGGGCGACCGGGTGCACGTGGTCGAGGGCGGCCAGTCGTTCGAGGCGGCCGGCTTCTCGGTCAGTGCCTACGGCAAGGACCACGCGGTGATCCTGCCCGAGTGGGGCGTGCCCTGCGAGAACGTCGGCTTCCTGATCGACGACGCGGTCTACCACCCGGGCGACTCGTTCACCCAGCCCGACCGCGCCGTCCACACGACCCTGGTGCCGATCTCCGGCCCGTGGTTCTCGCTGCCGCCGGCCGTCGAGTACGCCCGGGCGATCAAGTCCGACCAGATGGTCGGCATCCACGACGGTCTGCTCAGCCCGATCGGCCTGAGCATGTTCGCCCGCTTCTTCACCACCGACGAACGCCCGTACCTCGGCCTCGCCCCCGGCGAGTCGACCGAGATCAGCTGAAGCTGTACCCCACGAAGTCGCGGACCGGGCGGTAGCCGATCGCGGCGTAGATCTTGTTGGACGTCGGGTTGGCGAGGTCGGTGAACAGGCACACCTGGTCACCGGTCTCGCTCAGCCGCCGGCTGACCTCCGCCGTCAGCGCACTGGCGTACCCGTGCCCGCGGTACTCCGGCGGCGTGTAGACCGGCCCGACCCGCACCGTACCGAACACCGGCGTCTGATGCCCGACGAAGCTGACGACGCGGCCGCCGTCCTCCCACACCCAGAACCGCCGCCGCTCGATCCGCTGCCGCACCCACACCCGGTCCGCCGCCGCGCCTTCCCCGACATGTCCCACCTCGGCCCGGAACGCCCCGAGCCGCGGCGCCAGCAGCTCCACGTCCGCGTCGGTCGCGAGCCGGGCCGTCCCGTCGGCCGTCTGCGCGACCACCTCCCCCAGCCGGTGCAGCCGGGTCCGTTCCACCTCGCGATAGCCACGCCCCGTCCGTACGCCGTACTCCTCGGCGAACCGCAACGCCGCGTCGGCCGTCCCGTTCACGCCGAGCGCCCGCGGCGCGGCGGCCGCCAGTACGTCGGCGACCGGCGTCACCAGCTCGACCGGCATCCCCGCCAGCAGGACCCCGCGCAACGCCGTCGCCAGCACCGCGCCGACGACCCGCTCGCCCTCGTGGACGGCGACGAACACCGGCGGCTCGGGATCGTTCATGATCCCGCTCGCCCGGTCGGCGATGTTCGTCAGCAGCGTGGAGTTGAGCACCGGATCGCCTTGCAGGAAAGGGAAAACCAGGTCGCGGAACGCCGCCGGGCCGTCGACGGTGCGGGCGATCACGCGGTGAACTCCACGTCGACGAAGTCGGCCACCGGGCGGTAGCCGGCCTGGTGGTAGAGCTTGTTGGAGGTGGGGTTGGCGAGGTCCGTGTAGAGGCAGGCCTGGTTGCCGTCGGCAAGGATCATGGCGCTGACGTGGCTGGTCAGGGCGCCGGCGTAGCCGTGGCGGCGGTGCTCCGGCGGGGTGTAGACCGGGCCGACCCGGCTGACGCCGTACAAGGCCAGGTGGTGGCCGACCATGCTGACCGGTTCGCCTCCGGCCTCCCAGATCCACAAGGTCCCCTCCGCGAGGCGTTGCCGGGCCCACTCGTGGTTGTCGGTGGCGATCGCGTCGGTGGCCTCGGCGGCGAAGCCGTCGGCCCAGGCGGAGACCACCTCGACGTCGTCCGCCCGCATCGGGCGCGGATCGCCTTCCGCCGCGAGCGGCGTCAGCTCGATCAGCTTGTGCAGCCGGGTGCCGCGCGTCTCGGTCGCCGTACCACCGCGCAGCTCGCACCAGCGCCGCCCGAAGCGCAGCGCCGCCGGCCGGTCGCCCGCGACCCCCGTGAGGTCCGGCAGTACGTCCGCATACGCCTCGGCGATCGGCTCCGCGAGGTCCTCGCGCAGCGCGCCGACGTACACCCCGCGCCCGGGCGTGCGCATCGCGGCGCCGACGACGTCCGGGGCGTGCACGGACACGAAGTACGACGGCTCGTCCTCGGACCGCGCCGTACCGTTCGCGCGCTCGTGGACGTTGCTCATGATGATCGTGTGCAGCACCGGATCCTGTTGCAGGAAAGGGAAAACGGTCTGCTCGAAAGCCTGCGGGTCGCTCGTCACGCGGACGTCCATGCAGCGGAGCGTACGCCTCCCGGGCCCTTCCGGTCGCCCGGATTTACACTGCGGCTATGTCCACCACCCGGTTGTTGCTGCTCGGCGTCGTGCGGATCTTCCAGCCCGCGTACGGGTACCAGCTGCGCCGTGAGCTGCTGACCTGGAACGTGCAGGCGTGGGCGAACATCAACCCCGGCTCGATCTATACCGGCCTGCGGACGCTGGCCAAGCACGGGTACCTGCAGGAGCTGGAGCAGGACGGCGCGCACCGGCCGGGGCGGACGTCGTACAAGCTGACCGCGGACGGCGAGACGGAGTATTTCTCGCTGCTGCGCGGGATGCTGTGGACCGTCGACGGGTTCCACCCGGACAAGATGCAGGCCACGATCAGCTTCATCTGGTCGCTGCGCCGCGACGAGGTGATCGCCGCACTGGAGGCGCGGATCAGTCAGCTGGAGTCGTGGCTGAAGTCGGAGCCGTTCTCGGAACGCGCGATCCTCGAGGACCCGGCGACGCCGAACCACGTCGTCGAGATGTTCCGGATCACGACGGCGCGCGACAACGGCGAGCTGCTGTGGACCCGGGACTTCCTGCACCGCATCCGGGACGGGGCGTACGCGTTCGCCGGCGAACCCGCCGACTGGGCGCCGTACCCGGGGATGGTGACGCACTGGGGGGAGATCCCTGATCCACCCCCGAATGCCTCTATTCAAGATTGACTAGTCAAAGTTGATCACCGACACTGGCTCGCATGATGATCGAAGCGCGCGGGCTGGTGCGGACGTTCAAGACGAAGCGGGGGGCGGTCCAGGCCGTCCAAGGGGTTGACCTGGATGTGGCCGACGGCGAGATCGTCGGGTTCCTCGGTCCCAACGGGGCCGGCAAGACCACGACGATGCGGATGCTGGCGACGCTGATCAAGCCGACCAGCGGAACCGCGACGGTCGCCGGGTGCGACCTCGCGAAGGACCCGGTCGGGGTACGGCGGGGCATCGGGTACGTCCCACAGAGCGGGTCCACGCTGCCCGAGGCGGTGGCCGGCGACGAGGTGGTCGACCACGCCCGGCTGTACGGCGTACCGAAGGCGAAGGCGGCCGCGGACGGGCAGCGGCTGTTCGAGGAACTGGACCTGCCGGGCCTGTGGCGGCGGCAGTGCAAGACGCTGTCCGGCGGCCAGCGGCGCCGGCTGGACATCGTGATGGGGCTGATCCACGACCCGAAGCTGATCTTCCTGGACGAGCCGACCACCGGCCTCGACCCGCAGGCGCGGGCGAACCTGTGGGAGCACATCCGCGGCCTCCGCGACCGCGGCGCGACGATCTTCCTGACCACGCACTACCTCGACGAGGCGGACGCGCTCTGCGACCGGATCCTGGTCATCGACCACGGCAAGATCGTGGCAGCCGGTACGCCGGAGAACCTCAAGCAGCAGGTCTCCGGCGACGCGGTCCGGCTGAGCCTGGCCGAGCCCGCGCAGGCGCCCGCGGTGACCAAGATCGTCGAGCAACTGGACGGTGCGACAGAGGTGGAGGCCGAGGACGAGGTGGTCGGCTTCCGGATCCCGCGCGGCGGCTCGGTACTGCCCGGGCTGCTCCGCTCGATCGATGCCCAAGGCATCGAACTGCACGGCGTCGAGGTGCACCGGCCGACGCTCGACGACGTGTTCCTGACGATGACCGGCCGCTCCCTGCGGGACGAGGACGCGGCACCCAGTAAGGAGACCGCGGCATGACCGTCCTGCGAGAGACCTGGATCGTGTTCCACCGGGCGATGCGGCTGTCGCTGCGGAACCCGATGTGGTCGATCCTGATGCTCAGCCAGCCGCTGATGTACCTGTTCCTGTTCGGCCCGCTGCTGAAGCCGATCACCGCGCAGATCAGCCAGGGGCACGCGACGAACGCGTACCAGGTGTTCATTCCGGGCCTGATCGTGCAGCTCGGCATGTTCGGTGCGATGTTCGTCGGCTTCGGCCTGATCGCGGAGTACCGGGCCGGCGTGATCGAGGCGGACCGGGTCACCCCGGCGTCCCGGATCGCGCTGATGGCCGGCCGGGTGCTGCGGGACGTCGTGGTGCTGGTCGCGCAGTCGATCCTGCTGCTGCTCGCCGCACTCCCCCTCGGCCTGCGCGCGCCGTGGGGCGGCGTACTGCTGTCGCTGGTGATCGTCGCGTTGCTCGGCGCCACGTTCGCCTCGCTGTCGTACTCGGTCGCGCTCATCACCAAGAGCGAGGACGCGCTCGCCCCGCTGCTGAACGGCATCGCCATGCCGCTCCTGCTGCTGTCGGGCATCCTGCTGCCGATGCAGATCGGCCCCAAGTGGCTGCAGCGGCTGTCCGACATCAGCCCGCTGAAGCACGTCGTCAACGGCGTCCGCGCCCTGTTCCGCGGCGACATCAGCAGCTCGGCCTCCCTGTGGGGCCTCTTCTGGGTCGTCCTGCTGACGATCATCGGACTGGCTGTCGGCGCAAGAACGTTCCGGAAGGAATCTGCCTAGAGTTCATCGACGTGTTGCATGGGCGGGCTACGGTCCGCTCATGCGCTCGCCGATGGTCCGTGGGGTCGTCGGGGCTGTTGTGGTCGCTCTTGCGAGCCTGGTGACGTCGGTGGTGCCTGAGTCGTCCTGGGTCGCCTCGTTCCCGCTGCGGGACTCGCTGGCCGGGCGGATGGTCGGGCTGACGTTCATGGTGGCCGGGCTGGGGCTGATGGCCTGGGCCTGGTTGACCGCGGGCCGGCGGGTGATGGCCGGCGAGCGGCTCCCGCTGCTCCGGATGACGGCGTACTGGAGTATCCCGCTGCTGCTGGCGCCGCCGTTGTTCAGCCGCGACGCCTGGAGCTACGCGGCCCAGGGCGCGCTGGTGGCGGAAGGCTACAACCCGTACGACGTAGGACCCGGCGTACTGTCCGGCCACATCGTCGAGGCGGTCGACCCGATGTGGATGCAGACCCCTGCGCCGTACGGTCCCCTGCCGCTCGCGTACGGCGGCCTGGTCGCCCACTTGACCATGAACCCGTACCTGCTGATGCTGGCGCACCGCCTGCTCGCCGTACTCGGCATAGTCCTCATCGCCTGGGCCGTGCCGCGCCTTGCGACCGCCTGCCGTGTAGACCCGGCCTTTGCCACCTGGCTCGTCGTACTGAACCCCATGCTGATCACCCACGGCATCGGCGCCGCCCACAACGACATCCTGATGCTGGGACTCGCCTGCAGCGCCTTCGCACTGGCCCTGACAGGCCGTTGGGGTACGGCGGCCGTAGTGGCCGGTGCTGCTGCCGCGGTGAAGCTCCCGGGCGGGCTGGTCGCGATAGCCATTGCGGCCGTCATGAGCCCGTTGGCCGACCGGCTGCACCGCTTCGCCAGCCTGGTGATCGCCGGGTTCGTGTCGGTGGTCACCCTGGTCACGATCGGTGCGCTGACCGGCGTGGGCTCCGGCTGGCTCGGTGCGCTCGACGTACCCGGACTGGTCCGTTCACCGTTCTCCATCGCCAACCTGGTCGGTATGGCGGCGTCCGGCGTACTGGGCTGGCTGGGCGAGGACACTGCCGCCGCACAGGCGCTACAGATCGTCAGGCTGATCGGCATGCTCGCCGCACTGAGCCTGATCGCGTGGCTGAGCCTCAGGTCGTCCATCCACTACGCAGCACGCGCCGTTGGCGTCGCCCTGCTCGCGGTTGTCGTGCTGGGCCCGAGTGCGCACGACTGGTACTTCCTGTGGTGCCTGCCGTTCCTGGCCGTCGCTCGGCCTGGCCGGCGACTGACCACGATCATCACCGCGGTCAGCCTGATCTTCACGATCGCCGCGCCGCTCAACTCGTCGCTGCGCGGTGCGACCATCCCGATCCTGACCACGACCGCGCTGGTGATCGCGATCGCCCTGCCGCTGCTCAACCACCTCCGCACGCTGCAGCCGTCGCGGAAGGTCCCGGTTACAGCTGCTTGAGGGTCTCCACCAGCGACCGGCTCAACGGCCGGTGGCTGTCCCGGTCGATGCGTACCTCAACCGCGTCCAGCCCGGCCACCGTTCGCACAAGAGCGGCCCGTAGCTCGTCGGCTGTTCGGACCAGGGTGTACGGCGTACCGCTGGCGGCGCACAGTGCGGCCAGGTCCACGTTGTGCGGCGTACCGAAGACGCGCTCGAAGTGTGTGGCGTGGTTCGGGTCGCCCTGCTCAAGGGTGGAGAAGATGCCGCCGCCGTTGTCGTTCACGACCACGATCCGCAGGTCCGGGCGGGCCTCGTCCGGCCCGATCACCAGGCCGTTGCTGTCGTGCAGGAACGCCAGGTCGCCGATCAGCGCGTACGTCGGGCCCGCGTTCGCGAGCGCGGCGCCGACGGCGGTCGAGATCGTGCCGTCGATCCCGGCCAGGCCGCGGTTCGCGACGGTCCGGATCGGCACGACCGGGGCGAGGTCGAGGTCGCGGACCGGGTTCGAGGAGGCGACCACGAGCATGCCGTCGGCGCCGACCGCCTCGCCGACGAGCTGGGCGATCAGGGGCCCGCTCAAGCCGTCCGCGAGCAGCTTGTCGACCTCCGGCCGGGCCGCCTGGTCCGCGGCCTGCCAGCGTGCGAGCCAGTCGGTCGGGTCGGGCCCGGTGACCTGCAGCCCGGTCACCACGGACGCCGCCCGGCGCGCCGGGTCCGGCCAGTGCCCGGTCGGCGACACCACGACCACCTCGACGTCGGCCCGCGCCAGCAGCTGCGAGATCGGCCGCGACAGTGTTGGGTGCCCGAACACCAGCACCCGCTCGATCTCGCCGGCCAACTCACTTGCCTGCAGCAACAGCCGGTACAGCGAGACGACCGCCGGCCCGGTCCGCGCCCGGCTGGAGGGCTCGGCAAACAACGGCCACCGTCCAGCCTCAGCCACCAACCGAGCCGCCTGCGAAGCCCCGTCCCCCGCAACCACCACCGTCCTGGGACCTGGAGACACTGCCGCAGGTTGCGCATTCGCAGCATGCACAGCCGTCCAGGGCCCCGTACTGCGCCCCGTCAACGGCTCAGGCCACTCAGGCCCCTCGGTAGGCACCAAAGGCTCACTGAACGGACAGTTCAACTGCACAGGCCCAGGATCAGCAGAACGCGCTCCCGTAGCGACAGCCACGGCCCGGGCGACCTGCGACCGCCAGTACGCGACCTGCCCGACCTCTCGGACCGGCGTACCCATCTCGTGGAACAGCCGGACCGCGGACCCGAACACCTTCAACTGATCCGTCGTCTGGTTCGCCCCGCTGCCTCTTAACGCAGGCGGCCGGTCGGCGCTCAGCACGATCAGCGGCAGCCCGCTGTGCGACGCCTCCAGCACAGCAGGGTGCAGGTTGGCCACCGCAGTACCCGAGGTTGTCACAACGGGCACCGGTAGACCCGTGCCGCGCATCAACCCGATCGCCAGGAAGCCCGCAGTACGTTCGTCGATGCGCACGTGCAGCCGCAGCCGCCCATCGCGGTCCGCAGCTGCCAAGGCCAGCGCCAGTGGGGCGCTCCGGGAGCCCGGTGACACCACGGCCTCGCGGACACCACAGCGGATCAGCTCGTCGACCACCACAGTGGCGAACGCCGTGGACGGGTTCATCCGGCACTCCTTACTCGGGACAGGCGCTCTTCCCACACCCTGGTCCGCTCAGCGTCAGCACGGGAAGCCTTTAGCAGTTGGGGATCCGGGGCGACGCGCTTGACCGGCAAGAACCCGTTGGTGGGCAGCAAGGGCTCTGCGACAACCTCTTGGGTAAACATCGAGACCGTGGCCAGGCCGCACGCGTAGGGCAGCTCAGGAAGCGCAGCGGCGAGTGCGACGCCGGCCGCGATCCCCACTGAGGTCTCCAGCGCCGACGACACCACTACTGGCAGTCCGATCTGTTCTGCGATGTCCAGGCACGCACGGACACCACCGATCGGCTGCACCTTCAGTACGGCGATGTCGGCCGCGTCGAGCTTCTTCACCCGCAGCGGGTCCTCCGCCCGGCGAATAGACTCGTCAGCCGCCACAGGAACGTCCGTACGGCGCCTGACCTCCGCCAACTCCTCCACAGTCGCGCAGGGCTGCTCGACGTACTCAAGGTCGAACCGGTGCAGCTCTTTAAGGCTCCGCAGTGCCTGGTCGACGGACCACAGCCCGTTAGCGTCGACGCGGACGTTCCCGTTGCCTATGGCGTCCCGTACCGCTTCCACACGCTCGAGGTCGTCAGCCAGCGTCTGACCCGGCTCAGCCACCTTCACCTTCGCCGTACTGCACCCTGACGCTCTGACGATCGCGGCGGCCTTCTCGGGACCTACGGCTGGAACAGTGCAGTTGACCGGGACCCGGTCGCGTACTGGCGCCGGCCACCCGTCCTCGGCCGCTTCACGCGCCGCACGTAGCCAGGAGACGCACGTGGCGTCGTCATAGTCCAGGAAGGGGCTCCACTCCGCCCAGCCGGCAGGGCCTTCGAACAGCATGCCCTCGCGGACAGTAATACCGCGGAACTTGTTCTTCAGGCCGATGGAGTACGTGATCACCGCACGTCCTCCAGCAGCCGTTGCCTGTCGACCTTGCCCGAGGCAAGCATCGGCAACGCCTCCAGCTGTACGACGTCCTGCGGCGCCCAGGTCCGCGGCAGCGTCTCGCTGACCCAGTCGCGGACCTCCTCGCGTGCAGGCTCGCCGACGACGAAAGCGACCACCCGGGTCCCCCACTCCGGATCAGGAGCTCCCAGTACGACGGCGTCCTTCACGCGAGGGTGTTCGAGCAGCCGCGCCTGCACGGTGGTCAGCGTGACGTTGACGCCGCCGGAGATCACCACGTCGTCGACCCGGCCGACCACCCGCAGCCGTCCGTCCACGAGTTCGCCGCGGTCCTGCGTACGGAACCAGCCGTCCCGCAGTACGTCGGCGGTGAGCTCCGGGCGGAGCCGGTACCCGGAGAAGAGCGTGCTGCCCTTGATCAGGATCCGCCCGTCGTCCAGGTCGATCGACGTACCGTCCAGCGGCACCCCGGCGTACACGCAGCCACTGCCCGTCTCGGTCATCCCGTACGCCGGGATCGCGGTCACGCCCGCCTCCCGCGCACGCTGTTTGAGCGGCTCCGGCGTCGACGCCCCGCCGATGACGATCGCGTCGAACGAGCGCAGCGCCTCCAGGTCCGTGTCGAGGTAGCGCGCCAGCTGCGTCGGGACCATCGCGGTGTACCGACGGTCCCCGGTCAGCCGGGCGGCCGCCCGGGTGAAGCTGTCGCCGACCAGGACCGGCGTCGTACCGGCGACCAGCGAGCGGGTGAGGATCTGCAGGCCGCCGACGAAGTACGGCTTCATCGGCAGCAGCCACTGCCCGGGGCCGCCGAGCCGGTCGTGGGTGGCGACGGCCGAGGCGACCAGCGCGTCCCGCGACAGCAGCACGCCCTTGGGCTCGCCGGAGGAGCCGGATGTGGTCAGGACCACAGCGCAGTCGTCCTCGAGCGGCTCGTCCGGCGCCGCGGCCTGCTGTACCCGGGCGGCCCCGGCCGCATCGTCCGGGACCGGCGCGAACGGCGTACCGCTCCCGTCGAGTACGTCGCTCAACGCCGCCAGCACCGCATCCGGCGTACCGGGAATCAGCCGCAAGGTAGACATGTCACCTTGAGCGTACGGCCCGCGGTCAGGCCCACACCGACCGGCCCGCCGCGTCCGGCCGCCCGTGTGGCTGACAGAATCGACGATCATGGCTACCCCTGCCCAGTGGATCGAAGGCGCCCGCCCCCGCACCTTGCCAGCCGCGATCT
This sequence comes from Kribbella polygonati, assembly GCF_050320105.1. NCBI lineage: Bacteria > Bacillati > Actinomycetota > Actinomycetes > Propionibacteriales > Kribbellaceae > Kribbella > Kribbella polygonati. Next base: position 7,252,270 of record NZ_CP190129.1, on the reverse strand, counting down.
CGCCCGTGCTCGTAGGAACCGGCGCGGCCGCGTTCCTGGACGGCTTTGTCTGGTGGAAGGCGCTACTGGCTCTCGGCGTCGCCCTGGCGCTGCAGATCGGCGTCAACTACGCCAACGACTACAGCGACGGCATCCGCGGCACCGACGAGAACCGTGTCGGCCCGTTGCGCCTGGTGGGCTCCAAGGTCGCCACACCGGGCGCAGTGAAGACGGCCGCGTTCACCTGCTTCGGCGTGGGCGCCGTACTCGGCATCGTGCTGTGTGCGACGACCACGTGGTGGCTGCTGGTCGCCGGGGCCGCGTCGCTGCTCGGGGCGTGGTTCTACACGGGCGGCAAGAAGCCTTACGGCTACCGCGCGCTCGGCGAGGTCAGCGTGTTCCTGTTCTTCGGCCTGGTCGCCGTACTGGGTACGACGTACGTCCAGGCCGAGGCCCTGCACTGGACGGCCGTGGCTGGCGCGGTTTCGGTCGGCTCGATCGCCTGTGCGCTGCTGGTCGCGAACAACCTCCGGGACATCCCGACCGACTCGGTGACCGGCAAGCGCACGCTGGCCGTGGTCCTGGGTGCGGCCAAGTCCCGCCGCCTGTACGCCGCTCTTGTGGCGCTGGCCTTCGTACTGGCTGCTGTGTCGGCTGTCGCGACCCCGTGGTCGCTGCTGGCCTTCATCGCGGTGCCGTTGGCTATCACGTCGACCCGGGTGATCCTGAGCGACGCTGTCGGCCCGGCCTTGATCCCCGTACTGAAGAACACCGGCCTTACCGAGCTCCTGTACGCCGTCGGCCTCGGCGTCGGACTAGCAATAGGTGGCTAAGCATGACGTTGCCGGCTGCTGTGGTGGACCTGACCGATCGCTTTCTGGCCGAGGTGGACAGCCGGATTCCGGGCCGGTTGACGGGGTTGTTCCTGCACGGGTCGATCTGCTGGGGCGAGTTCTTCCCCGGGAGTGACGTCGACTTCGTCGCGGTGTGGGACGACGTACCGGAGGATGCCGTCCTTCGGGAAGTACACGAGGCCGCCAAGGCGGAGCTGACCTTCGACGGCTTCCACTGCACGGCGGCCGATCTGGCCGCGGATCCCTCGACGCTCGGGACGCGCCCGGTGGTCTTCCAGGGCGCGTTCGATCCTGCGGGCAGCACCGACGTCAACCTCGTCACCTGGCACGAACTGGCCGAGCGCGCGGTCGTGGTCCGCGGCGAACTCCCGCCGGTCTACACGAACCTCGACGACCTGATCGCCTACACCCGGACGAACCTCGACACGTACTGGCGCGGCATCGCCGACCGGATCGCGACCGCCGACCTGGCCACGGCCGGCCGGAACGACGCCGCCGTCGCCTGGGTCGCTCTCGGCGCACCCCGCCTCCACCACCTCCTCACCACCCGCACCCTCACCTCGAAGAGCGGCGCCGGCCGGTACGTCCTCGACTCCCTCGACCCCCGCTGGCACCAGCTCGCCCGCGAAGCCCTCGCGATCCGCGAAACCCCCGGCACGCCCACGACGTACAACACCCCCACCGAACGAGCCGAAGACGTCCGCGACCTGCTGGCGTGGATTCTTCGCAACTAGCTCATCAGGAGTCGCTCGACCGCGTCGGCGAGGGCCGGGACGGGTTGCCGGGTGTCGAGTTCAAGGGTCGCGCCACGGCGGAGCAGGGGCTCGACGGTTTCGACGTACCGGGCGATTTCGGCTTGTTCTGCTGGGGTTCGGCCGTACGGGTTGTTGGTGCGGCGGCGTACCCGGTCGATCAGGATCTCGAGCGGCGCGGTGAACAGGACGACGTGGTGGAAGCGGTCGTAGAAGGTGCCCTGGTTCTCGGCGGTGCCGGAGACGATCACGTCGGGCCGCGTCAGCAGCTGGTGCATGCGGGGCTCGTCCCAGGTGCCGTCGGGGCGGGTCCAGCCGTCGTAGTCGGTGTCGACGGTGTCGTGGCCGCGGCGGGCGAGTTCGTCGAGCACCGTGGTCTTGCCCGCGCCGGACATGCCGGTGATGAGGATGCGCGTCACAACGCGTCCCAGGCGGCCATCGCGCAGGTGATGACGGTCTCCAGCTCGGCGCGGGTGGCGCCGTCGCGGGCCTGGACGGACAGGCCCTGTACGACGGTCGTGTAGTAGCGGGCGATCGCGTCGACGTGGTCCGGCGGTACGTCGGTCGCCAGGCGCTCGCGGATCTCCTCGTACATCCCGTGGCGGCCGTCGGCGAGGAGCTGGCGTACGGCGTGGTTCTCGACGGCGCCGGTCGGGGCGGCGAGGATCAGCATGCAGTAGTGCGGGTGCTCGGGGTGCGTGATCTGGTCCGCGGTCGCCCGCAGCATCGCGTGCACCGCCGCGCGGGCGGTCGCACCTTCGCGCAGCGCCCGGCGGGGCGGCTCGCCGGCGGTGGCGCCGTACAGGGTCATGACCTGGCGGAAGAGGTTCTCCTTGCTGCCGAAGTACGCGTAGATGCTCGCGGACCGGATGCCCATGGCGTCGGCGAGGTCGCTCAGCGAGGTGCCTTCGTAGCCGCGCTCCCAGAACACGTCGAGGGCCTGGCGCAGGGCGACGTCCGGGTCGAACGTACGCGGTCTGCCGCGGGTCGCCATCCGCTCCTCCAGCTTTGTTGGTCGATCGACCAAGTTTATCTTGACGGGTTCGGCCGCAGAGTGCCAATCTTTGTTGGTCGATCGACCAACAAAAGGGGTGTGGGATGCGAGCACTGGTACAGACGTCGCTGGACGGACCGCAAGACCTGAAACTGACCGACGAGCCGATCCCCCACCCCGGCCCCGGCGAAGTCCTCGTCCGGGTCACCGCCGCCGGCCTGAACTTCGTCGACATCTCCCAGTCCCACGGCACCTTCGCCGCCGGCCCCCACCCGCCCTACACCGCCGGCATCGAAGCCACCGGCGAAATCATCGCCATCGGCAAGACCGCAAGTGTCGGGGCCGGCGGGGGCGTTGAGTTGGCGGTGGGCATGCATGTGATCGGGGTGTGTGTCGGGGGCGGGGCGTTCGCGGAGTACGTCGTACTGCCCGCGGTTGCGGTGCTCCCTGTGCCGCCCGGGTGGGACGACGTGCAGGCGCTCGGGCTGGTCGTCAACTGGCCGACCGCCCTCGCCGCCCTGCGTACGCTGGGCCGCCTCGCTCCCGGCGAAACCGTCCTCATCCAAGCCGCCGCCGGCGCCACCGGCCAAGCCGCCGTACGCATAGCCAAGCACTACGGCGCCACGGTCATCGCCACGGCCTCCCCCGAGAAGCACGACGTGGTCCGTGCCCTGGGCGCCGACCATGTTCTGGACTCCCGATCCACCAACCTGACCACCGAAATCCTCGCCCTCACCGGCGGGGTCGACCTGGCCCTCGAGTCCACCACCCTCACCACCAGCCTCGAGGTAACCAAACCGGTCACCGGCCGAGTAGTCGTCTACGGCCTGTCCGCCGGCACCTCACCCGTCACCAGCTGGGACCTGGTCTACAAACACCAACTCCACCTCATCGGCCTGAACCTGGGCGCCCTCATCCAACACACACCCCACCTCTACGGCGAAGTCCTCACCGAACTCTTCACCCTGATCGCCGCCGGAGTCCTAACCCCCACAACTCCAACCACCTACCCCCTGACAGACGGCCCCCAAGCCCTCACATCTCTCGAATCCCGCACCACCATCGGCAAACTCGCCCTGATCCCCTAACCACCCTGTACCGAAGAACGGGTAGTACTCCCCCTCCCGACCAACCGCCAAGCGCACCCACCCACAACAAGCACCGCCAAAGCCCACTACTACCCGTTCTTCGGTACATCCCTCCACACGCGGGCGCGAGGTGGGTGGGTTACTTGGGTTCGGTCCAGTGGCCGGTGGTGGCAAAGGTTTCCAGGGTGGTGGTGTAGGGGGTGATGTCGATGCCGGCGGTGCGGAGCCAGGTGTCGTCGTAGTAGGTGTTGCCGTAGCGTTCGCCGCTGTCGCACAGGAGGGTGACGATGCTGCCGCGGGCACCGGTACGGCGCATCTCGGCGGCCAGCCTGAGTGCGCCCCAGAGGTTGGTGCCGGTGGAGCCGCCGACCAGGCGGCCGGTGACGCGGGAGCAGAAGCGCATGGCGGCGATCGAGGCGGCGTCGGGGACGGAGATCATCCGGTCGACGACGCCGAGGACGAAGGAGGGCTCGACGCGGGGGCGGCCGATGCCTTCGATCCGGGACGGGCGGCCGGTGGAGAACTCGTGGTCGCCGGCTTCGAAGGCCGGGAAGAACGCGGAGTTCTCGGGGTCGACGACCGCGACGGAGGTCTCGTGGCGCTGGTAGCGGACGTAGCGGCCGATGGTGGCCGACGTACCGCCGGTGCCGGCGCCGACGACGATCCAGGTCGGGATCGGGTGCTGCTCCAGGGAGAGCTGCCCGAAGATCGACTCGGCGATGTTGTTGTTGCCGCGCCAGTCGGTGGCGCGTTCGGCGTAGGTGAACTGGTCCATGTAGTGCCCGCCGGTCTCCTCGGCGAGCCGCTTGGCCTCGCCGTAGATCTGGCCGGAGCGTTCGACGAAGTGGCAGCGGCCGCCGTAGAACTCGATCAGCTCGACCTTCTCGGGGCTGGTCGAGCGCGGCATCACGGCGACGAACGGCAGGCCGAGCAGCCGGGCGAAGTACGCCTCGCTGACCGCGGTGGAGCCGCTGGACGCCTCGATCACCGTGGTGCCCTCGTGGATCCAGCCGTTGCAGAGGGCGTACAGGAACAGCGACCGGGCCAGGCGGTGCTTGAGCGAGCCGGTCGGGTGCACGGACTCGTCCTTGAGGTACAGGTCCACGCCGGTACCGTCCGGCATCGGGAACACGTGCAGATGCGTGTCCGCGCTCCGGTTCGCGTCGGCGTCGACGATCCGGATCGCCTCGGACACCCAGGCGCGGGCCTTCTCGTCGCGGCGATCGACCTCGCGGCACACCCCGTCAACCTCACTCATGCGGGCCAGGCTAGGACGTAATACCGGATTTGAGTATTCCTACGCTCGGTGACCGGCCCGGGCGCCGGGAGGATCGAAACCATGATCCCCCTCGGACCGATCGAGTTCTCCCCCGCCGACGTCGCGCTGATCCTCGCCGTCCTGGCCTTCGGGGCGGTGGCGCTGGCGCTGCCGGCGACACTCACGCTCGGGTGGGTCGGGTACCGGCGGGGCGGCCGGTGGCGGGCGGTCTGGTACTGGTTCTGCGGTACGGGGTTGTCGGTCGGTACGACGTTCGCGACCGCGACGCACCTCAGCTGGTGGGCGGTACCGCTGGGGTGGCTGCCGACCGTGCTGGTCGCGTGGCTGCTCAATCCCCGCAGGACCCCGAAAGCGAGCTACTGTCGGAACCCATGACGACCGGGCAGGGGGAACGATGACCGAGAACAGTGATCGGCCGACGCGGCAGCGGGTGACGTTGACCGATATCAGCTCGCGGGCGTGGGAGCACCCCGCGGACCGGGGCGCGCTGGTGGCGCTGCGGCAGCTGAAGGGGTTCGACTACGTACTGCGGAAGATGTCCGGGCTGATCAACGAGCGCGCCTTCCGGCTGCAGTACCTGGGGTCGGCGATCCGGGTCGACGAGCGGCAGTTCCCGACCGTGAACCGGCTGTACACCGAGGCGGCGAGCACGCTCGACGTACGGGACCTGCCGGAGCTGTTCGTCACCAACAGCCCGATCTGGAACGCGGTCACGATCGGCATGGACAAGCCGTTCATCGTCGTGAACAGCGCGCTCCTGCAGGGCCTCGACGAGGAGGAGTTGCGGTTCGTCCTCGGGCACGAGCTCGGCCACGCGCAGAGCGGCCACGCGCTGTACCAGTCGCTGCTGATGTGGCTGATGCGGCTCACCGGCGCGTTCAACTGGATGCCGATCGGCGCCCTCGGGCTGCGGGCGATCATCGCCGCGCTGCACGAGTGGTCCCGCAAGGCGGAGCTGTCCGGCGACCGGGCCGGGCTGCTCGCGACGCAGGACCCGGCGGTCGCACTCCGGGTCCAGATGAAGCTCGCCAGCGGCGGCCAGCTGCAGGAACTCGACACCACCGCGTTCCTTGCCCAGGGCACGGAGTACGAGAGCGCCGGCGACCTGCGCGACAGCGTGCTGAAGCTGCTGCTGCTCGAGGCGCAGTCGCACCCGCTGGCCGTGATCCGGGCGCACGAGCTGCGCCGCTGGGTGGACGAGGGCGAGTACACGACGATCGTCTCCGGCGACTACCCGAAGCGCCAGGACGACGGCGACGCGTCGATCTCGCAGGAGGCGAAGAACGCGGCGAAGTCGTACTCCGAAGCCTTCAACCGCTCGCAGGACCCGCTGGCCAAGCTCCTCCGCGACTTCGGCGAGGGCCTCGGCGGCGTCCGCGACTGGGTCTCCTCGAAGTTCCCGCCCCGAAACTGATTGGTATCCGGCCCGGGCCGGGTTGCATCCTGTACGACGTGATCGACGTACAAGCAATCGGCCCGGACGACTGGAAGGCCTGGCGTGACCTGCGCCTGGCCGCGCTGCAGGAGGCCGCGTTCGCGTTCGGCTCGCGGTACGCGGACTGGGCCGACGCGCCCGAGGACCGGTGGCGCGAGCGGCTCAGCGCGCCGGGCGCCTACCAGGTGATCGCGAGCATCGACGGTACGCCGGCCGGAATGGCGGGCGGGTTCCCCGACGGGGACACCGCCGAGCTGGTCTCGATGTGGGTCGCACCGGAAGGCCGCGGCAAAGGCGTCGGCAACGCGCTGATGCAGGCCGTCGAGGACTGGGCCCGCGGCACCGGGGCCACCACGCTCGAGCTGTCCGTTGTCCCCGGCAACGACCCGGCACACAACCTCTACCTGCGGCACGGGTATGTCGACACCGACGAGCCCGGCGAGCTGATGGCCGACGGCGTACGCCGCGAGCTCGTGATGCGCAAACCGCTCTAAGAACAGCCGAAGGGCCCTGCTTCCCCCCTCCCGGGAAGCAGGGCCCTTCGAGATTCGTCAGCCCATGTGGACCGGGCTCTGGCCGTCGTTGGCCAGGTCCTTGTGCTTGATGGACAGGCCGATCAGCGTGATCAGACCCGCACCGAGCGCCAGGAACGACGACCACAGGAACGCCCGGGTGAACCCGTGCGTCGTGGCCAGCGCCGTGAACTGACCCTGCAGCTGCTTGATCTGCTCCGGCGACTGCCCGGACTCCGCCGCCTTCTGCAGGCCCGGGGCCAGCTCGGCGAACTTGTCCTTGATCGCGCTCGTGGAGATCGTCCCGAGCAGCGCCAGGCCGACCGCACCACCGATCTGCTGCACGGTGTTCAGTACGGCGGACCCGACACCCGAGTCCTCCGCCGCCACGCCACTGACCGCGGTCAGCGTCAACGGCACGAAGATCAGGCCCATCCCGAACGACAGCACCAGGATGTACGGCAGCAGGTGCGTCAGGTACGTCGAGTCCACCTGGAGCCGGCTGAACCCGAACATCCCGGCCGCCACGAACACGCCGCCCGCACCGGCGATCCAGCGCGGGTCGATCCGCGCCACCAGTGCCGACGCGACCTGCGCCGCGACCACGATGCCGACGCTGAACGGCAGGAACGAGACACCGGTCTTCAGCGCGCTGTAACCCATGATCGACTGCACGAAGATGCCCAGGAAGTAGAACATCGAGAACATCGCCGCACCGACGATCAGCATCACGAAGAAGCTCACGCCGCGGGTCTTGTTGGCGAGGATCCGGAACGGCATCAGCGCGTGCCGCGAGCGGGCCTCGATCGCCAGGAAGGCACCGATCAGCGCCAGGCCGGCGAAGATGAAGATCAGCGTCCAGGTGTCGCCCCAGCCGTTCGTGGCCGCGTGCGTCAGGCCGTAGACCAGCGAGGTGAGACCCGCCGTACCGGTGATCGCGCCGGGCAGGTCGAACTTGCCGCTCTGCCGCTCCGACTCACCGAGGAAGCGGAAGGCCAGTACGGCGACCAGCAGGCCGATCGGCGTGTTGATGAAGAACGTCCAGCGCCAGGACGCCTCGGTCAGCGCACCGCCGAGGATCAGGCCGACGGCCGCACCGGCACCGGACATCGCGGCGTACACGCCCATCGCGCGGTTCCGCTCCTTGCCGGCCGGGAAGGTCGTGGTGATGAGGGCCAGCGCGTTCGGCGAGGCCATGGCGGCCGCCACACCCTGCAGGATCCGGCTGGTCAGCAGGACGCCTTCGCTCTGCGCGATACCGCCGACGAACGACGCCAGGCCGAACAGCACGACGCCGACCACGAACACCTTGCGGCGGCCGAGGATGTCGCCGATCCGGCCGCCGAGCAGCAGCAGACCGCCGAACGCCAGCGCGTACGCGTTCACCACCCACGGCAGCGAGGCGTCGCTGAAGCCGAGCGCGTCCTTGATGTGCGGCAGCGCGATGTTCACGATCGTGCCGTCCAGCACCACCATCAGCTGCGCCATGCAGATCAGTGCGAGCGCGATGCCGAGGTTGCGGTGGCCGTGCGCCGGGGCCCCGGCCACGGTGTCGACCGGCCGTCCTTCCGGCGGATCGGCGTTGATGGTTCCTTCGGACATAAGAATATTTCCCCTCTTGGGCAGACTGTCTTGGTTGCCGGACCGGCCCCTCACCGGTCAGCTCGCCTGCGACCCCCGCGCCGCAGGCATGATCACGTTGTCGATCACTCGGAGGATCAGTTCGTCGGTCGGCTCGACGCCGAGGATGTAGGCGTGGTGGATGATCACCGCGGGCAGCGTCACCGACAGCAGCTCCACGTCCACGCCCGGCGCGATCTCGCCGCGCGCGACGGCACGCTCGTACACCTTGCTGGTCAGCGCGTTCCGCGGCGCCAGGAAGCGCTCCCGGAAGGCCGTCTGCAGGTCGTCGTCGCGGTGCAGCGCGGTCAGCAGGCCGGCCACCACCGACATCGGCAGCTCGTCGGTGAACCCGCCGTCCCCACACGCCATCGAGATCAGGTCGCCACGCAGGCTGCCGGTGTCGACGTCCTCCGGCATCGGGCAGCCCTTGGCTCGGCTGATCGCGTCCACGACCAGCTCGGCCTTGGTGGACCAGCGCCGGTACAGCGTCGCCTTGCTGGCCTTCGCCGCGGTCGCCACCGCGTCCATCGTCAACCGGTCGTAACCGAGCTCGGCCACCACCGCGACGGTCGCGTCGAGGATCTCCTCCTCGCGCCCGCCTTCGACCCGGGGCCGCTGCCGCACTGTCTCCACATCCATCACCCTGCGTAGTTACATCATCACGATGGAACGAAACCGTTTCGTTTCATCCACTACGTTACGACCCATGTGAAGGAATGCACAAACGAATTTGCCCGGAATTCACGAGTGGCATAGGTCACTCTCCGTACCAGTCGACCACTGGTACGGCGTTGGCGCGCAGGCGCTGGGGCTTAGTCGTCGTCCTCGGCGGAGCGGGCCTGCTCGAGGCGGGAGGAGATCTTCGCGGCGCGGGTGTCGATCTTGCCGGCCAGCCGGTCCCGGGCGGCCCGGAGCACGAAGATCGACAGGATCGCGGACATCACCAGCGCGAGCAGCGCGATCGGCCAGATCGACAGCCAGCTGTGCAGTACGAGCCACATGACCCCGAGGCAGACCGCGAACAGCCCGGTCCGCAGGCCGGTGTAGATACCGAACTCCTTCATGTCACACCCCGGCGTACGAGTGCAGGCCGGAGACCAGGAGGTTCACACCGACGAAGTTGAAGAGGAACACGAACCAGCCGACGATCGCGATCGTCGCGGCCCGGCGGCCACGCCAGCCGGCGGTCGCGCGGGCGTGCAGGTAGGCGGCGTACACCACCCAGGTCACCAGCGACCAGACCTCCTTGGGGTCCCAGCCCCAGTAGCGGCCCCAGGCGTACTCCGCCCAGATCGGGCCGGCCACCAGCACCGCGAAGGTCCACAGCGGGAACGAGAACGCCAGCACCTTGTACGCCGTACCGTCCATCGACTCGGCGCTCGGGAGGCGGCGCAGCGCCGCGGACATCGTGCCGCCTTCGAGGACGCGGCGTTCGGCGCGGGACTTCAGCAGGTACAGGACCGAGATCAGCCCGCCGACGGTGAAGCCGCCGCCGGAGGTCGCGGCCGCGGACACGTGCAGGACCAGCCAGTACGAGTGCAGGGCCGGGACGAGCGGGCCGGCCGGGGTGTAGAGCGCGAGCGTGGCGAGGCCGAGGACGCTGGCGACCACGAGGGTCACGCCGAGGCCGAGCCACTGCAGCTTGTAGCGCTGGACGAAGATCAGGTAGACGATCGCCACCGCGAGGGAGGCGGTGATGGAGAACTCGTACATGTTCCCCCACGGCACCCGCCCGGCCGCCAGCCCGCGGGTCACCACCCCACCCAGGTGGAACACGAACCCCATCCAGGTCAGCAACAACCCAATCCGGCTGGCCGCATCCAACCGCTCGGTCGAACCGGCGCCTCCGGCGCCGGAGCCCGGCCCGCCGGTGGAGCTGCCCGCCCCGGAGGCGGAAGTCGCGCTCCGCGCGCCGACGGTGCCGGAGTCAGCGGAAGTGCTCGAGGCGGCGGAGGTGCTGGCGGGGGTGGTGCTCGAGACGGCGGCACCTGCGGCGCCGACCAGGACCTGTGACTGCTTGCCGGCGGCGGCCTGTTCCTGCTCCGCGGGCGTCGCCTTGCGGGCGACGGCGGTGCGGCCGAGGGCCCATTCCATGGCGTGGGAGACCATCGCGAGGGTGTAGATCACCGTGGCGGTGGGGATCAGCAGGTTGGAGACGTGTGCGTAGGTCTCCGGGCTCATGGCTGCTCCTGGTTGCTCGAGCTGGCGGGCTTCAATCGGTTGGTGACGGCCTGGATCTCCTCACCGAGCCCCCGCTCGGGGCCGCGGTCCAGACCGGCGACTTCGACCACCGTACGCCCGTCCTGCTCGCGGACCCGCACCCAGGTACGGCGGGGATGCACGAACAGCGAGCCCATCAGCCCGAGGATCGCCAGCAGTACGCCGGCCAGCGCCAGCCCGGTCCCGGGCGTGTGGCTGACCTGCAGCTTCACCCAGCGGCTGTACCCGTCGAACGTGATCGACCCGGCCTTGTCGGGCAGCGCGACGCTCTGACCGGGCGCGAGCTGGAAGCGCCACTTGTCGCCGTCCTTGGTGAACTGCGTGAGCTTCGACTTGTCCAGCTGGTACACGGACTCGGGTTTCCCGGTCTCCGGCTGCGGACGGCCGTAGTACCCGGTCATCACCAGCTGCGGGTTCAGCGAGTCGGGGAAGACCGACACCGGGCCGTTCGGCCCGATCACCGCGGTCGGCAGGAAGAACCCCTCGAACCCGAGGGTCAGCGGCCGCGCGTCCGGCGCCTTGACCACGCCGAACGACGAGAAGTTGCCGTCCTGCGGCAGGAACGGCGCCGGCCCGGAGAACGCCACGTTGCCCTGGCCGTCGCGGACCGTCACCCGCGGCGCGTACCCGTGGCCGATCAGGTAGACGCTGCTGCCGTCCAGCTTCAGCGGGTGGTTCACCTCGAGCAGGTACGACTTCTCGGCCGCGTCCGGTGTCTCCTGGTACGACAGCTGCGCCTTGAACTCGCGCGCCGCACCCTTCTGCGGACCGTCCTGCTGGAACTTCACCTGGAAGTCCTTGACGGTCAGCGAGAACGGCGGCAGGTCGTCGTCGCCGCTGAACGCGCGGCCGGGGGTGAAGTCGTCGTACTGCGCCACCGAGTTGGAGAAACCGTTGCCGACGACAACGAGCACGGTGCCGCGGTACCCGAACAGCGAGCCCCAGGCGACGCCGATCAGCGCCAGGATCAGCGAGAAGTGGAAGAGCAGGTTGCCGGCCTCGCGCAGGTATCCGCGCTCCGCCCCGACGGCCCCGTCGTACGACTGGACGCGGAACCGGCGGCGCTTCAGCTCGCGGGTCGCCTGCGCCAGCACGTCACCGGCGTCGTCGACCTCGAAGCTCTGGTAGCCGGGCAGCCGGTTCAGGTTCCGCGGCGGCTTCGGCGGCCGGGACCGCAACGCCTTGAAGTACACGGACAGCCGCGGTACGACGCAGCCGATCAGCGAGATGAACAGCAGCAGGTAGATCGCCGAGAACCAGGCGGACTTGTAGACGTCGAAGAGCCCGAGCTTGTCGTACAGCGGGCCGAGCGTCTTGTGGGCCGCGAGGAAGTCCGACACCTTGATCGGGTCGATCGGGGTCTGCGGGATCAGCGACCCGGGCACCGCGCCGAGCGCCAGCAGGAACAGCAGCACCAGCGCGGTCTTCATCGACGTCAGCTGCCGCCAGGTCCAGCGCAGCCAGCCGACCAGGCCGAGCGCGGGCGGCGGCTCGTTGCCGGAGTTGCCGGTCGGTGCGGTGATGGAGTCCTTGACCCCCTGATCGACACCAGTCACGTCAGACCGCCGATCCGAAGTTGGCGACCCACTGCCGAAGGTCCGCGGTCATCGAGTCCCACACTCCCGTCAGCAGCAGCAGTCCCACCGCGATCATCAGTACGCCGCCGATCCGGATCACCAGCAGCTGGTGCTTGCGGACCCAGGCCACCGCGGCCAGCATCCGCCGGAACGCCAGCGCCGCCACGATGAACGGGATCCCGAGCCCGAGGCTGAACACCAGCGCGAGTACCGCGCCGCGCCCGGTGCTGCCCTGGGTGGTGGCCAGCGTCATCACGGTCCCGAGTGTCGGACCGATACACGGCGTCCAGCCGAATCCGAACAGTACGCCGAGCAGCGGCGCGGCCGCGATCCCGACCGCCGGCACCCGGTGCACGCGGACGTCGCGCTGCAGGAACCCGAACCCGCCGAGGAACACCACGCCGAGGACGACGGTGAGCCCGCCGAGCACCCGGGTGATCGCGGTCTGGTGGTCGATCAGCAGGTCACCGGCCTTGCCGAACAGCACCCCGGTGAGGATGAACACGGCGGAGAACCCGGCCACGAACAACGCCGTACCGGCGAGCATCCGGCCGCGCTTCTCGGAGCCGAGCTCCGCGGCGGACAGGCCGGTGACGTACGACAGATAGCCAGGCAGCAGCGGTACGACGCACGGCGAGAAGAACGAGATCGCTCCGGCCAGCACCGCGATCGGCAGCGCGACCAGCATCGAGCCCGTCATCGACGAGGCGAACCACTGTCCCATCAGTCAGCCTGCGTCTTTCACCATTCCCAGAAGGGTTTGCTTCGTCACTTCACCGACGACCCTGCCGGCGACCTTGCCGGTCTTGTCGATCACCAGCGTGGTCGGGATCGCGGCCGGCGAGATCTGGCCGCGGAACCGCAGCAACGCCCGGCCGTTCGGGTCGTAGACGTTCGGGTACGGAACGCCGAACTCCTGGACGAACTTCTTGGCCGGTGCCGGATCGAGGTCACGAGTGTTCAACCCGACGAACTGCACCGATGGCCCCAGCTCCTTGGAAGCTGCGACCAGGTCAGGTGCTTCCTTCCGGCAGGGCGGGCACCAGGAGCCCCACACGTTGAGCACCACCACTTGACCGCGATGGTCGGACAGGGTCCAGGTCTTGCCGTCCAGGGTCTTGCCGGTCAGTTCCGGCGCGACCTTGCGGTCGGCGGCCGCGAACATCGACACGTTGCCGTTGCCGCTCACGAAACCTGCCTGGCCCTGGCGGTTCTGGGCTGCCTGCTGGCCGGAGCTGCAGCCGGTGATCAGGAGCAGTCCGGCGATCACCAACCCTGCGCGTCGCATCACGCGCCTCCGACGAACTTCTTCGGGTTCTTCACCGGCAGCAGGTCCTTCGCCGGCTCGGAGTACCCGACCGAGACGATCTGGTCGCCGTGGAACGTGAACGACGTCAGGCTCGCGAGGCTGCACTGGCGTTTGCGCGGGTCGTGGAACATCCGCCGGCCCTCGACCGCCGACCGCACGATCCAGATCGGCAGCTGGTGCGAGACGATCAGCGCCTCGTGCCCGGCGGCCTTCTCCCGGGCGGTCTCGACCGCGTCCCGCATCCGCCGGACGAGCTGCGTGTACGGCTCGCCCCAGGACGGCTTGAACGGGTTCCGCAGCAGCCACCAGGCGCTCGGGTTCTTCAGCGCGCCGTCACCGACGCCGAACTTCTTGCCCTCGAACAGGTTCGCGGCCTCGATCACCCGCTCGTCGATGTCCGGGGTGATCCCGAACACCTTGGCGATCGGCTCCATCGTCTCCTGCGCGCGCTCCAGCGGCGAGCAGACCAGGTGCACGATGTCGCGGCCCGTGACGTGCTCGGCGACCCGCTCGGCCATCTGCCGGCCGAGCTCGGACAGGTGGTATCCGGGGATCCGTCCGTACAGCACACCGGTGGGGTTGTACACCTCGCCGTGACGCATCAGGTGCACGACCGTCGTTTCGGTCACCGCTGTCCCTTCAGTTCCGTACTGCGGCCGCCGCGCGGGCCGCAGGTGCCAGGGCGGACTCGAGCTCCGCGAGCGCGTCGTCGTCGATCGCCGCGCTCACGAACCAGGCCTCGAACGCGCTCGGCGGCAGGTAGACCCCGGCGTCCAGCATGGCATGGAAGAACGCCGTGAACCGGGGCAGCACCTGGGCGTCGGCCCCGGCGAAGTCCCGGATCTCGGCAGGTCCCTCCGAGGACTCCACGAAGAAGACGCTGAAGAGGTTCCCGGCCGCGGAGATGACGTGCGGCACACCTTCCTTGTCCAGCGCGGTCGACACCAGCCGCTGGATGGTGAGCGAGGTCTCGTCGAGCTTCGCGTACACCTCGTCGGTGGCCAGCCGGAGCGTGGTCAGGCCGGCGGTGGTCGCGATCGGGTTCCCGGACAGCGTGCCCGCCTGGTAGACCGAGCCCTCGGGCGCCAGGTGCCCCATCACGTCGGCGCGGCCGCCGAACGCCGCGGCCGGGAAGCCGCCGCCCATCACCTTGCCGAACGTCATCAGGTCCGGCCGGACGCCGTCCACGCCGTACCAGCCGGACCTGGTGATCCGGAACCCGGTCATCACCTCGTCGGAGATGAACAGCGCCCCGTTCCGGTGGCAGATGTCGGCGAGGAAGCCGTTGAAGTTGTCCCGCGGCGGTACGACGCCCATGTTGCCGGCCGCCGCCTCGGTGATCACGGCCGCGATCTGGTCGCCGTACTCCGCGAACGCCGCGGTGACGGCCGGCTGGTCGTTGTACGGCAGCACGATCGTGTCCGCCGTGGTCGCCTCGGTGACGCCCGGCGTCCCCGGGATGCCCAGCGTCAGTACGCCGGAACCGGCCTGCGCGAGCAGCGCGTCCACGTGGCCGTGGTAGCAGCCGGCGAACTTCACGATCTTGGCGCGGCCGGTGAACCCGCGGGCCAGCCGCAGCGCGGACATCGTCGCCTCGGTCCCGGAGGACACCAGCCGGACCTTGTCCACCGGCGTCCGCGCGACGATCTCCTCGCCGAGCAGCACCTCGGTCTCGGTCGGCGTCCCGTACGACGTACCGCGGCCGACCGCGGCCTGGACGGCGGCGATCACCTCGGGGTGCGCGTGGCCGAGCAGCAGCGGACCCCAGGAACTGACCAGGTCGAGGTAGCGGTTGCCGTCGACATCGGTCATGTGACATCCGTCACCGGAGGCCATGAAACGCGGGACGCCACCGACGGCGCGGAACGCCCGGACCGGAGAGTTGACCCCGCCCGGGGTGACAGTGGAGGCCCTGTCGAAGAGCTTGGCGGACTGTTCTGTGTGATCGGGCACGCCGGCCATTCTCCCCCCGCGGTCACGCGGGCCGATCACCAGGGGCAGGGCAGATTTCCGGCCCCGATCGTTCCCAAGGGGTTCACACAGGCTTTGTTACGCGCCAGTATGGGTACCCGGTGACCGCACGTACACGGTCTGGGTCCGGCGCGTAACCCACGCAACGGGGCGGACGTTAGACCTATTACGACGGGCAACCGACATTGACACAAAGACCGTCCGCGGCGTGGGGCCGGACGAGTCGTTGAGTCACGGAGGGGATTCATCGATGGCGAAGGGCAAGCGCCGCGCCACGGGTAGCGGCTGGCGTCAGGTGGCGCCGCTGATCCCGGTGGCGTTGTTCGCGAGCGCGTTCACCGTCAGTGCCACGGACAATCCGGCGATCGCCACCGCGTCGCTGGAGAGCGGACTGTCCGGGAACACCCGGGTCGTCGTGCCGAAGCTGCCGATCGCGCAGCCGGCGAACGTTCCGGTGCCGGGCACCGTCGGGCCGGGAGTCGACCCCGGCGAGCAGCCGAACCAGGTGGTCTCCGGACTGTCCGGCAACGGCATTCCGAACGCCGCACTGAAGGCCTACTCGCGCGCCCAGCAGGTGCTGGCGCAGGCGGACCCCGGCTGTCACCTGCCGTGGACGCTGGTGGCCGCGATCGGCCGGGTCGAGTCCAACCACGGCCGGTTCGGCGGCAACCACCTGACCGTCGCGGGCAAGGCCGTTCCCGGGATCTACGGACCGCGCCTCGACGGCGCCGGCGGTACGGCGAAGATCCTCGACACCGACGGCGGCGTACTCGACGGCGACAGCGTCTACGACCGCGCGGTCGGTCCGATGCAGTTCATCCCCGGCACCTGGCGAGCCGTGGGAGTGGACGGCGACGGGGACGGCGTCAAGGACCCGCAGGACATCAACGACGCGGCGATGTCGACCGCGGTGTACCTGTGCTCCGGCAAGGCCGACCTGTCCAACCCGAGCGACCTGAACGCGGCGGTGCTGCGCTACAACCACTCGCAGCAGTACGCGGACCTGGTGATCAGCATCGCCAAGGCCTACGCGGGCGGCAGCTGGATGGCGGTCGGCAACGGTACGACGGGTGACGGGGACCTGAAGGCCGGCGACCAGATCGGCGACCAGACGATCGACCCGCCGTCGGACAAGGACCTGCCGAAGGCGATCGACCTGCCGACCCCGACGCCGATCATCACCGACGAGCGCGGCGGCACCCGGCCGACCGACCCGTCGACCCCGCCGCCGACGACCGAGCGGCCGACGGACCGGCCCACCGACCGGCCGACGTCGACCCCGCCGCCGGTGATCCCGACGCCCGACCCGACCAAGCCGACCGCCCGGCCCACGACGCCGACGAAGACCACACCGCCGGCGGCCGGGCTCGCGACCCTGAAGACGGCGGCCGGCCTGATCGTCGGTACCGTCGGAAGCACGCTGCAGGAGCTGCAGACGGCCACCACGTACTGCCAGACCCAGATGGCGAAGGTGACGATCACCAAGCCGACCCAGGATCAGCTGCAGAAGTGCGTGACCGCCTACCAGACCGGCGGCACCAAGGCCGTGGACCAGGTGATCCGTAACCTGCTCTCGCTGCTCGGCCTGCTGGGCGTCCTCGGCGGAGGCGTCCTCGGGAGCTGACCCTCCCATCCAACCGAAGACCGGCGCGCCAGCCCCCACCCCTCCCTTGGCGCGCCCCTGGCGACGCCACGGAGCATCTCCCCCCAGCTTCGTGGCGTCGCCTTTTTAACGTTCAGCTCACCCAGGCGCGGTCGATCGTCTGCGTGATGCTGTTCCCGATCAGATCCGTGGCCGTCACCCGGAGGCTCGGGTAGGAACCGGCGGGAGCGGCTGTCCGGAAGGTTCCGAAACCGGCCAGCGGGAGCTTCTGCCAGGTCTTCCCGTCGAAGGAGATCTCCGCCGTCGT
This sequence comes from Kribbella polygonati, assembly GCF_050320105.1. Classification (NCBI taxonomy): domain Bacteria; kingdom Bacillati; phylum Actinomycetota; class Actinomycetes; order Propionibacteriales; family Kribbellaceae; genus Kribbella; species Kribbella polygonati. The sequence continues at coordinate 7,234,767 of NZ_CP190129.1, read as the reverse complement.
GCGGAACAGGCCGATCCCGCGCACACCCGGCTGGTAGCTCGGGGTGAGCTCCAGCGTCCCGTTCGTGTGCTTGTAGTCGACCTGCACCAGCGGCAGGGCGGCGGTGTTCTTCGCCGGTGCCGACAGGAAGTGCCACTGCGTGTGCGTCGACGTCGAGGTCTTCGCCCAGCTGTTCGGACCGCGCCGCTGGTCGAGGGTCAGGTCGTACCAGGCCGCCTTCGCCGGGACCGCGAACTGCGCGACCGACCAGTTCTTGCTGCCCAACTGGACCCCGTCGCTGCTCAGCGTCATCGCCGTCACGTCGCCGCGATCGCCCCAGCCGAACACACTCCGGTCCCCACTGACGTACTGCGGGATCGCGATCCGCAACGCGTTCTCGAACCGCGCCGGCGGCCACCCCTGCGCCACGTCACCCGGCGCGTCGGACAGCCCCGGTACGGCGGGACGCGTCAGCGGCTCCCACCAGCCGCGCGTGACCTTCTCACCCGGCTTGTACGAGCGCGGGATCGTCGACTCGAACCCGGTCTCGTTCCACTCCCCCGCGGACGTCTGCTCGTCCCACGTCACACCCTTCACGTCGCTGACCAGGTAGTCGGTCCGCCGTACCGCGGCCGCGATCGACCGGGACGCCGTCAGCCCTGTCGCGATCCCCGGAAGGTGCGCGACCCGCTTGTCGCTGTGCAGCCAGAACGCGTCGTTCTGCTGGAAGTCGGTCGTCACCGCGGCCGGGTTCATCTTGGCGACGTCGTACGTCAGGCCGCCCTTCACGACCGACGGGCCGAGCGCCACGTCGTACCGGTAGGTGCTGTCGCGGACGCCGCTCAGCTGCAGCGAGGCCGGGCCGTTCAACAGGAGCTTTCCTTGGTTCGAGTTCAGTGTGTAGACGGGGATGCCTTGTTCGGTGCCGGTAGACCAGTAGCCGGGCGCCTCGTTGTAGAGGAAGACGACCTTGGCTCCGGCGGCCTTCGCGGCCTGTACTTGCGCGGTCGTCTTGTTGAACCCGCCCCACCGGATCAGCGCGATCTTGCCGCTCGCCCCGGTCAGCTCGGCCGCTGTGCCGTCACCGGCGTTGTAGAGCGGGAGCGTCTCGTTCCCGACGTACACGGTCCTCGAGGAGCCGGGTCCCGGCGTCGGCAGCGTGCTGCCGTCCGGCAGTTTCACGGTCAGCTGCGGCTGCGCCAGGTCCCAGCGCTGCACGACCTGGAAGGTGCCGTTGGCAACCTTTCCGAAGTCCTGGACGTAGACGCCGTTCGCGATCTTGCCGTTGAACGCCCATCCGGACACCGCGTCCCGGTCGCCGACCTTGCGGTGCCAGGCGACGCCGATGCTCTGTGCGTCGGCGGGCTTCGGCGTCTTGATCGTCACCTTGTGCGCGGTCCGGGCGTCGAACGTGAACGTCCGGTCGCCGTCGATCCACGCGTCCGGGTCGCCGAGCAGCGTCAGCGAGTTCGCCCAGTTGGCCTCGTCGCCGCCGACCGCGTACGCCATCACGCTGTAGCGCCCGGTCGGTACGTCGAGGGTCCGGCTGCCGGTCTGGTCGAACGCGATCGCGGTGACGTCACCGGTGTCCTGGTTCCACAGCTGGACACCGCTCGCGCCCGCCTTCGTGGTGGCGGGCTGCCCGTCGCGGCCGATCGCCCTCACGGTCACCTGGTTCAGCCGCCCACCGGCCGCGAACCCGAGCCCGGTCCGGTACGCCGTACCGCCCGCCTTGGCGGTCAGTACGCCGGCGTAGTTGCCGGCCTGGGTCTTCGACAGGTCGAGCGTGACGGTCGCGGACGCCGTACCGCCGGCCGGGATCGTCAACCGGGTCGGGCTCACGGTGAGCCCAGCAGGTACGCCGGCCGGGGACTGCGCGCCGACGGACAGCGTCAGGGTCACCGGGTGGTTCGAGTTGTTGCGGTAGGCAACCGTACGGTCGACCGGCGCGGGGGCGGCCGGGCCGGTCCAGGACAGGTCGCCGAAGAACAGGTTCGCGGTGTCCGGCAGCACATTCGGGTCGAGCGCGTTCGGGATGTCGATCCGGCCCAGGCCCTGCTGGTCGGTGCGGGCCCCCGCGGACGGTACGGCGGTGGACGCGAGCGCGGCCTTCAGCTGCGGGCCGGTCCAGTCCGGGTGCCGTTGCGCGAGGATCGCGGCGGCACCGGCGACGTGCGGCGTCGCCATCGACGTACCGCTCATCGCGGTGTAGTACTGGCCGAGCACGTGGCCCTGCTCGGTACCGGCCGCCCGGGCGGCGGCGATCTCGACGCCCGGAGCGGTGACCTCGGGCTTGAGCGCGCCGTCGCCGAGGCGCGGGCCGCGGCTGGAGAAGTTCGCCAGCTTGTCGTTCTGGTCGACGGCGCCGACGGTCAGCGCCTCGGACGCCGCGCCCGGCGAGCCGACGGTCTGCTCGGCGCCGGAGTTGCCGGCCGCGATCACGAACAGTGCGCCGCTGGACTTGGCCAGCCGGTCGACCGCCTCGCTCATCGGGTCGGTGCCGTCCGACGGCAGCCCACCGAGGCTCATGCTGATCACCTTGGCCCCCTGCTGGACGGCCCACTCCATGCCGGCGATCGCCTCGGAGTCGTACCCGCCGCCGCCGTTGTCGAGCACCTTGCCGATCAGCAGCTCGGCGCCGGGCGCGACGCCCTTCCGCTTGCCGTCGGACACCGTACCGAGGCCGGCGACGATCGACGCGGTGTGCGTGCCGTGGCCGTGCAGGTCCTGCACCGCCTCGTCCGGGACGAAGCTCTCCGACGCGACGACCTGCTTGGCGAGGTCGGGGTGACCGGCGTCGTACCCGGTGTCCAGTACGGCGACCTTCACGCCGTGGCCGTCGTACCCCTGCTTCCAGGCCGTCGGCGCGCCGATCTGCGGCATCGACTGTTCGTCGGTGGCGTGCGTACGGCCGTCCAGCCAGATCTTGCTGAGCTCGCTCGACTTGAACGTGGCCGGACCGCTGACGCCGTCCCAGAACGCCTTCGCGTCGGACTTCTGCACGGAGACCGCGGTGCTCCCGACGCTGGGAAGGGTACGGCGGACCGTGGCCGCCGTACTGCGCAACGTGCCGGCCGAGCCGGTGACGAGGAGCGGGAGCTTGTCGCTGCTCGCGTCGTCGTACCCCTGCGCGGCCAGCTCGGTCAAGTTGAACAGGCGCTTGTCGAGGCGGCCCGCGGACAGCAGCGGGTACGCCTCGGCGGGGATCAGCGTGACCTCGCCGTCGAACGTGCCGAAGTAGTACGGCTCGTCGTCGAGCAGCCGGGCCGAGACCTGGCCGGCCGAGTTCGTGGTCAGCTCGGCGACGTCGCCGGTGACCAGCGTGATGCGCTTGCTGGTCGCACCGGGCGTCGGTCGGACGACGCCCGGTGCGGCGCCGGCCTGCGCGGCGGTCGGCGACAGCAGGGAGCCGACGACCGCCGCGGCCAGCAGACCCGTCGCGGTCCGGAACATTCGGGAAAACATAGGCGGACACCTCCCGATGACCCGACCCACGCGAGGCCATCGTCAGGCACCCTGACAGTTGCCGTCAGTTCCGGTCTACCGTTAGTTCTGACCTACATCCGCCATGACCGGTACCGGTCAGGCGAAGCGCTTCGCGATCCGCTCGGCGCGCTCCAGCAGATCCAGGTCGTAGGCGACGCCGGGGACGTAGAAGATCACGTAGTCGGCGCCGGCCTCCAGGACCGCCTCGACCTTGTCCGCGATCTCGTCCTCGGTGGCGATCAGGTTGTCCCGGTCGAACTTCTCCCGGTTCATCGGCCCGAGCGCCTTCGCGGTCGCCTGCTGCGGGTCGTCACCCTTGTCGATCGGGAAGATGTTGAAGTTCGTCGACTTGATGATCTCCTCGTAGTCCCGGCCGACCTTCTGGCAGTGGCCGCGGAGGATGTCCGCCTTCTCCTTGAAGGTCTCCGGGTTGCCGCCGCCGATGTTCGCGGCGTCGGCGTACTGCGCGACCAGCCTCAGCGTGACCTTCGGGCCGCCGCCGCCGATCCAGAAGCTCGGGTGCGGCTTGCGGACGCCCTTCGGCTCGTTGATCGGGGCGTCGATCGAGTAGTGCTTGCCGTTGTAGACCGGCTTGTCCTCGGTCCACATCTTGTAGATGATCTCGGTCGCCTCGCGGAACGCCGCCATCCGGGTCGGGATGTCGGTCCACTCGTAGCCGTACGCCTTCCACTCGTGCTCGTACCAGCCCGCGCCGATCCCGGCGTACAGCCGGCCGTGGCTGGCGACGTCCACGGTGGACGCGATCTTCGCGTACAGCGCCGGGTTGCGGTACCCGTTGCAGCCGACCATCTGGCCGATGTTCACCCGCTTGGTGTCGCGGGCCAGCGCGGCGGTCGCGCTCCAGCACTCGAACGTGGTGTTGTCACTCGGCTCCGGCACGGTGTGGAAGTGGTCGAACAGCCAGATCGAGTCCCAGGACTGCTCGTCGGCCCGCTTCGCGACCGCGGTCATCGCCTCCCACTGCTCGATCGGATCCGCGATCTCCGCCAGATCCATCTTCCAGCCCTGCGGTACGAATACCCCGAAACGTGTAGTCATGCCGCCATCCTTTCCGGGGATGGCGGCAGCGGTCCATGAATACGAGTACTGAATTCGTTCTCAATCGGACCACTACGACTTCTTAATTCGCGTTCAGCACCCCGGCTCCCGAGCCCGGTTCACCACGGTGTACGGCGTTCGCCGCGAGCAGCGCGTTCAGCGCCACCGGGGCGAGCCGGCCGCCGAACTGCTGCCGGGTCAGGGCGGCGACACCCGCGGCGGTCGGCGCGGACGCCGACGTACCGAAGAAGCGGCAGGCACCTTCAGTCGTCGTCGGGCAGCTGCCGGAGCCGAAACCGCCCGCGCCGCTGACCGACTCACCATCGCCGGCCACCCAGTTCGGCGCCGGGAAGCTCAGCGCGCTGGCGCCCGGGATGCCCGTGCACGGACCCGGGCGGTTGCCCGGGCAGCGGGTCGTGGTGACGAGCTGCACCGGACCGGCGGCGCTGTACGGCTCCACCGGCGACGTCTTCGGGTCGGTCGACACGCTCGCGTTCACGGCCCCCGCGCTGGTGGCGAAGATCGTGTAGTTCGAGTCCGGGTTCAGCGACCCGGCCGCGTCGGTCGGGTCGAGCGTCTGGACACCGGCCGACAGGGCCCGCCAGCGCAGGTCGAGGATCGGCGCCTTCCGCGCGGTCGACGTACCGGCGACGCTCACCACCAGCTTCACCGGCTGCGCCGCGGACGTGGTGTTGAAGTACTGGAGCTGCTCGATGGTGTCGCCGACGCCGTTCGCCTGGACGTTCGTGCTCGACGCGAGGCACTTCGTCCCAGTGCTGTCCATCACGTACAGGTTCAGGTCGGTGAACCCGCCCTGGCCGGCGGTCGGGTAGATCGCCCGCGGCTCGCTCCACTGCAGGGTCGGCATGACCCCCGCGCCGGGCAGCAGGTTCAGGTCGTACGTCGTGTCGTCGCCGCGCAGCTTCACCACGTTGTCCGGGTCCTTCGGGCAGCCCGTGTACGGACCGGTGACGCCGTCGGGGCCTTGGCCGGTACCGACCGCGGTGACCCGCGGGGCGTGCCGGTTGCCGAGGTTGCCGGACGACGAGCTGACCCAGATGCCGTGCTTGGCGAGCGCCTCGGCGGTCGCGGCGCCCAGCCCCTGCTGGAACACCGGTTCGTCGTCGAGCGCGATGTCCTCCGCGATCATCGTGACGCCCGCGTTCGCCAGGACGTGGAACGCCTGGAAGTAGTCGGCATTGGTGTCGAGCGTGCTCGCGAACGCCAGCTTCGCGTCCGGCGCGAGGTCGTGGATGATCTCCATCATCGCGGTGCCCTCGTCGTTGTTGTACGACGCACTCTGCAGGATCTGTGTGTCCGGCGGCAGCTCACCCGCGGCGATCGCCTGCGCGACGTGGTCGGCGTCGCCGGAGATCACGCCGATCTTCTGGCCGCGGCCGGTCAGGCCGCGGGCCTGGGCCTTGTCGGCCTGGTGCAACTGGACGCCCTCGGCGGTGACCGGGCCGACGTCGACCGCGGGACGCAGGGCCGGGCGCAGGGCGCTGACCCAGTCGAGCGCGGCGACGGCGTCGAGCTTGTCGTACGGGACGGACGCCGAGACCAGGCCGGTGGTCGGCAGCGCGATCTTGCTCTTGAAATCGGCCGCGTTCTTCTCGACGGAGACGCCGAGCGCGGTCAACTGGGCCTGCTGCGCGGCAGTGATCGGCGCGGCGGCGTACACCTGGACGCCGATCCGGCCGTTGCTCTCGACACCCATCGAGCGCGCGGCGACCCCGGCCTTCTTGGCCGCGGCGGCCTTGGCGGCGTCCCGGAGCATCGACGGCACCTTGGCGGCGGCCGAGTCGGGTGCCTGGGCCTGCGGTGCGGCGGGCTGTGGTGCGGCGGTCGCCGGGGCAACCATCGCCAACGGAACCATCAACATGATGCTGCTGAACACGTAGCGGAGCTTCATTCGGTGAGTCCTCTCCCCCTCCTGAGCGGTCGCGACCCACAGTCATCTACCCACCAACCAGCTGTCCAGTCCTTGCGTCGTACCTCTCCGAAGGAGGCTTCATCATCGCGACCACGAAGTTCGACCAGCTGTTCACCCTCGCGGCCCCACGGATCGCCGCCGGGACCCACCACCGCGAGTCCGTGCCCCGCGAGGGCGGCCGCTGGCCGCTGTCGGTCGTGCTGCGACCTGATCCCGGTACGGCGCTCGCGCGATCACTCGACGTACTCACCCAGGAGGCGGCCGCCCTCGCAGGCCCGGACCACTGGCAGACCGGGCAACTGGGTTCCGCCCACCTCACCGTCCGCGCCCTCGAACCCCGCCGCGAACACATCCCCACCAACGACCCGACCGCTGCCCGGTACCGGTCCGCCCTCACCCGGGCAACCAGTCGCCATGGCGGGGGCGACACCCGCCCCTCCGGCGAGCCAGCCGGCTGGCCGGCGACCTTTCGGGTCACCGGCCTCACCCTCACCCCAGGGACTGTCATGGCGTGTGCCGAGCCCCTCGACCCCGCCGCCGACACCTTCAGCGATCGGCTGACCACCGAGCTCGGGGCAGACGCCTGGTACGAGACCGCGCGGCGCGACATCTGGTACCTCAACCTGCTGCACTTCACCGGCGACATCGCCCGCCCCGGCGAGCTGATCGACTGGGTGGCGAGCAGGCGCGCGACGCCGTACGGGACTGTTGCCATCAGCAACCCCGAACTGGTCCGCGCCGAGCTCACCACCGGGCACCGGCCGCACATGCGGCTGGTCGAGTGCGTCAGCGGGTGATCTTCGCCGCCGCCGCGCGGGCCAGCTTGTCGAAGTTCGGCGCGGGCACGCCGGGCCCCATCTCGCCGAAGGCCAGCACCGACACCGTCCGCCCCTTCAGCGTGACGGCGTACGGGAAGCCACCCGCCTCGCTGCCCGGGTCGTTCGGCTTCGGGTAGTCGTACCAGCGGATCACCTGGGTGAGGTCACCGGAAGCCCGCTTCACCACCCGGTTCTCGGTGATCTTCCGCGCGTGCGTCGGCGCCGGCTTGCTGTACGTGCAGGTCTTCAGCGTCGCGATCACCGAGTTGTACGCCGCCCGCGCGCTCGCCGTGCTCCCGTACCGGCTCACGTACTGCGCGCCGTACGCGTCCAGCTCGTCGGTGAACCCGCGCGCCATCCGCGCCGCGACGTGCTTGCCCTCGGTCGACGCCGGTCCGCAGTAGGTCCGCGGCAGGATTCCCCTGTCAACCTGCCGGATCCAGTCGCGGCGCGCGTCCGCCTGCTTCACCTGCCCGACGGTCAGCAGCTGCGAGCGGCTGAGCGCCGTCCCGGTCGCCGGCGCCGCACCGGCGCCCGGCGCTGCCAGCATGCTCAGCCCCACCGCCAGCGTCGCGGTCGCCGCACCGGTCGCCACCACTCCTCGACGGATGCCCCGAGCAACCTTCATGGTTCGTCCCCCTCGTTTCGATCGGCTGTCCCTGGTAGACGACCGCTCCGAAGGAAAAGTTGTTCCGGTCTAGACAGAGGTACGGGACCGTAACCGGCGGAGCATCCGCGGGTCCTCGAACCCGACCGACCGGGCCGCCGACTCGACCGTGCTGCCGTGGCCGATCAGATGCTCGGCGCGCTCGACCCGCAGCAGCTGCTGGTAGCGCAGCGGCGTGAGCCCGGTCGCGGTGGTGAAGATCCGGGTCAGCGTGCGTTCGCTGACGCCGAAGTCGCCGGCCAGCTCGGCGAGCGGGAGCCGGTCGGCGTACCGCGCGTCGATGACGTCCTGGACGCGGTGCGCGAGGTCGTTCAGGTGGTCGCGGTGCCGGAGCATCGCGGACTCCTGCGGATCGTCGCCGTTCCGCCGCGCGTACACGACCATCTCCCGCGCCACCCGGGCGGCCGCCTCGGCGCCGCGGCCGACGGCGACCAGGTGCAGCGCGAGGTCGATGCCGCTGGCGATGCCGGCAGACGTGATCACGCGATCGTCCTCGACGTACAGCACGTCCCGGACGATGGTGGCCCGCGGGTACCGGGCGGCCAGCTCGTCGGTCAGGTCGTGGTGGGTGGTGAACCGGCGCCCGTCGAGCAGCCCGGCCCAGCCGAGCGCGTCGGCGCCCGAGCAGACGCTCGCGACCGATCCGCCGGCCGCGTGGTGCGCCCGCAGCCGGCGCCGGAACTCCGGCCCGATCGGCGGCTCCGGCGACAGCCGCGGCGACCGCCACCCGGGTACGACGATCAGGTCGCGGGCGTCGAGCTCCGGCCACTCGGACCGCGCCCGCAACGGCACCCCCTGCGCGGTCGCGACCTCGTCGGACTCCGCCACGTACGACACGTTGTACGAGTAGCCGAAGTCGTTCGCGGTCGTGAACACCTGCGCCGGGCCGGCCAGATCCAGTAAGTGGAGTCGCGGCACCAGTACGAAGACCACGCGGGTAGGGCGCATCCGGTCAGGATGCCACGGGTACGCCGGTGAGCTCGTCGAGGGTCCGGACGGTGGCGAACCGGCCGGCCAGGGCGTACTCGGTGCGCTTGGTGACCTGGTCCGCGGTCAGCGTCCGCGGGTCGGCGAGGATCTCCTCGACCGACGCCTGCTCGCGGATCGACCAGTGCGCGAGCGCCATCGTCGCGGTCGCCTCGGCGACGAACACGACGTCGTACCCGAGGTCCGAGCCGACCCGGGCGGTGGTCTCACAGCACTGCTCGGTCCGGATCCCGCAGACCACGATTTCGGAAACACCTTCCTGGGTCAGCAACTGCTGCAGATTCGTTGTGGTGAAGGCGTTGTGCGACGTTTTCCGGATCATCGGCTCGCCCGGCAACGGCTCGAGTCCGTCGATCAGGCGGACGTGTCCCTCAGCCGGGTCGAACGCGCCGCCGGTGCCGGGCTCGGTGTGCAGCACCCACACCACCAGCTCGTCGCGGGCGCGGGCCGCATCCACCAGGCGTTGCACCCGGTCGGCGATGTCGGGGTGGTTCACCAGCTGCCAGTTCGGGCGGACCCGGAACGATTCCTGGACGTCGATCACGATCAGTGCGGTTCGGCTCATGCCACCAGGATGCGCGCGGAACGGCGTGCGGCTGAAGGCTCTATCGGGGCGAGTGGCGGACGGATCTGGTCACGGCGGAGAGATCGGACGAATTCGAACCGTTACGAACTGTTCCAAACAATCCAACGCCGACTTATCGTGCCGAGGTCAGTTTCTACAACGATTGAGGGGATTGCGATGCCCGATCACCTGCCCCGCCGCCAGGTCCTCCGGACCGCCGGCGCCCTGGGCCTCGGTGCCGCCGCCGCGGGCGCTCTCAGCAGCACCGCGGAAGCGGCCACCCGAACCGCCACCCAAGCCAGTCCGGGCACTGGTACGCCGGATAAGTTGCACGGTATGGGCGCACACCACGGCAAGCTCGAGATCCGCAAGGACCCGTTCGGCACCACCCCGGACGGCCAGGGTGTGGACGTGTACACGTTCACCAACGGCCGCGTGACGATCTCGATGCTGACCTGGGGCGCGACCCTGCAGCGGATCGAGACCCCGGACCGCCGCGGCCGGACCGAGAACATCAGCCTCGGCTTCGACAACCTGCCGGACTACGCGAAGCTCAGTCCGTACTTCGGCGCCACCATCGGCCGGTACGGCAACCGGATCGCCAAGGGCAGGTTCACCCTCGACGGGACGTCGTACCAGATCCCGGTCAACAACGGCGAGAACGCGCTGCACGGCGGCACCATCGGCTTCGACAAGAAGGTCTGGAAGGCAAAGGTCGTCCAGGACGACTCGTCCGTCGGCGTCGCATTCACCTACGTCAGCCCGGACGGCGAGATGGGCTTTCCCGGTGAGCTCACCAGCACCGTCACGTACACGCTCGACACCGACGACAACCTGCGGATCGACTACCACGCGACGGTCGCCGGCAAGCCGACGATCGTGAACCTCACCAACCACTGCTACTTCAACCTGCTCGGCGAGGGCAACGGCACGATCTACGACCACGTCCTCGAACTGAACGCGCCGAAGTACACCCCGGTCGACGCGACCCTGATCCCGACCGGCGAGATCGCCCCGGTCGCCGGTACGCCGTTCGACTTCGGCCGGCCGACCGCGATCGGCGCCCGGCTCCGCGGCGACCACCAGCAACTGGTGTTCGGCCGCGGCTACGACCACAACTTCGTGCTCGGCGGCCAGCCCGGCAAGGACGGCCTGCGCCTCGCCGGCCGGTTCTGGGAGCCCGAGCACGGCCGCACCCTCGAGGTCCACACCGACCAGCCCGGCGTGCAGTTCTACAGCGGCAACTTCCTCGACGGCACGTTCCTCGGCATCGGCAAGAAGGCCTACCGCCAGGGCGACGCGTTCGCCTTCGAGACCCAGCACTTCCCCGACTCCCCGAACCACCCCAACTTCCCATCCACCACCCTCCGCCCCGGCGAGACCTACAAATCCACCACCATCTACACCTTCGGTACGAAGTAACCGGGTCCGGGCCAGCCTCATGACCGTCCTCACGGAGTACGACGAGCGCTGGCCCGGCCTGTTCACCGCCATGGCCGACCGCCTGCGCCCGCTCCTCGGCGCGAGCGTCACCGAGATCGAACACATCGGCAGTACGGCGGTGCCGGGACTGCTCGCGAAGCCCGTCATCGACATCGCGGCACGCTCCGTCAGCCTGGACGAGGTCGCCGGGAAGGACCTGAGCCCGCTCGGCTTCGAGTACCACCCGGACGGCCCGCCGGGCCGGCGTACGTACACGCGCGTGGTGGACGACGTACTCACCCACAATCTGCACGTCTTCCCGGCGGAGGTCTGGGACACGCTCAACCAGCGGATCCTCCGCGACTACCTGCGCGAGACCCCGTCAGCCGTGGAACGGTACGCCGCTCTCAAACGCGAGCTGGCCGCCAGCGGTCTGCGCGGCTTCGACTACACCGTCGCGAAGACGGACCTCGTGCAGCAGTTGACCGACGAGGCCCGCACCCGCCGCGGCCTCCCCTCGGTACCGGTCTGGGAAAGCTAGGCCGACGCGCCGGAGGCGCAGGCAAGGGTTGCCTAACTTTCGTAGGGTCGAGCCATGGTGCTGCAGATTCCGTTCGAGGATGCGTTTCGGTTCGAGCCGTCGCCGACGTTCGCGGAGTTGCGGGAAGGGCGGCCGGTGGCCCGGGTGCGTACGCTGGCCGGCGCCGAGGTTTGGCTGGTGACTCGGTACGACGACGTGAAGCTGGTGCTGGCCGACCCGAGGTTCTCGCGGGCGGCGGTGGTGCGGCAGGGGGCGCCGCGGGTCGCGCTGGCCAAGCCGATGCCGAACAGCCTGACCACCACCGACCCGCCGGAGCACACCCGGCTCCGACGGTTGGTCGTACCAACGTTTGCGCACCGGAAGATCGAGCGCACCCGGCCGTGGGTCGCGGAGCTGTCCGCCCAGCTCGCGGAGGACGTCGCGCGGGCCGGCGACGGCGCGGACCTCCGGCAACTGGTCGCGCTGCCGCTGCCGATCCAGGTGATCTGCCAGCTGCTCGGCGTACCGTACGCCGACCGCGCGCGGTTCCGGGAGTGGACCGAGCTCGGGTACAGCATGAAGATGGCGGAGAAGGACCTGGTCGAGGACGCGATGACCAACCTGACGGCCTACATCGAGGACCTCGTCACGAAGAAGCTCGCGAACACCGACGGACCGGCCGAGGACCTGCTGGACGAGTTGGTGCGTGCCCGCGAGGAGGGCGACCGGCTCAGCCAGGAAGAACTGATTGCCTTCGGCGTCAACCTGCTGGTCGCGGGGCACGAGACGTCGGCGAACCAGATCTCGAGTTGCGTCGCGACCCTGTTGCGCTGGCCGGAGAACTGGGCGCGGCTGGTGGCGGACGAGAGCCTGGTCCCGGCCGCGATCGAGGAGTTGCTGCGGTTCAACCGGTTCAGCGAGGTCGGTCAGCTGCGGGTGGCGCTGGAGGACGTCGAGCTGCACGGCGTACGGATCAAGGCCGGTGAGGGTGTGATGGCCGCGCTGAACTCGGCGAACCGGGATCCGCGCGCGTACGACGCACCCGACGAGCTGCGGCTGGATCGCGCGGACAACAAGCACCTGTCGTTCGGCTTCGGGCCGCACTTCTGCCTGGGGGCGCAACTGGCGCGGATCGAGCTGCAGGAGTCGCTGCTGGCGCTGGTGCGGCGGTTCCCGGGAATGAGCCTCGCGAAGCCGGCCGAAGAGCTCGAGTGGCGTCGCGTGCTGGTGAGCGGCCTCGCAGAACTGCCGGTGAACCTGGGCGGTCCACCGGCAGCTCGGTGATCAGTTCTGCGACGCGAACACAGCCCCGTGCTCGGCTTCGTATTGCTCGATGTACCTGCTCGCCATCGGCTCGCTGCAGGCGATCGCATCGGCGATCTTCTTCGCGGTGAGTTCACCGCGCGCGGGCGACCAGTCGGACAGCAACGCGAACGCGCGCATCCGCTTCTTCTCCAGGACGGTCGGCTCCGGCTTCTCGTCCTCCGCGGCCGGCTCGGCCGGCACGACGACAGGCGCCGGGTCCGGCAGGACCGGCTCGACCTTCGGGGTGGTGATCAGTGCCGGCGGCTGCGGGTCGGTCGGGCCGGCGAAGGGGGACGGGGGCTTGGGCTTCTCCACCAGGGGTTCGGCCTTCGGCTGCGGGGCGAACGGCTTCAGGCTGCTCGCCGTACCGTTCACCACGTGCTGCGGTTCGCTCTCGTCCTCGACGACGACCGCCTCGGACACGTTCCCGCTGTCGGCCGGGTCCGGGTCGACGATCGCCATCAGCTCACCGGTCCAGGCGTCGTCGTCCCGCAGGCCGACGCCGGTGCTGTCCGCACGACGCGGCTGACCACCTTCGAGCACCCAGACCGCGGCCGGTACGGCGGGCCGCTCCTCGGGCTCCGGCGGCGGCGAGATCGCCTTGGTCAGCTTGCTGGTGATGACCTCGTAGTTGATCCGCTCCTCGAGCATCCCGGCCAGCCGGTCCGGGTCGTACGTCGTCTCGGCGATCTTCGCCAGCCGCTCGTCCTGATGCTCGGACCGGATGTACTCCGCGACGGTCCCGGCGATCGCCTCGCGACGGCTCCGGTTCCGGATCTGGTGGTGCGCCGCCCGCAGGCTTTCGTACAACGTGTAGCCGTGCTCGATCGCCAGCGACCGCGCCAGCCAGGTGACCCGCGGCTCGCGGGCCCACTGGACGACGCCGTACACCGGGCCGGTGTCGCGCATCTGCCCGGCACGGCGCAGTGCGTCGCGGCGCCGGGCCGAGCTGTGGATCAGCCAGAGCACGTACGCGAACGCGGACAGGCCGCCGAAGCCGAAGGCGAGGAACCGCTCCTCCGGGCGCCAGTGCCCGACCACGTTGAACACGACCGCGACCAGTGCCGCGAAGAACGACATCGCGCGGTACGCGTACGCCTGCTCGCCCTTGCGCCGGCGCAGGTCGGCGAGCGCCGCGGTGGCGACACCGCCGAGCTCGAGCACCGCGACCGCGGGCGTGACGAGGATGATCTTGAGCAACGGCGAGAAGCCGTCGCTCGGCCAGGGGATGTGGGTCACGCCGGCCCAGACCTGGCCGACCAGCGCCGCGGCAGCCGCGGTCGCGTAGAAAGCGTAGGCGACTTTGTCCGCACCGGTGAGGGGTACGTTGACCAGTTCGCCAGTACTGGTGCTGCTGGTGTTCTCCTGCAAGACGTGCACTCCTGACCGGTTTGGGCTCTCCGGCAGTTCGTCGGTTGGGTGGTACGGCGGCCCCCATAGCGCGCTGCAAGAGGCTACCGGTTTCCGGCCCCGAAAGGGGAGGCGAATCCGGAAACGTCTCGAACCATCCCCGGTCTTGTCCGGGTTCTAACCTGCGAATTCGCGGGCCCTCTAGGCTCGGGTGATGATCCGGACCTTCCGCTCGCTGCCCGACCCGTCCGCACTGGCCGCCGACCTCGGTCCGCGGTACGGCCTCACGTTCGTGCACTGCGAACTGCGTCGGACACTGGTCAACGACGTGTACGAGCTCGCCACGGACGACGCGCGCTACATGCTCAAGCTCTACCAGTACGGCCGGCGTACGGCGGACGAGATCCGTTGGGAGACAGGGCTTTCGGCACATCTGGCAGCGGCCGGGCTGCGCACTCCGCGCGTCGTCGAGCTGCTCGACGGCGACACGGTCGGCCTGCTGGAGTCACCTGAAGGCCGCCGCCCGTTCACCCTGCTCGGGTACGTCGAAGGCAGTACGCCGAAACCGCCCTTCACCGACGAGCTGTACGACGCGTTCGGCCGGCAGGTGGCGGCATTTCACGAGGCCGCGGAGAACTACACGTCGCCGTACTTCCGGCCGCCCGCGGAAGATGTCGAGCAAGCGCTCGAACAAATCCTCGCCGTCGACGACACGGAGGAAAACCTGCTCCGGACCCTGGCGGCCGGAGTACGGAACAACCTCGCGCAGTACTCAAAGGCAGGAACCTGCCACGGCGACGTCTCGATGGACAATGTCTTGTTGACGCCACAGGGACTTCTGTTGCTGGATTTCGACCTCGCGGCGACCGGCCCGGTGGCGGCCGATTTCTGCGGCGTCGCGACGACGCCGCACTGGGCGGCGTTCAAGGCCGGGTACCGCACGCGCCGCGAACTCACCGCCGAGGACGAGGCCGCGATCCCGTCCCTGCAGATCGTCGGGCGGATCCTCAACCTGCGGTTCCACGTCGTCGACAAGCCGCGCTACCGCGGCACCGAGTCGCGCGGCGAGGGCTGGGCGGCCGCGGAGTACGACGGTCTGCGCGCACTTCACAGGAAGCTGCCAGGAAACGTGGAGCACACCTGAGGGCTGGCTGTTCATGCTGAACGCATGAGGGTTGCGGCGCGATCGTTGAGTGTCCGGGTCGCGGCGGCGATGGTGGTGCTGGTGGCGGTGGTGAGTCTCGCGATCGGCGCACTGACGACCGCCGCGATCAGCTCGTACCTGACCAACCAGCTCGACGGCAAGGTGAACGCCGCCCAGGGCCGCGCCGCCGGCGCCCTGCGGAACGGCGGACCGCCGCCGGACGCCCCGCACGGGCAGGACGCGGGCACCGTGACCGTCTACGTGCAGTCGTCCACGGCCGTCGGCACCGTCATCACCGCGGACGGGCAGCTCACCGCGCTGTCGGACGAGGCGGTCAACGTCCTCGACCGGTCCGCGACCGACCAGAACAGTACGGTCGACGTCCCGGAGCTCGGCACGTACCGCGTCCGCGCGTCGGCCGTCGGCTCGATCACCGTCATCGCGGGCCTGCCCACGAAGGACATCCAGAACACCGTCACCAGCCTGATCGGCTGGGAGGCGCTGTTCGGCGGCATCGGCGTGGTCGCCGCCGGCGGTGTCGCGATCTTCGTCGTACGGTGCCAACTCCGGCCGCTGCGCCAGGTCGCGCAGACCGCGCGGGAGGTGGCCGCGCTACCGTTGGACACCGGCGAGATCGGGGTCACCGCGCGGGTGCCGGACCAGCTCACCGACGAGCGGACCGAGGTCGGTCAGGTCGCGGTCGCGCTGAACACGTTGCTCGGGCACATGGAGGGGGCGCTCGACGCCCGGCATCGCAGTGAGCAGCAGGTCCGGCAGTTCGTCGCGGACGCGTCGCACGAGCTGCGGACGCCGCTCACCACGATTCACGGCTACGCCCAGCTGAGCCTGCGCCAGCGGGATCCGGAGCTGTACACGCACGCGATGGGCAAGGTGATGGTCGAGACCACGCGGATGGCGTCGCTGGTCGAGGACCTGCTGCTGCTCGCCCGGCTGGACGCGGGCCGGCCGCTGGACCGGCGGCCGGTCGACCTGTCCCGGCTGGCCCGGGACTCGGTCGCCGACGCCGAGATAGTTGCCCCAAGCCACCATTGGGACCTCGCCGTACCGGTGGAGCCGGTAACGGTGATCGGCGACGAGCAACGTCTGCACCAGGTCGTCACCAACCTGCTCACGAACGCCAGACGGCACACGCCCGCCGGTACGACGGTCACCGTGGCGGTCCGGCGGCTCGACCACACCGCCGTACTCACGGTGCACGACGACGGCCCCGGCATCCCCGCCGACCTGCTCCCGAACGTCTTCCAGCGCTTCACCCGCGCCGACACCGCCCGCACCCGTTCCACCGGCGGCACCGGCCTCGGCCTCTCCCTCGCGGAGTCCATCACCCACGCCCATGCCGGCACCTTGACGCTCGCGTCCAGGCCGGGCAGTACGACGTTCAGCCTCGCCCTACCGGCGTGACCAGGGAGCCCCGATCTCGGAGAACAGGGAGAGTTCGTCGGAGGCGCGGTCGATCCACTTTTCGACGTCCTTCAGGATCGGGCGGCGGTCGAGGCCTTCGCCCTCCCACTGGACGAGTTCGGGCGGGATCACGGCCGGGTCCGGTGCCGTCCGGACCGCCTCGACGACCCGGGTGAAGCCGCCGGTCGCGTGCAGCGGGACGTAGAGCGGTACGGCGGGATCCGCCCGATGGGCGAGCAGGTTCTCCAGCAGGTCCGCGCGGCCGTACTTCGTACCGTCGATCAGGTCGGCCTGGTACGTGAGTACCGCGCGCCGCTTCGATCCGTGGACGATCACCGACGCCTCGAGGTGTTCGGTGGCGCAGAGCGTGACCGCGATCAGGATCGGCGTACCGCGGCTGGTCGTGATCCGGACCGACGAGGTGTCGTCGGACTCGATCGGGTTCGCCCGGTACAGCTCGGTCTCGATCGAACCGATGTCGTCGACGCCGGTCGACCCGTCGAGCAGCAGCGCGGCGGCGGTCGCGTGCGCGAGCGGGTTGGTCACCGCGCCGTCGACCACGTCGATCCCGTCCAGCCGGCGGCGGCCGGACCAGCGGGCGCGCTGGAAGTAGCGGGCCGTGCGGACCCACTTGCCGGTCGCGCTGATCCCGCGGAGCTCGCCGAAGTCTCCGTCGGCGATCATCCGAGCCAGCTTCAGCGTCGCCTCCGAGGCCTGCGCCTGGAAGCCGACCTGCAGCGCCCGCCCGGTCTCCTCGACCACCGCGGTGAGCTGCTCGAACTCCTCCAGCGACGCCGTCGGCGGCTTCTCCAGCAGTACGTCGGCACCCGCCCGCATCGCCAGCTCCGCCAGCGGGACGTGCGTCTGGATCGGCGTACAGATCACCACGACGTCGACCTCGGTGGCGGCCAGCAGCTCGTCGAGTCCGGCGTACACCTGGACGCCGTCCGGCAGGTCGCCACCGCCCTGCGGGTCGGCCACGGCGACCAGCTCGGCGCCCGGCAGCCGGGTGACGTTACGGACATGGGAGGCTCCGTGGCCGTGGATTCCCACCACGGCCACGCGGGCCACCGTCATCGGTAATCAGTTGCGATCAGCAACACTATTTGAGCCCACCCTTGACCTCGTCCAGGAATGCCTTGGCGGCCGCGTCCGGCGCCTGCCGCCCGAACAGTACCTCGGTCGTGTACCGCTGGATGATCTTCTCCACCTGACCGCCGCCCACCGGCGGTGCCGGCGACGGGTCGCCGAGGTCGGCCTTGATGTCCTGGATGAACTTCGCGGTCGCGGCGTCGGCCGGCTGCAGCTTCGGCGTCACCTCGGTACGGATCTCGGTGTTCGGCGGCACGCCCCGCTCGGCCAGCAGCACGTTCCCGGCCGCCGCGCTGTTCGCCAGGTAGTTGACGAACTCCGCGGCCTCCTTCTGGTGCTTGGACCGCGACGAGATCGACCAGAACATCGAGCCCTTGTAGTACGAGCCGTTGTCGGCGGACTTGCCGTCGGCGCTCGGGATCCGCAGCAGCTTCAGCTCCTGCCCGGCCGCCTTGCTGTACGCCACCAGCTGGTTGCTCCAGATGAACGTCATCGCGAGCTTCCCGGTCGCGAACGCGGACTGGTCCAGGGACGCGTTCATGTCCTGCGAGACGGCCTCGGCGGACGGGATCGCCTTGTCGTCGCGGAGCTTCAGGATGTACTTGAAGAAGTCGGTGGTCTGCTCCGGCGAGACGCCGAGCTTGCCGTCCTTGGTCCACAGCGACTCGCCGTGCTGCCGCGCCCACAGGTTCAGGCCGGCCTCGTTGCCGCCGAGCGTCCCGGACCCGGTGATCTTGCCGCCGGTCTTGGCGGTGATCTCCGCGGCGGTCTTCGCGTAGTCGTCCCAGGTCCAGGTCTTGTCGTCCGGGACCGGTACGCCGGCGGTCTTGAACGCGGCCGGGTTGACCACCACCGCGAACGAGTTGATGCCGGCGTTCAGCCCGTACAGCCCGCCGTCGAACTCGCCGGCGCCGAGTGTGTCCGGCTCGAACTTGCCGGTGTCCAGGCCCTGCGCCTTCTTCAGGTCGAGCAGCGCGCCGCGGTCGGCGTACTCGCGCAGGTACTTCTCGTCCATCTGGATGATGTCCGGCGCGTCGTTCGCCGCGACCGTGGTGGCGAGCTTGTCCCAGTAGCCGGACCAGTCGCCGAACTCGCCCTTGATCGTGACGTTCGGATGGTCCTTCTGGTACGCGTCGATCACCTGCTGGGTGAGCTTGGTCCGGGTGTCCGACCCCCACCAGGTGAATCGGAGCGTGACCTTGCCGCCGTCCGCCGACGACGAGCCGCCGCCGGAGTCGCCGCCGCAGGCACTGGCCGCCAGCAGCGTGCCGGCCAGCGCCAGGGCCGTCAGGGCCCGGGGGATGTGCCTCATGTGATGCACCTTTCAGGGGTTACTTGATGCCGGTGGTCGCGATGCCCTTGATCAGGAACCGCTGGCCGAGCAGGAAGGCGAGGAAAACCGGCACCAGCGACACCACCGACATCGCGAACATCGATCCCCAGGACGAACTGGAGGTCGAGTCGACGAACGACCGGAGCGCGATCGGCACGGTGTACATGTGCGGGTCGGTCAGGTAGATCAGCTGGCTGAAGAAGTCGTTCCAGGTCCAGATGAACGTGAAGATCGTCGTGGTGGCCAGCGCCGGCACCATCAGGGGCAGGATGATCCGGAGGAAGATCGACGCCTTGCCGCAGCCGTCGATCCGGGCGGCCTCGTCCAGCTCGCGCGGGATGCCGCGGATGAACTGCACCATCAGGAAGACGAAGAACGCGTCGGTGGCGAGCAGCTTCGGCACGATCAGCGGCAGCACCGTGTTGATCCAGCCCAGCTTCGAGAACAGGATGTACTGCGGCACGATCACCACGTGGATCGGCAGCATGATGCTGAGCAGCATGATCCCGAACCAGAGCTTCTTCGCGGTGAACTCCAGCCGGGCGAACGCGTACGCCGCCATCGAGCAGGACACCAGGTTGCCGAGGATCGAGCCGAGCACGACCAGCGCGGAGTTCAGCAGGTACCGGGTGAACGGCTCGGTCAGCGCGTTCCAGCCGACCCGGTAGTTCTCGATCCGCAGGTCCTTGATCAGGATCCCGGGGTCGCGGAAGATCTCGTTGCCCGGCCGCAGCGAGCTGACCACCATCCAGATCACCGGGTAGAGCATCACCAGCGCCGAGCCGGCCAGCAGCACGTGGATCACCAGCGGCCGGATCCGGGCCCAGGTGATGCCCGCGGTCCGGCGGGTGGCGACGGTACGGGACAGCGTCTCAGTCGTCATAGAACACCCAGTACTTCGAGGCGAAGAAGTTCGCGGCGGTGAAGACCCCGATGATCACGAGCAGGAACCACGCCATCGCGGAGGCGTAGCCCATGTCGAAGTTCCCGAAGCCCCGGTCGTAGAGGTACAGCGTGAAGAACATCGTCGAGTCCGACGGCCCGCCGCTGCCCCCGGAGACGACGAACGCCTGGGTGAACGACTGGAACGCGTGGATGATCTGCAGCACCAGGTTGAAGAACACGATCGGCGTCAGCAGCGGCAGCGTGATGCTGACGAACCGGCGCAGCGTCCCGGCGCCGTCCACCGCGGCGGCCTCGTAGTACATCGAGGGGATCTGTCTGAGTCCGGCCAGGAAGATCACCATCGGCGAGCCGAACGTCCAGACGTTCAGCACGACCAGCGTGCCGAGCGCCGTACTCGGGTCGGAGATCCAGCCTTTCCCGTGGATTCCGAACAGGTCCAGCAGCTGGTTCAGCAGGCCGGTGGTGCCGAACACCTGGCGCCAGAGGATCGCGATCGCGACGCTCGAGCCGAGCAGCGACGGGAGGTAGAAGATGGATCGATAAAACGCCATCCCGCGCACGCCCCGGTCCAGCACGACGGCCAGCAGCAGCGCGATCATCAGCTGCAGCGGGACCGACACGAACACGTAGGTGAACGTCACCTTCAGCGAGTTGTGCAGCCGCTGGTCGGACAGCATCCGGGTGAAGTTCTCCAGCCCGATCCACTTCGGCGCCTGGATCAGGTTGTAGTCGGTGAAGGACAGGTACAGCGAGGCCAGCATCGGGCCGATCGTGATCAGGAACAGCCCGAGCAACCAGGGGGCCAGGAACAGGTACCCGGCCAGGTTGTCCTTCTTCTGACCTGCGAGTTTCTTCCCCCGGAGGCTGCCGAGTTCACCCAGCGCACTCATCGCGTCGTTACCTCCGGGAGCAATCGGAAAGCGTTTGCTTTGGCCGGTGAAACTAGTACGAGAAACCGGTTTATGCAAGGGTTCGCAGGCTCGCCGGGCTGTCCGGATCCGGTCGCTTCCGGCGCTTGACTGTGATGGGGTGACGGCTGTGGACGAGGACTTCCTGACGCTGCTGACGACGGCCAACGAGGCGCAGATCCCGCTCGTACTGGCGAGCTACGAGGACCCGGGCGACAACCCCAGGACGGTCGCCCGGAAGGCGCGCCGACTGGTGTCCGGGTATGGCTGCGACCGGTCGGCGTACTACCGGGACCCGCTCCTGCTCGGGCCGATCGGCAGGCTGGTGGAGCAGCTCGCGGTGCGGCAGCACGAGGACGGGCTGTACGACGTCGGCAACCTGCACTCGCCGCCGGACACCGCATTCGTTCTCCAGGACGTGTGCCTGGTACACAGCCTGCTTGACGCGGACTCGCCGTTCCGGAGGACGTTGTCGGAGATCGTTCGGAAGGCAGCGCCGGCGCTCGCGACGGGCGGCGTGCACACGCCGAACCACCGGTGGGAGGTCTGCGCGGCGCTGGCGCGGGCGAACCACCTGTTCCCGGACTCGCGGTACGCCGCGCGGATCGACGAGTGGCTGGCCGAGGGCGTCGACGCAACCTCGGACGGGATCTACAGCGAGCGGAGTTCGACGTACGCCGCCGAGGTGACGAATCCGTCACTGCTGACGATCGCACGCCTGTACGACAAGCCGGAACTGGTGGAGTACGTACGCCGCAACCTCGAACTCACGCTCTACCTGCTCGAGCCGAACGGCGAGGTGGACACGACCGCGTCCCGCCGCCAGGACCAGAAGGGCGTCCGTGAGGTCTGGTGGTACCTGACCCAGTTCCGCGAGCTCGCGCTGCACACCGGCGACGGACGGTTCGCGGCCGTCGCCAAGGGCATCGAGGCGCGCGGGGGCGGCGAGCTCGGCGACTTCTTGGCCGAGGTCCTCGAGCAGCCGTCGCTGGCCGCGGACCTGCCGGCGTTGGCGCCGGTACCCAACGACTTCGTCCAGCACTTCCCGTCGCAGGCGTCGGCCCGGGTACGGCGGGGCGTGCGGACGGCGACGGTCTTCGGCGGCACGGACTTCCACCGGATCCCGGTGATCGCGTCGGGGCTGTCCACGAACCCGACGTTCTTCAAGTTCCGCCAGGGCGCGGCGATCCTCGACTCCGTGCGACTGTCCCCGCAGTTCTTCGGCACCGGTCACTTCCGCGCGGACGGTCTGCATCGCACCGGGCCGTGCACGTTCAAGCTCCAGCAGGAGGTACGGGCGCCGTACCACTTGCCGCTGCCGCCCGAGCACCGGACGAGCGGGCAGTACGCGCTCACGCCGGAGGGGCGGTTCTACTCGTCGATGGACTTCGAGCACCGGCCGCGGAGCTACCGGTCGCTGCGGACCAGCGTCCGGGTCGAGGAGGTGGCGGACGGGTTCGACCTCGCGTTCGGCTTCGACGGCGAGGAGACGGCGTACGCGATCGAGCTGTGTTTCCGGCCGGGTGGCACGCTTTCCGGGGTTTCCGAACTGGATGCTGATGGCAACTACCAGCTGGTGTCGGGGACCGGCAGCTACACGGTCGGCGGCGACCGGATCGAGTTCGGGCCGGGGAACGGGCCCGCCCGGGTCGCGATGGACCCGGGCGAGCTGTACACCTATCTGGGCGGAAGCCTCACGCCGGACGGCCTGCGCGTGTACCTGACCGGCCGCACGCCGGGCAGCCAGGTACTGAGGTTGCGAGCCGGCTAGGACGTTCGTACGACGGTTTCCAGCGTTCCGTCGTGCGGGATCCGGAGGACGTGGATCCGGCGGCGGGCGTCGCGGAGGTACGTCCGGGTCGACGCGCTGATGGTCGCCGTACGGCGGGCCGACCAGGTGATCGTGATCGTGGCCTTGCCGCGGCGGATCACCAGGCCGTCTGCCGTCGCGGTCCGGGTCTGGTTGTAGGGGACGGCGGTCCCGTCGGAGAACGCGACCTCGTCGCCGGGCTGCAGGACCAGCGGGATCTGCTCGGTCGCCGCACCGGTCGCCGTCACCCGGCGGCTGACCGAGTTCGGTCCGACCAGCAGCTCGGTCGCCACCGAGCCGTCGGGCGTGTGGTAGCGGACCAGGTCCTTCGACGGGTACGCTGCGACAAGGTTGCTCTCGGCATCGGTCTTTCCGCCGATGACCGTGCCCCAGGCGCCGGTCGCCGTCTGCTGCGCGTGGATCACCGTGCCCGCGACCGGGTGCCAGAGGAATCCGGTGCCGGCCTTGACGCCACTCCCCTGCCGGTCCCCGAAGAACGCGCCGAGGTACAGGCCGGGACGGCGTACGTAGAGGTAGTCCTGGTTGCCGTAGTCGTCGTGCCGGCGTTCGGTGAAGTGGTCGCCGCGCAGGTACGGGAGGCGCGCGATCGCGGCCTGTTTCGCGGCGCGGCTCGGCATCGTCTCGCCGTACGGCGCGTGCGCGATGATCCGCGGCGAGGTGTCCTGCTTCGCGAGCGCGGGCACCGGCGCCGGGTCCGCGGCCCACGCCTGCCGGGACGCGGTCTGGTCCTCGCGGGAGGTGAAGAACGCGCCGAGGTCCGGCGCGACCGGGACGAAGTGCGAGCCGAGGATGGTCCGGTCCGGGTCGGGGATCACGTCGTCGTAGGAGGCCGCCGCGGTCCGGTCCGACACGGCGTAGTACGTCAGCCAGCCGGAGCCGTCGGGCTCCCGGAGCAGGTTGTACCCGAACCAGTCGGCGAACCGCCGCGCCATGGTCGCGAGCTGCGGGTTCCGGGTGAGCAGGTACAGCTCGGCCATCTCCGGCAGCATCACCTCGAAGTTGTAGTTGATGTCCATCCCGCGCGGGTCGTAGAAGAACCCGGCCGGGCTCTGTGCCCACTTGGCGATGAACCGGATCCGCTCCTGCAGCTTCAGCGACCGGTCGTGGTCGGGCAGCAGCTTCAGCGTCAGCGCCGAACCCGCCACCCCGGCGGTCGCCTGGTTGGTGTACTCGAACGGGTCGTCCCAGACGACGGCGTTCCCGGGGTCGAGGTACCAGTCGACTCCCTTGCGCAAGGCAACTTCCAGCTGTGCCTGGCGGCTCGGCAGCGCGTTCGCCTGCCGCAGGTTGGCGAGCGTCTTCGCCAGATAGCCGATCCCGAAACCGCTGGATGCCTTTCCTTGTTCGCCCGGGTGGTACTCGGGCCAGGACCCGTCCGGGTTCTGCAGCCCGAGGTAGTGCTGCAACGCGGCGTCGAGCCGGCCGAGCAGCGCGTTGTCCCGGTAGTACGGGTTCCAGGCGCGCTTGTTCGCGTGGAACCAGCTCAGCGTGAAGACGTGTTCCTGGACGCGCGAGTTGTACGGCTGGGCCGGCGTCCGCCACCAACCGCCGCCCATGAACCCGTACGGATCCGTGTCGACGATGTCGTTCACCATCGGCGCCAGGATCACCAGGTACGGCGCGAACCGCTGCTCCCCCGGCGCGAACAACCGCCGGTCCGGCGCCCCGGCCGGCAACGGGGCCAGCGGCGGGAGTCCGGCGGCGCGGGCGGGTAGCGACATCGACGTCATCGTAGAGGCGGCAACAGCACCGAGCAGGACGGTGCGACGTTTCAGAGACATAGCGGATCTCCTCGCTGCGATCGGACTGCCGCGAGTTTTCTGCGGGTCACGGTGGCGGGTCAAGACCTTGCGCAGTGATAATTCGGATTAGCAATGGAATCGACCTCTTGACGGGCGTCGGCGGGCTGTTCTACGGTTCCCGGCAATCCGTATTACCGCGAAGGATCGGCGAATGGCAGACAAGGCGACCCGGCTCACCCAGCGCGACATCGCGCGGCTGGCCAAGGTCAGTCAGACGACGGTGTCGCTGGTGCTGAACAACCGCAGCGACGCCACCGCGCGGATCCCCGCCGAGACCCGGGACCGGGTGCTCAAGGTGATCCGCGAGACCGGCTACCAGGCCGATCCGCTGGCCCGCCGGATGACGCAGCAGCGCAACCAGATCCTCGGCGTGTTCACGTACGAATCGGTGTTCCCGAGCGCGAGCGGCGACTTCTACCACCCGTTCCTGGCCGGCATCGAGGACTGCGCCGAGCGGCTCGGCTGGGACCTGCTGCTGTTCACCAGCGCGCCGGTCGCCGAGGGCCGGCGGCGGATCTTCCACGAGAACAACCGGCTCCGGATCGCGGACGGCTGCCTGCTGCTCGGTCGCGAGATCCCGAGGGAGGAGCTGGCCCGGCTGATCGCCGAGGAGTACCCGTTCGTCTCGGTCGGCCGCCGCGACGACGCCGGCGGCCCGGTGCCGTACGTCGGCGCCGACTACACCAGCGCCACCCGCACCGTCGTCGAGCAGGCCCGCGCGCTCGGCCACCGCCGGATCGCGTACGCCGGACTCGGCGCCGGCGCGGAGTCGTCCGCGGACCGGATGCGCGGCTTCCGGGAGGCCGCCGGTGCCCGCGCACCGCACGTACCGACGACCGACCGCTCCCCCGGCGAGGTCCTCGACGACCTGCGCGAACGCAAGATCACCGCGGTCTTCGTCGAGGACCGCGCCGACGCGATCGCGCTGTACGCCGCCGCCGCCGAGCGCGGCGTCGACGTCCCCGGGGACCTGTCCGTGGTCACGCTCGGCGATGCCACCCGGCCCGCGGCCAGCGACCTGGACTTCTCCGGTTTCCACGTTCCGCGGCGGGCGATGGGGCTGCGTGCGGTCGAGCTGCTCGAAGCGATCCTCAGCGGGACCGCCGACGAGCAGCAACTGCTCCTGCCCTGCGACCTGACCGACGGAATCACGCTCACGCCCAGCAAAGGTGCCTAGATGCAGACAGATGTTCTCGTGGTCGGCGGTGGGCTCGGCGGGGTCGCCGCGGCCCTGGCCGCGCTCCGGACCGGTCGCTCGGTGATCCTGACCGAGGAGTTCGACTGGCTCGGCGGTCAGCTGACCAGCCAGGCCGTCCCACCGGACGAGCACTCCTGGGTCGAGCAGTTCGGCATCACCGCGTCGTACCGCGCGCTGCGCGACGGGATCCGCGAGTACTACCGCCGGCACTACCCGCTGACCGTCGCGTCCCGGGCGGACCCGCACCTCAACCCCGGCGCCGGGTACGTGTCGAAGCTCTGCCACGAACCGCGCGTCGCGGTCGCCGTGCTGGAGGAGATGCTCGCGCCGTACCGCGCCAGTCGCCGGTTGCAGGTGCTGCAGCCGTACCGGCCGGTGGCCGCGGACACCGACGGCGACCGGGTCACCGCGGTCACCGTGCAGCACCGGGACACCGACGAGCGGCTGACGCTCACGGCGCCGTACATCCTGGACGCGACCGAGACCGGCGAACTGCTGCCGCTGACGGGGACGGAGTACGTCACCGGGTTCGAGGCGCAGCGCGAGACCGGGGAGCCGAGCGCGCCGGCGGAGGCGCAGCCGTTGAACATGCAGGCGGTGTCGTACTGCTTCGCGGTCGACCACGTGGACGGCGACCAGGTCGGCGACAAACCAGCGAACTACGCGTTCTGGCGGAACTACCAGCCGGCCTTCTGGGGCGACCGCCTGCTGTCCTGGACCGCGCCGAACCCGCGGACCCTGGAGAGCTCACAACGGTCCTTCACCCCCAACCCCGACGACGACCCGCTGGCCGTGGTCGCGGACCAGCGGCGCGGCGGCGGCGACACGAACCTGTGGACGTTCCGCCGGATCGCCGCCCGCCGGCACTTCGTCCCAGGGGCGTACGAGAGCGACATCTGCCTGGTGAACTGGCCGATGATCGACTACTTCGAAGGCCCGGTGATCGACGTACCGGACGCGGCGAAGCACCTCGCGGGTGCCAAGGAGCTGTCCCAGGCGGTGTTCTACTGGCTGCAGACCGAGGCGCCCCGGCCCGACGGCGGCACCGGGTTCCGCGGCCTGCGGCTGCGCGGCGACCTGGTCGGATCGGCCGACGGGCTCGCGCAGGCGCCGTACATCCGGGAGTCGCGGCGGATCAAGGCGGCGTACACGATCGTCGAGCAGGACCTGTCGGTCGCGGTCCGCGGTGACCGCGGGGCGGTGCCGTACGGCGACAGCGTCGGCATCGGCATGTACCGGATCGACCTGCACCCGTCGACCGGCGGCGACAACTACATCGACGTGGCGAGCAGCCCGTTCCGGATCCCGCTCGGGGCGCTGGTCCCGGAGCGGGTGCAGAACCTGCTGCCCGCGAGCAAGAACCTCGGCACCACGCACATCACCAACGGCTGCTACCGGTTGCACCCGGTCGAGTGGAACATCGGCGAGGCCGCGGGCCTGCTCGCCGGCTTCTGCCTGGACCGCGGTGTGAGTCCACGCGCGGTCCACGCCACCCCTGCCCTGCTCGGCGAGTTCCAGGACCTGCTGGTTGCCCAGGGCATCGAACTCGCCTGGCCGGACGTGTCCGGCTACTGATGGAGGTCCCCTGATGAAGAGACTGACAGCGGCGTTGTCCGCGGCCGCCCTGCTGGCTGCCGCCGGATGCGGCGGCGGCTCCGGGTCCGGCGCGAGTGCCAGTGGGCCGATCGACCTGCGGATGACGATCTGGAGCGCGAACGCCAAGCACCTCGCGCTGTTCGACCAGATCGCCGCGGACTACAAGAAGGACCACCCGGAGATCGGCAAGATCACCTTCGAGTCGATCCCGTTCGACAGCTACACGACCACGCTCACCACCCAGATCGGCGGCGGCAACGTCCCGGACCTGGCCTGGATCTTCGAGACCAACGCCCCGGACTTCGTCAGCTCCGGCGCGCTCGAGCCGATCGACAAGGACGCGGACCTGGTGCCGAGTACGACGGCCAACTGGGAGAAGGACGGCAAACTGTACGCGTACCCGTTGTCCACCTCGCCGCTGGGTGTCTTCGTCAACACCGACCTGGTGAAGGCGGCGGGGCGGCCGTCGCCCGCGCAGCAGATCGCGTCCGGGACGTGGACCTGGGACGAGGCCGCGAAGACCGCTGCCGCCGTACAGGCCAAGACCGGCAAGGGCGGCCTGGTGGTCGGTGACTTCGACTACAAGGGCTGGGACACGCTGAACGCGATCTGGTCCGGGTGGGGCGCGCGGCCGTGGAGCGAGGACGGCAAGAGCTGCCAGTTCGACCAGCCGCAGATGGTGGACGCGATGACGTTCGTCCACAAACTGATCTTCACCGACAAGGGGATGCCGGGGCCGGGTGTCACGAAGGACTTCTTCGCCGGCGACTCGTCGATGGTGCTGACCCAGATCAGCCGGGCGGCGTTGCTCGAGAAGGCCAAGTTCCATTGGGATCTGGTGCCGCTGCCGAAGGGACCGGCCGGTGACTACTCGGTCGTCGGGCAGGCCGGGATCGGCGTGTTCAAGCGCGGCAAGCACGCGGACGCGGCGAAGCAGTTCCTGACGTACTTCAGCAACGCGCAGAACTCGGCCAAGCTGGCGGAGTACTTCCCGCCGCCGCGCAAGTCCGAGCTGAACGCCGCCACCCTGGCGAAGGCGAACCCGCTGCTCAAGCCGGCCCAACTCGACAGTGTTGTTGTCAAGGGCATCGAAAACGGCACGATCAAGCCCAGCCACACCGGGTACGCCGAGCTGCAGCAGACGGTCCGCGCCGCCCTCGACCCGTTGTGGAAGCCGGACGCGGACGTCAAGACGGTACTGTCCGACGTCTGCTCGAAGATCAACCCTCTGCTGGCGAAATGACCCTGACGCTGGAGAAGCCCGCACGGTCGGACGCCCCGGCCGCGCGGGCGCCGTACTGGACGATGCGGCGGCGGGACACCGTGGCCGGCTGGCTGATGGTCGCGCCGCAACTGGCCGGCATCGTCACGTTCGTACTGGTACCGCTCGGCCTGGTGGTCTGGTACAGCCTGCACGAGTGGAACGTGCTGGGTGGCACGTTCGAGTTCGTTGGTGGTGACAACTATCAGGCGCTCGCGGACGACCAGCGCCTCGGGCCGGTGCTGCGGGCAACAGGCTTGTTCTCGGTCGGGCTGGTGGTGCTGAACCTCAGCCTCGCGTTGTTCCTCGCCGTACTGCTGAACCAGAAGCTGCGCGGGACCGTGGTGTTCCGGACGCTGTTCTTCTCGCCGGTCGTGGTCACGCTTGTCGCGTGGACGATCGTGTGGGGGTTTCTCCTGCAGGACAACGGCGGCGTGAACGCGTTCCTGCACGTCTTCGGCATCAACGGCCCGAACTGGCTGCGCTCCGGCGGTACGGCGATGGTGTCGGTGATCGTCGTACAGCTGTTCAAGAACGTCGGGTTGAACATGGTGCTGTTCCTGGCCGCGCTGCAGGGCGTGCCCGCGGAGCTGTACGAGGCGGCCCGGATCGACGGGGCGTCGGCGTGGGCGCGGTTCCGGCGGGTGACCGTACCGTTGATCAGTCCAACGATCCTGCTGACGATGATCCTGACGATCGTCGGGTCGCTGCAGGTGTTCGCGCAGATCGCCGTACTGACGCAGGGTGGTCCGGGGACGTCGACGACGGTCCTTGTCTACTACCTGTATCAGCAGGCGTTCCAGTTCCACCACTTCGGGTACGGCGCGACGCTGTCGCTGGTGCTGTTCCTGATCGTGCTGGTGCTGACGGTGATCCAGTGGCAGATGCGGAAGAAGTGGGTGTTTCATGAGGCTTAAGCTGCTGGTGTACGGCGTACTGCTGGTGTGTTGTGTGCCGTTCGTGTTCCCGATCTGGTGGATGGCGACGACGTCACTCAAGCCGGTGTCGGAGATCTTCGCGTTCCCGCCGTCGCTGCTGCCCGGGTCGCCGACGCTGGATGCGTACAAGCAGGTGTTCGCGCTGCAGCCGTTCGGGCGGCAGTATGTGAACAGCCTCTACATCGCGCTGGTGGTGACTCTGGGCACGCTGGCGGTCTCGTCACTCGCGGGCTACGCGTTCGCGCGAGTGAAGTTCCGCGGCTCCGGAGTCGTCTTCCTGATCGTCCTCACCGGCCTGCTGGTGCCGAACGAGGTGACGATCATCCCGCTGTACAAGATGTTCGACGCGTTCGGCCTGGTGGACACGCACTGGCCGCTCATCCTGATCCCGATGCTCGGCGCCCCCAGCGTGCTGGCGACGTTCATCATGCGCCAGTTCTTCATCACGCTCCCCGCCGAACTCGAGGAAGCCGGCCGCGTCGACGGCCTCGGCCGCTTCGGCCTCTTCTACCGCATCTGCCTACCGTTGGCGCGGCCGGCGATCGGCGCGGTAGCCATCTTCACGTTCCTGCACAGCTGGAACCTCTACCTGGAACCGATCGTCTTCCTCTCCTCCAAACAGAAGTTCACCATCCCCCAAGCCCTCACCCAGTACGTAGACGCCTACGGCGGCCCCATGTGGAACACCCAACTCGCCGCCGCAACCCTCTCCGCCCTCCCCGTCCTCATCATCTTCGTCCTCGCCCAACGCCACTTCGTCGAAGGCCTAGCCCAAACGGGGCTGAAGGGCTAGCGGTTGAGGAGGTGGGCGGCGGCTTCTGTTGCCCAGTAGGTGAGGATGGTGTCGGCGCCGGCTCGGCGGATGGCGGTGAGGGTTTCGAGGATGGCTGCTTCGCGGTTGATCCAGCCGTTGGCGGCGGCGGCCTCGACCATCGCGTACTCGCCGGAGATGTTGTACGCCGCGACCGGGACGTTCACGTGGTCGCGGACCTGGCGGATGATGTCGAGGTACGCCAGGGCGGGCTTCACCATCACGAGGTCGGCGCCTTCGGCGATGTCGAGGTCGACCTCGCGGATGGCGTCGCGGGAGTTGGCGTTGTCCTGCTGGTACGTCTTGCGGTCCCCGGTCAGCGACGAGTCGACGGCCTCGCGGAACGGGCCGAAGAACGCCGACGCGTACTTCACGGCGTATGCGAGGATCACGGTGTCGACGAAGCCGGCCGCATCGAGGGCCTTCCGTACGACGCCGACCTGGCCGTCCATCATCCCGGACGGGCCGACGACGTGCGCGCCGGCGGACGCCTGCGCGACGCCCATCTCGGCGTAGATCTTCAGCGTCGCGTCGTTGTCGACGCGGCCCTCGGAGTCGAGCACGCCGCAGTGCCCGTGGGAGGTGAACTCGTCCAGGCAGAGGTCCGACATCACCAGCAGCGCGTTGCCGACCTCGGACACCGCGTCCGCGATCGCCACGTTGAGGATGCCGTCAGGGTCCAGCGCGCCGGACCCGACCGGATCCTTCGAAGTCGGTACGCCGAACAGCATCACACCGCCCAGCCCCAGCTGAGCCGCCTCCGCGACCGCCTTCCGCGCGGTGTCCCGGGTGTGCTGGACGACGCCCGGCATCGACCGGATCGGGATCGGCTCGCGCGCGTCCTCCCGGACGAACATCGGCAGGATCAGCTGCCGGGGTTCGATGCTGGTCTCCGCGACCAGTCGACGCACCGCCGCCGACGACCGAAGCCGCCGCGGCCTGACCTCCGGGAATCCAGACACAATGCCTCAGCTCTTACGACGTGAACCCGGGCGACGTTCGGACGGACGGGTGACCGGCTCACCGGCCTCCACCATGGTGTCACGGCGGTCCGCACCGAACCGGGCCAGGGCGTCGGCCAGCTCCTCGACGGACGGCGACTCGGCCATCGCGTCGACGCGCAGGCCGTGCTCCTCGGCGGTCTTCAGCGTCGCCGGGCCGATCACCGCGATCACCGTGGACGCGTGCGGCTTGCCCGCGATGCCGACCAGGTTCCGGACCGTGGACGACGAGGTGAACACCACCGCGTCGAACTTGCCGGACTTGATCGCCTCGCGGGTCGGCGCCGGCGGCGGGGCGGCCCGGACGGTCCGGTACGCCGTCACGTCGTCGACCTCCCAGCCGAGATCGGTCAGGCCCGCGACCAGGGTCTCGGTGGCGATGTCCGCGCGCGGCAGGAAGACCCGGTTGATCGGGTCCAGCAGCTCATCGTACGGCGGCCAGTCCTCGACCAGCCCGGCCGCGGACTGCTCACCGGACGGCACCAGGTCCGGGCGGATGCCCCAGGCACCGATCGCCTCGGCGGTCTTGTCGCCGACCGCGGCGATCTTCAGCCCGGAGAACGCCCGCGCGTCCAGCCCGTACTCGTCGAACTTCTCCCGGACCGCCTTCACCGCGTTGACCGAGGTGAACGCGACCCATTCGTAGCGGCCCTCGACCAGCCCACGGATCGCCTTGTCCATCTGCTGCGGGTTCCGCGGCGGCTCGACGGAGATCGTCGGCACCTCTTCCGGCATCGCGCCGTACCGGCGCAGCCGGTCCATCAGCGGGCCGGCCTGGTCCTTGGTCCGCGGGACCAGGATCCGCCAGCCGAACAGCGGCTTGGTCTCGAACCAGGACAGCGCCTCGCGCTGCTCGACCACCGCGCCGACCACGATCACGGCCTCGCCGGTGACCTTGGACGTCCGCAGGTCGGTGACGATCGTCTCCAGCGTGCCGACCACGCTGGTCTGCGAGGTCGTCGTACCGCCGACCGTCACGGCGACCGGGGTGGCGGCGTCGAAACCGCCCTCGACCAGCGCGGCGACGGTCTCCTTCAACGTCTCCACGGCGTTCAGCAGGACGAGCGTCTGCTTCGGCTGCAGGCGGGTCAGGTCGAGCTTGTTCTCGGCGAGGTCGACGACGGTGACCTCGCGGTCGCCCTTCATCGTCAGCGGGATCCCGGCGTACGTCGGGACCGCGCTCAGCTCGCTGACACCCGGGACCACGTTGAACGCGATGCCGGCCTTCTTGCAGGCGGCGGCCTCCTCGGCGCCGCTGGAGAAGGTGAACGGGTCGCCGCTGAGCAGCCGCACCACGTTCGCCGCGGTCTTGGCGGTCTTCACCACGAGCCGTGCGCGGGCGGCCACCCGGAGCGCCCGGCTGCCCTCAGCGCCGGAGCCGTCCACGACCTCGACGCCGGCCTTGCAGTAGCTCAGGAACGCGTCGTGTTCGGGGCCTTCGACAACCACCGCGTCGGCGCCCGCGAGCACGTCCCGCCCGGCCAGCGTCAGGAGCGCCGGGTCACCAGGCCCGACCCCGACGAACGTGACATGGCCGAGCGGTTTGGTCTGCTTGACGGTACTGGTCGCGGCCTTCTGCGGTGCCGCGGTGGCGGCTGTCTTCGCGCTCACGTCTGCCTTCGCCCTCGTCGTATTCGTGCTCGTCCTGTGGGCCGTCTTCTGGGCCTTCTTGTGGGCCGTGCTCGTGCCCTGTGCCGCTGTCATGTCCGCTCCAGCAACTCGTTCGCCAGCGCCCTGCCGAGCGCCACCGGGTCGTCCACCGGCCCGTTCGCGGACAGCCGCCGTACGCCGTCCTCCTGGCCGAGCGCGCCGCGCAGCCACAGCTCCGGGCCGTCCTCGCCCTCGACCACCTCGGCCAGTGCCCCGACCGGCGCCGTGCACCCTGCCTCGAGGGTGGCCAGCAGTTGCCGTTCCGCGGTCACCGAGGCGCGGGTGGCCGCGTCCTCCAGCGGTGCCAGCGCGGCCAGTACGGCGGTGTCGTCCGAGCGGCACTCGACCGCCAGCGCGCCCTGTCCCGGCGAGGGGAGCATCTGGATCGGGTCCAGCGTCTCCGTCGCCTCGTCGAGCCGCCCCAGCCGGGCCAGCCCGGCCCGGGCCAGCACGACCGCGTCGACCTTGCCGTCGGCGACCAGGCCGATCCGGGTGTCCACGTTGCCGCGGACCCCGGTGCACTCGATGCCGAGGCCGAGCGCGTCGAGCTGCGCCGACCTTCGCGGCGCCCCGGTACCGATCACCGCGCCGCGCGGCAGCTCGCCGAGCGTCAGCCCGTCCCGGGCGACGAGCACGTCGCGCGGGTCCTCGCGGACCGGGATCGCGCCGATCACCAGTCCGTCGACCGGCGCGGTCGGCAGATCCTTGAGCGAGTGCACGGCGATGTCGATGTCGCCGGCCAGCAGCGCGTCCCGGAGCGCGCTGACGTAGATGCCGGTGCCGCCGATCTGCTCGACCGGCGACACCTTGTCCGCGTCGCCGGTGGTGGAGATCGGGATCAGCTCGACCTCGTGGCCGAGGTTCCGGAGCGCGTCCGCGACCAGGGTCGCCTGCGCGGTGGCCAGCTGGGAGCGGCGGGTTCCAAGCCGAATCGGGCGGATCATGCCTGCTCACCGCCCTTCGGGGTGGTGACCGCGTCGACGGCCGCCTGGTCGAGTGCGAACAGTTGCCGGAGCGCGTCGGCGTACGTCGGTCCGCCCGGATCGCCGCCGAGCTCCTTCACCCGGACCGTCGGGTTGTGCAGCACCTTGTCGACGACCCGGTGGATGGTCCGCTCGACCTCGTGCCGCTCGTGCTCGTCCAGGTCCGGCAGCCGGCGCTCCAGCCGGGCCAGCTCCTGGTCGACGAGCGAGCTCGCCATCGCCCGCAGCGCGACCACGGTCGGCGCCACCGACGCGGCCCGCCGGGTGGCCTCGAACGCCCCGGTCTCCTCGCCGACGATCCGGCGTACCTCGTCGATGTCGGCCTCGCTGCCGCCCGCCGTACCGACCAGGTCGGCCAGCGTGATCAGCGTGACGCCGGGGATCCGGGCCGCTTCCGGCGCGACGTCCCGCGGCAGCGCCACGTCCAGGACACCGAGCGGGTGGCCGGCGTTCCGGATCATCTCCTCGGTGATCACCACGCCGCGGGCGCCGGTGCAGGACACCAGCAGGTCGGCGTCCTTCAGGGCTTCCGGTACGTCGGCGAGCTTGATCGCCGTACCGCCGATCCGATCGGTCAGCGCGACCGCCCGGTCGTAGTTGCGGTTGGCAACGGTCACGCTCTGCGCGCCGTTGTTCATCAGGGTCTGCGCGGCCAGCGAGGCCATCGAGCCGGCGCCGACGATCAGCGCCCGGCGGCCCTCGGTCCCGCCGACGGCCTCCAGCCCAGCCGAGACCACCGAACGGCCGGCCGAGTCGATCCCGGTCTCGGTACGGGCCCGCTTGCCGACCCGCAGCGCGTGCTGGAACAGCGCGTTCAGGTCGGTGGCGATCGTCTCGTTGTCCTGCCCGGCGCGCAGCGTCTCCTTCAGCTGGCCGAGGATCTGGCTCTCGCCGACGATCATCGAGTCGAGCCCGACGGCGACCTGGAACAGGTGCGCGACCGCGCCCTCCTCGAAGTGCACGTACAGGTGCTCGGCGAGGTCCAGCAGCGGTACGCCGGTGATGTCGGACAGGATCGCGGTGACCTCGTCCATGCCGGCGTGGAACCGGTCGACGGTCGCGTAGACCTCGGTGCGGTTGCAGGTGGCAACCACCGCGGACTCCGCGACGGCGGCCGAGTTCCGGACCGCGAGGCCGAGCTTGGTCGCGGCGTCCGCGTCCAGCGCGACCCGCTCCAGCACGTCGATGGCGGCGGACCGGTGACTGATGCCGACGACCAGGTAGCTCATGCCCCGACACCCCCGCCCACACTCGGGAGATCCGTCAGACCGTTCAGCGCTGGTAGTTCGGGCACCTGGGGGAGCGCCGCCTCTCCGGACTTTCGTTGTTCGTGGTACGCCAGGATCTGCAACTCGATCGAGAGGTCCACCTTGCGGATGTCGACGCCGTCGGGCACGGACAGCACCACGGGCGCGAAGTTCAGGATGCTGGTGACGCCGGCGGCGACCAGCCGGTCGCACACCTCCTGCGCCGGGCCGGCCGGGGTGGTGATGACGCCGATCGAGACCCGGTCGGCCTTCACGATGTCCTCGAGCTCGGCGAAGTCGCGGACCTCCATGTCGCCGATCCGCTCGCCGATCAGGGTCGGGTCGGCGTCCAGCAGCGCGACGATCCGGAAGCCGCGGGTACCGAAGCCGGAGTAGTTCGCCAGCGCGTGGCCCAGGTTTCCGATCCCGACGATGACCACGGCCCAGTCCTGGGTGACGCCGATCTCGCGGGCGATCTGGTAGCGCAGGTACTCGACGTCGTACCCGACGCCGCGGGTGCCGTACGAGCCCAGGTAGGAGAGGTCCTTGCGGAGCTTGGCCGAGTTCACGCCCGCGGCGGTCGCCAGGTCCTCGCTCGACGCGGTGGCGATCCCACCGTCGGAGAGCGCGGTCAGAGCCCGCAGGTAGACCGGCAAGCGCGCGACAGTCGCCTCGGGGATGCCGCGTTCGGTTCTCGTCGGCGGGCCGGGGCGACGGCTGCTGGCACGCGTCACAATTCTCCTGGGAGCGGTTGGTTCACCGCGGTCTGACGGCCGGCGGCTCTCTTACTCTAGGAGCTTGTGAACGTGAGAACAAAATCGGCGAAAGTGACCCCTACCTCATCAGCGCTTTTCGCAGTCGGGCGGGGTCGACCCGCCAGAAGTCGTGCTGCTTGCCGTCCACGAACGTGACCGGGATCTGTTCGCCGTACTGCGTGAACAACCGGTCGTCCTGCGTGATGTCGACCTCGGACCACTCCACGCCCGCCTCGGCACAGACCGCCCGGATGATCTCCCGGGCGTCGTCGCACAGATGACAGCCGGGCTTCCCGTACATCACAACCCTGCTCATCGGTCCCGCAACCGTCCCTTCGCGACCTTGCCGGTGACCGAGTGCGGCAACTGGTCCACCACCTCGATCTCGACCGGGCACTTGAACCGGGCCAGCCGGGCCTCGGCGTACTCGCGAACCGTTGCGAGGTCGACCGATGCGTCCGGCAACGGCACCACGAACGCCTTCACCGCCTCGCCGGTCTCTTCGGACGGTACGCCGATCACCGCGGCCTCGCGGACGCCCGGGGCACCGACCAGGACGTCCTCGACCTCGCTCGGGAAGACGTTGAAGCCGGACACGATGATCAGCTCGCGCAGCCGGTCGACCAGGAACAGGTCGCCGTCGGCGTCCAGGAACCCGACGTCACCGGTGCGGTACCAGCCGTCCGCGTCCGGGCCGCCGTCGCCGTCCGGCCAGTAGCCGGAGAACAGGTTGCCGCCGCGGATCAGGATCTCGCCCGGGTCGTCGCCCTCGACGTCCTCGCCCTGCTCGTCGGCGATCCGGACCTCGACGTTCGGCAGCGGGCGGCCGACCGAGCCCGGCTTCGGGGCGGCCTCGCCGAGCGTCGTGGTGACGCCCGGCGACGCCTCGGTCAGCCCGTAGCCCTGGTGGACGTGCAGGCCGGCGGCCTGTTCGAACCGGTCCGCCAGCCCGCGCTCGAGCGTGGACGCCCCGGTCAGTACGACCTTGACGGTCTTCAGCCCGGTACGGAGGTCCGGGCGGGAGAGCAGCGCGTGCAGGGCCGGCGGGGCGAGCGGCAGCCGGGTCACGCCGTACCGGCCGATCAGCTCGAGGGTCTGCTCGGGGTCGAAGCGGCGTTGGACGATCAGCGCGGCGCCGGTGGCGACCGCCCAGCCGAGGACCGCGTTCAGGCCGAACGCGTGGAACATCGGCAGCACCCCGAGCACCACGTCCTCGGGGCCCATCCGGTCCTCACCGAGCTGCGTGAGGTTGTGCACATTCGCCGAAAGTGCCCGATGGGTGAGCATCGCGGCCCGCGGATCTCCACTGGTTCCGGAGGTGTAGAGCAGCACCGCGAGCGACTCGGGATCGATCGGCGGCGGTAACGGAGCGTCACCCTGGAGCTCGTCGGGGGCCACCGTCCGGACCCCCTCGACCCGGTCCGCGAGGACCGCGTCGACGATCGCCAGGCGCGCCCCGGAGTGCTCCGCGACGGTCGCCAGCTCGGGCTTGGTGAGGCCGGTGTTGAGCGGTACTGCGACCAGTCCGGCGCGAAGAACGCCCAGGTAGGACGTGACGAACTCGATGCTGTTGGCAACCAGGAGCAGCACCCGGTACCCCGGCACCAGGCCGGCCGCGGCGAGCCCCTGCGCGGTCCGGTCGACGGCCTGGTCGAGCTCGCTCCAGGTCAGCCGCCGATCCCCGTCGACCAGCGCGGGACGCCCGCCATGACGTTGCGCTGTGTCACGAAGGATGTCCGCGAAATTCACGTTCACCAGGCGAGTCTGTCACGCCCGGGATCCGGGCCGGGAGCAACCAGCTTGGCCAGAACGGTTGCAGCGGAGCGTGACCACCGATATACAGGTGACTTCGCGGCCGAGCTTCTTCAGAACCTCACACTGCAGAAACCCGTCCGCGCGGGGATCCTCATGCGCGATGTACCAACTCCCCGACAGCAGGCTGCTCCGTACACAGCGGACGCAGTCCGCTGGCGCATTCGTGACCATCGGACCGGACGGAAGGCGGCACGCCCCAGCCTGTTGACAGCACGTGCCTGTGCGGTAACGCTCTGTGCTGAAGCAGTCACTGAGGCCATTCGCGGATGTGTCGAACGACGTGTCAGTCGAACGGGGAGACAACTTGACCACGCCGGAACCAAGTCCGGACGGGATGCGACGGGCAGAGCTCGTCGATCGCGCCCAGGCCGGGGACGTCGGTGCCTTCGGTGAGCTGTACGACGAGTACTCGCTCACCGTCTATCGCTACATCTACGCCCGGGTGTCGTCATCGGCACTCGCCGAGGACCTGACCAGCGAGACGTTCGTCCGGGCGCTGCGCGCGCTCGACTCGTTCCGCTGGCAGGGCCGGGACTTCGGCGCCTGGCTGGTGACGATCGCCCGGAACCTGATCACCGACCACTACAAGTCCGGCCGGGTCCGGCTCGAAGTGGTCACCGACGAGATCGAGACCCACGACCGGCAGACCGAGGGCCCGGAGATCGACGTACTGGCCGCGGCCACCGCGGAGGTACTCCGGGACGCGGTCGCCGGCCTGCCCGACGAGCAACGCGACTGCTTGACGATGCGGTTCTTCGCCGGCCTGTCGATCGCCGAGACGGCCAAGGCGCTGGAGAAGTCCGAAGGCGCCGTCAAGCAACTCCAGCTGCGGGCCGTCCGGCACCTGGCGAAGGTTATCCCCAAGGACTTGAGATGAGGCGGATGACAACGAACGTCTTTCGTAACCCGTCAGGGAGTTACCTCGTTTGCCTGATGAGGACCTGTCGGTGACCCCGACTGGCCATTGAGGAGAACGAGAACTCATGAGTGACCTACACAGGGCTCGAGCGCGCGCGGAGGCATTCGCGCACGCCGTCGATCACGGGCCCCGTCACTCCGCGCGACTGGGCGACGATCCAGAGTTGCTGGAAGCTGTGGAACTGGTCGGACGGCTGAGGACCGCCGGCGCAGTTGCACCGCGACCCGAGTTCAGTGCCGAGCTGCGGCACCGCCTGATGGAGCAGGCGGCGGCGCGGGCGGCGACCACTGCGACTCAACTGACGGTGCACACCGCACCAGACGACTCGGACGACCCGCCGGGTAGCGAGGACGTTGGCGCGTCCGTGACAGATATCCGCCGCCGCCAGGGCCGGAAGCTCCGGTTGGTGGCCTCGACTGCCGCGCTGGTGCTGCTGGGAGGTGGCATCGGTTCTGCCGCCGCCGCCCAGCAGGCGATGCCCGGCGACACCTTGTACGGGATGAAGCGCAGTATCGAGAACGTGGCGACCAACGTGGGCGTCGGCGACGACTCCCGCGGCCGGCGCGATCTCGAGCATGCGATGACCCGGCTGTCCGAAGTCCGTGAGCTGACCGACAACGGCGGTTCGGCGGGCACCATCAACGCGACCCTGGACGACTTCTCGGCGCAGGCCCGCAAGGGCGTGTCCCGGCTGCTCGCGTCGTACCAGCAGAACAGCGACAAGAGCTCGATCAGCGCGATCACGTCGTTCATCACCGGCGCCCGCCAGGCTTTGGTGGGCGCGACGCCGAACCTCCCGCCGGAGTCGTTGAAGTCCGGTGTCGAGGCGCTCGCCACGATCGAGCAGCTGGCACAGCTCACCACGGCCGCGTGCCCGAAGTGCGATGCGCCGCTGCCGGCCGCCGGAGCACCCAGCACCGGTTCGAACACCAACCATCCGAACCGCACCACCCCCGGCGTGAACGAGCCGAGCGACCCGGTCAAGGCCTCGTCGACCAACCCGAAGGCATCGTCGACGATCCCGACCCCGGTGGACTCGACCTCGCAGCAGCCAGGCACCACGCCGACCAAGGTGCCGAACACGACGATCGTCGAGGAGTCCACCGCTCCCCCGCCGACCGTCCTGAAGACTCCACCCAAACCGTCGCCGTCAAACTCGCCGATTGCGACGCCCACGGTGCTGCCTTCCCCCCTGACCCCGGCCACACCGTCGTGGCCATGGCCGTTCCCGACCACACCACTGATCAACCTTCCAGGCCTGATCCAAACCCTGCTCCCACCCTGGAAGTAACCCACCCCGCAGCCCCCGGCCCGCACCACAAGCCGGGGGCTGCGTCGTCCCCACCCACACCCCCGCCGTACCTCACCACCACACCACCGCCCCACCCACACCACCGCCCCACCCACACCACCGCCCCACCCACACGCGTCACCGGCGCCACCTCACCACCGCCTCACCTCCATCCGCCCCACCACACCACCGCTCCACCGCTCCACCGCTCCACCCACACCACGGCCCGCCACACGCACCACCGGCACCGCCCTCACCACCGCCCTCACCACCGCCCCACCCGCAGGCATCACGGCCTCACCTCACCACCGCCCACCCACACCGGCGCCCCACCCGCACCGCCGCTCCGACCTCCCGCACGGCTTCCTCCCACGCGAGGGGATATCCGTTGGTGTTGCCGGTTCTCCTCTGGTTACAAAAGCTGAGAACCGGCAACGCGAGCGGATATCCCCTCGCGAGGTGGAGCCGGGGGCGCGAGGTCCGCGGGTAACGCGGTCCCGCGTGGGGCAGGCGCGGGTTGGGCGGGCATGCGTGGATAGGCCGGCGCAGGGGTGGGGCCGGCGCGGCATGCGCCGGCGCGCGTAGGGCGGGTCCCGGCGGGTACCGGGCCGAGAGGACGGGCGCGAGCCGGGCGGGCGCAGGTGGGACGGGAAGTAGGACGGGTACGGGTCGGTCGCGCAGGCACGCGGGGGTGGCGGGCGCGGCGGGTGCCGGACGAGCGGACAGGCGCGAGCCGGGCAGGCGCAGGTGGGGGCCGGGGCCGCAGGTGGGGCCGCAGGTGGGGGTGCAACTGGGGGTGCAGGTAGGACGGGCACGGGTCGCGCAGGCACGCGGGGGTGGGCGGGCGCGGGCGCGGCAGGTCCCGGGCCGAGCGGACAGGCGCGAGCCGGGCGGGCGCAGGTGGGGCGGGCGCAGGTGGGACGGGTACGGGTCGGGCAGCCACGCGGGGGGGCGGGCGCGGGGGCGGCGGGTGCCGGGCCGAGCGGACAGGCGCGGTCAGCCGGGGCTCGGGTGGGGCGGGTGCGCGGTTGGACGGGTCTGCGCGGGGTGGGGTTAGAAGAAGACGCTGCGGCGTTGCATTAGGAGGGTGTAGAGGGTTTGCTGGATGGTTTCGCGGACCTGGTCGGTGACGTTGAAGACCAGCATCGGGTCGTCGGCGGCGCCGTCGGGGAACTCGTCGGTGCGGATCGGTTCGCCGAACTCGATCAGCCACTTGGACGGTAGCGGGATCAGGCCGAGCGGGCCGAGCAGCGGGAAGAACGGGGTCACCGGGATGTACGGGACGCCCAGCAGGCGGGCCAGCGAGGCGATGTTGCCGACCAGCGGGTAGATCTCCTCGGCGCCGACGATCGAGCACGGCACGATCGGTACGCCGGTCCGCATCGCGGCGCTGACGAACCCGCCGCGGCCGAACCGCTGCAGCTTGTACCGCTCGGC
The DNA here is from genome assembly GCF_050320105.1 of Kribbella polygonati. Classification (NCBI taxonomy): domain Bacteria; kingdom Bacillati; phylum Actinomycetota; class Actinomycetes; order Propionibacteriales; family Kribbellaceae; genus Kribbella; species Kribbella polygonati. The sequence continues at coordinate 7,193,336 of NZ_CP190129.1, read as the reverse complement.
GAACGGTTTGCCGAGGCCCTTGAAGCCCTCCGGCCAGACGCCGACCAGGTTGCCCTGGCGGAGCAGGCGCTCGGCGTCGTCGTTGTTCGCCAGCGTGGCGCCGCCCTTGCGGGACAGTTCACCGACGAACGGCGTCTGGAACACCAGGTCCGCGGCGAGCGTACGCAGCGGGCGGCCGGTGTGGTCCGCGACGACGACCTGGCTGACGAGGCCGTCGAGCGGCATCGTGCCGGAGTGGTTCGCGACGATCAGCGCGCTGCCGTCGGCCGGGATGTTCTCGATCCCGCGCACCTCGACCCGGAACCACTTCTCCACCATCGGCCGCAACATCGGCAACAGCACCTGGTCGGTCAGGTCCGCGTCGTACCCGAACTCGTCGAGCTCGTACTCCCCCGTCACCCGCCGCCGCAAAAACGCCAGCCACTCCGCAACCCGCCGCTCCCCATCGGCCCCGAACAGCTCCCGCACCCCGCTCTCGAGCCGCCCGAAGTCCAGCCCGGGCTCTGTGGGTCGCTCCTCGGTGTACGCCTGCGACTCGACGGCCGGCTCTTCCGTCTCCGCAGCCGTCTCCTGGGTCTTGGACGGCTTCCGGTTGTTCTTCTTCGGGCGCGCCTGCTCGCCCGCGAGCGCGCGGGCGGCGGCGGAGGGGGTGGTTCGGCGGGGGGTGCCGCGGCCGGGGTGGCCGGCGGTGCCGATGGGGATGATGTCGGCGTCAGCCACGGAGGGCTCCCAGGCCGGCGTTCAGGAGGCCGGAGGCGCGGGTCATCGCGCCGGTGCCGAGCGACCGGCGGAAGTCGTCGAACGCCGCCGCGGTCGTGTACGCCGGCTCGAACCCGAAGTCGCTGCGCATCCGCGTCGTGTCCACACCCCGCCCGTACGTCAGGAACGTGATCTGATCCGGCGAGAAGTCCGCCAGTCGCGCCCGCCGGACGACAGCCGCCGTACTCGAAGCGGTGAACGACGGCAACCGCAACGTCGGCCGCCCGAGCCGGCGGATCGCCTGGGACAGCGACAGTACGCCGTCACCGGCCAGGTTGAACGTCCCCGGCAGCTCGTGCACGGTGGCATGCCGGATCGCCTCGACCCCGTCGTCCTCGTGCAGGAACTGCAGGCGCGCGTCGTACCCGAACACCGTCGGTACGACGGGCAGCCCGAAGTACCGGGTGATCGGGGAGTCGGTCTTGGGACCGATCCAGTTCGCCATCCGCAGCGTGGAGACGCAGACGTCGGGGCGGCGCCGGGCGAAACCCCGCACGTACCCCTCGACCTCGACCGCGTCCTTGCTCAGCCCGTGGTGATGGATCGCCCGCGGCGCCATCTCCTCGGTGAACATGGCCGGATCCCGCGGACCCGCGCCGTACACCGTGGTCGACGACTTCACCACCAGCTTCGCGACGCCGGGCGCCTTCTGGCACGCGGCGAGCAGCTGCATGGTGCCGATGACGTTGATCTCCTTCATCGACGACCGGCCACCGGCGCTGCCGGGGGTGGCCACGACGCCGGTGTGGACGACCGTGTCCACGTCCTCCGCGGCGATCACCTTGGCGATCACCGGGTTGCGGATGTCGGCCCGGACGAACCGGACCCGACCGAGCTCCGCGCGCGGCGGGACCACGTCGACACCGATCACGGTGCCGATCGACGGGTCCTCGGCCAGTCTCCGGGCACAGCGAGCACCGGCGTCCCTCGAGACGCCGGTCACCATCACCACGTGTGCCACGAGCTACCCCCAGCCGGACCGGGCGCGGCAGAACTGCTTACTTGCCGAGCTTGCGGCGCTGCACCCGCGTCTTCTTCAGCAGCTTGCGGTGCTTCTTCTTCGCCATACGCTTACGGCGCTTCTTGATAACGGAACCCACGTCTGACCATCCAAACTCAAAGAGAACGTCGGCAAAGCTTACCCGTAGGTCGCTTCCCCGACCTAAAGCAGGCTCCTCTACTAGACTGGCACCTTACCTGGGGAGGCTCGATGCGGGCACGGTACGACGGTTTGGCCGAGTGGTACGACGAACGTTTCGTGGCCGACGCACCGCCGCATCAGCCCGGTTTGCTGGAGCTCCTCGGCCCTGGTTCAGGACCGTGTCTGGACATCGGCTGCGGCACCGGGCGGAACTTCGACAGCATCCGCGCGAGCGGGCGTTCCGTCGTCGGGCTGGACTTCTCGATCGATCAGCTCGGGCGTGCCCGATTGCGGACGGACGGGTCGCTGCTGCACGGCGACGCGGCCGCGCTGCCGTTCGCGGACGCGTCGTTCGACACGGCGATCACGATGTGGATCTCCACCGACGTGGACGACTTCGGTGCCGTGCTCCGGGAGGCGGCGCGGGTGCTGCGGCCGGGCGGGGTGTTTGTGACGTACGGCGTACATCCCTGCTTCAACGGGCCGCATGTCGTCTACGAGGAGGACGGCCGGCGGACGGTGCATCCGACGTACCGCCAGACGGGCTGGCACACGGACCTGCCGTGGTGGGCAGAGGACGGGATCCGCCGGCGGATCGGGATGTCGCATCTGACGCTGGCCGATTACCTGAACGCCGTCATCAGGTCGGGCTTGAGGGTCGAGTACTTCGAAGAGCCCGCCGGGCAGGACATCCCCCACGCGCTGGCATTGCGGGCGCGGAAGCCCTAGGTCCCCTTGCGGGTGGTGACCGGGTCGGTGAGGACGGCCAGGTGGGGAGTGGCGGTCTGCTTGGTGGTGCTCGCGTAGGCGGCGGGGGTGAAGGCGACGGCGGCCAGGCCCAGGGTCGCGATGGTGCCTACGGCAACGGTTCTGACGATTCGGATCGGCATCGGGAGCCTCCTTCAGGTTGGTGATTCCATCCTGGGCGCCCGGACTGCGACGGCCCTGGAAGATTCCTGGGAGCGGGCTGGGAGTGCGAGGTAGCGTGGACGTCATGGCGTACGTCGTGTTCCTGGCGAGTCTGATCGTGGTGCTGGCAGGGCTGACCTCGTTCGCCGCGTGGGCGCGGCGCACCGGGCGAGGCTCCGGGGTGGCCGGCGCGCTCGCGGCGTACGAGGACGCGTACCGAGGGACGGCCCACCGGTCGTACCACGAGCTGCGGCTGCAGGCGGACCGCAAGTCGGAGACCGGGTCGCCCGAAGACCTCTAGTTCAGGTAGCCGGCGACCGGGCCGAGCGTGAGTAGACCGCTGCCTGCCGCGTGTTCGCCGGCTGCCGGCTCCAACGCCTGCCGGGCCGCAGCCAACAGCTCGTCATCACCGACCTGCCGCGCCGCATGCGCGGTCAATGCCCAGTGCACCTCGAGCAACAGCCCGGGCGGCGGCACCAGCGCTCCGCCGCCGCGGCTCGGGGCCTTCGCGGCGTAGATCCACGGGGTGTGGGGGCCGTAGTCGGCCGGGGCGATCGGTTGGTTGTGGCGGATGGCGTGGGTGGCCAGGGCCAGCGGGAGTAGGCCGTCGGTGAGGCCGGGCATGCCTGCTGCGGGCAGGAGGGTGGCCGCCGCGCGGTACGCCTCGGGGGTGTCGGCGCGGAGAGCGTCGTACCAGCGGGTGAAGACCTCGACGAGGGGGAGTTCGTGCCGTACGGCGAGGGCGTCGGCGGCTGCGGCGTGGTCGTCGGCGGCGGTGTGGTCGGCCCGCGCGCAGGCCGACTGCAGGCGGATCAGATGGCCGAGAACCTCATAGGTAAAGAGGTTGTGGCGCTGCGACAACGTGACGAGCTCCGCGCCGATCGCGTCCCGCTCAGCTGCGAGACCGGGGCGGTAGCAGGTCTGCATGAACACCCCGTTCAACGCGAACGCCAGCAGCGCGGGATCGTCGAGACCACGCGCCAACTGCTCGGCCTCGAGTGCGGCCTCACGCGGACGGGCTTTGGTGGATCCCCGCGATTCGAGGGCGATCGTGGCCAGCAGCCGCGCCCGGATGCTCGGGTGATCCTGCGTCGGGAGTACGCGTTCCGCGGCCGTCACGATCGCGGCGGCCTGCGCCTCGTCGTCCGAGCGGGTCCAGATCGCGGGTACGTCGTACGCGCCGATGATGCGCGCGGTGAGGTCGGGGTCGGCGAGTTCCGCCGCGGCCTCGACCGCGGCGAGCCGGTGCCGGCGGGCCGCCTCGAGTCCGCCGCCCCCGGTCACCGCGAGATTGCGGAGCAGGCCGACCGTCGACTCGATCCGCGCCCGCCGGCCACCAACAGCCCGGTCGTACGCCGCCGCCGTCTCCTCCCACACGTCACCCGCCGCACCCGCCACCGCCCCCACGTCACCTACCGGCGCGACCCCCGCCGACACCTCACCCACCGGCGCGAGGTGGGTTGCCTGGTTCAGGATGTCGTACTCCAGCCGGGTCAGCGCCGGGCCGGGGTCCAGTCCGAGCTGTCCCACCAGCATGTCTCGGGCACGCCGCAGTACGGCGAGCGCGTCGCCCTGCCGATCGCTCCGGTAGAGCGCCAGCGCGAGCAGCCGCCACGCGTCCTCGCGCCACGGGTGCTCGGTGACATGTGCGTCGAGGTCCGGTATCGCCTCGGCCGCATGGCCCAGCTCCAGCCGGGTGGCCGCGACCCGTTCGACCGCCTGCAGCCGGAGCTCGGTCAGGCGGGCACGCTCGGCCAGCGCCCACGGCTCGTCGGCGAACTCGGCGTACGCCGGACCGCGCCACAACCGCAGCCCCGCCAAGAGCTCCGGCAGCGCGGTGGCCTTGACGGACGCCTCGAACTTCCAGGCGTCGACGGCGTCGGTACGCAGCGCGTACCCCGGGCCTTCGGTGACCAGCAGCCGAGCGGGCTCACGTGGCCTGCGGTCCGGCTCGATCGCCCGCCGCAGCGCTGCCACGAACGTCCGCAGCGCACTGAGCGCGCCGTCCGGCGGGTCGGTCCACAGGTCGTCGACCAGTACGTTCGCCGGCACGACCCGGCCGCGGGCGACGATCAGCCGGGCGAGCACGGCCCGGTGCCGCGGGCCTTTCAGCTCGACCGGCTCCCGGTCCCACGCCGTCACCGGACCGAGCACCCCGAACTCCACCCGCCCACGGTAGCGCTCATCGAATGCTCATCGGGTGGCGCGATGCTGGAGGGCATGAAGATCGAAGGTTTTGAGTACCACCGGCTGCCCGGCGTCGACGGAGTCGAACTGAACGCCGCGGTCGGCGGATCGGGTACGCCGGTGGTGTTGCTGCACGGGTTTCCGCAGACGCATCTGATGTGGCGGCAGGTCGCGCGGGACCTGGCGGCGGACCACACGGTGATCTGCCCGGATCTGCGCGGGTACGGCGAGAGCGACAAGCCGGCGGACGGGTACTCGAAGCGGGAGATGGCCGCGGACGTGGTCGCGGTGGCGGCGGCGCTGGGGCATTCGCGGTTCGCGCTCGTCGGGCACGACCGGGGTGCGCTGGTGGCGTTCCGGGCGGGGCTGGACCATCCGGACGCGGTCACACACCTGATGAGTCTCGACGTCCTGCCGACGCTCGACATGTGGGACGTGATGCACGGGGCGAGTGCGGCGGTCGGGTTCCACCTGTACCTGATGGCCCAGCCGCCCGGGCTGCCGGAGCGGATGATCGCGGCGTCGGCGGACGAGTTCTTCGGGTACTTCCTGGACGCGTGGGCGAACGATCCGCGGGCGATCCCGGCCGAGGTACGGGCGGAGTACCTGGAGGCGTCGCGGAACGCCGTACCGTCGATCGTCGCGGACTACCGGGCTTCGGCGACCGTCGACGTACAGCACGACGAGCAGGATCTTGCCGCGGGCAACAAACTCCGGATGCCGGTGACGGTGATCCAGCAGGACTGGGGCACGGCGCTCGGCTTCGACGCCGCCGCCCGCTGGAAGACCTGGGCCACCGACCTCCACCACCAAACCACCACCGCCGGCCACTTCATGGCCGAGGAGTCCCCCGAGGAAGTGGCCACCGCCCTCCGCACCCTCCTCAACCGCTAGCCGGGCGCATGACGAAGGGGCCGGATCCGTGGATCCGGCCCCTTCGGTTCGTTGTTATCCGGCCTGGAAGAAGGCGCCCTTGAGGTAGTCGTGCACGGCATCCTCGGAGACCCGGAACGAACGACCCACCCGCACCGCGGGCAGCTCACCGGAGTGCACCAGTCGGTACACGGTCATCTTGGACACGCGCATGGCCGTGGCGACCTCCGCCACGGTCAGGAACTTCACCTCGGCGAGCGGCTGCTCACCACCGGATTTCTTTGATGCCATTGCGCACCGCACTTCCAGCACGGATCGTGCGCCGGCTTCCCCTCCGGCACCTCCGTCCGTGCATGCAACGAGCGTAGTGGCTGTTGGTACGAATGGGAAAGAGGGGGACTCCTGTGACTCACTCCAACCCCTCCCGCCCCGGAGCGAAGCGGAGGGGCGGGGAACTAATAGGAAGGATCAATGCCGAGTAACGGGAAGCTCGCATCGCGGGTCGCCTTGATCGCCCGGTCGAGCCACGTATCCGGGTTGTACCCCGTGGACCAGTCGGCGTACGACGGGTCCCGCCCGTCGGTCATCCGCGGCGGGGCCACCCGGCCGAACCGGAGCTGCACCTCCTCGCGCCACGCCTCCGGCACCGGCGTCGCGGGGTCGATCGGATTCCCCGCCACGATCGCGAGCAGGTGCGTCCACGCCCGCGGCACCACGTCGATGATCGCGTACCCGCCGCCACCGGTCGCGATCCACTTCCCGCCGGTCAGCTCATGCGCCAGCTCGTGCAGAGCCAGGTACGCCGCTCGCTGCCCGTCGACGGTCTTCGTCAGATGCGCCAGCGGATCCTCGGCGTGCGAGTCGCACCCGTGCTGCGTGACGAGCACCTGCGGCCGGAACGCCTTCACCACATCCGGTACGACGGCGTGGAACGCGCGCAACCAGCCCGCGTCCCCCGTCCCGGGCGGCAGCGCGACGTTGACCGCCGTACCTTCCGCGTCCGGCCCGCCCGTCTCGCCGGCGCTCCCCGTCCCCGGGAAGAGCGTGGTGGGCGACTCGTGCAGGCTGACCGTGAGTACGCGCGGATCGTTGTAGAACACCGTCTGTACGCCGTCCCCGTGGTGCACGTCCACGTCGACGTACGCGACCCGCTCGGCGCCGTGGTCGAGCAGCCACTGGATCGCGATCGCCGGGTCGTTGTACACGCAGAATCCGCTGGCCAGGTTGGGCATCGCGTGGTGCAGGCCGCCGGCGATGTTCGCGGCGTGCAGTACGTCGCCCTCCCAGACCGCGCGGGCCGCCTCGACGGACGCGCCGGCGATCTGCGCGGAGACCTCGTGCATCCGCGGGAAGCAGTAGGTGTCCGACGTACCGAGTCCGTGCTCCGGGTCGGCGTCGTCCGGGTGCTCGCCGGCGTGCTTCACGGCGGCGACGTACTCCGCGGTGTGCACGGTCTCGAGCAACGCGTCGTCCGCGGTCGGCGCGGGGACGATCTTGAGCTGATCGAGGACGCCGAACTCCCGGGCGAGCTTGATCGTCAGCTCGACCCGGATCGGACTCATCGGGTGCCCACGGCCGAAGTCGTACGCCGTCAACCCGTCGTCGAACACCAGCAACGCCTCACCACTCATGCACCTGACCTTAACCGTCAGACATCCGGAAGTGGTCTGCCGAAGCGGCGGCTCATCCAGTAGGCGCCCCGGCGGGCGTGGAAGACGGTCATCAGGACGGCGCCGAACGCGCCGGCGACGAGCGCGGCCCACGGATGGGTCGAGACGTGGGCGAAGGTGAGCAGGACGGCAGCGATCGCGAACGCCGCGAGGCCGCCGACGGCGTTGTTGGTGGCGGAGTTGCCGGTCAGGTTCGGGAACTCGCGGCCGGTGATGCCGGTGACGAAGTGCGGGACCCCGTTGAGTCCCATCAGCCCGGCCAGGAAGGCCAGCACGATCGCCTGAACCATCGCCCATCCCCTTTCAGTCTACGGTTGTTGACTGAAAGCGTAACACCGATGAGTCAACATGCGTAGACTGAAGTTCGTGAACACCAGGGTGGCGGCGCGCCGGCAGACCGAGGACCGGATTCTCACCGCGGCCCGGGAGCTGTTCGGCGAACACGGGTTCGACCGCACCACGGTCCGGATGATCGCCGCCCGGGCCGGCAGCGATCCCGGCCTGGTGATGCGGTACTTCGGTTCGAAGGAGCAACTGTTCGCGCAGGCCGCGGCGATCCCGGCCGACGGCGCGATCGAGGGCACGCCGGACGAGATCGCGGCGCAGCTGGCCGCGGCGCTGGCGGAGAAGCTGGCGGCGGAGCCGGTGGCGGCGCTGGCCGCGTTACGCGCGATGTTCAGCCACCCGGAGGCGGCCGGCGAGGTCCGCAAGGCGATGACCGCGCACCAGCGGCAGATCGCCGAGCAGCTCCCCGGCGACGACGCACTGGTCCGGTCCGGCGTGATCGGCGCGCTCACCCTCGGCCTGGTCGTCTCCCGGCACCTGGTGGAACTCGACGGCCTCGACGTACCGCCGGAGCGGCTGATGGCGATCGCCGGCCCGCTGATCGACCAGCTGGTCACGGGTTCCAGGCCGATCGAATAGATTGCCGCGCCGCCCACGGGTGCTGATGATCGGGGCCATCCGCCCCGAAGGAGACGCCCATGCGTGGGATCGTTCGTGCTCTGCCTGCCCTTGCCAGTCTCGGTGCCCTGGCCTTCACCCTCGGCCCGGCACCGACCGCCGACGAACCGGCGGTACCGATCAACCGTGCGACACCGACCAGGATCATGCCGCTCGGCGACTCCAACACCGCGGGCGGCGATGCCGTCGGAGCGGCGTACCGGGCCGATCTGTGGCAGCTGCTCCGCGCCGACGGGCGCCCGGTGGACTTCGTCGGGTCGGTGACCAGCGGCCCGGCCGGCGTCCTCGGCGACCGGGACCACGAAGGCCACGGCGGCTGGACGATCGGCCAGATCCAGGACAACGTCACCGGCTGGCTGACAACCTACCGGCCGGACGTGATCACGCTGCAGATCGGCACCAACGACATGTACGACGACGCCTCCGCGGGCGCCGCGCCCGGCAAGTTGGCCACGCTGATCGCCACCGTCACCAGCACTCTCCCCGACGTCCAGCTGTTCGTCGCGAACCTCCCGCAACTCGCCGACCCGAACCACTACGCCCGGGTCGCCGCGTTCAACTCCACGATCCCGGGCATCGTCGCCGCGGCCGGCGCGCACGTGCACTACGTCGACGCGAACTCCGGCCTGTTCCAGCCGTACGACTTCGTCGACATGTGGCACCCGAACTACGGCGCCGCGTCGAAGGCCGCGATCCGCTGGTACGGCGCGCTGACCGGCGTACCGATCACCCGGTTCGAGGCGGAGCAGACCGCGAACGCGACGATCACGAACGCCCGGAAGGTGTCGATCGCCTCGGCCTCGGGTGGCGCGAAGATCGGGTACATCGACTACCCGGACAGCTCGGTGACCTTCCGGTTCCAGGTCGGCAGCGCCGGGACGTACCGGATCCGGGCCCGGGGCGCCAACGGGATGGGTGCCGTCTGTAGCCATCACGTCTCGGCGAACGGCGGTCCGCCGGCAACGGTCAGCTACCCGTCGTACAGCTGGGACCTGCTCGGGGAGTCGGCGGTCGACCTGCCGCTGAACGCGCGGTGGAACACGGTGAAGTTCACCAAGGGCGACTGCTACACCGAACTGGATGCCATCGACGTCAGTCCGGTACCGACGGCCTGACAAACGGACGGGCGGCGCGACACCCCTCCCTGGCCGCGCCGACCGTCAGTGGTCCAACAGTCGATTCATCGGCGGCGGACTGCAAAGCGTTACAGGTTTTGCACTTCCCTGCAGAGAAACCGGAAAATGTACGTCGAATCCGCGGCGGTCCGACTGCGGACAGTGAGATCCGGACTTGCGAGTACACCCCAGAGGGGCCCAAGGTTCTTCCGTGAGGCAAATGAAACCCAACCGTCGGCAGATCTTCACGGTGGGCGCAGCCGCGGCCGCCGCGACGGTCGCCGCCTCGACCCAGACCGCGGCCGCCGCGCCGGAAGCCGCCGAGTTCGCCGCCACCACCTCCGTGTCCACCGGGCCGTACGGCTCCGGCGTCGCGGGGTCGTGGACCAACTCCACCCGCGCCATCTCCACGGCCGCGCAGTTCGAGAAGACCCGGCAGACCAACGGCGTCTTCATGTTCGGCGACAGCATCTCCGTGCAGGACGGCAAGGCGCTGGCGGTCCGGCTGCTGAACCGCAACGGCACCCAGCTCGCCGTCAACAACTGGTCCAGCCGGCCGAGCTCGGGCGCGGTCGACGCGCTGCAGGCGGCCGCGTCGGCGTACGGGCTGCCGCGCCGGGTGCTGATGGCCAGCGGCTCGAACGACATCTTCGACCCGCCGAAGTTCCGCGCCCAGGTCGACCGTGCGATCGGCATCGTCGGCCAGAACCGGACCCTGTTCTGGGTGAACCTCCAGGTCGTCCGCCGCTCCGTCACCGCCCCGGTCCAGCTGGCCGACCAGCGGAACAGCTCGTGGCTGAACATGCAGCTGTACGACGCCCAGCAGAAGTACCCGAACCTGCGGATCATCCGCTGGGCCGAGTGGCTCTGGGTGAAGCCGTACCGGCTGGCGAACTACCTGCGCGACGGCGTCCACCCGTCGGTGCCGCTGGGCCAGGACGCCCGCAACGAGCTGATCGTCCAGTCGCTGTTAAGCTGATGCCGTGAACACGAACTTGCAGCTGTGGTGGGCCGCCTAGGGCGGTCCATCCCAGCGCGTGTTCGCACGCAGCCACCACGGCCGCCTCACCGAGGCGGCCTTTTTGTTTGCCCTCTTTCGGTGAGGCTCCAGAAACCGAAGGAGAAAGATCATGACCTCGCTTTCCGGCATCACCCCGTCCGGCCGGCTCACGCTCGGCAACCACCTCGGCGCGCTGCGCCGGTTCACCGACCCGGACGGCTTCTACTTCGTCGCGAACCTGCACGCGATGACGACCAAGCACGATCCCCGAAGACTCGCCACGCTCACCCGCGAGTTCGCGACGCTGATGCTCGCGGCCGGCGTCCCGGAGGGCACGGTGTTCGTGCAGTCCGACGTCCCCACGCACGCGCAGCTCGCGTACCTGCTCGAGTGCACGTCGTACGTCGGCGAGCTGTCCCGGATGATCCAGTACAAGGAGAAGGGCAAGGGCCGCCCGATGACGCGGGCCTCGCTGTTCACGTACCCGTGCCTGATGGCCGCGGACATCCTGCTGTACGGCGCGGAGCGGGTACCGGTCGGCGGTGACCAGGACCAGCACGTCGAACTGGCCCGGGACGTGGCGATCCGGTTCAACCGCGAGTACGGCGAGACGTTCGTCGTGCCGCGGCTGAACAAGGCGGCGCTGGCGACGCGGGTCAAGGACCTGCAGAACCCGACCGCGAAGATGAGCAAGTCGGACGCGGACGACGCGGTCGGCACGATCCGGCTGCTGGACCCGCCGGACGTGATCCGCCGGCAGATCATGCGCGCCGTCACCGACTCCGAGAACGTTGTCCGGCACGACGAGCAGGCCAAGCCCGGCGTCACCAACCTGCTGGAGATCCTGGCCGCCTGTACCGCGGGCGACCCGGTCGAGCTGGCCGCGGCGTACACGTCGTACGGCGCGCTGAAGCAGGACGTCGCGGACGCCGTACTGGCGGTGATCGAGCCGCTGCAGAAGGAGTACGCGCGGTTGGCGACCGACCCAGGCGCGATCGACCACCTGCTCGCACAGGGCCGCGACCGGGCGCTCGAGGCGAGCACGCCGCGGCTCCAGGCTGCGACCCGGGCGATGGGTTTGGCAGGATCTGCTCCATGAAGATCCGCGCCGCTTCGTTCAACCTCCGCAACTCGTCCGCGCCGGACGGCGACAACGCCTGGCCGGTCCGGCGGAAGGCGGCGGTGGCGGCGATCGAACAGCTGGACGCCGACGTGGTCGGGCTGCAGGAGGTGCTGCCCGACCAGCTCGAGTACCTGCGCTGGCGGTTCCCGAAGTACGAGATCGTCGGCGCCGGACGGGACGACGGGATGAGTGCCGGTGAGCACTCCCCCGTCCTGGTCCGGCCCGGCGACTGGCGGATCGAGCGGTACGAGACCCGCTGGCTGTCCGACGACCCGGGGACGCCGGGCTCGATCGGGTGGGACGCCGACCTGACCCGGATCGCCACCCTGGTCTGGCTGCGGCACCGCAACGGTACGACGGTCGGCGTCGTCAACACGCACTACGACCACGCGGGCGAGGTCGCGCAACTGCAGTCGTCCCGGCTGATCGCCCGCTGGATCACCGGATCGCTGCCCTGGATCGTGATGGGCGACCTGAACGCGACCCCGGACTCACCGCCGTTGAAGGCGCTGGCCGCCTCCGGCCTGGCGCTCGCGGTCCCGCCCGAGGCCGGCGGCAGCTGGCACGACTTCACCGGCGCCGAGGACGGCGACCGGATCGACCACATCCTCGTCACCCCGGGGTTCTCCGTGACCGACGCGACCGTCTCGCACGTCCGCCCCGAGGGCCGCCTCCCGAGCGACCACTGGCCGGTCGTCGCGACCCTAGATCTTCGCTAGCACCTCTTCGCGCAGCAGCTCCAACGCGTCGAACCGCCGGTTCCCCTCCCCCAGGAACGCATCCGGCACCAGCAACTCGTCGATCCCCGCCTCCGGGTACCGCGCCACCTCGTCGAGCACCTCCTGCGCCGACCCCATGATCACGTGCATCCCCCGACTCTCGAACCGCTCCTTCCGCTCGGCAGCCTCGGCATCCCCCGGTACGACAACCTCCAGGAACGTCTGCGCCGACCGCCGCACGCTCTGCGGATCCCGCCCCACTCGCTCACAGTGCTGGGCAAACACCACAGCCTTCTGAGCCGCCAGCTCCGGCCGCCCCCAGTGGTTCCACTCGTCCGCATACCGAGCAACGATGCCCAGGGCAACCTTTTCACCCGAAGCACCGATGAGGACGGGCAGCCGGGAGGGCTTGGGTTCGCAGGGGGCATCGTGCAGCTGGTAGTACTTGCCGTCGAACGTCGTCCGCTCCCGGGTCAGCAACCCGGTGATCACCTGACACGCTTCCTCGAACCGCTTGAGCCGCGGCCCGATCGCCGGCAGCTCGATCCCGTACGCCTCGTGCTCGTTCACCTGCCACCCCGCCCCGATCCCGAGCACGAACCGCCCGCCCGACATCTGGTCGATGGTCGCCGCCGCGTTCGCCACCACGGCCGGATGCCGGTACGTGTTCCCCAGCACCATCGACCCGACCCGCACCCGCTCGGTGCGCGCGACGATCCCGGCGATCAGTGCAAGACACTCGTTGACCGGGACGCTCAGGTCGTCCCCGTTCTGCAGGAAATGGTCGGCAACCCACACCCCGTGCCAGCCGGTCCGCTCGGCGTACTCCGCGCCGTCGAGCACGCTCTGCCAGGTCCGTGATGCCGCAGGCCACAAAGAGAAGTCCATGCGCTCATCCTGCCTCTTGCGCAGCGAGTACGGCGTCCCCGTTCTCTTCCGCCCACTCCGTGAGCATCCGCACCGGACCCATCAGCGTGCGGCCGAGCGGCGTCAGCTCGTACTCGACCCGCGGCGGCACTCCGCCGTGATCGGTCCGGTCGACGAGCCCGTTCGTCTGCAGCCGGCGGAGCGTCTGCGTGAGCACCTTCTTCGAGATGCCGCCGATCAGCTCGACCAGCTCGGAATGCCGGCGGGCGTGGTCGTTCAGGCCCCACAGCACCACCACGGCCCACTTGTCGGCGATCACCTCGACCGCGAGGCGGGCCGGACAGTCGGCCAGGAAGACGTCGCCAGGTTCTGCTCCGTGCACAGCGGTCAGGGTACCCACAGGTTCCCACGGCGGTGTCTAGCGTCTGTTGCATGATTCCCGAAAGCGCCTACCGCCTCTTCGACGAGCCGAAGGACGTCACCATGATCACGATCGACCCGAACGGGTCGCCGCAGGCCGCGTTGGTGTGGGTCGGGCGGGACGGCGACGACCTGCTGATCGGCGTCGAGGAGAAGCACCGCAAGACCCGGAACCTGCGCCGCGACCCGCGGATCACCCTGGTCGTGCAGGACGACCGGATCAGCCCGCGCGGGCTCACGCAGTACCTCGTCGTGCGGGGTACGGCGAAACTCGAGCGGGATCCGCTGCGGTACAAGGAGTTGATGGACCGGCTGAGCAAGAAGTACCTCGACCGCGACGAGTTCCCGTTCTGGAACGACGACGTGGCCGCCGGCGCCACCGTCGTACGCGTTGGTGTCGATCAGGTGCTGGGCGAAGGACCCTGGGTGGTCAGATGACCAGGTGCCAGCGGAGCATGAAGGCGCCGATCGAGAGCACGACGTAGAGCAGCACCAGGGCAGTGCCGATGCCGGGGCGCGGGCGGTGCCGGCGGACCGGGGTGGTGAGGGACCGCTCCCGCAGTACCTCCATCACCGCGGCGACCTCGGCGGTGCGGTCGGCCGGGATGCCGTTGATCTCGTGCTCGTCGGGGCCGCGGGTGAGTACGACGCTGTCCTCGCCGATCTCGATCTTGCCGACGTCCTGCCAGGCTAGGCTGCGGATCAGCATGCTGGTCCGCGCCTTCAGGCCCGTCGGGAACAGCTCGACCCGGTACAGCACGACGCCGCCGGCGACCCGCACCACCGACGCGCCGATGATCGTCAGCAGGCCGACCGCGAGCATGTCGCGGGCACCCATCCACAACCACGAGTTCAACGCCGGCACGGCGACGAACGGCAGCAGGAACAGGGCCCAGGCCCACCAGGGCGCCGGGTCCAGCGGCACACGCCACGGCAGCGGCGGAACCTCACGCTCCTGCTGAACCTGTGCAGGCGCGGTGACCGGCTCGACCGAACCATTACCCATGGGCGGACTCATCCCTCGAACACGGCAGCAAACCTCGGCGCGGATACCTTAACGCCACCTGAGGGACAGGTGTTACTCGGCAGCAAGATCCCGAGAGCGGTTCCGGGCCGCCTCGATCGCGGAAAGGAACGCCGCACGAACCTTGTGGTCCTCGAGCTCCCGCACCGCGGCGGCCGTCGTACCACCGGGTGACGTCACGCGCTCCCGCAGTACGGTCGGATGCTCACCGGTCTCGCGCAGCAGCTTCGCGGACCCGACCACCGTCTGGACGACGAGTTCGGTCGCGGTGTTGCGCGGCAGCCCCATGTGCACGCCGGCCTCGATCATCGACTCGACCACGAAGAAGATGTACGCCGGACCGGAACCGGAGATCGCGGTCACCGCGTCCTGCTGCTTCTCCGGCACCCGCACCACCCGGCCGGTCGCCGCGAGCAGGCTCTCGGCCAGCTCGAGGTGGCTCTCGTCGCAGTGCGCGCCCCGGGAGATCGCCGCCATCCCCTCGTCCACCAGGGCAGGCGTGTTCGGCATGACCCGTACGACGGCGACGCCCTCGGGCAGCCGCGACTCGACGAAACCCGTGCTGATACCGGCCGCCAGCGACACGATCGTCTGCGTCGGCTCGACCGCCGGGGCGATCTCCGCGAGCAGGTCCGGCATGTCCTGCGGCTTCACCACCAGGACCAGCGTGTCCGCCCGCTTCGCCGCCTCCAGGTTCGAGACCACGTCGACGCCGTACCGCTCCCGCAGCTCGGCGGCACGCTCCGGGCGGCGCTCGGTGATCAGGAGGTCCTCCGGTCGCCGACCGGCCCGAATCAGCCCGGACAGCAACGTCTCCCCCATCACGCCGGCCCCGAGGACGGCCACCTGTGCACTCATGCCCACAGGTTAGCCGTCGGCGCGCGGGCTACTTCTTGCTGATCAAGGAGCGGGCGAAGAACTGCAGGTTCGCGGGGCGCTCGGCCAGCCGGCGGACCAGGTAGCCGTACCAGTCCTCGCCGTACGGGATGTAGATCCGCATGGTGTGCCCGAGGCCGGCCAGCCGGAGCTGCTCCTCGGGACGGATGCCGTACAGCATCTGGTACTCGAAGCTGCCCGGCTTGCGGCCGGCGCGATCGGCCAGCGCGCCCGCGATCGAGATCAGCCGCGGGTCGTGCGAGGCGATCATCGGGTAGCCCTCGCCGTTCATCAGCACCTTCATCGCGCGGACGTACGCCTTGTCGACCTGGCGCTTGTCCTGGTACGCGACCGATTCCGGCTCCTTGTACGCGCCCTTGCACAACCGGACCCGGGAGCCCGAGTGCGCGAGGTCGCGGCAGTCGCCCTCGGTACGCCGCAGGTACGCCTGCAGGACCGCGC
Organism: Kribbella polygonati; assembly: GCF_050320105.1. Classification (NCBI taxonomy): domain Bacteria; kingdom Bacillati; phylum Actinomycetota; class Actinomycetes; order Propionibacteriales; family Kribbellaceae; genus Kribbella; species Kribbella polygonati. The sequence goes on along the minus strand of NZ_CP190129.1, from coordinate 7,177,228 downwards.
CGGTCTCCGGGAAGTCCTGGCGCAGCTCGCGGAGGATGCCCAGCGTGGAGTCGGTGGTGGTGTGGTCCTCCATGTCGAGGGTGACCGTCGTACCGGCGTTGCGGGCCGCGAGGCAGATCGTGCGGGCGTTCTCCAGCGCGATCTTCTCGCCGTCGCCGGGGAGCGCCTGGCCGACCGCGGACAGCTTCACCGAGACCTCGGCGTTCGCGGTCAGGCCGGCCGCGGCCAGCTTCTTCAGCAGGTCGAGGTACGCGTCGGCGGTCGCGGTCGCGGCGGCCAGGTCGGTGACGTCCTCACCGAGGTGGTCGAGGGTGACGCGGAGGCCGTTGCTGACCAGCTTCTCGGTGGCCAGCACGGCCTCCGGAGCGGTCTCACCGGCGACGAACCGCGCGACGATGCCGCTGGACACCGGCAGCGACGACACGGCCTTCTTGATCTGGGGGCTGCGGGACATGCCCAGCAGGACTCGCCGAAGCACTACGTGTTCCTCCTCATCAACCCACCCATTTGCCAGTGGTGAATGCAGGTTACGCGCCTGAACCAGGCTTTGCGGAATCGTCCGGCGCTGGTGTGTCCGGGACCACACCAGCACGGTGACTGGTTCGATGGTCGCACCCCTGGCTGTTAGAGGATGCGGTCATGCCCATCTTCAAGCGTCGCCGCCGGAACGCCGTGGAGGCCGACCCGATCGGCGCGTTCTGGTCCTGGTGGACGACGGCCGGCGCCGGACTGGTCGCGGACGCCGTCGCCCGGCGCGAGCCGACCGCGGCGAACGCCGACCTGACCGACCGGATCGGCCGGATCCACCCCGACCTGGAATGGGAGCTCGGGCCCGGGCTGCACGCCGAGCACGTCCTGATCGTGACCGCCGCGGGCAACCCCGCCCAGCGCGCGGTCGCCCGCCGCTGGCTGCGCGCGGCCCCGCCGTCGGACCGCGTCTGGGAGTACGCCGACCTGCGCCGGCCCGGTCCCGCGGTGACGATCCAGTTCGAGGGACTGCCGCCGGTCGCGATCGACGAGTCGCTGGTGTCGATCGAGCCGGACTCGGCGTCCGTCCACGTCGGCGTCCACCACCCGGCGTTCGCGTCGCTGTCGGTGGACACGCAGCGGCGGGTGACGTTTCTGATCCTGGACCTGGTGCTGGGCGAGGAGATGGTGGAGACCTGGGTCGGCGCGATCGACCCGTTGGCCGACGCCCCGGTGGACGCCGTACCGGTGATGCAACTGCTGCCGGCCGTGGCCGGGTTCGCGGCCGAGCACACGCTGGACGACGGCAGCCCCGCCTGGAAGATGCTCGAGGGGACCCGGGACGGGCAGCGGGTGATCGCGACCGCGGAGTACCCGCTGCGCTCGATCCGGCGGCCGCACCTCGACACGCACGTCGCGGTGTCGATCCGGTACCCCGTCGTACGCGAGGACGGCCTGCCCGAGTCCGAGATGCTGGACGAACTGCGCGCGTTCGAGGACCACCTCACCGACCGCCTCGGCGGCTCCGGCAACCTCCTCGCCCACGAAACCTCCGCCGGCGTCCGCATCCTGCACTACTACGTCGACGGCACCACCCCCGCCGACGCCCAACTCCAAGCCGCCACCACCGGCTGGCCCCACGGCAAAGTCACCCTCACCACCACCCCCGACCCCGCCTGGGAAAACGTCGCCCACCTCGCCGGCTGAGGCTGGTGTAGTGGAGAAGGTCATCCCCCACGCGGTGCTACGCGCGACCCCTTCGTCGCCGTGCTACGCGCCGCTCCCGCCCACCCGGTTGCGCGCGGCTGGCGCCGCTCATTCTTGCGGCTGCCGCCGCCTGTGACCGACACGTACCACCGGGCCACCGCGAACGCTCGACTCCCCCGACCGGCAAAGCAGCACCGCTGACTGCCGGCCTGCTCGTGATGACCCGAGAACAAGCCGTGGGGACTCGCGACAAGCAATGCAATGTCTCCAGCCCCCGCGAGCTGTCGCAAGTTCGCCTACCGCTGCCGGCGAGGTACTGTTCCCCAGCTCGGGGTGAGGCAACTACAGACGGGTGGTCGGTGAAGACTCTGCGGGAGTTCATCTGGTTCGGGCTGGCGCTCGGGGTGCTGGGGATCGGGATGGGGATCTACTTCCTGATCGCGCCGCCGGATCCGAACGCGACGCCGACCTGCAACCACCGGCCGATGAGCCAGGGCGACCTGTGCGTCGTGCACGGCAGCACCGGCACCTACACCGAGTCGTACGACGAGATGAAGAACAAGCCCGGCGGCCGCGAACGGGCCGTGTGGCTGGGCCTGATCGGCGTCGCGATCACCGGCGGCGCTTCGTACGGGTTGTACCGGACACGGCCGTAACCCTTCCGCGGTGCAACCTGGTGCGTGGGACTTTCCGTCTTGGGGTGGAGATGGGGAGTGGAGGCGCGGATGGTGGAGCGGGACCGGGAGTTCGCCGAGTTCGTCGAGGAGACCTCGACGGCGTTGCGGCGGACCGCGTTTCTGGTGGTGGGGGATCGCCACCGGGCCGACGACATCGTCCAGGACGCGTTGTACAAGCTGTACCTGGCGTGGCCGAAGGTACGGCGGGTAGGTAATCCGTTCGCGTACGCGCGTCGCGTCGTGGTCAACGCGGCGTACGACGGCGGCCGCCGGCCGTGGCGGCGGGAAGTGGCGATCGCCGACCTGCCGGACCGCGCCGAGCCCGACGACTTCACCGCCGGCCACGCCGAACGGGACGAAGTACTGGAAGCCCTGCGTTCCCTGGGCCCGCGGCAACGCGCGTGCGTGGTCCTGCGGTACTACGAAGACCTGTCCGTCGAGCAGACCGCGGAAATCCTCGGCTGTTCGACCGGCACCGTGAAGAGCCAGGCGGCACGCGGTCTCGACACTCTCCGGCGAACCATCGACCAGCGGCGGGCGAGCCAGTCACTGTGAAGGAGAACGAGATGGACGACGTACGAGAGATCAGCGCCGAGCTCCAGCGGATCGCCGGGTCGGAGCCGATGGACGACTTCGACACCGCCGCGTTGCTGGCCCGCGGCCGGCGCGGCCGGCGCCGCCGGAAGCTCCTCGGCCTCGGCGGTGCGGTCGCCGGTGTCGCGGTGGTTGCGGTCGCCGCGAGCCTGCTGCCGAACCTGGCCACCGCGAACAAACAGCCGGCCGTCGCAGCGCCGCAGAACTCCGACTTCGGCCCGGTCCCGGGCGTTCCGCGGGGCGAAGCGGCCGCGGATCAGCGGATCACCCACGAGGAGGCGGAACGCCGCTGCAACCTGCGCACCCCGGGCGTCACGCAGAAGCTCCGTGGCACCGGTACGGCACGGTCCGGGCATGCTCAGATGTACGACCTCAAGAACGGCACACGGGTCACCAACGGCAGCTACTGCATCATCCCCGGCGGCGACAAGCCGTCGGCGGAACTGGTCGCCGCGGCCGCGAAGGATCTCCTCCCGCAATCGGCGGCGGACAAGCTCCGGAACTGCTCCGTGATCGCCTGGGTCGACCTGACCAACTGGCAGGTGGTGGCCTCGGACCAGTCGAAGGCGCTCGGGTCGGCCGCCCTGGTCGCGATCTCCCCCAGCGGCCGTAAGGTCGTCGACTGCGAACTGACCTCCCGGAAGTCGCCACTCGGCGACCCGGCCGGTTCCACCTCTTTCGCCACCCTGACCAACCTCGACAGCAACGACCCGACGCTCGACCCGGAGGTCAGGTCCGGCCGGACCGACATGTACGTCGCCGGCGGCGGTGGCGGCGAATGCGTCGCCGGAACCTGCCACAGCTGGAACATGACCGGCTGGGGCCGCGTCGCCTCGAAGGCGGCAACCACGGTCCGCCTGCGCATCGGCACCGGCCCGGTCTACCAGGTCCCGGTCAGCCGCGGCGGCTGGTTCGCGTTCACCTGGCTGACCTCGTCAACCTACGACCTCAAGAAGCCCAACCCCCGGGTCGCCGCCTACGACGCCAACGGAAAGATCGTCAAGGTCTTCCAATAATCGCTGCCTCCTAGGCGGTGCGGCGTTTGAGGGTGGCAGCGCCCAGGGCCAGTGCGCCGAGGATGAAGGCGAGGACAACCAGGGTGTCGGTGCCGGTGGACGTGGTGAAGCCGTTGCCCTTGGCAACTCCCAGGACGGCGTCGACCGCGTAGGACAAGGGGAGTACGTCGCTGAGGGCGTGCAGGACCGACGGCAGCTGGTCGCGCGGGACGAACAGGCCGCAGAGCAGGATCTGCGGGATCATGATCGCCGGCATCATCTGCACGGCCTGGAACTCGGTGGCCGCGAACGCGCTGGACAACAGCCCGAGCGCGGCGCCGAGGACGCCGTCCAGGACGCCGACGACGCCCAACTGCCAGGCGGCGCCCTGGATGTTCAAACCCAAGAGATACAAGGCGATAGAGACCAGCACGACCGCCTGTACGACGGCGACCAGCGCGAACGCGAGCGCATAGCCCAGCAGGAAGTCCAGCTTCGCCATCGGCATCGTGAACAACCGCGACAGCGTCCCGCCGGACCGTTCGCGCAACGTGGTCACCGCGGTGACGACGAACATCACGATCGACGGGAAGATCGCCAGCAGCGGTCCGCCGATCTGGTCGAACACCACCGGATTGTCGTGGAACATCCACCACATCAGGGTGACGAACACGGTCGGCAGCGCGATCAGCAGCGCCACCGTCCGCGGGTCCCGTCGCAGCTGGGTGAGCACCCGGGCGGCGACGGCCAGCGTCACTCGCGGAGTCATCGGGCCGCCTCCTTCTCCTCGATCAACGTCAGGAACGCCTGCTCGATGTCGGTCGTACCGGCCGCGGTGAGCAACGCGTCGGGCGTCTCGTCGGCGAGCAGTTCGCCCTCGCGCATCAGCAACAACCGGTCGCACCGCGAGGCCTCGTCCATCACGTGACTGGACACCAGTAGCGCCGCCCCGTCGTCGGCCAGCCGGTGGAACAGCTGCCAGAGATCCCGCCGCAGCACCGGATCCAGCCCGACCGTTGGTTCGTCCAACACCAGCAGCTCGGGGCTGCCGAGCAGCGCGACCGCCAGCGACACCCGCGAGCGCTGCCCGCCGGACAGCCGATCGACGCGTACGTCGGCATGCGACCCGAGGTCGACGGTCTCGATCACCCGCGCCACGTCCGGCACCGGCACACCGAGCACCGCGGCGAAGAAGCGCAGGTTCTCGGTGACGGTCAGGTCGCCGTACACGCTGGGCTCCTGGGTCACGTACCCGACCCGGCCGCGCAGCTTCGGCGCACCGGCCGGCAGCCCGAGCACCGTGACCTCGCCGGTGACCTGCGCCTGCAGGCCGACGATCGCGCGGATCAGCGTGGTCTTCCCGCAACCGGACGGCCCGAGCAGGCCGGTCACCGTCCCGGTCCGGAGATCGAAGCCGATCCCGTGCAAGACCTCCTGCTCGCCGCGCACCACGACCACGTCGCGGCAGCTCACCGAGTTTTTCATCATATGATGAATTTAGCGCGCGCCGCCGCACCCGTGCAAGGGTCAGATGACCGCGTAGCCCGTCGCTTCGCTCAACGCGTCCAGCGACGGGTCGCCGTACCGCTCCCGCAACTCGCCGAACCGCCGCACCTTCGCCGCCCCGAACCGCGCGACCTCGGATGTATACGTATTCCCCGAGAGGAACACCGGCGGCGTCCGCTTGCTGTGGAACTTGTCCGCGTACATCACCAACTCCTCCTCCGGCGTCCGCGGCAGGTAGTCCGCGACCGGGATCGGCAACCCCTGCCGTACGACGTCGTCCCGGGTGATCCCGACGCCCGTATGGCACGAGCAGAACCGGCAGATCTCTACCGGGAACCCGAGCGAGTCGAGCAGCTCATGCCCGAGTACGCCGTGCCGGACGTACGCCGACGAGTCCAACCGGTACACCCCGACGTCGTGCAGCAACGCGCCCGCCCGGACCAGATCGGTGTCGACGTCCAGGCCGGCGAAGAACTGCGACGCCACCGAGCACACCAGCCGGCAGTGCTCCCACACCACCTCGAACGCCTCCCGGTTCGGCGCGTACGCGCGATGCAACGCACGGATCTCGGCGTCGCGCGGGATCTCCATCAGCCGGTCAGGTGCTGCTGCAGGACCGGCGCCAGCCGGTCGACCAACGTCTCCAGGTCCACCGACGCGACCGGCTCCAGCCGGACGACGTACCGCATGATCGCGGCGCCGATCAGCTGACTGCCGACCAGGCCGACCCGGAGCGCGGCATCGGGTACGTCGAGCGACTGCGACACCGGCTGGATGATCATCTGCCCGATGCCCTCGCGCATCATCCGGGCCACCTGGTCGCTGCTCGCGATGCTCCCGAACAGCGCCTGCATCCGCTGCTGCCCGTCCGGTGTCTCCCAGACGCCGAGGAACGCGGTCGCGATCCGCCGGCCCATCTGTTCGGGCGGCCCGTCGAGGATCCGGGCCGCGATCACCCGCGGGTCGACCGGGATCGCCATCGCCTCGACGAACAGCTCGTCCTTGCTGTCGAAGTAGTGGTGCACGAGCGCCGCGTCCACCCCGGCCTGCCGGGCGACGGCGCGCATCGAGGTGGCCGCGAACCCCTTGTCCGCAAAGGATTCGCGGGCGGCGTCGAGGATCTCCCCCCGGGTGTCGGGTCCCCCTGGGCGGCGTCCCGGCGTACGGCGGGAAGCTGTCACGGAGTGAGCTCCGAGATCTCACCGTCCGAGGTGACCGCGAACGGCGTCCGCCGGGTCTTGACGAAGTGCCGGCGCGTGAACTCTAGAGACTCGACCAGGTCGACCTCGCGCTCGGAGCGGCTGGTCGCGCGCCGGGTGTTGATCTCGATGATGATGTGCCCGCCGAAGTCCTGCTTGGCCAGCTCGGTGAGCAGGTCGGCGGCGCGCTGCGTACCGCGGCCGGGGACCAGGTGCTCGTCCTTCGCGGAGCCGGTGCCGTCGGTGAGGTGGACGTGCGTGAGGCTCCTGCCCATCGTCGCGGCCAGCTCGACACAGTCCTGCTCGGCGGTGGACGCGTGCGACAGGTCGAGCGTGGTGTGCGCGTACGTCTGCTCGGTCGGGTCCCAGCTCGGCGCGTACGCCTGCAGGTCCCGCCCGGGCGCGCGCCACGGGTACATGTTCTCCACCGCCAGCGTCACGCCGGTCTCCGCCTCCAGCCGGGCGATCCCCTCGACGAACCCGCGCGCGTAGTCACGCTGCCAGCGGAACGGCGGGTGTACGACGACCACGTCCGCGCCAAGCTCCTTCGCCGCCTCCGCGCTGCGCTCGAGCTTGCTCCACGGGTCGGTCCCCCAGACCCGCTGCATGATCAGCAGCGTCGGTGCGTGGATCGCCAGCACCGGCAACTGGTGGTAGTCGATCAGCCGCTGGATCGCGTCGATCTGGGTGCTCAGCGGGTCGATCCCGATCATCACCTCGACCCCGTCGTACCCGAGCCGGGCGGCCAGCTCGAAACCGCTGGCGGTGGACTCGGGGTAGACGGAGGCGGTGGACAGACCGATCTTCGCGGCCGGACGAGAGCTCATCGGGGTTGCAGCTGGTCGAGCCGGGACAGGATGACGCCCTCGCGCAGCGCCCACGGGCAGACCTCCAGCGCGGGCAGGTCGAAGAGGTCCATCACGGCGTCGGCGACCAGTGCGCCGGCGGTCAGCTGGGACGCGCGGCCGGCCGAGACACCGGGCAGCGCGGCCCGCTCGGCGGCGGTCATCGTGGTCAGCTTCGGGATCCACTCGTTCAGCTCGTCGCGGTTCAGCGTGCGCGGGACGTACGGCCCGTCAGCGGACGGTGCCGCGCCGGTGATCCGGGCGAGCGAGCGGAACGTCTTGCTGGTGGCGACGGAGCGCTGCGGCCGGCCGGCCCGCAGTACCGGACCGGCCACGGCGGCCAGCTCCATCCGGATCCGGCGGCGCAACGCCCGTACCTCGTCCTTGTCCGGCGGGTCCGCGGTCAGCCCTTCCCGGGTCAGCCGCCCGGCACCGAGCTGGACCGACTCCGCCACGGTCGGCTGCTCGTCCGACCCGGCGGCGATCTCCAGCGAGCCGCCTCCGATGTCGAAGACCGCGAGGCGACCCGAGGACCAGCCGAACCACCGGCGTACGGCGAGGAACGTCAGCCGGGCCTCGTCCTCGCCGCTGAGCACCTCCAGGTCCACGCCGGTCTCGGTGCGGACGCGCTCCAGCACCTTCTCGCCGTTCGGCGCCTCGCGGAGCGCGGAGGTGGCGAACGCGAGCACCGACTCGCAGCCCTTGTCCTCGGCCAGCTCCACGGCCTCCTTGGTGAACGCGATCAGCCCGTCGGCGCCGGAGCCGTCGATCTTGCCGTCCTCGTCGAGGTGCTCGGCCAGCCGGAGCTCGGTCTTGTGCGAGTACGCCGGCAACGGCGCGGCACCACGATGCGCGTCCACCACGAGCAGATGGACGGTGTTTGATCCCACGTCGAGTACGCCGAGCCGCATACCCTCACGCTACTGGACAACCGGAGTACCGGTGTGTTCCCGGTTGCGCGTAGGCTTTCCAGGTGCCTGAGGTTTCTCTCGACTTCCCCCGCGCCTGGGTCGAGTTCATCGACCCCGACGACCCCGACCAGGTCTTCCGTTGCGACCTGACCTGGCTGACGTCCAACTGGTCCTGCATCTTCGGTGGCGGCTGCCAGGGGATCTACAAGGGCCGTCCCAACGACGGCTGCTGCACGCTCGGCGCGCACTTCTCCGACGCGGACGACGAGAAGCGGGTGAAGAAGTACGTCAAGGAGCTCGGCAAGGACGACTGGCAGTTCCGCAAGGAGGGTCGCGCCAACGGCTGGGTCGAGACCGACGACGAGGGCGACCGGAAGACCCGGGTCTGGGACGGTGCCTGCATCTTCCTGAACCGCCCGGGCTTCGAAGGCGGCGCCGGCTGCGCGCTGCACGGGCTGGCGCTGAAGCGCGGCGTGCACTTCGTCGAGACCAAGCCCGACGTGTGCTGGCAGCTGCCGATCCGGCGGACGTTCCGCGAGGTCGAGCGGCCGGACGGTACGACGTACACCGAGGTCGGGATCGGGGAGTACGACCGGCGCGGCTGGGGCCCCGGCGGGCACGACCTGGACTGGTACTGCACCGGGAACACCGAGGCGCACATCGCGGTCGAGCCGGTGTTCGAGTCCAGCAAGGTCGAGCTGCAGACGCTGATGGGCGACAAGGCGTACGACGTACTCGCCGAGCTGTGCCGGCAGCACCTGTCGGCGGCCCGTCCGCTGCTCCCGCATCCCGCGTCGAAGTAGGTCGCGACACACCCTGGGCGACGAACTGTCGGTGCGGGACGCAACAATGACTGACATGCGTCTGGATCATCTGTCGTACGCGTGCGGGCCGGACGGTTGCGCGGCCACGATCGAGCGGCTCTCGGGGCTGCTCGGTGCCGAGTTCGTGGACGGCGGGGTGCACCCGCGGTTCGGGACCGTGAACCACATCCTCCCGCTGGAGAACGACCGGTACATCGAGGTAGTCGACGTGCTCGACCACCCGGCGTCGGACAAGGCGCCGTTCGGTCAGGCGGTCCGGGCCCGCAAGGAGCTCGGCGGCGGCTGGCTCGGCTGGGTCGTCGAGGTCACCGACATGGCGGCGATGGAGCAGCGGCTCGGCCGGCAGGCGGTGCCCGGCAACCGGCACCGGCCCGACGGGGTGAACCTCACCTGGCGGCAGATCGGCGTCAAGGGGCTGATCGCGGACCCGCAGCTGCCGTTCTTCATCCACTGGGACGACCTCGGCGAGCACCCGTCGATCGGCGGCAAGGACGTCAAGCTGACCGGCCTGGAGATCGCCGGCGACCCCGGCCGCGTCACCGACTGGATCGGCCACCCGGCCGACCACCTCCTCGACGACCTCGACGTCGGCTGGGTCGGCCCGAACGGCCAACCCGGTCTGGTGGCCGCGATCTTCCAGACGCCCAACGGGGTCGTCCGGATCTAGTGGATGTTCTCCAGCTCGGCCAGTGAGGTTTCGAGGTGGGTGAGCATGCGTTGCAGGTGCGGGACCGTGCGGCGGCAGCCGATCAGGCCGAAGTGGAGTTGGTGGGCGTAGCTGGTGACGCTGATGTTCAGCGCCTGGCCGTTCATCACGATGCTCGCCGGGTAGAGGCCGAGCAGGCGGGAGCCGTTCCAGTACAGCGGGCTCTCCGTCGGGCCGGGGACGTTCGAGATGACGATGTTGTACGGCGGCGTCGTACGGCCGGCGACGCCCGGGAGGACCGCGCCGGGGCCGGCGACCGCGAAGCCGAGCGCGCCGACGATCAGGTTCTGCAGCGGGGTGAGACCGGACAGCACGCGCTTCGCCTGCGCGGTCGACGCCATGATCCGGCGGATCCGCTGCTCCGGGTCGGCCAGGTCGGTGGCCAGGTCGGCGATCAGCGTGGCGAGCGAGTTGCCGCCGCCGGGGCCGCTGTCCTTCGTCCGGAGGTTGACCGGGACCATCGCGGTCAGCGCCTTGTCCGGGAGCGCGTTCAGGTCGAGCAGATAGTTGCGCAGGGCACCTGCACACATCGCGAGCAGTACGTCGTTGAGCGTCGCCCCGGTGATCGCCCGTACCTTCTCCAACCGCTCCAACGGCCAAGACTGCGCCGCAAACCGCCGCGCTCCGGTCACCCCCTGGTTGAACACGGTCCGCGGCGCCTGGAACGGCATCGTCGAATGCACCATGCTCTGCAACCCCGCCACCGGCAACCCGGCAAGATCCGCCAGCAACCGCCCAGCCCCACCAACCCCCTGCACCGCCGACCCCAAGGCCCGCCCCGGGATCCGCCCAACAGCCGCCAACAACTCCGCCGGCCCAGGCGCCCCGCCCACCCCCGCTTCGGCGCCGTCGGTCGTCTCGCTCGGTAGGGCGTAGGTGGCGGGCATGTGGGTTTGGGTGGGGTCGGTGGTGAGGGTTTGCTGCATCAGGCGGAGGGCTGTGACGCCGTCGATCATCGAGTGGTGGATCTTGCTGTAGACGGCGAAGCGCCGGCCCTCGACGCCCTCGATCAGGTGAATCTCCCACAGTGGGCGATGGCGGTCGAGGAGGGTGCCGTGGAGGCGGCTGGTGAGTTCGAACAGTTCGCGGAAGCGCCCCGGGCGCGGCAGTGCGGACAGCCGGACGTGGTACTCGAGGTCGATCTCGTCGTCCTGTTCCCACGACCAGTACCCGAGATCCACCGCCCGGTTCCGCACCCGTCGGGCGAACAGCGGGTTGACCTCCGGCGCCGCCACCAACTCGTGGTACAGCCGCGACACGAAGTCCCGCGAACTCTCCGGGAACACATGATCCCGCCCGGCACCCTCGGGCAGCTCGAACAACATCAGCCCGCCGACATGCATCGGCTGCTCCCGCGACTCCCCGCCCAGGAACATGGCATCCAGCGGCCCTACAGCGGTCATGTGCGCGCGCCTCCGCTCCCGACCCGGCCTCCTATCCTTTGCCAGGCCCGGCCGGGTCGTCTACCCCTTCTAACAGGGCTAACGGAGATTTTGTTATCCCCTCAGCTATCCAGTGGGCGGTAGTTCACGCCGAGCTTCTCGATCCGCTTCAGGTGCGGCCGCAGCCGATCCAGGAACTCGTCGTACGACGTTCTCGGCGAGCCCCAGGCGCGCTCGGCGAAGGCGGACAGCCGGGGTAGCAGCATGTACCCGACCTGCTCCGGGCCCTCCATGTACTCGGTCCAGATCTGGCACTGGGTCCCCACGATCAGCGCCTGCTCCTGCGCCGACAGCCCCGCCGGGATCACCTCGAAGTCGTAGACCTTCCGCAGCGGGATGTCGCCGCCGATCGCCAGCGGCTCGGTCGCCGGGTCGCCCTGGTAGTAGTCGAAGTACACCGACTCGCACGGCGCCATCACGACCTCGTGCCCCGCCTTGGCCGCCACCTCGCCGCGCTCGGCGCTGCGCCACGCCATGATGACCGCGTCCTTCGGGCAGTCGGTCTCGACCATCTCGTCCCAGCCGACGAGCCGCCGCCCCTGCTCGGCCAGCACCTCCGCGACCTGCGCGGTGAACCACCCCTGCAACTGCCCGGGCTCGTCCAGCCCGAGGTCAGCCTGCCTCTTCCCAGCCTCCTCGGACGAGGCCCACTGCACCGACGGGCACTCGTCACCGCCGAGGTGCACGTACGGCGACGGGAAGATCTCCAGCACCTCCCGCAGCACGGTCTTCACGAACTCGACCGTCGCGTCGTTCACGTTCAGCACGTCCTCGCTGATCCCCCAGTACGGCCGAACGCTCAGCTGCCGGTCCGGGTGGTTCCCGAGCTCCGGGTACGCCGTGATCGCCGCCTGCATGTGCCCCGGCAGGTCGATCTCGGGGACGACCGTGATGCCCCGCTCCGCGGCGTACGCGACGATCTCGCGGAGCTCGTCCTTGGTGTAGAACCCGCCGTGCCGGGTGCCGTCGTACTCGAACTCGGTCTGGCCGTGCGACATCTTCCCGACCATCGTGTGCTCGCGCCACGCGCCGACCTCGGTGAGCTTCGGGTACGCCGCGATCTCGACCCGCCAGCCCTGGTCGTCGGTGAGGTGGAAGTGCAGCACGTTCAGCCGGTGCAGGGCGAGGACGTCGATGACCTTGAGCACGAACTCCTTCGGCATGAAGTGCCGCGCGACGTCCAGCATCATCCCCCGCCACCCGAACCGCGGCGCGTCCGCGACGTGCACGAGCGGTACGGCGACCTGCCCGTCCGCGGCCGGCTCGGCCGCCTCGACCAGCTGCGCGTACGTCGTCTCCGCGTGCCGCAGCGCCTCCTCGGAACCGGCCGTCAACCGGGCACCGTCAACGGTCACCTCGATGCGGTACTCGGTCTCGCCGAGGTTCTCGACCACGTCCCGGACGGCCTCCCCGATCGGATCGGCGGTGAACCACCGGCCTTCGTGGACAGTGAGCTCACGCGGTGCGGGAACGATCGCGATCTCTGGCATCGGGACTCTCCAACGGGGTCGAGTTACGTCAGGACAATCCTATAAGCGGCTTCCCTGTCAGGTTCATGAGAGGGTTCGCTCGTGACGAGCGAGCGGCAGCGGACAACTCTCCGGGTTCTGGTGGCCAGCAACGCCCTCGGCGGCGTCGCGACAGCCAGCGGGTTCGCGGTCGCCGCGCTGCTCGCCGAGAACGTCTCCGGCTCCACGTCACTGGCAGGCCTGGTAGCCACCTCCACCACCCTGGGCGCCGCCGTCCTCGCCGTTCCCCTCGCGGGCCTGGCCAGATCCCACGGTCGTAGGGTCTCGCTGACCCTCGGCTATCTGATCGCATTCGTGGGTGCCGCGCTGACCATCGTCGCGGCGCAACTGGGCTCCCTCGCCCTGCTTCTGGCCGCGGGTTGCCTGTTCGGCAGCGGCTCGGCCTCGAACCTCCAGTCGCGGTACGCCGCCACCGACAACGCCGAGCCCAGCAAGATCGCCCGTTCGCTCGGGCTGGTCGTGTGGGCCACCACGATCGGCGTGATCATCGGCCCGAACCTGACCGGCGTCGGCGGCTCGGTCGGCAGCAAGCTGGGCATCTTGGCGCTGGCCGGTCCCTACGTGTTCTCCGTGGTCGCCTTCGGGCTCAGTGCGCTCACCGTCTGGACAGGCATGCGCAGCCAGGTGCGTCCTGGCAAGGTGGAGCGCCAGCCGCTGGCAGAGACGTTCCGCCAGGTCGTGAGCATCCCGCACGCACGGCTGGGCCTGCTGGCGATCGCCACGGCGCACGCCGTGATGGTCGGGGTGATGTCGATGACCTCGGTCCACCTGCGGCACCACGGTGCTTCGCTGACCATCGTCGGCTTCGTCATCAGCGGCCACGTGGCCGGCATGTACGCGCTGTCCCCGGTGACCGGCTGGCTCGCGGACCGGCTCGGCCGCACCCCCACGATCGGCATCGGCCTCGGCATCCTGGCTGTCGCGATGACACTGGCCGCCGTTGCTCCCGACAACGCGCACGCGCTCACCGGGCTCGCGTTGTTCACGCTAGGCCTCGGCTGGTCGGCCTGCCTGGTCGCGGGCTCCACCTTGCTGTCCCGGTCGGTCCCGGACGAGATCCGTACGTCGGCACAGGGCCTCTCCGATCTCACAATGGGCATCCTGGCTTCCCTTTCGGGCACAGCTGCCGGGCCGGTGCTGGCTCACCTCGGCTTCCACTGGCTGGCGGTCTTCTGCGGCATCCTGCTCGTCCCGGCGGCACTGCTGGCCGCTACGACCAAGCAGGCGATGGCTAGGGTCTGACGGGTGAGCATCGCGGAAGGCGGGATCCCGAGCCCGAACATCTGGCAGCACCCGAAGGTGTACGAGATCGAGAACCGGGCGGTCGACCCGAACGGCGTGATCGAGCCGGCGATGCGCGCGATCCGGGACTGGGCCGGCGGGAACGTGCTCGACATCGGCTGTGGTACCGGGTTCTACCTGCCGATGTTCGCGCGGACGGCTTCCCACGTCATCGGCGTCGAGCCGCACGGTGGCCTCGCGGAGGCGGCCCGGCGGCGTACCCAGGCGTTGGCGAACGTCGACGTACGGCAGGGTTCGGCGCAGCGGTTGCCGGTGCCGGACGCGTCGGTGGACGTGATGCACGCGCGCTGGGCGTACTTCTTCGGGCCGGGGTGCGAGCCCGGGCTGACCGAGCTGGACCGGGTGATGCGCCGCGGCGGGACCGCGTTCGTGATCGACAACGACGGCAGCCGGTCGACGTTCGGGCGGTGGTTCAGTACGTCGTACCCGATGATCAAGGCGCCGGTCGTCGAACGGTTCTGGGCGGACCGCGGCTGGCACCGGACCCGGCTGGACATGGGCTGGCGGTTCGAGAGCAGAGCCGACCTGGAGGCGGTGGTGAAGATCGAGTTCACCCCCAAGGACGCCCGCCGGATCCTGGCCTCACACACCGGTGTCGAGGTCGACTACGCGATCAACCTGTGGAGCCGCGGTTACTGAGCGACACCCTGTGGCCTGCGACGGGCCCTCACTCCCCATAGGGTTGACGAACCGATTCGACGGGGCAGTCTTGGGAGGCGCCGGGCACAGATGGACGGACTGCTGCTCGAACGCGTGCCGGGGTTGCCGGAGCGACTCCGGATCGACGTAGGTGAGCAGCGTGCGGTGGTGGTGCCCCATGCGGCCGACCGTCGCAGGCTGGCGGACCTCCTGACCGGGCTGGACGATCCACCGCCCAACGCGATCGTCCTGGCCGGTGGCGCGGTCCGGCTGGTGCCGGCCGAGGGCGGACTGCTCCCCCACCTCACCGTGCTCGGCAACGTCGTACACGGGCATCTGACGACGCACTCGATCACCAAGCAGGCTGCCCGCGAGCAGAGCCGGGTGCAGGCTTTCGGCTGTGGGCTCGAGGATGTACTGGACCGCTACCCGCACGAGATCACGCCAGGGCGCCGCAGACTGACCGGTGTGGCCCGGGCACTCGGCGCCTACCCGCGGGTGATCGTTTTGGAGGACGCGAACGGCCTGCCGACCTGGGGCTCGCTCCTGTCGATCCGGCCCAATCCTGACCTTGCCTCGGTCGCCCTGCTGCTCATCACGACCAGCACGACCCGTACTGCTGGATTTGACGATGCCGAGTAGCCGCAGGGCGTTCCTCGGAGCCGCCGCAACGACGCTCTTGCTGACCGGGTGCTCAAGCGACGTGCTAGGACTGCGCCGTGCGGTCCGGGTGGCTGTCAGCTGGAGTGGTGAGGAGCTACGCGCGTTCCACAAGGTGCTGAGCGGCCTTGGCTCGCTGAGCTACCCCGTAGAGGTCGTACCGCTCGGCGACGACATCTCCACTGCTTTCGACGCTCCCGCGGCCAGGAGGCCGGACGTAGTGATGCTGCCGCAGCCCGGCCTCGTACGGGAGCACTGGCAGGAGCTGGCGCCGATGCCCGACGACCTCGCCCCACACGGCCAGACGAGGCTCTGGCGGGACCTCCTGGTGCAGAGAGGGCAGACGTACGGCGTTCCGTTCAAAACAGCGCACAAGTCCGCGGTCTGGTACCGCCCGTCGGTGTTCCAGCAGGTCGGCGTACAACCACCGCAGCAATGGTCGGAGTGGCTGGAGCTGAACCGGACCCTGACGAAAGCAGGCGTCACACCGTTGGCCCTGGGCGCGGGAGACGGCTGGGTGCTCACGGACTTCCTGGAGAACATCCTGCTGGGCATAGCGCCTTCGGTGTACGTCGGTCTTGCGATGGCGGAGCACCCGCGCCCGTCACAGCAGCCGCAGTTCGGGGCCGCGCTGCGGCTGCTGGGCACGATGTGGTCGGCGCCCGGTGCGCTGGCCGGCGGGGTGAAGCAGTCGCTGGTCCAGCAGTTCCCGGACGCGCTGGTGGAGGTGTTCGGGCATCGCCGGGCCGCGATGGTGCTCGCGTCCGACTTCGCGGAGCCGGTGGTCCGCTCGTTCGCGGCGGATCCGGGCGACATCGACCTCTTCACGTTCCCGCGGATGTCCGCGGGGGCTGCCGCGCCGGTGGTCGTGGGCGGTGACGTGATGGTGCTGACGGCACCGAGCTCGGACGACTCGCGCGACCTGGTCCGGCGGCTGACCGATCCCAAGGCGGTGGATCCGTGGATCGCCGAGGGCGGCTTCCTGGTCGACGGACGCACCACCGGGTACTCCCCCGAGCTCACCCGGCTCGCGGAGCAGCTCACGATGCCGGGCGAGCAGCTGCAGTTCGACCTGTCCGACCTGCTCGGTGCGCTCGGCGGCATCAACGGCCTGTGGCGGGTGCTGACGGACTTCCTGATCGCGGTCGGCGAGGGCGTCGACGCCGTACCGGACGCGGTCGACGCGGCGCTGCGCACGATGCGGAAGGCGGAGGCGAGCTGATGGGGCTGCACACGAACGGCCTGTCGCTCGAGGTGGTCGGCCGCGAGATCACCGGGCGCCCGGTGCAGGGCAAGCCGCGGCGACCGGCCGGACCGTTCCTGCTCGGCTTGCCGGCCTTGCTGCTCAGCTGCGTACTGCTGGTGCCGATCGGCGTCACCGTCGTGAAGGCGTTCGTCACGAACAACCACTTCGGGCTCGGGAACTTCGCGGTGATCGGCGACCCGGGCGCATTGCATGCTGTGGTCAACAGCCTGTTGTGGGTGCTGATCGCCTTCGGCACGGTGGCCGTTGGGTTTTCCCTTGCGCTGTTGAGTTATCGGCTGCCCGCGGTGACGACGTTGCTGCAGCCCGCGCTGGTCATTCCGTTCGCGGTCTCGGTGCTGGTGTCCGGTGCGACCTTCCGGATGATCTTCGACCCGACACCGGAACGCGGCACGATCACGGCGGTCACGACCCGCCTGTTCGGCTCCAGCCCGGTGTGGCTTGGTCCTGGTCTGTTCTGGATCGTTCTGATGTCCGCGTTCGGCTGGACGTGGCTCGGGTACGTCGTGTCGCTGTTCCGCGCCGGGCTGGACGCCATCCCCGACGACATGTCGCGGACACTCGCGGCCGAGGGCGTACGCGGCTGGAAACGCCTGTGGGCGTTGGAGATCCCGCTGCTGCGCCCGATCACGGGTGTGGTCACGCTGACGCTGGTCATTGCCGCCGTACGGGTGTTCGACCTGGTGCTGATCGTCGTACCGGGGTCCATGCAGCGGTCTGCCGACGTACTGGGGCTGAACTGGTGGCGGGCGTCCACGTCCAACGTGGACTCCGGCCGTACGGCGGCGTTGGGTGTCGTGCTGTTCGCGATCGTCGCGGCTGTCGGGCTGATCGGCCTACGGGGGCTGCGGCGTCGGCGTTGGGCGATGCCGGTGTCCGTCGTACCGCAGGAGCCCGCGTTGCGGAAGCCTCGGCCACGGCGGGTGGTACGGCGGCTCGGCTGGTTCATCGGGTCGGCTGTGGCGCTGGTGTGGGTGTTTCCGGCGGTAGTGCTCGTCGCAACGGCGCTCCACTCGCCACGGCAGGCGGGCCTGCGTGGCTGGTGGTCTCCGTCGGGTCTTGGGTTCTCGTCGTTCGCGGATGCGGCCAACGTCGGGTTGTTCCGGGCGTTGCTGTCCACACTGGTCATAGCCACGGCCGCAACCGCCGTACTGCTGGTGATTGCAGTGCCTACGGCGTACTTGGTCGCGTGGGGCGGTCTGCCGCCGCGGCTCGGGCGGATCGCGATGGGCGTGTTCGTCGTACTCGCGGTGACGCCTGTGCAGATGTACGCCGCCCCCTTGCGCGACGCGATCGACGCGACCGGGCTCGCTGGATCACGGGTTGCGCTGGCATTGGTACACGCGGCGGCCGGCCTGCCGTTCGCAGTACTGCTGTTGCGGTCGGCCTTCGCGTCGGCGCCGCCTGCTGTGGTGTCGGAGGTGCTGCAGGGACCGGTGCGGCAAAGCGCAGTACTTGCGACCGTGCAGCGGACGTATCGACCAGCACTGATCGCTGTTGCGGTGTTGGAGTTCGCCCTGGTGTGGAACGACTTCATCGTTGGGTTCTTGATCAGTGGGCCGGGTACGACGCCGCTCTCGTTGGTGTTGTGGGGTGAGGCTCGGCAGTTCTCCACGTCGAGCGGGCCCGTCGCAGCCGCGGCTGTTGTCGCGTCCGTCGTACCCGTGGTGCTGTTGCTGTCCTTCTGGCGCACCGTGGTGCGTGGGCTCACCACAGGGAGCCGGCCATGAGCGACGAGGAGCAAGAAGAGCCGTCGCGGACCCAAGTGGTGCTACTGACCATCGGCGCGGTCGCATCTCCGCTACTTACCGACCTCACATCGCAACTGCTCGGCCAGAGCTTCACCCAGGGCGGCATCGTGCCGTGGGTCGGGGGCTCCGTCACCCTCCTGCTCGTGGTCGCCATCATCATCCGGCTGCGTGCCCGGGCAAAGCGGGTACGCAGGCGACGGCAACAGGGGACGAGCGACCTCCACACGGCAGCCGAGGAAGCAGAGCAGTGGATGGTCGCGCTCGGCTCCAACGCCGGCGGCATGGCCGCGGCCGAGTGGTTCACGCTGAACGAGGACCGCCTCTGGCAGCTGCTGGCAGCCGAGACCCCGCACAACGACGCCATCGACGACTTTGCCCGCATCTGCGACGCACTGGAGGCCTGGTACGTACGCCGTCCGCACCCGGAGGCGCTGCTCCAGCTCAGCGAGCTGCTGACCGCGGCAGCCGAAGCGGCCGGCCACCGGAGCCTCTCCGAACTCGCAGCAGCCCGCGCGGCAACGGCGTACCGCATGCTGGGTGATCTGGACACGGCCAACGCGCGGCTGAGCGTCTCGGACAACATCGGCACCAACGGCCGTACGGCGTTCGCGTTGAAGACACGGCGGCAGGTGGAGCGAGCCCTGGTGAACCTGGCCATCGCGGATCGAGCACCGGCCGGCAACGACCGCGACGAGGCCGTACTGAACGCACGGGACCGTCTGGACGAGGCCCGGCTCCGTCGGCCCGGCCCGGACCTGGCTGCTGACGTAGCGATCTCCATCAACCTGGCCGTCGTACACCTGTACCAGTACGACAGCGAAGGCGCTCTCGAACACCTCCGGCCCGCACACGCCCACGCGACAGCGGCAGGCGACGTCAGCGGGGAAGCCCATGCCCTGGAGCTCATCGGTGTCGCCGCCTGGATGCAACGCAACCGGCACGAGGCAGTGAGCCGCTGGGAACATGCCGCCGACCTGTACGCCGAGATCGACGAACGCGAAGGCCACGCCCGCTGCCTGCAGCACCTGGGCTCCGCGGAGGTCGCCGCCGGCAACCGCGAGACCGCCCTGCTGCTGCTCGAACAGAGCCGCGAGCTGCGGACCTCTGAGAGCGAGATCCTCACCCGGTACCTCGACGCGGCGCAGCGGATCGCCGACGTACCGGAGGTCGACGACGACCCGCCGCACCGCAAGGCCGGGACCTGGCTGAAACGTGCCTTCAGGCGTTTTGTCGGCGGCCTCAAATAGGTTGGGGTCCATGGCGAAGGCGGCGACTCAGGCGAAGGGCAAATCGGCGTACGCGTGCTCGGAGTGCGGGTGGACGTCGGCGCGCTGGATCGGGCGGTGCGGCGAGTGCCAGGCGTGGGGCACGGTCGCCGAGGTGGGTGCGCCGAAGGCCGCCCGGATCACCGCCGGGCCGGTGTCCTCGCCGGCGATGCCGATCGCCAAGGTGTCCGCGATCGAGGCCGAGTCCCGGCCGACCGGGATCGGCGAGCTGGACCGGGTGCTCGGCGGCGGGGTGGTGCCGGGCGCGGTGATCCTGCTCGCCGGCGAGCCCGGCGTCGGCAAGTCCACGCTGCTGCTCGAGGTCGCGGCGCAGTCCGCCCGCGGCGGCGAGCGGACGCTGTACGTGTCCGGCGAGGAGTCGGCCGCCCAGGTGCGGCTGCGCGCCGGACGGACCGACGCGCTCGTCGACGACCTGTATCTGGCCGCCGAGACCGACCTGGGCGCGGTCGTCGGCCAGGTCGACGCGGTCGAGCCGACGTTCCTGGTGATCGACTCCGTGCAGACGATGGCGCATCCCGAGGTCGACGGTGCGCCCGGCGGCGTGACCCAGGTCCGCGAGGTGACCGGCGCGCTGGTCCGGCTGGCCAAGGAGCGGCACATCGCGGTGGTCCTGGTCGGGCACGTCACCAAGGACGGCGCGATCGCCGGGCCGCGGATGCTCGAGCACCTGGTGGACGTCGTGCTGGCGTTCGACGGCGACCGGCACTCCGGGTTCCGGATGGTGCGCGCGACCAAGAACCGGTTCGGCCCGTCCGACGAGGTCGGCTGCTTCGACATGGTCGACACCGGCATCGTCGAGGTCACCGACCCGACCGGGCTGTTCGTCTCCGAGCACGCCGAGCCGGTCGCGGGGACGTGCGTGACCGTGATGATGGAGGGCCGCCGGCCGTTGCTGGCCGAAGTCCAGGCGCTGGTCGGCCCGTCGGCCGCGCCGCAACCCCGGCGGACGACGTCCGGGCTGGAGTCGTCCCGGGTCGCGATGGTGCTCGCCGTGCTGGGCAACCGGGCCGGGCTGAAGCTGACCGACCAGGAGGTGTATGTCGCGACCGTCGGCGGGGTGAAGATCACCGAGCCGGTCGCGGACCTGTCGGTGGCGATCGCGGTCGCGTCGTCGGTGATGGACAAGCCGATCCATCCCGGCCTGATCGCGATCGGCGAGGTCGGGCTGGCCGGTGAGGTGCGCCGGGTCGGCGGCCTGGAGAAACGGCTCGCGGAGGCGGCCCGGCTCGGGTTCACCAAGGCGATCATCCCGGCCGACGTCCCGAACCGCAGCCGCGAGGCGAAGCCAATGGACATCCAGAAGAAGTACGGCCTCCGCACCTTCGCCGCCCCCGACCTGCGCTCGGCGCTGAGCGCCGCCGGGTTGGCCTAGCAGGCCTGTGTTCCCTGCCACAGGTGTGAGACAGGGGATCAACAGCACCCGGGCCGGGAACGTACTCTGGGTTCGCCCCCAGGCCCGACGAACCCGCAGGAGCAGGTAGATGACCGGATCCAGAGTTGTCGCGCTCGGCCACTACCAGCCCGAGCGGGTGCTCACCAACGCCGAGCTCGCCACCATGGTCGAGACCAACGACGAGTGGATCCAGAGCCGGGTCGGGATCCGCGAACGCCGGATCGCCGCCCCGGACGAGTCCGTCGACGAGATGGCCTGGCGGGCCGCCGACAAGGCGATCGCGAACGCCGGCCTGGACGTCACCGAGATCGACTACGTGATCGTCGCCACCTGCACCGCGATCGACCGGTCGCCGAACATCGCGGCCCGGGTCGCCGCCCGGCTCGGCCTCGGCAACCCGGCCGCCATCGACCTGAACACCGCCTGCTCCGGGTTCGCGTACGCGCTGGCGACCGCCGACCAGGCGATCCGCGCCGGTGCCGCGACGAAGGCGGTCGTGATCGGCGTCGAGAAGCTCAGCGACTGGACGGACTGGACCGACCGCACCACCTGCGTGCTGATCGGCGACGGCGCCGGCGCGGCCGTTCTGGTCGCCGACGACGACCAGGCCGGTGTCGGCCCGGTGGTGTGGGGCTCGGTGCCGGAGATGTCCGATGCGGTCCGGATCGAGGGCCGCGAAGGCCCGTTCCAGCAGGAGGGTCTGAGCGTCTTCCGCTGGGCCACCACGCAGCTGCCGAAGATCGCCCAGCAGGTCTGCGAGAAGGCCGGCCTGAAGCCCGAGGAGCTCGGCGGCGTCGTCCTGCACCAGGCCAACCTGCGGATCATCGAGCCGCTCGCGAAGCGCCTCGGCGCCACCAACGCGGTGGTCGCCAAGGACGTCGTGGAGTCCGGCAACACCTCGGCCGCGAGCATCCCGATCGCGCTGTCGAAGCTGGTCGAGAAGCGCGAGATCCCGTCCGGCGCGCCGGTGCTGCTGTTCGGATTCGGCGGCGGCCTGTCGTACGCCGGCCAGGTCATCCGCTGCCCCTGACGCCGCAACCGTCGTACCGCCGTACGCCGGAATCGAGTACTGCACAGTCCGAATGCACGGGCGGGTGCACGCGCATCCGCCCGCGGAGGCGCGACCGCGACCGCGGTTCGCGGCGAGGCGGCGGATATCCGCACAACTGCGTGCGCCGAACCGCATAGACTCAGGTTCCGTGGCGGCGAACACGGACAAGAACAGCACCGGCGCCCGGCTGCGCGCGACGCTCGCGGCAGTGGCTCCCGGTACCGAACTGCGCGAAGGCCTGGAACGAATTCTGCGGGGCCGGACCGGCGCCCTGATCGTGCTCGGTCACGACAAGGCCGTGGACGCGATCTCCACCGGCGGCTTCGAGATCGACGTCGAGTTCACCGCGACCGGACTGCGGGAGCTCAGCAAGATGGACGGCGCGATCGTCCTCGACCGGGATGCCACCCGGCTGATCCGGGCGGCCGTGCACCTGATGCCGGACCCGGCGATCGCGACCCAGGAGACCGGCACCCGGCACCGCACCGCCGACCGCGTGCACCGGCAGACCGGCTTCCCGGTGATCTCGGTGTCGCAGTCGATGCACATCATCGCGCTGTACGTCGACGACCAGCGTTACGTGCTCGAGGACTCCGGCGCGATCCTGTCCCGGGCGAACCAGGCGCTCGCCACGCTGGAGCGCTACAAGCTCCGGCTGGACGAGGTGTCCGGCACGCTGTCCGCGCTGGAGATCGAGGACCTGGTCACGGTCCGCGACGTCGCGGCGGTCGCGCAGCGGCTGGAGATGGTCCGCCGGATCGCCACCGAGATCGACGGGTACGTCGTCGAGCTCGGCACCGACGGCCGGCTCCTCACCCTGCAGCTGAACGAGCTCGTCGCGGGTGTCGCCGGCGAACGCGAACTGGTCGTCCGCGACTACCTCCCGCCGGCCACCGGGAAGCGCGCCAAGACCGCCGACGACGTACTGCTCGAGCTGGACGCGGTCAGCGCGACCGACCTGCTGGACATCGGCCAGGTCGCCCGCGCGCTGCAGATCGGCGGCGCCGAGCAGCTGGACGCGGCCGTCACCCCGCGCGGGTACCGGCTGCTGGCCAAGGTGCCGCGACTGCCGGGCGCCGTGATCGACCGGCTGATCGACCACTTCGGCCACCTGCAGAAGTTGCTCGCGGCAAGCATCGACGACCTGCAGACGGTCGAGGGCGTCGGCGAGAACCGGGCCCGCACGGTCCGCGAGGGCCTGTCCCGGCTGGCCGAGTCCAGCATCCTGGAACGCTACGTCTAAGCACTGAGAGTCACAGGGCGCCTCCGGTTCGTCAAAGAACCGGAGGCGTCTTGCATTTCCTCCTGAGCAGGCGAATACTCCACATGGAACATTCCGTCTGGAGGATCATGGCTGAGCTCACCCCGCTGGCGATCTCGGTGCTGGCGTTGCTGAACGAGCGGCCGATGCACGCGTACGAGATGTACCAACTGCTGCTCAGCCGCCACAACAACCGGATCGTGAAGACCCGGCCCGGCTCGCTCTACCACACGGTCGAGCGGCTGGCCGGCCAGCAGTACGTCCGCGCGATCGGCACCGACCGTGCCGGCAACCGCCCGGAGCGCACGACGTACGAGATCACCGCGGAAGGGAACGACGCGCTGACCCGCCGGGTGGAGAGCGGGCTGGAGAACTTCGTCTACGAGTACCCGCTGTTCCCCGTCGTCCTGAGCGAGGCACACAACCTCGAGGCCGACGACGCGGTACTGCGGCTCCGCCGCCGGGTCGACGACCTGGACAGCTGGCTGGCCGACGTCGACGAGGCCATCGGCCTCGCGCGGGCGTCCGGCGTACCCGAGCGGTACTGGATGGCCGCGGACTACGTCCGGGGCCAGATCGCGGCCGAGCGCGGGTGGCTCGCCGACACCATCGAACGTATCGAGAGCAAGGAACTGGAATGGCTGCCCCGCAAGACACAGTGAGGCCGGAGATCCGGCCGTGGCCGGCGTTGTGGGCGCTGGTGCTCGGCTTCTTCATGATCCTGGTCGACTCGACCATCGTCTCGGTCGCCACCCCGGCGATCCTCGAGGACCTCGGGTCGGACGTCGGCACGGTCGTCTGGGTGACCAGCGCGTACCTGCTCGCGTACGCCGTACCGCTGCTGATCACCGGGCGCCTCGGCGACCGGATCGGCCCGAAGAAGCTGTACCTGACCGGGCTCGCGCTGTTCACGCTCGCGTCGGTGTGGTGCGGCCTGACGAACACGATCGAGCTGCTGATCGTGGCCCGGGTGTTCCAGGGCCTCGGCGCCTCGATGATGACGCCGCAGACAATGGCCGTCATCACCCGGATCTTCCCGCCGAACCAGCGCGGCCGGGCGATGAGCCTGTGGGGCGCGACCGCCGGCGTGGCGACGCTGGTCGGCCCGATCCTCGGCGGCGTACTGGTCGACGGGCTCGGCTGGCAGTGGATCTTCTTCATCAACGCGCCGGTCGGCGTGGTCGGCTTCTTCCTCGCGCTGCGGCTGGTGCCGGACCTGCCGACCCACGAGCACAAGTTCGACCTGGTCGGCGTGGTGCTGAGCGCGGCCGGGCTGTTCCTGCTGGTGTTCGGGATCCAGGAGGGGCAGAAGTACAACTGGGGCACGATCACCGGCCCGATCTCGGTGTGGGGCCTGATCATCGCCGGTGTCGTCGTCCTCGCGGGCTTCGTGATCTGGCAGTCCCGGAACAAGGGCGAGCCGCTGCTGCCGCTCGGGTTGTTCAAGGACCGGAACTTCTCGCTCGCGAACGTCGCGATCACCACCGTCGGGTTCGCGATCACCGCGATGGCGTTCCCGCTGATGCTCTGGGCACAGGCCGTCCGTGGACTGTCGCCGACCCGGTCGGCGCTGCTGCTGGTCCCGATGGCGGTCATCTCGGGGGCGCTGGCGCCGTTCGTCGGCCGGCTGGTGGACCGGACGCCGCCGCGGTTCATCGCCGGGTTCGGGCTGGCGTGCTGCGCGGTGTCGATGTTCTGGATGAGCCAGGTGATCGAACCCGACGTACCGATCTGGCACCTGCTGCTGCCGATCGCGCTGCTCGGGGTCGCGAACGGCTTCATGTGGGCGCCACTCGGTACGACGGCCACCCGGAACCTCCCGATGCACCAGGCGGGTGCGGGCGCCGGCGTCTACAACACGACGCGGCAGGTCGGCGCGGTGCTGGGCAGCGCGAGCATCGCCGTACTGATGGAGTCGCGGCTGGCGCACAACCTGCCCGGGATGAGCGGTGGCGCGTCCGCGGAAGGCTTCTCCAGCGGGAAGCTGCCGGCGGTGGTGCGGCAGGGGTTCAGCGACTCGATGGCGCAGTCGCTCGTACTGCCCGCGCTGGTGCTGCTGATCGGGCTGGTCGCGGCGCTGCTGTTCACGGCGCCGAGCCACCTGCAGAAGAAGCCGGAGACCGCCGCCGCCGAAGCCGGCTGATCAGACGACCTGGAAGGCCTGGGCGCCCGACAGGCGGCCGTCGTACTCGGCCTTGACGACATAGGTGCCAGGCTTGGCCACCGGTTGACCCGGAAGACAGCCAGGCCTGGACCGGTGTCCGTCCCACGGCACGGTCACCGCGGACTGCTTGCCCTTGGCAACGACGAGGGTGGCGTTCTGGATCGCCTTCTCGCACTGCGAGGTGCTCCAGATCAGGTCGGTGCCGGACGTCACGGTGATCGTGAGGTTGTCGGTGGTCGCCTTGCAGCCGTCGCCGGCCGGGGTCAGCTGGACGACGAAGTTCAGCATCGAGCCGGAGACGATCTTCCGGTTCGCCGGGAGGGCGGCGACGTTCAGGTCCGTCCCCTTGCACGGGAGGTCCGTGGGCGGGGTCGTCCTGGTCGGCGTCGGCGTCGGCGTGTGCGTCTTGGTCGGAGTCGAGGTCGGCTTCTTGGTTGCCGTCGGCGTCGTGCTGGGGGCCGAGGCCGGCGGCGCGGTCGTCGGGTTCGGCTGCGGGTCCGACGCGGCCGCGTTCCGGGCGTCACCGCCGCCGCCGAACAGATTCGAGATCAAGATGATCAGCACCACAACGACCGCGAGCACGAGTCCCCGCCGGAACCAGTACACGCTCGCGGGCAGGTGCCCGACCGGACGGAGCAGACTGCTCATGAAGCGCACTCTAATATCGGCACTGTGCTGGACCACTCAGGCTCGCCGTTAGCCCTCCATGACCCGGTGTTGCGGTGGTACGACGCCAACAAGCGGGTGCTGCCGTGGCGGGAACCCGGGGCCGGGGCGTGGGCGGTGATGGTCAGCGAGTTCATGCTGCAGCAGACACCGGTCAACCGGGTGCTCCCGGCGTACCAACGCTGGCTGGAGCGGTGGCCTGCACCGGCAGACCTGGCCGCAGAGGCTCCTGGTGAGGCTGTGCGGGCCTGGGACCGGCTCGGGTACCCCAGGCGCGCCCTACGGCTGCACGCGGCGGCTCAGGCGATCGTGGAGCATCACGGTGGCGCCGTACCCGACGACCACGAGGCACTGCTCGCGCTTCCCGGGGTCGGGACGTACACGGCGGCCGCGATCGCGTCGTTCGCCTTCGGCCGGCGGCACGCGGTCGTCGACACGAACGTACGGCGCGTCCTCGCCCGCTCGCTGACGGGTGTCGCGCAACCGACCGTCTCCCCCACCGCCGCCGACCAGCGCCTCGCCGTCAGCGCCCTCCCCGCCGACGAACCGACCGCCGCCAAGTGGGCCGTCGCGTCGATGGAGCTCGGCGCCCTGATCTGCACCGCCCGTACGCCGAACTGCACGGACTGCCCGATCCGGTCGCAGTGCGCCTGGATCCTGGCCGGCAGCCCGCCGTACGACGGCCCGCCCCGCCGCGGCCAAACCTACGAAGGCACCGACCGCCAGGCGCGCGGCCGCCTCCTCGCCGTACTCCGCGCCGCGTCGACGCCCGTGCCCAAACCGACCCTCGACGCCGCCTGGCCGCACGCCCCCCAACGCGAACGCGCCCTCGACGGCCTGGTCGCCGACGGCCTCGTCGAGCCCCTCCCCAACGCCCACTACCGGCTCCCGGCCTGACCGAACCGCCGATACTCCGTGAACCTCTCGAACCCGAGCCGCTCGTAGACCGGCACCCCCATCGCCGTCGCCTGCAGCACGACGACCTCGGCCCCGTCCTCGAACCCGGCGCGCGCCACCGCAGCCGTCACCAGCCGCCCGTACCCCCGCCGCCGCAGCCCAGGACGAGTCGCAACCCAGTAGACCCCCGCCGTACGCCCACTGCGCGCACCCATCGCACACGCCACCGCCGTACCGTCCACATAAGCGACCACCGTCGACGTCGCACGCAACACGTCGGCACTCGCGAACTGCGGAACGGCACCAACCTCGGCAACAACCTCCCGATGCACCGCCGCAAACCCGGCGACATCACCGGCAACCAACTCAACCTCACCGGGCACCTCAAGCGCCGGCGCCGAACGCAGCGCCATCCCCACCGCGGTCGACCGAACCTGCAGCCCCCGCGCCTCAGCCGCGTCAGCGAGATCCCGGTCCCGATGGGTCGATGCCCACAGCACCATGTCCCGGCGCTGCGCCCGCCCGAAGGACAGCATGTCCTCGACAACCCGGTGGGGATCCGCTGCCGGGTCGGTTCTCAACGCCGCGTTGTGGAAGGCACCGGCGTACTCGGACGCCGCCGCGACCAGCAGCAGTCCTGGGCGTCCGTCGAGCGTCGCACCGGCGCCGTACCGGCCGAAAAGGCTGAAGGCCGCGGCGACGTTCGTGTCGGCGGCCTCGTAGACGTCCATCACCCAAGAAGCCGGCTCGAGGGGTCGAGCCGGCTTCTCACGGGGTTGGTGTTTCAGTTCTTCTTGCTGCCGGTGGTGGCGTCCGCCTCGTCGTCGGCCAGCAGGTCGAGCGGCATCGCGGGCTGGCCGGACAGCGTCGCCAGCATCTGGCGGACGTTGGTCAGCTGCGCGTTGATGCTGTCCCGGCGCTGCGTCGCGGCCGCGAGCTCGCGCTCGGACTCGGCACGGATCCGCTCGGACTTGTCCTTCGCGGCGGCGACGATCTCCTGGGCCTGCCGGTTCGCGTCGGCCAGCTGCTGCTGGGACAACCGCTCGGCCTCGGACCGGGACCGGTCGGCCTCACGCTGCACCTGAGCAGCGCGGTCGGTGACGGCGGCCAGCTGCTGCTCGGCCAGCGCGGTACGGGCAGCGAACTCCTGCTCGACCTTGCCCCGGCGCTCGGCCAGGGTGGTCTCGAAGGCGGCCGCGGCCTGCGCGGACTTGGCCCGCTCCTGCTCGTACAGCGCCTGCGCCTCGCTGCGCCGCGCGGTGGCGTCGCGCTCGGCCTCGTCACGCATGTCGTCGGCCTGGGTCCGGGCCTCCTCGAGGATCCGGGCGGCCTCGGCGTCGACCTCGCTCTTCCAGTCCAGCGAGTACTGCTCGGCTTCCTTGCGGACCTTCTTCGCGTGCGCCTCGCCGTCGGCGACGATCGCCTCCGCGTCGGTGCGGGCGCGGGTCACCAGGTCACGGGCCTCGTCGTCGGCCAGCGACAGGATCTTCGCCACCCGCTCACCGAACTCGGTGAACGTCGGCGCGCGGTCCTTCGAGTCCTCCTGGGCGGAGATAACAGCCGCCTCCGCAGCGTCCGTGCGGGACTGCAGCTCCTGAACGTGCCGCTGCAGCTGCTCGGACTGCTGCTGCAACGCGGTCAGGGAGGTGGTCAGCTCACGGATGTGCTGGTCCACCTGGGCAGGCTCGTAGCCACGCAGAACGGTACGGAACGGGGTTGGGCTTTCACTGCTCATGTTTTCCGATGCTCACTTCGATGGGTGGGTGGATCACACATTGTCACTGACAAGGATCTGACTGTCACGTCCTCATCCTGATTCCCCCGTGGAACCCTCACTGGAGGACATTCCACCACCTGGGCGGAACCCCGGTACAGCGAGTGCCTCGATCACACCCGAAAGCTGGGTGAGCTCCTTGGTGATCTCATCACGGCGCTGGTTCAGCGCCGCGACCCTCGCCTCGGCGTCGGCGAGAAGTTTGCGGGCCTGCGCACGCAGGTCGTCGGAGTGCTCGCGGGCCTGGGCCTCGAGCTGCTGGGCCTCGGCGCGGGACCTCCGGATCAGCTCGTGCGACTGGCGCTGCGCCTCGGACAGGTCGTTCGCGGCGCGTTCCCGCAGTACCTGCGTACTCGCCTCGGCCTCGGCCTCGCGGCGGTTCGCGCGCTCGATGATCTCCCGGGCGTCGTCGGCGGCGGTCGTCTTCAGCCGGTCCGCGCGGGCCTGTGCCTGGGCGGTCACCTTCGCGGCCTGCTTCTCGGCGTCGGCCAGCTTCGCCTCCGCCTGCTCGCCGGCCGAGTACAGCGTGGTCTCGGCGAGCTGGGTCAGCTCGGCGTTCTCCTTGGCGATCGACTCCTGGGTCTGCTTCAGCCGGCTGGTCGAACGGCCGACCACGCGGCGCAGGTGCGCGCGCTTCTGCTTCAGCAGCTGGGCCGCGTCGGCGGCGGCCTGGTCGCGGATCGACTGCGCCTCGGCCTCCGCGGCGGCGATCAGGCCGTCGACGGTCTGCTTGCTCCACGCGGTCTGCTGCTCTGCCTCGGCGAGTGCGGCCTCGGCGGTCTGGTTCGCCTCGTCGACGATCCGCTGTGCCTCGCCGGTCGCCGCGCGCCGGTCCGCCTCGATCGAGTCGACGACCAGCTTCGCCTGGGCGCGGGCGTCGGCCATCAGCCGCTCGTTGCCGGCCTCGGTCTCGGCCTTGCGTTCGGCGATCTCCGCGACCGCCTCGGCCCGGAGCTTGTCGATCTCCAGCTTGATCGCGGCCAGCTTGGCGCGTTCGGTCTCCTCGAGTTCCGCCGTACGGCGCTCCAGCTCGGTCCGGTTCTCGCCGCGCAGCCGCTCGATCTCGGCGTGCGCCTCGGCGATCTCGACGCGGGACTTCTCCCGGGCGGCCTCGGTCTCGCGTTCGGCCGCGGCGCGGAGCTCGCTCGCCTCGGACTCGGCGCGCGCGATCAGCTCGGCCTCGTTGCGTACGGCGGCCTGCGACACCAGCGCGGCCTGCTCGCCCGCGTCCGCGACCAGTTGCTGTGCTTGTTTGCCGGCCCGGTCGACGGCGGTCTGCGCGGACTCGCGCGCCATCCGCGCATCCTCGAGCAGCTCGTCGGCCTCGTCCTTGATCCGCTCGGCCGCGAGCTCGGCCTCCTTGATCCGGCGGTCGGCTGCTGCCTGCGACTCGGCCCGCAGCTTCTCGGCAGCGGCTTCGCTCGCGGCGGTCAGCGCGGCCGCCTCCGCCTCGCTCTTCTCCTTCAATGCCGTCGCCGCGGTCTGTGCCTCGGCGGTCACCGCGGCTGCCGCGGCTTCACTTTCCGCCTTGAGCGCTGCCGCGGCGGCTTCGCTCTCGGACCGCAGCCGCTCGGCGAGCGCCTCGGCGTCGGCGGTCATCCGTTCCGCGACGACAGCGGCCTCGGAGCGAACACGCTCGGCCTCGGCGGTGGATTCGGAGGTCAGTTGCTCGGCGGCGGCGGCAGCGTCCCGGCGTACCCGCTCGGCCTCGGTGGTGGACTCGTAGGTGAGCTGCTCGGCAGCGACGGCAGCGTCCTGGCGTACGCGCTCGGCCCCGGCGGTGGACTCGGAGGTCAGTTGCTCCGCGGCAGCGGCAGCATCTCGGCGTACCCGCTCGGCCTCGGCGGTGGACTCGGAGATGAGTTGGTCGGCGGCGGCGGTGGACTCGGACCGGAGTTGGGCGGCGGCCGCGGCGGCTTCGGACCGGAGACGGTCGGCTTCGGCCGTCGACTCGGCGCGGAGGCGGGCGGCGGCTTCGGTGGCCTCGGAGCGGACCCGGGCGGCGTCGGTCTCGGACTCGGTACGGAGTTGCTCGGCGGCCCGCTCGGCGTCGTTCAGGACCCGCTGGGCGGCGGTCATGGCGTCGGCGCGGAGCTTCTTCGCGGCGGCGTCGGCGTCGGCCTTCAGGCGCTCGTTCGCGGCCCGGATCCGGCTCGCCTCGTCGCGGGCGAGGTCGTTCTCCCGCTCGGCCTGCTCGCGGAGCGTGTCGGCGATCCGCTGGGCCCGTTCGAGCACCCCGCCCGCCTGCCGCACGCCAAAGGAACCGGTGTCGGCGACCGGTTCCTGGGTCAGCGGCAGACGCGGAGCGTCCATGCGACGAGATGATTCCATCACCGGCCCCCTTTCCGACAGTCCGGGTCCGAACAGCGTGGTCACAGGGTTACAACGCGGTAGACAGGCGGTAGGTAACTGCTTCGGCAGCAGTCGCGCGATCTTCCCATCGAAACCTCGGTCAGCGCGAGTCGTTGTGCCATCGGAATGATCACGCTCCGCAGGACGATACGACCAATCAGTAGCCTCCGCGCAAATCCCGCGTGTCTTCCCGGTACGCCGAACCACCCCGCAGTACTGGCCACTCGTCAAGAGCCCGATCCGGCCTGTACCACTCCAAACACCAGCAGGGCCCCACGCCGAAGCGTGGGGCCCTGGTGTGGGTCAGCCGGTCAGGAGTCCTGAACGCCGGTGCTGCCGCCGCCGGTGGTCAGGTCGGTGAGCTCCAGGTCGGAGGTCGACGACTTCTGGTTCCCGGTGAAGGTGAAGTACTGGGTCAGGCCGTCGGCGTCGACCGTGCCTTCCGGTGCCGCGTCGACCAGGACGATCTGGCCGGGGCGGAGTTCCCCGAACAGGATCTTCTCGGCCAGCACGTCCTCCACGTCGCGCTGCAGTGCGCGGCGCAGTGGCCGGGCCCCCAGGACGGGGTCGAAACCACGCTTCGCGGCCAGTTCCTTCGCCGCCGGCGTGAGCTCGATGCCCATGTCCTTGTCCTTCAGCCGCAGCTCGATCTGAGCCACCATCAGGTCGACGATCTTGACGATGTCTTCCATCGTGTGCTGGTGGAAGACCACGATCTCGTCGACGCGGTTCAGGAACTCGGGACGGAAGTGCTGCTTCAGCTCCTCGGTCACCTTCGACTTCATCTTCTCGTACGACGACGTGGTGTCGCTCGCCTGCGAGAAGCCCAGGG
Organism: Kribbella polygonati; assembly: GCF_050320105.1. Lineage (NCBI taxonomy): Bacteria > Bacillati > Actinomycetota > Actinomycetes > Propionibacteriales > Kribbellaceae > Kribbella > Kribbella polygonati. Next base: position 7,145,034 of record NZ_CP190129.1, on the reverse strand, counting down.
AGACCGCCTTCGCGATGTCCTTGGTACCGAGGTTCGTGGTCATGATGATCACGGTGTTCTTGAAGTCGACCACGCGGCCCTGGGCGTCGGTCAGGCGACCTTCGTCCAGGATCTGCAGCAGCGAGTTGAAGATGTCCGGGTGGGCCTTCTCCACCTCGTCGAACAGCACCACGCTGAACGGCTTGCGGCGGACCTTCTCGGTCAGCTGGCCACCCTCTTCGTAGCCGACGTACCCGGGAGGCGAGCCGAACAGCCGGGAGGCCGTGTGCTTCTCCGAGTACTCCGACATGTCGAGGCTGATCAGCGCGTTCTCGTCGCCGAACAGGAACTCGGTGAGCGCCTTGGACAGCTCGGTCTTACCGACACCGGACGGGCCGGCGAAGATGAACGAGCCGCTCGGGCGCCGCGGGTCCTTCAGGCCGGCGCGAGTACGCCGGATCGAACGGGACAGTGCCTTGACCGCGTCGACCTGGCCGATGTACCGCTTGGCCAGCTCCTTCTCCATGTCCAGCAGCCGCGAGGACTCCTCCTCCGTCAGCTTGAAGACGGGGATGCCGGTCGCGGTGCTGAGCACCTCGGCGATCAGCTCCTCGTCGACCTCGGCGACGACGTCCATGTCGCCGGCCTTCCACTGCTTCTCACGCTCGGACTTGGCGTTGATCAGCTTCTTCTCGTCGTCCCGCAGCCGGGCGGCGCGCTCGAAGTCCTGCGCGTCGATCGCCGACTCCTTCTCCCGGCGGACCGTCGCGATCTTCTCGTCGAACTCGCGCAGGTCCGGCGGAGCGGTCATCCGGCGGATCCGGAGCCGGGCACCGGCCTCGTCGATCAGGTCGATCGCCTTGTCCGGCAGGAACCGGTCCGAGATGTACCGGTCGGCCATCTGGGCGGCGTTCACCAGCGCGGCGTCGGTGATCGTCACCCGGTGGTGCGCCTCGTACCGGTCGCGGAGGCCCTTGAGGATCTCGATCGTGTGCGCGATCGAGGGCTCGGCCACCTGGATCGGCTGGAACCGGCGCTCCAGCGCGGCGTCCTTCTCGACGTACTTACGGTACTCGTCGAGGGTGGTGGCGCCGATCGTCTGCAGCTCGCCGCGGGCCAGCATCGGCTTCAGGATGCTCGCCGCGTCGATCGCGCCCTCGGCCGCGCCGGCCCCGACGAGGGTGTGGATCTCGTCGATGAACAGCACGATGTCGCCGCGGGTGCGGATCTCCTTCAGCACCTTCTTGAGGCGCTCCTCGAAGTCACCGCGGTAGCGCGAACCGGCCACCAGGGCGCCCAGGTCGAGGGAGTAGATCTGCTTGTCCTTCAGCGTCTCCGGGACGTCACCACGGACGATCTGCTGGGCCAGACCTTCCACGATGGCGGTCTTGCCGACACCCGGCTCACCGATCAGGACAGGGTTGTTCTTGGTACGCCGGGACAGCACCTGCATGACCCGCTCGATCTCGGTCTCCCGGCCGATCACCGGGTCGAGCTTCGCCTCGCGGGCCGACTGGGTGTAGTTCCGGCCGAACTGGTCGAGCACCAGGGAACTGCTCGGGGCGTCGCCCTGGTTCCCGGTGCCGGGCGCGGTGGTCTCCTTGCCCTGGTACCCGCTGAGCAGCTGGATGACCTGCTGCCGGACCTTGTTCAGGTCCGCTCCCAGCTTGACCAGGACCTGCGCGGCGACACCCTCACCCTCACGGATGAGGCCGAGCAGGATGTGCTCGGTGCCGATGTAGTTGTGGCCCAACTGCAGGGCCTCACGCAGGGAGAGCTCCAGCACCTTCTTGGCGCGGGGGGTGAACGGGATGTGCCCGCTCGGTGCCTGCTGCCCCTGGCCGATGATCTCCTCGACCTGGGAGCGAACGGCCTCGAGCGAGATACCCAGGCTCTCGAGAGCCTTGGCGGCGACCCCTTCACCCTCGTGGATCAGGCCGAGCAGGATGTGCTCGGTCCCGATGTAGTTGTGGCTGAGCATCCTGGCCTCTTCCTGAGCCAGGACGACTACCCGACGGGCGCGGTCCGTAAATCGTTCAAACATCGCCAAAGCGCTCCTTGCCTCAGAGGAGTCGGACGTGCCGTGGTGGCCGACCCCCGTACATGCATGCTAGTCCCCGGCACCGACAGGCTCGCTCTGGGCGAACACCCGATCACGCTTCCGGCGGCTGCCCGGTAGGCATCACAAGGGGACAACCGACCGGATGACCAGCGTGTTCCCGTGTGACCGCGCCAGGACAGCTTGTTCGCCACCAGCGAATTCCCCGAACTACCTGTCCGGTCAGCCACCGGATGCGACACGCCCGCGTCCCACTCTGTGAAACAACCGGAATGCGGACGGTCCCGGCACCCTTTGGGCGCCAGGACCGCGACAACTGAAAACCCACACCACCCCGCCGAGCGGAGAGAGGCGGGGAGTGTGAAACCCACCCACCCCGCCGAGCGGAGCGAGGCGGGACGTTATTTCGCGTCGTTGTACGCCGCGCGCACCTCGGCCGAGATCCGGCCGCGCTCGCTGACGTCGTACCCGTTCTCCTTGGCCCAGGCCCGGATGTCCGCGGAGTCCGAGGCCGAACGGCCGCCGCGCCCGCGGGCCCGGCCCGTCGCGCCCCGGCGGCCGGCCACCCGGCGGCCGTTGCCGACGTACGCGGCCAGCGCGTCGCGCAGTTTTGCGGCGTTCTTCTTGGACAGGTCGATCTCGTAAGTCGTTCCGTCCAGCCCGAAAGTGACGGTCTCGTCGGCCTTACCGCCGTCGAGATCGTCCTCGAGAACCACCTGCACCCTTTGCGCCATCGATGACAACCTTTCCGCGCCGAATTGTTAGCACCTGATTTGTACCGCACAAACCGGGCCCGTGTCATTCATCAACACTGCGCAAGCGTCGTGACCAAGAGTATTCATGGGTTCTGAAACCGGCTGGACCGGAATCAATTCGACCCGGAATTTGCCGATCCGGTCCGTTGTGCTATGCAACTACCGGAATCACTCCGGCCGGAGCAACGGGAACAGAATCGTCTCCCGGATACCGGTCCCGGTGAGCAGCATCACCAACCGGTCGAGACCCATCCCCATACCACCGGCCGGCGGCATGCCGAATTCCATTGCGCGGAGGAAGTCCTCGTCGAGTTCCATCGCCTCCGGGTCGCCGGCCGCGGCCTGGATCGACTGCGCCTCCAGGCGATCGCGCTGGATCACCGGGTCGTTCAGCTCCGAGTACGCGACCCCGAGCTCGACGCCGTTGAAGAACAGGTCCCAGGCCTCGACCAGGCCCGGAATTTCCCGGTGCGGCTTCGCCAGCGGCCGCGCCGACTCCGGATAGTCGCGGACAAACGTGGGCTGGATCAGCGTGTGCTCGCAGAGCTTCTCGAACAAGTCGACGGCGATCTCACCGGCATTCCGGCCGGGCTGGAGCTCGACGTCGTGCTGCTCGGCCAACTTCAGCAGCGTGGCCAGGTCGGTGGTCACGTCGACACTCTCGCCGACCGCTTCGGACAGCAGCCCGAAAAGCGTCGCGTGCCGGAACGGCTGCTCGACGTCGATGGTCTGCCCGTCGCGCCCGGTGACCGTCGTCCGGCCGATCGCGCGGCCGGAGTTCCGGATCAGCTCCTGGATCAGCTCGGCCATCGTGTCGTAATCGCCGTACGCCTGATACGCCTCGATCATCGAGAATTCCGCCGAGTGGGTGGAGTCCAGGCCCTCGTTGCGGAACGTGCGGCCGATCTCGTAGACCCGGTCGACGCCGCCGATCATCGCCCGCTTCAGGTCCAGCTCGAGCGCGATCCGGAGCTTCATCTCCTGGTCGAACGCGTTCAGGTGGGTCGAGAACGGGCGCGCCGCGGCACCGCCGTTGGTCAGCTGCAGCACCGGCGTCTCGACCTCGACGAAGCCGTGGTCGTCGTACGTCTGCCGCAGCGCCTTCAGTACGGCGGCCTTCGCGCGGACCATCTCCCGGGCCTCCGGGCGCACGATCAGGTCGACGTACCGCATCCGGACCCGGGCTTCCTCGCTGAGCGGCTTGTGCTCGTTCGGCAGCGGGCGGAGGGTCTTCGCGGCCATCTGCCAGGCGGTGGCCTGCACGGACAGCTCGCCGCGCCGGCTGGTGATCACCTCGCCCTGGACCGCCAGCAGGTCGCCGATGTCGACGAGCTGCTTGAACCGGGCCAGCTCCTCCTCGCCGAGGTCGGCCAGCGACAGCATCACCTGGAGCTCGGTCCCGTCGCCCTCGCGGAGCCGGACGAAGCACAGCTTGCCGGTGTTGCGCAGGAAGATCACCCGGCCGCTCACCGAGACCTGTTCGCCGGTCCTGGTGTCGGCCGCCAGCTCCTGCGCGTCGTACTTCGCCCGCAGGTCCTTCAGCAGGTGCGTCCGCCGCACCGAGATCGGGTACGGCGGCACTCCTTCCGCCAGCAGGCGGTCACGCTTCTCCCGGCGGACCCGCATCTGCTCGGGCAGGTCGTCCTGCCCGCTGTCGGGGTTCACCGGGTCCACGTGTGTATCAGTCATGCCTTAAGGCTAGTGACTGACCGCCTCCAGCTCCGAATCCTTTGTTCGTACGACGAGTACGCCGGCGACCGCCGCCGCGAGCGCGCAGGCCAGGCCGCAGGTCACGAACGTCCAGCGCGGGCCGAGCAGCAGGCCCGCCGTACCGCCGAGCAGCAGGGCCAGGATGCTGAACGTGCGGACCGTCCCGTTCAGGGCGGCGATCACGCGGCCGCGGACCGCTTCGGCCACCCGGGTCACGACGAGCGAGCTGGTTGCGGCGTTCAGCATTCCGCTGCCGACACCGATCGTGGTGGCGCCGATCATCAGCGTGACGATGTTGCCGGCCACGCCCATCAGGACGCACGAACCGCCGATGGCAGCCATACCTGCGATGACGGCCCGGGACCGTGTTCGGTCGGTACGCAGACGGCCGGTGTAGGCGGAGCCGGCGATGGCGCCGAGGCCGGTTGCCGCGCCCGCGGCGCCGTACAGGGCGGGGCCGAGGCCCAGTTCGCCGGTGATCAGGAAGACCTCGACCACGTTGACCGCCTCGCCGACCACCACGAACAGCCAGAGCGCCGGGACCAGGATCCGCAGGATGGTGTCGCCGAAGATCGCCCGCAGGCCGGCCGTCACGCCACCCTTCTCGACGTCGCTCCCGGGCTCGGGGCGGCGGCGCGTGCGGACGAGCTGCGCGACGAAAACAAGGACCAGGAAGGTGGAGGCGTCGACCAGCAGCGCGCCGCGGCTGCCGGTCCAGCCGACCAGGAGGCCACCCGCGGCCGAGCCGGCCAGGGTCGCGACGCCGATCAGCGCCTGGCTGGCCCCGGTGGTACGGCCGACCAGCTCCTCGCCGACGATCCGCGGGATCAACGCACCCCAGGCGGGACCGGCGACGGCCTGGCCGATCTGCAGTACGCAGACCAGCGCGAGCGTGTGCACCAGGTCGTGGACGAACGCCAGCCCGACGCCCGCGGCGACCTGCAGCAACCCGGACCAGACCAGGACGGTCCGCGAGTCGTACCCGTCCACGATCCGCCCCGCGAACGGGATCATCGCGACCGTCGGTACGGCGAACGCGAGCAGCAGCGCGGTCACCCCGGCCGGACCGTGACTGTCGGAGACCCGCAGCATCAGCGCGATCATCGCGATCGAGTCGCCGGCGTAGGACAGCGCGCGGGCCGGCAGCACGAGCCGGATGTCGCGGTACGACCAGATCGAGGTCTGAAGTGATTGCTTCATAGTTGTGAAGTAAACACTTCAGACTTGACGTCGTCAAGCGGTTCGCTACGCTGACCTCGTGGGTACCAAGAAGCGGCTGGTGATCACCGATCCGCGGGCGATCCGCGCACTCGCGCATCCGGCCCGGCAACGGGTCATCGACGAGCTGTTCAACGGCAAGGTGCTGACCGCGACCGAATGCGCGGAGCTGGCCGGGCTGACCCCGTCCGCGATGAGCTACCACCTCCGGGCGCTGGAGAAGTGGGGCATCATCCAGCGCGCCGACGAGTCGACCGACGGCCGCGAACGCCCCTGGAAAGCCCCGGCCCGGAGCTTGGTCATCTCGTCACAGTCGACCGGCGCCGGCCGGGCCGCCGGTCAGGCGATGGTCCGCAGTACGGCGGACGCCGTCATCAACATGTTCGCGGAGATCGACGCGGACGACCCGTGGGACGACGTCAGCTCGCTGAGCCGCTCCCGGCTGTGGCTGAACCACGACGAGGCGAGGGAACTCGGCAAGGAACTGGCCGAGGTGATCAGCCGGTTCGAGAAGAAGCGGTCGTCGCGGGGGCCGGTGCCGGGGTCGCGGCAGGTCAGCACTCTGATCGCCGTGGTGCCCGGCCCGGAGCAGAGCTGAACCGTTAGCTGCTTGGTTGCGTATCTCGGAGTACCTTCGAAGTAGAGGTACTTCGCATGCAGTCGTGGATCCTGTGGTCGATTGTCGCCGCCGTCCTCGGCACGGCCGAGTTGATGACAGCGACCTTCGACCTGCTCCTGCTCGCCGTCGCGGCGGTGTCCGCGGCCGGGGTGGCCGCGCTCGGGCTCGGGATCGGCTTCCAGGTGGTCGCGTTCGCGCTCACCGCGACCGCCATGATCACGCTGGTCCGCCCGGTCGCGCGCCGGCACCTGACCGGCCACCCGGGCCTGCGTACGGGCGTCGCCGCACTGGTCGGGCGGGAGGCCGTCGTACTGGCCGCCTGCGACCGCGACGCCGGCCGGGTCCGGATCGGCGGCGAGGAATGGAGTGCCCGGTCCTACGACCCCGACCTGCACATCCCCGCGGGCACCCGGGTCGACGTGTTCGCCATCGAGGGGGCAACCGCCCTCGTCCATCCCCAGGAGGAACCATGGCCGAACTGATCATCGGAATCGTCGTCGCGTTGCTCGCCGTGGTGCTGGTACTGCGGACCGTGCGGATCGTCCCGCAGGCCCGGGCCAGCAACGTCGAGCGCCTGGGCCGGTACCTGCGCACGCTGGAACCCGGCCTGAACGTGGTGATCCCGTTCGTCGACCGCCCCCGGCAGCTGATCGACCTGCGCGAACAGGTGGTGTCCTTCGAGCCGAACTCGGTGATCACCGAGGACAACCTGGTCGTGCACATCGACACCGTGCTGTACTTCCAGGTCACCGACCCGCGCGCGGCGGCGTACGAGATCGCCAACTACATCCAGGCGATCGAACAGCTCACCGTCACCACGCTCCGGAACGTGATCGGCGCGCTCGACCTGGAGAAGACGCTGACCTCGCGCGAGCACATCAACTCGATCCTCCGCGGCGTCCTGGACGAGGCGTCCGGCAAGTGGGGCATCCGGGTGAACCGGGTCGAGCTGAAGGCGATCGAGCCGCCGACGTCGATCAAGGAGTCGATGGAGAAGCAGATGCGGGCCGAGCGCGAGAAGCGGGCCACGATCCTGGCCGCCGAGGGGCAGCGGCAGTCCCGGATCCTGACCGCCGAGGGCGACCGGCAGGCGGCGATCCTGCGGGCCGAGGGCCAGGCGAAGGCGATCGACACGGTGTTCGACGCGATCCACCGCAACGACCCGGACCCGAAGCTGCTCGCGTACCAGTACCTGCAGATGCTGCCTGAGCTGGCCAAAGGCCCCGGCAACACGTTCTGGGTGATCCCGTCCGAGGTCACGTCCGCGCTGCAGAGCGTCACGAAGGCGTTCACCGGCGAGACGCCGAAGATTCCGCTGGAGGTGCCCTCCGAGAACGGGCACGACCCTGAAATCACCCCCAGATAGTTGCCCCCGCACCCAAGAGGTTGTCTCTCGATGTCACTATGGGTGCATGGGGGAACCTCTGCTGATCGCTCAGGCCATCGCCATCCCGACCGGTGTCGCCGTACTGGCGTACCTGGTGGTCGGACTCGTCATCGGCGTGGAGAGCATGGGGGTGCCGCTGCCCGGTGAGACCACGCTGATCGCGGCCGCGCTGCTCGCCTCGCAGCACCACCTGAAGATCGAGTTCGTGATCGTGGCGGCCGCGCTCGGCGCGATCGTCGGCGACTCGATCGGGTACTTCATCGGCCGGAAGGCGGGCCGCGGCCTGTTCGAGCGGCTCGGCCGCCGGTTCCACCACTTCTCCGAGGAACGGATCGTCAGGGCCGAGAAGTACTTCCACAAGTACGGCGTCTGGACGGTGTTCTTCGGCCGGTTCGTCGCGCTGCTGCGGATCTTCGCGGGCCCGATGGCCGGCATGCTGCGGATGCACTACCCGCGGTTCCTGGCCGCGAACGCGGCCGGCGGGATCGCCTGGGCGACCACGATCGGCGTGGTCGCGTACAAGATCGGCGACAACGCCGACAAGATCTTCGGCCGGGTCTCGGTCGGCGCGCTGATCGCTATCGCGGTGCTCGCGGTCGGCTTGTACGTCGTGCACAAGGTCCGCAAGCGCCGCCGCGAGCAGGCCGAGTCGGCCCCGGCCGCGGCGGTCGAGTCAGCGGACGCGTAGCTGCAACTGCGGGGTGACGATCCCGTCCATCGGGCGGCCGAACATCATCCCGCCCGGCACCACGATCCGGTAGACGAAGTCGCCGGGCTGCGCGGCCTTGAACGCCAGCGCGGCCTTCCCGTTCCGCATCGCCAGCGCCTTCGCGGGCATCCACCGCCGGGTCTGCCGGTTCCAGGCCTGCAGCATCACGGTCGTGTTCATGGCCGGCAGCACCGCCACCGACACGGTCACCGTCGAGCCCTTGGCCTTCGCGGTGTCCCCGCCGACGAACCCGGCGGACGCGATCCGCACCACGGTCTTGGTGTACCCCGGCCGGCTGGTCGACGTACCCGTGAACGAGCCGCCCTTCGCGCTCACCGGCACGCTGATCTTGTACGGCCGGCTCCCGGACGTCGGTACGGCGATGTCGTAGTACCCGCCGCCGGTCGTCGCGCCCCGTGCCGCCGGGGTCCAGCGGGCGCCGGGCGTGACCTGCGTCAGCACCACGACCGGTACGCCGGCCGGGGTCGCGCGCCGGGTGATGCAGGGTGCGTCGAGGTCGCACGAGACCTGGTGCAGGATGACCCGTCCGCGGGCCCGGATCGGCAGGCCGTACTGCGCCTTCGGCGGGACGACGCCGCTGATCGTGCTGGTCAGCCCGAGGACGTCACCGCCGGCCCGGGTGCTCCACTCGTTCTGCGCGCGAAGCTGGAAGACGTACGGCGGTTTGATGCTCTTGATCAGCTGCTGGTTCGCCGTGGTCGCCGGGCCGATCGCCTTCAGCATCTCCCCCGGCCGGCCGATCATCGGTACGTACCGCTGGGTCTTCTTGCCCGTCACGTCCAGCGGGTCGTTCGGGGTGAAGTCCTGCGGCGCGACCGGCACCGACCAGCGGATCAGCACACCGCGGCCCTGCTGCGCGACCGTTGCCGCGCTGGGGCGGACCGGGCCGTCGGTGTCGAAGACCGGCGACTTGGACGGCTTGCTGGTCACGCCGCCCTGCGACGTACCGGTGGCGACGACGATCTTGTAGTTCCCGTCCGGCGGGAACTCCGCGGTCGGGATCTCCCACCGGTTCGGGTCGCCGGCCGGGATGTACTTCACGTACGACGGGCTCTCGCTGAGCACGCCCTCGATCGTGATCCGGTTCGGCTGTCCGGTGTCCTTCCAGGTCACCACGACCGCCGGGCGGCCGTTGGGCGCCCAGGCCACCCCGACGTCGGTCGGCGCCGGGTCCGAGGCACAGGCAGTCAGGCAGGAAGCCCCCACCAGCACCGCCAGCGCTACGGCGAACGCTCGCCGCACTCCGACCACCTCCGCCTCACGACTGACCGGGTGAACCATACCCAGTCGACGGTGCCGTCTCCCCACGGCCGTTGCCGGATCGGTATGCCGCACCTACCGTGAGAGAAGCCACAGAGGGGGGACCACCATGGCTTTCATCAGCACGCCCGAGGAACCCGCGTTCTTCGACGCGAACCGGGCGGCCGCCGGGCACGTACCCAACTTCGTCCGCACGTTCGCTGCGCGACCTGCCGTGTACGAAGCGTGGAAACAGCTGAACGGCGCGATCAAGGAGTCGATGGACCTGCGCCGCTACGAGCTCGCCACGCTGGCCGCTGCGACCGCGCTGAAGTCCAGCTACTGCAGCCTCGCGCACGGGCAGGTGCTCGCGGACAAGTTCTACACCGCGGAGGAGGTTGCGGCCCTGACCGAAGAACCACCGAACGACCCGGTGGACCGGGCGGTGATGGAGTTCGCGCGCCAGGTCGCGCTCGGCGCGGACACCGTCACGCAGAAGGACGTCGATCAACTGAAGGCGCTCGGCCTCACCGACAGCGACGTACTCGATGTCGCCCTCGCCGCGGCAGCGCGCGCGTTCTTCTCGAAGACGCTAGACGCCACCGGAACACAGCCCGACTCGATCTTCAACGCACTACCCGACGTACTGCGGACCGCACTCACGGTCGGACGACCGATCCACTCCGGCTGATTCCCGGCGACCCGAAACTCAGCAGGTCGCCCCGGTCCGTGGGCTGCGGTCCGGCCGGGATCAGGCTGCGCTGCCACAGGAATGCGATCGGGGCCAGCAGCGCGTCGGTCGCGGCGGGGTCGGGCAGGACGCGGCGCGGCGGCGGTCGTACCGTCACGGCCGCCGCCGAACAGTTGCCAAGGGCATCTACGCGGTCGTCTTCGTCGACTCGGCACCGGTCGCGGCCGACGCGCCCGCGGCCCGGCGGGCCGCCAGCCCGGCGACGGCCAGCAGCGCGAGCGCGTTCGCTCCGTGCAGGGCGCCGACGACCGGAGCGGCGAACGCCCCGAAGGCCAGCGCGATCTGCAGCACCACCAGGCCGACGACGTACAGCGCCCACCGGATCCCGCCGTCGACCTTCGCGAAGAACGAGACGATCAGCAGCAGCAACGCGATCAGCGGGATTACCATCGACCCGAAGATCCCGTGCAGCGCCAGGCCGGCCGGGTCACTGGAGTTCTTGTCGAACACCGCTCCGCCGTCGACGTTCTTTCCCACCGTGAAGAATCCCCAGGCGATGAACATCGCCTGCAACACCACGCCGATCGCCACGAGACCGGCCAGCACTCGATAGGCAGCTTTCATGGTTCCCCCCAATGCAGCTGCCTACATGGTGATCCCGATCATCTCAAGGGCACAAGAGGTTCAGCTGTGGTTGCGGGCGAAGGCCTGATACAGGCCGCGCAGCGGCAGTAGCGGTTCGTTACGGGTCGCGGTGTGCAGCTGGCCGTCGAGCAGTGGAGCGAGGGCTCCGGTGAGGACGACCGGGGTGTCGTCGGAAAGCGACTGTTCGGTCCGGATCCGGGCGATCAGGCCGTCGACGAGGGCGGCGAAACCGTGGATCGCGCCGGACTGCAGCGCCTCGACGGTGTTCTTCGCGACCACCGAGCGCGGGCGGACCAGCTCCACCCGGCGCAGCTGGGCGGCGGCGCGGCCGAGCGCGTCGGTCGCGGTTTCGATGCCGGGGGCAATCACCCCGCCGATGAACGCGCCGGCCGGGTTGACCACGTCGATCGTGATCGCCGTACCGACGTCGACCACCAGGCAGGGCGCACCGGCCAGCGTCAGCGCCCCGAGCGCGTTCGCGATCCGGTCGGTGCCGACCTCGCGCGGGTTGTCCACCAGCACCGGCAGGCCGGTCTTCACCCCGGGCTCGACGACGACACTCGGTACGTCGTGGTAGTACCGCGCGACCACGTCCCGCAGCTCGTGCAGCACATGCGGTACGGCGGAACACACGGCGATCCCACTCACCGGCGCCTCACCGGCGAGCAGGCCCTGCAACAGCACGGCCCACTCGTCCGCCGTCCGCCGGTCGTCCGTCCCGACCCACCAGTGCCGCTTGACCGTCCCCTCGAACACCAGGCCGACCAACGTCCTGGTGTTCTCGACAGCAACGGTGAGCAGCATCAGATCTCGCGCAGGTCCAGGCCGATGTCGAGCACCGGGGCGGAGTGTGTGAGGGCACCGACGGCGAGGAAGTCGACGCCGGTCTCGGCGACGGCGCGGGCCTTGTCCAGGGTGAGCCCGCCGGAGGCCTCCAGGCGGGCCCGGCCGGCGACCTTCTCGACGGCCTCGCGCAGCACGGGGACGTCCATGTTGTCCAGCAGGATCAGCTCCGCGCCGGACTCGACCGCGATCACCGCGTCCTCGACCGAGTCCACCTCAACCTCGATCGAGATGTCCGGGAACGCCTTGCGGACCAGCCGGAACGCCTCGGCGACCCCGCCGGCCGCGACCACGTGGTTGTCCTTGATCAGCGCGGCGTCGGACAGCCCCATCCGGTGGTTCTTGCCGCCGCCGCAGCGGACGGCGTACTTCTCCAGCGACCGCAGCAGCGGCATCGTCTTGCGGGTGTCGCGGACGACCGCGCCGGTACCCTCGACCGCGTCCACCCAGCGCCGGGTCAGCGTGGCGACGCCGCTCAGGTGGCAGAGCAGGTTCAGCGTGGTCCGCTCGGCGGTCAGCAGCTGCCGGGTCTTGCCGCGCGCCGTGAGCAGTACGTCGCCCGCCCGCACGGTGGCCCCGTCGCGGACGGCGTACTCGATCTCGAGCTCGTCCGGCGCCGCGACCTGGCGGAGCACCAGCTCGGCGATCTCCAGCCCGGCGACCACACCGTCGGCCCGGGCGACCAGCTCGGCGATCGACACCTGGTCCGGGTCGACCGTGGCCGTGGTGGTCACGTCGACGCCCCCGGCCAGGTCCTCCTCGATGGTCGCCCGCACCAGGTCCCCGACCCACTGCCGGTCGACTGCTTCATCCATGCCGCTCATTCTCCTCGGTTCTGCGCGGAACAAACGTGGCTTGCGGCACAGCGTGCTGGTCGAGGGTGACGTCCAGGCTGCCGAACCAGTGCAGATCATCGCGGTCCGGATGGTCCTCGCGCCAGTGCGCGCCGCGGCTCTCTTCGCGGGCGGTGGCCGCGGCGATCAGCGCGGAGGCGACCGTCACGAGGTTGGTCGCCTCCCAGCCGGGCGTCCCGGGCTCGGCGGCCGGCTGCTCGGTCAGCTTGCCGATGGTCGCTCCGGCCTCCGCCAGTCCGGCGGCACTCCGGATCACTCCGGCGCCGACAGTCATCGCCCGCTGCAGCTCCGGTACGGCGTCCGCGTCGACGAGTCCCGGCGTACGGCGGTCCGCGACCGGCTCGCTCTGCTCCGGCAGACCGTCCGCGAGGTGCGCGGCGATCCGGCGGGCGAAGACGAGTCCTTCGAGCAGGGAGTTCGAGGCGAGCCGGTTCGCGCCGTGCACGCCGGTGCAGGCGACCTCGCCGCAGGCGTACAGCCCGGGGACCGAGGTCTCGCCGTTCAGGTCGGTCCGGACGCCGCCGGACGAGTAGTGGCAGGCCGGGGCGACCGGGATCAGCTCGCAGACCGGGTCGATCCCGTGCGACCGGCAGGACGCCAGGATGGTCGGGAACCGGACCCGCCACAACTCGTCGCCGAAGTGCCGGGCGTCCAGGTAGACGTGATCCTTGCCGGTGGCAAGCATCTGGCGCATGATCGCCTTCGCCACGATGTCCCGCGGGGCCAGGTCGGCCAGCTCGTGCTGCCCTTGCATGAAACGCTGTCCGGTGTGGTCGACGAGGAACGCGCCCTCGCCGCGGACCGCCTCGGAAACCAGCGGCTGCTGGCCTTTCGCGCTCTTTCCCAGCCACAGCACGGTCGGGTGGAACTGCACGAACTCCAGGTCCCGGACCTTCGCACCGGCGCGCAGCGCGAGCGCCATCCCGTCGCCGGTCGAGACGCTCGGGTTGGTCGTTGCCGCGTACAACTGCCCGATCCCGCCGGAGGCCAGGATCACCACCCGGGCACGGATCGCGCCGACGCCGTCCAGTTGACCCTCGCCCATCACGTGCAGGGTGACGCCGGCGATCGCGCCGTCCGCGGCCTTCAGCAGGTCCAGCACCAGCGCGTGCTCGATGATGCGGATGTCCTTGGCGCGCCTGACCGCGGCGACCAGCGCGCGCTCGATCTCCGCGCCGGTCGCGTCGCCGCCGGCGTGCGCGATCCGGTTCCGGTGGTGGCCGCCCTCGCGGCCGAGCGAGATCTCGCCGTCGGCCAGCGTGTCGAACCGGGCGCCCAGCTCGATCAGATCCCGGACCGCATCCGGTCCTTCGGTGACCAGGACCCGGACCGCCTCGGGGTCGCTCAGCCCGGCACCCGCGACGAGCGTGTCCTGGAGGTGGTCCTCCGGCGAGTCCTCCGGGTCGAGCGCGGCGGCGATCCCGCCCTGGGCCCACTGGGTGGAGCCGGACGCGACGACGTCCTTGGTCACCACCAGCACGGAGCCGAGTTCACGGGCCTTCAGCGCGGCGGTCAGCCCGGCAACACCCGAGCCGACCACCACCACGTCGACGGCGTCGGTCCAGCCAGGCTCCGGCGCGGACAGCCGTCGCGGGACGGCAGGAGCGGTCACGGGGCCTCCCGTCCTGGACTGAGGAGCGGAGCGACGAGGGAAGGACGGGAGCAAGAGCCCCGTGACCCGCCGCGCCGGAGGCGCGGCATCAGCACAGTCATCCGGCGACCGTATCAACCGATTTCATCGAAGGGTGATGGAAATGTTGTCAATGAGACGGGTCAGGCCCACGCGGGCGGCGATCAGCATGCGGGCCTCGCCGGGGCCGATCACCGGGCCGAGGTCGGGGGCGCGCAGGGCGAGGTAGTCGATCTTCACCGACGGCACCGCCTCCAGCTCCGCCTGCGCCGCGGCGAGGACGGCGTCCGGGCCGTTCATCCCAGCCTTCGCGCCCGCGCTCAGCGCCCGGTGCAGCACCAGCGCCTCGTCACGCTCGGTCTCGCTCAGGTAGCGGTTGCGTGAGGACAGCGCGAGCCCGTCGGATTCCCGTACGGTCGGCACCGGCACGATGTCGACGTCCATGTCCAGGTCGCACACCATCTCGCGGATCAGCGTCAGCTGCTGGTAGTCCTTCTCGCCGAACAGCGCGATGTCCGGCGCGGTCAGGTGCAGCAGCTTCGACACCACCGTGAGTACGCCGGAGAAGTGCCCCGGCCGGAACACGCCTTCGAGTTCGTCGGCGAGCGGCCCGGGGTGCACGGTGACCGACGGCTCGTTCGGGTACAGCTCGTCCCGGGACGGGTTGAACACCAGGTCGACGCCGGCGTTCTTGGCGATCGCCAGGTCGCTGGCCAGCGTCCGCGGGTACCGGTCGAAGTCCTCGGTCGGCCCGAACTGCAGCGGGTTCACGAAGATCGTCAGTACGACGCTGCCCTCCGGCCCGACCCGCTCCCGGGCCTCGCTCAGCAGCGCGGCGTGGCCGTCGTGCAGGGCGCCCATGGTCATCACGACCGCCCGCGGCCGGATCGCGGCCGCCGCCCGCAGTTCGGCCTTGGTCTGGGTGAGTCTCATCGCGGTGCCTCCCCTGTCCGGTTCAGTACTTCGCCGAAGCCGGCGGCTTGTTCTGCCTCGAGCCAGTCGGCCAGCTCCACGGTGGCCCTGGCCAGCGCGGTGTAGGTGTCGCGCGTGCTGCCCCGCAGTACGCCGAGATGTGCTGCCACCGTGTCGACATCGCCCCGGGCGATCGGCCCGGTGAGCGCATGATGACCGGATCGGAGCGTGTTGTCGAGAGTTGCGGTCAGCAATGGCCGGAGCGTCGCCGCCGGGTCGGCCACGCCCGCTTCCCGCAGTACGGCGACCGCTTGGCAGACGAGGGTCGTCAGGTGGTTCGCGCCGTGCACGAGGCCCGCGTGGTACGCCGTGCGCTGGTCATCGGCCACCCACTGCACCTGTGCACCGACAGCCTTCACCAGGCGCTCTACCAGGTCCCTGGCCGCATCGGGCGCGGTGGCCGTGAACATGACGCCGTCCAGCGACACTGGCTCGCCTGGGAAGGTCATGGCCGGGTGCAGCGCCACAGGTGTCGCGGCCAGCCCGGCCAGCGGCGCCAGCCCGTGCGCCCCGGACAGGTGTACGACGTACTGCGCACTGGTCAGCGGGAGCGTCTGCGCGACGTCCTGGATCCGGTCGTCCGGTACGGCGACCAGTACGACGTCAGCGCGGGCCGTGACCTCGTCGGCGGTCAGTACCGGCACAGCAGGCAGAAGGCGGGCGGCGCGTTCCAACGACGCGTCCGACCGCGCGGTCACTCCGACCAGGGGATGTCCGGCTGCCGCCAAGGCTGCTCCCACGGCGGTCCCGGCCCGGCCGGCTCCGATCAAGCCGATCCGTTCCATCACTCACTCTCTTCTCGTTCCAGTCCCACGGCGGGGTACCAGACGATCTACTTGTCAGCGTAGGCGATGGGAGGATGGCGCGGTGACCGAAGCATGGGCTGCCCGGACCGAATTGACGGCGATCCTCATCACAGTGCCGGAACTGGCGGCGTACACGGACCGCTGGCGCTCGGTGTCCCGGTCCTCCGCACGCCCTCACGTCCCGCTGACCGAGCTGATCCCGCCACACGTGACCGTGCTGGTCCCTTGGGTCACCGAGCCCACAAACGACGACATAGCCCGCCTACAGACCGCCATGTCCACCGTGCGGCCGTTCGAGCTGAGCTTTCCGACGGCGGGCCAGTTCCCGAACGGTACGGCGTGGTTGAAGCCGGAGCCGTTCGACCAGGTCCGCGCACTGCTCCTGACGGTCTTCGAGGCCTTCCCGGAGTGCCCGCCGTACGGTGGCGACTTCCCCGACCCGCACCCGCACCTGACCATCTCCTCGTCCACCCAGGGCGGCCCGGACGTCGTGGCCGAGGCCAACGCCGTACTGGCCACCACACCGGCACCCGCAGTCCAGCTGACCGAGCTGGGCCTGTGGCGGGAGGACGCGGAGGGCGTGTGGCGCCAGTTCGGCGCCGTACAACTGGGGTCATGACCTTCCGGGAGGCCTGGGAGCAGGCCTTGTACGGTCCCGGCGGGTTCTACCGGCGGGAGCGTCCGGCCGCTCATTTCCGTACGTCGGTGCACGCGTCGCCGCTGTTCGGGCGGGCGATCGCACGGCTGGCCGCGGAACTGGAACTGGACGTGGTGGTGGACATCGGTGCGGGTTCCGGTGAGCTGGGGAAGGTTCTGCGCGCCGAGGGCTTGCAGGTCGTCGAGATCGAACTCGACGACGAACTGCCCGACCGGTTGTCCGGGCTGGTGATCGCGAACGAGTGGCTCGACAACATCCCGTGCGAGGTCGTCGAGTGGGACGACGAATGTGTTCCCCGCTATCTACTCGCCGACGAGAGCCCAGGGCCGGTTGTGTACGGCAACGACCTACGCTGGCTACAGCGCTGGTGGCCAGGCGGGGACGGTGGAGTTCCCGGGCAGCGGCCTGAGGTGGGACTCCCTCGCGAACAGTGCTGGGCCGACGTTGTCAGTCGGCTCGAGGTAGGGAGTTTCGCGCTTGCGATCGACTACGGTCATGTGAAAGCGAGCAGGCCGCCGTACGGCACCCTCACTGGCTTCCGCAACGGCCGGGAGTGCGACCCAACACCCGACGGCAGCTGCGACATCACCGCCCACGTAGCGCTGGACGCACTCGCATCAGCCGTCGACGGACACCTCACGTCCCAGCGCGACGCTTTGACGGCCCTGGGCGTCTCCGGGCGCCGGCCACCGCTGGACCTCGCCCAAACAGATCCGATGCGCTACCTGTCCGAGCTGTCCTCAGCCGGCGAAGCAGCCGAGCTGCTGGACCCCTCCGGGCTCGGCGGCTTCGGCTGGGTCTGGACAGCGACCGGAGCAGACACCGTACGGCGCGCAGCGCGTGCCCTGTCCGCCTGAGCCTCCACCAGCGCCGCCGCGACCAGCTGATCCTGGTGCAACGCCACCGCGTCCGTTGGACCGACGGGAGTGTCCACGTGTACGTCGGCCAGCCCCAGCCGCCGCTGGATCGGCCCCTGCTCCAACCGCACGGACTGCGTCTTGTGATGCAGCACGATCGACGTACGCCGGCTGACCCATCCGCGGGTGGTGACCATGACCTGCTCGTCCACGCCGTACGCCAGGTACCGCCAGCCGATCGGCCGCAGCCACTTGGCCCGCGCCGGGGCCGGGTGCATCTCAATCGCACTCAGGTCGAATCCAGGAAGGACCCGCGCCAGCACGTAGGCCACCTCGGCACGGTCGCCGACCGGCAGGAGCTGCGCACCCTCCATGTGGTCGTCGGCGTCGTCCTGTTTGCCGGCCACACCGGCGATGTCCAGCTCGACCCGCGACCAGCGCAGCAGCCGCCAGATCAACGGCTCCGTGATCAGTAGTCCCTGGACCCGACCGGGCGGAATCGTCTGCCGCTGTACGTCGAACAGCCCGCGCTTGGTCCGTAGACCGTGGGTGGTCGCGGACAGCGTGAACCCGTGGTTCCCCACGACCTGCTTCCAGATCGGCTGCACGACACCGAGCAGCAGCGGGATACCGGCGACCAGCCCGACGTGGAAGTTCAGCACGGTCGTCGCGACGATCAGCCAGATCAGACCACCCGCGCTACCGACCACGGTCGACGACAGCAACGTCGCACCGAGCAGGCGCCCGGTCTGCACGGTCAGCAGCGGCGGTGCGACCTCCTCGGTCTGCTGCTCCGCCTCTTGCGCCTCGGCCGCCTGCAGGCCTTTCGCACGGACCAGCAGCGTCGTACGCAACTCCTGTGCCTGCGCGTACTGGAAGTAGCTCAGCTTGCCGTCGCTCTTGCCGCCGCCGGCCACGTCCATCCGCAGCTCGGCCATCCCGAACAGCCGCGCCACGAACGGCTGCGCGACATCGATCGCCTGGATCCGGTCGAACCGGATGATCCGCGTCCGCCGGAACAGGAACCCGCTGTCCACCCGGATCGCGTCGTCGGTGAGCTGCCACTTGGTGAACCACCACGACAGCGCGCCGAGCAGGATCCCGCCGACGAGGACGGCGCCGAGGCCGATCCCGGCGAACGTCAGGTTCTGCCGCAGGCCCTCGTTGTTGACCAGCGCGACGGCCGCGACGACGAAGTACCCCCAGCCCTTCACGAACGGAGTCAGTGGGTGGAGCCGCTGTCCGACGGTCTCCACGGCCTGCTGGCTCACAGGCCCCACGCCTGCGACTGGCCGAGGGCGGACAACCGGTCACGCAGCCGCCCGGCCTCGTCCGGGTGCAGTCCGGGGATCTTCGCGTCGGTGGCCGGGGTCGCCGTGTGCAGCTCGACCGTGGCCATCCCGTACGCCCGCTCCAGCGGCCCGGCGGTGACGTCCACGAACTGCATCCGGCCGTACGGTACGACGACCAGCTCGCGGAACATGATCCCGTGGCTGACCAGCAGCTCGTCCTCGCGTTCGGCGTACTTCCAGGACCGCTGGTTGCGCCCGATCAGGATCCACGCCCAGCCGAGTACGAGCGCGATCACCACCACCGCGAGCACGCCGTACAGCCAGCCCACGGTCAGCCCGAGCGCCAGCAGCGCGGCGATCGCGGCCAGCCCGGCCATGATCCCCGCGTTCAGCCGGCGCAGCGTGGCCAGCTTCGGCGAGACCGGCGTCCAACTGACATCGGAGGGTGCGAAGAGGTCATCCACGCCCCCAGCCTGTCACGATAGGAGGCATGAGCACGGAAAAAGTGGTCGGAGTCGGGGCAGGAGCCGCTGGATTCGACCCTGCGTACGAGCGTGGCGGGGCCGGCTCGGACCTGCCGACCACGGACATGGTGCTCAACATCGGGCCGCAGCACCCGGCGACGCACGGCGTCCTGCGGTTGCGGCTGACGCTGGACGGTGAGCGGATCGTCGGCTGCGAGCCGATCATCGGCTACATGCACCGCGGCGCCGAGAAGCTGTTCGAGGTCCGTGACTACCGGCAGATCATCGTGCTGGCGAACCGGCACGACTGGCTGTCCGCGTTCGCCAACGAGCTGGGCGTGGTGATCGCGGTCGAGCGGATGATGAACCTCGAGGTCCCGGAGCGCGCCGTCTGGCTGCGCACCCTGCTGGCCGAGCTGAACCGGATCCTGAACCACCTGATGTTCCTCGGCTCCTACCCGCTCGAGCTGGGCGCCATCACGCCGGTGTTCTACGCGTTCCGCGAGCGCGAGACCATCCAGGCCGTGATGGAGGAGCTGTCCGGCGGCCGGATGCACTACATGTTCAACCGCGTCGGCGGCCTGAAGGAGGACCTCCCGTACGGCTGGCTCGGCCGCGCGTCGGACGCCGCCGCCGCGGTCCGCAGGCGGCTGCCCGACATCGAGGAGATCGTCCTCGGCAACGAGATCTTCCGCGCCCGCACGGTCGGTGTCGGCAAACTCGCCCCCGAACTGATCGCGCAGTACGGCGTTTCCGGCCCGATCGCCCGCGCCTCCGGCGTCGACGCCGACCTCCGCCGCGACGAGCCCTACCTGGCGTACGGCGACCTGCAGGACGTACTGCGGGTCGTGACGCGGCCGGAGGGCGACTGCTTCGCCCGGTTCGCCGTACTGCTCGAACAGGTGAAGGTGTCGCTCGACCTGGTCGACGCCTGCCTGGACAAGCTCCGCACGATGCCGGCCGGACCGGTGAACGTACGACTGCCGAAGATCCTCAAGGTCCCCGAGGGGCAGACGTACGCGTGGACCGAGAGCCCGCTCGGCATCAACGGGTACTACCTGGTCTCCCGCGGCGACAAGACCCCCTGGCGGCTGAAGCTCCGCTCGGCCAGCTTCAACAACATCTCCGCACTACCCGCGCTGCTCCCCGGCACCATGATCCCGGACATGATCGCGATCCTCGGCAGCATGTTCTTCGTGGTCGGCGACATCGACAAGTAGCTCGAGCAACTGGTCCTTCAGGTGCGGGCTGACCGCGAACACCCCGCGTGACTCCGGCGCGTGCTCGGTACCGTCCAGATCCAGCACGGTCACGCCCGCCTCGCGGCAGATCGCCACGCCGGCCATCGTGTCCCAGGGCTTGTTCGAGAACATGATCAGCGCGTCGAAGTACCCGTTCGCGGTCCAGGTCAGCGCGGTGGCCGCCGTACCGATCATCCGCAGCCGCTGCACCCGCGGGAACAGCCGCCGGGTCAGCGCGACCCGGTCGGCGTTCACCCGCTCGGCGTCCGGCCCGACCGCATAGTCGCCCACGGCAACCAACGCCTCGGACAGCTCGGTGCACTCGCTGCCGCGGATCGGCTTCCCGTTGCAGGTCGCGCCCAGCCCCTCGGCGGCGACGTACGTCGTGTTCAGCGCCGGGTGGTCGATCACGCCCGCGACC
Source organism: Kribbella polygonati (assembly GCF_050320105.1). Classification (NCBI taxonomy): domain Bacteria; kingdom Bacillati; phylum Actinomycetota; class Actinomycetes; order Propionibacteriales; family Kribbellaceae; genus Kribbella; species Kribbella polygonati. Next base: position 7,123,964 of record NZ_CP190129.1, on the reverse strand, counting down.
GCCCGCCCCTCGTGGATCAGGCCCAGCGAGATCGCCCACAGCGGTACGCCGTGGACGAAGTTGACCGTGCCGTCGATCGGGTCCAGCACCCAGCGGGTCCCGTCGGTCGCGCCGCCCTCCTCCTCGCCGAGTACGCCGAGGTCCGGCGTCTCGCGTTCGAGGAACGCCCGGACCTCCCGCTCGACGGCGAAGTCGACCTCGGACGCCATGTCCCGGTCGCCCTTCGAGGTCAGCACCCCCGGCGCCATCGACTCGGTGACGGCCCGCCCACGAGCGACGGCGGCTTCGGCAACCTTCAGCAGTTCGGCAAGATCCACACGCCGAACCTACAGGGTGGTCAGGACGCGGCGAGGCCCCGGAGTTTGAGGTCCACGACGGTTGGGGCGTCGGCCTGGGAGTGCTTGTCGCCGGCCGCGACGACCGTGGCGACCTCCTCGTCGATCTTGTCCAGGCGCTGGTCGATCTTGTCCAGCCGGCGCTGCATGAGGTCGACGAACTCGGCGTTCTCCACCACGCGCGCGCTGGTGATCCGCGAGTACTCCTGCGCGACCTGTGCGCGCTCGTCGGAGTGGGCCAGCCGTTCCACCAGCAACTGGTGACGGAACAGGACGGCAGCAGCGATCGCGACCAGCACAGCCCCGCCCGCGGCGGCCCGGAGGATCCAGGCGTTCTGCGAGAAGAGCGCGATACTCGCGCCCAGACAGCCGACGATCAGCAGACCGTTGGCGACGGTGAGAACTGTGGTCCTGGTTCGACGGCGGCTACCCCTTGACCCCATGGGTCGCCATGTTAAGGGGTCTCGTCGGGGTCCTCGGGAATGCGACACGCACGTTCGAGCAACAATCCGGCCGTGACGACCAGCACCGAGATCACCGCCGCGGCTCCGGCCATGATCACTCTGTTACGAGGCCCTGAGAAGCCCAGCGCCTGCACGAAGCTTAACGCGAACCCTGCGTAAACACCGGTGCACAACGCGCCGACAAACGCGCTTGCCTTCCCGATCATCAACAGGAACACGGCGCGCGACGGTTCCATCCGTTCCCGGCGTACCTGGATCCGCTGATGGGTGTTGCGCGCCGCCACGAACAGCAGCGCGGCGAGGAACAGCCAGGCGACCAACGTCAGCCAGGACACCCCGGGCGCCACCCCGCCGCCGGACTCGACGACCTTGACCAGCGTGACGCCGATCGCGAGGCCCAGGACGGCGATCGCGACCAGCAGCCGTCGCGAGGTCGGCCGCACCGAGCCCTCGGGCGGCTCCTTCTGAGGCGCCCGGCCGGGCTCGGTACCGCCGGACACCACTACTGCAGCTCGATGTCGAGCTTGGTCACACCGTCGGTACCGACCTTCGCGAGCAGGTCCGCGACCGGGCCGTGGCCCGGCAGTACGGCGTCCCGCTCGATGTCGAGCCACGGCGCCAGCACGAACGCCCGCTCGTGCGCCCGCGGGTGCGGGATGGTCAGTTCCTCGGTCTCGATCGTCTTCTGCCCGTAGGTGATCAGATCGATGTCCAGGGTCCGCGGCGCGCCCGGCACGCTGCGCTCCCGGCCGAACGCCTCCTCGACCGCGTGCGCGCGCTCCAGCAGCAGGTCCACGCCGAGGGTGGTGTCGGCCAGCAGCACGATGTTCAGGTACGGGCCCGACTCGTCCGGGCCGCCGACCGGCTCGGTCTCGTACACCGGCGAGACCTCGACCACGACGACGTCCGGGGTGTCCCGCAGCGCGTCGACCGCGCCCTGCAGGTTGGCCTCCCGGTCGCCGAGGTTGCTGCCGAGCGACAGGATGAGCTGGCGGATCGGCTTCAGGCCTCCGCTCAGGGTGTCCGCGTCGATGACGTGGGGACTAGGGGTCTCAGTCACGAGGATTCTCCGGCTCTGCGCTGCACGGTCAGGACAACGTCGTCGAACGGCACCGTGATCGGCGCCGAGGGTTTGTGGATGGTCACGGCCGTCGCTGTCACCCGTTCGTCGGCAAGACAGAGATCGGCGATGCGCTGGGCGAGGGTCTCGATCAGGTCCACCGGGTCGTTCTCGATCGCCTGGTGCACCCGCTCGGCCACCACCCCGTAGTTCACGGTGTCGGCCAGGTCGTCGGAGGCGGCGGCGGGCCGGGTGTCCAGCTCCAGCCGGACGTCCACGACGAACTCCTGCCCGTCGGCCCGCTCGTGCTCGAACACCCCGTGGCGCCCGAACCCGCGGATGCCCCGGATCTCGATCACATCAGGCGGAGATACGGGACCGTTCATTCCGCCTCCTCCTGTCGGCCCCCAGACGACAGTACCGGGGAGGCATGGTGGATCCACAACCGCCAGCCGGCGGAAGTTCTGCGGAAAACGTTGGTCGCGAGCGCCTTTCCGCCCGCGAACCCGTCCTCCGGCGCCCCCTCACCGGACGACAGGACATTCTCCGTACACGTGACGTATGCCACGTCTTCATCCACCCGCACCTGCACGTCGGTGAGAAAGAACTGGATGTACGGCGTGTTCGCGAAGATCATCGCCCAGGCCCGCATCAGCTCCGGATACCCGGAGATCGCCGCATTGCCCGGGTGGATGCACACCGGGTCCGGGTCCGGCAGCCAGACCGCCGCCATCAGATCCAGGTCGCCGGCCTCGAAGGCGTTGTAGAACGCGGTGTTCGCGTTCAGTACGGCGTCCTCGACGGTAGCCCCACGTGCAGCATCGCCTCCCGTGCCCTGCCGTGGTGCATCCGTCATACCGTTCCCCATCTCTGTGCCACCCGGACCGCGTCCACGTTCGGTGCCACCGCGTGCGCCCGGACACACCAGGCACCGGCGGCGGCGGCCAGGGCGGATACGGCCACGCTCGCGTCGTCTCGTCGTACGGCCGGTCTGGGTTCGCCGGTCTGCTCGTCGGCGAGCAGCCTACCGAGGAACGTCTTCCGGGACGCACCGATCAGCAACGGTCTTTCCAGTACGGCGAATTCCCGCAACCGGCGAAGAATCTCCCAGTTGTGCTCGGCGTTCTTCGCGAACCCGAGCCCGGGATCGAGCGCGACCCGCTTCAGGTCGATGCCGGCCGCCCGCAGGACGTCGAGGCGCTCGGCGAGCTCGGCGACCACCTCCGCGACCACGTCGCCGTACTCCGCCTTGTTCTGCATGTCGAGCGAGTGCCCACGCCAATGCATGCACAGGTACGGCGCTGCGCGCTCCGCGACCAGCGGCAGCATGTCCGGGTCGGCGAGCCCGCCGGACACGTCGTTGATCATCGTGGCGCCGGCGTCCAGCACCAGCTCCGCGACCCGGGCCCGCATGGTGTCGACCGAGATGATCGCGCCGTCCGCGGCGAGCGCCTCGACGACCGGGATCACCCGGCGGATCTCCTCCTCCTGCGACGGCCGGACGGCCCGCGGGCGGGTCGACTCGCCGCCGACGTCGAGCAGGTCAGCGCCCTCGGCCAGCAGCTCCCGGCCGTGCTTGATCGCGGCGGCCGGCTCGAACCACTCGCCGCCGTCCGAGAACGAGTCCGGTGTCACGTTCACCACGCCCATGACGAGGCACCGGTCCAGCACCGGCAACCCGTCGACGTGACCCCATGGCTCAGTTCTCACCCACACACCGTAGTAGCCCGCACCCCCAAGGCCTACAGAGAGGTCAGTTGGCGAGGATCAAGCGGGACTTCGTGGACTGCAGGACCACGCCGATCGGCTGCGAGTACGACTCGTTCGTCTGGCCGTACTTCTCCAGGCACTGGCCGTCGATCAGCGCCGCGCCGCTGGTGATGCCCTGGGCGTAGTTGCCGGTCATGTTGGCGCCGCCGGAGTCGCCGGCCTCGACGCAGGCGGTGTGCTGGAACAGGCCGCGGACCACGCGGTTGTTGCCGTAGTTGACGGTCACGTTCCGGGCGACGATCCGGCCGCAGGTCCAGCCGGTGCTCTTCCCGGACTTGCAGAGCGTGGAGCCGACGGTGGCGTCCGCGATGCCCTTGACCGCGACGTTGCCGTTGCCCCAGCCCTCGACGTACCCCTGCTGGTCCCAGCCCTCGATGACGCCGACCGAGCCGAAGTCGCTGCCCGGGAACGTCGAGGTGTAGGTGTCGCCGAGGACGTACCCGTTGCGGGAGAACGACGGCTTGCCGGACGTGCAGTGCCCGGCGGTCAGGAAGATCCGGGTGCCCTGGCGGGTCGTGGCGTTGAAGCCGAGCGAGCAGACGTACCCGGTGTTCTTGTCGACCTGGACCCCGCCGCGCAGGCTGAAGTCGTCCGCGGTGGTGCGGATCGTCCCGGAGACCCGGCGGACCGTGACCTGGTCGCCGTTCGCCTCCGCGCGGGACAGGAACCGCTCGGTGATCGAGTCGTGCGCGTTCTTCGGCACCGACACGACCACGGTCCCGCTGATCGGGTCGACGTACCACGAGCGCACCTTGCCGGCGCTGGACGTGGTGGCGACGTGGTTCAGCTCGTCCTGTACGGCGTTCAACTGGTGGGCCGTGTACTTGACCAGCCGCGGGATCGCGCCGATCTGCCGGACCAGCGCCGCGGTCGACAGGTTCGAGACCGCGACGATCAGCTCACCGGCGTCGTCGTAGTAGCTGCCGACGACACCCGAGTCCGCGCCGAGCTCCGACTCCAGGGTCTCCGCGACCAGCGGGTCGACGGGCGTCTTCACGCCTGTCTTCGGCGTGGGCCGCGTGTCCGCGGTGGCCCAGTTCGCTGCCGCCAGTCCGCCCGCCGTCAGGACGACGACCCCGGCCAGTGCGGCGCCGATCCGGAAACGCCCCGACATCCTGTCCTCCTCACCCGGCACCTGGTCCCCGTTGGCCAAGCACCACTACGGAAAGTAAACGCTCAGCGACAGAATGTCCATAGTCTCGGACTCTCAAACTTCAACGAGGCCAGGGGCTGGTGGGCTACGGGTGGTTCACCCCACGATCAGGCTCATCGCCTCGGCGCGGGTGCTGGGGTTGCGGAGCTGGCCGCGGACGGCGGAGGTGATGGTCTTGGCGCCCGGTTTCCGGACGCCGCGCATGGTCATGCACAGGTGCTCGCACTCGATCACGACGATCACGCCGCGCGGCTCGAGGATCTCCACCAGGGACTCGGCGATCTGCGTGGTCAGCCGCTCCTGGACCTGCGGGCGCTTCGCGTACACGTCGACCAGCCGGGCGAGCTTCGACAGCCCGGTGACCCGTCCGTCCCGGCTCGGGATGTACCCGACGTGCGCGACGCCCGTGAACGGCACCAGGTGGTGCTCGCACAGGCTCCACACCTCGATGTCCTTCACCAGCACCATCTCGTCGTGCTCGAGCGCGAACGTGGTGGTCAGCACGTCCTCGGCGCCCTGGCCGAGCCCGGCGGTCATCTCGGCGTACGACCGGGCCACCCGGGCCGGCGTGTCCCGCAGCCCCTCGCGGTCCGGGTCCTCGCCGATCGCGAGCAGCAACTCGCGGACCGCCCGCTCCGCCCGCGCATGGTCGAACTTCGGTGACGTCACGCGTGGAACGCTACCCGGCGGGAACACGAAAACGCCGCCACCCGGTCCGGGTGGCGGCGTTCGCGGCGTTACTGGTGGTTCGGCGGGGTGGGGCCGCTGCCGTAGTCCGGCGGGCGGATCGCCTCGTCCGGGCCGACCGAGCCGCCCGGGAGCACGTCCGAGAGCGAGCCCTCGTGGCCGTGCTGCCCGTTCTGCCCGTTCTGCTCGGCGGGGGTCGGCATCACCGGCGGCTGGTCGGACGGGATCCGGGTGGACGACCCGGTCCAGGCCGGCCGCCGCTCGCGCTTGATCACCGGCTCGAACACACTGGCGATCTGGTGCTTGTCCAGCGTCTCCTTCTCCAGCAGCTCCTCGACCAGGTGGTCCAGGACCGCGCGGTTCTCGACCAGGATGTCGAAGGCCTCCTGGTGCGCGTTCAGGATCAGCTTGCCGACCTCCTCGTCGACCGCGGCGGCGATCTCCTCGGAGTAGTTCCGCTGGCTGCCGATGTCGCGGCCCAGGAACGGCTCGCTGCTGTCCTGGCCGAACTTGATCGCGCCCAGCCGCTCGGTCATGCCGTACTGGGTGACCATCGCGCGGGCCAGCGCCGTCGCCTTCTCGATGTCGTTGGACGCACCCGTGGTCGGGTCGTGGAAGACCATCTCCTCGGCGGCCCGGCCGCCGAGCATGTAGGCCAGCTTGTCCAGCATCTCCGAGCGGGTGGTCGAGTACTTGTCCTCGTCCGGCATCACCATCGTGTAGCCGAGCGCCCGGCCCCGCGGCAGGATCGTCACCTTCTGCACCGGGTCGGAGTGCGGCAGCGCCGCGGCGACCAGGGCGTGCCCGCCCTCGTGGTACGCCGTGAGCACCTTCTCCTTGTCCGACATCAGCCGGGTCCGGCGCTGCGGGCCGGCGATCACGCGGTCGATGGCCTCGTCCAGCGCGCGGTTGTCGATCAGCTGCGCGTTCGACCGGGCGGTCAGCAGGGCCGCCTCGTTCAGCACGTTCGCCAGGTCGGCACCGGTCATCCCCGGCGTCCGGCGGGCGACCGCGGTGAGGTCGACGTCCTGCGCCATCGGCTTGCCGCGGGAGTGCACCTTGAGGATCTGCTGCCGGCCGGGCAGGTCCGGCGCGTCGACGGCGATCTGCCGGTCGAAGCGGCCGGGCCGCAGCAGCGCCGGGTCGAGGACGTCAGGCCGGTTGGTGGCCGCGATCAGGATCACACCGCCGCGGACGTCGAAGCCGTCCATCTCGACCAGCAGCTGGTTCAGGGTCTGCTCGCGCTCGTCGTGGCCGCCGCCGAGACCCGCACCGCGGTGCCGGCCGACGGCGTCGATCTCGTCGATGAACACGATCGCCGGGGCGTTCGTCTTGGCCTGCTCGAACAGGTCGCGGACCCGGGAGGCACCGACACCCACGAACATCTCGACGAAGTCCGAACCGGAGATCGAGTAGAACGGCACCCCGGCCTCACCCGCGACCGCACGGGCCAGCAGGGTCTTACCGGTACCGGGCTGGCCGTAGAGCAGCACGCCCTTCGGGATCTTCGCGCCGACCGCCTGGAACTTGCCCGGCTCCTGCAGGAACTCCTTGATCTCGCCGAGCTCCTCGATCGCCTCGTCGACACCGGCGACGTCGGCGAACGTGGTCTTCGGAGTGTCCTTGGTGACCAGCTTGGCCTTCGACTTGGCGAAGCTCATCACCCGGGAGCCGCCACCCTGCATCGAGTTCATCAGGAAGATGAACACGACCGCGATCAGCAGGAACGGGATCAGCGTGGAGAACACCTGGCCGATGAAGCTCGGCTTCGGGTTCTGCACGTCGTACTTCTCGATCTTGCCGTCCTGGTACAGGCTCTGGATGTCGCTGCCCAGACCCTCGCCCTGACCGTCGACGTAGTGCGCCTGGATCTTGGTGCCGTCGGTCTTCTCGATCTGGATCTGTTCGTCCGGGTTGTTCAGCGTCACGGTTTTGATCGTCTTGTCGCTCGACGACTTGGCCTGCTGGATCAGCTGGACGACCTGGCCGGTGGACTCGGTCTTGTACCCGGACGAGCCGGTCAGGAGCTGCCCGATCACCAGTACGCCCAGGAAGGCGACGACGATCCAGAACAGGGGTCCGCGGAAGATGCGCTTCACGTCCATGATCGGGGCCGAGGCCCCGTCCCTCCTAGCTCGGCAGGCCCGGGTATGCGGGCTTGTGACGGTAACACCAGTCCAAGTGTCTCGTGTCGCACAAGACAACACACCACGAGGGTCACGAAAGGACGGGTGCGACCCGTTGTACAGGCTGCCGCCAAGTGTGCCTGCCGGAGGCCGTCAGGAGTAGACGTGCGGCGCCAGTGTCGCCACGCAGCGCAGGTTCCGGTACTTCTCCGCGTAGTCCAGCCCGTAGCCGACGACGAACTCGTCCGGCAGGTCGAACCCGACGTACTTCACCGGGACCGCCATCTTCGCGGCCGCGTCCGGCTTCCGGAACGCGGTGCAGATCTCCACCGACGCCGGGCCGCGGGACTGCAGGTTGCTGACCAGCCAGGTGAGCGTCAGGCCGGTGTCGATGATGTCCTCGACGATCAGCACGTGCCGGCCGCTGATGTCGGTGTCCAGGTCCTTCAGGATCCGGACCACGCCGGACGACTTGGTCCCGGAGCCGTACGACGAGACCGCCATCCAGTCCATCTCGACGTGCCGGGTGAGCGACCGGGCGAGGTCCGCCATCACCATCACGGCGCCCTTGAGAACGCCGACGATGAGGAGGTCCTTGCCCTCGTAGTCCTGCTCGATCCGCCCGGCCAGTTCCCGCAGCTTCGCCAGGATCTGGTCCTCGGTGTAATGGATCGTGCTCAGGTCCTTCTCGATGTCCGCAGCATCCACGGCGTCAGCCTGTCACATCGGAGCCCAATGCGATGAATCCGCCCCGGCGGACGGCGCGAATCCCTTGTGGTAGATCGATCCAGCGCTGCCCACGCCAGTCCGTGACGAGCGCGTCGACGGCCGCCACGTGCCCTGCGGTGAGGTCCGTGGCCCGGCAGCCGGCCTCCAGCGCGGCCTGGCGCAGTACGCGCGTTCTGATCGCGGCCGGCTCGTCCAGCAGTACGCCGGCGTCGCAGACGACCTGGCCCTCCGTACGGCTCAGTGCGGTCTCGGCTACGTCCGCGGCGAGCTGGTCGAGCGCGTCGGCGTCCGCCCGCAGCAGGCCCGCCGTACGGGCGAGTGCTTCGACCACACCAGGCCCAAGCGCCTCCTCCAGCACCGGGAGCACCTCGTGACGCACCCGGACGCGTGTGTACTGCGGGTCGTCGTTGTGCGGGTCGTGCCACGGTCGCAGCCCCGAAGCGATACAAGCAGCCGCCGTAGTAGCCCGCGGCACTTCCAGGAACGGTCGCCGCAACAACCCGACCGCCGGAGCCATCCCAGCCAGCGACCGGGCCCCTGAACCACGCCCTAGCCCCAGTAGAACAGTCTCCGCCTGGTCGTCACGCGTGTGAGCCAACAGCACGACGTCCGCGGCCAGCTCATCCGCCGCATCCCGCAGAGCGTCGTACCGCGCTGTGCGCGCAGCGCCCTCCGGCCCACCCTCCGTGCCGACCTCGACCACCCACACCCGGACAGGGTCGAGCCCGAGCGAGCGGCACTGGTCAGCAGCGACCTCCGCCACGTGGGCGGAGTCGGCCTGCAGCCCGTGGTCCACCACGACCGCCCCTGCCCGCAACCCGAGCTTGGGCGCCTCGAACGCGGTGGCGGCCGCCAGCGCCAGCGAGTCGGTGCCGCCCGAGCAGGCAACGAGCACCGTCGTGCCCTTCGGCAGCTCGCTCAGCGTTGCCCGCACGGCCTCCCGGGTCCGGGCGACGGCAGGGTGCAGTTTCCCGCGCCGTTGCGCGATCAGGCCCTCAGCCGTGGAGTCGGGAGACCCAGGCATCGGGGTTCGCGATCTCGTTCTTGGTCGGCAGCGTGTTCGGACCGGTCCAGACCCGGTTGAAGCCCTCCATGCCGACCCGCTCCACGACCCGGCGTACGAACGCCGCACCGTCCTTGTACTGCCGCAGCTTCGCGTCCAGCCCGAGCAGCCGCTTCAGCAGCTGGTCCACCGGGTTCCCGCTGGCCCGCCGCGACGTGAACTTGGCCCGGATCTTGTCCACGGTCGGGATCACCGACGGCCCGACCCCGTCCATCACGAAGTCCGCGTGGCCCTCCAGCAACGACATGACCGCGGTCAGCCGGTCCAGCACCGCACGCTGCTCCGGGGACTGCATGAGGTCCACCAGGCTCAGCTCGGCCTCACCACGCACCGACCGGCCCAGCCGCTGCACGGCCTCCCGGAACATCGCGGCGTACGCCGAAGCGTCCAGCTCGGCCTGGTCCAGGAACAGGGCGATCTCCGACCGCAGGTGGTCCCGCAGCCACGGTACGGCGGTGAACTGCACCCGGTGCGTCTCCTCGTGCAGGCAGACCCACAACCGGAAGTCCCGCGGTACGACGTCCAGCTCGGACTCCACGTGTACGACGTTGGGCGCAACCAGCAGCAGCCGCCCCGTCACACCGGGCCTGTCCGGGTCCGGCACCGCCGGGTAGAACGGGTCGAACTGGCCGAGCACCCGTGACGACAGGAACGCCAGCAGCGCGCCGGCCTCGATCCCGGTCACCCGGGAGCCGACCGCGGACGCCAGGGCCGCCCGGTCCGCCTTCTCACGGAGCTTGTCCGCCAGCGGCTGCAGGACGGTCCGGAACCCGTCCGCGTTCGCCTGCACCCACCCGGGCCGGTCCACGATCACCACGGGCGCGGTGGCCGACGTGGCCTGCAGCCCGGTGAACTCCCGGACGTGTCCCTCGGACTCGGCAGCGAACTGCCGCAGGTCGGCGACCACCTGGTCTGCCTCCGCGCGGCTGACGGCCGGGCCGGGGCGCACCAGCTTCCGCGCCACGCCGGTCGCCAGCTGCCAGTCGACCATCTCGGTCGTGGTCCCGCCTTCCGCCGTACTCATACAACGACCCTAGTGGTATGTCCCAACAATCAGCAGCCGCAGTTGGCGAGCGCCGACGTGGCGCGGTCGAGCGCTGCCCGCGCGTCGAGCGTCTTGGGCACCGGAACGCTGTCGCTGGCGATCGCGAACACCAGGAGCGTGCCCGTGCGGTCAAGGGCGTACCCAGCGAGGCTGTGCACGCTGGTGAGCGTCCCGGTCTTCGCATGGACCAGCCCGGTCCCGAAGCTTGTGCCGGCCGTGGTGAACCGCCCTCGGAGGCTTCCGTCGAACCCTGCGATCGGCAGTCCGGTCAGGAGGTGCCGCAGCTCCGGGTGGTCCTTGGACGCCGCAACCTGCACCGCACCGGCCAGCAGTTCCAGCGGGACCGTGTTCGCCCGTGTCAGTCCGCTGCCGTCGTAGATAGTCGCCTTGGACACGTCCAGGCCCAGCTTGGTCAGTGTTGCGCGTACGCCCTCCACACCACCGATGTACGTGCCGCCGTTGCCGGTAGCCAGCCCCACGTGCCGCAGCAGCGTCTCTGCACCGTCGTTGTCGCTGTGCAGGTTGATGTACTCCACGATCTGGCCGAGCGTGGGCGACTTCACCTGAGCCAGTAGCGCAGCGTTGGGGGGCGCGTCGACCGGCTTGGCGGCGGCCACCTTGATGCCGTACTGCTGCAGGAGCTTCTGGAACGACTGGGCCGCGGCAAGGGACGGTGAGGCCGACCGCTTCGCCATACCGGGAGCGATACGGCCCTCGTTGACCCAGAGCGCCGACGTAGGCGCCGCAATGCCCTCGGGGACGTACTTGGCCTCCCAGTGCGCGTTCACGGCGGGCCCGGTGAACAGCGTGGCGTCGTACCCGAGGGTGACGGCGGCGACGCCTTGCGCCTTGAGAGCCTTCGCCGTACTCGCGGCCAACGTCTGGAGGGTCGCACGGGCCGGGTAGTCAGCGGCGGGCTTCACCGCGAGCAGGGGGTCGCCGCCGCCGACCAGGGCGATCGACCCCTTGCCGAGGCTCACCACGTTGGTCGCGAACGTGTGGTCCGGGCCGAGCGTCTCCAGCGCCGACACGGTCGTCAGCAGCTTGAGCGTGGAGGCAGGCGTGTACGACGTACCGGCGCCGACCGAGAACACAGCCTTCCCGCGGGAGGCGTCGTACACGTAGATGCCGTGGTGCGGGCCGAGCGACGGGTCCTTGAGGATCGGCGCGAGCGCGGCCGCGACACCCGCCGCGGTCGGAGCGGCACCCTGCGTGGTCACCGGTGCCAGTACGGCGGGAGCCTGCTGGGTGAGCGTCACCGCCTGGGGCACGGCGCGTGCGCTGCTCGTACACAGGCCGGCGCACAGCGCCGTACTGAGAAGCGTGACGAATGCCGCACGGGCAGGTCGGGCCACCGGGCTGCTCCTGTCATTCGGTCGGTCGGAACCGTGACAGTATCTGCCGTATGGAGTTCGACGTCTTCATCGAGATCCCCAAGGGCACCCGCAACAAGTACGAGCTGGACCACAAGACGAACCGGCTGCGCCTCGACCGCACGCTGTTCACGGCGACGCAGTACCCGTCCGACTACGGCTTCATCGAGGACACCCTCGGTCAGGACGGCGACCCGCTGGACGCGCTCGTGCTGCTGCCGGAGCCGACGTTCCCGGGCTGCCTGATCCGCGCCCGGGCGATCGGCATGTTCCGGATGACCGACGAGAAGGGCCCGGACGACAAGGTCGTCTGCGTCCCGGCCGGCGACCCGCGCCAGGAGCACCTGCGCGACATCCACCACCTGCCGGAGTTCGACCGGCTGGAGATCCAGCACTTCTTCGAGGTCTACAAGGACCTCGAGCCCGGCAAGTCCGTCGAGGGCGCCACCTGGGTCGGCCGCACCGCCGCCGAGGAGGAGATCACCGCCTCCTTCAACCGCCTGAAGGCCGAAGGCGGCCACTAGGTCCTGCCTGGACCACCAGACAGGACCTCAGTCCCCTGAGACGCGGCGGAGCAGGCTCAGCAGGGTCTTGCGCTCCGCCGCGGTCAGTGGTGCCAGCAGGTCCGCCTCCGCGGCGTAGATCAGCTGGTCCATGTCCGCCAGGTGTTTCTCCCCGGCGGGCGTGATCGCGACGATCTTCCGGCGCCGGTCCGCGGCGTCGACCCGCCGCGCCAGCAGCTTCAGCTCCTCCAGCTCGTCGAGCACCGTGACCAGGTCGCTGCGATCCATCCCGATCCGGTCCGCAAGCGCCGCCTGCACCGACTCACCGTCGTCGGCCAGGCTCGCCAGCACGTGGTAGTGCAGCGTGCGTACGCCGCCCTCGGTCATGTGCTGCCGGACCAGCCGCTGGGCATGCTGACTCGCCCGCCCGAGCGCGAACAGCACCTGGTCGGACAGCCGATGGTTCGGCGACTTCTTCACCTCACCAACTCTATTGGCAACGCCTCCGCACGGAGTTATCGTGGGAACCTCCCATTATTTATAACCCCCACTATATGGAGAACCCACGATGCGTGCAGTGCGTTACCACCGCCACGGCGGTCCCGACGTCCTCCAGCTCGACGAGGTCGCCGTCCCCGAGCCCGGCCCCGGCCAGGTCCGGATCCGGGCGGAGGCGATCGGCGCGAACGCGATCGACACCGTCCTGCGGCGCGGCGGGACACCCTGGGACCGGCCGCTCCCGGGCCTGCTGACCGGCGAGGTGATCGGCCGGATCACCGCGATCGGCCCCGACGTACCGCCGGGCGTCGCGATCGGCCAACGCGTCGGGTCGCTGGCCGAGGACGCGTTCGCGGACGAGGTACTCGCGGACGCCGCGTTCCTGGCCGCGATCCCGGACGACGCCGATGTCGCCGAGGCAACGATGATGCCGATGACCGGACCACTCGCCTACCGGCTGCTCGAGACCGCCCAACTGCCGGCCGGCGGCACAGTGGTGATCCACTCCGCGGCCGGCACCATCGGCCACCTCGCCGTCCAGCTCGCCCGTTCGTACGACCCGAAGACCATCATCGGTACGGCGTCCTCCCCGCACCGGCTGGACTTCATCCGCTCGCTCGGCGCGGAGGCGGTCGACCTCACCGACCCGGACTGGGCGGCCAGGGTCCGCGAACTCGCACCCGAGGGCGTCGACGCCGTCCTCGACGCGGTCGGCGGGAAGGTCTTCGAGGAAGGGCTCGGACTACTCCGGCCGCTCGGCACGATGGTGACGTACGGCGCGATCACCACCGAACTGCCCGCAGTACCCGCGGGTGCCCTGTTCGGCTTCAAGACCGTCACCGGCGTGGCCATCATGGGCTGGCGCGGCGCCCGCCCGGACGCGGCCCGCGCCGACATCGCCGAGGTCACGCGGCGCTGGCAGTCCGGCGAACTCCGCCCGTACGTCCACGCCACCCACCCACTCGCCGACGTCACCAAGATCCACGAAACGCTGGACGCCCGAACGAGCCTCGGCCGCCTGGTCGCCATCCCCTGAACCGCGGAAGTCCCCGGCAACAGCTGACTGTTGCCGGGGACAACTACACGGCTACGGGCGGCCGAAGAAGTTCGGCGGGATCCAGTAGTAGACGCTGTCGATCTGGACCGGCTTGCCGGTGCGGGGGGCGTGGATCATCATGCCGCCGCCGATGTACATGGCGACGTGGTGGATGGTGGCCGGGTCGTTCGGGTCCTGGGCCCAGAAGATCAGGTCGCCGGGGCGAAGGTCGTTCTCCTGGATGTGCTGGATCTGCTCGTACTGCGCGGCGCTGTAGTGCGGGAGCTGTACGCCGGCGTTCTCCCAGGCGCCCATCGTCAACCCGGAGCAGTCCCACCGGTTCGGCCCGGTGGCGCCCCACAGGTACATGTCACCCAGCTGCCGCATCGCGAACCTGACCGCCGCCGAGCCACCGCCCCCCGACGAGCTGCCACCACCGCCGTTGTCATTGCCGCCACCACCGCCACCGCCGTTGCCGCTGTTGCCGTCGTTCGACGGCCTGTGGTGCTTCGGCTTCTTGCCGTGGTTCTTCTTGGCCTCCTCGCGGGCTTCCTGCTCCTCGCGAGCCTGCTCGGCCGCCGCGGCTCGGCGCTCCGCGGCCTCCTGGGCGGCGATCCGCCGCTTCAGCTCGGCGGCCTTCCGGGCCGCCTCCTCCGCCGCCTTGATCCGGGCGAGTTCCTCCAGCCCGCGCTGCCGCTGCGCAGCGACCTTCACCGAGATGTTCTGCAGTACGGCGAGCTGAGCGATCGAGTTCTTCCGCTGGACCCCGATCGCGGTCACCGCGGCCGCCTGCGCCGCCTCCGCGTCCTCGGCGGCCTTCTTCGCCGCGGCCGCCTCGTCGGCTGCCTTCTTGACCTTCACGACCGCCTGGTCGGCCTGCACCTTGAACAGGTTGGTCATCACCTGCGTCGCCGAGAAGCGCAGGTACGAACCCTGCATCGCGGCCGACACCGAGTGCGCCGCACCGGCGGAGTCGAGCAGCTGCTGCGGCCCGTCCGCGGTGAACAGCGGCGCGAGCTTCGCGACGTCGCCACCACCTTGGTACGACGCGGCGGCGAACCGGCCGATCTGCTGCCGCTGGGTGGCCAGCGTCTTCTCCGCGTCGGCGGCCCGGGCCGCGGCGGCGGCCGCCGCGGTCTTGGCCTGCTGGAGCCGGTAGACGGCCCCGTTGTACGCCTCGTCCGCGATCCCGGACTGGACGCCGAGCTGCTCGAGCCGCGTGTTCGCGGCGGCGAGCTCGCGCTCGATCTTGGCGACCTGGGCGGCCTTGGAGGCAGCTGCCTGCTTGGCCCGCGCGACCGCGGCCTTGGACGGGATCACCGGCGGCTTCGGCTTGGCAGCCTCGGCCGGGAGCGTGGGCACGGCCATGGAGCCGGCCAAGCAGATCGCGAGCACCCCGGAGAGCAGCAGCTTGCCTGCCCGTCCGGTCTTCCCAGCACTCGCGACCCGTTCGCCGGACGTGGCCCTTGAGGGCGTCCGCATCGGGATCGTTCCTTCCGCCGGTCACGAACCCCTTCCCCAGGGTTCGTGAACTTTTGGTCCTCCTGGACCACATACGCGACACTAGTTGCCTGCAGCCCCATTGGGAACAGCTTTCACACAAGTAACTTTGTTTCACCCGTGTGTCGACTTGACAAACTACAAGCTTGTAATTCCGCGAAGCTGCAGGTGGGCGCACGAAAACGCCCCTCCGGCCGGTGCCGGAGGGGCGTTTCGCGGAGCCGGATTCAGCTGAGGACGAACGCGGCGAGCACCGGCAGGTGATCCGACGCCGGCGTCACCGGTACGGCGGCCCGCACCGGCCGCAGGCCCGCGCTGTGCAGCTGGAAGTCGATCCGCTTGGTCGGGTTGTCCGCCTCGATCGTGTACCCGGGACCATCGCCGACCTGTGCCCAGGTGTCGTCGTACACGGCGGTCAGGGTCTTGACCTCGGGCGCCGTCGGGATCGCGTTCAGGTCCCCGACGAGCAGGGTCGGGGTCTTCGAACCGCTGAGCAGTTCGACCACCTTCTGTGCCTGCTCGAGCCGCTCGGCGTTGTTGTTGCTGGTCAGATGGGTGTTCGCGAACCGCAGTTTGGCACCGCGCACTGTGAGGTTCGCCACCGCGAGTCCGCGCTGTTCACCGGTCGGGTAGAGCGGCAACAGCGTGTTCCGGAAGTCCTGGATCGGGTACTTCGACAGGATCGCGGTCCCGTACTGGCGGCGCGGCTCGCCCGGGTTCTTCGGCGGCAGGTCGAGGTTGGCGGCGTACGCGTAGTGCATCTTCAGCCGCTGCGCGAACCACGCCGGCTGGTCGACCCAGTTGCTCCGGACGTCCCAGTGCCGGTCGACCTCCTGCAGCCCGATCACGTCGGCGTCGGACTGCTCGATCAGTACGGCGATCCGCTCGAGATCGAGGACGCCGTCGATCCCGGCGCCGTGGTGGATGTTGTAGGTCATCACGGTCAACGGCCGGCCCGGACGCCCCGCGTCGGGCTGAGCCGCGGCAACAGTAGGCACCACCATCAGGAACCCCACCAGAACGGTCAGCAATTTACGCATGCGCTCATCTTTCCGGAAAACCGGCGACACCCGCGCGACGAGTGGGTGTCGCCGGTCTGAACGTCAGCGCACCAGGCGGGCGACTGCGCCCTTGGCGCCGGAGGCCCAGCAGCCGGCGTTCACGCCGTGGCCGGCGCATTCGATGCTGTCGAAGCTGCCGTCGTAGAACTGGGTCCAGCTGCGGCCGCCGTCGAGGCTTACGTCGCTGCCGGAGGGGCCGACGGCGATGACCGTGAACGGCGACCACGGGACGAAGTGCGAGCCGCTGCGGTAGCCCTTCGGGGCCTTGTCCGCGGGGACCAGCTGCCAGGTGCGGCCGCCGTCGTACGTCACCGAGGCCGCATTCACCGCCTCGGTCGGCTTGGTGAAGTCACCGCCGACGGCAACTCCGAACAACGTGTTCCGAAACGCCAGGCTGAAGATTCCGGCCGCGGCCCCGCTCGCCATCGGCGAGTCCGCCACCGTCCACCGCCGCCCGCCGTCGACGGTCCGGAACACCCGCGGCCGGTCCCCGCCGCCGGTCGCGAACCACGCCGTACGCCCGGCGCCCGCGACCAGACAGGTACCGCTCGCGGCGAACCCGGCCTCGCCCGGCAGCGCCGCCGGCATCCCGTCGGTCGGCTGCACCTGCCACGACTTCCCGCCGTCCGCCGTCGCCGCGATCCGGAACTTCCCGTCCACCGGGTCGCTCATCGCCAGCCCGTGCTTGGCGTCGTTGAACGCGATGCAGTCGTAGAAAGCCTTCGGGTCGGTGTTCCGGAAAGTCTCCGACCAGGTCTTCCCGCCGTCGGCGGTGCGGTACACCCGCGAGTCCTCACCCTCGCCGATCGTCAACGCCACCGCGCGTTCCGCGTCGAACGCCTCGACGTCCCGGAACTGCAGCGCCTCGGCCCCGGCCGGGCTGACGTTCTGCCAGTGCTTCCCGCCGTCGACGGTCCGCAACACGGTCCCCGCCGTACCGCCGACCCAGGCGACGTCCTTACTGACCGCCGCCAGCCCACGGAACTGCGCCGTCGTCCCGGTCGGCGTCAGTTCCCACCGGTACGACGGCCCGCCGTGCGCCTGAGCCGGTACGACGTTACTCATCAACAACAGACCTCCTGCCGCGAGAGCGGCCACACGCAGGATTCTCATGCGCGGCAATCTAACCCGCGGTCAGCACCTGACTGCCCAGGACGCTCAGCAACTGCAGCTTCTCGGCGCTCTCGCTGCCCGGTTCGGCGGTGAAGACGATCAGGGTCTGCTGCTGGTCGCGGTTGTCGATGAGTTCGCAGTACAGCTCCAGCTCGCCGACCGAGTGGTGCCGGAAGCGCTTGGTCCGGCTGTGCGCGACGACCACCTCGTGCGCGTCCCAGATCTCCTGGAACTCCGGGCTGAGTTTCTGCAGCGCCCGGACGAGCGAGGCCGCGTACGACTTCGGCCCGTCGATGGTCGCGACCGTCCGCAGGTTCGAGACGAGGATCTTGCTGTGCGTCGACACCTCGGGCTCGGCGTACAGCGCGCGGGTCTCCGGATGTGCGAACCAGCGGTAGGCCTCGGCGCGCTCCATGCCCTGGAAATTCGTCAGCTCGCCCGCGAACGCGACGTGCGTCGGCGTCTGCGCGACCACCTCGCCGCACCGGTTCAGCAGCAGCGCGGGCGTGTCGTGCAGCCGGTCCAGGATCCGCAGCATGCCGGGATCGATGTGGCACGCCCGCGTCGTGCGCGGCGGCGTACCGTGGCCGGCGAGCAGGTACAGGTGGTCGCGCTCCTCGAGCGTCAGCCGCAGCGCCCGCGCGATCGCGCCGAGCATCTCCACCGACGGCTGCGGCCCGCGCCCGCCCTCGAGCCGGCTGTAGTAGTCGGCCGACATGGACGCCAGCGCGGCGACCTCCTCGCGCCGCAGACCCGGCGTACGGCGGCGGCGCCCGCGCGGCATGCCGACGTCTTCGGGCTGCAGGGCCTCGCGGCGCTTGCGCAGGAAGTCGGACAGCTCGGAGTACTCCATACGTCCAGTGTCCACGGGCCCCGGCCGTTATCCACTGCTTGCCGAGCAGAGGCTGACCTCAGCCTGGTTGCCGACGGCATCCAGTCACAGGCTGGAGCCATGAAAACGACCGGAAACACGATCTTCCTGACCGGCGGTACGTCGGGCATCGGCCTCGAGCTCGCCCGCCGTTTCCGCGACCTCGGCAACACCGTGATCATCAGCGGCCGCCGCAAGGACCTGCTCGAGAAGATCGCCGCCGAGGACCACATCGACGGCGTCGAGCTGGACGTCGCCGACCCCGCCTCGATCACCGCGGCCTACGAGACCGTCACGACGAAGTACCCGGACCTCAACGTGCTGATCACGATGGCCGGCATCATGCAGCCCGAGGACCTCCGCAGCCACGACCTGGCACTGTCCGAACAGATCATCACGATCAACCTGCTCGGCACCATCCGCACCGTCACAACCTTCACGCCCCACCTCCTCCAGCAACAGGACGGGGTGATCATGACGGTCTCCTCAGGTCTGGCATTCGTCCCCCTGGTCATGACGCCGACGTACTCAGCCACCAAGGCCGCCGTGCACAGCTACACCCAGAGCCTCCGCCACCAGCTCGACCTCCAGGTGATCGAACTGGTCCCGCCGGCGGTGCAGACCACGATGCTCAACCAGGAGAACGACCCGCACGCGATGCCACTGGCCGAGTACGCCGACGAGACCATCCAGCTGCTGCAGGACACCCCGGACGCCGAGGAGATCCTCGTCAACCGCGTCCGCTTCCTCCGCGACGCCGAGAAGGAGAACCGCTACGAGCAGGTCATCGGCGTCCTGAACTCAGTCGCCTAACGCCTGCTCGATCCGCTCCACCTTGGCGGTCAGCTGCCCCGTGTACCCCGGCCGGATGTCGGCCTTCAGCACCAGACTGACCCGGGGCGACACGGCGGCGACCGCGTCCACGGCCTGCTTCACGACCGCCATCACCTCGTCCCACTCGCCCTCGAGGTTGGTGAACATCGCGTTGGTCTCGTTGGGAAGACCGGAGGCGCGAACCACGCGGATGGCCTCGGCCACCGCCTCGCTCACGCCCCCGGTCTCGTCACCTGCCGCCGGACTGATACTGAATGCAACGATCATGCGTCCAGGATGTCAGGCTCCTCCTGTGCGCGGCGCTCGGCGCCGGAGGTGGTGAGGAGTGCCTTCTCCTTGATGAACAGGACCGCGATCAGGGCCAGGACCGCGAACGGCACCGACATCATGAACAGTTGCGCGGTCGCGTCGCCGTACGCGTTCTCGACGACGACCCGCACCTGCTCCGGCAGGTCCTTGATGTTCGGTACGGCGCTCCCGCCGCCGGACGAGGCGCCGCCCGGGTTCAGGGTCTGGGTGACCTTGTTCGCGAGGATCGCGCCGAGGACGCTGACGCCGATGGTGCCGCCCATGCTCCGGAAGAAGCTGACCGCCGACGTCGCCGCGCCGAGCTCCCGGGCCGGTACGTCGTTCTGCGCCGCGAGCACCAGGTTCTGCATCACCAGGCCGATGCCGACGCCGAGCACCAGCATGAAGCCCCACAGCATCCACTTCGACGTCTGCGCGTCGATCGTGCCGAACAGCCCGAGCCCGATCGGCAGCAGCACGCTGCCGACGACCAGGTAGATCTTCCAGCGGCCGTACTTCGTGATCAGTGCACCGGCGATCGTGGACGCGGTCATCATGCCGAGGATCATCGGCAGGCTCATCAGCCCGGCCTTGGTCGGCGTGTACCCCTGGGCGATCTGGAAGTACTGCGCGAGGAACACCGACCCGGCGAACATCGCGACACCGACCAGCGCGCTGGCGATGATCGCCAGCGTCACGGTGCGGTTCCGGAACAGGTCCATCGGGATGATCGGCTCCGGGTGCCGGCGCTCGACCAGTACGGCGGCCAGCAGCAGCACCGCGGCGGCCCCGACCAGCGCGAAGCTCCAGCCGGAGACCCAGTCGAACTTGTTGCCGGCGAACGACGACCAGACCAGCAGCGTGCTGACGCCACCCATGATCAGCACCGCGCCCCACCAGTCGATCTTGACGTCGCGTCTGACCGTCGGCAGGTTCAGCGTGCGCTGCAGCAGGATCATCGCGGCGATCACGAACGGCACGCCGATCAGGAAGCAGGCCCGCCAGCCGAGCGGCGAGTCGACCAGGAAGCCGCCGAGCAGCGGGCCGCCGACGGTCGCGGACGCGAAGATCGCGCCGAACACACCGGAGTACCGGCCGAGCTCGCGCGGCGGGATGATCGCGGCCATCACGATCTGCACCAGCGCGGTCAGGCCGCCGCCGCCGAGGCCCTGGAGGACCCGGCTGCCGAGCAGCACCTCGATGTTCGGCGCGAACCCGGCGACCAGCGAGCCGATCACGAAGAAGCTCAGCGACAGCTGGATCAGCAGCTTGTTGTTGTAGAGGTCGGCGAGCTTGCCCCACAGCGGCACGGTGGCCGTCATGGTCAGCAGCTCGAGCGTGACGACCCAGGTGTACGACGACTGGCTCGCACCCAGGTCGTGGATGATTCTCGGCAGCGCGGTGGACACCACGGTGCCGGCGAGGATCGCGACGAACAGACCCATCATCAGGCCGGACATGGCCTGGATCGTCTGCCGCGGGGTGAGTGTGGCGGTGACCTCACCCGAGGTCGTCGTCATGAGTTGCCTTTCTTCTGGTCCGTGCCGAAGGCGGTGTCGATGCCTTGGGCAAGTAGCTGGAACGCTTCGTCGAGCAGTTCGGTGACCGGGCGGTCCGGAGCGGTCTTGTGCAGCTCCATCGCCACCCGGCAGGCGGTGCCGGCGGTGCTGACGATCAGCCCGGGCAGGACAGCCCCGGCCGGTTCGCCCATCCGCTCGGTGAGCGCGGCGGTCAGCTGCCGCTCGTCGTCGATGCTCGTCAACATCAACTGGTAGAACAGGGTCGGCGTCCGCATGATCAGCTCGCCCCGCCGGGACAGCTGGCCGTCGCTCTCCAGGTCACGCAGTACGTCGTGCACGATCAACCACATCGTGGTCAGCGGCGACTCGCCCGGCGGCGCGGTCCGGATCCGCTCGAGCGCGCGCTCGAGGTGCTCCGGGTTGCGCGCGAGGATCGCGTGCTCCTTGTGCGGGAAGTAGTTGAAGAAGGTCCGCACCGACACGTCGGCCGCCTCGGCGATCTCCTCGACCGTGACGTGCTCCGCGCCCTTGTCCAGCGCGAGCCGCAACGCGGCCTCGGCCAGCGCCGCCCGCGTCTGGAGCTTCTTGCGCTCCCGCAACCCACCCTCTGCCCCCACCACACCAGGCTAGGCAGAATCTTGCACTCACTGCAAACAATTAACCGTGCAACTTTGCACCGCTGCAGCTGCGACACGCGAACCCACGCCATCAACGTGATCGGCCAGCTACCGTGCGTCAGGTGATTTCCGAGAATCTTCCGTCCGCAATGACTCGCCGCCGGTTCGCCGGCCTGACCGCCCTGACCGCCGCGGCCGCCACCGGCCTGACCCGGATCGGCCCGGCCGCCGCCACGCCGTACACCACCGCGCTCGTCGTCGGTACCGGCTACGGCGCCGCGGTCACCGCACTCCGGCTCGGGGAGGCCGGGGTCCCGACCACGATGATCGAGATGGGGCAGCAGTGGAACATCCCCGGTCCGGACGGGAAGGTGTTCTGCTCGACGCTGAACCCGGACCGCCGGTCGATGTGGTTCCACCGCCGGACCGAGGCCCCGCTCGACACGTTCCTCTGGCTGGACGTGGTCAACCGCGACCTCGGTACGCCGTACGCCGGTGTGCTGGACCGGATCGACTACCCGAACATGGACGTGTACGTCGGCCGTGGGGTCGGCGGCGGCTCGCTCGTCAACGGCGGCATGGCTCCGACACCGCAGCGCGCGTACTTCGAGAAGGTGCTGCCGAACGTCGACGCGGACGCCATGTACGGGCGGTACTTCCCGCTCGCCCGGCGGATGCTCGGCGTGAACACGATCGACCCGCGGTACCTGGAGCGGAGCCCGGTGTACCAGTACGCGCGGGTGTCCCGGAAGCTCGCGCACCAGGCCGGCTTCCGGACCGCCGTCGTACCGAACGTGTACGACTTCGCGTACCTCGAGCAGGAGGAGCGGAACGCCGTACCGCGGTCGGCGCTGGCGGGTGAGGTGATCTACGGGAACAACCACGGCAAGAAGTCGCTCGACAAGACCTACCTCGCCGACGCGCTCGGGACCGGGAACGTGACGATCCGGACGCTCACCCGGGTGACCACGATCCACCGGCAGGGCGCCGGCTACCTGGTCGGGCTCGAGCAGATCGACGCGACCGGCACGGTGCTGAGGCGCAGCGAGCTCGCCTGCCGGTACCTGTTCCTCGGCGCCGGCAGCGTCGGCACCACCGAACTGTTGCTCAGGGCAAGGGAAACCGGAACGCTGCCGGACCTCCCGGACGCGATCGGCACCGGCTGGGGCGGCAACGGCAACGTGATGACCGCGCGGGCCAACCAGCTGTGGGACCCGACCGGCGCGCTGCAGTCCACGATCCCGACGCTCGCGATCGACAACTGGGACGACCCGGTGCACCCGGCGTTCGCCGAGATCGCGCCGCTCCCGGTCGGCCTCGAGACCTGGGCAAGCCTGTACCTCGCGATCACGGTCAACCCCGAGCGCGGCCGGTTCACGTACAACCACAGCACCGACCGCGCCGACCTGCACTGGTCGGCCGGGCAGAGCGCGCCGTCGATCCGGTCGGCGAAGGCGCTCTTCGACCGGATCAACCGCGCGGCCGGTACGACGTACCGCTACGACCTGTTCGCCGGCAACCGGGCGTTCGCCGCGGACTTCTGCTACCACCCGCTGGGCGGCTGCCTCCTCGGCGAGGCGACCGACCCCTACGGCCGGGTCGCCCCGAACCTCTACGTCACCGACGGCTCGCTGATCCCGGGCTCACTCGGCGTCAACCCGTTCGTCACGATCACCGCCCTCGCCGAACGCAACATCGCCCGGGTGCTCGCGACCGATGTGAAGGGGAGCTGAGGATCAGTTCCGCGGCAGGCGGTCGGTGAGGGCGGTGAGGGACGGGGCGCGGCCGAGTTCGATGTGGGCGTAGGCGAGTGCCTCGGCGAGGGGGGCGTTGCCGGCTTCGATGGCGGCGCAGAGTTCGTGGTGCTCGCGGCACTGGACGGCCGGGTCGCGGTCGCTGGTGAGCGCGAACAGCCAGCGGATCCGGCCGACCAGCGGTGCCATCGTCTCGCCGAGCAGCCGGTTGCCGGACAGTGTGACGATCTCGAGGTGCAGCGCGGTGTTCGTCTCCCGGATCGCCTGCACGTCACCGGCGCGGGTCACCTCGTCGGCGGTCGCCATCAGCTCGCGCAGCCGATCGGTCGACGCACCGGCCCGGACCCGCTCGGCCGCCAGCCGGGTGGCCAGGCCCTCCAGGCTCAGCCGTACGTCGAACAGCTCGTCGATGTCCTCCAGCGTCAGCTGCCGGACCACCGCACCACGCCGGGGCTGGGTGACCACGAGGCCTTCGGACTCGAGCTGCGCGATCGCCTCCCGGACCGGGACGCGGGACACCTCCAGCTCGGCGGACAGCTCGCGTTCGCGCATCCGGCTGCCGATCGGGTACCGGCCGCCGATGATCCCCTCGCGGAGCGCCAGGTACGCGCGATCCGCCATCGAGAGGTCCTCGCCGTCGGGGGCGGGCGCCATCATCAGGACCTGCTCCCTCCGGTCGGCCGCTCGGTGAAGCTGGCATCGTACTGCGCGGTCACCGCCCGTGCCCGGATCAGTCCACGGCCGGGAACGTCGGCGGAAACAACTCGTCGGCCGTCCGCCGCCGGTGGTCGCGCTCGGAGTACGCCGCCTTCAGCTTCCCGAACAGCTCCTGCCCACGCCGCCGTACCGCGGCCAGGTCCACGCCGGGCAGCTCACCATTCCGTACGACGGTCCGCCCGGCGACCACCGAGTGCCGCAGCTGCCGCGCCGTACCGGACAGCAGCAACGTCCGGACCGGGTCGTCGACCGCGCCGTCACGGAGGTCGTCGAGCGCGAACGCGACCAGGTCCGCCTGCGCGCCCGCCTCGATCCGGCCGAGGTCCGCGCGGCCGAGCGCCTTCGCACCGCCGAGCGTGGCGGCCTCGACGTACCGCTCGGCCGGCGCCGCGTCGGCCCGTCCTTCGAGCAGCTTGGCCAGCTGTACGCCGGTGTCCATCCCGCGGATCAGGTCCGGCGGGAACGAGTCGGTGCCCAGGGCAACGTTGACGCCGGCCTCGACGTACGCCGGCAACGACCGCAGCGCCGAGCCGTACCGGAACGAGGTCAACGGGCAGTGGACGATCGACACCCCCGCGGCCGCGAGCCGGGCGAGGTCGCCGTGGTCGGCGCCGAGCACCCGCCGGTCGATGTAGATCCCGTGCGGGATCAGGGTCCGCGGCCCGATCAGCCCGCTCCGGTCGAGCAGCTCCAGCGGCGTACAGCCGTACAGCTCGCCGATCACCTGCCGCTCCGCAAGCCCTTGCAGGGCGTGGATCCGGACTCGTACGTCGCGCCGCGCGGACAGCTCGGCCACCGCCCGGAGGAGGTCCGGCGTCAGTGTCTCGACCCGGCACGGCAGCAGTACGCCGGTGATCAGCGGATCCTGCTGCGCCTCCGCCCAGTCCAGGAACGCGGCGGCCTGCCGCAGTCCCCGCTCACCCTGTTCCTCGTCGAACAGCACGGCCCGCGACCCGTCCGCGCGGACCACGTTCACCCCGGATCGGAACGACGGCCCGAGGTACCCGCGCAACCCGATCCGCCGCCCGGCCTCGGCCACCGCCACGAAGTCGTCGCAGGTCTCCGCCCAGCCGCTGTGCGTCTCCGCGGCGATCGGCATGTACGTCGTGACGCCGTGCAAGGCGAGCTGGATCAGCGCGTACTCGCGGACGGCGGCCCGCTCCTCGGCCGTGAACACGTCGTGCCGGCGGTTCCGGAAGTAGTCCTCGGACCACTGCAGACCGGTCGCGTTCCCGGGCGAGGCCCACGAGTCGAGCTGCAGATGGTCGACGTCGCACAGGGCGTCCAGGTCGATCAGCCCCGGCATCACCAGCGCCTCGCCCGCGTCGATCAGCTCGTCGACCGGGCCCGGGTCGCCGGTGCCGACGTACGTGATGCGGTCGCCTTCGTACACCACGTGCGCGTCCCGCAGCAGCACGTGCCGACCGTTGCGATGGGCAAGAACATAGCGGGCGGAAAGTCTTGTAATCACACGTTTTCCTAGCGCAGCGCGAGGCCGTCGGCGACGACCTTGCCGGCGTGGATGACGGTCCGGTCCGTACTGCGGTCCATCACCGCGGACGTCGGCGTCTCGCCGTCCACCAGCACCAGATCCGCCACGTCACCGGCCGCGACGCCGGGCCGGTCCGCCACCCCCTGGAGCCGCCGCGACGACGGATCGAGAACGCTGGCACCACCAACGGTCGCGACCGCCAGGCAGTGCTCGATCAGCTCGTCCTGCCGGTACCCGTTCGTGAACGCGAGCTGCCACGTCCGGTCGAGCATGTCGCAGTTCCCGTACGGCGACCAGTAGTCGCGCTGCCCGTCCTCGCCGAGCCCGAACCGTACGCCGGCCTCGGTCAGCGCGGTCAGCGGCAGCTGCCCCGACGCCGACGGCGCGATCGACGCCATCGACACGTCCAGCTCCGCGAACTCGTCGATCAGCCGCCGCGTGGTCGCCTCGTTCACGCTGCCGAGCTGGTACGCGTGCGACAACGTCACCTTGCCCCGCATCCCGAGCGCCCGCGTCCGCTCCAGAATGAGGTCGGTGCTGAACACGCCGAGCTCCCCCGGCTCGTGCAGGTGGACGTCCACCGCGACCTGGTACTTCTCGGCCAGTCCGAAAACGATGTCCAGGTGCCGCACCGGATCGCGATCGAGCATGCACGGGTCGATCCCGCCGACCACGGACGCGCCCGCCTTCAGCGCCTCCTCGATCAGCTCGGCCGAGCCCTCCTCCCGCAGCAGCCCCGCCTGCGGAAACGCGATGATCTCCACGTCGGCGGCGTCCTTGAAGTACTCCTTCGCGGCCAGCACCGCCTCGAACCGTTCGAGCCCGCAGTCCACGTCGATCTGCGCGTAGCTCCGCACCCGCGTGGTTCCGCGGGCGATCATCGCCCCGAGCGTGTTCCGCACCCGCTCGGTGATCGACGCCTCCGCCGTACGCCAGTTGTTGCGGTCGTTCAGCATCATCCCCCACACCCCCGGCGCCCCGGTGTGCGCCCGGAACGGCAGCCCGATCCGCGTCGAGTCCAGATGCACATGCACGTCCGAGAACGACGGCACCAGCAGCCGTCCGCGACCGTCGACCACGTCACCGTCGACGGCCCGCGTCGCGTCGTACGGCAGCACCTCGGCGATCTTCGCGTCGCGCAGGACGACGTCGCTCGGTGGGCCGCCCCACGGCCGGACGTTTCGGACGGTCAGGGTTCCTTCAAGAGCACGCATCCACCTGGTATACCAGATGGCTCAGATCGGCGCACCTGTGTGTCCGGCCGCCGCGAGATAGGCCGCTGCGGCGGAGAGAACGGTCTCGTCACCCAGGTGCCGGCCGATCAGCTGCAGGCCGACTGGTAGACCAGACTCGGTCAGGCCGCACGGGATCGAGGCGGCCGGCTGACCGGTCAGGTTGGCGATCGCGGCGAACGGGGTCCAGCCGTCCAGGCCGACCGGGCGGCCGTCGATCACCGGTACGCCATCCTGGCCGGCCGGGAACGCGGGCACCGCCGTTGTCGGCGTGATCAGCAGGTCGTACCCGGACATCAGGCCGGCCATCAACCGGCAGATCTCCTTGCGCCGGTTCAGCGCGTCGGTGAACTCGGTCGCCGTCCAGTCCCGCGCCAGGATCGCCGTCAACCCGGGCGACGACCCGGGCACCAACGGCCGCGGCAACCGCCGCATCCCGGTCAGGTCGGTGTCCAGGGCAACGATCGCAGTGTGGACGGCGGACGTGTCCGGCCATGGCGCGGCGAACTCCGTCACTCGGCAGCGGAGGTCGTCCTCGAACACGTGCGCGGCGGCCCGCACCAGACGGCGTACCTCCGGGTCGACCGCGGCGTACCCCCAGTCCTCGGTGAAGCCAACCCGCAGGCCGGGCGTCGGACGGTCGAGGCAGCCGCGCCAGTCGACGTCGGCCGTCGGGATCGAGTGCCGGTCGCGCGGGTCCGGGCCGGCGATCACCGACAGCAGCAGCGCCGCGTCGGACACCGTGCGCGCCAGCGGGCCGATGTGTTCGAGACTCTCCCAGCTCGACATCCCGGGCTCGCGGTCGTCGCGGCAGCCCGGGTACAGCGGCACCCGGCCCATCGAGGCCTTCACCCCGACCACCCCGCAGAACGCGGACGGGATCCGGATCGAGCCCCCGCCGTCGCTGCCGAGTGCGACCGGCGCGGCGCCGACCGCGACGGCCGCGGCGGATCCGGCGCTGGAGCCGCCCGACGTCAACGACGGGTTCCACGGGTTCCGCGTCGCCGGGTGGACCGGGTTGTGGCCGACACCGCCGTACCCGAGCTCCGAGACGTTGGTCTTGCCGATCACGATCGCGTCGGCCGCGCGCAGCCGCTCGACGCAGACGTCGTCCTCGGCCGAGACGTGGTCGCGGTACGCCAGGCTGCCGCCGGTCGTCCGCAGGCCCGCGGCCGGGATCAGGTCCTTGACCGCGATCGGTACGCCGGCCAGCGGACCGAGCGGCGTACCCGAGACCAGCTTGCGGGTCAGTCGTTCGGCGGCGGCCAGCGCACCGTCGGCGTCGAGCAGGCAGTACGCGTGCAGCACCGGATCGGTCGCGGCGATCCGGTCCAGGAAGCTCTCCACGACCTCGGTCGGCGACACCTCCCGGCGGTTGACCGCGCCGGCGATCTCGGCCGCGGCCGATCGCCAGAGCTCGGTCACGCGGCGTCCGCGAGGACCTGCCGGATGTGCCGGGCGCTGACCTGGATCGCCTCCACCGCCTCGTCGTACCCGAACTTGGCCTCGGCGATCTCCCGCACGGTCGGCTCCTGGCCGGAGTCGATCCGGGCGGTGAAGTCCTGGGCCAGCGCGAGGTACGCCGAGAACTCGCCGACGGTCAGGTCCGGGTGCCCGGCCTGCCACTCGGGGTCGTACACCTCGACCAGCGTGCCGTAGACGTTCGGCCGCTTCTCGGTCTTGAACGTCGGATAGGTCTTCTGCCCCTCGACGTCCGGCTGCCGGCACTCGATGGTCAGGTGCACCTTCGGGTTCGCCGCCGCGACGATCGGCAGGATCGCACCGAAGTCGACCACGCCGTCGCCGACGGGCCGGCTCTGCATGATCACCCCGCCCTCGGCGAGCACCAGCGCCGCGTCCTTCAGATGCGTCTGCCGGACGTACGGCGCGACCCGGCGCGCGACCGCGACCGGATCCTCGGCCCGGTGCAGGCCGTTCGACGTGTCGTAGACGATGCCGAGCACGTCCGGCCCGACCGCCTCGACCAGCCGGACGACCTCGTGGCTGGTGATCTCCTCGTGGGTCTCCAGGTTGACGTGGACATCGTTGTCAAGGGCAACCGGACGGAGCTTGCGCAGGAACGCCGCGGTCGCCTCCAGCTGCCGCCGCCACGGTGCGTCGGTGCGGAACCTGTCGTAGCTGCGGAACCCCGGGTACGGCTGCCGGTTCGCGGTCGCGGCCCACAGCTCGCGGACGCCGATCCGCGCGCACGCGGCGATCATCCGCTCGAACCCGAGCAACGTGTCGCCGTCCCCGACCCGGCGCAGCTCCGGCGCCTCGGGCATCGCGTACGGATTCACCTTGCCGAGGCCGGCTTCGAGGTACAGTCCGAGTTCGTCCGCGCGGCTCCGGACGTCCCGCAGTACGCCGCTGTCGAGCGTCGGCGTGATGTCCAGGACGCTGCGGAAGAACACCCCGTCGAGGCCGAGCTCGTGGGCGTGGTCGAGGGTCCCGACCGGGCCGCGGGCGGTCGCCTCGGGGATCTTCCGGCCGTCGATTCCAACCTTCACGAGGCCCTCCTTCAACGCCGATAATTGGGATACGGTATACGCGTTTCCCGAGGCCGGTGTCAAGGGTCCGGCCCTTGTCCACAAGGAGGTTCGACCGATCATGAGCACACTTCCGTTCGGCGCCGGCGCCCGCTGGGTGCTACCGAGTCCCGCCCCGATCACCGACGTCGTCGAGGCGGTCGCCGACCTCGGCCTGGCGGGTGTCCTGACCCCGTCGGTCTTCGACTTGACCGATACCCTCGACACCCGGCTGCTGGCCGAACTCGCCGACGCCGCCAAGTCCCGCGGCGTCCGGCTCGCGGCCGGCGTCCCGTATCTGCACCCCTTCCGGCTGGACCAGGACA
This sequence comes from Kribbella polygonati, assembly GCF_050320105.1. Taxonomy (NCBI): domain Bacteria; kingdom Bacillati; phylum Actinomycetota; class Actinomycetes; order Propionibacteriales; family Kribbellaceae; genus Kribbella; species Kribbella polygonati. The sequence goes on along the minus strand of NZ_CP190129.1, from coordinate 7,094,269 downwards.
AGCACTTGATGCAGGCGGGCGACGGCGACCCGGTGGCCGGCGTACGACGGGCCCTCGAAGCCGTGCAGCCGCTCGGCGGCCGCGACGTCCCGTTCGTCCTCGGGTACGTCGAGGACCGGTTCAGCACCGTGGTGCCGTGGGAGGACCAGCTCCGGCTGTCGACCCAACTGCTCGGCAAGCTCGCGCCGGTACTGCGCGACCTCGGGCTCCGGCTGTGCATCAAGACGCACGAGGAGATCACCACGTTCGAGATCGTCCGGATGATCGAGGCGGTCGGCGACGACGTACTGAGCGTCGGCTTCGACCCGGTGAACGTGTACCTGCGGATGGAGGACCCGCTGCTCGCCCTCGACCGGGTCGCGCCGTACGTCGGGCACGTGTACGTCGACGACGCGACCTTTGTCAGTACAGGAAAATCGCTTGCGCGACGGTTGTGCCCACTCGGCAACGGATTGCTGGACTGGTCCGCAATCCTTGCCAGGCTTGCGGATTCGGCCCCCGAGCTGTGGATCGACCTGCACAAGGGCCAGTACGGGATCAACCCCTACGACAGCGCGTGGACCACGGCTCACCCGGACCTCGGCCTGTACGAGTACGGACGCGTGGTGGACGCGGCAGCCACCGCGGCGCGGTCGTTCACGGCCGCCGAGGCAGAGAGCCTGACCGCGGCGCAGACCGACGTGCACAGCCGGTTCCTCCCGGCCGTCCGAACAATGTCGGGTTACTCCTTGACTTGGCGCTGAAATGCGTCACATGCTTGGGATACCGAATACCTAAATGGCTCGCGGTCCACCGTCTTCGCGGCCGTCGTTCTGCCGGCACTTCCCTCGTCAGAATCCACGCAGAAATGGGGTGTATCCCCGCATGTCCACGTTTCGCCGACGCACCCGCGTCCTGACCTGTCTGGCCGCGGTCTCGGCGGTCGGTCTGCTTCCGGCGTGCGCCGCGAGCCAGGACCAGGCCGCCGCCAAGGGCCAGGGCGGGTCGAAGGAGATCGACGTCGCGTACTCGCAGCCGTTGAACACCCTCGACCCGATCCGGGCCGACCAGAACCAAACCAACACCATCGACGACACCGTGTACGACACGTTGCTCGCCTACGACACCGACTCCAAGCTGGTGCCGAGTGTCGCGAAGGAGTTCGCGCTCGCCAAGGACGCGACGTCGATCAGCCTGACGCTGCGCGACGACGTCAAGTTCCACGACGGCTCGACGCTGACCGCCGACGACGTCCAGTACACCCTCGACCGCTACAAGCGGGTCGGCCAAGGCATCGCCTCGGCACTCGACGTGTACAAGTCGACCACGGTCAAGGACCCGACACACCTGACCATCAACCTGACCGAGCCGAACTCGCGGTTCGTCAGCTGGCTGTCGAAGTTCTACCTGCTGGAGAAGAAGCTGGTCAGCCGCAACGCCGGCAACGACGACGGCCAGACCTGGCTGCACTCGCACGACGCCGGCTCCGGCCCGTTCGCGATCGACCAGGGCAAGGACCCGGTGAAGGTCACCCGGTTCGACAAGTACTGGCAGTACGACGCGAGCCGGCCGACCGCCATCGTGTTCAAGCAGATCGCCGAGAGCCCGACCAAGCGCGACGAGCTCAAGGCCGGCAACCTCGACGTCGCGCTGACCCTGCAGGCGCCCGACGCGAAGGCGCTGGAGACCGCCGACGGGGTCAAGGTCGACTACCTGAACGTGCCGAACACGGCGTACATGTTCATGAACGCCGCGCAGGGCCCGACCGCGAATCCCGTGGTCCGCAAGGCCCTCGCGCTCGCGTACAACTACTCGGCCGGGCTGTCCGAGATCCGCGCCGGCAAGGGCAAGATCGAGAACGGGCCGCTGCCGCAGACGATGTCGTGCCTGGTGGAGTCGCCGCAGTTCTCGCAGAACCTCGACCAGGCGAAGACCCTGCTCCAGCAGGCCGGGATCAGCAACCTCAAGCTGGTACTGCGGTTCCAGCCGTCGATCACCGACATGGTGCGGGAGTCGACGCTGTTCCAGTCGGACCTGCGCAAGATCGGGGTCGACCTGCAGCTGCAGCCGATCGCGTTCCCGGACTACCTGTCCTCGCTGAGCAGCGTCAAGACGATCCCCGAGCTGACGTTGGTGCAGGACACCGCGCCGTCCCCGGACGCCGGTGTGTACCTGGCGAAGTCGTACGACTCGCACGCGATCGGCACGACCAACCGGGCCGGTTACAAGAACGCGAAGGTCGACGCGCTGCTCAAGCAGGCCGACGCGACGAGTGACGAGAACGCCCGCTGCGCGCTCTACAAGCAGATCCAGACCCAGATCAACACCGACGTACCGGCGATCGACATGTACACGCTGAGCGCTCCGGTCGCGTACCGGTCCGATCTCACCGGCATCGTCGCCAGCCAGACCGTGTACCCGGTGTCCCTGCGGGGGGTGCGAGTGGGATGAGCAAACCCAGTGCCGTCAGAGGCAGCCTGTGGTTCCTGACCCGCCGGATCGGCGCGTCGGCGGTGACCGTCTTCGTCCTGGTGATCGTCGTGTTCCTGATGATCAAGGCGATCCCGGGCGACGAGGCGAAGGTGGCCGCCGGTGAGTCGGCGTCGCCCGAGCAGGTCGCGGCCGTCCGCCACCAACTGGGCCTCGACAAGCCGGTGATCGGCCAGCTGCTGGTGTTCGTCGAACACCTGCTGCACGGTGACCTCGGGACGTCGATCGCCACCCACACGACCGTCGCCAGCGGCGTCGCCGCGGCCCTGCCGCCGACCCTGGAACTGGTCGTCCTGGCGATGCTCCTGATGGTGCTGTTCGCGTTCCCGGCGGCGGTCGTCTCGGCCGCCCACCGGGACCGCCCCCGGGACCTGGTCACCCGGTTCTCGGTGCTCACGCTGGCCGCGATCCCGACGTTCTGGCTGGCCCTCGAGCTGCAGAACGTACTCGCCGCCAAGTGGCACGTGTTCCCGATCTCCGGTGTGCTGTCGCGCGGCATCGCGGTGCCGCAGCGGACCGGGTCGGTGATGCTGGACTCGTTGCTGGCGGGCAACTTCGCGGCGTTCTCGAACGCGTTCCAGCACTTCCTGCTGCCGGCGTTCGTGCTGATGATCCCGTTCGCCAGTTCGCTCTACCGGGCCTTCCGGGCCGAGCTGATCTCGGTGTTCGCCCGCGACCACATCACGGTGGCGCGGGCCAAGGGCCTGCCGCGCCGGCTGCTGATCCGGCAGCACGTGGTGCCGAACGCGCTCGGGCCGGCGCTGACCATCCTCGGCATCGAGTTCGGCTACATGATCGGCGCCGCCGTCCTGGTCGAGGCGATCTTCGGCATCAACGGCGTCGGTTCGTACATGACGACCGCGGTGGCCAACAAGGACACGTTCGCGGTGCTCGGCTGCGTGCTGGTGATCGGCGTGATCGTCGTCCTCACCAACCTCGTGGTCGACATCCTGCAACTGCTCCGCGACCCGCGCATCCGGGCGTCCCAGACAGGAGTCTCCTGACATGACGACAGTGGCAACAGCCGGCTGGGTGCGTACCCGCCGCCGTCAGATCGCCAAGCACCCCAAGGTCGCGCTGGTCATCTACGCAGTACTGTTCCTGATCCTGCTCACCGTGATCTTCGGCCCGCTGGTCGCGCCGGCCTCGGTGAACACCTCCAACATCCTCGAGGCGCTCCAACCGCCGAGCGCACAGCACTGGCTCGGCACCGACCAGCAAGGACGTGACGTGCTCTGGCGGGTGGTCGTCGGCGCCCGCGCCTCGGTCGCGTCCGCCGTACTGATCGTGATCGGCTTCTCGCTGATCGGCGTGCTGGTCGCGACGCTCGCGACCGCGTTCGGCCGGGCGGTCGACGAGGTGGTCATGCGGGTCGTCGACAGCGTGATGTCGATCCCGCCGATCATCTTCGCGCTCGGCGTCGCGGCGGCCCTCGGCCCGAGCCTGAAGTCCGCGATCATCGCCCAGACGCTGACCGGCTGGCCGTACACCGCCCGGCTGCTGCGCGGGATCATGCGGCAGACCGCGGCGTCGGACTTCGTCGAAGGCGCCCGGCTGCTCGGTTCGTCCCGGTTCCGCGTGATGGCCCGGCACGTACTGCCGAACTCGCTCGACGTGATGGTGGTCAAGTGGGCCGGCGACATGGGCAACACGATCCTGGTGCTCGGCGCACTGTCCTTCGTCGGTGTCGGCGCGCAGCCGCCCAGCGCCGAGTGGGGCGCCGCGATCACCGCGGCGAAGGGCGATCTCTCGGTCGCCTGGTGGCCGGCCCTCGCCCCCGGGGTGGCGATCGCCGTCACCGCGATCGCGTTCGGGCTGCTCGGCGACTCGCTGCAGCGGCACTTCAACGCGGACCTCGTTTAAGACAACGGACTACAGGAGCCAGCAGACCATGCGACTTGGCATCGACGGCAAGAAGATCCCCGAGGCGGACAAACGCGGACCGATCGGCAGCCTGCAGCACGCGGCCGAACTCGGCATGGACGGGATCTTCTTCCGGACCGTGCTCGACCTCAGCCCCGACCTGGACCCCGGCCTGCTGGCCGAGATCCGGCAGCAGGCCGACCGGGCGGACCTCTACCTGGAGACCGGCCTGGGCAAGGTGAACCCGTTCGCGAACCCCGAGACGCCCGAACTACGGGCCCTCGGCAACGGTGACATCGTGCTCGGGTTCCGCCGGATGATGGAGGCCTGCGCGGCGATCGGCTGCACCGAACTCTGGGTCGGTACGGCGAACTACAAGCGCGCGTACCGCGGCAAGCTCGCCTACGACCGGTTCCGCACCGACGTGTCGTGGACGGAGCAGCTCAAGGCGACCGCGGACTTCCTGAAGATCCTGGCGCCGATCGCGATCGACCTCGGCCTGCACCTGAACGTCGAGACGCACGAGGAGATCACCTCGTTCGAGGTGGTCCGGCTGGTCGAGACGGTCGGGCCGGAAGCGGTCGGCATCACGTTCGACACCGGCAACGTGCTGCAGCGGATCGAGCACCCGGTCCGGGCCGCCGAGCGGGTCGCGCCGTACGTCCGGCAGACGCACGTCAAGGACGCGGCGCTGGTGCACGTGCCGGGCGGCATCGGCTACCAGATGCGGCCGGTCGGCACCGGCGCGATCGACTTCGCGTCGATCCTGCCGATCCTGAACGCCGCGAACCCGAACCTGAACCTGACGCTGGAGACCGACCGCTCGCACGCGGACAACCCACCCGGTACGCCGGAGCTCAACATGCTGATCGAGCTCGACGACCAGGGTTTCCTCGACGGGCACCCGGACCTGACCGTCAGCGAACTGTCCGAGTACCTGCGGATGGTCCGCGACTACGAGCGGCGGGTCCGCGACGGCGAGGTGCCGACGCTGGACGAGTACCGGGCCCAGCCGTACGGGTTCGACGAGGCGATCGTGTTCATCAACCGGTCCCGCGACCACGTCCGCTCGTTGTGTGCCGCACAGGGCATCCCGCTCACGCCGACCACCGCCGCGCTCTGAGGAGAACTGATGATCAACCCGGACAAGGAGTTCCGCGTCGAGGGCAGTCACTGGGTCAGCCCGGTCAACTTCGACGCCGAGGTGACCGGCGACTTCGACTTCCCGAAGCCGCTCGGCCTGATCGACAGCACGCTGCGGAAGATCCGCTACACCGCCGGCGCCACCACGTCCGTCGACGGCTTCCTCCGGGTCGCGGCCGCGCTGGAGCAGGCCGGGATCAAGGACGAGAGCCTGAACCTGGACTGGTGGGGCGACCCGCAACCGAACCGGCGTGAGCTCGAACTGGTCCGGGAGATCCTGGCCGGCGGGTTCGCGTTCACCACCAACGTGTACGCCGACCGGCTGCTCGGCCAGGGCGAACCCGAACCCGAGATCGACCCGCGCGCCGTCGTCGACCTGCTGGCCGGACTCGGCGCGACAGTGATTGCCCCAGGCATCGTTCAGGCACCGTCGGCGGAGGCCGAGGCACGGCAGTTCGAGCAGCTCGAGAACACGTTGTCCTACGCCACCGAATGCGGTCTCGGCTACACGATCACGCTCGCGCAGTGCGGCCGCCGCGACTGGGACGCGCTGCTCCGCGCGGCGAACGTCGCGGTCGAGCTCGGCGCCCGGCGGCTGGACCTGATGGACTCGACCAGCAGCCTCTCGCCCGAGGCGATGAAGGTGTTCGTCCGCCGCTTCAAGGCGGGCCTGAAGTCCCAGGTGCCGTTGACGATGCACGTCCACGACGACTTCGGCCTCGGTACGGCGGGCGCGATCGCCGCCGCCATCGCCGGCGCCGGCCCGGACGTGTCGGTCAACGGTACGTCGTACCGCTGCGGCTTCCCGCCCCTGGAAGAGGTCGCGACGTCGCTCGAGGTGCTGTACGGCGTGGACACCGGCATCGAGCTCGACCAGCTGCAGGGGTTGTCGGAGCTGGTCGCGTACGAGACCGGCGTACCGCTGCCTCAGCTCAAACCGATCAGCGGGACGTACGCGTACCTGAAGCACACGCCCGGCGACGTGCTGGCCTGTCTGCGCGACGGCGCCAACGCTTTCCCGCCGATCTCGGGCTGCCTGCACGCCAGTGTCACCGGCGCCGAGGTGAAGTGGGTGTGGGACAGCCTCAACACCCGGGCCATGGTCCGGCAGCTCGGTGTCCTGCTCGGCACCGAGCTGAAGCCCGATCAGGTCGACGACGTGCTGGAGGCCCTGGACCGGGCCGTCAACGCGAAGTCGACGTACCCGCGCTGGCTGGAACGGGACGAGGTCGAGACGATCTTCGCCGCCGTGGTCAGCGGCCAGCTCTAGCCCGCCGAAAGCCGAGACCATGAATGCGACAACGTCTATGACACGCAAGGCGCCCGCGGATACGCCGGAGACGAACGGCACGGTGCTGTCGATCAAGGACCTGACCATCGACGCCGGCCCGCTGGACGAGCCGCTGCGGCTGGTCGACGGGTTCAGCCTCGAGGTCGGCGCCGGCGAACGGGTCGCGCTGGTCGGCGAGTCCGGCTCCGGCAAGTCCGTCACGGCCCGGGCCGTACTGCGGCTCGACCCCGGGTTCCGGCTGAACGGCTCGATCCGGCTGGCCGGGCAGGAGGTCCTGCAGCTCAAGCCCAACGAGCTGACCCGGATCCGCGGCCGCAAGGTCGGCATGGTCTTCCAGGACCCGCTGAGCTCGCTGAACCCGTTGATGACGATCGGCGCGCAGGTGATGGAGCCGCTGCTGATCAACGGAGTCGGCAAGAAGGAGGCGCAGCGGCGCGCCGAGTCCGTGCTGGACGAGCTGGGCGTGGTGAACGCCGCGCAGCGGATGAAGGCCTACCCGCACGAGTTCTCCGGCGGTATGCGCCAGCGCGTCGTCCTGGCGATGGCACTGATCGCGGACCCGGCGCTGCTGATCGCGGACGAGCCGACCACGGCGCTCGACGTACGGGTCCAGGAGCAGGTGCTGTCGCTGCTCGACCGGGTGTCGTGCGACCGCGGTCTCGCCGTCCTGCTGATCACGCACGACCTCGGCACGGTCGCGGGCTTCGCGAACCGGGTCGCGGTGATGTACGCAGGCCGCAAGGTGCAGGAGGACTCCGTCGACCGGCTGTTCGGCGACCCGGCGCACCCGTACACCCGCGGGCTGCTGGACGCCGTACCGCGGATGGACCGGGTGGTGCACCGGCTGACCACGATCCCGGGCGCGCCGCCGCACCCGGGCGCCCGACCGGCCGGGTGCGCGTTCCACCCGCGCTGCCCGAAGGCCATGGACAAGTGCAAGGTCGACATCCCGGTACTGGCGCCCGCGCCGGCCGGCGGACTGGTCGCCTGCCACCTGTACGACGGAGAACTGTCATGAGCGACCTCGAACTCGTCAACGTCTGCAAGACCTACCAGGCCGTCGGCCGGGAGCCGGTGAAGGCGCTCGACAACGTGTCGCTGACCGTCCCGGGCGGCACGATCAGCGGCCTGGTCGGCGAGTCGGGTTCCGGCAAGACGACGTTCATCCGCTGCGTGATGGGCATCGAGAAGCCCGACTCGGGGTCGATCAGGTACGACGGCATCGACCTGACGAAACCGACGCGCGCGCAGCAGCGCCGGATCCACCGCGAGATCCAGCTCGTGTTCCAGGACCCGACCGCGAGCCTGAACCCGCGGATGACGGCGTACCAGCTGATCTCCGAAGGCCTCGTGATCCACAACCTGGCCCGCACCGAGGCGGAGAAGAAATCGAAGGTGATCGAGCTGCTGGAGATGGTCGGGCTCGGGGAGCGCGACCTGGACCGGCGTCCGAAGTCGTTCTCCGGTGGCCAGCGGCAACGCATCGCGATCGCCCGCGCCCTCGCGGTCAGCCCGAAGCTGCTGGTCTGCGACGAGCCGGTGTCGGCGCTCGACGTGTCGGTCCAGGCCCAGGTGCTGAACGTCCTGCACGACATGCAGGAGGAGCTCGGGCTGACCATCCTGTTCATCGCCCACGACCTCGCCGTGGTCCGGCAGATCTGCTCGACCGTCGCGGTGATCAAGACCGGGCAGATCGTCGAGCGCGGGCCGTCCGAGCAGGTGCTCGCGGCGCCCGAACACGAGTACACGAAGGCTCTGGTCGCGGCGATCCCGATCCCGGATCCGGTGGTCGCGCGGCAGCGGGCCGCGGAGCGGGTGGCCGGTTGAGATGACCGTTGGCCTCGACGCGCGCCACTTCCCGCCGCAGATCACCCGGCGAGGGCCGCATGCTGTCCTCGACCACGCCGCCGCGCTCGGCGCCGGCGGCGTGTTCTTCCGGACACTCTTCGACATCAGCCCGGCGCTCGACCCAGGCCTGCTCCGGGAGGTCCGCTCGCACGCGGACGCGACCGGCCTGTACCTGGAGGGCGGGCTCGGCAAGGTCAACCCGTTCGCCGCCGCGGAAACCCCGGAACTACGGGCCTTCGGCAACGGTGACGTCGTACTCGGGATCCGCCGTACGGTCGAGGCGGCCGCGGCGATCGGGCTCACCGACCTGTGGGCCGGGACCGCGAACTACAAGCCGCAGTACGCCGGGATCCTCGGGTTCGACCGGTTCCGCACCGATGTCGCGTGGAGCCGGCAGCTGTCCGCGATCTCCGGATTCCTGACCAGGCTGTCCCCGATCGTGCGCGACCTCGGCGTGCACCTGAACCTGGAGACGCACGAGGAGATCACCTCGTTCGAGCTGGTCCGGATCGTCGAGGAGGTCGGCCCGGACGTGGTCGGCATCGTGTACGACACCGCGAACATGCTGCACCGCGCAGAGCACCCGCTGCACACCGCGCGCCGGGTCGCGCCGTACGTCCGGCAGACCCATCTCAAGGACGCCGCGCTGCGCTGGGTGCCCGACGGTGTCGAGTACCAGCTGCGGCCGTGCGGCGCGGGCGTGGTCGACTTCGCCACGATCGTGCCGCTGCTGCTCGAGCACAACCCCGACCTGCGGCTGACGCTGGAGTGCGACGACGTACGGCGTCCCGGCGAGCCACCGATGTCGATGCTGACCGAGCTCTCGAATCCCCTGTATTTCCACGGACATCCGGACCTCGGCGTGACCGAGTTCCGGGCCTACTCGCGGCTCGTCGACGCGCACGAGGACCGGGTCCGGCGCGGCGAGGTCGAGAGCTTCGAGGAGCACTCGCGCCGCCCGTTCGGGCTCGAGCAGTGGAACTCCGTGGCGATCGCGAGTGCGGCGTACATCGCCGTCGTCGAGGCGTCGGCCGAGCTTGCCCACGCCGGATAACTGAGAGGAGCAGACACCGATGAACCGAGAGATTCCCGTGGACGTGCTGCGCAAGCGGCTGGACCGGGTGCGCGCGTGGATGGCCGAGCAGGACACCGACGTCCTGATCGGGTACGGCGCGCCGGGCTGGATGGGCTCGCGGACCCTCACCGCGGGGTACGTGCGCTACCTGACCGGTTGGACGTCCTCCGGCCTGCCGGCGATGGTCGTACTGCCCCGCGAGGGCACCGCGTCGATCATCACGATGGGCCCGCACGACACCCGCGCGTTCGAGCTCCGGTCGAGCTGGTTCGGCGACGTCGAGCGTGCGGGCGCGGCCACCGGCTGGGGGAAGACCGTTGCGGAACACGTTCGCCGGCTCGCCCCGGGCCGGGTCGCGACGTTCGGCTTCGGCGAGGTCCCGTACCCGCTGGCCGTCGACCTGTACGCCGCCCTCGACGGGCACCCGCTGGTCGACGCCGAGCCCGCGCTGGACGCGCTCCGCCTGGTCCGGGACCCGGAAGAGATCGAGATGCACCGGATCGGCGCCGGCATCTCGGACGCGATGATCCAGGCCGCGATGGAGGGCGCGGTCGCCGACGGGATGACCGGCGACCGGCTGATGGCGACCATCGAGAACACCGGCCGGCTGCTCGGCGCCGGCACGCCGGGCACCTGGCTCACGCTGGACGAGCACCCGGTGACGACGTACATGGAGGCGATGGAGATCGCCAAGCCGGTCGGCCCGAACGACCGGGTCCAGCTCGGCACCAACCTGAGCTACCAGGGGTACTTCGCGCAGGGCCTGCGGATCGGCGTCCGGGGCAAGCCGTCGGCCAAGCTCCGCGAGTACGCCGAGCACCTGATCGAGATCCAGGACGCCGGGCTGGCGGCGATGGTGCCGGGCGCGAAGCTGCACACGGTCAGCGACGCGATCGAGAGCGGGATCGACAAGTTCTGCCCGTACGAGCGGGACAAGGATCCGTTCCGGTTCCAGTCCTGCCACGGCCTCGGGCTGAACTACGTCGAGCCCGGGATGGCCCGCGACCTGAACGCCCGCCGGGACAGGTCCCGCGACGGCGACGACGGCGTGACGATCGTCGAGGGCATGGTGATCGAGGTGCACCCGAACTTCACCACCCCCGAGGTCGGCCACGTCTGCGCCGGCGACATGGCCCTGGTCACCAGCACAGGTGCGGAATGGCTGACGAAGTTCCCCCGCGGCCTGTTCCAGCTCTGAGCGCACCGCGACGCGGCCCGGGAGCACCCGGGCCGCGTTGGTGTTCAGGCGGCTTCCGGGCAGGGTTCGGGGCGCGGTACGACGGCCTTCGCGCGGGAGAAGTACGGCAGCGCGACGTGCACGATCATCCCGATGCTGAGCGCGAACACGAACGTGCCGGCGCCGAGGTTGCCGCCGAGGAGCGCGCCGGCCGTCACCACCGCGATCTCGATGCAGGTCCGGACCAGGCGGACCGATCCGCCGGTCAGCCGGACCAGCCCGGTCATCAGCCCGTCCCGTGGCCCGGATCCCAGCCGGGAGCCGATGTACGCCGCCGTACCGATGCCGTTCAGGACCACGCCGACGACGAGGAAGAGGCCGGCGGCCACCGGTCCGTGCGGTGCGGGCAGCACCCGGGTGAAGAAGTCCAGGCCGAACCCGGTCAGCGCGACGTTGGTGACCGTGCCGAGGCCCGGGCGTTCCCGCATCGGGATCCAGAGCAGCAGCACCACGCCGCCGATGATCATCGACCACTGGCCGATGGTCAGCCCGAACTGGTGCAGCATGCCCTGTGCGAGGACGTCCCACGGGATCACCCCGAGGTGCGCCTTGATGATCATCACCTCGCCCAGCGCCAGCACGGTGAGCCCGGCCAGCAGTTGGGCGATCCGGCCGGTGCGACGTTCCAGATAATTCATTCTGTTTCCCAAGCTGGAGGATCAGTGACTGACATTGCTTCCGCGGCGCCGTACCGGCTGGCCGCGGTCAACGAGCTCGACGCCGCCGGGTTCGCCGAACTGCTCGGCGGCGTCTTCGAGAACTCGCCCTGGGTCGCCGACGGCGCGTGGGCGGCGCGGCCGTTCGCGTCCGTCGAGGAGTTGCACGGGCGGATGATGGACGTCGTACTCGCGGCCACCCGCGAGCGGCAGGTGGCGTTCCTGAACGCGCACCCGGAGCTGGCCGGGCGGGCGCATCGCTCGGAGGTCACGCGGAACTCGGACGAGGAGCAGGCCGACGCAGGCCTGAACTCCTTGTCCGCAACGGATTCCGCGCACCTCGCCGAGCTGACCGGTGCGTATCGCGCCCGGCACGGGTATCCGTTCATCCTGGCTGTCCGCGGCCTGACGACCGCGGACATCCTGGAACAGCTCGCGGACCGGGCCGGGCGGGAGACCGCGGCCGAGTTCGAGACCGCGCTGGGCGAGATCGCGAAGATCACCCGGATGCGGCTCGCCCGGCTGGTCGTCGACTGATCCGTCACGGCAGGGTGAGCGGCGACGACCGCGCGTCGACCAGGTACGGCGGTTCGACCGGCTTCAGCGTGTCCACGTCCAGCCGGTACGCGATCGCCGTACCGCCGGGGACGTTCAGGTCCCGGATCTCGGCGTGGTCGACGCCGGCCAGGTGCGCGACCAGCGCTCGGAGTGGGTTTCCGTGGGTCGCGATCAACACCGTGCCCTGGCGGAGATCCGGAACAACCGCCTGCTCGAAGTACGCCAGGACACGATCCCTTGCGGCGTTGAGGGATTCGGTCCTCGGTACACGGATCTCTTTGTAGCGTGGATCCCGCGCTTGGCTGTGTTCGTCGTCGTCCGCGATCGGTGGCGGTGCGTTGTCGGGCTCGGTCCGCCACGCGGTCACCTCGGCGTCCCCGTAGGCGCTCCGGGCGACGGTTTCCTCGCGGCCCTGGAGGATTCCGTAGTGCCGCTCGTTCAGCCGCCAGTCCCGGCGTACCGGGATCCACGACCGCTCCGCGTGCTCCAGCATCAGCTCCGCGGTCCGGATCCCCCGCTGCTGCAGGGATGTGTGCACCACGTCCGGTACGGCGTTCCGCTCCCGCAGCAGCCGTCCGCCCTGGGCGGCCTCGGCCCGTCCGGCGTCGGTGAGGCCGACGTCGCACCAGCCGAGGAAGCGGTGCTCGACGTTCCAGGGCGTCTGGCCGTTGCGGACCAGCAGCAGGGTGCTGGTGCCCATCAGTGGTCGCCGACGCCGGTCGGGCGCTCCGCACCGCGGAACGGGAAGCGTGCGCGGAAGTCGTCGGCGGCGTTCTCGAAGGTACTGAACGTCACGCCCTCGTGGGACTTCCAGTAGTCCAGCAGACGTTCGAGCATCAGCAGGACCTGCGGCCGGCCGGACACGTCCGGGTGCAGCGTGACGCCGAAGACGCCGTAGTCCAGCTCGCGGACGACCCAGTCGAACTGGTCGTTCCAGAGCTGCTCGATGTCGCGCGGCGACACGTAGCCATGGCTGTTCGCGGCGTGCTTGTTGAACATCATCGGCGGCAGGTCGTCCACGTACCAGTTGCCGCAGAACTCGACCAGGTCCACCTCGTGGCCGTGCTGCAGCGGCTTCATCCAGTCGGCGGCCTGCTTGCCGAAGTCGATCTTCGTCCAGGCGTCGCCGACCCGGGCGTAGAACGGCACGAAGTCGTTGTAGTTCTGCGAGTGGTCGTAGGAGAATCCGTTCTCCAGCAGCAGGGCCGACGTCGACTCGCTCATCTCCCACCACGGCGCGACGTACCCGCGTGGGCGGCGGCCGCTGAGCTTCTCGACCAGGTCGATGCTGTGCAGCAGCACCTCGCGCTCCTGCTCCGGCGTCATCGCCACCGGGTTCTCGTGACAGTAGCCGTGGGCACCGATCTCGTGGCCGGCATCGGCGACCGCCTGCATCTGCGCGGGGAACGTCTCGATCGAGTGCCCCGGGATGAACCAGGTGGTCGGGATGTCGTACCGCTCGAACAGCCTGAGCAGCCGGGGAGAGCCCACCTCACCGGCGAAAACGCCGCGCTGGATGTCGTTCGGCGAGTCCTCCCCGCCGTACGAACCCAACCAGCCGGCCACCGCGTCCACGTCGACGCCGATACAGATCTTGATGTCCTTGGCCATCACCGGGGTCCTCTCATCTGGGATGCCGTATACCAAATGAGGTTAGATCGACAGAATTCCGGACGTCAATGGAGGAATCCCGAAAAGCCTTGTGGACTAGGCTTCTCCGGCCTGCTCCTCGGTGTGGAACAGCCACTTGAGGGCGCGTTCGCGATTGGTCTGGACGTGCGCCATCGCGGCCTCCGTGGCCTGCTCCGGGTCGCGCGACGCGACCGCCTCGAGCAGCGCGCGGTGCTCGGCGACCAGGTCGCCGGGATGCGCGTGCTGGCGGAACAGCCAGTGCAGCCGGCCCTGCAGCGGCTCGAGCAGCCCACCGAGGATCTCGTTCCCGCAGATCTTGATCAGCTCGTCGTGGAAGCCGACGTTCGCCTGCTGGACCTTGTCGACGGCACCCTTCGCGTCGGCCTGCTCGGCCCGCTCGAGCAGCTTCCGCAGCCGGGTGATGTCGGCGTCCGACGCGTTCGACGCGGCCAGCCGGGTCGCGCACACCTCGAGGGCCTCGCGGACCTCGAAGAGCTTCCGCACGTCGCTCTCCGACAGCGCCTTGACGACCACGCCCTTGCGCGGCAGCACGGCGACGAAGCCCTCGATCTCGAGCATCCGCAGCGACTCCCGGATCGGGATCCGGGACACCCCGAGCTCGTCGGCGATCTCGCGTTCGATGATCCGGGCCCCAGGGGCATAATCACCGTTGATGATCCGTTCCCGGATCTCGTCCCGGACACGCTCCCGGAGCGGCCGGTAGTCGGAGTTCAGGTTCACCCGCCGGCCTGAGGCGCGGCCGGCATCCGCAGAAGTGTTCACACGGGATACGGTAGCCCACTTCCGGGCCGCACCGGCAGGTCTTGACGCACCTTCCGGGTCGCCTTACAGTGACAGAAATTGGTATACCGGATTCCAAGGAGCCGGATGTCTCCCGCTGCCCGCATCGGCATGATCACGCCCTCGTCGAACACCTGCCTGGAGCCGACGACGTACCGGATCCTCGGCCCGCGCCCCGAGGCCACCGTGCACTTCGCGCGCGTCCCGGTGACCCGGATCGCGGTCGACGCCGGCTCGGACAGGCAGTTCGCGTCCGACGCGATGGTCGCCGCGGCCCGCCAGCTCGCCGACGCCCGCGTCGACGTGGTGGTCTGGAACGGGACGGCCGGTTCCTGGCTCGGCGTCGACCACGACCACCGGCTGACCGCGGAGATCGCGGCCGCGACCGGCGTACCGGCGACCACCTCGACACTGGCGATGCTCGCCGCCTTCGACGCGTACGGCGTACGCCGGCTCGGCCTGGCCACGCCGTACACACCGGACGTCAACGAGCGGATCGCGGCGGTCTACCGGTCCGAGGGCGTCGACGTCGTCCACGACTCCGCGCTGGGGATCAGCGACAACGAGGCGTTCGCCCGGGTCCCTCCGTCCGATGTCGCGGCGCAGCTGCGCGAAGTCGGCGCCGGTGTCGACGGCGTCGCGGTGCTGTGCACCAACGTGTACGGCGCCGCGCTCGCGGAACCGCTCGAGGCCGAGCTCGGCGTACCGGTGTTCGACAGCGTCGCGATCACGCTGTGGCACGCGCTCCGGCTGGCCGATCGCCCCCTGCCACTGTCCGGATACGGGACCGTCCTTCTGAATCGGAGAGCCTCATGAGACTTGTCACGTTCGCGCCCGGCGATACCGACGGCACCGACGGCACCGACGGCACCGACGGCGCCGACCGGCTCGGCGCGCTGATCACCGACGACAGCGTCCTCGACCTCACCGCGGCCGCGGCGGACGACCCGCGGCTGCGGTCGATGCCGGCCCTGATCGCGTCCGGCGAGGACGGGCTGAAGATCGCCCGCGACCTGCTCGACCGGACCGAGTTCGTCCGCCCGCTCGACACGGTCCAGCTCCGGGCACCGATCCCGCGCCCGGTGAAGAGCGTGTACTGCGTCGGCCTGAACTTCCGGTCGCACGTCGAGCAGAACGCCACCGCGCTGGGCCTCGCGCCCGACATCCCCGACGTACCGCTGTTCTTCAGCAAGCCGGTCACGTCGGTGATCGGCCCGGACCAGCCGATCCGGCACGACAGCCGGCTGACCGCGACGCTGGACTACGAGATCGAGCTGGCGATCGTGATCGGCAAGGGCGGCACCTGGATCCCGCGCGAGCAGGCGGCCGAGCACATCTTCGGCTACACGGTCGTGAACGACGTCAGCGCCCGCGAGCTTCAATGGCGGACGAGCCAGTTCCTGTACGGGAAGGGCCAGGACAGCTACTGCCCCGTCGGCCCGGCGATCACCACCGCGGACGCGATGCCCGCGCTGGACGACGTCGTACTGCGGTTGCTCGTCAACGACGACGTACGGCAGGAGGAGCCGGCCGGGAACATGATCTTCGATCCGGAGACCGTTGTCGCGGAGCTCTCCCGCGGCATCACGCTCGAACCCGGGGACATCATCAGCCTCGGCACCCCCGGCGGCTGCGCGTACCAGATGGTGCCCACGCGGTACCTCGTCCCCGGCGACACGGTCGTCATGGAGGTCACCGGGATCGGCCGAATGACCAACCCCGTCGTCGAGGTGGCACCCGCGCGGCACCGTGCGGCAAGTCCCGCACATCCCTGACCAGCAACGAACTCCACGCGGCGACCGCGTACACGACCGCCGCGACCAGCGTGACGGGCCGGGCTCCGAACCGATCGGCGAGGGGCCCGGCCGCCAGCGTGCCGGCAGGAATCGCGACGAACGACAGCAGGTCGTCGATCGACGCGAGCCGCGACAGAACGCCGCGGTCGACGTGCTCCTGCAGTGACGTGTCCCAGCTGATCCCGGAGATCGAGAAGCCGACGCCGGCCGCGAACGCCGCGACGAGTACCCACGCCGGCGCGGCACCGAGGCCGAGCGCGACGAGCGGCAACGCGCCCAGGACGCCGAGGAGCTGACCGGTGCGCAGCAGGTGCCGGAGGACCAGGCGGTACATGACGGCGCTCATCACCAGCAGGCCGATGCCGCGGGCGCTCAGTGTGAAGCCCCACAGCCTCTCCCCGGTGAGCGGCGGACCCAGAACTTGCCAGACACCGGTCTGCGCGAAGTTCATCACCGCGAACGACAGCGTGACCACCCACACCCAGCGGATCCTGCGGAACTCCTGCCAACCGTTCGTCGGCGCGGTCCGGCGCACCATGGGCGCGGCGACGCGCACGCGGCTCAGCAGAAGGGCCGCCAGCAGGTAGCTGATCGCGTCGACCGCGATCGTCGGCCCGCTGCCCATCGCCGCGACCAGCACCCCGGCCAGCGCCGGCCCGACGATCTTGGTGCCGTTCCGGATCGAGCTCAGCAACGAATTCGCTCTCCGAAGCTGTTCCTTCTCGACCAGCTCCGGAACCATCCCGCGCAAAGCCGGCGACGTGAAGGCATCCAGGACCCCGTTGACCGCGCTCAGCACACTAATCACGACAAGGCCGTAGTGGTGCGTGATCAGCAGCACCGCGACCGCGCCCTGGGCGACCGCCGCACCCGCATGCGAGGCAACGAGCACCGTACGCCGGGGAATCCGGTCGGCGACCGCGCCGCCGATCAGCACGAAGCACAGCATCGGGACCATCCGCGCGGTCAGCACGATGCCGAGCTGCGACGGATCGCCGGACGCGTCGAGGACCGCGAACGCGAGCGCCACCGGCGCCATCGAACTGCCGAGCAACGACACCAGCCGGCCGGCGGCGAACGAGCGGAACGCCGGACGGCGCAGCGGTGCGGGCACGTGCGCAAGAATGCGAACCGATCCCCTGAGCCGCGAGCCTTTCGCGAGGAGGCGAAAGTTGACCCTGCTCAAACTGAGTCCGCTGGCCCTGTCCCGGTCCAGATTCGCGTTGTCACCGCTCGCCGAGACGGTCGGTACGACGATCCGCCTCCGGCACAGCCGCGGCCGGCAGTCCGCCAGGTCCTTCGACCGGCAGCTCGCCCGCGACCCGTTCCTGCGCGGCCTGGCCAACCTGCTCAGCCACACGAAATGGCTGCCGGACGCCGTCGCGCTGCCGCCCGCCGGCGGCATGGGTACGTCGCTGGCGTCCGAGCTGGAACCCGTCCGCGCGATGACCGACGCCGAGATCCGCGCCGGCTGCGAGGTGTCGGCGCGGCACAGCTGGATCGACCAGGACCTGCGCTGGCTCGACACCTCCGGCCTCGGTGACAGGTTGGCGGCGGCGCTGCAGGCGGTCTGGTCGCGACATGTGGCGCCGGACTGGCCGCGTCGGCGTACCGCACTGGAACGCGAGGTGATGTACCGCGCGGGGCTGCTGGCAGCGTTCGGCTGGCCGGCGGCGCTGGAGGGGATGAGCCGGCGGAGCCGGTGGGTCGGTGCCGACGGCATCCAGTTCACCCAACGCCCCGGGGCGGATCGGCAGATCGGCGACGAGGGGCTGCAGTTCGTCCCGGTGACGTTGGCGAGCGGCACGTGGCTGTGCGAGGGCAAGGGCGGGTACGCGCTGGTCTATCCGGCCGGACGGGCCGCTGTCGAAGCGCCGGCCGACGGACGGGTCGCGCTCGAACGGCTGATCGGCCGCGGCCGCGCCGAGCTGCTCGACCGCCTCTCCCGCCCCGGGACCGCGAGCGAACTGGCCGCCGAATTCGGGCTCTCGCTGGGCACTGTCGGCAGGCATCTGCGGATCCTGCGGGACGCCGGGCTGATCGTCGGTCTCCGCGACGGCCACAAGGTCGTCTACCGCTTGACCGTGCGCGGAGCCGACCTGATCGCATATAATTAACAAGCAGCCTCCGACACGTTCCCGTGTGCGGAGGCTTCTTTGTATGACCCTTCTCTACAAAGCCGCAGGCAAGATCCGCGGGGACGAGATCCTCCCCCTCAACCAACTCCGTCACCGCTACCCCGACGTGTACGAGCGCGAGGTCCGCAAGTACGAGGGGCGCCCGCACCGGCTGGCCACCCCGGTGTACCCGCTCGGGTGCGGCTGGGCCGACGTGGTGTTCCTGTCGCCGGTGCACCCCGCCCCGATCTTCGAAGCCCTGCAGGAATCCGGCCGGATCGGACCGGTGGTGATCGACTACTGGACCCTCGACGCCGACCTGCTGGACCCGGCCGACACCTGCATCCTGCTGAAGCGCCACGACCCGGAGCTGAAGCCGCAACCACCCGAGGACTTCATCCCGTACTCCCCCGCCGCGGCGGCCGGCCTGTCCACTCCCACCGAGCGCGCCCTGCACCGCCTCCGCAACCTCGACGCCACCGAGCCGCTCTACCCGTGGGCCGACATCCCGCACATCCTGCACCGCGGCAGCATCCCGGTCGCGTGGTTCCGTACGGCGGCCGGCGAACCCGTCATCGGTTGATCAACCTCGCCGTACCGGTCCACGCTCGAGACACCACCACCAAGGAGGCACCGTGCGCAGCGCGATCCTGAACATCACCTTCGACAGCACCGATCCGCAACGCCTGGCCGCCTTCTGGAGCCAGGTCACCCGCCATCCCGCCAGCTTCCACGACGTGCCCGGCAACCCGTTCTGGACGGTCGGCGGCGAAGGCGGCGTCCGCCTGGTCTTCGTCCGCGACCCCGAAGCCAAGACCACCAAGAACCGCCTCCACCTGGACCTCGTCCCTCAAGACGGCTCCCAAGCCGCCGAACTCGCCCGCCTCCAGTCCCTCGGCGCCCACATCCAGGACGACCGCCGCACCAAGTCCCCCGGCGGCTGGGTAATCCTCACCGACCCCGAAAACAACGAGTTCTGCCTGGAGTCCGACTGACGCTCAGCCGACCTTGACGCCGAGGGCCATGGACAGGCCGGCCGCGTGCTGCTTGGTCGCCGGCCGATATACGCGGACCGCCCACGAACCAGCACTCGGGAACGCGTACCCGAACACCGCGATCCGGTTGCTGAGGACCTTGACGGTCCGGACCGTCGTCCACTTGGTCGCCCCGGCCTTCCGGACCTGAAGCCAGGCGGTCGCGCCCACGTCGTACGGCGTGGCGATCGCCTGGTAGGTCACGGCGCGTCCCCGGACGGCGGTCCGCGGGGCGATCCGCCAGCCCACGGTCGCGCTGGACACCGCGCCGATCGGCTTCGTGATCACGGTCTCGCCGGGAACGCTCGACGCGAGCACCGCCCGGAAGGCGCCGTTCGTCGCGCTGGTGAAGGGAATCGAGGCGACGCCGCCGGTCGCGGACTTCGCCGACCCGAGCGTCACCCAGCGCATCGTTCCGACGGTCTGTCGTTGCAGGTACACGGTGATGCCCGCCGGGGCCGCGGACCAGGTGCCGTACGTGCGCAGATCCTGGACGACGACCTTCGCGGTGCCGTGCCCGCCGTACGGCACCGCCGGAGCCGAGACGGTCGCGCGCCGCTCGGCGTACACCGGAACGGGGAACGTGAAGCCCTTGTAGTACCCACGGGCCGCGAGGTTGAGCCCGAACGTGGCGGTTCCGGCGTTCCGCGGGCTGACCGCAGCCGTCTTCCGCAGGCTCTGGACCGGCGGGTTCAGGCACCAGTTGCCGACCGACCGCCAGGTGGTCTGCCCCGCCTCCCGCAGGCTCAGGCCGCAGTCGTCGAGCGGGTCGCTCTTCGGCGGGTCGGCGCTCATGGTCACGGTCCCTGGACGGCCGACAACCAGCTTCGACGCCGTCAGGCTCGCGGTGAAGTCGGTGACGACCAGCGTCTTGTCCGTCGGCGTACCGATCACGCGGCCGGCGGTGTCGAGCAGGCGCAGGTTGATCTTGTAGGTACCGACGCCGAGCGCCGGCCCGTCCATCGTGAACTGCACTCTCTGCTTGATCGACTTCTGCCAGTTCCCCGGGTTCCAGCCAGAGGGCGTCACGAACACATGCCGGTCGACACCGTCGACGGTCATCCGGACCTGGTCCGGCCTGCTGCCGCTGAGCAGCGGCCCGGTCACGACCAGGTTGCCGCCGAAGGTGCCGGGAGCGACGCTCGGCTCGTCCACACCGGTGTCGAAGACGGCCGGGTTCTCGTGGTTCACCTGCACCCAGAAGTACTCACCGGACTCGTAGTACCCGGCGGCGTTCCGGCCCTTCACGTCGAGCCGGTAGCTGCCGCTGGGCACCGCGCTGAAGTCGAGGTCGGCGAGGCCGTAGTACGCCGTCCCCCACTTGACCGAGAACGGTGTCGTTGCCGTCAGCAAGGTCGTCTCGGTCCGGTAGTCGACCAGGCGGAGCTCGGCGACGTCGTCCGGACTGCTCACGTACTGCGTGGTGATGCGGAACTGCCCGCTGTTGTCGGCCACGGCGTCGCTGTACTGCTGCCCGTCCCGGACGTACCGGACGTCCGAGACCCGGCTCGGCGCCTGGAACGAGACGGCGTTCCCGCCGTACACCGTGACGCCGTCGGAGGTGGTCAGCTTCGCTCCCACCGAATTCGACCCGTCGAACGGGACGCCCCAGTCGCCGATCCGGAGTGTGACGGTTGCCTCGCAGCCGTTGTCACAGGTCCCGGCCGAGATCTCGACCGACCCGTTGATGTTCCAGGCCAGCGTGACATCCACCCGCCCGGACGCGGCCCCACCCAGGTCGACCGCCACCGTCACCGGTACGTCGCCCAACGGCAGCGAACTGTTCGCTGCTGGACTGACCACTGCCACGGACGGCTCACCCACGGCCCAGGCTGCCTCGACCTGCGCCCCTGCCACCAGCACGACCGCCGACACGGCCGCCGCCACGATCCTCGAGATCCGCACCCTGTCCCCAGCCCTCCCGGCGCGACCGCCACCCGGCCCGCGCTCCTACCTCTATCGCCCCGCACGGCACCGCGTTACACGAGCCAGTGAGCTGGTTCACGGGCACTTGAGGTAGATATACATAGTAAAGCTATGTATATTTGTGGTTGTGATCGCAACTGACCTGACTCGGCTCGGTGAGGAGATGGTGGTGGCCTCGACGCGGTTGTCGCGGCTGGCCACCCGGAACGTGAACACGCTGCCGCACGCCGCGATGCGGGTGCTGGGGCGGCTCGACGAGCTCGGGGAGGCCCGGATCAGTGAGTTGGCGAAGGCGGACCGTACGTCGCAGCCGACCATGTCCAACCTGGTGCAGCGGCTCGAGGAGCAGGGGTCGGTGCTGCGTACGCCGGACCCGGCCGACTCCCGGGCCAGCCTGATCAGCCTCACCGACGCGGGTCTGGCCGAACTGCGCAGCGCCCGCCGGCAGGCCGGTGAGGCGCTCTCGGCGCACCTGCGTCAGCTGCCCGCGGCCGACCTCGCCACCCTGGAGGCCGCCGTCGCCGTCATCCACAGACTTCTCACCCTTGAACCGTTGGAGGACACACCCCGGTGAGCAACTCGTCGTTCCTGAAGCAGCCCAAATCCGTCTGGGCGGTCGCGTTCGCCTGCGTGATCGCTTTCATGGGCATCGGCCTGGTGGACCCGATCCTCAAGCCGATCGCCGAGCAGCTGCACGCGAGCCCGTCCCAGGTCTCGCTGCTGTTCACCAGCTACATGGCGGTGATCGGGGTCGCGATGCTGATCACCGGCGCCGTCTCGAGCCGGATCGGCGCCAAGCGCACCCTGCTGATCGGCCTGGCCATCATCGTCGTGTTCAGCGCGCTGGCCGGCCTGTCGAACTCGATCGGCATGATCGTCGCCTTCCGGGCCGGCTGGGGCCTCGGGAACGCGCTGTTCATCGCGACCGCCCTCGCCACCATCGTGAACTCGGCGTCCGGCTCGGTCGCCGAGGCGATCATCCTGTACGAGGCCGCCCTCGGCGTCGGCATCGCGGCCGGCCCGCTGGTCGGCGGCGAGCTCGGCACGATCTCCTGGCGCGGCCCGTTCTTCGGCGTCGCCGTCCTGATGACGATCGCGCTCGCCGCGACCGCGTTCCTGCTGCCCGCCGCGCCCCCGCAGGCTCGCCGTACGTCGGTCATCGAGCCGCTGAAGGCGCTTCGGCACCGGTCGCTGGCCACCGTGGCGGTCACCGCGCTGCTCTACAACTTCGGGTTCTTCACGCTGCTCGCGTTCACGCCGTTCCCGCTGGCGATGTCGGCGCGGCAGATCGGGCTGATCTTCTTCGGCTGGGGCCTCTGCCTGGCTTTCACCTCGGTGTTCGTGGCACCTCGCCTGCAGGCCCGGTTCGGAACGCTGCCGGTCGCGATGACCGTCCTGTTCCTGTTCGCGGCCGACCTCGCGGTGATGGGTGTGTACGCGCACCACAAGCCGGTGCTCGCGATCGGCGTGATCGTCGCCGGCCTGTTCCTCGGTATCAACAACACGCTGATCACCGAGGCCGTGATGGGTGCGGCTCCGGTCGAGCGCGGCACCGCCTCCGCGGCGTACTCCTTCGTCCGGTTCTCCGGCGGCGCGGTCGCGCCGTGGCTGGCCGGGAAGCTCGGCGAGGAGTTCAACATCCAGCTGCCGTTCTACGTCGGCGCGATCGCCGTCCTGCTCGCGGTCGGCGTACTGGCCACCGGCTGGAAGCCGCTGTCGCACCTGCGGGTGCCGGCCAACCACTCCGAGGTCGAGGCCGAGGCGCTCACCGTCGCCGACGCCTGATTGGTCTACACAACCCGCCGGAGAACGATTTCTCCGGCGGGTTTTCGCGTCTAGGGTCGATAGGTATGTGGCCAACCCTGCGCACGTACGCCGGACGTAACCTCCGCCGGATCGCCCTGCCGCTCGGCGGCATCGGCACCGGCACGGTCAGCCTCGGCGGCCGCGGCAACCTCCGCGACTGGGAGATCGTGAACCGTCCCGCGAAGGGCTTCCACCCGGGTACGGCGTTCTTCGCGATCCGGACCGCGGCCACCGACGGGACGGTGGTCACGCGGGCGGTCGAGGGACCGCTGGACCTCAGCGAGTACGAAGGCGCGCACGGGAGCGGGGCGCAGAACCACGGGCTGCCGCGCTTCCGGGAGGCGACGTTCGCGACGGCGTACCCGTTCGGGCGGCTGTCGTTGCGGGATGCCGACGTACCGGTGGAGGTTGAGCTGGAGGCGTTCAACCCGTTCGTGCCGACCGACGTGGCGGCGAGCTCGTGGCCGGTCGCAGTACTGCGGTTCGCGGTCACGAACCGGTCGGCGTCGGCGCTGACCGTCTCGCTCGCGGGGTCGCTGCAGAACTTCATCGGGCGGGACGGCACGTACGACGTTGCTGCGGGCAACTACAACACGGCGGTCGAGCCGTCCGGTGTGCTGCTGCGCAGCCGCGGCGTTCCGGCGGACGCGGAGCAGTTCGGGTCGATCGCGCTCGGCGTACTCGACGGAGTCGACGTGTCCCGGCGGACCGGATGGGCCGACCGGACGTGGGGCGACAGCCTGCTCGACTTCTGGGACGACTTCACCGCGGACGGCCGGCTCGACGAACGGGCGAGCGAGTCGCCGACACCAGTCGCCTCGGTCGCGGACCGACGTACCGTCGCCGCCGGAGAGACCGAACGCTTCACGTTCGTGCTCGCGTGGCACTTCCCGAACCGGCGCGGCTGGGAGAACCCGGAGTACGTCGGCAACCACTACACGACGCTGTACGACGACGCGTGGGACGCGCTGCGGCAGTTCGCGCCGCGGCTGGACTCGCTGGAACGTCGTACGGTCGGTTTCGTCGACGCATTCCTGTCGAGCGATCTGCCCGACGAGGTGAAGGAAGCGGCGCTGTTCAACCTCAGCACCCTGCGGACGCAGACCGTCTTCCGAACGCCGGACGGGCGTTTCTTCGGCTGGGAGGGCTGCTCGGACCACGAGGGCAGTTGCTTCGGGAGTTGTACGCACGTGTGGAACTACGAGCAGGCGACGCCGTTCCTGTTCGGCGAGATCGCGCGGTCGCTGCGGGAGGTCGAGTTCGCGCAGGCGACCGACGAGAACGGGCTGATGAGCTTCCGGGTCGGGCTGCCACTCGCGACGAAGGCTCGCGACTGGAACGTCGCGGCCGCGGACGGGCAGCTCGGGTGCCTGGTGAAGCTGTTCCGGGACTGGCGGCTGAGCGGTGACGACGAGATGCTCCGGTCGCTGTGGCCGGCGGCGCGGCGGGCGCTCGAGTTCTGCTGGATCCCCGGCGGGTGGGACGCGGACCGGGACGGCGTGATGGAGGGCTGCCAGCACAACACGATGGACGTCGAGTACTACGGGCCGAACCCGCAGATGCAGTCGTGGTACCTGGCGGCACTGCGGGCATGTGAGGAACTGGCGACGTACCTCGGCGACCCGGACTTCGCGGGGGTGTGCCGGAAGCTGTTCGAAAGCGGTAGTGCGTGGATGGACTCGCAACTGTTCAACGGCGAGTACTACCGGCACGAGATCCGGCCGCCGGCGTCGGCCGACGACATCGCGCCCGGTCTGCGCGAACGGGCCGGCGCGCCCGATCCGACGCATCCCGTGCTGCAACTGGGCGACGGGTGCCTGGTCGACCAGTTGGTCGGGCAGCACCTGGCGCGGATCACGCAACTCGGGACGCTGCTCGACGAGGAGCACGTCGCGACGACCTTGCGCAGCATCGTTCGGTACAACGGGTTGTCGGGGTTCACCGGGCACTTCAACCACATGCGCAGCTACGTGCTCGGCGCGGACGAGTCCGCCGTACTGATGTGCAGCTATCCGCGCGGAAACCGGCCGGAGCGTCCGTTCCCGTACTTCACCGAGGTGATGACCGGCTTCGAGCACATCCTCGCCGTCGGCCTGATCTCCGAAGGCCTCGTCGACGAGGGCCTGAAGGTGATCGCCGACATCCGCCAACGGTACGACGGCGAACGCCGCAACCCGTACGACGAAGCCGAATGCGGCCACCACTACGCCCGCGCGATGGCGTCCTGGGGCGCGGTCGTCCAACTCACCGGCTTCACCTACAACGCCCACACCGGCGCCCTGCACTTCACCCCCCGCCTCCCTCGCATGGAGACCGTCTTCTGGTCCACCGGAAACGCCTTCGGCACCTTCAACACCACCACCCACCACCTAACAGTCCTCGAAGGCACCACAAACATCACCTCGGTGACCGTCGGCTGACCATACCAAACGGTATGGTACGGTTTTGGCATGGTGAGTCGGGGCGAGTGGTTGGACGCCGGGTTGGAGTTGTTGGCGGCGGAGGGGGCGCCGGCGGTGACGATCGAGCGGTTGACCGGGGTGTTGGGGATTACGAAGGGGTCGTACTACCACCATTTCAAAGGGGCTTCGGGGTACAAGGCGGCGTTGCTGGAGTACTTCGAGCTGCGGTACACGACGCGGTTGATCGACCTGGTGGAGGGGACGGACGATTCGCGGACGAAGCTCCAGCACCTGTTGCGGCTGGTGTTGTCGGATCCGGACAGTGCCGCGCTGGAGATCGCCGTGCGGGCCTGGGCGTTGCAGGATGGCGACGTACGCGCGGCGCAGGAGCGGGTGGACAAGGCGCGGACGGCGTACCTGAAGAAGTTGTGTCGTGGGCTGGACACGGACGTGGATCCGGACCGGTTCGCGCAGTTGCTGTACCTGATCCTGATCGGTGCCGAGCAGGTCGTGCCGCCGATCGGCAAGCGGGACGTGCGGGAGATCTACGACCTCGTCCTGCGCCTCATCGACTAGTGGAGGACCGATGACCACCACACTGCACGAACTCGACGACCTCGTGCCGGTCGTCGACGAGATCGACGTGAAGACGGCGCGCGGCGACCTCACGCTGCGGGAGTTCGTCGCGGGCGCGTTGACCTACAGCCCCTTGTGGGTCAAGGGGTTGTTCGCCGCCCGGATGGCCGTCGCCGCAGTACTCCGGCTGGAAACCACCGGCATCCCGGACTCGCGCCGGCTGCGGCCGGAGACGGTGAGCTTCACGCCGGGCGAGAAGGACGCGTTCTTCACCGTGAAGCGCGGCGAGGAGGACCGCTACCTGCTGCTCGAGGTGACCGACAACCACCTCGTCGGGTACCTCGCGTTCATCACCGACAACGAGCGGCCCGCGACCTTCAAGGTCGTCACGCTGGTGAAGTTCCTACGGCCGGCCGGGCGGTTCTACTACAACCTGGTCCGGCCGTTCCACCACGTCATCATCCTCGGGATGTGCCGAGCGGGCGAGACGTCGCGCGCGAAGCGGTGAGCGCCGCCGTACCGCCGACCACCACCAGCGCGACCCCGAAGATCAGCCCGAGCAGCCGCCACGGAATCGCCAACACGGCCAGGCCGTAAGGCCCGGCCGCGATCCCCGCGAGCGCGGCCGCCGCGACCACGGAACCGAGCAGTACGCCGACCACGACAACGGTGGCCGACTCGACGACCGCGACCGTGACGACCTGTCCGCGGGTCAACCCCGCGAGCCGCGACAGCGTGAACTCCTGCCGCCGGTCGGCCGTCGACATCACGACCGCGTTGACGACCGCCACCGCCGTGAAGATCCCGGCCAGTCCCATCAGCGCGGCGAACAGGTCGGCGTTGCTGCGCTGCTGCGCCTCCCCTCGCGCGACCGCCCACTTCTTCACCGGCTGCCCGTCCAGCGTTCCGCCCGGGGCGAGCTTCACCAGCGTTTCGGTCCGCCCGCCGGCCGGCAGCAAGGTCCGCGGAATGAAGAAGTTTTCGCTGACATCCAGCGTTTCCGGCATGATCGCGACCACCCGGACGGTCGTCCGTTTGTTGCCGAGCGCAACCTTGAAGGTCGACCCGAGCTTGTACCCCTCGACCGCCATTCCCGGCCCGATCGCGATCGTGTTCCCGGTCAGCCGGTCCAGCGATCCCTTTCGCGGTCGCAGCCTGTGGGTCGCCTGGTACGCCGCCGGATCGATCCCGATCGCCTCGGAGTACACCGTGTTCCGGCCGCGCGTGACGACGATCGGTACGGCGGTCTGCACCGACGCGGCCGCGATCCCCGGACCGGCCGCGACCGGGTGGTCGAGGACCACGTCGGCGGTGATCAGCCGTTGCTGCTCGACGCCGACCGCCTTCGCGAGCGAACCGAACGTGCCCCACATCCCGACCACCAGACCGACCAGCACGATCAACGGCGCCGCGGTCGCCGCGCTCCGGCGGACCGCATGCAGCACGCCGGCCCGGGCGAGGTCCGCGATCAGGTTGCCGCGGACAACGATCGCGGGGAGCCGGCCGGCCAGCGGTACGACGACCGGGCTCAGCTGGCTCAGCGCGACGGACCCGCTGATCATCACGACCAGCCCGATCATCAACCCGGCGACGAGGTCCCGTGCCGCCTGCGCGGCGACCACCAGCAGTACGGTGCAAAACGCGGCCGACAACCCCCAGAACCAGCGCCACCCCGTCATCACCCGGCGTGCCGCGCGCCCCTCGACGATGGCCTCGAGCGGCCGGATCCGCGACGCCCGCCAGGCCGCCGCGAGTACGCCGGCCAACGCCGTACAGATGCCGATGATCATCGCCACCCACACCGCGCCGGCGTCCCACGGTGCGTCGAACCAGGACGGCAGCATCCCCAGCTCGACCAGCAACCACGCCTGCGCCCAGGTCGCGACGGCTCCGACCGGTACGCCGAGCACGCTGCCGGCTGCCCCGAGCAGTGCGGCCTCGACCACCACCATCACGCACAGGTAGCCGCGCTGCGCCCCGACCAGCCGGAGCAGCCCGAACTCGCGGCGACGCTGCACGGTCATGAACCCGAACGTCGTACTCACGATGAACACGCTCAGGAAAACGGCGAGCATGACCGACATCCCGAGCAGTGTCGCGGCACCGACGTACCCCTCGCGGACCTGTGCCCGCTGGTACGCCGACAGTCCGGACGGGAGTACCGGGTGATCGGTGGCCGCCAGCATCTGGAGGTCCGACTGCACCAGTCCGACTCCGAGTGCGACGGCCACCATCGCGCCGGCGAACAGCTGCCACCTGGTGCGCAGCGCTCCGACAGACAACCTCAGCATTCGTCCAGCCAACCGCCCGGACCCTCGCCGTACGTTGGCCTACGCACCCGACCGCGGGTAGCTCCCGCGCTACCTCAGCACCTCGAGCAGGGCGGCGAAGTCCCGTCGGTCCACCTTCCGCGCCCCGATCAGCGCTTGCATCAGCAGGCCGTCGAGGGCCGCGACCAGCAGCCGCGCCTTCTCTGGATCGGCCGTGAAGGTCCGCGCGATCTCGGTCAGCGGCTCCAGCCAGGCCTGCGCCGACTCCCGCAGCTCGGGCCGCCGGGCGGCGTACAGGTACAGCTCGTACAGCGCCAGCGTCCGGCCGCGACGGCGTACGACGCTGTGCTCGATCAGGCGAGCCAACTCGTCGGCCGGGCGGGCGCCGAGCTCGGTCCCGCGGCCGTCCAGCTCGACGGCGAGATCCTCCGCGGCCGACTGCAGCGCCGCGACCAGCAGGGCGTCCAGGGTCGGGAAGTGGTAGGTGATCGAGGCGAGCGACACATCGGCCTCGGCGGCCACCGCGCGATGGCTCACACCTGCGACTCCGTCGCGTTCTATCACGGCCAGAGTTGCCGTCAGCAGCTCGCTCCGGCGCTGCTCACCGCGCCTTCGGCGACCGTCGACACCCTGCTTGACCTGCACGAACAGCAAACTATCAGGACGTCCGTACGGATTGATTTTGGTTCCCGGAATCGCGGGATCAACCGTTTTCGGCAACTTATTCTCGGATTCCGTGGCCACTGAACTGACGACTGCGATGCGACGCGCACTGAAGCGTGCGGACGACGGCAAGACCCTCGACCCCGCGGAGGTGGAGGTGCTGCTCGGCGCGACCGGCGACGCCCTCACCGCGCTGATGGCGACCGCGGCCCGGGTCCGCGACCAGGGCCTGGCCGACGCCGGCCGGACCGGCGTGATCACGTACTCGAAGAAGGTCTTCATCCCGCTCACGCGGCTGTGCCGGGACCGCTGCCACTACTGCACGTTCGCGACCACGCCGGGGCGCGTGCACGCGCCGTACCTGTCGCCGGACGAGGTGCTGGAGATCGCGCGGCAGGGTGCGGCGATGGGCTGCAAGGAGGCGCTGTTCACGCTCGGGGACGCGCCGGAGCAGCGGTGGGACGCGGCCCGGACCTGGCTGGAGGAGGCCGGGTACGACAGCACGCTGGACTACGTACGGGCGATGGCGATCCGGGTACTCGAGGAGACCGGGCTGCTGCCGCACCTGAACCCGGGCGTGATGTCGTGGCAGGACCTGCAGCGGCTGAAGCCGGTCGCACCGAGCATGGGGATGATGCTCGAGACCACGTCGCGGCGGCTGTTCGAGGAGAAGGGCCAGCCGCACTTCGGGTCGCCGGACAAGGACCCTGCTGTTCGGTTGCGGGTGCTCGAGGACGCGGGGCGGTCGAACGTGCCGTTCACGACCGGGCTGCTGATCGGGATCGGGGAGACACTGGCGGAGCGTGCGGACTCCGTTTTCGCGCTGCGGAAGATCGCGCGGCAGTACAACGGGTTGCAGGAGATCATCATCCAGGGGTTCCGGGTGAAGCCGGACACGGCGATGCGCAACGACGCCGACGTACCGCTGGACGAGTGGCTGGCGGCGATCGCCGCGACCCGGATCGTGCTCGGGCCGCGGGTGCGGGTGCAGGCGCCGCCGAACCTGGTCGACCTGGACGAGTGCCGGAAGCTGCTGGACGCCGGGGTGGACGACTTCGGTGGGGTGTCGCCGTTGACGCCGGACCACGTGAACCCGGAGCGGCCGTGGCCGCAGATCGACGACCTGGCGAAGGTGACCGCGGATGCGGGGTTCGTGTTGCGGGAGCGGCTGACGGCGCATCCGGAATACCTGCGGGAGCCGTGGCTCGACCCGCGGCTGATCTCGCACGTCGAGGCGCTCGTCGATCCCGCGACCGGGCTGGCCAACGAGTCCGCGATGCCGGTCGGCCTCCCGTGGCAGGAACCCGACGGCGGCTGGGACAGCGTCGGCCGCACCGACCTGCACACCGCCATCGACACCGAAGGCCGCCGCACCGAAACCCGCTCCGACTTCAACGCCGCCTACGGCGACTGGGACACCCTCCGCGAGCAGGTCGCCGCCCGCCGCGCCGCAGAAGCCGCCGCCTCCGGCGGTGGGACGGGGGATGCCGCCTTCCCCGACGCAGGGGCTGCTTCCGGTGGCTGGGGTGAGGGGTCGGGCGACGCCCTCTCCTCCCCCACAGGAGGATCGCTTGCGGGCGGGTCCTCGCCGGAGCGGATCTCCGCGGAGGTGAAGGCGGCGCTGGCTGCCGCGGAGCGGGATCCGGCGGGGTTGTCCGACGAGCAGGCGTTGACGTTGATGACGGTTACGGGGCCGGCATTGGACGAGCTGGCCCGGATTGCCGATGGGTTGCGGAAGGCGACGGTCGGGGACGACGTCACGTATGTGGTGAATCGGAACATCAACTTCACCAACGTCTGTTACACCGGCTGCCGGTTCTGTGCGTTCGCGCAGCGGCGGAGTGATGCGGACGCGTACTCGCTGTCGATGGACGAGGTCGGGCAGCGGGCCGAGGAAGCCTGGGTGATCGGTGCGACCGAGGTGTGCATGCAGGGCGGCATCCACCCCGACCTCCCGGGTACGGCGTACGCCGACCTCGTCCGCGCGGTGAAGGACCGGGTCCCGGACATGCACGTACACGCCTACTCCCCGATGGAGATCATCAACGGCTCGGTGCGGACCGGTCTGTCCATCGAGGAGTTCCTGATCTCGGTGAAGGAGGCCGGCCTGGACAGCATCCCCGGCACCGCCGCGGAGATCCTCGACGACGACGTGCGCTGGATCCTCACCAAGGGAAAGTTGCCGACGGCAAGCTGGATCGAGGTGATCAGCACCGCGCACCGGGTCGGCCTGCCGTCCAGCTCGACGATGATGTACGGCCACGTCGACGCCCCGCACCACTGGGTCCAGCACCTGCGCACGATCGCCGCGGTGCAGGACGAGACCGGCGGCTTCACCGAGTTCGTGCTGCTGCCGTTCATCCACCAGAACTCGCCGATCTACCTGGCCGGCATCGCCCGCCCCGGCCCGACGTACGACGAGAACCGGGCGGTGCACGCGATGGCGCGGATCATGCTGCACGGCCGGATCGACAACATCCAGTGCTCCTGGGTGAAGCTCGGCGTCGACGGCTGCGTCGCGGTGCTGAACGGCGGCGTGAACGACATCGGCGGCACGCTGATGGAGGAGACCATCAGCCGGATGGCCGGCTCCAAGCACGGCAGCCGCAAGTCGATCGCCGAGCTGACCGCGATGGCCGACGCCGCCGGACGCCCGGCGCGGCAGCGCACCACGACGTACGGCGAGGTCCCGGCCCGCCCGGCGACCGAACTGGAACTCGCCTGACCCTCCTCCCTCCGAGAGGGCCAGGCGACTGGTCACTTGACCGGGTCGAGGTCCACCGCCCGGGTACGGCGCCGGCTGCCGACGCGGTACCCGAGCGCGACGAGCAGGTTGCCGACGAGATAGATCCCGCCGGTGACCACGCCGTACGCGATCGGCAACTGGTTCGGGTCGGCGGGGAACGCCTCATGGCTCCCGCCGACCCAGGACCTCATCAGGTACAGCGTCTGAAACGTGAAGCAGTAGCCGTAGATCGCGATGTACGTGATGTGGGCAACGAGCCGGTTCCGCAGGAAGAAGCCGAGCGGGAAGGCGAACAGGACGGTGGCGATGGCGATCACGGGAATCCCCTCCTCGAGTAGCTGACTCCTCCACGATCGCCGCAGCGCCGGGCGCGCCGCATCGGTGCTGCCGCCGGTCCTGACCCCGGGCCGGCCACTACGTGCTGGCACGGGTGCGTACGACACGTTCTGCGGTCATCATGTGGTTGTGGTCCGGCCCCGGCGTCTCGTCGTCGCCGCGGCGGTCGTGTTCGTCGCGGCCGCCGCCGTACGCGCGGTGCTCGCCTACGGACCGCCGTCGATCGGCGGACCGGCCGAGTGGCCGACGTCGACCGCCCTGCTGTTGCCTGCGTTGGCGCTGGGCTGCCTGGTGGCCGTCCGCGTTCCGGCAAGCCCGATCGGGCCGGCGCTCGCGTTGACGGCGACGATGCCCGCGATCGTCTTCACCGTGGAGGACTGGGGCTCCACGGCCCGAACTGCCCACCCTTGGCCGGCGGCCCGCGTGGTCGACGTGATCGGCGCGGGCGTGTGGGCGTGGCTGTTCCTCGGGTTCGTGACGTTGGTCCTGCTGTTCCCGGACGGTCTACTGCCCGGCCGCCGGTGGAAGCTGCTCTGGGCGGCCGTACCACTGTCGGCCGCGCTTGTGAACTTCACGGTCTCCTCGGACCAGTCGGGTCCCCTGCGGGTGGCGCTGGTCGTCGTCACGTTCGTGGTCTTCCTCGGTGTCCTGCTCGCGGCCGCGTCCAGCCTCGTCGTCCGCTACCGGCGCGGCGATCAGCTCACGCGGCTGAGGCTGCGCTGGTTGATGGCCGCGGCTCTCGCCGTACCGATCCTGCTGGCTGCCAGCTGGGTGGCCACCGCGCTGGGTGTCCCCGGAACGCTTGCCTACACGTGGTTCCTGGTCGCGATGCTGGTCCTGGTGCCGGGCGCGATCGCAGTCGCGATCCTGCGGCACGACCTGTTCGACATCGACCGCCTGCTCGGCACGACCGTCAGCTGGATCGTCACCACGCTGATCTCCGCGGGCGTGTTCGCCGCCCTGGTGGCTGTGATCGGCGGGTACTTCCCGGACCGCGTCGGCGTCACGGCCGCCGCCTTCGGCACCGCCCTCGTGCTGCTCCCGCTGTACCAGTGGATCCACCGCGCGATCGGCCGGCTGGTCGACCCGGACCGCACGGTTGTCCTGGAACGGATCCGCTCGTTCGTCCGCCGGGTCCGCGACGGCGAGGCCGAGCCCGAACAGATCGAGTCCGTACTGCGTTCCGCCCTCGACGACCCGGCGCTCCGCGTGCTGCTCCGCCGCCCGGGTGCGGAGCTCGATGTACCGGCCGGCGCGATCCCGTTGCGGACCGGCGACTCGGTCGTCGGCGCGCTGGTCCTCGGTACGACGTCCGCGCGCCGCGTCCGCCGCGCCCGCGAGGCGGCCGTCGAGGCGCGGCTGCCGATCGAGGTCAGCCGGTTGCGGCTGGAACTCCGCGAGGTGCTGGCCGAGGTACGGACCAGCAGGGCGCGGCTGATGGGCGAGGTGACCGCGGAACGGCTGCGGCTCGAGCGGGACCTGCACGACGGCGCGCAGCAGCGGCTGGTCGCGATCGGGATGCGGCTGCGGTCGGTGCAGTACCAGCTCACGCCCGGCGACCCGGCGCACCGGGAGCTCGACGAGGTGGTGGAGACGGTCGAGCACACGGTCGCGGAGCTCCGGCGGATCGCGCACGGCGTCCGGCCGAGCCGGCTCGACGACGGGCTCGCGGTCGCGCTGCGGCACCTGGTCGCGGACAGCACGTTGCCGGTCGATCTCGTCGTACCCGAGCTGGAGGTCGGAGAGAGCGCCGCGACCGCGGTGTACTTCACGGTCGGCGAGGCGATCACGAACGCGCTCAAGCACGCGCGGGCGACCCGGCTCTCGGTCTCGGTCGGCGTCAGCGGTCAGGTACTGCGGGCCGTCGTCCGCGACGACGGCGTCGGCGGGGCCCGCGAAGGGTTCGGGCTGACGTCGCTGCGGGACCGGGTCGCGTCGGTGGGCGGCGCGTTCACGGTCGACAGCCCGCCCGGCGCGGGAACCGCGATCACCGTGGAGATCCCGTGCGCATCGTGATTGGCGAGGACTCCGCCCTGTTCCGCGAGGGTCTGAGCCGGCTGCTGACCGAGAACGGTCACGACGTCGCCGGTACGGCGGACTCCGCGGACGTGCTGCTCGACGTCGTCCGCGCGGTGGACCCGGACCTGACGATCATCGACGTACGGATGCCGCCGACGCTGACCGACGACGGCGCGCGGGCCGCGGTCACGCTGCGTGCCGAGCGGCCGGACCGGCCGATCCTGATGCTGTCGCAACACATCGAGACCCGGCACGTGGTGGGACTGGTCGGTACGGGCGGCTTCGGGTACCTGCTGAAGGACCGGGTGCTGCGGGTCGGCGACTTCCTCGACGCGATGCGCCGGGTCGAAGCCGGCGGGTCGGCGCTCGATCCGGAGATCGTCGCCGCGCTGGTCACGCCGACCCGCGCCGACGACCCGCTGTCCGCACTGTCCGCCCGGGAACGCGAGGTGCTCGCGCTGGTCGCCGAGGGGCGCTCGAACAGCGCGATCGCGGCCCACCTGGTGCTCGCCGAGCGGACCGTCGAGAGTCACATGCGGAGCATCTTCCAGAAGCTCCGGATCGACGACGCCCCGGACACCCATCGCCGGGTGCTGGCGGTCGTCAAACTGCTGAAAATCTGACCACTTGCCCAGATCATAGTTGTTGCAGCAGGCAACATCTCTACGGAAAGTGAAGGAAGTTTTACTGAGCGTTGCTTACTTCAAAGGCAATGCAAATGTTTGAACCGGAGGATTCCCGGTACCCCGGGCCGCGTGACAGTTTTCTCTTGTCGGTGACGGACGGGTCACCGGCACCGGGTCCAGGTGGTTCCGATGTACTCCCGTCCGCGACCGGACTGTACCTCCCCTGCCGGCCGCGGAATGGGTCTCGGGCCCGCCCTCCTTCGGGCCACTGCCCTCTCGGGGCAACAGCAGGACGCCGGCCGTGTCGGTGGGGTGTTGGTCGCCAGTGAGGTGGCGACCAACACCCGACGCGGTCGGCGTTTCTTTCTGGAGGCCGTCCGCGGTACTGGTGCTGCTGGGGACCAGTACGGCGGGCGGTCTCTTGCTGCTACGGGTGCTGATACGGGTGCTAGTACGGGTAGGTGTCGTCGCGCCGGGTCGGGTCCAGGTCCCAGAGCGAGAACCGGACGATCTTGTGCGACTCCTCGCCGCCGCCCGGGACCAGGCCGAACGACTCGTACGCCTTCGAGCCCATGCCGTCCAGGTAGCAGAGCAGCTCGAACGCGGTCTGGGCGTCCTCGATGTCGTCGATCGCGTCGTCGGTCAGCG
Organism: Kribbella polygonati; assembly: GCF_050320105.1. NCBI lineage: Bacteria > Bacillati > Actinomycetota > Actinomycetes > Propionibacteriales > Kribbellaceae > Kribbella > Kribbella polygonati. The sequence goes on along the minus strand of NZ_CP190129.1, from coordinate 7,058,731 downwards.
CGTCGTCCGGGGCGTCCTCCGCCCGGCTGCGCACGTACCGCACGAAGGCTTCCGGGTCGGTGACCACGTAGTCGTAGCGGGCCTGGTAGCTGAGCCGCAGCCCGTTCTCCGGGAGCATCGGCTCATCGAGGTCGTCCAGGTCGTCCAGCGCGCCGCCCTCGACGATCTCCCGGTAGTCGGCGGGATCGTCGAAGTCGTCCGGGCCGAGCGGCAGGTCGTCCAGCTCGTCGGGGTCGTACGAGTCGATCCCGAGGAAGATGTCGCCCCAGCCACGCTCGTGCACGGCGTCCGCCAGCGCCCGGGCCTGCACCCGGACGTTCTCGATCGCGGCGGTCGCCCGCAGGTCGTGCAGGTCCAGAGCGTCCGCCTGCTCCAGCAACACCCGGGCGAGCTCACGGGCGGCCTCGGCGGCCGACGCGGGTTCGATCGACTCACTCATGCTGTGACGGTACAACGATGGGCACGTCGACCGCCGCGCCCGGTACGCCGAACGCGTCGACCAGGGCGACCGCCGCCGGGCGGACGGTCGCGCAGAGGTCGTTCACCAAGGCGGTGATCGCCTTCGAACGGCCCGGTGACAACCGCCCGTGCTCGAGGTACCAGGCACGCTCGGCTTCGATCGTCACCAGCGCGTGCAGGTCGTACAGGTCCTGCAGCACCGGCCGGATCTCGTCCGGCGCGTCCTGTACGGCGGCCTGGAACGCCTCCAGCACCACCCGGTCGACGTGCGCCCGCCCGGCCGCGATCACGTGGTCCTGGCACCGGTTGAACACGTCGAACGCGTCGTCGCCGGCGTCCACCCCACCCTTCAGCCGCCGCGCCACCCCGGACAGCATGTGCTCCTCGCGGTACCGGAGCAGCCCGGAGTGATACGCGTCGTCCCGCAATCCGGCATCGGGGTCGCCGGCGTCGCTCCGGTTCGGTACGACGTCGCGCAGCCGCTCGATCAGCGGGCGGAGCGCCGCCTTCTCGACCGCGATCTCCACTGCCTGTGCCGCCACGAAGCGCGCCGTACCCAAGGGGTCCAGCTCGCCGAACGACCGGCGGTAGTCGGTCAGCAGGCCCTTCGCGACCAGTTGCAGGAGGACGGTGTTGTCGCCCTCGAACGTGGTGAAGACGTCCGTGTCCGCCTTCAACGTGGCCAACCGGTTCTCCGAGAGGTACCCCGCGCCACCACAGGCCTCGCGGCAGAGCTGGATCGTCTCGGTCGCGTGCCAGGTGCCGAGCGCCTTCGTCCCGGCGGCCTGTGCCTCCAGCGCCCGCCGGTCGTGCTCGTCCCGGTCGTCGGTTCTCTCGGCACCGAACACCCGCGCGAACTCCTCGACCAGCTCGGCCTGTGCGAAGTGCAGCGCATACGTCCGGGCCAGCAGCGGCAGCAACCGGCGCTGGTGCATCCGGTAGTCGAGCAGCACGGTCTCCTCGCTGCTCCCGGGCGCCCCGAACTGCCTGCGTCGGTCGCCGTACCGGACCGCGATCGTGAGCGCGACCTTGCTCGCGTTGATCGCCGCGCCGCCGACCGACACCCGGCCCTGGACCAGGGTCCCGAGCATCGTGAAGAACCGGCGGTCCGGGTTCTCGATCGCGCTGGTGTAGTTGCCGTCAGCATCGACCTGGGCATACCTGTCCAGCAGAGCCTCCCGCGGCACCCGGACCTGGTCGAAGACGATCCGCCCGTTGTCCACGCCGTTCAGCCCGAGCTTCGGCCCGCAGTCCGACAGCGTCACACCGGGCAGCGCCGCGCCGTCGGCGTCCCGGATCGGCACCAGCAGGCAGTGCACGCCGTGGCTGTCCCCGCCGACCACGAGCTGCGCGAACACGGCCGCCATCCGCCCGTGCCGGGCCGCGTTCCCGATGTAGTCCTTGCGTGCCGCCGGGGTCGGCGTGTGCACGACGAACTCGTCCGTCGCAGCGTCGTACGTCGCGGTCGTGCCGAGGGCCTGCACGTTCGACCCGTGGCCGGTCTCGGTCATCGCGAAGCAGCCGAGCAGTCGCCCGCTGATCGCGTCCGCCAGATACCGCTCGTGGTGCCGCTCGGTGCCGAGATGCAGGATCGCGCCGGCGAACAGCCCGAACTGCACGCCGGCCTTGACCATCACCGAGAGGTCGCCGAAGGCCAGCGTCTCGAAGGCCGCGATGAAGCCGCCGAGGTCCGCCGCCCCGCCGTACTCCTTCGGGTAGCCGCGCGCGGGCAGCCCGGCCGCGGCCGACTCCAGCAGCAGGCCGAGAACCCGGTCCCGGTACTCGTCGCGCGGCAGTTCCACCGCGAGGTCCTTCAGATCGGCGTGCTCGGCCAGCGCGGCCCGCACGGCGTCCCGCGCCGCCTTGTGCGGCCCGTCCAGGTAGTCACGCATCGCCGTTGTGCTCATGCCCATCAACATACGAGGATCGGGCCCCGGTTTCCGTCACCGATCCGTGACTGTGGAAAAGCTGGCATCAATCCGTAGGTGCGGAAGTATGCTGTCTACCGTGCCGAGTTTGCGGGTAAGTGAGGCGGCGGCGCTGCTGGGCGTCAGCGACGACACGGTCCGCCGCTGGATCGATCAGGGCCGGCTGCCGTCGCAGCAGGAGAACGGCCGGATGGCGATCGCCGGGCAAGCGCTCGCCGCGTTCGCCCAGGAACTGGCGGACTCGCCGGAGCCCGGGAACACCACCGCCGCCTCGGCCCGGAACCGGATGCGCGGGATCGTCACCCGGGTCCTCAAGGACGGCGTGATGGCGCAGGTCGAGATGCAGGCCGGGCCGTTCCGGGTGGTGTCGCTGATGAGCCGCGAGGCCGCCGACGAGCTCGGGCTGGAGCCCGGCGTGGTCGCGGTCGCCTCGATCAAGTCCACCCATGTCGTCGTCGAGATCCCGGAGGCCTGATGTTCCGCCGTACCGCGTTCGCCGCCCTGGCCGCAGTCGCCGCCTTCGCCCTCGCCGGCTGCGGGAGTGACACCCCGGCCTCCTCCGGCTCGCCGTCGTCCTCCGGTACGTCGTCGTTGTCCGGCGAGATCAACGTGTTCGCGGCGGCGTCGCTGACCGGGACGTTCACCCAGCTGGGCAAGGACTTCGAGGCCGTGCACCCCGGCGTGAAGGTGAACTTCAACTTCGACGCGAGCTCGGCGCTCGCGCAGCAGATCAACAAGGGTGCGCCGGCCGACGTGTTCGCCTCCGCGGCGCCGAAGAACATGGACCAGGTGACCGACAAGGGCACCCCGACCAACTTCGTGAAGAACACCCTCGAGATCGCCGTACCGAAGGGCAACCCGGGGCACATCACCGGCCTGAAGGACTTCACCGACAAGAGCAAGAAGATCGCGCTGTGCGCCCCTGAGGTGCCGTGCGGTGCAGCCGCGCAGAAGGTGTTCAAGGCCGCGGGCCTCACCGCGCAGCCGGACACTCTGGAGAAGGACGTGAAGGCGGCGCTCACCAAGGTCAGCCTCGATGAGGTCGACGCGGCGCTGGTCTACAAGACCGACGTACTGTCCGCGAAGGACAAGGTCGAGGGCATCGAGTTCCCGGAGGCGAGCAAGGCCGTCAACGAGTACCCGATCGCCACACTGACCAAGGCGCCGAACCCCAACGGCGCCAAGGCGTTCGTCGACTACGTGCTGTCGGACAAGGGCAAGGCGGTCCTGACCGCCGCGGGCTTCGACGCACCGTGAGCCGCCGTGGCAGGCGTACGAGCGGGCGGCTGCCCCTCGTACTCCTGCTGCCTGCACTGCTCGGACTGGCGTTCCTTCTCGTCCCGCTGATCGGCCTGCTCACCCAGGCTCCGTGGTCGACGCTCCCGGCACGGCTGTTCAGCGCTGACGTCTGGCAGGCGCTACGGCTGTCACTTGTGTGCGCTACCTCGGCCACTGTGTTGTGCGTTCTGCTGGGCGTCCCGCTGGCGTGGCTGCTCGCAAGAGGCGGGTTGCCGGGGCGCAGCGTCATCAGAGCCTTCGTAACAGTGCCCTTGGTTCTGCCACCCGTGGTCGGCGGCGTCGCCCTCCTGCTGGTACTGGGACGACGCGGGCTGGTCGGTCAGTACCTCGACTCGTGGTTCGGCATCTCCTTGCCGTTCACAACAGCCGGTGTGATCGTGGCGGAGGCGTTCGTGGCCATGCCGTTCCTGGTGATCTCGGTGGAAGGCGCGCTGCGCGCTGCGGATCCGCGGTACGAAGAGGCGGCGGCGACACTCGGAGCCGGTCGCTGGACGACGTTCCGGCGCGTGACACTGCCGTCGATCGCGCCAGGCGTGGTGGCCGGGATGGTGTTGTGCTGGGCGCGGGCACTGGGCGAGTTCGGCGCCACCATCACGTTCGCGGGCAACTTCCCGGGGCGTACGACGACCATGCCGCTGGCCGTCTACCTGGCGCTGGAGACCGACCCGGACATCGCCGTCGTACTCAGTCTGGTGCTCCTGCTCGTCTCGGTCGTCGTACTGGCCTCATTGCGCGAACGCTGGATCAGTGGGCTGCGATGACCCTGCACGCAGACCTGCAGGTACGCCGCGGCGCCTTCAGCCTCGCACTGGACCTGGCTGTCGAGCCAGGCGAGGTCGTCGCGCTTCTCGGACCCAACGGTGCCGGTAAGACCACCGCGCTGCGCGCCATCTCTGGACTGCTCGCACTGGACGGTGGACGCATCGCGCTGAACTCCACGGTCTGGGACGAGCCGCCACGGACCTTCCGTACGCCGGACCACCGTCCGATCGGTGTGGTGTTCCAGGACTACCTGCTGTTCAACAACCTGAGCTGCCTGGAGAACGTGGCGTTCGGGCTCCGTGCGCGCGGCGTGGAGAAGCAAGCAGCCCGCACCGAGGCCGGCCGCTGGCTGAACATCGTGGGTCTCTCGGAGTACGCGCGTACGAAACCCCGCGCACTGTCCGGCGGCCAGGCCCAACGCGTCGCCCTTGCGCGAGCCCTCGCCACAGAACCCGAAGTACTGCTGCTGGACGAGCCCCTGGCCGCGCTTGACGCCAGTACGACGCTGCACGTCCGCGCGGAGCTCGGCCAGCACCTCTCCCGCTTCGAGGGCCGTACGCTGCTGGTCACACACGACCCGCTGGACGCCATGGTGCTGGCCGACCGCCTGATCATCATCGAGAACGGCCAGGTCGTCCAGGAAGGTAAACCGACCGAGGTAGCCCACCGCCCACGCACCGACTACGTGGCCCAGCTCGTAGGCCTCAACCTCTACCAGGGCACCGCAGCAGGTACGACAGTCACGCTGGCTGAGGGCGGCTCGATCACCCTCGCGGAACCGGCAACAGGCAAGGTCCACGTCGCCTTCCCGCCGACCGCGGTGAGCCTTTACCCCACCGCACCCGCCGGCAGCCCTCGTAACACCTGGCCGGCCGTTGTCACCGGCATCGAACAGCACGCCTACACCGTGCGGGTCCGTCTGAAGGCCTCGCCTACCGGACCAGCCGACCTCCTCGCGGACATCACTCCGGCCGCCGTGGCCGACCTCCAACTGCAGCCAGGCCTCTCGCTGCACGCGACGCTCAAGGCCACCGAGGTCCGCACTTACCCGTCCACGACACACACCTGACGAAGTTACGGGCCGTGACGGGTTCGGGACGGATTGACATGTTGTTACGACCGGTTTCACGCTCAGCCGAGCCGTCATCGTAACGAAGAGTGTTTACTTACTCACTCGTAGTATGTGCGTTCTTCACATCAGAGTGATGACATCGTGCACTACGTCCGCCACTGAAAGACCTTCAGGATTTGTGGGGCACCACGAAGGGGGGGCGGACAGTCATGCACGAGAGCTACGAGTTCTACTGCCTTGCGGATCGTCGGTTCTACGAGACGCCGGCCAACCGCGGTGCCGCGCATCCGGACTTCGCGATCACGCGGCGGCCGGTTCCGGACGGCTGGCAGCACGTGCCGGGCGAGCAGTGGATGCACTACGCACCCGCCGGCCTCCGGCTGCCCGCGCAGGGCTGGAAGATCCACGTGTCCGCGCGTCTGCAGGACGTCGAGCGGACCCTCGCCGCGGTCTGGGACTACTGCGTCCCGCGCGGCATCGCGTTCAAGTTCCTGCGCAACGAGGCCGTCCTGGTGATGACGAACTCGAAGGCCGCTCCCCGCGGGTCGAGCGGCAAGCTGGTGACGATCTACCCGACCGACGACGCGCAGCTCGAGCTGGTCCTCAAGGAGCTCGACGACGTACTGCGCGGCGTCGAAGGCCCTTATATCCTGAGCGATCTGCGCTACGCCGACGGCCCGCTGTTCGTCCGGTACGGCGCCTTCGTCAGCCGCTACTGCCTGTCCCCGGCCGGCGAGCGCGTGCTGGCGATCGAGGACGTGCACGGCAACCTCGTCCCGGACCATCGCGGCCCGACGTTCGTCACGCCGCCCTGGGTCCAGCTCCCGGACTTCCTGCAGCCGCACCTGGACGCCCGCAACGCCGTCACCACGAACGACCTGGCGTACACGATCGACGGCGTCATCCAGTTCTCGAACGGCGGCGGCGTGTACGTCGGCCACCACAACGAGACCGGCGACCGCGTCGTACTCAAGGAAGGCCGCCCGTACGCCGGACTGGACCTGGCCGGCCGGGACGCCGTGGCGCGGATCTCCCACGAGCGCGACATCCTGCGGCAGCTCGACGGTCTCGACGCGGTGCCGAAGATCCACGACTACCTACAGCTCGGCGAGCACCATTTCCTCGTCCAGGAGCACATCGACTCGGTGTCGCTGCAACGTGAGCTGGTCCGCCGGTACCCGCTGACGCATCCGGACGCGACGGACACTCAGAAGGCCGAGTACGCCGAGTGGGCGACCGCGATGGTCGCCAAGGTCGGCGAGGCCGTCGGGCAACTGCACGACCGCGGCGTGGTGTTCTGCGACCTGCACCCGGACAACCTGCTGCTCGACGTGAACGGCAAGCTCACGCTGATCGACTTCGAGGTCGCGACCAAGGCGGAGGACCAGGCCCGCTCGACGCTGGCGCACCCCGGGTACGCCGCGCCGCCGGACCGGCAGGGCGTCGACGTCGACCGGTACGCGCTCGCCTGTATCGCGCTCGGTGTTTATGCGCCGCAGGCAACCATCCTGCTGAATCTCCATCCGGGCAAGGCGTTCCAGCTCGCCGACATGATCGCGGAGACCTTCCCGGTGCCGCGCGCGACGCTCGACGACGCGGTCCGGACGATCGTCGGTACCAGCACGACCAACGACCTCGACGACGTCGCCCTGCCCGGCAAGGCCGCGTGGACCGACGTACGGGCGGCCCTCACCACCTCGATCGTCGCGAGCGCGACGCCGGAACGCACGGACCGATTGTTCCCCGGCGACATCGCGCAGTTCCGCGACGGCGGCGGGATCGACCTGGCGACCGGTGCGGCCGGTGTGCTGTACGCGCTCGCGAAGACCGGCGCCGGACGGTTCCCGGAGTACGACGACTGGCTCCGGCAGCGGGCGTTCGACACCGCGGCCGGGCCGGGGCTGTACGACGGGCTGCACGGTGTCGCGCACGTACTCGACGAGCTCGGGCACCGCCAGGACGCGCTGGACCTGGTCGAGCGCACGCTCGCCGACGACTGGACCACCCGCGAGCTCGGGCTGCATTCCGGCCTGGCCGGGATCGGGTTGAACCTCCTGCACTTCGACACCGAGCCGGCGCTCCGGGCGCAGGCCGTCCGGGTCCTCGACCTGGTGGCGGACCGTCTCGAGGCCGACGTACCGGAGATCAGCGGCGGTCAGTACGCGCGGGCCGGGCTGATGTACGGGTCGTCCGGGCCGGCGCTGCTGTTTCTGGAGGCGTTCGAGCGACTCGGTGACACCGGGTTGCTCGACCTCGCGGAGATCGCGCTCCGGCAGGACCTCAAGCGGACCGTGCTCACCGAGGACGGGATGCGGCAGGTCAACCAGGGCTGGCGGACGCTGCCGTACCTCGAAGAAGGTTCGGCCGGGATCGCGCTCGTCCTCGAGCGCTACCTGCGGCACCGCCCGTCCGCCGAGCTCGGCACGGTCCTCGCCGAGCTCCAGCGGGTCACCCACTGTTCGTACTACGTCCAGCCCGGCCTGTTCATGGGGCGCGCCGGCGTACTTCTGACCGCCGCAGCGCTAGGTGATCGGGTCGACGACCTGGTGCACGGGCTCGGCTGGCACGCGATGCCGTACGCGGGCGGCCTCGCGTACCCGGGCAACCAGTTGCTCCGGCTCTCGATGGACCTGGCGACCGGATCGGCCGGCGTCCTGCTGGCCCTGGGCACGGCGCTGCACGGCACGCCGGTGTCCCTCCCGTTCCTCGGACCTCCCCAGTGGTCCGAGCCAACATCCCGACGAACCGCACCGAAGGAGGTGTAAACACATGGCACTTCTCGACCTTCAGGGCCTCGAGACCCCGGGTTACGGCCACCACGGCCACCACCACGGCGGCTCCACGCTGACCGTGCTGGGCTGCGCTTCGCAGACCCCGAGCAACCTGAGCCTGCTGCTCTGCCACTGATTCACGGCACCTGTTATGCCAGGTAGTGAGGCCCTGGGCGGGGAACCCCTGCCCAGGGCCGACCTGTGTCCGGGGTAGCTCCGGGCCGGTGCGCTCGTTGTGTTGGTGGGAGAGGGGAGAAGTGAGGTGATCGATTCCGTGCAGTCCTACCCATGCGCCGAGCGTCTGACGCTCGTGGAGCAGGTGCACGGCACTACCGTTGCGGATCCGTACCGCCGGCTCGAGGACCCGTCCGCCGCCGAGGCGTGGCAGCGGGACCAGGACGAGTTGTGGCTGACGTACGCCGCTTCGCTGAGCACCAGGTTCGGCTGGAAGAACCGGGTCCGCGCGCTGTCCGCCGTCAGCAGCGTGTCCACACCGGTCCGCCGCGGCGACCGCTGTTTCACGCTGCGCCGCGAGGCCGGGCGGCACGCCGTACTGTTCGCCGACGAGACGCCGCTGATCGACGTACGGCAGCTGGATCCGAGCGGGCTGACCACGCTCGACGGGTGGCAACCATCGCCGGACGGCAGCAAGGTCGCGTTCCAGCTGTCCAGAGGTGGCACCGAGGAGTCGACGCTGTCCGTCCTCGACGTCGGCAGCGGTCAGCTGGTCGACGGCCCGATCGACGGCTGCCGGTACTCCCCCGTGGCCTGGCTCCCGGACAACCGCACCTTCTACTACGTCCGCTTCCGGCAGGTACGCCGGCACTCGCTGGGCGATCCGGATGACGCCACGATCCTCGCCGACGAGGCGACGTACGGGCTGGAGCTCAGCGCGGGCCGCTGGCTGACGATCTGTACGCCGACCGGCCTGTGGTTCCAGGACCTGGCGACCGATCCGGCGCCGAAGCACATCCCGACCACGGACACCACGGTCATGTCGGTGGGTCCGGACGGCCGGCTGTACGTCGTGACGCCCGGGCGGATCCGCGTCGGCGACCCGGCCGCGCCGACGGTCTGGCACGACTACCTCGCGCCGGAGCGGCCGCTGACCGGCCTGGCCGTCCTGGACGACGTCGTACTGGTCGGCACGGCCGCCGAGATCACCGTGCACGACCGGCTGACCGGCGAGAGCCGCGGCACGGTCGGACTCCCGGGGTACGGGTCGGTCGGGTCGCTCAGCGCCGACGGCAACCGCGCCTGGTACACCTACACGGACAGCGTGACCCCGCCGGCCGTCCGCTGCTACGACCCCGGCACCGACCGGCCGACCGAAGCCCGGGCCCTGACGACCGACCTCACCATCATCGGCAAGCCAGGTCCCACGATCCTCTACGGGTACGGCGGTTTCGGGCAGGAGCTGACCCCGACGTACTCCGCGTTCGCGCTGGCCTGGGTCGAAGCGGGCGGCTGCTTCGTCACCGTGAACCTCGCCGCGGGCACCCGGCACGACAAGCAGCGCGTCATCGACGACTTCATCGGCGCGGCCGAGCGGCTGATCGCCGACGGCTGGACCACCGCGGACCAGCTCGCGATCTGCGGCGAGTCGAACGGCGGACTGCTCACCGCCGCCGCGGTCACCCAGCGCCCGGAACTGTTCGCCGCCGCGGTCTGCTCGGCGCCGTTGACCGACATGGTCCGCTACGAGCTGTCCGGTCTCGGCGAGCGCTGGACCGCGGAGTACGGGACGGTGCGGGACGCCGACGACTTCCGGAGCCTGCTCGCGTACTCGCCGTACCACCGGGTCGTCGACGGGGTGAGGTATCCGGCCGTGCTGCTGACCGCGTTCGGGAACGACACTCGCGTGGATCCCTTGCACGCAAGGAAGCTGACCGCGGCCCTGCAGCACGCGACCGCCGGCCCGCGTCCGATCCTGTTCCGCTTCGAGCCGGACGCCGGCCACACCACCGGCGGCATCGGCCTCGCCGCCGACATCCTCGCCTTCGTCGCCGACCAGACCGGGCTCCGAGCATGATCACCTTCAACGAGGTGGCCAAGCACGGGCGCGGGTGGCTTCCGCTGATCGGGTTGAATGCCCTGATCGGCAGCGGCATCACGTTGGCGCTGCCCACGGTTCTCGGCCGTTCGGTCGACTCGATCGTGGCCGGGGACGGCTATGCCCGCTGGCTGATCGCCGCGGCCTCGCTGATCGGGCTCGGGATCGCGGCCAGCATCGTCGACGCGTTCGCGGGCGCGGCCTGTGTCGCGGAAACGACCGCCTGGCTGCGGAACCGCCTGGTCAGGCACGTCGTCCGCGGCGGCCCCGACGGCTCCCGCGAGTTCGAGACCGGCGACCTGGTCACCCGGGTCTCGGCGAACGCGACCGACGCCGCCCAGGCCGGACCGGCCCTGGTGACGGCGATCGCCGCGATCGCTCCCCCACTCGGCAGCCTGATCCTGCTGGCCGTCATCGACCCGTGGCTCGCGGCCGCGTTCTTCGGCGGCGTCCTGCTGGTGATCCTGGTGCTCTGGACCTTCGCGAAGCGCACCGCGGGCGTCAGCCTCGCCTACCAGGAGACCCAGGGCCGGATCGCCGCGCTACTGTCGGAGTCGCTGACCGGCATCCGCACGATCCAATCCGCCGGTACGACGGACCGCGAGGAGCGCCGCATCCTCGGGCTGCTCCCCGAGCTGCACCGGCACGGCGTCGTCACCTGGCGGATCCTGGCCCGTTCCGGCGCCCAGGCCGCGGTCGTCGGCCCGCTCGTCCTCGTCGCCGTACTGGCCGTCGGCGGCCTGCAACTGGTGGCCGGCAACGTCACCGCGGGCGAGCTGTTCGCGGCCTCGCAGTACGCCGTCCTCGGCGCCGGGCTCGGTAACCTGACCGGCGTCCTCGGCGAACTGGCCCGCGCGAAGGCAGGCGTCCGGCGGTCCGCCGAGGTGATCGCGATCGAGCCGGTCGCCCACGGCACCCTGTCGCTGCCGCGCGGTTCCGGGCAGCTGACGTTCGACGGCGTCAGCGTCGTCGCGAACGGGAATCTCCTGCTGGACAACGTGAATCTCGACCTGCCCGGCGGCGTCACGATCGCGGTCGTCGGCCCGAGCGGCGCCGGCAAGTCCGTCCTCGCGGCGGTCGCGGCCCGGTTGCGGGATCCGTCGACCGGACAGGTCTCGCTGGACGGCGTACCGCTGCAGGCCGTCAGCCGGAGCGTGCTGCGGCACGCGGTCGGCTGCGCGTTCGAGCGCCCGCAGCTGATCGGCCGTACCGTCGGTGAGTCGATCGACCCGCACGCCGTGAGCCCGATCAGTACGCTGGCCGCGGCCCGCGCCACCCACGCGCACGACTTCGTCAGCCGGCTGCCCGACGGGTACTTCACCTCGTTGCGGAAGGCCCCGATGTCCGGCGGCGAACGTCAGCGCCTCGGCCTGGCCCGCGCCTGGCCGGCCCGGCGGCTGCTGGTCCTCGACGACGCCACATCCAGCCTGGACACCGCGACCGAACGCCAGATCAGCCGCACCCTCACCGAGGACCGCCGGCACCGCACCCGCCTGATCGTCACCCACCGCCCCGCCACCGCGGCCCGCGCGGACCTGGTCCTCTGGATGGACCACGGCCGCGTCCGCGCCCTGGCCCCACACGCCGACCTCTGGCAGCACACGTCGTACCGAGCTGTCTTCGGATGAAACGAGAACTGTCGCACGGCGCGAGCGCGCTCCGGAAGAAGGCCACGCTCCGGTTGATCGGGTGGTCGGTTCCGGAGATCCTGCCGACGGCGGTGTACGGGATCGCGGTGGCGCGGGCGACGGACAGCTTCCTCGCCGGGCACGCCTGGCAGGGGATCGCGTGGCTCGGTGGGCTGGTCGCGACGGCCGGCCTCGGCGCGGCCGGAGCGCGGCAGGTGTACGGGCGGCTCGGCGAGCTGGTCGAGCCGTTGCGCGACGATCTGGTCCAGCGGGTCGTCGGCGGCGCGCTCCGCACCGGCGACGACGGCGCGGTGGCGCGGCTGAACCGGCAGGTCGAGATCGTCCGCGACACGTTCGCCGGGCTGGTCCTCGTGCTGCGGAGCTTCGCGGTGACGCTGTTCGGCGTACTCACGGGATTGTTGTCGCTGGCGCCGATCGTCGCGGCGTTCGTCGTACCGCCGTTCCTGCTCGGGGTCGGATTGTCGCTGGCCGTGCTCGGGATGGCGGCGGACCGGGTGCGGGCCTCGCTGGCGGCAGACGAGGAGCTGGCAGCGTCGGCGGGCATGGTGTTCGGCGGGGTGCGGGACATCACCGCGACCGGGACCGAGGAGTACGCCGAATGGCTTGCGGAGCAGCCGATCCAGGCGCACGCGGCGGCCGAGCGGGCGCTGGCGAAGGTGTCGGCATTGCGGACGTTGTGCTTCGCGGTCGGCGGGTGGCTGCCGTTGCTGATCCTGCTCGCGGCCGGGCCGTGGCTGGTCGGGCGGGGTGTCAGTACGGGGACGTTGCTCGGCGGGCTGACCTACGTACTGATCGGATTGCAGCCCGCGTTGAACACGGTGATGAACGCGCTCGGCGACAGCGGTCTGCGGTACGTCATCACGCTCGGCCGGATCCTCGACACGTCGGCGCCCGTCGAGAAGCCGCGTCACATCCACGAACTGAGCGGCTACCAGGTCCGACTCCGCGGGCTCACCTTCGCATACGGGCCGAAGGCCGAGCCGGTGCTCGACAAGCTCGAGCTGACGATCCCCGAAGGCGAGCATCTCGCCGTCGTCGGGCCGAGCGGTATCGGCAAGTCGACGCTTGCCGGGCTGGTCTGCGGGATGCTCACGCCCACGGGCGGGCAGGTGCTGCTCGGCGGCGCGGCACCCACCGAGGTGTCCACCGACCGACTCGCGCAGGCCAGGGTGCTGATCCCGCAGGAGGCGTACGTCTTCAGCGGCACGGTCCGCGACAACCTGTCCTACTTGTTGCCTGACGCAACGGACCACCAGCTCGAGGTCGCCGCGAAGACCGTCGGCGCCGACGAGCTCGTCGAACGGATCGGCGGACTGCACGCCGAGGTCAAACCGGCCGAACTGTCCGCCGGTGAGAAGCAACTGCTCGCGCTGGTCCGCGCGTACCTCTCGCCGGCGCCGCTCGTCGTCCTCGACGAGGCGACCTGTTTCCTCGACCCGGAGGCGGAACGTCAGGCCGAGGAGGCGTTCGCCAAGCGCCCCGGTACGTTGATCGTGATCGCGCACCGGATCAGCTCCGCGCTGCGTGCCCGCCGCATCCTCGTCCTGGACGGAAACCAGGCCACGCTCGGCACCCACGCCGCGCTCATGCGAACGTCCCGGATGTACCGCGACCTGCACGGTAACTGGAGCCCCAGCACTCAGATCCAGCCGGCCTCGTAGGCTTTCCGGATAGCCTCGATCCGGCTCCGTGAACCGGTCTTGGCGAGGATCCGTGACAGGTAGTTGCGGACCGTGCCCGTGCTCAGGCTGAGCGTGCGCGCCACCTCCTGCGCCGTCGCGCCGGTCGTGACCTGCCGCAGCACCTCGCACTCGCGATCCGTCAGCGGGTTGTCCCCGGCCTTCAGAGCGGCCACAGCCAGCCGTACGTCGACCACGGGCAGCCCCTTCGCGACGTCGCGGACCGCCTGCACCAGCTGGTCGGTGGTCGCGTCCGTGGCGATCAGCCCGATCCGCGGCGCCTGCTTGACCAGGGCGAGGCTGGTCGCCGGGATCGCCTCGTGGTCGATCAGCACGAGCACGCCGCGCCCGGCGAGCTTGCGGCAGAGCTCCTCGATCCGGATCCGGCCGGGCAGCTGCGGGTCGAGCAGGAACACGTCCGGGCGCCGGCCGGCCACCTGGAGCACGTCCTCGGCGCGGTCCACGTCCGCCACCACGTCGAGGTCGTTCTCCCGTGCCAGCACCGCGGCCAGCGCGCCACGCACCAACGTGCCTCGATGGCCGAGCGCCACTCGGATCACCGCTACTGCCCCCATCACATCTGTCTGCCTCAGCCGCCCCCAGCGACGAAACTCACATGCCGGGCGGCGGTGCCCGTGCTTCGATCAACGAGTGAACGTCCCGGATGACACGCACACGTCAACAGTTTGTCCAGGCTGCCGCGCCGTACTGCCCCGTTCCGGCTGGCCGGGGACCACGAAGTACAACGCGACCCCGGAGTGCGCGGAGGTCGCCGGCGAGCTGCTCGGCTTCGAGGTCGAGAACGCCGCCCGGCTCGGCTACCTGCACCAGCTCCGGATCGACGCGTACGGCGCCCAGCACGTGCACCCGGACGCCCCGCCGATCGGCCCGGTGTTCGCCCTGAACGGCCTCTACATGTTCCTCGAACGCGGCTCCGGGAACCTCGCGGTCCGGACCGCGCACGGCATCATGGCGAACTCGTACGACGACTGGCCGCGGCTCGTCCCGCCGGCCCGGGCCGGCGAGCTGACGGCGTACGACGTACTCACCGCCGGCGGGGTCGACGAAGTTGAGTCGACCCTGCTCAGGTGGGCCCGCGAGGTCTGGGATTCATGGCCGGATACCGAGCGTGAAACCGTCCGCGATCTGACCGCGGAACTGGTCCCGGAACGCTATTTCGGACACCCATAAACCGATCGGTTTTGATCGTTGCCGCATCGGCGTGTCGGGGCCGGAAGCCGTTCTGTTGTTGGGGTTTCGGAACATCAGCGGACGGAAAAAGTTCGGCCAAATTCCGATCTGGGGTTGCGTTTCCGGAGAACCTCACCGAGGATGGCTCAGGTCGCGCCGTTACCGGGGCGTGACCATTCGGACGCTGTCCTGTTACCTGCAGTGAAACGGGTCCGATTGCCCCCACCCCTGCACGGGGGGCCTGGTGTGCTCCACCATGCCCAATCAACAAGGAGCAGTTCTCTGATGTCCAAGGCTCGACATGCGCGCGCCCGGCGAAGCACTCGCCGGGTGGCCCGAACCATCTCCATCGCCGGTCTGGGAGCCGGTATCACCGCCGTGGGAGCGGCCTCGGCCTTCGCGGCCGACAACTACACGGTCAAGGCCGGCGACACGCTCTCGCAGATCGCCCAGGCCAACGGCGCCGACTGGCACCAGCTGGCCCGCCTGAACCACCTTCAGGACCCGAACCTGATCCTGATCGGCCAGACGCTGACCCTCGACGGCACCCCCTCCGCCGCCGAGGACCAGACCCCCCGGGTCACCCCGAAGGCAGAAACCCGGCAGCGTTCGAACAATTCGGCGGACTCCGGCGACTCGAAGACGAACAAGTCCGACTCGAACCGGACCAGCCGTTCCGCGGACCGCCCGCAGGCGAGCAACGGCGGCGGCAAGGCGAACCTCAGCGGCGCCTGGGCCAAGGTCGCGAACTGTGAGTCCAGCGGCAACCCGCGCGCGGTGAACTCCGGCGGCTACTACGGCCTGTTCCAGTTCGACCTGCAGACGTGGCGCAGCGTCGGCGGCTCCGGCAACCCGACGAACGCGTCGGCCGCCGAGCAGCTGATGCGGGCGAAGAAGCTGTACTCGCAGCGCGGCGCCTCCCCGTGGCCGGTCTGCGGCCGGTTCCTTCGCTGACACCCGGTGATGCCGGGCGGGCGGTAGGTCGACCGTCCTCCCACCGCCTGCCCGGCACTCCGGAACCGCGTCAGTCGCGCGTGATCACGAGCATCTCGTTCGCGCCGGCCTGGAACTCGTAGGGGACCTTGCGGATCTCGCAGGTCACGCCCTCGAGCGACGCCAGCAGCTCCGGCAGCCAGCCGATCGGCTCGCCGGCACCCTGCTGCACCAGCGGGAAGATCCGTACCTCGGCATTGCTGACCCGGATCAGCTCCCGCAACGCGGCCTCGTGCCAGTCCCGGTCGTACTTGTCGGCCCAGGTGAACAGCAGGTGCGAGCAGAGCACCAGCTCGAACCGGCGGTCGCCGAACGGCAGCTCCGGCAGCCCGGCGGCGACGTACCGCTCCGGCGCCGCCGCGACGTCCTGCAGGAACCGGTCGGCGGCCTCGATCCGGTACTGGTCCTTCCGCTCCGGTGATCCGTACCAGTGCCAGACGAAACTCCCCTGGTGCTCGTCCACGATCCCGGACGTCGCCGGCAGGCTCTTCCGGACGCTGTCGACGAGCTCGGGATGATCCAGCTCGTACGCCGGATCGGCGGCGATCGCGTCCACCCCGCGGGCCGCGGCCTCGGCGGTGAAGCCGGCGCCTCCCGCGCAGCAGTCGAGCACGGAGTCGGGGAGTTCCTTCAGGTCGAACATCGCTTCGTACTCGGCGTACGAGCGCGAGGTCACCAGCACGGGTCTACCTTTCGACGGTTCTCTTCCGGTGCAGGCGGCCGTCGAGGGCGTTCGCCCCGGCCGCCAGAGCCAGGAACAGTACCGCCACCAGCAGACAGTTCAGCAGTACCCGTCCGTACCCGTGCTCGTCGACGTCGACGAACGGGTACGGGTAGAAGTGCACGAACGCGCCGCGGACCAGCGTGAACACCAGCCAGAGCAGCGGGTACACGACCGACCAGCCGACGATCCGCCAGTCGATCGTGCCGCGCGGGCCGAACAGCAACCAGCCCAGTACGCCGGCCACCGGGGCGGCGGTGTGCAGCAGGAAGTTCGCGACCTCCGCCCACCCGTGCAGCTCGCCCAGGCCGGCGAGCACCGCGTGGTAGACGATGCCGGTGACCGCGATACAGAGCACGCCGTTCAGCCGCAGCGTCCGGAACAGCGTGCTTTCCGGGCGGTCCGGCTGCGCCGCGAGCGTCAGCGCCGTACCGCCGAGCAGCAGGTTCGACTGGATGGTGAAGTACGCGAACACGTTGAAGACGCGCTCCGGGTTGTCCGGGAAGAACCCCTCGTGCCCGTTCGCGGTGACGAGCAGCTGGATGACGATCCCCAGCACGACGATCAGCCCGGTCACCGCAGCCCAGATCCGCCCAACCGTTGTCATGCCGGAAATGTACGACGAGTGACCGCGCGAACCGTGGAGGTCAGACCGACTGCTTTTCCTCGGTGCGGCCGAACGAGTAGCTGAACGACACGATCGCGTCGATCACCAGCACCAGCGTCCACGGTCCGGCCGGCCCGAGCAGGGCGTCCCAGCCGCGGCCGGAGAGCAGGCCGAGGAGCAGCATGATGCCGACGCCGACGACGTACGAGATCAGGTGCCGCAGCCAGCCGGCGCGTTCGTGCCGCGCGCGCTCCGGTCCCTTCTTCGGCAACTTCGGCGGCCGCGGCGCACCCGCCATGAAGTGCGCCGCCCACTTGTCCGCCCACTTCAGCGTCTGGTGGCCGAAGCCGACACTGACGCCGACGAAGATCGCGGCCAGCGAGTGCTTGAACGACGGCGCCGCACCGCGGTGGATGTCCACGACGCTCGCGACCAGCAGCACCACGTCGACCAGCGGTACGGCGGCGAGCAGCACCATCCCGGTCCGCCGCAGCCGCAACAGGTACCGCGTCACCAGGCCGGCGGCGAGCAACACCCAGAAGCCGATCTCACACGCGGCGATCACTGCGAGCAGCACGGTCTTCCCCTCCCGAGATTTTTTTCAGTACGACTGTGTTGTCAACGAGACTAACACAGGTGTGCTAAAAAGGATTCCATGCCGAAGATGGTCGACCACGCCGCCCGCCGCGAGGAGATCGCCGAAGCGCTCTGGCGGGTGGTCCGCCGGGACGGGATCCGGGCCGCGTCGGTGCGCACGATCGCGGCCGAGGCCGGCTGGTCCGCGGGCGCGGTGCGCTACTACTTCCCCGACCAGGACGGGCTGCTCAGCTTCGCGATGGACCTGGTGTCGCGCCGGGTGACCGAGCGGATCGGCGCGATCGCGCCGAAGGGCAGCGTGCCGAACATCGTGCTGCGCTACCTCGAGGAGGTGCTGCCGCTGGACGAGGAGCGGCGCGCGGAGTTCGACATCTGGCTCGCGTTCATGGCGCAGGCCCAGGCCGAGACCGGCGCGGGCACACTGCACACCCATACCGAGAACGTGCACAACCAGCTCCGCGAACTGTGCACGTCGCTGATCCGCGCGCTGGCGGACGAGGGTTTCCTGCAGGACGGTCTCGACGTACGCCGTGAGGTCGAGCGGTTGCACGCCCTGCTCGACGGGCTCGCCCTGCACGCGGCGATCCAGCCCGAACGGACCACACCGACTCGTGTCCGTCAGTTGATGCGGCACCACATCGAGTCACTGCTGGCCTGATCCCCCTTGTTTTCGACAAGAATCGCCGATCGCCGGGCCTGAACCGCGGCGGCACGTGGCACGATCGCCGCATGGAGTCCGAGGGGGTGATCGTCGTCAGCGGAATCATGGCGGCGGGGAAGTCGTCGGTGTCCCAGATGCTCGCCGAGAGGTTCCAGTACGGCGTGCATCTGCGGGGGGACGTTTTCCGGCGGATGATCGTGAGTGGGCAGGCCTCGATGGCCGACGACGTGATCACGGCGCAGCGCCAGTTGCAGCTGCGCTACCGGCTGGCCTGCCTGGCCGCCGACGAGTACGCGCGCGCCGGGTTCACCGTCGTACTGCAGGACGTGGTGATCGGCGAGTTGCTGCGCGAGTTCCTGGACGGGATCCGGACCAGGCCGCGGTACCTCGTCGTCCTGACGCCGCGGCCGGAGGTGATCTCCAGCCGGCTCGGCGGGGCGCATCACCTGGTCGACGAGCTCGACTACGAACTGCACGCGTTCAGTCCGCGGCGCGGGTTGTGGCTGGACAACTCGGACCTGTCGGTCGGCGAGACCGTGGACGCGATCCTCGGCCGGCTCGACGAGGCACGCTTCGACTCGTAGCGGCCGCGGCTACCCGAGGGTAGTTTGAATGGATGACCGTACGGCGGACGTCCTGCAACCTGTGCGAAGCGATCTGCGGTGTGCTGGTGACGGTCGAGGACGGCCGGGTCACCGACATCCGCGGCGACGAGGCGGATCCGCTGTCCCGCGGTCACATCTGCCCGAAGGCGGTCGCGCTCCGCGACCTCCAGGAGGACCCGGACCGGTTGACGACGCCGGTACGCCGGACCGCCGACGGGTGGCAGCCGATCGGCTGGGACGCGGCGTACGAGCTGATCGCCGAGCGGCTGACCGGGATCCAGCGCGAGCACGGACGGAACGCCGTCGGCGTCTACCTGGGCAACCCGAACGTGCACAGTCTCGGCGCGCTCACCCACATGCCGACGATGGTCCGGCAGCTGCGGACCCGGAACAAGTTCAGCGCGACGTCGATCGACCAGCTGCCGCAGATGCTGTCGTCGTACCTGCTCTACGGGCACCAGTTGATGGTCCCCGTCCCGGACATCGACCGTACGTCGTACCTGTTGATGCTCGGCGCGAATCCGCTCGCGTCGAACGGCAGCATGATGACCGCGCCGGGTTTCGGGAAACGCCTGAAGGAATTGCGGAAACGCGGCGGAAAGGTGGTCGTCGTCGACCCGCGCCGAACCGAGACCGCGGCGGTTTCCGACGAACACCATTTCGTCCGTCCGGGCACCGACGCGGCATTCCTGCTGGCTTTGGTCCACGAGGTGATCGCGCAGGGATTCGCGCGGCCCGCGGCGTACGTCGACGGCCTGGCGACGGTCGAGGCCGCGGTGGAGAAGTGGACGCCGGAACGCAGCGCCGCGATCACCGGCATCCCGGCCGCGGTGATCCAGCGGGTGGCGACCGAGTTCGGGACGGCCGAACGGGCCGCCTGCTACGGGCGGGTCGGGGTGTCGACGCAGCAGTTCGGGGCGATCTGCCAGTGGGCGATCCAGGTGCTCAACATCATCACCGGGAACCTCGACCGGCCGGGCGGCACGATGTTCCCGCGGCCGGCGGTGAACACGCTGCTCGGCCTCGGCCGCGGGCACGTCGGCGTGTGGAAGAGCCGGGTCCGCGGGCTGCCCGAGTTCGGCGGCGAGCTGCCGGTATCGACGATGGCCGAGGAGATCCTGACACCAGGCGACGGGCAGATCCGGGCCATGGTGACGGTGGCCGGCAACCCGGTGCTGTCGACCCCGGACGGGCGCCGGCTGGACGAGGCGCTCGGGTCGCTGGACTTCATGGTCGCGGTCGATCCGTACATCAACGAGACGACCCGGCACGCCGACGTCATCCTCCCGCCGGCGCCGCCGCTCGAGCGCGACCACTACGACCTCGTCTTCCACCAGCTCGCGGTCCGGAACACGGCCCGCTGGAACGACGCCGTCCTCCCGAAGCCCGCGGCGGCGCGGCACGACTGGGAGATCTTCCGCGACCTCGGGCTCGCGCTGGTACGACGTACTCCGTGGAGCCGGCGTCGTGCCGAGGCGACGGCACGGCTACGGGTCCCGCCGCGCTGGATCGTCGACGCCGGGCTGCGGATCGGCCCTTACCGGTTGTCGGTCGGCAAGCTGCGCCGCTCGCCGGGCGGGATCGACCTCGGCCCGTTGCAACCCGCGTTGCCCGGAGCACTGCACAAGACCTCGAAGCGGATCGATCTCGCGCAGCGGATGATCCTCGACGACCTCCCGCGGCTGGACGCGCTGCAGCCGTTGTCCGCGGACGAGCTGCTGCTGATCGGCCGCCGCCACCTGCGGAACAACAACTCCTGGATGCACAACTCCGCCCGCCTGGTGAAGGGCCGGCCCCGGCACCACCTGCTGATGCACCCACACGACCTCGCCGACCGCGACCTGACCGACGGCCAGCTCGTCACGATCACCTCAGCCGCCGGCTCGATCTCCGTAGAAGTTGCCGCCAGCAACGACATCATGCCCGGCGTGGTCAGCCTGCCCCACGGCTTCGGCCACAACCGCGACGGCGCCCGGCTGACCGTTGCGAATCAGGTCGCCGGCCCGAGCATCAACGACATCACCGACAGCGCGCTCATCGATCCGACGGCCGGCACCGCCGCGGTCAACGGCGTACCGGTCACCGTCACGCCCTGCACCGCGCCGAGCTCTCGCGGATGATCAGGAGGGGCGTCGAGTAGAGGTGTGCCTGCGGCTGGGTGCCGGCCAGTACGTCGAACAGGCGGCGTGCGACCTCGGCGCCGTAGCCGACGACGTTGTGGCTGAGGGCGGTCAGTGTCGGGTGGGTGATCCGGCACAGCGTCGAGTCGTCCCAGGCGACCAGCGTGACGTCGTCCGGGATGTGCAGGCCGAGTGCCTGCACGACCGCGAGTCCGGCGACCGCCATCAGGTCGTTGTCGTAGACGATCGCGGTCGGCCGGCCGGCCAGTACCTCCCGGGTCGCGTCGGCTCCGGCCGCCGCCGAGTAGTCGGTGTGCCGCGTGACCGCGGTCAGGCCGAGCCGGCGTACGGCGGTGCCGAAGGCCTGGTCGCGGATCCACACGTCGCCGAACTCGGGCGGTCCGGCGATCCGCGCGATCACCGTGTGCCCGAGCGACGCGACGTGGTCGAGCGCCGCGGTCATCGCCGCCGTACTGTCCGTCCACACGCACGGCATCCCGTCCGCCAGCGCCGGATCCCCGACCAGGACGGCCGGCAGCCCGAGTTTGCGCAGTACCGGGATCCGCGGGTCGCCGACCCGCGGATCGACCACGATCACGCCGTCCACGCGCCGTTCGGCGGCCCATTTCCGGTACGTCGCGAGCTCCGCGCCGAGGTCGGCCACCACCTGCAGGGACAGCGCGTACGAGTGCTCCGCGAGGACCGACTCGACGCCGCCGACAAAGCCCATGAAGTACGGCTCCTCGACGAGCGTCTGCGGGGTCCGCGCGAGCACCAGCCCGAACGTCTCGCTGCGCGCCGCGGACAGCTGCCGGGCGGCCGTGTTCGGCACCCACTCCAGCTCGGCGGCGACCCGCAGCACCCGGGCCCGGGTGGCCGCGGAGACGCCGGGCCGGTTGTTCAGGGCGTACGACACCGCCCCTTGCGAGACCCCGCACCTGCGCGCGATCTCCTTGATCGTCACATGAGCCACGACACCCTCCTCACCGGGCGCCCGGACGAACCGGTCCAGACCTCCAGTGTGCGCGCCGATCGGACTCTCTGTCATCAAGCAACCACAGCAGGTGATCATTTGATCAAACCCCATCCTCTGGGGAAGCTCTCAGGTGACCGCCCAGTCGTTGGGCGGAGGGTGGTGTGGACGGGCCGCCGTGGGATACGGTTTCCTTCGTTACTTAACCGGTTCGGCTTATCAGACGGCGCAAACCCCCAGGGCAGCGGGCGACGCGCCGCCGACAAGGAGAAACCATGGTCGCAAAGGACCACCTGTCCCTCCAGCTGTACACGGTCCGGGGCAAGCTCGAGGAAGACTTCGACGGCACCCTGGCCCGGATCGCGGAGATCGGCTACACCAAGGTCGAGCCCTTCGGGGTGACGGCCTTCGCCGATCGCCTCGCCGAGGCGCTGCCCAAGCACGGTCTCTCGGCCCCGACCACGCACGCCGGCCTGCTCCGCGAGGACAGCGCCCCGATCTACGCGGCGGCGCAGCGGCTCGGCATCACCACGGTGATCGACCCGCACACCGACCCGGCGCGCTGGCAGACGGCCGACGGCATCAAGGAGATCGCCGACGGGCTGAACAAGGCCGCCGCCGAGGCCGCCGACCACGGCATCACGGTCGGCTACCACAACCACCAGTTCGAGCTCGAGGCGAAGATCGGTGGTGCGCACGGCCTGGAGATCCTGGCCGACAGCCTCGCCGACAACGTGATCCTCGAGGTCGACACGTACTGGGCCGCGGTCGGCGGTGCCGACGTACCGGCGCTGCTGAAGAAGTTCGGCGAGCGGGTCACCGCGATCCACGTCAAGGACGGCGACGGGACGCTGAACAACAAGGCGCAGGTCGCGGTCGGCGACGGCACCATCGCGGTCCGGGACATCCTGGCCGCGGCGCCGCAGGCCCTGCGGGTCGTCGAACTGGACGACTTCACCGGCGAGATCTTCGACGCGGTCGAGGGCTCGTACGCCTTCCTCACCGGAGAGGGTGCACCTGAATGACCGCGGTCGGCGTAGGTGTGATCGGCGCCGGAGTGATCTCCGACGCCTACATCAAGAGCATGCAGAGCTTCCCGGACCTGAAGGTCGTCGCGATCGGCGACCTGCGCCCGGAGGCGGCCGAGGCGAAGGCCAAGGAGTACGGCATCGAGGCCCACGGGGGCCCCGAGGTGGTGCTGGACAACCCCGACGTCGAGATCGTGGTCAACCTGACCATCCCGGTCGCTCACGTCGAGGTGGCCCTCGCAGCCGTTGCCGCCGGCAAGCACGTGTGGAGCGAGAAGCCGTTCTCCCTGGACCAGGACAGCGGCCTCAAGCTGCTGGCCACGGCGAAGGACGCGGGCGTCCGGCTCGGCTGCGCGCCGGACACCATCCTCGGCCCGGGGCTGCAGGAGTCCCGGCGGATCATCGAGCGCGGTGACATCGGTACGCCGCTGACCGCGCTGACGCTGTTCCAGTCGCCCGGCCCGGAGTCCTGGCACCCGAACCCGGCGTTCCTGTTCCAGGAGGGCGCGGGCCCGCTCTGGGACATCGGTCCGTACTACCTGACCACGCTGGTGCAGCTGCTCGGTCCGGTCGCCGCGGTCGCGGGGATCGGCTCGAAGTCGAAGGAGAAGCGTACGATCGGATCCGGTCCGCTGGCGGGGACCGACTTCGACGTGACCGTGCCGACGCACGTCAGCACGATCGCTCGCTTCGAGTCCGGCCAGTCGTCGCAGAGCATCTTCAGCTTCGACTCGCCGCTGTCGCGGGGCGGGTTCGTCGAGATCACCGGCGCGGAGGCGACGCTCGCCGTACCGGACCCGAACGGGTTCGACGGTGCGATCAAGATCCGCCGTCGCGGCGCCGAGGACTGGGAGACCATCGCGGAGACGAAGGCGGTCGCGCAGCGCGGTACCGGCGTACTCGAGATGGCGCGCGCCATCCGGGCCGGCCGGCCGCACCGGGCGACCGGGGCGCTGGCGTTCCACATCGTCGACGTGATGGCCTCGATCACCGACTCGATCGACACCGGCGCGTTCGTCGACGTGCAGAGCACCGTCGAGGTGGCGCCGATCCTCCCGGACGACTGGGACGTGACGGCGGCGACCCTGTGACCATCGTTCTGGACCCCCGGCGGACCGTGGTGTTCGCCGGGGACTCGGTGACCGACTGCGGCCGCCGTACCGACCCTTCCGGACTCGGTGACGGGTACGTCCGCAATCTGTACGACGACTTCGGCGCCAACCGGCCGACGGTCGTCAACGCCGGCATCAGCGGCAACCGGGCGGTCGAGCTGGCCGCCCGGTGGGCCGACGACGTGCTGGCCAACGACCCGGCGCTGGTGTCGATCCTGATCGGGATCAACGACACCTGGCGGCGGTACGACGAGAACGACCCGACGACACCGGAGTCCTTCGAGGCGTCGTACCGGTCGCTGCTCGATCCGCTGTCCTGCCCGGTCGTCCTGATGGAACCGTTCCTGCTGCCGGTGAAGGACGGGCAGCAGGAATGGCGCGAGGACCTCGACCCGAAGCTCGAGGTGGTCCGGAAGCTCGCGGTCGAGTACGGCGCGATCCTGGTGCCGACCGACGTCGAACTCAACCAGCAGGCCGCGTCCACCGGACCGGCCGCACTGGCGGGTGACGGCGTCCATCCGTCGCCGGCCGGCCATCGGGCGCTCGCCGATCTCTGGCGCCAGTACGTTCTCGACTGAGCTGCTCCCCCTTGTTCTGCAGGGGGAGCAGTGCAGTTTCACTAAACCGGTTCATCTCCCCTGGAGCCTCACTGTGACATCGCTCAAGACCCTCGACCTGACCACCGCCGGCGGTGCCGCCTGGACCGTGCACGCGGTCGAGGGCCCGGCGCCCGACGGCCTGATCGGCCGCGCGGTGGCCGCCACCGTGCCCGGTGAGGTGCACACCGATCTGCTCGCGGCCGGCGAGATCCCGGACCCGTTCGACGGCGACAACGAGTCGAAGCTGCACTGGATCGGCCGGACCCGGTGGAGCTACACGAGCAGATTCTCCTGGGTTGCCGACGGCAACGACCGGCAGGAGCTGGTGGCCGACGGCCTCGACACGGTCGCGACCGTCACGCTGAACGGGCAGGAGCTGGACCGGACGGCGAACCAGCATCGGTCGTACCGGTTCGACGTGACCGGCGTACTGGTTGCCGGGGACAACGAGCTGGTGATCGAGTTCGAGGGCCCGGTGACGGCGGCCGAGGCGGAGCGGGAGAAGCGCGGCAACTGGCCGCACACCAACCTGCACCCGTACAACGAGCTGCGCAAGATGGCCTCGAACTTCGGCTGGGACTGGGGGCCAGACGTCGCGACCGCGGGCATCTGGCGGCCGATCCGGATCGAGTCCTGGTCCGGGGTCCGCATCTCCGCGGTCCGCCCGCTGGCGCAGGTGGAGGGCACCGACGGCGTACTCAAGACGTTCGTTTCGTTGGCCTGGGCAGAAGGTGCGGCCGACGCTACCGTGACTGTCGAGGTCGGCGGCACGCAGCAGTCCGTCACGGTCACCCCCGGAACCGAGACTGCCGAGCTTCTGAACACGGTCTCCGCGGTCGACGTCTGGTGGCCGCGTGGCCACGGCGAGCAGCCGCTGTACGACGTGACCGTGACGCTGAACGAGGACGACTGGCACGGCCGGGTCGGGTTCCGGAACATCACCGTGAACGTCGCCCCGGACAACGACGGGACCCCGTTCGTGCTGTCGGTGAACGGCAAGCCGATCTACGTCCGCGGCGCGAACTGGATTCCGGACAACGCCTTCGTCACCCGGCTGGACGCATCGACGTACCGCACCTCGATCGAGGACGCGGTCGGCGCGGGCATGAACCTGCTCCGCGTCTGGGGCGGCGGGATCTACGAGAGCGAGGAGTTCTACGACGTCTGCGACGAGCTGGGCATCCTGGTCTGGCAGGACTTCCTGTTCGCGTGCGCGGCGTACTCCGAGGACGAGCCGCTCCGGAGCGAGGTCGAGGCCGAGGCGCGGGAGGCCGTCACCCGGCTGAGCAAGCACGCGAGCCTCGCGGTCTGGAACGGCAACAACGAGAACATCTGGGGGTACGTCGAGTGGAGCTGGCGGGTCCCGCTCGCCGGCCGGCCGTGGGGCGCCGGGTACTACCTGGACCTGCTGCCGCGCATCGTGGCGGAGCTCGATCCGCGGACGCCGTACTCGGCGGGCAGCCCGTACTCGTTCGACCAGTTCATCCACCCGAACGACGACCGGCACGGCACCATGCACATCTGGGACGTGTGGAACCAGGTCGACTACACCACGTACCGCAAGTACAAGCCGCGTTTCGTTTCCGAGTTCGGGTTCCAGGGGCCGCCGGCGTGGTCGACGCTGACGTCGGTCGTGCACGACGTACCGCTCGATCCTTACGGCTCGCAGATGCTCGTGCACCAAAAGGCTTTTGAGGGCAACCTCAAGCTGGAGCGTGGGCTCGGGGATCACCTGCCGGTGTGGAAGAACATCGACGACTGGCACTGGACGACGCAGCTCAACCAGGCGCGGGCGGTTGCCTACGGCATCGAGCACTTCCGGTCGCTGTTCCCGTTGAACACCGGCGCGGTGGTCTGGCAGCTGAACGACAACTGGCCGGTCGTCTCGTGGGCTGCCGTCGACGGTCACGGCATCCGGAAGCCGTTGTGGTACGCGTTGAAGCGTGTGTACGCCGACCGGCTGCTCACCGTGCAGCCGCGCGAGGACGGGCTGGTCGTTGCCGCGCACAACGACACCGACTCGCCCTGGACGACGGAGATCACGGTCCGCCGGCGGTCGACCACCGGCGCGGACGTGCTGGCACAGGAGACCTTCGCGATCGAGATCGCGGCGCGGTCCGCGGTCGTCAACGAGCTTCCCGAGTCGGTGACCGTTGCGGGCAAGCCCTCGGAGGAGTACGTCGAGGTGCGAGCGGGCGACGGCGAGACGGCGTACTGGTACTTCGTCGAGGACACCGAACTGCAGCTCGCCGCCGACGCCTACACCGCCGCGGTCACGCCGACCGGCAGTGGATACGACGTGACGGTGACCGCGACCGCGCTGGCGAAGGACCTGGCGCTGTTCCCCGACCGCCTCGACGCGGGCGCGCGGGTGGACTCGTGCCTCGTCACGCTGTCCGCGGGCGAGAGCCACACGTTCCACGTGACCGGTGCGAGCGCTCCGGAGCAGGTCGCCGTACCGGTGCTGCGGTCGGCAAACGATCTGCTGAACTGATTTACGTCAAGACCTTGACTAAAGGTGCGGCGGGACCGTTACTGGTGGGTGAAACCCCTAGGTCCCGCCCCACCTCGGAGGTCTTGTCATCATGCATCTTCTTGCCGCTGCCTTGTTGAGCTTCAGCTCTCTTGTTGCTGCTCCGGCTGCTTCTCTACCGGCTTGCCAGCACTTCTACACCGGTCCGATCCCCGACCGGCCGGTGTCCGGCGGTCACGGCAACGGGACCACGGCACCGTCGTACGACGTCAGCGGCCGGCTGCCGGCGCCCGGTGGGATCACGGGTGGTCTCGGGGCGGACGGGAAGGTCACGTTCACGTTCGACCGGGTACCGGGCGCGAAGGCGTACCGGGCGTTCCGGAACGGGCAGGCCCTGCAGTGGATCAGCGACTGGGGTCAGCCGACGCTGCAGGTCACGGACGCGAGCCCGTGCGACGGCGCGCACTACCAGGTGTACGCGATGTCGTCCGAGGACACGGCCGCGTCGTCGATCGGCCAGATCAGTACGTCGTACCGGTTGGACTCCTCGAACCACCTGGCGGCGTACCGGCTCCCCGCTGGTACGACGCTGACGTATCGGGTGTCGGCGTACAACGACGTTGCTCAGACGGCGCTCGGGTACAACGCGGGGACTGGGATCTGTGCGGTGGATGCGCGGAACATTCCGTGGGGTACGCGGCTGTACGTTCCCGGCTACGGGCACTGCTACGCGGCTGACATCGGGAGCTGGATCAAGGACGACATTGTCGACGTGTGGTTCCCGCCGGGCCCGGATGCGGACAACTGGGGCATCCAGCGGCTGACGCTCACCGTAGAGTGAGCAGGTGACTTGGGGGAAGCGTGTTGCGGTCGGAGCCCTGGTACTGACGCTTGTCGGGTGCAGTGACGCCAAACAGTCGGCCGGCGTGGTGCCACAGACCCGGGCACCTGTTGAGCCGGTCCGTACGGCGAAACCGGTGCGGCCGACGTTGGCACCGGTGCAGGTGAAGCCTGGTACGTCCATGAACGTTCAGGTGATGCCTGTGCTCGACCACGGGCCGCGGGACCGGAAAGAGATCGCGTTGACGTTCGACGCGGACCTCACGGCTCTCATGCGGCGACGGTTGGTCTCCGGGACGGTCAAGTCGTACTACAACAAGGCACTGATCGAGGAGCTTCGTTCACTGCACGCTCCGGCCACCCTGTTCCTGACTGGGATGTGGATGGAGCAGTACCCGCAGGTGACCAAGGAGCTGGCAGCAGATCCGCTCTTCGAGCTGGGCACGCACACGTACGATCACCGCGGATTCACCAAGAACTGCTACGGCCTGGGGACAGTGCCACCCGGCCAGATGCTGTCCGACGTTCGGCGGGCCATCGTGGAGCTGGACCGCGCGGATGCACACGCGACCAGGTGGTTCCGCTTCCCCGGTGACTGCTACGACACGACCGCCCTGCACGAACTCGCACCAGCCGGCGTCACCGCGGTCGGCGGGGACGTGCCGGGTGGAGACGGGTTCACCAAGTCGGCACAGCCGATCATCAAGCAGGTCCTGGACCACGTCCAGAACGGCTCAATAGTCGTCCTCCACATGCACGGCGGCGACAACGCCCCCTTCACCGCCCAAGCCGTAGGCCCCATAGTCCGCGAACTCCGAGCCCGCGGCTACAAACTCGTCACCGTCACCCAACTCGTCAGTCGACGTTGACTGCGACGTACTTGATGTCCAAGTACTCGTCGATGCCTACGGTGCCGCCTTCGCGGCCGAGGCCGGATTGTTTTACGCCGCCGAAGGGGGCGGCGGGGTTGGAGACGATGCCTTGGTTGAGGCCGATCATGCCGGCCTCCAGGCGTTCGGAGACGCGGAGGGCTCGGCTGAGGTTCTCGGTGAAGAGGTACGAGACCAGGCCGAACTCGGTGTCGTTCGCCATCCGTACGGCGTCGGCCTCGGTCTCGAAGGGGGTCAGCGGTGCGACCGGGCCGAAGATCTCCTCCTTCTGCAGTCGCGCGGTCTCCGGTACGTCGGCCAGCACCGTCGGCCGGTAGAAGTACCCGTTGCCCTCGGCAACCGAGCCGCCGGTCAGCGTCCGGGCGCCGCGGGCGATCGCATCGGCGACCAGATCGGCCACCTTGTCGCGTTGCTTCCCGTCGATCAGCGGCCCGACGTCGACACCCGGCTCGGTCCCCCGGCCGACCTTCAGCGCGGACATCCGGGCGGTCAGCTTCGCCGCGAACGCGTCCATCACCGACGACTGCACGTAGATCCGGTTGGCCGCCGTACAGGCCTCGCCGCCGTTGCGCATCTTGGCCAGCATCGCGCCGTCGACCGCCTTGTCCAGGTCGGCGTCCTCGAACACCAGCAGCGGCGCGTTCCCACCCAGCTCCATGCTGGTCCGCAACACCTGGCCGGAGGCCTGCTCGAGCAGCTTCCGGCCGACCGGTGTCGAGCCGGTGAACGACAACTTCCGGGCCCGCCCGTCGCGGATCAGCGGCTCCATCACACCGCCGGCGTCCTGCGTGGTGACGACGTTCAGCACTCCCGCCGGGAGACCCGCCTCGGTCATCAGCTCGGCCAGCTTCAGCATCGACAGCGGCGTCTGCGCGGCCGGTTTGATCACCATCGTGCAGCCGGCCGCGACCGCCGGACCGATCTTCCGGGCGCCCATCGCGGCCGGGAAGTTCCATGGCGTGATCAGCAGGCACGGCCCGACCGGCTGGCGCATCACGAGGAAGCGACTCGCACCGTTCGGCGCGATCTGATAGCCGCCGTCGATCCGCACCGCCTCCTCCGCGAACCACCGGAAGAAGTCCGCCGCATACGCGATCTCGCCCTTCGACTCGGCAACCGGCTTGCCCATCTCGAGCGTCATCAGCAACGCCAGGTCGTCGGCCTGCGCAGTCATCAGCTCGTACGTCCGGCGCAGGATCTCCCCGCGCTCCCGCGGCGGCGTCGCGGCCCACTCCTCCTGTACGGCGACGGCCGCGTCGAGCGCGGCCTTCCCGTCGGCCGGAGTCGCGTCAGCCACGTCGACAAGCGTCGTACCGGTGGCCGGGTCCTCGACGGCGAAGGTCTTGCCGCCTGCGATCCACTTTCCGCCGATGAACAGCCCGGTCGGACAAGCCTCGACGACTTCGCGCTCTCGGGACATGAGCCAGCCTTTCGATGGGTGTGTACCCACATTAGGCCGTGGCGGCCAAGGGCCTCCCGCCTGTACGAACGACCTTGGTCAGGCCGGCCGCGACGGTGCGGAGGATCGCTGACCGGATCAGTCCGTCGAAGGCCAGTGGGACGAGCATCACCTCGTCGGCCGCAGTCTCGGCGACCAGGGTGCCCAGCCGGCTAGCCACCGTCGTACGGGAGCCGACGACATGACCCGGATCCTCCCGCAACCGTTCGGCAAGGGCGCGCTCCGGAGCGGTCAGTGCAGGCCTCAGCAACGCCACCAGCTCGGCTGACGACGCATCCGGCCCAGCCGCGGCCAGCCGCGAGCTGACGCGGACGTACTCCGCAAAACGGGCCAGAGCCTCCTCGTCAGAGTCAGCCGCCACCACACCGACCGTGAGAGCGAGGTAGGGCCGGCCGTTCGACTCAAACTGTTCCCGGTACGCCGCCACAGCGGCAGCTGTCACCGCAGGCGCCCGGTGGTGCGCCACGAAGAGCGGAAGTCCGCGTACGGCGGCAGCCGCTGCAGTACCCGGGTCATCCGCGAGTACGAAGACGGGCGGCGGTGGACCGGCAAGCGCGAGCCGTACGTCTCCTGAGCCTGCGCCCGGCGTACCGTCCTGCAGCAACCCGCACAGCTCGTCCAGCCGCTCCTGGAACGTCGCATGCGCATCAGGTTCGAGTACGGCCACGCCGAGGTCGATGCGGCTCGGGTACGCCGCGGCGAGGGCGGCGAACTGCTCCGCGACGACGAGCGGCCGGTGGTTGGTCAGTGGGAGCCCGCCGGCGCCCAGCCGGATCCGGTCGGTACGCGCGGCCAGCACCGCCGCGATCACCGCGGGTGCTGCGCCGCCGACTCCTCGGACACCGTGCTGCTCGTCGAGCCAGAAGCGACGGTATCCGAGGTTGTCGGCAGCCAGTGCCACCTCCGCGGTCTCCCGGAGCGCGGCCGCAGCCGACTGACCGGGCAGCTGCGGTACGACGTCCAACACAGAGTGAGCCGAGACGGGCAGTCCGGGAGCGACGGTGGTGAGCACACACCCACAGTGACAGCGCGGGTCCGGCTCGCGCATGGGGAGTCGTCACCCAAAGTTCGGAGCGGCGCACCCGCCTAAATATGGGTG
The DNA here is from genome assembly GCF_050320105.1 of Kribbella polygonati. Classification (NCBI taxonomy): domain Bacteria; kingdom Bacillati; phylum Actinomycetota; class Actinomycetes; order Propionibacteriales; family Kribbellaceae; genus Kribbella; species Kribbella polygonati. The sequence continues at coordinate 7,027,091 of NZ_CP190129.1, read as the reverse complement.
CTGATCACCCATGCCCCGCCCCTGCCCGCGATGACAGCCTGAGCGCGTGCTCGACTCCGCGACCACCCGGCCCACCAGGACCGAACGCTGCAACACCTGGTGGTCGGCGGGCCTGCGGCCGCAGGAGCTGGGCACCGCACCGACGCAGTCGGCGCCGGCCTGGGCCGAGTACGTGGAACGCAGTACTTCCCTCCCACCGAGCGCGCCTGCCGCCGGTCGAGACCCCGCAGGGACCGGTGCCGGCGGCGGCCACACATCAGGTGGGGCGGCCGCGGCAGCGGGTGGGTCCGGCACGGACTGGCGGCAGGCGCTCATGCGTTGCCTGCAGCCGCTGCTGGACTCCGCCCGGCAGGACCTGGCCGCGGCGGGCCACAGCGGCGCACTGGCCGAGGCGTTCCTGCAGCGTCTCGGCCTCCGGCTCGTCCAGCTGGCGGCGCGGACGCTCGTCCGGGAGCTGGCCCGGGCCAGAGACCGCGGTGAGCTGGCCGGGGACACCTCCGCTGCACGTTTCCTCAACTTCACCGACCACCTAGTCGGAGGAAGCGAGCTGGCGGAGTTCCTGGCCACTTACCCGGTCCTGGCCCGGGTCCTGGGCGAATCGTGCCGGCAGGGTGTCGAAGGTCACCTCGAGCTGCTGGCCCGGCTCGCCGACGACCGGGGTGCCCTCGTCGCCGGGCTGTTCGACGGCCGCGACCCCGGCGTACTGGTCGCGATCGAGCCTGCGGGCGATGCCCACCAGGGCGGGCGGTCGACCGCGATCCTGACCTTCGCGGGCGGGCAGCGCCTGGTCTACAAGCCCCGGCCGCTCGGGCTGCAAGAACACTTCAACGCCTTCGTCGACTGGCTGAACGCCCGTACCGCGCTCGGCCTCCGCACAGTGCGCCTTCTCCCCCGTGACGGCTACGGCTGGCTCGAGTTCGTCGTTGACGAGCCTTGCGAGGACCTGTCCGGCGTACGGCGGTTCTACCACCGCCAGGGCGCGCTGCTGGCGTTGCTGTACGTGCTGGACGGCACGAACCTGCGCTTCGGGAACCTGATCACGGCAGGCGACCAGCCGGTGCTGGTGGACGTGGAGACACTGTTCCACCCCAGCCAGGTCGCGTCGACGAGTGACCCGGCGTACCGGGCGCTCCTGCAGTCGGTCTACCGCGGGCCGGACGCCAGTGCGCTGGCGTCCCGGAGCGTGGTGGACTGGGCGGACGCCGGCCTGGACTCGATGCACCTGGTACGCCGTCCCGACCGGACGGACCGGGCCGTCAACCGGCCGTCCTTGAACGGGTCCGCGATCGAGCCGCACGAGCACGAGAACGCCGTACTCACGGGATTCCGGACCGCGTACGAGGCGATCGTCCGTGGCCGTGACGACCTGGACGGGCTGCTGGCGCAGTGCGCTTCCGACCAGGTCCGCTTCGTACCGCGGCCGACCAGTCTCTACACGGGTCTGCTCGACGAGGCGACGCATCCCGACGTACTGCAGGACGCGGCCGGCCGGAGTCAGTTGCTGGATCCGTTGTGGGACGCGGACGAGTCACTGCACGCGTTCGTCCCGTTCGAGCTGTCCGACCTGTGGGCCGGCGACGTACCGCTGTTCACCACGCGCCCCGACAGCCGGGACGTCTGGGCCTCGGACGGTTCGCGGATCGCCGACGTCCTGGCCGTCGACGGCCTGGCCGCGGTCCGGGCCAAGATCGCGAACCTCGGCGACATCGACGAGCACCGGCAGACCTGGCTGATCTCCGCGTCGCTCGCGATCCGGCCCGAGCCGATCACCCACGCCAGTACGGCGGTCCGGCCGCACGCCGGGACCAGCGAGGCGGACCCCGAGCAGTTCCTGGCGGCGGCCGCGGACATCGCCGACGAGACCATGGCGCAGGTCGTCAGCGAACCCGGCGGCGCGGCGAACTGGCTCGGCCTCGAGCTGCTCGACGACCGCCACTGGTCCGTCCGCCAGCTGGGCGCCGGCCTGGCCAACGGCTACACCGGTACGGCGCTGTTCCTCGCGCAGATCGGCGTACTGACCGGGGCACAGAAGTACTGCGAGCTGGCTCGCGACGCGATCCGGCCGATCCCCCGACTGCTCGAGACCCTCGCCGAGGACCCGGAGTGCGCCACGTCCGGCTTCCACGGGCTCGGCGGCCTCAGCTACGGCCTCAGCCGGCTGGCCGCGCTCCTCGACGACAAGGACCTCACCGACTGGCTGGCCGCGTCACTGGAGCTCAGTGAGCGGCTGGTGCACGACCCCACAGAGTTCCCGTCGTACGCCGATGGCGCGGCGGGCGGACTGGCCGCGATGCAAGCAGTACAAGGCTTTCCGGCCGCCGGCCGGCTGGCCGAGCGCTACGCCGACCACCTGGTTGCCACAGTAGAAAGCGGCCTCCATGGCCGAGTAGCAGCGGACCATGGCTTCGCTCGTGGCTTCCAGGGAATCGCGTGGGCGCTCGGCCAGTACGGCGTACCCGGCGACCGGTACCTCGATGCTGCGCGCGCGGCTGCCGATCTGGACCGCCGGAACGGTCCAGCTGGCCACGGGTGGTGCTGGGGCGATGCCGGCACCGCCCTGGCCAGGGCCTCGGCAGGAGTCCCCGCGGATCTCGACACCTACGTGAGAGCCGCAACCGAACGTCCGGTGCTCGCCGACCTGAGTCTGTGCCACGGCGAGCTCGGCGCGGTGGAGCCACTGCTGTGGCTCGCCGCACGTGGGTATCCGGCCACAGAGGCGGCGCGACGACGTCGTGCCGGGCTGGTGCTCGCGGCAGTAGAGCAGTACGGACCGCAGTGCGGGACGCCCAACTACGTACCGTCTCCAGGCCTGCTGACCGGTCTGGCAGGGATCGGGTACGGGCTGCTCCGTCTTGCGTTCCCCGAGCGGGTTCCGTCCGTGCTGCTGCTCCAACCAACCGCCGGGTCGAGGTGTGGCACAGCACCGGAGCCCACTGTGTGACAAGGGGTTACAGCATGACCGCCCAGCACCACGAGGTACAGCAGCACGACGACCAGTCCGCTCCGATCACGACGTCGAGGTGGCGTCGGATCCGCGCCCGGGCGATGGCCCTCGCCGGATTCGTCGGCATGGCCGCAGCAGCGGCCACCGTCATGACCGCCAACGGCTGGCCGAACGGCAGCATCTAGTCCGGCGAACGTTTGACACAGTGGCCGGTCGCTCGTCTGAGCGGCCGGCCACTGGTCGACTGCCTGCACCGACAACCTTCAGTCGTTAAAGTTGGCAACCATGCAGACCCGTTCGCCTACGGTGGTCGGCAGAGACCGGGAGATCGAGAGCCTTCACCGCCTGCTGGCCGGCGCCCGCGGCGGTCGTGGTGGTGCGATCTTCCTGGTCGGCGAGCCCGGGATCGGCAAGAGCCGGCTGGCCGCTACGGCCACCACCGAGGCTCTCGACACCGGTATGGCGATGCTGCGCGGCCGGGTCGGCGCGATCGGCACGATGGTTGCCTTCCGCCCGTTCACCGAGGCCCTGCTGTCGTTGATCCGGCGCGGCGAGATGCCCACGACAGAAGGGCTCGGGCCGTACCGGCAGGTGCTCGGCCGACTCGTCCCGGACTGGGACGACGGCACGGCCCATGACACCGCTGCGTCACCGGTCGTACTCGGAGAGGCAGTACTGCGACTCCTTGCACTGGTGGGCCAGGACCGCGGCTGCCTGCTGGTACTGGAGGACCTGCACGGGTCCGACCCGGAGACGCTGGCCGTGATCGAGTACCTCCTCGACAACCTGGAGGACCAGCCGATCGCACTGGTGGCGACGCTGCGCTCCGAGACGTGTCCGGCGTACGAACTGGCCCAGCTGTCGGCGCAGCGCGGTGCCGCCGAACTCGCCGAGCTGCGGCCGCTGGTGCGGAGCGAGGTCGCCGAGCTCGCCGCGGGGTGCCTGGAGGTTCCGGTCGACGGCGTACCGGAGCAACTGGCGGACCAGCTGTGGAACGACAGCGCCGGGATCCCGTTCATCGTCGAGGAACTGCTGCAGGAGGCGAACCGCAGCGGACAGCTGGTGTCCGGGCCGGACGGCAGCGTGCTGGTGGTCGACGACCTGCACACGAACGTGCCGCCCGCCGTCGTCCGCAGCATCAGCAGCCGTACGGCACAGCTCGGGCCGCAGTCGAGGGACATCCTCGTGCTGGCGGCCGTGATCGGGCACCGGTTCCCGTTGAGCGTCGTCCGCGCGGCGACCGGGACAGACGAACGTTTGCTGCTGGCAACGCTCCGGGCCGGCGTCGCCGCCCAGCTGGTCGGTCCGGACGAACCGGCGCCGGACTGGTACGCGTTCCGGCACCCGCTCACCGCCGAATCGCTGCTCGCCGGTCTGACACCTACCGAGCGCTCCACCTTGGCCCGGCGGTGCGCGGATGCGGTCGAGGAACTGCATCCGGGGCTGCCCGGCGAGTGGTGCCCGATGGTCGCCGAACTCGCCGAGACCGGCGGCGACACGGTCCGTGCCGGCCGGCTGTTCGCGCTGGCCGGGCGCCGCTCGTACGACGACGGCTCGACCGGGTCGGCGGCCAACCTGCTGGGCCGCGCGAACACGCTGCTCGCCGGCGATCCCGACGTCGGCTACCGAGCCGAGGTGCTCGGATCGCTGCTGCTCGCGCTCAGTGCGACCGGCGGTTTCGAGCAGATCGCCGCACACGCCGCGACCGTCGACGAACTGGCCAACCGGAATCTGGACAGCCGGAAACTCGCCGCACTACACGTCCAGTTCGCGAACGCCGAGATGATGGCAGGGCGCACCGCGGTCGCACTCGACCACGTCACGGCCGCTCGCTCGTTGCTCGGTAGCGATCCTGGGGACGCCGATCTCGCACCGGTCGACGGGGTCGCCGCGAACCTCGAGCTGGCCCGCCAGAGCCCCCGGCGGATCCAGGCCGCGACCGAGCTGGCCACCCGCGCGGCCGCGGCGGCCGAACGTGCGGCGCTGCCCGAGGTTGCCTGCGAAGCCCTCCAGCTGCTCGGCATCCTGGCCCGCGAGCACGACCTCGACCGATCGATCGACTACTTCCACCGGGCTCGGCAGATCGCCGAGGACCACGGGCTGACGGTCCAGCGGGTCACCTCGCACTACTTCCAGGCGGGCACCATGTGCCTCGCCGACGGCAGCATCGTGGAGCTCGAGCGGGCCCGGCAGCAGGCGCTCCGGATCGGCGCTATCCAGCTGATGTACGAGGTGGACAACGCCCTCGGTCAGCAGGCGATCCTGCGGTCCGAATACGCGCGGGCCGCCGAGATCATTGCCGGGGGTGTGGAGGTCACCCGGCGACTGCGGATGGGCCGGCCCGCGACGTACTTCCTCGCGATCAAGGCGATGCTGGAGGCGCACCAGGGCCGGCGGTCCGCGATGGAGGCGGCGCTGGCCGAGGTCGCGCACTGGGGTGGCGAGCGTGCGTCGTACGAGCTGCCGTACTCCTACGGCTTGGCCCGGACGTTCTGCGCGCTGCTCGAGGAGAACCGCGATCTGGCCGACTCCGAGTTGGCGCAGGCACTCGCGTTCGACGCCCAGAACCCGACCACCCTGCATCTGACCGGCAAGAACGGGCTGGCGCTGCTGCTCGGCGTGCTGTCCGGGCAGAACGGCTGGGCGCACTTCGAGGCGGTCACCGCGACCGCGGCGAGCGGGATGCGGTGGAACAAGCAGTTCGTCCAGTTCGCCCACGCCGTACTGCTCGGCCGGGACGGTCAGGTCGAGGCGGCCAACGCCAAGCTGCAGGAGGCGCTGGAGACGGCATCGCTGTTCCCGTTGGCGCATCATCTCGGGTTGCGGCTGGTGGCCGAGCCGGCGGCCGCGGACGGGTGGGGTGAGCCGGTGGCGTGGTTGCGGCTGGCTGAGGAGTACTTCCATACCGCGGGTATCGCGCCGGTCGCGAGTGCCTGTCGTGGGTTGCTGCGGCAACTCGGCGCGACGGTTTCGCAGCGGCGGACCGGGTCCGACCAGGTTCCGGCGTACCTGCGGCAACTCGGCGTGACGACCCGCGAGTACGAGGTGTGCCGGTTGCTGGTGGACCGGATCGGGAACAAGTCGATCGCGTCCCGGCTGCACATCTCACCGCGGACGGTCGAGAAACACGTGGCCAGTCTGATGACCAAGACCCAGCAACCGGACCGGGAGGCACTGAGCAGTTTCGCCAGGACCGTGCTACAGGACTGATCAGTGCTGATTTCGGGCAGGGTGCGTGTACTGGAGCATCCGGCCCTCCCGGGGTGATAGTTGTCGACGCACGCACCGGCATCCGCCAGTCGGCGCGCAGAATGGACAGTAATTACGAACGCTCGCTCTCTATACTGTGCGGGTGGCAGGCAAGGGGTCGGACATGAGCAAGGGAACGGTCGGCGGCGGCGGTACGACGATGCTGCGGCGGATCAATGTCGCCTCGGTCCTGGACGCGGTCCGCCGGTCCGCGCCCGCACCGCTGCGCGTCGCCGAGCTGGTCGAACGCACCGGGCTGGCCCGGCCGACCGTCGCCCAGGCCGTCGACGAGCTGCTCGACGCCGGCTGGCTGCAGCAGCACGGACCGGACTCCGCGGACCGCTCGCTCGGCCGCCCGGCGATCCGCGTCTCGCTGCGCGGCCGCGCCGCGCCGGTGCTCGGGCTGGACGTCGGACCGCACCGGGTGACCGTCGGCGTCTCCGACCTGGCCGGTCGGAAGCTCTCGCTGGTACGGCGCTCCGGGCCGGGCTGGTCCGCGCAGGAGCTGCTCGGCGTGATCGGCGAGGTCATCGACGAGGCCCTCGCCGAGGCGGAGGTGCCGGCCGAGGATGTCGCCGCGGTGGTCGCCGCGAGCCCTGGCATCGTGGACGAGCACACCGGCCGCGTCCAGCTGGTCCCGAGCGTGCCGGGCTGGTCGGCGGTCGACCTGATCAAGCACCTGCGCGGCCTGCTCGACTGCCCGGTGATGCTGGACAACGACGCGAACCTCGCGGCGCTGGCGATCGCGGCCGCGCGCGGGGGTACCGGGACGCTGCTGGCGGTCCAGTGGGGCGAGCGGCTCGGTGCGGGCATCGTGATCGACGGACGGCTGCACCGAGGGACCGGCGCTGCCGGTGAGATCGGCTTCATCGCGACCGACAACGACGACGTGATCAACCCGGAGGACAGCCGCGGGCCGCTGGAGCGTGCGGTCGGCTCGGAGGCGATCGCGGCGCTCGGGCGCCAGGCGGCGCTGGACAACCCGAAGTCGCGGCTGGCGGAGCTGGGCGGCGAGCAACTCGACACCGCGGACGTGTTCGCCGCGGCGGCGGAGCGTGACCCGGTCGCGCAGTCCGTCGTACAGCAGGTGGCTCGGACGTTCGCGCGGGCGCTGGCTCCGTCCGTACTCGTGCTGGACCCGACCGCGGTCGTCATCGGCGGCGGTGTCGCCCGCGCCGGCGCCGTACTGCTGGACGCGATCTCGGACCAGCTGCGGCTGCTGACGCTCAACCACCCGAAGCTGGAGCTGTCCGCGCTGGCCGAGGACGCGGTGGTCACGGGCGCGATGCGGATGGCGCTGGACGAGGTGTGGCAGCGAAAGCTCCCGACCCCGGCGATGACCAGCACTACCTAGGCCCTGTCACCACTTTCACACCGGGGACGCCGCACCAGCAGGTGTAGCTGAGCTCGTAGTGGACCTGCCCCGCCAGATCGAGCCGGCGGTCCAGCCCCGTCACCATGCTCAACGGCAGCAGCATGCGCCGATCACACGCCGAACAGGTGATGACGATCACGGCAGATCCTTTACTGACACGACTGTTTCAGTAGAAGGAGCGTACGGCATCCGGAACCGGTAATGGAAGGGGTTCCTATTGCCGGCGGACGGCGGCGGCGATTGCGTCTGGGCGGTCGAGGTGGACCAGGTGTTCGGAGTCGGGGAGGACTTCGAGGGTGGCGCCGAGGGTGGTGGCCAGTTCTTGCTGGCCGGAGAGCCAGCTTTTGGCGGTGAAACGGGCCATGCCGCCGGTGGCTACCAGGAGGACGGTCGGCGGGGCCGTGGAGACGGGTGCGGACACGAGCTTCGCGACCTCGGCAGCCAGCTCCCAACTGGCGGACAGCTCGTCCCAGAAGAGCAGCCACGAGTCCTGCCCGCCGTACCGTTCCTTGGCGGTTGCCCTCGACAACGGGTCGCGGTTCGACGTACTCCCGAACCGCACGCTGAGCCGTCGTACCGTAGGCCCGACCACCTGCGGTACGCCGACCTGCCCGAGGAACCGCACCACCGACCGCGTCGCCTGGTCGCCCCGCTGCCCCGGGTAGAACGGCTGCCACCCGGTCTCCGACGGGAGGCTGCTGTCGACGAGCACCAGCCGCGACACCTCCCCCGGACGCGTCAAGGCCCACCGCAGTACGGCGAGCCCGCCGATCGAGTGCCCGATCAGCCCGACCGGCACCCCCAACGGCACCCGGGCCGCCGCCCGCAGCGCGTCCACGTCCGAGGTGACCGGCGTACGCCACGGATCGATGACGCGGAGGTCCTCAGCGGGCAGCAGCTCGGCTACCCGCCCGAACTCCTCCGGGGCTACGGCCAAGCCGGGCACCACGATCCACGTCATCCTCATCGACACCAGCGTGCCTCAGGGCTGGTAACAACGACCCCAGCAGCAGGCAAACAAGCAGCACCGACACCCGCTGCAGGATGCCCGGCGCATCCACGTCGTCACCGGTCAGTACGTCGCTCCCGGTCTGAAGACCGAGCCAGGCCTGCGTCACCGCGACCCCAGCCGCCAGTACGGCGACCGTACGACCCCAGGCGCCACCCCAGCCGGCCTTCCGGAGTGCGCGCACCGCATAGACGCCCAGGGCGATGCTGCCGAGTCCTGCGATCGTGGACGTCACCTCGTGCAGCACCAGGCCCACACCGGTCTGCCCGTTCGCCTCGGTCGTCCTGCAGACCTCACTGGCCGACGGTGCACAGTCCATCGGCGACAGTGCGTCAAACAGCGTCCCGAGCGCGAACGCCGCCGTACTGATCATCAGCCCTCGCCGACCGCGCACCGCCGGACGCGAGACCAGTACGGCGACCACCAGCAACACGCCCGTGGTCAGATCCATCGCCCTGGCCAGGAAACTCGTTGATTGGTCCAATGCACCCAGCTCGCTCAGGAACGAGTGACGCACGTCCAGCGGAAACCCCGCGGCAGCCTCCAGCAGCAGGCTGCAGTACAGCACGGCGGCCGCGAGCATGAGATTGCGGAGCAGGCGATAGGGCACATCAACCATGTCAACACCGTCGCACGTCAACCAAAGTCTTGACTGTGGCGTCAGCTGTACTGTTGGGGTAGTGCTAGGTCGACCAAAGTCTCAGCAAACTAATGGGATGATCGGCTGGTGCGGTCGGAACAAGTTGTAGTAGTGCCGGTCTGGAAGCACCGGGCAGCGGTCTGGGTAGGCCGCATCGTCGTGCTGGCCTCGGTGTGGTCGTTTGTTGCGATCCCGTTGCGGTTCGGGGCCCCGCGACTGGTCAAACACGTCGACATCGCCTTCGACTTCGTCGGGATCCCGGCCGGGCACACGATCTTCTCCGCCGTCTACCTCGCGGTCGTCGGCAGCGCCCTGCTGCGCGGCAAGCGGGCCGCCCTGCTCTGGGTGCTGTGGGTCTTCGAGGCGCTGTGGCTGCTCGCCCAGGTCGCCGGGATCGCCTTCACCAGTGTCCGGCTGGCGAACCCGACGGACGCGGAACTGCTCCGCGACTTCGGTCCGGCCAGCGTGCAGGACCTCGAGTGGGGCATCGTTCAGGCGGTCGTGGTGGCCGGCATCGTCGTCCTGCTGTGGACCATCCGCGGCGCGTTCCCGGCCCGGCTCGCGCCCGGCAGCCGGCGGCTCGCGATCGGCGCGCTCGTGTTCGGCATGCTGATCTCGATCGCGGTCAGCATCACGCTCACCCAGCTCTTCCCGCGGACGCTCAGCGGGCAACGGCAGAAGATCGGCTGGGCGGTCATCGCCGCCCTCGGCCAGTCCCGCAACAAGATGGGCGGGCACGAGGGCCACGGCTGGATCGGCCTCACCGTCGGCGCGATCTCCGCGGCCTCGCTGGTGCTCGCGTTCTGGATCTTCCTCCGCTCCGTGCAACGCGTCCGGTACCTGACCCAGCCCGAGGAGCTCGAAGTACGCCGCCTGCTCCTGCTGCACGGCGAGCGGGACTCCCTCGGGTACTTCGCGACCCGCCGGGACAAGGCGGTCGTGTTCGCGCCGGGCAACGACGCCGCGATCGCGTACCGGGTGGTGAACGGCGTCAGCCTGGCCAGTGGCGACCCGCTCGGCGACCCGGTCGCCTGGCCGGCCGCGATCCAGCGCTGGATCGCCGAAGCCCGGCGGTACGGCTGGTCCCCCGCGGTGCTGTCGGCCAGCGAGGAGGCGGCGCAGGCGTACGTCGACGCCGGCCTGCGGGCGTTGTCGATGGGCGACGAGGCGATCATCGACGTGGCGGACTTCACCCTCGAGGGCCGGACGATGCGCCCGGTCCGGCAGGCGGTGACCCGGGTCCAGCGGGCCGGGTACCACGCCGAGGTGGTCCGGCACGGCGACCTGTCCCCCGACGCGCTGGCGGAGTACGTCCATCTCACCGAGAAGTGGCGCGGGGCGCGGACCGAGCGCGGGTTCTCGATGGCGCTCGGGCGGCTCGGCGACCCGGCCGACGCCCGCTGCGTGATGGTGATCGCGCGGGACGCCGAGGGCGTCGTCCGCGGGCTGCTGTCGTTCGTTCCGTGGGGTGTGCGTGGTGTGTCGCTGGACCTGATGCGCCGCGACCCGGAGTCCGCGAACGGCCTGATGGAGTTCATGGTCACGGCGCTCATCGACGCGAGCAGCGACCTCGGCATCCACCGGATCTCGCTGAACTTCGCGATGTTCCGGGAGATCTTCAGCGACGCCGAACGGGTCGGCGCCGGTCCGGTCCTGCGGGCGACGAACGCCTTGCTGACCGCGGCGTCCAGGTTCTGGCAGCTGGAGAGTCTCTACCAGTCGAACGAGAAGTACCTGCCCCGCTGGTCGCCGCGGCTGATGTGCTACTCGCGCGGCGCGTCGCTCGCGCAGGTCGTCCTCGCAGCCGGTACGGCGGAAGGCTTCCTGCCCGCGCCGCGCCCCTGGACCCGGGTCGACACCGTCGAGGCGGGCGAACGGCACGCGGTCATGGCCACGGACGGCCGGGCCTTCGCCGCCGCGGTCCGCGAGCAGGAGGACGAGCTGCTGCGGCCCGTGCTGCCGGCCCGCAAGCTCACCGAGCAGGAGCAGATCCGGCGGACCAAGCTCGCCGAACTCGTTGCCGCAGGCATCGACCCGTACCCGGTCAGCGTGCCGCGGACCGAAACGCTGGAACGGGTCCGCGAGCTGTACCCGAACCTGGCGCCCGACCATCACACGGGCCATGTCGTCTCGCTGACCGGCCGGGTGATGCGGATGCGCGACCACGGAGGGCTGTCGTTCGCGCAGCTGCAGGACGGGTTGACGCAGCTGCAGGTGATGCTCACCACCGAGTCCTGCGGCGAGGTACCGCTCGACCAGTGGCGGCGGCTTGTCGACATCGGCGACCACGTCAGCGTGACCGGCGAGATCGTCACCACCCGGCGCGGCGAGCTGTCGATCGCGGCCACCGGCTGGACGATGGCGGCGAAGTGCCTGCACCCGTTGCCGGACAAGCGGAAGGGCTTCACCGACCCCGAGGCGCGGGTCCGCCAGCGGCACATCGACCTGGTGATGAACCCCGACTCGCTGCGGATGATGCAGCAGCGGAGTGCCGCCGTACGGGCCCTGCGCAACGGTTTCGAGAGCCGCGGCTTCGTCGAGGTGGAGACGCCGATGCTGCAGGCGGTGCACGGTGGCGCGAACGCGCGGCCGTTCGTCACACACATCAACGCCTACGACACCGACCTGTTCCTGCGGATCGCGCCCGAGCTGTTCCTGAAGCGGCTGAGCGTCGGCGGGATGGGCAAGATCTTCGAGCTGAACCGGAACTTCCGCAACGAGGGCGCGGACGCGACCCACAACCCGGAGTTCACCTCGGTCGAGGCCTACCAGCCGTACGCCGACTACGTGGTGATGCGGGAGCTGACCCGCGAGCTGCTGATCGAGGCGGCGACCGCGGTGTACGGCAAGCCCGTCGTACGGCGGGACGGCGAGGAGCTCGACATCTCCGGCGAGTGGCCGGTGGTGACCGTGCACGCCGCGGTCGGGCTGGCCGCCGGGGTGTGCGTGAATGTCGACACTCCTGTCGAGCGGCTCCGCGAGCTGTGCGCGGAACACGGCGTCCACACGACCTTCGACATGACCGCGGGCGAGCTGGTGCTGGAGCTGTACGACGAACTGGTCGAGCCGAACACGATGCTGCCGACGTTCTACACGGACTTCCCGCTGGAGACCTCTCCGCTCACCCGGAACCACCGCACCGAACCACGGCTCGCCGAGCGCTGGGACCTGGTCGCGTTCGGCGCCGAGATCGGTACGGCGTACTCCGAGCTGGTCGACCCGGTCGAGCAGCGCCGCCGGCTCACCGAACAGTCCCTGAAGGCTGCCGCCGGCGACCCCGAGGCGATGTCCCTGGACGAGGACTTCCTGTCCGCCCTCGAGTACGCGATGCCCCCGACCGGCGGCCTCGGCATCGGCGTCGACCGGGTGATGATGATGCTGACCGGCCAGAACATCCGCAGCACCCTCGCCTTCCCGTTCGTCCGCCCGGCAGTCCGGGAATGATGGCTTAGGCTTGGGGCTTCGGGTGGGGACCTGGGGGTGGGGATGAGGCGCTGGGGTGCGCTGTTCGTCTGTGTGTGGGTGGGCCTGGTGACGGGCTGTGGTGCGGATCCGGAGCGGCCGGATCCGCAGGTGTCGGCGTCGAACAGTTCGCTGCCGGCGCCGGTGCCGAGTGTGCCGCCGGCGGGGCCGCTGAGCGCGTCGGCGTACCAGGCGGAGCTGACCCGGATCGACCAGGTGCTGGGCGGATCGGCGCGGGCGCTGACCCGGGTCCGGACCGCGGAGGGGCTGGGCGAGGCGATCACCACGCTGGCGCAGTCGCTGAACACGGCCGCGGTCCGGCTGGCGGCGTTGACCGTGACGTCCCGGTTGAGCGCCGTACACGAGCTGCTGCAGGCACGGATCGGGGTCGCGGCGACACGGCTGACCAGCGCCCTGGGCCAGACCGAGGACGACGCGCGCTGCGGCGGGGCGGCGTACACCTCACAGAAGGTGCAGCGGCAGTTGCGCACCGACCTGAGTGCGGCGCTCACCCAACTGAAGGAGCTGAGGCTGAAGTTCGGCACCACGCTGCCGGATCCGGGCCCGGCGCCGAAGGACGAGCGGCCGCCGAGCGGCGACGTCCTGGTCCGCCGCGGCACCGCGGGATCGGGCCGGCTGAAGATCACCAACGGTACGGCGAAGGACGTCGCGATCTCGATCGTCGACGACGGCAAACCACCGGGCACCCCGCAGATCATGGTCTACATCCAGACCGGCAGAACCGTCACGGTGAACCGGATCGGCGGCACCTACCACCTGTACTTCAAGAGCGGCTCCGACTGGGACCCGAAGACCCGCAGGTTCCGCTCCGACTGCTCGTTCAAGAAGTTCGAGCAGACCTTCACCCCCGACCAGGGCTGGCAACTCAACCTCCAGCCCCAGCCAACCGGCAACACCACAATGACCGAGGTCGAGGCGTACTAGAGCCCGAGCTTGTGCAGTAGCTTGCCGAGGAAACCGCCGATGCTGCCGGGGTCGTCCGGGGTGGTCGGTGAGGTGGTCGGCGTGGTGGGGTGCGCCGTCGGATCCGTGGTCGGCGGGACCGTCGGGTGCGCCGTCGTCGGGCCGGTTGTCGGTGCGGTCGTCGGTGCGGTTGTGGTCGGGGCCGTCGGCGGGCGCTCGGTGACCGGCGGTTGCGTCGGACCCGTGGACTCGACGATCTCCGGCGTCGGCGTCTCCCCCGGCCGGGTCGGGTACGGCGTGAACGTGCTGCCGGCCGACCGTACGACCTCCGGCGGATCGGTTGCGCTGAGCAACGGCGTCGGTACGGCGGTGGGCGTCGTCGCCGGGGTGATCGTCGGGCTCGACGTGGTCTGGTGCGGGACCGCGACGTTCTGGGTCGGCTGACCGGGCTGCAGGCCGGCCACCGGTGCGGCCGGGTCCGGGCCGCCGCCCGGGAGCGGCAGGAACGACGCACCGATCCGCGGACCGCCGAGCAGCGCGACGAAGAACAGCACGGCGTACGCGAGCAGCAGAATGCCGACGCCTGCGGCGATCTGACGACGCCGCGGGTGCTGCCAGGGCAGGCGGCGGGTAGCCGTGGCAGACATCGCGTTCACAAGTCCCGCAGGGTATCGGGTGACCAGTCGTTTCAAACAGCCCTTGGAAGAAATTCCACGCCAAAGCGAGACCTTCCGGGAATTCCGGTACTGGTTACGCGTCCGTAGCAATGCGGTGCGTCAACGTGTCAGCTCCTGCAGGCCGATCACCGACAACAACCGGAGCTTCTCGGCGGCCTCGCTGTTCGGTGCCGCGGTGTGGACCACGATCCGCAGATCGTTGCCCGGGACCGCGAGTACGTCGCAGTCGATCGCGAACGTGCCGACCTCGGGATGGTGCACGACCTTCCGCTCGGACCGGTGGAACCCGACGACCGGCTGGTCCCAGATCTCAACGAACTCCGGCGCGGCCCGCAACTCCTCGATCAGCGCCCGCAGGTCCGTGTCGTTCGGGTACCGGGCCAGCGACGCACGCAGGTCGGTGACCATCGCGACCCGGAAGTCGCGCCGCTGCTCGGGCGTCTGCTCGAACCGGTCGCCCGCGGACAGGAAGTGCCGGTAGATGATGTTGCGCTGCCGGCCCTGGTTCAGCGACGGGTCGCCGGCGAGCGCGGCGAACATCGGGTTCCAGGTGATGATCGTCCAGGCCGCGTCGCACACGCACAGCGGCGCACCGTCCAACTGGTCCACGATCCGCTGCACCCCGGCCGGGATGTACGTCGAGATCCGCCCGGGTGACGGCTCCACCTCGCCCGCCAGCACGAACAGGTGGTTGCGCTCGGCATCCGTCAGCCGGAGCGCCCGGGCGAGCGCGGTCAGCACCTGCGCGGACGGCGAGTCCGAGCGCCCCTGCTCCAGCCGCACGATGTAGTCCACCGAGAGCCCCGCGAGCAGCGCCAACTCCTCCCGCCGCAGCCCCGGCGCCCGCCGCTTCCCACCGGCCGGCAACCCGACCTCAGCCGGCGTCACCCGATCCCGCCAGGCGTGCAACGTCCTCCCGAGCTCAGCCATACCCCCAGTATCACGTGCACGGCCGGCCGCAGCCTGGTACTGCCGTTACCTGGTCAGCACTCGATGACGTTCACCGCGAGGCCGCCGCGGGACGTTTCCTTGTACTTGACCTTCATGTCGCGGCCGGTCTCGCGCATCGTCTTGATCACCTTGTCGAGCGTGACCACGTGGACGCCGTCGCCGTGCATCGCCATCCGGGCCGCGTTGATCGCCTTCACCGACGCCATCGCGTTCCGCTCGATGCACGGGATCTGGACGAGGCCGCCGACCGGGTCGCAGGTCAGCCCGAGGTTGTGCTCCATCGCGATCTCGGCGGCGTTCTCGACCTGTTGCGGCGTACCGCCGAGCACCTCGCAGAGACCGGCAGCGGCCATCGAGCAGGCGGAACCGACCTCGCCCTGGCAGCCGACCTCGGCGCCGGAGATCGACGCGTTCTCCTTGTACAGCACGCCGATCGCGCCTGCCGTGAGCAGGAACCGGACCGCGCCGTCGTCGGTCGCGCCGGGCACGAACCGCCGGTAGTAGTGCAGGACCGCGGGAATGATGCCCGCGGCACCGTTCGTCGGGGCGGTGACGATCCGGCCGCCGGACGCGTTCTGCTCGTTGACCGCGAGCGCGAACAGGTTCACCCAGTCCATCACCTTGAGCGGGTCGACCGACCACGGGTCCTGGCTGAGCTTCTTGTGCAGCGCGTGCGCGCGGCGCGGCACCTTCAGGCCGCCGGGCAGGATGCCCTCGGTCTCGCAGCCCTCGCGGACGCAGTCCTGCATCACCTGCCAGATCCGCAGCAGGCCGTCGCGGATCTCGTCCTCGGTCCGCCAGGCCAGCTCGTTCGCGAGCATCACCTCGCTGACCGGCAGCTGCGACTCGCGGCACCGGTCGAGCAGCTCGGCGCCGGTGCTGAACGGGTACTTCAGCGGAGTGGTGTCCGGCACGATCCGGTCGCCCGCGGCGGCGTTCTCGTCGACGACGAAGCCGCCGCCGACCGAGTAGTAGGTACGTTCCCGCAGTACGTCGCCCTGGTCGTCGCGGGCGACGAAGATCATCCCGTTCGGATGGTACGGGAGCGCCTTGCGGCGGTGCATCACCAGGTCGCGGTGCTCGTCGAACGCGATCTCCCGGACGCCCGCGAGCAGCAGCCGGCCGCGTTCGCGGATCGTCTCGACCCGGGCGTCGACGGAATGCGTCACGATCGTCTCGGGGTCCTCGCCCTCGAGCCCGAGGATGACCGCCTTGTTGCTGCCGTGCCCGTGGCCGGTGGCCCCGAGCGACCCGAACAGCTGGGACTCGACGGTCGCCGTCGCGGCCAGCAGGCCGTCGTCGGCGAGACCGAGTGCGAACGTGCGGGCGGCGCGCATCGGCCCCACGGTGTGGGAGCTCGACGGGCCGATCCCGATACTGAACAGGTCGAAGACACTGATCGCCATCGTGCGGAGGTTCCTTCCGGTCGCCGTTGACCGTTTGGTGTCCTCCCCGCTCTGTCAGACGGATGTCTTCCAGAGGTGCCTCGCCCGCGCGGTGAAGGTGCCTGAGAGATTCTTGGGGAGAGTTGCTCCTACGGCGCCCGGTTCGTGGCCGGGTCTCTCCCGCACGGGTTCATGCGGCTGTTGAATTGACTGACGTTGTGGACGGTACGGCGGTCTGCCGGGCGCCGTCAATCCGGCCGGTGCGGACCGCCCAGATCTCGAAGAACCAGGTGAACAACGGCGGAACGGACGCTGCCAGCGCAGCCAGCGTGACCGGCCACGACCAGCGCAGCGGACCCCGCACGACGAGCACGGTGACGACGTACGCGACGAAGATCCCACCGTGGATCGGCCCGAAGATCTTCACCCCGGCCTCGTTGTCGGACAGCACGTACTTGAACAGCATCCCGATCAGCAACCCGGTCCACGAGACCGCCTCGGCGATCGCCACCGTCCGGAACCACCGTGCGTGTCTGGTACTCATCACCGCCGACCCTAACAAGCCCCCCAAGTCCGTTCCGGGGTGTCCGCGGGGTCGATCCCGGATGCCGTCAGCAAGCGATTGCCGAACGATCGTTCGCATGAAATTCATCCGACGCGCCCTGGTGGGCGCTGTAGTACTCGGCGTGACGGCGGCCGGGTTGTCGACCGCCGCCGCTGCCGGTCCGCGCCTGCGGTGGACCGATTGCCAACCAGCCGATTCCGCCGAAGTGAAGGGATCGCAGTGCGCGACCCTCCAGGTGCCCGTCGACTGGCGGAACCCGAGCGGACCGACCTTCGGCCTCGCCGTAGCGCGAAGGCAGGCCGCGGTGCCCGGCGAACGCGTAGGAGTACTCGTGTTCGGCCCGGGCGGGCCCGGTGACTCCGGGGTCGATCGGATCAGGACCGGGATGTCGCGGTTCAGTGCGGACCTGCAGGACCGGTTCGACATCGTCAGCTTCGACCCGCGCGGCGTCGGCCGCAGCAATCCGGTGAGGTGCTCGGCCGAACTGCTCGCGAAGCAGCCGTCGCCGATCATCGGGAGCGCGGCCGACTTCACCGCGACGATCAGCGACAACCGCCGGCTCGCCACGGACTGCCGCGAACACACCGGCCCGGTGTACGACCATCTCGACACCTGGCAGACGGTGCACGACCTGGAGGCCGTACGCCGGGCACTCGGTGAGTCCACGATCTCGTTCCACGGCAGCTCGTACGGCACTGTGCTCGGTGGACAGTACGCCGAGACGTACCCGGGCAGGGTTCGCGCGATGGTCCTGGAAGGCATCAGCGACCACAGCGCCGCGCCGGCCCGCACGTTCGTCGACCAGCAGGCGGAAGCGGCGCAGGACTCGTTCAGCGAATTCGTGAAGTGGTGCGACGCTACGGACACGTGTGCGCTGCACGGTCGCGACATCCACGCGCTGTGGTCCGGGCTGCTCGCCCGGGCCGACCGTGGCGAGGTACCGGACCCGCAGCACCCGACCGTCCCCATTACACCGTTCAACCTGAGCTTCCGCGTGTTCAAGCTGCTCTACGACCCGGAGTGGGTCGCTCTTGCCGACACGTTGAAGCAACTGGACACCAGCGCCCCGCCAACGGGTAAGTCACCGACGCCAACGGGACTCGCGTCGTACCCACTAGCCGTGTTCTGCCAGGACTGGAACCTCCCGGTGCGTTCCTACCGTGAGTACGCCGCTCAGCTCGCCCGGCTGGCCCGGAACACCCCGGACATGCGCTATCCGGGTCAGCTGACAGCAGTGTCCATGTGTCTCGGCCAGCCGCCTGCCGACAACCCACAGCACGTTCTGGACGTCCATGGCCTCAAAACACCGATCCTGCTCGCTGGCACGCTCCACGACCCGGCAACCGGCTACAACTGGGCCAAGAGCGTGGCACGCCAGCTCGCTGAGAACGGCGTACTCGTCACATACGAGGGCTGGGGTCATGGCAGCTACACCACGAGCCCCTGCATGCAGTCGACGATCGACGACTACCTGGTCGGGCGCGACGTACCGAAGCGCGGCAGCAGCTGCCCCGCCGTACCCCCCGGCCGGCTGATCGGTCAGATCGGGACGCCGGTGATCTCGAGCACCCGGTCCAGCTGATCGCCGTGCACCAGCCGGTTCGCCAGCAGCCGGAGCTCGGAGCAGGCGGTTTCCAGCGCCTGCGCCTGGGTCCGGCAGTTGTCGACGTACCAGAACGGGTCGTCCGGCTGCGGATCGTCCGCGTCGTCGATGTCGGCGTACCAGTGCCGGTCGCCGCAGTTCAGTACACGCACTCGTAGGTTCATGATTCCCCCCGTACGGGGCCGGCCCGGCCGGGCGCGTGGATCGCGGCCCCCCACTGCCACGCGCCGGGCCGAGTTCAGCCCTCCCCGCCTTGTACATCGGCAGGGAGCGACGAACGTTACTGTTCGTGATCGGTAATCTTGATTACTTCCCGAGGTGCGAGCGGGTCCACTGCTCGAGACCGTCGGTGCTGATCGGCAGGTCCTCGGTGAGGATCTCCAGCCGGTCGGAGTGCACCACCACGTTGTCCTCGATCCGGATCCCGATCCCGCGCAGTTCCGGCGGCACGGTCTCGTCGTTCGGGTGGAAGTACAGGCCCGGCTCGACCGCGAGCGCCATCCCGGCCTCGATGGTGCCGGCGAAGTACGCCTCCGGCCGGGACGCGTCGCAGTCGTGCACGTCGAGGCCGATGTAGTGGCCGGTGCCGCAGACGATGTACCGGCGGTGCTGCTGCCCGTCCGGGCCGAGCAGCTCGTCCATCGACACGTCCAGCAGACCCCAGTCCCGCAGGCCCTCGGCCAGCACCCGCAGCGCTTCGTGCTGGAAGGCGCGGTACGGCGCCCCGACCTTGACCGCGTCGAGCGAGGCGAGCTGGGCCTTGTGGACCAGGTCGTGCACCTGCCGCTGCGCCGCGCTGTACTCGCCGGTGGCCGGGAACGTCCGGGTCACGTCGGCGGTGTAGAGCGTGCGGGTCTCGACGCCGGCGTCCAGCAGAATCACGTCACCCTCGTTGACCGGGCCGTCGTTGCGGACCCAGTGCAGCACCGGCGCGTGGTTGCCAGCAGCAACGATCGAGGCGTACCCGACGCCGTTGCCCGCGGTCCGCGCACGCCGGTCGAAGGTGCCCTGCAGCCAGCGCTCGCCACCGCCGCGGATCGCCTCCGGCAGCTCGCTCGCGACGTCGCCGAACGCCAGCACGCTGGCCGCGACCGCCTCGCGGAGCTGGTCGAGCTCCCAGTCGTCCTTGATCCGGCGCAGCTCGGCGATGCTCTGCCGGAGCGCGTTGCCGTCGGTCGGCGACGTACGCACGAGAGCGTCCAGCATCGGCTCCACCCCGGGCACCGACAGCATGAACGGTACGGCGCCGCGCACCGCCGCGGGCAGTTCGTCGATCGGGCGGCAGGCGATCTGCAGCGCGTCCGACCAGTCCTTCAGGCCCGGCACGGGGCCGATCCACAGCTCACCGTCGCGGGCGTTCGCGAAGAAGTCCGCCTCGTCCGGGCCGGCGGTCTCGCGCAGGTACAGCGTCGCGTCGCCGTCGCCGGAGATGACCAGGACCGCACCCTCGGCCTGGCAGCCGGTCAGCCAGACGAAGTCGCTGTCCGCGCGGAACTGGTAGTCGGTGTCGTTCGAGCGGACCGGCGCCCGGCCGGCGCCGAGCGCGATCCGGCGGCCCGGCAACGCGGCGGCGAGCTTCCGCCGGTGCTCCGCGGCCGCCTCGGCGAGCCCCTCCGGCACCACCACCGACCGGTCGACCGGCCCCCAGCCGCGAGAGATGAACTCCCGGAACCCCTTGGCGTCGATCGGGCGGTAGGACTTCGGCGTCTGGTCGTCGTCGGTCATGCCTGCTCCCCTTTGCTACTGACGGTGTCAGCTCATCAATTCAGGTTGCGGCCGGGGTTCGCAAGCCCTTATCCCGGAAGGCGGCCAGGATGCCTTCCTCGGAGTCGAGCAGGTACTGGTGCAGGTCCGCGGCGGCCTCGTCGTACTTGCGGGCCTCGAGCAGTTCGAGCAGGCCGCGGTTCCGTTCGATGTACGGCTCGTGCAGCTCGCGGGGCGCCGCGATCACGTGGAACAGCAGCCGCAGTTCGGCCAGCAGCCGGCCGGTCATCGCGTCCATCCGCGAGCTGTCGGCCAGGCCGATCAGGTGCTGGTGGAAGCGCATGTTCGCGGTACCCACGGCCGGCCAGCGGTCCGCGCGGGCGGCGGCCTCGGCCACCTCGACGTCGTCGTGCATCGGCTCCAGCCGGCTCGCCGGCAGCTCCGGGTCGCGGCCGGACAGTCCGCGGACGACGTCGACCTCGAGCACGCGGCGCAGCCGGTACAGGTCGGTCACGTCGTTCTCGTCGAGCTCCGGGACGAAGACGCCGCGGTGCAGTTTGTAGACCAGCAGCCCTTCGTGGGTGAGCAGCCGGAACGCCTCCCGCAGCGTGTTCCGGCTGACCTCCAGAACCTCGGTCAGCTCGACCTCGGACAGCTGCGCGCCGGGCGGCAGCGCGCCCTCGGTGATGCTGCGGCGCAGGATGTCGGCAGCGCGCTCCGCCGAGCTGCTCCGGTCCAGCCGCGCGACGTCGGCGGCGACGGTCCGCAGCCAGGCCTGGCGGCCGGTCTCAGTCATCTCTGCATCATCCCAGGTGGGCGGGAAAAGTGGAACAAGCCTCTTGCAGGATTGTTCAACAATCTCTACGCTCGGGCGCATGGACCTCAACGCGGACCTGGGCGAGGGCTTCGGTTCCTGGTCGATGGGTGACGACTCGGCGCTGCTCGAGGTCGTGACCAGCGCGAACGTGGCCTGCGGGTTCCACGCCGGCGACCCGTCGATCATGCGCCGGGTGACGGCCGAGGCGGTCGAGCGCGGCGTCGCGATCGGCGCGCATGTCGGGTACGCCGACAAGGCCGGGTTCGGGCGGCGTTTCCTGGACGTGGAGCCGGCCGTGCTGCGCGACGAGGTCGTGTACCAGCTCGGCGCGCTGGACGCGTTCGCGCGGATCGCCGGCGACCGGGTCCGGTACGTGAAGCCGCACGGGGCGCTGTACAACACGATCGGCCATCACACGGAGCAGGCGGGCGCGGTGGTCGCGGCGGTTGCGGCGTACGACAAGACGCTTCCGGTGCTCGGGCTGCCCGGGTCGGAGTGGTTACGGCTCGCAGCCGAGGCCGGGCTGAACGTCGTACACGAGGCTTTCGCGGACCGTGCGTACACGGCTGCCGGCACGTTGGTGTCGCGGCGGCTGCCTGGATCGGTCCTGCACGACGCGGACGAGATCGCTGCCCGGTGTACGGCGATCGCCCGCGGGCAGGCGATCCGTGACGCGGACGGCGGTTCGCTCGTCGTCGAGGCGGCGTCGATCTGCGTGCACGGGGACACCCCTGGTGCGGTGGAAATCGCCCGGCGGGTGCGGAGCGCGCTGGAGGGAGCGGGCGTCGACGTACGCCCGTTCACCGGGTGATGCGGATCCTTCCGTCGGGTGATCGGGCGCTGCTGCTGGAGCTCGACGACCTCGACCAGGTGCTCGGGTACTACGCGGCCCTCGCCGCGGACCCGCCGCCGGACGTCGTCGACATCGTCCCGGCGGCGCGGACGATCCTCGTCACCACACGGGGCGACCTCGCCGGCCTGTCCCGCAGCCTCCGGGAGCTGGTGCCCGCCCCGGACAGTCGGGCCACGGGCGACCTGGTCGAGATCCCGGTCGTTTACGATGGGGAGGACCTCGGCGACGTCGCCTCGCTCCTGGGCTGTACTTCGTCCGAGGTGATCGCTCGGCACACCGGCGTTGTGTGGACCGTTGCCTTCTCCGGCTTCGCGCCCGGCTTCGGGTATCTGACGTCCGACGACAACTGGAACATCCCGCGGCGCACCTCGCCGCGGACGAAGGTGCCGGCCGGTGCTGTCGGGCTGGCCGGCGAGTTCAGTGGCGTGTATCCGCGGGAGTCCCCCGGCGGCTGGCAGTTGATCGGCCGTACGTCGGTGCGGACCTTCGACGCCGCCCGGGAGCCCGCCGCTCTGCTGCACCCCGGCGGCAGGGTCCGGTTCGTCGACGCGGGTCGTGGATGAGCAGCCTGACCGTTCTGACAACGGGGCCGTTGGCAACAATCCAGGACCGCGGACGGGCCGGCCAGGCCGCCCTCGGGGTCCCGGCGTCGGGCGCCTGCGACCGGGCCTCGTACGCGCTGGCGAACCGCCTGGTCGGCAACGTCGACGGCGCGGCCGCGCTGGAGGTCACGTACGGCGGTCTGTCCGTGCACGCGGACGGCGACCTCCTCGTCGCGATCACCGGCGCCCCGTGCACCGGCGTACCGCTGAACGCTCCGACCGTGCTGAAGTCCGGGCAGGTGTTGCGTTTCGGGCCGCCCGTCAGCGGTCTGCGGACCTATCTGGCTGTCCGCGGCGGCATCGACGTACCGCCGGTCCTCGGCTCGCGCTCCACCGACCTGCTGTCCGGCCTCGGCCCTTCGCCCTTGACGGCCGGGCAAACCCTGCACGTCGGCCCGCCGGCGCATCCGATGCCTGGAGTGGACCAGGCTCCCGTACGGCACCCTGCCGCC
This sequence comes from Kribbella polygonati, assembly GCF_050320105.1. Classification (NCBI taxonomy): domain Bacteria; kingdom Bacillati; phylum Actinomycetota; class Actinomycetes; order Propionibacteriales; family Kribbellaceae; genus Kribbella; species Kribbella polygonati. Next base: position 7,003,879 of record NZ_CP190129.1, on the reverse strand, counting down.
GGTCAAGTCGTCCTCCGAGTAACACCAGGCCCGCGCCGGGGCTGGTTCACCGACGCCGGCTGGGCCGCGCTGACCTCACAGGTCTACGAGGTCAGCACCAACAGCAACCGGGTCGGCGTACGCCTCGACGGCGCTCCCTTGGAACGCGCCCGCACCGGCGAGCTGGCCAGCGAGGGCATGACCCACGGCGCCATCCAGATCCCCCCGTCCGGCACGCCGGTCATCTTCCTCGCCGACCACCCGGTGACCGGCGGCTACCCGGTCATCGCGTACGTCGCCGCGGCCGACCTGGACGCCTGCGCCCAGCTCCGCCCAGGGCAGCCGGTGCGCCTCGTCAGCTGAGCTCCATCGCGTCGGCGAACGTCTGCTGCGCGTGCCGCATCAGCTCGGCCTCGGCCGGGTCCGCGAACAGGGCCGGGAGGGTGCTCGGGTCGACGTCCTCGATGTGTGTCTGCAGCCACCAGATGTTGCCGGTCGGGTCCTTCACCCGGCCGCCGCGGTCGCCTGTGATCCCGGAGTACATCAGCTCGGTCACGACCGTCGCACCCGCCTCGACCGCCCGCCGGTACGTGCGCTCGACATCGTCGACGTACACGCTCAGAAACGCGGGCGTGTCCGGCCACCCGGGCGCCGCGTCGAACGTCATCAGCACCGACCCGCCGACGGTGATCTCCGCGTGGCCGACAGTCCCGTCCTCGTTCGGGAACCGCCCGGACGCCCGTACCTCGAACGTCTGCTCCACGAAGTCCAGGAACTTGTCGGCGCCCTTCACGACGACGTACGGAGTGATGGTCGACTTACCGCCGGGGATCTGGTGTGTTGTCATGCCTCCACTCTGGCGGAGGTAGCGGACAGGTTGTGTCCTGTTCTGAATCGGCGCAGGTACTCCGTCGGCGTGACGCCGAGGTGGCGCGCGAACGCGCGACGGAGGGTCTCGTCGCTGCCCAGTCCGCTGAGGCGTGCGGCGGCGGTGATGCTGTGGCCGTCGAGCAGGAGTTGTTGGGCGCGATCCAGGCGTACGCGTTCGACCCAGCGGGCCGGGGTGGTGTTGAACTCGCTCTGGAACAGCCGGGTCAGGTGGCGCGGGCTGACCGCGGCCGCGGCCGCGAGGTTCGGAAGGGTGTGCTCGGCGGCTGGGTCGGCGACGACGAGGTCGGTGATCGCCCGGAGTTGGCCGGTCCGCGGCGGTGGAGTCGCGATCGCGGTCGAGAACTGCGACTGGCCGCCCGGGCGCTGCATGAACACGACGAGCTCGCGAGCCACCGCGCGGGCCAGGTCAGGGCCGTGGTCCGCCTCGACCAGCGCGAGAGTGAGGTCGATGCCGGCGCTGATCCCGGCCGAGGTCACATACCGCCCGTCGGTGAGGTGCAGGGCGTCCGGCTCGACTCGCACCCGCGGGTACCGGCGCGCCAAGGCCGACGCATGCCGCCAGTGGGTGGTCGCCCGCCGCCCGTCCAGCATCCCGAGCTCGGCCAACGCGAACGCCCCACTGCATACGGACGCGACCCGCTCGGCGTCCCGCGCCAGCGCCGCGGTCACCTCCAGCACGTCCTCCGGTACGCCGTCTACCAGGTGATCCGCCCCTGCCACGATTACGGTGTGCACCACCCCGGCCGCTGCCGCGGTGACCGCCCCAGCCAACGAGACACCCGACGCGCTGCGCACGTCCCCACCCGCGGCAGACACCAACAACACCTCGTACCGCTCGGCCTCACCGCGCCGCCCTGGACGCCCGACCAGGTTCGCCTGGTGGAGGACCTCGAGCGGTCCGGTGACGTCGAGCAGCGTCACCCCGTCGTACACGACGAACGCGACCCGGCGTGTCCGAATCTGTGGTTTACCCGGCGAGAAGGACATGGCGGCAGCGTACCCGCGCCCGCGAACCTGGAACTCCCACCGCTTCAGGAAAGGCAGGACGCACCGATGACCGAGGAGATCGCCGGCATCCGGATCCCCGACAGCAAACTCGCCCGCGAAGCCACCGAACTCGTCCGCGCCGCCGCCACCCCGCTCCTGTTCGACCACTCCCGCCGCGTCTTCCTCTTCGGCGCCCTCCGCGGCCGCGACCTCACCTACGACCCGGAACTCCTGTACGTCGGCGCGATGTTCCACGACCTCGGCCTCACCGAGCGGTACCGCCGTACGGACCAGCGCTTCGAACTCGACGGCGCCGACGAGGCCCGCCGTTTCCTCAACACCCACGGCATCTCCGGCGACCCCGCGGACCGGGTGTGGACGGCGATCGCGTTGCACACCACGCCGGAGATCCCGCTCCACATGTCCGCCGAGGTCGCCCTCGTCACCCGCGGCGTCGAACTCGACGTCCTCGGCATCGGGTACGACGCGATCACCGACACCGAGCGCACCGCCGTCACCGCCGCGCATCCACGTCCGGACTTCAAACCGCGCATCCTTGCGGCGTTCACCACCGGCCTCCAGGACCGCCCCACAACCACCTTCGGCAACGTCAAAGCCGACGTACTCGAACACTCCGTCCCCGACTTCCACCGCACAAACTTCGTCAACCTCATCAAAACCTCCCCGTGGTCCGAGTAGCCGGCCCCACACCCGGCCCACACCCGACCACCAGCCACACACTCAGGGCCTACCCGAGCACCCACCCCACACCCAGCGCATACCCGAGCACCCACCCCACACCCAGCGCCCACCCGAGCACCCGCCCCACACCCAGCGCCCACCCGAGCACCCGCCCCACACCCAGCGCCCTCAGGACCCACCCCAGCACCCACCCCACACCCAGCGCCCAGCCCCAGCCCCACCACCCGCCCCACACCCAGCGCATACCCGAGCACCCACCCCACACACACGCGGCCCACCCCCACCACCCGCCCCACACAGCGCCCACATCACGCCCGACGTCTATCTGAGTAGCCGCCGCACATCTCAGAGCAGCTCGTGAGCAGCTGGGCGGACCGGCGTCGATCCGGCGGCAGTCCGGCGGCAGTCCGGCGGCAGTCCGGCGGCAGTCCGGCGGCAGTCCGGCGGCGACCCGGCGGCGGACCGGCCGCGGCTCGCGGCGGCTCGGCGGAAGTCCCGGCGGCGGTTCGGCGGCGGTTCGGCGGCGGTTCGGCGGCGGTCCGGCGGCGGTTCGGCGGGCTGGAGGGGGTTGCTTGTTCGGGAGGCGGGGACGGGACAGGATGTGCGGTATGACTTCTGGAACGCCGGGTATCGACAGCACCGTCCCGCCGAGCGGCACCGGCTGTGTCGAGTGCCTGGACGCCGGCGGCTGGTGGTTCCACCTGCGCCGCTGCGCCCAGTGCGGCCACATCGGCTGCTGCGACTCGTCCCCCGCCCAGCACGCCTCGGCCCACGCCGCCGAGTCCGGCCACCCGATCGTCCGCAGCTTCGAACCCGGCGAGGACTGGTTCTGGCACTACGGCGAGTCCCAGTACTACGACGGCCCCACCCTGGCCCCACCAGCCTCCCGCCCCGAAACCCAACCCGTCCCCGGCGGCAACGTCCCCACCGACTGGCAGTCCCACCTCCACCGCTGAGATCGGAGGGGTCTACCAACGGCCGCGGTGGATGAACGTCTCGTACTCCCGCCGCTCCGCCGCAATGCCCGCGCGCTGCGGCGGCAGGTCGTCAGCCCGATGCCCGACCGCAATCGCACCGATCGGATCGCACCCCTCCGGAACCCCGAACTCGTCCCGGAACCGCTGCACATGCGCAGGAATCTCGGAGTCCGGAAACTCCTCCTTCGCATCGGGCATCAACCAGAACAGGAAGCCGTCCAGCCCTTCGTCGACCGCGGCGAGCAGGATCAGCATCGCCGCCATCGCGGTGTCGATCTGCCAGTACGGCGCCGGCCATCTCGGCTCCGCGCGCCGCTCCAGGTAGCTCGCCCGATCCGCCAGCGGGACGATCACCAGCGGCGCGTTCATCACCCGCGGCTTGTACCGCGTCTGGTTCGGCGCGAACGGCCAGAACCGCCGCAGGTCCTCGGCCTCGGTCAGCACCAGGAACGCGAACCCCTGGATGTATCCCGCCGACGGCCCGCGCTGCCCGCTCGCCAGGATCCGCTCGACCGCCTCCGGCGCGATCGGCCGATCCTCGAACTCCCGGACCGTCCGGCGACGACGCAGTATCTCGGCGAACTCCATGCGCCGGACTATACGATCCGGCGCCTTCCGGCTAGAGGACGAATCCGGTCGGGAACGGATCGTCGGGGTCCAACAGGTAGTTGGCGGTCCCGGTGATCCAGGCTCGACCGGTGACGGTGGGGATAACGGCGGAGTGCGAACCGACCGTGGTCTCCTCGATCAGGCGGCCGGTGAAGCGGGTGCCGATGAACGACTCGTTGACGAAGTCGGTGCCGAGGGCGAGTTCGCCGCGAGCGTGCAGCTGCGCCATCCGGGCCGACGTACCCGTGCCGCACGGTGAGCGGTCGAACCAACCGGGGTGGATCGCCATCGCGTTCCGGGAGTCGGCGCCGTCCGCACCCGGTGCGGTGAACTGGACGTGTTTGCACCCGTTGATCCCCGGATCGAGCGGATGCACGGGCCGATCGCCGGCGTTGATCGCGTCCATGATGTCCAGGCCCGCCTTCAGGATGCGGTCCTTCTCGGCGCGGTCGAACGGGATCCCGAGCTGCTCCAGCGGCAGGATCGCGTAGTAGTTCCCGCCGTACGCCAGGTCGTACGTGACCTTGCCCAGCCCCGGTACGTCGACCGTGGCGTCCAGCGCGTGCGCGTACGACGCGACGTTCCGCAGCGTCACGTGCTCCGCCCGGCCGTTGCTCACGGCAACGTCAACGACGACGAGGCCGGCGGGCGTGTCCAGCCGGACCTGCGTGACCGGCTCGGTGACCGTGACCATGCCGGACTCGACCAGCACGGTCGCGACCCCGATCGTCCCGTGGCCGCACATCGGCAGGCAGCCGGAAACCTCGATGTACAGCACACCCCAGTCCGCGTCGGACCGGGTCGGCGGCTGCAGGATCGCGCCGCTCATCGCGGCATGACCGCGCGGCTCGTTCACCAGGAACAACCGCAGGTCGTCCAGGTGCTTCACGAAGTACTCGCGGCGCTCGGCCATCGTCGCGCCCGGGACCACGCCGACGCCGCCGGTGACGACGCGGGTCGGCATGCCCTCGGTGTGCGAGTCGATCGCGCTGATCGTCCGAACGGACCTCATGCCGACCTCATCTCAGCGACTCCACTGCCTTCTTCATGTCCTGCTCCAGCTGCGCGACGTGCTCGGGAACGAGCGGCCCGCGCGGCGGCCGGCACGGTCCGCCGAACCGTCCGACGTAGTCCATGCCGTACTTGATCGCCTGCACGAACTCGGTCCGCGAGTCCCACCGGAACGCCGCGACGAGCGGCTCGTACAGCGCCCGGGCCTCCTCCAGCTTGCCCTGCGTGGCAAGCTCGAACAACTGCGCCGATTCCTTCGGGAACACGTTCGGGAAGCCGGCGAACCAGCCGGTCGCGCCCATCAGCAGCGCCTCGAGCGTGAGGTCGTCGGCGCCTGCGATCACCGCCAGGTCGGGCGCCAGCTCACGGATCTCGAGAATCCGCCGGACGTCGCCGGAGAACTCCTTCACCGCGACGACGTTCTCGATCTGCGCGATCTCGGCGAGCAGGTCCGGCGTCAGGTCGACCTTGGTGTCCAGCGGGTTGTTGTAGACCATCACCGGCAGCCCGGCCTTCGCGACCTCGGTGAAGTGCGCGATCACCTCGCCGCGGTTCGCGCGGTACATCGTCGGCGGCAGGCACAGTACGCCGTGCGCACCGTCCTCGGCCGCCTTCTCCGCCCAGGACCGGGCCTGGTGCGAGCCGACACCGTGCACACCGACGACCACGATGCCGTCGTCGCCGACCGCCTCGATCGCGGTCTTCGCGACGGCGCGACGCTCGTCGTCGGTGAGCGACGAGTACTCGCCGAGGGACCCGTTCGGCCCGACACCACGGCAGCCGTTGTCCACCAGCCAGCGGCAGTGCTCGGCGTACTTGTCCAGATCCGGGCGCAGCCCGGCCGGCGCCGACGCGTCCTCGGCGTACGGGAGGGCGGTCGCGACGATCACGCCGTCCAGCTTCTCGGTCATTGTTCCTCCATCATTTCTGCTGATTCCGCGACCTCGGCGGCGGCCAGGTCCCGCAGCCGCACAGGTACGGCGATCGGTCGTTTCATGCTCGGATCCGGTACGTCGCCCGGGCCGGCCAGCAGTGCGGCGACGGTGCGCGAGCACACCCGTCCCTGGCACATGCCGAGCCCGGCACGACTACTCAGCTTCATCGCGCGGCCGTCCCGCAGACCGCGATCGTCCGCGGCGGCCTCGAGCTCGCCGCGGGTCACCTCCTCGCACCGGCAGACCAGCGTCTCCGCCGTACTCCAGTCCTTCCAGCCGTCGCGAACCGGATACGCCTTCGCCAGCGCCACCGCAAACCGACGCCCCTTCGCAACCGCCGGATCAACCGCCGCCCCCACCGACGGCCGAACGCCGGCGGAGTCGGCCGTGGCCGGCACCGCCCCCTCAGCAACTGCTGGATCGACCGTGGCGCCGACTGACGGCTGAGCAACTGCTGGGTCCGCCGCAGCACCCAGCGGCGGCTGGACTACGGCGGAGTCGGCCGTGGCGCCGACTGGCCGCTGAGCGACGGTTGGGTCCACCGTGGCCCGCGCCGGCGGCTGAACAACGGCCGGACCGACCGTCGCTCCCACCGGCCGACGAGCAACTGCTGGGTCCGTCGTGGGGCGGACCGGTGGCTGGGTGGTGGTTGGGTCGGGCGTGGTCCGTCGCGGGGGTTGGGTGGCGGACAGGGCTTGGCGGGCGGCGGCGGTGCCGGCGACGGCGCCTTCCGCGGTGGAGAGGGCGGCGCCACCGATGCCGGTGAGCTCGCCGGCGGCGAAGTACCCGGGGGTGGTTGTTTGCTGGTTGGCGTCGACGGTCACGGCCGGTCCGCCGTCAGGGCCGGTGCCGAGGGCGCAGCGGGCGGAGACGGCCAGCTCCAGATTGGCGGTGAAGCCGAAACCGAGGCAGATCGCATCGACGGCGACCCGTCGTTCGGTCCCCCGCACCGGGTGCCAGTTCTCGTCGAGGCGGGCGATCGTGGCGGCCTCGACATGATCGGAGCCGTGGGCAGCGAGGACAGTCCAGCCGTGCCTGAGCGGGACCCGATGCCGGGCGAGGAGAGCGCCGTACCCGGCGGCCTCCCTCAACTTGCTCGGGGCAACCAGTACGTCGGTGGACCAACCGGCGCGGACGGTCTTCAACGTGTTGGCTTCGAGGAGGGCGACGACGTGCGCGCCGACACCGATCAGCGACTCGGCCACCGGCAGCAGGAACGGGCCGGTGCCCGCGACGAGCACTCGATGGCCGACCGCGATGCGCTGGCCTTTGGCGAGAGCTTGTGCGGCTCCGGCGGTGTAGACGCCGGGGAGATCCCAACCAGGGAAGGGAAGTACGCGGTCGTACGCGCCGGTCGCGAGCACGACGGCCTTGGCGTCGATGGCGAACGGTTGCCGGCCGGGGGCGTCCGCGGGGCCGGTCTGCGCCCAGAGCCGGAGTCCTTCGAGGGCCCAGACCGAGGTCTCCGGCAGGTACGCGATCCGTGGGTGCTCAAGCAGGCGATCCCGCTGCACCTCGAACGCCTTCCACTCGTGCTGCAGCCGATCCGGCCGCCGTGCGGCGAACTCCTCCGGTAGCTGCCGGTTGTACTGCCCGCCGACAGCCCGCCCGCTGTCAACCACCAGCACCTCCGCCCCACCATCAGCAGCCGCCAACGCAGCAGCAACCCCCGCAGGCCCAGCCCCCACCACAACAACATCCGCTGCCCGCGCCCCAACCCCCACCGAACCAAGCGAACCGGACGCCCCGCCCACCTGGTCGGAGTCCCGACCCACCTGCCCGGACGCCCCGCCCACCTGAGCGGTGGTTCCACCCGCCTGTCCACCCGCCTGAGCGGAGGCGCCGCCGGTCTCGTTCGATGATGCGCCAGTCTGGTCGGATGGTGATGCGGAGGTGGATGCGGCTCCGGGTGCGGTGGTGCCGTTCGGTGTGGGGAGGAGCGAGACCGGTCGCGTGCCGATGGTGTCTCCGGGGGTGGGGGTTCCGCTCGCCTGAGCGGGGGTTCCGCCCGCCTGTCCACCCGTATGGGCGGAGGCGCCGGTGGTCTCGTCGGATGGCGTGACGGTCTGGTCGGGTGGTGATGCGGGGGTGGATGCGGCGTCGGGTGCGGTGGTGCCGGTCGGTGTGGGGAGGAGGGGGAGCGGTTGTGTGCTGATGGTGTCGCCTGGGGTGATGGTGCGTTGGCAGGCTCGGGTGTTGGGGGTGTTGTTGAGGGTGACGAGGCAGTCCTGGCAGGCGCCGATTCCGCAGAAGACGCCGCGTGGACGGTTGTGGATTCGGGTGGTCCGCCAGGTGTCGTGGCCGTTCGCGAGGAGTACGGCGGCGACGGTCTGACCCGCCTGCGCCGTGACCGGCCGGCCGTCGACCTTCACCTCGAACGTTGGCGGCGTACCGACCTCGGCCGGGTCACCCGCACGGGGACGCTGATAGGCGGTCATGCCGCGATCACCGCCGGACGATCCACCCGGAACGGCGCCGGGTCGAGATGTGGGGCGAGCCCGAGGAACTGCTCCGTGATCAGCCGCCCGGTCGCCGGTGCCAGCCCGATGCCCGCTCCTTCGTGACCGGTCGCATGCCACAGCCCCTGCACCCGCGGGTCCGGCCCGATCACCGGCAGATGATCCGGCGCGTACGGACGGAACCCGCCGTACGCGCGCATCACCGGAACGTCGCCCAGGAACGGGAACAGCCCGACGGCCTTCCGCGCCAGCTCCCGCAGCACTCGCACCCGGATCGTGTCGTCGAACCCGATCCGCTCCCGGCTGGACCCGATCAGCACCGTCCCGGCCCGCGTCGACTCGACCACCGTCGACGTCTGCAGGTCCGCGTCCCCGCTGCCCACCGCGCCGACATAGTCCGCGTCGTACACCTTGTGCCGCACGCACTCCGGCAGTGGCGCGGTCACGAGGATCATCCCGCGCCGCGGCAGCACCTCGATCCGCGCGCCGGCCGCTTCGCTGAACGCGCCCGCCCACGGACCGCAGGCGTTCAGCACCGCGCCGCAGGCGATGTCGCCGTCCGACGTGTCGACGCCGACGACCCGGCCGCGGGACTGCCGGATCCCGAGCGCGGTGACCCCCGATCGCACCTCGCCGCCGCGCTCGCGGACCGCCGCCAGCAACGCGGTCGCCGCCAGCACCGGCTGCACCTGCGCGTCGTCCGGATAGTGCACCCCGATGGTCACCCGCGGGGTGAGCAGCGGCTCGAGCTCGAAGACCTCCGCGGGCGTGACCACCCGCGCGTCGACCCCGGCCTCACGCTGCTTCGCGGCGAACGCGGTCAGCGGCTCGGGGTCGCCCGTCGCCACCACGACGCCGCCCTTCGCCTCCCACTCCACGTCCGCCACCGGCGCGGGCAATCGGCCGCGCACGACGTCCCACTCCGCGCGCGACGCGACCGCCAGCTCCAGCTCCGGGCCCGGCTCCTTGTCGGAGACCAGCACGTTGCCCTCGCCGGCCGCCGTCGTCCCCGCGGCCGGCCCGTCGCGGTCGATCACCAGCACCCGGACGCCGGCCGCCGACAACGCCTCCGCACATGCGGCCCCGACCATGCCCGCACCGACCACCACCACGTCGGGTGTCGCGGACCGGTGCATGACGGCCTCCTCGGCTGGACGTTCGCTAAAATGAACGATACCGAGATTACGCGCGGTTCCGACGACCGGTCAATGCACCCAACCGGACCTCTCCCGGACCTTTTCCGGAACTATCCCGGCAGATGCGGCCCGCCGGCCGCCGTCGGGTACACGTCCGGCGGGTACTCGAGCAGCAGGACCGATCGGACCGGACCGTCCACGGCCTCGTACGAATGCTCCCCGGCCGCCCGGAACGCGAGGTAGTCCCCCGGGCCGAGTTCCGCGTTCTGCCCATGGGTATTGATGCGCAGGCACCCCGACAGTACGACGTGGTGCTCGGTCCCCGGGTGCCCGTCCGAGTGCTGAACGGCGTCCGGCCGGACCTCCTGGTGATAGATCTCGAACAGCCCGCCCGGGTGCTCGAGCCGCCGCAGCATCCGCAGGTCGATGGCGTCACCGGACAGTACGTCGACGTCCGCGGACCGCACCAGGACCACGCCGGAGGCGGGTGACTCGGCCAGCAGCGCCGACACCGGGATCCCGAGAGCGTTCGACAAACTGAACACTGTTTCGATCGTGGGGTTGCCCGCGCCGGACTCGAGCTGGGACAGCGTGCCCTTCGCGATCCCGGACCGCCGGGCCAGCTCGGACAGCGAGATGCCCTGCTCGTCCCGCCGCGCCCGAAGGTTCGTCCCGAGCAGCTTCCCCGCACCCATCGCAGTCACAGCCCGAACCATGCCACATCACGGAATGACGCGCCGCCGACGGAGGTCGGCGAAGATGCGGTAGAACATCTGCTCGGTGTCGACGTACTCGTGGAAGCCGGCGCGGCGCGACTTCGACGCGTCGGCGAAGAAGTCGTAGTCCCAGCCGAAGACGAAGTCCGCGAACGGCCACGAGGACACCTCGGCGAACGACGTGGCGGCCAGGTCGTGCGTAGCCTGCAGCTGTTTCCAGGCCGGCTCCTTGTCGGCCATCACGTCCTGCAACGACATCCGCAGCGGCGGCGCGACCTCCAGCCCGAACCACGCGCCGAGCTTCGGCCACAGCTCGCTCCACCGGAACAGGTCGCCGTTCGTGATGTTGAACGCCTGGTTCGCCGCAGCCGGCGCGGTCGCCGCCCATACCGTTGCCTTGGCCAACAATCCGGCGTCGGTCAGCTCCAGCAGCGAGTGGTACGCCCCCGGCTTGCCCGGGAACCGCAGCGGTACGCCCAGTTCTTTCGAGAGCGAGGCGTAGACGGCAATCGCGACCGCGAGGTTCATCGGGTTCCCGAGGGCCGAACCGCCAACCACAGAAGGCCGCAGCGCCGACCACGTCCACGCCTTCCCTTCCGCGCGTGCCGTCAGGAACTGCTGCTGGTCGACGTTGAACTCCGGCGGCAGATGCGGCGGATCGTCCTCCCTGGCCGGCGTCTTGAACGGCCCGAGATGCGCGCCGTACACCTTGTATCCCTGCATCAGGCTGACGTGCCGCAACCCGCGCGCGACCGGCTCGATCGCGTCCACGACGTTGACCAGCATCGCCAGGTTCGGCGGGACCAGCTCGGCCCACGTCGGCCGGTCCTGGTAGGCGACGTAGAACACGTGCGTCACGTCGGACAACCCCGACAGCTTCTCCCGGGTGTCGTCCGGATCGAGCAGATCCACCGCGACGTGCCGCACCCGGCCGGGTACGTCAGTACCGCCGCGGCGCGACAGTCCGATCACCCGCCAGTCCGGCAGCGACGCCAGATGCTCGACCAGATTCGTCCCGATCACACCTCGGGCTCCCACCACCAACGCAACGTTCTCCATACCAAACAGCCTCGCTGACCTGCAGAGATAAAGCCAAGGCATAGTTTTCACCGAAGCCATAAACTCAGCTCATGACAACGCTACGGCAGCTCGAGTACTTCGTCACCGTGATCGCCGAAGGCTCGTTCACGAAGGCCGCCGAGCTCCTCCACGTGACGCAGCCCGCCCTCTCCCACCAGATCCGCGCGCTCGAACGCTCCGCGGGCGGCCCGCTCCTCGAACGACTACCTCGCACCGTCCGCCTCACCCCGACCGGCCGAGCGATGCTCCCGCACGCCCGCGCCGCGCTCGCCGACGCGGAGCGCGCCCGGTGCGCCGCCCGGCAGGCCGCGGGCCTCGAAGTCGGCGAGCTGCAGATCGCGACGCTCTACTCGATCACGCTCGGCGTGCTCCCGGCAGCGCTCCGCCGCTGGCGCCAGACCCGTCCGAACGTCGGCATCCGCCTCTTCGAACATCGCCATACCGACGAACTCGTCGACGCGATGCACGCCGGCCAGGCCGACCTCGCCGTCGGCCCCGAGCCCGCGAATTGGCCAGGTATGACGCACATACTTGGCAGCGAGGAGCTCGTCGTCGTGGTCGCCGCCGACGACCCGGCAGCAACCGGGACCACGGTCAAGCTGCAGGACCTAGCGGACCGCTCCTGGGTGCACTACGCGCCTGGCCATGGACTCGCGGACGTCCTGGACAACGCCTGTGCACAAGCCGGTTTCGAACCACGCATCGCCGTACGCACGGAGCAGACAGCGGCGGCGCCCGCACTGGCAGCGGCCGGGCTAGGCCCAGCCCTGGTCCCGGACAACATCCTCCCGAAGGACTTCGACGGCCACGTCCTCCACACGGACCCACCCGTCCACCGCACGCTCACGGCGTACACCCGAAGCACCCCCGACCCTCTGGCCGCCGCGTTCATCGACGTGCTGGCAGGTCAGCGCTTGTCCTGACCCCAGTTGGCGACGATTGCGGCAGCTGGGGGCAGTACGGCGGCGACCGCACTCATCGCGACCGCGGCCGGGATCGAGAACAGCCGCACTACGAACCAGGCCAGAATGATCAGCGTGGCGCAGGTGCCCATCAGCAGGATGTACAGCTTGCGGTTGTCGTACTTGCGGGCCATGTCACACCGTCAGCGGAAGCTTCCCCAGCGCACGCACCAGTGGGGACAGCTCAGGTAGCTCGGCGGCGTTCGACAAAGCAGACGTCAGCACGGCGTCATGTGTCGGCTGGGCCTGGTCCAACAGGTCGCGGCCGGCCTCGGTGACCTCTGTGTAGATCCCGCGCCGGTCAGTCGGGCACAGGTACCGCTGCAGGAGCTTGCGGTCCTCCAGGCGGTTCACCAGGCGAGTAGTAGCGGACTGGCTGAGCACTACCGCGTTCGAGAGCTGGTTCATCCGCAGGTGGTAGTCGTCCTGCCGCGCCAGCACGTCCAGCACGCTGTACTCACTCACGGACAGCCCGTGCTCCTTCTGCAGCGCACGCTCCAGCTCGTCCTCGATCCGGGCATGCAGCGCCGCCAGGGTGCGCCACCCCTGCGCCCGCGCCTCCGCGGCGTCATCCGGTAGTCCCACGACACCTCCACTTGAACATCACGCTTGCATGCGCAATCATAGCGCTTATGCAATAGTCCGCGTGTGCAACTATCGCGCACGCCGGTAACAGTTGTAAGACTACATTCGGAAGAGAGAAGAACCCATGCCCGCGGCCCTCCTCGCGCTCGCTATCGGCGCTTTCGGGATCGGCACCACCGAGTTCGTCATCATGGGACTGCTCCCCGAGGTCGCCACCGACTTCGGCGTCAGCATCCCGTCCGCCGGACTGCTCATCTCCGGCTACGCACTGGGCGTCGTGGTCGGCGCCCCGCTGCTGACCGCGATCGGCTCCAAGATCTCCCGCAAGACCGTGCTGATCGCGCTGATGGGCGTCTTCATCGCGGGCAACCTGCTCTCCGCGGTCGCCCCGTCGTACGGCGTGCTGATGACCGGGCGGATCGTGGCAGCGCTGTCCCACGGAGCGTTCTTCGGTGTCGGATCGGTCGTGGCCGCGTCGCTGGTACCGAAGGCGAAGCAGGCAAGTGCGATCGCGCTGATGTTCACCGGGCTGACGATCGCCAACGTGCTCGGCGTACCGGGTGGGACTGCGCTCGGGCAGCACTTCGGGTGGCGGTCGACGTTCTGGGCCGTCACTGCGCTCGGGGTGGTCGGGCTGCTGGGCATTGTGTTCCTGGTACCGCGGCAGGGTTCTGCGGAAGGTCCTGGTCTGCGTAGCGAGCTGGCGGTGTTCAAGAGCCTGCAGGTGTGGCTGGCGCTCGCCATGACTGCACTGGGCTTCGCGGGTGTGTTCGCGTCGTTCACCTACATCGCACCGATGATGACTGAGGTCGCGGGCTTCTCAACCGGAGCGGTGACCTGGCTGCTGGTGCTGTTCGGCGGGGGGCTCGTGGTGGGCAACCTGCTGGGCGGCAAGGCAGCGGACCGATCGCTGATGCCGAGCCTGTACCTGATCCTTACTCTGCTGGCCGCAGTACTGGTCGTGTTTGTCTTCACGGCGCACGCCAAGATCCCCTCCGCCGTCACGATCGCGCTCTTCGGTGCAGCCGGCTTCGCGACGGTCGCTCCGCTGCAGAAGCGCGTCATGGACAAGGCGCAGGGCGCTCCCGCGCTGGCGTCTGCCGCCAACATCGCCGCATTCAACCTGGGCAACGCTGTAGGCGCGTACCTCGGTGGGCTGACCATCGAGCGCGGCCTCGGCTACACCGCCCCGAACTGGGTCGGCGCTGCGCTCGCTGTCGCCGGCCTGGTTGTCGCACTCATCTCGGGCCTGCTGGACCGCACCAGCCACACGCCCGCGCTCGTTCTTGAAGGAAGCCACTGATGATCCCCACCGTGAAGCTCAACAACGGCGTCGAGATGCCCCAGCTCGGGTACGGCGTCTTCCAGGTCCCGAACGACGAGACCGCAACAGCCGTGACGCACGCGCTCGAGGCCGGGTACCGGAGCATCGACACGGCTGCGGCGTACCAGAACGAGGCAGGTGTCGGGCAGGCGCTTGCCGCCTCCGGGATCGACCGGGGCGAGCTGTTCATCACCACCAAGCTGTGGAACGCGGACCAGGGCTACGACTCGACGCTCAAGGCGTTCGACCAGAGCCTGTCGTTGCTGGGCCTCGACTACCTCGACCTGTACCTCATCCACTGGCCAACGCCTGCCCGTGACCTCTACGCCGACAGCTGGCGCGCGCTGGAGAAGCTGTACGCCGACGGTCGGGTCCGTGCGATCGGGGTGTCGAACTTCCAGCCGGACCACCTCGACCGCCTCACCGGCATTACCCCCGCGGTGAACCAGGTAGAACTGCACCCGTACCTGCAGCAGACCGACGTACGCGCGTACAACGCCGACTTCGGCATCCGTACGGAAGCGTGGAGCCCGCTGGCCAAGGGCGGCGCGCTGCTCGCCGAACCGGGCGTAGAGCTGCTGGCCAAGCAGTACGACCGCACACCGGCCCAGGTAGTACTCCGCTGGCACCTGCAGCTCGGCAACATCGTCATCCCGAAGTCGGTCACCCCCTCCCGCATCCGCGAGAACCTCAACGTCTTCGACTTCACCCTCACCCCCGACGACGTGACCACCCTCAGCTCCCTGGACCGCAACGAACGCACCGGCCCAGACCCCGACACCTTCAACGTGGCCTAGCGGTAGGTCCTGGCGACCGCGTGGAAGGACTTCTTCGGTAGCCAGTGGTATCGGGAGGCCGGGTTTTGGTCTTCGTAGCGGAGGACCTTGCAGAGGCTGAAGGCGGCTATGTCCTCGTCGTGGGGGCGGTCGTGGGGGCGATGTGGGGCGTCGGGTGAGATGAAGGTGTACGGCGACGCCCCTAGGAAGCCCTGCTCGGTGAAGACCTGCAGCATGTCGGTCAGGTGGTCCGCCTGCTCCTGCTCGTTGCGCACGTACTGCGGTGGGATGACCGGGACGTCGCCGCTGTAGTCGACGATGTCCCACCCCATCCCACCGAGCTTCGCCGCGCCGGTGAACGTGCAGCAGCCGAACTCCAGGACCAGGATCGGCTTGTTCCACCGCCTGAACGGGCCCAGCTCCTTCGCGTGCCCGGCGTGGTCCGCGTGGTACGAGTAGTAGTCCAGCCCGACGATGTCGAAGATCGACCAGTCCACCTGCTCGAGGTCCGACGCCGCGCCGTACGTGACCCGGCCGTGGAAGTTGCTGCGGGCAACCTTCACCATGCGGGCGGTGAACGCGCGGAACTTCCGTTGTAGCGCGGCCATGTCGAAGCCACCCTTGGTCAGGTACTCGACCCGCTCGTAGAAGCTCGCGCCCGGCACGATCCCCGGCGTGAACAGCATGAACTCGCAGCCGACGACCAGGATCACCTCCTGGTCGTACCGGCGGCGCAACCGCTCCGCCTCGACCGCGACCTGCCGCAGCTTCTCCAGTTCCGCCGCCTGCGGTTCGTCGAACGACCGCGGCTGGATCGACACCGTCAGCCCTTCCTCGAGCGCGACCGTCGCGGTGTCGATCAGCCGGCGTACGTCGCTGCCGTAGAAGCTGACCTAGTTCGCGTGCAGCCGGTGCCGGACGGCGTGGATCTCGCCGCGCATCAGGCTGTGCCGCCACCGTGCGCGGCTGTCGTCGGGACCACCACCGGTGTCGTACGCGACGCCCCTGAGCGTGAGCCGGTTCGGTGTCGCGGCGGCAGGTGTCACCACTCCTGCTGTCGCTGCGGCTGCTCCGAGAGCGAGGAACTGGGCGCGGTTGATCGTCATGCCTTCGAGTCTTCGCCGGTACGGCCGACAGGTCGTCGTACCGAGGTCGCGGGCTGCCCGACTTTGGTCGTGAAACGATGTTCTCGACTGTGACACACTGTTTCAGTGCGTGAGGCAGATCGACGGACAGCGCTCGGATCGGTGTGGTTGCGGGACGAGCCGGAGCCGACGCGGAACCGGCTGAGCCGCGACGACATCGTCGCGGCCGCGATCCGGGTGCTGGACCGGGACGGGCTGGACGCGTTCTCGATGCGGGCGATGGCAGCCGAGCTGGGTACGGCGGCAACGTCCGCGCTGTACTGGCGGATCGCGACCAAGGACGATCTACTCGAATTGATCGTCGACACCGTGTTCGCCGAGGCATTCGTCGAGACCGAGGGCGACTGGCGCGAGCAGGTGACCGATGTCGTGACGGCCGCGTACCAGGCGCTGTGGGAACACCCGTGGGCCGCGCGGCTCCTCCCGACGCACGCCGGACTCGGTCCGAATTACCAGGCCCTCACAGACCGCGTGCAGCACATCCTGGTCACGGCCGGCTTCAAAGGCACGCACCTGGACTCGGCGGTGTCCGCCGTCATCCACTATCTGATCGGCTCGGCCGTCGCCGACTCGGCCTGGCTCTCGGTCGTACGCCGCAGCGGCCTGAGCGAGCCGCGCTGGGCGTCGAGGTCGGCCGACCGGATGGGTGTCGACGCCGGGCATCTGACGGCGTACCTGAGCCGGGAGAGCACCGCCGGCCCGGAGGCTCGTTTCGCCTCCGGGCTGCGGGTGATCCTCGTCGGCCTCAGGCCGCGACAGATCTTCTAGAGATCCGCGAACACGGACGCCGGGTTCTCGAACGCGTCGGCGACGAAGCGTAGGAAGGCCGCCGCGGTGCCGCCGTCGCAGACCCGGTGGTCGAAGACGAGGGACAGCTGGGTCAGCTTGCGGACGGCGATCTCGCCGTCGACCACCCACGGCCGGTCGATGATCCGGCCGACGCCGAGGATCGCGACCTGCGGGTGGTTGATGATCGCGGCACTGCCGTCGACGCCGAAGCTGCCGTAGTTGTTCAGCGTGAACGTCCCGGACGTCAGCTCCTGCTGGGTCAGCCGCCCGTCCCGTGCGGACGTGGTCAGCCGGCGGATCTCCGCGTCCAGCCCGCGCGTCGTCAGCGTGTGCGCGTTGCCGACCGCCGGTACGACGAGACCGCGGTCCGTCTGCGCCGCCAGCCCGAGGTTCACCCCGTCGTACTGGACGAGTTCCTCGCGCGCGGTGTCGACGTACCCGTTGAGCTCCGGGTACTTGAGCAGCCCGGCGACCACGAAGCGGGCCATCAACGCGAGTAGACCCGGTCCCGGGTCCGTTGCCGTCCGCAACGATGCACGGAGCTCCACGAGCGCGGTCGCGTCGACGTCGACCCAGGTGGTCGCCTCGGGGATCTCCGCCCGGCTCCGGGTCAGCGTCGCGACGACCGCCTTCCGGAAGCCGCTCATCGGGGTACGGCGCAACTCGTGTAGACCGGTCCGATCCTCAAGCGCCGGCTGGGGCACAGGTGCGGTACGGAAGGAGATCGCGTGTTCCACGTCCCGGCGCACGATCAGCCCGTCCGGCCCGGACCCGGTCAACTCGTGTAGATCGATCCCCGCGTCCCGCGCCATCCGCCGCACCAGCGGCGAGATCACCAGCGGCACCCGAGCCGGCGATTCCGAACCCCCGGAAGCACCGGAACCACCGGAGACGCCGGAAACCCGTGGTTTCCGACGGCGACCGGCCCCGGTCGACTCCACCGTCCCGTAGCCGACCAGCACGTTCCCTGACCCGGCCAGCTCCTCCTCACGGTAGGCCGACCCCGCCAGATCCCCACGGGACGCCGACCCCGCCGGATCCTCGCGCCCCGCCGCCCCCGCCGAGTCCCCGACGGTGATCAGCGGTTTCCCGACCGGGACCGTCGTACCGGGCTCACCGTGTAGCTCCTCGATCACCCCGGCGTACGGCGAGGGCAGCTCGACGATCGACTTGGCCGTCTCGACCTCGGCGATCGGGGTGTCGACGGCGACCACGTCGCCCACCTTCACCAGCCAGCGCACGAGCTCCGCCTCGGTCAGCCCTTCACCGAGGTCCGGGAGCAGGAAGGTGTTCACGAGTCCTCCCACTGCAGGTCGTCGACCGCGTCGAGGATGCGGTCCACGCTGGGCAGCTGGTACTTCTCCAGCTTCGGCGGCGGGAACGGGATGTCGAACGCGGTCACCCGCCGTACCGGCGCGGCCAGCGAGTGGAAGCACTTCTCGGTGACCCGGGCAACGATCTCCGACGACACGCTCGCGAACCCGCTCGCCTCCGCGACCACCACGGCCCGCCCGGTACGCCGGACCGCCGCGCACACCGTCTCGTCGTCGAACGGCACCACCGACCGCAGGTCCACCACGGTCAGCTGCCGCCCTTCGGCCGCCGCGACCTCGGCCGCCTCCAGCGCGACCGGCACCGCGGGCCCGTACGCGATCAGCGTCGCGTCCGCGCCCTCCCGCCGTACGACGGCCTTACCGATCGGCGGCTGCGACTCGGTGAGGTCGACCTCTTCCTTCGCCCAGTAGAGCTTCTTCGGCTCCATGAACACGACCGGATCCGGGAACTCGATTGCCTTACGCAACAACCCGTAGGCGTCCGCGACCGTCGCCGGCGTCACCACGGTGAGGCCCGGCGTGTGCGCGAAGTAGCTCTCCGACGAGTCGCTGTGGTGCTCGACGCCGCCGATGCCGCCGCCGTACGGGATCCGGATCACCATCGGCAGCGTGACCTTCCCGCGGGTCCGGTTGCGCATCTTCGCGACGTGCGAGACGACCTGCTCGAACGCCGGGTACCCGAACGCGTCGAACTGCATCTCGACCACCGGGCGCAGCCCGTTCATCGCCATCCCGACCGCCATCCCGACGATGCCGGCCTCGGCCAGCGGCGTGTCGAAGCAGCGGTTCTCGCCGAACTCCGCGGTCAGCCCGTCGGTGATCCGGAACACGCCGCCGAGCGCGCCGACGTCCTCGCCGAACATCACCACGGTCTCGTCGGCGGCCATCGCGTCGCGGAGCGCCTGGTTGAGCGCCTGCGCCATCGAGATCTTCGTGTGCGTCATCGTCAGGCCTCCTCTCGGGCCAGCTCGTCGCGCAGGAACGCGGCCTGCTCGCGCAGTTGCTGCGTCTGCTCGGCGTACAGGTAGGCGAACATCTCGGCCGGCTCCACCTCGGGCTCCGGCATCAGCCCGTCCCGTAGCTGCGCGGCTACTCGTGTAGATCCTTCCTCCGCGCGCTGCTTCACCTCGTCCGTCAACCCGCCGTTCGCCGAGAGATAGCTGACCAGCCGGTCGATCGGGTCGCGGTCGAGCCACGGCGCGACCTCGGCGTCCTCGCGGTACCGGGTCGCGTCGTCGGCGTTCGTGTGCGCCTGGACCCGGTACGTGTGCGCCTCGATCAGCTGCGGTCCTTCGCCGGACCGCGCTTTCTCAACGGCTTTCCCGAGCACCGCGAGCAATCCGGCCAGATCGTTGCCGTCGGCCCGTTCACCGGGAACGCCGTACCCGATGCCCTTGTGCGCAAGGGACGGCGCGGCGCTCTGCCTCGACAGCGGGACGGAGATCGCGTACTCGTTGTTCTGGACGAAGAACACCACCGGCGCCCGGAACACCGCCGCGAAGTTGAGCGCCTCGTGGAAGTCGCCCTCGCTGGTGCCGCCGTCGCCGACCAGCGCCATCACGACCGTGTCCTCGCCCTTCAGCCGGGCCGCGTGCGCGACCCCGACCGCGTGCGGGAGCTGGGTCGCGAGCGGGGTCGACTGCGGCGCGACCTTGTGCTCGTACGGGTCGTAGCCCGAGTGCCAGTCGCCGCGGAGCAGCGTCAGCGTCTCGATCGGGTCGACGCCCCGGCTCATGATCGCGGCCGAGTCGCGGTACGTCGGGAACAGCCAGTCGTCCTCGCGGAGCACCATCGTGGCCGCGATCTGGCAGGCCTCCTGCCCGTACGACGACGGGTAGACCGCCAGCCGTCCCTGGCGGACCAGCGCGCTCGCCTGGTCGTTGAACCGCCGGGCCTTGATCAACTGTGTGTAGCCGTCAACGAGCCGCTCCCTCGCGGGCAGCTCGTACGACGGGTTCTCGTGCGGTACGCCGTTCTGGTCGATCAGACAGACGGGTTCCGCGGAGGGGAGCAGCTGCTGCTCCGAGACGGTGGTCATGGACCCTCCAGCGCAGGAGACGGACGGTAGCCATATCGTCGTACCTCCTGGTCAAGTGGATCCATAGCTGGGAGAATCGCGAGACGTTTGGTTTCCGACGACAGATTGGGCGCTCGAAATGTCTGACGAGGTGATGGTCCACCGGGCCGGTCCTGGACAGATTGTCGTCGCCCCGGCGCTCGACGAGGTCGACCGGCTGATCATCGAGGCGCTCGGCCGGGACGGACGGCTGTCGATCCGGGCGCTCGCCGACGAGGTGCACATCTCCCGGGCGAACGCGTACGCGCGGGTCGAGCGGCTCACGAACACCGGCGTGATCACCGGTTTCACGGTCACCGTCGACCCGCTCCGGCTCGGCCTCGGCACGTCGGCGTACGTCACGCTGAGTCTCCGGCAGAGCTCGTGGCGGACGCTCCGCAAGCAGCTCCAGGCGATCCCGGAGATCAAGCACATGGCGCTGGTCGGCGGCGACTTCGACGCGATCCTGCTGGTCCGCGCGGCCGACAACGAGGGCCTGCGCCGTCTGGTGCTGGAGAAGCTCCAGGCGATCCCCGAGGTCCTCGCGACCCGCACCGCCCTCATCTTCGAGGACGTCGGCACCCTCTAACAGCCGCACGACCTCCGGCGGATCAGCTCCGTCGGGACGGCCACGGCCTCGACCGACTCCTCACCTTCGATCAGCCGTCGGACCGCCTCCCGCGCAAGGCCCTCGACCGGCTGGCGTACGACGGTGAGCGGCGGCCAGGTGTACTCCGTTTCCGGCGTACCGTCGAACGCCACCACCGCCACGTCCCCGGGCACGTCGACGCCCGACTCGTGCAGGGCCCGCAGTACGCCGATCGCCTGCAGGTCGGAGCTGGCGAAGATCGCGGTCGGCTCGTGCCGGAGCATGACCTGCCCGGCCCGGTACCCGCCCTCGCGGGAGAACGGGGCCCGGATGACCGGCCCTTCCGGCAACCCCGCGGTCGCCAGCGCCATACGCCAGCCGAGCTCGCGTTCGGGATGGCCGGCGCCGCCGATCACCAGCCCGATCCGCCGGTGGCCGTGCGAGATCAGGTGCTCGACGCCGAGCCGGGCCCCTTCGAGGTACGCCGGGCGCACCGAGCTGACCATCGGCAGCCGCCGGTTGACCGCGATCACCGGGACCTCGACGTCCCGCAGGTTCGGGTCCTCGGTCGGCGCCACCAGGATCAGGCCGCTGACCTGGCGGGCGAGCAGCTCGGCGATCTTCGCGTTCTCGGTCTCCGGGTCGCCGTCGGCGCTGGTCTGCAGTACGACGTACCCGCGCGCCGCCGCCTCCCGGTCGATCGCCTTCGCGAGTTCCGCGAACAGCGGGTTCCCGCCGTCCGGGGTGATCAGCCCGAACGTCCGCGTGGTGCCCATCCGGAGCGCCCGCGCGGTCGCGTTCGGCCGGTAGCCGAGCGCGCGGATCGCCGCCAGCACCCGGTCCCGGGTCTCCGGCGCGACCTTCCGCGGGCCCTCGTTCACGACGTAGCTGACCACGGCGGTGCTCACGCCGGCGTACTCCGCGACGTCGTTCCGGGTGACCGGTTCCTTCGGCATGCAGAGATGGTACGACGGTTGACCGGGTCGGAAAGCGGTTGCTAGCGTTGTCGATCTACACGAGTAGAAGGAGCCGCCGTGCCCAGACGCTACGCAGTCGCCGGAACCGGATCGCGAGCGCAGTCGTACATCCGCGCCATCCTCCAGGAGCACCCCGAGGAGGCCGAGCTCGTCGCCCTGCTCGACCCGAACCCGGGCCGGCTCGCGTTCCACCAGACCAAGCTGACCGAGCTCGGCGGTCCCGAGCTTCCGCAGTACGGCGCCGACGACCTCGAGCGGATGGTCAAGGAGCAGTCCGTCGACCGCGTCGTGGTGACCAGCCCCGACTACACCCACGCCGCGGTGGTGTCGCGACTGCTGCGCGCCGGCGCCGACGTGATCGTCGAGAAGCCGCTGACCATCGACGCCGACGGCACCCGGCAGATCGTCGACGCGATGAACGAGTCCGGCAAGTCCGTGGTCGTCACGTTCAACTACCGGTACTCACCGCGGAACAGCGCACTCCGCCAGGTCATCCAGGACGGCGAGATCGGCCAGGTCACCAGCGTCGAGTTCCAGTGGGTGCTGGACACCCGGCACGGCGCGGACTACTTCCGCCGCTGGCACCGCGAGAAGAAGAACTCCGGCGGTCTGCTGATCCACAAGGCGTCCCACCACTTCGACCTGGTGAACTGGTGGATCGCCTCCCAGCCGACCCGCGTGTTCGCGTCCGGCGGGCTGTCGTTCTACGGCTCCGAGAACGCCACCGCCCGCGGTCTGGGCGAGCGGCCGGCGCGCGGCACGATCGATGGGTCCGCCAACGACCCGTGGCTGCTCGACCTGCGCACCGACGACACCAACCGGCAGCTGTACTACGAGGCTGAGAAGTACGACGGGTACCTGCGCGACCAGGACGTGTTCGCGCCGGGGATCACGATCGAGGACAACATGTCGGTGATCGCGGAGTACGCGAACGGCGCCCGGCTGAGCTACTCACTGAACGCGCACTCGCCGTGGGAGGGCTACCGGGTCTCGGTCAACGGCACGCTCGGTCGCGCCGAGCTCGAAGTGGTCGAGCGGGCCGCGGTCGTCGACGACCAGATCGACCCGAGCTACCCGTCGGACCGGGTGATCGCGGGCGACGTCCGTACCAACGGCGAGCGGCTCGTCCTCCAGAAGCACTGGGCGACCGCCGTCGAGGTCGAGATCCCACGCGGCGAGGGCGGCCACGGCGGCGGCGACAAGCTGCTGTACGACGACCTGTTCGTTGGCGCGGGCAACGATCCGCTCGGGCGGGCCGCGGACGTGCACGACGGCGTTCGGGCGGTCGCGGTCGGGATCGCCGCAAACCAGTCACTCGCTACCGGTCAGCCTGTCGTCGTCGCCGACCTGCGGCTGGGTGGCTGGTCGGAGTAGTCCGGTCTCGTTGAGGATCTGCCGGACGGTCGCGTCGAGCGAGCTGGTCTCGTCGATGACCGTCTCGCGCGGCTCGTCCAGCAGATCCTTCGAGCGGTACCAGGCAGCCATGTCGTCGGCCGTGAACGCAGTCGCCTTGTCACGGGTCGCATGCCGCCGCACGGTCTCCTCGAACGGGATGTCCAGGTAGTAGAAGTGGCCGCCGTGGTCACGGTGCAGTTGCTGCAGCATCCGTGCGTACCTCACGGTCGGCAGGATGCCCTCCACGACCGCATGGAAGCCACGGGCGAGTGCATAGCCCGCCATCTGGCCGATCAACGCGATGTTCGCCCCGTCCGGCTCGGCCAGCTCCTGGAAGACGGTACGCCGTACGTAGTCCTGCTCGATGTAGGCAATCCCGTGGCCGTAGCGCTCCCGCAACGCCTCCACCACAGAGCTCTTGCCGGAGCCGGAGTTGCCCCGTAGAACGATCAGCTTCGGCTTCACGACCGCAGGTGCTTGCTGACGTCGCCGACCAGGCGGATCTTGACCGTACGTTCCGTCCAGCGCCAGCTGCCGTCACGGCGTTCGAACCGGTCGCGGTAGCGCCCGGCCGCGATGATCTGCGGCCCTTCGCCGGGCAATGCCTGCAGAACGGTCACGTACGAGCGAGCCTGCGCCGCGTCGTTGCCGTCGGCCTCGATCGCGATGTTGGTCGTGACGTGCTGCGTCCGCGGCGTACCGTCCGGATAGACGATCACCGTGTCGTGGAACCACCGCTCGATCTCGGCCCGTCCTTGCAACGGGGCGCCGCTCCCCTGGTACGTCGTGTCCGCCAGGAGCTCCGCCACTGCGGCGAAGTCCCCGTCGTCCACCAGCTCGGCGTACCGCAGGATCAAGTTCTCCAGCTCACGGCTGTCGGTCGGTGTCACGTGTTCGGACTGTACTACTGCTCAGCCGGCGTCCCTGGCGGCGCGTTGGCGGCGGAACCAGATCAGGAGGGCGATGCACGGTAAGACGAGACCCCCTATGCCCAGTACGAAGAAGTCCCACTCCTGGCCGATCCGTTCGGTCAGCCAGGCGAAGTTCTGACCGAAGAACCCCGTCACGAACGTCAGCGGCAGGAACACCGTTGCCAGGATCGTCAGCTGCTCGATGGTCGCGTTCTGCCGGACGCTGACCTTGGTCTGCTCGACGCCGATCACCGCCATGTTCGCCTCCAGCACCGTGGCGAGCAGGTCGCGTTGCGCGGCGACCTCCTCGTTCACCAGTACGAGGTGATCGTGGACGTCGCGGAAGTACGGCAGCAGCGCGGTGTCGCGGGCGTCGCGTTCGAGGGTCGCGAGTACGGCGAGGAGCGGGTGGACGGCGCGGTAGAAGTCGGTGACCTCGCGGCGCAGGAAGTAGATCCGCTCGGTCGGCGCGACCGAGCCCGCGAACACCGTCCGCTCGACCTCCTCGATGTCGCGCTCCAGCTCGGCGACCACCGGGCCGTACCCGTCGACGACCTGGTCGAGGATCGCCCACAGGACCGAACTGGTGCCGCACTCCAGCAGTTCGGGGCGCTGCTCGAGGCGGATCCGGGCGCCGTGCAGGTCGCTCGCGACGCCCTGCCGGACGGTGATCACGAACGACGGGCCGACGAACACGCTGACCTCGCCGAAGTCGACCTCCTCGCGGGTGTCGTCGTACCGGGCGGTGCGCAGGATGACCAGCCGGATGTCGCCCTCGTACGGTTCGACCTTGGGCCGCAGGTGGAACGTCTGCGCGTCCTCGACGGCCAGCTCGTGCAGACCGAAGTTCTCTCGGACCTCGGCGAGTTCGTCCGCGGTGGGTTCGAACATGCCCAGCCAGACGAATCCGCCGGCCCGGCAGCTCGCGGCGGCGTCGGCGACCGACATCGCCTCGACGTGCTGGCGGCGTCCGTCCCGGTAGTAAGCGCAGTCGATGATCATGATGGCCTCCTGTCCTGATCGTCGTCGTTCGATCGGCCGGCGCAACAGGTCCGGGCGGGAAAGCGGGGGTGAACTTCGGTTCCGGTCCAGTTCCTGAGAAGTGCCGGTCGGGTTCCTGGTGCGGGTGCTGGTCGTCGTCGAGGATGAACGCATGGGACTTCCAGTCGTGCTGATGCCAGGACCGATGAACGACGCCGTTGCCGCCGGGCTCGACGGTCACTGCGAGCTGATCCGGTTGTGGGAGGAGCCCGACCCCGACGGCGTACTCGCGGCCCGCCGGGACGAGATCGTTGCCGTCGCCACCGGCGGTGCGAGGATCGACGGCCCGTGGCTGGACCGGCTCCCCGCCGTACGGCTGGTGGCCAGCTTCGGCGTCGGGTACGACCGCATCGACGCGACGGCCGCGGCCGAGCGCGGCGTGATCGTGACGAACACACCGGGCGTCCTCGACGACGAGGTCGCCGACACCGCGCTCGGCCTGCTGCTGATGACGGTCCGCGAGCTCGGCCAGGCCGAGCGGTACCTGCGCGACGGCAAGTGGGCGGGCGGTACGCCGTACCCGTTGACCCGCGCAACCATGCACGGCCGCCGGATGGGCATCCTCGGCCTCGGCCGGATCGGCCAGGCGATCGCCGACCGGGTCCAGCCGTTCGGCATCTCGGTCGCGTACCACAACCGCAACCCGAAGCCGGTCGACTACAAGTACTACCCGTCCCTCGTCGACATGGCCGCCGACGTCGACACCCTGATGATCGTCATCCCCGGCGGCCCCACCACCCGCCACCTCGTCGACGCCGAGGTCCTGAAGGCCCTAGGCCCCGACGGCATCCTCATCAACGTGGCCCGCGGCACCGTCGTGGACGAGCAGGCCCTGGTCGACGCCCTCCGTACCAACACCATCCAAGCCGCCGGCCTGGACGTCTTCGAACACGAGCCGAAGGTCCACCCCGACCTCCTCACCCTCCCCAACGCCGTCCTCCTCCCCCACGTAGGCTCCGCCACCCAACCCACCCGCACCGCCATGGCCGACCTGGTAGTGGAAAACCTCACCCACTACCTCACGACCGGCACGCCTCTCACGCCCGTCCCCGAGTCCACCCACCTCGTGAAGTAGTCAGTCGGTCTGGTCCCACAGGATGTGGTCCGGTTCGGGGTCGACGACGAAACGCACCGCATCGACGGTCGTCGCGCCGCTCAGCCACGCCTTCGCGATCCGATGCCCACCGTCCGTCAACCGCCCGTCCGCCGACAGGATCACCGGATACCGCAGATCCGCCTTCTGAGTCAGCTCAGCATGCCGAGCCACCATCCGGCACGTCACCGCCCGTCCCCCGAACCAGCAGTCCTCGTCGAACTCCCGAATACTCTCGATCGGCACCGCCCCAACCGGAAGGCCAACCACCAACTCCCAAAGCCGCTCAGTCAAATAAACCGCCCGCCCACCGGGCGCCGCACGCGTATGTCGTTCAACCATCCACTCATCATCAACTGCTGAAGGGCCTGCATGCGACCAGTTTGTGTCGGCTGCGCCGGCGAGTCTGTGAGATAGCTTGGCGATGTGAGTTATGACCTGTATTTCTGGGTGTCCGGAGTCGCCGAAGATGCTCAGGGTCTGGCCGACAGGCTTGCGGATGAAGACGCCGATGAACTGGAGCCGGACGAGCGGATCTTGGCGTTTCGGGACGAGCTGTTGCGGCGCTGGCCGGAGCTTGCCGACAGGATCGCTCCGTGGCATGAAGATCTCGAGTGGCGGAAGCAGTGGGGGCGTACAGATCTTGCCGATCGGTTCGTCGGACTGACGTTGGCGTACGGCTGGGAAGCGACCAGCGCACTGCCTGCGCTCGCGGCTGCGTACGGGATCGATACGTACGACCCGCAGATCGGGCGACTTGTCCGTGCACGGACCGGACAACCGCTCGCCGAGGTCGCGCACGTCGAGGGCCGCGTCGGCGAGCAGCACGTCGTGCAGGTACTGCGGAGGATCAGTTCATTCATCGGGTACGCGTACGACGAGCTGGACGAGTCCGCGCTGACGGGCGCGTTGGACGGCACGTACGGCGACGAAGACTGGTTCGAATATCCGCTGGCGGGGACACCCACACTGACGATTCAGCTCGCGCAGCGGGCGGGCGGCGGACCGGTCACCGTCCGCGTCGCCGGCGGGATGGATCTGGTCCTGGCGACTCGGATCGAGGAGTTACTGGAGTAGAAGTGGCTGGCTGGGAGAGCTTGCGTTTGGATCTACTGCGGATCCGCGAGGAGTCGCCGCGAGCGTTTGTCGTGTACCCGGACCCTCACACGGAGCGGCGGCACGAACGGCAGTTCCGGATTCGGCTTGCGGCGTGGGCGACCGGTATTGCCGAGGAGCTTCACACGAAGTACGGCGAACTTGTGGACTTGCAGGTCGGGGCTCTGGGGTTCCCGGGCAAGGAGTTGCGCTACGGCGAGCAGATCTTCGAAATGGCTGGTGAGCCAGCCGAAGTTGTAGGGCTCACCGTTGAAGCGCCGTCGCCGTTGACGATTCGGTCCGGGTACTTCGCCAAGCTGGACGTGCTGGTGACGAACCGGGCCGACCATCAGCAGACGCTCGTCAACGTTCGCAGCCTGCACACCGCGGTGACCGACAGCGCCGGTGCGGTAGTGGGCCGCTACGCCGGCCTGACCAGCGAACCGCGGACCGAGCTCGCCATCGACCCGGGGCAAACCCTCGCTCTACCAGCCCGTGTTGGCACAGCCTCACTCGTCCCCACCCTCGGGTACGCCGTCCCACCCGGCCGATGGTCCCTCGTCGTCTCGCTGATCACGCTCACCGGCTTCTACCTGTCCCTCCCACTCGAACTAACCATCACCCCCTGACTGAGCGCACGGATCGCACAACGTCCCCCATCCGGCAGGGTCTGAGCGGAGCGAGCCGGGTTCTCCGCACAACTCGCAGATGGTTTCTGAGACTCTCGCGTACTTCTCGGTGATCGCAGACACCTCGACGAGCTCCTCGACAGTCGCCTCGCCAATCCGTGGGCATGCCTGAAACGACAGCGCTCCCCACTTCTCCTTGATGGCGTAGAAGCGATAGTCGGGAAAGGCGGCGACGAGCTCCGTGTGACAGTCGCCGACGAGTCTTTTCCACCCTTCACCACACCAAACGACTTTGAAGTCGGGGCTGGTTGCGTGCGGGCGGAGCCGATCAAGCAGGTCACGGCTGTTGCCGGGATCGAGGATCCTCCGGCGGCTCTGTTCATGGTTGGGCACGTGGACAGCATGCTGAAGGTTCCACAGCAGACGATCAGCGGGTGAGGAGGTTTTCTTCGGTGAGGTGGCTGAGTTTGGCGGGGTTGCGGACGGCGTAGAGGCCGGTGATTCGGCCGTTTTCGACGTGCAGGACGGTGACCGTGTCCACCTCGTCGGTGAAGCGGAGGAGGAGGGCGGGGCGGCCGTTGATGTGGGTGGTTTCGAAGGTGGCTTCGGTGAGGTTCTCGACGGCCAGGGCGAGTAGGCGGGCGACCTTTTCGGCGCCGACGACCGGACGTGGGAGGGCCTGGACGACGCCACCGCCGTCACCGAGGAAGACGACGTCGGGGGCGAGGATGTCGACGAGGCCCTGGATGTCGCCGGTGGTGACGGCGCGCTGGAAGGCTTTCAGGGCGTCGCGGGTCTCGTCGGCGGAGACCGGGCCGCGGGGGCGGCGGGCCGCTACGTGGGATCGGGCACGGTGGGCGATCTGACGGACGGCGTCGGGCTTCTTGTCGACGGCCTGGGCGATCTCGTCGTACTCGAGGCCGAAGACCTCGCGGAGCACGAAGACGGCGCGTTCGGTGGGTTTCAGGGTTTCGAGGACGAGCAGCATCGCCATCGACACGCTGTCGGCGAGTTCGACGTCGTCGGCGACGTCCGGCGCGGTCAGGAGCGGCTCGGGCAGCCACGGCCCGACGTACGACTCGCGCCGGCGGCCGAGGGTACGGAGTCGCTGGAGCGCCTGCCGGCTGGCGATCCGGACCAGGTACGCGCGCTGGTCGAGCACGGTGTCGAGGTCGACGCCGACCCAGCGCAGCCAGGTCTCCTGCAGGACGTCCTCGGCGTCCGCGGCCGAGCCGAGCAGCTCGTACGCGACCGTGAACAGGAGGTTGCGATGGGCAACGAAAACCTCGGTGGCTCGATCGGTCCCGGTCATGCGGCGGCTCCCTCAGTACGCGTGTGTCACTCACCAGATGCCGGCCGCGCCGCTCCTGTGACATCCGCGCGGGTATGGCGCTCGTCACGTCACACAGGCCGCCCCGGGAGCATCTCGTGTTCGTCCAGTACATCCCACAAGTGAGGACGACGACGATGGAACCCCGGATCGACCTGATGCAGAACGCGTTCGGCACCAAGCTGGCCAAGCGGCTGTACGCCGTGCACACGCTGGTCCAGCCCGCCCTGCCGCATTCGCTCCAGAACCTGGTGATGCTGCGCGCCAGCCAGATCAACGGCTGCGGGAACTGTATCGACATCCATTCGAAGGAGGCCGCCGCCGAGGGCGAGACCGCGACCCGGCTGAACCTGGTCGCCGGCTGGCGGCACTCGACGGTGTTCACCGAGGAGGAGCAGGCCGCGCTCGCCCTCACCGAGGAGGCGACCCGGCTGGCCGACGCGTCCACGGGCGTGTCCGACGAGACGTGGGCGCGCGCCGCGAAGTACTACGACGAGGACCAGCTGATCGCGCTGGTGACGCTGATCGCGATGATCAACGCCACGAACCGGATGGCGGTCACGCTCAACCAGCTCGGCGGCTCGTACGAGCCCGGCCTGATGGCGGCCGTCGTCAGCTAGAGGTCCCAAATGCGTCCGGACTGCCAGGCGTACTCCCACGCCTGGATGTCCGGCGGCTCGATGCCGAGCCCGGTGAGGATGGCGCAGACCTGTTCGCGGTGGTGGTTGGCGTGGTTGATCGCCTGCGCCACGAAAGTCCCGAGGCGGGTGCCGCGGGTGTTGTCGTCGACGATCAGCACGCGTTCGACGTCGATCGGCTGGGTCCGGAAGTACTCCCAGACGTCACCGGCCTCGGCGTTCCAGCCGGCCAGCGTCTCCAGGTCGGTCGCCGGCTCGGCGTCGACGTACGGCAGCGGCCGGTCGGCGATCCGGCGCAGGTAGCTGCCGTCGCAGCGAACGATGTGGTCGAGGGTGGCCAGGATGCCGCCGTACGTGCCGACGCCGGTGATCTCCAGCTGGTCGGCGGTCAGGTTCTGGGCGCGGCAGAACTCGATCAGGCTGCCGGTCGCCCAGTTGTTGTGCCGGATGGGGTCGAAGAGCAGGTCGTTGAGTCCCATACCGGTCAAGCTTGCGGGAAGGACCTTCCCGGGGACACCGGATTTCCCCGGGAAGGTATGTCGTCAGCCCGCGATGTTGACCATCCAGTTGATGCCGAACTTGTCGGTGACCATGCCGAACTCGTCGCCCCACATCTGCTTCTCGAGCGGGACCGTCACCTTTCCGCCGTCGGACAGCTTCGCGTAGTAGCCGCGCAGTTCTTCACCGTCACCGCTGAGGCTGATCGCGATGTTCTCGCCCGGGTTGTACGGCATGCCCTGCGGCGTGTCGGCCGCCATCAGCGTGAACCCGCTCGGCGTCTCGAGCTGGCTGTGCATCAGCAGCTCGTCGTCGTCCGGGCCGTGACCGGCGCCGAACTCCTTGAAGGTGTTCGACGACACCTCGCCGCCGAAAACGCCCTGGTAGAACTCCATCGCGGCACGTGCTTCGTTCTGGAACTGGATGTACGGATTGAGCCGGGATGCCATCGGATCGTCCTTCCCCCAACCTGGCCGGGCCTTCTGGTCCGGCGCTCATGTTCCGCACAGTAGACCCGGCCACCGACGGTCCGCGAGACCCCGCGAGCGGACAACTGGTTAAGGTCTGCGCATGAAATTGCGACACATCACGATCGATGCGGCGAACCCCTACGAGCTGGCGCGGTTCTGGAGTACCGTGACCGGCTGGCCGCTCGGCGACGATGACGAACCGGGTGACGACGAGGTGCTGGTGGTGGCGCCGGACCCGGTGCCCGGGCTGCTGTTCATCGCCGTACCGGAGGGCAAGAGCGTCAAGAACCGCGTACACCTCGACTGGGGCCCGACCGAGCGAACGCGGGACGCGGAGGTCGAGCGGATCGCCGGGCTGGGCGGGACGATCCACGAGGACCACCGCCGTCCGGACGGGCGCGGCTGGGTGACGATGAAGGACCCCGAGGGCAACGAGTTCTGCGTCGAGCGCAGCCAGGCGGAGATCGCGGGCTGATCTCTCAGGTTCAGCGGATCTCCGTGGCCTGGGACCACTGAACCTGCCAGCCGGCGTCCGTACGCCGGTAGCAGTCGAGGTGCCACGCGCTGAGCGGGCCCGGTTCGCGGCCGTTGACGCCGATCTCGATCGCGGACCGGTACCGCAGTACGGCGACCGCGCCGTCCATCAGTACGTCGATCTCGCTGACCGGCTCGAACCGGCGGTAGTTGATCTCGCCGGTCTCGATCCCGCCGAGGTACTCCACCTTCGTCCAGACCAGGCCGCTGGGCGTGACGATCGTGAAGTCCGGCGTGTGCAGGGCGGCCGCTTCCGGGATGCGGCGGGCGACCAGGTGGGCGAGGCGGGTGCGCTCCAGGGCGCGGAAATCGAAGGATTCCGGCATGACCGAAAACCTATCCAGGATTTGGGGCGTCAGGGATATTGGGGGCAGGAAGGGAACCGGGGGGTTCGTTTCCGACACGTTGGGGGTAGGCAGGCATGCAGCGGATCAAGGGGGTCACCGCGTCATGTCAGATAGGCGAAGAGTTCGAAGGGTGGGGAGCGTGCGGCAAGGCGGGACGACGGAGGTGTCGGCGGTCCGGGCGTTCTTCGGATCGCTGCTCTCGATCGTCGTCACGCTGCTCGTCATCGCCGGGCTCGGCGGCGTGTTCGTCGTCCTCGAACCGCGGACGCCGAGCTCCGACACGCTGGTCGGCGGTACGTCGTACAGCGTGCCGACCAAGGGCCCCGGCCCGTACGGTTCCGGCACGCTCGGGCCGTGGCAGGGCCTGATCCACCGGATCTCCTCCGAGGACCAGATCCGCGACGTACTCGCGTTCGACGGGATCTTCATGTTCGGCGACAGCATCGCCGTCCAGGACAGCACCGCGTTGGAACGGCTGCTGGCGAATCGCGGCGGCGACTCGATCGCGGTCCACGACTGGTCCGGGCAGCCCGCGTCCGCGGCGGTCGACGCGCTCCAGGACTGGTCGCGCAGCTACGGCCTGCCGAAGCGAATCGTGATGGCGGTCGGTACGAACGACATCTTCGACCCGACCGCGTTCACCGAGCAGGTCGAGCGCGCGATGCGGATCGCCGGGCCGGACCGAACGGTCTACTGGGTGAACGTGTACGTGAGCCGCACCAAGCAGCCGCCCGCCGTCCGGGACGCCGATCTCGCGAACAGCGCCTGGATCAACCAGCAACTGCAGCAAGCCGCGGCCCTGCACTCGAACCTGCGGATCGTCGACTGGTCCGAATTCCTCAACTCGCAGCCGAACGGCCCGGCCCAGTACCTGCGCGACGGCGTCCACACCAGCGAGCCGGCCGGCAGCTCGGCCCGCAACGCCCTGATCGCCGACGCGATCGCGAGCCCGTAGGGCAACCTGCGGCGGGGTCTACGCGTGTAACTCGTACGACGTTCGCCTGTGGGAGTTGTGCATGTTCATCAAACGTTGGTCGGTCTCGGCCGCCATCATCGTCGTACTGACGGCCACCCTGCTCGCATTGCTGCACTTCGAGACGCCGGCCGCACACGCGAAGCCCGTCGTCGACACCGGCAGTTACGGATCCGGTGCGCTCGGTTCGTACCAGAACAACAATCGGGTGATCGCGAGCGGCGCGGAGGTCCGGCACGTGGTCACGTCGGACGGCATCATCCTGTTCGGCGACAGCATCGCGGTGCAGGACGGCGCGGCACTCGGCCGGCTCCTCGAGCAGCGGTTGGGTACGTCGTTCGCGCAGTACAGCTGGGCCGGTCAGCCGACGTCGGCGGCCGTCGACGAGCTGGCGGCCTGGGCGAAGGCGTACGGCCTACCGAGGCGGATCGTGATGGCGGTCGGGTCCAACGACATCTTCGACCCGGCCGCGTTCGGCGCCCAGGTCGAACGTGCACTGAAGATCGCCGGGCCGCAGCGGACCGTGTACTGGGTCGACGTACAGGTCGCCCGGACCGACAAGCCGGAGGCGGTCCAGGTCGCCGATCAGCGGAACAGCGAGTGGATCGACCTGCAGCTGGAGCAGGCGCTGCCGCAGCACCCGAACCTGCGGATCGTGCACTGGGCCGAGTTCCTCGCGGCGCATCCCGACCGGCTGCACACCGACCTCCGCGACGGCCGGCACACCACCGTGCCCGCCGGACAGGATGCCCGGAACGCCCTGATTCTGCAGGCGATCCGGCACGGTTGAGCTGCCCGAACGGGCATCCGGAACCGAAGCGTCCGGTCCGAAGCAACTTTTCTTGCTGCTCGCGACATCTATTGGGTAGAAGAACCGATCTGACCTCGGGGGGATCCGAGCGCGGCGCGCCGACGGCTTGATGCCATCAGCAACCTTTCACGCCGCACGGTCAGAACGACCAGCACACCACGCTTGCTTTCGGCATCACCCTGTCCGAATTCAGGTATAGACCATAACCGGCAGGCCCGGCCGAGGGGGACACGATGCCCGCGAGACATCTGCGCACCAGAACGACCCTGCGACTCACGATCGCCCTGCTCGCGAGCGCCGCCGTACTGACCGTGATGCTGGTCGCGCCGTGGGGCGGGACCGAGCCGGAGGCGGCGCCGGATCCGACGACGAGCCAGACCCCCGAACCGCCGACGCCGCCGCCGGCGACACCGGTCCGGCGCGACATCTACACGTGTCCGGCGTACAGCGGGATCGACCGGACGAACCCGCTCGCCAACCTCTACCAGGACACCTTCACCTGGGGTACGACGCCACCGACGAAGGTCGGCGACGGCCACGGCAACATCGACTGGCGACTGAACCCGGACAAGAACCCCAGCTGGTACATGTGGCTGCACTCGCTTCGTTGGCTCGGCCAAGGAATCACCGCCGGCGGGCGCGGCGACAAGGCGGCGCTCCAGCGGGTCAGTACGATCGCCCGCGACTGGGTGAACGACAACCCGTACTCGTGGAAGTCCGACGTCGGCGCCTACGAGTCGACGATGCATCGCACCAACGTGCTGATCTGCCTGCGGCAGGCGGTGCTGTCGGGGTTGCACGTGGGGAAGTTGCCGCTCACGTACACCTGGCTCGACAAGGCGCTGCTCGACCACGCCTGGTTCCTGCGGAAGAACTACAGCGGAGACTGGAACCACGGCACCGACGAGAGCATCGCGCTGTTCGGGATCGGCTGCACGTTGCTGCGGCCGGATCTGAAGAAGATCGCGGCCGACCGGCTGACCAGCGCGATCAAGACCTCGATCGACACCCAGGGGTCGACCAACGAACAGTCGACCGGGTACGCCCAGTTCAACTACGCCCTGTGGGGCCGCGCGATCGACGTACTCGGGAAGTGCGGCGTGGACCCGGGGACGACGATCATGGCGCGCCGGCGGGAGCTCGCGAAGTGGCTCGCGCTGGCGACCAACTCGCTCGGGAACCTGCCGCAACTCGGCGACTCCGAGGTGATCAGGACCGTGCCGGTGCAGGGCACGGTGCTCGAGTACGCCGGTACGCTCGGCACGCGCGGGATCCGGCCGACGCAGCGGATCGGGATCTTCGACGCCGGGTACATCTTCGGGCGGACCGGGTGGGGCGAGACGCGGGCGTTCACGCAGGAGTCGACGTACAGCATCCGGTTCGGGCCGGCGCAGAAGCTGCACGGGCACAACGACCACACGTCGGTCACGTACACCTCGCGGGGGCGGGACATCCTGATCGACGGCGGGCACGCCGGGTACAAGGCGGACGACTGGCGGTTCTGGGCGAAGGGGCAGTTCGCGCACAACGAGCTGACCGTGAAGTCGGCGACCGGGCATCCGGAGACCAAGCTGGTACGGTCGTCGCTGCGGCCGACGTCGGAGTTCTACGAGTTGCACGACTCGCCGGGCGCGGGCGTCGACCGGACCCGGGACGTGCTGGTGCTGAAGGATCCGGACCTGATGGTGGTGCTGGATCGCGGTACGTCGGACGCGGAGCAGGAGTACTCCACGCTGTGGCATCTGCCGGCGGATCAGGAAGTAGTTGTCAGCGGCAAGGACCGGGCGGTGGCGGCGCGGCCCAGGGATCGGGTGAAGACGACGTTGCTGCAGATCCCGTACCGGCAGGAGCCGACGGCGATCGAGGTCGCCAGCGGGGAGCAGGGGCCGATCCAGGGATGGCACTACCAGACCATCGACAAGCGCCTGCCCGCGCCGGTGGTGAAGTTCAATCGGTCGGGGAACAACGCGACCGTGCTGTCAGTGATCGCGCCGACGCGCAGCAACGCGAAGGTCACCTACACGACCACGCAGCGCGACAACCAACTGCTGCTGAACCTGACCATAGACGGAACGACCACAGCGGTCACCGTCGGCCCGGACGGGACGCTACAGCGAGTCAAGTAGCCGCAGGGCGGACCGCCAGCACTCATCAATCGCCCCCCGGCACCCACGCTGAGCGTGGGGAACGCCGGTCACCACACATTGTGAAGCACTGGCGGTCCGCTTCCAGCGACGAGCCCCACCGGCCTGCGCACGGTGCTGGCGACCGCTCACGCGACGAGCACGGCCAGCCGCTCTTCCCGCACACGTAGGGCTGGCGGTCTCTTCACGTGGTGAGCGCCGCCGGTCCGCACTTCCCGCGCACGTGGCGCTGGCCGTCATTTCACGCAGTGGGCGCCGCCGGTCCGCTCTTGCCGCGTACGTGGGCCGACGGTCGCCTCACGCGGCGGGCGCCGCCGAGCCACTCTTCCCGCACACGTGGGGCTGGCCGCCGCTTCACGCGCTGGGCGCCGCCGAGCCGCTCTTCACGCGTACGTGGGGCTGGCCGCCGCTTCACGCGGCGGGCGCCGCCGAGCCGCTCTTCCCGCGCACGGTGCTGGCGGCCGCTCACCCGGCGAGCACCGCCGGCCGCCCTTCCCACGCACCTGCGGCCGGCGGCCTCACACGGTGAGCACCGTAGGACCGCCCTTCCCGCACACGGGGCGCTGGCCGTCGCATCATGCGGTGAGCACGGCCAGTCCGCGCCTCCCGCACACGTGGGGCTGGCGGCCGCTTCACGCGGTGAGCACGGCCAGTCCGCGCCTCCCGCACACGTGGGGCTGGCGGGCGCTTCGCTTGGTGGGGGCGTTGGTTCGGTCTTGTCGTGTGCGTGGTGGTGGCGGTTTGGTTTGTTAGGTCGGGTTGTGTCGGTGGGTTTCCAGTCGTGGGGTGGGTCTTCGCCTACGCGGCCGTCGACGGTCTCGCGGATGAGGTCGGCGTGGCCGGTGTGGCGGCCGTACTCCTCGATCAGGTCGCAGACCAGGCGCCGGAGGCTCGCGTGCCGGCCGTCCGGCCAGGCGATGTCGGCCAGCTGGTCGAGGCCGCCGTCCGCGATCGCGGCCGCGAGCGTCGCCCGGGAGCGTGCGACCGCCCCGTCCCACAGCGCGTACAGCGCCTCCGGGGTGTCGTCGACGGCAGAGTTGAACTCCCAGTCGTTGTCGTCCCGCCACCCGTTCTCGACCCACGGCCCACCCATCGGCTTCCCGCGGAACTTCACGTCGAACAGGTAGTCCTCGTTCGCCGCCAGATGCTTCAGCAACCCGCCGAGCGTGATCGACGAGACCCCGATCCGGGTGTTCAGCCCGTCGGCATCGAGCCCGTCCACCTTGTACCGGAACGTCGTCCGCAACCGATCCAAAGCCCCGACCAAATGCCCGACCTCATCGCCCGCCACCGGCGGCTCCCACCACGGAGAAACCCACTCACTCTCAGCCATGCCCGCACGCTAACCCCCATTCCGGACGCTCTCCTTCCGGAACGGCATACTCGCGTCATGTCCGATTGCCCGACCTGCGGCCGTGCCCTCGACGCGCACGACCGCCACCACCGCTTCACCCTGCCGACACCGGTCCTGGGCCTGCCGGACCGCGAACACACCCCCGGCACCTGGCTGAGCCACGGCACGCCTCAGGAGTCCGTGATGATGCAGGTCCCGGGAGCCGGCGCGTTCGTCCGGGCGCTGCTGCCGGTCCAGCTCGACGGCGGTTTCAAGGTCACCTACGGCATCTGGCTCGGGATCCACCCGGACCAGCTCCCGCAGACGTTCGCGATGTGGTGGGAACCGGAGTACGCCGACCTCCGCCTCGACGGCGTGCTCGCCAACGAAATCCCCCCGTGGGGCCTGTTCCAAACCCGCGCGACCGCCACCGTCCGCGACCCCGAGCACACCCCCTACATCACCTCCTCGCCGGATCCTCTCCTCACCAAGGTCCTCACCCAGGCCTGGCCGCACGAGGACGTCCTCGAGCACTTGTAGGGTCCGGGCATGAACCAGTACGCGGGTGTGATCGCACGGTACGACGGGCTGATCGCGATGGTGCGGGAGGAGTACGACGCGTGGGGCGCGCCGCACTGGAACCTTCCGAGCGGGGGCGTCGAGGACGGCGAGACCCCTGCCGACGGCGCGGTCCGCGAACTGCGCGAGGAGACGGGTCTACACGTGTCCGCGCACGACCTCGAACTCGTCTGGACAACGCGGACACGTGTAGACGATCGGGTCACCTCGCGGTCGTGGAACTACCTCGTGGCCGCGGCAGGCCCGGCGTTCGCGATCGACGACCCGGACGGCTCGGTGCTGGAGGCGGGCTGGTTCGCCCCGGAGGACGCCATCCGTCGGCTGAGCAGGCTGCCGTACCCGCCGATCGCCGTACCGGCGGTCGACTACCTCACCAACGGCGTGAGCGGCCGAGCCTGGAGCTTCACGCTCAGCGGAGGCGAGTGGAGCTGGTAGCCGGTCAGACGGTGCGGCGGACGACGATGTTGCGTTTGGCGGTGGTGCGAGCTTCGGCGTACGGGGTGAAACCCGCGGCGAGGAACGTGCT
This sequence comes from Kribbella polygonati, assembly GCF_050320105.1. Lineage (NCBI taxonomy): Bacteria > Bacillati > Actinomycetota > Actinomycetes > Propionibacteriales > Kribbellaceae > Kribbella > Kribbella polygonati. The sequence goes on along the minus strand of NZ_CP190129.1, from coordinate 6,965,513 downwards.
GAGGACGCCGCGGCCGGGGTCGCCGGGCATGGACTTGACCGGGTAGGCCTCGACGGTTCGCGCACCCGCCGTACGGGCGTGGTCGACGGCGGCCTCGACCATCGGTGTGGTGAGGCCCTGGCCGCGGTACCCGTTCTTCACGAACAGGCAGTTGATCGCCCAGATCGAGGGGTCGTCCGGGTCGTCGATCGGGAGCGCCCGGGAGTGCACGATCGCGTAGTACTCGGTCCGCGGCGCGACGGCGCACCAGGCCGCCGGGCGCCCCTCGACGTACCCGATCAGACCCACCGGATCACCCGCGCGGACGAATCCCTCCAGGGCAGCGCGGTTCTCCGCGTTCCCGTTCGCGGCGACGACCGCGGAGGGCAGCCGGCGGGCCATGCACCAGCAGCCGCGGGTGCCGCCGCTGGGGCCGAAGAGTTCGACCAGGTCGGCCCATCGTTCCTGGTCAGCTACACGAGTAACCAGCTCCATTCGCGCATTCAAGCACGCACCACCGACACAATGGATCGAGATTCTTCCGAGCGCCTGTCGGATCCGGGGTACGGCGTTCGTAGCAGGGGTGAGAGCGACCGGAGCGGGTCGCCGAGGACAAGGAGTGATGAGATGTCGCGGTACCTGATCTCGTTCGAGAACGGCGCGATGGACCACATCCCGGAGGAGGACTTCCCGGACGTGGGCAAGGCCGCGCACGCCGTCGTCCGCGAAGCGCAGGAGGCCGGAGTACTGCGGTTCACCGGCGGGTTCGACTACTCGGCCGGCGTGGGGCACGCCGTGGTCGGCACCGACGGGCTCGTGATGGACGGCCCGTACCCGGAGAGCAAGGAGCTGATCGGCGGCGTGATGATCGTCTCCGTCCCGACCCGCGAGGAGGCGCTCGTCTGGGCCGGGAAGATCGCCGCCGCCTGCCGCTGCCCGCAGGACGTGCGGATGTTCATGGACGACCCCGAGCTGGTCGACTGAATCGCGTTGCCGACGGCCGCGCGGACCGGGATCATCGCACGGGTGCAGACAGCGCTCGTACTCTCCGGCCCGCCCGGCGTCGGCAAGACCACGGTCGGCTGGCGGGTGTTCGACCGCTGCATCGACCTCGAACTCGCACCCGCCTTCGCGGACCTGGATCTGCTCGGTGCCGCCTGGCCGCCGCCGGCGGACGACCCGCACCAGGCGCGGCTGAAGGCGACCAACCTCGCGCTCATCTGGTCGAACTACCGCGCGGCCGGTCATCGCCGGCTCATCGTCGCCGGCGTCGTCGAGACCCCTGCCGAACGGGAGCTGCTCGAGACCTCCGTCGGCGGCCCGGTCGTGATCTGCCGCCTGGATGCGTCGGACGCCGAGCTCGCGGACCGCATCCGGCACCGCGGTCGCGAGACCGGCGACGGCGTCGATCACCTGGTAAGGCGTGCATCCGAGCTGTCCGCGCAGCTGACGGCCGACGACATCAGCGACTACGTGGTCAGTACGGCGGACCGTACGATCGACGCGGTTGCCGACCAGGTTCTGAAAAGGTGGGTGCCGTGAAGAGCGAGCTGCAGTCCGTCGCCTGGCCGCCCGACCCGATCAAGACCGAGCGCCTCGTACTGCGTGAACCCGAGCTCCGGGACCGTCCGGCGCTCGTCGAGCTACTCGCGTCGCCGGAGGTCGGCACATACATCGGCGGCGCCCGGCCGCGGGATCTACTCGAGGAGAAACTCCCCCAGGTACCGGACCGCCGTACCGGGTTGTTCGTGGTGGAGCTCGACGGCGCGATGATCGGCACCGTCACGCTCGACCAGCGCGACGCGGACGAAGTACGGCCCGAGCTGGCCGAGGTCGAGCTGGGCTATCTGTTCCTGCCGTCGTCGTGGGGCAAGGGGTACGCCAGCGAGGCCTGCACTGCGGCTCTTGAATGGTTCGCAGCGGCACGACCGGGCGCGCCGGTGGTGCTGACCACCCAGGTCGCGAACACCGCATCGATGCGCTTGGCAACGAAACTCGGCTTCACCGAGGTGGATCGCTACGAGGCCTGGGGCGCCGAACAATGGCTCGGGCTCTGGGATCCTCGTTAGTTCAGGTACTTCTCGACCTCGGGCAGTACGTCGGCCAGTGGGCGGTCCATGTTCAGCTGGAGGTAGTTGTCCGCGGGGCGGTGCACCTTCTCCATCCATTTGCGGAACTCGGTTTCGCCGTCGATCGGTTCGGTTCCGGCGTCCGCCGGCGGGTCGTTCAGGCTGGGCCGGTGCGTACGCAGCCGCGGCCGCTGCCGGAGCCGCTCGTCGAGCTGCTGCAGGTCGTCCACCTGACACTCGATGTACCGGTACACCGCGCCATGTTCCGCGGCGATCGCCGTACCCTCGTCGAGGATCCGTTGCCAGAAGCACGGACTGTCCATCACCACGTCGCGGCCCTGGGCAAGCAGGTGGCCTGCCATCGCGTACATCACCTCGTACGCCGCCTTCGTACTCGGCCCGAGGTCGAACCCCGCGTCCAGTACGGCCGACTTGATCACGTCGTAGTCCACGGCGACAGCGCCGTACTTCTCCACCACGTACGCCGCCACCGTCGACTTCCCGGCCCCTGGCACACCCGACATCTGAAGCAGGAACATCCGCATCCTCCTGTGCTTGGCTGGGACGGTGAGTGCCGATCATTTCACTGCGCAGCTCCCAACCAAGCGAATGGCCGCGGACTGCCTGTTCACGGACGGCGAGGACCGGCTGCTGATCCTCAAGCCGCCGTACAAGCCGACCTGGGACCTCCCCGGCGGGGCAGTCGAACAGGACGAGTCGCCGCGCGCTGCCGCTCGGCGTGAGGTGATGGAGGAGATCGGGCTCGTGGTGGAGCCGGGTGAACTGCTCGCGGTGGACTGGGTCGCTCGGGCCGGGGACTTCTCCGAGGTGGTCGCGTTGCTGTTCGACGGTGGTGTGCTGACGCCGGATGATGTCGAGCGGATCGTGCCGCAGCCGGAGGAGGTGGTCGCGTTTCGGTTCGTGTCGCTTGAGGAGGCGGCGGGGTTGCTCGATCCTGAGCAGTACGCGCGCGTCGCGGCGTGTCGACGTCCGGGAGGGGCTGTCTATCTGGAGGACGGTCAGGTGTCGTACTCGAGGCCGTCCCAGGGGGCGTAGTAGGCGATGAAGTCGCCTGGCTCGATGTGGATCGAGTACGAGCCTTCGTATTGGTCGAGGATCCAGCCGAACGTGGTGCCGTCGACCTTGGTGGTGAACGGTTCTACCCAGATGGGTTCGAGTTTGTACTTGCCCAGCTCGGCGAGGCGGGCCTTGATCAGGGCGGCGGCGCCGGCGGAGGTCGCCTGGGCGGGTGGTACGCCTGGGGTACGGCGTACCTTCTGGACCTTCACCTCGTCGAAGGTGCCGTCTGGCTTCCAGAGGTACAGGCCGACGTAGCCGTCGGCGCCCGCGAACAGCTCGTCGCTGAGGAAGAACCTCCGGCCGTCCTCCGCGGTACCGGCGTACGGCACGTGGTAGTCGTCCGGCACGATCCGAAACCGCTCCGGCGCCACCTCGGCCGTCGGCTCAGGCGTCGGCTCGGACGTCGGTGTGCGCGCCGACTCGGGCGGTGGTGTGACCGACGTACAGCCTGTGAGCGCGACGACCACCAACAGTGCAAGCGCGACCCGCACCTGCTCACCCCCTTCGAGGCACGAAGTGTTGCCTGGTCTGGGGGCGGTGTCCACTTCAGGGCAGAATCGGTGTGTGAAGAAACCCGACGCCAACCCAGTCATCGCCCGGAACCGGAAGGCTGCGCACGAGTACCAGCTGGGCGAGTCCTGGGAGGCGGGGATCGTACTGCAGGGCCGCGAGGTGAAGGCGCTCCGGGCCGGGCGGGCGTCGCTGGCCGGCGGGTTCGCGATGGTCGAGGAGCGGGAGATCTGGCTGCACGGCGTACACATCCCGCAGTACTCCCAGTCCCGCTGGTTCGAAGGCGGCTCGCGCCGCAAGCGGAAGCTGCTCCTGCACCGCGCCCAGATCGACAAGATCGAACGCAAGGTCAACGAGAGCGGCCTGACCATCGTCCCGATCACCCTGTACTTCAAGGACGGCCACGCCAAGGTCGAAATCGCCCTCGCCCGCGGCAAGAAGACCTGGGACAAACGCCAAACCCTTGCCGAACGCGAAGCCACCCGCGAAGCCCAACGAGCCCTCCACCGCCGCCTCAAAGGCCACTCGGACTGACGCCGTGCCGGACTACGTCATGCCGCCGGAGACGGCCCGCACCCTGATCGAGTCACTGCAAGCGCACGGAGTCGACGCCTGCGTCGGGGGTGGCTGGGCGGTCGACGCGCTCGTCGGTCGCCAGACCCGGACACATTCCGACCTCGACCTCTGGGTCGACGCAACCGACTTCGAAGCCCTCGTCGCCACGTTCGCCACCCAGGGCGTCGACCGCCTCCACCCCTGGCCCGGCGACCGCCCCTGGAACTTCGTCCTCCACGACGGCACCACCCGCCGCGTGGACCTCCACCTGTACGAACGCCTACCCGACGACCGCCTCCACTACGGCAGCGTCAACACACCGTTCCTGTTCACCCCCGAAGACCTCGCAGGCCACGGCGAGATCGCCGGCCTCTCAGTCCGCTGCGAACACCCGCACTTCGCCCTGCAGAACCACACCGGCTACCCCTTGCGCGAGGTCGACCACCATGACATCGCCGTCCTTCGCAAACACTTCCCCCTCCAGCCACCCGAGGGCATTCACTAGGTGGCCCTGATGCAAATCGTCGAACCGCAGACCGTTCGGTCCCACCGGCGACCGCAAGTCATTCGCGCTGTGGCGGCGAGGGTGGTTGGGTGCTGCTGACGTTGGCCGGTTCGAGTTGTTCGGGGAAGACGACGCTCGCTGATGCCCTGCGGACCAGGATGCAGGGCCTGGTTGTCCATGATCATGACGAGATCGGCGTACCGGAGAACGCGGACACTCGTTGGCGACACCGGACAACGGAACTGTGGATCGGCCGAGCGCTGGAGTACCAAAGCCGCGGTCTGGATCTGCTCCTCACCGGCCAGTCACCGCTCGGCGAGATCCTGGCTTCACCGTCCGCGCCCCTGCTCGACGGCATCGCGGTCTGTCTGGTGGACGTCGCGGACAACGAGAGGCGCCGGCGGCTCGGTGCACGCGACCGCGACCGGTGGTCGTCAGCAGTCCTCGATGCGTTCATCGCTTGGGGCGCCTGGCACCGCGGACATGCGCAAGATCCCCGCTATCGTCCGAACGTGATCACCGACGGCGGCTGGCCGGAGATGTGCTGGGATCGGTGGTCGGCCTGGACCAAGGACGACCCGCGGTGGCACACCCACCTGCTCGACACCACGGGGCGATCGATCGACCGATCGGTGGACCACCTGGCGCAATGGATCACCCAGCAACGCGGCGCCTCACGGTCCGGCCAACTCGCACTGTCCAACGGCCGATGGCTCACCGACTGAGGGGACGCCGAGCAAAGAAACCCCAGGTCATCACCAATGACCTGGGGTTTCTGCGTGGAGCCGCCTGTCGGAATCGAACCGACGACCTTCTCATTACGAATGCTGCTGACCCTCGTTCGCGTCTGTTCGTCATGGTCCGCATTGCCTTGTGCACAAGGCGATTGGTCCCACGCGAACGAACGTGAACGGCAGCGTACTGCAACTGGTACTGCAACTGCCTACGGTCGGTCCGGTGGCCGGCCGCCTTACGCCTCGCCACCGCCGCGACTGTGGCTGCGGTTGAGATGGGACCTTCGGGCTGAGTTGAAGCTGACCAAGCGGTGCAGATGTCAGGAACGTAACGCGTTGTAACTTTCTGTCGCTCGTACCGATATGAGTTGGAGGGAGGGGGTCTATGTCAACGATCTGGGAGACGCGGTTCACCACACACCCACTCTGGTCCTTGGTCGATCAGATGAAGGATCAGCTTTCCGATGTGCCCGGGGTGGGACAGCCTGACTTTGCGGATTCGCTATCTCGGGTGCGCTGGCTACTTGAGATCCTTAATGCACACAGAGCCGAGGATCCGCGCCGATACTCGGCGGCAATGCTGGAGGGCATGCGGTCATCACTCGCCAACAATGTGCAAGCCCCATTGTCTCAGTACGCAAGCAATCCTGAATCGTATTCCGCATATATGCGCACCGCGGCTGATGCGGTTGACGCTGTTTTGGATCAAACCTCGTCCTGGCCACCCGTTAGCCCGAGAGGTGCCGCCCAGGCTGCTGGGCGAGCCGCAGCGCAGTATGAGGAAAGCGCAAAGAATGCACTCACACAGCTTGAAAGACAACGCGATGAGCTGCGAGAATCGATCAATGTAATGCAGGCGCAACTCCAGGATTTCGAGACTGGGTTGGCCGATAAGCAACGCAGTTGGCAGGACGCAGCGAAGCTCGACCTAAACAAGAAGGTCGAGGAGTCCCGCGAGCTATACACGAACGCCATCGAGGGCGACGCCATGGCCGTCGATACAGCCATGAAGGCGGCGCTGGCAGGGACCGCCGAAGTCAAGAAGATGGTCGACGAAAGCCGCAACCTGGTGACCGCGTTGAGTCGAAAGGTGGTTGCAGACGACTACCAGAAGAATGCTCGAAACAAGGCGATCGCTGGCTGGACCTGGGATTGCGCAGGATTACTAGTCGGCGGCGTCCCTTTGGTTCTGCTCCTCATCCATTTCTTCAACCTGAATGAGGACCTCTCGTCAACCTCACTGACTCTAACGCGGCTCGGAATATCTGTTGCCGCCGTCGGATTAGCAACATTGTGCTTTCGGCGCGGATCGAGCAACCACAGGGAATCAGTGCGAGCAAAGCGAACCGACCTGAGGCTCCGAACAGTCCATGGATTCATAGCCAATCAGGATTCAGAGGTACAGGAAGCCATCCTTGAGGGAATGGCTGATCGCATATATCTACAGGGCATTCTTGATGACAGCGACACACAGCATGACGCCACGACGCTCAAGGCGCTCTTGGAGCGAGTGCAAGCACGGCGTCAACAGGCCTACCCGGTACCTGATGATGAGGAATGAGACCGTCCAACTCGCGACCTGACGCTTACGCGTCAAGGCGCGGGCAGACCTCCCGCATCGCCCTGATCGCTGCCGCCCTTAGGTGCGGTGCGGTGCGGTGCGGGTCAAGGTCGCGCTTGCGAGTGGAGCGAAGCGACTTGCCTTGACGCGCGCCGTGCCGTACCGGTCCCTTCCATGATTGCTACGGGGCGATGCGGGAATCCACCGGCAGACGGGAGCACGTGTTCGCGGTCGGCGGGCAGCCGGCCGTTTCGGGACCACCGCACAACGGGGTGTCGATCATTGATGGCGAGTTCTGCTGTCTTCGACCCGGCACCCTGTTGGCACGTGCGCGCCAAGCCAAGGGACGCGCCCAGAACGGAGCGCTAGCGGAGTGGCGGGCAGGTGGCCCGCCCTGTGGTGGCGGCGCGCTTTCGGGCCCTGGAGGGGCCCGTCTTGAAGACGTAGAGAAAGTTGTCAGATATGCGGGCCCCTGGAGGCTGTCCTCTGAACGCGGCGTATCACTGCTTGCCTCTGTACGGCTGTGCTCACAGCATGTAGTCTCCGTGCCGGGCTAGTCCAAAAGGGGGGACTAATAAAAGGGGGGACTAATGGGGTATGACTACGAGCGATTCACGCCCGACCGGTTCCAGGAGTTTTGCTCGGCGCTGATCGCCTCGCAGTATCCAGATGCACAGAGCTTGCCGGTTGGCCAGAAGGATGGGGGCCGCGACGGGACCGCAGGCAGCGCATCGAAGGGCGACTTGAAGATCTTCCAAGTCAAATTCAGGCGTCGCCTCCTCGCGCGAGAGAATCATCTAAAATGGCTCATTTCGAGCGTGAAGGACGAGCTTCCAAAGATTGAACGTCTCGTTACACGCGGCGCGACGTCTTACCTGCTTATAACAAACGTCCCCGGTACGGCGGCGTTAGATTCCGGTACCATCGACAAGATGCAAGCATACCTCGACCAGGTCTTGCCTATACCTGGCCGCGTATGGTGGCGGGACGATCTGGATGCACGCCTCGACAACTCTTATGACTTGAAATGGGCATACTCGGAGATCATCACGAGTCAGGATATGATTCGTATGATCTTCGAGGCTAGCGACAAAAGTGAGCGCGGTCGCCGGCGGGCAGCACTGGAAGGATATCTGCGCAAGCAATATGCCGACGACGAATTCGTCAAGTTCAAGCAAGCTGAGCTACAAAGTAGTGAGTTGCTCGAGCTCTTTATTGATGTTCCTGGCGAGCCGGTCGGTCCGGTGGATGCAACGACGGCGAAAACATGGAACTCTGTCATGCTTGCCAACGCGTCCAGCGATACTGTCCGCGGTGTCGAGTACGCTGGCGGGACAATATACTCCCATGCGCGTAACCAGATCGGCGCAGCGACGCTGCTTCTAGATCCACGTGGGCAACGCGCGTTCGATCGCATGGTAATTGAGGGCGCGCCAGGGCAGGGCAAGTCCACGTTGGCTCAATACCTCTGCCAGGTGCATCGCATGCGGCTCCTAGCCAGAGACGAGATTAACCAACTGCCCGGCGAACATCGGCTGTCACCAGTTCGAGCACCGTTTAAGGTCGATCTCCGCGACCTGGCGCGATGGCTGGCAAACGAGAATCCATTCCCGGGCGTCGAAGTCGACGCTAAAGTACGCTCACTTGAATCTTTTCTCGCGCAACAGGTCGTATTTAGTTCTGGCGGGCAGTCATTCACCGTCGACGACTTGACTAATATCTTCCAAGACGTACCGGCATTGATCGTCTTAGACGGACTCGATGAAGTCGCCTCGCTTGCCCAACGGGCACAAGTCATCGAGGCAATCGATACGGCTGCGACACGCATGCAAACCACAGGCAAGTCGATTCAATTCATTGTCACCTCACGACCGGCCGCTATCCCGAATGCGCCTCAGTTCGCCGTGAAGCGATGGAAGAAGCTAAGCCTCACTTCGATTGACGAACCTTTGATCTTCGACTACATGGGTAGGTGGGCAAAGGCTAGACGCGTCCCACCGCAGGATCGCGATGATATTCGCGCTACGCTGCAAGAAAAGTTGGCGAGCCCTCATATCAAGGATCTAGCCCGGAATCCGATGCAGCTGACCATTCTGTTGAGTCTGATCTACTCGCGGGGACGGTCATTGCCTGATCAGAGAACCCAACTGTATGACAACTACATCGACGTATTCTTCAATCGCGAAGCGGAGAAGGATGCGACAGTTCGGGACAATCGACAGCTACTGATCGACTTGCACGGGTACATCGCTTGGAACATCCACGCTTCTGCCGAAGCTCGCAGGACTGCTGGCCGGCTGGCCGGCTGGCGAGCTTCGCGACCTAATTTCCCAATACTTACGAAAGAGAGGCTATAAGCAGGAGGTTCTATCTGATCTGTTCTCAGGCGTTGTGCAGAGAGTAGTTGCACTGGTCAGTCGCGTTGAGGGCACTTTCGAATTCGAGGTTCAGCCACTGCGCGAATACTTCGCCGCTCGACACCTGTATAACAGTTCACCGTACTCACCTCCAGGAAACCCTCGACCCGGAACCAAGCCTGAGATCTTCGAAGCAATTTCGCCCAACTCGTACTGGCTCAACGTGACCAGATTCTATGCTGGCTGCTATTCGGTCGGCGAACTGCCTGGACTCGCTTCTCAATTGAAGGCATTGATTCTCGATTCCCGCGAGGGAATGACGTCATTCCCTAGGGTGCTCGCAACCTCACTGCTAGCCGATCGTGTGTTTCACCAGGAACCGCGGGTGACGACAGAGCTCGCTCTCTCTTCGGTCGATGAGTTGAGCGTTCGAGCCGTTGCGTCATCTCGGATGTTCGATGAGTCCGGACCTCGACTCAACCTTCCTCCAGACTGCGGTCAGGCAGAGGTTTCTGCCCGGCTGCGCGCGCTGCTTGAGACTGCACCAACAAGAGAGTTTGCCTTCGAGGTTGCCGTGTCGCTTCGCGATCCTGGTCGAGCCGACAACAGACATTGGTGGCTCGAGGTTGCGAAGTCCAAGACAGCGGACGAAATGCCCGCGTGGGTCGAGATCGGCCGACGATTGGACATCCTCGATTCGCTTACGCACGAGGAGGCCGCAAGTGTCGCCATCGTAGGCGGCAATGCGGTGAGTCGACTCATGGTTGCGGCTGGTTGCACTGTGCTGGCGGAATCGGCAATCGAAGAAGAGGAGGTCACCAGCAGCCTTCTCAGCGGTGAGATCCCGGTCGAGCGTGCGAGCGGCGCGCTATTCGCTCCCTTACGCAGTGTCTTGCACCCGTCGCAGCTAGAAATGTTTGTTCTCCACAGAGGCGCATCAACTCTAGGGAATGAAGCGACAGTATCTGACGATTACCGATCGACTGAGGTGCGGAAGCTAATTGCCGACCTGATTGCAACCTACAGCAAGAATGAAGTGTCGTGGACGCGATCTCTGACTCCATGGATTGAGATCTGTGACTCATTACGAAGATTTGCAGGAATGGATAGTTGGCTTGGTTACGTCGCTGCCAGCATAGCGGCGGGGATCCGCTCCCAGCATGAGCGCGGCCGCAGAGCTTCACGCCTGTTTGATGATCGGCACGGACTGGTCCAGCGGGCGCGCAATGCGCGGATGCGCCCGAACGCGACGCATTGGTGGACACAACAGCTAGAAGTCGGATCTACGTCACTGGATCGAAAGGCATGGCTCCTATATATCTTGACACTTGGCTCCCCCAAACTTCTGCTGGAGCTTGCCGATCTGATTAGCTTCGTCGTCGACGGCATGGAGCCTCGCGATATTAACAACGTCGCCCATGCACTGAAAGCGCGTGAACTGAGGATGCGATCGACAACTGGATCTGGTGCACCGAGATACGACCTGTTCGAGCGGCGATTTGGGACCGTGCCGCTGGGGTTGGTCGCGATGCGATTCGGCGGCGGGTTTGCTCAGGCCTTCGCTGGCCGAGTGGAATCGCGATCGATCGCTGCGTTGCCGTCGATGGTGGATGCGGTCGCCGATTGGGCGATAGATTCAGCGTTAGGTAGCCAGATAACGGCACACATGTTAAGTCGGTTCAGGTCTCTGGCCCTCCTGGGGAACGGCGAGTCGAATCGATGGTGGCTTAGTGATCGCAAGATTCCAGATTCCTGGACGCGTGAGTTGTCAGATATGGTGCTAGCAGATCCAGCGAAATACCCCGGTCGGCTGGTTTCGATGTCCGATGCGAGGTTGTCGCTGGCGCTGTTGAAGGAGCGCCAACCTGTGGCCATCGTTGCGCGTCGAGCATCATGGTCAGCAGATTGATGCGACTCGTGATCGGGCGCCAGGGCCCGGTGTGCTAGAAGAGTGACGTGGAGCTGCTGCATCGGGGCAAGGTTCGGGATGTGTACAGCGATCGCCCTGGGGAGGTGATCCTGGTTGCGACTGATCGTGTGTCGGTCTATGACGTGGTGCTGCCGACGCCGATCCCTGAGAAGGGAAAGTTGCTGACGAGTCTGTCGCTGTGGTGGTTCGACCAGCTCGCGGACGTCATGCCGAACCATGTCATCTCGGCCACCGATGTGCCGGCCGAATTCGAGGGCCGTGCGGTTCGGTGTCAACAGGTCGAAGTGGGGCGGAGCGTCGCCAAGCTCATCGACGCACCCAGTGCCGGGGACGGTGAAATCAAATCGCTGACGCAGGACGAGGCCCGGTAGATTCTGGCCGCAGCGGCCAAACGCCGGAACGGCACCCGGTGGGCTGTCGGTCTCGCCATGGGACTCCGACAGGGCGAGGGGATCGGTCTTCGTTGGGAGTACGTCAGCCTCGATGCGGGACAGGTTCGCCTGTGGTCGCAGTTGAAGCGCGACAAGTGGCAACACGGCTCCGCTGACCCCGTCGCCTGCTGTGAGGGAAAGCACCGGCGGCCCTGCCCCAAGGACTGTCCGAAGGCTGCACGGACCTCAGGTCGTCGCCACCGGTGCGTCGGCAAAGATGCTGAGCGGCTGTGCCCGGACGGATGCAAGCGCCACGCCAGCACGTGCCCGGAGCGGCGCGGCGGCGGTCTGGTGTTCCGGCCACCGAAGGGCAAGAGCAGGCGGACTGTTCCGCTACCTCCCGAGCTAGTGCCCCTGCTCCGGTTGCACCGGGTCGCGCAGAACGCTGAGCGGCTCGCGGCTGGTTCCGAGTGGGAGGATCATGACCTCGTGTTCTGTCGGCCGGACGGACGACCGATCGACCCGCGCAAAGACTGGGACGACTGGAAAGCTCTGCTCGCTGTGGCCGGCGTCCGGGACGCTCGGGTCCACGACGGACGACACACTGCCGCCACGATCCTCATTGAGCTCGGCGTACACGTCCGGATCGTGCAGGAGATCCTCGGTCACTCGGACATCCGCCTGACGCAGCGGTACACACACGTTGCGTCACCTATGGCGGCTGACGCAACTCAGCAGATGGGCCGCGCTCTGTGGGGCGGTACGCCGTGAGAATGACCGAACTGCAACTCGAACTGCAACCGGCCGGACTACCCGGTCCCGTGTCGAACCGGGTTTGCGCAGGTCAGCGCGTACTTCTGGTGGAGCCGCCTGTCGGAATCGAACCGACGACCTTCTCATTACGAGTGAGACGCTCTGCCGACTGAGCTAAGGCGGCGGGTACCGAGGCAAGAGTGTAGCGGGAGGAGGGGAGGATTCCGAATCGGATCTTGGGGCGACGGTACGGCGGGGTGGGTGGTGTGCTCGGGATCACTCCGGGTGCGCCGGGTCCGGTAGGGCGGGTCGGGTCGGGCGAGTCGGGTCGGGCGGGTCCGGGAGGTGGGCGGGTCCAGGCGAGCCGGGGCGGTCGGGCATGAGTTCGGCCCGACGGGGCCGGGTGTTGTCGGGCGGGGCCGCGGTTCGAGCGGGCCGGTCCAGGCGGGAGTCGGGCAGGGGGTGGCGGGTGGAGCGGCGAAGGGCGTGGGGCGTGCCGGGGGTGAGGCGTGCGGGGCTGAGCCGTGCGGGCGTATGGGCGTGGGGCGTGCGGGGTGGGGAACTGGGGGTGGGTTATGTGCGTCGTAGCGGGGCGGGAATGGTGGATGGAACACATTGTTGGGGAAATGCGTTGACTTGGGTGGTGGGGTTGGGTGAGACTAATTCCCGCGAGACCAAAGACCTTGAGGAGATAGATCGTGTTCGGAACGCGCATCCTGAGTGAAGCCTGGCGGCCTGGCCGCATGGCTTTGTCGGCGTGCCTGCGAACCGTGGGCGATGAGGCCAACTACTACTACTACCACCAGCTCAGCCCGCGTCTGGGCGGTCCGCCTGGGTGATCTCCGAGTGGGAGACCTCCAGGAGCCGTCTGAGCCGGGTACCGGCAGCAGGCGGCTCTTTTCTTTTGCCCGTGCTCGGGCCATCGCCGGTGTGCAATGGTTGCGGACCGGATTCCAAACCCGCGTCCCGAGGGTTCGATTCCCTCCATCGGTGCTTTCCGGTATTCACGGATATCGGCTTGAACAATTGACAACTGGACATTTGTCGCAATTACCAGCTGTAGGCCAGTGGCCAGGCCGCCTCATTTGGGTTGAGGAGATCGGAGGTTCGAGTCCTCCCAGCTGGACCAGGCGCCCGCAGTACGTCAGCTACCGGCCGAGCGGGCGCCGCGAGCGTGCCCTGTGACGGAAATCCGCAGTACATCCGGCACAGGGCACCGGACGCCCGTGGCTCAACTGGAGAGAGTGCCTGCCTACGAAGCAGGAGGGTGCAGGTTCGAGTCCTGCCGGGCGTGCTGTGTCCGAGGTCGAAGTGGGCGAGGCACCGGGACGTGGCCCCGGAGGAAGCGGGTTCGAGCCCCGCCGGACACCCTGAGTGAACAGCTGTTGACCCGACACCGAGATCGCCGACCTGCTGACCGCCGGTCGGGCACACTGGAAGGGAGGAGGAACCACATGAGCGGTGTGATCGTCCTGAACGCCTCGTACGAGCAACTGCACGTCGTGTCGATCCCGCACGCCATCCGGATGCTCGTCCGGGAGGTCGCCGTCGTCGAGGAGGCCCACGACGGCGCCAGCATCGGACCGTTCCCGCTCCCCCGGGTGCTCCGCCTCGTCCGGTACGTCGTGATGAAGTGGCGGTACGCCGGTGGACGCCTGCAGTACACGCGGGCCGGCGTACTGAAGCGTGACAAGTACACCTGTGCGTACTGCGGTCAACCGGGCGCCACCACGATGGACCACGTGGTTCCACGGTCGAGAGGTGGACGCGGCGAGTGGATGAACGCCGTCGCCGCGCACGCGAACTGCAACGAGAAGAAGGGCTCGCGCACCCCGGAAGAGGCCGGCATGCCGCTGTTGTGGCAGCCGTGGATCCCTTCCCGTGCCGAGATAGCGCTCTGACGCGACACCTACCTGGTGTCGCCGACGAGCGCGATGCCAGGTGGGCGACGGTGACCCACCCTCGGTTCTGACCCGAGGCCCCGCAGGTTCGAGCCCTGCCCTGGCAGCTGCATGTCGTCGAACGAGGAGGGGAATCGTGGAGCTTCCGGTGGAGCTGAGTGGGGCCAAGAGCTCCACGCTGATGTGGGCGCAGGAGTACGACGTGGACGCGAAGGCGCTGCAGCAGCTGCGGAACATCGCCGCGCTGCCGTGGGTGCACGGCGTCCGGGTGATGCCCGACGTACACCTCGGCAAGGGTGCGACGGTCGGGTCCGTGATCGCGATGTACCAGGCCGTGTCGCCGGCCGCGGTCGGTGTCGACATCGGGTGCGGCATGGAGGGCGTACTGACGTCGCTGACGGCCGCGGACCTGCCGGACGACCTGTCGGCGATCCGGTCCCGGATCGAGGCCGCCGTACCGGTCGGGTTCCGGGCGCACAACGACCCGGTCGGCGTCCGCCGGCTCGGTCTGGACCCGCGGCCGTGGGACAAGCTGTGGGGCCTGTTCACGAGCCTGCACGACGGGGTGCAGGACCGGGAGCGCAAGGCCAAGCAGCAGATGGGTTCGCTGGGTGGCGGCAACCACTTCATCGAGGTCTGCCTCGACGACGAGGACCGCGTGTGGCTGATGCTGCACTCCGGCAGCCGGAACATCGGCAAGGAGCTGGCGGAGCGGCACATGCGGATCGCGCGGGAGCTGCCGCACAACGCGGACCTGCCGGATCGCGACCTGGCGGTGTTCCTGTCCGGTACGCCGGAGATGGACGCGTACCGCCGGGACCTCACGTGGGCGCAGGAGTACGCCGCCCGGAACCGTGCGGTGATGCTCGCGCTCGTGATGCAGGCGGTGCGGGAGTCGTTCGAGGTCGACGTACGGTTCGAGCAGCCGATCTCGTGCCACCACAACTACGTGGCCGAGGAGCAGTTCGACGGGCTCGACCTGCTCGTCACCCGCAAGGGCGCGATCCGGGCCGGACGCGGCGACCTCGGGCTGATCCCGGGGTCGATGGGGACCGGGTCGTACGTCGTGCGCGGGCTCGGCTCGGAGCGCTCGTTCTACTCGGCCTCGCACGGGGCAGGCCGGCGGATGAGCCGCAACGAGGCGAAGCGCCGGTTCACGGTCGCCGACCTGGTGTCGCAGACCGAAGGCGTCGAGTCCCGCAAGGACGCCGGCGTCATCGACGAGATCCCGGCCGCCTACAAGGACATCGACTCGGTCATCGCGGCCCAGTCCGACCTGGTCGAGGTAGTAGCCCACCTCAAGCAGGTCATCTGCGTAAAGGGCTGAACACTCGGACCGCCCGCCGCCGCAGGGGAGGCGGCGGGCGGCACCCCGGAGGTCTCGATGAAGGCAGCGGTTCGGTTGGTCTACAGCGCCGACGTTGAGGTGCAGACGTACGTCTCACCGGATCCGGACGACGACGGTGTCTGGGTCCGGTTCATCGTCGGCCCGGAGGGCGGGCCGGGTGAGGAGTCGTTCGACGTGTTGGTGTGTACGCCGTTGTGGCTGCGTCGGGTCGTCCGGGCGGAAGGGCCGCAGGTCGGCCGGCATCACCTGATCGTGGATCCGTTCGACCTGCGGTTGGCGATCGGGTTCCTGCTACGGCGGTTCGAGGAGTTGGAGGCGCCGACGTACGACGAACTGGCGGAGAAGCTGGCGCGGTTGGGGTTGTGGGAGTTCGAGGACTACCGGGAGACCTAGCAGGTCGACCGGCCTGGGTGAGGTCCGCCTGTTGGTAGGGGCAGCGGTTTGCTAAACCGTTGGTCGGGTGTCGTCCCGGCTCGCGAGTTCGAATCTCGCTCTCACCGCTGGGTGGCTGGGATGGACCAGCCACCCTGCCACGCCCCGTTGGTCTAGTGGTCAGGACGCCTGGTTCTCATCCAGGAGATCACCGGTTCGAATCCGGTACGGGGTGCCTTGCAGGAGCACCGTCGTGGGAGAGGCGGGACGGCTTGTAAACCCGTTGCCTTCGGGCTGAGCAGGTTCGAATCCTGCCTCCTGCACGCAGTAACGATCAGACAAGAGAGGAGGACCGGCCATGGCCGACCTCAGGAACAGGAAGCGGGTGCCTGGTGGCAGGACCGGTGCTCCGGTCGCGCAGGGGCATTCGATGCGTCGAGTGTTGCTGGCCTGTGGGCATGTGCAGCGGGATCGGATCGCGCACCGTGGGGATCACGTGTGGTGCGAAGCCGAGTGCTCCGACTGGACGCGTGTCGTGTCCGTGCAGGAATAGCGGGCAGGTGGGTACTCAGCACCGTTGAGTACCCACCCCGTCGATCCCCCTGGTGACGGAATCACGCCGGGCCCTCCGAAGGCTCGGTTCCTGGTTCGACTCCGGGCAGGGGGACTGGATCGAAGTGGACCGAGAGCTGTACTTCGGTCTCGGCGCGAGCAGCGAGGACACGCACCCGTACGTCGCTCGCCGCGACAGGTGGCACCACGAGCAGCCGGCGATGCCCGATCGTGGTGCCGGTCGCGATCTCCCGCCACGACCCGTCGACCAGCGCGTCCACGGCGAACGACTCGACCTGCTGGCCCTGCTCGATGCTCTCCCGCAGGTCCACCACGTTGATCGTTGCCGGCAGCACCAAGTCCGTGCCGTAGTACTCGCGTACCGCGGCACCGAACGCCTTCAGCGCCGCAACATCAGGATCGGCGAACATCCCGCGCCGGTCCGGCGGGATGTTGAGGAGGAGTACGGCGTTCCGCCCGACCGACCTGCGATAGATGTCCAGAAGTTCCGGCAAAGTCTTCACCGCGTCGTCCTCCGCGGCGTGGTAGAACCAGCCGGGCCGGATCGACACGTCGACCTCCGCCGGGTACCAGCGCAACTCGTCCGCCTTCGCCAGCTGCTCCGGCCCGGCGACGTCCCGCGCCGTCTGCTCGGCGAGCATCGCACCGTCGGCGAACGGTACGACGCTCCACTCCGTCTCGCGCGCGAACCCGTCCTCGTTGCCGACCCACCGCACATCCGGCCCGCCGACCGCGATCGTCGCGTCCGGCGCCAGTCGCCGGATCAGGTCGAACCACGCGTCGAACGCGTACGTCTGCGCGCTGCTCGTCGGATTCGCCCCGTCCAGCCACACCTCGGCGATCGGCCCGTACGACGTCAGCAACTCGTGCAACTGGTTCAGGTAGAACCGGTTGTAGTCGTCGACGACGTACTCGAACTCGCCGATCCGCGACGGCACCGCCGGGCTGCCGTTGCCGTAGTACCCGCCGGGCGCCTTCTCCTGGTAGAGGTCGGCCGGCGACAGGTACACGCCGAAGCCGAGGCCCGCCTCCCGGCACGCCGCCGACAGCTCCCCCACCACGTCACGCCCGTACGACGCGGCAACCGAATGGTCGAGGAACTTGCTCGGCCACAGGCAGAACCCGTCGTGGTGTTTCGCCGTCAGGATCACGCTCTTGAACCCGGCGTCGACCAACGTCCGCGTCCACTGCGAGCAGTCCAGTGCCGTCGGGTTGAACGCCGCCGGATCGTCGACCCCGGTCCCCCACTCGAGATCGGTGAACGTGTTCGGCCCGAAATGCACGAAGGCCGTCAGCTCCTGCCGCTGCCAGGCGACCTGCCGCGCCGACGGACGTACGGCGGAAGCATCCATCACAACAGCACCTTTCCGGGGTTCAGCAGGTTCAACGGGTCGAACGCGGCCTTGACCCGCCGATGCAGCTCCAGTCCGACCGGGCCGAGCTCGGTCTCCAGCCACTGCGCCTTCAGGGTGCCGATCCCGTGTTCGCCGGTAATCGTGCCACCGAGCCGCAGCCCCAGCTCCATCACCGCCCCGAACGCCTGCAACGCCCGCGCCTCGGCCGCCGCGTCGCCCCGGTCGAACACCACTGTCGGATGCATGTTCCCGTCGCCGACGTGGCCCGGGCAGAAGATCAGTACGTCGTACCGCGTGCCGATGTCGGCGATGCCGCGCAGCAGCGTGACCAGCTGTGAACGGGGTACGGACACGTCGTCGATCAGCGTGACGCCGAGCCGCTCCAGCGCCGGGTTGACCAGCCGTCGCGCCTCGAGGAGCATCGCCGACTCCTCGGCGTCGGAGGCCTCGGCGACGTCGACAGCACCATAGGACGAGCAAATCTCGGCGATCCGCGCCACGTCCTCAGCCGCCCGCGCTCCACGGTCGGACTGCGCCAGGAGCATCGAACCAGCATCTCCGGGTAGGCCCATGTCCCGATAGCCCTGGATCGCCCGCAGGGTTGGTTGATCGAGGAACTCCAGGAGTGAGGGCCGCAGGCCGGCGGCCATCACGGCGGCCGCGGCGGCGATGCCGTCCTCGATGGTGCGGAAGGTCGCGGCGGCGGTGAGGGCGGCCTCGGGGGCGGGTCGGAGTGCGAGTGTGGCCTCCGTGACCACGCCGAGCGTTCCTTCGGAGCCGACGATCAGGCGGGTGAGGTCGTAGCCGGCGACGCCCTTCGCGGGGCGGCGGCCGGTGCGGACCACCTCGCCGGACGCCAGCACGACCTCCAGGCCGCGGATGAAGTCCGACGTCACGCCGTACTTCACGCAGCACAACCCGCCCGCGTTCGTGGCGATGTTCCCGCCGATCGTGGACATCTCCCACGACGACGGGTCCGGTGGATAGAACAGGCCCTGCTCCAGGACGGCCCGCGACAACGACGCGTTCACGACACCCGGTTGTACGACGGCCACCTGGTCCTCGGCGGAGATCTCCAGGATCCGGTTCAGCCGTGCGGTCGAGAGCAGCAGACACCCGTCGACCGCGTTCGCGGCGCCGGACAACCCGGTCCGGGCGCCCTGGGTGACGACCGGCACCCGGAACTCGGACGCGAGCCGCAGTACCTCCTGCACCTCTGCCGTACTCGTTGGCCGTACCAACGCCCGTGGGACACCCGCCGTGCAGAACGTGGCGTGGTCGTTGCGATGACTGTCCAGGATGTCCGGGTCGTCGACGACGTCACCGAGGACCGACCGGAGCCGGTCCAGGAACTCATCCCTCATCTTGCTCGGCGAGCAGTCGCAGGATCAGCTCGGCCCGGCGGACCCGCTCCCGTCCGAGGGCTTCGGCCGTACCGGAAAGGTGGGCGCCGACCGGGTAGATGTTCGGCGCGTTCCGCAGCCCCATCTTCAGATACACCGGCGCCGCGACCCGGACGATCTCCGGTACGTCGTAGAACCGGACGTGGCCGCCCTGGTCGTCGGGGACCTCGATGTACATGTCGATCGGTACCGTCGTCACCGAGCGGATCTCCGCGAGCACCGGCACCGGCAGGTCGGTCGACACATTCAGGCTGGTCGCGCCGAGTCGTTCGTACAGCTGCGCGGTCGGTGCGTTGGGCAACGGCATCAGCACCGACGTCTTCAGCACCAGATCGGCGGGCAGCTCGCCCTCGAGCTTGAGCTGGCCGAGGATCTCCAGTACGCCGATGTCGCCGACCAGCAGGCTGCGCACGCCGAGCTCGACCGCGCGGAACGCGTCGCACAACGACGCCGCCACCTGCTCGTTGCCGCGGGCAACCCCGCCGACGGCGGCCGAGACCTTCGCCTGGCCACCGATGTCCCAGGCGCCGCGCGGGCCGAGGAACAGGCATACCTCGACGCCCTCGGACCCGCCGAGCGACAGCATCTCCTCGATCTCGCCGTCGGTCAGCATCATCACGCCGCTGCCCTGGGACACCCGGTCGATCGTGACGCCGCGGTCCTTCGCCTCCTCCAGGACCGCGGTCATCACCCGCGGGCCCTCGCAGGACGGGATCTCGACCTTGTACGGCGAGCCGTCGGGAAACGTCTTCGCCGACGTCTCCCCCGGCCGAAAACCGCGGTCGGCGAGCAGGGCACGTGCTTCGCGAAGGTTCATCTGTCGCTCCAGGGTCCGAGTCGGCCGGCCGGCGCCAGGTCGCGCGCCGTACCGGTGATCTCCAGGTCGAATCGTTCGGCCGCCTCGGTCAGCAGGGCCGGTGTCACCATCAGCTCGTTCGGCGACAGGGTGTCCTTGATCCGGGCCAGCCGGAGCTCGGACCAGTGCCGCCGTCCGCACATCGTCGCGGCCGCGAGTACGGCGGCCTCGTCGTCCTCCATCACCATCGGCAGCCGCGAACGTCGCGCACCGCCGGCGCCGGAGGTCAGCGCGTTCACATAGCTCGCGCGGAAGTCGATCTGCTCGAGTAGACGCGCCGGGATCACGTCGGCCAGACCGAGGCCGGACGCGTTCCCGTGCGATGCCGGGGACAGCGAGTGCACGCTGATCGCGGCGATGTCGGGCGAGCCGAACTCGGGGATCCCGTGCACCCAGCAGCGGCCGATCACGTTGGTGTCCATACCGGCGCCGGACTTGTCCTTGCCCAGCTCGTCGACCACGAGAACGTCGAGCCGGTCGAAGGGAAGGCGGCCGAGGAGGCTGGATGCTCGTTGCAGTAAGGCGTTTTCCGCCGCTTCCGCGATGCCGGTTGCTTCGAGTAGTTCGACCGACGCGGTGCGGTCCTCGGCGTTCTCCAGGATCGCCAGGCCGCCGATGATCTTGCCCTGCGCAACGATCATCCGGGCGGCGGCTTCGATGTTGCCGCCGAGGGACGGGATGCCGCCGGCGTGCAGGGCGGCGGCGCCGCGGTGGTTGCCGAGGCCGATCGCGAGGATCTTCGCGATGCCGCTCTCGATCGGGCCGCGGAAGTCGGTGTGCGGTTTGATCCGGTTGACCAGGAGTACGCCGTCGGCTTTCGCGGCGAGCGCGTCGTGGTGGACCTCGGTGCCGTCGGGCAAGGTGCCGACGACAACGGTTTCCATGGTTGCCTCGATGGGGCAGCCAACGGTTTCCGCGGTGATTCCGAGACCCTCGAGCATCTCCCGCTGGCCGTCGGCCGTGGCGCCGCCGTGCGAGCCCATGGCGGGCGTCACGAACGGCTCGGCGCCCGCCGCCCGCAACCAGTCCACCGCGGCCTTCGCCACCGGCACCAGATCCCGGATTCCCCGACTGCCGGCCGTCACCGCGATCCGCGCGCCGGGCCGCACCCGCTCCCGCAACGGAGCGAGCGCCGCCAGCGCGTCGGCGTACGGATCCACCGACACCGGCAGATCCGTGAGAATCCGCCGAATCGGCGTCACCTGCGGCAGGATGCCGTCGGGCCGAAGCCCCCGGACCGCCTCGAACGGTCCCCAAGCCCGCCTCGCTTCGCTCGGCGGGGTAGAGGTAGACGGCGGCCCACCCTGTGGTTGGGTCCCGGTCGGCTGGCGCCCGGGAGATCCGGTTGGCGGGTCGGGGGGACTGGATGGGTTCGGCATCAGTGGCTCTGGCGGCCTACGGCTGAGCCGGTGCGGCCTACTAGGAAGTCTAGGTCGCAGCCTTGGTTGGCTTGGGTGACGTGGTCGATGTAGAGGCGGGCCCAGCCGCGGTCGGTCGGGGGTGTGGGTGGTTGCCAGTCGGCGCGGCGCTTCTCCAGTTCCTCGTCGGAGACGTCGAGGTGGAGGCGGCGGGCGGGTACGTCGAGTTCGATCCAGTCGCCGGTGCGGACCAGGGCGAGCGGGCCGCCGACGGCCGCCTCGGGGGTGACGTGCAGTACGACGGTGCCGTACGCCGTACCGCTCATCCGGGCGTCCGAGATGCGCACCATGTCGTCGACACCGATCTCCGCGAGCTTCCGCGGGATCGTCATGTTGCCGACCTCCGGCATCCCCGGGTACCCGCGCGGCCCGGCGTTCTGCAGGACCAGCACGGTGTCCTCGTCGACGTCCAGCTCCGGGTCCTCGACCGCCTTGTCGTACTCCTCGATGCTGCTGAACACCAGCGCCTTCCCCCGGTGCCGCGACAGCCGCTCGGACGCCGCCGACTGCTTGATGACCGCACCGTCCGGCGCGAGATTCCCCTTCAGTACGGCGGTTCCCGCACCACTGCCCAGCGGATCGCCGACCGGCCGGATCACGGCGTACGTCTTGCTGCCCGGCTCCGCGCCGGGGTATGTCGCCTCGATCCGCTCGGCGTTCGCGACGTTCTCGCCGATCGTCCGGCCGGTGACCGTGATCGCCTCGGTCTTCAGCAGCGGCAGGATCTCCTTCATCACCGCGGGCAGCCCGCCGGCGTAGTAGAAGTCCTCCATCAGGTACTTCCCGGACGGCTGCAGGTCGACCAGCCACGGGACGCCGCGCGCCCACTCGTCGATGTCGTCCAGCGTCACGTCGACGCCGACCCGGCCGGCGATCGCGAGCAGGTGGATGACGAAGTTCGTCGAGCCGCCGATCGCGGCGTTCGCGCGGACCGCGTTCGCGAACGCGTCCCGGGTCAGCACGTCGCTGATCTTCAGGTCTTCCTTGACCATCTCGACGATCCGCTGCCCGGACTTCTGCGCGACGACGTACCGCCGCGAGTCGACCGCGGGGATCGCCGCGGACCCGGTCAGCTGGAGGCCGAGCGCCTCCGCCATGCAGGCCATCGTGGACGCCGTACCCATCGTCATGCAGTGCCCGTTGCTGCGGGACTGCCCGGCCTCGGCCGCGGCGAAGTCGTCCGCGGACATCCGCCCGGCGTTCAGGTCCTGCGTGAACCGCCACACCGCCGTACCGGAGCCGATGTCGCAGCCGCGGAATTTACCGTTCAACATCGGACCGCCGGTGACGACGACCGTCGGGAGGTCGACGCTGGCGGCGCCCATGATCGAGCCGGGCGTGGTCTTGTCGCAGCCGGTCAGCAGGACGACGCCGTCGATCGGGTTGCCGCGGAGCGACTCTTCGACGTCCATGCTGAGCAGGTTCCGGAGCAGCATCGCGGTCGGCCGCAGCAGTGTCTCGCCGAGCGACATCACCGGGAACTCCACCGGGAAACCGCCTGCCTGCCAGACGCCCCGCTTGACCGACTCGGCGAGCCGTCGCAGGTGCGCGTTGCACGGGGTGAGCTCGGACCAGGTGTTGCAGATCCCGATCACCGGGCGGCCGTCGAACACCTCCTCGGTGAAGCCCTGCGACTTCATCCACGACCGGTGGATGAACCCGTTGCGGCCCTTCTCCCCGAACCAGTGGTCGAAGCTCCGCCGGCCGATCGGCTGGTCCGGCTCGTCGACAGTCGGGTCGTCACTCATCGCGTCACCTCGTCTGTGGTCACGGTTCCGTTCACCCGGCGGGTGATCCCGGCCGGGTTCGAGTCCTTGAGTACGTCGGGGAGCACCGCGTCCGGGGCGTCCTGGTACGCGACCGGGCGCTGGAACCGGCGGGCCGCGGTGACACCGACGCTGGTGTGGATCGAGCCGACCGTCGACGGGAACGGGCCGCCGTGGTGCTGCGCCCAGGAGACCGCTACACCGGTGGGCCAGCCGTTCCAGAGCACGCGTCCTGCTCTTGCTGTGAGTTTCGGCAGGAGTTCACGGGCCAGGTCGGCGTCCGAGTCCTCCGCGTGGAGCGTCGCGGTGAGGTTGCCGTCGAATGCTTCGATCGCCTTGGCCAGCTCGTCCGGACCGTTGTACTCGACAACGATCGAGACAGGGCCGAAGCACTCCTCGAGGATCTCGTCCCGGCGGGCGAGGAGTTCGGGGACGGTGGTCTGCAGCAGGGTCGCGGCCGGGGTGCCGGCGGCGCCGCTCGCGGTGGCGGTCGACCAGACGCGCACCCCGTCCACCTTCTCCAGGCGGTCGAGGCCCGACGTGAAGCCGTCCTTGATGCGGTCGTTCAGCATCGGCGCCTGGGCGACGCCGCCGACGGCCTCCACGAGCTGGTCCTGCAGGCCGTGGCCGGACGGGAGGAACAGCAGGCCGGGCTTGGTGCAGAACTGGCCGACGCCGAGCGTGAACGAGCCGACGTACCCGGTGGCGATGTCGTTGCCGCGGGCATCGACGGCGGCCTGCGTGACGAAGACCGGGTTCAGGCTGCCGAGTTCGCCGTAGAACGGGATCGGCTCCGGACGGGTGACCGCGATCTCGTGCAGCGCCTTGCCGGCCGGTACCGAACCGGTGAAGCCGGCGGCGGTGATCCGCGGGTCCTTGAGCGCGGTGACGCCGACGTCGAAGCCGGCGATCAGGCCGAACGTTCCGTCGGGGGCGCCGGCCTGCTTGAGGGCGTCGATCATCACCTGGGCGGTACGGGCGGAGAGCTCCGGGTGGCCCGGGTGTGCCTTGACGATCACCGGGCAGCCGGCGGCGAGGGCCGAGGCGGTGTCGCCGCCGCAGACGCTGAACGCGAACGGGAAGTTGCTGGCGGCAAACACCAGGACCGGGCCGAGCGGGACGAGGACACGGCGCAGGTCGGGGCGCGGGACGGGCTTGGCCTGCGGGTCCTTGGTGTCGATGGTGACCTCGAGGAGCGAGCCTTCCTGGAGGGCGTCCGCGAACATCCGCAGCTGTCCGGTACTGCGAGCGACCTCGCCGGTCAGGCGCGCCTCGGGGAGCGAACTCTCCCGCATCGCGATCGGCACCAGCTCACCGGAGGCCGCGTCCAACGCGTCCGCCACCGCACGAATCCACCCGGCGCGTACAGCGGGCTCCGACGATCCGAAGGCGGGTGCGGCGGCCGCAGCCGCAGCAAGCGCCTGCTCCAACTGAGCGGGGGTGGTGTCGGCCACGACTCCACCAGAGGCGCCCGGGTCGGTGGGTGTGGTGGTTGGGTCCGGGGTCATCGGAGGCCTTCCAGGTTGTCGGTGGCGAGGTGGGTGAAGGGTTCCTTGCCGGTGGTGACCGGGTTGGTGAGGGTGCCGAGGTCGTCGATGGTGATCGTGATGACGTCACCTTCGGCGAGGGCGAAGTCGAGTTCCGGGACGATGCCGGTGCCGGTCGCGAGGATCACTCCGTCGGGGAAGTCGTTCGGCAGGAACAGCGCGTCGATCAGGTCCTTCAGCTCCCGCACGAGCTTCGCGGTGGACGTCGTACCGCTGAACACCTCCGCGTCGCCGCGCCGGATCACCAGGTTGATCCCGAGCGCCTTCGGATCGGCGACCTCCCACACCGGCCGGATCCCGGACGCCAGTGCGCAGCCGCCGGCGAACAGCTTCGCCTGCGGCACGTACAGCGGGTTCACGCCCTCGATCGACCGCGAGCTCATGTCGTTACAGATGGTGAACCCAACGATCTCACCGTGGCTGTTGGCAACGACCGCGAGCTCCGGCTCGGGTACGTCGTGCCCGGAGTCGGAGCGGATCCCGACCGGCTCGCCGTCGACGACGACCCGCCAGGCCGGCGCCTTCTGGAACAGCTCGGGCCGGTCGGCGGTGTAGACCTTGTCGTACACCGACTGCTCGCTGCTCTCCTCCATCCGCGCGCCGCGCGACCGCTCGTACGTCACGCCCGCGCACCACACCTCACCGCGCCCGTCGATCGGCGGCAGGAACTTCAGCCCGGCGGCCGGAACCTCCGCGCCGGTCTTGCCGACCGCGGCCCGCAGCTCGTCGAGCCGCAGCCGGAGCAGTTCGGCGACGGAGTTCACGCCTTCGAGCGGAGCCACCGAGTCACCGGTACGGACACCGGGAACGGGCCGGCCGTCGACCGGGGACAGATAACGGACCAAGTGCATGGACATGCCTCTCACATCGACGTACCGAGCAAACCGCGGGTGATCTGGAAACCTATGTTGCCGGAGGCAACCGCCTTCGGGACGAGTCGCCGGCTCGCGACCGCGGCGATCGTGTCCAGCCCGGTCCGGGCCTGCTCGGCCGCGTCCCCGGTGGCCACCGCGTCCAGGTCGTCGCCGTACGTCGCCACCGTCTCCGGATCGTTGGAGAACTCAACGACCGGCACGAACCGCTGCGCCGACAAGGTGCCGCCGGCAACATGCGCGAGGATCTGCTGGACGCCGGTCGCGCCGAACCCGGTCGCCGTCTCCATCCAGTCCGTCCCGGGCATCCGCATCACGTGCCACCCCGGCGCCGCGAGCCGCTGCCCGTGCGCGACCGTCGGACCGACCGCGGCCGCCGATCCGAACGCCGCCGTACGGAAACCGTCGTTCGCCAGCAGAGCACCACGCGACGACAGTACGACGGAACCGCCGGCGCCGACGATCTCCTGGCCGATCAGCGCGAGCGCCTCCGCGGTACGGTCCGGCAAGGGGCCGCGCGCCTCCAGGCCGATCGTGAGCGCGCCGAGGTCACCGGACCGCTCGACCGGGGCCGGCAGGTCGAAGCCGCCGAACCACTCCTTGACCTTGCCGCCGACCGCGTCGAGCCCGCCGTCGGCCTGGATGCTCGCCCAGCCGAACCGGGCCGGGTCGGCGCCCGCCTCGACGAGCCGCGAACGGAAGTAGTCGTTGTGCGTCTTCTCGCAACCGTGCTCGAGGAGCAGCGCCATCCGCGTGTTCGGGTGCAGCAGGTAGCCGAGCATGATCCGCGCGAACGTCTCCTCGGACGCGCCGCCGCTGCTGCCGCAGCCCTCGGTGTGCGGGAGCGCGACCATCCGGGTGACGGCGTCGCCGGCCCACTTCTCCAGCTCGGCCTGCGCAGCGATCCGCA
Source organism: Kribbella polygonati (assembly GCF_050320105.1). Classification (NCBI taxonomy): domain Bacteria; kingdom Bacillati; phylum Actinomycetota; class Actinomycetes; order Propionibacteriales; family Kribbellaceae; genus Kribbella; species Kribbella polygonati. The sequence goes on along the minus strand of NZ_CP190129.1, from coordinate 6,938,788 downwards.
ACGCGATCTGCCCGGAGCACAGGCTGGTCGGCAGGATCAGGCCCACGGCTTCCGGGACCAGGCGGTCGTCGACCTTGAGCAGGTCTGCGAGGGTGCGTCCGGCGGAGGTCAGGCCGCGGTGCGGCAGGCCGTCGAGCGGGGCGTCGCGGTCCTCGGCCGGCAGGTCGGCGAGGCTGCGCGCCATCCGCCCGTCGGTGCTGATCGAGATGCCTTCGCGCGGCCCCGTCTGCTTCCAGTTCCGCCAGATCGACACCTGGCTGTGCCCGGCGCGCTCGCCCGCGCTCTGCTCCCCCGACGCGACCCGTACGACGAGGTCGAAGGTCTCCGCGGTCAGATCCGCCATCGTCGTACCGGTCAGGTACTTGCCGGCGTCGACGTCCATCTCGGCGCGCAGCCGCTCGTACCGCGCGCTGGTGGTGACGAACTTGAGCGTCGGCACGAACGGGAAGTTGGTGATCGACCCGTTGCCGGTGGTGAAGAAGATCAGGTTGCAGCCGCTGCCGATCTGGCCGGCCACCGACTCCAGGTCGTTGCCGGGGCTGTCCATGAAGATGTACCCGTCGCCGGGCAGCGGTTCGCCGTAGTCGATCACGTGATCCAGCCGGACCTCGCGCGGGAGCTTCCGGGCGGCGCCGATCGACTTCAGCACGATGTTGTAGAGACCGCGGTACACGTTGCCGCCGGACGGGTTGCCCTCCGCCGTGTGTCCGTGCCAGCCGACGCGTTCCTTGAACGACTTGATCGTGGCGAGGAAACGTTTCGCGGTGGCGAGATCGCGGACGTTCTTCAGCACGTACGGCTCGGCGCCGATCAGCTCGTCGGTCTCCGCGAGTACCGCCGTACCGCCGTGGCGGATGATCTCCGCGCTGACCTGACCGGCGAGCGGGTTCGCGGAGATTCCGGAGAACGCGTCACTTCCGCCGCACTGCAGGGCGATCTTGAGGTCGGCCAGCGGCACCTCGACGCGCGGCTGGGCGTCCACGACCGGCAACCACGGCTCGATCAGCGCACCCGCCGCGGTCAGGTCGTGCTCGAAGCCGGCGCTGCGGGTGAAGTACGCGTGCGGGACCTTGATCGACGGGTAGTTGTTCTCGGCAAGGAAGTTCTTGATCGCCGCGCCGGAGACGACGTCGCCCTCGGTGTCGACGATCAGCACCGCGCCGACGTTCGGGTTCAGCGCGAAGCCGCCGAGCGTGGCGAGCAGGAAGTGCAAGTTGTTCGGCACCTCGTCCTCGCCGCCCTCGGTGTGCGCGACCGGTACGACGCCGTCGCCCGCCGCCGCCCCGTCGAAGCGCCGCGCGAGCTCGGTGACGAACCCGCTGCTGCGAGAACTCGTGGCCAGCAGTACGACGTGATTCCGGGTGCCGGCCGGGCCTTGCTCGCGCGGGTAGCCGAGGAAGGTGCCGGGCTGTTCGACGCTGGTCACCTGGGCGCCGAAGTTGAGCGCGTCCTCGTCGAGTTCGAAGGGGTCGAGCGGCTCGTTGGTCGCGCTCGGTTCCGCGGGCAGCCCCTCCACTCCGCGGGCAGTGACCGCGGCGAGGCTGGTCGGCGTACAGACGTAGTCGCCCGGGACCAGGTCGCGGGACGCGCGCGCGAACGCGGTGTTCCACGAGGTCAGGGCCTCGCCGGTCGCGACCGGCGTGACCACGAAGCGGTGCCCTTCGAGCACGGTGTGCGGCAGCGTGACCGCCGTACCCCCGAGCTCCACCTCGGTGCCGGCCTCCAGCCGCCGGGAGGCGATCGCGACGTTGTCCCCTGGCTCAGGCAGCACGCCGATCTGTTCGAACCTCACCATCGTTCGTGACTCCCCATAGCTAGGCCGGGCCGAAATCGTGCATGATGCATGATTACCAGTGTTACCCTGCCGAAACCTGCCCGGCGGGGTCAAGCCCGCGACCAGAATCCGGAGACACCTGATGACCGAGCCAGTGGCGCCGGTGGACCGGCGGCTGCTCCGCCGGCAGATGCTCGCCGACGACGTGTACGAGGCCATCAAGACGATGCTGATGGACCACGTCATCCGGCCCGGAGCGCGGATCTCGATCGACGGGCTGGCTCGCGAGTTCCAGGTGTCGTCGACGCCGGTCCGGGAGGCGCTGGCCCGGCTGGAGTCGGAGGGGCTGGCGGTGAAGGAGCCGCTCAAGGGGTATCGGGCGACGCCGCTGCTGTCGCTGGAGGAGTTCGACGATCTGTACCACTTCCGGCTGTTGCTGGAGCCGTGGGCGGCTCGGCGGGCGGCCGAGCTGATCTCCCCGGACGGCGCCGCGCAACTGAAGGCCGAGTTGGAGACGGCGGTCGAGCCGACGTCGATCGACTACGCCGGGTACAAGTCACTGACCGTCCACGACAATCGGTTCCACTCGCTGATCGCCTCGCTGTCCGGGAGCGAGCAGGTGCGGCTGGCGTTCGAACGGACCCACTGCCACCTGCACATCTTCCGCCTGCACTACGACCGCGACATCGGCCCCGAAGTACTCACCGAACATCGCACGCTGGTCGACGCGATCACCTCCGGCGACCCGACCCGCGCCGAGGCCGCGATGACCCAACACATCGAAAACTCGATGACCCTCCGCCTGCGCCGCATCTACGAATGACGGACCGCCCGTCAGGTGCGGATCGCCCGGCACGTCTGGACCGCCGACGCCGGCCGGGCCCGCCCGTGTCGCCGCAGGTCGCGGGTGCCCGGCGCGCGTTCCCGCTGACGATCCCGCCGGAGCTGACGGCGTACATCCTCGACTTCCACTGGGACGTCGAACTCCTGCACGCACTGGACCTGCCCACCGTAGAGCTGCCGGTCGCGGAACTGGCACACCACCTCGACCTGCCGTTCTGGGCGTACGACGGCCCGTTCCAGGTCACGCCCCGCCAGGTGGCGGCGGATCCGGTCCGGTACCACGCCCAGTACGAACGCACCCTGACCGCCGACCTCCGACACCCCATCGACGTCGTACACCGCCCCGACAACCGCCTCACCATCCTCGACGGAATCCACCGCCTACTCCGAGCCACCCTCGAAGGACATCAGACGCTCGACGCCCGGATCCTCCCATGGTCCGCCCTGGACGAGATCGCGGTCCGCGGGTAGAAATCCCCACCTGCTCCGCAGCCCGCTCCTCAGACGCGTCTGCTCCGCGCGCTCCCTTCCCCGGTCTCGGGGTACCACCTCCACCTGTCCAGCACGCCCGCCGCTCCGGGCATCCCAGCGCCACTCATCACCCGCCCCACGTCCCCAGCAACCACTCACCAGCCGCAGCCCTACGCACCACCTCAGCGTATGCAGTCACTCGCGAGCGGCAGCTCGCAAGAAGCCGGCGCCAGCCCGCAAGCCCGCGGCAGCAGCCGCATCCCGCGGCGGAGCCGCAGGCTCCGGGCGCGAGCCCGGGGGCGGGTGGGGGCGCGCGAAGCGGCCGCGGGTGAGGAGCGCAGCTCCGCGGCAGAGCCGCAGGTTCCGGGCGCGAGCCCGGGGGCGGGTGGGGCGCGCGAAGCGGCCGCGGGTGAGGAGCGCAGCTCCGCGGCAGAGCCGCAGGTTCCGGGCGCGAGCCCGGGGGCGGGTGGGGCGCGCGAAGCGGCCGCGGGTGAGGAGCGCAACTCCGCGGCAGAGCCGCAGGTTCCGGGCGCGAGCCCGGGGGCGGGTGGGGCGCGCGGAGCGCCGCTTCTGAGGAGCCCGGCGACGAAGCTAGCGGGTGCGGAGCACGCGGGGGCTTACACCTCCACACGTCCAGCGCTCCCGCCCGCCGGTCCACCCCAGCAACCACTCGCCACACTCAGCCCTACGCACCACCTCCGCCCATGCAGCCAGCTGCGAGCGGCAGCTCGCAAACCGGGGGCGGGTGGGAGCGCGCGGAGCAGACCCGGGTGGGAGCGGAGTGACCGGAGCAGCTGCGGAGCACGCGGGGGCCTGCCACCGCGCGTAGGTACGCGGTTCCCACCCGAAACCGCCGGCTACTTGGTGATGACGAGAGCGTCGCCGACGGGGCGTTCTCCGGTGGCGTCCGAGGGGGTGTTGAGGACGGTGCCGTTGGCAACCATTGTGGTGGAGCCGCCGCCGTCGAGGTTGATCGCCTGGGTGAGGTGGAAGGACTTGGCGACCGCGGCTGCCTCCGCAATAGACAGGCCGAGGCTGTTGACGTTGCGGCCGTCGGCGGTGATGAGGACGGTACGGCCGTGGTCGTCGACGCCGGCGATGGTGCGCGGGTTTCGCTTGTGGACCCAGCCGTAGTAGAAGCTCGGCGTCGACTGGACCATCCCGTCGGCCGCCGCGGTCACATGGATCCGGCCGTCGCGCACCAACTCCGGTCCGCCGTTCACGATCGTCGTACGACGGGTCAGCGGTACCGGTCGCCCGCGGTCGTCGAGCAGCGTCGAGCGGATCGGCAGCGGCTTGCCGAGACGGGCGGCGGCGAGCAGCGGGGCGACCAGGTTGCCGGTCGCCTGCACGGTACGGCCGCCCGCGGGGATCGCGCCGCCGCGCGCGGACCGGATCTCGGTGACGATCCCGCGGCGGTCCAGCACGACCTCGGCGCCCGGCCCGCTCGGAGTCGAGGCGCCATACGACGGGTCGAAGGCGATCAGCTCGTCCGGGTCGGTGCACGTGGTGTCGTGCATCGGCTTCGACGTCGGCAGGTCGTCCGCCGTACCGCCGCAGTTGCGGATCAGGCCCGGGTACCGGTTCAGCCCGTCCAGCGGGAGCTTGCCGACGGATCCACGCCAGGTGAAGCGGTCGACCGACGTACCGCTCGGGCCGAGCACGAGGGCCGGGCGGCCGTTGGTGGGTTCGCTGAGCAGCCGGCCGTCGTACACGCCGACACCCGCCGGGTCGCCGGGTGCGCCGGACTTCGGGTCGAGGACGAAGAAGCCCGCGTTGATCGCGGCGGTCGCGCCGGTCAGACTCGCGAGCGCGCTGGTGGTCTCGCGCTTCTCGATGTCCGGGCCGTACGTCGCGTCGAGCGTGCCGCGGAACGTCTTCGGGTCGATCGTCAGCACCTGCACGTGCCACGGACCGGTCGAGCTGGCGATGTCGTCGGGTTCGCCGTCCCAGCCGGTATAGAGGCTGGAGCCGTTCAGGCCGGCCGCGATCACCTTCGTACGAAGGGCATCGGCCTCGGCCTTGGTGCCGTACAGGCCGACACGGACGCGGTACCCGAGGCTGTTCCCGCCGGCGTCGGCGAGCTTCGGCGTCGGTACGTCCTCGACCCGCGGGTCCAAACCGGCCGCGCGGAGCTTGGCGGCGGCCTTGTCGGCGCCGGCCTGGTCGGAGAGCGCCGCAGCAGGCGCGTCCGGGTCGGGCGACGAGGACGGGATCGCGATCTCGACGGTCCAGCCGGCGGACGGGTCGGTCCGGCCGCGGACGATGGTCGTGAGCGTGACACCGGGTTGCAGCGTGCGGGTGTCACGGGTCTCGGTCAGGTTCGCCGGCCCGAGCGGGAGGTGGGCGGTCGGCGGGGTGGCGATCGCGGTGGTGCCACCGAGGGTCAGGGAAAGGCAGAGGGCAGACAGGCCCAGGCGTCGCAGGGTCATAGGACGTTCCTACGTTCACCCCGGGTACGCCGCAACCCGAGCCGAGCGTCCCCTACCTGAACATCACTCCAACGGCGCCCCGCCGTACGAGACCTCGTTGCCGTCCGGGTCGTGGAACGTCGCATGCCGTACGCCGTTCTCGTACGTCTCCCGCACCACCGGCTCGATCCCGCGCTCGGCGATCCCCCGCAGCGTCGCGTCGAAGTCCTCGACGAACAACGTGTGCTGCGCGTGCCCGGCATGCTCCGGGACGACCTCGACGTACAGGAACCGGTGCTCACCCAGCTCCCACACCGCCTCGACGTCGTTCGGCAGGAAACTCGGCGGGGCGCCCAGCAGCTTCTCGTACCAGGCGACGGCGGTCTCGTAGTCACGGACAGAGATCCCGGCGAAGAGGTCCATACCGGATGCTATCGGCCGGAGGCCTACCGAAGGACGGGTAGTGGTCGGCTGATCGGCCGGATTCGGCGGGCGCTCACGCCTGGCGAGTCACCGGCGAGCCGACCACTACCCGTTCTTACGTTCACGCAGGGGCGTCGCCGTGGTCCGGGATCTCCAGCTGTACGCCGCCCTGGAGGGCGGACTGGTGCGCGAAGATGCCGGGCAGGGTGTAGCGGGCGGAGACCCAGGCGTTGATCGGCGGGAGGGTCTTGTCGGCGACCGCGCGGACGAAGTCGTCGGCGAGGAAGTGGTGCGAACCCTCGTGGCCGTTGTGCAGACCGTCGAACTCCTTCGGCAGCCGCGAGCGGTCGTGCACCGGGGAGAGACCGGAGCGGAACGCGTCGCGCAGCGCCGGGTCGACGTTCGCCAGGTCGGCGTCGTCGCCGGTCGGCTTGGTCTCCATCAGCTGGGAGACGTCCTCGACGCCTTCCTTGTTCTGCCAGAGCGTCGTGGTGGCGAGCTGCTCGAAGCTGCCCTCGGTGCCGAACACCCGCAGCCGGGACTCGCGGATGTGCGACGGATACCCGACGCGGCGCATCTCGTTGGTGCGCATGATGCCGCCGTCGGCGAGCTTGAACAGTGCGGTCGCGTTCGAGAAGTCGTTGTTGAACTGGCTGACGTCCTTGTCGAAGACGCCGTCGCCGCGGTCGTCCTTGACGCCGATCGCCGACACGTGGGTGGCGTGCTGACCGGTCACCGACAGAACGTTGCCGACGGCATGCGTCGGGTAGAGCAGCGGCGGGAAGGAGGCGGTCTTCTTCCAGTCGTCACCGCCGGAGTACTGGTACGCCGCGTAGAACCCGAGGTCCATGTCGTGGACGTAGTCGCCCTCGGAGTAGAACACCCGGCCGAACGCGCCGTCGGCGAGCTTCTGCCGGCAGTACACCGAGGACGGGTAGTAGAAGCTGGTCTCACCCATCATGTAGGTGAGCCCGGTCTCCTTGACCAGCTCGATGATCCGGGCGATCTGGTCGGCCTCGATCGCCATCGGGACCGTGGAGTACACGTGCTTCCCGGCCTCGAGCGCCTTGATCGCCATCTCGCCGTGCAGCCACCGCTGCGTGAAGATCGCGACCGCGTCGAGGTCCGAGTCGAGCATCTCCTCGAACGACGCGTGCGTCGTCGTGATGCCCTGTTTGGCGGCCATCTCGTCCGCCCGCTCGGGGATGACGTCGGTCAGCCGCACCTCGGACACGTCCGGGTGCGCCGACCACAACCGCAGGAACGAGGGGGCGAACTGGCCCGCTCCGACCACACCGATGCTGATTCCCATGCGGACAAGGCAACCACACATTTATGTTCCACGGAAGAACAAATTCGCACGTTGGAACATGTGACCTCCACAACCCCGCACCCCATCGACCGGACACCCGACACCGGACCCACGCACCCGCCGACGCCACCCCCGGCGGTGGACGGCCAACCTGGAACACCCGAACCCAAACGCCCCTCGGCATCGAGAAGGAGTCCGACGACGCTACGAGCCCGACGACGGGCACGGCGCAGCCACCTCGCGGGCACGGTAAGGGAGACCAGGCCCGGCGCCGCCGCCCCTCGGCGGCGGGCGGGCGGGCAGCCTCGGGCGGCGGGCGGCGGGCGGCCAACGCGGAAACCCGAGCCCGAAGACCTCGCCGTCGGCGGCGGGAGTCCGGCGTCGGTATGAGCCTGGCGACGGGCGCGGTGAGGCGGGTCCAGGCCGGCGGCGCCGCCCCGGCTGAGGGGGCGGCCGGGGCAGGACACCCCGCGGTCGGCGTGTACCAGCGGTCGAACCTGGTCCGAGCCCAACGACGCCGCCTTCGGCGCGGGTGGGCGTCCGGCGACGGGCACGATGCGGGCGCGGTGAGGCACGGCAAGACGGGACCAGGCCCGCCCACGCCGCCCCCGGCGGAGAGAGGCACCCGAACCGGAACACCCGGCCCAAACGACGCCCCGGCGGTGGGAGGGAGTCCGGCTACGGAACGGGCCTGGCGACGGGCACGGTGCAGGCAGCTTGCGGGCACGGTCAGGGGGACCAGGCCCGGCGACGCCGCCCCTCGGCGGCGGGCGGCCAATGCGGAAACCTAACCCGACGACCTCGCCTTCGGCGGCGAGGAGTCCAGCGACGGTACGAGCCTGGCGACGGGCGCGGTGAGGCGGGACCAGGGCCGGCGATGTCGCCCCGGCTGAGGGAGGCGGCCGAGGCAGGACCCGAGCCCAACGACGCCGCCGGCGACTTCGCCAGCTGGTCGCGCAGTGTCCTTCGGCGCAGGAGGGCGTGATGCGGGCGCGGTGAGGCACGGCGAGACGGACCAGGCCCGGCCACGCCGCCCCCGGCTGAGACAGACATCCGATGCGGAACATGCGAGCCCGACGACGCCGCCCCCGGGGCGAGAAGGAGTCCGGCGTCGGCACGAGTCTGGCGACGGGCACGGTGGGAGGCACGGTGAGGCGGGAGCGGCTGCCGGGTCGGCGGCCGCGACCAGGCCCGGCGACGTCGCCCCGGCTGAGGGAGTGGGTGGCGGCGCTGGAACACACGGGTCTGCCCCCGCAAGGGGGGCGATATCGGACCGGGCTAGTCCTGCGGCGGGTGGCGGCTCTGTGGGCAGCGGGGTGTTGGCGCTGTGGTTCGTGGGATGCGGGTGCCGGGGCGGGCGGACCTGCGGGACTCAGCAAGGCGGGTTGCCGGGGTGTGGTGCACCGTGGGTGAGGCGGCGGGGGTGGGGGCGCGGTGGTTGGTGAGTGGCGGAGGTCCGCGGTGGCCGGATCGGCAGGCCATCACAATCGGGTGCCGCGGCGAGGTCTCCGCGGGGAGGGCGGCGGAAGGCGCGGGTTGTGAGGGGCTGGCGGTCCGGTCTCAAGGCACGGTGGGACTCGGGGCGCGGTGAGGGCTCGGGGCGTGGTGAGGGCTCGGGGCGCGGTGAGGACTCAGCAGGCGGTGAGGACCCGGGGCGCGGTGAGGACTCAGCAGGCGGTGAGGGCCCGGGGCGCGGTGAGGACTCAGCAGGCGGTGAGGACCCGGGGCGCGGTGAGGACTCAGCAGGCGGTGAGGACCCGGGGCGCGGTGAGGACTCAGCAGGCGGTGAGGACCCGGGGCGCGGTGAGGACTCAGCAGGCGGTGAGGACCCGGGGCGCGGTGAGGACTCAGCAGGCGGTGAGGACCCGGGGCGCGGTGAGGACTCAGCAGGCGGTGAGGACCCGGGGCGCGGTGAGGACCCGGGGCGCGGTGAGGACCCGGGGCGCGGTGAGGACTCAGCAGGCGGTGAGGACCCGGGGCGCGGTGAGGACCCGGGGCGCGGTGAGGACCCGGGGCGCGGTGAGGACCCGGGGCGCGGTGAGGGCCTGGGGCGCGGTGAGGGCTCAGGGGGTGGTTAGGAGGTGGGGGTTGTCGGTGGTTATGCCGTCGACGGTGAGGGAGTGGGCTTGGGTGAGGGTGGTGGGGTCGGGGACGGGCCAGGCGGTGACGGAGAGGCCGGCGGTGTGGAGGGCGGTGACGGTGGTGGGGGTGAGGTCGGTGATGCCGCACAGGGACCAGGTGGCGCCGGCGGCGTGGGTGCGGCGGATGAGCTCGGCGGCGGGTGGTGTGCGGCCGAAGATGTGGCCGGTCTCCACGTCCGGGAACAGCTCCCGGACCGCGACCAGGATCCCGGGATGGAACGACGTGACGATGGTCCGAGCCGCCAACGCGGGATCGGCCTTCAGCGACTGGGCGAGGAGCGGTACGGCGGCCTCCGCCTTCACCTCGGCCTGGATCCGTACGTCGACCGCGGCGACCGTCTCCGCCCACGTGGGGATCCGCTCGCCACGACCCGCATCCAGCGCCCGCAGCTCAGCCAGCGTCAGCGAGGAGACCTCCCCCACCCCGGACGTCGTCCGGTCGACCGTCGCGTCGTGCATGACGACGAGTTCCCCGTCCGCGCTCACCCGCAGGTCGAGCTCGATCTCGTCGCAGCCGTCCGCGACCGCCCGCCGGAACGAGCGCAGCGTGTTCTCCGGTTCGGTCCCGAGCGCGCCCCGGTGGCCGGTGATGATCACAGCACCTTCTCCTCGTACTGTCGTCTGACCTCGTCGCCGATCGCGCTCAGCCGCTTCGCGACCGACCCGAACACCTGCTGCGGCTTCGCGTTGTCGGCGTAGATCCGCTGCAGCCCGGTGTAGATCTGCACGTTCTGCAACGGCGCGATCGCGACCCCGTAGTTCGGCTGCTCGCCGATCAGCTTCTTTCGTCGAAGATGTTCTGGAGCATCCCGACCTCACCGCCGCCGGTGGCCAGCCTGGACGCCACCTCGGACGGGATGAACCCGGCGCCAACGTTGAACTTCGGGCGCAGTTCGGTCCAGGTAGTAGCCTGTGCCCGCCTTACGCGCGGACCAGTCCCGCCGGGTCCTTTCCGTCGAGGAAGGCGGCGACCGCGGTGGTGGCGATGGAGGCGGCGCGTTGGGCGGTCTGTCGGGTGGCGCCGGCCAGGTGTGGGGTCATGACGATGTTCGGTGCCGTGAGCAGTCGCGATCCCTCGGGCAGCGGTTCGGCGGGGAACACGTCGAACGCCGCGGCGCCCAGCTGTCCCGACTTCAATGCGTCCACGGTCGCGTCGTAGTCGAGCAGCCCACCGCGCGCAGTGTTCACGAGTACGGCGCCGTGCCGCATCGCCGCGAGTTGTTCGGCGCCGATCATGCCTCGGGTCTGATCCGTGAGGCGTGCATGCAGGCTGACGACGTCGGAGCGGCGGAGCAACTCGTGGAGATCGACGAGTTCGATGCCGTCCGGTGCCTGCTCGACGTACGGGTCCGAGACCAGGACGTGGGCGCCGAACGCGAGCATCACGCGGGCGACCCGCCGGCCGATCGCGCCGTACCCGATCAGGCCGACGGTCGAGCCGTCGAGCTCGCTGCCGCACTCGTCGTACGCGTAGAGGTCGGAGCGCCACTCGCCCTGCTCCAGGGTTCGTTGCAGTCGGGGAAGGTTGCGCAGGGCACCCATCATCAACGCGACCGCGTGTTCCGCGGCCGCGACCGCGTTCCGGCCGGGCGTCGCCGCGACCGCGATCCCCCGTTGTGCTGCAGCGGCGACGTTCACGTTCACGGGGCCGCCACGGCAGACGACCAGATACCGGAGGTCCGGCGCGGCGGCCAGTACGCGTTCGGTGAACGGCCCCATCTGCGTGACGGCGAGCTCGACACCGGCCAGCGCTTCGATCAGCTGGTCTTCCACGTCACTCGCCTCGTCCACCTCGGCCACCCGCCCGTACGGCGTCAGCGGCCAGGGCAGCGTGACCTCCCGGAAGTCGAACGCGACGTCCGGGATCGTCCGAAGCGCCGCGGCGAGCAGGTCGTTGCGGACGAAGTGGTCGCCGGCGAGCAGCGTCTTGACGGTTCTCATCGATCTCCTGTGAACGTTGGTGCGGGGTCGGACCAGCGCGGGCGGGCCGCCTCGATCCGGCGGAGGTAGTGGGCGTAACCCTCGGCATAGAAGGAGGCGCGAGCCGGGTCCGGGTCGACCTGGCGGGTCTCGGCGATCCACTCCGCGCCGGCACTGTCCGGGTCCGCCGCGCGCCGGGCACAGATCACCGCACCGCGGGCGGCGACCTGCTCGGCCTCGGCGGTGTGCAGTGGTGCGTTCAGTACGTCGGCGAGGATCTGGGTCCACTCACCGCTCCGGGCGCCACCGCCGCACACCGTGACACGACCGGTCCAGCCGGCCGCCTCGAGGCAGTGCCGGCCGGCGTACGCGATGCCCTCACAGGTAGCGCGAACCAGGTCGGCCGTCGTCGTCGCGAGCGAGACGCCGTCGATCGAGCCGCGGGCGCGAGTGTCGACGAACGGGGCGCGCTCGCCGGCCTCCGACAAGTACGGCAGTACTGTCACGCCGGCCGCGCCGGGTTTGCTGTCCGCCAACAGCTGCGGGAGTTGATCGGTGGTCACACCAACGAGTGCGAGCACCCGGTCGAGTGCCGCCGTACCGACCATCGCCGGCATCGCGCGCAGCCAGACGCCGGGCGTCCAGGTACCGAGGAACAGGCCGGCGGGCTCGCCGTCGACGGGGAGGTCGCGCGTGACGACCTGGCAGGCCAACGTTGTACCGACAGTCAGCAACGCGTCGCCCACCTCGGTCACACCGGCCCCCGCGGCCGCCGCCGGCAGGTCGTACGGTCCCGCGGAAACCCGCGTTCCCGCCGCCATCCCACTCGCGTCGTTCCGCAACTCCCCAACCGGCCCGGCCGCCTCCACGGGCGCCAGCAGGTGCCGCACCCCCGCCAGCCCTGTGGCTGTCAGCGCCTCTTCGTCATACTCCCCGGTCCTGGGATCGAGGAACGGGGCCGACGCATCGGAAACATCCGTCGCCCGTACGCCGGTCAACGCCTGCATCACCACGTCCTTGCAGTACGCCGCCGTACCCGCCGCCTCGACCACCTCCGGCTCCTCCGCGAGCACCGCCGCGAGCAAAGGTCCGGAAGCCCCGGGGAACATCCGGTTGCCGGAACGCCGGAACACGTGTTCCGAGACCCCGTCGGCGGTCCATCGCTCGAGGATCGGGCTGCTCCGCGCGTCCAGCCAGGAGATCGCCGGGCGCACCGACGTACCTGCCGCGTCGACGAGCCACAGGCCGTCGCCTTGCGCGGTGATCGCCAGTACGCCAGGCCTCGTACCGACGGAAGCCGCGAGCTCACGTACCACCTCGTTGACCGAAGCAACTACCTCGGCTGTCTCGTGTTCGAAGCGCCCAGTACTGCGGTGCAACAGACGGGTTGGTCGCGAGGCCTCAGCCAGTGGGCGGCCGGTGTCGTCGAACGCGACGGCCTTCGTGACGGTGGTGCCTACGTCGACGCCGACGTCCATGAAGTCCCCTCCTTAACGCTCCGTCTCAGGTGTACTTCGAGTGATTGCGGTGTCCAGGTGCGTGCCGCGAGGTGCGTGCCTGGGCGCCGCAAGCGCCGAAGGACACCTGAGGCGGAGCGTTCACAGTTCGGCGACCTCCACGGTCGCGCCGTGGTCGCGCAGTGCGTCGATCAGGTTCTTCGGGGTCTTCTCGTCGACGATCACGATGTCGAACTCGTCCAGCGGGGCCAGTCGGTGCAGGGCGGTGCGTTGCAGCTTGCCGTGGTCGACCATCAGGACCTTGGTCTTCGCCGAGCGCAGCATCGCGCGCTTCACCAGCACGATCTCCTCCTCCTGGTGGAACGCGTGCGTCGGCGACACCGCGGAGACCGAGCAGAACAGCAGATCGGTGTGCAGCGCCTCGACCGCCTCCGCGCACGGCATGCCGCCGAACGAGTCGTGGGTCGCCGAGTAGATCCCACCGAGCGCGAGCAGCGTGATGTCGCGGAGCTGCGCCAGCTTGGTGATCGCCGGCAGGAAGTTCGTTGCCACGGTCAACGGTGTGATGCCCTCGAAGAGGTCCACCAGCGCCAGCGCGCTGGTCGAGTCGTCGAGCATCACGGACATCCCCGGCTCGATCATCGTCCGCGCGTGCCGGGCGATCGCGAGCTTCTCCGCGTGCGCCGTGTTCAGCCGGTACGCGACGTTGCTCTCGAAGACACTCGTCGGCTGCGCGCTGACGCCGCCGCGGTACTTGCGCACCACGCCCTGCCGCTCCAGCTCGTCCAGGTCGCGGTGCACGGTCATCACGCTCACGCCGAACGCCTCGACCAGGTCGTTCGCCGACACCGAGCCGTGCTTCACGACGTACGCCGCGATCTCGGCCTGGCGGCGCGCGGGACGGCTGAGCTCGGCGGTGTCGCCGTCGACATCCGATGTCATGCCAGGGTCTCCAAACGTAGAGGAGGAACGTTGTACGCCTCGAGACCCACTGTGCCGTCCTGCCACCGGAAACGCACCAGCGCCGCGGGACCGAGCGCAGGTAGCAGTCTGCGGTAGTCGTTCAGCCGAAGCCCCAGGACCCTGCAGACGAGCAGCCGGATCAGCGTGTTGTGCGCGACCGCGAACACCTTCTGCCCCTGGTGCCGGCGCGCGATCTCGTCGAAGACCTCGCGTACCCGGTCAGCCGCCGCGACCGGATCCTCGCCGCCCGGGAAGTGGTCGCGCACCGGGTCGAGCTCGAACGCCTTGCCGACCGCGGGCGGCAGCTCGCCGAGCATCTTCCCCTCGGCGGCACCGAAGTCGACCTCCCGCAACCGGGCGTCGAGGGTCGGCTCGAGGTGCAAGGCTTCCGCGAGCGGCGCGATGGTCTGCCGCGCCCGGAGCATCGGCGAACACCACAACACGTCCGGTGCGTAGTCGAGCGCCCAGTCCTTGAGGAGCTGCGCCTGCTGGACGCCGACCTCGTCGATCGGGAGATCCGTGGACCCGGTGTACCGGTTGCCGTGGTGCCATTCGGTCCGGCCGTGGCGGGCCAGCACGATCGTCGTCCTCATCCCCGGTACCCCCGGCGGTCGAGCTCCGCGACGAATTCGCCGTACAGATCGTCGAGCCGTTCCCCGCGCGGCTCGAGCACCCGGTCCACCCGCACCATCCGGCGCGCCGTACCGGCAAGATCCGTACCACCCGACGCGGCGAGGATCGCCATCCCGTACGCCGGATCCGGGACGGCCGGAAGTTCCACCGGTACGCCGAGAACGTCGGCGCGCAACTGGTTCCAGTATGCGCCGCGGGTCGCGCCGCCGGTGAGCGACACCGACCGAACCGGTTCCGCGCCGAGCCGCTCCAGGTGCTCGAACGCGAGCCGCTCGACGAACGCGACCCCTTGCAGTATGGCTGAATACGTATACACCTCGTCCGGCGTGCTCCCGAGCGTGAACCGCTCCGCCTGCGGCGCCACGAACGGGAACCGCTCACCGGTCGTGGTGAGCGGGTAGACGACAGCATCGACCGGGTACGCCGCGTGATCGAGAGCGTCGAGGTCCGCGCCGGGCAGGAGTTCGGTGAGTACGCCGGCGCCGGAGCTGGAGGCGCCGCCGGGGAGCCAACCGCCGTCCGGATGGCGGTGGCTGTAGACCGCGCCGGTCGGGTCGGTAATCAGGTCGGCGCTGACGCCCTTGAGGACCAGAGTCGTACCGAGGACCGAGTTCCAGGCGCCGGGGGCGAGCGCACCAGCGGCGATCTGGGCGGCGCAGCCATCGGTCATGCCGGCGTAGACCGGGATGCCGTCGGAGGTGCGGCCGAGCTCGGCGCCGGGGCGGACGACGTCGGGGAAGGCGTCGAGCGGCAGGCCGAGTTTGCCGAACGCGGCGGCCGGCCAGGACTCGGCGACCAGGTCGTAGCCGGTCTTGAGCGCGTGGCTGGTATCGGTCGCGACCGGGTGGCCGACCAGATGGGCCGCGACGAAGTCGGCACTGTGCGCCACACGGCGGCCGGTGAGATCCAGGTCGAGGATCTTCGGGAGTGCCCAGGTCGGCTGCATGCTGGTCGCCCAGCGATCCGGGTCCGCGTTGACGATCTGCTCGCGGCGCGCGGCCGCGCGGGCGTCGTCGTACATCAGGGCCGGGGTGACCGGCCGGCCGGAGCTGTCGGTGAGCAGGAAGGTGCCGGAGGTGGAGCAGATGGCGATACCGTCGACGTCGCGGGTGCCGATCTCGGCGAGGACCGCGTCGACGGCGGTCAGCCACTCCCGCGGATCCTGCTCGTGCCGGACGCCGTCGCGGTGACTGGTGAGCGGTCGCACCGCCCGGGACAGCACCTGCCCCTTGGCATCGGCCAGCACGCCCCGCACACTTTGCGTGCCGAGGTCGAGCCCGATCCAGCCCACGTACCGCCTCCAGAGTGAGTGTTATCTGCGCTGATAACATAACACCAGATCGCGATAAGAGTACGCCAGCCCTCTGGCCGAAGGCGGACACAAGTCGGCCCCCGGACGCCGAGGCGCACGGGAGCCGAAGGTTCTTGCGGGTCGATCAGGAACGGTCAGGAATGCATCAGGAGCAGGCCCGGGTCGACGGTCGCGAGCTCGAGGCGGCCGGCGTCGACGGCGCCGTACGCACCGATCGGGCCGCTGCTGTGCCGGCCGTTGCGGTTCAGCCAGAATCGCCAGCCCTTCGGGGCCGCGGGCCAGGCCGGGTCGGGCTGCCAGCCGACCGGCGGACGCCAGCCGTCGCTCGGCGGCTCGGGCCAGTCGGGCGGTGAGTTGAACTTGTGCATAGCGGGTCCCTCCGAGTGAACAGCGATCCGCTGCCGTCGATCCATACCTGACGGATCAACGATCCGACGCACCGGATGTCACGGACAAATCTTCGTAAAGTTTCATCCGGTGCACGGCCTCATCCCACCACCGAAACAACCCCTCGGCAACCGTTCTCTCACCAGCCGGACTGCACGTGCATTCGCACCGGCTATCCACAGGTTGAGTGGCAGTTGTGCACAGCAATCAGCCACATATCCACAGCCCTGCGGTGGTTATCCACAAGACTGTTGCCCTCGGCTACGTCTCGCAGGCCACACCGTCTCCGTCACGATCCAGGTGCGCAGCGTAACCAGGCTGGCCGCGATACAGCGGAGCTTTGCCTGCCGCGCGGACGGCCGCGCAGTTCTTGTAATAGACGCTGCTCGTGGTCGGCGCGCTCGTCCTCTTGGGCGTCGACGTGGTCCGGGTCGTTTGCGCGAGCGGCACGGGCGCCGTCGTGCGGGTCGTGCGAGTGGTCGGCGCCACCGTCACGATCTGTGCCGGCAGCGGTGCCTGCGTGACCGTTGCCGTCGGCCCCGGAACGGTCTCGGTGACGGTCGGACCCGCTTCGGTGACGGTCGGCCCGGGCACGGTGACGGTCGGGCCTGCCGCCGTTGTGCCTGGTGACGCGGCACCGGTCGCCGGGTCGTTGCTGTTACCGCCGATCGCCGCCAGTACGACGACGAACGCGGCCGCTCCGGCGCTCCATCCGGCGATCAGCTTCGTGGGCGATTCCGCGCCGTACCGTCCGCGTGGTCCGCGGGCCCGTGCCCCCTGCGCGTTCAGCCAGAACGCCCAGCCGGCCGGCGCGGCCGGCCACGAAGGATCCGGCTTCCAGCCGGGTGGTGGTTGCCAGTCCGGGGTCGGCGGTGCCGGCCAGTCCGGTGGCGAGTTGAAAGTAGCCATGGTTGAGTTCCCCCCTCGGGGGTTACATCCAGTGACCGTGGCGGTGCGTTACAGGGTGTTCGGGTCAGGCGACTTGCGCGGGGGTTTCGCTCAGGCGGCACGGTACGGCGCCGGCTGCGTCCAGGGCGGCGAGTTCGGAGCAGGCGAGCGTGATGGCCTCGGCCTGCGTGCGGCAGTCGGCGTACCAGAACGGGTCGTCCGGCTGCCGGTCCTCGGCGTCGTCGATGTCGGCGTACCAGCAGTCGTGCCGGTAGTGCACGACCCGCACCTTGAGCTTCATGTGCGGTACGACGCCGGCTCCGGAGCGGTGGTTCCTGTGTAGAGGGTTTACAACGTTGGAAGTAGCCGGTACAACCGAGATCGAGACCGGTCCGCCCCCCAGGTTTCGAAAGGTGCCCGCCCATGAGACTGCTCCGTGTTGCCGTCGCCGCCCTGCTTCTGATCGGCGTACTCGCGCCGACCGCACCGGCGGCCGAGATCCAGGAGAAGGCCGTGACGTCGCAGACGTTCCGCAACCCGATCAACCCGTCGGCCGATCCGTCGATGATGTTCTACAACGGCAAGTACTACGTCGCGACCACCCGCGGCGACCGGATCGGGATCTGGTCGTCCACCAGTGCCGCGACGCTGCTCGTGCAGCCCGAGCACGTCGTCTGGCGGGACTCCGACACCAGCCGGAACACGCAGATGTGGGCGCCGGCGTTCCGGCACGTCGGCGGCCGCTGGTACATCTACTACACGGCCTCCGACGGCGTGGACGCCAACCACCGGATGTACGTCCTGGAGTCGGCCGGCGACGACCCGCTCGGGCCGTACAGCTTCAAGGCGAAGATCGCCGACTTCGGCGAGTACGCGATCGACGGCGAGCCGTTCACGATCAACGGGCAGCAGTACTTCGTCTGGACCGGCCCGGGCCGCGGCCAGGGCGGCCCGGCGCAGCTGTACATCGTCCGGATGAGCAACCCGTGGACGTCGACCGGCGACCGGGTCGCGATCCCGGCCGACGGCGGGTGCAGCGAGGTCCGCGAGGGCCCGACGCCGCTGTACGGCGCGACGCGCACGTTCCTGACCTACTCGACCTGCGACACCGGCAAGCCGGACTACCAGCTGTGGATGAAGAGCATCGCGAACGGCGCCGACCCGATGGTCGCGTCGAACTGGGTTCAGCACGCCGGCCCCATCTTCGCCCGCAACGACGACACCGGCGTCTGGGGTCCCGGGCACCACTCGTTCTTCAAGTCGCCGGACGGCACCGAGGACTGGATCGCGTACCACGGCAAGAACACCAGCGTGTATACGTATTCATTCCGCACCACGCGGATCCAGAAGATCACCTGGAACGCGGACGGTACGCCGAACCTCGGCCGCCCACTGGCCGCCGGCGCGACCCAGAACCTGCCGTCGGGTGACCCGGGTTCGTCGAACTACTGGATCAACGACACCGACACCGCGGTCGCCTACACCGGCGCGTGGAGCTCTGGGTCGGGCTGCGGCAACCAGTGCTTCTGGGGCAACGACCACTGGAGCTGGGAGCCGAACGCGACCGCCACGATCAGCTTCACCGGCACCCGCGTCGCGCTGCTGAGCGTGGCCGACACCGGCAACGGCATCGCCGCGATCTCGGTCGACGGCGGTCCGGAGCAGCGCATCGACTACTACAGCTCGATCCGCGTCGGCGAACAGCTCATGTACATCAGCCCGACGCTGCCGTCCGGCCCGCACACGGTCCGCGTCCGCGTCACCGGCGACAAGAACCCGGCCTCCACCAGCGCGGTCATCAGCCTGGACCGCATCGAGGTCTACTGACGTCAAGGTGCGCCGTACAGCGTCGACGGAACCCTCCCAGTGTGCTCCATCGACGCCACGGCGCACCTGCTCGTCTATCGGGACTGGGAGGGTCCGCGTTACATCAACCTTTGAGGCCTGACGCGAAGCCGCGGATGACGTACCGCTGCAGGATCAGGAACAGCAGCAGGATCGGGAGCGCGGCCAGGATCAGGCCGGCCGCGACCAGGCCGTAGTTCGAGGTGTATTGGTTGACGAAGGCAAACACCCGGACCGGGACCGTCTCGTGGCCGGAGCCGCCCAGGTACAGCAGCGGCGTGAAGAAGTCGTTCCAGATCTGCACCGCGTTCAGGATCAGCACCGTGCCGGTGATCGGTCGCAGCAGCGGGAAGATCACGTGCATGAACGCCTGCAGATGTGACGCTCCGTCGATCAGTGCTGCGTTCGTGTAGTCGGCCGGCAGTGAGCGGATGAAGCCCGTGTAGAGGAACACGGTGAAGGGCAGCTGGATGCCGGTGTAGAACAGGATCATCCCTTGGTACGTCCCGAGCAGACCGAGGTCGTCGACCAGCTTGTACAGCGGGATCATCCCGAGCTGGAACGGCAGGATGATCCCGACCAGGAACAGGATGTAGAGCCCGTAGCTCAGGCGGGTCGCCGTACGGGCGAGAAAATACGCCGCGAGCGAGCCGGCCGCGATCAGCAGTACGACGCTGGCCACCGTGATCAGGGTGCTGTTCAGCAACGCCGATCCGAGTGCCGCCTCGCGCCACGCCTCGCCGAAACTGCCGACGCTCGGCGGTGACGGCAGCCCGAGCGGCTTGTTCGCGATCTGCTGCGGGTCCTTGAAGGCCAGCGTCACCAGTACGTACACCGGGAAGAGGAACGCGATCGCGACCACGATCATCACGACCTCGAGCAGGAACGTCCGTGGGCGGTACTTCATGCCGTCGTCTCCCTCGACCTCAGGTACCCGATCTGCAGGAACGTGACGGCCGCGACGAAGATCGCGAGCACCAGCGCGACTGCGGTGCTGTAGCCGAACTTCCCGTAGACGAACGCCTGCTTGTACAGCACCGTCGACAACGTGTCGGTGGCGTACCCCGGCCCGCCGTTCGTCATCGCGATGATCTGCGTGAACAACGTCAGCCCGCCGACCGTCGACAGCATGACGTTGATCGTCACGGCCGGCGCGAGCAACGGCCAGGTGATGTGCCGGAACCGCGCGACCGTCCCCGCACCGTCGACCATCGCCGACTCGTGCAGCTCGGCCGGGACGCCCTCGAGGCCGGCGAGGAAGATCACCATCGAGTACCCGGCGCACTGCCAGATCACGGTGAACGCGACCGACCAGAGCGCGAGCGACGGATCACCCAGCCAGTCCTGCCGCAACCCACCGAGCCCAACCGCTCCGAGCGCGGCGTTCAGCCCCGCGTCCGGCGCCGGATTGTAGACGAACTTCCACAGGAACGACACCATCACCGGACTCACCACAACCGGCGCGAAGAACACCAGCCGCAGCACCATCCGGCTCCGGATCCGCGTATGCACCCCGAGCGCGAGCAACAGCCCGATCCCGTTCTGCACCACGACGATCGCCACCGTCAGCAGCAGCGTGTTCCGCAACGCCCCCAACGCCTGGTCGTCCCGCACCAACTGCTTGAAGTTGGCCACCCCAACGAATGCTTTCGCACTCCCCACCCCCGACCAGTCCGTGAACGCCGACCCCGCCCCGGCAATACTCGGATACAGAACCACCAACGCATAAACCAGCACAGCCGGCACCGCAAACCACCACGGCGGCGCAATTCGTCCTCTCATGCGCCCTTCTTGTATGCGTCGTCCATCTTCTTCAGGGCGTCCCGGACGGTGGTTTTGCCGCCGAGGAGTTGCTGGACGACGGCGAAGTGGGTTGGTTGTACTTCGGCGTTCGGCCAGCGTTGGTCCATGAAGGGGACGGCCTTGTTCGCCTTCAGGAGCGGGAGGAACGAGGTCAGGGCGGGGTCGACCTTGGCGTCGCCGAAGAGTGGGACGCAGGAGACGGCCTCGGCCCAGGCGTTCAGGTTGTCCTGCTGGCCGCAGTAGTCGAGGAAGCTCTTCGCGTCGTCGGCCTTCTTGCTCTTCGCGCTGACCGCGATGCCGACCACCACGCCGGCCGGGATCCAGTTGTCGGCGGCAACATCCGTGGACGGGAACGGGAACATCGACAGGTCGTCCGGTGCCGGCGCCGCGGCCCGGAAGGCCGACAGTACGGCGGACACCTGGACGGCCATCGCGGCCTTGCCGGTGGCGACCATCGAGGTGGCCTGCTCGTACGTCGTACCGTTCGGGTTGTCGTTGAAGTACCCCTTCTTCTGCAGTTCGAGGTACTTGTTCATCGCGTCGACCCAGCCGGAGTCGGCGAACGTCGCCTGGCCCGCGCTCATCTTGTCGTCGAAGTCCGGCGTCTTCGCGTAGACCGTGCCGGGCACCAGCGCGTACGGGATCAGCTGGGTGATCCACGGGGTCTGCGCGCCGAGGGCGATCGGCACGATGCCCTTGCCCTTCAGCTTCTCGCAGACCGCGAGCAGCTCGGACCACGTGGTCGGCGGCTCGACGCCCGCGGTCGCGAACGCCTTCTTGTTGTAGATCGCGCCGAGCATGCTGGAGCCGGGCGAGTAGATGTACGTCTTGCCGTCGTTCTGGAACGCGCCCTTGAACCCGGCCGGCACCTTCTGCGTCCACGACTGGCTGCTGAGGTCCGCGAGCAGCCCGGCCTTGCTGAGCTGGACCATCGACATCGCGCTACCGCTGCCTGGATAGACCACATGTACGTCGGGTGCGTTGCCGCCCGCGAGCTGGGTCCGCAGCGCCGTCTGCACCTGGTCCGCCGGCGCGAACGACAGGTTGAAGTCGAAGCCCGAGTGTGCCGCCTTGTACGAGTCGAGCACCTTGCGCAGGCCCGGCTCCTGGTCGCCGACGCCGATCACCTTCAGCGTGCCGCCGGACGACGTACCGCCGCTGCTGCCGCCGCACGCCGCCAGCGTGCCGCCGAGCGCGGTGGCGACGGTGGCCCCGCCGGCCAACTGCAGGAGCCGCCTACGGCTGACGGACCGATCGAGTGCCATGGTTCCTCCTGAGCGCCGAGATACCGGCCAAGGATGTGAAGTAACCGTCGAAGCCTGTTACTTTTGTCACGCGGGACGCTACGTACGGCCCGGGAGGGTGTCAAGACCTCGTTGAAAGGATTCAGTCCATACCGGTGTGAAAACGACTCCGGGCCGGCCGCCGAGGTTTTGGTTCCCTGCCTCGGTCGCCTGAGAAGATGGGCCCGTGCCCGCGACCGCCTTCCCGCATCCGGCCGGTACGACGCGCGTCGTACCGCGGCCCGGCGAGTCCGTGACGCCCACGAGCGGACCGGTGCAGGCGTGAGACGAGCCCTCCTGGTCGGCCTGCTGTTGCTGGCCTTGGCCCTCGGCATCGGCGGCGGCTACTACGCCGGCGACCGCTGGGACGATCCCGAACCCACTACCACCGGTGCCGCCAACCCCCTGGGCGAGATCTCCCCGTCGCCGACTCCCTCCCAAACCCCGACAGAGCCTCCGCTCCCCGTCAAAACCCCCAGCCCGAGCAACCTGGACCCGCTCCAGCCCGGCCTGGACTACGCGAACCGCACCTTCACGGTCCACCCCGACCCCGACCAGCCCGTTCAGCTCTCGGTCAAGGTCCCCAAAGGTTGGGGTCTGACGCGGGACGCGAAGCATCCCGACGAGGTCAAGTTCCTGGACGACCTCAAACAACGTGCGGTGCGGGTCCAATCCGTCCCAACGGCTCAGCAGAAGACCCCCGCGGAGGCGTTGTCGCAGCTCGTCATCAACCTGCGGACGAGCCAGCCGCCACAGAACGACGTACAGATCCTCGACCAGAAGCCCGGCACGATCACCGGCGACGACGGTGAGACCCGGTCGGTCGCCACACTCACCTACACGTACATCCCGAGCGACATTCTGCGGTACGTGATCGTCCGCTTCATCGCGACCAATGGCAAGCTCGGCAACATCTCGATGAGCATCACCGGAATCCCCGCCGACGCTCCCGCCCTCGCGGAGATACTCGAGAAGGCCTCCAGTTCGGTCAGCGAGACCGGCTAGGCCCCCGGTCCCGCAGTAGGCTGACGCGCCGCCCAAAGATCTGGAGACCTCACAGTGATCCTTCGCATCGCCGCACTCGCCCTGGCCATGGCGCTGATCCCCGCACCAGCCGGTGCGAAGGTCGCAGTCACACAGTCCTGCAGCGAGAATGTCCCACCGGTCGCTACCGCGCCGCTCACCGCCGTCCGGGGCGGCGCAGTTCGGGGTCGTGTCGAACTGCACCGCGACACCTGCCATCAGTACTGGGCCTACTTGAAGCTCAACGCGCCGGTCCCCGACATGGATTCACGAGCCACCGCGGTCCTTGTCGTCTGGGAGGACGGCATCCAGCAGCCTGGGTACACGTGCAACTCGACAGGCGGCAACGGGTACATCGTGACCGGTCAGACCAGTTGCCGGACGGGGAAGGTCTCGTGGGTCCTGATCGACGGCTTCCAGGCGACCGCGCACTACGACACCCGCGTTGACGACGGCCAGCCGTGGTACGGCATCGCAACCGGCCGGACCGTAAAGGTTCCGGGCAGCCTCTAACTCCACCGGAGTTGCGGGTTTCACGGAATTGTTACCTGCGCGGTGCAACCTGAGCGGGGGCTGAGGTGTCTTTGAGTGTAGGACTGGGGGAGGTGCGTGGGTGGTGCGGAACGTGTCTCGACGTGCGTTGCTCGGCGCGGGCTTACTCACCCTGGCCGGCGTCGGGGGCGCCGGCGGGTATGGCGCCGGCCTGTTCCTGACGGCTGAACCCAGCCAGGCCGGCACGGCCGCACCACTTCCGATGGGATCCGGCGGCGTATCGCCGTCGCCCACCGCCAGCCCGACCCCGACGCCCCGCAAGGTCACCTACGACAACTCGCCGGCGTTGAAGCCGGCCGATCTCAGCTACCGTAGCCAGACCTTCGACGTGCGAGCCGTGCTCAAGTCGCGGATCACGGTACGGGTACCGGACGGCTGGGGATTCACGCAGCCGGACCCGCCGACGATCGGGCGGTTCACCGACCCGACCGGCAAGCGATGGCTCCGGGTCGAGGGCGGCTTCACGATCAAACGCCCGCCGGCCGCCTCGATGGAGATCAGGCTCGCGCAACTGAAGCGCCTGTCGGCAAACCAGATGTTCCAACTGCTCTCGCAGCGTGTGGACAAGGACTACGCCACGATCGCTTACACGTACGTGCCGCCGCCTGAGCAGTCGCCAGATGCGGTGCTGCGATACGTCATCGTGCGCTGGGTCGCGAACGACAGTGGAAACTGTGCCATCGAGATGGGTTCTACCGGGCTTCCCCAGGATCAGGACGCGTTGATGGATGTGCTGGAGCACGCTACGAGGAGCGTTCAGCGCAAGGACACTCCGCTGAATTCCTAGGCCGTCAGTCGACGGGCCACATGGTGCGGAAGATGGTGGAACGGATCCGGTAGAAGCTGCGGCGTACGGACTGGATCAGGGCCGGCGAAGGCCGAAGCCGTTCGGTCGGGAAACGCATGGGGACGTCCTAGGGGGTGTACTGCACCGTGTCAGCGATCTCGGTGGCACGCACCTGGTTCGACCCGGGTACGACCACCTGAACGAGTAGCGAGCCGCCGTCCCCGTGATCGACGATTCGCTGGAGCAGCACGATATCCGCATCGAAGCAGCCACTGGAAACCCGGTCCGTGACCGACTGTCCACCGACCGTGTGCGGCAGGGGTGCTCCGACGTTCTGGCACTGCGTGCTGTCCGGCAGCGCCAGCTTGGTGCTGGACACGCCGATGAACACCCCCGGCGTCTGGCCCGACCAGTCCGCATCCTCGCTGACACGGAACGCCGGACCGGTGCCGTTGCCGCCCGGTACGGTCCACGTCGACGAGGCCATCGACTGGGCCCAGGCGCGTGGCAGGTTCACATGGAAGCCCTTGTCACCGACTGCGATCATCTTGCGGCCGGACAGGTACCACTGGCCGCCGTACCCGGCTCCGGCGCCTACCACGAGCGCCAGCAGTGCGGCGACCACCCAACGCCCTCGCCGCCGCTTCTTCTTCGCGGGCTTCTCCGGTACGACCGGTGCCGGCTCAGGCTCTGCCACCTCGGCCGACGGCTCGACGGTCTTCACGACCGTCGGCTGGTTCTCGTCGCTCAGCGCGGTCTTGTCCGCGTCGTCCTCGGGCTCGTCGGCGACCAGGACCGTCTCGCGCTCGGCGAGGGGGAAGTCGTGGGTGTTTTCGTCGAGGGCGCCGACCAGTTGTTTGGTGAAGGACTGGACGTCCGGCCAGCGCTTCTCGCGGTCGGGGTCCAGGGCGCGGACGATCGCGGCGTCGACCTGTTCCGGTAGCTCGAAGCCGAGGGAGCTTGGTGGCGGGGCCACCTTGACGCGGCTGGCGGCGCCGAGGCCGTCCACCTGGTGTGGGGACCGGCCGGTGAGGGCGGCGTACGCGACGGCGCCCAGCGAGTACTGGTCCGCCCGTTGATCCAGCCGCTCCCCCAGCGCCTGCTCGGGGGCGACGTACGACGGGGTGCCGCCGGGCATGGTGATCCGTGACACCTCGTCGAGCGACTTGCCCAGGCCGAGGTCGGACAGGACGGCCCGCTCGCCGTCGTCGGTGCTGCGGAACAGGACGTTGGCCGGCTTGACGTCGCGGTGCAGCAGCCCGCGTCGGTGCAGGGCCTGCAGGCCGCGGCCGACCTGGACGACCACGTCGACCGCCTCGGGCAGCGGCAGCGGCTTCTGCTTCAGGCGGTCCGCCAGCGTGCCGCGGTCGGCGTACGTGAGCACCAGGAACGGGCGGCCGTCCTCCAGTTCGCCGACGTCGTGCACCTGGACGACGTGCTCGGACTCGACCCGGCGGAGGAACCGGCCCTCCTCCAGGAACCGCTTCCGGACCGAGTCGTCGTGGCCCCAGTTGTCGGCCAGCACCTTGATCGCCACCTCGGCGTCGAGCTGCTCGTCATGGGCCAGCCACACCGTCGCGAAACCGCCTGAGCCCAGGCGTCGGCGCACGACGTACCGACCGAGTCTGGTTGGGACCCCCATACAAGGCATTATGGAGTATTGGAGTGTCCTTACCTGGGGCCCATCGAGAGCAAAGGCGCAGATGAGCGAGAGCACCAGCCCGACGGACGACCTTGCCACCCTCGCGGAGCAGGCACAGGCGGGCGACAAGAACGCGATGGACGACCTGCTGCGGCAGGTGCATCCGCGCGTCCTGCGGATCTGCCGGAGCGTCCTGCCGTACTCCGCCGACGCGGAGGACGCGGCGCAGGAGGCCCTGCTGAACATCGCGACCAAGATCAACACCTACTCCGGTCGCAGCAGCTTCTCCACCTGGGTGCACTCCGTCGCGGCCAACTCCGCCCGCTCGACGTACCGCAAGCTCAAGCGCGCCGCCCAGGCCGCGCACAACCCCGAGCAGATGGAGAAGCCGGACCCCCGCACCACGAGCGTGATCGCCGGCACCCGGCTGGACCTCCTGGAGGCGCTCGAGACCCTCGAGCGGGACCGTCCGCAGATGGTCACCCCGTTGGTACTGCGCGACGTGTACGGGCTGTCGTACGAGGAGATCGCCGCCGAGGTCGGCGCCCCGCTCGGCACGGTCAAGTCCCGGATCCACGACGCCCGCGAGGTCGTCCGCCCGCTGCTGCGACCCAAGGACTGATTTGCATTAACGTGCAATGCATCAGACCTGATATGTGAGCCTGATGCAGGCATACTCTCCCGGTTATGTCCGCCCGGGGGTTGCTGCACAACGGTGATTATCTGAAGTTGCTGACCGGTCAAACGGTCAGCTCGCTGGGCTCCGCGATGAGCTCGTTCGTGTTCACGCTGCTCGGCCTGGCCATCACCGGCTCCCCGGTGCAGGCCGGCCTGGTCGGTACGGCGTCCTCGCTCGGCACGATCCTGGTCGCGCTGCCCGGCGGCGCGCTCGCCGACCGGTGGAGCCGGCGCCGGATCCTGATCGGGTACACGTTCCTCGGCGCGTTCCTGTTCGGCTCGGTCGCCGTCGCCGCCTGGCTCGGCCACCTGACGCTCCCCCACCTGTTGCTGGTCGGCCTGCTGAACGGCGCCGGCTACGCGCTGTTCATGCCCGCCGAGAGCGCCGCGCTGCGCGAGATCGTCGCGCCCGAGGACATCAGTACGGCGCTCGCCGCGTCACACGGCCGAGCGAACGTGGCGGGCCTGGCCGGCGCACCGCTCGGCGGCCTGCTGTTCTCGATCGGGCGCGCCATCCCGGTCGCCGCGGACGCGATCTCGTACCTGGTGATGGCGATCATGCTGACGACGATCCGGCACCCGCTGCCGGCCGCGCAGCCCGCGGGCGAGGCACCCGAGCCGATCCTGAAGGCGATCCGGTCCGGGCTGGCCTGGCTGTTCCGCCAGCGCGACCTGCGGACCATCGCCGTCACCGCGACGCTGCTCAACTTCGCCGCGAACGGCACGATCCTGGTGCTGATCCTGAGCATGCAGCAACGCGGCGTACGGCCGTCCGTGATCGGGTTGCTGGAGACCGCGATGGGGGTCGGCGGCCTGCTCGGGGCGTTCGCGGCACCGCGGCTGCTGGCGAAGTACAGCACCGGGAAGATCACCATCGTCGGCTCCTGGGTCATCACCGTGACGTTCGCGGCGACGGCCGCCAGCACGCGTCCCGCCGTGCTGATCGCGCTGCCGGCGCTCGCCGTGTTCCTGCTGCCCGCGCTGAACTCGGGCCTGTTCGGCTACCAGATGCTGATCACCCCGAACAAGCTGCAGGGCCGGGCGCAGAGCGCGTTCATGTTCATGTCGAACGGCGCGGCCCCGCTGGCGCCGTTCCTCGGCGGCGTCTTCCTCGGCACGCTCGGCGCCCGGAACGCGCTGCTGCTCTTCGCGGCGCTGCTCGCGGTAGGCGCCGTACTGCTCACCGTGAGCCGGTCGATCCGGTCGATCCCGCTGCTTTCGGACGTGGAGGCCCTCCCGTAGGCGGCGCTCGTGTGCTCAGATGGATCCATGAAGAAGCTCATCAACGACCCTGCCGATGTTGTGAGTGAGGCGCTGCGCGGGATGGCGGCGGCGCATCCGGACCGGCTCCGGGTGGACCTGGAGAACCGGATCGTCTACCGCAAGGACGCGCCGCGGCCCGGGAAGGTCGGGCTGATCTCAGGCGGCGGCTCCGGGCACGAGCCGATGCACGGCGGCTTCGTCGGGGCCGGGATGCTGGACGCGGCCTGCGCGGGCGAGGTGTTCACCTCCCCGGTGCCGGACCAGATGATGGCCGCGACGAAGGCCGTCGACGCCGGTGCCGGCGTACTGCACATCGTGAAGAACTACACCGGCGACGTGATGAACTTCGAGATGGCCGCCGAACTGGCCGCGGCCGACGCCGGGACCGAGGTGCTGTCGGTGGTGACGAACGACGACGTCGCCGTCCAGGACAGCCTCTACACCGCGGGCCGCCGCGGCGTCGGCGTCACCGTACTGCTGGAGAAGATCGTCGGCGCCGCCGCCGAGGAGGGCCGCCCGCTGCAGGAGGTCGCGGACCTGGCCAAGCGGGTCAACGACAACGGCCGCAGCATGGGGATGGCGCTCACGTCCTGCACGGTCCCGGCCGCGGGCAAGCCGACGTTCGAACTCGCCGAGAACGAGATGGAGGTCGGCATCGGCATCCACGGCGAGCCCGGCCGGCAACGCCTCCCGCTCGCCCCGGCGCGCGAGATCGCCGAGCTGCTCGTCGACCCGGTGGTCACCGATCTGCCTTACAGCCAAGGCGATTCGGTGATCGCGTTCGTGAACGGCATGGGCGGTACGCCGCTGATCGAGCTGTACGTGATGTACAACGAGATCGCCCAGCTCCTCGACCGGGCCGGCATCACCGTCGCCCGTTCGCTGGTCGGCAACTACATCACCTCGCTCGAGATGGCCGGCTGCTCGGTCACCCTCCTCAAGGTGGACGACGAACTGGTACGCCTCTGGGACGCCCCGGTGAACACCCCCGGCCTACGGTGGGGTGCATGAGCGTCGAGAACTTCGTCAACTGGATGCGGGACGTCGCGCAGGTGCTGCACGAGAACGCGGCGTACCTGACCGAGCTGGATTCGGCGATCGGGGACGCGGATCACGGAGCCAACATGGACCGTGGGTTCCAGGCGGTCGTCGAGGTGCTGGACGGTGCGTCGTTCGGGTCGGCCGACGAGTTGCTGAAGAAGGCCGGGATGACGTTGGTCAGCAAGGTCGGCGGGGCCAGCGGGCCGTTGTACGGGACGTTCTTCCTGCGGTTCGGGACCGCATTGGCGGGGGTCGACCTGACGCCGGAGGCGATCGGGAAGGCGCTGCACGCCGGGGTCGAGGGGGTGCTGGCCCGCGGCAAGGCGGAGCTCGGCGACAAGACCATGTACGACGCGTGGGCGCCGGCGTTGACGGCGTACGACGACGCCGTGGCCGGCGGCGCGGATCTGGGTGCGGCGCTGAACGCCGCGGCAGAGGCGGCCGCGAAGGGGCGGGACGGGACCATACCGCTGGTGGCGCGCAAGGGGCGGGCCAGCTACCTCGGTGAGCGCAGCGCCGGGCATCAGGATCCGGGGGCGACCAGTACGACACTGATCTTGGAGTCCGCGGCGCGCACGCTGTCATGATCGGGATCGTGGTGGTGTCGCACAGCCGGGCGCTCGCGGACGCGGCGGTCGGGCTGGCGGCGGAGATGGTTGCCGAGGACAAGCGTCCGGTGATCGCGGTGGCGGCAGGGCTGGACGCGACGACGTTCGGGACCGACGCGATGGCGGTTGCGGACGCGCTCGGGGTGGCGGACAGCGCGGACGGCGTACTCGTACTGCTGGATCTCGGGTCGGCGGCGCTGAGCGCGGAGATGGCGCTGGAGTTTGTCGATCCCTCGGTCGCGGACCATGTCCGGCTGACGAGCGCTCCGCTGGTCGAGGGGCTGGTGGCGGCGGTGGTGACGGCGTCCACAGGCGCTTCGCTGGACGCGGTTGCTGCCGAGGCGGCGCGGGGGTTGGCTGGTAAGCAGGACCATCTCGGGGATGCGGCGCCGGTTGAGGCCGGGCCGGTTGCTGCGGCTGATCACACCGTTGAGGTCATGGTCGGCAACGAGCACGGGTTGCATGCGCGGCCGGCGGCCCGATTGGTTGGTTTGGTCAACGGGTTTGACGCCGTGGTCACGCTGACCGATCTGGACACCGGGAAAGGGCCGGTGGATGCGGGCAGTTTGAGTATGGTCGCGACATTGAACGCCCAGCAGGGGCACCGGTTGCGGGTGGGTGCCAGCGGGGCGCAGGCGGCCGAGGTGCTGGCGGCCGTTGAAGAACTTGCGGCTGACAACTTCGGTGACGTGGCAGTGGCTCCCTTGACAGGTGGGTCTGGTCTGGATATGGCGATCGGGCCGGCCGTGATTGTCGATGCCGCGGTTGATCTCAGTGGTTATGTTGCTGGGAACAACGAAAACGGTCGGCTGGAGGATGCGGTTCGAGTTGCCGGCGGTGAGCTGCGGGCGTTGGCCGACGGTGGCGGGATCTTCGAGGCGCACGTCGCGCTGCTGAACGATCGCACGCTGCTGGCGGAGGTCCGCGCGGCGATCGCGGACGGTACGTCGGCGCCGGTCGCATGGAAGCAGACGTACGACGGGTTGGCCGCCACCTTCGAGGCGTTGGACGACCCGTACCAGCAGGAACGCGCCCAGGACGTCCGTGCCGTGCGGGACCGCGTGCTGCGGTTGCTGGTCGGCGTGGCGGAGCAGGCAGCCGCCAACGGAATCCTCATCGTGCCCGAGCTGGACGCGGCGACCGCTGCGACGGTTGATGCGACCGCGATCGAAGGCATTGCGGTACGGGCCGCCGGGACGACCGGGCACGGGGTGATCGTG
The DNA here is from genome assembly GCF_050320105.1 of Kribbella polygonati. NCBI lineage: Bacteria > Bacillati > Actinomycetota > Actinomycetes > Propionibacteriales > Kribbellaceae > Kribbella > Kribbella polygonati. The sequence goes on along the minus strand of NZ_CP190129.1, from coordinate 6,908,108 downwards.
GCGCGGTCTCGTGGGATCCCTTTGGTGACAGGGATCGGGGACGTCGCGGTACGGGCCGGGACCGTGGTCGCGTTCGACGCTCGAACGGGGGTGTTCGACACGTCACCCGACGAGGCCGCGGTACGTGCCACGATCGCCGAGCGGCTGGGTGAGCGCGAGCGGGCGATCGCGGACGCGGACGCGCCGGCCACGACGCGCGACGGCCGCACCGTCGACGTACTGGTGAATGTCGGTGTCGTGCAGGACGCCGTGGAAGTGCGGGGCGCGGACGGGTCGGGGCTGGTGCGGACCGAGGTGCTGTTCGGGGACCGGCGTACGGCGCCGAGCGTCGACGAGCAGGCCGAGGTGTTTCTCCGGATCGCCCGGGCGCTCGGGAACAAGCCGATCACGATCCGCACCTGGGACATCGGCGGCGACAAGCCGCTCCCGTTCCTCCCGCAGGAGCACGAGCCGAACCCGTTCCTCGGCGAACGCGGGCTGCGGGTGTTCCGCCGCCGGCCGGAGCTGCTCCGCGATCAGCTCGCGGCGATCCGGCGGACGGCGGCCGAGACGCCGGTGCACGTGATGTTCCCGATGGTGACGACCGCCGACGAGGTCGACTGGGCGCTGCAGGAGCTCGGGCCGCGGCACAACCTCGAGGTCGGCATCATGGTCGAGGTCCCGGCGGCCGCGCTCCGGGTCGCCACGCTCGCGAAGGACCTCGACTTCGTCAGCATCGGCACCAACGACCTCACGCAGTACACGACCGCGGCCGACCGTACCAACGCTGCCGTGGCACCGCTTGCGGACGGGTTGGACCCCGCGGTGCTCCAGCTGATCGACCACGTCGTCCGTACGGCGGGCGTACGCGTGGCCGTTTGCGGTGACCTCGCCAGCGACCCACAGGCCGCCGTACTGCTGGCTGCTCTCGGTGTGACCGAGCTGAGCGCCGTTGGCCCGCAGGTGCCGCTGGTGAAGGCGCAGCTACGGCAGGCCGACCTCAGCCAGGTCGACACTGCCGCGGCTTTGGCTGCCCGGGACGCTGGTCAGGTACGAGGCTTGCTGTAGTAGAGAAGCTCGACCAGGTTGAAGCCTGAGGTGCGCTCAGGCTTCGCGGGGAGGGTGTAGGACTGCCCGGGCTCGAGGTACGTCACGTCTGGGCTCGACAGGTCCAGGTCGATGACAAGAGCGGGGTAGGAGCCCGTACGCCACGTGTAGGACTCACCTGCCTCGGGAGTGACGTGCTGCACGCGTACGTCGTCCTCGTCGACCACGACCTTCGTCGGGATCTCGCCGGTCTGCTCGAAGCCCGCAGCGGCTGTGTCAACCGCGGCGTACGGCTCGCCTGAGGCCTCCTCGCCCAGGTCGAGCACCTCGATGAGGCGGTTGAGGTACAGCGCGTCGCCGTCATTGGTGAGCATGTGGACCGGCGACACGGGCCGGTAGACCGAACCGCCGACCGTCTCGCTCAGGTGGCGGGCAGGGCTGCCGTCCAGCCAGTCCATGTGACACGGCGACGTCGACAGGCACAGGACGACGTACGGGTTGTGGTGCAGGTGCCAGCCCTGCGCCGTACCGGGCTGCAGCTCCACCTCCCAGACACGCACCCGTGAGTTCTTCAGCAGCACGCGGGTGCCGATCTCACCGAGCACGACCTCCGTGCCGTCCGGTGCGGTGACAGTAGTACCTGCGGTCATGCGTTCTCCTCGATCGGTCGTTCCATCGCGACGCCGGGGAGCAGGGTCCCGTCCGGCATCGGTAGCTGGGCGTCTTCCACCTCGGTGAAGCCGTAGGCCTTGTAGAGCGGTACGCCGGGCAGCGTCGCCATCAGGGCGAGCCTGGTGAACCCTTCCGCGCGGGCAGCCTCCGTACAGGCGGTAAGAATCGCCCGTCCGAGTCCCCGGCGGGTCCAGTCCGCCCGTACGAACATCGCCCGGATCCGGGCCGGCTCGGTCGCCGGATCGAGCAGCCGGGTGTCGGCTCCCGCCGTACTGGCGTTGAAGAGCTTGTTCCGCCGGCTCCACCCGCCGCACGCGACGACCTCTCCGGCCGCCTCCAGCACGTAGTAGGTGCCGTCGTCGATCAGGGCGGTGTCCAGCGTGGTGATGTGCTCGGCCGCACTGGCCGTCTGCACGGCGTCGTAGTACGCCGGGAACTGCGTCTCCACCGCCGCCCGGGCCAACGCGGCCACCGCAGGCCCATCCCCCACCACAGCCAACCGCAACACAGGCTCCACGCCCACAGACTATCTGTGGTGTCGTCAGCCCCGGTGACCTCTTGTGGCCCAGAACCAGGCGAGGTAGTTCCAGACCAGGGCGCCCTGTCCGGTGAGGAGGTGCCGGCGGGTGGTCAGTCGAATGTCAGAAGCAGCAAGCCTCCTGAGTACGTCGGACGTAGGACAGCCTCCACGCGGACGTGCTGGGCGCGTACTGGCGTGAACGACGTGTTGTTGGGCTGATCGACTGCAACGCCGTACGGGGTGGTGTTGCCGACCGGGCGCCACGTGTCCCCGTCGAGCCACAGGGCCCGCCAGGACTGCGGTACGCGGCACAGGCCGGAGCCGGTGTCGTCGTACCAGTACGCGGAGACGCTCGACAGCTCCCGCACCTCGCGTAGGTCGTACTCGATCCACTCCGTCGTCCCGCGACGGTCCCACCAGGTGAAGCGCGGAATCGACGTGTCCGCGGAGGACTCCGGCGTACGGCCGGAGTCTGGCGCCTCCAGCGAGTCCCCGTCGTTCACGTGCGACGCGGTGATCCGCGTGCGGTAGAACCACTCCTCGCCCTGCGCAGACACCTGCGGGAACGACGTGACCCTCAGCCGGGCCGCCCCCATCGGTATGAGCGTCACGGTCTCCACAGGCTGCTCTGACAGCGCAGGGCTCTGCTGCAGCAGCCCTACGACATCCTCGGTGTCCGTTTCCCACTGCGGGATCCGTCGAGCCTGCGTGGTGAGTGCCAGCGGTACGCCGTCCTGTGTGAACGGGTCGCCACCGCCCTCCCGTCGTACGACGTCGAACGAGGCGCCTGCGACGAGACCGTAGTTCCACGGGGATTCCGGGTACACGGACAGCTCCGGCCACGCCTCAGTGCCGCCGATGCGCTCGTACCGCTCGTCGATCTGCAAGGAATACGTCAGCGGGCCGCGGTCGACCGACACCGAGTCGTGGTTGTCGTTCCAGACGCGGGTGGTTGTCCGCATCGGCAGCGTGAGCTCAACGCGGTCACCCGGATGCCAGGTGCGCTCTACCTTCATCCAGTCGCCAGTAGTACGCACCTGCTCCCCGTTGACCTTCACCGACGCGCCCTGCGCCCAGCCGGGACGCCTTAGGTACAAGGGGAAACGCACCGGCCGCTTTGACTCCACCGTGAAGCTAATGGTGTCCGAGAACGGGTACTCGGTGTCCTGTACGACGGACACGGTCTCACCCGCTCCAACCGTCGCGGTCACCTTGCTGGCGGCGTACATCGACGCGGCCAGACCGTTGTCCGTCGTAGCCAGCCACAGCTCCTGCACGTAGTACGGCCAGCCCATGCCGTAGTTGTGCGGGCAGCACCGGTACTGGTGTACGCCGTACTTGTAAGAACCCATCGGGAACGCGTTCTGGAACTGCCCATGCTTCGGCCGGTCGTCGAGCTGCACGCTGTTCGCACAGGTGATGTAGTGCATCACCTGCTGCCGCGGGTCGTACGACGCCGGCAGCGAGTTGAACGCGAGCTCCTCGCACCTGTCCGTCCACGCGACGTCGCCGGTGAACCGGGTGAGCAGCTCGAAGCTGTGCATCAGCTCCACGATCCCGCACGTCTCGAACCCCTGCCGCGGGTCGCCGAACCCGGGCCGCGAGTTCTCGTCCCCGGCGTACCCACCGCCCGGGAACTGCCCGTACAGGCCCATGACCGTCGCATAGTTCCGGTACGTCGCCTCCCGGTGCTTGGCGTCCCCGGACAGCAGCCAGTACTGCAACGGCTCCCGGAAACCCTGCGCCAGGTTGACGTTGTGCCACGTAGGGATGCCGTTGACGTAGTCCGCGGACCCGTTGTGCATCTTGGTCACCAGGTCGAGCAACCACTGCTCACCGGTGCGGTTGTACAGCCAGTACGCACTGTCGATGTTGTCGCCCCAGCGGAACGCACCCCACGACCGGTTGAACACCTCCGGCGGCTGCGTGTTCTGGAAGCGCAAGTACTTCGTCATGAACGGAATGACCCGCTCGTCGCCGGAGTACTCGTACCAGGACCGGAACGCCGCCAGCAGCGGCATCCCCGGCCAGAAGTCGGGGCCGTTCTCCAGCGACGTCCGCAACCGCTCCGGACCGAACCACCCGTCAGCAGCCTGTGTCGCGAGGATCCCGTCCATCCACCGCTGTGTCCTGGTCAGTACGCCGGTGTCGCCGGTGACGTAGCCGAGGTCGCCGAACCCGCGCAGCCAGTACGGCAGCTCCTCCCACGCACCCAGCGCCGGGTCGACCCAGCCGTTCGTGTCGTAGACCAGGAAGTCCGAGATCTCGTCGTACCGCCCGCAGAGCCCGTTGACCTGCAGGTCGAGCTGTTGCGCGAGCCAGCCGCGGGGCTCGATCGCGCCGGGCGGGAGCTTCTGGAACGGGACAGGGCGCAGCGGAGCGCGTTGCGGGACGTAATGCCCGCCGCGGCTCGCGGGCGGACCGGACGGAGGAGCGGCGGTCGCGGAACTCGTCACGAGCACCGCCGCGGCGAGAGAGACACCGAGGAAGTCACGTCGGGGCAGTCCTTCGGGAAGGGGTTCGGACATGGGCGGACCTTTCGGGTGACGGGGGCGGACATCACACCGACGGAAAAACGGCACACGTTTTCCGTCATTGACAACGTAGGTCTCAGCTACGCTTCGACGCAAGACGGAAAGACCAGGAGGATGACAGGATGAGGCCGCCGGCAGTGCGCATGGTGGATGTTGCCGCGCTCGCGGGGGTGTCCGCCGGGACCGCGTCCAAGGCGCTCAACAACACCGGCCAGTTGAGCCAGGAAACCCGTGACCGGGTGCGGCAGGCCGCCGCGAAGCTCGGGTTCACCCCGGACAGCCGGGGCCGCGCGCTGTCCTCGGGACGCACCTACACGGTCGCGCTGGTGACCACCGACAGCACCGGCCGGTTCAGCATCCCGATCATGCGCGGCGTCGAGGACGTGCTCAGCGCCGGTCAGCTCGCGACCGTGCTGTGCGACACTCGCGACGACCCGCTGCGCGAGCTGACGTACCTGCGCTCGATGGTCGCCCGCGGCGTCGACGGCTTCGTCGTCACGGGCCGTCGGACCGAGCCGCGGCCGCCGATCGACGTACCGCTTCCGGTCGTCTACGCGCTCGCACCCTCCAGTAACCCCGAGGACGCCTCGGTGATCGTCGACGACGCGGGCGGGATGACGGCCGCGATCACGCACCTGCTCGGCCTCGGCCGGCAGCGGATCGCGCACATCACCGGGCCCAGCAACCACCGCTCCGCCACGGCCCGCGCCGAGGCGGTCGTCAGCGCCGCCGGCGACGCCCTGTGCGGCGAGCCGCTGTACGGCGAGTGGAGCGAACGGTGGGGGCGCCAGGCGACGGAGGTCGTACTGCGGCAACGCCCGGACGCGATCAGCTGCGGCAGTGACCAGATCGCCCGCGGCGTCTGCGACCGCCTCCGCGAGCTCGGCCACGCCGTACCCGAGGACATCGCGGTCACCGGCTACGACGACTGGTCGGTGATGGCGATGGCGAGCCGTCCGCCGCTCACCACCGTCGACCCGCGCCTCGAGGACCTCGGCCGCCGCGCCGCCACACTGCTGCTCGAAGGAATCGCCGGCAAACGGCACCACGGCGTACTGGAGCTCCCGGCCCGGCTGATCACCCGGGAGTCGACGCTAGGCGCCTGACTTCTTGCGTTGCTCGTCGCGCTTCGGGCGGGAGGCCCAGCGGTAGGCGAAGAACACCCAGGCGAGTGCGGGCAACCCGAAGATCGCGGCCACGACCTCCCGGCCGAACACCAGGAACAGCAGCCCGGCCAGCGCGAACGGCAACGCCATCCACACCGCGCCGATGAACGCCGCCCAGCGCCACTTCCCCGGCGTCCGCGGCGCGGGCTTGTACAGCGAGGGGGTCGGCAGGCCGGCGAAGATCGGGATCAGGTCGCCGTGCGTGACCGCGTCGTTCAGCAGATCCACCCGCCGGTGCAGCTCGTCCTCGTCCAGCCGGCCGATCGCGAACTGCTCGGCCAGCTCGTCGGTACAGACGTGCCGCTCCTCGTCGGTGAGGCGGATGTTGACCATCCGCCGCCGCGTCGCGACCTCCCGCGCCTCCTGCCCGGCCGCCGTCGCATATCCGATCAGGTCGGCCGGTTTCACCGGTCGCCGCTCCACCATCCGCCTCACCTCACACTCGTCATTCAGAGTGTGCCATCCGGGTGGTCAGCTGAGCGCCGCCGGAAGGGTCGCGGTCCAGGCCTCGCGGAGTTCCGTGAGGGGGAGTTCGAACTGGTCCTGGACGTCGAGCGTGTCGCCGGTGATCACGCCGATCTTGGCGTGCGGGAAGCGGCGGGCGGTGCACATGTCGGTGAACCGCACCTCCTCGGTCCGCGGTACTGCCACGATCGCGCGCCCCGCCGACTCCGCGAACAGGAACAGGAACGGGTCCAGCCCGTCCGGCGCCCACACCCGCGCGCCCACCCCGCCGCGCAGCGCCGACTCGGCCAGCGTCTGCGCGACACCGCCGTCGCTGACGTCGTGGGCCGCGTCGATCAGCCCGTCCCGGGACGCGTTGATCAGGATGTCGGCGAGCTGCTTCTCTGCCGCCAGGTCCACCGCCGGCGGCCGCCCGCCGAGGTGCCCGTGGACGACGTGCGCCCACTCGGACCCGGACAGCTCGTCCTCCGTCGTCCCCAGCAGGTACAGCTGGTGGCCTTCCATCTCCGCGGTGAACCCGATCGGCGTACGCCGGGTCACGTCATCGATCACGCCCAGCACACCCACGACCGGGGTCGGCAGGATCGGCGTCTCGCCGGTCTGGTTGTAGAACGACACGTTCCCGCCGGTGACCGGCATGCCGAGCTCCTTGCAGGCGTCGACCAGCCCGCGGATCGCCTCGACGAACTGCCACATCACGGCCGGGTCCTCGGGCGAGCCGAAGTTCAGGCAGTCGGTGACCGCGACCGGCCGGGCGCCGGTGGTCGCGACGTTCCGGTACGACTCGGCCAGCGCCAGCTTCGCGCCGGTGTACGGGTCGAGCTTGGCGAACCGGCCGTTGCAGTCGGTGGACACCGCGACGCCGAGGCCGCTGGTCTCGTCGACCCGGATCATCCCGCTGTCCTCGGGCTGCGCGAGCACCGAGTTGCCGAGCACGTACCGGTCGTACTGGTCGGTCACCCAGGACTTGTCGCACAGGTTCGGCGACGCGACCAGCTTCAGCAGGGTGTCCCGCAGCTCCGCGCCACTGCTTGCCCGCGGCAACTTCTCGGCGCCGTCGGCCTGCAGCTCGTCCTGCCAGGCCGGCCGCTCGTACGGACGGTCGTAGACGGGGCCCTCGTGCGCGACGGTCCGCGGCGGTACGTCGACCACCCGCTCGCCGTGCCAGTCGATCTCCAGCCGGTTGGTGTCGGTGACCTCGCCGATCACGTCCGCCTGAACGTCCCACTTGGCGCAGATCTTCAGGAACGCCTCGACGTTGTCCGGCGTCACCACGGCCATCATCCGTTCCTGCGACTCGCTCATCAGGATCTCTTCCGGGGCGAGCGACGCGTCCCGCAGCGGCACCTTGTCGAGCGAGACGTGCATGCCGCCGTCACCGGCGCTGGCCAGCTCGGACGTCGCACAGGACAGGCCCGCGCCGCCGAGGTCCTGGATGCCCTCGACCACGTTCGCCTGGAAGAGCTCGAGCGTGCACTCGATCAGCAGCTTCTCCATGAACGGGTCGCCCACCTGGACGGCCGGGCGCTTGGTCGGGCCGCCGTCCGCGAACGTCTCCGACGCCAGCACGGACACGCCGCCGATGCCGTCGCCGCCGGTCTTCGCACCGTACAGGATGATCTGGTTGCCGAGGCCGGTCGCGTTCGCGAGGTGCAGGTCCTCGTGCCGCATGACGCCGATGCAGAGCGCGTTCACCAGCGGGTTCCCGGCGTACGTCGGGTCGAAGACGACCTCGCCGCCGACGTTCGGCAGGCCGAGGCTGTTGCCGTAGCCGCCGACCCCGGACACGATCCCGGGCAGCACGCGCCTGGTGTCCGGCGCGTCCAGCGGGCCGAACCGCAGCGGGTCCATCACCGCGACCGGGCGGGCGCCCATCGCGAGGATGTCGCGGACGATGCCGCCGACCCCGGTGGCCGCGCCCTGGTACGGCTCGACGTACGACGGGTGGTTGTGCGACTCGACCTTGAACGTGACGGCGTACCCCTCGCCGATGTCGATGACGCCGGCGTTCTCACCGATACCGGCCAGCATCTTCCCGGCCGGGGTCTCCTGCGGGATCTCGCCGAACTTGCGCAGGTGCACCTTGGACGACTTGTACGAGCAGTGCTCGCTCCACATCACCGAGTACATCGCCAGCTCACAGCTGGTGGGGCGCCGGCCCAGGATGTCCCGGATCCGCTGGTACTCGTCCGGCTTGAGGCCGAGCTCGGCCCAGGGCTGCTCGACGTCGGGGGTGCCGGTGGCGTTGCTAACGGTGTCGCTGTGAAATTCCGGGGACACTTCAGGACTCCTGCACTAGGTGGGACTCAGGTGAAACGGTAGCTGGCTGGTGGGAAGCCAGGAGGTGGGCGACCAGGATCGGTACGGCGAACCCGGCCATGATCGCGGGCAGGGCGACGCCCGCGTCGTTCAGCAGCATGCCGACGATGCCGCACGCGGACAGCGCCAGCAGGGCCGGACGGACCATCGCGCTGCTCCGGTAGAAGTCGCGGTACGCCTGCGACGGAACCCGATCCGGGAACACCGTGGCGAACACGCACAGCAGTACGGCGATCAGCATCGCCCAGCCGGTGGGGCCGTGGAAGAACATCACGGCCATCTGCAGCTTGCGGACGAACACGTCGTCGACGTCACCCTGGAGCATCCGGGCGAAGAACGTCCCGAAGTGTGTGCGCTGGTCGGCCGGCCGCAGGTAGTCCAGGAACGAGACAGCCGTGACAGCCAGTACGCCGAGCACGCCGACGCTGATCAGTGCGCGCAGCGAGAGGCTCCCGTGCCAGGTCAGCCAGCCCATCAGCAGCACTGCCGGCGTAAGCGCCAGGATGCCGCCGAAGTCGGTGCCCCAGCCCGGTTTGCCGTCCACGATGATCGCGGCGCCGCCGATGACCAGTACGGCGAGCGCAGCCTGCAGCTTGCTCTTGTCCAGCAGCCTGTGCGCGGCCCAGCCGGCCGTGACGAGCGCCCCGACACCCAACGCTGCGAAGGTCGAGTTGCCGAAGCCGTAGAAGCGCCCGCCGATCACAGGGCCGTCGGCGTACATGCTGCCGAGCTGCATGGGCGTCCCCAGTACGCCGTCGACGAGCAGCAGCAGGTACGTCGCGACTGCGAGGCCGAAGTACGCGTACTTCTTCAAGAACACCTGGGCCAGGACCGCGGACAGGACACTGATACCGATCGTCACGGCGTACAAGGAGAAGCCAGGGGCCGGCCAGCGCCACCAGACGGTGGCCTGTGCCAGGAAGACCGCGATGTAGAAGCCACCCTGGACGAGGAGCGTGAAGACGGCGGCACGGCGGGACGCGGGCGAGCGGCGTACGAGGAACCAGATCAGGGCGAGTACTTCGGCACCGACAATCGTCAGGGCTACGTAGAACAGCATCGGCCGGGGCTGCTCGTACCGCTGGTTGGCGCCCAGGCGGTCCGCGATCACGGCGGACGCGTCCGTGTGGAGCTTGCCGGTGAAGTGGATCTCACCGCCGTCCAGCGGGCTTGCGGTTTCTTCGCCCGCGGGGTCCACAGTGGCTGGGGTACGGCCCTTGAGGATGGTGGCGGTGATGTCGGTCAGCTGGATCAACCCGGGGCGCCGGGTGCTGTCACCGGTCAGCCAGCGCGGCCCGTTGTCCGGGGGGAGCTGCATCGCGACCAGGGTCTGCTTGTGCGCGTTCAGGTCTTCCTGGCTGACGCCGACCAGCAAGACCCAGCCGCCGGCGGCGCGGGCCTGGGCGACGAGGTCCGCGACCTTCTGCCGGGCTTCGTCGCGGCCTTCACGCAGCGGCATCGCGCCGGCGTCGACGACCGCGTCGCCGCAGTCGGGCTTGGCCAGTCGGGAGGGGTCGAACGTCGGCTGCCAGTTGGCAACGGAGCCGTCGGTCTTCGCGAGGGCGATCGCGGCGCCCGGGCCGAAGCCGCAGATCGGGTAGCCGGTCTGGCCGAGGCGGCCGATCGGGGCGCCGGTGTGGTGCCCGGCCTGGCGGTCGACGTACGCCTGCCAGTTGTCGACCGTGCCGTTGGTCACCGCGGGCAGCTCACCGCAGGGCTGGTCCGGCACGTTCCCCCAGGCCCGGGTCCCCGCGCTGATCGTCAGCCAGCCGTCGATCGGGCAGGTGTGCGGGCCCGCGGTCTTCACCGAGATCGACCCCACGTGCGCCTGGTCCACCAGCGCGGTCAGCTCCGGCGACGCCTGCACGTCGCTCCAGGTCAGCCCGGGAACGCCGACCACCACGACCTTGGCGAACAGACCCGACGGTGCCGCGTCCGCCGTACCGGTGCCGCCGATGGCCGCGGCCAGCGCCGCGACGCCGAGGAGTACCCGTCGCGCCCCCGACCAGCCCATCAGCCGGCGACGACGGCCTTCAGCACCGAGGTGAAGAAGCCCAGGCCGTCCGTGGTCGGACCGGTGAGTGTTTCGACGGCGTGCTCCGGGTGCGGCATCAGGCCGACCACGTTGCCGCGCTCGTTGGTGATGCCCGCGATGTCGCGGTAGGAACCGTTCGGGTTGCCGAGGTACCGCGCCACCACGCGCCCCTCGCCCTCCAGCCGGTCCAACGTCGCCTCGTCCGCGACGTACGAACCGTCCTGGTTCTTCAGCACGATCGTGATCTCGTGGTTCGCGTCGTAGTCGCTGGTCCACGCGGTGCGGTTGTTCTCGATCCGCAGCGGCTGGTCCTTGCAGACGAACTTGCGGTGGTGGTTCTTGATCAGCGCGCCCGGCAGCAGGTGCGACTCGCACAGCACCTGGAAGCCGTTGCAGATGCCGAGCACCGGCATCCCCTGGCCGGCCTTCGCGATGATCGTCTCCATCACCGGCGCGAACCGGGAGATGGCACCGGCGCGCAGGTAGTCGCCGTACGAGAACCCGCCGGGCAGCACGACCGCGTCCACGCCGTGCAGGTCCGCGTCGCCGTGCCAGAGCGCGACCGCCTCGGCACCGGCCACCGCGGCCGCCCGCCGGGCGTCGGCGTCGTCCAGCGAGCCGGGGAAGGTGACGACGCCGATCTTCACCGGTCGTTCTCCACGTGCAGCACGTAGTCCTCGATCACCGGGTTCGCCAGCAGGGTGTCCGCGGCCTTCCGGATCTCCGCAACGGCCTCCTCGGTCGCCTCACCGTCCAGGGTGATCTCGAAGCGCTTTCCCTGCCGGACATCGGCCACACCAGAGAAGCCGAGCCGGCCGAACGCGCCGTGCACCGCCTTGCCCTGCGGGTCGAGGATCTCGGGCTTGAGCATGACGTCGACGACAACGCGAGCCACTGACTACTCCAGGTTCGTTGCGGGGTGACGCCTGAATCCTACCGACCGCGGCACGGAACTCCCGCATCCGGACTACTCACTCAGTACATACACGCAATGTATAGTTCTCAGCATGGCCACAGCGGAGCTCGTTCTCGGGCTGCTGTCCGGGGGGCCGGCCCATGGGTACGACGTGAAGCGCGGGCATGACGCCTGGTTCCCGGACAGCCGTCCGCTGGCGTTCGGGCAGGTGTACACGACGCTCGGCCGGCTGGAGCGGGACGGACTGGTCGAGATCGTCGACAAGACCTCCGGCGGCGGCCCGGACCGCACGGTCTACGCGCTCACCGCGAAGGGCCGCGACCATCTGGCGGACTGGCTGAACGACCCGGTCCCGCCGGCCTGGGGCAGCGCGGACGAGGTACTGCGCAAGCTCGTCGCGGCGATCCGTACCGGCGGCGACGCGGCCGGGTTCCTGGCCCGCCAGCGCGCCAGCCACCTGCGCCGGATCCGGGAGCTGCGCGAGACGCCGGCCGACGACGACCCGACCTCACCGCTGGTCCGCGAGTACACCGTGGCCCACCTGGACGCCGACCTGCGCTGGCTGGACAGCGCGCTGGACCGCATCGCCGAGCAGAGGGGGACTCGCTGATGAACGCACTGGAACTGGAGAAGGTCGAGTACTCGTACCGTCGCAACACCGCCCTTCGCGGCGTCAGCCTGCAACTCGCGCCGGGCGAGGTCGTGGCGGTGACCGGCGCCAGCGGCTGCGGCAAGTCGACGCTCCTGCACTGCGCGGCAGGCATCCTCGCGCCGGACGTCGGCGCCGTCCAGGTGGACGGGCAGGACCTCGCCGACCTGCAGGAAGCGGACCGTGCGGCCCTTCGGCGTACGAAGATCGGCATCGTGCTGCAGTTCGGGCAACTCGTACCGGACCTGCCGCTCGTCGACAACGTGGCGCTGCCACTGTTACTGGGGGGACATGAACGTGGTGAAGCTCATGTGTCCGCGATGAACTGGCTGGAGCAGGTGGGCATCGCGGACGACGCTGACGCCGTACCTGCCGAGCTGTCCGGCGGCCAGACCCAGCGCGCGGCGGTTGCGCGTGCACTGATCACGGGGCCGTCCGTTGTGCTTGCAGACGAGCCAACAGGCAGCTTGGACAGCCGGGCCGGTCAGGAGCTCCTCGACGTACTGCTGGCGGCCGCCCGGTACCGCGGGGCCGCGTTGCTGATGGTGACGCACGACAACCTCCTGGCTGCGTCGGCAGACCGTGAGATCAGGCTGCGGGACGGCCTGATCCAGCACGAGGTCCAGCTCTGATGACGCTCGAGACACTGGTCCAGTTGGCGCGTTCACGGACACCTGCCGACCGCGGACGGGTCCAGCTCGCCACGGCGGCTCTGGCAGTGAGCGGGGCCGTCCTGCTTGGGGCACTGCGCATCACCCGCCTGGGCAAGAACCCGCTGAACGAAGAGATCTACAGCAACTACATCGCCGAGCCAGGACTCCGCTCCGGCCTGATAGCGATCCTTGTCATCCTGGCCGTCCTGATCGGCGGCTTGGCAGTCCAGGCGTTGCGGCTGGGTACTGCGGCCCGTGAACGGCGCCTGACCGCGCTCAGGCTCGCGGGAGCATCCAGGCAGCAGCTACGGCAGCTCACCGTGGCCGACGCGGCCATGGCCGGTCTGGCGGGCGGCCTGCTCGCGGGACCGACGTACTTGCTGCTCAGCCTTGTCTTTGGCGCCCTACCGCGGATGGCTCGCGTCCTGCCCGGCGCCGAGGTGCTGGACGCGGTCGTGTGGCTCCCGGTCATCGTGCTGACCACAGCGGCCGGTGCCGTCATCGGAAGCCTCCTGCACCGCGACGGGGCGACGTACGAGCCGCAGCCCGTCGCCCAACGTCGTACGAGCCTCATCGTCGGCCCCGTGCTGCTCCTGCTGGGGTTGATCGCCGCGCCATACCTGGGGTACGTCGCGACCACGGTCGTGCTGGCCGGTACGGCGTTGCTGTTCCTCGGCTCGTCGACGCTCTGGATCGGCTGGCTCGGGCGGCGGATGCGGCGCTCAAGCAACCCGGCCGACCTGCTGGCCGGCGTCCGGCTGCTCGCGGACGGACGGCCCTCCGCACGGATGAGCGTGCTGCTGGGCTGCTGCAGCTTCCTGATCGGCAACATGGCCAGCGGGATCGAGAGCGCGCTCGCCGACCCGTACGAGATGGCTGGCAGCGGGACGTTCTACGCCACCGGGTTCGGGCTGGCGATCGTCGGGCTGCCGATCGTCGTACTCACCGCCATGGCCGCGCTCTTCGTGGGTGTCGCGGACCAACTGGTCGACCAGCGACGGCAGTTCGCCAGCCTGACAGCGATGGGTGTCGACCTTCGGTTCCTCCGCAGGGTCGTACGCCGCCAACTCACCGCGGTGGCGGCACCGGCGCTCGCGGCCGGCCTACTGGTCGGCACGCTGATCGGCGCCGACCGGGTCGCCGGCGGGAGCGTCGCGGCGTTCGACCCGGTCGCTGTGATCCTTGCGGCGGTGCTGGCCGCCGGCGGCTGGCTGTTCGGCCGACTCGGCGGCACGGTCGCCGGTTTCCTGCTTCGCAACCAACTCCGGGACGCACTCGATCCCGAGAACCTGAGGGCGGCCTGATGAGCACACTCCCCCTGGCAATCCGCCCGGCGCTGCTGCTCGGCGTACCGAACCGGATCACGCTGATCCGGACCGTGATCGCGATGGCGGTCGCGACGTACGCGTTCCGGACCGGCGACCTGACCTGGCTGGTGGTCGGGTACTTCTCGTACTGGTTCGGCGACAGCCTCGACGGCTGGGTGGCCCGGCGCCGGAACGAGGAGTCGCTGTCCGGGGCGGTGTTCGACATCGTCTGCGACCGGGCGTGCTCGTTCCTGCTGGCGGCGGCGTTCATGGCGACGTACCCGGCGACCATCGGGCCGCTGGCGATCTACCTGGTGCAGTTCGGCGTACTGGACACGATGCTGACGTTCTCGTTCCTGCTCTGGCCGTGGATGCTCAGCCCGAACTACTTCTACAAGGTCGACCGGCCGATCTTCCTCTGGAACTGGTCCAAGCCCGCCAAGGCGATGAACACCGCGGCCGTGGTGATCTCGCTGATCGTCGCCGGGCAGACCGGCGCGCAATGGCTGCCGTACACGATCGCGGTCGCCGCGCTGGTGGTGAAGGTCGTCTCGTCGTACCGGCTGATCATGATCCTCTGCGGCCGCCGGGCCGCCGTACCCGCCGAGGGTCACGATGGGTAGTAACCCTGGCCCCTCCCGGAAGTGGGCCTAGGTTCCGTGGCATCGACCGGATTGGCGCTTAGCCTCGGAAGTATGTGGGTCTGGCAACTGGCACTGGCGGTGGGCTTCGGCATCGGGTCCGCGGTCGTACCGTTCATGAACGCGGAGGCGTACGTCCTCGCGCTCGGCGCCACAGACGCCCTCAACCCGGTGACCGCTGCAATCGGCGTCTCGATCGGCCAGACGATCGGCAAGGTCGCGATGTTCCTGGCCGTCCGGCACCGGCCCGGTTACGCGGCCCGGAAGACCAAGAAGGAGCCCAAGCCGGTCGACCTGGACACCCGCTGGGGCCGTTTCGTGCAGTGGAACCGGGACCTCAGCAAGCGGTTGCTGGACGCAATGAGCGACAGCCGCTGGGGCGTCCCGGTCACGTTGCTGAGCGCCTTCGTCGGCGTCCCCCCGCTGTACGGCGTGGCGCTGATCGGCGGCGCCTCCCGGATGCGGACCGTGTTCTTCGCCGCCTCCGTACTGGTCGGCCGCGGCGCCCGCTTCATCCTGCTCGCGCTCGGCGTGAGTATGTTCTAGAACTTCCGGCCGGTGAGCTGCTCGTACGCGCCGATGTAGGCGGAGCGGGTCCGCTCGATGACCTCGTCGGACAGCGGCGGCGGGGCCTCGCCGGACTGCCGGTCCCAGCCGGACTCGAACTGCAGCCAGTCCCGCACGATCTGCTTGTCGTACGACGGCTGCTGCTTGCCCGGCGCCCACTGGTCGGCCGGCCAGAACCGGCTCGAGTCCGGCGTCAGCACCTCGTCGGCCAGCACGATCGTGCCGTCCGCGCGGGCGCCGAACTCGAACTTCGTGTCCGCCAGGATGATGCCGCGCTCCTCGGCCGTCGCGCGTGCCTTCGTGTAGACGTCGAGGGTCGTGTCCCGCAGGGCGGCCGCGACGTCGGCGCCGACGGTGTCCACGACCGCGTCGTACGAGACGTTCTCGTCGTGCTCGCCCAGCTCGGCCTTGGTGGCCGGGGTGAAGATCGGGGTCTCCAGGCGGGAGCCCTCGACCAGGCCGCCCGGCAGCGGGATCCCGCAGACCGCGCCGGTGGCGTTGTAGTCCAGCAGGCCGGAACCGCTCAGGTACCCGCGGGCCACGCACTCGACCGGGAACATCGCGAGCTTCTCGCACACCACGGCCCGCCCGGCGACCTCCGCCGGTACGTCGGTGGAGACGATGTGGTTCGGCACGTCGAGCTGCTCGAACCACCACAGGCTCATCGCGGTGAGCACCTTGCCCTTGTCCGGGATCGGCGTCTCCAGGATCCAGTCGAACGCACTCATCCGGTCGCTCGCGACCATCAGCAGGTCGCCGGACTCCAACTCGTACAGATCCCGGACCTTGCCGGAGTGGATGTGCTTCGCACCAGGGATCTCAGGGGCGTGCGGAAGAGTCGTCACGCAGGCGAT
Source organism: Kribbella polygonati (assembly GCF_050320105.1). Classification (NCBI taxonomy): domain Bacteria; kingdom Bacillati; phylum Actinomycetota; class Actinomycetes; order Propionibacteriales; family Kribbellaceae; genus Kribbella; species Kribbella polygonati. The sequence goes on along the minus strand of NZ_CP190129.1, from coordinate 6,891,784 downwards.
TCTTCCATCTCGCGCGCAGGGGCGGACGCGCAGCACTCACCAACCTCCGCGCAGCCCGCGCGCCGGAGCGCGGCTGAGCCTGCACGCCCGCCGTCCCGGCGGGTTGGTGAGTGGCGGAGGTCCGCTCGCTAGCGCTTGCGCAGCGCGAGAAGTTTGCCGCCGAGGGTGAACAGGCCCTCGCGGAGGGTGCAGACGATCGGGTTCTCGGTTTGGGCGAAGCGGCCGAGGGAGCGGGAGCGTTTCACCAGCTTGGTGGTGGCGGGGCGGCGCTCGGCGTCGTACGCGGTCAGCGCCTGCAGCAGGTCGCCGTCGCGGAGGTGCCGGCCGTCGCCGCCGCCGAGGTGCCGGCCCAGGGCGCCGGCGTCCTCGATCGCGGAGCAGGCGCCGCGGCCCAGGTTAGGCGTCATCGCGTGCGCCGCGTCGCCGAGCAGCACCACCCGGCCCCGCGCGAACGGCACCAGCGGCAGCGTCAGGTCGCAGATGTCGTTCTGCAGGATCTTCTCGCTGCCCGCGATCAACCGCGGGATCGGATCGTGCCAGCTCTCGAACACGCCCGGCTCGCTCGTCGTCCCGGCCGGCTGGTTCGCGGTCCCGTACCAGTAGAACCGCCCGTCGATCAGCCGAGCGAACCCGAACAGTTGCCCACGTCCCCAGGTCTCCCCGCCGCCGTCGTCCAGCTCGACGTCCGCGATCCCCCGGTACGCCGTGAACCCGGAGTACCGCGGTCCGGCGTACTGCGGGTACAGCGTCTCGCGTACCACGCTGCGGATCCCGTCCGCGGCGACGAGCAGGTCCGCCCGCAGGTCGTCGTTCACCGTGACCCCGTCCGCGTCCTGGTCCACCGTGCGTACGTCGTACCCGGTCCGGACCGTGACCGCCGGGCCGAACTCGGCCGTGATCAGGTCATGCAGTTGCGCGCGGTGGATCATCACGGGGATCTCCACGCCCAGCTCGGCCGCGCTCACCACCCAGCGGCCGTCAGGCTTGCGCATCCCGGCCGGCTTGGACGGCACCGACGCCTTCTCGACGCCCTTGACCCCGAGCTCCTCGAGCACCGCGACCGCCGACGGCCAGACCGAGATCCCGGCCCCGACCTCGCCCAGCGCCGCGGCCCGCTCCAGCACCGTGACCTGCCACCCGGACCGCTGCAGCGCGACTGCGGCGGTCACCCCTCCGATACCCGCTCCGACCACGATCGCCGTCCTCATGTCCACGACTCTACATCTGTAGAGTCCGGCTGGGAAGTGCGAGACTGTCCGGCGTGACAGTGCCACGGGGGGCGGACCGGCAGGACGCGATCGCCGACGCCGCGATCCACCTGGTCGCCACCCGCGGACTGCGCGGGCTCACCCACCGCGCGGTCGACACGGAGGCCGGCCTGCCGCCGGGCTCCACGTCGTACTACCTGCGCACCCGGAACGCGCTGCTCAGCGCGTGCGTACGGCGGATGCTCGCGCGGGACGTGACCGGGATGCCGCCGGCCGGGGCGGATCCGATCGAGTTGATGGTGGCGATGGTCGCCGGTCTCGCGCGGGAGCGGCCGGACGATCTGATCGCGCGGTACGAGCTGTCGCTCGAGGCGAGCCGGCAGCCCGAGCTGCGGGCCACGATCGACGAGGGCGGGCGGCAGTTGCGGACGATGCTGGCGCAGTTGCTCGACGGGATCGGCGTACCCGATCCAGAGGCCGCGGCATGGCCGGCGGCGGCAATGATGGACGGGCTGCTGTACGACCGGGTCGCGGGGGCCGGGTCGACGCTGTCACCAGAAGCGTTCGAGGCCGGCGTACGACGCTCCGTGACCGCGCTGATCATTGGACTCGGCGCACAACAGGAGCGAGAAAAGCGCTCGCTCAAAGACGGTCGGTGACCGCCACGAACGTGAAGTAGCAGACGCCGAGCAGCATGCCGACGTGCCCGAGCACGGACAGTCCCGCGCCGGAACCCCAGGAATCACTCTGCGTGTCCTCCGAGTGTTTGCCGCCGCTCGGCAACCAACGGGCCAGCAGCAACAGCCCGACGACGGTCAGCGCCCACCAGCCGGCCAGCATCACCAGCGCGATCTCCCGCCGACCGATGATCAGGGCAACTACCCAGCCGATCAGCGTGACGATGCCGACGATCGTGTGCAGCCGCAGCAGGATGGCCGAATACCCGTGCCGCCCCGCACCGTGACCGGTGCCGTCGACAACGGTCCCACCGAGCCGGACGCGCGTGATCAGTACGACGACCGCCCCGAGCGCGGTCAGGAACCAGGTGACGTTCGACCATTCCACGCCCCGATCCTTACCCCACCCTGCCGCCCTGTGAACCCTCTGCGCTCTTGACACCTGTCCAGAACGACGCCCGGCGGGCCGAGTTGTCCGCTCACACCCGCCGGGCTGCCTGGTCGGACCAACTGCTGGTCAGCTGGTCTGGGTCTGCCCCTGCGTCCCCTGTTGGTTCCCATTACCAGGCAAGGTCCCCTGCCCGGTGCCGTTGCCCTGCCCGGTGCCGTTGCCTTGCCCGAAGCCCTGGCCGGTCCCGTTGCCCTGACCGGTCCCGTTGTTCTGGCCGGTGCCGCCGTTCTGGCCGGTGCCGTTGCCCTGGCCGTTCCCCCGGAAACCACCGCCGGGGAACCCGCCGCCTCCCGGTCCACCGAACTGCCCCTGCTGGTTGCTGCTCCCGTCCCACGAATGCCCGACCGCCATTCCGCCCAGGAACGCCAGCACCGCGAGGATCGACCCGGCTCCGGCCAGCATCAGGTTGCTCGGCCGTTTCCGCCCGGCCTCCTGCGCCGCTCCCGGCTGGACCACTCCGCCCGGCTGCTGCTGACCTGCTCCGGCCTCGTGCTGCCTCAGGCCCGGTTCACCAACTGCTCTGGCGGCCTGGAACTGCGCTTCCGGGGACTGCGTCATGTTCATGCTCCTGTTCCGGTGGAAAGGTCGTACACGGTCGTGCCGCCGACGGTCTGCGCCGTGAAGTTCTGGCTGACCCACGTGGAGATGTCGCTCGTGGTCGAGTCCCCGCCGCGCCCGCCGAAGCCACCACCGCCGCCGATGAAGTAGTGGATCTTGCCCTGGGCAACCAGCTGCTTGAACTCGTCCAGCGTCGGCGCCGGGTCGGTGCCGTTGAAGCCGCCGATCGCCATGATCGGTTCGCCGGAGGCGATCTGCATCGGCGCGGCGCCCATCGCGGTCACCGCGGCGGCCGTCCAGGTGTACCCCTTCGCCCCTTGCTGCAGCAGCGTCACCAACTCGCTCGAGACCCCGCTGGTACCACCTCCGCCGAGGAACCCGCCGACACCGCCGCCGCCCATCCCGCCACCGCGTTGCGTCGTACCGGCCCCAGGTTGCGTCGTACCCGTACCAGGTTGCGTCGTACCAGTGCCTTGGCCGGGCGGCGTACCCATCCGCCCGCCCGCGAAGCCGCCGCGGCCCCCGCCCATCCCGCCGAACCCGGCCGGCCCGGCGGTCGGAATCGCGCCGGAGTGCGCCGAACTGATCGTGTCGATCGAGTACGCCGTCGGTCCGGCCAGCGCGCTGATCGTCAGCACCGCGGCCGCGGCCAGACCGGCCCGTCGCGCCGCCGCCCGGTGCAGCTTCAGCTCCGGCAGCAGCATGATCAGACCCGCCGCGAGTACGCCGGTGATCAGCACCACCCAGCGCAGCCACGGCTGCCACGTCGGCGTCGCGTCCAGCAGGTGGAAGCTCCACCCGGCCGTCAGCAGCGCGCCGCCCGCGAGAGTTGCCCGCGGCAACCACTCCGCCCGGCGCCGCCAGAGGATCGACATCGCCCCGCCGATGACGGCAGCGAACGCGGGCGCCAGCGCGATCATGTAGTACGGGTGGATGATGCCCTGCATGTAGCTGAACACCAGCCCGGTCACAACCAGCCAGCCGCCCCACAGCAACGCGAATGCCCGCGTCCGGTTCGTCCTCGGTGCCTTGCCCGCGGCCACGACCAGTACGACGGTGGACAGCAGCGCGGCCGGCATCAGCCAGGAGATCTGCGACCCGAACTCGCCGCCGAACAGCCGCTGCAGACCGGTGGCGCCGCCCCAGCCGGGGTTGCCGACGCCGCCGCCGACCGACCCGGTCTCGTTGCCGCTCAACCGACCGAGGCCGTTGTACCCCAGGGTCAGCTCGAGGATGCTGTTGTCGGACGACCCACCGACGTACGGGCGTGCCGACGCCGGCAGCAGTTCGACGATCGCGACCCACCAGCCGGCGCTGACGATCAACGACACGGTCGCCAGTACGAGGTGCAGGATCCGCTTGCCCAGCTTGGGTTTGCCGGCCACCAGGTACGCGATGCCGAAGGCCGGCAGGATCAGGAACGCCTGCAGCATCTTGGTCAGGAACCCGAAACCGACCATCGCACCGGCCAGCATCATCCAGCGCGCCGCGTACTTGGTCGAGTCGATCGCTCGCGTCACCGCCCACGCCCCGATGCAGAGCAGCAGGATCAGCAGCGCGTCCGGGTTGTTGAACCGGAACATCAGTACGGCGACCGGCGTCAGCGCGAGGATCGCCCCGGCGAGCAGGCCGGCGTTCGCGGAGAACCAGCGGCGTACGGACACGTACACGAAACCGACGCTCGCGACGCCCATCAGCGCCTCGGGTACCAGCATGCTCCAGGTGTTGAACCCGAAGATCCGCCCGGACAGCCCCATCACCCACAGCGAGCCCGGGGTCTTGTCGACGGTAATGAAGCTCGACGAGTCGAACGACCCGAAGAACCAGGCCTTCCAGCTCTTCGAGCCGGCCTGCACCGCGGCCGCGTAGTACTCGTTCGCGTAGCCGTTCTTGGACAACCCCCACAGGTACGCGATCGCGGTCAGCACCAAGAGGCCGCCGTACAGGATCTTGTCCCTGCTGAGGGTGTACTGCGTCGTGATCGCGCGAGGCCGGGTTGCCTCGACGGGATCGGAGACGGTCGTCATTCAGTTGCTCCGGGTCTGGTCGAGAACCGCTGGGGGTTCGAAGGCGGGCAAGGTAGGCGCGTCGTCGTCGAACACCCACGTCTGGAAGAGGCTGAACCGGACGATGGTCGCGGCCAGGTTGGCGAGGGTCAGCACGGTGACCTCCACCGCTTGGTGCGGCGTGGTGACCGCGGTGTGCAGCAGCCACAGCGAGGCGGCGGTCAGGCTCCAGCCGATCCCGAACGCGACCAGGCCGCGCAGCTGATGCCGCCACCGGCCTTCCACGCCGCGGACGCCGAACGTGAAGCGCCGGTTCAGCGTGGTGTTGCCGATCGCGGTGATCAGCAGCGCCAGCAGGTTCGCCACCTGCGCCGGCATCCCCTGCCGCAGCACCAGGTAGATCAGCGCGTACGCCGCCGTACTGAGCACGCCGATCGCGCAGAACCGCAGTACCCGGGCCGCGAACGCGGTCCGCGGATCGAGCATCCGCGGCCGTCCGTACTTCTGCCGGACCGGCTCCAGGTCGACACGACTGCGCATCAGCCGGGCGATCCCCCGCAGGTCCTCGCCCACCGTCTTCGCGATCGCGACCCGGGAGTCCAGGTCGTCGACCCAGTCCACCGGCACCTCGTGGATCCGCAGCCCGGCCTTCTCGGCCAGCACCAGCAGCTCGGTGTCGAAGAACCAACTGGTGTCCTCGACCAGCGGCAGCAGCTCCCGCGCAATGTCGGCGCGGATCGCCTTGAACCCGCACTGCGCGTCCGAGAAGTGCGCACTGAGCGTTGCCCGCAGCAACAGGTTGTACGAGCGCGAGATGAACTCCCGCTTCGGCCGCCGGACCACCCGGGAGCTCTTCGCCAGCCGGGTGCCGATGGCAACGTCACTGTGCCCGGCGAGCAGCGGCGCGACCAGCGGCAGCAGGGCGTTCAGGTTCGTGGACAGGTCGACGTCCATGTACGCGAGCACCTCGGCGGAGCTCGCGGACCAGACCTGCTTCAGCGCACGGCCGCGACCGGACTGCTCGAGCCGGACGATCCGGACCCCGGGCAGCTCGCTCGCGAGCAGCAGGCCGATCTCATATGTCGCGTCCGTACTTCCGTTGTCCGCGATGCAGACCTCGGCCGGAAACGGGAAGGCGGTGTCGAGGAACTCACGGAGCCGCCTGATGTTCGGTCCGAGGTCGTTCTCCTCGTTCTTGACGGGTACGACGATCTCGACCCGAGGCTGACCTGGAATCTCCATGGCACCGATGCTGTCCGGTGAACCTGAGTCAGCCCCTGCGGGTGGCTGGCAGTTTCCTGGCAGTTACCGGGTGCGACGAAGCCAGAGCAGGCCGAGCACGGGCAGCACCAGGGGAACGAACCCGTACCCCTGGCCGAAGTGCGACCACACGGTCGCGTCCGGGAAGTCGCCCGGTACGGCGTAGCTGAACGCGCCGATGCCGATCACGCCGACCAGCTCGACCCCGATCGCGGCGGTGGCCACCTTGCGGGACACCGCCGTCGCCTTCGCCAGCGCGAACGTCGCCGCGATGTAGACGACCGCGGCAACCGCCGACAACAGGTAGGCGATCGGCGCATCGTGGAACTTGGTCGCGATCTGTACGCCGGCCCGCGCGGTCGCCGCCAGCGCGAACACGCCATACACCGCGATCAGGATCCGTCCGGGACCGTGCTTGGTGGCTGCCGGATCGCTCATCTCAGGCCGTCCACACGTCGTGCAGCCGGAGTTCGAGGATCGGGATCACCAGGCAGGCGATCGCCAGCGCGCCGGCACCCCAGCGGCTGCTCTCCGCCAGCGCCCAGAACGCCCCGATCGGCAGGATGATCAGCGAGCCGATCAGGTACCCGAGGAAGAACGGCCCGGACACGTGCCGGTCGGTGCCGCTGAACTGCACGATTCCGACCACCAGCTGCGCGAGCAGCCCGACCTCGACGACCCCGATCGCGCCGAGCACGGGCCAGTCGATCCGCTTGTTCCGCGCGGCCAGCACGACGGCGTACACCATCGCTGCCAGCGACAGCGCGACGATGAACCAGGTGAGCGGTGCGAACACGGACTAGAGGATGTCACCCGGCGTGTAGGCGGCTGCCTCCGGGTGGCGCTTGGCGAGCTCGTCGATCTGCGCGACGACCGCGCCGACCTGGGCGACGGCCGCGCCGGTGAACGACAGCGGCTCGCCGACGATGCCGACGATCTGCTCCTCGGTGAGGCCGAGGCGGCCGTCGGTGCCGAGGCGGTGGAACAGGTCGTTCGCCGCGAGGCCCTTGCGGAGGTCGAGCGCGGTGGCGACCGCGTGCTCCTTGATCACCTCGTGCGCGGTCTCCCGGCCGACGCCGTTCTTCACCGCGGCCATCAGCACCTTGGTCGTGGTCAGGAACGGCAGGTACCGCTCCAGCTCCCGCGCCACGACGGCCGGGTAGACCCCGAACTCGTCGAGCACGGTCAGGAACGTCTCGAACAGCCCGTCCAGCGCGAAGAACGCGTCCGGCAGCGCGACCCGCCGTACGACGGAACAGAAGACGTCGCCCTCGTTCCACTGGTTGCCGGCCAGCTCACCGGCCATCGACGCGTACCCGCGGAGGATGACGGTGAGGCCGTTGACCCGCTCGCAGGACCGGGTGTTCATCTTGTGCGGCATCGCCGAGGACCCGACCTGGCCCTCCTTGAACCCTTCGGTGACCAGCTCGTGCCCGGCCATCAGCCGGATCGTGGTCGCCAGGCTCGACGGCCCCGCGGCCAGCTGCACCAGCGCGGACACCACCTCGTAGTCGAGGGACCGCGGGTACACCTGCCCGACGCTGGTCAGCGCGTTGCTGAACCCGAGGTGCTGGGCGATGGTCGTCTCCAGCGTGGCCAGCTTCTCCGCGTCGCCACCGAACAGGTCGAGCATGTCCTGCGACGTACCGACCGGGCCTTTGATGCCGCGCAGCGGGTACCGCTCGATCAGCTCCTCGAGCCGCGCGATCGCGACCAGCAGCTCGTCCGCGGCCGACGCGAACCGCTTGCCCAGCGTGGTCGCCTGCGCGGCCACGTTGTGCGAACGCCCGGTCATCACCAGCGCCGCGTGGTCCGCGGCCAGCTGGCCGAGCCGGACGACCGTGGCCACCGCGCGGTCCCGGACCAGCTCGAGGCCGGCGCGGATCTGGAGCTGCTCCACGTTCTCGGTCAGGTCACGGCTGGTCATCCCCTTGTGGATGTGCTCGTGCCCGGCGAGCGCGCTGAACTCCTCGATCCGCGCCTTCACGTCGTGCCGCGTGACCCGCTCACGCTCGGCGATCGACCCCAGGTCCACCTGGTCGACCACCCGCTCGTAGTCCTCGATCACGCCGTCCGGAACCGGCACGCCGAGCGCGCTCTGGGCCTTCAGTACGGCGACCCAGAGCTTCCGCTCGAGCACGATCTTGTGCTCCGGCGACCACAGCTCCGCCATCGACTGACTGGCGTAGCGAGCGGCGAGAACGTTGGGAATCCGGGGTTTGGTCACGAACCCCATTGTCCCAGACGGCGACTACTTGACGGTCACCAGACTGCACAGGCGGGCACCCGACAGCGTGCAGACCTGGTAGGTACCGGCCGGCAGGCCCTTCGGCAGGGCCAGCGTGAACGGGCCGGTGCCGGAGTACGACGGCATCGCGACGCCCATCTCACCGGTCATCGGGATCGCGTACGGCGCGGCCGAGCCGATCTTGGCGACCAGCGTGTACAGCGACTTGTCCGGCTGCGAGACCGAGGACAGCGAGAACCCGGCGCCGCGGGCCACCTTGTCGGGGAGCCCCGCCACGAACTGGGCACCGGCTGCCACCGTCGACGTACGCAGCGCCAGCGGGCCGACGACCTTCGGCAGCTGCTGAGCGTTCGGGTGCGACTCGACCGTCGGCGGCTGGACCGCATTGGTCGGAACCGGGCTGCCGGCCACCGGGGCGTTGTCAGCAGCAGGGCGGAGCGTAGGGATGATGGCAACCGCCGCGACCACCGCGGCTGCTCCGATCACGGTCAGGCCGGCGGTCCGGCGGCGCTTGCGGGTCCGGGCCGCGACCAGGACCGACTCGAAGTCCCCGGTGGACTCGTCGGCGCGGCGGTCGGCCAGCGCCTGCAGGTCTTCCTGCAGCTCAGGCATGGTCGTCACTCCTCAACAGCAAAGATTCGGACAGGGCGTCCCGGGCGCGGGAGAGGCGCGACTTGACCGTGCCTTCCGCGATCCCGAGCGTGTCCGCCACCTGAGCCACGCTCAGGTCGCAGACGTAATGGAGGACGACGGCCTGCCGGGTCGGCATCGGCAGGCCGGCGAGAGCCTGCTCGAGGTCGCCCGAATATCCGTCGGCATGGTCCGGGAAATGCTCCGCGGGCAGCCGGTGGAACAGCTGGCTGACCCGGTTGCCGTCCCGGTGCCTGTTCGCCGCCAGCCGCATCGCGACCAGCCGCACCCAGGCCTCGGGAGAGTCGTACCGCGACACCTTCTCCCAGCGGGGCACCAACCGGACGAACGCCTCCTGCACGATGTCCTCGGCTTCGGCGCGCGATCCGGTCAGCAGCGAGACGACGCCCACCAGCCGCGGCTGGTGGGCGCTGTAGAACTCCCGCAGCCCCTCGGTCTCCATACCCACCTACACCCCCGACCCACTGATCCGGTTCCATCGAATTCTGACCTGTTTACAGGACACCATGAACAGATGGACAGGCTCACGCCGTACGAGGTCGCGTTCCTCGTCGGCGGCGCCGAGCGCGCCGCCGTAGTGGTGTTCGTCACGCTGGCCGGCGACGGGCGGCTGGAGGTCGCGTACAAGCGGCAGCGGGTCAAGGCGGTCCGGACCGAGTCGACGTACCCGATCGAGGCGGCGGCGCTCACAGTGGTCCCGGACAGCGGCCTCTCGGTGCCCGAGTTCCTCGCCGCGGTCGCGGCCACGCCCGCGGTCGCGGACCTCCGCGCGGCCGTCCTGGCGAAGGGGGAGGTCAGAGCGCTTCGGTGGTTCAGCCGGACGTACCACGAACTGCGGGAGCACCCCGGCACGGGAGTACGGCGGGTTGCCGTGCTCGGCATACCGGGGATCGAGGACGACCGGCTCCGGGACATGCTGGCGCACCCGTTGCCGGGGATGCCGAAGATCGAGCCGGTCAAACCGATCCGGGACAACACCTTCGACGGATCGCTCAGGCGGACGGTCTACTGAGCCAGGTCCCGGCGGACCGGGGTACTTGGACCTGCCGGTGGAGGTCTTTCGGTGCCTGTCGGTGATGGCTGCCGCTGCCGAACACTCGGAGTACAGGCCATCCACTCCGCGGCCCCGAGGACCGCGGGCCGAAAGGACGACATCATGCGCCGCAAGACGTTCGACGCGCTGCTCACCTCCGCCGGGCTTGTTCTCGCGATCGTCATGGTCGCCGCCGGCGCACTGCTGCTGTGGGCGCACAGCTTCGTCGACAACCAGGTCCACGACCAGCTCGCCGCCCAGCAGATCTACTTCCCGAAGGCGGGCAGCGACTCGCTCAACGATCCGGCGATCAAGCCGTACCTGACGCCGTACGCCGGTCAGCAGCTGGTGAACGGCGCCCAGGCCGAGGCGTACGCCAACCACTACATCGCCGTCCACATCCAGTCGATCGGCGGCGGCAAGACCTACGCGCAGCTGTCCGCCGAGTCGATCGCCAACCCGAACGACGCCAAGCTGGCCGGCGAGGTCCAGACCGTGTTCCGCGGTGAGACCCTGCGCGGCATGCTGCTGAACGCGTACGCGTTCTGGAAGATGGGACAGATCGCCTTCATCGCCGCGATCGCCGCCTTCGCGGCCGCCGGGGTGCTGCTGATCCTGTCGGTCCTCGGGTACGCGCACCTGCGCACCGTGCCCGCCAACCGCGAGGTGATGCCGAAGCTCAGCGAGCCTCGTACCGTCTGAACCCGCGCTCGGAGAACCGCCGGCCACGCCTTGGGCCGGCGGTTCTGTCGTGCTTCAGAGAGTGATCTCGCCGCGTTCGGCCTTGAGGGCGATGTCGGTGCGGTGCTGCGATCCCTTGATCCGGATCTGCCCGACCGCCGCGTACGCGCGCTGCCGCGCCTCGGCCAGGTCCTTGCCGACCGCGCTCACCGCGAGCACCCGGCCGCCGGCCGTCACCAGCTCGTCGTCGTCCAGCGCCGTACCGGCGTGAAAGACCCGGACGTCGTCGTTCTCGGCCTGGTCGATCCCGGCGATCGGGTCGCCCTTGCGCGGGCTGGCCGGGTACTTCTTCGCGGCCACCACGACCGCCACCGACGACGCGTTCCGCCAGCTCAGGCCGCCCTGGTCGGCGAGCTTGCCCGTCGCGGCGGCGTACAGCAGGCCGCCGAGCGGGGTCTTCAGCATCGGCAGCAGCGCCTGCGTCTCCGGGTCCCCGAAGCGGCAGTTGAACTCGATCACGCGGACACCGCGCGACGTCAGCGCGAGACCGGCGTACAGCAGCCCGCTGAACGGCGTACCGCGGTGCCGGAGCTCGTCGATCGTCGGCTGCAGCACCTTCTCGGTGATCTCGGCGACCAGGTCCTCCGGTGCCCACGGCAACGGTGTGTACGCGCCCATGCCGCCGGTGTTCGGGCCCTCGTCGTTGTCGCCGAGCCGCTTGAAGTCCTGCGCCGGCTGCATCGGCAGTACGGTCGTACCGTCGGTGATCGCGAACAGCGAGACCTCCGGCCCGTCCAGGTACTCCTCGATCAGCACCTGGTCGCACTCCGCCGCGTGCCGCAGCGCCGCCTCGCGGTCCGACGTCACGACGACGCCCTTCCCCGCGGCGAGCCCGTCGTCCTTCACGACGTACGGCGGCCCGAACGCGTCGATCGCCGTCGCCGCCTCCTCGGGCGTGGTGCAGACGTACGCGCGGCCGGTCGGCACGCTCGCGCACGCCATCACGTCCTTCGCGAACGCCTTCGACCCCTCGATCTGCGCGGCCTCCCGGGACGGCCCGAACACCGCGATCCCAGCCTCCCGCAACGGATCCGCCAGCCCCGCCACCAGCGGCGCCTCCGGCCCGACGACCGCGAGGTCCACGTCCAGCTCCCGCGCCAGCGCGACCACCGCGTCATGATCCTCGACGTCCACAGCCCGGCACCCAACCGTCTGCCCGTCGTACACCGGCCGCAGCGCAGCAATCCCCGGATTCCCCGGAGCCGCCACCACCAGCTCAACCTCCGCATCCTGAGCCAACGCCCAGGCCAGAGCATGCTCGCGCCCACCAGACCCGACAACCAAAACCTTCACGGACGCCCACCCTAGCGTGCCCCACCGCAGAAGCCGCCCACGGACGGACGGTCGTGATTAAAGAGGTGAGGTACTAGCCCCCGCGAGTGAAGGCTCAGCCGAGCGTCCTACGCGACGACTTCTGGTAGGGGGCTCGTCTCACGCGATGACATCGCGGCGCCAACCCGAGCCGGCCGCGAAGAACACCCGTGAGGCTGCCGCGGAGTACCAGACCGTGCGGCTACCGTCGCGGATTGACTATCTGGGGAGGATTACGTGCCCGTTCGGGTGGGCAATCCTCCCCAACCTGGCCGTCGGCCGGCATCGCCCCGGGGAACGCCGAGTCGTGGCGTTTGGCTGGTGCCCGGGACAGCGACTCGTGGATCGAGGTCGCCAGAGACGGCGCATCGTCGGCCGAATCCCACGACTCGACGAACAGGGTGCTGCGGACCACGCCTGGGAAGACGGATCGGCGAGGCGCCAGAATGCGACGTATCAGTGCGCGCGTGGGAGGCAGCACTTCTTGTATTTGCTTGTCGAGCCGCACCAGCATGGGTCGTTGCGGCCCGGGGGCCAGTTGACCTCGGCGATGTTCGACTCTGCGAGGGAGTCGCTGTAGGCCTGGACTGCGTCGTTGACGAGCTGCTCGGTCCCGTCCATCGTGGCGAACTCCGCAAGTCCGTCGGCTGAGCCGGGAACGACAGCCAAGCGAACTGCGCCATGCTCCGCGCGCAGCCGGAGCTCCTGCTCCGTAGCGGCTCGATGCTCGTCCCAGGTTGCGCCGTGGTCGACAGCCAGTTCTGGCCAGCGGCGGAGAGCTTCTTCGTACTCGCGCTGTGGCAGGAACAGCAACGCCGACTCGTCTTCGAGCGAGTCCTCCAGATTCTCCATCAGCTCGTCCGCGAGCTCGTCGTGATCATCATGCGGGAGCCCCAGCTCGTGCCGCACACCATGCCTGGCCTGAAGGAGTTCGAAGGCGAGCGTCGCGACGTCGTCGTAGGTCGGGTCCGAGGGAGTGGACTCAAGTTCACCGTGACGACGGAGAACTTCGTCCAAGGCCTCAGTCAGCCACTCCTCAGCGGTTTCCGCCAGCCCGTTGGACACCAGAACGTCACCGACGAGCATCGGGGCATCCGGATCCGCTGCCAATCGTTCACGCAGAGCCGAGAGTTGCGTCATCGCCTCCTCATCGCGGCCCGCCTGGAACAGCGCGTCAGCGCGAACTGCAGCCGGGTGGCAAACGAAGGTGCCTTCGGATCGCTCGTAGGCCTCGATTGCACGCTCCGCAAGCGCGATCGAGGTCTCCGCATCGCCGGTGTCGCTGGTGATCTCGGCCGCGACTGTCAGGGCATAGCCGATGTCGGTCTGGTCAGCGACCCTGCCGTTCTCGACGGCATCGATCAACGACACCGCCAACGCGCCCGGCGTCTCGCTGTCGATCGCTTCCTCCGCGATGCGATCGATGTCTTCCGTCGACAACATTGCACTCATGCGAATACTCAATCAGTAGTGCCAGTAGTAACGCCCGTCGGCGTTCCAGTCCAAGGGGACTGTGGTGTGGTTGGTGAAGGCCATGCCTAGGCCCTTGGCCAGTTCGACTGTGCGGGCTAGTTGGAGGGAGTAGGGGTGGTGGTTGTCGTCCCACCACTGTTCTGACTGGGTGATGCAGGTTTGGTTGGTGAAGTAGGGGTTGGAGCAGGGGTGGGGTGGGAGCCACTTCTGGAGGTGGCGGAAGTGGACTGTGGTGGAGCCGTTGGGGGGTTTGATGGTGCCGGTGGCGTCGAGGCAGTAGGCCGTTGTGGGGATGGTCCACTTGACGTAGTGCTGGCGGCCGTTGGCGGAGGGGATTGGCTGCATGTTGGTGCAGTTGGCGTCGCCGATGGTTTCGGTGGTGACGCGTTGGATCTGGGTAAGTGGGCGGCCGGCTCCGTCGTTGTAGCCGTCGAGGAGGACCCAGTCGCCGTCGTGGACGAAGCGTTCGGCCGACGCGGGAGGCCAGGGTTTCGGGTCGCCCCAGGAGATGTCGGACTCGGTGGCGGACAGTGGGGTCCAGGCCCACTGTCCTGCCGCGGTGCCGCCGGCGAAGTACTGGCCGGCGGACTTCTCGAACATCAGGGAGTACTGCGCGTAGGTCTCAGGCGCGGTGGGAGAGGTCAGTAGGCCGATCACCAAAACCAGGGCTTTGATCACGGAGAGCTAGGTTACCCAAGGACCTCGCGGAGCTTGGCCGCGAACTCGACCGGCTTGCCGGGTTGGCCGTACTCGTTGCCGAGGAAGCCACCGTGGCCGCTCGGGAAGACCTCCGGCGTCAGGCCGAGCCGCTCGGCCACCGCCTTGCCGCCGCGGGCGGCCAGCTGGTTGCCGGACTCCTCGCCGACTCCGATCACGATCCGGTCCTTCGCCTTCGCGAGCGCGTCGAAGTCGGGCTGGTACGACGTGCAGCCGCGCAGGTTCTGCCCGAGCAGGGCGTCGTCGCGTTTGCCGTCGTCCTCGGTCGGCAGGCCGAACATCGCCGGGTCCGGCGCGGGCTGCTCGGTGTAGTCGGCCGGGATCTCGCCGTCGTACCCGACGATCGCGATGAACTTCGCCATCCCGGGCCCCATGCCGTCGCGCTGGTACGTCGAGTAGATGTCCTCGACCGCGGCGGTCGCGGCCTCGTGGTCCGGGAGGATGCCGGCCAGCGGCGGCTCGTGCGGGACCACGCGCCGGATCAGGTCAGGGCGCCGGGCGGTCAGGGCCAGCGCGTTCACCGCGCCACCGCTGCTCGCGAACAGGTCGACCGGGCCGACGTCCAGGTGCTCGATCAGCGCGGCGAGGTCCGCGGCGTGGTCCTCCGGTGAGAGCTCGGTCAGCTCGCCACTGCGGACGCTCCGCTCGACGCCACGTGGGTCGTACGTGACGACGGTCCGGTCCTCGAAGTGCGAGGCCAGCGTCGGGAAGCCGCTCGCGCCCATCGGCGAACCGATGATCAGCAGCACCGGGCGGTTCGCGAGGTCGCCGCGAACGTCGTACGTCAGCGTCGCACCTGGTACGTCGAGTGTCTGGGTCACCGGCTCCGGCATGGTCGAACTCCTCGCGCCCGCGGCCCACCCCCATTGGTCGGCCTCGTGTTCGAGAGCCTAGACGCTCCCGATCACCCCCAACAGGAACCCGATCGGAACTTTCCCGGCACTTTCTGCTTAGCTGGAGACATGACTGAGAAGCCAGAGATCGACTTTCCGGACGGGCCGCCGCCGGCGGATCTCGAGATCACCGACATCACCGAGGGTGACGGCGCCGAGGCCAAGGCCGGTTCCCGGGTGAACGTGCACTACGTGGGCGTCGCGCACTCCACCGGCGAGGAGTTCGACGCGTCGTACAACCGCGGCGCCCCGCTGGCGTTCCAGCTCGGCGTCGGCCAGGTCATCCAGGGCTGGGACACCGGCGTCCAGGGTATGAAGGTCGGCGGCCGGCGCAAGCTGGTCATCCCGCCGCACCTGGGGTACGGCGACCGCGGCGCGGGCGCCTCGATCAAGCCGGGCGAGACCCTGATCTTCGTCGTGGACCTGATCAGCGTCAGCTGAAGCACGTACGGACAGCCGGCGGCGACCCGAGACTGGGTCACCGCCGGCTGCGCTGTTTCTAGTGGATCGACGCCGCCCGGATCACCTCCTGGCGGACCGCGTTCCCCGCGTCGTCGGTGGCCGTCGCGCGCAGCGAGAGGTACGACGCACCCTTCGGCAGCCGTACGTCGGCGTACCAGCCGGCCCCGGCCCGGGACAGCGGAGCCGCCTGCCAGCTCGCGCCGTCGTCGTACGAGACCTGCAACGTCGCGCCGTTGAGCTTGCCGCCACCCTCGACACCGTCGAACTGGAACGCGGACAGTCCGATGCGCTGCCACGGGCTCCCCGTCAACGCACCGTTGAGGTCCGTCGCCAAGTGGTAGTCGAGCTGGATCAACGGCAGGTAGGCGTACCCGTTCGTCGCCGCCGTCTGCGCCCGGAAGTCCCACGCGGTCGACGTCTTCGTCCCCAGCTCCCACACCGCCGGCCGGGTGGTGTCCATCTCGAACCGGTAGTTCGCCCAGCCCGTCGTCGCCGGCACGCTCGTCTGGATCGCCTGGAACGTACTCGTCCGCACCAGGTTCCCGTTCTGGAACAGCCTGGTCGCGACCGTCGACTCGTCGTCCATCGCCCCGGTGACGCCCTGGTCGCCGCTGCTCGCGAACGGCACGTTCACCGCGAAGAAGTTGCCACTGCGTCGCGGGTTCCAGTACCCGGAGCCGACCCGCGGACGGGCGACCGGCGCGAACCAGGAGTTCGTCTGCACCGAGGTCGGCCGGTACATGTGCCGCTCGCCACGCTGCTCCCAGCCCCGCGGGTCATTCGTCTGCTCGTACCAGTCGGTCCCCGCGCCTGTGGACACGTAGTCGACCCGCTGGGTCCCGAGGTGCACCGGTTCGGTCACCTGCAGGCACGGCGGCCAGAACCCGATCCGGCAGTCGGCCCTGCTCTCGAACGCGAGCTCACCGGTCGGCCCGACGAACCGGTTGACCACCGTGGCCAGCTCACCGGCCCGCGGCGCGTACCGCAGGTCAGCCGGGATCCCCCCGCTGTACGCCTTCACCAGGTCGTACAGGTATGGCGGAGCCTCGGTCCCCATCATCCGCAGCCGAACGGACGCCATGCGGGCAATCAACGGAGCACCCTCTGCCGCCGTCAACGAGTACACAGGCAGGTCAGTACCACCAGCCCAGTCGTAGTACCGGCCCTCACTCACCACGACCAGCACAGCCGCACCAGCAGCGAGGGCAGCCGCAGCCCGGGCGCTCGGCGTGACCGCAGGGTCGGCCGTTACGAACACAGCCTTCCCACGAACGTCGAGACCCGTGTAGTCCGCACCATTGCCGGCGTACACGCTGCTCAGCGTCGCCTTACCGTCCCAACGCTTCGATCCGCCCTGCAAGAGCGGGTGCAGCGCCTTGTCGTCCACAGTCATCGACAGCAACGGCGTCGTACGGCGCCAGCGTGACGAGAAGTCGTACACGCCACCAGCCACAGCACCCGTTGGGGCGGCGTACACGTTGGTCACCACCGGCGTAGGCACGTACTGGCTCAAGAAGGTCGCGTACTGCCCGCCGATCCCGGAGTCGTGGTACCAACCGGAGCGCCGGTAGACGTCCTCACCCGGCAGCGGCGTGCTGAGCGTGATGGGCTTCGCCGTACGCGCGTCCAGCGTCAAGTCGGTGTTCTTCCCGATCACAAGGTGCGGGTTGCCAACAAGCGCGACACCTTGCTCGCCGTCGACCGGCAACCAGGAGTACGCCGCGTACACGCCGGGCTCCAGGCGCTGCGTCGAGACGTTGCCGGTGGCCGGGTCGATCTCGAGCGTGTCGACGAACTGGTTGCCGTATTTGTACAGCGTCACGAACCCGCCCGCCGGCTTACCGTCACGGCCGGTCGCGTGCACGTTGAGGTTGTACCGCTCGCCCTCCATGACCAGCCCGACGGCGGTCTGCGCGACCTGCTTGCCGTCCTGCTTCGCGATCACGGTGCCCGAGTACGACGGGCCCGGCGTGGCCAGGTTCGGCGTCGCGGTGACGTTGACCGAAGCAGTGCCCTTGGCCGGGACGGTGACCTGGTTCGACGCCAGCGTGAGCAGTCCGGCCGGTGCGGGCGTCGTACCGTCACTGGTCACGTCCGTCGACAGGTCCAGCGTGGCCGGGCTGTCGCCGAGGTTCGTGTAGGTGATCGTCCGCTCGACCGGTAGGTCGTCACCGTGCGGCCAGGCGTGGAACCCGAAGTCGCGGGTCGCGGTCGCGTTGATCTTCCCGAAAGCCGCCGCCGGTACGTCGAGACGCCCGCCGCCGACCTGGTACGCCGTCTCGCCGGCCAACGGTCTCGCCGTACTGACCAACGCCGACTTGAGCTGCTCACCCGTCCAGTCCGGGTGCTCCTGCACGAGCAGCGCGGCGGCACCGGCGACATGCGGTGTCGCCATCGACGTACCGCTGAGGGACTTGTAGTACCCGCTGCCGGACGACTTCGCCGCGCGGGCCGCGAGTACGTTGACGCCGGGCGCGACGATCTCCGGCTTCACGGTCGCGTCGCCGAGCCGCGGACCCATGTCCTGGAAGTACGCGCGGTTGTCGTTCTTGTCCACCGCGCCGACGGTCAGCGCGGCCGACGCCGCACCCGGCGAGCCGATCCCACTCACCCGCCCGTAGTTGCCTGCGGCAATCACAAAGAGCGCGCCGGTCTCGGCGCTGAGCCGGTCGACGGCCTGCGCCATCGGGTCGGTGCCGTCGCTGGCCTCGGTGCTGCCGAGGCTCATGCTGACCACCTTGGCCCGGTGCGCGGCCCACTCCATCCCGTCGATGATCCAGGACGCGGCGCCGGAGCCGCCGTCGTTGAGCACCTTGCCGATCGCGAGGTGCGCGGCCGGCGCGACGCCCTTCTCGACGCCGGCCGACGCGGCGCCGGTACCGGCCACCGTGGAGGCGACGTGGGTGCCGTGACCGTTCACGTCCTCGGTGGTCTCACCCGGTACGAAGCTCTGCGTCTCGGCGATCCGGCCGGCCAGGTCGGGGTGCGTCTGGTCGACACCGGTGTCCAGGATCGCGACCGTCGTACCGGAGCCGTCGAGACCCTGCGCCCACGCGGTCGGCGCGCCGATCTGGTTGACGCTCTCGGCCAGGCTGGCCTTGACCTTCTCGTCGAGGAACACCTTCTGGATGCCCTCACCGAACTGCCCGGGGGCGGCCGACCGGGCCGTACTCGCGGTGATACCGGACCAGAACTTCGCGGCCTCGGCCTTGTGCGCGGACATGCCCAGACCGCTGATGCTCTCCAGCGTCGCACCACGGTCGGCGTACCGCGGGGTCGCGGCCGCGGCCCGCAGCCCCGGCCGGTACTGCACGATCAGCGGGATCGACTGCACCGACGCGTCGTCGTACCCCTGGTCGACCAGGGCGGAGACGTTGAACAGCTCGGGGTCGAGGCGGCCGCTGGCGAGGTACGGCAGGGCGGCGTCCGGTACGACGTGCAGGTCCTCGCCGACCTGCTGGATCTGGACGCCGCCGCGGCTGCCCGCGGCGGGCTCGACGGACGCGGTCGGCGGGCCGCCGGCGTTGTCGGTGAGCGTGACCACGTCGCCGGTCACGAGCGTGACGCGGTGGGTGGTGCCGGTGGCGGACGGGGTCGGTGGGGAGGTTGCCGGAGCGCCGGCCTGCGAGGGCGTCGTCGTGGCCGTGGCCAGAGCCACGAGTACGGCGAGCCCACCGGCGACGGCGCGTGCGGATCGGGACATGGGCGGACCCTTCCTGGGGGGAGACCTGCGGAACGGATGGCATGAATATGCCGCGTCGCCGTACAGTGGTCCATGGCGGGATTGCGGCATGACACGTGTCCGCCATGCCACCCTCCGTCCGGCGGCCCCCGAAGGAGCGCACGATGCTCGACGTGCTGGGACTGGAAGCGATCGAGGAGAGTGCCTACCGGCGGCTGATCACGCTGCCGTCGGAGTCCGTCGAGGAGCTGGCGGCGGCGCTCCGGGTCGAGACGAGCGACCTCGCGGCAGCGCTCGACGGGCTCGAGGAGAAGGGCCTGGTCGCCCGCTCCACCGCGACACCGGGGCACTTCGTCGCGTCGCCGCCGGCGCTCGCGCTCGGGTCGCTGATCGTGCAGCGTCAGGAGGACATCCGGCGGGCGCAGCTAGAGCTCGGCCGGCTCGCGGAGCAGTACCGGGGTGTCATGGCGGACCGCTCGGACACCGACGTGATCGAGGTGGTCCGCGGCGCGCAGGCGGTGGCGCAGCGGTTCGGGCAGATGCAGCGCGGCGCGTCGGCCGAGGTACTGGCGCTGGTGAAGGCGTCGGTCGCGGTCGTCTCCGCGGACGAGAACGTGGACGAGGACGCGGCGCTGGCCCGCGGGGTGGCCTACCGGGTGGTCGTCGAACGGGCGGCGTTCGCGAAGCCGGGCTTCGTCGACCTGGTGGCCGAGTCGGTCAAGGCCGGCGAGCAGATCCGGGTCACCGGCGACCTGCCACTGCGGCTGATCGTCGCCGACCGCTCGCTCGCTTTGTTGCCATTAGCCCCTACTGCGGCCGACTCCGCGGGCGGGGCGTTGCTGGTCCATCCGTCCGGGCTGCTGGACGCGCTGCTGCACCTGTTCGACCTGATCTGGGCGGGCGCGAACGAAGTACTCCCGAGCGAGAACGGCACCACCGAACTGTCGGCCGACCGCCTCGACGACCTCGACACCCGGATCCTCACGCTACTCCTGGCCGGCCTCACCGACCAGGCGATCGGCGGTCAGCTCGGGTTGTCCCTGCGCACCGTCCAGCGCCGCGTCAGCCACCTGATGGACCGCGCCCAGGTCGTCACCCGCTTCCAACTAGGCCACGAAGCCACCCGCCGCGGCTGGCTCTGACGACCCTCTACTTCCAACGTACAGCCGGTTGGGGGGCTTGCCGCAAGGGACGGTTCGGCTCGGAGAATTGGGGGTCTACGAGAGGATGAACGCGTGCGTTTTGTGTTGGCCAGTTGGGGATCGCGTGGTGACGTCGAGCCGTTGGCGGGGCTTGCGGTGGCGCTTCAGGGATTGGGGGCCGAGGCAACGGTCTGTGCGCCGCCGGAGGGTGATTTCGAGGAACTGCTGGCGCGAGCGGGGGTGCCGATGGAGCCGCTCGGTCCGTCCGTGCGGTCCGTGGTCACGGCACCGAAGTCCACCTCCGGAGTGCATCCGGCGTTCGAGTTGGCGCCGCGGTTGATCGCGGCGCGGTTCGAGACCCTCGGCCGGGTCGCGCCTGGCGCCGATGCGATCGTGGCGACCGGGCTGATGCCGGCCGGTGCGCGGGACGTGGCCGACAAGCTCGGCATCGGGTACGTACTCGCGGGCTTCCACCTGGGCGGGATCCCGTCGCAGCACTTCGCCCCAGGAGCACGACCGGGTACGCCGACCCCGGACAACGTCACCGACCGGCATGAGCAGTGGGAGTACGACGCCCTCCGCGTGAACGAGCTGTACGGCGTGGCCCTCAACGAGCAGCGGGCCGCGATAGGCCTGCCGCCTGTCGCAAACGTCCGCGACTACGTGTTCACCGAACACCCCTGGCTCGCCGCAGACCCAACACTGTGCCCATCGAAGGGCATGACCGATCTAGAACTCGTACAGACCGGCGCCTGGATCCTGCCCGACCACCGTCCGCTCCCGGACGACCTGCGGGCATTCCTGGACGCCGGTGAGCCACCGGTGTACGTCGGCTTCGGCAGCATGGCGTCGTACGCACCGAAAGACATCGCCCAGACCGCCGTCGAGGCATCACGGGCTCACGGCCGCCGCGTGCTGCTCAGTCGCGGCTGGTCCGAGATCGACGCGGACGACTGCTTCGTCGTCGACGAGGTCAACCAGCAGGCCCTGTTCCCGCGGGTGGCGGCGGTCGTGCATCACGGCGGCGCCGGTACGACGACCACGGCCGCACGGGCCGGCGTACCGCAGGTCGTCGTACCGCTCATCGCCGACCAGCCGTACTGGGCGTCCCGGGTGACCGCGCTGGGCATCGGCGCCGCGGACAAGGCACCGACTGTCGACTCGCTGTCGGCCGCGCTCGGCACCGCATTGGGCGCCACCCAGCGGGCCCGCGAGGTGGGCGGGATGATCAAGACCGACGGCGCGACGGTGGCCGCCGAACTGCTGATTCAGTCGACCGGGCGATGAAGCGCGTCCAGCAGCTGTGAGACGACGGCGTCCGGCGAGCGGGTCCAGTCCGTGGTGAGGACGTGGTGGACTCGCCAGCCGGCGGTGGTCAGCGCGGTCGGATGCGTGGTGAGGCGCTCGAGCAACGTGTCCGACGCGACCCGGTCCGGCGTGTCCACGAGGACGGCCAGCCGGTACCCGCTGTCGTCCGCAAGCTTCAGCGCGAGGTCGCACCGGAACACGGACTCCCCCACCGCCACGTCGACCTCGACCCCGCGCGCCTCCAGCGCCGCCGCGAGCTGCTCGACCACCGGAGTCGTCTGCCGTCTCTCGCGGACGGTCTTCAGGTTGTACGACGCGAGCGCGGCCTGCGCGGCGTGCTGGTCCCCGCGCGACACAGCCGCGGCGTACCCGAGGAACCGTCGCAGCGTGTTCGCGCCGTCGTTGTAGGTGTTGGTGATCGCGTCGGGCTCGATGCTGCTCACGATCACCATGTGCTCGCGGGCGCGGCTGAAGATCACGTTCAGCCGCTTCTCGCCGCCCGAGGTGTTGATCGGGCCGAAGTTCATCAGCATCCGCCCGTCCGGACCGGGCGCGTAGCAGACGCTCATCAGGATGATGTCCCGCTCGTCGCCCTGTACGTTCTCCAGGTTCTTCACGAACAGCCCGGCGTCCTGCTCGCCGTGCGTACGGACCTGCTCCGCCTCGTACCGGTCGGCGAACTCCGGATCGCTCTCGGCCAGCTCGGCCAGCGCCCGCTCGATCTCGCCCTGCTGCGCCTCCGAGAACGCCACGATGCCGATGCTCTTCCCGGTCTCGCGCACCAGCAGCTCCCGCACCAGCGAGGCGATCCAGCGTGCCTCGGCCGGGTTGGTACGCCGTACGTACACACCGTCGACGAGCCGTACTGCGGTGATGCTGCCGGCGAGGATGTTGTCGCAGACGTCCGAGGCCGGCGAGTCCGAGCGCAGCGTCCACGGCGGCGCGGTGTGCGGCGGCAACCGGTCCGGCACCGTTGCCAGCTTGCCCTGGTAGAACGCCGCGTTGCTGAACGAGATCAACGCCTCGGAACGGCTCCGGTAGTGCCAGGTCAGCATCGTCGACGCCAGCCGGAGCGCGCTGATGGACAGGAAGCTGTCCTCGGTCAACGCGACGCCGAGCAGTTCCTCGTCGGCGTCGTCGTTCTGCACCCGGAAGTACTGCGTCGGCGGCAGCTGCAGCTGGTCGCCGACGACGATCAGCTGCGGCGCCCGGTGCAGCGCCGGGATCGCCTCCTCCACCGGGATCTGGCTCGCCTCGTCGTACACCACGACGTCGAAGGAAGTTGTCAACGGCAACGTGTCGGACACCGACGACGGGCTCATCAGCCACACCGGCCGGAGCATCGCGACCACCTCGCCGGGCGGGCCGGAGGCGAGGTCCCGGATCGACCGGTACCGCATCACCTTGCCGAACTCGTGCTCCAGCTCGCGGCGCCCGGTCGCGAACGTCTTCTTGCGCTCGCGGTCCTCGGCCGACATCCCGGTCACGCTCTGCTCGGAGTGCGCGACCTCGGCCAGGAACCGGCGCCGGACCCGCGCGACCACGACCTGCGCGTTCAGGTCGGTGAGGTCGTCGTACACCATGCTCAGCTCGCCGACGATCGCGTCGACCCGCTCCGACGACAGCTGCAGCGGGGCGGCGGAGCGGGCGTGCTCCCACTCCGCGGCACAAACGGCGTACTCGAGCTGGTCCGGCGTCGCGTCGAGCCGGCGTACGGCGGCGAGCACGGCAGGAGGTGCGGTGCCGAGATCGCGGAGCTTCGGGCCGATCGCCCGTACGACGGGACCCTCGGCGGCCAGGCGATCCGCCAGGTCGCGGAGCTCGTCGACGGTGAGCGTGTCCCAGTCGCCGGCCAGCAGGTCCCGCGCCGCCGCGGTGGCGTCGTCGAGTACGTCCGCCAGGCGGGCGAGGCGGGCCGTGTCGTCGAGGGCGTCCCGCCAATCGGAGACTGCCTTGCGGGCGGCGGCGAGCTGGTCGATCAGGTCGCGCGGGTCGTCGGCGGCCCAGTCGTGGCGCGTCTGCTCGGTGTGTTCGGCGACCGCCGCGGTGGCGGACTGGGCGGCGACGAGGTCGGTGAGGATCTCGGTGACGGACGGCTGGACGGTGCGCGTCGTACCGTCGAAGCGGTCCCGGACCAGGTGCTTCACCCGGCGCCAGTCGCCGCTGAGGAAGGCGAAAGTGCCGCCTTCCTTGCTTTGGGCAACCTTCAGCGCGGAGCGGGCGTCGGCCGGGTCGAGTGGCTCCCGCCAGCCCGCGGCCTCCTTCCAGGCGGCCCGCTCGGCCTTGACCAGCCACTTCCGCTCAGCTGCCGCCTCCGCCAGCTCCCGCGCCGCCGCCGACCGCGGCACGATCGCCTCCTCCTTGTCGAGCTGAGCCAACGGCTCCAACAGCCGCCCGAGCCGCGCAAGCTCCTGCACGTCCCGTACGGCGACGTCCCCAATCTCGACCGCATCCCACGTCTCGCGGAGCCGCCGCACCGCCCCCACCACATCCGCCTCGTCCCACCGCGCCAAGTAGGCCAGCGGACTGCGCGCCAACACCCCACCGGTAGCCGGCTCGGCCGCGGCCAACCCTTGCGCAACCACCCGCACCGCATCCCGCGCGGCCCACCACTCCCTCACACCAGGCAAGCTTTCAGGGGTAGTCCAGACGTGTCCGCGGAGTTCGGCGAGGCGGTTCACCACCTCACGGAGCCGCGGGTCGCCCGCCGCCAGTTGCTGCTCGAACTCGTCGACGGTCGCGAGCAGACGATCCACCCGCGCGACCAACGCCGTACGCCGCTGCGTCAGCGCATCCAGATCGTCCTTCGCCGGCAGCCAGGCGTCGTACGTGTCCCGCAGCCCGTGCACGAACGCCTTCTTGTCGCCCTGCGAATCGTGGATCAGCGCACACAGCCCGTCCAGCCGCCGGCTCGCCAGCCGCGCGTACACGACATCCAGCGCGGCCCGCTTCTGGCAGACGAACAGCACCCGCTTCCCGCGCGCGACGAAGTCCGCGATCAGGTTCGTGATGGTCTGCGACTTGCCGGTCCCCGGCGGACCCTGGATCACGAAGCTCTCGCCGCGTCGCGCCCGCGCGATCGCCGCCACCTGCGATCCGTCCGCCGGCACCACCAGATGCCGCTCGCCCGGCGGCAGCTCCGGCAGCTCGCTCCCCACCGGCCGCGGCCGGTCCGAGAACAGCTGGTCGAACGACGCCGCCGAGTCCGTTCCGGTCAGCAGCTCGTCGTAGTCCCGGACCAGGCCGAGCGTGCGGTAGTTGAAGTTCGCCAGCGAGACCGCGCACAGATCGACGTCCCACGAGTACGGCCCGCCGTCGGTGTCGAGCGTGTACGTGTCGGTCTCGAGCGCGGTCGGGCGCCGCGGCTCCTCGCCGAGCGCGATCCCCAACGGCAGCGTCTGCTGCGCGATCTGCGTCCGGAAGATCTGGACGCCGAGCGGCTGATAGTCGGTCCGCCGGTACGAGTACGGGTACTGCTTACCGCCGAAACCGGTGGCCAGATTCCCGTGCCGTCGCCGGTTGTACGTGCGCAGCCGGGTCACCGCGCGCTGCCGCACCAGGTCGATCCGCGGCTTCTCCCGCAGGTGCAGCTGCAGTCCCGGCTCCGTCGCCTGGATCTCCTTCGCGAGCCGCTCGTGCAGGTCCCGCAGCGCGCCCGGCGCCGACAGGTCGACAGTCTCCGGCAGCGAGATCCCGTACAGCTGCCGCAGGCTGTGCCGCAGCGTCGGGTTCACCTCGGCGACCGGATCGGTGACGCGCAGGGTGTACGAGTCGCGGACGCCGCGCTTCTTCGTCAGCTCCACCTTCGCCAGCACCAACGGCGACGCGAGCCGGGTGTCGCGATCGTTCTTCAGGTCGTGCCAGCGCAGGAACGCCGGCACCAGCCGCAACTGGTCCAGCCCGTAGTCGGCCTTGTCCCGGCGGGCCGTCGAGATCAGCTTGTCCAGCGTGTTCGCGGCGTACGGCGCCTCGTCGTACCGGATCCACTTGCCGAGCGGCTGCGCCTTCGCGAGCAGCTGTCCGGCCAGGTCGTCGCGCCAGGTGAAGAGCTGCTCCGGGCGGATGTTGCGGACGTCGAGCATCAGCGGCACCGAGACCTCGGTGAGGTTCAGCGCCTGCGCGGTCGGGCGGAAGTTGATCAGCCGGTTCCGCCGGGAGAGGTCGAACAGCCGGTCGCGGAGCGCGCCGAGCACCGCCGTACGCCGGTCCGCGACGCCGCGGACGACCGCCTCGACGTCGAAGTCCAACGGCTGGTCGCGGTAGTTCTCGAGCTGCTCGATCAACGACCGCAGGTCCTGCGCCCGCCGGTGCCGGTCCGGCTCCGCCATCTGCGCGGCGACCGAGACGATCACCGGGTGCAGGTCCGGGTCCAGCTGGTACAAGTTGCCCCGGGCATCGATCAGGGTGGCGACATCCGCCGTCCTGGACAGGTCGAGCCCACAGCCGAGCGCGAGCAGCAGCTGCCCCAGACTGAAGATGTCGGTGAGCTGATCGTGGTGCCCCACGACATGCTCCCAGCTCTGCCACCCAGCCCCCAGCGTCGGCGCACTGACCGCCGCCGAGCCGACAGCCCTCCCAGCTGCGGCTCCGTCCCCGGATGCGGTCCCGTCGCTGGTGCCGGGCACGACGGTCTGTTGGCGGCCGCCGCCTTCGCCGAGGTCGAGGACGGTCTGCCGGCGGGTGGACACCTCGACCGCGGTCGGTCGGTTGCCTTGCAGGGCGTCGATCTGCTGCGTGGCGAGCGTCGGACGCCGCGCGTCCTCGGGCGCGAACCCGAGCCGGCTCTGCTCGTCGATCGTGATCCGGTCCAGCCCGCGCAGCGGCGCCACCAGCCCGCGCTCGTGCACAGCCGCGGTCTGATGGAACAACGGCAGCACAGCCGCCAGCAGTGCGTCGTTCCCAAGCCCGCCTTGCGAGACGGCCAGCGCGACGAGATCCTCGGCACTCATCCGGCCACCTCCGCGGCCGCCTGGACGAGTCGCCCACGTTCCTTGTCGCTCCACCCCAGCTCGTCGTCGGCGACATCGACGTACCCACTGAGTCCCGACCGCCGGGCGACCACCAGCGAGGCGACCAACGCGGCGTCGCCGGTGTCCGGGTCGGCCGTGGCGAGGTCGAGGAGCAGGTAGCACAGATAGCGGATCGTTGCCGCCGCCAACGGTCGCGGCCGCGGCGCCGGCGCACCGTCCACCGGCCGCACCGCCAACGGCTCGTCGAACCGCACACGACCACCCGCGCCGAGCCGCCCCGCGCCCGCCGCCGGTCGCGGCCCGGCGACCTCCGCCACCTCCCACGGCGCCACGACGCCCGGTGCGTCGAGCGGCTCCACGATGCCCCGTGCGTCGAGCGGCACACCGATGGCCGGTGCGTCGCGCGGCTCGGTGAAGTCCGCGGCCGCGGTTGCGACGGCGTCCGTTCGCAGGCCTTCGGTCTGCGCGATCAACGCCGCGAAGTCCCGGCTCAGGTCCCGCAACAACGCCGCGTCCAGCAGGTCCGGCGCATCCACATCCAGCGGTCCCGTCACCAACGCCTCAACGTCCTCGCCGGCCAGCCAGCTCTTCAGCGCCCACGCGCGCCCGACCGCCTCCGGATGCGACGTACCACGGCTCCCCGACCGCAGATCGAGCGACTCCGCCTGTCGCAGGTACGCATCCGGATCCGCCGTACTCAACCCGGTCTCCAGCTTCAGCAGCGCACGGATCGCCGTCCGCAGATCACCGCAAGCGGTCAACGCACCCCGATCCGCGAACAGCTCCGTCGCCAGCGACCACCGCCGATGGGTCTCCAGGTACTGCGACGGCGTGCGAGCATCCCCGGCGGCCGCATCGAGCAGCCGATCCACCGCCAGAAACGCACCGTCCTCGGTCTGCCACAGCAACCGGTGCGCCAACTCGTGCCCGATCACCGCCGTCAGCTCGTCCTCGTCAAGCCGATCCAGCAACGCCCCTTGGAACAGGACCACCGCCTTCCCCGCCTGATGCAGGTACGACGCGTTGGGCTCCCCGCTGACCTGGTAATACTCGACACCCTCGTCCAACCCCAACGCCCGCGCAGCCCGCTCACCAGCGCGAGAGACATCCGGATGTACGTCGGCGTCCAACCGGTACGCGTTCCGCAGCAGTACGTCGTCGAGCGACTCCTCCGGGCCACCGTGCAACGCCGTCCAGGCACGCTCGTCGACCCGGCGGACGACCGCCAGGACGGACCGGTGATACCCGAGCGCTGACAACATGCCCGCCACCATAACCGGCGCCACCGACCATTCAGTGTCGTTCGTTGGCCCGCCCCAAGAGCCACAGCAGGTACGGCGCGCCGACCAGCGCGGTCAGCGCCCCCACCGGGATCTCGACCGGAGGCAGCACCGTACGCGCGGCCAGGTCGGCGCTCACGAGTACGACGGCTCCCGTGAGCGCGGAGCCGAGCAGCGGGAGCTGCGGCGTACGGGCAATCCGGCGGGCAAGCTGTGGAGCGGTCAGGGCGACAAAGCCGATCGGCCCGGCAGCTCCTGTCGCGGTCGCGGCGAGGACGACCCCAAGAACGGTCAGGGCGAGCCGGTTGCGTTGCACACGGACGCCCAGCCCGGCCGCGGTGTCGTCGTCCAGTCCTAGCGGTCGTACGGCACGTCCTGCCCAGACAAGTCCGGGCACACAGAGCGCCAGCACGCCTGCCAGCGGTACAGCCTGCTCCCAGCCGCGGCCGTTGAGACTTCCGGTCAGCCAGAGCTTGAGCTGCTCAGCCGCCTCCAACTGGCTGTCAGCAAGATAGAGCTGCACAACAGCCGACAGAGCGACACCGATGCCTACTCCGATCAGGACGAAGCGGTTAGCGTGCATCCCGCGCCGCCAGGCGAGCAGGTAGACGACAGTCGCCGCCACGAGACCACCCGCCACCGAGACCAACGGCAACGCCGACGAAGCCCCGGCCGCAAGAGCAAGCACAGTCGCCGCAGCGGCCCCATGACCGACACCGATCACGTCCGGGCTGGCCAGCGGGTTGCGGGTGACTGTCTGGATCAGTGCACCGGCAACACCAAGCGCACCGCCAACCAACGCACCAAGAACGATGCGTGGCACCCGCAGCTCGTTAACGACCAGGTCGTACTGCCCGCTACCGCTGCGAACAGTCCGCCACACCTCTCCAGGCGTAAGAAGAGTCTGCCCAACGCACACCGCAACAGCCATCACCACGAGCAGCACCAGCAGCAGCACCCCAGCAACAACAGCCGCTCGCCGATGCAACAGGAACGAGACCCGCGGCCGCGGCCGGAGTACTACAGTCCCGGCTGGCAGCCCGGTCACGCCCCGGCCGCCTTCCGGCGTACCAGGAACACCAACACCGGTACGCCGACCAGGGCAGTCATCACGCCGGCCGGAACTTCCGCAGGAGCCCGTACGACGCGCCCGACGACGTCAGCGGCCGGGAGCAGTGCAGCGCCGAGCAATGCGGACAGCGGGAGCACCCGCCGATGCCCGCTCGTGACGAGGCGTCGGGCCAGGTGCGGTACGGCGAGCCCAACGAAAGCGATCGGCCCGGCCGCAGCCACGGCGGCAGCCGTCAGCAGCGTCGCCCCGAGCGCCGCACACACTCGCACCAGCTGTACCCGATGGCCGAGCGCCCGCGCGGTGTCGTCACCTAGCTCCAGAGCGTCGAGCCCGGGTGCACACGCCAGTACGAGGACCGCTCCTACGACCAGGAACGGCAACATCCGCACCACGGTCCCGGTGTCACGCCCGCTCAGCGACCCCACCTGCCAGAAGCGGAACTGGTCGAGCGTTGCGGAGCTGGACGTCAGTACGACGGTTGTCGTGCCCGCGGCCATCGCCGACAACGCCGTACCGGCAAGAGCGAGCTTTACCGGTGAAGCGCCGCCACGGCCTCGTAACGAGATCGCATAGACAAGGCAGGCCGCGACAACAGCCCCGACGAACGCGAACCAGACGTAGCCGCTGAATCCACTCGCCAGCCCGAACGCGATCGCGAACACCACGCCGGCCGCCGCGCCCTGGCTCAGCCCGAGGATGCCGGGGTCGGCCAGCGGGTTACGCGTCACCGCCTGCAGTGCTGCACCTGCCAGCCCCAGGGCGGCACCAGCTGTCAGCCCGACCTCTGTCCGCGGCAAGCGCAACGTCCTGACGACCAAGGCGTCACGGTTGTCCCCACCGCGGAGCAGGGCGTCGATGACAGCCGACAACGGCACCGCCCTGGTCCCAACGGCGAGACTCAGGACCGCGACTGCGGCTACCAGCCCAAGAGCCGCGACCAGCCAGACGCGGGACCTCACGCGCCCAGGTGCTCAGCGAGCTGCTGTATGACGAGACGCGCGGCGGCCGGGCCCGCGTTGAGGTACCACGGGTCGTCGTCGACCTTGACCGCGTGGCCGGCCTTGACCGCCTTGAGCGACTGCCACAGCGGACCGGCCAGGACACTCGCCGCTTCGGTCTTCGCGGGATCGCCCTGCACCGAGTAGAAGATCCAGTCACCGTCCGCGATGTCGATGCTCTCCGCCCCGACGTCCTCGGAGATCGCCCGGAACCGCTGCGACTCGGGCCGCCCGAGCCCCAGGTCGACGGCGATCGAGCCGGTGAACGACGAGACGCCGAACATCCGCGTCCGATCGGGCGTGAACCGCACCATCGACACCGTCGTACCGCTCAGGCTCTTGCCCCGCGCCGCGGCGTCGGCGGCGATCCCGTCGACCAGGTGTTGCGCGGCCTGGCCCTTGCCGACCGCGGCACCGACGAGCAACAGGTCGCGCTTCCAGTTGATGCCGTTGCCGGCCGTCACCACGGTCGGCGCGATCTTCGCCAGCTTCGGGTAGAGGTCGCCGAGCGAGTTGTTCACCATGATCAGGTCCGGCTTGGCGGCGGCCAGCGTCTCCAGGTTCGGCGCCTGCCGGGTGCCGGCGTCGGTCATCGCCGCCAGCTTCGCCTTGTACTGCGGGAAGGCGGTGGTCAGGTACGTGGGCGTGAGGCCGGCGTTCACCGCGCGGGTCGTCGCGATCGGGACGACGCCGAGCGACAACAGGTCGTCGAGCTGCCCGGTGCTCAGTACGGCGATCCGCACCGGCGCGGCCTTGATCGTCGTACTGCCCTTGAAGTGCTTGACGGTCCGCGGGAACCCGCCGTCCTGGGTCACGTTCGATCCCATGCCGTCCGCGAGCGTGCTGGGCGCGGCAGTCGGTCCGTCGCCGGAGCCCTGGACCGCATTGCGAGTCCCGCCCTCGGCCGACGAGCACCCGGCCAGCAAGGCGGCGGCAGCTACCAGACGCACGGCTGTCTTCACGGCGGACCTCATCGCTCGGTGGGGCGACAGACGCCGTCGGCCGCCGCGGACGCGGCCAGCGCCTGCGCGGCGGTGCTCCTGACGGTGTCGCTCTTGACGCTGTCGCTCTTGACCGTGTCCTGCCGGGTCGTGTGGCGGCCGATCGGGACCACCATCGGGCTGCCTGCGACCGGGTCCGGGACCACCTTCACGGCCAGGCCGAACACGTCCTGGACCACGGCCTCGGTGATCACCTCCGCCGGGTTGCCCTCGGCGACGATCGCGCCGTCCTTCATCGCGATCAGGTGGTCGCCGAACCGGCAGGCCTGGTTGAGGTCGTGCAGCACCAGCACGATCGTCCGGTCGTCGGACTTGTTCAGGTCCACCAGCAGGTCCAGCACGTCGAACTGGTGGGTCAGGTCCAGGAACGTCGTCGGCTCGTCCAGCAAGAGGATGCCGGTCTCCTGCGCGAGCGCCATCGCGATCCACACCCGCTGCCGCTGACCGCCGGACAGCTCGTCGATCGGCCGGTCCGCGATCGACAGTACGTCGGTCGCCGTCATCGCGGCCGCGACCGCCTCGTCGTCGGCGCGGGACCACTGCCGGATCCACCGGGTCCGCGGGTACCGCCCACGTCCGACCAGGTCCGCGACGGTGATCCCCTCCGGCGCGGTCGGCGACTGCGGCAGCAGCCCGAGCTTGGTCGCCACCTCGCGGGTCGGGACCTGCTGGATGCTCTTCCCGTCCAGCAGCACCGAGCCCCGCGACGGCTTCAGCAGCCGCGCGAGTGTCTTCAGCAGCGTCGACTTGCCGCAGGCGTTGGCGCCGACGATCACCGTGATCTTCCCGGTCGGGATCCGCACCGACAGGTCGTGGATGATCTCCCGCTGGTCGTAGCCGACCGCAAGACCGTCGGCTGCCAGGCTGTGTTCCACAGTCTTCTCCATCTCTCAGCCACCACTCCCGACTCGGTTCGCCCGGGCCAGCAAGAACATCAGGTACGGCGCACCGACCACACCCGTCACCACCCCGACCGGCAACTGCGTGTCGCCGAACGCGTGCTGCGCGACCAGGTCCGACACCGCCACCACCAGGGCCCCCAGCAGCCCGGACGTGATCATCGCCGGCCCCGGCGACCGGGTCAGCCGGCGGGCGATCGGCGGCGCCACGAACGCCACGAACCCGATCGGCCCGGCCGCCGCCGTCGCCACCGCGGCGAGCAGTACGGCGATCACGATCAGCCCGAGCCGCGACACCTCCACCCGCAGCCCCAGCCCGTACGCCGTCTCGTCGCCGAGCTGCAGGATCCGCAGCTGCTGGACCAGGAACACCATGCACGGCACCAGGACGACGAACGTGATCGCCAGCGACCGTACGTTCGACCAGTCACGCCCGTTCAGGCTCCCGGTCAGCCAGACCAGCGCCTGCTGCGCGATCTCCACCCGGGCCTTGGTGAGCAGGTACGACGTGATGCTGGTCGCGATCGCGCCGATGCCGATCCCGATCAGGATCAGCCGGTAGCTCGACACTCCGTGCCGCCAGGCGAGCACGTACATCAGGAACGCGGTCAGCACCGCACCGGCGATCGCGAGCGCCGACACCGCGACGCCCGTCAGCCCGAGCGTCACGATCCCGAGCACGGCGAACGCACTGGCGCCGTACGTCACGCCGATGATGTCGGGGCTGGCCAGCGGGTTCCGGGCGATGTTCTGGAAGATCGCCCCGGACAGCCCGAGCGCGGCGCCGACCAGCAGCCCGGTCAGCGCCCTGGGCAACCGGAGCTTGTTCACGATGAACTCGGTCGCGTGGTCCCCGCCGCCGAACAGCGTCTTCACCACGTCGACCACCGGGATCTTGAAGTCCCCGAGCGACAACGAGACGCAGAACACCGCGAACACCACGACGGCGAGTACGACGATGACGGCCAACGACCGGGTCTGCCGCGCGACGCGGGCCCGTGCGACGAGTTGTACTGCCTCAGCCGTCACAGATCCGCCAGCTTTCGGCGGCGTACGAGGACGATGAAGAAGGGTGCGCCGAGGACCGCGGTCACGATGCCGACCTGCAGTTCGCCCGGCAGCGCGACGACGCGGCCGATCACGTCCGACCCGAGCAACAGGATCGGCGCCAGCAGGGCGGAGTACGGCAGGATCCACCGGTAGTCCGGGCCGGTGACCAGCCGGGCCACGTGCGGGATGGTCAGCCCGACGAACCCGATCGGCCCGGCCGCCGCCGTCGCCGCGCCGGCGAGCAGTACGACGACCACGGCCACGAACGCGCGGGCCAGCCCCACCCGCTGCCCGAGCGACTTCGCCACCTCGTCCCCGAGCGACAACGCGTTCAGCAGCCGCCCGCAGAACAGCGCCAGCACGATCCCGGCCAGGACGAACGGCGCCACCTGCTTCGCGATGTCCGGACCGCGGCCGGCGAACGACCCCACCGACCAGAACCGGAACTGGTCGAACGTGTCGACGTCGCCGATCAGCAACGCGGTCGTCATCGACCCCAGCATCGCGGTCAGCGCCGCACCGGCGAGCGCGAGCTTCACCGGCGTCGCGCCCTCCCGCCCCATCGAGCCGAGCAGGTAGACCGCGACCGACGCCGCGGCCGCGCCGACGAAGGCGAGCCAGACGTACGACGTCAGCGAGGACATCCCGAACCAGTAGATGCCGCCGACAACGAACAGCGCGGCACCGCCGTTCACCCCGAGGATGCCCGGATCGGCCAGTGGGTTCCGGGTCACGCCCTGCATCAGCGCGCCGGACAGCCCGAGCGCGGCGCCGACCAGCAGCCCGATCACGGTCCGCGGCACCCGCAGCGACCGGACGATCACGTGATCGGTGTTCGACTCGTTGTAGTGGCGCAGGGCATCGATCACCGTGGACAGCGGAATCTGCTTGGAGCCGATCGCGATGCTGAGCAGGCAGACCAGCACCAGCAGGACCGCGCAGCCGAGCAGGCCGGCGACCAGCGTGGCGCGCCGGGTCCGGCGCGGGCGCGACGGGGCCGCGGTCTCCGGGCCGGACTCGGCCGTGGCAATGGGCGGGGGCATTGGACTTTCGGGATCCTCTTAGGTAAGGCTAACCTCTAGACGACTCACCATAACCCGGCCGCCCTCGGGTCCGCACGTTCCTCCCCCTGCGAAGTTTATGGAGAAACCTCCCCATGACGACTGTGCTCGAGCGACCGATCGTGTTCGACTCGCTCCTGGCCACCGTGGCGGCCGTCGACGACCTGAGCCCGCACCTGCGCCGCGTGACATTCGTCGCACCGCGGATCGCGGACGCGGTGACGGCCGGACCGGACCAGCGCATCAAGGTGCTGCTCGCCCCGCCGAATGGCAGCGCGATCCGGCTGCCCGCCGGCCCCGAGTGGTACGCCGACTGGTGCGCGCAGCCCGCCGACGAGCGTTTCATCATGCGGACGTACACCGTGCGCGCTCTGCGGCCGGAGGTGGCGGAGCTGGATGTTGAGTTCGTCCTGCACGGTGTGAACGGCCCTGCCTCCGCTTGGGTCAGCTCCGCGCAGCCAGGGGACCAGGTGGGACTGCTACTGCCGTTCGCGGTCGACACGACCAGTCCGAAGGGCCTGCTGCACTCCGGCGTCGACTACATCCCACCGGCGACCAGTGTCCGCCGAGTGCTCGTCGCGGACGAGACCGCGCTCCCAGCACTCGCCGGAATCCTCGAGGAGCTTCCGGCCGGCGTACATGCGACCGTTTTCGTCGCCGTACCTTCCAAGGCCGACGTGCGGCCGTTGGCAGGTGCTGCTGACGTCACGTGGGTCACCGAGGGATCCCTGGTGGACGCGGTGAAGTCAGCAGCACTGCCGTTCGACCCGGACTACGCCTGGGTCGCCGGTGAGTCGTCGATGATCAAAGAGGTACGCCGTCACCTCGTGAACGCGGTCGGGATGCCGAAGGCGGCCATCTCGTTCCAGGGCTACTGGAAGCGCGGCGAAGCCCACTGCTAGGACGGGTTCTCCGCGTGGGTCAACGTCTCCCAGGCAACGAACAGGTTGTTGGAACCAGCCGGACGACGTGACTCGGTCAGGGCCTGCGTGTTCGTCATCGCGATACCCAGGCGCGTGTGCAATGCGTTGTAGCCCACCTCGGTGATCGGACCGAGGCCTCGGTTGAGCGTTCCGTTGCACAGCCAGGACGGCACAGGCTCCAGGTTTCGCTCCCACTTGGACTGGAAGCCGAGCGCCTGCCGCAGCCGCTCACCGAACTCCGGGTACATGTCGACGCCCTGGATGCGGGCCGTCTCCAGCACGTGTGAGATCGACGAGATGCCGTAGCCGGTGTGCGTGAAGTCACGACACGTCTCCTGCGTCAGCCCGGTGACGAACGTGCCCTGGCCCTGCCAGTAGCTGACGATCTTGTCGCGGGTGTTCAGGTTCTGACTCGGCACGGTCTTCGGCAGCGCACCGTCCGACGCCAGATACACGTACGCCGGCACCCGCAGCCGGTAGAGCGCGATCGCCTTGTCGTAGATCGCCTTGTCCTCCAGGAACACACCAATGCCCTGCAGGGCCTCGGTCATGCTCAACTCCCAGTTCCCGTTGGAGTTCGAGCCGTTGATGATCTTCGGCACGTAGACGTTGCGGAGCATCGTGGCGAAGCGTCCCGCGTTCGGCCAGTTGCCGTACTCGTACTTGATGATCTCCGCGGCCTTCGGCCACGACGACGCGGCCCAGGCGGTCTGCAGCGGAGCGTTGCTGTTCGTGTGGTCCTGGATGGTCGCGGACCACGCGTCCATCAGCTGGATCGACTTCTGCGCGTAGCGGTCGTCCCTGGTGAGGTACCAGAGCAGGGCGTCGGTGTACGCCGCGATCGCGTCCTCACGCTCGTCGGTGCAGCCGTAGTTCGGGTTGGAATACGGACCGCACTCGACGACCGCGCGCGGTTTTGGCGTACGGGAGAGGGATGCGTACGAGCTGCTCTTGGCCTGGTTGAAGGCGTCGGTCCACGGTTGGGCACCGGCCTGCACCTTGGCGCGAACGAAGTCGAGCTGGGCCTGGCTGACGCCGACACCGGGATGGGTGAACGTCGCGGGTGCGTCCGCAGCCTGTGCGGCCGGACTGCTGAGGGTTCCGGCCAGCAAGGCTGCGGCCAGGACGAGGGAGAGCTTTCGCATGGGCGGTGTCCTGTCTTCGGGGGCGGTAGGACAGCGGTTTCCACGGCAGTTTCACGACGTACGACGACCAGGGTCAAGCCCCCGCCGGTACCGGAACTCACTGGAACAAAAGGCGCTTTTGTCCCATCAGTGCAGAGCGAGTTCTGGGGTGCGGACGCCGGCGGCGTCCAGCAGGGCCGCGGCGGTCGCGGCACCGATCCCACCGAGCGGTTGCGCGCGGACCACGGCGCGGGCGCTGGCGCCGTCGAAGATCATCGTCAGCTGGATCGCGAGCGTGGCCGGATCCTCCGCACCGGCCTTCGCCAGCTCGCGGTGGAAGAAGTCGGTGAGCTGCTGCTTGAAGTACCGCGCGACCACGGACCCCGGGTGCTCCGGGTTCTTCAGCTCGACCGCGGTGCTCACGTACGGGCAGCCGAGGTAGTTGCCTTCGGCCACCATCGCGTCCTGGCGCTCGAACACGGTGAGGATCCGCTCCCGCGGCGACCGCTCGTCCTCCGCCCCCGGACGGAGCATCGTCTGGTACCCCGGACCGCGGCTCGCCAGGCTCTCCGCGATCAGCTCGTCCTTCGACCGGAACAGCTGGTACATCGACTTCTTCGACACCCCGGCCGCCTTGCAGAGCGCGTCCACTCCGATATTGACGCCGTCGCGGTAGAAGAGTTCACCCGCGGCGTCCAGCAGCCGTTCACGGGGAGTCGCGGAAGTGCTCATGCCTTCGAGGGTACCGGCTGGATTTGAAATCAGAAACCGATCGGTTTACGGTGTTGGAAACAGATCAGTTTCCAGCAAGGAGTTCCCGATGACATCACTCGAAGGCGCCGTCGTCCTGGTCACCGGCGGGCAGCGCGGGATCGGCCGCGCGCTCGTCGCCGACCTGCTGACCCGCGGCGTCGCGAAGGTGTACGCGACCGCCCGCGACCCCAAGCCGAGCAACGACCCGCGGGTCGTCCCGCTGCCGCTCGAGGTCACCGACCAGGCGTCGATCGACGCGCTCGCCGCGGCCGCACCGGACGTCACGGTGCTGATCAACAACGCCGGCGCCAACTCGCCGGACAGCTATCTGGACAGCTCGATCGACGACGTCCGCGCCGTCTTCGACGCGAACTTCTTCGGCCCCTTGCAGCTCACCCGGGCGTTCGTCCCGATCATCGAGCGGAACGGCGGCGGCCACATCCTGAACGCACACTCCGCCCTGTCCTGGGTCGCCCGGCACGGCGCGTACTCCGCGACCAAGGCCGCGTTCTGGCTCCAGACCAACGCCATCCGCCTCGAACTGCTGAACCGCGGCATCGCCGTCACCGGCCTGCACATGGGGTACGTCGACACCGACATGGTCACGGCCGTGACCGCCCCGAAGTCCCGCCCCGAGGACATCGCGAAAGCAGCCCTGGACGGCATCGAGACCGACGCATACGAGGTCCTCGCCGACGACACCGCCCGCGGGGCCAAGGCCGCAGCGGCGCAGGACCTGACGGTGGCCTACCCCGAGCTCGTCGGCTGACCCCGGACCTCAGACACTCACCCAGCTGACAGCCCCGGCCGCTCCCACGCTCAGCGGGACGACCGCGGGCCGCCATCAGGCCGGTTGGTGAGTGTCTGCGGTCCACACGTCCCGGTCGCGGGTGTACTCCATCGCACCCGCGATCCCGTCGGCGACGTCCGCGCCGAGTTCGCGCTCCACGACGTACAGCGCCAGGTCGATCCCGGACGTCACGCCGCCCGCGGTGATCAGCGTGCCGTCGTCGACGACGCGATTCGTCTTCAGTTCGGCGCCGAACTCCTCGAGCTCTGCCCACGCACCCCGGTTCGTCGTGGCCGGCCGGCCTTTCACGACGCCGGCCTCCGCAAGCAGCATCGACCCGGTGCAGACCGACCCGATCCAGCGCAGCGACGGCGCCAGCGCGGCGATCCGCGCCGTCATCACCCCGCGCCGCGCCTCGGCCCAACTGCCCTTCTCCGCACGGTTCATCCACCCACCACCGGGCACGAACAGCGCATCCGGCCGCCCCAGACCCTCCGGCGCCTTGAACTGCAACCCGTGCAGCCCGGTCACCTCAGCCGGCCCGTCCAGCCCGACCAGCGCCAGCTCGAACCCCGGCCGCCGAGCCGCGTGACTCCACACCTCGAACGGCCCCATCACGTCCATCTCGTCCACACCGTCGAACACCAGCATCTCGATCCGCATACCCCCACCCAACCGGCCAGCACGCCGCACCCACCAGTGACCGGAAAGCCCCCGTTCACCAAGATCTGGCCACGGCTGCCACCACCCCGTCCCCGACTTCGGGCTGCGTGCGATGGCGCCGGTCGCCGGACCGCTCGACCTGCTCGGTGTCGAACTACCCGCGCTCGTCGACGGCGACCACACCGTGCAGCAGATCGCCGCCGCACTCCCGTCCCACGATCACCGACGTCGGCTCAGCGCGGTAGCCCGTCGGTAGCTCAAGGTCATCAGGGACTGTCTGGTCTGCCGGGGACGTACCGTAGATGCCATGTCAGTCTCAGGGGGACCGCCTTCCACCCGTGAAGAGGAGGTGGAGGAGCGGGTCGGGCCGTACCGGCTGATCCGGCGGCTCGGACAGGGCGGGATGGGCGTCGTGTACCTGGCCGAGGGGCGGGAGCGCCAGGAGGTGGCGCTGAAGGTACTGCGGCCGCACGTGGCGCACGACCCGATCGCACGGGCCCGATTGCAGCGTGAAGCGACAACACTGCAGAAGGTCAACCACCCTGGCGTGGCAGGCATCCTCGATCACGACCTTGAGGGCGAACAGCCCTACCTGGTGACCCGTTTCGTGCCTGGGCGTCCGTTGGATGAGCAGGTGGACGACCGTGGTCCGTTGACGCCGCGTAAGTGGCTCCCACTCGCCGGTTGCCTGGCTGAGTCTTTGCAGGCGATCCACGCGGCCGGTGTGATCCACCGCGACCTCAAGCCGGGCAACGTGATGATGTGCAACGGCAAGCCGGTGATGATCGACTTCGGCATCGCACAGGCCGCCGACGACCTGCGGCTCACCCAGACCGGTCTTGTGATCGGTACGCCGGGCTACCTGGCACCTGAGCTCATCGAGGGCGAGATGGTGTCGCAGTCCGCCGACTGGTGGGGCTGGGCCGCCACCGTGGCCTTTGCCGCGACCGGACGTCGCCCGTTCGGCAAGGGCCCGTTCGAGGCCGTGCTGGCACGCGTGCACTCCGGGCAGGCCGATCTGGACGGCCTGGACCCCCGGCTGAAGTCCCTGCTGGCCGCCGCACTCTCGCCCAGCAAGGCCGACCGCCCGACGCAGGACGAGATCATGACAGGCCTCAGCCGGTACGCCGAGGGCCGCGACGCGCTGCCGCCCCGGGCGGAGGACGCTGCCGATCAGACGGTGGCCGCCGTACCGCCGACCAGGCTGGTCACGAAGCTCATGCCGACCGAGACCCCTCCTGCCGAAGAGCCAACGCCGACGCAGGTGGCTGAGCTGGTGCCGTCGGTGATCCCACCGCTGTCGGCGTTCGCCCCGCTCCGGGACAAGCTGTCCTCCAAGCCTCCGACGGCCGAGCCGGCACCGTACGCGGCCGCGCCGTACGCCCAAGATCCTTACGGGCCTTACGGTCCTGGGCCTTACGCGCCGGCGCCGTACCAGAGCGGCGCACCGGTCCCGTACCAGCAGCCGTCACAGCCGATGCCCGTACAGCCGTCGCAGCCGGCGCCGATGCAGCCCGAGAAGCCGGTCAAGTCGCCTCCGACGGGTCGCCGTACGGCGGTCATCATCGGCTTCATGATCGCGCTGAGCGGGCTGATCGCGTTCACGCCCGGCTTCGGCGCGGCCGTCGCGATCATCCTGCTGGTGCTGGCCCGGACCGTCGACCGGTCGAGTACGGCGCTGATGCGGCGCCGTCAGGTCCGCGGCCGGTCCGGCAAGTCCGACGGTGTCGTCGCGGCCGCGGCCAGCCCGCTGCAGTTCGTTACCGCCGTACTGATCACACTGCCCTGTCTGATCCTGCCGCTGCTCACGGCGGTTGTCGTGGGCGGCATCGTCACCGGCATCTCAGCGTCGGCACACGGCCTGGACTGGCAGCCGCTGTCCGCGATCGGCTTCGGTACGGCGGCCCTGACCGGCCTCTTCTGCTCCTGGTGGGGCCCCGGCGGCAGCTCGCTGCGCCGCGGTGCGCACATCACGGCGCGCAACACGTTCCGGGCGCACTGGGTCTCCGGGCTGATGGCCGTCGTACTGCTGGCGATCGGCGCGTTCACGTTCTACCAGGCCACGCAGGGCAAGGGCGCCGCGTGGGCGCGGAAGCCGATCGAGACCCCGAACATCCAGCGCCCGTCGCTCGGCGACCTCCGCAACGCACCGTTCATCCGCGACCTCCCCGTCATCGGCAACTGACAACGGGGCGGCCGGCGGCTGTTACAGCTGGACGATCTGGCTGCGTTCCGGGCCGACGCCGATCGCGGAGATCCGGGCCCCGCTCAGCGACTCGACCGCGCGCACGTAGGTCTGCGCCTCCTTCGGCAGGTCGTCGAAGGAACGGCAGCCGGTGATGTCGTCCGACCAGCCGTCGAACTCCTCGTAGACCGGGACCGCGTGGTGGAAGTCGGTCTGGGTCATCGGCATCTCGTCGTTCCGGACGCCGTTCACGTCGTACGCGACGCAGACCGGGATCCGCTCGCGGCCGGTGAGGGTGTCGAGCTTGGTGAGCACGAAGTCCGAGACGCCGTTCACGCGGGCGGCGTACCGGGCGATCACCGAGTCGTACCAGCCGCAGCGCCGCGGGCGGCCGGTGGTGACGCCGAACTCGGCGCCCTGGGTGCGCAGCCACTCCCCGTCCGCGTCCAGCAGCTCGGTCGGGAACGGGCCCTCGCCGACGCGGGTCGTGTACGCCTTCACGACCGCCATCACGCGGTCGATCCGGGTCGGCGGGATGCCGGTGCCGGTGCAGGCGCCGGCGGAGATCGCGTTCGACGAGGTGACGAACGGGTACGTGCCGTGGTCGACGTCCAGCAGCGTCGCCTGGCCGGCCTCCATCAGCACGGTCTTGCCGGCGTCGAGCGCCTGGTTCAGCAGCAGGCCGGTGTCCGCGACCATCGGCTTCAGCCGGTCCGCGTACCCGAGCAGCTCGTCGAGGACCTCGCGGATCTCGACCGCGCGCCGGTTGTACACCTTCACCAGCAGCTGGTTCTTCTGCTCCAGCGCACCGGTGACCTTCTGCTCGAGGATCTTCTCGTCGTAGAGGTCCTGGATCCGGATCCCGATCCGGTTCATCTTGTCGGCGTACGTCGGGCCGATCCCGCGCCCCGTCGTACCGATCTTGCGGCTGCCGAGGAACCGCTCGGTGACCTTGTCGAGGGTCCGGTTGTACGGCGGGATCACGTGCGCGCTCGCGCTGACCAGCAGCCGCGACGTGTCCACCCCGCGCGCCTGCAGCGCGTCGAGCTCCTCGAACAGCACGCTGAGGTCGACCACGACCCCGTTGCCGATCACCGGCGTGACGCCCGGCGTGAGGATGCCGCTCGGGAGCAGGTGCAGCGCGTACTTCTCGGACCCGATCACGACCGTGTGGCCGGCGTTGTTGCCGCCGTTGAACTTCACCACGTAGTCGATGACCTCGCCCGTGTTGCCGAGCAGATCGGTGGCCTTGCCTTTGCCCTCATCGCCCCACTGGGCGCCGACGAGCACGATTGCGGGCATCTCAGCCCTCCTCATCACGCACCGGCCTCACACCCCGTGGCGGCCGGTACTGGAAACGGTGAAGCCCGGAGACGTTCACCGGACGTTCATCCGGCAACGCATCCAGGCTCTTGCGACCAAAGCCTACCGGAACGGGGCTGCTGGGTTTCGGGCCTGTCCACAACCTCCGAACTCATTGTTCACTCAGCTGATGGGTTGCCAATTTCCGTGATCACGTGCACACTCTTAGTCAGCGGCCCGCCGAAACTGCCGCAGGGGACGGTTCCGGCGGGCCGCTTCCTCATTCGCTGAGCTCTTCGGGGTTACTGGCGAGCCACTCCTTCACCCGCCGGTCGGCTTCCTCGGGTGTGACGTCCTCCACCTTCGTGAGGATCGCCCAGCGGTGCCCGAACGGGTCGATCACCGTCCCGAACCGGTCCCCGGTCATGAACGTCTGCACCTCGGCCACCGACGTCGCCCCGGCCTCGATCGCCTTCGCGTACGTCGCGTCCACGTCCGGTACGTAGTGCACCAGCGACGAGTGCACCCATTCGCCGTTCGGCGCCCGCAGCCCGATCTGCGGCATCTCGTCGCTGAGCTGCAGCATCGAGTCGCCGAACCGCAGCTCGGCCTGCCCGACCCGCCCGTCCGGCATGTCCTGCCGGCTGACCACCTCGGCGCCGAACACCTCCTGGTAGAACTCGATCGCCTTCGCACCGTCCGCGACCGCCAGGTACGGGGCCAGCGAGTGATAACCGTCGGGGATGGGGTTTACCGTGTTCGTCATGCCCCCAGTCAACAAGCTGGGTGCCTTGCCGGTCTTGTAAGAAAGCGACAGGGAGCCTTGACCCACCCAGCCGACAGTGAGAAGGGCATCCTGCACCCCCGCGAGCAGGCCCGGCACCGTTCACTCAGCAGGCTCGCGCCAGGCCCGGAGGCCGGGCGGTTCGTGGAGTGGTACTGGATCGTCGAGTGGGACCTGGAGGCGCCGTACACGGCCGAGGTGCTGCCGTTCCCGGCCGTGAACGTGACATTCGAGCAGCCGGGCGGGGCGTTCGTGAACGGGGTCTGCACGCGGAAGTTCGAGCGTGAGCTGTCGGGCCGCGGGCGGGCGTTCGGGGTGAAGTTCTGGGCCGGCGGGTTCGGGGCGGTCACCGGGCTGGACGTGGGCTCGTTCCGCGACGAGGTGCTGCCGTTGACCGCGGTCTTCCCCGACGGCGACCGGCTCGCGGACCTGGTCTTCGAGGCCGAGTCCGACGTACGGCGGCGCGCGGTGTTCGAGGCGTTCCTGCGCGACCACCTGGCCCCGCCGGATCCGTCGTACGAGCTGGTCCGCGAGATCGTGTCGACGATGGCCGCCGACCGCTCGGTGGCCCGTGTGGACGAGATCACCGAGCGCTTCGACGTACCGATCCGCACCCTGCAGCGGCTGTTCCGGCGCTACGTCGGCGTCGGCCCGAAGTGGGTGCTCCGCCGGTACCGGCTGCACGACGGCGCGGAGCTGCTGGCCAAGGGCGAGGTCGCCGAGCTCGCGGAGCTGTCCGCGTCGCTCGGCTACTTCGACCAGGCGCACTTCTCCAAGGAGTTCAAGCAGCAGATCGGCCTGACGCCGGCGGAGTACGCCGCACGCGCCGCCGCCGAACGCCAGGTCACCTACCGCTGAGCTTCACCGTCAACGCCATCCCCAACGCACTCGTTGCCGCCGCCAACGCGACCAGGAATCCGTACTGCGCGCTGTGGCCGTCGACGACCCATCCGGCGAACGCGGAGCCGAGTGCGATGCCGGCCGCGCCACCCGAGTTGATCCAGGTGAAGGCCTGCGTGAGGATCGCCGGCTCGACCGCCGACTCGGTCAGAACCGCTGACAACGTCTGGAACGGCGCAATGGCCAAGCCTGGCAGGGACAACGCGAGCGCAGCCGCCAGTGGTGTGTGCACTGTCAGCAGGGGCACGCAGCTGAGCGCAAGCCAGACGAACGCGATCACGAATTGCGTCTCCGGGGCAGTACGCCAGCGCCTTGCACCGTAGGCGAATCCAGCTACCAGACTGACCAGGCTGGTGATGCTGTAGAGCGGTCCTGCCAGCCCTGGCGCTCCTCGGGAGACCGCGAAGGCAGTTACGGACACCTGCATGCTGCCGAAGAACAGACCGATGCCGACGTTCGTACCGACCAATCCGACGAACCGCTTGTGCAGCAGGCGCTTCGGGCCTTCGTGCTGACCGGCCACGGTCGGCGGCGGTGCCGTGCCTCGCTGCATCGCCAGCAGGAAGCCGCCGGCCAGCAGCAGACCTGTAGCGAGCATCGAGCCGACAGCCGGCGTTGCCGACGAGCTCACGATGCCGACCAGCCCAGGGCCGACCATGAACGCCACACCGACGCTCAACGCCTCCAGTGCGAACGCTGACGACAGCAATGGGGTCTCGCGGAGCGCGTAGGCCCAGCGGGC
Source organism: Kribbella polygonati (assembly GCF_050320105.1). Taxonomy (NCBI): domain Bacteria; kingdom Bacillati; phylum Actinomycetota; class Actinomycetes; order Propionibacteriales; family Kribbellaceae; genus Kribbella; species Kribbella polygonati. The sequence continues at coordinate 6,847,466 of NZ_CP190129.1, read as the reverse complement.
GCCCGTCTGGGCGCTAACTTGCGGCAACGATCCACCGGCCAGCACACCTGTGACGACCAGCGACCACAGAGGTGCGCCGGTGACTGTGAGGGTGATCAGCAACGCCATCATCGTCGCGTGGGCGAGCAGGGTGAACGGCAGCATCCGGGTCTGACCGAAGCGGTCGATCAGCCGTGCGACCTGCGGTCCGGCGACCGCCTCGGCGACGGCGAAGCCACCGGTCACGCTGCCGGCCGCGGCGTACGAACCGGTCGATCCGTGCACCAGCCAGACGATGCCGAGGCCGGTCATCGCGATCCCGATCCGGGCCGGGGCCGCGGCAAAATAGAACTTCCAGGCGCCCGGGGTCCGCAGTACCTCCGCGTAAGTGGGCGCGCCGATCCGTCCGGTGAGAGCCGGCACGGTGTGACCTTCCGCTGCCCGATGGGGCGGGGACCCGACCGTGGGCGTCCAGCTTCGCCGGTCTGTCCGTCCGCCTAGAAGCGTCCATGTTCGGCAAGCAGCGGGGACGCTCGCCGCTTGCCGGCACTGTCAACGGGCAGAAACCTCGAGTGGTTCAGGTTGACCGGAACAGTCTACCGTCCACGAGCACTGGCACCACCTCGCTCGTGTCGGCCTCGGCCGCGATCGCAACGTCCTCCGCGAAGCCGTACTGCGTGAGCTCGCGCCCGCCGGCACACTCGTGCAGGCTCTCGGGCAGCTCGTCCTTGATCACCTCGTACGCCGCCACCGCCGCCCGCGCCTCCGGGGACAGGCCGTCGGTGTCGAGCGCACCGAGGAACCCGCCGGCGCCCCACAGATCCTCGACAGCCGGCCGCAAGGACCCGTCCCGCCACCGCTCTCCCGCCGCGATCGCGACGACCTTCGGCGGGCGGCTGCCGCCTGCACTCTCCACCTGCTTCCGGACCCACCCCGCGGCAGCCAGCCGGTTACGCAGCGACACCGCGATCACCGTCGCACCGCTCTCGCTCAACTGCTTCGCGATCGTCGACCCGTTCGGCGACGGCAGCACCAGCTTCGTGATTCCGGTCACTCGCCGGATCGACGCCGGCGACAGGCTCACCCCGTCCGGCCCGGCCTCGGAACGCCCGACCGCCAGCGTCGCGCCGTAATGCTCGGCGTACGCGACGGCCGTCTCGTCGCGCCACCGGTACGGGTACACGTCGATGCCGCGATCGGCCGCGACCGTCACCGCCGTCGTGAACGACAGCACATCGACGACCGCGACGATGTCCCCGGCAACAACCTCGGCGCCGACCGGCCCCCAGTCGAACCCGGCAGCGAATCCGTCCTGCGCGTAAGGGCTGGTCACCCGGCCGATCATCCCGCCGGGAAACCAGCCCCACAAGCAGGTTTCAGCTCAGTTCGTCGGCGGCGGTCGGCGACGAGTCGCGCAGGAACGTGACGCACCGCTCGGCCTCGTCCTTCTCGTCGATCAGCGCCGCGGCCTTGCCCAGCGCCGCCAGCGCGCGGAGGAATCCGCGGTTCGGCTCGTGCTCCCACGGGACCGGGCCGTGGCCCTTCCAGCCGTTCCGCCGGAGCAGGTCGAGCGCCCGGTGGTAGCCGGTCCGCGCGTACGCGTACCCCTCGATGGTCCGGCCGTCCGCGAGCGCGCCCTCGGCGAGCACCGCCCAGGCCAGCGAGGACGTCGGGTACTTGGCGGCGACGTCGGCCGGAGCGGCCCCGTCGGCGAGTTCCGCCGCGGCCGGGTCGACCGGTAGTAGTGTCTCGGGTGGGCCGGAGAGCAGATTGTTCAATTCCATAAGTACATCTTCGCCGATCACGCAGCCGTACCGGCACGTGACCGTCTGACGAAATCCGTTGACCGTTCACCCGGCGGCCACGGATGCTTGAGACCCTCGCTCAAACCGCCGTGGTTCCCAGCTACGGCCGGAAGGAGGCACCGGATGAGCGTCATAGTCCTGAACGCGTCGTACGAACCGCTGCACACCGTCTCGATCCAGCACGCCATCCGGATGCTGGTTCGCGAGGTCGCAGTGGTCGAAGAGGCGCACGGAGAGCGAACTATCGGCCCTTTTCCGGTCCCTCGCGTCCTCCGGCTGGTCCGGTACGTCGTGACGCACTGGCGCTACGCGGCCGGCCGGATGAAGTACAGCAAGCACGGCGTCCTCCGGCGGGACAAGTTCCGCTGCGCGTACTGCGGCCTGGACAACGCCGACACCATGGACCACGTCCAACCCAGGTCCAGGGGCGGCCGCACCGAGTGGCTGAACGCCGTCGCCGCCCATGCCTCGTGCAACGAGCGCAAAGGCAACCGGACCCCGTCCGAAGCCGGCATGCCCCTCCTCTGGCAACCCTGGGTACCAACCCGCGCCGAGCTCGTCATAGCCACATGACGAGCATTTTTTATGCCCATTTCCCTCCCCTCGGGCCGCAAACTCGAGATCTTCACGGTCGCTGACCGCCCGGATCTGGCCAACGCCGACTTCGATGCCGGGCCGTGGCCTGCCTTCATGCGGCACAACCGGGTGTCCGAGGCGTACTTCCCGCAGACGCTCACCACCTTCCCGTCCACCTGCCTGGTCGCGACGTCCGACGGCCGCCCGGTCGCCGACGCCCATGCGGTCCAGCTCTCGACCGCCGGCCGCGATTCGTTCCCGGCCGGTGGTTGGGAACAGTCCGTGGTGTGGGCCTTCGCCGATGCCCGCAACAACGTCCGCCCGGACGTCGCCTGCGCGCTGAACATCAGCGTCGCCCGCGATTTCCAAGGCGAAGGCGTCGCCGCGCTTCTCCTCACCGCCCTGCGCGTCGCTGCGGCCGACCTTGGCCTGATCGCCTTGGACGCCCCGGTCCGGCCGACCCGCAAACACCTCGAGCCTGCCGTCCCGATGCGCGAGTACGCCGACCGCGCACGACCTGACGGCCTACCCGCCGACCCTTGGCTCCGCACCCACGTCCGCGCCGGCGGCCGGGTCGTCGGTGTCGCGCCCGCGTCCTGGGTGATCGCCGGGTCGTTGGGTGAATGGCGTCGGTGGACCGGGCTGCCGTTCGACAGCAGCGGACCGGTCGAGGTCGCAGGTGGGCTGGTGCCGGTGGAGTGCGACGTGCGGGCCGATCGCGGCGTGTACGTCGAGCCGAACGTGTGGGTCCGGCACGAGTTCTCCACAGCTTGAAAGTCGGCGGTCGGCGAGGGGGTGAATCGCGGCAAGTTCTTGGGCATGAATGCTCAACTCGCCGTGATGGCGTCGATCCGGGGTGGTGTCTTCACCCGGGCCGACGCGCGTGCCTGCGGATATGCCGACGCTGACATCGACGCACTGCTGAGATCCGGCCAGTGGCGGCGGATCCGCCGCGGGACGTATGCCGCGCGACGATCCCTCATGCTCGTCACCGACGAGACCCTGCACCTCCGCCGCACCTACCGGGTCCTCCGCGCGGGCGGCCCCAGCGTCTTCGCCAGTCACCAATCGGCAGCAGCCCTACACGCCTTACCTGTCTGGGGTCTCGACCTGACCCGTGTCCACATCACCGCACCGGACGGTCGCTCCGGCCGGCTGCGCGGCGTCCACCGCCACATCCGCGATCCCGTCGGCCCCGGCCTCCAGCTGTGGAACACACTGCGCCTGGTCTCGCCGGCTCGCGCGATCGTCGAGGTGGCGGCGACCGCGCCGGCCCTTCCCGCGGTCGTGCTCGCGGACGCCGCTGTCCACACGGGCATGGTCGATCGCCGCGCGCTACGTCAGGCGATCACGTTTCTTGACCACGGCAACAAGCGTGCGCTCAAGGTCCTGGACCAGCTCACCGGCGCCGCCTCGATCGCCGAGTCGCGCCTGCGCCACATCCTCGCCGACGCGGGCCTGCCCGCACCCAGCCCGACAGCTCCACCCGACACCGAGCAGCCGGACCCCGACGACCCCGCCGCCGAAGCGCTGTGGTTCCCCGACGAACGCACCGTCGTCGAGTTCGAGCCGCGTTTCCCCTTCTGCAGCGAGGATCCCGAGGACCCACCGACCGAGCCGGCGAACGACGACGGGCCGCAACCCGTCGAGCACTGCTGGATCTCCTGGACCGACCTCGACGACCCCGCGACCGTGGCCGACCGCATCCGAACCACGTTCACCCGAGCAGCCCGCCGTACCGGCATCCGGCATTTCGACCTGGCCCGGGTGCGATGACGAGAGGAGTCACTCCATGCTGTTCACTCGGATCATGGGACGGGCCCACCCCGGGAATTTCCCCAGGACGGGCCCGCTCACACAAACTGCTGGAACGTCAGGCGTTCAGCGACGTGCCGGTGGAGCGGAGGTTCTCGCACGCCTCGCCGACGCGCTTCGCCATGCCCTCTTCGGCCGCCTTGCCCCACGCCCGCGGGTCGTAGGCCTTCTTGTTGCCGACCTCGCCGTCGACCTTCAGCACACCGTCGTAGTTCAGGAACATGTGCGCCGCCGCCGGCCGGGTGAACGCGTACTGCGTGTCGGTGTCGACGTTCATCTTGATGACGCCGTTGTCGACCGCGGCCCGGATCTCCTCGAGTGTCGAGCCGGAGCCGCCGTGGAACACCAGGTCGAACGGGCGCTCCTTGCCGACCTTGGCACCGACCTGGTCCTGGATCTCGGCCAGGATCTCCGGGCGCAGCTTGACCGCACCCGGCTTGTAGACGCCGTGCACGTTGCCGAAGGTGAGCGCGGTCAGGTAGCGCCCGTTCTCGCCGGTGCCGAGCGCCTCGACCGTGGCCAGGCCGTCCTCGACGGTGGTGTAGAGCTTCTCGTTGATCTCGTTGGCGACACCGTCCTCCTCGCCGCCGACGACGCCGACCTCGATCTCCAGGACGATCTTCGCCGCCGCGGCCTTGGCCAGCAGCTCCTTCGCGATCTCCAGGTTCTCGGTCAGCGGCACCGCCGAGCCGTCCCACATGTGCGACTGGAACAGCGGGTTCTCACCGCGGGCAACGCGCTCGGCGGAGATCTCCAGCAGCGGCCGGACGAAGCCGTCCAGCTTGTCCTTCGGGCAGTGGTCGGTGTGCAGCGCGATGTTCACCGGGTAGTTCTTGGCGACCTCGTGCGCGTAGGCGGCCAGCGCCACGGAGCCGGACACCATGTTCTTCACGGTCGGGCCGGACAGGTAGTCCGCACCACCGGTGGAGACCTGGATGATGCCGTCCGAGCCCGCCTCGGCGAAACCGCGGATCGCGGCGTTCAGCGTCTGCGAGGAGCTGACATTGATGGCCGGGTAGGCGAAGCGGTTCTGCTTGGCCTTGTCCAGCATCTCGGCGTAGACCTCAGGGGTTGCAATAGGCATGTCTCGCGGTACTCCTCACAACACAGTTCTTGTGGGTTCGGCTCCAGTATTGCCGCCAGGTACTTCGTCGGATCCGGCGGCCCACCTGACGAACCGGCCCGGTGGCCGGGGAGCGATCGGCAGGGATGCAGACCAGTTGGTGAACAGGATCGGTCCAGTTCGTTGCGTCCGGATGTCCTCCGGGAGCGGAGGGCGCTCCGGGGCCGGTCAGGCGGACCCGGTTCGCGGGCCGCGCGGGGTCAGGGCCATGTGCAGCCGGTAGCGGTCGGCGCGGTACGCCGACCAGGACAGCTCGACGACCTTGCGGCCGGCGAACGTGGTGCGCTCGAGGACCAGCAGGGGTGCCCGCCGGGCCACGCCGAGCACCCGGGCGACATGACCGTCGGCGTTGTCCGCCCGGACGGTCTGCTCACCGGAGGTGACGACGACGTCGTACTCGCTCGCGAAGACGTCGTACAGGGTGCCGAGCTCGCGGCCGAGCAGGCCGGGGAAGAGCGCGGACGGGTAGTAGCCGACCTCGTAGGCCATCGGCGACGCGTCGGCGGTCCGGAGCCGCTCGACCCGGATCACCTTCGTACCCTTGGCGACGCGCAGGCCCTTGGCGGTCTCGTCGGAGGCCTCGATCTCGCTCGCCGACAGCACCACGGTCCCGGGCTCGAGCCCGCGGGCCCGCATCTCCCGAGAGAACGAGGTCAGGTGCAGCTGGGAGTCGACCTGGGGACCGGTGACGAAGGTCCCCTTGCCGTGCACCCGCTCGAGGGCGCCGGACTCGACCAGGTCGCTGATCGCCTGCCGGACGGTCACCCGGGAGACGTTCAGCTTGTCCACCAGGGCGCGCTCGGAGGGGATCGGGTCCCCGGGATGCAGCTCGACATCGATCAGCCGTTCCAGCACCGATCGGACCTGGGCCCGCTTGGTCGCCACCATGGAATCTCGATCCTCCAGACCTGGGCGGGCCTCGGGGGTGCCCCGGGGCGCCGCTCACTGCTATCGTGCGCAGCATACCTGTTAAGACCAGATAGGACCAGTGATCGCAGTGGTGTCTGTCCCCTCCCAGGAAACCCGGATGGCGGCCGAGATCGCCGAGCAGCCGGCCGCGCTCGCGGCGACGTTCGAGCATGTGCTGCCGCTGCGGCACGACATCACCCGGCTGGCCGCAGGGCGCCGGAACGTGATCTTCGTGGCCCGCGGCTCCTCGGACAACGCGGGCGTGTACGGCCGCTACCTGACCGAGATCCACGCCGGCCGGCAGGCGTCGCTGGCCGCGCCGTCGGTGGCGACGCTGTACGGCGCGAACCTCGACCTCTCGAACTCATTGGTCGTCGCGGTCAGCCAGTCGGGCGCGACCCAGGAGATCGTCGACACGGCCGAGTGGGCGAAGCGCAACGGTGCCGCGATCGTCGGCATCACGAACGACGGCAACAGCCCGCTGGCGTCGACAGCCGACGTCGCGCTGATCACCCAGGCCGGCAAGGAGCTCGCCGTGCCGGCCACGAAGACGTACACGACCCAACTGGCCGCGATCACCGTCGCCGTGGATGCGCTGGCGCCGCGGCCGGGGACGCTGGACGCGGACATCGCCCGGGTTCCGGACGTGGCGACCAAGATGCTGTCGGGTTCGGTCGAGGCGGCGGCGGACCTGCTGGCGGGCGCGCACGACGTGCTCGCGAGCGGGCGCGGGCTGACGTTCGGCACGACACTCGAGGTGGCGCTGAAGCTCGAGGAGACCTGCCTGCAGCCGGTGCGCGGACTCTCGTACGCCGACCTCAAGCACGGCCCGATCGCGGTCGTCGACTCCGACCTGGTGACGATCCTGGTCGCGGCCGGCGAAGGCCCCGCACTGCCCGGCATGACCGAGCTGGCCGGCCTCGTCCGCGAGAAGGGCAGCAAGATCCTCGGCATCGGCGGCGACCCGACGTTCGCGTCCCGCTGCGACGTGAACCTGGCGGGCCCGGACCTCCCCGAGACGCTCGCGCCGCTCGCCCTGGTCATCCCGGCCCAGCGCGCCATCGAACTCCTGGCCCGCAAGCTCGGCCTGGACCCGGATGCGCCCCGCGGCCTCCGCAAGGTCACCCAGACCGACTGAACAAAGTGCTCACTGGATGAGCACTTTGGCTGGAATCGTGGTGGTCGTCAACCAGGAAGACCTGCGAGAGGACCACCACGATGTTGCGAGGACTTGCGACCGTCAGCTTCTACGCCGCCGACGTGAAGGCGGCGCGGGACTGGTACGAGAAGCTGCTGGGCGTCGAGGCGTACTACGCGGTGCCGAGCGCGGCGGACCCGGCGTACGTGGAGTTCCGGCTCGGAGATCTGCAGGCGGAGCTGGGGATCATCGACGCCAAGTACGCGACGCATCAGGTCGGGGCGGCGGCCGGCGCGATCATGTACTGGCACGTCGACGACCTGGAGGGCACGCTCGCCCGGCTGATCGAGCTGGGTGCGAGCATCAACGAGGACATCGTTGAGCGAGGCAACAACACCGGATTCCGGACGGCGTCGGTGGTCGACCCGTTCGGGAACCTGCTCGGCATCATGACCAACCCGCACTACGTCGAGATCCTCGACGACCTCAGAAGTCGATCCGCATAACGGCCCGACGATTGCCGGGCCGGCTCACCTCGGCGAAACCGGCGTCGGCAAACGCGGCGAAACTACCGACGAACCCGCCGTCCACCAGATCCGGATACCCCTCGATCGCGCGGGCCCCACGGTCCCGAGCGAACCCAACCGCAGCCGCCGCCAGCAGCCGGCTGATCCCCCGCCGCCGATACCCGAGCCGAGTCACAAAACAAGTCACCGCCCACACGGACCCGTCCGCCTTGTCCTCGTCACGCCCCACCCAAGGAACCCGAAAGTCCCGCACCAACCGCGCATACCCCGCCCGCGGCCCCACCGCACACCACCCCACCGCCACCCCAAGCCCCAAGTCCCCACCCCCCAATCCAGCACCACCCGAACCCAAACCGCCCAAGCCGGCGCCACCCGAACCCGCACCACCCGAGTCGTCGCCACGCGAGCCCACACCCACATCCACACCGGCCAAGCCGACGCCACGCGAGCCCGTCCCACCCGAGCCTCTCCCACCCGAGCTCACGGCGCCCACAGCCACACCAGCCAAGTCCGCGCCGGCCACTCCCACGCCAGCCGGGTCGGCGCCGCGCGACCCCGCTCCTGCCAAGTCGGCGCCGCCCGAGGTCAGGCCACCTGGCTCGTTGAGGTAGGCGATGAGGCCTGTGGTGGTTGTGGTGTTCGGGTTGGTGCACGCGGTTTGGTCTCGGAGGCGGGCGGCCAGTTCGTCGGGGCCTTCGGAGGCCCACGACTCCTTGGGGAGCATCCGGAAGCGCTGGCACCAGCAGCGGGCCGGGTCGCCGGTCTCGCCGAAGATCGCCTGCAGATCGACCCATTTCGCCTGATTGGCCGGGACGATGGTGAGCTGCTCCGACAGGACAGGTTCACGCGAACCCACCGCGCGCACCGCCGGCTTCCGCGGCTGCTGCGGCCGCGGTTGCCTTTGTTTGCGGGGCTCGAAGCTGACGTGGAGATCCACCGTGTCGCCGGCGCCCAGGCCGGCGGGCTTACGTACTGCGTCCTTCAACGGAAGGAGATACGCGCCATCCCTCGACCACAGCGAGGTCGTCCACTCGGCACCGTCGAGCGAGGCGCGGACCGGGACCGCGCCCCACGACGAGCCGGACTCCGCGGCCGCGGCTCGCAGGGCGGCGCCGGTTTCGGGCGGGACGGTCACGAAGTAGTACGGCGCCGGGCCGCGCCATTCGATGATCTCGCCGGCGAACGTGTGGTCCATGGTTCGAACGCTAGACCAGATTCCGGAAGGGTGGCTTCCGGAAATTTCAGAGCTGACCGCGATGGGTGAGCGCGGTGGTGATCTGGTCCGCGGCCTCCCGCAGGTGCGGCAGGAACTCCTCGCAGAGTGACGTCGCGGTCGAGCGGGAGGCGTGGGCGGAGACGTTCAGGGCGGCGATGATCCGGCCGCGGGAGTTGCGGATCGGGACGGCGATCGAGCGGAGCCCGAGTTCGAGTTCCTGGTCGACCAGGGCGTACCCGTCGGCGCGCGCCTTCGTGATCGTGGTCCGGAGCTTGTCGGCCGCGGTCACGGTGCGGTCGGTGAGCGATTCCGCGTGCAGCGAGTCGAGGTACGACGTCAGCTCGTCGTCCGGGAGGCCGGAGAGGAGGACGCGGCCCATCGAGGTCGGGTACGCCGGGAGCCGGGCGCCGACGCCCAGCGCGACGGTCATGATCCGGGTGGTGGGTACGCGGGCGACGTACACGATGTCGGGGAGGTCGAGGGTCGCGATCGAGCAGGACTCCCGGGTCTTGAGGCAGAGGTCCTCCATGAACGGGCCGGCGAGTTCGCCGAGGTCCAGGGAGGACAGGTACGCCCACCCGAGGGCGAGGACCCGCGGGGTGAGCGAGAAGCGGCGGTTGTCGCTGCGGACGTAGCCGAGTTCTTCCAGCGTGAGCAGGATCCGGCGGGCGGTCGCGGGCGTGATGCCGACGGTGCGGGCCACTTCGCTGAGGGTCAGCGCGGGGGCGGCGGCCGAGAACGCCCGGATCACCGCGAGCCCGCGCTCCAGGCCCTGGAGAAACGTTCCTGTAGACGCGTCACCCGGCATCGGCTAACCTGCTTTTCGTTGAAAGAAGAACTATTCGCTGAGCGAAATCGTAGCGGAGTAGCCGATGCCTCGTCCAGATGAGTTCGCACCGGGCTCGTTCGTGCACACGTTCTGGCCGGGCCGGGTGGTGTTCGGGCCGGGCACGCTGGCGCGGGTGGGCGACGAGGTGGCGGCTCTCGGCGTACGTCGGGTTCTCGTCGTGGCGACCAACTCCGCCCGGTCCGCGGCCGACGTCGTCCAGCAGCAGCTCGGCGATCGCTTCGCCGGCCGGATCGACGGGGTCGCCCAGCACGTCCCCACCGAGCTCGCGGATGCCGCCCGCACTACCGCCCGAGACCTGAACGCCGACGCAATAGTCGCGATCGGCGGCGGCTCAGCCATCGGCCTCGCAAAAGCAGTAGCCCTCACCAGCGCGCGGGGTGGAGCCGACACGCGCGGCGGCGCCGCCGGCGCGGGAGGGGGTCCGGGCGCGGGAGGGGGTCCGGGCGCGGGAGGGGGTCCGGGCGCGGGAGGGGGTCCGGGCGCGGGAGGGGGTGCGGGAGGAGGCGCGGGCACGGGAGGGGGCGCGGGCGCGGGAGGGGGTGCGGGCGCGGTGCCCGGTGGTGGGGTGGTGGTGCCCGGTGGTGGGGTGGTGGTGCCCGGTGGTGGGGTGGTGGTTGTGGCGGTGCCTACTACCTATGCGGGGTCGGAGATGACGCCGGTGTGGGGGGAGACGGCTGGTGGGAGCAAGACGACGGGGGTGGATTCTCGGGTTTTGCCGCGGGTGGTGGTTTACGACGCGGAGTTGAGTCGGGGGTTGCCGGTGAAGGTGACCGCGGCGAGTGTGGCGAATGCGATCGCCCATTGTGTTGAGGCGGTGTGGACGCCGAAGGCTGATCCTTTGACCGAGGTGATCGCGGTCGAGGGGTTGCGGGCGTTGGGTGCGGGGCTGCGGGCGGTGTTGGTGGAGCCTGGGGATCTGGGGGCTCGGGGGGAGCTCTTGTACGGAGCTTGTCTGGCGGGTTCGGCGCTGGCGACGGCGGGGACGGGACTGCATCACAAGCTGTGTCATTTGCTTGGTGGGACCTACAACTTGCCGCATGCGGAGACGCACGCCGCTGTTCTTCCACAGGTGGCCCGCATAAAAGCTCCCACAGTTCCCCGGAGTGCGGCGCGCCTCGCAGCCGCATTGGACACGGACACCGGCGACGGGTTGGCGCGGGAGTTGTTCGACTTGTTTCAGGGGGCTGGGGTGGCTGTGAGTTTGCGGGAGTTGGGGTTAGGGCGGGGGCAGGTTGATGAGGCGGCTGCGGCGTTCGGGGGTCCAGACGTCGAGGTGGTGCGGGAGATTCTGGTGCGGGCTTGGGATGGTGTGCGGCCTTGAGGAGGGTGGATGGATCTGCAGGATGACGAGCTGACCGACGCGGTCGTGGGCAGTTTCGCGGGCAGTGGAAGTGAGCGCTACAAGGAAGTGATGGGCGCGCTGGTCCGGCACCTGCACGCGTTCGCGCGGGAGGTGGATCTGACCGAGGACGAGTACTTCACCGCGATCGAGTTCCTGACCAGAACGGGCCAGATCTCGACCGGCACGAGGCAGGAGTTCGTGCTGCTGGCGGACGTACTCGGCCTGTCGATGCTCACCGTCGGACTGGGCAACCGGAAGCCCAAGGAGGCCACGCAGTCGACCGTCTTCGGGCCGTTCTTCGTCGAGGGATCGCCCGAGGTGCAACTGGGTGACGACATCTCGAACGGCGCCCCCGGCCAGCCGTGTCTGGTGAGCGGGCGGGTCCTGAACACCAAGGGCGAGCCGATCGCCGGCGCACTGGTCGAGACCTGGCAGGCGGACGAGGACGGGTTCTACGACGTACAGAAGGACCTCGACCGCCCCCAGAACCGCGCACACCTGACAACTGATGCCGACGGCAACTACAAGTTCTGGGCGGTGAAGCCGGTCGCATATCCGATCCCGGACGACGGCCCGGTCGGCGAGCTGCTCCGCGCCGGCGGTCGCGGTCCGATGCGCCCGGCGCACATCCACTTCATGGTCACCGCGCCGGGTTATGCGCGCCTCATCACCCACGTCTTCGCCAACGGCGACGAATACCTCCACACCGACGCCGTGTTCGGCGTCAAACAGTCCCTGATCGCGGACTTCGTCGAGCATCACGAAGACGGCAAGACCTACTACACGGTCGATTACGACCTGGTACTCGCGACCATCGAGGAGACTCGGCAATGATCACCACCGATGTGCTGATCGTCGGCAGCGGCCCGGCCGGTGGCGCCGCCTCGCTGTTCCTCTCGACGTACGGCGTCGACAACATCGTGCTCACCCGGTACGGCTGGACCGCCAACACGCCCCGCGCCCACATCACCAACCAGCGCACGGTCGAGCTGATGCGCGACATGGGCATCGAGGACGAGGTCACCGGCAAGGGCACCGCCCACGACCTGATGGGCCAGACCGCGTTCTGCACCAGTCTCGCGGGCGAGGAGATCGGCCGGATCCGTACCTGGGGTACGCATCCGCGCCGGCTCGCCGACTACACCGAGGCGAGTCCGTGCCTGCCGATGGACCTCCCGCAGACGCTGTTCGAGCCGATCCTCGTCAGTACGGCGGCCGCCCGCGGCGCGCGCCTCCGGTTCAACACGGAGTACGAGACGCTCGAGCAGGACGCGGACGGCGTGACCGCGACGGTACGGGATCGGCTGAGCGGTACGACGTACCAGATCCGGGCGAAGTACCTGATCGGCGCGGACGGCGGGCGGAGCAAGGTGGCGCAGGACATCGGGCTGCCGATGGCCGGCGCGATGGACATCGAGGGGTCGATGAACATCGTGTTCGAGGCGGACCTCAGCCGGTACGTCGCGCATCGCCCGAGCGTCCTGTACTGGGTTCTGCAGCCGGGCGCGCAGATCGGCGGGATCGGCGCCGGCCTGGTCCGCATGGTCCGCCCGTGGAACGAGTGGCTGATCGTCTGGGGCTACGACATCGCCCAGCCCGCACCCGTGGTCGACGAGGCGATGGCGACCGAGATCGTCCACAACCTGGTCGGCGACGACACGATCGACGTGAAGCTGAAAGGTACGTCGGTCTGGAGCGTCAACCACATGTACGCCGAGAAGGCCAGCGCCAACAGGGTGTTCTGCATGGGCGACGCGATCCACCGTCATCCGCCGAGCAACGGTCTCGGCTCGAACACGTCGATCCAGGACGCGTACAACCTGGCCTGGAAACTCGCACTGGTCGTCAAAGGCCAGGCCTCACCACAGCTGCTCGAGAGCTACGACGCCGAACGCGTCCCGATCGCCAAGCAGATCGTTGACCGCGCCAACAAGAGCCGGACGCAGTTCGGCCAGATCTTCCGTGCGCTCGGCATGACGCCGGACGCCCCGCCCGGGTGGACGATCGAGTCCCGCAAGGACGACACTCCGGACGCCGCCGCGCAGCGCGAGGAGCTGCGCAAGGCGATCGAGCTCAAGGACTACGAGTTCAACGCCCACGGTGTCGAGCTCGGGCAGCGGTACACGTCGTCGGCCGTCATCCCGGACGGCACGCCGGAGCCGTCGTACGCGCAGGATCCCGAGTTGTACTACCACCCGACCACCTGGCCGGGCGCCCGGATCCCGCACTGCTGGCTGACCCGCGGGTCCGAGACCGTCAGCACGCTGGACGTGGTCGGCAAGGGCCGGTTCACGCTGCTGACCGGGATCGGTGGCGACGCCTGGGTGAAGGCGGCCCGGTCGGTGTCCGAGCACCTCGGCGTTCCGATCGAACCGCTCGTGATCGGGCCCGGCCGCGAGCTCGAGGACCTGTACGGCGACTGGGCTCGCACGAGGGAGATCCCGGACGCGGGCTGCCTGCTCGTCCGCCCGGACGCGCACATCGCCTACCGCGCGTTCGACCAGCCGGACGACCCGACCGAGACGCTCAGCCAAGCACTCCACCAGCTCCTAGGCCGCTGACGAGGCCTCCGCGTGCAGGATCTTGTCCAGGATCACCGAGATCTCCGCGGTCTCGGCATCCAGGAGCGTGATCAGCGCGACCCGCGACGTCTCGGAGCGCGCTTCCAGCGCCGCCGCGCTCAGCGCGCGCACGGTGCCCAGTTCGTGGATCAGTTCGTCCCACAGTGCGTTCATCGACAAAACCCCCATGTTCCCCATCGCCAACGCAGGGCGACGAGAAGGCCTCACTTCTGTCGTCAGTAACAACGGGACGACCCGGCCGAAGGTTACGAACTCGTCAAGAATTTCCATCCGTTCGCCGGGACCACCGGCGTGTCGGCGAGCGGAAACTGCTGGTCCTGATCCGACACGTTGAGCAACACCAGAACCCACTCGTCACCGTACGTACTCCGCAGCGCGATCGTGGTGTTGGTCAGATGCTCCACAGACGCCCGGGCCCGCACCAGCCACGGGTGACGCCGCCGTACGCCGATCAGCTCCTGGTGCAGCCGGTACGTCGGCCACCCGTACGGCGCCAGCTCGTCCGGACCGGCGGGGAACGCCGGCCGGATCGCGTCGTCCCCGCCGGCGCGCTCCTCCTTGACGCCGCGGAACGCCTGCTCGTCCCCCGCATACACACTCGGTACGCCGCCGACCGCGAACAGGATCGCCAACGCATGACCAAGGTGGCGCTCGTCCTCCAGACGAGAAGCCAGCCGGGTCACGTCGTGGTTCCCGACGAACGTCTGCGGCACGAAGGTCTCCAGCAGCGCGTTGTGCCGCCCGAGCGCATACGACAGCTCGTAGAAGTTGCGGTCGTTCAACGAACTCCAGATCGCCTTCCACAGCTCGTACTGCGTGACGGAATCGAGCCCGCTCTTCTCGACGTACGCCGCGTAGTCGCCGTGGATCACCTCACCGAAGTACCAGACGTCCTTGTCCCGCGGCAGCGCGGAACGCCAGAACTCGGGCGGTACGGCGTACGCTGCGTCCAGCCGCCACGCGTCGACGCCGCGGTCGTTCCAGTACCGGACGACATCACCGACATAGGCAGCAACTGCCGGGTTGCCGTGGTCCAAGGCCAGCAGGTGCTCATGTCCCTCGAAGACGTCACCGCGGAACCACTCCGGGTGCGTGAACGACCGCGCGACGTGGTTGAAGACGCCGTCGAGCGCGACCCGGAGACCGCGGGCGTGCGCGGCGGCGATCAGCCGGTCGAAGTCGGCGTTGTCGCCGAGGCGGGGGTCGATGCTGAAGTGGTCGACCGTGTCGTACCCATGGGTCTCCGAGGCGAAGACCGGCCCGAGGAGCAGCCCCGAGCAGCCGAGGTCGACCGCGTACTCGAGCCAGTTCTCCACCTGGGGCAGGCGATGCACGACGCCCGGCACCGCGGCGGGCTCGGCCCCGGTGAAGCCGAGCGGGTACAGGTGCCACCAGATCGCGTGGTCAGGCCACATGACGCCTCCTCAGCATCAGCGTAGGGATGATCGCGAGCAGGCAGCCGATCACGGTGTCGGCCAGGCGGTACCCGACCGTCGAGAGTTCCGGCGTACGGCCGAGATCCATCAGCAGGACGACCAACGGGGTCATGATCGTCGCGTACGCGGCGTAGTTGCGCTCCTTCAGCAACGGCCGCAGACCGGCGAGTACGCCGACCACCGCGACGATCAGCCAGGACGGTGGGACCCAGAGGACGAGCACGCCGCCGAGCAGTACGCCGGCGCAGGTACCCAGGCAGCGTTGCGTTGCCCGGAGCAACGATCCGCCGCGGCGCCGGACCACGATCACCACGGCGAGTGCGATCCAGTACGACTTCTCCTGGTGCCAGACCACGCCGATCGTCAGCGCGACCGCCAGCGGCGGGACGAGCCGCACGGCGTACTGCCAGCCGTCGAAGGCGCGGAGGTTCCGCAGCCAGCGCCGCCAGAGCTGCCGGTACGTCGGCGCGCTCGCTTCAGGCGTCGACGGCTGGGCGAGTGACAGCACGATCGCCCAGAGCACACCGACCGCGAACCACCGCGCGACCTCCCACCCGTCGGCCCCACCGAAGCCGGTCGCCATCACGAGGAACGTGACGAACCGCGCTGCCGCGTCCGCCGTCTCCCGGCTGAACCCACCACCCACAGCCGCCACCAGGGCAAGCCCGACGACCACCACCACAGCGAGCCAGCCTCGCCCGCCGACGAAGGCTCCGAGCGCAGCGGCACCGGTCAACAGCACCCCGAGCCGAGACCACCGCCCCACGGAGAGCCGGCCGGACGGAATCGCGAGAGCGCCAAGGGCAGCAAAGGACGCTTGCACAAGATGCCCGGTGGCCACGCCGTAGGTAACAGGCCCAGCCATGGCGAGGGCGGCCGTGACCGAGTGGGCCCGAGGAACAACTGTCTCTCGCGACCAGGCGTACACGCTCATAATAAGCTAAGCTTAACATTTGCCAGCGGTCAGATACGGAGAACAATAAGTGGAAGCGTATGAAACAGCGGTCGCCCTCAGGCGAGCCAGTACGCGGTTGGCGCTACGACTCCGCGCCGAGCGCACCGGCGACGGGCTCGGCAGTACGGGCGTCGCCGTACTCGGTCAGCTGCACCGTCACGGGAGCCTGACGGCGAGCGAGATCGCCAAGGCCGAGCGGGTCCAGCCGCAATCGCTGACGCGCGTGCTGACCAGCCTGGAAGAGCAGGACCTGATCAACCGCCGGCAGGATCCACACGATCGGCGCCGGCAGACGATCGAGCTCACGGGGACCGGGCGGGCGTTGCTCAAGGAGCACGTGAAGAGTTCCGACGACTGGCTGGCGGAGGCGATCGCGGAGCGGCTCAATCCGACGGAACAGGCCGTCCTTCAGTTGGCCACCAACATCCTGGATCAGCTGCTCGACGGCTGACCGAAGGTGTGGCGGCGGATCCAGGCGTGCATGGCGATCGCGGCGGCGGCGCTGGCGTTGATGGAGCGGGTGGAGCCGAACTGCGCGATCGAGAGGACGGATGTGCAGACCTGGTGGGCCTCAGCCGTCAGCCCGGGACCCTCCTGGCCGAAGAGCAGGATGCAGGCCGCAGGTAGTTCGTAGGTCTCCAGCGGCACCGAGCCCGGCAGGTTGTCGATGCCGATCACCGGTAGGTCGTTCTCGGCGGCAAAACCAGCCAGGTCGGGCAGTGTTGGGTGATGGCGGACGTGTTGGTAGCGGTCGGTGACCATCGCGCCACGGCGGTTCCACTTGCGGTTGCCGACGATGTGGACCTCGGCGGCCAGGAAGGCGTTCGCGGTCCGCACCACCGAGCCGATGTTCAGGTCGTGCTGCCAGTTCTCGATCGCGACGTGGAACGGGTTTCGCTGCCCGTCCAGGTCGGCGACGATCGCCTCCAGCTTCCAGTACCGGTACTTGTCCACGACGTTGCGCCGGTCACCGTGCGCGAGCAGCTCGGGATCGAGCCGCGGGTCGTCGGGCAGATCGCCCGTCCACGGGCCCACGCCAACCTCGTTCGGGCCTACCATGTCGGCTCCACGTACGTCACTGCTCAGCTCGTGCACAGGTGGGGACGCTACCCTGTCCGCGTGCTTCCTCTTGTCGCGATGCTGATGCCCTCCTGGATGAACCCGGAGTACCTGCTGAACTGGCTGGGTGACTGGGCCCTCTGGGGCACGCTGGTCGTGGTGTTCATCGAGTGCGGGGTGCTCTTCCCGATCCTGCCCGGTGACTCGCTGCTGTTCGCGGTCGGCCTGTTCATCGCGCAGGGAACGATCCACGTGCCGCTCTGGCTGGCCTGCGTGCTGCTCACGGTGGCCGCGTTCCTCGGCAACGTGTCCGGCTACTACATCGGCCGGTTCCTCGGTACGTCGCTGTTCAAGAACCCGGACGCCCGGTTCCTGAAACCGAAGTACATCGAGCAGACGCACGAGTTCTTCGACCGGTACGGCCCGCGGGCGCTGGTGCTGGCCCGCTTCGTGCCTATCGTCCGGACGTTCATCACGATCGTCGCCGGTGCGGGCCGGATGGACCCGAAGAAGTTCTTCCTGTGGACCGGGGTCGGCGCGGTGATCTGGGCGCCGGGCATCACGCTGCTCGGGCACGCGCTCGGCAACGTCGAGTTCATCCACAAGAACCTCGAGGCCGCGCTCGTCCTGCTGGTGCTGATCTCGCTGATCCCGATGTTCGTCGAGTACTTCCTCGCCCGGCGGCGCAACCGCAACAAGAACGCCGCCACCGGCGACGCACCGAAGCACGCCGCCCGCTGACCTGGCTAGTGCCCGAACGGGAAGTACGGCTCCGACCAGACCCAGTCGGTGCTGAGCAGCCGCAGCTCGGCGATCTCCACCGGACCGGTCGGTAGCGGGCCGACCACCTGACCGGCGCCGAGTGAACAGGCCACCCGGATCCGGTCAGCCGCCTGGTACCAGACCAGCGCCCCCCGTGGCGCGGCCCCTTCGCGGAGCAGGGCGTGGTGGTCGAGCCAACTCACCGCGTCGGCCGCGTCGTGCCAGCCGCTGTCGTGCGCGTAGCCGAAGGCCATCCGCTGGAACTTCAGCGTCCAGTCCTCCCAGGCCGCCGAACCGGCACGTTCGAGCTGCCAGTTCAGCGCCGCCTCGGTGTCCCGCGGGTTTGCCACCCGCGGGACGTTCCGGCGCTCCACGGCAACCTCCCCCCAGGCCATAGGTATCCTCCCCGATCCCCCGTCCTCGGCCGGTCGTGCCGTGGCATGCCACGAATGCTGCCGCGCGGGGATACAGCCGCCGTACATTGCTAGCCGGCCGCGGCACCGGTCTCGGAGCCGACCAGCAGCCGGCGACAGTCCGCGGCGGCCGAGTCGTTGCCTGCCTGGAGCCACACGCGCGCGGCGCGTTCGAGCGTACGGCGGGCGTTGTCCACACTGCCGGTCGACAGGTAGAGCTCCCCGAGGTACTGCGCCGCCTGACCCTCCACGCTGCGGTCCCCCAGCCGGTGGCCGACGTCGATCGCGTCCAGCAGCGTCTTCCGGGACGTCGCCACCTCGCCGCGCTCCATCAGCGCCCGCCCGAGCAGCGCCCGGGTGTACGCCGCGCAGTGGTCGTCGCCCATCCCGTCGAAGATCGCCAGCGCCTTGCGCAGCTGCCGAACCGCCTCGTCGTGCCGGCCCTGGTGGACCCGGAGCGCCGCGATCCGCCGACGTACCTTGGCCTCCCGGTGCGCGTCCGCGCGCCGTACGGCGATCAGGAACGCCTGCGCGAGGTACCTCCGGGCGCCGGCCACGTCGCCGCGGGCCAGGTACACGCCGGCGGCCGCGGTCCGGGCCAGCGCCTCGGCATTCGCGTTGCCGTCCTCGACGAACGCCTCGATCGCCTTCTCGTACTGCGCCAGCCCGGCGTCCCGTTCGCCGCGTTCCCGCAGCCAGGTACCGAGGCCGACGGCCGCGACACCCTCACCGAGCCGGTCGCCGACCTCGGCGAACGCCTGCGCGGCCGCGTCGAAGTGCCGGCGCGCACTGTCCCAGTCGTCCTGGTAGACCGCGAGCTGGCCGAGGTTCCGGTGCATGATCGCCTCGCCGTGCCGGTCCCCGCACTCGATCGCGCTCCGCAGCCCCTGCTGATGCGACCCGTTCCAGTCGTCGAAGCCGGCCCGCAGGTCCAGGTACGGTCCCCAGGCGGCGGCGATCCGCCAGGCGTGCTCGTGCAGCCCGTTCTGCGCCGCGGCCCGGATGGCCGGCACGAACGTACTGCGCTCGCTGTCGAACCAGGCGATCGCGTCGGTCTCGGTGAACGGCGACGGGTCCGGCGCGGTCAGCGGACCGGTGTGCTCGAGGACGCCGAAGTACTCGAACGACAAGGCGTTGTTGGCGCGGCGGATCTTGTTCAGGATCGCGTCGACGACCGTCTCCACGTCCCGGACCGCCTGCGCGCGCTGCTCGTCCGTACCGACCCCGAGCGCGTGCAGCCGGAGCAGGTCGTGCACCCGGTACCGCGCCGTACCGCGGTGGTCGACCGAGCTGATCCGGACCAGGTTGACCTCGATCAGCCGGTCCAGACTGCGCCGTACGGCGGCCGGCGAGGCCACGGCCTCCAGCGCCCGGGCCGAGAAGACGCCGACCGCGAAGTGCCCGATCAACCGGTACAGCCGGGCTTCCTCGGGGCTCAACGCGTCGTAGCTCAGATCGGCACTGGTCCGTACGGCGAGCTCGCCGATGCTGAGCTCGTCCAGCCGGGACGTCTCGTCCCGCAACCGCCGGGCGAGCTCCCGGGCGCTCAGGTCGGGCCGTTGCGCCAGGCGGCTGCCGACGATCCGGATCGCCAGCGGCAGGTTCGCGCAGGCGGCGAGGATCTCCTCGGCCTCCGGCGACGACGGGTCGATCCGGCCGGCGCCCGCGACCGACGCGAGCAGCCGGGCCGCCTCGCGGTCGTCGAACGTGTCGAGCGGAGTGCTGTCCGCGCCGGCCAGGTCCATCAGCCGGTTGCGACTGGTCACGACCACGGCCGACGCACCGGTGCCGGGCATCAGCGGGGTGACCTGGCCGGCCGTGGCCACGTCGTCCAGGATGATCAGCACCCGCCGGCTGGCCAGCTCGGACCGCAGCATCGCCGAGCGCCGCTCCGGATCCGTCGGGATCGCGAAGTCCGGCAGGTTCAGACTGAGCAGCAGGTCGGTGAGCGCACCGGCCGGGTCGCGCGGGTGAGTCGCGCCGTGCATGTCCAGGTAAATCTGGCCGTCCGGGAAGTACTCCCGGACCAGGTGCCCGAGCCGGACGGCCAGTGAGGTCTTGCCGGTGCCAGGTGCACCGGAGATGACAGCCACAGGCGGCCGTACCGGGTCACGGCCACACACCAGGTCCCGCAGCTGTTCCAGGAGCTCCTGGCGTCCGCTGAAGTCAGCCAGGTCCAGGGGCAGTTGGCTAGGCGGCCTGACCGGGTCTTTGAGTTCAGGCGCGGCCATGGGGCCAAGTGGTGCGGATTGGCTCGGACGGTCCGCCGTACGGTCGGCTGGAATGCCCGGGTTGGGCCAGTTGGCCGAACGGCCGTTCTCAGCGCGGGCCCCGGCAGCCTCCAGCTCGGGGCCTGGCTTGATGTCCAACTCGTCGGCAAGGGTCTGCACGGCCTTCGCGTACGCCGCCCGCGCCTCGCCCACCCGGCCCGCGGCAACCAACGCGTCGACCAGGCGCCGCCAGAGCTGCTCGTCGTACGGGTCCTCGGTGAGCCGCGCACTCAGCAGTACGGCGGCACCGCTCGCGTCGCCGTACTCCAGCCGCAGGTCCAGCAGGCTGTCGACCAGGCCGCGGTGCTGCGCCTCCAGGCGGGCGATCGAGCCCTCCCAGGCCGCCGGCATCGGCAGGTCCTCGAGCGGACGGCCGCGCCACAGCGAGTACGCCCGGGACAGCACCTGCATCGCCTGGCGGCCGTCACCGGCGTCCCGCAGGTGCCCGCCCTCGGCGAGCAGCGACTCGAACAGGCTGGCGTCGAGCTCGTCGACGCCCACCTCGATGCTGTAGCCGGCCGCCGACGTGTCGATCGGGGCGGGCAGCCCGGCGTCCTGCAGCACCCCGCGGAGCGCGCGGACGTACGTCCGGATGTTGGCGGTGGCCGACCGCGGCGGGGTGGTCTCCCAGAGCGCGTCCGCGATCAGGTCGGTGGAGACGAACCGGTTCGGGTGCAGCAGCAGGGTAGCGAGCAGCTGCCGCGGTTTCGCGGCCTTCAGCGGCTGTCCCTGGGCGTGGACGAGCCGCAGAGGTCCGAGGATCCCGTACCTCAGACTGTCCACACGCTCGACCTCTCCACTCTTGAACCGACCTATCGTGGCATCCCGCCCGGCCCGGCGTGAAGGCCGATGTACGCCGGATGTATGTCACTGCGACAGAGTTCTCACAGGTACCGGGGGGAGGACAGGCCCGGCGGTGGCGACTTGACCGCCGTCACACCGGGCCTGGCACTGGGAGCGAGTCCGGGATCGGGGGACCTGGACCACGGGGAACCGGTGCCTACTGGCCACCGGTGAATGGCGGCTGACCGTCCTGTGGCGCGGGGGAACCCGCAGGCGGCCCGCCCACCGGTGGCTCTCCCTGGTACCCCTGCTGCGGCTGCGGGGCCGGGTAGCCGCCCTGCCCCTGCTGACCCTGGTACGGCGCCTGCTGCGGCTGCTGAGCCGGCGGCTGCTGCTGGTAGGGCTGCTGCGGGATCTGCTGCTGCGGGTAGCCCTGCTGGTAGTTGCCCTGGTCACCCGGCATCTGCGGGTGGATCTGGCCCGACGACGGGGCGCCCGGCTGCATCTGCGGCGGCGCCTGCTCGCCGGCGACCGAGCCGATCGTGCCGAACGAGACCTGCGGGACCGCGCGGACCGACTCGTCCTTGACCTCGAAGTACCCGGCCTTCTCGAACTTGAAGCCGTTCGCGATCAGGTTCGACGGGAACGCCTCGATCCGGGTGTTGTAGTCGCCGACGTTCGCGTTGTAGAACCTGCGGCCGGCCGCGATCCGGTCCTCGGTGTCGGTCAGCTCACGCTGCAGGCCGAGGAAGTTCTGGTTCGACTGCAGCTGCGGGTACTGCTCGACCGAGATCATCATCTGGCGCAGCGCGCCGGACAGCTCACCCTCCGCGGCGGCCCGCTGCTCCGGGTTCGCGCCCTGGGTGTTCACCGCCTGGGTCCGCAGCCGCGCGACCTCCTCGAACACGTGCCGCTCGTGCGCGGCGTACGCCCGGACGGTCTCGACCAGGTTCGGGATCAGGTCGTACCGGCGGTGCAGCTCGACGTCGATCTGCCGCCACGACTCCTGGATCAGGTTCCGCTGCTTGACGAACCGGTTGTACGACGTGATCAGCATGATCGCCACGATGACGACGACCGCGACGATCGCGATGATGACCCAAAGCATGACAAGAGCTCCCGAGAGTTGGCAGTGCTGTACGCGACTCTACGGGTAGGGGGTGTCTTGCGGGTTCACGTCGTAGCGAGGAGGTGCTCGGTGCGGTAGCTCGGCGTGCGGGGGCGAAGGTCTCGATGCGGAGCATCGTGGCCTTTGCACCCGTGCGGCGAGGTGCCGTGCCGAGTGCCCCGCAGTAGGCGTGAACCCGCAAGACACCCCCTACGTGGGTCCGCTCGGTGGTTGCTGCGGACGGGGATCGACGCCCGCGTAGTCGCGCCAGACGTACTGCGGGACCTGCTGGACCACCTGCTCCAGCAGCGACAACCGGTTCAGCACCTCGTTCGGGTCGTGTGCGCCCCGGTCCCACCCGACCAGCGAGTTGCCCTCGATCCGCCAGCCGATCTCGCCGCGGGCCAGCAGCAGCTCCATCATCCGAGGCGTCACCACCGCGTGCCCGAACCGCTCGTCGTCGGCCTTCACCCGGAACGCCCGGTTGAACTGGTCGCTCTCGAACTGCAGGTCCCGGAACCCGAGCGCGTTCGCGACCGCGCCGCCGAAGATGCCCTCGTGCGTGACCTCCAGGTGCGGCAGCGCCCCCGGCAGCTGCAGCACGACCACGCCGAACTTGTGCGTGGTCGTCGTACGGCGGCCCTTCGAGTCGGTCGAATGCGTCTGGTAGCTGTAGTCGAAGGCAACCATCTGGTGCCCGTTGAACGGCCCGGACAGCACGTTCTTGACGCGCCAGTTGTCGCCCGTCTGGAACGGCGTACCGCCCCACTGACCGGCCAGCGACGGGTTGGACTCCAGGTACTGCCAGCCGCGCTGGGCGGCGAACCCGGCGAACAGCTCGCGGCGCTTCTTCGCCCGGTAGTAGTTGAAGTAGAAGAGACCGCCGCAGACGACGAGTGCGACCAGGAAGATCAGGATCGTGCTGGACCGCATCAGCTCAGCCCCAGGTCCTCGAGGCCGAACACGGAGCGGTATTCCAGCCCTTCCGCTTCGACCCGTTCCTGGGCGCCGGTCGCGCGGTCCACGATCACCGCGACCGCGACCACCTCGGCGCCGGCCTCGCGGAGCGCCTCGACCGCGGTCAGCACCGAGCCACCGGTCGTCGACGTGTCCTCGACCGCGAGCACCCGGCGGCCCTGCACGTCGGGTCCCTCGATCCGCCGCTGCAGACCGTGCGTCTTCTCGGCCTTCCGTACGACGAACGCGTCGAGCGTGCGGCCCTGCTGGGCGGCGGCGTGCAGCATCGACATCGCGACCGGGTCCGCGCCGAGTGTCAGGCCGCCGACCGCGTCGTACTCCAGGTCGTTCGTCAGCTCGAGCATCGCCGTGCCGATCAGCGGTGCCGCGGCCGCGTCGAGCGTGATCCGCCGCAGGTCGACGTAGTAGTCGGCCTCCTTACCGGAAGCCAGCGTCACCTTCCCGTGCACGATGGCCTTGCTCTTGACCTGCTCCAGCAGTCCGTCCCGGTCGTAGCTCATGAGCCTTGAGCTTAGATGACGGCCGGTCCGCTACTTCTTGCTGACCTTCACCAGGTGGCCGAACGCGACCGAGCGGTCCGGGGAGTGGAACAGGTCCTGGCAGGTGGTCAGCGTGATGATCGAACGGGTCGGGGCGGTACGCCGGCCCGGGACCGGGTCGAGGACCCAGCCGTCGGACGGCTTCACGGTCAGGTCGCGGGGCGAGCCGTCCAGCGCGTACGTGTAGACGGCCTCGGCGGTCTCGACCACGATCTGGTCGCCGCGCTGCAGTTCGAGCAGCTTCCGGAACGGCGAGCCGTGCGTGACCCGGTGCCCGGCGATCGCGAAGTTCCCCGGCCGGCCGGGCAGCTGGGTCTGTGGATAGTGCCCGATCCCGCGCGCCAGGTCGTCCGCGCCGACGCCTTCCACGATCGGCTTCTCCCAGTCCGCCCCGAACCGCGGGATCCGCAACAACGCGAGCGGCTGCCCCACCTCGGCGGTCACCGGGGCGGACGGCTTCCGCCACTCCTCGCGGAGCGTCTCCTCGGCGTTCCCCATCTGCTGGTTCGCCGCGATCCCGGTCCCGAAGTACTGCCACCCGATCCACCCGAGCACCCCGAGCCCACCCAGCAGGAACACAATCCCGAGTCCCCTGATCACTCCCCGCACACGGCTAAGTATGCAGCTCTGCTGCAAAGGCTGTGTACGACGTGTCGATGGACGCCGGTGGTTGCCCAGGACGACGATGTGGCCATGAAGGCGCTTGTGAAGGCCGAGGCGAAGCCCGGTCTGTGGTTGCAGGACGTACCCGAGCCGAAGATCGAGGCCGACGAGGTACTGATCAAGGTCCTCCGCACCGGGTTGTGCGGCACCGACCTGCACATCCAGAACTGGGACCCGTGGGCGCAGAAGAACGTGCCGGTGCCGATGGTGACCGGGCACGAGTTCTGCGGCGAGGTGGTCGAGGTCGGCGTCGGGGTCCGCGACGTCGCGGTCGGTGACCTGGTCAGCGGCGAGGGCCACCTGGTCTGCGGCCGCTGCCGGAACTGCCGCGCCGGCCGCCGGCACCTCTGCATCAAGACCCGCGGCCTCGGCGTCCACGTACCGGGCGCGTTCGCGGAGTACGTCGCCCTGCCCGCCACGAACGCGTGGGTCCACAAGGACCCGGTCGACCTCGACGTCGCCGCGGTGTTCGACCCGTTCGGGAACGCCGTACACACGGCCCTGTCGTTCCCGCTGGTCGGCGAGGACGTGCTGATCACCGGCGCCGGGCCGATCGGCGTGATGGCCGCCGCGGTCGCGCTGCACGCCGGTGCGCGGAACGTGGTGATCACGGACCTGTCGGAGTACCGGCTGGACCTGGCCCGGAAGATCGGCGTCACCCGCGCGGTGAACGTCGGCGAGGAAACGATCGCGCAGGCCCAGCAGAGCCTCGGGATGCGCGAGGGCTTCGACGTCGGGATGGAGATGTCCGGGCAGCCGGCCGCGCTCCGGGAGCTGCTCGCGAACATGACCCACGGCGGCAAGGTCGCGATGCTCGGGCTGCCGGCCGACGAGATCGCGATCGACTGGGGCACCGTGGTGCTCAACATGCTGACGATCAAGGGCATCTACGGCCGGGAGATGTTCGAGACCTGGTACTCGATGTCGGTGATGCTGGAGCGCGGCCTGGACCTGACGCCGGTGATCACCCACCGGTTCGGGTACGGCGACTTCGAGCGCGCGTTCGACGTCGCGCGGCAGGGGCAGTGCGGCAAGGTGATCATGGACTGGACGACGGAATCCCTGGAGGAGAAGCACTGATGTTCGGGCGGATGCGGGACGACCTGACGACGACCATCGGCGAGATCCGGGACGCCGGGCTGTACAAGTCCGAGCGGGTGATCACGTCGCCGCAGCAGTCGCTGATCTCGGTTGCCAGCGGCAACGAGGTGCTGAACTTCTGCGCGAACAACTACCTTGGGCTGTCCGACCACCCCGACGTCGTCGCGGCGGCGAAGGAGGCGCTGGACCGGTGGGGCTTCGGGCTCTCCTCGGTGCGCTTCATCTGCGGCACGCAGCAGATCCACAAGGACCTGGAAGGTGCCCTGAGCAACTTCCTCGGCACCGAGGACACCATCCTCTACAGCTCCTGCTTCGACGCGAACGGCGGCCTGTTCGAGACGCTGCTCGGCGCTGAGGACGCGACCATCTCCGACGAGCTGAACCACGCCAGCATCATCGACGGCGTCCGGCTCTCGAAGGCTCGCCGCTACCGCTACAAGAACCGGGACATGGCCGATCTGGAGGCGCAGCTCAAGGACGCCGCCGACGCGCGGTACCGGCTGATCGCCACCGACGGCGTGTTCTCGATGGACGGGTACGTCGCCCCGCTGGACGAGATCTGCGACCTGGCCGAACGGTACGACGCGCTCGTGATGGTCGACGACTCGCACGCGGTCGGCTTCGTCGGCCCGGACGGCGCCGGTACGCCGTCGCTGTTCGGCGTGAAGGACCGCGTCGACATCGTCACCGGCACGCTCGGCAAGGCCCTCGGCGGTGCGTCCGGCGGCTACGTCTCCGCCCGCCGCGAGATCGTCGAACTGCTCCGGCAGCGTTCCCGCCCGTACCTGTTCTCGAACTCGCTCGCCCCGGCCGTCACCGCCGCGTCGCTGAAGGCGCTGGAGCTGATCGGTACGTCGAGCACCCTCCGCGACAAGCTCGCCGCCAACACCGCGCTCTTCCGCACCAAGATGACCGAGGCCGGCTTCGACGTACTCCCCGGCGACCACCCGATCTCCCCGGTGATGATCGGTGACGCCGCGGCCGCGGGACGGCTCGCGGACAAGCTGCTCGACCTCGGGATCTACGTGATCGGCTTCTCGTATCCCGTCGTACCGCAGGGCAAGGCGCGCATCCGGGTGCAGCTGTCCGCGGCACACTCGACCGAGGACGTGGAGCGCGCGATCGCGGCGTTCGTCGAGGCCCGGAACGCGTTGGCCGAATAGGCGTGCGGGCCCGCTAGAGTTGCCCGGTCCGTCCCCGGGTGAGGAGCCTCATGCGCCAGTTGGTGGCCGTTGTCGGAGTACTGAGTGCGGTGTTCGTCGCGGGCTGCGGCGCCGGCGAAGGGCCGGCCACCACGGCGCCGTCGCCCGCCGTACGGAGCAGCGCACCGACGACCCGGCCGCCGGACGAGGCGCGGTACCAGCCGCCGACGCCGGCACCCGTCGTACGGTCGGTCCCGACGGCTCCGACGCTCGCCGCCACGGGAGCGAAGTACCTGCAGATCACCCGGCCGTACAACGTCGCGCTGGAGAGCTTCGAGAAGGCCGCGAACGAGAACATGTCGGTCACCACCCTGCAGAACCGCGCGAAGGCCGTCGCCGCCGCGAACCTCGCCGAGTCCCGCGCGCTGCTGAAGGTCACCTGGCCGTCCTCGGTCTCGAAGCAGATCAGCGCACTCGCCGCCTCTGACACGGCCGCCCGCCCGCACTGGCTCAAGGTCGCCGCCGCCGGCACCAAGTCCGAAATGGCCGCCCACCTGAAGGAAGCAACAGCCGCCGCCGGCAAAGCCCCGTCCGCCCAGATCCGCCAGCTCCTCCACCTCCCGAAGTACAACGAGAAGGACTACAGCTGAGCCTGTCGGACCCAGCAGGAGATCGTCCGAGACGGCTGACTTTTGTCGGTGGGGGTTGGGAGGATGCGGGCATGGTGGTGATGAGTGGGCGGGCGGTCAATCGGGCGACGTTGGCGCGGCAGTTGTTGTTGGGGCGGGAGGCGGTGCCGGTGGTCGAGGTGGTGGGGCGGCTGGCGGGGATGCAGGGGCAGGAGGCGAAGCATCCGTATGTCGGGTTGTGGTCGCGGATCGACGGGTTCGCGGAGGGTGAGCTCGATCGAGCCGTTGCCGGGCGGGAGGTCGTACGGGCGACGTTCCTGCGCGGGACGCTGCATCTGGTGACGGCGGCGGACTACCTGCGGTTTCGGGTGACGGTCGCGCCGGTGCTCGAGGCGGGGTTGCGGATCCTGGCGGATCGCGCGGCGGGGCTGGAGCCGGAGAAGGTTGTCGCGGCGGCGGAGAAGCTGTTGGCGAAGGAGCCGTTGACGTTCACCGAAGTGCGGGACGCCCTGCAGCAGCAGTTCCCGGAGGTGAACGAGCGGGCGCTCGGGTTCTGCACGCGGATGCTGGTGCCGCTGGTGATGTACCCGGCCGACGTCCGCTGGTCCTGGACGGCGAACTCGAGGTTCACCCCGGCCGAGGACTGGATCGGGTCGAAGCTCCACCAATCCGCTGAGCCCACTGAGCTCGTCACCAGGTACCTCGCCGCGTTCGGCCCCGCGACGCCGGCGGACTTCCAGACCTGGTCCGGCCTGCAGAAGGCCAAGCCGCTGTTCGACCACCTCGACCTGGAGACCTTCGAGGACGAGAACGGCAAGACGCTGTACGACGTACCGGACGCGCCCCGGCCGGACGCGGACACGCCCGCGCCGGTGCGGTTCCTGCCGGAGTTCGACAACCTGCTGCTGTCGCACGCGAAGCGGGAGCGGATCATCGCCGACGAACACAAGCCGGCCGTGTTCACGAAGAACCTCCGGGTCAAGGCGACGTACACCGTCGACGGCTTCGTCGCCGGGCTGTGGACGAGCGAGCAGAAGCGTGGTGTGGCCACTCTCACGCTCACGCCGTTCGGCAAGACGCTGAAGAAGACGCAGGCGGAGCTGGAGCGGGAAGGCAGCGGGCTGCTCCGCTTCCTGGAGCCCAACGCCAAGACCTACTCGGTGGTTACTGCCGGTTAATGAGGTTGTTGTCACACGTCGGATGACTGGGCCGAAAACCTTTTGCCGGGTGGAATGGGCAGATGAGCACAGTCCCCTCCATCACTCTGGACAACGGCGTCGAGATCCCGCAGCTGGGCCTGGGGGTCTGGCAGGTCGAGGACTCGATCGTCACCGACGTGGTGACGACGGCCTTCGAGACCGGCTACCGGCACATCGACACCGCCGCGATCTACGGCAACGAGGCTGGTGTCGGCCGGGCCATCGCCGCGGCCGGCCTCCCGCGGGACGACCTGTTCGTCACCACCAAGGTGTGGAACTCCGACCAGGGCTACGACAGCACGCTGAAGGCCTTCGACAGCAGCCTCGAGAAACTCGGCCTGGAGACCGTCGACCTGTACCTGATCCACTGGCAGTCGCTGCAGCGGGACCTGTACGTCGACACCTGGAAGGCGCTCGAGCAGCTGTACGCCGACAAGCGCGTCCGCGCGATCGGGGTCTCGAACTTCCACGAGCCGGCGCTCCGGCGGATCTTCGAGGAGACCACGATCCGCCCGGCGGTGAACCAGATCGAGCTGCACCCGGCGCTGCCGCAGGACGAGCTGCGCGCGTTCAACGCCGAGAACGACATCGTCACCGAGGCGTGGAGCCCGCTGGCCTCCGGACAACTGCTCGGTAACGCCGCGCTGGACGCGATCGGCACGAAGTACGGCAAGTCGCCGGCCCAGGTGATGATCCGCTGGCACCTGCAGCTCGGCAACGTGGTGATCCCGAAGACCGTGACCGCGAGCCGGATCAAGGAGAACTTCGAGGTCTTCGACTTCGCGCTGGACAACGACGACATGGCCGCGATCGCGGACCTGGAGACCGGCGTCCGCACCGGCGGCGACCCGGACGTCTTCGGCTAAAGCAGTTCGAGGAATCGCCCCAGGACGGGCGAACGGTTGTCCGGGGACCAGGCTACGGAGAGTTGCCACGGTGGCAGGTCGTCGGACAACTCGCGGTACACCACCGCGTCCGGGTTCGACGGCGGCGTCGGCCCGATCAGCAGCGAGACGCCCAGCCCGGCCGCGACCAGCGACACGATCGTCTGGACGTCGGCCGCCTCCTGCTCGATCCGCGGCGTGAACCCGGCCGCGCGGCAGAACCCGACGATCGTGTCGTACACGGCCGGCCCGCTCGACCGGGTGTAGAACACGAACGGCTCGTCTGCGAGATCCGCCAGCCGCAGCCGCTTCCGCCGTACCAACCGGTGCCTGGCCGGCAGCGTCACCACGACCCGGTCCTCGGCCACCACCCGCGACGTCAGCGACGGCGCGAGCTGTACGACGGCGCTCCCGCCGGCCGGAGTACTCGGCCGCATCAGCCCGACGTCGATCCGCCCGTCGCGCAACGCCTCCGTCTGCCGGAGCGTCGTCCACGCCTCCAGGTCCAGCACGACCTCGGGGTACGCCCGGCGGAACGCGCCGAGCAGCCGCGGCAGTACGTCGAACGTCGCCGACTGCACGAACCGCAGCCGCAGCGTCCCGAGCTCACCGCGCTGCGTCCGCTGCGCCGCGCGTACCGCCTCGTCGGACCGGCGGAGCAGGTCGCGTGCCTCCGCGAGGAACGTCTCGCCCGCAGCCGTCAGCACGAACCGGCGCTTCACCCGGGCGAACAGCTCGACACCCAGATCGTGTTCCAGGGCGGCGATCTGCCGGCTGAGCGACGGCTGGGTCAGGTGCAGCCGGACCGCCGCGCGCCCGACGTTCAGCTCCTCGGCCACCGTCACGAACGACCTGAGCTGGCGTAGTTCCATGGCATACATCATGCACCAGAAGCATCAACTCTGCGCACAACTTTCATTGGACGTATCAACGGTCCGATTCCTACTGTCGAAGA
The DNA here is from genome assembly GCF_050320105.1 of Kribbella polygonati. Taxonomy (NCBI): domain Bacteria; kingdom Bacillati; phylum Actinomycetota; class Actinomycetes; order Propionibacteriales; family Kribbellaceae; genus Kribbella; species Kribbella polygonati. The sequence continues at coordinate 6,816,728 of NZ_CP190129.1, read as the reverse complement.
CATGCACTACGTACCGTTCACCGTCATCAAGTCGATCCACGAACAGACCCACTCCGCGATGCCGAACGCCCCACAGCGTCCGCACGTCCCGAAACGTCACCCGATCCGCGACGCCCTCGCCCGCCGGCGCGCACGCCGTACACCGCCGCCGAAGGTCGAGCTCAGGCTGGTGTGCCAAGCTGAGGACCGTGATCGAGGTACGACGCCTGAAGGTGTTGCGCGCGCTTGCTGACCACGGCACCGTGACCGCGGCCGCCGAGGTGCTGCACCTGACGCCCTCGGCGGTCTCCCAGCAACTGGCGGCCCTCGAGACCGAGGTCGGCCAGGAACTGCTCGAACGCCGCGGCCGCCGGGTGTCGATCACCTCCGCCGGGCGGCTGCTGCTCGCCCACGCGGACACGATCCTCGCCGAGGTCGAACGCGCCGAGGACGCGATGCGGCTGCACGCGAACGGCGCGAACGGCGAGGTCCGGGTGACGGCGTTCGCGACCGCGATCAGCCTGCTGGTCGCGCCGGCGCTGACCCGGCTGCAGGAGACCAGCCCCGGCCTCAGCCTCGTCGTACGCGATGCCGAAGGCCACCAGGGCATCACCCAACTCCTCGACGGCGACGCCGATCTCGCGATCGCCGTCGAACACCGCGGCTCCCCCCGCCCCGATGACCGCCGCCTGACCCGAATCCCGTTGTACGCCGAACCTTTCGTCGCCGTCCTCCCCCCGACCCACCCCGAGGACAGCCCGATCGGGCTGGAGAAGCTGGCGAACGACGACTGGGTGATGCCGGCGTCCGGCAACCCGATCCGCGACGTGGTCCTGCTCGCCTGCGAACAAGCCGGTTTCCAGCCGCGTATCGTGCACCAGTCCGACGACTTCCGCGCGGTCGCCGCCCTGGTCGCGGCCGGCGCCGGCGTCTCACTCGTCCCACGCCTCGCCGTACCCGAACCGACCCTCGCGCTGATCCGCCCCCTCCCCGACCCGGCCCCCACCCGCCGCGTCTACGCCGCCGTCCGCACCAGCCGCGCCGACCACCCCCTGATCACCGCAACCCTCGCGGTCCTCACCGAGGTCGCCGAGAAGCTCTAGGTCCTGGCTGCTGGTCCAGCGCCGTAGCGAGGAGGTGCTCGGTGCGGTGCATCGGCGTGCGGGGGCGAAGGTCTCGATGCGGAGCATCGTGGCCTTTGCACCCGTGCGGCGAGGTGCCGTGCCGAGTGCCCCGCAGTAGGCGCTGGACCACCAGCCAGGACCTTAGTTCGAGATCAGCGCAGTCTTGCGGATCAGGACCGCATTGTCGACGGCGTCCAGCATGTAGGTGGCGACGTCCGCGCGGGTGATGGTGAACCCGCCGCGCACCGTGCCTTCGGTGTTGCTGCGGATCGTGCCCTTCGCGGTCCCGTTCGTCAGCCGTGGCGGGCAGACGATCGTCCAGTCGAGCGGGCTGGCGCCGATCAGTTCCTCCATCCGCCGCGCGTCCGCGAACGACTCGCGGAGCAGCCGCTGGATCAGCGGCTTCACGACGTACTTCGTGACCGGCCCGTCGTTGCCCGTGTGGATCCCGGCCACGCTCACGACGACGTACCGCCGTACGCCGCTGTCCTCCAAGGCCCGCAAGGTGCTGCGTGCACTCGACGTCAGGATGTCACTCGGCCCCTTCGGCCGCGGGCCGAGCGCGGACAGTACTACGTCGTGCCCTTCCAGCACCGGAGCGATCGACGCTGGGTCCATCACGTCGGCGGTCACCACCTCGGCCAGTCCGCCGGAGACGCCGGCCCGAGCCGCGACCAGGCGGAGCTCGGGGAGCGGCACCCCCAGGGTCGACCCCGCGCGGACGACGGCCGTGACCGCGTGCCCGGCCGCCACCGCCTGGCGCACCACCTCGGTCCCGATCCGCCCGGACGCCCCGAACACCACCAGCTTCATCGTCACCCCTCCAGGTTAGTAAACACTCACTCACCATGGTTAGTGAACACTCACCAACCTGTCAAGGTAGGGTGCGGACGTGGGCACACGGGACGACATCCTGGACGCGGCCGCCGACGTGCTGCGGACGCAGGGGTACGCGCGGGCGACCACCCGGTCGATCGCACAGGCCGCCGGGTACTCCGAGGCCGCGCTCTACAAGCACTTCGCGGACAAGTCGGCGATCCTGCTCGCGGTCATCCACGAGCGGATGCCGGAGCTGCCCGGTTCGCTGAAGGAGCTGATCGGCAACCCCGGCGGCGGTACGGTGCGCGGCAACCTGACCCGGCTGGCCCGGATCGCGATCGACTTCTACGTCGAGGGCTTCCCGATCCTGGTGTCGCTGTTCTCGTCCCGCGAGTTGCTGACCGCCCACCGGCTCCGCCTCCAGGAGCTGAACGCCGGCCCGCACCGCGCGCAGGAGGGCCTGACCCGCTACCTGCGCGAGGAGCAGAAGCTCGGACGAATCCGGCGTACCGCCGACGTCCCGGCCGCGGCGGCGCTGCTGTTCGGGGCCTGCTTCCAGCGCGGCTTCGAGGTGAACTTCACCGGCGCGACACCGTCGGACGCGGAGACCGACAAGTACGCCGCGGCGCTCGGCAAGACGCTCTACGAATCGCTACGACCGGCGGCGCGGGTCCAGGCCGACGGTTGAGACCCGGGCGATCAGCGCCCGCGGGGTGAACCGGGCGGCGGCTGCGATGAGCTTGTAGCGGCGGCTCGGGATCGAGATCGCCTTGCCCCGCATCAGGTCCTTCCAGGCCGCGTCCACCAGGTCGGTCGCGTCCAACCACATGAACGACGGGATGACGGACTTGTCCATCTGCATCCGCTCGTGGAACTCGGTGTGCACGAACCCCGGGCACAACGCCATCACCGCGACACCCTGCGCGTGCAGCCCGGTCGCCAGCCCGGCGGAGAAGCTCGTCACCCACGCCTTGTGCGCGCTGTAGATGTTCCGCTGCAGGAACCCGGCGACCGACGACACGTTGATCACCGCGCCGGATCCACGCTCGATCATCGGCTGGACGGCGGCGTGCGTGAGCCGCAGTACGACGCGGACCAGCAGGTCGAGTTGCTTCTCCTCGACGTCGACCGGGTTCTCCCAGAACGGCTTCTTCTGCCCGAAGCCGGCGTTGTTCACGAGTACCTCGATCGGCCCGGTCCGGAAGCGCGCCTCGACCCGGGCCAGGTCGTCCCGGTCGGTCAGGTCCGCGGCCAGCACCTCGCACTCGACACTGTGCAGCCGCGCGATCTCGGCCGCGACCTCCTTCAGCCGCGCCTCGTCCCGGGAAACCAGCACGAGGTCGTACCCCTCGACCGCCAGCTTCTCCGCGAACGCCCGACCGATCCCGGTCGCCGGCCCGGTCACGAGCGCAGTCGGCATCTTCCAACCCTCCGTCGATGACGCCCCCAGTCTGTCACCTACATTGGCAGGGTGCTGGCGGACATCGACACCTGGGTTCTCGATCTCGACAACACGCTGTACCCGGCCGGATCGGCGCTCGCCGCGCAGCTCACCCACGGCATCCTGTCGACGATCGCCGAGTACTACGGCACCGACGTCGCCGGCGCCCGGCGGATCCAGTCCGAGCTGGTCGCGGAGTACGGCACCTCGCTGCGCGGCGCGATGCTCACCGGCACGATCGACCCGCACGAGTTCCTCGGCTTCGAGCGCCGGATGGACTACTCGGTGATCGAGGCGGACCCGGTGCTGGCCGGCGTACTGGAGGAGTTGCCGGGGCGGCGGTACGTGTACACGAACGGGTCGGCGTACCACGCCGAGCAGGTGCTCTCCCGGCTCGGGCTGACCGAGCACATCGACGGGGTGTTCGACATCCTCGCGGGTGAGCTGATGCCGAAGCCGTACGCCGAGAGCCTCGACGCGTTCCTCGACCGGTTCGGGATCGACCCGGCGCGGGCGGTGATGTTCGACGACCTCGAGGTGAACCTGGCGCTGCCGCACGAGCGCGGGATGGCGACCGTGTGGGTGGCCGGCGGTACGGCGTCCGAGCGGCTCGGCGAGCGTCGGTGGCGGGCCGCGGACGTGGCAGGGTTCCTTCGAGCAAACGTCTGATGAATCACTCGGAACCGGCGAGCCTGTAGGCGGAGAGTGGGCGGATGTGACCAGGAGTGGTCTGAGGACTTACGCTTCGGGGGGAGGTGAGGGGATGGCTGCTACGGACAAGGCGCTGGCCGGGTTGCGGCAGATGATCGCGTCCGGGGAGCTCGGGCCGGGGGCGAAGTTCCCGCCGGAGCCGGAGTTGTGCGACCACCTGGGCGTGTCCCGGAGCTCGCTGCGGGAGGCGGTCCGGTCGCTCGGTGCGCTCGGCGTGATCGAGTCGCGGCACGGCTCGGGGACGTACGTGTCGGCGCTCGACCCGGCCGCGATCATCAGCCGGTTCTCGCTGTCGGTCGAACTGATCCCGCTCGAGGGCGTCCTCGAACTGCTCGAGGTACGCCGGGTGCTGGAGTCGCACGCCACCGCGGCCGCGGCCGCCCGGCAGGACCCGGAGCTGGCGGCGAAGCTCGGCCAGGTGCTCGACCGGCTGGAGTCGACCACGGACGCGACCGAGATCCAGCACCTGGACGCGGAGTTCCACGGGCTGATCTGCATCGCCGGCGGGAACCCGACCGTCACCGCGCTCACCGAGGTGATCCGCGGCCGCGGCGGGCACTACCGGATCTTCGAGCCGGGCGCCGACTTCGACGCGATCAAACAGACCAGCGACCGCGGTCACCGCGCGATCCTGGCCGCCCTCGAAACCCGCGACCCGGCCGCCGCCGCCACCGCCGCCTCCGCCCACATCGCCCAGACCGAACTCTGGCTCCGGGCCCTCCGCCCCGAACCCCGCCCCGCCTGAGCCACGCCTCGGCCCCCATCTCGGACCCGGCCCCGGGTCCGAGGCGGCGCCTCGCGAATAATGCCGACGTGCTCTGGACCCTGCGCCCCGCGACCGCCGCCGACCTCGACGAGCTTGCCGAGCTTCGGGCCGTCGTCATGCGGCCCGATCTCGAACGCCTCGGGCGGTACGACGAGGACCGGGTCCGGCGGCGGCTCCGGGACGCGTACACCCCGGAGTACACCCGGATCATCGAGGTCGACGGCGCCTTCGCCGGGTCCGTCACGCTCCGCCCCGCCGACCGCCTCTGGCTGGAGCACTTCTACCTGGCCCCGGAGCACCAGGGCCGCGGCATCGGCTCCGGCGTACTGCGCTCCGTCCTGGACCGGGACCAAGACATCTGGCTGAACGTCCTGCAGGGCAGCCCGGCCCGCAGGCTCTACGAACGCCACGGCTTCGTCCAGGACAGCGAGGACCCCGTCGACGTCTTCATGGTCCGACGGCGTACCCCCAGGCCATCACAATCAGCCGATTTCGGCGCGCTCCCGCTCAGCTCCGTCCGCGACCCCCGATTGTGATGGCCTGGCGGTCCGGAACGCGAGCCCGAGCGCGATCGCCCCACTGAGCACGAAGCCCGCGGCGACCCCCGCCGCGAGATGCATCGCGTGCACGAACGTGTCGTTCGCCGTCTGCACCAGCTCCGGCCGATGCAGCAGAACCGCCGCATGCCGGGTCGCCTCGGCCGACGTCCCGATCGCCTCACTGTTCGGCAGACCGCTCAGCGACGGCGCGATCCGATGCTGGTACGTCGACGACACAACAGTCCCCAGTACGGCGACCCCGAGCACGCTGCCCACCTGCCGCAGCGCGTTGTTGACCGCGGAGCCGGCCCCGATCCGGTCCATCGGCAGCGTCGCCATCACGGCCGCGGTCGTCGGCGCGACAGTCATCCCGATCGCGAGCCCGGCCAGCCCGCCGATGATCCCGATCACGATGAGCGAGGTCTCGACGTCGTAGAAGAGGTTGGCCGCGAAGCACAGCGCGAGCGTGAGGATCGCCGTACCGGACACCTTCGCGACCCCGAGCCGCGCCGCCAGCCGAGCCCCGAGCGGCGCCCCGACGATCACCCCGACAGCACCCGGCAGCGACATCAGCCCGGCATGCAGCGCGCTCATCCCCCGCGCACCCTGCAGGTAGAACGCCAGATAGAAGCTCTGCCCGGTGATCGTCAGGAACACCGCGGCGAGCGCGAAGTTCCCGGCCGCGAACCGGCGGTTCCCGAACAGCCGCGGGTCGAAGCTCGGCTCCTGCTCCCGCCATTCCGAGAACAGGAACCCGGCGAGCAGCACGAGCCCGGCGCCGATGCTCGCCCAGACCTGCCACCGGTCCCAGCCACCCTGATGACCACCCTCGATCAGGCCGTACGACAGACCGAGCAGCCCGAGCGTGGACAGGCCGAGGCCGAGCGGATCGAGCCGCCGCCGCTGGGGGCTGCGCGGGTTCGGCAGTACGACGGCCGCGCCGATCACGCCGAACACGACGATCGGCAGGTTGATGGTGAACACCGAACCCCACCAGAAGTGGTCGATCAGCAGGCCGCCGAGCACCGGGCCGACGGCAACGCCGACGCCCGCGGAGGACGACCAGATCGCGATCGCGCCGGCCCGGCGTTCCGGTGGGAAGGTCCAGCCGATGATCGCCATCGAGGTCGGCATGATCAGCGCGCCGCCGAGGCCCATGGTGGCGCGGGCCAGGATCAGCCCGACCGGGTCGGTCGCCCAGGCGGCCCAGGCGGACGCGGCGCCGAAGACCAGCAGGCCGGTCATCAGCACGGTGCGATGCCCGTACCGGTCACCGAGGGCACCGGCCAGGAACAGCGCGGTGGCGAACAGCAGTGAGTAGATCCCGACCGCCCACTGGAGCTGGCCGGGCGTGGCGCCGAGCCCGTGGACGGGATCGGCGAGGCGTTCGAGAGCGATGCCGAGGACGGTCGAGTCGATCCAGATCAGGACGGCCGAGACGACCAGGACGGCCAGGATGCGGCGTTGCCGGCTCGGACTCTGGGAAGGGTCGATGGTGGACACGAAGTCTCCTATGATTGACAGGACCCTGACGAGGTTTCCGATCATCGTCGATTGACAGGAACCTGTCAATCTCCTTTTCGGCAGAATGTGGTGCATGGACCCCAACGACGAGACCGGGTGTTTGACCTTCCTGGTGCGGCACGCCTGGCTGAGCATGCGGTCGGCGCTGGCGGCCGCGCTCGCCGAGCACGAGCTGTCGGTGCAGCAGTACGGGACGCTGCTCTGCGTCCGGGAGGACCCGGGCCTGACGGTCGCCGAGGTCGGGCGGGTCGTCGGTACGACGCGGCAGTCCGCGAACGAGCTGATCACCGGGATGGAGCGCGCCGGCCTGGTCGAGCGGCGCCCGAACCCGAAGGACCGCCGGACCCAGCAGGTGCACCTGACCGCGGGCGGCGAACGCCGGCTGGCCGAGGCCGCACCCGCGATCCGCAAGGTCGAGAACGAGCTCGAGGCCGCCTTCAGCCAGACCGACCGCGCCACCGCGCGCGCCTGGCTTGCACACATGGTCACCACGATCGAGGGTTGAGGGATGCGCGCACACGCTGAGCGGTTGGACGGCCTCGGGACGACGATCTTCGCGGAGATGTCCGCGCTGGCGGTGGCGACCGGGTCGGTGAACCTCGGTCAGGGGTTCCCGGACCAGGACGGGCCGGACTCCCTGCTGGAGGGCGCGATCGCGGCGATCCGCGCCGGCGCGAACCAGTACCCGCCGGGCCGCGGCATCCCCGCGCTCCGGCAGGCGATCGTCGACCACCAGCAGCGGTTCTTCGGGCTCACGTACGACCCCGACACGCAGGTCCTGGTCACCACCGGCGCCACCGAGGCGATCGCGGCGGCCCTGCTCGCGTACGTCGAACCCGGCGACGAGGTGATCGCCCTCGAGCCGTACTACGACTCGTACGCGGCCGGCATCGCCTTCGCCGGCGGCCGGCGGATCCCGGTCACGCTGCGCGCCCCGTCGTACCGGCTGGATCTCGACGAGCTGCGCGCCGCGGTCACGCCGCGGACGACGGTGCTGCTGGTCAACTCACCGCACAACCCGACCGGCACCGTCCTCACCGAGGAGGAGCAGCGCGGGATCTGCGCGATCGCCCTCGAACACGACCTGGTCGTGATCACCGACGAGGTCTACGAGCACCTGGTGTACGACGGCACGCACCGGCCGCTGGCGTCGTACGACGGGATGTCGGAGCGGACCGTGTCGATCAGCAGCGCCGGGAAGACGTTCGCGGTGACCGGGTGGAAGATCGGCTGGGTCACCGGTTCGCCCGAGGTGGTGACCGCCGTGAACACCGCGAAGCAGTTCCTCACCTACACCTCCGGCGCCCCGTTCCAGCCGGCCGTCGCCGATGCGCTTGCCCTTGGCAACGACTACTACGACCGGCTGCGCGCCGACCTGCGGGCGCGCCGCGACCTGCTCGCGAACGGCCTCGCCGACCTCGGCTTCGAGGTGCACCGCCCGGCCGCGACGTACTTCATCACCACCGACATCCGCCCGCTCGGCTACACCGACGGCATCGAGTTCTGCCGTCAACTGCCGGAGAAGGCGGGCGTGGTGGCGATCCCCCACCAGGTCTTCTACGACAACGTCGAAGCCGGCAAACCCCTTGTCCGCTGGGCGTTCTGCAAACGCCCCGAGGTCCTCCAGGAAGCCCTCACCCGCCTGCAGAAGCTCTAACGCAGGAACTGAGCGAGGGTTTCCGGGTCGCGGGCGACGGCGGTGGTGTCGTCGTCCGCGGTGATGATCGGGCGCTGGATCAGGATCGGGGCGTCGGCGAGGGCCTGGATCCAGTCGGCGCGGTGCGCGGCGTCGCGCGGGAGGTCGCGCAGCGGCTTGGCCTCGGGTTCGTTGGTGCGGACGATGTCCCACGGCTCGAGGTTGAGGCGGGCGAGGACGGCGGTCAGTTCCTCGGGCGTCGGCGGGTCGTCGAGGTAGCGGCGTACGGTGTAGGCGATGCCGGCGTCGTCGAACGCCTTGGTGGCGGCGCGGCATTTCGAGCAGGCGGGGTTGATCCAGATCTCCATGCGGGTCTCCCGGGACGTCAGCTGTGCTGGAACCACAGTTTGGTGGGGCGCTGCAGCATCAGGATCAGCAGGGCCACGTGGATGGCCAGCCCGAGCAGGCTCGAGGGCAACGCCATCAGTCCGCCGGCGATGCCCGTCACGGCGACCGCGATCAGCATGTAGCGCGCCCACACGTACCGCTTGCGGACGTAGATCGCCGGCACCAGGTAGATGAACGCGCAGACCAGCGCCGCCGCGACCGCGACGGACGTGTTGCCGCGGGAACCCGTGAGTACTTCGGAGATCTGGGCGCCCGCGGAGGTCAGCGTGAGGACGGCGAGCAGCAGGCACATCGCGCCCAGCCCGGCGGAGATGACCGCGGCGACCGTCACCTGCTTCGGACGGACGGCCGGGCGGTAGCTGTACGAGTCCGGAACGCTACCGAACAACCCGCTGTACGGTCCCGGTTCGTCGCCGCGCTGCCCTGTCATCGACCTTCCTTCCACGACCCCCCGTGTCCCTCGATCCTCCCAGATCACCCAAGCCGGACGACGGAGATGTCGAGGTGCGGGAACCCGTCCAGCGGCGCGAGCCCCGCGACCGGCCGGAAGTGCACGGTGGTCCCGGTGCTCCCGTCCGGCTCGATCGGCTCCAGCCCGGTGACCGGTACGCCGTACTCGTAGCGCTGCGTCCACGACCCGTTCGTACGCCGGTTCGTGTGCACGAGCCACTCGCTCAGCGCCGCGACCACGGACATCCCGCGCCGCGGGCAGCCGTCTGGGAGCAGCGGCGCGTCCGGGTTGTCGAAGAACCGCAGGTCCTTGGTCGCCATGACCGGCTTCTTCACGAGGTTCCCGTGCTCGTCGACCCGGGTGTCGGTTCCGCGCCCGTGGTCGGTGACCGCGACCGAGCCGTCGGCGTACAGCGCGACGTCGCAGCGGCCGCGGGCGCCGGCCGACTCAGCCTCGTCGTCGGGGTACGCGAGCACCTCGAGCAGCAGGTGCCGTACGCCGCCGGGTGCATACCGCGCCGGATCCGCACGGATCGCGTCCAGGTGCGCCCGGTCGACCGAGGCCGCCCAGTCGTGGGTGGTGTTGGTCCAGTCGGCCCGCGAGGTCACCCTCCCATTCTCACCGATTCCTTTCGCCCGCACCGCCGGTCTACACACCTGACGAGAGGAGAATCATGCGCAAGATCATCGCTTCGACCCTGATGACACTCGACGGTGTGGTGGAGGACCCGGGCGGCTTCGGCGGTACGTCGTTCGGCGGCTGGGCGCAGCCGTACTTCGGGGAGGAGGCGGTCCGGCGGTCCATCGAGAAGCTCGCGTCGTGCGACTACTTCCTGTGCGGGCGCCGTACCTATGAGATGTTCTCGGCCGCCTGGGGCGCGGCGGACGGGCCGTACGCGGACCGCCTCCGCGAGCTTCCGAAGCTCGTTGCCTCCAGCACCTTGTCCGGCGAGCTGACCTGGAACGCCACGCTTCTCGAGGGTGACGCGATCGCGGCGCTGAAGCGGATCAAGGAGGAGGACGGCGGCGACATCATGATGTACGGCAACCCGGTGCTGCTGCACAACCTGCTCGAGAACGGTCTGGTCGACCAGATGGACATCCTGTTGCTCCCGGTGGTGCTCGGCACCGGGACGAAGCTCTCGGGTCCCCGCACCGGACTGGAGCTGGTCCAGCAGGAGACGTTGCCCTCGGGCGTCCTCGCGCTCAGCTACAAACCCGCATGAGAAAGGGGCCCGGCGACCACCGGGCCCCTTGTCTCAGCGGGTGGCAGAGACTTCCAGCGCGTCCTTGGACTCGTTGAGCGTCACCCGGACGGTCTCGCCGTCGCGGATCGAGCCGTCCAGCAGGCCGCGGGCGAGCTCGTCGCCGATCGCGGACTGCACCAGCCGGCGGAGCGGACGGGCGCCGTACACCGGGTCGTACCCGGTCATCGCCAGCCACTCCATCGCGCCCTCGTCGACGTCCAGCGTGATCCGCCGGTCGGCGAGCCGGCGCTGCAGCGCCGCGATCTGCAGCCCGACGATCTGCGTCAGCTCCTCGCTGCCGAGCGCGTCGAACAGCACGATCTCGTCCAGCCGGTTGATGAACTCCGGCTTGAACGACTGCCGCACGGTCGCCATCACCTGGTCGCGCTTGATCTTGTCGTCGAGTGTGACGTCGGCCAGGTACGCCGACCCCAGGTTGCTGGTCAGGATCAGGATCACGTTCCGGAAGTCGACCGTCCGGCCCTGGCCGTCGGTCAGCCGCCCGTCGTCGAGCACCTGCAGCAGGATGTCGAAGACCTCGGGGTGCGCCTTCTCCACCTCGTCCAGCAGGATCACCGAGTACGGACGCCGCCGGACGGCCTCGGTGAGCTGGCCGCCCTCTTCGTACCCGACGTAGCCGGGCGGAGCGCCGACCAGCCGCGCGACGCTGTGCTTCTCGCCGTACTCCGACATGTCGATGCGGACCATCGCCCGCTCGTCGTCGAACAGGAAGTCCGCGAGCGCCTTCGCCAGCTCGGTCTTGCCGACACCGGTCGGACCGAGGAACAGGAAGCTTCCGGTCGGCCGGTCCGGGTCGGAGACGCCGGCCCGCGCACGGCGGACGGCGTCGCTGACGGCCTTGACCGCCTCGCGCTGACCGATCAGCCGGTGCCCCAGCTCGTCCTCCATCCGGAGCAGCTTGCCGGTCTCGCCCTCGAGCAGCCGGCCGGTCGGGATGCCGGTCCACATCGCGATCACCTCGGCGATCTCGGTCGGGCCGACCTCCTCGTTCACCATCGCCTCGGGGCCTTCGGCGACCTCTTCCTCGGCGTCGGCCTCCTCGAGCTCCTTGGTGAGCTGCGGGATCTCGCCGTACAACAGCCGGGACGCGGTCTCCAGGTCGCCGTCGCGCTGGGCGCGCTCGGCCTGGCCGCGGAGCTCGTCGATCCGCTCCTTGACCTCGCCGACCCGGTTCAGGCCGGACTTCTCCCGCTCCCAGCGGGCCTCCAGCGCGCGCAGCTCCTCCTCGCGGTCGGCGAGGTCGGCACGCAGCCGCTCCAGCCGCTCCTGCGACGAGGCGTCCTCCTCGCGGGACAGCGCGAGCTCCTCCATCTTCAGGCGGTCGACGGTACGGCGCAGCGAGTCGATCTCGACCGGGGACGAGTCGATCTCCATCCGCAGCCGGGACGCGGCCTCGTCGACCAGGTCGATCGCCTTGTCGGGCAGCTGCCGGCCGGTGATGTACCGGTTCGACAGCGTCGCCGCGGCGACCAGCGCCGAGTCGGAGATCGCGACCTTGTGGTGCGCCTCGTAGCGCTCCTTCAGGCCGCGCAGGATCGCGATCGAGTCCTCGACCGACGGCTCGCCGACGAACACCTGCTGGAACCGCCGCTCCAGCGCCGGGTCCTTCTCGATCCGGGTCCGGTACTCGTCCAGCGTGGTGGCGCCGATCATCCGCAGCTCGCCGCGGGCCAGCATCGGCTTCAGCATGTTGCCGGCGTCCATCGCGCCCTCGCCGGACGCACCGGCGCCGACGACCGTGTGCAGCTCGTCGATGAACGTGATGATCTGACCGTCGGACTCCTTGATCTCGGTCAGTACGGCCTTCAGCCGCTCCTCGAACTCACCGCGGTACTTCGCGCCCGCGACCATCGCGCCGAGGTCCAGGCTGATCAGCCGGCGACCGCGCAGCGATTCGGGGACGTCGCCCGCGACGATCCGCTGGGCCAGCCCCTCGACGACGGCGGTCTTGCCGACGCCGGGCTCACCGATCAGGACCGGGTTGTTCTTGGTCCGGCGGGACAGCACCTGGACCACGCGGCGGATCTCGGTGTCCCGGCCGATCACCGGGTCGAGCTTGCCGTCCTTGGCCCGCTGCGTCAGGTCGACGCCGTACTTCTCCAGGCTCTTCGTGGTGCCTTCGGCCTCCGGGGAGGTGATCCGCCGGTTGCCGCGCATCTCGTCGAACGCCTTGAGCAGCGCGTCCGCCGTCACGCCGAGCGCACTCTGCGCGGCGCCCTCGACGGTGGCGAGCGCGATCAGCAGATGCTCGGTGGATACGTATTCATCGCCCAGTCCGAGCGCCCGCTGCTCCGCCTGATTCAGCACGTCGGAGGTCTTCGGTGACAGGCTCGGCGCCTGCACGCTGCCGCCGCTCGCCTTCGGCAGCCGGTTCAGCTGCTCGGCGGTCTTGCGGCGTACTGCGTCCGGGTCGCCGCCTGCTGCCTCCAGCAGGCCGATCGTCGTCCCCTCGGGCTGCGCGAGCAGCGCGGACAGCAGGTGAATCGGTTCCACGGTCGGGTTGCCCGCCGCGGAGGTCTGACGGATCGCGACCGACAGGGTTTCCCGGGCCAGCGTCGTCAACCGCTGAACGTCCATCTAGTTCCAGCCTTCCAGCTCAAGTAACAGGTCTTACCAGAGACAACCTATCTAAACTTGAGTCCATTCCACTCAACTCTGGAAAATCTCAGGGCGAAACCAGGGTTCTCAACCGCGGCCGGCGGTGACCAGGCCGGCGTTGTAGGCGAGGATCACCGCCTGGACGCGGTCGCGGGTGCCGGTCTTGGCGAGCATTCGGCTGACGTGGGTCTTCACGGTGTGTTCGGTCAGGTGCAGCTCGGCGGCGATCTCGGCGTTCGAGTTGCCCTTGGCGACCAGGACCAGGATCTCCCGCTCGCGCGCGGTCAGGACGTCGAGTTTCGCGGTCAGCGCGGGGTCGACGTGGTTCTCGGCGAAGCGGTCGATCAGCCGGCGGGTCACCGGTGGGGCCAGCAGCGCGTCGCCCGCGGCGATCACCCGGACCGCGTTGATCAGCTCGTCCCGCGAGGAGCGCTTCAGCAGGAAGCCGCTCGCGCCGGCGCGGAGGGCGTCGTACACGTACTCGTCCAGGTCGAAGGTCGTCAGGATCACCACCCGCGGGCCGCCGGCCAGCCTGCGGGTGGCCTCGATGCCGTCCATCACCGGCATCCGGACGTCCATCAGTACGACGGCCAGGTCCAGGATCGCGGCCGCCTGCCGGACCGCGTCCGCGCCGTCCGCGGCCTGCGCGACCACCTCGATGTCCGGCTGCCCGTCGAGGATCATCGCGATCCCGTCCCGGACCAGGTCCTGGTCGTCGACCACCATCACCTTGATCGGCTGGTCCTTGGCCGGCACCGGCGGCGCGGGTGCCGGCGGGGTCGGCGTCACCGGCCGCCGCCCACCGGGAACCAGGCGGTGACGGTCGTGCCGGAGCCCGGCGTACTGCGGAGGTCCAGGGTGCCGCCCTCGATCCGGACCCGTTCGCGCATCCCGGCCAGCCCGTGCCGGGTCCCGCGCGCCGCGGCCCCGACGTCGAACCCGCTCCCGTCGTCGCTCACCTCGACCCGCACCCCCGTCTCCTCGATCCGCACCACCACCCGCGCCGCCGACGCCTTCGCGTGCCGTACGACGTTCGTCAGCGCTTCCTGCACCAGCCGGTACGCCGCCAGCTGCTGCCCCTCGGGCGGACCGTCCGGGTCGCCCCGCAGGTCGAGCTCGATCGGCAGGTGGTCGTCGGACACGTCCGCCACCAACTGTGACAGCTCGGCCAGCCCGGGCTGCGGCGCCAGCTGCGGATCCGGTACGCCGTCCGCGTCCCGCAGCGCCGACAGCAGCCGGTCCAGTTCGCTCAACGCCCGCCGCCCGGCATCCCCGATCCGCTGGAACCCGGCCAGTACGTCGTCGTCGCCCCGGCGTACCAGGTCCGGGCCGGTCTCCGCTTGGATCACCATCAGGTTCACCGCGTGCGCGACCACGTCGTGCAGGTCCCGCGCGATGTACGAACGCTCGGTCAGCACCACCCGCGCGGCCTCGCGCTCGGTCGCGGTCCGCTCGAGCTCGGCCTCCCGTTCGGAGGCCTGGAGGTTCCGCCGGTAGAGCCGGACGGCGACACCCGCGCAGACCGGGAGCAGCAGCGTCAGCGCGAAACTGATCGGCCACTGGTGCTGGACGAGCGCCTCGTAGTCCAGGTTGTGCAGGATCCCGTCGGCCCGTTGTTCGAGGGTGCCGTGCTCGAGCTTCGGGAAGATCCGCACCATGACCGGGTACCGCATCCGCCAGGTGATCAGCGGCATCGTGAGCAGTACGCCGACCCCGGCCGGTACCGTCCAGCGCAGGCTGCGGTTCGCGGCCGGTACGACGATCAGCCGGTACAGCGCGATCCCGAGCGCGGCGTACAGCGTCAGCATCGGCGTGGACGCCTGCCAGTTCGCGATCAGCGCCGCGGCGGCCAGGACGACCACCGGTACGACCGGGAAGCGCCGCAGTACCAAGGTCAGGCAGGCATACGCGACGGTGTACGGCATCCAGTCGGGCGCGCTCCACCAGAAGTCGTGGAACAGATCCCGCCCGATCTGCGCGATCACCAGCCCGGACATCGCGACCGCCAGCAGTACGTCGCGTTGCCGGTCGTGCTGTGGATCGCTCAGGAACGCGCGCAGGTCGCGCAGCCGGGTCGCCAACGGTACGGCGTGTGCCCAGCTCCGCCGGCGGATCACCAGGAAGACGAGCGCGAGGACCATCACGGAGAACGCCAGCCAGCGCGACCAGCCGTGGGTACGGAGGTGATCCCCGGACGGGTAGATGAGGTTCACGAGGATGCCGCGGACCTGGTTGAGCAGCAACGGCAGCGCGGCGGAGCAGGCGGCGGCCGCGAGAACGACCGGAACGCTGCAGCGACCGGCCAGCGACCAGAGGGCGAGGACCGCTCCGGCCAGCAGGAACCAGTCGGGCTGACCGACCAGACCCGCCAGGTACGCGGCGCCGACCAGGCCCGGGAGTACGACGACGGGTTCGATCCGGCGTACGGCGATCAGCAGCGGGAGCAGCATCATCGGCAGCTGGACCCACACCGCGGCGTGCGGCCAGGCGGCGGAACGGTTGTCGGCGGCACCCACCTGCAGGCTGAGCAGACCGGCCACCGCCAACGCGACGTCCGGCCAGAGGGATCGCCACAGTCGCTGCACGCACCCATTGTGCGCGGCCGCGGCGCCGCGGCACGTCACTCTCAGGAATGACACCCGGGTCACTCTCGAGTGTCATCCCGGGCCCGCCGAGGTGGCTCGCGGCGGCGATCCGGGTTGGCTCTCAACGGCGATGTGCCGGGGCAGGGGCCGGCGGAATCGTCGAGGACATGACGATCGACCTCGAAACGGAACGTGTCGCGGGACGGGCGATTCCGGTGCTCGCGGCAACGATGTTGCCGGTTCTCTGCCTGCTGATCTGGCATCCCTGGAACGCGGACATGGGCGACCTCCGGGTGTACCACGCGGCCGCCCGGGCGTTCGTGCACGGCCAGGACCTCTACAACATCCCCGGCCTGGGCCTCGGGTTCACCTATCCGCCGTTCGCCGCGCTGCTGTTCTCGCCGTTCTCGATCGGACTCGGCTTTGCCCGGGTGCTGATCACGCTCGCGTCGGCGGTCTCGCTGCTGGTCATCGGCTGGACCACGGCCAAGGCGCTCCGCTGGGGCCCGCTCGCCGCCGTCGGCATCGCGTTCGCGGCGCTGGCCTTCGAGCCGGTGCGGTCGACGTTCGGCCTCGGCCAGATCAACCTGGTGCTGCTCGCCCTGCTGATGCTCGGCCTGGCCGGGCGGACGCGGTTCCGCGGCGTCCTGATCGGCGTTGCCACCGGCATCAAGCTGACGCCGGGCATCTTCATCCTGTACCTGCTGATCACCAGGCGTTTCCGCGAGGCGGCGATCGCCTGCGGTACGACGGCCGGCACCATGCTGCTCGCGTACGTCGTGATGCCACGGGCAACGATCGACCTCTGGACGAAGTACATCTTCGACCCGGGCCGCCCGGGCCCGCCGCACTACATCAGCAACCAGTCGCTGCACGGCGCGATCGCCCGGCTGGCCGGGAATTCCGCCGTACCGCTGTGGTTGCTTTCGGCAACCGTCGTGGGGATCGCCGGGCTGCTGATCGCCCGCCGGCTTCACGACCGCGGCCTGGAGTTCGACGCGGTCGTCGTCACCGCGCTCACCGGTCTGCTGGTCTCACCGATCTCGTGGACCGGCCACTGGGTGTGGATCGTGCCCGCGGCGGCGCTCGCCTGGTCCCGGTGCTCCGCCGTGCTGTCCTGGCGTACGGCGTGGGCCGTCGTACTGACGGCGGTGTTCGCGACCGGGCTGCCGTGGTGGCTGCCGTTCGCGCACGACCAGGAGTTCCACTACAACGCCGTACAGACCGTGGTCGCGAACGCGTACCTGCTCTGCGCCGCCGGGCTGATCGGTCAGGCGCTGAACTCGGACGCCCGGATCCGGTACACCTGGAGGCTGAGGTCGTAGTACTTGTCGGTCTCGCCGACCCAGCGCATGCCCAGCCGCTTCGCGGTGGCGATCGCTCGCTGGTTGTTCGGCCGGGCGACCGCGAACAGCTCGTCGACCTCGCCGGTGCCGAAGGCCCAGCGCATCAGCGCACGGCTCGCCTCGGTCGCATACCCGTGGCCCCAGGCGCTCGGCCGGAGCTGCCAGCCGATCTCGAGATCGATCTCGTACGGCGGGAGCAGCCGGATCAGCAGCGCGCCGACGACCTCGCCGTCGTCCCTGCGGGCCACCGCCCAGCGGCCGGCCGGGACCACGAAGTTCGGCTGCGCCTCGATCCAGGACTGCAGGATCAAACGCATGGTTGCGGCATCCGGCACCTTGTCGATGGCGGGTGACAGCCAGGGCGCCACGTCGGCGGAGCCGTAGATCTCCAGCGCGGCGTCGGCGTCGTCTTCCTCCCAGTCCCGGATCACGAGCCGGTCCGTCTCCAGCATCAGCGTCACCAGGCCAGCGTATGCGGTCGGTCGCCGTACGCAACAGGAACGGAGGGTGAACGAGAGAACCGCAGGGCGGTCCTTGCGGGACCACCCTGCGGTGGCCGAAGGGCGCCGGGGGGTTGACGCACCTTCGACTTGCGGAGGCGTCGAGGGGGAACGACGACCTCCACCAGGCCGGAGACTCCGAGGGGTGGGTTTTCGGACGTCTCCGGTGGCCTTGTTGTGGCGGGGGATCAGCGCGAGCCGAGTTCCAGAGGCTGGGTGCGGATCCACCGGGTGGTCGTCTGCTGCCGGCCCATGGCGATCACGTCGCCCGCGGGACCGGCGGAGAAGACCCGGCTGGCGGCGGGACGTCGCGAGACGCCGACACCGCGCTGGACCTCTGCCAGTAGCTGGTTGACCCGCTTGCGCAGGTCCTCCACTTCGGACTGTAGCGCGAGAATGTGCCGAATTCCCGCCAGGTTGACGCCTTCTTCCTGACTGAGATGTTGGACATACCTCAGCTTCGCCACGTCGTACGCCGAATACCGCCGGCCGCGGCCGGACGCCCGGCTCGGCACCACCAGGCCGAGCCGGTCGTACTGGCGCAACGTCTGCGGATGCATGCCGGCCAGCTGGGCCGCCACCGAGATCACGTAGATCGGGGTGCGGTCGTCCCAGGTCGGCACCTGGCTGAACGGGATGCCCATCAGGAGCTCCCGAACAACCCGGCCCGCAGATCAGGATGGTCGGACGCGGAGTTGAACTCCTGCAGCTTTTCCTTCTGCTCGTCGGTCAACTCGTGCGGCACCTGCACCTCGAGGGTGAGCAGCAGGTCGCCCTTCGTCCCGTCCCGGCGCACCGAACCCTTGCCGCGGACGCGCAGCTTGCTGCCGTTCGCCGTACCGGCCGGGATCCGGACCGTGACCGGGAGACCGTCCAAGGTCGGGACCTTGATCTCCGCGCCCAGCGCCGCCTCGGTGAAGCTCACCGGGACGTTCAGGGTCAGGTGCTCACCCTGCCGGCCGAAGATCCGGTGCGACTTGACGTGCACGGTGACATACAGATCGCCTGCCGGTCCACCACGCTCGCCGGCCGCGCCCTTGCCCTTCAGCCGGATCCGCTGACCGTCCTGCACGCCCGCGGGGATGCGGACCTGCATGGTCTTGCTCGACTGGCCGCGGCCGGAGCCGTGGCAGGTCTCGCACGGCTGGTCGACGACCAGACCGCGGCCCTTGCACTCGGTGCACGGCTCAGTCATCGCGAACACGCCGCCCTGCACCGAGGTCTGCATGCCGGTGCCCTCGCACTTCAGGCAGACCTTCGGCACCGTGCCGTACTTCGCGCCGGTCCCCCGGCAGGTCGGGCACGGCTCGTCGCTGGTCATCCGGAGGCCGACCGTGACACCGTTCACGGCCTCGGCGAACTCGATCGTCGCCTCGGTCTCGATGTCCTGGCCGCGCCGCGGCCGGGCCGTCGTGGTGGTCGTGGTCCGGCCACCGCCGCCGAACATCCCGCCCAGGATGTCGCCGAGCCCACCGCCGGTGCTCTGACCGCCGCGGTTGAACAGGTCCCCGACGTTGAAGTCGAAGCCACCGCCCTGACCGCTGCCGCTCGGCATCCGGAAGCCGCCGCTGCCGAACAGCCGGCGCGCCTCGTCGTACTCCTTGCGCTTCTTCGCGTCCCCGACCACGTCGTACGCCTCGGAGACCTCCTTGAACTTGGCCTCCGCCTTGGTGTCCCCGGCGTTCGAGTCCGGGTGGTACTGGCGCGCCAGCTTCCGGTAGGCCTTCTTGATCTCGTCGGGCTCGGCGGTCTTGGAGACGCCGAGAACCTTGTAGAAGTCCTTCTCGATCCAGTCCTTCGTGCTCATCCGGCGCCTCCCCTCCCGTCGTGGCCGCTGTTACTCCGCGGAACCGTCCGCGTCTTCATCTGTGCTCTCCACCGGTACGTCGGCCTTGGCGGCGTCGGCCGGCAGTTGTTCGGTCGGCTCCGACACGGCCACCCGGGCCGCCCGCAGGATCCGCTCGCCGAGCCGGTAGCCCGGTTGCATGATCATCGTCGCGGTCGGGCCGTCGACGTCGTCGGAGTAGTTGTGCAGCAGGGCCTCGTGGATCCGCGGGTCGAAGGAATCGCCCTTCTCGCCGAACTTCACCAGGCCGAGCTTCTCGGTGACCCGCTCCAGCGACTCGGAGACCGCCTTGAAGGCACCCTCCAGCTCGCCGGCCTCGCGGGCCCGGCCGATGTCGTCCAGGATCCCCAGCAGCTCGGTCAGCACGGTGCCGACCACCAGCTCCCGGGCCGCCTCGCGGTCCCGGTCCACCCGGCGCTTGTAGTTCACGTACTCGGCCTGCAGCCGCTGCAGGTCCGCCGTACGCTCCGAGAGCGCCTCGGTCAGCAGTGCCTCCTGGGCGGACGGACCGATCAGGTCCGACGGGTCCACGGGGGGCTGGCCGCCCGCTGTGGGGCCCCCGTCCGAGGGCTCCCGCAGCTTGCCGGTCTCCGGGTCGATCCGGCGCTTGTCGCGGACGACGGGCTCACCGTCGCCGAACTCGCTGCCCGTCGGTCGATCCGTCACTTGTCCTCCGTCTTGTCCTGCGGCCGGTCCTCGTCCACGATCTCGGCGTCGACCACGTCGTCGTCGGTGCTCGAGCTGGTGTCCTCGGAGGTGGCGTTGTCCTCGGTCTGGCCGGAAGCCTGGGCGTTCGCGTACATCGCGGCACCCATCTTCTGGCTGGACTGGGCGAGCTTCTCCGAGGCGGCCTTGACCGCGTCGGCGTCGTCACCCTCGAGGGCCTTCTTCAGCTCGGCGACGCCGTCCTTGACCTCGGTCTTGACGTCGTCCGGAACCTTGTCCTCGTTCTCCTGCAGGAACTTCTCGGTCTGGTAGACCAGCGACTCCGCCTGGTTGCGGTTCTCCACCGCCTCGCGGCGCTTGCGGTCCTCCTCGGCGTACTGCTCGGCGTCGCGGACCATCTGGTCGATGTCGGTCTTCGGCAGCGCGGAGCCACCGGTCACCGTCATCCGCTGCTCCTTGCCGGTGGCCAGGTCCTTGGCGTTCACGTGCACGATGCCGTTCGCGTCGATGTCGAAGGTGACCTCGATCTGCGGCACGTTCCGCGGCGCCGGCGGCAGGCCGGTCAGCTCGAAGTTGCCCAGCGACTTGTTGTCCCGGGCCATCTCGCGCTCGCCCTGGTACACCTGGATCATCACCGACGGCTGGTTGTCCTCGGCCGTGGTGAAGATCTCCGAGCCCTTGGTCGGGATCGTGGTGTTCCGCTCGATGATCTTGGTGAACACGCCGCCCTTGGTCTCGATACCGAGGCTCAGCGGGGTCACGTCGAGCAGCAGGACGTCCTTGACCTCACCCTTCAGCACACCCGCCTGCAGGGAGGCGCCGACCGCGACGACCTCGTCCGGGTTCACGCCCTTGTTCGGGTCCTTGCCACCGGTCAGCTCCTTGACCAGGTCCGCGACGGCGGGCATCCGGGTCGAACCACCGACCAGGATGACGTGGTCGATCTTCGACACGTCGATGCCGGCGTCCTTGATGACGGCCTTGAACGGGGCGCGGGCGCGCTCCAGCAGGTCGTTCGTCATCTTCTGGAACTCGGCGCGGGAGAGCTTCTCCTCCAGGTGCAGCGGGCCCGAGTCGGTGAGGCTCAGGTACGGCAGGTGGATGGTGGTCTCGGCGGCGCTGGACAGCTCGATCTTGGCCTTCTCGGCGGCCTCGTTCAGCCGCTGCATGGCCATCTTGTCGCCGGACAGGTCGGTGCCGTTCTTGTTCTTGAACTGGGTCACCAGCCACTGGACGATCCGGTTGTCCCAGTCGTCACCACCGAGGTGGTTGTCACCGCTGGTCGCCTTCACCTCGAAGACGCCGTCGCCGATCTCCAGCAGCGACACGTCGAACGTACCGCCGCCGAGGTCGAAGACCAGGATGGTCTGCTCGGTGCCCTTGTCCAGGCCGTACGCGAGCGCGGCCGCGGTCGGCTCGTTGACGATCCGGTGCACCTTCAGGCCCGCGATCTCGCCGGCCTCCTTGGTCGCCTGGCGCTGCGCGTCGGAGAAGTAGGCCGGCACGGTGATGACCGCGTCCGTGACCTGCTCCCCGAGGTACGCCTCGGCGTCCCGCTTCAGCTTCTGCAGCACGAACGCGCTGATCTGCTGCGGGGTGAACTTCTTGCCGTCGATGTCGACGGACCAGTTCTCGCCCATGTGCCGCTTCACCGAGCGGATCGTCCGGTCGACGTTCGTGGTGGCCTGGCGCTTCGCCACCTCGCCGACCAGGACCTCGCCGTTCTTGGCGAAGGCCACCACCGAGGGCGTCGTACGCGCTCCCTCGGCGTTGGGGATGACGGTGGGCTCGCCACCTTCCAGTACGGCGATGACGGAGTTCGTCGTACCGAGATCGATTCCGACCGCGCGGGCCATGCTGTTACCTCCACGAAGTTGAGTGATGCAGACTCAATGTTGCCTGTTCGTCCGCCTCGGTTCAAATCCGTGACTGAACAAACTTGAGTTCACTGGACTCAACATTGCACATGCCCCAGGTCATTCCCAAGGGCGGCCCCGATTTTCGGGGTCCGGGCCAGGGTGCGGCCAGGGTGACCCCTCCCGAAGCAAACGTTTACCGTGCGACCCTGGACACTGTGAAACTCCGCCCGATGACCGCCGCCGACGCCGCCGCGGTCGTCGCGCTGAACGCCACCGCCGAGGGGCTCGTCGAACCCCTCAACGCCGACCGCCTGGACTGGCTGCGGCTGATCGCCGCCCACGCCGCCGTCGTCGACCTGGACGGCCGCCCGGCCGGCTTCGTCCTCACCTTCACCCCCGGCTCGGCGTACGACGGGCTCGCCTTCGCGGCCTTCACCCGCACGTACGCCGACCGGTTCCTCTACATCGAACGCATCGTCATCGCCCCCGGCGACCGCCGCCAGGGCCTCGCCTCCCAGGTCTACCGAGCCGTCGAACGCTCCGCCCACCCCTTCGACCGCACCGTGGCCGCCGTACCCACCAACACCCCCGCCTTCACCTTCCACACCACCCGCGGCTACCACGAAGTCGGCCACCAGCCCCTCCCCAACGGCCCCATCACCGCCCTGCTCTCCAAGGAACTCGCTTAGAGCTGACGTACGTCGAGCAGCGCCCGCACGGGCAACTCGTGCCGCAACCGCGGCTCGGTCAACCCGTCGACCACACAGGCCACCCCGACCCACCGCGCCCCGCAGTCCTCGACCAGCCCCCGAGCCACCCGCGCGGTCGCCCCGGTCTCGACCCAGTCGTCGACCATCAACACCCGATCCCCGGCCCGCACCAGCCGCCGCGGAAACCCGAACACCTGCTGCCGATCCCGATAGTCCGGCCCACTCACCCGCCGCACCCACCGCTCACTGTCGACCGGGCTCCCGCCTTCCTTCCGCATCTCGACAAACCCCACCCCCAGCGCGGCCGCCGTCAAAACCCCCACCAACGACCCCCGCGAAACCGGCCCAAGCACCACCGTCGGCCCCTCCCCGTACAACCCCGCCAACGCAACCCCCAAGCCAGCGAGCAACTCCGCATCCCGCCACCAACCGCTGACGTCCGCGTAGTCCCTTCAAACCCCCCGATCCCCACACCACCGAAACCCAGCCTGCAACCGCGCCCTCGTATCCATGACGCCAGCTTCTCGCGCGAGTCGATCTCACGCATGTGGTTTCCGGACGTCCACCACTCACCAACGTGGCACGCCGAGTGTGGCTCACGCTCGCAGTCGGCACACCCGGCAGGCCGTGGCGGCGTTGGTCAGTGGCGGCGGTCCGCCTGTGGACAATGCACGACCTGGGCGGGACGAATCTCGGCATCATGGCTGGATGGCAGATGTGGCCGAGGTGATCGGCAGACGTGGCGGGTCTTCGACCTTCGCCGACCTTCGGGCACTCGTGTCGGCGCGCGCGGTGCGGAACGCTCTGGCGGCCGGAGACATCCGCCGGGTCGCGAAGGGCGTCTACGCCCTGCCGGAAGCACCACCGGCGTTGACCGCGGCGCGAAGCCACGGAGGTGTCGTCTCACACCTGAGCGCGGCGCAGCACTGGGGGCTGGACGTCATCAACCCGCCGACGCTCCCGCACGTCACCCTGCCGCCTGGCAGAGTCCGCCGGAGCACCGGCCTGCCTTGCGTCCTGCACTGGGCGAACGTTCCCGCACTGGACGACGTCACCACCCCGGTCCGGACCGTCATCGACTGCGTCCGGACCCTGCCACTCGCGGACAGCCTCGCGGCAGCAGATTCCGCGTTGCGCATGGGCAGAGTCGAGCACGACGATCTACTCGACGCGGCTCACCGGCTGCGCGGCCCACACAGCAGGCGAATCCAGCGGGTCGTCGCACTGGCCGACGGCCGCGCCGAATCAGTTCTCGAGTCGGCGCTGCGAACGTTGTTGATCGAGCGGGGACTCGAAGGCTTCGTCCCTCAACTCCTGGTGCAGGACGCCGAGTTCTCCGCTCGCCTCGACCTGGGTCATCCGCGACTTCGCCTCGGCCTGGAGGCCGACGGGTTCGAGTATCACGGCAGTCGGCGAGCGCTCGTCAAGGACTGCCGCCGACACGTGAACCTCACCATCCGCGGCTGGCGAGTGCTTCGCTTCAGCTGGGAGGACATCATGTACGACCCCGAGTGGGTGGTGGCTACGATCGAGCGAGCTGCCGGACTTGCACCACTCACCAACCGTCGGCTGCACGCCGCCTGACTCCGCGGACGAGCGGGGCGACCGTGCCGTGACCGCGGTTGGTGAGTGGTGGCGGTCCGGCTACACCTCGCGGCCCGCGATGAGGGTGCGGGTGACGAGGGGGACGGCGGGGCGGTAGGCGAGGTGGAGGTAGGTGGGGGCGTCGAGGACTGCGAGGTTGGCGGGGGCGCCGGGAGTCAGGTGGCCTAGGTCGGGGCGGCGGAGGGAGGCGGCGCCGCCGGCGGTGGCGGACCAGAGGGCTTCGGCGGGGGTCATGTGCATTTCGCGGACCGCGAGGGCGATGCAGAACGGCATGGAGGAGGAGTAGCCGGAGCCGGGGTTGCAGTCGGTGGCGAGGGCTACGGTGACGCCGGCGTCGAGGAGGCGGCGGGCGTCGGGGTACGGCGAGCGGGTGGAGAACTCGATCGCGGGGAGCAGGCCGGCCACCACGCCGCTGGACGCCAGGGCGTCCACGTCGGCGTCGGTGAGGTACGTGCAGTGGTCGGCGGAGGCGGCGCCCAGTTCGGCGGCCAGTTGTACGCCGGCGCCTTCGCCGAGCTGGTTGGCGTGGACGCGGGGCTGGAGGCCGCGGGCGATGCCCGCCTGGAGGATCGCCCGGGCCTGGTCGGCGTCGAAGGCACCGCGTTCGACGAAGACGTCGATCCACTTCGAGTACGGCGCGGCCGCGTCGAGCATCGGGCCGGTGACCAGGTCGACGTACGCCGCGGGGTCCTGGTCGGCCGGTACGACGTGGGCGCCGAGGTAGGTGGTCTCGTCGGTGAACTGGCCGGCGATGCGCAGTGCGCGGGCCTCGTCGGTGACGGTGAGGCCGTAGCCGGACTTGATCTCGACGGTGGTGGTGCCCTGGCGGCGCATCTCGGTGACGAGGCGGGAGACATTCGCGGTCAGCTGTTCGTCGGTGGCGGCGCGGGTGGCGGCGACGGTGGTCCGGATGCCGCCGGCGGAGTACGGCGTACCGGTCATCCGGGCGGCGAACTCCTCGGCGCGGTCACCGGCGAAGACGAGATGCGAGTGCGAGTCGACGAAGCCGGGGATCACCGCGCGGCCACCGAGGTCGGTGGCGGCGTCGGCGGCTGGGGCGTGCCGGCGTTGGCCCACCCAGGCGACGGTGCTGCCGTCGATGACCAGGGCGGCGTCGTGCAGCTCGCCGAGCAGGCCGCCGTGGGTGGGGTCGTTCGTCACCAGGGAGTTGATGCCGGTGAGGAGGAGGGAGGTCATCGGGTCACCGCCGCGATGGAAGACGACAGCTCGGCGGCTACGTCCATTCGAATGTGCTTGCTGTTGGCAACCAGGTGATTTCCGGAGACGACGACGTCGGAGACGTCCGCGGCGGTGGCGGCGAAGACGGCGGCTTCCACGGCACCGGAGGCGGCGCCTGGAGGGCCTGCCGTTCCCGCGGTGCGGACGGTGTTCAGGCGGATGGCCACCAGGTCGGCCCGGGAGCCGACCTGGATTGCTCCGGCGTCTTGGAAGCCGATCGAGCGGTGGCCGTCGGTGGTGGCGGCTTTCAAGAGTTCGGGGGCGGACCAGTGGCCGCGTTCCTGGGTGGCGAGGCGTTCGTCGAGTTCGACGGCGCGCATCTCCTCGAACAGGTCGATGATCGCGTGGCTGTCCGAGCCGAGGGTCAACAGCGAACCCGCGTCGCGGAGCTGAACGGACGGCCCGATGCCGTCGGCGAGGTCCCGTTCGGTGGTCGGGCAGAAGCAGGAGTACGTCGCGGAGCTCCCGAGCAGGCCGACGTCGACCGGCGTCAGGTGGGTCGCGTGGACGGCGCTGGTCCGCCCGCTGAGGAAGCCCGCCTCGTCGAGCACCTGGGTCGGCGTACGCCCGTAGGCCGCGAGGCTGGCCTCGTTCTCGGCGACCTGCTCGGACAGGTGGATGTGCAGCGGTACGTCGGGGAACGCCGAGGCGACCGCGCCGAGCTGGTCCTGCGGCACGCCCCGGATCGAGTGCGCCGCCGCGCCGATCACCACGTCGTCGCCGCCGCTCAGCCCGGCGACCCGGGAGGCCCAGGCGGTCGCGTCGCCGTCGCTGAAACGCTGCTGTACGTCGCTCAGCGGCTGGTCGATGCCGCCGGCAACGTAACAGGTGTCGAGCAGCGCGATCCGGAGGCCCGCGTCGCGGGCGGCCGCGATCAGGGCGGCGCCCATCGCGTTCGGGTCGTCGTACCGGCGGCCGCCCGGGGCGTGGTGCAGGTAGTGGAACTCGCCGACCGCGGTGATGCCGGCGAGCAGCATCTCGCCGTACACGGCCTTCGCGAGGTCGTAGTACGTGTCCGGCGTGAGCGCGGCGGCGACGGCGTACATCTGCTCACGCCAGGTCCAGAACGTGCCGCGCTCGGTCTGCGTCCGGCCGCGGAGCGCACGGTGGAACGCGTGGCTGTGACAGTTCGCGAGGCCGGGGACCACCAGCCCGCGCAGGACCGTCGCGGCTCCGGGGTCGGCGTCCGGTTCGACCGCAGTGAACCGGCCGTCGACGACGGTGAGCAGGACCCGCGAGGCGAGACCACTCGGGAGGAGCGCGGTTTCGCACCAGAAAGTCACTTCGCGAGATCCTTCAGTACGGCGGCCAGGGCGTCGACGCCGGCGAGGCAGTCGTCCGGCTCGGCGTACTCCGCGGGTGAGTGCGAGACGCCGGTCGGGTTGCGGACGAACAGCATCGCGGTCGGGATGCCGGCGTCGGAGAACACGCCCGCGTCGTGGCCGGCGCCGGTCGGCAGGATCGGGGCTCCGCCGAGTACGCCGGCCAGGCGGTCGCGGAGGCCGGCCGGGAAGTCGACGATCGGCGAGACCGACTCGGGGGTGACCTCGAGGGTGGTGCCGTCGCGTTCGGCGCGTTCGACGGCTTGCCTGGTGATTGCCGCTAGCAACGATTCCAGGGCGGCCGTGTCGGCGGCGCGCGCGTCGAGCCAGGCGGTGACCTGTGACGGTACGGCGTTGGTGCCGTTCGGCTCGACGGACACCCGGCCGAAGGTGGCGCGGGCGCCGGCGAGGCGGGCCTGCTTGTTCGCGGCGAGGGCGGTCATCGCGTACGTCAGCATCGGGTCGTGCCGGTCCTCCATGAGCGTCGTACCGGCGTGGTTGGCCTCACCACCGAACGTGAACCGGTACCGCCCGTGCGGCCAGATCGAGCTCGCCACGCCTACCGGTGCGGTCAGTCCGCGGCCTTGTTCTACGTGCAGTTCCACGAATGTCCCCATTCGCTTCAGGAGCGGCGAAGGTCCCAGACCGGCCGGGTCGAGCCCGGCCTTCTCCAGCGCCTCCGCGAGCCCGACCCCCGCACGGTCCTTCAACTGCAGAGCCTTCTCGGCGGACAACACCCCAGCCGCGACCCGGGACCCCAGACAGGGCATCCCGAACCGCGACCCTTCTTCCTCCACGAAGGCCCCGATCCCGATCGGCACCCCCGGCTCGAAACCCTCCGCCCGCAACTTGTCCACAGCCGCCAAAGCGGAAACCACACCCAAGGGCCCATCAAAAGCCCCACCGTTGATCACCGAGTCGAGATGACTCCCGGTCACGACCCCCGGCCGGACAGCCGGCCCTCCGGCCGGCTCCCCGGCCGGGGTTGTGGAGGACGCACCGGACTGCTGGTCTGCACCGAACCCACCCGCCGGGTACCCGGGCGGGGTTGTGGAGGGTGCACCGGACAGGTCGTCTGCACCGAACCCGCCCGCGCGGGGAGCCGGCCGGTCGGCCGGCTTTTCGCGCGGTTCCCACCAGGCGATGAGGTTGCCGATGCTGTCGGATTCGACGGACAGGTTGCGGGTGGCGCACTGGTCGAGGAACCAGTGGGTTGCTTCGCGTTCGGTCGGGGACCAGCCGCCACGGGTGTACCCGCCTGTTTCCGGGTCACGGCCGATGGCGGACTGGTCCGCCCACAGGGATTCGAAACTCAAGACAGTGGGTTCTTCGACAGCCAGTCCTTGGCGACCGCGTCCGCGCTCTCCTTGCCGACGTCGATGCGCTTGACCAGCGCGGTCAGGTCGTCGGTGGTGAGCTTGGCGTCGACCGCGTTCAGGGTGGTGACGACCTCGTCGGACTTGTGGTCGGTCCGGATCAGCGGAACGATGTTGTTCGGCGGCAGGATGTGCTGCGGGTCGTCCAGCTGGACCCAGCCCTTGTCCTTGATCACGGCCTGGGTGGTGAACAGGTCGGTCACCTGGATGGTGTTGTCCTCCAGCGCTTTGATGCTCAGCGGACCGCCCGCGTCCAGCGTCTTGTAGTCCTTGAAGTCGACGTCGTACTTCTCCTTCATGCCCTTCAGCCCGGCGGTCCGGACCTTGAACTCGGAGCTCCCGCCGGCGACCAGGTTCTTGCCCTTCAGGTCACCGATCGACTTCAGGTTGTACTTGTCCGCGGTCGCCTTGGTCACCACGATGGTGTCCTCGTCGGCGGCCGGCGACATCTCCAGGATCTCCAGGCCCGCCGTCAGCGCCTTCTTCAGCGCGTCGTATGCCTTCTGCGGGTCGGTCTCGGTGGAGTTCTTGTCGAAGTACGCCAGCGAGGCGCCGGTGTACTCCGGCACCAGGTCGACGGACCCGTCCTTGATCGCGGCCATGTACGTCTCGCGGTTGCCGATGTTCGGCTTCTTCTTCACGTCGATGCCCTTGGCGGCGAGCGCCTGGCCGTAGATCTCCGCCAGCAACTGGCTCTCGGAGAAGTCGGCGGACCCGACGGTGATGCTGGTCACCTTGGACGGCGCGGGCGAGGATCCGGCGCTGCCGCTGCCGAGCTGGTCGCCCCCGTTCCCACAGCTGGCCAGGCCGAGCACCGCCAGCCCGGCGATCGCAGTACGGATGAGCGTGGATCTCAACACGAGAGCCTCCAGTGTTCTCGTTCAGCCACCGGCCGGTGCCGATGGATGTAGCGCAAGTTCATCAGGTTCGTCCGACAGTTCAGCCGATTTTCAGCCCCGGCGAGACGGTCAGCCGCCCGATCAGCGCGAACAGCGCGTCGAGCAGCAGCGCCATCAGTGCGACCAGCAGCGCGCCGCTGAACATCTGCGGGAAGTCCCGCAGCTTCAGCCCGTCGATCACGTACCGGCCGAGGCCGCCGAGCGACACCAGCGCGGCGATGGTCGCGGTCGACACGATCTGCAGCGTCGCGCTCCGGACGCCGGAGATGATCAGCGGCATCGCGATCGGGATCTCCACCTTGGTCAGGATCTCGCGTCCGGTCATCCCCATCCCCCGCGCGGCGTCGATCGTCGCCGGATCGACACCCGAGATCCCGGCGTACGTCGAGGCGAGGATCGGCGGGATGCCCAGCGCGACCAGCGCGATCAGCACCGGCAGGAACCCGATCTGGTTGGTCAGCAGGACGGCGAGCATCAGCAACCCGAGGCTGGGCAGCGCCCGCGCCGCGTTGCCGGCGTTGATCGCGAGGAACGCGCCGCGCCGGGTGTGCCCGATCCGCAGCCCGATCGGCAGCCCGATCACGACCGACAGGCCGAGCGCGGCAAACGTGTACCAGAGGTGTTCGAGGATCCGCGCCCAGATGCCCTCGTTGCCGGACCAGTTGTACGAGTCGGTCAGGTACTGCCACATGTCAGACCACCTCCGCCACCGGCGCCGCGACGCGCGCCCAGGGAGTCAGCAAGCGTTGCAGGGTCACCAGCACGAAGTCCGCGAGCAGCGCGAGCGCCAGGGACAGTACGACGCCGACCACGACTGGCGTCAGGAACGCCTTCTGGAAGCCGAGCGTGAAGAGTTCGCCCAGGCCGCCGATGCCGATCACCGCGCCGACGCTCACCATCGAGATGTTCGCGACCGTGACCACCCGCAGTCCGGTGAAGATCACCGGTACGGCGATCGGCAGGTCGATCGCGACCAGCCGGTGCAGCGGCCCGTACCCGACCGCGATCGCCGACTGCCGGACGTCGGGCGGTACGGAGCGGAGCCCGTCGATCACGTTCCGGATCAGCAGGGACACGGTGTAGATGGTCAGTGCGACCACGATGTTCACCTCGGACAGCACCTTGGTGCCGAGGATCGCGGGCAGCACGATGAACAGCGCGATCGACGGCAGCGAGTACAGCAGGCCGCCGAACGCGATCAGCGGGTTCGCCAGCCACGAGTAGCGCGTCGCGACGTACCCGAGCGGCACCGAGATGATCAGCCCGAGGATCACCGGGATGATCGCCAGGTAGATGTGCTCGCGCAGCTGTTCCCAGATCAGCCCGAGGTTGTCACCGATCCAGGTCATGAGCGGAGCGCCTCAGCCACGGCACCTTGGTCGACGACGCCGACCGCGCGGCCTTCGTCGTCGACGACCACGCCGAGGCCGTTCGGGGACGTCAGTACGGCGTCCAAGGCCGCGCGCAGGGAGTCGCCGCGCTTGAAGACCGCGCCGACCGGCTCCAGCTGCTCGGCGCCGTTCTTCCAGCCGACCGGTACGCCGTCGTTCAGCGCGAGCTCGGCCGGCAGCGGCTGCACCGTGAGCTGATCCGTGTAGACGAACGTCAGCGCGCGGTAACCGCGGTCCTGGCCGACGAAGCCGCGGACGAAGTCGTCGGCCGGGTTGGCGAGCAGCTCGGCCGGTGGCGCGAACTGGGCCAGCTTGCCGCCGACCTGGAGTACGGCGACGTTGTCGCCGAGCTTGATCGCCTCGTCGATGTCGTGCGTGACGAACACGATCGTCTTGCCGATGTCGCGTTGCAGCCGGAGCAGTTCCTCCTGCAGCTGGTGCCGGACGATCGGGTCGACGGCGCTGAACGGCTCGTCCATCAGCATGATCGCCGGGTCCGCGGCCAGCGCCCGGGCGACGCCGACCCGTTGCTGCTGGCCACCGGACAGCTGGGCCGGGTACCGCTCGGCCATCTTCAGGTCCAGGCCGACCCGTTCCAGCAGCTCCATCGCGGTGCTGTGCGCCTTGCGCTTGTCCCAGCCGAGCAGCCGCGGCACCGTCGCGATGTTGTCCACCACGGTCCGGTGCGGGAACAGCCCGGCGTTCTGGATCACGTACCCGATCCCGCGCCGCAGAGTCACGGCGTCCTGCGAGTTGATGTCGGTACCGTCGATCGAGATCGTCCCGGAGGTGCGCTCGATCGTCCGGTTGATCATCCGCAGCGAGGTGGTCTTGCCGCAGCCGGACGGGCCGACGAACACGGTGATCTGGTTGCTCGGGATCCGCAGGGACAGTGTGTCGACGGCGACGGTGCCGTCCGGATACTGCTTGGTGACGTCCTCGAACTCGATCATGGCGCCCCTTCGCGCTCGTCGTCCGGTCGCCCGAAAGACCCTAGCGGAACGAAAGACCGAAACCACGCGGTCGCACGGTTTCTCGCACTGCGGGAATCTGTACCGTAGCGCTACAGATTATTCCCGTCGCAGACAGTCAGCTTTCCCGCATCGGGACGCGCACCCCGCGCTCGTCCGCGACCTCGACCGCCTTGTCGTAGCCGGCGTCGACGTGACGGATCACACCCATCGCCGGATCGTTGGTGAGCACCCGCTGGAGCTTCTGCCGGGCCAGGTCGGTGCCGTCGGCAACCGACACCTGGCCGGCGTGGATGGACCGGCCGATGCCGACGCCGCCGCCGTGGTGGATCGACACCCAGGACGCGCCGCTGGCCACGTTCACCATCGCGTTCAGCAACGGCCAGTCCGCGATCGCGTCCGAGCCGTCGAGCATGCCTTCGGTCTCCCGGTACGGCGACGCGACGCTGCCGGTGTCCAGGTGGTCGCGGCCGATCACGATCGGGGCCTCGAGCTCACCGGAGGCGACCATGTCGTTGAACCGGACGCCTGCCTTGTCGCGCTCGCCCTGGCCGAGCCAGCAGATCCGGGCCGGCAGGCCCTGGAACGCGACCCGCTCGCCGGCCAGCTTGATCCAGCGCGCGAGGTGCTCGTTGTCCGGGAACAGGTCGAGGATCGCCTGGTCGGTCTTGGCGATGTCGGCCGGGTTGCCGGACAGCGCCGCCCACCGGAACGGGCCCTTCCCCTCGCAGAACAACGGCCGGATGTACGCCGGTACGAAGCCGGGGAACTCGAACGCCCGGGAGTACCCGGCCTTGCGCGCCTCGTCCCGGATCGAGTTGCCGTAGTCGAACACCTCGGCGCCCGCGTCCTGGAACTCGACCATCGCCTGGACGTGCTTGGCCATCGACTCCTGCGCGCGCTCGGTGAACCCGGCCGGGTCCTTCTCCCGCGCGGTCGTCCAGTCCTCGAACTCGACGCCGATCGGCAGGTACATCAACGGGTCGTGCGCCGACGTCTGGTCGGTCACCACGTCGATCGGTGCACCGCGCTTCAACAGGTCGGGAACGATCGTCGCCGCGTTGCCGAGCACACCGATCGACAACGGCTTGCGCGCCTTCTTGGCCTCCTCCGCCAGGCGCAGCGCCTCGTCGACGGACGACGCCCGTACGTCGAGATACCGGTGCTCGATGCGGCGCTGGATCCGCGACTCGTCGACGTCGATACAGATCGCGACCCCGTCGTTCATCGTCACCGCCAACGGCTGCGCGCCGCCCATGCCGCCGAGGCCGGCGGTCAGCGTGATCGTGCCGGCGAGGGTGCCACCGAACTTCTTCTCCGCGACCGCGCCGAACGTCTCGTACGTGCCCTGCAGGATGCCCTGGGTGCCGATGTAGATCCACGACCCGGCCGTCATCTGGCCGTACATCGTGAGCCCCATCGCCTCCAGCTTGCGGAACTCCTCCCAGGTCGCCCAGTCGCCGACCAGGTTCGAGTTCGCGATCAGCACCCGCGGCGCCCACTCGTGCGTCTGCATGACACCGACGGGGCGGCCGGACTGGACGAGCATGGTCTCGTCGTCCTTGAGCGTGGTCAGCGTGCGGACCATCGCGTCGAACGAGTTCCAGTCCCGGGCCGCCTTGCCGGAACCGCCGTACACGACGAGTTCGTCGGGGTGCTCGGCGACCTCCGGGTCGAGGTTGTTCTGCAGCATCCGCAGCGCGGCTTCCTGCTGCCAGCCGCGGGCGGTCAGGGTGGTGCCGCGGGGTGCGCGGACGGGACGTGGTCCGGACATGGGTGATCCAGCCTTTCAGTTCAGCGGGCCGGTGACGGCCTCGGTCGCTTCGACGTAGGTGCCGTTGGCAACGAGTTGGACGGAGTGCTCGAGTTCGGGGGCGAGGAACCGGTCGGTGGCCGGACCCTCGACGTACTCCCGCAGTACCGCCCGGGCGGCCGCCGTCGCCGGGGCCGGGGTGAGCGGGGCGCGCAGGTCGAGCGCCCGCGCGGCGGTGAGGATCTCGATCGCGAGGACGCGCTGCAGACCGTCGACGGCCTTGCGCAGCTTGCGGGCGGCGGACCAGCCCATCGAGACGTGGTCCTCCTGCATCGCGCTGCTCGGGATCGAGTCGACGCTGGCCGGTACGGCGAGCCGCTTCAGCTCGGACACGATCGCGGCCTGGGTGTACTGGGCGATCATGTGGCCGCTGTCGACGCCCGGGTCGTCGGCGAGGAACGCGTTCAGCCCGTGGTTGCGGGCGACGTCGAGGAAGCGGTCGGTACGGCGCTCGCTGATGCTCGCCAGGTCCGCGACGGCGATCGCGAGGAAGTCGAGGACGTATCCGATCGGCGCGCCGTGGAAGTTGCCGTTGGACTCGACCCTCCCGTCCGGGAGCACGACCGGGTTGTCGATCGCGGCGGCGAGTTCGTTGGTCGCCACGTTCAGCGCATGCGCCGCGGTGTCGCGGGCGGCGCCGTGGACCTGGGGTGAACAGCGCAGCGAGTACGCGTCCTGGACGCGGTTGCAGTCCGGGCCGCGGTGGCTGGCGACGATCGCGCTGTCCTTGAGGATCGCGCGCAGGTTGGCCGCGGCTTTTCCTTGACCGGGCTGCGGGCGCAGGGCCTGCAGGTCCGCGGCGAACACGCGGTCGGTGGCGAGCTGGGCCTCGACGCTCATCGCGGCGGCCAGGTCGGCGGTCTTGAACAGCCGGTCGAGGTCGGCGAGCGCGAGGACCAGCATGCCGAGCATGCCGTCGGTCCCGTTGATCAGCGCGAGGCCTTCCTTCTCCGCGAGCACGACCGGGGTCAGGTTGTGCTGTCGCAGCGCGTCGCCGGCGTCGAGAAGGTTGCCGTCGGCATCGCGGACCTTGCCCTCGCCGAGGATCGCCAGCGCGACGTGCGACAGCGGCGCGAGGTCCCCGGAGCAGCCGAGGCTGCCGTACTCGTGCACGACCGGTGTCAGGTGCGCGTTCAGCAGACCGGCGTACGCCTGGGCGGTCTCGACCTTCACCCCGGTGCGGCCAGTGGCGAGGGTGGAGAGCCGGAGCAGGGCGAGCGCGCGGACGACCTCGGTCTCCACCTCGGGGCCGGAGCCGGCCGCGTGCGACCGGATCAGGCTGCGCTGCAGCTGCGCCCGCAGTTCCGGCGCGATGTGCCGGGTGGCGAGCGCGCCGAACCCGGTCGAGACGCCGTAGTGCGGGGTGTCCGCATGGGCCAGCGCCTCGATCGCGGCGCGTGACTTCGCGATCTCCTCGAGGGCCTGGTCGTCGATCCGTACCTGCGCGCCGTACCGCGCCACCGCGACCACCTGGGCCGGGGTCAGCGGGCCGACGCCGACAATCACCGTCTGTTCCACCCGAACATTGCACCGCGCCGGACCGGTCCCGGCCAGCAGCGCCGGACCACTTTCCGTCTCGGATCTGAGACGAGGGTGGCGACCCTCGGTAGTCGTAGGGTTCGGGCATGGTGTTCGAGATCCGGGCGGCGCGGCCGGAAGACGCGGTAGGAATCGCCCGGGTCTGGGCCGCCACGATGCCGCACCTGGTGAAGACGGCGCGGGCCGTCGAGCTGCAACTGCGGCACGGTCGCTCGCAGGAGGTGCTGATCGCCGTCGACGGCGCCGACGTGGTCGGGTACGCGAACCTGTACCGCCCGCCGGCGGATGCCGAGGCGCCGCGGGTGCGGATCACGCTGCAGGTGCCCTCGGCGTACCGCGGTCGCGGGATCGGGACCGCCCTGCTCGAGGCGATCACGGCGCGGGCACGGGAGCTCGGGGCCGGCCGGTTGCTGACCGCGGTGGCCGAGGACTCGACCGGGTTCGCGGAGCGGCAGGGGTTCGCGGTGGGGCGTCGGATGACGCATTCCACGGCCGACCTCACCGCCGTACGGGAGCCGCTCCCGGTGCCGGACGGCCTGCGGCTGGCGACGTACGACGAGCTCGAGCCGCGGCAGCTGTACGACGCCGAGGTCCAGGTGCGCGACGACGACCCGAGCGGGCTGTCCGGCGGGCCGGCGTACGAGGAATGGGTCCGTACGTCGTGGGAGAACCCGGACAACCGGTACGACCTGAGCGTCGCCGTACTCGACGGGGACCGGGTGCTGTCGTTCGTGACCACGACCGCCGACCCGGACCGCCGGGTGATCTGGTCGAACCTGACCGGGACCATCCCGTCGGCGCGCGGGCGCGGCCTCGCGAAGATGGCGAAGTCGGCGGCGCTGGCGCGGTCGCGGGACGCCGGGTTCACCGTCGCCTCCACCGGGAACGACGCGGCGAACGCGCCGATGCTGGCGGTCAACCGGTGGCTCGGGTACCGGGAGACGTCGGGCGCGTGGACCGCGGAGAAGCCGCTGTGAAGCGGTTCGTCGTCTCGCTGGTGGTGTTCCTGGTGCTGTCGTTCGGCGTCGGGATCGCGGTCTCCGGGCCGGAGTTCATCGACTGGGGCGTGGCGGTCGGCCTGTTCGTGATCGCGGTCGCCGGGGAGAGCTTCCGCTTCTGGCTGTCCCGCAGCCGCGCCAAGAAGCAGGATTCGTCCGGGGTGTAAGGGTTACGCTGCCGTTGTGAGCGGCAACGTTCCCGCCTCGACCCGCACGCTGCGGGTGCTGACGTTCCTGGCCACCCAGCCCGGGCCGGTGCCGATGGAGCGCATCGCCTCCGCGGTCGGGCTGCCGCGCTCGTCGACGTACCACTTGCTGCGGGCAATGATCGACGAGGGGTACGTCGTACATCTGCCCGAGGAGAAGCGGTACGGGCTCGGGGTGGCGGCGTTCGAGATCGGGTCGGCGTACCTGCGACACGACCCGCTCGAGCGGTTGGCGCGGCCGTTGCTGGTGCAGCTGGTGCACGAGGTGGGGCAGACCGCGCATCTCGGCGTACTGCACGGCCGGGAGCTGGTGTACCTGCTGAAGGAACAGCCGCCGCGGCCGGTCACGCTGGTGACGGACGTCGGCGTACGCCTGCCCGCCACCCTCACCGCGTCCGGGCGCGCACTGCTCGCCGAGCTACCGCCGGCTCAGGTCCGGGCGCTGTTCCCGTCGACGGAATCGTTCGTCCGCCGAACCGACCTAGGACCGCAGTCGCTCAGCCAACTCCGCCGAATCCTCGCCGACGAGAAGCGCCAAGGCTTCGCCGTGGAGGACTCCTTCATCACCCCCGGCATGGCATCGGTAGCCAGCGCCGCCGTAGACCACGCCGGCCACCCGGTAGCCGCCATCTCGGTAACCTTCCGCACCGACACAGTCCCGCCGACGGATCGCCCCCACCTGGCCCACAAAATCCGCCAAGCCGCCAAAGCCCTGACCCGCCGCCTCCACGGCTAGAACAACTAACAGGCGAGGTGTAACCGGCGCGGGAACAGCTGACAGGCGAGGTGGAACCAGCAGACGGAACCAGAACGGAGCGTGCCACCAGCAGCGGGTGCCGACGCAACTGCTGCTGGCGGGGGGCTGGCGGCGGCTGCTGACTGTTACTGACGGCGGGTGCCGGCGGCTGACTGCTACTGACGGCGGGTGCCGGCGGCTGGCGGCGGCTGCTGGCGGCGGCTGCTGGCGGCGGCTGCTGGCGGTGAGGGCTGGCGGATGTCCCGCGCGGGTCGCCTACCCGTGACCTGGCCGGGGTGTCACGTGCTGCAACACGAGGGGTTTCCCCTCCTGTTCCTCCTACCAAGACGACTTGGTGACTCCGGGGAGTTCGCCGCGGTGGGCCAGGTCGCGGAAGTGGATGCGGGACAGCCCGGCTTTGCCGACGTAGCCGCGGGGGCGGCCGTCGATGGTGTCACGGTTGCGGATGCGGGTGGGGCTGGCGTCTCGGGGGAGTTGCTGGAGACGGGTGACGGCGTCGGCGCGGGCTGCAGCGGACGTGGTGGGGGCGGCGATGATCGCCTTGAGGGACGTGCGCCGGGCGGCGTGCTGGGACGCTACGCGGCGGCGGTGGTTGTTCCTGGCGATCTTCGCCGCGGTTGCCACTACCGCTCTTCGCGGAAGTCGACGTGGGTGCGGACGGTGCGGTCGTACTTGCGGATCACCAACCGGTCGGGATTGTTCCGGCGGTTCTTCCGCGTTACATAGGTGTACCCGGTGCCGGCAGTGCTGCGGAGTTTGACGATCGGCCGGAGGTCGTTGCGCTTTGCCATACCGCACAGGGTACATTGTACTGGTTATCGTTTTCAATAAGACGAGGAGAGCCGATGCTGCCGGTGACCTTGCTGACGGGGCTCGGCGACGGGTTCCGCGGGGCCGTCGCGGGCAACCTGCTGGCCGAGGCCGGGCCGGCCGGCGTGCTGGTGGAGTACGACGTACGCGACCTGACCGCCGTCGTCCGCACCGCCCGGACCGCCGCCGGGGTGATCGACCGTGAGGTCATCACGATGGCCCACCCCTGCGTCTCCTGCGCGCTGCGCGGTTCCCTCGTCGAGCTCCTCGCGAGCATCGCGGCCGTCGAGCGGTACGCCGTGGCGATCGTCGACGTACCGGCCGCCGGCGACACGCACGCGATCACGACCGAGATCGACCAGCACCCCGACCTCCACGTCGACCGCGTCCTCACCAGCGTCGACACCACGCTCCTCCTCGAGAACCTGCAAGGCGAGGACCTGCTCCGCGAGCGCGGCATCCCGACCGCGGCCGAGGACGGGCGGGCGACCGCGGAGGTCGTCGTACGGCAGCTCGAGTACGCCGACGCCGCCGTCCTGAGCACCGCCCACGTACCCACCGCCCGGCTCCTCCAGGCGATCAACCCGCGCCTCACGACCCACACCAGCCCGGCGCACCTCCTCGCCGTACGTCCCCAACTCCCCCGCACCGTCGAGCCAGGCTCCGTCGCCGCGCCCGCGGACGGGCTCACGTTCGGCTGGCAGGCCGCCCGGCCGTTCCATCCCGAGCGGCTGTACGACGCCCTCGAGGACCTGGTCGCCGGTACGGTCCGCGGCCGCGGCACGCTCTGGATCGCGACCCAGCACCGACGCCGCGTCAGCTGGGACAGCTTCGGGACCAACGTCGTGTTCGGTGTCCTCGGTCCGTGGCTGGCCGACCTCCCCGCGGACCGCTGGCCGTCCGTCGGGCAGCAGCACCAGGCCCGGTCGGCGTTGGAGTGGCACCCCGAGTACGGCGACCGCGCGTCGTACCTGTCGCTGACCGGCCCCGCGCTCGACGCCCGGGAATTACAGCGCCTCCTCGACGGTTGTGTACTCCGTGCGGACGAAGCGGTGCACCCCCTGACCGACCCGTTCGCCCCCTACTTGGAAGGAAGTACCGCAGCATGAAGAAGGACATCCACCCCGACTACCGCCGGGTCGTCTTCAGGGACAAGTCCGGCAACTTCAGCTTCCTCACCGGTTCGACCCGCGAGAGCACCGAGACCGTCGTCTGGACGGACGGGAACACCTACCCCGTCGTCGACGTCGAGATCTCGTCCGCGAGCCACCCGTTCTACACGGGCCAGCAGCGCGTGATGGACACCCAGGGCCGCGTGGAGAAGTTCAAGAGGCGCTACGGCCAGAAGTGACCCCGACAGCCCGTCAGGCAACTGACGGGCTGTTTTCTTTGGTCGCACCGCCCGGCACCGAAGATGGACGATCCGCCGGCCGCGATGCCCTAGCGTCGAGAGCGTGAAGCGTTGGGCCGTGGCGTTGTTCTTCCTCGCACCGTTCGTCGGCGAGTTCCTGCTCGGGAACCAGCCGATCGGCAAGCTCGGCTCGATCTTCCTGTTCGCCCCGATGTACGGCGGCGGCGCGGTGCTGATCCGCGAGGTCGCCCGCCGGTACCGGCTCGGTTGGACCGGGATCGTGCTGATGGCCCTCGCGTACGGGCTCCTCGAGGAGGGGCCGATCGACCAGATGCTGTTCAATCCGGCGTACGTCGGACTCGACAGCTTCGACGGTATGGCGGTGATCCCCGGGCTGGGGATCAGCCTGACGCTGCTGCAGGGCACCGTCACGCTGCACACGATCTGGAGCATCTGCGTACCGATCGCGCTGATCGAGGCCTGCGCTCCGCGCGAGCCCTGGCTGCGGCGCGGCGGGCTGATCGCGGTCGCGGCGATCTTCGTCGTCGGCTCGACGTTGCTCGGGGTGATGCAGGCCGTCGGCTTTCACTTCGTCGCCTCCCCCGCCGAGTTCGCGGGCTCCGCCGTGGTGATCCTCGGGCTGGTCACGCTGGCGTTCGTCCTCGGGCGTCGTACGCCGCGACCGGCCGACGGCGACGTACCGCGGCCGCTCGTCGTGGGACTGACCGGGTTCGCGCTGACGAGCGTGTACTGGCTCGAGTCGATCGTCTTCCCGGACGCGAACGAGTGGATCTCGGCCGCCTGGTGGTTCGTGCTGTTCGGCGTCGCGACGGCGGTCGTCCTGCGTTGGGCGCGGCGTCGTACCTGGACTCCCCGCCATACCCTCGCACTCGCGACCGGCGCGCTCCTCACCTACGCCTGGGCCGGGTTCAGCCAGGCCCGCGAGCTGGACCATCCGTCCTTCCTCGGCAACGCCTTCTTCGCTCTGGTGGCGGTCGCACTGGCAATCTTCGTCTGGCACCGAAACCCTGCACGGCCGGTGCCGCCGACCTGACGTCTCGGATCCGAGACGGAGGATCCCGCGTGCCGGGTGTCCCCGGGCGGTCGCCGGTTCCACACTGTGCAGATGGAACCGGTCGAGCTCTCGGGTGCCGGGCTGGCGCCGCTCGACGCTGTCGCGCTGGGGCAGCGGCGTACCGCGGTGCGGCTGAGCGACGACGCGCGGAAACGGATGCGTGAGTCGGCGCAGGTGGTCGCCGAGGTGGCGGCGAGGCGGCCGGTGTACGGGCGGACGACCGGGGTCGGGGCGAACCGCGACGTCCTCACGTCCGACCCCGAGCACGGTGCGCGGCTGCTCGCGTCGCACTCGACGACCGGTACGACGTCGTACCCGAAGGACGTGGTCCGGCTCGGGCTGCTGATCCGGGTGAACCAGCTCGCGGCCGGCGGGTCGGGCCTCGACCCGGCGGTCGCCGACGCGATCGTTGGCCTGCTCAACGACGACGACCTGCCCGACCTGCACCGCGGCGGCGCGATCGGCACCGGCGACCTCGGCCCGCTCGCCGAACTCGGCCTCGCGCTCGGCGACGTCATCGACGGCACCAGCGCACTCCCGCTGCTGTCCAGCAACGCGTTCACGCTCGCGGAGTGCTGCCTCGCGTACGTCGAGGCGGCCACGCTGATCGAGGTCGTACCGCTGGTCGGCGCCCTCACCCACGTCGCGCTCCGCGGCAACGCCGAGGTGTACGACGCCCGCGTCCACGAGGCCCGCCCGCAACCCGGGCAGCTCCGGGTCGCCCGCCGGATGCGCGACCTCCTCGACGGCCTGCCGATCCGGCCCGCCCGGATCCAGGACCCGTTCGGGCTGAGGGCCTTCGCGCAGGTCCTCGGACCGGCCGTCGACCACTCCGATGCCCTGGGCAACAGCGTGCGGATCGACATCAACGCCGCCGCGGAGAATCCGCTGGTGGCCGGCGACACCGTGCTGCACAACGGCAACTGGCACGCGATGCCGATCGCGCTCGCGCTGGACTCGCTCCGGCTCAGCCTGCACAGCGTGGCCACCCTCTCCACCACCCGCGTCGCGAACCTGGTCGACCCGGACTACACGGGTCTCAGCCGCTTCCTCGCCAGCGGCGCCGAGGCGAGCTCGGGCGTGATGATGATCGAGTACGTCGCCCACGACGCGCTCGCCGCGGTCCGGTCCGCCGCCCAGCCCGCAACCCTCGGTACGGCGACCCTGTCCCGCGGCGCCGAACTCCACGCGAGCTTCGCCCCGCAGGCCGCCGTACTGACCAAGCAGCTCCTGGACGCGCTCCGCGAGGTCCTCGCCAGCGAGCTCGTCACCGCGGTCCGCGCGATCCGGCTGGCCGGGCTGACCCCCGACGACCTCGCCCCCGCATCCGTCGGCCCGTGGCTGGCCGACGCCCTCGCCGCACTCCCCGGCGACCTCACCGACCGTTCCCTGCGTGAGGACCTCGAGATCGCCCGCGGCCTCCTCACCCAGTGGGGCGACCGCCAGGTCGAACACCCAGCCGAGTCCGGCTAGCCGTACCGAAGAACGGGTAGTGGTCGGCCCCGTCGGCGACCGTCACGCTCAGCACCGCCCGCCGAGGCAGGGTATTCCGGCACCATTACCCGTTCATCGGTACAGCAGCTGCAACTGCCGCGGTCAGAGGCGGTTGTATGCCTTGAGGGTGCGGAGGGCGCCGACGGTGACGATGCCGCGGTACTCGAGGACGGCGGCGGGTCCCGGGGGTTCCCAGGTGATGGCCCAGCCGCCGTCGGGTTGCTGGTCGGCGATCAGGCGGTCGAGATGGGCGTCGAGCTGTTCGTCGGTGAAGAGCGGCCGCCAGACACTGTCCGGCGTCGGCGCGAACCCCAGCGGCGTCACGCCGTACGACGGGTCGGCCGCGTCGGCGCGGAAGTGCGCG
Organism: Kribbella polygonati; assembly: GCF_050320105.1. Classification (NCBI taxonomy): domain Bacteria; kingdom Bacillati; phylum Actinomycetota; class Actinomycetes; order Propionibacteriales; family Kribbellaceae; genus Kribbella; species Kribbella polygonati. The sequence goes on along the minus strand of NZ_CP190129.1, from coordinate 6,774,743 downwards.
AGCTTCGGGAGCCACTCGCGGATCCGGTCGAGGTCGACGTCCTCCCGCGGCGCGAGGAACTGCAGCACCTCGCTCATGCCGTGCGCGTCCTCCGGGAGGCCGTTCGCGAGTTCGGCCTCGCACCAGGCGGCGGCCTGGTCCCGCCACGGGTGCTCGATGCCCAGCTTGTGCAGCCGGCCGACGAGCCCGGCGGTCGGGTTCAGGCCCGGCTGGTACGTCCACTCGGTGATGTGCTCGGCTCGCGGGTACCCCTCGACGGCCGGCCCGCACAGCGGTACGGCGCCGTCCGGCGTCGCGACCGTGGCGAGCCAGTCGACGGCCCGCCGGACCATGTCGTCGTCGCGCGCACCGGCCGCGAGCAGCGTGTCGAACGCGACCTCGACGTCGAGCGGCAGGCTGTCCGGGCACCGCTTGTCCGGCTCCAGCCCCCACCCGAATCCCCCGTCGGCGTTCTGGAACCCGCGCAGCGCGTCCACCACGCCGCGCGCGTCCGCCCCCTCGAAAACCGTCGCGAAGAGCCGCCGCTCGACCAGTCGAGCATCCCGCCGTACGAAGTCCCGTGCTGCCGTGAAGATGTCCATGCCCACACCCTCCCCCACGTCGGCCGCACCAGTCTTGAACGAAACGGACGCCCAGGCCATCACAATCGGCCGCTCCGCCGGCCGATGAGCGGGCGGCGGGCCGCCGGGCGCTCATTGTGATGGCCTGGCGGTCCGAGCTTTCACGGTTCGAAGCGGTAGCCCATGCCTGGTTCGGTGAGGAGGTGCTTCGGGCGGGCGGGGTCGGGTTCGAGTTTGCGACGGAGCTGGCCCATGTAGAAGCGCAGGTTGCCGCTGGCCGTCTCATAGCCGGGGCCCCACACCTCGGTGAGCAGCTGGCGTTGCGAGAGGAGCTTGCCGGGGTTGCGGACGAGCACCTCCAGCAGGTGCCACTCGGTCGGGGTGAGCCGGATGTCCTCGCCGGTCTCCAGCGTGACGCGCTTCGCGGCGAGGTCGACCGCGATACCGCCGACGGTGACCATCGGCTGGTCCTGGGCGATGTTGCTGCGGCGCAGTACGGCGCGCATCCGGGCGAGCAGCTCGTCGATCCCGAACGGTTTCGTCACGTAGTCGTCGGCGCCGGCGTCCAGCGCCTCCACCTTGTCGGTCTGGTCGGTCCGCCCGGACAGCACCAGGATCGGCGCGTCGGTCCACCCGCGCAGCCCGCGGATCACGTCGACGCCATCGAAGTCCGGCAGCCCGAGGTCGAGGATCACCAGCTCCGGCGGGTGCTGCGCCGCCACCTTCAACGCCGCCGTACCGGTGCCGGCCAGGTGCACCTCGTACCCCCGCGCCTTCAGGTTGATCTGTAACGCCCGCACGATCTGCGGCTCGTCGTCCACCACGAGGACCCTGGTCATTCGATCTCTCCTGACCTTTCGCGGGCGCCTGGAACCGGGGTCTCCGAGGCCTGCGCCGCGGGAATCGAGACCACCATCGTCAGTCCACCACCTGGCGTGTCCTCGGGCTGCAGGGTGCCGTGCATCGCCTCGGCGAGGCCGCGGGCGAGCGCCAGCCCGAGCCCGACGCCGACCGTGTTGTCGGTGTCGCCGAGCCGCTGGAACGGCGCGAACACCCGGTCCCGGTGCTGCTGCGGGATCCCCGGGCCGCGGTCGATCACCCGGACCTCGACGGTGGCGCCGAGCGCGCTCCCGGTGACCAGCGGCGGCCGTCCGGGCGGCGAGTACCGGATCGCGTTCGCGAGCAGGTTCGCGACCACGCGCTCGAGCAGCGCCGGATCCGCCTCGACCAGCGGGAGCGTGTGCGGGATGTCCACGGTCACCTGGTCGGCGTCGTCACCGACCTCGGACAGTACGCCGGGGAGGATCTCGTCGAGCGCCATCGGCCGCGTGAACACGGGCAGTACGCCGGCCTGCAGGCGACTCAGGTCCAGCAGGTTGTCCACCAGCCGCGACAGCCGGTCCAGCGATTCGTCCGCCGTCTCCAGCAGCTCGGCCCGCTCGGACTCGCTCCACTCCACGTCGTCGCTGCGCAGTGACGTCACCGAGGCCTTCGCCGACGCCAGCGGGGACCGCAGGTCGTGCCCGACCGCCCGGAGCAACGCCGTACGGAGCTTGTCGGCCTCGGCCAGCGGCTTCGCCTCCGCGGCCGCCTCGCTCAGCCGGGCGCGATCGACGAGCGCTGCCGCGTGCGCCGCGAACGCGCCGACCAGCCGCCGTTCGTCCGCCTCCAGCTGATGCCCCTGCAGCACCAGCACCAGGTCGTCGCGCGCCGGGATCTCCGCGTCCGCCTCCTCGGGCCGGGTGCACGTGAGTACGCCGGTGGACGCGAGCGGCCGCCATTCCTCAGTCAGCTCGTCCTCGTCGACCCGCTCCATCAGGCACGCGCCGGTCATCCCGAACGCCTCGCGGACCCGCTCCAGCAGGGCGGGCAGCGCGGTCTCGCCCCGCAGTACCGAACCGGCCAGGGTCGCCAGCGTCTCCGACTCCGCGGCCGCCCGGGCCGCCTGTCTGGTCCGCCGCGCCGCCCGGTCCACGACCGTACTCACCATCGCCGCGACCAGGATGAAGATCAGCAGCGCCAGCGCGTTGTTCAGCTCGGCGATCGTGAAGGTCCGCTTCGGCGGCGTGAAGAACCAGTTCAGGACCAGCGATCCCGCGATCGCGGTCAGCATCGCCGGCCACATCCCGCCGACCAGCGCCACGATCACGACCGCGAGCAGGAACGCCAGCACGTTGCTGGTCAGGTTCAGCGTGTCGCCGCCGAGCCCGAGGACCAGCGCGAGCAGTGGCTGCAGGACGATCGCCAGGACGAACCCCTGGATCTTCCGCTTCCGGGACAAGCTCCCCCGCATCCGCGGCAACCGTCCCCGGCCCATCAGCGAGTGCGTGACGATGTGTACGTCGATGTCGCCGGAGTCACGGATCGTCGTCGACCCGATCCCGGGACCGGTGAGCAGGGTCGAGACGCGGCTGCGGCGAGATCCGCCGAGGACCAGCTGGGTCGCGTTCTCCGCCTTCGCGAAGGTCAGCAGCGCGGCCGGGATGTCGTCGCCGACGACCTGGTGGTAGGTGCCGCCGAGCTGCTCGACCAGGTTCCGCTGCTCGGCGAGCTTGCTCGGGTTCGCGCCGGTCAGCCCGTCGGAGCGGGCCACGTGGACGGCGAGCAGGTCCCCGCCGGACGACCGGGCCGCGATCCTGGCGGCCCGCCGGATCAGCGTCTCGCCCTCGGGCCCGCCGGTGAGCGCGACCACGACCCGCTCCCGGGCCTCCCAGGTGGAGTCGATGTCGTGCTCGGCGCGGTACTGCTGCAGGCCGGCGTCGACCCGGTCCGCCAGCCAGAGCAGCGCGAGCTCCCGGAGCGCGGACAGGTTGCCGACCCGGAAGTAGTTGCCCAGGGCAGCGTCGATCTTGTCGGCAGCGTACACGTTGCCGTGCGCCATCCGCCGGCGCAGCGCCTCCGGCGTCATGTCGACCAGCTCGATCTGGTCCGCGGCCCGGACCACCCGGTCCGGGACGGTCTCCTGCTGCGGTACGCCGGTGATCTTCTCGACCACGTCGTTGATCGACTCGAGGTGCTGGATGTTGACCGCCGAGATCACGTCAATCCCGGCGGCCAGCAGCTCCTCGATGTCCTGCCAGCGCTTCTCGTTCCGGCTGCCCGGGATGTTCGTGTGCGCCAGCTCGTCGACCAGCGCGACCTCGGGCCGCCGGGCCAGTACGGCGTCCAGGTCCAGCTCGGTGAAGCTGGCACCGCGGTAGTCGACGATCCGCCGCGGCACCACCTCGAGCCCTTCGAGCATCTCGGCGGTGTGCTCCCGCCCGTGCGTCTCGACGAGCCCGACCACGACGTCGGTCCCACGGGCATGCCGGCGCCGGCCCTCGCCCAGCATCTTGTACGTCTTGCCGACACCGGGCGCGGCACCGAGATAGACCCGCAGGTGCCCGCGCTTCATACTGCGATCATGCCAGCGCCGCGTTGAGCGTGACGACATTGACGTACGGCTCCCCCAGGAAGCCCAGGACGCGGCCGTGCGTGTTGTCCTTCACCAGCTGCTTCACCCGGTCCACGGACAACCCACGCTCGCGCGCCACCCGCGCGACCTGGATCGCGGCGTACGCCGGGCTGATGCCCGGGTCGAGCCCGCTGCCGCTCGCGGTGACCGCGTCCGGCGGAACCTGTGCCGGTGCGACGCCGTTGAATTTGGCGACCTCCTGCCGCCGCTGGTCGATCAGCTTGACCAGCTCCGGGTTGTTCGGTCCGTACTGCGACGCGCCGCTGCCTTCCCCGTTGTAGTTCACGGCCGACGGCCTGGTCTGGAACCACTGGGCGCCCTTGTACTCCTGGCCGATCAGGTCGGAGGCGACCGGCTTGCCGTTCACCGTGACGATCGAACCGTTGGCGTTCCCGTGGAACAGCGCCTGCGCGGCGCCGGTCATGAACAGCGGGTACACGACGCCGAGGACCACGGTGAACACCAGCAGCACCCGGACCGCCACACCGAGTTGACGCAGATTGCTTGTCATTGACAACTACCCCTTCAACAATCAAACACAGTTAGCGGAGACCGGGGATCAGCGAGATCACCAGGTCGAGGAGCTTGATACCGACGAACGGCGAGATCAGGCCGCCGACGCCGTAGATCAGCAGGTTCCGGCGCAGCATCGCCGACGCAGACGACGGCTTGTACCGCACGCCGCGCAGCGCCAGCGGCACCAGCAGCACGATGATCAGCGCGTTGAACACGATCGCGGACACGATCGCCGACTGCGGCGAGTGCAGGCCCATGATGTTCAGCTTCGCCAACCCCGGGTACGCCGAGGCGAACAGCGCCGGCAGGATCGCGAAGTACTTCGCCACGTCGTTCGCGATCGAGAACGTGGTCAGCGAACCGCGGGTGATCAGCAACTGCTTGCCGATCTCGACGATCTCGATCAGCTTGGTCGGGTTGGAGTCGAGGTCGACCATGTTGCCGGCCTCCTTTGCGGCCGACGTACCGGAGTTCATCGCGACGCCGACGTCGGCCTGCGCGAGCGCGGGCGCGTCGTTGGTGCCGTCACCGGTCATCGCGACCAGCCGGCCGCCCTCCTGCTCCTTCTTGATCAGCGCCATCTTGTCCTCGGGCGTCGCCTCGGCCAGGAAGTCGTCGACCCCGGCCTCGTCGGCGATCGCCTTCGCGGTCAGCGCGTTGTCGCCGGTGATCATCACGGTCCGGATGCCCATCGCGCGCATCTGGTCGAACCGCTCCCGCATGCCCGCCTTGACCACGTCCTTGAGGTGGATCACGCCGAGCGCCCGCGCCGTACCGTCGATGCTCTCGGCAACGACCAGCGGCGTACCGCCCGACGCGGAGATGCCGTCGACGATCTCGCCGAGCTGCGCGTCCGTCGTACCGCCGTGCTGCCCGATCCACGCGTTCACGGCACCGGCCGCGCCCTTGCGGATCTGCCGGTTGTCGACGTCCACGCCGCTCATCCGGGTCTGCGCGGTGAACTCCACGAACGTTGCGTGCGGCAACTCTCCGGTGTGCCGCTCGCGCAGCCCGTACCCGGTCTTCGCCAGTACGACGATCGACCGGCCTTCCGGCGTCTCGTCGGCCAGGCTGGAGAGCTGGGCCGCGTCGGCCAGCTCGGTGTCGGACACACCGGCGACCGGGATGAACTCGGCCGCCTGCCGGTTCCCCAGCGTGATCGTGCCGGTCTTGTCCAGCAGCAGGGTGTTCACGTCGCCGGCGGCCTCGACCGCGCGGCCGGACATCGCCAGTACGTTGCGCTGCACCAGCCGGTCCATGCCGGCGATCCCGATCGCGGACAGCAGCGCGCCGATCGTGGTCGGGATCAGGCAGACCAGCAGGGCCACCAGGATCACGACGTTCAGGTCGATCCGGGCGTACTTCGCGAACGGCGGCAGCGTGACGGTGGCGACCAGGAACACGATGGTCAGGCTGGCCAGCAGGATGTTCAGCGCGATCTCGTTCGGGGTCTTCTGCCGGGCGGCGCCCTCGACCAGCGCGATCATCCGGTCGATGAAGCTCTCGCCGGGCTTGGTGGTGATCTTCACGACGATCCGGTCCGACAGCACCTTCGTACCGCCGGTGACCGCGCTCCGGTCGCCGCCGGACTCCCGGATCACCGGAGCCGACTCGCCGGTGATCGCCGACTCGTCCACCGACGCCACGCCCTCGACGACGTCCCCGTCGCCCGGGATGATCTGGCCGGCCTCGACGACGACCAGGTCGCCCAGCCGCAGCTGGGTCGCCGGCACCTCTTCCTCTTCGTCGCCGAGAAGTCTGCGAGCGGTGGTCTCGGTCTTGGCCCGGCGCAGCGTCTCGGCCTGGGCCTTGCCGCGGCCTTCGGCGACCGCCTCCGCGAGGTTCGCGAAGATCACGGTCAGCCAGAGCCAGACCACGATCCACCAGACGAACACGCTGGAGTCGGTGAACGCGAACACCGTCGACGCGACCGCACCCACCTCGACCACGAACATGACCGGGTTCTTCACCATCACCCGCGGATCGAGCTTCTTCAGCGCGTCCGGCAGGGAACGGAGCAGCATCTTCGGGTCGAACAGACCCGACGGTGCTCTCTTCGGGGTCACCGCCGGCTTCGAGGCAGGCGGGTTCATCAGCGTGGTCACAGTCCCTCCGCGAGGGGTCCAAGGGTCAGGGCGGGGAAGTACGTCAGGCCGGTCACGATCACGACGGTGCCGACCAGCAGCGTCACGAACAGGGCCTTGTGGGTGGGCAGCGTGCCCTGGGTCACCGGTACCGGCTGCTGCTTCGCGAGCGAGCCGGCCAGCGCCAGGACGAACACGATCGGCACGAACCGGCCGAGCAGCATCGCGAGCCCGAGCGCCACGTTGTAGAAGTTCGTGTTCGCGCTCAGCCCGCCGAACGCGCTGCCGTTGTTGTTGGCCGCCGACGTGAACGCGTACAGCACCTCGGAGAAGCCGTGCGGGCTGCCGGTGTTGAAGATCGAGCCCCGGGCCGACGCCAGCCCCATCGCCAGCGACGTACCGACCAGCACGATCGTCGGCGTGGTGAGGATGTACAGCGCGACGAGCTTCATCTCGCGAGCGGTGATCTTCTTCCGCAGGTACTCCGGGGTCCGCCCGACCATCAGGCCGGCGACGAAGACCGCGAGTACGGCGAGGATCAGCATCCCGTACAGGCCCGATCCGGTACCGCCCGGCGTCACCTCGCCGAGCATCATGTGCACCAGCGGTACGCCGCCGCCGAGCGGCGTGAACGAGTCGTGCGCCGCGTTCACCGCGCCGGTCGACGTACCGGTGGTGGAGACCGCGAACAGCGTCGAGGCCCATTCGCCGAAGCGGGTCTCCTTGCCCTCCATCGCGGCGCCCGCGGCCCGGGTCGCCGTACCGGCGCCCTGGGTCTCGAACACCGTGGCGAGGACGACGAAGGCGGTCCAGATCGTGCCCATCACGCCGAGGATCGCGTAGCCCTGCCGCTTGTCCTTCAGCATCAGGCCGAACGTCCTGGTGAGGCACACCGGGATCACCAGCAGCAGGAAGATCTCGAACAGGTTCGACAGGCCGTTCGGGTTCTCGAACGGGTGCGCGGAGTTCGCGTTGTAGAACCCGCCGCCGTTCGTGCCGAGCTCCTTGATCACCTCCTGGCTAGCCACCGGCCCACCCGGGACGGTCTGCGCCTGGCCGACCACCGAGGTGACCTCGTGCCCGGCGGAGAAGTTCTGTACGACGCCCATCGCGACCAGCGCGAGCCCGCCGATCACCGCCATCGGGAGCAGGATCCGGAACAGCGTCCGGGTCAGGTCCACCCAGAAGTTGCCGACCCGCTCGGTCTTCGACCGGGTGAAGCCGCGGATCAGCGCGATCACCACGGTCATCCCGACGGCCGCGGACACGAAGTTCTGCACCGCGAGCCCGGCGAACTGGACCAGGTAGCCCATCGTCACCTCAGGCGAGTACGACTGCCAGTTCGTGTTCGCGACGAACGACGCCGCGGTGTTGAAGGCCAGGCCGGACGGTACGTTCGGCAGGCCGAGCGAGAGCGGCAGCCAGTGCTGCAGGCGCTGCATCAGGAACAGCAGCACCAGACTCGCCGCCGAGAACGCGATCAGCGCCCGGGCGTACACGCCCCAGGTCTGGTCGGCCTTGGCGTCGACGCCGAACAGCTTGTAGCCGGCGCGCTCGACACGCAGGTCGCGCTCGGACGTGTAAACACGAGCCATGTACCCGCCGAGCGGTCGGTAGACCGCCGCCAGGCACAGGATCAGGAAGCCGACCTGTAACAGGCCGGCCGAGGTGTCGGACATCAGAACCTCTCGGGAAAGATCAGGGCGGCGATCAGGTAGAGGACCAGCGCAGCAGCCACTACCAGGCCTGCGATGTTCTCGGCGTTCATGCCTCCACTGCACATCGCTGACTGCCTCGTCAGGAGGGTTCTCGCAGGTCTCTCACACCCGCCGACACAGCTCTCACAGGCTTCTCACATACTTACGGCTGGCATCTCCACCGACAGCGAAGGAAAGATTCCGCACGTGACTGAACTGGACACCCCCGCCACCGCCGAGCAGTTCTTCTCCGCGGAGTCCCGGGCCGCGCTGGCCGAGGCCAGCCGCAAACTCGCCGAGCGCCTCCAGGCGCACACCGACGCGCTGCTCGCGATGACCGGCGACGAGGACCACACCACCCTGTTCGAACACAACGCGGCCCTCGAAGGCGTCGTCGAGGACTGGAACGACGCCGTCTTCGAACACACCGGTACGACGGCCCTGCTGCTCGACGACTCCGTCGACGACGAGGACGACGAGGCGACCGAGCCGGACCAGCTGATCAGCGTGGTCTCCCGCTTCGACCTCCGCATCGTCGACCTCGACGAACTCCTCGAGGCCGGCCGCGCCGCCCAGGAACGCCACCCCGCCGAACTCGACGAGTCCGGCGACCGCGAGCCCGTCGACAGCGCCGAACAGGCCATCTACGAGATCAGCCGCGAGGTCGGCGAGGCCTGGTTCGACCTCCCCGGCACCGAACTCATCGCCGGCGCCCGCGCCTACGTGGTCCCCGAACCCCCCTTCGAACCCCTCGACGCCGACGCCGAAGACGTCATCACCGAACTCATCGCCCCCAACGGCACCGCCACCCACGCCGAAACCTGGGCCTGACAACCACGCCGAGGGACGGATCGGGTACACCCCCGCGTGCTCCGCAGCCGCTCGCGGGGGCTGGTACCTCAGACGTACAGCTCGCCGTCGAGGACGGTGATTGCTTGGCCCTTGAGGTGGACGCGGTCGCCGGACGGGACCACGTGTACGACGCCGCCGCGGGGGGATGCCTGGTAGCCGGTGAGGTGGGGTCGGCCGAGGCGGGTGGACCAGTAGGGGGCGAGGCTGGTGTGGGCGCTGCCGGTGACCGGGTCCTCGGGGATGCCGCTGCCTGGTGCGAAGAAGCGCGACACGAAGTCGTACTCCGAGCCCGCAGCGGTGACGATCACCCCGCGCAGCCGTCCGCGCTCGATGATGTCGGCCAGTACGTCGTAGTCCGGGACGACCGCCCGCACGGTCGCCTCGTCCCGCACGACGACGAGCAGGTCTCGCAGTTCGCCGGTCACGTAGGTCTCGAGCGGCTCGGTCTGGATCGCCGCCGCCAACCCGTCCGGCACAGGTGTGGCGACAGGCAGGTTGACCGGGAAGTCCAGCGTGATCCCGTCCTCCGCGACCGTCGCGGTCAGGATCCCGCTGAGGGTTGCGAACGAGACCTTCCCCGACACCTTCCCGTCCGCGGCCAGAGCGTGCGTGGTCGCGAGGGTCGCGTGACCACACAGCCGCTCCTCCAGCGTCGGCGTGAACCAGCGCAGGTCCCAGTCCGCGTCCGCCCGCTCGGACGGCCGGACGAAGGCGGTCTCCGCGTGGTTCAGCTCCGCGGCCACGCTCTGCATCCACGCCTCGTCCGGCCAGTCACCGGCCTCGAGCACGCAGACTCCGGCGGGATTTCCGGTGAAGGCTCGTTCGGCAAACGCATCGACAACACGGATCCTCATGCCCGAGACGCTATCCAGCGACGCCCGGCCGGACCAATATCCACTTCCGGTACGAGCGGCCTTGAACCAGGTGCCGCCGCGGGACGTATCGAGAGCGTCCACATCCCGATCTAGGGGGAAGTGTCATGTCCTTGCGCGCACTCGCAGTTGCGACCGCGTTCGCCGGCAGCCTTGCACTGGCCGTGCCCGCGACCGCCGACGCGACCGGTCCGTCGCACCAGCTCGCCGTACGGCAGGTCAATCTCGTCTCCGACCAAGCCGGCAAAGCCGTACTCCAGGACCCCGACCTGGTGAACCCGTGGGGTCTCTCGCTCGGCGCCACCACCCCGTTGTGGGTGTCCAACAACGGTACGTCGACGTCGACGCTGTACTCGTCCGCGCCGGGCTCGGGCACGATCGCGAAGTTGCCGGTCGAGCCGAGGGTGCCGTCGCCGACCGGGCAGGTGAACAACCCGGGCACCGGGTTCGTGCTCAGCAACGGCACCACCAGCGCACCGGCCAACTTCATCTTCGCCGGGGAGGACGGCCAGATCGCGGCCTGGAGCCGGCTGGTCGATCTGCCGACCGGCCCGGCCGAGATCAAGGCCACGACGCCGGGCGCGAAGTACAAGGGCCTCGCGCTGGCCGGGAACCAGTTGTACGCCGCCAACTTCACGCAGCACCGGATCGACGTGTTCGACAGTTCGTTCATGCCGGTGAAGCTGCCGGCGTGGGCGTTCCGCGACCGGCACGTGCCGGCGTCGTACGGTCCGTTCAACGTGCAGGCGCTGGACGGCCGGATCTTCGTCTCGTACGCGAAGGTGAACGCGATGACCGGTGACGAGATCGACGGCCGCGGGCGCGGGTTCGTCGACGAGTACAGCACCGACGGCCGGCTGATCACCCGGGTCGCGACGCGCGGCTCGCTGAACGCTCCGTGGGGTATGGCGATGGCCCCGGCCGGCTGGGGTGCTCCGGCCGGAACCCTGCTGGTCGGCAATTTCGGCGACGGCCGGATCAACATCCTGGTCCCGAAGTCCCGGCACCGCTTCGAGCCCGCCGGCCAGGTCCGCGACACGACCGGCAAGCCACTGGCGATCGACGGCCTCTGGGCACTCCTGCAGGGCACGCAAACCACGGGCGGCACCGACGTCCTGTGGTTCTCCGCCGGCACCGACGGCGAATCCCACGGCCTCCTAGGCCAACTCCAACACCCCTAAATCCAAGTTGGGGAGGATTTCGTGCCCATCCGGGAAGAAATCCTCCCCAACCCGGGCCAGGTTCAGGGCGTCAGGGGCTTTTGGAACCAGTGGTGGGCGTAGGGCTCCTCGTTGAAGGGTGCGACCTCCTGGTAGCCGGAGGTGCGGTAGAGCGCGATCGCCTCGGTGAGGGTCCGGTTGGTTTCCAGCCGTACGGCGGGGGCGCCGTGCGCGGCGGCGGCGTGTTCGAGCTCGGTCAGCAGCCGGCGACCGAGGCCCAGCCCGCGGGCCTCCGGTGAAACCCACATGCGTTTGATCTCGGCCGGCTCCGGGCCGTGCAACTTGAGCGCACCGCAGCCGGCCGGCTCCGACCGCAACGTTGCCACCAGCAACAATCCGGCCGGCGGCGTCAGCTCGTCGTTGTCCGCCGAGATGCTCCGGCCGCGGTCGAACCCGTCGTCGAACCGCCGTCCGAGTTCGGCGAAGTACTCGGTCAGGCAGTACTGCGCGACCGGCAGCCGCGGGTCGACCACCTCGACCCTCACCATCGAGGCCGTCAGCAGGCGGGTGACCTCGTCCATCGCGGCCACCAGCCGCTCCTGCTGCGCCGGGCTCAACGGCTCCAGGATCGACGCGGCCAGCTCGTCCGACCGCTCGTCGAGCACCTTCCACTCAGCCGCACCCGCCGCGGTCAGCCGGGCCATCCGTACCCGGGCGTCCGTCGCGCCGGGCTCGACCCGCACCAGCCCGGCGCGCTCGAGCGAGCGCAGCAACCGGCTCAGGTATCCGGAGTCGAGGTCGAGACGAGCGCGCAGCGACCGGACATCGCAGCCGTCCGCGCCGATCTCCCACAGGACCCGGTCCGCGCCGAGCGGCCGTCCGCGCGCCAGGTAGTCCTCCTGCAACGCGCCGACGCGCTGCGTCACCAAGCGATTGAACCGCCGCACCTCGACGACACCCATTCTCTGACCTTAGTCAGAGATCTTCTGTCGCGCCAGCGCCTGGATTGCTCGCAGCCGGCCGTCGGCCAGCGCCTCGGTGAGGTGCTGGACGCGTTCGCGGAAGCCGGGGACGAACGCCTGCAGGCCGAGCGGACTCGGCGGCAGTGACCGCATGATCGCTCCGACCTGCTCGGTCAGGTCCTCCCAGTGCTCGACGGTGAGGCCGGCCGCCTCGACCGCCGCGCGCAGGCCGGCGGGCGTACTCAGATGGCTGTGTACGGCGGAATCGGCCCACGGCAGCGGGTAGTCGAGGTCCCGCCCGTCGCCGACCACCAGATCCCAGAGCGCGAGCCGCCCGCCGGGCTTCAGGACCCGCGCCGCCTCCCGGTACAGGGCGTCCTTGTCCGCCACGTTCATCTGGACGTGCTGGCTGAACACGACGTCGTACGACGCGTCGCCGAACGGAAGGGCCGTCACATCGGCCCGCTGTACGTCGACCCGGAGGCCGACGAGGCCGTTGAGCCACTTCGCGGTCTCGCAGTACTCGTCCGACAGGTCGACGGCGGTCACGTCGCACCCGAAACGGTCGGCGACGTAGCGCGACGTACCGCCGATGCCCGCACCCGCGTCGAGGACCGAGCTGTCCGGCGTCAGCCCGGCCAGGTCCACGAGTTGGGCGGTCGCGAGCCGCCCACCGGTGTGGTAGTCCTCCAGCATCGCCAGCTCCGCCGGCTTCAGCCCGTCGAGGTCTTTGCCCGCAGCAACGAGTGCCTTCGCGATGTCCTGCTGGACGGTTCCGGTCCGGTAGGGGACGTGACCCACACCGTGCCGCGCCGCGATCTCGGCGATCGCGGAAGCCAGCAGGTCCGGATGTTCGGCGGTGGTCAGGTGACCGCCTGGGAACGTGATGACCTGCGCCTCAGGAACACGTTCGCGGGTCGCATCGATCTGCCGGTGCTCGTACGGGTCCTCGGAACTGCCGCCGACGTACAACGGGATCGATCCGTCCAGCGAACGGGCGATCGCCGCGAAGTCCCAGCGGTCCGCGTTCCGGCGGTGTTCCCGCACGAAACCGGCGCCGTCGTGGAGGAACCGCGCGCGTCCCGGCGGGTCAGCGCGGACCACAACTCGGTCAGCTCGGCGTCCGTCGGCCGGTAGTCGCGGGCGTACATCCGCGCCTGCTGCCAGCCCTTCACGAACGGCACCACCGATCGCTGGATCCCCCGCGCGCCGAGCACACCGAGCGGCGACCGCAGCATCGGCGTGCCCTGCCAAGGGTGCGTGTGCGCGTCGGCATACAGCCCGCCGTTGACGATGAAGACCGCCTCGATCGTCGGCTCCAGGTCCCGCCGGAGCAGTTCCAGCAGCGCCAGCGAGCTGTAGTCGAACGTGACCACGACGGTACGGCGTACCCCGTGGTGCCGCCACAACGCCTCGACGAGATCGGCGCGCCCGGCCGTCGAGTGTGGGTAGTGCCGCGGCTTGTCAGAATCGCCCTGCCCGATCGGCTCGACGTACAACCGCGGTCCGAGGCTCTCCGGCAGCAGGTGGTCCACCTGCGCCCAGCCGTACGACCCGTCCGGGAAGCCCGGCAGCATCGTCAGCCACACGGCGTCGGCGCCGGCCGCCGGCGTCGCCCGTTCGAAGACCTTGAGTACGCCGGCGTCGCCCGTCCGCGCGTGCTCCGGGTCGTACCCGATCCGTCGGCCGCCGGCGAACCACTCGTCGGCGGTGACCCACACCGTTCCCATCGAACCCTCCCGATTTAGTGGACAGTGTCCACATTACGTCGGAAAAGTGGACACTGTCCACCTTGTTATCCTGAGCCGGTGAGCGAACCGGCGGAGGCACCGCGGCGACGGCGGGCGCGGGGCGACGTACGGGCCGGGCTGGTCGCTGCCGGGATCGAACTGGCGCGAGCCGGCGGGCCGGAGGCCGTCGTACTGCGGGAGGCGACCCGGAGCGTCGGCGTCGTGCCGAACGCGGCGTACCGGCACTTCGCCGACCGCGACGAGTTGCTCGCCGAGGTGTGCGCGGCGGCGATGAACGAGCTGGCCGAGCGGATGGTCGCGGGGATCGCGCGGGTCCGCGGCAAGCGCGGGAACCCGGACGCGGCGCAGCGACGGCTGGCCGCGATCGGGGCGGCGTACCTGGAGTTCGCGCACCAGGAGCCCGGGCTGTTCGCGACCGCGTTCGCGGTCCCGCGGCAGCACGCCTACCCGGGGGTGGACCGCACTCCGCTGGGGCTGCTCCGGGACGCGCTCGACGAACTGGTGGAGGCCGGGGTGCTCGACCCGCACCGCCGTCCGGGCATCGAGTACCCGATCTGGTCGATCGTGCACGGTACGGCGGTGCTGACCACGCAGGGGCCGCTGCGCGGCGACCCGGACGTGGCGAAGATCGGGGCGCTGACCGCGGACTTCATCGGCAGCGCCCTGAGCTGAACGTCAGTCGATCGGGCGGAGTTCGTCGGCGTACGAGACCGAGACGCGGCGGAGTACGCCGTCCTTCACCGAGTACTGCCCCATCCGCCACAGCGGCGGGCTGTACGCGTGGACGGTGACGCTGCCCTTGTCGAGGCCGGTCAGCCGGTGGATGTGGTCCGGGCCGAAGCCGTACACGTCACCCGCCTCCACCTCGGTCTCGATCGCGTCGGTGCCGATCGCCAGGTTGTGCTCGACGAGCTTGCCCCGGGCAACGGCCACCGCGCCGGAGGAGACGTCGTGGTCGTGCCAGCCGGTGTCGTTGACCGGCGTCCAGCAGATCAGCCAGACGTCGACGTTGGCGTCCCGGTGCAGCGACGCGAAGACCCGCTCCTCGTCGCTGTAGGCGACCTGGTCCTCCCAGAGGTGCGGCTGCGCGGCGATCGACGCGGCGAGCTCGGACAGCTCCGCGGGCGTCAGGTCGCGGCCCGGAAGGTCGTCCAGCGACAGACAGTTGTTGAGCTCCACGAGCCGGGTGGCCTGGCGCGCCGGAACGTCGGGTACGTCGATGGGCTGGGCAGTCACTGCACTCCCCTCTCAGGAGTAGTCGCACCGAAGAGCAGGCGGTGCGGGTTGTCGTGGCGGATCACCGCGGTCGCGGCGGCGCCCTGGCGGAGGTCGGTGATGCCGGCGTACGGCCGGTCCGTGCCGTGCACGACCTGGTCGATACCGAGCACCCGCGCGACCGCGTCGATCCCCTGCGGGCCGTAGCTCGAGGTGTCGACGTACAGGTTGGGGTCGATGGTGCCGAGGCGGCCGCCGCGGGCGGTCAGCCGTTCGTGGTGCACCGGGGCGAGGCCGGCGGCGGCGGCGAAACAGAGCCGGAGCTTCGGGTGCGTACGACGTCCGCCGTACGCGTGCCACGCCCACCACGCCGCCTGCAGCTGGGTCGTGTAGTCGACGACCGGCGCCCACCAGCAGGCGGTCTCGGCCGCGGTGGCCGTACCGGGGTGGACGAGGATCGGCTTCCCCAGTCGCTCAACCACACGCAACAGGCTCGCCTGCGCCTCCCAGGCTGACGGCGCACCGAGCACGTGCGCCGGCAGCTGGACACCCAGAAAGCCCTTGTCCAAAAGACTTTCCAGTCCGGCAAGGTCCGGTTCTCGCAGGTCCACAGATGCCCACGCACGGAACGGTTCCGGGAAGTCGGCCGCCCCGTCGTGCCACGCGGCGAGCAGTTCGGCGTCACCGAGCTCCTCCACCCCGAGCGGGCTCGACAGCGACACGGCCGCCAGCGTCGTACCGGCATCCTGCTCGATCGCGACCCGCTTGCCGATCTCGTGCGCCGCCGGATCCACGTCGTACGGCGCCTCGGTCGCGGTGTGCAGCGTCCAGCCGTCCAGGTACGGCGGCTCGCGGCGCGCTCGCAGCCGGTCCACGAAAGTCTCCGGCCAGAGGTGCTGGTGAACGTCGATCATCAGCCTCTCCTCTCGCCGGTTTGATCAGATTGAAGCGCTTCAGGATGAATAGAGTGAAGCGCTTCAAAGGTGCGCCTGTCAAGTTTCTGTCCATGCCGGCGGCTAGGGTCATGGACATGTCCGGAACGAGCCGGAGGCCGACCCTCAAGGACATCGCCGCCGAGACCGGTCTCTCGATGGCCGCCGTGTCGTACGCGCTGCGCGGTCTGCACGGCACCCCCGAGACCCGGCAGCGGGTCCAGGACGCCGCCGAGCGGCTCGGCTACCAGGCCGATCCGGTCGCCCGCGCGCTCGCGTCCGGCCGCAGCGGCTCGATCGGCGTGCTCTGCGCGTCGCTCGAGGACCTCTGGCAGCAGCGCGTCGCCGCCGCCCTCGGCCGCGAGCTCCTGGCCCCCGACCGGAACGCCTGGATCATCGACTCGGCCGGCGACGCCGACCGGCAGCTCGAGCTCGCCCAGCACCTGGTCGACCACCGCGCGGACGCGATCGTGGTGGTGCCGATCGACCCGGCCGCGAAGGCCTGGGCCGAGATCGCCCGGCAGGTGCCGGTGATCGCGATCGGCGACGCGCTGCCCGGCGCGAAGGCGAAGTCCGAGGTGATCCTCGACAACGAGACCGGCGTCAGTACGGCGCTGCGCCGGCTCGCCGACGCCGGCCACCGCGACATCGCCGTACTGAGCCCGACCCGGCGACTCGAGGTGGAGCGCCCCGCCGAGGAGATCGCGCAGCGGGTGGCGAAGGACCTCGGCCTGCGGATCCGGCTGCTGCAGTGCCCGCACGACCTGGCCGGCGCGACCGAGGTCGCCCGCACGCTGCTCACCGGCCCCGGGCGCCCGACCGGCATCCTCGCGCTCGCGGACTCGATGGCCTTCGGGGTGTACGCCGCGAGCCGCGAGCTCGGGCTGTGCATCCCGGACGACCTGTCGCTGCTCGGGTACGACGACCAGCCGATGTCGCAGCTGCTGACGCCGCCGCTGTCGACGTTCCACTGGCCGCTCGACGACCTGGTCGGCCACGTCGTCGCGCGGGTCACCTCCGCGGTCGACACGAACCGCCGCGTCCGCCGGACCACACTGACGCCGACCCTGATCGAGCGCGGCTCGGTCGCGGGCCCGCCCCGCTAGCCGCCGCTCGACCGGATCCATGCGATCGAAACTAGACTAATTCACTACACTTACAGCCCATTGTCCAGGATCCGGACGGCGGCCAGATCCTCGGTCGCGGCCCAGACCCGGCGGGCGAGGTCCACGTCGTACGAGATCGGCGACGAGCGGACCTGCTCGAAGCGGTCGTAGTACCCGGTCGGGGGCTCGGCACCGACGGCCAGCCGGACGATCGGCTCGGCGCCCTTGCGGGCAGGCAGCGCGAACGCGGTGACCGCCGCGACCTGCAACCGCGGGAACTGGCGGCCGAGGTCCGTCCGTACGACGCCCGGATGGAGGGCGACCACGTGCCAGTCCGGGCGGCGGCGCTGGAGTTCGTACGTGAACAGCAGGTTGGCGAGCTTCGTCCTGCTGTACGTCAGGAACGGGTCGAACTGCTCCGGGCCGTCCATCAGCCGCTTTGGATCGATCCGCACCGTCCCGCCGCGCATCGGCGACCGATGCCCCGCGGAGTTCACGTTCACGATCCGCCCACCGGCCGGGATCAGCTCCCCGAGCGCCGCCACCGTCCGCCACGGCGCGAGGTGATGCACCGCCAGATTCAGCTCGACACCTTCGGAGGTCTGCTGGTACGTCGGCGTCATCACGCCGGCGTTGTTGATCAGTACGTCGACCCGCCCATCGACCGCGGCCGCCGTACGCTCGACACCGGCCCGCACGGAGACGTCCGCCGCCACGACCTTTGCCCCCGGCAACCGTTTCGCCAAGTCGGCGGCCCGCCCCCGGATCGCGCCCCACCAGCACCAGCCGATGCCCACCGTCGGCGAGCTGCTCGGCCACCCGCCGCCCTATCCCCGAGGTCGCCCCCACCAACACCACCGTACTCACCCCGCCACCTCCCGCCGAGTCGTGGCAGTTGGTCGGCGCCCGGTCCGTCGAGTCGTGGATCGTGGTCCGATTTCGCCGCCGATACTCACGACTCGGCGACCTTTACTCCGCCCAGACCGGTGGCGGTGGTGAGGAGTTTGTCTCGGAGGGGGGCGGGCAGGTTGGGGAGGACTGCGCCGAAGGTGCGGGCTTCGGCGATCGCGTAGCGGCGGCGGGGGTGGCGGGCTTCGACGGCCTGGACGATGACCTCGGCGACCTTGCCGACCGGGCCCGGTTTGAAGCGGCTCATGGCCTTCTCGTACGCCGCCAGGTGTCCGCGGTAGAGGTCGACGCGCGAATCGTCGACCCGTTCCAGTGCGGCGGCCGCGGCGACGCCGGCGCGGGTGAAGATCTCGGTCTCGGTCGTACCGGGCTCGATCACCACGACGGGGATCTTCCACGGCGCCAACTCCAGGCGGAGCGCGTTCGACAACGCCTCGAGGCCGGCCTTGCTCGCGGACAGTGCACCGAGCAGCGGCATCGCCACCCGCCCGGTCGCCGCGCTGACGTTCACGATCCGCCCAGGGGAGCCGGCTGCCGTCCCCGCGCGTAGGAGCGGCAGGAATTCGCGGATCACCGACGCCGGGCCGAGCGTGTTCACCTCCAGCTGTCGCCGCCACTCGTCGGCGGGTACCAGTTCGAGCGGGCCTTGCACGATCACGCCGGCGTTGTTGATCACCGCCGCCAGCACCTCGACCTCGCCCGCGATCCGTTTCGCCGCCGCCGCGACGCTCTCCGGATCGGCGACGTCGAGCGGTACGACGCGGACGTCCGGCCCGAAGTCCGCCGGTCCGCGCGCCCCGGCGTACACCGTGAATCCGCGCCGCCGCAGCTGTCCGACCGTCGCCGTACCGATGCCGCCGGTCGAACCCGTGACGAGCACAGCCTTCATATCGACTCCTTTGAGATGTTCTCTAGGACATGTCCCTAGGGACATATTCGAGCATGCACATGTCCGTGGGGACATGTCAAGATGGCGGTCAGCAAAGGAGGCAGGGATGTCACTGCGGCACGGACTGCTCGGGCTGCTCGCGGAGGGGCCGGCCAGTGGGTACGACCTGGCTCGCCGGTTCACCGAGGTGCTCGGGTCGATCTGGCCGGCGCAGCACCCGAAGATCTACGCCGAGCTGAACAAGCTGGCCGGCGAGGGACTGGTCGAGGTCGAGAGCGAGGGGCCGCGGCGCCGGAAGGCGTACCGGATCACCGACGCCGGCGTCGCCGAGGTGAAACGCTGGCTGACCGAGGTCGACGTCGACCACACGATGCGGCTGCAGCCGCTGCTGCGCTCGCTGTTCTTCTGGATGATGGACCGCGACGAGCTCCAGCAGCACCTGGAGGCCGAGGCCCGGTACTACCGCGACCTCGCCGGGCAGTACACCGACTACGCCGCCCGCAAGGACCGCGGCGAGTTCGGCTACAGCGAGCAGACCCAGTCGATGCGGGTCACGATCGAGGCCGGCATCCGGGTCTACACCGCCCTCGCCGACTGGGCCGACTGGGCCCAGACCGTCCCGCCGGCGAAACCGCCGAAGCACTCCTGAAACGCCGGAAGGCCGGCCGAGCGGGATGCTCGGCCGGCCTTCGCGGGAGGGGGTGCTACTTGGTGCCGAAGACCTGGATCTCGGTCATGTCGGTGAACTTGCAGCCGCCGAACGCGCCGTTCGGGCAGTTGTTCTGGAAGTCCGGGACCTGCGGGCTGAGCATCCAGAAGCGGACGTACTGGACGCCGGTCGCGTTGCCGGTCGGGGCGACCAGGTTGTACTTGCCCCGGTTGGTGGCGTCGAAGGTACCCTGCGCCGCCGTCGCCCAGGTGGTGCCGTCGGCCGAGGTCTCGATCTTGTACTGGCCGGTCGACGAACTGCCCGGGTCGCCGCAGGTGTTCGACGGGTCGACGTTGAAGTCGCTGATGTTGACCTTCGCCGGCAGCTTGATGTCGATGTGCTTGGCGATCATCGTGTTCGTCGCCGTGCCGTTGTCGTCACCGGTGGTGCTGCCCCAGCCGGTGCCCTGCGCGTTGTCGATCGCTCCGGTAGGGCCGCAGCCGGAGGAGCTGAAGTCCGGACCGTTGAAGCCGGCGATCGTGCCGCCGCCGGACGAGGCCGCCCAGTTGCGGCGCGGCGTGAAGGCTGCCTTGACACCCGGGGTGACCTTGACCGACTGGACGATCAGCTCGTAACCCGGAGCCGAGACGACGACCTTCGGGTACGTGCCCGGCGCCACACCGGTGATGCTGTAGTTGCCCTGGGCATCGGTCGCCGCGGCGTAGTCGCCGGCGTAGCCGGACGAGTGACCGCCGATGTAGACCAGCGCGCCGGCCACCGGAGCGCCGGTGTCCTTGTCCTTCACGGTGCCGCTGAGCGTCGTGGTGGCGCCTGTCGGCGGCTTGTGGAAGTCCTCCGCCGGGTAGGCGTCGCCGCCGTCGACGACACCGGCGTACCAGCCCATGCCGCGGTTGGCGAACACGGTCCAGATGGTGTCGGCGTTCTTGCCGCCGCTCTGCACCAGGTCGGCCTGGACGATCGCGTTGCGCATGTCGAGCATCGTCGGGTCGGCCGGCGACAGCTCCATCGCGCGGGTGATGATGCTCATCGCGTACGCGCGGCCGAAGCGCTCACGCAGGTCCCAGAGGGTCTGCGCCCACACCTCGCCGGAGGCGTGCACCTCGGGCGAACCGCCGATGGTCGGGAAGTCGGCGTACGTGTAACCGCCCTTCGAGCCGTCGGGCTGGATGCAGTTCGGGCTGACCGCGTGCACCCGGCAGTCGATGGCCTGGGTCCGGAACAGGTCGCCGTGCGCGACGTACCTGCCCTCGAGGACCTCACCCGGCTTGGTGGTGTCCTTCTCCAGGCCGTGCGAGACCAGGTAGTCCATCGCGTAGAAGTCGCTCCACGCCTCGCCCATCGAGCCGGCCTGGATGCTGTTCAGCGTCGAGTTGCCGGTGGCGTCGACGACCAGACGGTTCGACAGGCCGTGGGTGTACTCGTGGTACAGGATGCTGGCGTCGTTCGCACCGCTGGACGGGACCCACGGGTCCTGGGCGTCGGTGGCGCCCGGCGAGTGCCACAGGTACATCTGCATGGTCGGCGAGGTGCCGTCCGGCGGGGTCGACATGTTCGCGTTGTCGATGTGGTTCGCGTCCGGGCCGCCGTCGGCACCGGTGGCCGCGCCGTCCAGCGCGTTCAGGTGCACCGGGTCGCCGCCCGCGGCGTCGAACGAGCCGGCCGCCGGGGTGAAGCTGATCGGCGGCTTGGCCAGCCAGTCGTGGAAGTTGCTGGCCAGGTAGAACGCGTTGGTGACGTCCTGGTTCATGTTCACCTTCCAGGAGTCCGGCTTCGCCGGGTCCCAGGTGCAGATGAACGAGGCCGAGCAGAACGACGACGCGTTCTGGAAGGTGGTCAGCTTGTACTCGGCGCCGGTCTTGGTGCCGGGCACCTTGACCGTCTCGCCGGCGTTCGGCTGGTTGTCGTCGTTGACGTCCGCCCAGGCCGCGACCGACGTACCGTCGAGGAGGGTCTTCGCGTTCTTCGGCAGCCACTTGTTGTAGATCAGGTTCTCGACCCGCTGGGTGCCGCCGACCGGCGCGCCCGGGTAGTAGTCCTGGACCAGGGCGTCGCCGTTGCCCTCGCTGACCAGGTCCTTGCGGTACAGCGTGGCACCGGTCTGGGCGTCGACGACGTGGCTGTAGATGTTCTTGCCACCGGAGTTGGTGTAGGTCATCCAGCCCTTGCGGAGCCCGTCGGCGGTGTGGAACCAGACCGGCTTGGCGGTGTCGCCGTTGCTCCAGGTGGTGTCGGCGCCCGCCGTCTTGGCGGTCGCGGTCTTCGCGGTGCCGCCGACGTCCTGGATGGCGGCGCTGCGGGCGCCCGCGGCGGTGACCTTCGGCGCGGCCGCGGCGGACCGGGTCTGCGCGGCGGTGGTCAGGCCGGAGACCGGCGAGCCCATCACCGAGATCAGCTGGCCGTTCTTGGTGACGTTGGCCTTCAGGCCGTTGCCGAAGACCTCGACACCGTCGACGACCTGCGTCCAGAAGATGTGGTGGGTGCCGAGGTCGTCGACGTAGTCCTTGCGCAGCTGCAGCGTGCCGAGGTCGGCGTCGGACAGCTTGAAGACCTCGGGGTGCGCCTTCACGTAGCCGAGCGCGATGTCGGTGGCCTTCTTGCCGCTCTTGCCGGTCAGGAAGCCGTTCAGCTTGGTGACCTGGGCCGGGGTGCCGGTGTTCGGGTCGACCGAGACGACGCCCTGGGCACCGAGCGACTCACTGAACTTCTTCGCCGCCGCGGTCTCCTTGCCCTCGACCTGGGCGGCCCGGGCGTAGGTGGTCTTGGCGTTCGGCGTCCGGGCGTCGAAGTTGCCCTTCCGCTCCTTGCCGGCGGCCTGCTTCTCGGCCTGTGCCGGCTTCTTGCCTTCGGCACCGGAATTCTGCGCGGCGTCCGCGCCACCGGCGGTCATGGCCAGCGCGATGGCGGCCGCGGAGACGGCTGAGACTGCCAGGAGCCCCCGCCCTCTGCGTGATGTGGTCACAGCAAATCTCCATGGAGTTCGAATCAGCGGGTCGCCCTCCACGACCCGTCCCGGGGGCTGACCTTAAGCCTGTGGGGGCGTCCGGGGAAGAGAAATCACCGGATTGCCGCGGAGTTGAGGGTTGTCCTTCGTGGTGGGAACAGTACTGGGAGCAACCGGGGGATTGCACGTAGCAATCGCCCGGTCGCTCCCAGTGTTCGATCAGAAGGCGCCGGCGCCGTTCGGCGTACCGAGGCCGGTCGGGCCGTCCCAGCCGGTGCGCGCGTTGCACCACTGGGTCGTCGGGCAGCTGCCGTTGCTGCCACTGGTCACGTCGAACAGCGAGCTCGCGTGACCGTACGGCAGCGCGTTCGCGTAGCCGGTGGTGTTGCCGGACAGCGCGTACACGGCGGCGATGATCGGCGCCGCCTCACTCGTCCCGCCGAACTGCGCCCAGGTCGACGCGGTCCTGCTGGTCGGGTAGTAGATCGCCATCCCGCCCTTGCCCGGGTCGGCCGCCGCGGACACGTCCGCCATCGCCCGCTTCGAGCAGCCGGTGTCGAACGACGACGCCGCGCTCAGCGCCGTGTTGTACGTCGAGCAGCCCGAGCCGGCACCGCTCCACACGGACTCGCTCCAGCCCCGGGAGTTGCTCGCGGCAACCAACGACGTACCGCCGACGGCCGTCGTGTACGACGAGGACGCCGGGTAGCTGCCGCCCTGGTAACCGTTGTCACCGGTGGACGCGGTGACCGCGATGCCCGGGTGGTTGTAGTACGCGCCGTACGTCGCGTCGTCCGCGTCGCCGCCGCCGTAACTGTTGGAGATGGCAACGACCCCGGGCTGCTTGGCGGCCGTCTGCACCGCCGCGCCGAGGTCCGCGAAGCTCGCGGACTTGGCCTGGACGACGATGATCTTCGCGTCCGGCGCCGCGGCCGAGACCGCGTCCACGTCGAGCGCCTGCTCGCCGGCCCAGCCGGCGTTGAACTTCGGCAGCGACGTACCGCCGTTCTGGTCGATCACCTTCAGGCAGCCGTTGGCCGTCGTACACGCCGACAGCCCGAACTGCGAGCGGTAGACGCCGAGGTCGCGCTCCAGGCTCGGGTAGCCGTACGCGTCGACGATGGCGACCGTACGCCCGTTCGCCTTCAGGCCCGTGAGCTTGTAGGCGTCCTGCAGGCCGGACGGGGTCAGGCCCGTCGACGGTGGGGTGCTGGAACGGGGTGCGGCGCCCTTGGCGTCCACCAATTTGACCGCGTCACAGACCGCCGTATGGGCCGCTGTCGTCGCCGAGCAGACCTTCGCTGCATGCTTCCCGGCGGTGTACGGCGTGGGCGCTGCTCCGGTTTGTGCTGATGCACTCGCCATCGCCGCGGTCGCTCCGACCACAGCCAGCGCACCCGCGCTCAGGGCGGAGACGAGAATCCGTTGCCTCAACTGGACTCCTCGAGGTTGGGCAGGCCTCCGCGGACGGTCCCGATCGGCCAGAGGGCGGAGGCCGGCTTGATTTGGGGGTCTTCGCATCGTCCGTCCGGCGCCACCGCGGTGGCCAGCGGTTGGACCACTGACATCCGTCATGGGTGGCACCGTGACAAATGTCCCGGCCAGACCGGAATTGCCGCGTGATCACGCGGTCACCAGCAGTTCTTGGAGCGGTGAAGGATTCCCCCTGAGTTTCCTGGCGCCCGAGTCTTGACACCGTTTCGGCGGCCGGGACTATGCTGCCGAGAAATCGATTTCCCGTCCAGAGAGGTCCACCGATGGATCAGCGATCGCTCAGCCGTCGACGGTTTCTGCAGACCACCGGCGGGACGGCATTAGCGGCCGCGCTCGCCGGGTGCGGCGGCGGTGGGAGCGGCGGCGGGTCGTCGTCCAAGGAACTGTCGTTCGTCTACATGGGGACGGCGGAGCAGCAGGCGACCTGGAACAAGCTGTTCGCGAAGTTCACCGAGCAGCACCCGGAGATCAAGCTCAAGGCCGAGGGCATCCCGCTGTCGAACTGGGGCGACTTCTTCAACAAGCTGTCCACCCGGATCGCCGGCGGCCAGGTACCGGACGTCATCCAGATCGCCACCGAGGGCCAGCGGCTGTTCGCGTCCAAGGGCCTGCTCGCGCCGCTCGACGACTACATCAAGAAGGACCAGTCGACGATCGACGAGTACTACGCCGACATGGACCCGAACCTGATCGAATGGGACAAGAAGTACGCGTCCACCGACGGCAAGACGTACTACCTGCCGGGCGAGTTCAACACGATGTGCATGTGGTACTCGAAGGACCTGTTCGCGAAGGCCGGCGTACCGGCACCGACGCCGAAGTGGACCTGGGACGACTTCCGGCACGCGTGCGAGCAGATCAAGGCCAAGACCGGTGCGTTCGGGTACGCGGCCGACTCGGCATACTTCGCCGCGATCATGCCGTGGCTGCTCACGAACGGCACCAGCAGCTTCACCGAGGACTGGTCGAAGCCGACGTACAACGATCCCAAGGCGGTCGAGGCGGCCGAGTTCAACCGGAAGCTGGTCGCGGACAAGCTGTCGCCGCCGCCCGGCGGCACGTTCGACGCGTTCACGGCCGCGGCGCAGGGCAAGCTGGCGATGTTCGGCGGCGGGCGCTGGCCGATCATCAGCATCCGGAACCTGAAGGCCACCCAGAAGATGGGCATCGTGCCGTGGCCGACGAAGGTCCGGCAGGGCTCGCCGGTCGGCTGGAACGGGTACCCGATCCTGAAGGCGTCGAAGAAGAAGGACGACGCCTGGACGTTCATCAAGTTCCTGATCTCGAAGGAAGGCTCGTCGACGTTCGCGCAGCTCGGCGGCACGATCGTCCCGGCCCGCAAGTCGATCGCGAACAGCCAGTCGTTCCTCGAGGACGCGCCCTCCGGTACGCAGTACCTGTACGAGGCGCTCGGCTACGCGACGCCGATCCCGTCGCCGGACAAGGGCGCCGCGATCCAGAAGGCGATCGAGGACGGCTGGAAGCAGGTCCTGACCGGCAACGCCGCGCCGGCCGACGCGCTCGGGAAGGCGCAGACGACGCTGGAGGGGTTGGTCTGAAACCGCAACGCCGGGACTGGTTGCCGGGCTACCTCTTCATCAGTCCGGCCGTCCTGCTCTTCCTCGTCTTCGTCGCCCTGCCGCTGCTCGCGGCGTTCGGGCTGAGCCTGTTCCACTGGGACCTGCTGAGTACGCCGGAGTTCGCCGGGCTGGACAACTTCAAGCAGCTGGTGAGTGACGGTACGACGATCCGCGCGGTGGTCAACACGTTCGTGTTCGCGCTGGCGTCGGTGGTCACGCACATCGGGCTCGGGATGCTGCTCGCGCTCGGCGTCCACCGGACGATGACCCGCGGCACGAAGTACTTCGTCCGGACGGCGTACTTCTTCCCGTTCCTGGTGTCGTGGGCCGCGGTCGCGCTGATCTGGAAGTACGTGCTGGATCCGACGTTCGGGATCGCGGCGTACTACCTGCACACGACGACCAACTGGCTGGCGTCGCCGACCTGGGCGTTGCCCACGCTGATCGTGGTCGACTGGTGGCACACGATCGGGTACACGTTCATCATCCTGCTCGCCGGGCTGCAGACCGTGCCGGCGCAGCTGCACGAAGCCGCGCGGGTGGACGGCGCGAACGCGTGGTGGCGGTTCTGGAGCGTGACGCTGCCGGTGATGTCGCCGACGATCTTCTTCGCGACCGTGATCACGTTCATCGGCGCGTTCCAGATCTTCGACCCGATGGTGATCATGACCCAGGGCGGCCCGGACGGCGCGACCCGGAGCATCGTGCAGTACACGTACGAGAAGGGCTTCCAGTCGTTCGAGGTCGGGTACGCCGCGGCGCTGTCGCTGGTGCTGTTCGTGGTGATCATGGTCGTCACCGGCCTGCAGTTCCGCCTGTCGCGCCGGTGGGTGCACCAGTGAAGGGCAAGCTGCTCGACCTCGTGCTGGTGCTCGGCGGGCTGGTGATGATCGCCCCGCTGGTGTGGCTGATCGTGAACGCGCTGTCGGAGCCGATCAACGCGTTCCAGTTGCCGCCGCGGTGGATCCCGAACCCGCCGACGTTGCAGAACTTCCAGCAGGTACCGGGGCTGATCCCGTTCGCCCGGATGGCGTGGAACAGTCTGCAGATCGCCGTGCTCACGACGGCCGGGGCGTTGCTCACGAGCGCGCTGGCGGCGTACGCGTTCAACCGGCTGCGGTTCCCAGGGCGGGACCAGATCTTCTCGGTGCTGCTCGCGGCGCTGGTGGTGCCGGTGCAGCTGACCGTCGTACCGATCTTCATCATGATGCGGTGGCTGCACCTCGTGGACACCACGGTGGCGATCTGGTTGCCGGCGCTGGTGAACGTGTTCGGGATCTTCTTCCTGCGGCAGTACATCTCGTCGATCCCGCGGGAGCTCGACGAGGCCGCGATCATGGACGGCGCCGGGCATTTCTGGATCCTGTTCCGGGTGATCCTGCCGCTCGCGCGGCCCGGGTTGACCGCGCTCGGGATCTTCGTGTTCGAGGCGTCGTGGAACAACTTCTTCTGGCCGTACATCTTCCTGTCGTCGCCGGAGAAGATGACGCTGCCGGTGGGGCTGGTGTCGTTGCAGGGCTCAGTCGGCGGCGGTCCGGCCGTCGTACTGTTCGCGGCGATCACGCTGGTGGTGCTGCCGATCCTGGTCCTGTTCCTGATCTTCCAGCGCTCGTTCATCGCGTCGATCGCCACCACCGGGTTGCGCGCATGACCTACCTCCCGGCCGCCTTCAAGGCGCTCTGGCACGAACTCCCCGTCCTCGCCACCTCCGGGATACTGCTCTGCGCAGCGTCAGCCCTCGTCGTTTTCCTCAGTCCAGGGCTATCACCGGTTGCTGCTCTACTTGGTGCATTCGTCGTCTCTCCCGTCTGGGCTGGTGTTGTCGCGACCACGGATGCAGTCGTACGAGAGGATCGCGGTGGTGTCCCAGCACTGTTCAGGAACATCAGGAGGCATGCACTGGCTGGAGTGGGGGTTGGGTTGGTGCCGGGGGTTGTGGTGGCTGTGGGGTTGTTGAACTGGGAGCTGTACTCCGGGCCTGTGTTCCTGGTGCCGTTGGCTGTTAGCGGGTGTGCAAGCGTGCTCCTGGTACTCGCCTCCTGTTACGCCTTCAGCCTGCGGGTGACTGCTGAGCTGAGGGGCAAGCGGTTGTGGTTCACCGCGCTCCACCTGGTAGCCCGTGCCCCGCTGGTGCCTCTCGGCGTACTGGCGCTTGCGTTTGTCGCACTACTGCTCGGTACGTCGGTTACCGCTTCACTGTTACTGCTCGCCCCAGGACCTGTTGCGTTGTTCGCCTCTGCTGGTACATGGACGGAGAAGCATGCACTACACCGGTGACACCCTTCGACACTTCGCACTGCCGCTGGGAGGTCTCGGCACCGGCACTGTGGCGCTGGCCGGCAACGGTGCGCTGCGCCAGTGGCAGCTGCACAACCTGGGCAACCACGAGGGCCACGTACCGAACAGCTTCTTCGCCCTGCGCCTGTCCCGCGTGGAACCGCCGCTGGACGAGGTACGCCTGCTCCAAGGACCGCCTGCCACACCGTCCAACACCCCGTTGGTCACGGACGACGTAGTACCTGTCGGCGAGCAGCACCTGTACGACGTCATCGAGCCGATCGGTCCGACCAAGGTGACTGCCACGTACCCCCAGGCACGTGTGGAGTACGAGACCGAGCTACCTGTCGAGGTGGCGCTGGACGTGTTCAACCCGTTGGTGCCGGGTGATGCCGACGCAAGTTCGCAGCCGGTAGTGGGGTTCACGTTCACGCTGCACAACCCTGGTCCCATCCCGGTCCACGGCAAGCTCGCCGGCGCCCTTCAGAACGCGGTCGGCTGGGACGGCGTCTCCCCCGTCGACGGCACCTCCTGCAGCCTGTACGGCGGCAACACCAACCGCGTCCGCCAGGCCAACGGCTGGACCTCCCTGGTGCTCGAGAACGGCGACCTGCCCCTCGACCATCCCGGTGCTGGGCAAACGGTGCTTGCTGCTCACGGCAAAGCGTTCGTCCATCCGCAATGGACCCGACCCGAAGAATTCGTTGCCTTCCTCAACGGTCCGGTCACTCCCGCGAGCGGCGCCAGCGCACCTGGGACCACCTGGAACGGCGGCCTGGCGGTCCCGTTCCACCTGGAGCCAGGTGAGAGCAAGCAGTTCCGGTTCCTGATCGCCTGGCACTTCCCGAACCGATATGTCGACTTCAACCAGTTCGGCCCGCACCCGGAGTACGGCCACAGCCGCTTCTGGCTCGGCAACGCGTACACCCGCCGTACGCCGGACGCCGTCGCCGCGGCCGACCACTTCATCGCCCACTGGGACGAGCTGCAGGACCTCACCACCACCTGGACCGAGGCCTTCGACAACAGCACGCTCCCCGGCGAAGCTGGCGCGCGACTCGCGGCCCTGGCAGCCGACGTACGCAGCCCAACCGTCTTCCAAACCGCCCAGGGCGACGTCCTCGGCTTCGAAGGCGTCCTAGGCGCGTCCACCGTCATGTGGGGCGGCCGGTACGGCGGGTCGTGCCCGCTCAACTGCACCCACGTCTGGAACTACGAGCAGACCCTGTCGCGCCTCTTCCCGTCCCTCGAGCAGAACATGCGGGACACGGAGTACGACGTGATGCAGGCGCCCGAGGGCTACCTCCCGCACCGCGTCCGCGCCCCGCTGTACATGAAGCAGCTCTGGGACGTGGTCATCGGCGGACCGGAGGAGCCCGCTCTCGACGGCATGCTCGGCAACGTCCTCAAGACGTACCGCGAGGTGCGCCAGGGCGCCGGCCTCGACTGGCTCCGCCACCGCTGGCCGAACGTCGTACGTCTGCTCGACCACATCCACGGCAAGTGGCTGCGCGACGGCGTACTGCGGGGAATCCAGCCCAGCACCCACGACATCGACCTGTGCGGCGTCAACTCGTTCATGGGCACGCTCTGGCTGGCCGCGCTGCGTGCCGCCGAGGAGATGGCGCTCCTGCTGGGCGAGGACCCGAAGCAGTACCGCACGCTCTTCGAGACCGGCAGCACGGCGTACGACGAGCTCCTGTTCACCGGTGAGTACTACCGGCAGATCCTGGACCCGGACGAGACCCGTGACTTCCAGTGGGGCGACGGCTGCCTGGCCGACCAGCTGATCGGCCAGTGGTGGGCACACCAGCTCGACCTCGGCTACCTGCTCCCCGAGGACCACGTGCGTACGGCGCTGCGCAACGTCGTCCGGCACAACCTCCGCACCGGCTTCCACGACTTCGAGCACCCGTACCGCGTCTTCGCGGACGAGGACGACACCGGCCTGCTGATGTGCACCTGGCCGCACGGCGGGCGCCCCGACGTACCCACCCGGTACTGCGACGAGGTGTGGACCGGCTCGGAGTACCAGGTCGCCGCGCATTGCCTGTACGAAGGCCTCACCGACGAGGGCATGTCGATCCTGCACGGCATGTGGGCGCGGTACGACGGCACCCGGCGTAACCCGTTCAACCCGATCGAGTGCGGCGACCACTACATCCGCAACGCCGCCGGCTGGTCCGTCCTGGAAGCCCTGACCGGCTACCGCTACAACGCGATCACCAAGACCATCACCTTCGCCCCGCTGGACCTGGCCCGCGCAGAGGGAGGCTGGCGATTCCCCTTCACCACCAACACCGGCTGGGGAATCGCCACGTACTCCTCAGGCACTCTCACGCTCACCTGCGAGTCCGGTCACCTCGACCTGCAAACGGTCAGTGTCGACGGCACGACGTACGCCATCGACAACCCGGGCAGCCCGCTAGTGATCTCAACGACCTGAGAGTGCCGGCCGTCCGGCAACGCCACCGGACGGGCGGCACTCGTTCAGAGGAGTCCGAGTTCCGCGGACTCTTGGTCGGTGAACAGCCGGGAGCGGATCAGGAAGCGGACGCCCTCGGGGGCCTCCACCGAGAACCCGCTGCCGCGGCCTTTCACCACGTCGACGGTGAGCTGGGTGTGCTTCCAGTACTCGTACTGGTTCGCGGACATCCAGAACCCGATCGGCTTGTCCACACCGTCGACCGTCAGGTCACCGAGATGCACGTCCGCGGCCCCCGTTCTGAACTCACCGTCCGGGTAGCACATCGGCGAACTGCCGTCGCAGCACCCGCCGGACTGGTGGAACATCAGCGGACCGTGCATCCCGGTGAGGCGGCGCAACCACTGCGCCGCCTCGTCGGTGAGCAGCACCTTGTCGACCATCGGCTCAGAAGAACCCGAGCTTCGAGGGGCTGTAGCTGACCAGCAGGTTCTTCGTCTGCTGGTAGTGGTCGAGCATCATCTTGTGGTTCTCCCGGCCGATGCCCGAGTTCTTGTACCCGCCGAACGCCGCGTGCGCCGGGTACGCGTGGTAGTTGTTCGTCCACACCCGCCCGGCCTGGATCTCACGACCGGCCCGGTACGCCGTGTTGATGTCGCGCGACCACACGCCCGCACCGAGGCCGTACAGCGTGTCGTTGGCGATCTTCATCGCGTCGGCGTAGTCGTCGAACCGGGTGACCGAGACGACCGGGCCGAAGATCTCCTCCTGGAAGATCCGCATCTTGTTGTCGCCCTCGAAGATCGTCGGCTGGATGTAGTACCCGCCGGCCAGGTCGCCGCCGAGCTCGGCGGGCGCGCCGCCGGTGACCACCCGGGCGCCTTCCTCCTTGCCGATCCCGATGTAGGCGAGGATCTTCTCGTACTGGTCGTTGCTCGCCTGGGCGCCCATCATCGTGTCCGTGTCCAGCGGGTTGCCGAGCTTGACCGCCTGCGTCCGCGCGGTCGCGTCGGCCAGGAACGAGTCGTAGATCGACGACTGGATCAGCGCCCGCGACGGGCAGGTGCAGACCTCACCTTGGTTCAGCGCGAACATCGTGAAGCCCTCGAGCGCCTTGTCGTAGAAGTCGTCCCGCGACGACGCCACGTCGGCGAAGAACACGTTCGGGCTCTTCCCGCCGAGCTCGAGCGTGACCGGGATGATGTTCTCCGACGCGTACTGCATGATCAGCCGGCCGGTCGTGGTCTCACCAGTGAACGCGACCTTGGCAACTCTGTTGCTGGAGGCAAGCGGTTTGCCGGCCTCGACGCCGAACCCGTTGACGATGTTCACCACACCCGGCGGCAGCAGGTCGCCGATCAGCTCCATCAGTACGTGGATGGAGGCCGGGGTCTGCTCGGCGGGCTTCAGCACGACGGCGTTCCCGGCCGCGAGGGCGGGCGCCAGCTTCCAGACCGCCATCAGGATCGGGAAGTTCCACGGGATGATCTGACCGACCACGCCGAGCGGCTCGTGGAAGTGGTACGCGATCGTGTCGTCGTCGATCACCGACACCGAACCCTCCTGGGCCCGGAGCGCGCCGGCGAAGTACCGGAAGTGGTCGACCGCCAGCGGCAGGTCGGCGGCCAGCGTCTCCCGGACCGCCTTGCCGTTGTCCCAGGTCTCGGCGACCGCGAGCAGTTCGAGGTTCGCCTCGATCCGGTCGGCGATCTTGTTCAGGATGTTCGCGCGTTCGGCCGGCGACGTCCGGCCCCAGCCCGGCGCGGCGCCGTGCGCGGCGTCCAGCGCGGCCTCGACGTCCCCCGCCGTACCGCGGGCGATCTCGGTGAAGTTCTGGCCGGTGACCGGGGTCGGGTTCTCGAAGTACTGGCCCTTGACCGGCGGGACCCACTCGCCGCCGATGTAGTGGTCGTAGCGCGATTTGTACGCGACCGGGCTGCCATCCTGCCCGGGAGCTGCGAAGATCGTCATAGGTCCTCCAACGGATGTGGCGTAGGACCGAACCTAGGGACCATGACGTTGCACGGACGTTGCACCGTGGAGTGAGGTCGGATGGACGCACCGGAGCAGGCCCGCCGGTTGAGCGGGCTGTACGACGACGTGCTCGGCGGGAGCCGCCCCGCGACCGACCCGCGCCCGCTGGTGGCGGCCTCCTGGGAACGCTCGCTGGCCGCCGCCGTCGACCCGGACCTCGACCTGCCGCCGATGATCCTCGAGCAGCGGATGGTCGAGGAGCTCCGGGCCAACCACCCGCTCCGCGCCGTTCTCCCGGTGCTCCGGCAGACCCTGACGACGATCGCCGACGAGGCGTCGCACATCATGATTGTCACCGACGCGCAAGGCATGATCCTGTGGCGCGAGGGCGCCGCCGACGTGAAACGGACGGCCGACCGGATCGCGCTGTCCGAGGGCGCGGTCTGGTCCGAGGACCAGGTCGGGACCAACGGCATGGGTACGGCGCTCGCGGTCGGCGAGCCGGTCCAGATCCACTCCGCGGAACACCTGGTCCGCCGGATCCACGAGTGGACGTGTGCCGCCGCGCCCGTCCACGACCCCGACACCGGCAAGCTGCTGGGCGCCGTCGACGTCTCCGGCCCGTTGCGTACCGTCCATCCCGCGATGGTCGCGCTGGTCACCGCAGCGGCCCAGCTCGCCGAGGGACAGCTCAAGGTCCGGATGGCCGCCGCCGACGAGATGCTGCGCGCCCGGAACATGCGGCACCTGATGGCGCTCGGCGACGCCCCCGGCGCGTTGCTCACGCCGACCGGCCGGGTGCTCGCCGTACAGCCGCTCGAATGGCTGCCGGACCGGCTCGTGGTCCCGGACGGCGCCGACCGGATCGACCTCGGCGACGGCCGCGAAGGACTCGTCGAACGCCTCGACGAGGGCTACCTGTTGCGGATGCCGGGTACGCCGGTGCGCCGTACCCGGCCGTCGCTCCGGCTGAAGCTGCTCGGGTCCGGGCAGCCGATCGCGGTCGTCGGCGGCCGCGAGATCGCGCTGACGTTGCGGCGGGCCGAAGTACTCGCACTGTTGTTACTGCAGCCGACCGGGCTGACCGCGGAGCAGCTGATGTTGCAGCTGTACGGCGACGAGGGCAACCCGACGACGGTCCGCGCCGAGATGC
The DNA here is from genome assembly GCF_050320105.1 of Kribbella polygonati. Taxonomy (NCBI): domain Bacteria; kingdom Bacillati; phylum Actinomycetota; class Actinomycetes; order Propionibacteriales; family Kribbellaceae; genus Kribbella; species Kribbella polygonati. The sequence goes on along the minus strand of NZ_CP190129.1, from coordinate 6,741,270 downwards.
ACCGGCTGCGGAACCTGCTCGGCGGCGGGGTCCTCGACACCAAGCCGTACCGGATCATCGCGGACGTCACCGGCGACGTCACCGAAGTACAGCAGGCCCTCCGTACCGGCGACCTGCCGACGGCCCTCGACCTGTACGCCGGCCCGCTGCTCGCCCGCTCCGACGCCCCGGCCCTCCGCGCCGAACGCGACGAACTCGACGCGACCATCCGCCGCGCCGCCCTCGACGCCCACAACGCCGACGCACTGTGGCGCTTCGCCCAGACCGCAACCGGCGCCGAGGACCTGGAGATCTTCGAGTCCCTCGAGGCCGCCCTCCCGACAGCCGACCCCCGCCACGCCGCAGTCGCCGCCCGCCTGCACCGCCTGCTCGCCTGACCCGTTCGCGATCTCGTCGTGCGCAACGTGAGCCGGAACACGCGGGCGTGATGAGGGCCGCAAGGACATGACTCGCGAGTAACCAACCAATAACATCGCTGGTATGCAGATCCTCGCCATCGTCGTCTCGCTCGCGGTGACTCTGGTCGCCGTCGCGTTGTTCGGCAAGACGATCGGGCACATCGTGTCCGTGATCAAGCTCGGGCAGCCGGCCGGACGGACGAACGACCCGGGCAAGCGGACCCTCACCCTGGTCAAGGAGTCCCTCGGCCACACCCGGATGCTGCAGTGGAGCCACATCGGGGTGATGCACTGGTTCGTCGCGTTCGGGTTCATCGGGTTGTTCCTGACCCTGGTGACCGCGTTCGGCCAGCTGTTCGACCCGCACTGGGCGCTGCCGGTGATCGGGCACTGGTTCGTGTTCGAGTGGGTCAGCGAGGCGCTCACCTGGACCGGCCTGATCTCGATCGTCGGGCTGATCGTCTACCGGCTGATGCATCTCCCGAAGGGTGACAAGCCGCGCTCGTCCCGGTTCTACGGCTCGACCTCGTGGCAGGCGTACTACGTCGAGTACACCATCCTCGGCGTACTGATCTGCATCCTGCTGCTCCGCGGCCTCGAGTACCAGCTGAGCGGCGCTTCCACGTTCCACTTCCCGATGACGTTCTTCCTCGGCACCGGCTTGTTCGGCGGGCTGAGCACGCACGGCCTGGAGAACACGGTCTACCTGGTCGCGATGCTCAAGATCCTGATCTCGTTCGCCTGGATGATCACGATCTCGCTGAACGCGACGATGGGTGTCGCCTGGCACCGGTTCACCGCCTGGCCGAACATCTGGTTCAAGCGCGAGGCCGACGGCGGTACGGCGCTCGGCGCGCTGCAGCCGATCATGGTGAACGGCGCCCCGATCGACTTCGAGAACATCGACGAGCTCGACGAGGACGCGGCGCTCGGCGTCGGCAAGATCGAGGACTTCACCTGGAAGGGCCTGCTCGACTTCACCACCTGCACCGAGTGCGGCCGCTGCCAGTCGCAGTGCCCCGCGTGGAACACCGACAAGCCGCTGTCGCCGAAGCTGATCATGATGGGGCTGCGCGAGCACGCGTACGCCAAAGCCCCGTACCTGCTGGCTGCTGATGACGACGCGCGTAAGTCGCTGCCCGAGTTGGTGCTGGCGGAGCAGGAGAAGCCGCTGGTCGGTCCCGCGGACGTCGCGGTCATCGACGAGGAAGCGCTGTGGGCGTGTACGTCGTGCGGCGCGTGCGTACAGCAGTGCCCGGTCGACATCGAGCACGTCGACGCGATCATGGACATGCGCCGGTACCAGGTACTGATCGAGTCGTCGTTCCCGTCCGAGCTCAACGGGCTGTTCAAGGGCCTGGAGAACAAGGGCAACCCGTGGAACATGAACCCGTCCGGCCGGATGGACTGGGCCAAGGACCTGCCGTTCGAGGTGAAGCAGGTCGGTACGGACGTCGAGTCGCTGGACGAGGTCGACTACCTGTTCTGGGTCGGCTGCGCGGGCGCCTTCGAGGACCGCGCGAAGAAGACCACCCAGGCGGTCGCCGAGCTGCTCAACATCGCCGGCGTCTCGTTCGCCGTACTGGGTGACGGCGAGACCTGTACGGGCGACCCGGCGCGGCGGTCCGGCAACGAGTTCGTGTTCCAGCAGCTCGCGATGCAGAACGCCGAGGTCTTCAAGGAGGCGAAGGTCCGCAAGGTCGTCTCCACCTGCGCGCACTGCTTCAACACGCTGAAGAACGAGTACTCCCAGCTTGGCGTCGAGCTCGACGTCATCCACCATACCCAGCTGCTGAACCGGCTCGTCCGCGACGGCAAGCTGACCCCGGTCGCCCCGGCCGACAGCTCGCTCAACGGCCAGAAGATCACGTACCACGACCCGTGCTACCTCGGTCGCCACAACCAGGTGTACGACGCCCCGCGCGAACTGCTCGACATCATCCCGGGCGCGGAGTACGCCGAGATGCCCCGCAACCAGACGAAGTCGTTCTGCTGCGGCGCGGGCGGTGCGCGGATGTGGATGGAGGAGAAGCTCGGCACCCGGATCAACCTGAACCGGACCACCGAGGCGGTCGAGACCGGCGCGGACAAGATCGCCACCGGCTGCCCGTTCTGCCGGGTGATGCTGTCCGACGGGCTGACCGCGAAGCAGGCCAACGGGTCGGCCCGCGAAGAGGTCGAGGTGCAGGACGTCGCCCAGCTGCTGCTCGCCTCGGTCAAGCGTGGCGAGTAGCTGCAACTAGCTGCAATCCGCCTTCCTTCTCAGGTGGTCCAGACCGTAAACTCCTGCGGCTGCATCACCTGGGGAGGAAGAACCGCGATGAAACTCCGCGCCGCGATCGCCGCCGTCGCCGCCGCAACACTCGTTCTCGGGCTGGCCGCCTGCGACCACAAACCCACCGGCTACCGGCCGTCGGCGCCGCCGGCGAGCACGACCGTGAAGTAACGACCGGTATCGGTCATCTTCCCGCTCGCCCATGTGAACTTCTCGTAATCTCCCGTTACGGATGTGATCACCTCGGGATGATCGGGTGGGTGGATGCCGATGCGCAGCACACGACGTACCTTCCTCACCGTCAGCGGGGCCGCGGCGGCGCTCGCGCTGAGCGGGAGTCTCCCGGAGATCCGGTCCGCGGCGGCCGGCTGGACAGGACAGCCGGACCGGCGCGACCCGTTCACGCTCGGCGTCGCGTCCGGCGACCCCCTGCCGGACGCGGTGGTGATCTGGACCCGGCTCGCCCCTGATCCACTCGCGCCGTTCGGCGGGATGGACCGCCGGCCGGTCGAGGTGCAGTGGCAGGTCGCGGAGGACGAGCAGTTCCGCCGGGTCGTCCGTCACGGCACGGTCACAGCGGGGCCGGAGGCCAGTCACTCGGTCCACGTCGACGTACGGGGCTTGCGGCCGTGGCGGCACTACTGGTACCGCTTCCGCGTGAACGGGGAGCTCAGCCCGGTCGGCCGAACCAGGACGGCACCGGCGTACGACGCCGTACTGCCCTCGTTGTCGCTGGCGTTCGCGTCCTGCCAGGCGTGGTGGGAGGGCTGGTACACGGCGTACGCCGACCTGGCCCGGCGGGACCACGACGTCGTGTTCTTCCTCGGCGACTACATCTACGAGTTCGGCATCGACCGCGGCATCCGGCCGCACTCGAACGAGCCGTACATCACCCAGCAGACCGTGACGCTGGACGAGTACCGGCAGCGGTACGCGGCGTACAAGCTGGATCCCGATCTGCAGCACGCGCACGCGGTCGCGCCGTGGGTCGTCACGCTCGACGACCATGAGGTGGTCGACAACTGGGCCGACGAGGCGCACCCGAGCGCGCCGCCGACGCAGTTCCTGGTACGCCGCGCCAACGCGTTCCGCGCGTACTGGGAACACATGCCGCTCCGGCTCGCGCAACTCCCGAAGGGCCCGGACATGCAGCTGTACCGGCGGATCCGGTACGGACGGCTCGCCGAGTTCAGCGTGCTCGACACCCGCCAGTACCGGTCCGACCAGGCGTACGGCGACGGCACCAAGGCGCCCGGCCCCGAGACCGCCGACCCGGCGCGGACGATCACCGGCGACGCGCAGGAGAAGTGGCTGCTGGACGGCTGGTCCGCGTCTTCGGCGCGCTGGAACGTGATGGCACACCAGACCGCGATCGCCCGCCTGGACACGAAGGACGGTCCGGAGGTCCTGGTACCGATGGACACCTGGGACGGGTACGAGGCCTCGCGCAACCGGGTCCTCGGCGGCGCCGCGCAACGCAAGGTCCGCAACCTGGTGTCGATCGCCGGCGACCTGCACCGCAGCGTCGCGTCGGACCTCAAGCTCGACTTCACCGACCCGTCCTCCGCGACCGTCGGCGCCGAGTTCGTCGGTACGTCGATCACGTCCGGCATCGACGGCGAGGACCTGGACGCCGGCGGCGCCACGCTGCTCCGGGAGAACCCGCACATCAAGTTCGGCAACTTCCAGCGCGGCTACGTCAGCTGCACGATCACACCCCAGCGGTGGATCTCCGACTACCGCGTCGTCGACAAGGTCTCGGTCCAGAACGGCACCGTCAGCACCCGCGCCAAGCTCCTCGTCGAGGACGGCCGGCCCGGCATCGCGGAGGTACAGGCATGAGGATCCCCCGGCAGACCGTCGTCGCGGCCGGCACGCTCGCGGCCGCCGCCCTGCTCGGCTCGAGTTCGATGCCCGCGGCAACTTCCAGCGTCGCGGTGAGCGTCGTACCCGGGCAGCTCAGCGTCGTCGGGCTCCCCTGCCTGCCCGGCACGCTGAACCTGACGATGACCAACACCGGCGCCACGGACCGGTACGCCGACCTGACGCTCGCGCCGACCGGACCGCTGCAGTTGTCGCGGACGCTCTTCTCGTCGTGGCTGCCCGCGGTCGACCCGGATCAGCCGGTGACCGCGCCGGTCGAGGTCCGGGTCCCGCGGGACGCGAAGCCCGGGTCGTACAAGATCGGCGTACAGGTCGACCGTACCCAGGTGAACGTCCCGGTCACCATCGAGCCGCTGCCGCCGAAGGGACCCGGCGACAACCTCGCCCTCGGCGAACAGGCCACCGCCTCCTCCACCCACGGCAACTTCACCCTCTGCGGCGCCGTCGACGGCGACAAGGACTCCGAACACTGGGACACCCTCACCGGCTGGAACGACGGCACCCGCGCCGCGTTCCCCGACACGTACGACGTCGCCCTGTCGACACCGGCCACCGTCAACCGGGTCGAGCTCTACACCCTGGACTCGGCCAAGTACCCGGCCCGCGTCAACGGCCTCCGCGACTGGGACGTCCAGGTCAAGGCCGACGGCGCCTGGCAAACCGTCGCCCAGGTCCGCGGCAACACCGTCGGCCACGTCACCTCCGAATTCCCCCCGACCCGCGCCGACGCCGTACGCATCCGCTGCCTCGACGGCAACGACCACACCTACTCCCGCATCGTCGAACTCGAGATCTACGGTTGACCGAGGCAACAGCCGGTCGGGTCAGCCGTTGAGGGCCGCGAGTACGGACATCAGGACGACCACGACAAGAATCGCCCCGACGATGCCCAGGAGCGTGCCGAGGCCCTTCCGCTTCACCTTGCTGTGGCCGATGCTCCCGGACGTGAACTGGTGGTACGGCGACGCGTAGAACACCGGCACGGCCTGGTTCGGCGCCACCGTACAGTCGAGCGCCGCCCGGCCGTAGGTGAGCATCCACTGGCAGTGCACGTCGATGTGCAGCGGCCCGGCCGGCACCGGGATGTCGTTCCGGCCGTACTTGACCTGCACCGGATACCCGTTCAGGTGCACCGTCGGCGGAATCAGGCTCGACGTCATCACACTGCCCTGCACGGTGAGCTGCAGCATCCCCATCGGTGGCTGCGGCTGATACTGCGGCTGGAACTGCGGCTGCGGCTGGAACTGCGGCGGCGGCTGCTGCGGCGGATAGCTCATGCCGCCAAACGATAGGCCGTACCGACGAACCCGAGCACCTCCATCGAGCGCTTGATTACGCCCGGCACCGAAAACCACGAAACCCCGCGAGCCGGAAACCATCTCCTGACCCACGGGGTTCTCTCGTGAGCGGGTGACGGGAATCGAACCCGCACTGTCAGCTTGGGAAGCTGATGTTCTGCCATTGAACTACACCCGCCGAGCCGGTCTCCCGGCAGCGGTGAAGAGCATAGCCGATGTCGGGGCCCGCAACCACGCCGGGTCCGCGCGGCGGAATCGGCTGCCTCGTTCCAGGCAGCGGACTGCCCGGAAGGAGGTTTGCTGCGGCGTCAGCGGGATACACCTCGAGAAGGTGCCGGACGCATCGAAAAGAGCCGTCCGGACGGTTTGCACCGGGGGTTCTTGGGCAGTTTTTCACAAAGGGCACGTTCAGGGCTGGGCAGGTTCGTGATCTTCTGGCAGATTAGAACGCGTTGCCGGGGGCAACATTTGACGCAACGTGAGGACGCGAGTCCTGGACCGGGCGAGCTGGTTGCGGGGCAACTGGATGAAGGGGTGAACGGTGGCAACAGACGCAAGTGACGCGGTGGACAACCTGGAGAAGGAGCTCGTCACGTTGGCACGCCGGCTGCGCGGTCTGCAGCGGACGCTGTCCGACGAGGCGCACCCGGACCTGGAGCCGGCACAGTACGCGTTGCTGAACCACGTGGAAGAACTGGCGCCGGTGCGGATGGCCGACCTGGTGGCAGCACTCGAGGTGGACAAGGGGCCGGTCAGCCGGGCCTGCGCGCGACTGGAGGAAGAGGGCCTGCTGAAGCGGGCGGCCGACAAGTCGGACGCGCGTGCGACCCTGCTGACGCTGACCGCGGCCGGCAAGCGCAAGCTGACGGCGGCCCGGAAGAAGCGGCACAAGGTGATCGAGGACCTGCTCAAGGACTGGTCCCCGTCGCAGGTGAAGACCTTCGCCACCCAGGTGTCGAAGTTCAACAAACTGGCCAACTGACGATCGTTGCCTCAGGCCCAGGTCTGGTGGTGCGGCCCGCCGGAGAGCTGAGGGCTCCGGACGCTCCACCACCGGAAGGGCCGACGCGAGCTGTGCGGATGGGCAGCACGCTGCTAACGTGCGAGCGTGCTGCTCTCCGACCGTGACATCCTGTCCGAGCTCGACGCGAAACGGGTCCAGCTGGACCCGTTCGACGCCGCGATGGTGCAACCGTCGAGTGTCGACGTACGGCTGGACCGGTTCTTCCGGGTCTTCGAGAACCACCGGTACCCGCATATCGACCCGTCCGAGGAACAGCCGGACCTGACCCGGCTGGTCGAGCCCGACGGCGAGGAACCGTTCATCCTGCATCCCGGTGAGTTCGTCCTGGGATCGACGTACGAGCTGGTCACCCTCCCCGACGACGTCGCCGCCCGCCTCGAGGGCAAGTCCTCCCTCGGCCGCCTCGGCCTGCTCACGCACTCCACCGCCGGCTTCATCGACCCGGGCTTCTCCGGCCACGTCACGCTCGAACTCTCGAACGTCGCCACCCTCCCGATCAAGCTCTGGCCCGGCATGAAGATCGGCCAGCTCTGCTTCTTCCGCCTCTCCTCCCCCGCGGAACACCCGTACGGCTCCTCCAAGTACGGCTCCCGCTACCAGGGCCAACGCGGCCCCACCCCGTCCCGCTCCTTCAAAAACTTCCACCGCACCGACATCTGACCAACGAAAAAGGGCCCCGGGAAATCTCCCGGGGCCCTTTTCGTCGGATCAGGCGGTCGCCTTCAGGAAGACGCAGACCGAATCGAGGTCATTGCTGCTGTCGTAGTCGTTATTGGGGTCCCCTTGGCTGTAGACGCCACCGTACTGGGACACCGACGTCGGCGCCTTGAGCTTGCCGTCGAACAGCGCGAGATTGCTGTTCGGGTTGGTGCCCGGCGTCGACCCGTCGGACGGCGTGTCGCCGGCCGTCGGGCTGCTGCCGTCCGAGGGCGTGCTGCCGGCGGACGGGCTGTCGCTCGAGCTCGGGCTCCCGGACGGCGTCGGGCTCGGCAGGTCCGCACCGGTCTTCGCGTCGAGCAGGACGTTCTGCGCCTCGGTCTGGGCGTAGAGAACGCCGTGGTAGGCCGCGGTCAAGTCCGGAACGTTCCGGTTCCCGGAATCGTTCGAGAAGCCCCAGGCCTTCTTACCGGTCGAGTCGTCGAAGCCGAGCATCGTGTCGGTCCCGTTGGTGGTGTACGTCGTCTTGCCCGTGCAGGCGATCGTGCTCGCCTCGTCCCAGAGGCACGACCACGCCGCGATGTCGGTACTGCTGTTCGACGGCGGCAGCGGAGTCACCGCGACCGCTCCGGTCGACAGGTCGACCGAATAGATCCCGAGGTCCCACTTGTCCTTGGCAGTGACGTACGTCTTGCCGTAGAAGTAGCCGTGCTTGCCCGTCCCGGCGATCTTGTCGTACGACGTCTGCGGGTGTCCGAGCTTCTTCGTGATCTTCCCGCTCGGGCCGTCGGCGAGCGCCAGCATGGAATCGTTCGCGCGGTAGGACGATGGCCAGGTCGCGCCCGCGATCGTGCCGTTGTGCACGGCAGCCGGGTCCAGCCCCGGCACGATCGCGGTCTTCTTCGTCGCGGGGTCGGCGTACAGGGCGGAGGTCGTCGACCCGTTCGAGTCGGGCGGGCCGTTGATCCCGAGGGCGACCTGGCCGGTTTCGATGTCGTACACCGCGCCCCCGGCGCCGCCCTTGTCGTCGAGGGTCTTCGTCTTCGTCTCGGCGATCGCCTCGCCGGTCGCCACATCGACCCAGCGGATCACCACGAGGCCCTGGGGCTTCTGGGTGCCGTTGCCCTTGTCGGTCTCGGAGTAGATGACGACGGCGGCGTCCTTGCCGTCGAGCTTCACCGCCCGCGGCGGGAGCACGGCATTGACCGTCGTGGTCGTCGCCGGGGTCGCCTGGAGCGACCAGCTCTTGTTCGGATCGGTGACGTCGTGGCCGTTGAGGGCCTTCTTGTTACTGGCCACCGCCACATGGCCGACGAGTGCCACGTCCGCGTGCTCGACCACCGTGAGGTCGTTGGTGTCCTTGAGGACCGGGTACGCCGCGCCGATGGCGAAGGCCTTCGGTGGGTCGAAGGTGGGGATGCTCGGGGCCGTGGGCGAGGCGGACGTCGTGGAGTTGCTGTTGTTGTTGTTCGAGCCCGAGTCGGACTTCTTGTCGCCGCCGCAGCCTGCGAGCAGGATCAGGGCTGCGGTGACAGCTGTGGTTGCCACCATCGGACGCAACATCGTTGGTTTCTCTCCCAGGTCGACCGAGAATGATCGACTGAACGCTAGCAGTGTTCGTGGGTCGGTCCCGGGAGTTATCCACAGGCGTTGCATCAACCTGCAGTTTCCTGCTACTCGCGCCCCCGGGACCCCGCCCCGATCAGCCCCAACCGCTCCAGCAGCGCGTACACCGCGGCACTCGCGGCCCCACCTGAGGTGCTCCGCGCGGCCGGCGTGGCCGGCGCCGACGGGCGCGGAGCGAGTAGTACCGGGCCGGTCATCGGACGATGGAGAGGCCGGTGGCGCGGGGCCGGGGGTCGGCCGGGCGGGCGGTGGGGTCGGTCAGGCGGCGGGAGGCGGGCTCCAGCTTGTCGGCCAGGCGGCGCAGGGCGGCGGCCAGGCCTTCGCGTGGGCTCGTGCGCGGCTTCCGGTCGTGCTGCAGTGCTCTGGCCTCGGCCGCGCGCAGCTGCTCGGCGACGCGGTAGCGGGCGACTTCCTGCTGTTCCGTGATCATGATGGTGCTCCCCTCGGATGGTCCCCGTGCTGTTTTTGGCAGTGCTGAACCGAGGTCCCGCCCCCAGTGGTGGGACCTACATCAAGACAACGAACCCGGCCGGTCCAGTCCGACACGTGCCGGGCGCTGGATCAGACCTTGACGACGGTGATGTCGCCGGACACCGTGCGGGCGCGCAGCATCAGGGCGCGCTCGCCCTCGGCCGGCTTCTCGCCGGGCTCGAGGTCGCACCGGATCCGGCCGGTGACGGTCTTCAGGTCCAGGTATGTCCGGAGTCCGTCCGGGACCCCGATCTGTACGTCGCCCCGGGCCGTCTCGGCCTGGACGCTCGGTCCGTCGGCGATCTCGACCTTGACGTCGCCGGAACCGGAGGTGGCGACCGAGTGGTCGCGGATCCGCTCGATGGTGATGTCCCCCGAGCCGACCTTGACGGAGGTGGGACCGGCGGCGTCGCCGATCGTGACGTCGCCGGAGCCGGTGCTGAGACCGAGCGCATCGCCGGCCTCCTCGATGTCGATCGAGCCGGAGCCGGTGCTGGCCCGGACCGCCCCGACGGCGTTCTGCACCTTGACGTCACCGCTGCCGGTGTTGACGCCGAGCTCGCTCTCGACCTGCGTGAGCCGTACGTCGCCGGACCCGGTGGCGAGCCGCGCCGATCCGAGCGGTACGTCGGACACGATGTCGCCGGACCCGGTCTTCACCCGGGCGTCGAGCACCGCGGAGGTGGCGATCCGGACCGTGATCTCCGGTCCGCGCCGGACGTTCCGCGGGCTCTCGATGATCAGTTCGCCGTCCCGGACCTCGCAGATCACGCCGTCGTCGTCACCCTCGACCACCATCGAGACCAGGGTGCCCTCGCCGTCGGGGTTGGGCCCGAGCTCGATCAGTCCGGAGCCGATCTCGATCCGGATCCGGTCGATCCGGTCGTTCTCGTCGTCGTTCAGCTGAGTCGCGCTGTGCTCGCTCATTCGGCCCATCCCGTCACTCGCTGGCCCGGGCCGTGGCCGCCGCGGCGCCGTTCCTTGTCCTCACGCCGCCGGTCCTTGTCCTCGCGGCGGCGTTCCCGGTCGTCCCGGCGGCGGTCCCGCCCGCGGTCCGCGCCGAACACGCCCTCGTCGCCGAACGGCCCGTTCGGACCGAAGACGCCGTTCGGGCCGAAGACGCCGTCGGGGCCGAGCGGTCCGTTCGGGCCCAGCGGGCCCTCGGGGCCGAACACCGGTCCGCGCGGCGGGCGCGGCGGCCGGGGCGGGCGCGGTCCGCCGCGGCGGCCGACACTCAGCTCGGTCATCACGGTGCGCATCAGCCACGCGTTCGAGGAGATGCCCTCGGCGTCGGCGGCTTCGTCCACCTTGTTCTTGATCGACATCGGCAGCCGCAGCGTGATCCGCGCGGTCGGCTCGTCGGCGTCCGGCACGAACTGCTCGGCAGTCGCGTCCTGGACGTCGTCCTCGAGGTCGTCGGTCTCGTCCGGACCGGTCAGCTGGCTGGGCGCCGGCGTGACCACGAACTCCGGGCGGCCGCCGGCCATCCGGAGCTCGACCGAGCCCGGGGACAGCTCGCGGCTGATCTCCCCGGCGGCGTCGGACAGGGCTGAGATGAGGGCCAGGCGGCCCGCGTCATCCAGCGTGGCCCCGAGGCGCTGTGCCACGGAGCGGGTTTGCTCGTCGGCCAGGGCGGTCGCGTTCTCGACGCTCCGCCGGACCGACTCGAGGTAGTGGTCAAGTTCCATGACAGCAATCATGACGTCATGGTGACGTCACTGTCAACCCCCGTGATGTCATGACGCCGTCGAACTGGCGTCAGGGCAGAATGAGCCCATGGGTAGAGGCGTACTGATCACGGGTGCTTCCAGAGGTGTCGGCGCGGCTGCGGCGCGGGCGTTCGCGGCCGCCGGCGACCGCGTCGTACTGCACTGCCGCGGCGCCGTCGACCGGGCGAACGAGATCCGCGCGGAACTCCCGGGCGACGGGCACGCGGTGGTCGCCGCGGACCTCGGCGATCCGGCCGCGATCCCTGCCCTGGTTGCGGAATCGGCCGCAGCGCTCGGGCGGATCGACGTACTCGTGAACAACGCGGCGATGTTCGTCGACGAGCCGGTCGCGGGCTCGCGGCGGGTCGGTCACCCGCTGGCCGAGACGTCGTACGACGAGTGGGTCGCGACCTGGCGCCGTACGCTCGCCGTCAACCTGGAGGGTGCCGCGCACGTGACCTGGTGCGTGGCGCGGCAGATGCTCGACGTCGACCCGGACGACGGCGTCCGGCGGGGCGCGATCGTCAACGTCGGCTCCCGTGGCGCGTACCGCGGGGAGCCCGACGTCCCGGCGTACGGCGCCTCCAAGGCGGGGCTGCACGCGCTCGGACAGTCCCTGGCGGTGTCGCTGGCGCCGCATGACATCACCGTGACGTCAATCGCGCCCGGGTTCATCGCCACCGACATGACCGAGTCGTTCCTGGCCGGCCCCGGTGGCGACGCGATCCGGGCGCAGAGCCCGTTCGACCGGGTCGCCACCGCCGAGGAGGTCGGGAACGCGATCTACTGGCTCGCCTCAGCCGACGCGAACTGGGCCAGCGGCGCGGTCCTCGACTTCAACGGGGCGTCGTACCTTCGTTAGGACGATTGCCGCGACCGTCCAGACCGCGGCCAGCACGCCCATCGAGAACACGTCGCCGCCCTCCTCGTCGAAGAGCAGGATCAGCCCGAGGTTCACCGCCGCGTGCGCCGCCGTCGCGACCACGAGGTTGGTACGCCGGGCATCCTGCAGCACCGCACCCATCACCACGGACAACGCGACCGCCATCACCACGAACAGGCCCATGTAGACGAGACCGTTGGCGAACCCGCCGATGTGCCAGAACCCCCACAGCACGCCGACGATCAGCGAGGAACGCAGTACCGAGAACCGGGTCTGCAGATACGGCTGCAGGTACGCGCGCCAGCCGAGCTCCTCGCCCGCCGCGCCGACGATCATCGTCAGCACCAGCACCCAGAACGGGAACGGCAGGCTCCCGCCGCGCCACGACCGCCCCGCGACCACGTGCACCAGCACCGACACCAGCATCGCCGCAACCACGACGCCCACCACGAGCGCGCTCCGCCCGGCCGCGACCCTCACGGGCGTGAACCGTACGTCGACCCTCGTCGTACGCCGGAACGCCAGGAACATCACGCCCACGCCGAGCGCCGGCGCGAACTGCACCAGCTGGATCAGGTCGGGACTCGGCCCGGTCGCCGACTGCAGCGCGTTCAGGATCCCGCTGAACACCATCGTGGCCAGATAGAAGACCACCACCCGCAAGAACACTGCTACTCCTGGATGAGATAGGGCGCGATCATCAGGTCGAGCTGCTCGCCGAGGAACTCGGTCAGCGAGCCCCAGCCGTTCACCGCCCAGACCTGGAGCGCGCCGTTGAAACAGACAAGGGTGTGCCGCGCCAGCGCCGGTACGTCGGTGTCCGCGCGCAACTCGCCCGCTTCCACCGCCGCCCGGTAGAACCGGTCGCAGCTGTCGACGATCGCGGCCGAGTGCGCCAGCGCGTGCCGCCGGAACTCCGGGTCCGCGACGTCGAGCTGGACGAATCCGAGGCCGTTGCCGAGCTGCTCGCGGTGCTCGATGTGGGCGACCGCGGACAGCGCGAAGTCCCGGAGGGTGGCGAGCGGCGAGCTGTTCCGGCCGGCCACCGCCTCGGCGAGCCGCTGCACCATCAGCGGGGACCGCGCGGCGGACGCGAGCAGCAGTCCGCGCTTCGACCCGAACCGCTGCAGCAGGGTCGGCGGGGCGAGTCCGGCACGTGCCCCGACCGCCGCGAGGGTGAGCTTCACCGGCCCCAGCTCGGCCAGCACCTCCCGGGTCGCGTCGAGGATCACGTCGTCACTCACCAGCCGTGGCCGGGCCATCGCGGCGCCTCCGAGTTTGTGAATGGCCATTCGCTAATATCCGAGATCGTAACAGATCCTTGTTGGATCAGTTAGTCAGTGACAACGGGTGAGGTTTCGGATACTGCTTTCGGCCTGCCGAAGGCGGTCCGGACCGCGATCCCGCCGTCCGGCTGCACCCGTCCGTGGCCGGGCTCGTCGTACCAACGGGAGCCTCTTCATGCGTTTCGCCCGCATTACCCTGGGCCTGCTGCTGGCACTGTCAGGCCTGGTGGCCACCGTCGCCGGGGCCGTCGCGGCCTTCTGGCTGGTCGGCCCGGACAACACGATCACGACCCCAAGCCGCGAGCTCGCCGCCAAGGGCCTCGCCGTCGTCAGTTCGCCGGAGCTGCTCGACCGGCACGGTCCGACGCTGCACGTCAGCGTGTCCGGGGACAAGCCGCTGTTCGTTGGCGTCGCCCAGGATCTCGACGTCCGCTCCTACCTGGCTGGCAGCGCGCACACGCAGGTGACGCGGTTCGGGCTGCCGGCCGCGTTCGGCACCGAGGAGGTGCGTGGCCGCACCAACAAGCTGACGCCGCCGGGCGAGCTGGACTGGTGGGTCGCGCAGTCCGCGACCGGGACCCAGTCCCTCAGCTGGCCGGTCCAGGACGGGCGGTACGACGTCGTCGTGATGAACGCGGACGGTACGCCGGCCGTCGGCGCGCAGGTCACGTTCGGCCTCCAGGTGCACCGGCTGTTCGGCCTCTGCCTGCTGGTGCTCGGGGCCGGCGTACTGGTGCTGGCTCTCGGCGTCGCGCTGCTGCGGCGCCGTCGCCCGGCGCGGGCCGAGGCCGCCGACACGCGGGAGATCCCGGTCATCAACACCCGCATCCCGGCGCTGGCCGCGACCGCTCCCGCCGAGCTGCCGACCGCCCCGGCGGAGTACGACGACGAGCAACTCGCCCCGGCGTATCGCATCTCCCCCTTCCACCCCGACCGGGTGAGCCCCTTCGCCCCCCTCCCGGAACAGGAGGAGGAGCCGGCCGCCGCGGTCGCCGACGAGCCGGCCGCAGCATTCGCCGAGGAACCGGTCGCAGTGGTCGCCGAGGAGCAGGCCGCGGCAGTCGCCCAGGTCGAGCCAGCCCCGGTCGTGATGCCTGTTCCCGCCACACCGGTCGCGGTGCGGACGGCGCCGATGTTCATGTCGGCCGCCGCGGTCCAGCGGGCGAAGGCGCCCGTACTGATCGGCGCCGGAGCCCGGTACGAGGAGCCCGCGGAACCCGAGGCCGAGGAGACTGTTCCGCTGGCCGAGTCGCCGGAGTTCGTGAAGAGCGACGAGGCGGTGCGGCGGACCGCGGCGCTGCTGGCCAGCGGGGCGTTGTTGCTGACGACAACGAGTTGCGGGTTGTTGCCGCCGAAGAACAGCCTGACCGTGCCGGACGCCCGGCCGGCGGTGACGCTCGCCGACGCGCAGGCCGTGGTCCAGCGGTACAACCAGCTCAACAACCAGGCGAACCGGACCCGCGACGGCAAGATCTCCGCGACGATCGAGGGGAACCCGACGCTCGCGCAGACCCAGGCGGGCTTCGCGATCGGCCGCAAGCTCGACGCGGCGGGCAAGGAGGTGTCGAAGCCGTTCAGCTACACGAACCCGCAGATCGGCGCCCCGCAGTTCGCGTCGTACCCGATGCGCTTCGTGGTCAGCTCCGGCGTCTCGAACGCCCCGGGCAGCCGCCAGCTCGGCGTCTGGCAGCGGCAGAGCGCGGGCGACCCGTGGCTGCTGACGCACTCGGTCTACCCGGCCAAGACCACCCCGGTCCCCTCCCTGGACGGTCTGCGAACGCCGGACACCGCCGACCTGAACCTCCTCCGCGCGCAGCCGGACGCCGTCGCGAAGGACCTCGCGGCGTACCTGACCGGCGGCGCGAAGGCCCCGGAGGCGAAGTCCTTCGCGGCCTCGCCGAGCCTGCAGAGCCTGCTCGACCTGCGCGCGAAGACGAAGGCCTCCGACACCGCCGAGCCGTACATCGCGAGCGTCAACGACGCGTTCCTGCCGTCCGGTTCGCCGCTGTCGTTCATCACCTCGAACGGCGACGCGCTGGTGTTCCTGTCGATCACCGAGCAGTACCTGCAGCGCGTCGAGCCGGGCTCGAACGCGTACTGGACCAGCGGCGAGGCGACCGCGTTCAGCAGCATGGTCAAGTACACGCAGAGCCTGCACCAGGACTACCTGCACCAGGTCGCGCTGGTGATCCCGACGAAGGAGTCCGGCAAGCAGGTCCAGGTGCTGTCGATCGACCCGCAGCTGATCGGCGCCGGCGGTCTCTGAAAAGTCTGACCGGTAAGCGATTGCCGAAAGATAGTTTCTACTGATTGACTCCCGGGGTCAGGTTTTCCCCTCCGCCCGGGAGTACCAGTGGAGCTCACCCGTCGCCGCCTGCTGTCCTTCGTCCCCGCCACCGCACTGCTGACCGCCGTCCGGCCTGCCTCGACGGCCCAGGCCGCCGAGCCGAACGTGCTGCTGGCGAACATGATCGCAATCTACGCCGGTACGGCGGAGTCGAACGCGCGCCCCGAGGTCGCCGCGAAGGTCGCCGCGATCGACAGCACCGCCCGTACCTGGCTGACCGCCCTCGGCCGCGCCGGCACCGGCGAGTTGTTCGCGGGCCTCCCGCTCGGGACCAGCGACCCGAACCTGAGCTCGTCGTACCAGCACCTGTACGAGATCGCGCTCGCCTACCGCCGCCCGGGCGCGGCGGCCGACCTGGCGACCGCGGCCGTCCGCGACAAGGTCGTGAACGGCCTGGTCTGGCTGCACGACAACTACTACGGCGACCAGTCCAAGGGGTACTACGGCAACTGGTTCACCTGGGAGATCGGCATCTCGACGTTCGTGTCGAAGACGCTCGCGCTCGTCGACGCGCCGGCCGACCTGGTCACGACGTACGTCGCCTCGATGGACGCGTACCTGCGGAACGGGAAGGACGGCGACGTCGACCTCGACTCGCGTTTCCACACCGGCGCGAACCTCGTCGACATCACCGCGAACCGGGTGCTCCAGGGCGCGTTGCTGACCGACGACGCGCGGATCCGGAAGGCGCTGCAGGACCAGTTCACGGTGTTCGCGACCGTCGACCCGTACAACCTGCGGCACGGCGTGACGGACGGGTACTACGCGGACGGCTCGTTCATCCAGCACGCGTCGGTCGCGTACACGGGTTCGTACGGGAAGGGCCTGCTCAGTCGGGTCGTGCAGACGATCAAGGTGCTGGCGGGAACGGCGTACGCGCAGAGCGACGACCTGGTCGGCGTGGTGCAGGGGTGGGTCGAGCACGGGTTCGCGCCGCTGATCTTCGAGGGCTGGATGATGGAGATCGTCAAGGGCCGCGCGGTCTCCCGGACCGGCACCGGGTACGACGACGTCGCGGTCGTCGTGGAGGCGATCGTGGACCTCGCGGACTACGCCGCCGGCGCGGACGCGGCCCGGCTGAAGGCGTTCGCGAAGTTCACCGCGCGGCCGACGATCAACGTGAACAGCTTCGTGTCGCCGGTCAGCGTCGGGCGGTTCGCGGACCTCAAGGCGGACGCGTCGATCGTGCCCACCGACCTCAACCCGGCGGCGCTCAGTACGGCGTTCAACGCGATGGACCGGACCGTGCACCGCCGCCCGGGGTACGCGTTCGCGCTGGCGCGGAACTCGTCGCGGATCAGCAAGTACGAGTACATGAGCGGGGAGAACCTGCTGCCCTGGTTCCAGGGCGACGGCGCGCACTACCTGTACCTGTCGGGGCAGGACCAGACGCAGGCGTTCGGCATCGACTACTTCACCACGGTGTCGCCGTACGCACTGGGCGGCGTGACCGCACCGGTCGAGACGCGCAAGTCGGTGCCGGAGCTGTACGGGACGGCGTACTACGACAACGCGGCGGCGGGTTTCACCGCGTCGTCGGAGTCGCAGAACACCTACGTGTACTTTCCGGTAGGGACGAACACGTATTCCGGTGGCGCGACGCTCGACGCGTACGGCGCGGCCGGATGGGTGCAGTCGGACGACTTCGCGTACGCGTCGCGGGACACGCTGCCCGCGGACTTCGTGGTCTACAAGAACGCGTCCGCGACCAAGTCGTGGTTCCTCCTCGACGACGAGATCGTCGTACTGGCTGCCGGGGTCGGCGACGACACCCGATCGGTCACCACGACGCTCGACACGCGCATCGCGTCCGCCACCGCGCCGGTGAACGTCTCGCGGTCGTCGCGGTGGTTGCGGTACACCGACGGAACGGTTGCCGTCGGCTACTACCTGCTGCAGGCGGCGGATGTCTCGGCGCAGGTGGAGACGGTGACGCGGAGCCGTCGGGTCGTGCGTACGTCGAACCCGGACACGGCGGTCACCAAGCAGGTCTTCAGCTTGACCTACGCCCAACCGGCCGGCCGCAAGCACACGCTCGCCTACGCGTTGGTGCCCAACGCAACAGAATCGGCGCTGAACTCGTATCAGCACGGCCGTCTCACCCTGCTCGCCAACACGACCAGGCTCCAGGCGATCCAGCACGACGGCCTCCGCCTGACCGCCGCCAACTCCTTCGGCCCCGGCCTGCACCACCTCCCGGGGTTGACCGTCGACGGTCCGGCCTCGGTGCTCGTCCGTCGTCAGGCAGCAACCGTGCAGTTGGCCGTCTCCGACCCGACGACGCAGCGGGACACCATCACCGTGACGCTGCAAGCGCAGTACCTCAAGCCGGCTGCCCCAGCCCAAGGAGTGCAGGTGACCCGCACCGCGACGGGCACCAGGTTGACCTTCAGCACCCGCCACACCTACGGCGCGAGCATCTCCGTCAAGCTTGTTCCAGCCTGGTGATCAGCGCCTGCATCGTCCGCAACGTGGTCCGGAGATCGTCGAGGTCGACGGTCTCCGCCACCTCCGAGGTCCACGGGTGCTGCGCGACCGCGATCTGCCGGATCGCGTAGTACCCGGCCTCGGTGCAGGCCAGCAGCTTCGCCCGCCGATGGGCCGGGTTCGGTCGGTACTCCGCCAGCCCACGCTCCACCAGCAGATCGGCGATCCGCTGCACGCCCTGCCGGCTCACGCCCATGATCCGGCCGACATCGGCGACCGAATGCGGCTCCCGCAGTACGCCGCCGAGCACCTGCCACCACGCCGCGGTGAGCCCACCGTGAGCGGCCAGACCCTGCGCGGCCTCCATCAGTCGCGCGTTCAGCCGGAAGGTGGCGAGTACGACGTCCGTGAACGCCGCACCACCTTCCGACTGCGGGCCTGGTGTCGGCCACTCCTCACGCGGCGGCGTCTCGTCCTCGCGGGTCATCCCACCAGCGTCGCGTAGGCGGCCGGGTCCGCACGGTGGAACACGCCCTCGTACGCCTCCAGCTTCCGCTCGTCCGCCAGCCCGAGCCGCTCCAGCACCGCCCGCGCGAACTGCACCGGCGAGTCCGGCCCGGCCGTGATCAGGTCCCCGCCGATCACCGCGCGGGCATCGACGTACCCGTCCGCACCCTGGTACCCGGTCGCCTGCAGGTACTCCTTCGCGGCACTCGTGTGCTTCCGCCCGTCCAGCAGCCCGGCCCGCGCCAGCCCCGCCGTCGCACCACAGATCGCCGCCACCGGCACACCCTCATCCAGGAACCGCCCCGCCAACTTCGCGAACGCCTCCCCACCCCCGTTGTCCCACTGCCCCGACCCGGCCAGCACCAACACATCCCCCGCGTCCGGCGCCACGTCCGCGATCGTCACATCCGGCACCACCCGCATCCCACCCATCGTGACCACCGCCTCGACCGACTCCCCCACCGTCACCACCCGCCACGGCACCCCGGTAAACCGCCCGGTCCGCAACTCGACCACCAGATGCCCGATCTCCCAGTCCGCCAACGTCTCGTACACCGCCACATATGCCGTCTCCATAGACAACACACTGTCATAACGACAGTATGTTGTCAATACTCTGAAACGTGATGCCTTCCGGGCCAGGCGCTGGGAGGGTGGGGGGATGGGCGTTCGGGTGGTGACGTTGGAGGACTGGGACGGGTTTTGGCCCTTGGTGAGGGGGTTTGGGACTGCGTTTTCGGAGGGGGAGAGTCGGGGGTTCTTCGCGGAGTTGGTGGCTGATCCGCGGTGGGTGGCGTTGGGGTACGACGATGGCGAGCTGATGGGGTATGCGGCCGTGCAGGACTACGGGACGCATTTGCGGGGCGGGGCGCGCCATCACGGGCGGTTGCATGATCTGTACGTCGTGCCGGAGCGGCGCGGGAATGGCGTCGGGCGGGCGTTAATGGAGGCGGTGGTGGAGTGGGCCTCGACGCGGGTGCGGTATTTGGAGTGGCAGGCGCATCACGAGCGGTCGGCGCCGTTCTACGAGGCGCTCGGGTATCGCGGGGAGCCGTGTCCGCAGCCGGAGTACCCGACGTTCGGGATTGATTTCAGAGCCTCAGGAGCATGAGGCCGGCGGCGGCGGTTGCGGTGGCGGCGAGGGGGAGGGCGTGGTGTACGTCGAGGGTTGCGAGGAGGTTGGTGGAGGCGATCAGCGGGACGGTCTGTACGAGGGACAGCAGGGACTGCAGGCGGGTGAGGTGGGACTTCGGCGTACTGCGGACGAAGACCGGCGCGAGGTGGGAGGTGAAGAGGCCTATGCCCAGGCCTTGGAGGAGGGTTGCGGCGACGGCGAGGGGACCGTGGGGGCAAGCGCGAGGGCTGAGATGCCTGCGGCGGCGAGTAGGCAGCCGGTGCCGCCCGCGAGTCCCGCGCGGGAGAAGGTGCCGACGCGGGCCACCAGGACGGTGACCAGCAGGCTTCCGCAGACGTTGCCTGCGACAACGAATCCTGCTTGGCCGGCGGTCCAGCCGTGGGCGCGGGCGAGGAGCGGGACGCAGAGCGACGTCACCGGCAGGACGAAGGCCGCGACCAGCCCGACCACCCCGAGGATCATCCGTAGCACCGGATCCGCGATCGCCACCCGCAGTCCGTCCAGCGCGGACCGTACGGCGGACGGGCGGTCGGGCTGCGGAGGTACGTCGTACGGCGGTCTCAAGATCAGCAAAACAAGGAACAGTACGGCGAACGTCGCCCCGTCCAGCATCAGCGCGCCGACCAGTCCCACCGTGGCGACGAGCAGGCCGCTGACCGGTCCGCCGGCGAGCGTGATCACCTGGGTGGCCGACATCCGCAGAGCCATTGCCCGAGGCAACTGATCGTCCGGTACGAAGAGTCGCGGCAGTACGCCGGACGCGGGCAAGGCGAACGCGTCGACGGTGCCGACCGTGATCGACGTCGCCAGCAGTACGCCGGCCGAGACGCCGCGTACTCCCACGACGAGCGCGAGCAGGAAGCAGCACGCACCGACGATCGCGGTGCAGATCAGCAGCAGGCGGCGCGGGCCGAGGCGGTCGCCGAGGACGCCGCCGAGCAGGAGCAGTACGGCGCGCGGCAGGGTGAACCCGGTCAGGACGAGCGCGGCGACCCGCGGGCCGATGCCGGTCGCCGCCCAGCCGAGCGCGAAGAACAGGGCGGAGTCGCCGAATGCCGAGAGCGTGGATCCTGCCAGCCAGCCGTAGTACCTGCGATTCACCCGTCCAGCCGGACGGGCATCACCAGCGTGGTGAAGGTGCCCTGGTCGGCCGACCGTACGACGACTGGGCGGGACGGGTCGCCGATCTCCAGCAGTACGTCGGGGCCGACGCTCGCCTCCAGGGCCGCGGTCAGCAGGCTCGCGGTGAACCCGATCCGCGCAGCACCGGTGCCGATCACGTCGAGCCGCACCTCGTCCCCGATCCGCAGTACTTCCGAGTCGATGTCAAAGGCAACAATCTCGCGGCCCGCGAGTACGTCGAGCAGCCGCAGGCGGTCCACCACCACCCGGCAGGCCGGCGACGGCAGCCCGTCCAGGATCTGCTGGTACGCCGGGTACTCCGCGTCGACGGTCTCCAGCTCGCGCGACTCGTCCCCTCGTACCAGCGTGAGTCCGCCGTCCACCTCCATCCGTACGACGTCCCCCGCCGCGACCCACCTGCTCACCGCGGCCAGGTCGACGGCCCGCACCAGCGCCCGCCCACTCACCCCACCGAACTCCACCGGCCGCACGCTCCGCACCGCGAGCCGGTACCGATCGGTCGCCACGAACACAACCTCATCCGGCGAGACCTCCACCAGTACACAGCTCAACACCACCCCCAGCTCCCCGTCTTCGTCCGCGGCCGCAGTCGGCGTCACCTGGCGGATGGCGCTGGAGAGTTCGGCGCCGCCGAGGGTGGCGGTGGTGTGGTGGGAGAGGAGCTGGGTGAGGAGGCGGGTGGCGGCTTCCTGGGTGGCGGTGGACTTGGCTTCCAGGGTGCGGAGGTGGGCCCGGATCAGGTCGGCGACCTCGGCTGGCGCGGCGTCCAGGGCTTGGCGGACGTCCGGTAGCGGCAGGTCGATCTCGCGGAGGTCGCGGAGCAGGCGGGCGCGGTCGGCCTGGGATGGGTCGTAGTAGCGGTAGCCGTTGGTCGCGTCGACCTCGGCGGGTGGGAGCAGACCGCAGTCGTCGTAGAACCGCAGCGCACTCGGCGCCAGCCCCACCAGCCGTGCGAACTCACTGATCGTCATACGCACGACCCTCATCCCTGCACCCACTCGAAGGTCAACTCCGGAGCCGGCCCCACAGGCTGAGGGTCTTCCCGAAGCGCTCGCCGCGGATCCAGTCCAGGATCCCCTTCGCGCACCGCTCCGGGTTCACGTCCGACAGCACCGACCGCGGCACGTACTTCCGCAGCTCGGCCGCGTCCGCGACCGCCTCCTCGATCTGCACCGCGGGCCACCCCCGTGCCGCCAGCCGCTTCCGCCGTACGGCGTCCGGGCAGTCCAGATGCAGCCACCGACCCTCCGGCAGCTCGGACGGCAACCCCGGCGTGAGCAGCAGCACCGGGATCCCGGAGCGCCGGATCAGCTCGGTGATCCGCAGCCACAGCGCGTTGTACGCCGGCCAGATCGGCGCCGCCGTCGGACTCGCGATCGAGATGCCGAGCAGCCGGCCGTTGTCGTCCAGCAGCTCGTCCATGTCCATCACGACCAGATTGCCCGGGTTGAGCCGGACCAGCTCCGGCACAACCGTCGACTTTCCCGAACCGGGCGCACCGGTCACCACGAACAACCTCGTCACGTTCCTAGTGTGCGGTCATTCCACCAGTAACCGCACAGGAGGCCGCGCTTCGCCCGAAATCGCCGGCAGCCCGCTCGGTCCCGGAGTCACCGATCCGAGCACGCTGGAGTGCCGCGCGCCCGTACAACTTGGCACCGTCCCGCCCAACCCGTGCACGGTCAGGAACCCGAGTACGGCGAACGCGTACGCCTCCTTCGCCGCCGACGGCATCCCCAGCTCGTCCGTGGTCCGGACCGGAATCTCCAGCTCGTCCGCGAGCAGATGCATCAGGACCGGGTTCCGGATCCCGCCGCCGGACGCCACCACCTCGGTCCCGCCGTACCGCCGGACCGCGTCGGCCACGGTCCGCGCGGTCAGTGTGGTCACGGTGGCGACGAGGTCCTCGGCCGGGACGACCGGCAGTCCTTCGAGAGCGTGGGCGACGTACGCGAGGTTGAAGAGCTCCTTGCCGGTCGACTTCGGCGCCGGGCGTCCGTAGTACGGCTCCGCCAGCAGCCGGTCGAGCAGCTCGAGATGTACCTGCCCGCGGGCCGCCATCACGCCGTCCGCGTCGAACGGCCGCCCGGTCAGCTCGGTCACGACCGCGTCGATCAGGGCGTTCGCCGGGCCGGTGTCGAACGCGACCGGGTCGCCGTGCACGACCGTGATGTTCGCGATCCCGCCGAGGTTCAGTGCCACCGGTACGCCGGGGCGCCCGCGCAGCCACAGTACGTCGATGATGCTGACCAGCGGCGCCCCCTGACCGCCCGCGGCGACGTCCCGCGCCCGCAGGTCCGACACGACCGGTACGCCGGTGGCCTCCGCGATCCAGGCGGGCTGCCCGAGCTGCAGCGTCCCGCGCACCGCGCCGTCGTCGACCCAGTGGAACATCGTCTGCCCGTGCGACACGATCAGGTCCGCGTACCCGCCGCAGAGCTGCTCGACCGCCTGCCGAGCGACCGCCGCGAACGCCTGCCCGATCCCGGTGTCGAGCGTGCAGACCTGCTCCATCGTGGTCGGCGCCGGCGGCAACGCGGCCGCGACCGCCGCGCGGAGCTCGTCCGGGTACGGCTGGCTGAGCATCCCCAGCGGTGTCAGTACGAGCTGGTCCCCGTCCAGCCGCAGGTCCGCGGCAGCGGCGTCGATCGCGTCGTACGACGTCCCGGACATCAGTCCGATCACTCGCATGTCACTCCCGTCGGTGGCCGGTCGCAACCTCCAGTCTCGGTCATCAACCCGGGGTCTTGACAGCCGGTGATCACGGATTGATGATCAGTGACGCTATACCGGTTTATCTCCTGTGACCGAACCGCCAATCCGGCAGGTGGTGGGAGCAACTTAACCGATATAGCGATACCGCCCACCTTGACGAGGAGTCGATCAGCTCATGAAGCGAAGGACCCTGTTGTCAGCCCTGGCCGCCGGTACCGCGGCGGCCGCGACCGGTGCCGCACTCCCGGCCGATGCCGCCGGCAAGCGACGCCCGCGCGCGAAGACCGGACCGGTGACCGTCGCATACATCGAGGTCAACGACCACAGCATGCTGAGCGCCGGCAAGTACACGCTGGCGAACGGCGGATCACCGGTGATCGACATCGCGGTCATCTTCGCCGCGAACATCAACTACGACGGCACCAAGGCGTACCTGTCGTTCAACCAGCAGGTCCAGAGCGTGCTCGACAACGTCGCCACCCAGGTCCGCCCGCTGCAGGCGAAGGGCATCAAGGTGCTGCTGTCGATCCTCGGCAACCACCAGGGCGCCGGCTTCGCGAACTTCCCGGACCAGGCGTCCGCGGACGCGTTCGCGCAACAGCTCGCGGACGCCGTCAACCAGTACGGCCTGGACGGCATCGACTTCGACGACGAGTACGCGGAGTACGGCAACAACGGCACCGGCCAGCCGAACGACTTCTCGTTCGTGTACCTGGTCCAGGCGCTCCGCGCGAAGCTGCCGAACAAGCTGATCACGCTGTACGACATCGGCCCGGCCGCGGACCGCCTGACGTACAACGGCCAGAGCATCGTCGAGACCTTCGACTACGGCTGGAACCCGTACTACGGCAGCTGGTCGGTCCCGAGCGCACCGAGCGAGAAGGCCCGGGTCTCCCCCGCCGCCGTCTCGTACACCGCGACCAGCTCGTCCACCGCGGCAAGCCTCGCCCAGCGCACGGTCAGCGGAGGGTACGGCGTGTTCCTCACGTACAACCTGACCGAGTCGGACACGTCGTCGTACATGTCCGCGTTCACCCAGAAGCTCTACGGCAGCAACACCGTCTACAACGCGTAGGTCCAGCCCGGCTGCCAGTCGAACGGCGCCTCGATCAGTTCCTCCATCGGTCGCCCGCTCCTCAGCAGGTGCTCCAGCGCCCACCGGTTGGCGGAGTGGGCAACCACGAGGACGGTTGCCGCGTCGTACCACTGCTTCACATCCGCAAGGAACGAACGGGTCAGCTCGACGACGTCGGCGTACGACTGACCACCCGGAAACGGGTTCCGGACGCGCTCGACCCTGGGGGCGAGCGCGTCCACCGGCCCTCCGTTGAGCTCGCCGTAGTCGCACTCCCGCAACCGCCAGTCCTGCAGATGTGGCGCGCTCAGCCCCGCCAGCTCGACAGTCTCCACCGCTCGGCGCAGATCCGAGCTGAACACCACGTCGACGTCCTGCCGCCGCTCACCCAACTCCTCCGCGAGCCGCCGCCCCTCCGCCGACAGCTCCCCCGGCAACCACCCGGTCGCGTGCCCGCGCTCGTTGTCCACCGTGATCGAGTGCGTCTCGTATATCAGCCTGGTCACAGGTCACAGGAAACCCCCTTTGCCCTCATTACCGACGGGTATATACTTAAATTACTCGTGAGTAACAATCCAGGGGAGCCTCTGTGAGTCACTACAAGTCGAATCTGCGGGACATCGAGTTCAACCTGCTCGAGGTGCTGGGCCGGGGCGACGTGCTCGGACAGGGCCCGTACGCCGAGATGGACGTCGACACCGCCCGCGAGGTGCTCGCGGAGGTGGACCGGCTGGCCAAGCACGAGCTGGCCGAGTCGTTCGCGGAGGCCGACCGGAACCCGCCGGTCTTCGACCCGGAGGCCCACGAGGTCCGGATGCCGGAGGCGTTCAAGAAGAGCTACCACGCCTACATGGACGCCGAGTGGTTCAAGCTCGAGCTGCCGGCTGAGCTCGGAGGTCAGCCGACCCCGCCGTCGCTGCGCTGGGCCGCCGCCGAGCTGGTCCTGGGCGCCAACCCGCCGGTGCACATGTACGCCGCCGGCCCGAACTTCGCACACGTCCTGTGGCGCAACGGCACCGAGCGGGACCAGAAGATCGCGCACCACATCATCGAGCGCGGCTGGGGCGCCACCATGGTGCTGACCGAGCCGGACGCCGGCTCCGACGTCGGCGCGGGGCGGACCAAGGCCACGCTGCAGGAGGACGGCTCCTGGCACATCGAGGGCGTCAAGCGGTTCATCACCTCGGGCGAGCAGGACATGACCGAGAACATCGTGCACCTGGTGCTGGCCCGGCCGCAGGGCATCGAGGGCGTCGGCGGTCCGGGCACGAAGGGCCTCAGCCTGTTCGTGGTCCCGAAGTACCACTTCGACCTCGAGACCGGTGAGCTGACCGGCGAGCGCAACGGCGCCTTCGTCACGAACGTCGAGAAGAAGATGGGCATCAAGGTCTCCACGACCTGCGAGATCACCTTCGGCGACGGGATCCCCGCCCAGGGCTGGCTGCTCGGCGAGGTGCACGACGGCATCGCGCAGATGTTCCAGGTGATCGAGTACGCCCGGATGATGGTCGGCACCAAGGCGATCGCCACCCTCTCCACCGGCTACCTGAACGCGCTCGAGTACGCGAAGGAGCGGGTGCAGGGCGCGGACCTCACCCAGCCGGCCAAGGACGCGCCGCGCGTCACGATCACGCACCACCCCGACGTACGGCGGTCGCTGCTGACGCAGAAGGCGTACGCCGAGGCGCTGCGGGCGCTCGTGCTGTTCACGGCGACGTACCAGGACCGCGCCGAGCAGGCCCGGTACGCCGGGGAGCACGACGACCTCGCGGAGCGGGTCAACGACCTGCTGCTGCCGCTGGTGAAGGGGTACGGCTCGGAGAAGTCGTGGACGCTGCTCGGTACCGAGTCGCTGCAGACGTTCGGCGGCTCCGGCTTCCTGCAGGACTACCCGATCGAGCAGTACGTCCGGGACGCGAAGATCGACACCCTCTACGAGGGCACGACCGCGATCCAGGGCCAGGACCTGTTCTTCCGCAAGATCATCAAGGACCAGGGCAAGGCGCTCGGCCATCTCGCCGAGCAGGTACAGGCGTTCGTCGCCTCCGAGGCGGGCAACGGCCGCCTCAAGGAGGAGCGTGGACTGCTCGCCAAGGGCCTCGAGGACACGCAGAAGATCCTGGGCATCATGGGGCAGGCCCTGATGGCCAGCAACCCCCAGGCCGAGAACGGCGACCCCCGCAACATCTACAAGGTCGGGCTGAACACCTCACGGCTGCTGTTCGTCCTCGGCGACGTGGTCTGCTCGTGGCTGATGCTCCGCCAGGCCGAGGTCGCGCTGGAGCGGCTCGGCGGCGAGCTTTCGGCCGCTGACCAGGACTTTTACACGGGCAAGGTGGCCGCGGCGCAGTGGTTCGTGCGGTCCACGATGCCGTCCGTGCGGGCCGAGCGGATCAAGGCCGAGCTCACCGATCTGGACGTGATGGACCTCCCCGAGTCCGCGTTCTGAGGCTCCTCCGGCTCGGCCACTTGCGCGGGTCGAGCCGGAGGATTCGGGGCATGATTTCGCCGATCTGCCCCAGGTTGCCCCACGATCTGCCCTGTTGCGGAGGGTGATCATGCGGCAACGTTGCTGCCCTGAAACACCGTGACCCTGGCTTGGTTTCCCCTGTCCGAGCCAGGGTCGCGTCAACTTCGGCGACTGGAACCGTCCGATGCCTCGTTGCGTCCGTATGCCTGTGCCCAGGTCTGGTCGTCGTACGCTGTCCGCGATGCGCGCCCGTTTCCTCACCGCCCCGCTCGCGGCCCTCCTCCTCGTCCCCGCCGTCCCGGCGCGGGCGGACACGCCCGAGTTGCCGGACCGGATCGCCGCCGCCTGGCGGACCGACCACCTGTCGGTGGATCCGCGGCTGGCCGGCGGCATCCCGGCCACCGAGCTGACCCGGATCCGCACCGCGATGCGGACCGCGGGCATGCCGGTGTACGTCGCGATCGTGCCGTCGACGCCGCCGCTGCGGGAGGTGTCGTACACCATGCCGACCCTGCTGCACGCCCGGATCGGTACGCCGGGCCTGTACCTGCTCGCGGTGGTGAACGACACGTACTGGTCGATCAGCGCGGAGCTGTACCGGGCGGGCGGGCTGCGCGGCCGCGAGCTGGTCAGCGTGCAGAACGACGACAAGCAGCGCCTCGAGGTGGTCACGGACCGCCCGGCGCCGCCGATCGTCCGGACCATCCAGGAGGCCTCGACGGCACTCGACGGCCGCGCGCTGCCGGCCGTGCCCGCCGGTGACCGCCGGCCGCCGATCGACCACAGCGACCACGGCCTGTCGACCACCGACAAGGAGGACCGGTCGACGTTCGTCGGGCTGGGGATCGGCGGGGTCCTCGGATTCGCGCTGACGCTGGTGCTCGGGCTGCGCCGCCGCCGGCGGACGAAGATCCAGCGGACTGAACTGCCGGCCAAGAACGACCCGCCGATCGACTCGTCGGACGTGGAGCTCAAGGCCGACGACAAGATCAAGGCCGCGGAGCGCTCCGTCGCGCGGCTCGACAAGCGCGGCAACCGGACGACGGAGCAGCTGGACAGGCGCGACGACGCGTGCCGCCGGCTGGACGCCGCGCGCACTCTGCGCGCCGACCATCCCGACGACCTGCTCGCCGCGGCCGGTGCGCTGGTCCTCGCCCGGCAGGCCGAGCGGGTCGCGTCCGGCGCGGCCCTGCAGCCACCGTGCTTCTTCGACCCGAGGCACAACCCCGGTACGGCGAAGGTCGACTGGTCGGACGACGTCGAAGTGCCGGCGTGCCAGCAGTGCGCGAGCGTCGTACGGCGCGGGAAGACGCCGCGCGGGCTCCGGGTGTGGAGCAAGTCGGGGCTGCTCGGCCACGACCGCAAGCAGGTGCCGTACTGGACGCTCGAGCCGGACAACCCGATGGTCGCGAGCGGTTTCGGCGCGCTCTCGGACGACCTGCCGGAGCGGGTCGAGGCCTGGAAGGACGAGGTCCGATGAGGCGGCTCTTCCTGTTGCTGGCGGCAACGTTCGTACTGCTGACCGGGACCGCCTGGGCGGCCACGCCGACCGATCCGCGGATCACCGGCGCGGTCGCGGCCTGGGCTGTGCGGCCGCTGTACGTCGACCCGGACTACGCCTCGACGGCCGACCAGGACGAGCTCGTCAAGGTGATCTCCGAGACGAGCGTGCCGGTGTACGTGGCCGTCGTACCGACCGGGGAGTGGTTCCCGGAGCGCGGCGACACCGCGCTGCTGGCCGGCCGGCTCGCAGCCGCGAACCACAAGCCAGGGGTGTACGTCGTGATGGACGGCGACCGGTCGTACGGCGTCGCCAACGAGATCGCGGCGTACGCGCCGGACTGGACCTACGGGACCGGGAAGCAGTCGCTGAGCAGTCAGCTCAAGGACTACGTGGACGGGATCAAGCAGTACAAGTCGAGTACGCCGGAACCCGCCCGGACCACGCCGACGCCGACACCCACGCCCGAGCCGTCCTCGTCCTCGTCCGAGGACAAGTTCACCGTCGGCAAGGCGCTGGCGAACGGCGGCGGCGGCACCGTGCTCGGGCTGATGGGCGGCGGCGTCCTCGGCGGCATCGTCCTGATCGCGGCAGCGATCGGCACCCCACGACGACGGAAGGAACGCTCGTGAAGGCCCGGATTCTTCTCGCTTGCCTGGTGGCCGCGCTGACCACGATGGTCGCGGCACCGGCGCAGGCCGCACCGGACGGGACCCCGGCGGAGCGGGCGCACGAGATCGCGACCGCGTTGCTGAAGGACCCGCTGTACATCGACCCGGCCTACAAGACGGCGCTGCCGGAGAACCTGCGCGCCGACGTCAAGAAGAAGGCGGCCGCGCTCGGGTACCCGACGTACACGATCATCCTGCCGCTGACCCCGAGCGACGAGTTCGAGGGCAAGGAGGACAACGTCCTCACGCTGGTGATGGACGCGCTCCGCAAGCCCGGGCTGTACGTCGTGGTCGACGGCGGCAGCCGCTTCCCGTGGTACGAGGCCAAGGACCTGCCGCAGGTCAGCGACGAGAAGCTGAACGCGTCCCGGCAGCGCGCGCTCGACGACACCGGGTACGACGCGGGGCCGACCGAGGTGGTCGCCCGGATGTACGAGCTGCTTGCCCAGCCGGGGATCCCGAAGACGACCAAACGCCCGAACTCCGGGACGCCGACGCGCCGCGACTCCTCCGAGTCCGGCGGCCACGGGACCGTCATCACGCTCAGCATCGTCGGCGGACTGCTGGTCCTGGTGGCGCTCGGTCTGGTGATCGGACGAGTGCGCGGAGCCGGTTCGGGGTCGGCGCCGCGCCGGGAGAAGACGTTCCGGATCCCGCCGCACGTCGCCGCGACGGTGGCGGCCGAGCGGCGCCGGAAGCTGACCCGGGACACGACCGCCGAGCTCACCACGCTCGGCTCGCAGCTCGCGGCGCTGCCGACGACCGAAGGCGCCGGCCTGGCGCACCAGCAGGCGGCGCTCGACGACCACGCCGCCGCGTCGAAGATCCTCGACGGTACGGCGCCGGACCTCGTCGACCTGGTCGGCGCGATGGTGCTGCTGGACAAGGGCCGCCGCGCGTACGACGCCGCCGTCGCGACCGCGGCCGGCCGGCGGGTGGCCGACGTACCGGAGCTGTGTGCGTTCAACCCGCTGCACGGCCGGTCCACCGGGCGGCCGACGAAGGTCGAGTCGAACGGGACCACGTTGACGCTTCCGCTGTGCAACGAGTGCCGGCAGGCGCTGCGGCGCGGGTCGGCGCCCCAGTCGCTGCCCGGCAAGGACGGCCCGTACTGGTACGAGGACTCGCTCTGGGCGCGAACCTTCTTCGGCACAACCGGCGACGACCTGTCCACTGCAGTGTCCCGGGGTGAGCTGCACCGGTAGATCCCTGAGGAGCGCTCAGGGTGGCCTCGGGGGATCTGCCGGATCCTCCGGGGCAGGCTCGACGCCTACTGTCGTTGCGACAACGCGGGTGGGCTCGAGAAGAGGCGGACGATGGCGGAGAACAAGCAGCTCGGCGTGATCCTGCTGGTAGCGGCGGCCGGGCTGGCGTTCTGGCAGTTCGCGGACCGGGGCTCCGACGACACACACAAGATCGACGACAAGATCACCACCGTCCAGCTCGCGGCCGGCCACTCCGACATCACGATCAGGGTTTCCGACGACAGCCAGACGACGGTGCGGGAGAAGCGCAAGTTCTGGTTCTTCAAGCACGGCGACGCGTACTCGGTGCACGACGGCGTACTCAAGCTGGACGGGAAGTGCGGCTGGCAGTGCTCCGCCGACTACGAGGTGACCGTCCCGCGCGGCACGAAGGTGACCGGCGAGAACGGCAGCGGCGACGTACAGCTCGCCGGGGTCGCGGGGGTCGACGCGAAGTCCACCTCAGGCAAACTCGAACTCCGCGACATCGACGGCGACGTCAACCTGGACGTGACGTCCGGCGACGTGTCGGTGCACGGCCTGAACGGCACGCTCGACGTCAAGGCGAGGTCCGGCGACATCGAGGCCAAGGACCTGAAGGGCGGCCCGGTCGCCGTCGAGACCACCTCCGGCGACATCGAACTGAACCTCGCCGAGGCGAACGACGTGAACGCCAAGGACACCAGCGGCGACATCCAGATCACCGCCCCCGGCACCGACTACAAGGTCAGCACCGACTCCAGGAACGGCGACATCGACAACAAACTCGGCAACACCGACACCGGCGCCCACTCCGTCTCCGCCACCACCACCTCCGGCGACATCGAACTCCGCACCAGCTGATCGCTACTCGCTGACGTCGCGGTGGTGTTCCTCGACGACGCGGTATTCCTCTTCGACGGCCGGGTCGATGGCGTTGGTCTCCACCCGGCGGCGGCGGTTCGTGATGTAGAACGACAGCACGATGCCGGCCAGGCCGGCCAGCATCAAGATGTAGCCGACCACCTGCAGGTTGACGGCGTCCCAGGTGTCCCGGACCGCGAACGCCAGGACGGCGCCCACCACCATCAGAAAGATGCCCGCACCGATACTCATCGACTCGCTTCCCTCCGGGCCGCGGCTGTCTGACGCCCTCCCTGTACCCGGACCACAAACTCCTACTTGGCGCCCGAGAGCACCAGTTCGAGGTGGTTCGGGCCGGTGGGGGTGATGGTGACGGGGACGCCCCAGTCCTGGCGGTGCATGTGGCAGGCGGGGAACTCGACCTCGGCGGAGTCGTCGCAGGAAGCGGCCTGGACGGCTACGTGCAGTACGCCGGAACCGGCGTGCGGGTCTATGATCAGCCGGCGGACGAGATCCGTCGAGTCGCCGGCGCCCTCGCGGAGGAGGTTGTCCGGCGTCGACGAGACCAGCAGCCGGGTCGACGGGCCGTAGCGGTCGTCGAGCTTCTGGCCGGGCGGTGGGGTGAAGACGACCTCGAGGGTGACCTCGCCGGCGGCCAGGTCCATCGGCGGCCGCTGGGTACGGGTGCTGAACTCGGCCGCGGTCGCCGACGCGCCGAGCGGGATCCGGGTCAGCCGGTGCGCGGCGGACTCGACCACCAGCAGTTCGTTGCCCACGACAACGGCACCGCTCGGCTCGGCCAGCCCGGTGGCCATCGTCTCGACCGTCTCGGTGGCCGGGTCGTACCGCCGTACGGCGCCGTTGTACGTGTCGGCGATCGCGACCGAGCCGTCCGGCAGCACCGTCACGCCGAGCGGGTGCTGCAGGAGCGCCTCGCTCGCCTTGCCGTCGCGCAGCCCGAAGTCGA
Organism: Kribbella polygonati; assembly: GCF_050320105.1. Classification (NCBI taxonomy): domain Bacteria; kingdom Bacillati; phylum Actinomycetota; class Actinomycetes; order Propionibacteriales; family Kribbellaceae; genus Kribbella; species Kribbella polygonati. Next base: position 6,708,714 of record NZ_CP190129.1, on the reverse strand, counting down.
ACAGCCCAGTGCCGACGGCGGTGTGGACGGACGTGTCGATCCAGCGCAGCGCGGAGATCTCGGAGTCCGCGAGCCACAACCGCTCCCCGTCCGCCGCGAGCCCGCTGGTCTGCGCGAACCACGCCTCGCCGAGCGGCCCGTCCTTCAGCCCTTCGTTGGTCGTCCCCGCGGCCACCTCGGTCACCTTGCCGAACGGGTCGAACGTCCACAGCTGATGTACACCGGCCATCGCGATCCACACCTTGCCGCCCCACCACGCGACGTCCCACGGCGAACTCAGGACGCCGGTCCCGTCGCCGTCCATCCACTGCTTCCCGGTGCCGGCCAGCGTCGTCACCTCGCCGCTCTGCAGGTGGATCCCGCGGAGCGCGTGGTTGACCGTGTCCGCCACGACCACGTCGTACCCGGTCCGGGCCGCGACGTCGTCCGGGAGCAGCACCAGCCCGTTCGGCTCGGAGAAGCGCGCCTCGGAGGCGCCGCCGTCGACGAAACCACGCTCGCCGGTGCCGATCCGCCGTACGACGGTCGTCGCGTCCGCGGCGAGTTCCACGATGCTGTGGTTGCCGGCGTCGGCGACCAGGAACCCGTTGTCCAGCGCAACCACCTTCGCCGGGAACCGCAGGTCGGTCGGCTCCGCCGCGGGAGCGACGTACGGCGACTTGCCGTGGGTCAACGTACCGGCCGCCTCGTGCTCGACGACGAGCTCCGCCAGCAACGCGTCCAGCGCGTGCAGGTGTCCTTCACCGGAGTACTGCGCGACGATGTACCCGTTCGGATCCACCAGCACCAGCGTCGGCCAGGCACGCGCCGTGTAGTTCTGCCAGGTGACGAGCTCCGGGTCGTCCAGCACCGGATGCCCCACCTCGTACCGCTCGACAGCGGCCCGAACCGCCGCCTCCTCCCCTTCGTGCGCGAACTTCGGCGAATGCACCCCGACGATCACCAGCGCGTCGCCGTACTTCTCCTCCAACGGCCGCAACTCGTCCAGCACATGCAGACAGTTGATGCAACAGAACGTCCAAAAATCGAGCAACAAAAAGCGGCCCCGGAAGTCCGCCAAGGCCAACTCCCGGCCGCCAGTGTTCAACCACCCACGACCCCGCAACTCCGGCGCACGCACATGCATGCCACCCATTCTCCGCCGTGGCACAACCGTGGCGGATCAGCGGGGCAGGACGAGGGTGTCGGTGAGGAGTTTGGCGGTTTTGCGGAGGGTGGCCGGGGAGGAGGAGAGGTCGGTGGCGAGGGTGTAGGGGGTGAGGGTCTCGCCGGGGCCGACCAGGCGGTGGCGGTGGGCGATCAGCCAGACGATGGCGCGGGGCCAGGTGGAGAGGCGGGCCTTGGCGAGGAGGTCAGGGGCCTCGCGGACCAGGCGTTCGGCGATGTCGAAGGCGTCGGGGGCGTACGACGTCCCCAAGGTCTCGCCGGCCATCAGCCAGGCGTGCGGGGCCAGCACCGAGAGCGTCGCGGCCTGGTGGTTGTCGAGGCCCTGGAGGTCGGGCTGCGGCGGGGTGCCGAGGCCGGCCAGGGCGCGGTACGCGTCCTCGAGGTCGTTGGTGGTGTCGTCGAGGAAGACCCGCTCGCCGGGCTTCGAGCCGACCGGGTCGATCATCGCGGCCGCCTCCAGCGCGGGCTGCCAGACGTCGACCGCGTCGACCGCCTCGTCGACGGTGTCCAGCGGCAGGCTGCCACGGTCGCCGGCGAACTCCAGCCAGGCCTTCACCACCACCGGGACCGCGTCGAAGTAGGTGCTGTCGGCAAGCACCTTCCGGGGCAGCCAGTGCGCCAGGAACAGCTCGACCAGCACCCCGCTGACCCGCAGCGGGCCGCCGACGGTGTGGTCGACCGCGTGGTCGATCCAGAGCCGGACGACGTCCGGCGCGTCGTCGGGCAGGCCAACGGCGAACCGCGACTCGAGGAACTCCTCGACCAGCTGCTCGCGCTGCCGCGGGGTCAGCAACGGCCGCATCGGCGGGCGGACCGGGCGGTCCGGCATCTGGGTCAGCCGGTTCACCAGCAGGCCGGTGAAGAACTCGAAGTCCTCGCTGACCGGCGGATCGTCGTAGTCCCGGGTCTCGCCGAGCGCCTGCAGGATGATCCCGGCCGCGATCGGCGGCCGCACGGTCCGGATGGTCACCCGGCCGCCGCGCTGGTACGCCTCCAGGACGCGGTCCACCGGCGGGCCGACGAACACGTCCTTGATGATCGCGCCGATGTTGTTGTCGATGAACACCACCACGGTGTGCGGGTGCTGCTCGTCGTCGTAGTCCAGCACGACACTCAGCCCGTCACCGGTGATGTCCTCGGACACGATCGCGCTGGTCAGCCGGAACCCGGCGATCCGGGTCACCCACTCGGGCACCTCGTCCTGCGTCCGCAGCCGCGACACGTGCGCTCGCTGCAGCGGCAGCCGCCCGGCCGGGCCGACGGTCCGGGCCAGGCTGGTCAGCAGGACGAAGGACTCCAGGTCACGGCGCTCACCGAGCACCCGGGCTGCGTCGGCCCAGAAGAAGCGCTCCACCTCACCGATCTCGTCCGGACGCCCGGCCGGCCACAGCTGGTCGGCGAGCATCGCAGCCGAGCGGGCCACGGACGCCTCGGCGATCACCGGGTGCAGCGCGGCCGGCGCGGCGGCCAGGTCGAGGGCAAGCGTTTCCAGCAGGGTCTCCAGCACAGCGACGCTCGGCGTGGTGTCGACATCGACACCCGCCGGCGGCGCGTACGGTTCGCCGGGATCGGAGCCGACGAGCCGCAGGTGGCTGCGCCGTCCGTCCCGTCCACTCGGAGACTTGGTCACCTCCGTGAGATTACCGTCCGGAGCCGGTCCGCCGCAGGCTCCTGCGCGCGTCCTGTGGACAACTCAGAGCGACGGCCCGTGCTCGGGCGAGCACGGGCCGTCGGGGGTACCGCGGGGTTCAGCCCTTCAGCGCGCCCGCCATCAGGCCGCCGATGAACCAGCGGCCGAGCACGATGTAGACGATCAGCGTCGGCAGCGACGTGATCAGCGCACCCGCCATCGAGGCGGCGTAGTCGACCTTCTGACCGCCCGCCAGCGCCGCCAGCCCGAGCGTGACGGGACCGTTGTCCTGCTGGGTCAGGAACAGCGCGAACAGGAAGTCGTTCCAGACCGAGGTGAACTGCCAGATCAGCGTCACCACGAACCCGGAGATCGAGATCGGCAGGATGATCCGCAGGTACGTCTGCACCAGCCCGGCCCCGTCCACCCGGGCCGACTCGATGATCTCGTTCGGCACGATCGTGGCGTAGTAGTTCCGGAAGATCAGAGTGCAGATCGGGATGCCGTAGATGCAGTGCGCGACGATCAGCGTCGGCACGCCCCGGGTGACGTCCAGCTCGGTGAACGTCGTCCGCAGCGGCAGCATCACCGCCTGGTACGGGATGAACATCCCGAACAGGATGAACGCGAACACGATGTTCGCCCCCGGGAACCGCCAGCGGGCCAGGACGAACCCGTTCACGGACCCGATCAGCGAGGAGATGATCGCGGCCGGGATCGCCAGCGACAGCGACCGGATCATGTACGGCTGCAGCACGTCCCAGGCCTTGCGCCAGGGATCCAGCGTCCAGGTCTTCGGCAGGTTCCACTGCGAGGCCGCGGTGGTGTCGCCGGAGGTCTTGAAGCTGGTGACCAGTACGACGTACACCGGGATCAGGACGAACAGCAGGAACAGCAGCAGCAGGACGTAACGGACCGTCCGGCTGCGCCGGGTGGAGCCGTCCGCGATCACGCCGCGGCTCTTCGGCGGCTTCCGGCGGACCGCCGCGGCGGCGGTGCCGGTTGCGGCTGCGGTGTCGGCGCTCATTCCTCGTTCTCCTGCCGGACGGTGTACGCGATGTACGGGATGACCAGGACAGCGACAACAGCCAGCAGCACGATCGCGATCGCGGCCGACTTGGCCATGTCACTGCGCAGCAAGGTGTTCCACATGTAGATCGCGGGCACCTCGGTACGGAACTGGTTCGGCCCGGTGATCGCGTAGATCAGGTCGAAGAGCTTCAGCGACATGTGACCGAGGATGATCAGCGCGGACAGCGCGATCGGCGACAGTTGCGGGAACAGCACGTGCCGGTACAGCTTGAACTCGGACGCGCCGTCCACCCGGGCCGCCTCGCGCAGCTCCGGCGGGATCCCGCGGAAACCGGCCAGGAACAGCGCCATGATGTAGCCCGACAGCTGCCAGACCGCGGGGAGCGCGATGGACGCCATCGTCGTCCATCTGCTGCCGGCGGTCCACCACGGATTCTCCAGGAAGTTCAGATGGAGGATCTCGAACAGCCGGTTCAGCCCGCGGGCGTCGGCGCCCTGGGACGGGTTCAGCAACCAGCCCCAGACGACGCCGGAGGCGATCATCGAGATCGCCATCGGGAACAGGTAGATCGACCGGAAGATCGACTCGCCAGGCACGCCCTTCTCCAGCAGCAGCGCCCAGAGCAGGCCGAAGATCAGCGTGCCCACGATGAACGCCACCGTGAGCACGCCGAGGTTCTTCAGCGAGTTGAGGAACCGGTCCTCACCGAACAGGTGCCCGTAGTTCTCGAACCCGACGTAGTCCGCCGGGCCCTTACGAGCGGTGTGCCGGTTCGTCAGCGAGGTGTTGAAGGACCACGCGATCAGCCCGTAGACGAAGTACCCGAGCAACAGCACGGTCGGCAGCAGCACCAGGGCTCCGGGTCCCCAGGTGCGGATTCTTCCGTGCACGCTCAGTCCTCCAACTCATCGGTTCGCAACTCGCGACACATCAGCTCGTCTTCATCGCGGTACCGAGCGCTGTCTGCAGCTTCGCGACGTCCGGACTGCCGCTGAACTGGCTCAGCGCGGACAGGATGTCGTTGTTCTGCCCCAGCGTGCAGGCCGCACCGTGGGCGCAGGACGGGACGATCTGGTCCTTCTTCCAGTCCGCCATCGCGGTCTGCTGGTACTTCGGGTAGTCCGCCGGGTTGGCGTCCGAACGGGCCGGGATCGAGCCCTTCTTGGTGTTGAACGCCTTCTGGCCCTCGGCCGAACCGACGACCTTCAGCCAGCACTTCGCGCCGTCCGGGTCCGCGCCGTTGGTCGGCAGCGTGAACGAGTCGGCGAGGAACTGGAAGTCCTGCGAGGTACCCGGCGCCGGCCAGTAGGTGTACGCCGTGTCCGGGACCTTGTCGGCGAGCTGCTGCGCGGCGACCCAGTCACCCATCAGCGTGTAGCCGGCCTTGCCGCTGTTCACGTAGCCCAGCGCGTCCGGCCAGTCGATCGCCTCGCGGTCGGTGTTCGTGAAGGTCAGCAGCGTCTTGTACTTGTTCAGCGCCGCGGTCACGTCGCCGCCTGCCCAGTCGGTCTTGCCGTCCCACAGGCCCTTGAACTTGTCGGGCCCGAGCTCGCCCAGCAGTACGGCCTCGACCAGCATCTCCTGCGCGAAGCCCTTGGAGATCGCCAGCGGCGCGGTCACGCCTGCCGCCTTCAGCTTGGTCAGGTCGGCGATCCACGCGTCCACGGAGGCCGGAGCCTTGGTGGCGTCGATGCTCGCCTTCTTCAGCACGGTCGGGTTCGCCCAGACCACGTTCGCCCGGTGGATGTTCGCCGGGATCGAGTAGATCTTGCCGTCGACGGTCAGGTTGTCGAGCAGGTTCTGCGGGAAGGCCTTGTCCAGCCCGTAGTCCTTGTACAGCTGGCTGACGTCGTCGACCTGGCCGGCGTTGATGTAGTCCTTCAGCTCGGCGCCCGCGTGCGCCTGGAACGTGGACGGGGGCTTGCCCGCCTGCAGGTCGTTCGCCAGCACCTGCTTGGCGTTCGAGCCCGCGCCGCCGGCGACGGCCGAGTTCACGAACTTGTAGTCCTTGCACTCGGTGCCGAACACCGACACCAGGCCGTCCAGACCGGCCTTCTCACCACCGTCGGCCCACCAGGTGAAGACAGTGACGTCCTTGCTCGCCGACGAGTTGCCGCCACCGCTGCTCTTGTCGCTGTTCCCGCAGGCGCTCACCGCGAGAAGACCCGCCGCACCCACCAGCGCCAGGGTCTTACTCAGACCACCACGCATGATTCATTCTCCGATCATTGTTGATGGAGCCGCCTGACAACGATGCCCCCTTGACCGCCCCCACTCTGGAACTGCTACTGGCGAGTGTCAACGTTCCGCGCAGGCGCGTTGCGCAGCCGTGACCCCGCGTGGGTTGACAGTGTGAGAGCGCGCACATTCCCTGTTCGAACAGAGCGACTGCGCACAAATCTCAGGCCACTAGACCGTCACGTAGCGTCCGCGCCGGTGGGCCAGGGCGGGTACGTCGTCCGCGCCGAACTCGACGTGGGCGATCTCCAGCTGCACCTGCAGGCCCCACCCGACCTCCGGCGGGTCCGGGTCGACCAGCGTGCAGCCGGCCCAGGTGCTGACGCCGACCGGGGCCGGGCCCCACGCGGTGTCGGTCCAGTCGATCAGCTTGAACGGACCGCCCGGCGCCGGCGCGACGTACCCGAAGGCGTCGGCCAGCTGCCGGTGCGGTTCGCCGAGCAGCGAGACGACCGCGGTCCTTGCCTCGCGCAACGTCTCCCACAGGTCCGAGTCCGGGTCGAGCAGCCCGATCACGTACCCGGGCTCCCCGTCCGCGACCAGCATCGACGACACGGTGAGCCCGGCCCGTTTCCCCTCGTACGCCGTCGTCCACAGCCCCACCGGCGACGCCAGCCGCCCGCGGAACCGCCGTACCGGGCTCCGCTCGGACTCGGGCGGCAGGAACGGGTGGTCGCCGTGAATGGTCACCCGGCCACGGTAACGCGCTCCGGGAGGGTGTAGGTGTCGAGCGGGTGCAGGGTGAGTCCACTGGAGCCGCGCACCGTCTCCACGGACCCGTCCGCGCCGAACGTGAACTTGTACGACTCGCCGTACGAGCTGTAGCCGTTGCCGCCGGTGACCCGCAGCGCGTCGCCGTCCGCCTCGACCGGCATCGGCTCCTCGGCCGGGTTCGGGCCGGAGGGGTCGGTGATGTAGAGCCGGCCACCGAGCAGCATCACGTCGGTGATGCCCCACAGGTTCGCGAAGCGGCCGGTGAAGCGCTCCAGGCCGGCCGCGTCGCCGCGGTCCTTCGACCCGGCCAGGTCCAGCAGCCGGAAGAGGCCCTCCGCGAGCTGGGAGGCCGGCCCGTCGATCGCGTTCGTCAGTACGGCCACGATCAGCCGCTGCTCCGGGTCGACCAGCGTCCGGGTGATGTGGCCCGGGTACCCGCCGCCGTGCCCGATCACCTCCCGGTCACCGACCTTCGTCACCGCGATCCCGAGGCCGTACCGCGCCTTCTCGTCGCTCCCAGTCGTCCACAGCGGGTGCTGCATCTCACGCTTCGACTTGTCCGTCAGCAGCCGGTCGTCGCCAGGCAGGTGCGCGGAGAAGTACGTCACCAGGTCGTGCGCGTTGCCGAAGAACCCGGTCGCCGAGGCCAGCGCCCGGGTGTCGACGTGCTCGATCGGGACCCGCGTGTCGGCGTACGCCAGCGCGCTGTAGCCGACCGCGTACTCCGTCAGCCGCGCCGGGTCCAGCTCCGGACCGAGGCCGGTCACCCCGAGCTTGTCCACGATCGACGTCCGGACGAACTCGTTGTACGACGTCCCGCCGGCCGCCTCGATGATCAGCCCGAGCAGCCCGAAGCCGATGTTCGAGTACTTGAAGCGCTCGTTCTCCGGGATCACCGCCGACTCCGCGTCCCGCAGTACGGCGAGCAACTGGTCGCGGTCCGGGAACGCAATCGCCAGCTGCCACCAGTCGGCGTCCTGGCTGTCCCGGGTGACGCCGCCCGCGTGCGCGAGCAGTTCGCGGACGGTCCGCTCCCCGATCGGCGTACCGGCGAGCTCGGTGACGTGCTGCGCCGCCGTGTCGTCCAGCCGCACCAGCCCCTGCTCGACCAGCTGCAGGATCGCGGTCCCGGTGAACGTCTTCGAGTGCGACGCGATCCGGAACAGGTGCCGGTCGGTCAGCGGTACGTCGTTCTCCACGTCGGCGTGGCCGTACGCGGCGGAGAACACCACCCGGTCGCCGGCGTACACCGCGACCTGGACCCCCGGGATCCGCTGGTAGTGCTGGTTGTACTTCAGCCAGCTGTCGTAATAGGCGAGCGCTTCGCGCAGGTTTTCAGGATTCAGGGCCTCAGACATGACGCCTAGATTGAATGACGCGGAAGCGACTCGCAACGTATGCACCGTCGGTGTATGTCGCGTTGGCCGCCGGATTGGCCCCGGTGCCGTGGAAATCGCTGAAAGCGGCCGATTGATTCACGAACACCTGGCCGGTGAGGTTCTCGGACAGTGCGACGCCCGCGTCGAGGGCCGCGTCCCGGGCCTCGTCGAGCACCTTCGGGTCGGTCGAGTAGATCCCGGCGGTCATCGCGCCGTCCTCGGTCACGGTCGACCGGAACAGCTCGATCGACTGCGCGGTGTCGGCCGTCCGGACCAGGAACGACACCGGCCCGAAGCACTCCCGCCCGTACACGTCGGCGTCCGCGGCGTCGATCGCGACCAGCAGCGGCGTACGCACGACCGCGTCCGGGTACGCCGGGTGCTGGATCGCGCGGGACGCGAGGACGACGTCGCCGTACTCGTCGGCCAGCTCGAGGCGGCTGATCACGGCCTGGTTGACGATGCCGCCGAGGATCTCGACCGCGCGGGGGTCGTCGCCGAGCAGCTTGCCGATCGCGGCCCCGATCCCGGCGCCGACCTCGTCGAAGGACTTGTGGCCCTCGTCGGTGTCGATCCCGCCGGCCGGGACGAACAGGTTCTGGGTGGTGGTGCACATCTGGCCCGAGTACAGGCTCAGTGTGAAGGCGAGGTTGTTGCAGAGCGCCTTGAAGGAGTCGGTCGAGTCGACGACGACCGCGTTGACGCCGGCCTTCTCGGTGAAGACGGTGGCCTGGGTGGCGTTCTGCTCGAGCCATTCGCCGAACTCGCTGCCGCCGGTGAAGTCGATCAGCTTCACCTCGGGGCGCTGGGCCAGCGGCTTGGCCAGGCCGTCGCCGGCGCGCTCGGTGGCGAGCGTGACTAGGTTCGGGTCGAAGCCCGCCTCGGCCAGGACCTCGCGGCAGACCTCGACCGTGATCGCCAGCGGCAGCACGGCCAGCGGGTGCGGCTTTACGACGACGGCGTTCCCGGTGACCAGCGAGGCGAACAGGCCGGGCCAGGAGTTCCAGGTCGGGAACGTGTTGCAGCCGATCACCAGCGCGACGCCGCGGCCGGTGACCGTGAACGTCTTCTCCATCCGGATCGGGTCACCCTTCGCGGGCTTCTCCCAGGTCGCGGTGGCCGGGTAGCGGTTCATCTCCTCGTACGCGTACGCGACGGCCTCCAGCGCCCGGTCCAGCGCGTGCGCGCCGCCGGCCTGGAACGCCATCACGAACGCCTGCCCGCTGGTGTGCTGGACCGCGTTCGCCAGCTCGAAGATCCGCCGGTGCAGCCGGTCGAGGATCTCCAGCGCGACCCCAGTCCGCCCGTCGATCCCGGCCCGCCGCCAGTCCGCGAGCCCCTGCCGGGCGGCCGCGAGCAGCTCGTCCAGACCGTCCTCGACCACCCGCGGGTACGCGACGTCCATCGCGATCCCGTACGGCGACTGCTCGGTCACGACCGTGCCGCGGGCTCCGGGGACGTCCAGCGCGTACGCCGTACCGAGATGGGCCTCGAACGCCGCCTTGCCGTCCGCCGCCGCGGTCTCGCCGTACACCCGGGGGCTCGGCGACTCGGGGAACGCGGAGTGGTAGCCGCGGTCGTGGATCGCCTTCAGCGCGCCGTCGAGGCGCTCACGGTGGGAGGAGAGCAGGTCCGTGGTCATGTCTGCGATGTTACAGTCAATGGCGCAATCGGTACCAGGGTGTCACAAGAGTTTGAGGTGGCCTATGAGTGACTTGGCGGCGCGGGTGGCCGCGGCGATGTGGGCGGAGGACACCGCCAGCGCCGGTCTCGGGATGAGGCTGGTCGACGTCGGCGAGGGCAGCGCACGGCTCGAGATGACTGTCCGCGAGGACATGGTCAACGGGCACGGAATCGCGCATGGTGGATTCGTGTTCAGTCTGGCCGACTCGGCGTTCGCGTTCGCGTGCAACTCGCGCAACCGGGTCACGGTCGCGCAGGCCTGCGACATCGTGTTCGTGGCCCCGGCGCACCGCGGCGACGTACTGGTCGCTTCGGCTGCCGAGCGGACAAGCTTCGGCCGGAACGGGATCTACGACATCACGGTCACCCGCGGCGACGAGGTGATCGCCGAGTTCCGCGGCCGCAGCCGGCAACTGTCCGGCACGATCATTCCGGAGGAAGCATGACGCGCGAGGCGTTTCTGGTGGACGGCGTACGGACGCCGATCGGGCGGTATGCCGGGGCGCTGTCGGCGGTGCGGCCCGACGACCTCGCCGCGCATGTCGTCTCGTCGTTGCTGAACCGGACCGCGCTCGACCCGGCCCGGATCGACGACGTGGTCCTCGGCTGCGCGAACCAGGCCGGCGAGGACAACCGGAACGTCGCCCGGATGGCGCTGCTGCTCGCCGGGCTGCCGGACTCGGTGCCCGGTACGACGATCAACCGGCTGTGCGGGTCCGGGCTGGACGCGGTCGCGTACGCGGCCCGGTCGATCATTGCCGGGGACAACGACATCGTGGTGGCCGGCGGGGTGGAGTCGATGTCGCGGGCACCGTTCGTGATGCCGAAGGCGACGACCGCCTTCGCCCGGCAGGCGGAGGTGTACGACACCACGATCGGGTGGCGGTTCGTGAACCCGGTGCTGAAGGCGCAGTACGGGGTCGACTCGATGCCGGAGACGGCGGAGAACGTCGCCGCCGAGTTCGCCGTCTCCCGCGAAGACCAGGACCTGTTCGCGTTGCGTTCGCAGCAGCGGGCGGCGAAGGCGCAGGCGAACGGGCGGCTGGCGGAGGAGATCGTCTCGGTCGACGTGCCTGGGAAACGGGGCGCTGTCACAACTGTCGATGCCGACGAGCATCCGCGGGAGACGTCGCTCGAAGCTTTGGCGGGTTTGAAGACACCTTTCCGATCGCCTGGGACTGTCACGGCAGGGAATGCCTCGGGGGTGAACGACGGGGCGGCGGCTTTGCTGGTGATGAGTGGGGAGGCTGTCGAGCGGTACGGGGTGACGCCGCTTGCTCGGGTTGTCGGGACCGCTGCCGCGGGGGTGCCGCCGCGGATCATGGGGATCGGGCCGGCGCCGGCGACCCGGAAGCTGCTCGAGCGGACCGGCGTCGCGTTGCCGGACATCGAGGTGATCGAGCTGAACGAGGCGTTCGCGTCGCAGTCCCTCGCCGTACTGCGGGAGCTCGGCCTGCCCGACGACGCGGAGCACGTGAACCCGAACGGCGGCGCGATCGCCCTCGGCCACCCGCTCGGGATGTCGGGCGCACGGTTGGCGTTGACGGCCGCGCTCGAGCTTCGGCACCGCGACGCGCAGTACGCGCTGGCCACCATGTGTATCGGCGTCGGCCAGGGCATCGCGACCCTGCTCGCCCGTCCTTAGGAGTCGTTCATGCTCGGTGAGCCTTGTCCCGCGGAACTGCGGGACCCCGGCGAGAAGCTGTCCGTCGACGAGCTCCGCGCCCGCCAGCTGTCGTTGCTGCAGGCAACCGTACGGCGGGCCTACGAGAACGTGCCGCACTATCGTTCCGCGCTGGACGCGGTCGGCTTCAAGCCGGGTGATCTGCAGTCGTTGGCGGATCTTTCGCGGCTGCCGTTCACCGCCAAGAAAGACTTGCGGGACAACTACCCGTTCGGGATGTTTGCGGTGCCCAGAACTGAGGTGGTGCGGGTGCATGCCTCGTCCGGGACGACCGGGCGGCCGACGGTGGTCGGGTATACGCGGCGGGATCTGGACAACTGGGCCGATCTGATGGCGCGGTCGATCCGCGCCGCCGGCGGGCGTGCCGGGGACGTGTGCCATGTGGCCTATGGGTACGGGTTGTTCACGGGTGGGCTGGGCGCGCACTACGGGGCCGAGCGGCTCGGGTGCACCGTCGTACCGATCTCGGGCGGGATGACCGAGCGGCAGGTGGACCTGCTCCGCGACTTCGGGGCGCGGATCATCATGGTCACCCCGTCGTACTTCCTGTCGATCGTCGACGAACTGGAACGCCGCGGGCTGGACCCGCGGGACACGTCGCTGCGGATCGGGATCTTCGGCGCCGAGCCGTGGACCGAGGCGATGCGGACCGAGGTCGAGGAACGCACCGGGATCCACGCCGTCGACATCTACGGCCTGTCCGAGGTGATGGGGCCGGGTGTCGCGCAGGAGTGCGTGGAGACGAAGGACGGCCTGCACATCTGGGAGGACCACTTCTACCCGGAGATCATCGACCCGGTGACCGGCGAGGTACTGCCCGACGGCTCCGAGGGCGAGCTGGTGTTCACGACGCTCACCAAGGAAGCGTTCCCGGTACTGCGCTACCGCACCCGCGACCTGACCCGCCTGCTGCCCGGCACCGCCCGTCCCGGGATGCGCCGGATGGAGAAGATCACCGGCCGTACCGACGACATGATGATCGTCCGCGGCGTCAACGTCTTCCCCACCCAGATCGAGGAACAGATCCTCCTGGTCCCCGGCCTGACCCCGCACTACCTGTGCGTCCTCACCCGCCCCGGCCGCCTCGACGAACTCACCGTCCAGGTCGAAGCCACCCCCAACCTGACCGACCGCCCCACCGCCGCCGCGGCCCTCGCCCGCCGCATCAAGGACCGGGTAGGCGTCACCGCCGCCGTGGAAGTCGTCGCCCCACACGCCCTCGAACGCTCCCTCGGCAAGGCCAAGCGGATCCGCGACGACCGGTAGGCGTACCGAAGAACGGGTAGTGGTGCCCGGTTGCGGGTCTCGCTGAGCGGGCGGCGGTGGTGATGGTGGGGGTGGAGGCGGACCATTACCCGTTCTTCGGTACGGCTAGAGGAGGGCGTCGGGCTGTGGATCGGTGTGGTGGGGTTTGCGGAAGGCGGGTGGGCGGAGGTGGGGGCGGATCAGGGCCTCCAGTTCGAAGTCCTCCAGGTTGAACTTGGCGGCGATGTCGCGGTACGCGGCGCCGTGGCGGATCTCGGTGAGGATGTCCTCGACCGGGACGTCGTCGACGAGTGGCCGGCCGTGGGCGCGGGCCGGGTCGACGAGCACGTCGATGTCCGGGTAGATCACCAGCCGGAGCGTGCCGGCGTACCCGTCGTCGGACCAGCCGATGGCGGCGGAGCCGCGGCGCAGTACGCCGGGGAAGCCGCCCTGGCTGTCGCGGATCCGTTCCCAGCCGGCCTCGCGGCCCTCGGCGGCGATCTCGACCAGCAGGTCGCGGCCGTCGTGCGCGAGCCCGGACCAGGCCAGCGGGTACCGGCGGCCGGTCCGGGAGCGGAGCGCGATCGCGGCCTCGCCGATCGCGTGCAGGGACAGTCCGGTACGGCGCAGGTGCCGGAGCATGTGCGTCTCCACCAGGCCGGCGAACGTCACCGTCGGCTCACCGCGACCACCGCGGCCCGCCTCCAGCGCCCCGGACCGCAGCCAGTCGCCGAGCGTGGTGGCCGGCAGCCCGAGGTGGAGCGCCACCTCGGCGCGGGTGTACAGCGGCAGGTCGAACCGTGGATCCACGTCTCACCTCGATGCGCGGTGCGGGCGCTTGTCCTCCATAGAGTGCCAGAAATGGGGTTTCCTCCCCGGCGCCGGTCGGCTACGGTGCGAGGGCCGGAGGCTTCGGCACCCCGGCGACGGAGAGGAGGTGAGCGCGATGTCGAGTCCGACTGTCGTGCTGCCCCGCTGCCGTGTCCGCGGCTGACCGGGGGTGGCGTCGTACCACCTAGGAGAAGTCGTATGACCGAAGTACAACGTCCGTCGCTGACCGCCGGAGAGCGGGAGCAGTTGATCGGATGGCTCGATGTGCAGCGCTCGTTCGTCCGGATGAAGTGCACCGGGCTGAGCGAGGCCGATGCCCACCGCAACGTCGTACCCACCTCGCCGCTGATGTCGCCGGCCGGGCTGGTCGCGCACCTGCGCTGGAACGAGTACTCGTGGTTCCAGCTCGGTATCGCGGGCGTCCCCGACACCGGCCAGACGCCGTGGACCGAGGGCGGGCACGTCGACGCCGAGATGTTCGTCGACGACGTACCGATCGCCCAGCTGCTCGACGAGTACGACGAGGAGTGCCGGCGCTCGAACGCGACGATCGCGAACCTTCCGCTGGAGACCGTGGAGGCGGGCCAACCCGCTGACAAGGCAGCATCCCTGCGGTACGTGCTGTGTCACATGATCGAGGAGACCGCCCGCCACGTCGGCCACCTCGACATCATCCGCGAACTCCTCGACGGCGCCACGGGATACACCAAGCTGGAGTAACCCGGTTACGCCTGCGCCGAGGGGTGGATAGGATGTCCGGCATCTGGCACGGGGTAGCGACAAGAGGTGTGATGAGGGAACCCTCCGTACGCCGTTATTCCGGGCGGTCAGTCGAAGAGTGGAAGGCCGCGCGCCGGGAACGGCTGCTGGCTGCCGCGCTCGAGCTCTTCGGGACCGAGGGATATCCGGCGACATCCGTGGAACGCCTGTGCACACAGGCGAAAGTGTCCACCCGGCACTTCTACCACGAGTTCCAGAACAAGGAAGCCGTACTGCTCGCGGTGCACGCGCAGGTGATCGAGTTGGCGGTCCGGAACACGGGGGACGCACTCACCCGGACCGCCGACCAGCCGGTGCGGGAGCGGATCACCGCGGCCGTCGACTCGTACCTGCGGACCATCATGGCGGACCTGCGGCGGGCCCGGATCTCGTTCGTCGAGGTGGTCGGCACCAGCCCGGCGGTCGAGGAGCAGCGGAACGCGTTCCGGGAGCTACTGGTCGGCAAGGTCCGCGACCTCGGCGACACCGCGGTGGAACGCGGCGAGATCAAGCGCAAGGACTTCCGCTTCCTCGCACTGGCATTCCTCGGCGCGGTGAACGCGGTCGTCCACGACTGGATGCTCGCCGACCCCCGCCCACCGGAACAGAAGATCCAGAAGTCCCTCCGCGACCTGGCCGTCCAGCTGATCACGGCCTAGTCGAGGTAGCGCTTCCGCAGTTCGGCGAGGGCCTCGTCGCGCGGTACGGCGGCGCCGGCGGTGTAGGCGGCCTCGTAGGCTTCGTTGCCCAGGGCATCGCGGAGTTCGTCGACGAGCCGCTGTACGTCGGCGTCCGGGATCGTGCGCAGGCCCTTCATCGTGGCGGCGAGCCCGAGCACCCGGGCCACCTCCGCGGGCTCGCTGGTCAGCAGGTCGGCGTGCAGCCCGATCTCGACGACGGCGGCCGCGACCGGCATGTCCTCGGTGCCGAGCGCCAGCTCGATCGCCTCCCGGGCGCACTGCTGGGCCTTCTCGACGTCGCCGGTGGACGCGTAGATCCGGCTCAGCTGGCCGAGCATCACCGCCTGCCCGTGCGGCGCCATCCGCTCGGCGTCCAGGTCGAGCGTCGCGTACGCGCGTTCCGCCAGCTCGCGCGCCTCCTCGACCCGCCCGAGCCGGAACTCCACCTTGGCGAGCCCCATGTACGCCATCGCCTCGCCGCCGCGCGACCCCGTCTGCTCGGACAGCTGCAACGCCCGCTGCAGGTCGGCGCGGGCGCCGTCGTAGTCGCCCAGCTCGACCCGGCTCATCGCGCAGCTGCCGAGCAACTGCCCGACGCCTTCGGTGGTACCGAGCTCCTCGATCAGCCGGAGCGCCTCGACCAGCGATTCCAGCGCGGCCGCATGATCCCCGGTGCTGGCCTGGTATCCGGCGAGCCCGCGCAGCGCCATCGACGTACCGAACCGGTCACCGATCTCCCGGAACCCGTCCAGCGCGATCGTCAGGTCGGCCGCCATCTCGGTGACCTCGCCCTCGTTCTCGCGGAACATCGCGCTGGTCATCACGCCCATGTTCCGGATCCACGGGTCGGGGTGCCGCCCGGCGGCCTCCAGTTCGGCGAAGCAGGTCGCCTTGTCCCGGCGTACGGCGGCCCAGACCGCGTTGGTGAACAGCCCGATCCCGGAGTCGACCAGGATCGGGTGCTTGCGCGTCATCCACCGGACCGTGGCCAGCCCGCGGGCCGCCTGCTGGAACGCCTTCGCAGGGTCCTGCCCGGTCGACATCCGGCCGAGCGCGAGCAGGTACAGCGCCTCGGCCTTGTCCAGCGGCACGGTCCGCCCGGGTACAGCGAGCGCGGCCTGCATCCAGGTCACCGCCTCGGCCGGGCGCCCGCTCATCGTCCAGTACTCCCCCAGCACCGCGACCATCTGTACGGCGACCCGCGCGGAGCCGGTGTCGATCGCGGTCCGGAGCGCGTCGATCAGGTTCTCGTTGTCGGCGGTGAGCCGGGCGATCCACTCGATCTGCTCGCCGGTCCGCAGCTTGGGCCGCGCCTTGCGGAGGATCCGGCTGAAGTACACGGTGTGCGCCCAGCGGAAGCGGTCGTACTCCCCCGAGGCCTTCAGCTGCTCGGCGCCGTACGCGCGGACCGTCTCCAGCATCCGGTAGCGCACGGACCGTTCGTCGGCGGCGGCTTCCACGAGCGACTTGTCGACAAGCGATGCGAGCACGCCGAGCACGGACTCCGCGGGGAGGTTCTCGTCGCTGCAGATCTGCTCAGCCGCGTCCAGGGTGGCACCGCCGGAGAAGAGCGACAGCCGCCGGGCGACCGCCTGCTCGTCGGGGTCCAGCAGGTCCCAGCTCCACTCCACGACCGCCCGCAGCGTCTGGTGCCGCGGCAGCGCCGTACGCGAGCCACTGGTCAGCAGCCGGAACCGGTCCGCCAGCCGGTCGACGATCTGCGGCGGGTTGAGGGCCCTGAGACGCGCCGCAGCCAGCTCGATCGCCAACGGCATACCGTCCAGCCGGCGGCAGATCTCCGCCACGGCTTCCCGGTTCGCGTCGGTCAGCTGGAAGTCGGACCGTACGGCGCGGGCGCGGTCGACGAAGAGTTGTATCGACGGGTACTCGTCGGTGTCCGCGTCCTCCGGCGGCAGGTCCAGCGGACCGACCGGGTGCAGGTGCTCACCGGGGATGCTCAAAGGCTCACGACTCGTTGTCAGCACCCGCAGCCGCGGGCACGACGCGAGCAGCGAGTCGACGAGTCCTGCGACCTCCTGGACCAGGTGCTCGCAGTTGTCGAACACGAGCAGGATCCGGCGGTCGCCGATGACCTCCACGAGCCGCTGGGTCGCGGCGCGGCTGGTTGGGATGTGTTGCGGCGCAAACCGAGCCTGCGTGACGTCGACGTACTCACTAGCGCCAAGAGTCGACAGCACGGCGGGGGCGACGTCAGCCGCGTCACCCAACGGTGCCAGCTCCACGAACCAGATGCCGTCGCCTGACTGGTCCACGAGCGACCTACCGGTCTCAGTGGCGAGCCTGGTCTTCCCAGCACCGCCAGGGCCGACCATGGTGACCAGCCGGGTCCCGTTGCTCAGCAGCCGGGTCAGCTCGACCACGTCCTCCCGGCGGCCGACAAAACTCGTCAGCGGAGCCCGCAGGTTGTTCCGCGGCACAGCCGGAGCAGGAGCGGGTACGGCGGTGCTCCTGGCCGCAGGATCCACCGCATCGCCCCGCAGCACCGACACATGCAGGTCCCGGAGCCGTAGACCGGGATCAGCGCCGAGCTCGTCGGCCAGGGTGGTGCGGATACGTTCGTACGCCGTCAGGGCCTCCGCCTGGCGACCGTCGGCGTACAGGGCTCGGATGAGGAGCTCGTGGACGCGTTCGCGCAGCGGGTGTGTGACGGCGAGGTGTTCGAGGTCGGCGATCAGGTCGCGGGCGTGACCGCAGCTGACCGCAGCCTCGGCCAGGTCCTCCGCGGCGGCCAGCCGCAGCTCAGCGAGCCGATCCGCCTCGACCGCGGCGAACGGGAGGTCACGCAGGTCGGTCAGGGCCTCGCCCCGCCAGAGCTTGTCAGCCTGGGTGAGCAGTGCGTGCGCCTGCTCCGGGTCGGACGTGAGGACCGCGCGGCCCCGCCGTACCAGGTCCTCGAACTGGAGGGTGTCCACACAGTCCGGGCCGATCGTCAGCGTGTAGCCGGCCGGGCCTGACTGGACCGAGATGCTCGATTCGGTCGTCGGCAGGCTGCCCCGGAGGCGCGAGACCAGCGACTGCAGCGCGTTCGCGCTCGGTGCCTCGCTGCCCCACAGCCCGTCGACCAGCGTCTCGACACTGACCGGCCGCCCCGCGCTCAGCGCCAGCCGCGCCAGCAGCCCGCGCAGGCGAACGCCGCGGATGTCGAGCGGAGTCCCGTCGGCCGCCCACATCGCGAGAGGACCGAGCACCGCTATGCGCACTTCACCAGCCTCGCACATCCTTCCGACCAAACACCCTGCCTTTTGTCACTTCGCTCCCTTAGGGTCGGGAGACGTGACAGAAATTGCCGCGCCGACCCAGGTCGCGCTCTCCCGAATCGTCGCCGAACGTCAATCCAAGGGCCGGGTTCCCGGGGTGGTGGGCGCCGTCGCCCGCGCCGGATCGCTGGCCTGGTCGGCCGGGGCCGGATCGGCGGACCTGGACAGTCCCGGCGTACCGCCGACCGCCGACTCGCAGTTCCTGATCGCGTCGCAGAGCAAGACGCTGACCGCGGTCACGATCATGGCGCTCCGCGACGAGGGCAAGCTCAGCCTCGACGACACGATCGAGAAGCTGATCCCGGACAGCACCCACGAGGGCATCACGGTCCGGCAGATGCTCAGCCACGCCAGCGGCATGCAGCGCGAGCCGGTCGGCGACGTCTGGGACCTGATGAAGTTCCCGTCCCGCGAGGAGCTCGTCCCGGGCTGGAACGCGGCCGAGCGGATCGGCAAGCCGCACCACCGGTTCCACTACTCGAACCTGGTGTTCTCGCTGCTCGGCGAGATCGTCGCGCGACTCGACGGCCGGTCCTGGTACGACGCGGTGAAGGCGCGGATCCTCGACCCGCTGCAGATGCGCCGGACCACGGTCGGCATGGACGGCGGGCCGGCCCAAACCGGGTACTACGTGCCGCCGTTCTCCGACGTACCGGTCCGCGAACCGCTGCTCGACATCGGCGCGATGGACGCCTGCGGCGGGCTGGCGTCGACCGCGGAGGACCTGGCGAAGTGGGCGATGTTCGTCGCGAACCCGGTCGACGAGGTGCTGTCCAAGGACACCCTCGAGGAGATGTGCCAGGTGCAGATCATGGCCGACGTGGACCGCTGGCAACTGGCCTTCGGCCTCGGGTTCATGCTGCTGCGCCGCGGCGACCGGCTGTTCGTCGGCCACGACGGCGGGATGCCCGGCCACATCACGTCGACATTCGTCGACCGCTCCTCCGGCACGGCGGGGATCGCGCTGTTTGGCGCCACCTCGTCGCCGGCCCCGAGCGCGCTGGCGACCGACCTGATCATCAAGGTCCTCGAGGACGACCCGCTGCCGCCCGAGGCCTGGGTCCCGGGTACGGCGGTCCCCGACGAGCTGACCGGCGTACTCGGCACCTGGTTCACCGAAGGGTCGCCGTTCGTGTTCTCGGTGCGGAACGGCGTACTCGAGGCGAAGTCCCCGGGCGCGGCCGAGTACCAGTCGCCCGCGGTCTTCGAGCGCGTCGCCGACGACACGTACCGCACGGTCTCCGGCCGCGAGACCGGCGAGCTGCTGCAGATCACCCGCGACCCGGCCGGGCGCCCGATAAAGTTGCACTGGGCAACCTACCTGTGCACCCGCGAGCCGCTGTCCTTCGGCGAGATCAACCCCGTCTAGACCACGCAGAAGTCGTTGCCCTCGGGGTCCTGCATCCAGAGGTGGTCGAGGACGTCGCCGGTCGCGAACTCCTCGACCAGCGTGGCACCGGCGGCCTGGAGTTTGTCGCCGGTGCTGCGGATGCGTTGCTCGCGGAGATGCTGGGGTTGCGCGCGACCGCCTGCGACCTGAAGGTCCAGGTGCAGGCGGTTCTTGACGGTGCGCGGCTCCGGGACCTTCAGGAACGAGATCGACGGCAGCACGCCGTTCGGGTCGGAGATCGAGGCGCCGTCGTTCCACTCGTCCTCGGGGACGTTCAGGTCGGTGAACCACGCCTCCCAGCTGTCCCACCCCTGCGGCGGAGCCGACTCCGTGTAGCCGAGCGCCGTACACCAGAAGCGCGCGACCACAGCAGGATCGGCGCAGTCGAAGGTGAGCGTCCACTTGGTCGTCATGCGACCACTCTGACGCCCACCACCGACAGTTTTCCTCAGGTACGGCGGCGGTAGGCGCGGATCGCCAGCGGGGCGAAGACCCCGACCAGGCCGACCATCCAGGCGAGCGTGATCAGCAGCGGCCTCTCGATCGGGCCGCCGAGCATCAGCCCGCGCATCGTGTCCACCAGGTACTTGACCGGGTTGACCTTCACGAACGC
This sequence comes from Kribbella polygonati, assembly GCF_050320105.1. Taxonomy (NCBI): domain Bacteria; kingdom Bacillati; phylum Actinomycetota; class Actinomycetes; order Propionibacteriales; family Kribbellaceae; genus Kribbella; species Kribbella polygonati. The sequence goes on along the minus strand of NZ_CP190129.1, from coordinate 6,688,390 downwards.
CTGCAGGAAGCCCGGCAGCGTGTCGGTCTTCACGAACACGTTGCTGCCGAACGTCAGCGGGAACATCACCAGGAACGCCACCCCCTGCACGCCCTGGGCGGTCTTCAGCGACAGCCCCAGCCAGACCCAGATCCAGCACATCGACAGCGCGAACGCCAGCACGATCACGAGCGCGAGTACGCCGTACCCGACGCCGTTCTGGAACCGGAACCCGAGCGCGAAGCCGGTCCCCATCAGGATCACGATCGACAGGCTGTACCGGACCGCGTCGCCGAGCACCGCGCCGACCAATGGCGCGATCCGGGCGATCGGCAGCGACCGGAACCGGTCGAACACGCCCTTCGCGAAGTCGTCGTTCAGCGCGACGCCGGTGCCCATCGTGGAGAACACGACCGTCTGCACGAGCAGACCGGGCAGCAGGAACGGCAGGTAGTCGCGCCAGCCGGCGCCCTGCGCGATCGCACCGCCGAACACGAACAGGAACAGCACCAGGAAGATGATCGGCTGGAACGTCACGTCCGCCAGAGCTTCCGGGTTCTGCCGGATCCGGACGATGTTCCGCCAGGCGAGCGTCAGGCTCTGCTGCACCCAGGCGAACGGGTTCGTCCTTCTGGTTTCGATGGCGACAGTGCTCATCGGCCCGCTCCTTCCAGGACCTTCGGCTCCTCCGCCGTGTGGCCGGTGAGCGCCAGGAACACCTCGTCCAGGCTGGGCAGCCGCAGCGACAGCTCGGTCACCGCGATCCCGGCCTCGTCCAGCCGCCGTACGACGACCGGCATCGACGAGCCGTCCGTCACCGGCACGCTGACCAGCGCGTTCACCACGTCGACGGTCGGCCGGGTACCGACCGATTCGGCCACGATCGCGGCCACCCGCTCGATGTGCGAGGGCTCGGCCGGGCGCACGTCCAGCGACTGCTTGCCGGCCTGCGCCTTCAGCTCGGCGGGCCGTCCGTTCGCGACCACGGCGCCCTTGTCGAACACCACGATCGAGTCGGCGAGCGCGTCGGCCTCCTCGAGGTACTGCGTCGTGAGCAGGACCGTCGTACCGTCGAGGACCAGGTTGCGGACCGTCTCCCAGACGCCGTTGCGGGCGTGCGGGTCGAGGCCCGTGGTGGGCTCGTCCAGGTAGAGGATGCTCGGGTTGCCGACCAGGCTCGCGGCCAGGTCGAGGCGGCGGCGCATACCGCCGGAGTAGGTCTTCGCGATCCGGTCGCCGGCGGCGGTCAGCTCGAACCGCTCGAGCAGTTCGTCCGCCTTGGCCCGCGCCCGCGGCCGCGAGTACCCGAGCAGCCGGCCGATCATGATCAGGTTCCGGCGCCCGGACATGTCCTCGTCGACCGACGCGTACTGCCCGGTCAGGCCGATGATGCCGCGGACCTTCCCCGCGTCGCGGACGACGTCGTACCCACCGACTACTGCGTGCCCGGCGTCCGGCCGGAGCAGTGTGCCGAGAATGCGGACCGCGGTCGTCTTGCCGGCGCCGTTCGGGCCGAGGACCCCGAGAACGGTGCCGGTCGGCACGCTCAGGTCGACGCCGGCAAGAGCGGTCGTACTGCCATATTTCTTGACCAAGCCGACCGCCTCGATGGCGACCTGGTTCGTTGTGGTCATCGGGTTCCTCCCAGTTGTTGCTTACTGGGACCACGGTCTCCCGACGTGCTGGCACAGGCCTGGCACGGCGCTGTCTCAGCCCTTCAGCGGCACGATCTGGTTCGCCAGCAGCGCCTGGTACGCCTCCGGGTTGTAGCGCGCGAGGTTGCCACGCGCCTTGCGCCGGTACTTGAGGATCTGCCGGGTACCGATCGCCCACAGCACGTACTGGAACGCCAGCGCGACCTTGAAGTCACCGATCGCCTGCGGTGCGCCGCCGGACGACGCGTCCAGCAGTACGCCGACCATCCCGATGCAGAGCAGCGTCGCGATGAAACCGCCGGTGTTGACCATCCCGTTCGCCGCCCCGAACCGTGTGGTCGGGTTGAACGTACGGGCGTAGTCCAGGCCCAGCATCGAGCCCGGCCCGCCGGCTGCCTGTACGACGATCAACGCCAGCAGCACGGGCATCGGCGCACGCCCAGGCCACAGCAGTACGACGGTCCACATCAGCACCGAGCCCGCGATCACCGCCAGCACGATCCAGGACCGGTAGAACGGGAACTTGGCGGCGTACCGTCCGACTAGCGGTCCGTAGCAGAGCCCTGCGAGCACAGGGATGATCAGCATGGCCGCAGCGGTCGTTGGGGCGACCCCCTCACCCTGCACGAGGAACGGGTAGCCCCAGAGCAGGCCGAACGTGCTCCCGGAGAAGCTTGTCGTGAAGTGCGTCCACAGGCCCAGGCGCGTGCCTGGTTCTCTCCAGGCGCGGCGCAGATTCTTCTTGACCTCGTTGAGCGGCGGCTTCGCGCGGCGGAGCTGCTCGTCGTACGGCGTGTTCCTGACGAGCAGTAGCACCAGCACGCCCGTCACCAGGCTCAGCACTGACGCAGCAGCGAACGTCGGCGTCCAGCCGAACGCATGGAAGGCAGCAGCCATCGGAACGGTCGACATGATCGCGCCGAGACCACCGAGCATTCCTGTCGCCTGTGACATCACGGGCTGACGTAGCGCAGGGAACCAGGACATGACCACGCGCAGCACACTGATGAACACCAGGGCGTCGCCAACACCTAGTACTGCGCGTGCGGCGAGTGCGGCTGGGTACGAGTTGACCATGCTGAACGCGGACTGCGCTACGAACAGCAGCCCGGACGCGGCGATCAGGAGCCGCTTGGAGCCGTAACGATCGAGCAGTACACCGACCGGGACCTGCATGGCGGCGTACACCGTCAGCTGTACGACGGTGAAGCTGGCCAGCGCGGACGCGGAGATGTGGAAGCGCTCCGCGGCCTGCAGACCGGCCACGCTCATGGAGCCGCGGTGCAGCACGGTGACGAGGTACGTGAGGACAGCAGTGGCCCACACCGCCCAGGCACGCCGTCCGCCCAGGGGGTAGCGAAGTTCGTTCACCGCGTGCCCCGCAGATCCGTCGCGGCGGTCTCGATGTGCGCGATCACGAGCTCGCGGAACCGCTTCACGCTGTTCCCGCCGAGCGCCTCGATCATCTCCTGGTGCGCGGTGATCGACTTGTCCATCCGGGCCGGCTGGACCTCGATCCCGGGCACCCCCATCCGGACCTGGCGGTCCCGGAGGCTGTTGTAGAGCTTGGCCAGGATTTGGTTGCCCGCGGCATCGACGATCGCCTCGTGGAAGGCACGGTCGGCCTCCAGGAACCGCTTCGCGTCGTTGGCCTTGCGGTGCGCGCGCATCTCGTCGACGCGCTCGGTCAGCGCCTCGATCAGCTGCTTGCGGCGCGGCCAGACCTTGGCGGCGGCGTGCGTCTCGAGCAGCTCACGGGCCTCGAGCACGTCGTCGATCTCCTGCGGCAGCACCGGCAGGACCAGCGCGCCCTTCTTCGGGTAGAGCTTGACCAGGCCGGACTCCTCGAGCCGGAGCAGCGCCTCGCGGACCGGCGTACGGGAGACACCTACCGCAGTCGCCAGCTCACCCTCGGTGAGGAGCTCGCCACCCGGGTACGCCCGGTCGAGGATCGCTGCCTTGACGTACGCGTACACGCGCTCCGCCGCGGGGATCTTCTCCACCCCCGGCGCCGCCTCGACCACCACGCGCGCGATCTCCGCGGTCTCGTCACCCAATGTCAACGCGTCACGTCCCGCGTCCCCGGTTGCCACCCACACCCCACCCATACGACTCGTATCTTTGTTGTATCTATCTTACACCCACAGGCAATCCACTGGCGAAGCCGAATATTCCCCAGGTTATCCACAGGGGTATCCACAGGATGTGCACAGCTTGGCGCAGGGTTTCCCCTGCGTTGTGGACGAAGAACTCCGCTTCCCCGCGATCCGGCCTAGAGTCTCGGGTTACCGGTCCGGACCCGTCCGTCCGGCCCCTGCCCTGAGGAGGCCTCGTGTCCCGAACTCCCCGTCCCCGCCGGCTGGCCGCCGGTCTCGCCGCCGCCGCGCTCGCCTGCGTGTCGCTCGGCGCCACCACCGGCGCGCACGCCGCGACCACGGATGGCCCGCTGATGAACTACGTGGTCAACACCAAGGCCACCCCCGGTCACGTCCGCAAGACCGAGGACGCGATCAAGGACGCCGGCGGGAAGGTCCTGGTCTCGTACCAGCAGTTCGGCGTGGTGATCGCCCAGTCGACCAACCCCGGCTTCCGCACCGACCTCCGCGCCACCCACAACGGCCGCGAGGTCGAGTCGGTCGGCGCCACCCGCACCGCCGCGGTCAGCGAGGGCGGCATGAACGCCCTGGACGAGGCCACCGCCACCCCGGTCGCCGACCCGCGCGAGGGCGAGCAGTGGGACATGCAGCAGATCAAGGCGGACCAGGCGCACGCGATCACCGACGGGTCCCGCAGCGTCCTTGTCGGCATCAACGACAGCGGCGTCGACGACAACCACCCGGACCTCGCCCCGAACTTCGACGCGGCGGACTCGGTCAGCTGCATCAACAACGGCGTACCGGACCGCACCGCCGGCGCCTGGCGCCCGACGACCAGCTCGCACGGTACGCACGTCGCCGGCACCGTCGCGGCCGCCCGCAACGGCATCGGCATCGTCGGCGTCGCGCCCGGCGTCCGGATCGCGTCCGTGAAGGTGGTGAACGACGCGGGCTTCATCTACCCGGAGTACTCGATCTGCGGCATCGTGTGGGCCGCCGAACACCACATGGCCGTCACGAACCACAGCTACTTCATCGACCCGTTCGAGTTCTGGTGCAAGGACAACGGCGACCAGGGCGCGGTCCAGGAAGCGGTACGCCGCGCGTACGCGTGGGCCACCGACCAGGGCACCCTGTCCGTCGCGGCCGCCGGCAACTCGAACTACGACCTCGCCAACAAGACCACCGACAACGGCAGCCCGAACGACTCCACCGCGACCCCGCGGACCATCAACAGCAACTGCCTCGACATGCCGACCGAACTCCCCGGCGTGATCACCGTCGCCAGCACCACCAGGACCACCGCCCGCAGCAGCTTCTCCAACTTCGGCCTGAACAAGATCGACGTCGCCGCCCCCGGCAGCTCGATCCTGTCCACCCTCCCCGGCGGCGGCTACGGCCTGATGAGCGGCACCTCCATGGCCTCCCCCCACGTCACCGGCATCGCCGCCCTCATCAAGTCCACCCACCCCTCGTGGGGCCCCCGCGACATCGAACGAGCCCTCCAAGCTGAGGCCGACGACACCGCCTGCCCCACCACCCCCGACCCCCGCTGCACCGGCACCACCGCCAACAACTCCTTCTACGGCGAAGGCATAGCCGACGCCCTAGACGCGGTAACCCGCTAACCCCCAATCCGAGTGGGGGTCCACCGCCCGGGACCCCCACTCACCCTCAAGCCCTAACAGGCGAGGTACTACGACCACCAAGATCTGACAACTGGGGTACTAGCTCTGAAGGAACTGACAAACGGTGTAGTTACGCAGAGCAAGAGCTAACAGGCAAGGCGCTGGCTCAGGCCGAACGTACTGATTCCGATGCTCGACCCGGGTCGGCCTGGGCAGTTCGATGCCTACGAGGCGGCGCTCGACCGGCTCGAGGAGGCTGTCCAGCACGTCGACGTCGTCGTTCCGGGGCACGGGGCCGTGGCCGACAGGGCTGAGGTGGCGGCGCGGCTCGCGGCGGATCGGGCGTACGTCGATGCGCTACGGCGGCGGCAGGAGCCCGTCGACGTACGGATGGAACAGGACTGGATGATGGGGCCGCACCAGCGCAATCTGCAGGTCGTGTTTGATTGACGCGGGTCGGATCAGCGGGCACGATGTGGGGCGGCGTGGCCTGCGCCTAACCTTCGGTGGCCGTTCTCAGCACGGTCTGGTGTGAAGGCAAAGGGACCTTGGTCTCGGGTCGTTGTCGTCGGTCCGACTGTCTCGGGCGTGGTTGCTGAGAAACCGTGCGCCGGGGCATGAGGGACGCCAATGACCACGCAATCGTTTCGCATCGCGGTCGCCCAGACGACTGCCACCGCCGATGTACGTCGCAACGGCGATACGGTACGCCGGCTGATGCGCGACGCCGCCGCGCAGAACGCCCGGCTGCTGCAGTTCCCGGAGGGGTTCCTGTCCGGGTACGCGAAGGAACAGGTCGACGACTGGGACGACGTCGATTGGCCCGCCGTACGCGATGAACTCCGGCAGATCACGGCACTCGCCGGCGAGCTCGGCATCTGGGTCGTACTGGGATCCGCCCATCCGCTGACGCCGCCGCACCGTCCGCACAACAGCCTGTACGTGATCTCGGACGGCGGGAAGATCGTCGACCGGTACGACAAGCGGTTCTGCTCGCACACCGAGATCACCAGGTTCTACAGTCCCGGATTCGAGCCGGTGGTGTTCGAGGTCGACGGGTTCCGGTTCGGGGCGGCGATCTGTGTCGAGATCAATTTTCCCGACCTGTTCGCGGAGTACCGCGCGCTCGGAGTCGACTGCCTGCTCTTTTCGGCGTACCCGGTCGACGAGGTCTTCGAGGTGAAGGCCCGCGCGCACGCGTCGATCAACACGTACTGGGTCGCCATGTCCCTGCCCTCCCAGACCGCCCACCTGATGAACTCCGGCGTCATCGGCCCCGACGGGCGCTACCTCGTACGACTCGACGGTCGCGAAGGCCTGGTGTACGCCGACCTGAACCGGCTGGACTACGACGTCTGGTTCGAACGAGCGCGACCGTGGCGGGACGCGGCGCTGGAAGGCGAGATCTACCGCAGCCAGAAGGTCGACGACCCGCGGAGTGCCGACCGTACCTGCGACTAACCCGTTGTGATCAGCACGATCCCGGCGACGACGACGGCCGCCGCGGTCGCTCGTTTCGGGCCGAAGCGTTCGTGGAAGAACAGCGCGCCGATGATCGCGCCGAAGATGATGCTGGTCTCGCGGAGCGCGGCGATGGCGGCGAGGGTGCCGCGGGTCTGGGCCCACAGCACCAGCCCGTACGCCGCCATCGACACGACCCCGCCCGCGAGGCCCGAGAGGATCGCCGAACGCGGGAGGTCGAACGTCCGCGGGCCGCGCCACGCCAGGACGGCCAGTGGTACGGCGAATCCTTGGAGCATGAAGACCCAGCCCATGTACGTTGCCACCGGCATCTTGTGTACGGCGACCCCGTCGACCACCGTGTACGACGCGATCATCAACCCGGTCCCGACCGCGGCAAGGATCGCCGGGAGCTGGTTGCGACCGGGACGACCGATGAAGACAAGGCCGATCAGCCCCGCCGAGACCAGCAGTACGCCGGCCAACTCGAGCAGTGCCAGTTGCTGATGCAGTACGACGATCGACACCACAGCCACCACCCACGGCGACGTACCGCGAGCCAACGGATACATCTGGCTGAACTGCCCCAACTGGTACGACGCCAACAGCCCGCCGAGGTACGCGAGGTGCAGAAGCGCCGACGCGACGATGTACCCCCACGTCCCGGCCGGCGGCAGCCCCATCACCAGCACCGCGACCAGCCCGATCACCCCGGCCGCCACCTCGAACAACGCCAACCCGGCAACCCGGTCCGGCGCCCCGTGCGCCATCGCATTCCACGTGGCATGCAGAACCGCCGCCCCCAGCACCACCAAGATCACCACCACTCGAACACCCTCTCACCACGACCGGGGCCGGTCAGGCGGATGATGTTGCGGTGGACACGTCACCCGAGCAGCGGCTGTACGACGCCGCGGCGCGCGGTGACGACCTGGCCGCCGCGGCAGCTGACGCCATCGCGGATGGGCTCGACGCGCCGTCGCTTCGGGCGCTCACCGCCGCGCCGGCGAGCACCCGTCGGCGCGGGGGGCTGCTGATCGCGGCGCTTCACGAATTGGGAATACCTCGACCTGATCCGCGCGTACCCGGTCAGGTGATCGACGGTACGCCGTACGCACGACTGCCGACCGACACGCTCCGCCTGGAGATCGTGGACGGCGAACTCGGGCCGGAGGTGCTTGTCCGCATCAACAACCTGAACATCGCCGAGCCGCTCGACGGGATGGGCATGCATCCGTTCGACCTCCTCGTACCCTGCAATCGGCTGGCTGAACTGAGTCGGGTCGTCGTCGGTCGCTGCGGATGTGGGGAGCCGGGTTGCGGTTCCACCGAGGCGCAGATCAGCCGGACGGACGGCGTCGTGCACTGGGACTGGTTCGGCGACGCGCCGCTGGACCACGGCGTCTCCTTCGACGCCACGCGGTACCACGCAGAGGTGGGGCGGCTCAACTGGCAGCCTCCGCCGATCGACAACGGGCTCGACCTCACGCCGGCCGGGTTGGAGCTCACCTGGGCCGGGGCCGATTATCGGGATCCACAGAAGTTCCTTGTCGCGCTTAATGCGAAGGACGAGCGGTTCCAGATCTTTCTGCGGTTCCCGATCGACATCGACTCGGACGACGTACGGCGGACCCTGCGCCGGCCGCCGCGGACCTGGCGCGCGACGTACAGCTCGCTGGTCGTCGGCCGGCGCGGACGACCGTCGATGGCTGGTTGGCGCTGGCGGTCAGAGGACGCCTGGGGGTAGTAGGCGGAGGCTCTGTGCGGTTTCGAGGATGGTGGTTCGCGGGGGTGTCGCGGTCACACACCTCAAGCGCTTGAGGTCAACCGGACCTGTGCCACTCAGCAACCGGCGGTCGCCACCCGCGCTCACGCGTCTCGCCGCGGCCGTCGGCGGCCGGGAGCGGCGTTGGTGAGTGGTGGCGGTCCGCAAAAGAGAAGGGCCGGGCGACAGCCCGGCCCTTCGTCTCAGAACATCAGTGCGCGCGCCGGATCCTCGAGGATGCTCGCGACGTCGGCGAGGAAGGTGGAGCCCTTCTCGCCGTCGATCAGGCGGTGGTCGAAGGACAGCGCGAGCGTGGTGATCCAGCGCGGGACGATCTCGTCGTCCACCACCCACGGCTGCTTCCGGACCGCGCCGAACGCGAGGATCGCGGCCTCGCCCGGGTTGATGATCGGCGTACCGGCGTCGACGCCGAACACGCCGACGTTCGTGATCGTGAACGAACCGCCCGCCTGGTCCGCCGGCTGGGTCTTGCCCTCGCGGGCGGTGGCGACCAGGTCGTTCAGCGCCCGGCAGAGGTCGGGCAGGGTGAGCGAGTCGGCGCCCTTGATGTTCGGGACGATCAACCCGCGCGGGGTGGCCGCGGCGATGCCGAGGTTGACCGCGCCCTTGTAGACGATCTCCTGGGCCTGCTCGTCCCAGGCCGCGTTCACGATCGGCGTACGGCGGGCCGCCAGCGTGACGGCCTTCGCGACGATCAGGAGCGGGGAGACGCGGAGGTCGCGGAACGCCTTGTCCGACTTGAGCCGCTCGACGAGCTCCATCGTGGCGCTGACGTCGACGGTGATCCACTCGGTCACGTGCGGCGCCGTGAACGCGCTGGCAACCATCGCCTGCGCCATCACCTTCTGTACGCCCTTCACCGGGACGCGGGTGTCGCCTTGGGCGCTCACCACCGGTGCAGGCTGGTACGCCGTCACGCTCGGCAACTCGCCCGCCACCGGAGCCGCGACGTACGCCTCGACATCCGCGCGGGTGATCACTCCCCCGGCACCGGTCGGCGAGACCGCCCCCAGATCAATCCCCAGATCCTTCGCCAACTTCCGCACCGGCGGCTTCGCCAGCACGTGCACGGTCCCGGTTTCCACAGCTGCAGGAGCAGGTGCGAGTACCGGCGGTGGGACTGGAGCCTCAACCACGGGTACCTCGACTGGCTCAGCTGCGGTGCCCGCGGGTTTGCGTTGGCGGCGTTTGGCTTCGGTGGTTTTGGGGCCGTAGCCGACGAGGACTGCGGTGCGGCCGCCGTTGTCGTCGGGCTCTGGTGCGGGCTCGTCGACGGAGTCGGTCTGGACCGAGATGATCGGCGTACCGACGGGGACCGTCTCGCCTTCGGGGACCAACAGCTCGGTGATGGTGCCGGCGAACGGGACCGGGAGTTCGACGAGGGACTTCGCGGTCTCGATCTCGACGACTGTGTCGTTCAGTTTGACCGTGTCGCCGGGCTTGACCTTCCAGCTGACGATCTCGGCCTCGACGAGCCCCTCACCGACGTCCGGGAGGCGGAACTGCTGGATGCCCATCAGTACCCCATCACCCGGTCGACGCCGTCCAGCACCCGGTCCAGGTCCGGCAGGTACTCGTCCTCCATCCGCGACGGCGGGTACGGCGTGTCGTACCCGGTCACGCGCAGTACCGGCGCCTCGAGGTGGTAGAAGCACTCCTCCGTCACCCGCGCCGCGATCTCCGACCCGGGCCCGAACGAGTACGGCGCCTCATGCACCACCACAGCCCGCCGCGTCTTCTTGACGGACGCGAAGATCGTCGCCAGATCGAACGGCGCGATCGTCCGCAGATCCACGACCTCCAGGTTCCGCCCGTCCTCGACCGCAGCCTCCGCGGCCTGCACGCACGTCTTCACCATCGGCCCGTAACAGAGCAGTGTCGCGTCGGAACCCTCCCGCACCACCTTCGCCTTGTGCAGCGGCAGCGACGGCCCGGCGGACTCGTCCAGCTCGGCCTTCTCGTGGTACCGGCGCTTCGGCTCGAAGAACACCACCGGGTCGTCGGACGCGATCGCCTGCTGGATCATCCAGTACGCGTCGACCGGGTCGCCGCAGGAGATCACCTTGAGCCCGGGCACGTGCGCGAACAGCGTCTCCGGCGACTCCGAGTGGTGCTCGACCGCGCCGATGCCGCCGCCGTACGGGATCCGGATGACGACCGGCATCCTGATCTTGCCCATCGACCGGTAGTGCATCTTCGCGACCTGGTTGATGATCTGGTCGTACGCCGGGAACACGAACCCGTCGAACTGGATCTCGCACACCGGGCGGTACCCGCGCAGCGCGAGCCCGACCGCCGTACCGATGATCCCGGACTCGGCCAGCGGGGTGTCGATCACCCGGTCCTCGCCGAAGTCCTTCTGCAGGCCTTCGGTGACCCGGAAGACACCGCCGAGCTTGCCGATGTCCTCGCCCATCACGACGACCTTCGGGTCCTTCTCCATCGCGGCCCGCAGGCCCGCGTTGATGGCCTTGCCGAGAGTGATCTTGGTCATCGCTCAGCCCTCGCCTTCGAACGACGCGGCGTACGCGGCGTACTGGTCACGTTGTTCGGCCAGCTGCGGCGTCTCGTCGACGTACACGTTCTGGAAGAAGTCGGTGAGCACCGGATCCGGCAGTGCGAGGCAGCCGGCCCGCAGCTCGGCGGCGATCTTGTCGCCCTCGGCGTCGATCTCGTCGAAGAAGTCGTGGTCGACGCCGGCGTGCCGGGTCAGGTACGCGTGCACCCGCTCGATCGGGTCCTTGAGCTTCCAGTGCTCGAGGTCCTCGTTCAGCCGGTACTTCGTCGGGTCGTCGGAGGTGGTGTGCGCGCCCATCCGGTACGTGTACGCCTCGATCAGCGACGGCCCGCTGCCCTCACGGGCACGCTTCAGCGCCTGCTGGGTGACGGCGTACGTCGCGAGTACGTCGTTGCCGTCGACGCGGACGCCCGGGAAGCCGAAGCCGGCGGCGCGCTGGTACAGCGGGATCCGGGTCTGCCGGTCGATCGGCTCCGAGATCGCCCACTGGTTGTTCTGGCAGAAGAAGACCACCGGCGCGTTGAAGACCGAGGACCAGATGAACGCCTCGTTGACGTCGCCCTGGCTGCTGGCGCCGTCGCCGAAGTACGCGATCGTCGCCTCGCCGTTGTCGGCGTCGCCGATCGCGTGGTCGCGCTGCTGGCCCATCGCGTACCCGGTGGCGTGCAGCGTCTGGGCGCCGATCACGATCGTGTACAGGTGGAAGTTGTTGTCCTTCGGGTCCCAGGCGCCCTGGTCGACGCCGCGGAACAGGCCGAGCAGGTTCAGCGGGTTGACCCCCTGACACCACGCGACGCCGTGCTCCCGGTACGTCGGGAAGACCATGTCCTTCTTGTTCAGCGCCCGGCCGGATCCGATCTGCGCGGCCTCCTGGCCGAGCAGCGACGCCCACAGGCCGAGCTCACCCTGACGCTGCAGGGCGGTCGCCTCGGCGTCGATCCGCCGTACCAGGACCATGTCCCGGTAGAAACCCTTGATCGCCTCGTCGTCGAGGTCGAACGAGTAGTCCGGGTGCTCGACGCGCTCACCTTCGGGCGTCAGGAGCTGGACGAACTCGACCTCTTCGGAGGCCTGGGGCGGACTGACCGGCGCCTCGTGTGGCGCGAACACTTCCGGGGCAAGGCCCGGCACCGACTCACTCACATGCACTCCTCGGGTTCGAGCGCGGGATCGCCGCGACCGCAACGTTGCACGGGTCCCCCCGCTGTTGCCGGGTGCGGCTTTCGCAGGCTGGTCCGCGTGATTCCAGGGGTTGATGCACTGCTGGCAGTGGACCTCCTCACTGGTCTCACTCCCATCTTGCCGGACACCGTACAGACCAGGTGCCTGATCCGCTAACTTCCTGGACTCCAGCGGGTACGGCGGTACCGAAATCGGTCCTGGGATGAGACACCAGTCCATCCACTGGTCCTATCCGCAGGCTCGTCCGGCAGCGTACGAGCGCCTCGACTGTGATGCGTCACAACTTCGTCTCGACGGACGGCGGCTGGCGGGATCCGGCCGCCGGGTGGCCGGATATCTCCTTGCGCGCCCGCGCGCGCGAGGCCTAGTGTAAGCATCGTTCGTACATGACACCCCTGACACCCCGAGGAGGGTCGCGATGGCCACTGCCCCCGCCGAAGTGGTCGGGACCGGCGCCCGGCCGGCCTCCGGCGCGATGATCTGGACCGCGCTCGCGGTGGTGTACGTCGTCTGGGGTTCGACGTACCTGGCGATCCGGGTCGTGGTCGAGGCGGAGATCCCGCCGATGCTCGGGATGGCCACCCGGTTCCTCACCGCGTCGGTACTGATGGCGGCCGGGCTGGCGCTCAGGTCCGGGTGGCGGCGGTTGCGGATCACCCGCCGGGAGGCGATCGGCGCGGCCACGGTCGGCGTCCTGCTGCTTGCCCTCGGCAACGGCGCCGTCGCGATCGCGGAACAGACGGTGCCGTCCGGACTGGCCGCGCTGCTGGTCGCGGCGATCCCGCTGTGGCTGATGCTGCTCCGCGTCGGCGGCGGCGAACGGCCGCGCGCGATGACGTGGGTCGGCGTACTGATCGGGTTCGGCGGGGCGGCGCTGCTCGCGCTGTCAGGCGGCAACACGAGCGCGAAGCCGCTGTCGGTGGCGATCCTGGTCGCCGGCACGATCTGCTGGGCCACCGGTTCGCGGTACGCGCCCCGCCTCGGCCTGCCGCGGGACCCGCTGGTGACGGCGCTCTACGAGATGGTGTTCGGCGGTACGGCGATGGTGCTGCTCGGCGTACTGCGGGGCGAGCCGGCCCGGCTGCACTTCGACCGGATCCACGGCAGCGGGTGGATCGGGCTGGCGTACCTGGTGGTGTTCGGGTCGCTGCTCGCGTACACGGCGTACTCGTATCTGCTCGCGAACGCGCCGATCTCGCTGGTCGGAACCTACGCGTACGTGAACCCCGCGGTCGCGGTGTTCCTCGGGTGGCTGATCCTGAACGAGAGCCTGACCTGGCAGATCCTGCTGGGTGGCGCGGTGATCATCGTCGGGGTCGCGCTGGTCGTGACGGCCGAGCGCCGCCGGACCTGAAAAGGAAAGACCCGGGCCCAAGGGACCCGGGTCTCCCACCGCTGCCGATGCGCGCGGCAGCGGGTCTGGCTGCCGGTCGCGCCCTGCCCCGAAAAAACACGGCACGAAACTCCGGCAATGGTTCCAAATTGTTCCGACGAATCGTGCTATTGCCAATTCGGCAGCCACCGAGCCCACCGAAACAATCGCCGATTCACCGGGCCATCCGTCACCCGCGCTGACTCAACGACGCACATCAGGCCTGGTTACGGGCCCCTCCGTCTCAACTTCCGCTCACCAATATCACTGCCGTATCAGGGAAAATAGTTGACGAAAAAGTTTGTAACCGGCCGCGCCAGGGGTCGTTACCACTAAGACGAATCCGTCAAACCCGAAAGGAAACCTGGCATAATGCAGGTAACTCGCAAGATCGTCATCGCAGCCGCGGCGGCGACCGTTGCCACCCTTGGTGTCGCGAGCTTCGCGGGCGCCAACATGCTCGACGACGCGCAGAAGAAGGCCCAGGTCGAGGGTCTGTCCGACCAGGTGTCGGCTCTGTCCCAGGGCGCGGGCAACTACGACGCGGACCACGCTCGCTGGTGGGGCGTTCGCAAGGACGGTTCGCTGGTTGCCATCGACCGCAACGACCTCGGCGCGGTCCAGGCCTGCCACAACTTCGGTGCCGGTACCGGCATCGGCGGCACGGTTCCGGCCCAGGACATCACCGGCATCATCGGCTGGGGCAACAACGGCAACAGCATCACCGCCGTCAAGACCTGCGAGCAGGACAACCAGCAGAACCGCAAGTGGTACAAGGCTGACGGCAACGGCGTTGTCTCGGTGAGCGACAACAAGGTCGGCCCGTGGCAGGTCTGCCACAACGAGATCGACGCCACCGGCATCGGCGGCACCGTTCCGCTGACGAACCCGACCGGCATCCTCGGTCTGGACAACAACGGCAACTCGATCGACTCGCTGAAGACCTGCGAGCAGAGCAACGAGCAGAACAACTGACCCTCCCTGGTCAGTGATGCAGGACCCGAACCAGCCACCTCGGTGGGTTGACTGATTCGGCGCACCACCGCGGCGCCGGGAGCAAGCCTCACTCCTCCCGGCGCCGCTTCTTCTTTGCGCGACCGCACTCCCACACCCCGCGCACTACGCCAGCCACACGCACTACAGCAGCCACACGCGGTACGCCAGCCACACGCGGTACGCCAGCCACACGCGGTTCGCCAGCCACACGCGGCTGACGAACCACCGAGCCCAGCGACAACCTCCCCCGCTCACCCACGCCCCCGCCCACCCGCGCCCCCCGTGAGCGTCAGCTCGCAACATCCCGACGCCAGCCGGCAGCACGGGCGCCAGCCCCGCAACACACGGGCGGGCGAGAGCGCGCGGAGCAGCCGCGCCCAAAGACCGTAGCGACGACGCAAGGGGCGGCGCAGCACGCAGGGGACAACCACGCCCGCCGAGTCACCGCCTCCCCCACCCACGGGCCCGCACCAAGCACCCACCCGTGAGCGTCAGCTCACAACACCCCGACGCCAGCCGTCAGCACGCGCGTGCCAGCCGGCAGCACACGGGCAGGGCAGCACACGGGCAGGGCAGCACGCGGAGCGGCCGGGCCTGAACAGCACAACGAAGCTGGCGGGTCGCGCGGGGGTCAGCGTGGGTTTGTTTGCTGGTGCCAGGTGCGGGCTACGGTGAGGAAGAGGTTGTTGGCTTCGGGTTCGCCGATGGTTACTCGGACGCCGTCGCCGGGGAAGGGGCGGACCGAGACGCCTTCGGCTTGGACGGCTTCGGCGAACTTGACGGTGTCTTCGCCGAGTTCGAGCCAGACGAAGTTGGTTTCCGACTCGGGGACGGTCCAGCCGGCGGCCTGGAGTTCGGCGACGACGCGTTGGCGTTCCTCGATCAGGGCGTCGACACGCTCGAGGAGTTCGTCCTCGACGGCGAGGGAGGCGATTGCGGCCGCCTGGGCGACGTAGCTGACGCCGAACGGGAGCGCGCACTTGCGGATCGCGGCGACCACGGACGGGTGACCGATCGCGTACCCGACGCGGAAGCCGGCGAGGCCGTACGCCTTCGAGAAGGTTCGCAGTACGAGCACGTTCGGCCGGTCGCGGTACAGCTCGACCCCGTCGACGACGTCGGTCTCCCGGACGAACTCGCGGTACGCCTCGTCCACCACGACCAGCACGTCGGACGGTACGGCGTCGACGAACGCGATCAGCTCGTCGCGGCGTACCACCGGGCCGGTCGGGTTGTTCGGGGTACAGACCAGCACGACCTTCGTACGGTCGGTGATCGCCGCCTCCATCGCCTTGAAGTCGTGTCGCGCGTCGGGCGTGAGCGGCACCTGGACCGACGTCGCGCCGGTCAGCTGCACCGCGATCGGGTACGCCTCGAACGAGCGCCAGGCGTAAACGACCTCGTCACCGTCCGCGACCGAAGCCTGCAGCAGGTGGTACAGCAGCGCGACCGACCCGGTACCGACCGCGAGGTCGCTCACCGGTACGCCGAACCGCTTCGACAGCGCCTCGAGCAGGTCGACCGCGCCCATGTCCGGGTAGCGGTTCATCTGCGCGGCGGCCTCGGTGGCGGCGGCGAGCACGCCCGGGAGCGGCGGGTATGGGTTCTCGTTGCTGGACAACTTGTACGTCGGCCGGCCGTCGGTGCGCTCCGGCGGACGGCCCGGCTTGTAAGCCGGAACGTCGTCCAGACAGGCGCGGAAGCGAACCTCATTGTCAGGGGTCATGCCCGCAGGTTAGTCCTTACCGCACACCGGAACCAGCCTCCCCGGGGCGACCGTTTGACTCCGGGAACGGCGAGCCTCAAACTGACTGATTGTCGGACAATCAGGGGATCCTGCACTGGGATCTCAACGGTCAGGGAGGTACTCGTGGGACAGCCGCTGGAGTGGGGTCGTCGCTATCTGATGGTCCGGCCGGACCACTTCCGGATCGACTACGTGATCAACCCGTACATGTCGACGCAGGACCAGCCGGACCCGGCGCTGACGCTGAAGCAGTGGGACGCGCTACGGCAGGCGATCCTGGACGCCGGCGGCGAGGTCGAGGTGCTGGAGCAGCGCGCCGACTCGCCCGACATGGTCTACGCGATGAACCTCGGGCTGGCCGCCGCCGACGGGCGCGCGATGCTCTCGCACATGCGGTTCGAGCCGCGCCGGGCGGAGTCGCTGAGCGCCGCGGAGTGGTTCACCGGGCACGGGTTCCAGCTCGACCGGGTCGGCGGCGAGGGCGTCGGGCCGCACTTCGAGTCGGGCGACGCGTTCGTGTACGGCGACAGCCTGGTCGTCGGGTACGGACCGCGGACCGACGCGGAGGCGCTCAAGCACCTCGCGACCGAGTGGAACATCCGGGTCCGCGGACTGCGGATCGCGCACGAGGGGATGTACCACCTCGACCTGCCGTTCTGCCCGGTGGACAGCACCCACGCGATGGTCTACCCGCCGGCCTTCGACACCGCGAGCCAGGGCGAACTGGCGGGCATCGTCCCGGACCCGATCGTCCTCACCGACGAGGAGGCGTTCGCGTTCTCGGCGAACTCGATCGTGGTCGGCGAGACGATCATCATGCCGGCCTGCTCCCCGCGCCTGCGCGACATCCTCACCACCCTCGGCCTGCGGGTCGTCGTCCTCGACCTCACCGAATTCCACAAGGGCGGCGGCTCCGCCCGCTGCCTCACCAACCCCCTGGACTTCCCGCTCACCTCAATCACCACCCCAGGCGGAGAACTCCACCTCCCCGCCTGACAACTGGAGGTCCGCTGAAGCGTACGAGCTGATGCGAATGGCCGTCCCTCACCTTTCGCCGGGTGGGGGACGAACCCGAAGCGGAACGTCACCGTGTGGTCGACGCGGTCCCGCCGACGATGAAGCACCTACCCTGCCGACCGACTCGGCGGCTCGCCGCGAGCTGAATGTGCGGGCCCGCGCCTGCGGCGCGGCGCGGCGGTCCGGCGCGGTGGTGCGGTGGTGCGGCCGGCGCGGCGCTGGGGGTGCCGTGCGGTGCGGTGCGCGGTGCGGTGCGGCGGTCTGGCGCGAGGGTGCGGCGCCGCGGTGCGACGCGTGCGGTGCGCATGCGGCCGGCCCGGGGCTGGTACACGGCCGGAGCGCCTGGCCGGGGCATCTCGCCAGCGGACCAGGGGAGTCCTACCGACCGGGTGCGCTGGGTGGGTGTTCGGGCGGGCGCGACTGGTGCTCCGGTAGGCCGCGCGAGGCGGCGGCTACTTGCCGGTGGTCCAGATGATGTCGAGGGTGGCCGGGTCCCAACCGTAGCCCTGGATCCATTGCATGGCCTTGGTTCTGCCCTGGGGTCCGTAGACCTCGATGGCGAGCGAGATCGCCTCGGGGTTCTTCGGGTCGGTCTTCGACGGGGCGCGGGTGGCCTCGAAGCCGTCGCCGACGTACGGGAGATACCCGATCACCGGGTACTTGTCGAGCAACCGGGCCTGCATCTCGTCGAAGCGACGGCCGGCCTCGGCCTCCGCTTGCCGCTCCTGCTCCGGGTTGCTCTTGGCCCACTCGCGCCCCTCGGCGCTGTTCGCGTAGAGGTACATCTTGTAGCTGGACGTATCGCCGGTCACGGTGATGTCCTGGCTGTAGCTCTGGAACCCGCGCCGCGTTCCCTCGATGGTGTGCCGGCCGGACTTGACCTTGATCTCGCCGTTCGCCGGGATCTGATGCCCGTCCAGGGTCAGCGTGAGGTCGTTCGGGACCGACTGCACGTTGAGCTTGGTCTCCGGGCCCCCGCGCCGGGACAGTGCGATGCTGCCGATCAGAACGATGAGCACCACCAGCACCACGCCGCCGATCATCAGCGGCCGCCGGTTCTCCTCAAGCATCGCTGTTCCCGTCCTAACTCACTTGGTCGGCGTCGTCGTGGGGGTGGTGCCGCCCTTGACCCGGAACACCCAGAAGCCGCTCGGGCCGACGTTGTAGAGGTGGTCCGCAGTGGGGACGTGGTCACCGAGAGAGGCGGCTGCCGAGTCGAACCCGCCGCCGTCACCCCACGGTCCGACGTACAGGTAGGTGTGGCCCGGTCCATTGAGGACATCGCCCGGTTTCATACCGCCCGGCGGCGTCGTCTCCCAGTGGTCCCAGATCTCCGGATGAGCCAGCATGTAGTCCTTCTGCGCCGAGGTCGACACGTTCGGGAACTTCGGGTCGGCGCCGCTCATGTGCAGCACGGTCGCAACGAACCGCCCACAGTCACTGTACGGCGTCTGTCCGTTGGGGCCGTCGTTGAACTTCGCCATCGCGGCGACGTACTCCGGCTTCGCCAGGCTCGCGTCCGTACCCCAGTGCTTGTGCGGGTCGTCGGGCCATGCCAGGTTCTTCGCGACCTGAGCGATGTTGCCGCTACCGGCACCGCACGGGTCCGAGGTGGCCGCCGCGTCCTTGGGATCGGTGGTGGTCGGTGCCACGCCGCCGAACGTGCTCAGCACGTGCTCGGCGTTCGACTTGCGCTCGGCGTAGCGCGAGTTGTTCGGATCCTCGTACCCGGCGAACCGCTCGTACTTGCCGCCGAACGCGACCGCGGCGTCATCGACGTTGCCGGCGGCCTTGACGGCGTCTCCGGCGGCCTTCTCCGAAGGCTCCGCTTGACCGAGGAGCTGTTTGTGCAGGAAGTCCAGTTGGAACGCCAGCGTGCCGATCTGGTCGTCGGTCGCCCCCGAGGCGCGAGCGGGCCTGATCATCTTGCCGGGCGGGGTCCACTGCACGATGCCCCAGCCGACGTCGCTCGCGGCGTCCACCACGTCGGCCGGCTTGGTCACGGTGCCGGGGGCGGTGCCCTGCTTGCGGCCGGGCTCGACGCCGGACTCGGCGATCATGTTGCCGACGATGCCGGCCGACTGCTCCTTGGTGTAGCCCACCGAGACGAAGTAGTTGAAAGCCTTCTGCTGGTTGTTCGCACCTGAGAGGTTGCCGCCCTGGCAACTGCAGCCGCCTGCGCTGTCCGAGGGATCGATCTCGAACGGATTCTTGTCAGGCTTCTGCGTCGACCACTTTCCGTTGCCGTCCTTGTCGACCCACAGCTCCCAGTGCAGGTGGTCGCCAGTCATGCCGGGGGCAACTTCGGACCCCGTACCGGACGTGCCGATCTGGGCACCACGCTTCACGGCCTGACCGACCGCGACCGTGATGCTGCCCATGTAGGAGTACCGCGTCTCGACGTCCTCGCGGCGGATCCGGACCTCATTGTTGGACGCCTGGGAGACCGTGCCGTCCATCGAGGAGTAGACCGGGGAGCCCGCCTTGACGGCGAAGTCGTAGCCTGAGTGCCCCGGGAGGCCCGGCGCCGGGGCAGTCCAGTCGACGTCGATCTTCTGTGCCGAGGTCGGGTAGCCGAACAGGCTCGTCTCCTCCGCGGCCTGGGCACACTGCGCCTCGGCCGAGCCGAGACCTCCCAGGACGCTGAGCAGCATGACGAGCACGATGAGCAATGGCAGGATGAGCACGAGCCCGATACCGCCGAGGATCGGCAGCGCTTTGCTGTCTCCCACGATGCTCTCCTCGCTCGGTCACGTGGCTTCCGCGCCAGTCCACGGAAGGGGCGGCCACTTGGGGAAAATGGTGCCTGAAAACCGGGTCATCGTGTCGGGAGTTATCCACAGGGTGGGTGGTCGGGGCGGGGCGGGCGCGACAACGGGCCTGGTCTGGACGAGAATCCTCTCATGTACGAACGGCTGCGGGTGGACCGCTCGACCACGGTGGATCGGGTGGTGGACGCGTTGCGGGCGGCGCTGTTCGCCGGGGATCTGGAGCCTGGTACGCCGTTGCGGGAGCAGCCGTTGGCGGAGGCGTTGGGGGTGGCCCGGAGCACGATCCGGGAGGCGATGACGATGCTGGTCACCGAGGGGCTCGCGGTGCGGGAGCCGAACAAGGGGGTCAGCGTCGCGATCCTGCATCCGGCGGCGGTGGCGGACATCTGCCGGGCGCGGTTCGTGCTGGAGTCGGCGGGGATCCGAGCCTGGTTCGATGCGGACGAGGCGGCTCGGGAGCGGGTCCGGGAGGCGATGCGGGTGTTCGCGGCGACCGCCAAGGAGGGGGCGGATCCGGAGGCGCTGACCGAGACGCATCTGGCGATCCACCGGAGCCTGGTTGCACTCACGGGGAGTGAGCGGTTGATTGCTACGGCGGACTCGGTGACGGGTGAGGCGCGGTTGGCGCTGGCGCGGGTGGACGCGCTGCGTCAGGACGCGCGGCAGCAGGTCGCGTCGCACCGCAAGCTGATCCGGCTGCTCGAGCGCGGTGAGCTCGACGAGTGCGTCGCCGAGCTCCGGCGGCACCTCGCCGGCGCCGAGGAGTCCCTCCTCGAAGCCATCGCGATGCCGCCGGGCTGACTGTCGGTCGAGGCCCCTCCGCGGTGCGGCGGGCGGCGCTTCCGAGCTGCCAGCGCGTTCGGCGTCAGCCGGCGGGCCCGGTCAGGCCCTCGGCTCGGTCAGGCCCTCGGCTCGGTCAGGTCGTCGGCTCGGTCAGGTCGTCGGCTCGGTCAGGCCGTCGGCTGTGACGTCGTACGTCGTCGTGCCGACTCGGAGGCCGGTCAGGCGGGCTTGGGGGTCTAGGTCGGCGAGCTGGGGGTTGGCGGTGACTGTGCCGTCCAGGGCTACTTCGAGGCCGAAGATGCCTTCCAGGACCAGGCTGACCCAGGCGCCGGAGGAGGAGCAGGCCCAGTCGATCAGGTAGGGGAACTGGGGCGGTGACTTCTGGGCGCCGCCGGCCATGGCGGGCTGGGCCTCTTCGACGAAGTGGGCCTGGCCGCACGGGCCCTGGTTGGCGGTCTTGGCGAGGCCTGGTAGCCAGTCGAGGAGTACGTCGCCACGCCCGAGGGCGAACAGCGCACGCCCGGCGTCAGCAGGCCAGGCCGGGTACGCGCCGTTCCACTGATGGTCCGGGCGGACGCTGAACGCGGCGTCGGCGTCGTACGGCGACAGCGCGCGCATCCAGGTGGGTGTCTGGAGCTCGTTCTGGAAGAACGTCACCATCTCTGCGCACTGCGACTCGGACAGGTCGTCCGGGATCGTCGTACCGATGATGTTGAAGTCGTAGCAGTGCCGTACCGGTACGAGCGTGCCGTCGGGCTGGCGGGCGTGCCAGAAGCCCTTGCCCTCGACGTACAGCTCGTTGACGTGCCCTGCTTGCGCAGACGCCTCCTTGCGGAGTAAAGCCGCACGGTCCGTGTCACCCGAGCGGTCCGCGATCTCAGCCGCCACCCGCATGCACCAGACGTTGGCTGCGTTGAAGCTGGCCACCTCGTGCACGTAGCTGCTCACGCACTCCAGCAGGTTGTCGATGCCGCCGTAGTCCGCAAGGGCGTGCTCTCCGCGCAGCCCGCGCCAGGCGGTCGCCCAGTCGTGCACGTGCTCCCCCACGGCCTTCGGGCCGACAGAAACGTCCAGGAACGCGTCGTCGCCGGTGAATCGTACGTAGTCGCGTACGAGACAGGTCATGGCGAAGTCGTTGACCGAGTACCACTGCCCTACCGGTCCACCGGTCAGCCATTCGGTGCCGAAGTGCTTGTGGATGTCCAGGTCGATCCAGTGCTCGATGTGCTTGCGCATCGGCTCCGGGTCGAGCAGGGCATGCGTCAGCGAGGACAGGCTGTAGTCCCAGATGAACGTCGTGGTCTGCCAGTACCGCGGCATCAACGTGTCGTACGTCCGCCCGATGACGCTCGCCGGGTTGTCACGGCGGAACCAGATCACGCCGAGAACGCCCCACCAGTACAGCTTCTGCAGGGCCTCGTTCGAGGTCTCCAGCACCGGCAAGGACCCGCTGAAGCCTTCACTGGACGGGTCGAACGCGTCCGCGATCGCCACGTCCCACATGCTCTCCGCGACCGAGACGACGGCCGGTACGTCGGCCACGCACACGTCGAAGTGCTCCGCCGCCTCTGCCACCGTCCCCGCCAGCACATGCACGTACGACAACCGCCCCTTCCCCGCCTCGTCCAACACGACGGTCGTCTCGAGCATCCCTCGGTCCACAGTGCTGGGCACATCAAGACCTTGCACGCTCACGGCTGATTCGGACTCGCCGGTGCCGACAATCCGATCGCCGACAACCGTCAGTGTGTTGGGCTCGGAGGGTGGCTCCGGGCGCAGCCACCCGGACGGCGAGCGGGTGGCAGTACTAGCCAGCGAAAGCCCCAGCCGCACGGACCGCCCCGGTTGCCCAGCAATGTCCAGTCGTACGACCACAGCCGGTCTGCCGGGGGCGCAGGCCGTTGTGGTGCGGATGTGGAGGTCGGCGACCGTGGTGGAGCGGACCACCTGGTCCGGGCGCCACACGACCTCCACCGTGCCGCCGTACGAGCGGGCCAGCCGGCCGTCGACGTACAGCTGGCCGGTGATCGCGTCGCCGTGCGAGTACGGCGGGAAGTTCACGCTGCGGATCGCGACGACGTCGTGGTCGACCTGCGCGGTGCCGAGGAAGTTCGTCAGCCCGGGCGGGTTGAACATGTCGTCGTACGTGTGCGTGAGGACGTCGCTCGCCAGGTCGGCGGAACGCGGGATCGTCATGACGGGTCTGCCCAATCGGTGTTCGGTAGCAGGGGGTACCAGTCCGGGCGGGCCGGATCGCGGTCGTACGGGTAGGGGCCGAGCTCGCGGAACAGTTCGGCGTACTCGGCCAGCTTGTCGCGGTCCAGCTCGACGCCGAGGCCGGGCGCGTCCGGGACCGCGATCGCGCCGTCGGCGTACGGAAGCTTGCCGCCGGCAATGATGTCGTCGCGCAGGTGGTGGTAGTGCGCGTCCGCGGCGAACGAGAGGTTCGGTACGACGGCCCCGAGGTGCAGCATGGTCGCGAGCTGGATGCCGAGCTCGCCGGACGAGTGCACCGCGACGCCGAGCTGGAACGTCTCGCAGACGCCGGCCGCCTTGATGCACGGCCGGATACCGCCCCAGAACGTGGTGTCCAGCAGGATCACGTCGACCGCCGGGTCGAGGACGTTCGCCGCGAGCTGCTCGAAGTTCACCACGACCGTGTTGGTGGCGAGCGGGATCGGGGTGTTCCGGCGGACCCGGCGCATCCCGTTCAGGCCCCAGGTCGGGTCCTCGAGGTAGTCGTTGTCGAGATCCTCGATGCCGCGCGCGAACCGGATCGCCTCCTCGACGCTGAACGCGCCGTTCGGGTCGAACCGGACCCGATGCCCGGGGAACGCCTCGGCCAGCGCGCGGAAACACTCGCGCTCGTAGTCCGGCGGGAACACGCCGCCCTTCAGCTTGTGCACGCTGAACCCGTGCTCGTCGACCAACGATCGGGCGTGCGCCACCAACTGTTCCGCGGTCCGGATCTCGCCGGTGCCGTCGGGATTCGCGTGCCGGAAGAACAGGTAGCTGGCGAACGGCACCCGGTCCCGCACCTTGCCGCCGAGCAGCGCGTGCACAGGTACGCCGAGCTCGCGGCCCTGCAGGTCCAGGCAGGCGAACTCGATGGCCGCGAGCAACTGGGTGCGGTTGTTGTACAGGCTCGCGGTCGGGTTCGCGAGCATCCAGCGGAGCGCCTCGGTGCGGGCCGGGTCGTGGCCGACCAAGTACTCCTTCAGCCCCGCGACCGCGGCCTCGGCGCTCTGCCCACCGCCACCCATCTCGCCCAGGCCGATCAGCCCGTTGTCGGCCTCGACCTCCACGACAGTCCGTACGAAACGTCCCCAGTGCGCTCCGTTGCTGTGTCGCAGCGGCGCCTCCAGCGGAATCGTGACCGTGGTGGCGCGTACGTCGACGATCTTCACTTCTCGTCCTCCGGCAGTACGACGGGCAGTCCGGCGGTCAGGCCGCCGTCGACCTTCACGTCCGCGCCGGTCATGAACGACGCGGCCGGCGAGGACAGGAAGTAGATGACCTCGGCAACTTCTTCCGGGTTCGCGACCCGGCCGAGCGGGTGCGAGCGGCCCCACTCCGCGACCACCTCGTCGGTCGTCCGGCCGTTGGCGAACTGGGCGGCGGAGGTGCGGAGCATCGGGGTGTCGACGGAGCCTGGGCAGACGGCGTTCACGCGGATCCCGTCCGGGGCGTGGTCGACCGCCATCGCACGGACGAGGCTGAGCAGGGCGCCTTTACCCATCGAGTACGCCGCGACGCCGGTCTGCGCGGCGTACGCCTGCACGGAGGCGACCACCACGACACTTCCGCCGCGCTTCAACCGCGGGACGAATGCCTGGCAGGCGAAGAACACACCGCCGACGTTCACCGCCATCACTTCGTCGTACACATCCCAGGGTGTATCAACAACAGTCCCATAGCGTTGGACGCCCGCGGCGCACACCAGCACGTCCACGTCGCCGATCTCTTTCGCGGCTGCTGCCAATGCTGCCCGGTCCGAGACATCTACTTGGACGCCGGTCACCCGATCGCCCAGGACTGAGAGAGAGGAGGTGGTGCGGTCGAGCACTACAACGTGGTCGCCGGCTGCTAGGAAGCGCTCCACGGCGCCTCGGCCGATGCCGGCTGCTCCGCCCGTGACCACGACCGTGCGCGGACCGTCGCTCGCGGCGGGTGGGGCGGCGGCGGACTCCGGGGCCATCACAATCCTCCGTTCGCGTGCGGCGCCCGCTCGCCGAGGCGAGCTGCGGGCGATTGTGATGGCGTGGCGGTTCGCATATTTCCTCCGATGAAGATCAGAACTGACCCAGGGCGAGGCCCCGGGAGAAGAAGCGCTGGGCGGCGAGGAACAGGATGACGGTGGGGAGCGAGACGAGCAGGCCGCCGGCGAGGACCGTCGGGAGGGCGGCGCCGCCGTACGTGCTCTGCAGGCCGGTGAGGGCCGGCATGATCGGGCGGACCGAGTCGGACTGCGACAACGTCAGGCCGAGCAGCAGGTCGTTCCAGACGAAGGTCGCCTGGAGGATGAAGATCGCGGCCAGCGCCGAGCCCGCCATCGGCAGGTAGATGCTGCGGAAGATCCGGAACAGCCCGCCGCCGTCGACCACCGCGGCCTCGAACACGCTGCGGGCGATCCCGGTGAAGAAGTTCCGCATCACGAACGCCGAGAACGGCACGCTGATCGCGGTGTACACGATGATCATCCCGACCCGGGTGTCGTACAGCCCGGAGTTCGCGTACCCGGAGAACAGCGGCATCAGGATCATCTGCAACGGGAAGATCGTCCCGCCGAAGATGAACACGAACCACAGGAACCCGCGCTTCAGCTTGAGTACGACGATCGCGTACCCGGCGGCCGCGCCGACCAGCACCGCGAGCACCGGCGCGACCACGCTGTACAGCGTCGTCGAGACCAACGTGTCGCCGAGCGACGCCTTGCTCCACGCGTCACCGAAGTTCGCGAACAGGTCGAACCCGGCGGGTTTCCACACGGTCTTCGCGTCGTACCCGTCGACGGACTTCGAGGCGTTGACGACCAGCAGGTACACCGGTGCCAACCACAACAGCCCCAGGACGATCAGGACCCCCGTCTTAACCTTGCTCACGGGCGTCTCCCAGCTGGTAGCGCAGGTACAGGATCGAGGCCGCGAAGGTGACCAGGCTCAGGAACAGCGCGATCGCCGCGCCTTGGCCGTAGTCGTTCAGGACGAAGGTCTCCTTGTACATGGAGAGCGCCAGGGTCTCGCTCGACGTACCAGGGCCGCCTTGCGTCATCACCCAGACCACGTCGAAGGTTTTCAGGCTTCCGACGAGTGAGAGGCCGATGACGACTGTGGTGATAGCCCTCAGCTGTGGCCAGAGGTGGAAGCGGAAGAGCTTGAAGCCGTCGGCACCGTCCAGGCGGGCTGCTTCCAGGGGCTCGGTTGGGATCGACTGGAGGCCTACTACGAAAAGCAGGGCGTTGACGCCGGCGGCCTGCCAGGTGGTGGCCACGATCATCATGATCGTGTTGCCGGGCCCGGACTGCAGCCAGCCGGTGTGGGCACCCGGGAGCCCGAAGAACCCGAGTGCCTGTCCCAGTGCGCCGTCCGGCTGCAGTACGAATCCCCAGATAACCCCGACGGCCACGCCGGAGATCGCGTACGGCAGCAGGAACGGCAACCGCAGCCACGTCCCCCACCGGTGCCCGTACGTCAGCACGGCGACCAGCAGGCCGAGCGCGACCGGCAGCGTGATCATGCCGACCACCCACAGCAGCGTGTTGACCAGCGCCCCGACCAGATCGGGGTCGCTGAACATCGCCTTGTAGTTGGCCAGCCCGGACCACACGGGCGACGCCAGTCCGTCGTACGACGTGAAACTGACGTACGTCGTCCACAGGAACGGCACGTACAGCAGCAGCGCGACGACAGCTACCGCGGGCAGCCCGAACAGGGGCGCTGCCCGCGCGCCGGTACGGTCCTTCACTTCTGCTTGGCCCAGTACGCGTCCGCCTCGGCCTGGATCTTCTGCAGGCCCGGCATCGGGTCACCCGGCTTCGTCACGAACGCGCCGAACACCTCGAGCGCCTTGTTCGCCACCGGCACCGGCGTCGCCTCGAACCACCTGTTGATCAAGCGGTACCCGTTGACGTCCTTGTTCAGCTGAGCGAGGCCTGCGTCCTTGACCTCGGCCCTCGGGTTGAACGACAGGTCGCCGCGGCTGTTCGCCCAGTCGGTCTGCGCCTGCGGGGTGAGCCACCAGTCGGTCCACTTCTTCACCGTCGACGCGTGGTCGCTCGCGGCCGCGGAACAGACCGGGCCGGTCTCGAAGATCATCGACGTCTTCGGCAGCGACGGGTTCACGTTCGGGATCACGAAGAAGTCGTAGTCCGTGCCGGCCTGCATCTTCAGCGTGTTCAGGTTGCCGCTGAACCAGGTGCCGAAGTTGATCATCGCGACGTCGCCGTTCTTCAGCTGCGCCTGCGGCTCGGTCTTCGATCCCGGGTCGCTGAAGTCACCGGCGTCGATCATCTTCTTCCACTCGTTCATCACGTCGACGACACCCTGGTCGGTGTACTTCGCCTTGCCGGTCGCGAGCTTGTCGTACAGGTCGGGGTCCTTGCCGGCCAGCAGGGTCTCGAACCAGACGAACGAGAACAGGATGTTGGTCTGGTAGAACGGCTTCACGCCGATCGCCTTCACCTTGTCCGCCGCTTGCTGCAACTCGGCCCAGGTCTTCGGCGCCGCGGTGATCCCGGCCTTCTTGAAGACGGCCTTGTTGTAGTACATCACCCAGTACCCGGCGTTCAGCGGGACGCAGTACTGCTTGTCGTCGTAGGTGAAGTACTGCTTGAGCTGCTCCGGGACGTTGCCGTCGGCAACCGCCTTGGTCCACTGGTCGGTGGTCTCGGCGACGAGCTTCTGGTCCACCAGATCCTGAAGCTCCTTGCCGGTGTGCCAGGTGAACAGGTCGGCCTTCTCCTTGGTCCGGAACGAGGACCGGATGAACGCCGTGTACGTGTTCGAGTCGGAGTACCCGACCGGCTCCATGCCGACGCCGATGTCCTTCTTGCTGGCCGCGCCGACCTGCGTGAACGCGTCCTTCCAGCCGCCCTTGTCGTTGTAGAACTTCAGCGAGTCGACCGGCTTGTCCTCGGTGGCCTTGCCGGGCTTGGCGCCCCCGCCACAGGCCGACAGCGCGAGCGTGCCGGCAACCACCAGAGCAGCCAGCGCCTTGCGGTTGTTGCGTTGCATGTGTTGCGTCCTTCCAGCTCAGGGATGCTGAAGTCGTTCGTTGATGACGGCCAGTACGCCGTCCAGGTGCTCGCGGGTGAGCAGTTCGGCCAGGTCGGGGTCGCCGGACCGGATCGCGTCGTAGATCGCGCGGTGTTCGTCCAGGTCGGCCTGGCGGTCACCGTGGATGTGCAGGATCTCCAGCTGTTCGCGGGCGTTCACGACCGTGACGGACTCGACCACTTCGGCCAGCGTCGCGTTCCCGGACGCCAGCGCCAGTGAGCGGTGGAAGTCCATGTTCACCTCGGCCAGCCGCGTGTGGTCGCCGGAGGCGATCAGCTCCGCCGCGGCCTCCAGGTCCTTGGCCATCTGTTCGAGCGGCGCCTCGGCGCGGGTCTTCGCTGCCAGCGCGGCGACCGGCGGCTCGATCAGGGCACGGGCCTGCAGCAGCTCCACCAGCCGGTCCGGGCTCGGTTCCAGCGCGAGGGGGTTCGCCAGAACCAGCCGGCCGACGTTCGGGCCGACGTACACCCCGGAGCCGTGCCGGAGTTCCACGGCCCCGGTCGCCTCCAGCCGGCGCAGTGCCTCCCGCACCGTCGGTACGGCGACCTTGAACCGCTCGGCCAGCGACCGTACGGCCTCGAACTGATCGCCCGGCGCCAGCTTCCGCTCCGCGATCAGGGTGAGCATCGACGTCGCCAGGTCGTCCAGGAGACTGCGCCGTACGACGCCGCCGGACGCGCTCACTGCGCCGCCGCCAGCGTGACCGAGAGGAAGCGCGGCCGGTAGATGCTCACGTCGCCGTACAGCTCGTCGCTGACCAGGCTGTTCACGTTGTAGCTGACCAGCAGCGAGGCGCCTTGCCGCAGGTCCGGGTGCTCGTGGGAGTTGTACGTGATGATGTTCCCGCCGGTCTCGGGGGTCTGGTACAGCTCTACCGGCTTCACCCACGGGCCGGTCGGCGAGCAGGAGAAGTACCCGAGGACGCTCTTGCTGAACAGCTCGTTGGTGTTGTGCGTGGTCAGCAGGTAGCCGTCACCCCAACGGGTCACGCTGTGCTCGTTGGCCACGCCCTCCAGCACCCGGGCGGAGGCCGTCTCGTCCGCAGACCAGCCTGAGCCCGTCCAGTACTCCCAGGGCTTGGCCGTGAGGTCGTCACCACGGACACGGGCGACGTGCTGGTACTTCGAGGCGCCCAGGTCCTCGACGCCGTACACGTACGTGTAGCCCTGGTCGCGCAGCAGCCAGCCGGACCACTGCACGTTCGCGGCGGACGGGAGCTGCGTCAGCGACTTCAGCTTGAACGTCTTGCTGTCGAACCGCGCCAGGTAGTTGCTGGCCCACTTCCAGTCCCACTGGCCCGTGCCGGTCTTCTGGAACCGCAGCGCGACCACGTCGAGGTCCTGACCGGCGTGGCTCGTCTGCGCGGCGCCGAACCAGTACCAGCCGTCGGACGGCGGCGGTACCAGCGCCGTCGGGTCGGCCGCCGTACCGCCGGTGACCGTCTTCAGGTCCGTGCCGTGCTGGATCACGAACGAGTTGTTGATGAACGGCGTGGTCTTCGGACGGCTGCCGTCCGCGTTGACCGGGCCGAGGAACGTGTCGGAGAAGATCCACGCCGTACGGCCGCCGGCCAGCGGCACGGAATACGTACTGTCCGCGCCGGTCCAGCCCTTGCCGGTGTTGCTGTACGCGTTCAGCAACCCCTCGGGGGCGGCGTGCGGGGTCGTCTTCGCGGTCCAGTTCGTCTGGACGGCGCTGCACGTCGACGGGGCCGCGGACGCGGCGGGGACAGCGAGGCCTGCTGCCGTGAGGGACAACGCGACAACCGCAACCAGGGGCCGTTTCATGAAAATGATCAGATCACTTGGTCATTTTCGGTGTCAAGACCCAGGGTTCGACCAGGGTGTGTACGGAGAGTGGTGCTACCGCCTGGGTGGGAGGATCGACGGTATGAAGAACTTGATCATCAGGTTGCTGGCGAACGCCGTCGCGCTGGCGGTGGCGAGCTGGCTGGTGTCCGGAATCACCCTGGAGGGCGCGACCACCAGCCGCCGGGTGGTCACGCTGCTGATCGTGGCCGCGATCTTCGGCGTCGTGAACGCCGTCGTGAAGCCGGTCGTGAAGGTGCTGTCCTTCCCGTTCCTGATCCTCACGCTCGGCCTGCTGACCTTCGTCATCAACGCCGTGATGCTCTGGCTGACGTCCTGGATCACCGGCAAGCTGGACGTCCAGTTCCACGTCGCCGGGTTCTGGCCGGCGCTGTGGGGCGCGCTGATCATCAGCGTCGTCGGCATGCTGATCAACACCGTGCTCCCGGAGAAGGCCGAGATCCACTGAGCATGCGGGTCGAGATCGTCTGCACCGGGAACATCTGCCGGTCGCCGATGGGCGAGGTCGTGCTACGGCACAAGCTCGCCGAGGCGGGCGTCGACGGCGTACAGGTCTCGAGCTCGGGGACCGGCGGCTGGCACGCCGGCGACCGGATGGACCCCCGCGCGGCGGCCGCGCTCCGGCGCCGCGGGTACGACGGGAGCGCACACCGCGCCCAGCAGTACGAACGGTCCGCGGACCGGGACCTGGTCCTCGCGATGGACTCGGGCCACCTGGACACGCTCACCCGGTACGGCGTCGCCGCGCAACTGTTCGCGCGCGACGACGTACCGGACCCGTACTACGGCGAGGACGACGGCTTCGACGAGGTCCTCACCCAGATCGAGAAGGCGGCCGGCACCTGGGTCGACCGCCTCCGTGATCAGCCAGGGCCTAAGCCTGACCGATCTCCGACTTCAGGTTGACGAACCACTCCACGCCCGGGTCGAACTCCTTGCCGCCGGCGATCCGCGGGAACTCGATCGCGCGCAGTTCGTCGCCGCGCTCCTCGTCGTGTCCGACCACGCCGGACTCACCGCGCAGCGCCGCGTCGACGGCGTAGTCGGTGCACTCCTTGATCAGCGCGAGGTCGCGGTCGTTCGCCGCGGCCGACCGGCTGAAGTAGCCGCTCTTCTGCACCATCGTCTTCTCGGCGCCGATCCGCTCCGCGAACTGCTTCGCGAACCACGCGCCCGGGTTGATCGTGTCCAGCTTGACGTGCCCGAACGGGTCCCGGCCGACCTCCTCGCCGCGGGCCTCCATCTCGGCGACGATCGACGACACACCGGCACCCTCGGACAGGAAGATGTTCACGCAGTCCTCGGCGTCCATCACCTTGCGCAGCCGGTCCGCCTCGGCGTCCAGATCGATCGTTGCCTCCGGCACGTACACGGCGTGCACCGACCAGCCGCCCCGGTCCAGGCCGATCCCCGGGTTCCACTCCTGCTCGTCGACCCACTGCTGGTACGCCTGCGCCGTTGCCGCGGTCAGCCAGCCGCAGTTCCGCCCCATCACCTCGTGGACGATCAGCATCCGCGGGTTCGAGCTGTGCTCGCCGATGATGTTCCGGGCAAACAGCGCGCCCTGCTCGGCCGCGGTCCAGGCGCCGAGGCTCTGCCGGATCGGGATCACGTCGTTGTCGATCGTCTTCGGCAGGCCGACCACGGTCAGGCTGTAGTCGTGCTCCTGCAGGTACGCCGCGAGGTCGGCCGCGGTCGTGTTGGTGTCGTCGCCGCCGATCGTGTGCAGTACGTCGACACCGTCCGCGACCAGCCGCTCGGCGGCCACCTGGAGGGCGTTCTGGCCGTCCTCGATCAGGCCGCGCTTGACCAGGTCGGCGGTGTTGGTGAGCTTCACCCGGCTGTTGCCGATCGGGCTGCCGCCGAACTTGTGCAGCAGCGACGCCTTCGCCCGCACCTCCGGCGTGACCTCGAGGAACCGGCCGCTGAGCAGGCCGTGGTACCCGTTCAGGTAGGCGATGATCTCCACGTCGGGCGCCACCTCGGTGTAGCGCTCGATCAGCCCGCCGACGGCGGACGACAGGCAGGGCGCAAGCCCGCCGGCGGTGAGCAGGGCAACTCTGCGGACAGCCATGGTCCTCGGTCCTTCCGGAGTGTCTCTGAAGTCGCCACCAGACTAGTGATGTGGACCACTGCGGGGAGTGGTCGGTCCCAGCTTGCGGACCTCCAGCACGCACCAAGTCGCTCAGGCCCAGCGTTCCACGCCCCTGCGCGGCGTGGAACGCTGGGCTAGGCGGGGTTGGTGAGTGTCCCAGGTCCGCGGAGCGGGACCGCCCTCGGCGGGACCGGGGTGGAGACGACGAACGAGCTCGTGGTCTGGCCGTGGACCTGGAAGTTGTCGAGGACGCTTTCCAGCGCGGCGATCTCGGCGACCTGGACGCGGAGCAGGAAGCAGTCCTCGCCGGAGATCCGGTGGCACTCGACCACCTCCGGGGTGCGCTCGGCGAGCGCGACGATCTTCGGGATCTGGTGCGGCCCGGGCCGCAGCCGGACCCAGGCGGCGACCGGCCGGCCGAGCGCGGCCGGGTCGACGTCGAGGCGGTACCCGCGGATCACGCCGGACTCCTCCAGCCGCCCGACCCGCTCGCGGACCGTCGGCGTCGACACCCCGAGCCGCCGGGCCAGCTCGGTGGTCCGCAGCCGGGGATCCGCGGACAGCTCCTCCAGGATCCGGATGTTCAGCTCGTCCAGCCCGGCACTTCTCATTTCGGTAAGCACAAACGCCTCCTAGCCTCCGATCTGCCATGGAAGCCTGCAGATCTGCTTTCTACGGTAATCGACGTGACTACTGCCGCCGCCGCCATCACCGTGCTCCTGTGGGCCTCGTCGTTCGTCGCCATCCGCCACGTCGGCACGGAGGTCTCCGCAGGTGCCCTCTCACTGGCGCGGCTCGGGCTGGGCAGCATCTTCCTCGGTGCGCTCCTGCTCAGGCGCCCACACCGTCGCTGGCCGGCCGGGCGGGACTGGCTGCCGCTGATCGCGTGCGGCGTGCTGTGGTTCGGCGTCTACAACCTCGCGCTCAACGAGGCGGAACGGCGCCTGGACGCCGGTACAGCCGCCATGCTCGTCCACATCGCCCCGCTGCTGATCGCAGTACTCGCCGGCATCGGCCTCGGCGAAGGCTTCCCGCGGCAGCTGATCGTCGGCGGCCTGGTCGCGTTCGCGGGCATCGTCGTGATCGGTACGTCGACGTCGAACGGCCGCGCCGAGACGTGGGGCGTCGTCCTGTGCGTGGTCGCCGCGATCTCGTACGCCGTCGGCGTGGTCACCCAGAAGCCGCTCCTGAGCCGTCTGCCGGCCGCAGAGGTCACGTGGCTCGCCTGCACGATCGGTGCGGTCGTCTGCCTCCCGTTCACGCCAGCACTGATCAGCGACGTCCGGTCCGCCGACACAGCAACGATCTGGTGGATCGTGTACCTCGCAGCGTTCCCCACCGCGCTCGGCTTCACCACATGGGCGTTTGCGCTCCGCCGTACCAGTGCGGGACGCATGGGCGTCACGGTGTACGCCGTACCGGTCGTAGCGATCCTGCTGGCCTGGCTACTGCTGGGTGAGACCCCAACGCTGCTGGCACTGGGCGGCGGTGCGATGTGCCTGGCGGGCGTTGCTATCTCACGGAGATCTGCTTGAGCTGCTGGTGGATCCCGTCGTACGCCGTTACTCGTGGGAGCAGACGTTTCGGGATCTTGGTGACCACGCTGTAATTGGCATCGACAACGTTCGCCAGGGGGACCTCACTGACCTGGCTGAGCAGCTGGTACGCGTCCAGCGTGTCCAGGCCGTACAGCTCGCCCAGCCAGCGCACCATGTCGACCTGGCCGGCCCGCCACGCGTCCTCCAGCGGACGGCTCGACCCGATGACCGACAGGTACTCGTCACTCTCCAACCGCGGCCACACCGGTCCGGGCGTCTTCAACAGCTCGACGATCAGTACGACGTTCATCGCACCCTCGACGGCCGTCCCGCAGGACTCCCCCTCGCCCTGGCGGTAGTGCCCGTCGCCCACCGAGAACATTGCGCCCTCCACGTTCACCCGCAGGTAGCAGGTGGTCCCGGCCCGCATCTCGGGGGTGTCCATGTTGCCGCCGAACATGTCCGGCACCAGCGCCGAGCGGACCTCACCGCCCGCCGGGGCCACGCCGACCGTGCCGAGCATCGGCTCCAGCGGCAGCGCGATCTCCAGCTCGCTCCCCTGCGCCTGGAACCCGACCGTCCGCCGGGCGCTGTCCACCTCGTAGATCCAGGTCCGCTCCGGGAGCGGGTCCTGCAGCGTGGCGGTCCGGTCGGTGCTGGTCAGCCCGCCGAAGAACGGGATCGTCGCCGACGCGCCCCAGCTCCGGGCGGGCGTCAGCTCGACGAAATGCAGCACCAGGGTGTCCCCCGGCTCGGCGCCCTCGACGTAGAAGGGTCCGGTCTGCGGGTTCACGAACGGCATGTTCAGCGAGGCGCTCGCGAGGTCCGACGTACTGCGGAGGCTGCCGGCGAACGCGTCCTCGGTCCACAGGCGCAGCGCCGTACCGGGCCTGACCCGGCGGACCGGCGGGACGCCCCCGAACGTCCAGGCGAAATCGGCGGGCTCAGGGGTGAATTCCAGAACGTCCATAACGGGAACTTAAGGTGTTGTGCGAGCCATCAGCGGGTTCTCAGGCGATTCTCACAGAAGCGACTTACTCTCGGTGGCGGAACTTCGAGCGGAGCGGGGCAGACATGCGGGTACTGGTGGTGGACGACGACCGGGCGGTCCGGGACTCGCTGCGCCGTTCGCTGGAGTTCAACGACTTCGAGGTGGTGACCGCGGCCGACGGTGCCGAGGCGCTCGCGGTGATCGGCAACGTCGAGCCGGACGTCGTCGTGATGGACGTGATGATGCCGCGCCTGGACGGGCTGGAGACCACCAAGGCGTTGCGGGCCGCGGGCAACAATGTGCCGATCCTGGTGCTGACCGCGCGGGACGCGGTCGCGGACCGGGTGGACGGCCTGGACGCCGGCGGCGACGACTACCTGACGAAGCCGTTCGCGCTCGAGGAACTGCTGGCCCGGCTGCGCGCGCTGCTGCGCCGCAGCACCGCGCCCGGCGAGGGCGGCCAGCGCGGCGAGGTGCTGCAGTACGGCGACCTGGTGGTCGACGTCGACGCGCACGAGGTGCACCGCGGCGACGTCGCGATCCAGCTCACCCGGACCGAGTTCTCGCTGCTCGAACTGCTGATCCGGAACCCGCGCCGCGTGCTGGAGCGGGCCGTCATCCTGGACGCGGTCTGGGGCTACGACTTCCCGACCACCGCGAACTCGCTCGAGGTCTACATCGGATACCTGCGCCGCAAGACCGAGGTGAACGGTCTGCCGCGCCTGATCCACACCGTGCGCGGCATCGGCTACGTGCTGAGAGACACCCCACCGTGAGCCAGCAACACCCCCAGGACTTCCCGTCGTACGCCGACGGTCCACAGCAACCGGCCGCACCGCAGCCGGCGCCGGCTGCACCCGTTGCCAACGGCAACCGGGTGGCAGCGACCGCCGCCCGCACCCAGACCTGGTGGAACGAGACCCTCCACAAACTGAGCCTGCACGCCCGCGTAACCCTGCTCGCCGCGGTAGCCGTCGGCCTCGCGGTAGCAATCGTCAGCGTCGCGGCATACGTGACGGTGCGCCAACAGATGTACCAGAACTTGGACAACAGCCTGACGCAGCGCGCGGTCCAAGCGTCCCAGAAGGGCGTCCTGACCAACCTCAGCAACCTGCAGAAGGCGTCCGCCGACGCCCTCGGGCTGAGCGACATCAGGGTCGCGGTGCTCGCCGCGAACGGGCAGTCGTTCGCGCCGACGAACAGTCCGCTGCCGCCGTTGGGCGACGCCGAGCTCCAGGTAGCCCGTTCCCAGGACAACGTGGTGAGCTTGCGAACCGTCGGTGTCCGCAACGGCGGATCCCACTTCCGGGTGGTCGCTGTAACAGCTCGGTTCTGTCCGGTCGGCTGGAGTGACGAGTGCGAGAACAATGCCAACTTCCTTCAGCCAGGCGCGCTGGTGGTGGCGCAGTCGTTGGAGTCGATCGACCAGACGTTGCACAACCTCGGCATCGTTCTGTGGGCGTTCGGATTGATCGGCGTCATCGGGGCCGCGCTCGCCGGCAACGCGGTGGCCCGCTCAGGTCTGCGCCCGCTGGCGCGCCTGACCGGCGGGGTGGAACACATCGCGGCGACCGAGGATCTGAAGCCGATTCCGGTGACCGGTACGGACGAGATCTCCCGGTTGGCGGTGGCGTTCAACGCGATGCTCGGTGCGCTCGCGCAGTCTCGGGACCGGCAGCGGCGGCTGGTCGGTGATGCCGGGCACGAGTTGCGTACGCCGTTGACCAGCGTCCGCACCAACCTCGACCTGCTCGCCCAGGCGGACAAGCGCGGCGGTCTCCGCCCGGAGGATCGCCAGCAACTGCTGGACGACGTACGCGCACAAATGGACGAGCTGACCCAGCTGATCGGCGACCTGACCGAGCTCGCCCGCGACACCCCGCAGGTCCGGAACGCCGAGCTGATCGAGCTCTCGAACGTGGTCCAGGACGCGGTGATCAAGGTACGCCGACGCGCACCCGGACTGGAATGGGACGTGCAGCTGACGCCGTTCCCGGTCTGGGGTGACGAGCGGCTGCTCGGTCGCGCGGTGACGAACCTGCTCGACAACGCCGCGAAGTACAGCGTCCCGGACGGCGCGGAGCAGCGCACCGACGGCCCGCCAGTCGGCCACGTCACGGTCCGGCTGCTCGACGGCGTACTGACCGTGACCGACTCCGGCCCCGGCATCGCCGAGGCGGACCTGCCGCACGTCTTCGACCGCTTCTACCGCTCCAGCGAAGCCCGCAGCCGCCCGGGCTCCGGCCTGGGCCTGGCAATCGTCAAGCACGCGGCCGAGCAGCACGGCGGGATGATCTACGCCCGCAACGCCCCCGGAGCCGGCGCGCAGTTCACGCTGTGGCTGCCGCACGCGGCGACCCAGACCCGCTGAGAGGAACCTGACAGGTCCTTCAGAGGATCTTCATGGAGTTCTTCGGTCACTCCGAGCGGATCTTCAGGCGGTTTTCAGGTCCGGCGGACAAAGTACCTGCCATGACCGAGAACCAGCCGCAGCAGCCGCAGCCGCAACCCGGCCAGAACGCACAGGGACCGCAAGGGCCGGAGCGGACGCAGCAGTTGCCGATGTACGGGCAGCATCAGCAGCAGCAGTACGCGCCGCAGGGCGGGCAGCCGCGGCTGGACTCGGGGCCGCAGGGGCAGCGGCAGGGCCAGTACCCCGCAGGTGGGGGCACTTACCCGCAGTTCGGGCCGGGGACGCATCAGGGGACGTCTCCAGGCCCGAACTGGCCCCTCGGACCGCAGCAGGCCACGGCAACGGCGCCCAAGCCGAAGCGCCGCCTCGGGCTGGCCGCCGTAGCGCTCACCGCGCTGCTGGTCGGTACGGCGGGCGGTGTCGGCGGCGCGGCCGTGTACTCGGCCAGCAACGACCACTCCACGAACACCCCGTCGGTGACTGCTCCGCTGAACGGCAACCAGGCGGCCCCCGCGTCGGCGCCGGACGGCACCGTGCAGAGCGCGGCCGCGAAGGTCCTGCCGAGCGTGGTGAAGATCGCGGTCGCCAGCCAGCAGGGCCAGGCGACCGGGTCGGGCATCGTGATCAGCAAGGACGGCCTGATCGTCACCAACAACCACGTGGTCGCCGGCGCCGGTCAGGGCGCGACGCTGACCGTGATCCTGAACGACGGCCGCACGATACCGGCCACGGTCAAGGGCACGGACCCGCTCACCGACCTCGCTGTCATCCACGCGAACGC
The DNA here is from genome assembly GCF_050320105.1 of Kribbella polygonati. NCBI lineage: Bacteria > Bacillati > Actinomycetota > Actinomycetes > Propionibacteriales > Kribbellaceae > Kribbella > Kribbella polygonati. Next base: position 6,650,478 of record NZ_CP190129.1, on the reverse strand, counting down.
CACCGACCTGACGCCGGCCACCCTCGGCCAGAGCGGGAGGCTGGCGGTCGGGCAGGGCGTGGTCGCGATCGGTTCGCCGTACGGCCTGGAGGCGACCGTGACCAGCGGGATCGTCTCCGCGCTGAACCGGCCGGTGACCTCGGGCGACCAGCAGCAGGACAGCACGACAGTCTTCCCAGCAATCCAGACGGACGCCGCGATCAATCCGGGGAACTCCGGCGGCGCCCTGATCGACCTCGCCGGCCAGGTGGTCGGTATCAACAGCGCGATCAAGACCGCCGGCGGATCGGGACAATCCGAGGGCGGGAACATCGGCCTGGGCTTCGCAATCCCGATCGACCAGGCCAAGCCGATCATCGACGAGCTGGTGGCCAAGGGCAAGGCCACGCATGCGCGGCTCGGTGTGACGGTCGGCGACGCGCAGTCCTCCGACGGGCTCACGAACGGAGCACGCCTCGGCGAGGTCACGTCCGGCGGTGCGGCGGACAAGGCCGGTCTGCAGTCAGGTGATGTGGTCACCGCTGTGGACGGCAAGGCGATCGCGTCAGGGGACGCGTTGGTCGCCGCGGTCCGCTCGCACCGCCCGGGCGATCAGGTGAAGCTCACCGTTACCCGCAGCGGCAAGACCCAGACGATCACCGCGACACTCGGCTCCGACAACGGGAACCCGACGGGCTGATCGCGCGTCTCACCCAGTAGACCGGACTGCGCCGCCCACCGAGCGGCGCAGTCCTCTTTTATTGCCCTGCGGCGGGCGGGCGAATTGGCTACGGTTCGCGGCATGACACTTTCCCGGGAGAGGCCGCCGCTGGTCGCGGACGAGCGGACGCAGCTGGTCGGCTGGCTGGACCAGCAGCGCGCGCTGGTGCGCTGGAAGCTGGAGGGGCTGGCCGCTGCCGACGAGTACCGGGCCGTGCTGCCGGACTCCCCGCTGATGACGCCGGCCGGGCTGGTGTCGCACATGCGGTGGACCGAGCACTGCTGGTTCGACGTGCTGTTCCTGGGCGAGTCGTACGACGGCAACCCGCAGTTCCAGGAGGAGCCGGAGGACGCCGACATGCGGGTCACCGGCGTGCCGCTGGCGCAACTGGTGGACGAGTTCGAGGCGCAGTGCGCGCGGTCGAACGAGATCGTCGCGGCGCACTCGCTCGACGACACCGGGAAGCACCCGGAGTTCAAGTCGGCGCAGGCGACGCTGCGCTGGATGCTGCTGCACATGGTCGAGGAGACCGCGCGGCACGTCGGGCACCTGGACGCGATGCGGGAACTGCTCGACGGGCACAAGGGGTATTACTAGAGCCTGTGGAGATCCATCGGGCCGACGAACGGTTCCGGACCGCGAGTGAGTGGCTGGACTCGCGGCACTCGTTCTCGTTCGGGCCGCACTACGATCCGGCGAACGTCGGATTCGGCTTCCTGCTCGCGCACAACGACGAGACGGTTGCCCCCGGCACCGGTTTCGGCACGCATCCGCACCAGGACCTGGAGATCGTCACCTGGGTACTGCGGGGCGCGCTGGCACACCGGGACTCGGAGGGGAACAGCGGCGAGGTGCATCCCGGGCTCGCGCAGCGGATGACCGCGGGCTCCGGCATCCGGCACTCGGAGTGGAACGACGGCACCGACCCGGTGCACTACGTCCAGATGTGGGTCCGCCCGGACCGGTTCGACCTGCCGCCGTCGTACGAACAGGCCGAGCTCGACCTGTCCACGGGCGAGCTGGTCCCGGTGGCGTCGGGGCTGGCCAAGCACGCGTCGTCGACCGCGATCCACATCAACCAGCCGGCGGCCGGGATGTCCGTGGCCCGGTTGAGCCCTGGCGGGACGGTGGAACTTCCGGGTGCGCCGTACCTGCATCTCTTCGTCGCCACCGGTACGGCGACCCTCGACGACGCCGCGCTCGGTACGGCGGACGCCGTACGGCTGACCGACGCCGGCGGACGGGTCACCGCCGGGCCGGACGGGGCCGAGGTGCTGGTGTGGGAGATGTACTAGTCGTGCTGCTCGCTCATCGTCCAGACGTGCCGCAGGGACTGGCCGGCGACGCCCTCGGGGTTCTCGGCGAAGCCCTCGACGAACTGGCTCATGTGCTGCTGCCAGCGCTGGTCGGTGGGGTTGTCGCGCAGGTACGCGACCGCGGACTCGTAGTCGTCGGACTCGACCAGGTGGAACAGGTCCCGGCCGCTGCGCCAGATCGACCAGTCGCTGATCCCGGCGGCGTGCATCACCGTGATCAGTTCCGGCCAGACACGGGCGTGCTCGGTCTCGTAGGCCTCTTCGGTTCCGGGGATCAGGCGGCTGTGCAGCGCAAGGCGGGTCACAAACGAGCAGAATACGCCGCGCGGGGCGGCCGTGGAACGCGGTTCCAGATTCCGGCAGACCAATTCGCGGATCGTCTTGGTCGCGATTCGCACCGGCTCTGCGGACAACTCCGGCGCCGGAACCTGCGTCGTACTTGGGGGGATTGAGTAGGTTTCCGAGGTAGCCACACGCCGAAGCCCGTGTCCCGGTGTCCATCCGTCGTCGTGCGAGAGTTGGGAACGTGAAGCGAACCACTGCGATCGTCTGCCTGAGTAGTCTGCTGATCACCGCCGGTTGTTCGGACAGCAAGTCCGGCGGCGGCAAGTCCGGGAACGACGAGCAGAAGGCGTCCGGAGCGGTCATCAAGCAGTTCGCCGACGCCTGGGTGGCGGCCTGGGCACCGAACGGGAAGCCCGCCGCGGCCGGCGCACTGACCGACAACCCGACCGTGTTCGCCAAGCGCCTCGACGACGTCGACACGGCGCTGGTGGCGAGCACCGTGACCGTCTCCCCGCAGGACCTCCCGAAGTGCTCCGACGCCAACAACTGCACGCAGGACCTGGCCGTCGAGGCGCAACTGCGCGGCATCGGCACGATGAAGTGGACCAGTACGGCGACCGCCGTGAAGACCGGTGACACCTGGAAGATCAAGGCCTCCGGCGACACCATCTACCCGGGCCTCGGCGACAACAACTACCTGAAGCGGGTCCGGGCGTTGCCGGCCCGGGCGTCGATCCTGGACCGCAACGGTGTCGCGCTGACCACGAACCGGCCGGTCGTGATCGTCGGCGTCGCGTCCGGTACGAAGGCGACCGCGGCGACGTACGCGGCGTTCACGCAGTACCTGCAGGTCGACGGTGCGAAGCTGGCCGCGCGGGCGAAGGCGGCCCCGGCCGGGCAGTTCGTCGACGCGATCACGATCCGCGCCGAGGAGTGGGAGGCGCTGCGGCCGAAGATGCAGGCGCTGCCCGGCGTACTGACGATGGGTGGCACCCAGTCGCTGCCGCCGACCGCGACGTTCGCGAAGTCGATCCTCGGCACGATGAAGACCGCGACCGCGGACACGCTGAAGAACGCCGGCCCGACGGCGTCGGCGCAGGACCAGGTCGGTACGACGGGCCTGCAGTACGCGTTCCAGCAGCAGCTCGCCGGTACGCCGGGCGGCACGGTCACGCTGCGGGACGGCAAGACGAAGCTGACGATCAAGACGGTCTTCACCCAGAAGGGCACCGCCGGCCAGCCGGTGAAGACGACCCTCGACACGAACATGCAGAAGGTCGCCGAGGCCGCGCTGGCGACCAGCAAGCTGCCGGCCTCGCTGGTCGCGGTGCAGGCCTCCACCGGGCAGATCCTGGCCGCGGCGAACGGTCCGCAGCCGACCAACTACAACCGCGCCTTCCAGGGCCGGTACGCGCCGGGTTCGACGTTCAAGATCGTCACCTCGGCCGCGCTGCTCGGCGCCGGTGAGACCACCACGACGCCGCTGCCGTGCACGCCGACGATCAACGTGTTCGGCAAGACCTTCAAGAACTACGACGGCCTGACCGCGTACGGCGCGGGCACCATGCAGAAGGCGTTCAACGAGTCCTGCAACACCGCGTTCATCTCGCAGCACGCGAAGCTGCCGAAGGACGCGATGACGAAGACCGCCGCGATGTTCGGCATCGGCCGCGACCTGGGCCTGTCGATCGGCGCGTACGGCGGCCAGGTGCCGGCGCCGAAGGACGACGTCGAGGAGGCCGCGTCGATGATCGGCCAGGGCACGGTCACCGCCAGCCCGCTGGCGATCTCGCTGGTCGCCGCGGCGGTCGACCACGGTACGGCGATGAAGCCGGTGCTGGTGCAGGGCAAGGACGCGGCCGGCGCGGCAGCTTCCCCGCTGCCCGCGGCGACGGTGGCGGCGCTCCGGACGTTCATGCGGACGACGGTCACCGGCGGTACGGCGAAGGTGCTCGCCGGCAACGGCGCGGTCGCCGCGAAGACCGGTACCGCCGAGGTCGTGGTGAACGGCAAGGTCACCACCAACGCCTGGATGGCCGGCTATCGCGGCGACGTGGCCTTCGCCGTCATCGTCGAAGGCGGCGAATCCGGCTCGCACACCGCCGGCCCCATCCTGAAAACCTTCCTCTCCAGCTTCAAGTAGTCACCGCCGGACGGCGATCACCGTGCCCTGGGCCAAGGCGCACAGGGTTTCGGTGGTGCCGTCGACGGTGCGTAGTTCACAGGTGCAGGTGGCCTGGCGGCTGGTGGCGTGCGCGACCTTGGCGACGGCCCGAAGTACGTCGCCCTGCGCCGGGCGGAGGTAGTTGATGGTGAACCCGCCCGTCAGCACCTCCGGACCGAGCGCCGTACCGCCCGCGAACGTGAGGGCGTTGTCGGCTGCGTAGCTCAGCACCCCACCGTGCAGGAACCCGTTCTGCTGCTGCAGCTCCTCGCGGATGTCGAGCTCCAGCGTCGCCCCACCGTCCCCGAACGCGGTCACCCGCGCCCCGACCAACACACTGAACGGCTGCGTCGCCAACAGCTTCTGAGCCACCTCGAGCGTCAACTCCATGCAGCTCAGCCTAGAGTCGGCCTGTGAGTACGCCGACGGTGGAGCTTCGTCCGATGACTGCGGGCGAGTATCCGGAGTTCAAGGAACAGCTTGCGACCACGTTCGCGACGGCGATCGGGCCGGCCCGCGGGTTGACCGCGGAGGAGGCGCTGAAGGTCTCGTACGCCGAGACCGAGAAGCTGCTGCCGGACGGGCCGGACACGGAGCAGCAGTTGCTCTGGATCGCGGTCGCGGACGGCGTACCGGTCGGGACGCTCTGGATCAGTACGCGGGCGCGGATGCCGTTCGTGTACGGCGTCGAGGTGGCGGCCGACCAGCGCGGCAAGGGCTACGGCCGGGCGATCATGCTCGCCGCCGAGGACGAGTGCCGCCGGCGCGGGTACGACGCGCTCGAGCTGAACGTGTTCGGCGACAACGCGACGGCGATCGGGTTGTACGACTCGCTCGGGTACGTCGTGACCTCGCAGCAGATGCGCAAGAGCCTCTAGCCGAACCGCCTGATCAGCTCCGCGAACCGCGCCGCCTGGTCCAGTGGGATCAGCGTGTAGCTGTCCTCGACCAGTGCGAGCTCGCCCTGCGGCAGCAACTCGGCGAGGCGGCGGCCGTGGTCGAGCGGCATCACGCGGTCCTCGGCTGCCCACACCACCAGCGCAGGGCGGTCGAAGTGCGCGAGATCCGGTGCGGCCTCCTCGAGGACCCGGCGGTCCGCGAAGACCGCGCGCAGCATTCGCACCGTCTCCGCGCGGATCTCCGGCTGCTCGAGAACCGGGCGGATCCAGCGCGCGGTCGTGGCGTCGCCGCGCTTCGTCAACGTCCCGAACGCGAGCGGCGATCGCCGGATCGCCTTCACCCGGAGCTGCTGCATGAAGGCCCCGAACAGCGCGGGCGGCAGCTTGCCGGACAGCGCGAGCGTCCGTCCCGTCAGCCCGGGCGGGAGGTTGCCGAACGCCTCGCAGGACGCGAGCACCGCCCGGCCGACCCGCTTCGGATCGTCCCGGAGGACGAGCTGGACAACGGCTCCCCCGGTGTCGTTCCCGACGAGTACGACGTCCCGCAGGTCGAGCCGGTCGAGGAACTCCCCGACCAGGCGGGCGATCCCCGGGAGCGAGAGGTCGGCGTTCATCGGCATCCGGTGCGCGCCGAACGGCAGCGTCGGCGCGAGGCAGCGGTGGTCCGCGGACAGGTCGGCGATCACGTCGTCCCACAGCGACGCGTCCATCAGGAGTCCGTGCAGCAGTACGACGACCGGCCCGGTCCCGCGGTCGACGTACTGGAGGGTGCCGGCGGACAGCTCGAGCTCGTTCATCGGCCTCCTTCGTGGTTAGTATGGGAATCATAATATATGGAACTCGTACTCAGGAGTGGATGATGATTCTGGTCACCGGTGGGACAGGGACGGTCGGGCGGCCGCTGGTTGCGTCGCTCGTCGGGCGTGGGGCGACGGTTCGGGTGGTCGGGCGGTCCGTGACGGACGTGCCGGCAGGGGTCGAGCGGTTCGCGGCGGACCTCGGCGACCTGGGCAGCGTGGCGCCCGCGCTGAAGGACGTCGACGTACTGTTCGTGCACCCGCGGGCGGTCGGGGAGCAGGCGGCCGGGCTGGCCGCGCTCGCGGCCGAGCACGGCGTACGGCGGGTCGTGGTGATGTCGGCGATCAACGTCGACGACGATCCGGCGCTGCAGCCGTCGCGGTGGAACGGCGACCGGAACCGGGAGGTCGAGGCGGCGGTCGTCGCGGGCGGGCTGCCGTGGGTCGCCGTCCGGCCGACGTCGTTCGCGGCGAACGTGGCCGGGCTGTTCGGGGCGCAGGTCCGGGCCGGCGATGTCGTGCGGGCGCCGCACGGGGACTTCGCCGAGGCGTTGATCGACGAGGCTGACGTGTCGGCTGTGCTGGCCGAGGTGCTGGTGGACGACCGGTGGGACGGGGAGCGGCTCGCGGTCACGGGGCCGGAGCGGTTGACCCAGCGGGAGTTGGTGGACGTCATCGGTGCGGTTCTCGGGCTGCCGTTGCAGTTCCAGGAGGTGCCGGCGGAGGCCGCCGTACGGGGGATGGTTGCCAACGGTCTGCCGGAGGAGTTCGCCCGGGCGCTGATGGAGCGGTACGCGAAGGTCGTGACGCCGGCGGCGACGGACACCGTCGAGCGGGTTCTCGGGCGGCCGGCCCGGTCGTTCGCGGACTGGGTCGGGGCGCATCGGGAGGCGTTCCGGCGCTGAAACCTGCTGGACGACGCTTTCCGGGTCGGAATACCGTGGGGGTGGCAGCCGCACGTCGAAAGGACCCACAGGGAGCGATGTCGACATCTCGCCGAGACAAGGGTTGATTTCGGCTGAGGTGCGTGGCCTGCGCTCTGCGCGTTTGCGCGTTGACGCTGCCCGGTCCCGACATTCTCTCGAAAGCGGTGCGATTCGTGACGCCTGTTATCGCGGCACATGACCTGACCAAGACCTACACGTTCCACCAGCAGCGCGCCGGACTCGGCGGTGCGCTGAAGAGCCTGGTACGGCGCAAGTACGAGACCCGGCTCGCCGTCGACAAGATCTCGTTCACGATCGGCAGCGGCGAGGTCGTCGGACTGCTCGGCCCGAACGGCGCCGGCAAGACGACGACGCTGAAGATGCTGTCCGGTCTGCTCTACACGACCTCCGGCGACCTGGAGGTCCTCGGCCACACCCCGTCCGACCGCAGACCCGACTACCTGCGCCGGATCGCGCTGGTGATGGGCCAGAAGACCATGCTGTGGTGGGACGTCCCGGCGATGGAAAGCCTGCTGCTGCACAAGGACATGTACGGGCTGACCACCGCCGAGTTCGACCGGAACGTCGCCGAGCTCGCCGAGCTGCTCGAGGTCGAGCACCTGCTGAACGTGCAGGTCCGCAAGACCTCGCTCGGCGAGCGGATGAAGCTCGAGCTGATGGCGGCGCTCGTCCACGGCCCGGAGATCCTGTTCCTGGACGAGCCGACGATCGGGCTGGACGTGGTCGCCAAGGCCCGCGTCCGCTCGTTCCTGGCCGACGTGAACCGGCTCCGCGGCACCACGATCCTGATCACCAGCCACGACATGGACGACATCGAGGCGCTCTGCTCGCGGGTGATGATCATCGACCACGGCCGGCTCCAGTTCGACGGCGGGCTGGACGATCTGGTCCGTGCGGCGCGCCCGCGCAAGCTGGTGCGGGCGACGTACGCGACCCCGGTCGACGCCGGCCGGCTCGACGGGGTGACCGCGGTCTCCGGCACGACGGTCGAGCTCGAGGCGGACCGGGAACGCGCCGGTGAGGTGCTGGAGCAGCTGATCAAGCTCGGCCCGCTCGTCGACCTGGACGTCGCGGACGCCGACATCGAGGACATCATGCGGGACCTGTTCCTGCACCGCAGCACGCTCGGTGACGCCTGATGAGCACGCTCACGCGGAACCTCCGCGTCGTACGCCGGATGACGGCGGCCGAGATCGCGCAGCAGTCCGTGTACCGCGCGGCGTGGGTGATCTTCATGCTCGCGAACATCTGCGTGCCGATCATCTCGCTGCTGATCTGGCGGACCGCGCTCGCCAGCGGGGCGAAGCTGCCGGTCGACGAGCGGTACGTGACGACGTACTTCGTGCTGCTCGGGTTCGTCACGATGGCGACGTCGTCGTGGATGGCGGGGTTCCTCGCGCAGGACATCCGGCTCGGCAAGCTGTCCAGCTGGATGATCCGGCCGGCGTCGCTGCTGGTCGGGTTCGTCGCGAACAACCTGTCGGAGAAGTTCCTGAAGCTGATCGCACTGGTGCCGATGATCGGGATCGTGTGGTGGATCTTCCGGGACTCGATGAACATCGCGGCCGGTCCGGGACGCTGGGCGCTGTTCGCGATCAGCATCGTGTTCGGCGCGGCACTGACGTTCACGATCGACATCCTGATCGCGTCACTGGCGTTCTGGATGGACGACGTGAGCGCGCTGGTCCAGGCCCGCGTGATCGTGTCGAGTGTGCTGTCGGGTGCCGTCGTACCGCTGGCGCTGATGCCGTCGTGGTCGCGGGGGTTCGTCGACCACCAGCCGTTCCGGTACACGGTGTCGTTCCCGGTGGAGATCGTCGCCGGGCAGTTGAGCGGGCGGGAGTTGCTGGCCGGGCTCGGTTTCCAGCTCGGGTACGTCGTGGTGCTCGGCGTACTGGCCCGCGTCGTCTGGGCGGCCGGGATCCGCGCGTACTCGGCGGTGGGCGCATGAGGATCTGGCTGCACGTGAAGCTGTGGCGGCGGTTCTTCCTGCAGGCCGTCGTCCGCGAGACGCACTACCGGGCGCACTTCCTGACCACGTTGCTGGTCGGGCTGGTGCAGCTCGGGCTGGGGATCGTACCGACGCTGCTGCTGTTCGGGTTCACCTCCGAGGTGCACGGGTGGACGCGGGCGGAGGTGATCGCGCTGGTCGGCGTGTTCCAGATCGTCACCGGGCTGATCGCCACGTTCGTCGCGCCGAACCTGAACCGGATGACGACGTACCTCACCGAGGGCGAGCTGGACGGCGTACTGCTGCGGCCGGTGTCGAGCCAGTTCTACCTGACGCTGCGGTGGATCAACGTCGCGGAGCTGACGAACGTTGCCAGCGGCATCGTCGTACTCGTGATCGGGCTGGTGCAGGCCGGTCTCAGCTTCGGACCCGGGCAGGTCGTCCAGGCGTTGGTGCTGATGTGCTGCGGGCTCGTTTTGCTGACGTGCGTGTGGTCGGCGCTGGCGTTCCTGGCGTTCTGGCTGCAGTCGGTGAACCCCATCGGGATCGTGTTCCTCAGCATGGTGGAGGCCGGGCGGTACCCGTTGGTGTTCTTTCCGGTGGCGGTACGGACGTTCCTGACGTTCGCGTTCCCGGTGGCGTTCGCGACGACCTTCCCGGTACGCGCGCTGGCCGGCGACCTCGGGTGGTCACCCGTGGCGCTTGGGCTCGGGCTGTCCGTGGTGGCGTTGCTGCTGGTACGGCTGGTGTGGCGGCGCGGGGTGCTGACGTACTCCAGTGCGTCCAGCTGATGTGGTTACCTGTGAGGTATGAGCTGGTGGGTCCTGCACGTGGACATGGATCAGTTCATCGCGGCCGTCGAGATCCGGCGCCGGCCTGAGCTTCGCGGGCTGCCTGTCGTGGTGGGTGGTTCGGGCGATCCGGCCCTGCCACGACAGGTGGTCGCCACCGCGTCGTACGAAGCCCGCGCGTTCGGGGTCCATTCGGGGATGCCGGTGCGGGCGGCGTACAAGAAGTGCCCGGACGCGGTGTTCCTGCCGTCGGACCCGAAGGCGTACGACGCGGCGTCGGCCGAGGTGATGGACACGCTGCGGACGTTCCCGGTGGTGGTCGAGGTGTGGGGCTGGGACGAGTGCTTCGTCGGCGCCTCGACGGACGATCCCGAGCAACTCGCCGGCGACCTGCGGGCCGCCGTACTCGAACGGACCGGGCTGACCTGCTGCGTCGGCATCGGCGACAACAAGACCCGCGCCAAACTCGCCACGAACTTCGCGAAGGCCGCCGAGGAACGCACCGGCAGCTACCGCCTCACCGCCGCGAACTGGCGGGAGGTGATGGACCACCGCCCGGTCCGCGACCTGTGGGGCATCGGCGCCCGGATGGAACACAACCTCAACGAGCTCGGCCTGTCGACGGTCGCCGACCTCGCCGCGGCCGACGTCGACGTACTGAAGAAACGCTTCGGCCCCAAGATGGGCACCTGGTACGCCGCCCTCGGCCGCGGCCTCGGCGACACCCAACTCACCGACGTCCCCCGCGAACCCGTCTCCCGCAGCCACGAGGAAACCTTCCCCACCGACCTCCCCGACCGCGAGTCCGTCGAACGCGAACTCCACCGCATCGCCGTCGAGGTGACCGAGGAAGTCGTCGCCGAAGGCCGCACGATCCAACGCGTCTGGGTCAAACTCCGCTTCGTCAACTTCTATACCCCGATCAAGAGCCGCAAACTCCCCTCCCCCACCCAGGACCCCGAAGTAATCGCCACCACCGCCCTGACCCTCCTGGAAAAGTTCGACCTCCGCCGCCCCATCCGCCTGCTCGGCGTCCGCGTCGAATTCGTCCCGCCGGAGCAGGGCTAGGTGAGGTCGGCGAGGAGCTTTGACATGGTGTCAAAGCTTTGGTGGACGGCTTCGGGGTTGTTCAGGCGGTGGCGTTCCAGGCGGAGAGTTGCTAGGTGCCGGGCTTCGTAGAGGGTGGCTCGCCAGGTGGCGGGTGGAGTGGTGGTCAGGGGGCCGTAGGTGGTCCAGAAGGACTTGCGTTCGTCGGGTTTGGCTTGGGCCATGCGGATGGGCCAGTCGGCGGCGGGGTCGCCGAACTCGGTGCGGTCGAAGTCCAGGACGCCGGTGATGAGGGGTTCGGGGGCGGTGGGGTCGAGGAGGCAGTTGACGGTCCAGAGGTCGCCGGTGAGGAGGCGTGGTTCGCGGATTTCGTCGAGGGTGGCGCGGCCGCGGATCGCCAGGGCGGCGGCTCGTCGTACGTCGGTGGCGTCGAGGCCGGCGTGTTCCAGGTCGTCGGCGATCCGGTGGAAGCTGGTGATGACGGCGTCGCTCCAGCGTTCGTACGACGGGTTGTCGACGCGGCCGAAGGACGGGCCGCGTACGTCGTGCACGGTGCGGGTGATCGCGCCGAGCTGGCGGAAGAACGTCGTACGGCCGGAGCGTGGATAGCGGTCGAGGTGTTCCGGGGCGGGTACGCCGGTCAGGCAGGACTGGATCATCCAGTCGCGGTCGACGACGTCGTGCGACCAGTCGACGGCCAGCACCCGCGGCATCAGCGGAGCGATCGGGGTCAGCCACGGGACGCTCGCGTACTCGTTCCGCATCAGGTGCAGCTCGGACCTGAACTGCACGGCTTCCGCGGGCGCCACCCGCAGGATCACCGGCTCGGGCAGGTCGATCCGGTAGACGCTGTTGTAGCCGCCGTACCCCAGCTCCACTGCCGCCACCAGATCCGCGTCCGGTCCGAAGGCGCGGCGGCAGATCGCCGCGATCTGCGGCGCGGTCAGGCCGCGCTGAAACGCGTCCGGCTCGCGTTCGATCGCTCGTAGGTCCACCGGTTCAGAGGTCGTAGACGCGAGTGGCTGTGGTGCTGAAGACGGCCTGCTGGTCGGAGACGGACAGCGTGGAGGTGAGGGTTTCCGCGGCCGACACGACATCGGCGTACGACGCGGCCAGGAGGCAGACGGGCCAGTCGGAGCCGAACATGACCCGCTCCGGGCCGAACGCGTTGAGGACGACGTCTGCGTACGGCTGGAGGTCGGCGGGCTTCCAGGTCTGCCAGGGCGCCTCGGTGACCATGCCGGAGAGTTTGCAGGTCACGTTGGGGAGAGCGGCCAGCGCCTCCAACGAGGTGGACCAGGGGGTCAACGGATCGCCGATGACCGGCTTGGAGATGTGGTCGACGACGAAGGACAGGCCGGGCAGGTTGCGGGCGGCCTGGATCGCAGCGGGAAGATGCGGCGTCTTGGTGAGCAGGTCGTAGGCGAGGCCGGCGTCGGCGACGGCTTTCAGGCCGCGCTGGACGTCGGGTCGCAGCAGCCAGTCAACGTCCGGTTCGTCGTGGACCTGGTGCCGGATCGCCTTCAGGTACGCGCCGTCCGGGCGAGCCTGCAGCGCCGCGAGGGTGTCTGCGACGTCGGGTGCGGTGAGGTCGACCCAGCCGACCACGCCCGCCACCAGGTCGTTGCCGGCGGCAATCTCCAGGAACTCGGCCGTCTCGTCGAGCAGCCCGACGGTCTGGACGAGGACCGTCGCGGTGACACCGGCCGCCGCGGCGAGTGGTTCGAGGTCGGCGATCGAGAAGTTGCGCCGGATCGGATCCATCTCCGGACCGGTCATCCAGCTCTGCTCGCGGACGGTCAGGTCCCAGACGTGGTGGTGTGCGTCGACTCTGCTCATGCGCCGTACCTTCTCATCCGACCCGGCGGTCGTCGATGGCGTCCTGGTTCCAGTCGATGCCGAGACCCGGTACGTCGGGGGCGACCGCGTGCCCGTCGGCGATCTCCATCTCGGACGACGTGATCGCCCGCAGCTGCGGGATGTGTTCGACATACCGCCCGTTCGGTACGGCGGCCGTGAGGCTGACGTGCAACTCCATCAGGAAGTGTGGGCAAACCTCGAGGTTGAACGTCTCGGCCAGGTGCGCGACCTTCAGCCACGGGGTGATGCCGCCGATCCGGGCGACGTCGACCTGGATGATGCCCGCGCCACCGGCCGCGGCGTACTCGCGGAACTGGGAGACGGAGTACAGCGACTCGCCGACCGCGATCGGGATCGAGGTCCCTGAGGCCAGCCGGACGTGACCGGTGACATCGTCGGCCGGCAGCGGCTCCTCGAACCAGGTCAGGTCGACGGCCTCGAACGCCGCCGCCCGCCGGCGCGCCTCCGGGTACGTCATCGACTGGTTCGCGTCGACCATGATGTCCAGCGCCGGCCCGACCGCGTCCCGGACCGCGCGGAGCCGCTCGAGGTCCTCGTGGACGCGCGGCTTCCCGACCTTGAGCTTCACGCCCGGCCAGCCGGCCTTCTGCGACGCGAGCGCGCCGGCGACCAACTCGTCCGTTGTCAGGTGCAACCAACCGCCCTCGGTGTCGTACAGCGGGACCTGCTGCCGGTACCCGCCGGCCAACCGCCAGAGCGGCTCGCCCGCGCGCAGGCAGCGCAGATCCCACAGGGCCGTGTCGACCGAGGCCAGCGCGAGCGAGGTGATCGCGCCTACAGTCGTCGCATGCGTGGACCAGAAGAGATCCGACCACAGGGCCTCGACGTTGCGGGCGTCCGCGCCGACCAGCCGCGGCAGCAGATGGTCGCGGAGCAGTGCGAGTACGGCGGTGCCGCCGGTGCCGATCGTGTACGAGTACCCGAGGCCGCTCAATCCGTCCGCGGTGGTCAGCCGCACGAAAACGGTCTCCTGCTTGAGGAACGCCTGCACGGCGTCGGTCCGGACGGTTTCGACCTCGAGATCCACCAGGAACGCCTCGGCCCGGACGATCGCCGTACTCACATGAGCCTCCAAGATCCTATAGGATATTGCGCATCTAGATGCTGCCCCTTCACACTGGACGGGTCAAGCGGGAGGAGCGACAGGTGACTGATGCGCACGCAGGTCTGGCCGGGCAGCTCACCCGGCTGCCGCAGCGCCAGGTGCTGAGCGACGACGTGTACGAGACGGTCAAGGGCCTGATCATGGACAGCGTCGTCGAGCCGGGCACGCGGCTCAACATCGACGCACTGACCCGCGAGCTGGGCATTTCCCAGACCCCGATCCGCGAGTCGCTGGCCCGGCTGGAGTCCGACGGCCTGGTGATCAAGGAGCCGCTGCGCGGGTACCGGGTGTCGTCGCGGCTGACCCGGGACGAGTTCGAGGACCTCTTCGAGTACCGGCTGCACATCGAGCCGTGGGCGGCCGGACGGGCCGCGGAGCGGGCGGGTGACGACGACCTCGCCCGGCTCAAGGACGAGATGCTCAGCTACACCGACGTACCGGACCGTCCGTCGTACGAGAGCTACCGCGCGATGGCCGCGCACGACCAGCGGTTCCACGACCTGGTGCTGGAGCTGTCCGGCAACGAGACCGCTCGGCTGTCCTTCCAGCGGACACACTGCCACCTGCACCTGTTCCGGCTGTACTACGGTGGCGGCATCGCGACGAAGGCGTTGCGAGAGCACAAGACAGTGGTGACCGCCGTCCGCAAGGGCAACGCGGAGGAGGCGGCCGCGGCGATGCGGTCGCACATCGAGGCCTCCCGCGCCCGGCTACGGCCCATGTTCGACCAGTCCTAGGGAGACAACCTGTGGAACTGCTCCGCCTCGGGGCGGTCGGCGAGGAGCGCCCGTACGTGCGCGCCGCCGACGGCACCGTTCACGATCTGATCCCACTGACCGCTGACATCGACGGGGCCTTCCTGGCTGCCGACGGCATCGCCCGGACGCGCGCGGCACTCGAAGCCGGCGAGCTGCCCGTGGCCGACGTCGAGGGGCTCCGGACCGGCGCGCCGATCGCCCGGCCGGGCGCGGTGGTCTGCATCGGCATGAACTACGCGGCGCACGCGGCCGAGGGCGGCGCCGAGCCGCCGAAGCAGCCGATCGTGTTCTTCAAGCACCCGAACACCGTCGTCGGCCCGAACGACGACGTCCTCGTCCCGCGCGGCTCCGTGAAGACCGACTGGGAGGTCGAGCTCGCGGTCGTGATCGGCAAGCAGGCGCGGTACGTCGAGACCGACGAGGAGGCGCTCGCCTGCGTCGCGGCGTACACGGTCTCGAACGACGTCTCCGAGCGGACGTTCCAGATCGAGGTCTCCGGCGGCCAGTGGTCGAAGGGCAAGTGCTGCGAGACGTTCAACCCGCTCGGGCCCGCGCTGGTCCCGGCCGACGAGGTCGACCCCACGAACCTGAACCTGCGCTCCTGGGTGAACGGCGAGCCGCGGCAGGACTCGAACACCCGGGACATGATCTTCTCGGTGGCCGCGCTGATCCGCGACCTCTCGCAGTACATGGTGCTGAGCCCGGGCGACATCGTGAACACCGGCACGCCGGAGGGCGTCGCACTGTCCGGCCGCTTCCCGTACCTCTCCCCCGGCGACACGATGGAACTCGAGATCGAA
The DNA here is from genome assembly GCF_050320105.1 of Kribbella polygonati. Lineage (NCBI taxonomy): Bacteria > Bacillati > Actinomycetota > Actinomycetes > Propionibacteriales > Kribbellaceae > Kribbella > Kribbella polygonati. The sequence goes on along the minus strand of NZ_CP190129.1, from coordinate 6,635,037 downwards.
GGCCTCGGCCGCCAGAAGCAGTCCCTCGGCAAGGCCTGAAAAACTGTCCCCGGCCGGCTCTAGGGTCGGCCGGGTGGACTATCTCGACGACATCAGCAGCTCGTACGACAACGTCGCCGCCTCGTACGCGGCCATGATCGTGGACGGCGCGGACTGGGAGGTCGAGGCGTTCGAGTTGCTCGGCAAGCTGGTCGCCGGGAGTGGGCGACCGGTGCTGGACGTCGGTTGCGGGCCGGGCCGTACGACGGGACTGCTGGCCGGGCGGGATCTGCCGGTGATCGGGATCGACCTCTCGCCGGGGATGATCGAGGTCGCCCGCCGCGACCACCCGGACCTCGACTTCCGGGTCGGCTCGATGACCGCGCTGGACCTTCCGGACAGCTCGGTCGCCGCGGTGGTGTCCTGGTGGTCGATCATCCACCTGCCGCGGGACGTCGTACCGCAGGCTTTCGCGGAGTTCCACCGGGTGCTCGCACCGGGCGGGTTCCTGCTGCTCGGGTTCCACGTCGGCGAGCAGTCCACCCACAAGACCTCGGGGTACGGCGGCCACCCGATGAACATCTACGTCCACCGCTGGACGGGGCCGGCGCTGACCGACCTCGCGGCCGCGGCGGGACTCACGCCGTACCAGGTGAGCGATATTCCCGAGGACCGGCTGCTGTTTCAGAAGTAGCCTCTGCGCATGACTTCTCGCGTGCGGACCGTGACGTTCGATGCCCACAATCCCTACGAGCTGGCCGGCTTCTGGCTGCAGGTCCTGAAGGCCGAGCGCCCTGACGACGACCACCCCGGCGACCCGTACGCCGCGGTCCCCGCCGACGGGATCACCGTGCTGTTCGAGCAGAACAACGACGACAAGGTTGTGAAGAACCGCGCCCACCTCGACCTGGTCCCGGACACCAGCCGGGACGAGGAGGTCGCCTGGCTGCTCACGCTCGGTGCCACCGTCGCCCGCGACCACCGCGACCCCGACGGCAAGGGCTGGGTCGTCATGCAGGACCCCGAGGGCAACGAGTTCTGCGTCCTCCGCAGCGAATCCGAACGCGCCGCGACCTCCTAAAGCTCCGGGGTCTCCCCGGACAGGGTGATGCGCCAGTCCGTCGCCCACGCGTGCACCGTTACGTCGTACCCGTCCCGCTCGGCGGCGACCCGGTAGTGCCCGTCCTCGGGCGGTACGACGTCCACGCTCCACCCGCGGGCGCGGAACGCCGCCGCCGCGGCCGCCACCTCGGCGACCGGATCCGGCGCGTTCGGGTTCCCGGTCTCCACCGTCACCCGCGACACCGTCGCCGGCCCACGACCGTCGAACAGTACGCCGGGATTCACCGGCCCCGGATCACCCGTGACAACCGGCCGCTGCCCCGGTACGACGGCCTCCGCGACCGCCACCAGCTCGCCCCGCAGGAACTCCCGCTCACCAGTCATCGTCGCCGTCCTTCCGAGCGTTCGCCGCGGGAGGCGATGGTTGCCTTGACCTGTGTGACGGCCGACGTCGCGGACGCGACCGACGGACCGGACAGGGCCGCGACGCCGTCGAACGCCGCCGCCGCACCGTCGCGTCCTTCACGCCGGCCGCCGCCCGACATCCCGTCACCCAGCTCGACTCCCTGGTGCCGACCGCCGGTGATCTTGTTGTACAACGTCGACACCGCGTGGGACAGCTTGTTCAGCGGCACGGCCCACCCGAGCTTGGTCTCCTCGCCGCGGCTGGTGTCCGTGGTGGTGACCGCGTTCAGGTCGCCCCGGACCACCCGGCCGACGTTCCGCAGCGCCTCGCTGTTCTGCCGGTAGTACTCGTTGTGCCAGTGCACCGACACCGGGTCCTGGCCGTGCGGGTCGGCGGTCGCCATCCGGATCGCGTCCGGGAACGTCGCGGGATCCGGCCCGTGCCACTCGGAGTACGACACGTAGTCCCCGGGCGCCCGCTCGGTGAACAACCGCGTCGGCGGCTGGACGAAGTCGGCGGCCTCGTCGACGTACTTCTCGATCCCTGGCGACCCGGTCAGCACCAGCCGCGCCGGGCGGGCGCCGCATTCCATCACCGCCTCGGCCGCCACGTCGGTGCCGTACGAGTGCGCGACGACCGTCACCTCGGCCTCGTCGTCCTTCAGCTCGTCCAGCTCGTCCAGGCACTCCGCCAGCCGCGGCCCGCCCTCGATCGCGGCCTCCTTGCTCGCCGCCTCCTCGAGACCCGCCGGCGAGTCGTAGTCGAACCACACGACGACAGCGCTGTCCGGCCCGGCCTCCTGCCGGATCAGCTCGCCGCGGTCCGACTGCCCCGGGAACGTGTCCAGGCTGTTCCCCATCCCAGGCACCACGACCGCCAGGTGCCTCGCGTGCTCCAGATCGCCGAGCACCTCGACCGCCCGGCCCTTGCCGTCGGCGTCGACCTTCAGGAACTGCCGCGGCCGCTCGACCTCGACCACGTTGCCGCCGGCATCGACCGAGGTGGTCTTGACCGGGACGAGCAGCTTCGTGACGGTGTCGAGCCGCTTCCGCTCGTCGTCACTCGCCGTACCGGCGTCCACCGCCGCCTGCAGGCGGTCGCGAGCGCCGACGAGCAGCTCGTGATTCGCGCGGAACCGCTCGGCCAGCTGTTCGGACACCGCCATCGTTACTCCCCGTGACGTCCGGTCCACTGGGGGCGCGGGACCGGGTTACCGCAGTGTCGCAGCCGAACGCCCGGATGACCAGGGACCACTTCGCGGATACCCCGGTGCGCCGCGACGCCGTCGTACCTACGCTGGACAGATGCCGTCCGCACATCACCTGATCGCGTTCGCGGTCACCGCGTTCATCATCATCGTCGTGCCGGGGCCGAGCGTGCTGTTCATCGTCGGGCGGGCGCTCGCGGTCGGGCGCCGAGAGGCCGTACTGACGATGCTCGGCAACACCGTCGGCGCCGCGCTGATGCTGGTCCTGATCTCCGCCGGTCTCGGCACGTTGATCGCCGCGAGCGCGATCGCGCTGACCGTGGTGAAGCTCGGCGGCGCGGCGTACCTGATCTCTCTCGGCGTGCACGCCTTCCGGACCCGGAAGTCGCTGGCCGAGGCGCTCGCGTCCGGCGTCAAGCCGAGCAGCGGGCGGAAGACGATCCGGCAGGGGTTCCTGGTGGGCGTGACGAACGCCAAGACCGCGGTCTTCTTCGCGGCCGCGCTGCCGCAGTTCGTGGACAAGGGCGCGAGCAGCCCGGCCTGGGCGCAGATCCTGATCCTCGGCCTGATCTTCATCGTGATCGCGCTCTGCTCGGACAGCGTCTGGGCGTTCGTGGCCGGGACGGCGCGGGAGTGGTTCGCCCGCTCCCCTCGCCGCCTCGAACTGGTCGGCGGCACCGGCGGCCTGATGATCATCGGCCTCGGCGCCGGCATCGCGGTCACCGGGACGAAGGACTAGTCCGGCGTCCGGCGGGTACGCCGAGCAGCGCGAGTACGGCGGGAAGGCCGAAGGCGACGAGGTACGCCAGGACGGCGGAGTGCGGTTCCATGGCCGCGAACAACGACCCGCCGATCGCCAGGATCGTTGCTGTTGACAACGAGTCGCTGAGCTGCGCCGCGGAGCTGTTGGCGCCCTGCTCGTCGCGTTCGGAGTACTCCAGCACCAGCACCGACAGCGTCGGGAACACCGTGCCCATCCCGAGCCCGGTCAGGCTCCAGCCGAGGATCCCGACCAGGATCGGCACCTGCGGGCTGAGCGTCAGCGCCGCTGTGACGATCCCCAGCACGATCGCGACCATCCCCGCCTGCAGGAAGACCGCGTGCGAGAACGGCTGCTTCGGCCGGCCGCGGTACCAGGACGCCGCCGACCAGCTCAGCGCGCTGACCGTCAGTACGAGACCTGCGAGCGCCGGCGACAACCCGCGCTGCCGGGTCAGCATCAACGGCAGGAACACCTCCGCGCCGAACCCGGACGCCGCGACCAGCCCGCGCAACGCGATCACCGACGGCAGCCCACGCCCGAACGCGAACGTCCCCGACGGCAGCAACCGCGGCCCGAACCCGACGACCCCGGCAAGACCGACCGTCAGCAGCACGAGCTGCAGTACGCCGCGCTGCTGGCCGCCGTAGTGCAGCAGCCCGACACCCACCGCGGCCGCGACCGCCCACAGCGCGCGCTTGTCCCACAGCTTGCCCGGACGTACGTCGTACGCGTTCCCCCGGGCCAGCCCCGGGCGCATCACGAGCACCGCGGGAATCGCGATCGCCGGCACCGCGAGGAACACGAGCCGCCAGCTGGTGTGCTCGACGATCAGGCCCGCGATCGTTGGTCCGACCAGCGACGGTACGACCCAGCCGGCCGCGAACGCGGCGAAGATCCGCGGGCGTAGGGCGGCCGGGTACAGGTGGCCGACGACGACGTACAAGGCGACCGTCAGCAGACCGGAGCCGAACCCCTGGATCACGCGACCGACGACCAGGACGCCCATCGACGGCGCCAGGCCCGCGATGACCAGCCCGGCCAGGAACCACGCCGTACCGTGCCAGAGCGGGCGGGTCGGACCCTTCAGGTCGCACCAGGTGCCGGAGACAACCATCGCGACGACACCGGACGCGAGCGGTCCGCCGAACGCGAGCGCGTACAGGCTGAGCCCGTCGAGCGCCTGCGCCACGGTCGGCATCGCGGTCGCGACCGCCAGCGCCTCGAACGCGGTCAGCGTGATCAGCGCGACCATCCCGACAGTCAGCGCGCGGTACTTCGGGGAGAGGACACCACCGGTCTCGGTGGCAGGCTCGGCAACTGTGGTCACTCGAAGACCATCGCTCCTCAAGTGCGCTTTAAGTCAACTACAGCACCGCGGCGAGCACGAGCGCGACGATCGGCGGCACGGCCTGGGTGGCCGCGGCGCGGGCCATCCGGCGGTCGGAGGCGATCAGTACGACGCCGGCACCGGCCATGCACGCACACGCGAAGAGCGCGATCGCGTGCCCCTTGTCGCCGCCCCAGACCAGCCCGCCGAGCGCACCGATCGCCAGGAACAGGTTGTAGAACCCCTGGTTGAAGGCCCACGGGCGCGCGGCCTCGACCTCGTGCTCCTTCACCAGGAACCGGCCGTACGTGCTCGGCTTGCGGAACAGCAGGCTCTCCATGGCGAACACGACCAGGTGGAACAGCCCCGCGACGACGACGAAGATCTGCGCGATCACGCTCATGCGGGGAAGGTACCGCTACCCGCGCCAATCCGTCGCGAAGGCACGCGCCGGGTTGCTCCGGAACACCGCGTCGGCGACGTCGGCGCCGAAGTACTGCGTGATCCGCGGGCGGAGGTGGGTGAGCAGGTACGGCATGCCGGGGCCTTCGCCGGAGGCGGCGCGGGCGCGGGCCGTGGTGGTGTCACCGCCGAGCAGCAGGCGGTCGGCGTACCCGGCGTCGATCAACGCGGCGAGGCAGTCCATCAGGTGCGGGTCTGTCGCGTTGTTCGCCCGCGACGGTCCGTCGAACGCGAGCCAGGCGCCGCGACGGGCCAGGTCGAGGTGGGCGCGGTGGTCGGGGAAGCGGTTCAGGTGGCCGAGGATGACGGCGCCCGGGTGCACGTCGAGCTTGTCGACGAGCAGCTCGAGTACGGCGTCGGCGGCGGAACCGAGCTCGTGGTGGACGGCGATCGGGGCGTTGGTGGCGTGGTGGGCCTCGGCGGCGGCGCGCATCACGTGTTCCGCGTGCGCGTCGAGGACGTGGAAGCCGCCGGCGACCTTGATCAGGCCCGCCCGGACCTGGGTGCCGGCGATCCCGGTGGTCAGCTCGCGGACGAAGATCTCGGCGAGCTGGTCGTAGACCTTGTCGACGTACCCGTCCGGGTAGTGCTCGCGCCGGTGCAGCCCGGTCGCGGCGACGATCGCTACGCCGGTGCGGGTGGAGATGCTCGGCAGCAGGTCGGCCCGCCGGTTCAGGCAGTGGGGCGTCCACTGCACGACCGCTTGCCCGCCGGCATCCGCAAACGCCCGCACCTCGGCGACCGCCGCCTCCCCGTCGTCCAGCACCTGATCGGCCGGCAACGCGGCCGACCGGAAGAACAGGTGATCATGCGAGTCGGTAATCCCCAGCGCCCCGGGCACCAGATCGTTCAGCACCGTACGAACCCGCATCATCACCCTCTCCGTCAGCCCACCAAACAATAGCCCGCCCCAGCTGCGCCGGGGCAGGCAAGTGGATGCAGGCAGCCTCCGGCCGGTCGCCCCACCGTGTCCAGGCAGGCTCTGGTCGGTCGCCCCACCGTGTCCAGGCAGGCTCCGGTTGGTCGTCCTCGTGGTTCAGGCAGCGAGCGCCTGCGCGTACTGCGTGGTTCAGGCGGCTTGCTGGCCGGGTGAGCGGCGGCGGCCGCCGCGGCGGCGGCGGCGGTTGGAGCTGCCAGGGCGGCTGTTCTCCGGGCGGGCGGTGTTGGCGCCGCCGGTGTTGGGGTGGGTGGGTGCCGCTGCTTGGGTGGCTCCGCCGCGGGTGCCTGCGGAACGGTTGGAGCCGGAGCGCCGGGAGGAGCGTCGGCCGGAGGGGCTGCTCGTGGACTGTTGCTTGGTGGGGGATTCCTTCGGGGCGGGGGCGACGTACGTGCGGTCGCCGGGGGCCAGCTCCGTCAGCAACGGGTGGCCGGGATCGAGTTTGGTGGTGGTGGGCGTGATGCCCGCCTTGCGGGTGAGGTCGCGGACGTCGCGGACCTGGTCGTCGGTCATCAGCGTGACGACCGTGCCCTCGGCGCCGGCCCGGGCGGTGCGGCCGGAGCGGTGCAGGTAGGCCTTGTGTTCGACCGGCGGGTCGGCGTGGATGACCAGCGTGACACCGTCGACGTGGATCCCGCGCGCCGCGATGTCCGTCGCGACCAGCGTGCGCGCCGTACCGTCCGCGAACGCCTCGAGGTTCCTGGTACGGGCGCCCTGCGACAGGTTCCCGTGCAGCTCGACCGCGGGCACACCCTGGGCGATCAGCTTCTTCGTCAGCGCCTTCGCGCCGTACTTCGTCCGCGTGAACACCAGCGAACGACCAGGCGCGGCGGTCAGATCCACCAGCACCGGCAGCCGCGAATCCGACCGCACGTGCAGCACGTGGTGCGTCATCTTCGCGACCGGCGACCGCGCCGAGTCGACGCTGTGCGTGACCGGATCGGTCATGAACCGCCGGACGAGAACGTCGACCCCGGCGTCCAGCGTCGCCGAGAACAGCAACCGCTGGGCGGTGGCCGGAGTCAGGTCGAGGATCCGCCGTACGGCGGGCAGGAAGCCGAGGTCCGCCATGTGGTCGGCCTCGTCGAGCACGGTGATCTCCACCGCGCCGAGCTTCGCGTGCCCGGCCTGGACGTGGTCCTCCAGCCGCCCGGGGCAGGCGACGACGATGTCGGCGCCCTTCCGCAGGCCGCTGATCTGCGGGCCGTGGCCGACGCCGCCGAAGATCGTCATCGAGCGCAGCCCGAGCTTGTCGGCGAGCGGCGTGATCGACGCCTGGATCTGGGTCGCGAGCTCACGGGTCGGCGCGAGGATCAGCGCGCGCGGCTGGTTCGGCCGGCGCTTGGTACCGCTCGCGGCGAGTCGCGCGAGCACCGGAAGCACGAACGCGTACGTCTTGCCGGAACCGGTCCGGCCGCGGCCGAGAACGTCCTTGCCGGCCAGCGAATCCGGCAGCGTCGCCGCCTGGATCGGGAACGGCTTGTGCACGCCGGCCGCGGCCAGCGCGGTCACGAGCGCCGTGGGTACGCCGAGGTCCGCGAACGTACGGTTGTCGTCGGCAACTGTCTCGACGACGTCGTCGCCGAGGGTCTCCAGATCGTTGCTCACAGCAACGTCGACGCGGCCGGCGGACTGCGCGTCGCGAGCCGCACCGGACCGGCGCCGCCGACGCGGCGCACCGGTACGCGCGACTCCGGTCCGCGAGGACTCGGTACGCGCGGCGCCGGCCCGCGAGGACACGGCACGGGAAGCACCCGTGCGCGCGGCGCCGGTCCGCGCAGACTCAGTGCGCGAAGACTCGGTGCGCGAAGTGGCCGGGCGCGCGGCGTCGGTCGCGGGCTTGCGGTTCTGGGACGTGGGTTGATTGTGCGTGGGGCGGCGGGCCGCCATAGAAGTACTCCAAAAGTTCGGGGGTCGTCCTGCCCGGCGCGGCCGGTGGGGCCGCGGCGCGTGGTGGTCGACTGCTGGCGCAAAGTCATCGCGCTCACCGGCCCGAGGCAGAACTGGGCGGGCCGTCACGAACAGTCTACGGCACCGGTGGGTGCGACCGGTCGAATTATCCCCAGGACCCACGTCACACGGGTACCTTCGGCACGTGACCGACTTCCGTGTGGACCCGCCCACCGCGGCCGACGAACGTACGCTCCTGCAGGGCTTCCTCGACTACCACCGCGGCACGCTGCTATGGAAGGTCTCCGGCCTGACCGGCGACCAGCTGGCACGGCGTACCGCCGACCCGTCGAGCCTGTCGCTGATCGGTCTGGTCCGGCATCTGAGCGAGGTCGAGAAGTACTGGTTCCACCGCGCCCTCGCCGGCCACGACTCACCGCCGAAGCACTGGACCGCGGCACACCCCGACGGCGACTTCGACCTGGTCACGCCCGAGCAGGCCGAACAGGACCTCGCCGACCACCGCGCGATCGTCCGGCTCTCCGACGAGCTCGCCGCGAACTACTCCCTCGACGACACGTTCGTCCGCCCCGGCCACGACGGGCAGTACTCGCTCCGCTACCTCTACATCCACCTGATCGAGGAGTACTCCCGCCACAACGGCCACGCCGACCTCCTCCGCGAACGCCTCGACGGCGCCACCGGCGAGTAGCCGCTACGGCTTGATCGAGTGGACGAGTAGCCGCTACGGCTTGATCGAGTGGATGAGTGCCACAACATCCTTGGTGACACCGCGCACCCCAGGAATCCGGGTCAGCCGCAACAGCCGATCCAGCAACGGTACGGCGCGCGTGATCAGCGCGCGGGTACGTCGTACGTCCTCGGACTGGTCGTGTACCCAGAACAGCACGATCCCCATCTGGAACAGCCACAGCAGCTCGGGCAACTCCGACCGCAGATCGGCCGGCAGCTTCAGGTCCGACCCGTCCACGACCTGCCGGAAGATCTCCACGCTCGCGTCCCGCGCCGGGCGCGACTCGTCACTGAACGGCGACAACGGGCTCTTCGGATCGGCCGCCGTCTTGAAGAACGTGCCGGCGAACTCGTGGTACGGCGCAGCCACCTCGAGCCAGGTCCGCAGTACGCCGGTCATCCGCGGTACGAACGCCTCCTCGGCCGCGAGCACCGGCTCGACCGCGACGCGGTGCTGCTCCTGGAGCAGGTCGTAGTACGCCTGCATCAGGTGGTCCTTGGAACCGTAGTAGTAGTACGCGTTCCCGACCGAAACGCCCGCCTCGTTGGCGATCGCCCGCATCGTGGTCTTGCCGTACCCCTGCTCCCGGAACAGCCGCAGCGCCGTCGTCAGGATCAGCTCACGCGTCTGCTCGCCCTTCGCGGTCGCACCGTCCGTCACACCCGTCAGCGTAATCACCTCCCGTCAACCGCCGCAGCCCAGCCGCGGCCTGCACCATCGCCCGCGCCACGGGCCGCATCGCCGGACTCGAGAGCAGGACCGCGGTGTGCCTGTGCTCCCCCGTGGCCCACAGGCAGACGATCCACGCCCGGTCGCCGACGTACACGGACCCGTCGTCCGCGACCACGGTGATGTCGCGCAGCGTCGCCGCGTGGTCGAGCGCGGGGTAGCGCGCCCGCGCGTTCGCCGACCCCGCCGCGACGAACCGCAACCGCACCACCCCGCCGTACCCGTCCGGCGCCGGCCGCTGTCCGGCCAGCCACCTGGTGAAGCGGCGGCACAGCGGGCATTCGGCGTCGTACAGCACTGTCAGTTCACGCACGGCCCGGCGGCCTTCAATACCCGTACCGCGCGACCTGCTCGGTCATCGTCAGCGGAGCGACGTTGTCGTTCGGCGGCACCGGCGGGCGGGTCATCGTGTCGAGCTTGCTGCGGTTGCGGATCTTGTTGAAGATCCACACGTTCGTCAGGTGCACCACGCCGAGCACGAGCATCACGATCCCGAGCTTCACGCTGAGCTGCTCGAAGATCCCGCTGGCGTCCTCGACCGGCGTCCCGCTGCGCAGGAACAGCGTCACGAAGCCGAGGTTGAGCAGGTAGAACCCGACCACCAGCAGCTTGTTCACCGCGCCCGCGATGTCCTCGTTCCCGTGGAACACGTCGACCAGGAAGATCCGCCCGTACCGGCTCAGCGTCCGGGCCACCCAGATCGTCAGCGGCACCGCGATCAGCAGGTAGAGCAGGTAGGTCGTGACTGTCATGTCCATCATCCACCCCACGTCTTGAACACGTTCAAATCCTTGTGACCCTGACGGTACGCCGAAGTTTTGAACATGTTCAAGTCGAGCTGGACGTGATCTGGGGCACGATGGGGGAATGACGACCTGGGTCTTCGAAGGAACCGTGCTTCCCACCGGCGACAGCACCCGCCTGACGTTCGGCGCGGATCCGGCCGGCGAACAGCTGCCCGGCCGGTACGCCGTACCCGGTCTGGTCGACTCGCATTGCCACCTGACCTTCGACGCGACACCGGACGGGCCGGTGCTGCGCGGCGAGGACTTCGCCGCCGACCGGCTGGCCGAGCTGGCGGGCGCCGGCGTGAGCGCGCTCCGCGACGTCGGCGGCAACCGCGACGTCACGCTCCGGCTCGCCCGGGACGCGGACGACGGCCGGCCGCTCGTGCTCGCGGCCGGCCGGTTCCTCGCCCCGGCCGGCGCGTACTTCCCGCGGGCCTACGAACCGGTCGCCCCGGAGGACCTGCTGGCCGCGGTCGAGGCCGAGATCGCCGACGGCGCGACCTGGCTCAAGCTCGTCGGCGACTTCCCGGAGGTCGGCCCGGACGGCCCGATCCGGGGCAGCAAGATCAGCCCGACGTACGACCTCGACCTGGTCGCCGCGATGGTCGAGCTGGCCCACTCCCGCAACGCCCGGGTTGCGGCCCACGTCAACACCGACCACGTGACCGGCCTGATCGAGGCAGGCATCGACTCGGTCGAACACGGTACGGCGCTGACCGAGCAGGACCTGGAGGTCCTCGGCGCCCGCGGCGGCGCGTGGACCCCGACGCTGAGCGCCTCGGTCAGCCCGGGCCCGGACGAGACCCCCGAGCGGAAGGCGCGCCGCGAGGAGCGGTCGGCGTACCTCGCGTCCGTCCTCCCGCTGGCCGAGCGGTACGGCGTACACGTGCTGACCGGATCCGACGTGGTCGGCACGGTCGCGGGCGAGATCGACATGCTGGTCAAGCACGGGCTGACCGTCGAGCAGGCAATCACCGCGGCGTCTACCGGCGCGCAGGCGTACCTCGGGCTGACCGGCGCCGGCAACCTCGTCACGTACGACGCGGACCCGCGCGAGCACCCCGGCGTACTGGCGCGCCCCGCGGCGGTGGTCCTCAACGGCCGGCGGATCGGATGAAGGAGAAGGACCTCGACCGCTGGGTGCAGCAGTACCGGAAGGCGTGGGAGACCAACGACCCGAAGGACATCGCCGCGCTCTGGACCGCGGACGCCGTCTGGTACCGGCGGCCGGACGAGCCGCCGGTTGCGGGGCAGGACGCGATCGTCGAGGCCTGGATCGACCTCGCGGACGCGCCTGGCGAGACGACGTTCGAGTACGAGGTGCTGGGGTTCGGCGACGGTGTGGCCTTCGTCCGGGGCTGGACGACGTACCTGACGAATCCGCCGGGCGAGTTCAGCAACCTCTGGGTGATCCGGCTGGACAAGGACCGGGCGTTCGAGTTCACCGAGTGGTGGATGGAGAAGCCGCGGTGAGCTACTCTCGGGCGTAGGCGCTCAGGGTGCCACCGGTCCGCGGGAAGGGCACAGCCCACCTGAGTTGCTCCACCTGGGAAGAGTTTGACCTCCTTTCTCGCCTGACGACGCGGACAGCAGGCTCGTAGAGAGGAGGTCGGCGATGCCGACCCGACACCTTCCGGACGACCCGAACCTCGAGCACCTGCGCGGTCAGGCCAAAGCCCTGCTCAGGGGTGTGCGCGCTCAGGACAGCGAAGCCGTCGCGCTGGCGGCCGAGTTCCATCCCGTGCAGACACTGGCGGACGCGCAGCTGGTGGTCGCCCGCAGCTACGGATTCCCCAGCTGGCCGCGGATCGTGCGGCATCTCGAACTCGTGGACCGCTACAGCCGCTCGCCGCACCGGCAGTCCGTCGGCGGACCGCTGGACACGCCGGAGCAACGCGCCGACGAGTTCCTCCGGCTCGCGACGCTGCACTACGGGGAGGACGACCCGGCCCGGCAACGGTCCGCGCGCGACCTGCTGGAACGCTTCCCGGACATTGCCCAGAGCAACATCTATACGCAGGTCGTGGCCGGCGACACCGACATCGACTACTCGCAGGCGGGCGTCGAGGGCGGACCGTACCGCTGGGAGCCGCTGCTCTACCTCACCTACAGCCGGCTCGAGGCTCCACATCAGCTCGAGATTGCCCACAACCTTCTCCAGAACGGCGCCGACCCGAACGCCGGCTACCTCTGGCAGGGCATGCCGTCACCGTTCACCGCCCTCACCGGCGTGTTCGGCCGCGGCGAGGGCGATCAGCCGCCGCACCGCCAGCGCGTCGACCTGGCGCGGCTGCTCCTCGACGCGGGCGCCGATCCCAACGACAGCCAGACCATGTACAACTGCGGTCCCGGGTGTCCCCCGCCGTACGACGATGTGCACCTGGAGCTGCTGCTGGAGTACGGACTCGGCCGTGGTGACGGCGGGCCGTGGCACGAGCGGATGACGACGGCGCACCCGACCCCGCAGCAGTTGCTCGAGGACGAGCTGGTGTTCGCGTCGATGGCCGGTCTGCTCCATCGCGTCGAGCTGGTCCTTGCCCAGGGCACCGACCCGGAGGGGACCGGAACGCAGCACCCCGGCTTCAGCGGCGAACGCCCGTACGAGCTTGCCGCCGTCCAGGGGCATACGGAGATCGCCGAGCTGCTCCGCGCGCGGGGCGCGAGGCCGTTGGACGAGCTCCACGAGGTGTACGCCGCCGCGATGCGCGGCGAGGTGCGCGACGTCGATCCCGCGCTGGCGGCCCGTGCGGTGGCCCGGTACCGCCGGCTTCCGGTCCGGGCCGCCGAGGACGGGCGGACCGAGGCGATGGAGCCGCTGCAGCGACTCGGGTACGACCTGAGCCGGGTCGTCAACGGGGCCGCGCCGATCCACCGGGCCGCGATCAGCGGTCACCTGGAGACGGTCCGGAAGCTGATCGAGCTCGGCGCCGACCCGGAACTGCGCGACCCGAACTACCACGGCAACGCGCTCAGCTGGGCCGAACACAACCACCAGGACGCGGTGGCCGCCTACCTCAGGGGCTTACCGCAAGGAACAGGAACGCGCTGAACACCGCGAGGTGAACGGCGCCCTGCAACAGCGTGGCGCGACCGGTCGAGAGCGTGATGATGCCGGTCACGACAGTCAGCGCGAACAGCACCATCTCCTTGCCGCCGAGCCCGAGGACGAGCGGGCCCGTCAGCCAGATCGAGGCGAGCGCGATCGCGGGGATGGTCAGGCCGATACTGGCCAGTGCTGAGCCGAGCGCCAGGTTGACGCTGGTCTGGAGACGGTTGCGCAGTGCGGCCCGCACTGCCGCGATCGTCTCCGGGAGCAGCACCAGCAGCGCGATCACGACACCGACCACGGACAACGGCAGGCCGGCCGACTGGACGGCGTGCTCGAGGTTCGGCGAGACGGTCTTCGCGAGGCCGACCACCGAGATCAGGCAGACGAACAGCAGCCCGAGGCTGAGCAGCGCGGTCGCCGTGCTCGGCGCCTCGGCATGGTGGTCCTCGTCCTCGTCGACGTCGCCGTCGGCGCCGACCGGGAGGAAGTAGTCGCGGTGCCGGATCGTCTGGATGAACACGAACACGCCGTACAGCACCAGCGACGTCACACCGGCGAACGCGAGCTGCGCCGGGCTGAACCGCGGGCCTTCCGCGCTCGTGGTGAACGTCGGCAGCACGAGGCTCAACGTGACCAGCGCGGTCATCACGGTCAGCGCGGAGTACGAAGCCTGCACCCGGAACACCTGGACCTTGTGCCGCAGCGAGCCGAGCACCAGCGCCAGGCCCAGGATGCCGTTGCAGGTGATCATCACCGCGGCGAACACGGTGTCCCGGGCCAGCGACGCGGCCTTGTCGCCACCGGACGCCATCAGCGTCACGATCAGCGCGACCTCGATGACCGTCACCGCGAGCGCCAGGATCAGCGTGCCGAACGGCTCACCGACCTTGTGCGCGACCACCTCGGCATGGTGGACGGCCGCGAACACGGCGGCGCCGAGACCGAGACAGACCAGGAGCAGCAGCACCGTGCCCAGGTCCCGGTGCCAGGACCCCACGAGGTCCAGGAAGGCGAGCGCGGGCACGACAAGGGTCCACTTCGGCAGCCCTTGGGTCACGGATCTACTCATCCCCAGAGAGCCTAGCCGCAATCGGCTTGGCATCCGGTGAACGACGGGTGATGCTTCTCCCACTATGTCTGTGGAAATCAGGAACGCGACCGCCGACGACTGGCCGGCCATCTGGCCGTTCTTCCACCAGATCGTGACCGCGCGGGAGACCTACACGTACGACCCGGACCTCACCGAGGAGCAGGCGCGGGCCCTGTGGATGTCGCCGTCCAGCTCACCGTTGGCACGGACCACGGTCGCGGTCGATGCCGACGGCACCGTCCTCGGCAGCGCGAGCATGTACCCGAACCGGCCCGGGCCCGGCGCGCACGTGGCGAGCGCGAGCTTCATGGTCGACGGCGCGGCCCGCGGTCGCGGTGTCGGGCGCGCGCTCTGCGAGGACATGATCGCGTGGGCCGGGCGGACCGGGTTCCGCTCGATCCAGTTCAACGCGGTCGTCGAGTCCAACGAACCCGCCGTACACCTCTGGCAGTCCCTCGGCTTCCGCATCGCCGGCACCGTCCCGGAAGCCTTCGACCACCCGAAGCTCGGGTACGTCGGATTGCATGTGATGTACCGTCCGTTGCCATGAATCGCGCCCGCCGGATGTGGAAAGCGCTCGAGCCGTTTCATGCGATCACGTACTTCGCGCCGGAGACTCGGCAGGCGACGGACGCGCTCGGGCTCAAGGGCGGGTGGATGAGCTACTTCGGGTGCCGTGCCGCGCCGTTGGGTGCGGTCGGGCCGGAGTTCGTGGCGGCGGTGTTCTACAACTTCCATCCCGCGATGGTCGCGCGGTCGATCCCGGACGCGTGGACCTACGCGCCGCCGGAACAACTCCTCGCGGCCCGGCTGACGGCGGTGGATCACGCCGTACGGCGGTTGTTCCCGGACGCGAGGTTCGACCGGGCGGCCGAGCTGGCGCGGCGGGCGGCGGAGCTGGCACCGGTCGCGGGGCGGCCGCTCGCGGCCGCGAATGCATCGTTGGAATGGCCAACGGACCCGGCGCTGGTGCTCTGGCAGGCGACCACGATCCTGCGGGAGTCGCGGGGTGACGGGCATGTCGCGGCCCTGGTCGCGGCCGGACTCAGCCCGTGCCAGGCGCTGGTGACGATCTCGGCGGCCGGCGGACCGGGCAAGGACGTCTTCCAGCTCAACCGCCGCTGGAGCGACGAGGAGTGGTCTTCGGCGTCCGATGATCTTCGGGCGCGGGGGTTGCTCGATGCTGCAGGTGCGCTGACCGCTGACGGGCGGGCGCTGCGGCAGCAGGTCGAGGACACGACCGACGCCCTGGCGGATCAGGGGTGGCGGGCGCTCGGAGATGAGGCGGCAGCCGAGTTGTACGACCTGGTGTACCCGCTGAGCGCCGTACTGATGGCCGACGGGCTGATCCCCGCCGACAACCCGATGGCTATGCGCTGGGACTGATCCGACCGGCTCAACGCCGGGAAGCGGCCGTTGTCCGAAGACCTGCCTCCGCCGCGCGCAGTACGGCGGCCGTGAGCGAGTCGAGGATGCCGGACTCGAGCTTCCAGTGCTGCCAGTACAGCGGCACGTCGATGTATTTGCCCGGGGCAACGTTGACCATTCGCCCCGCGGCCAGCTCGGGTCCCGCCAGCTGATCCTCGATCATCCCCCAGCCGAGGCCGATCCGGACCGCCTCGTGGAACGGCGCGGACGCCGGGATCGCATGCGCCGGCGGATCCAGCTTCCGGCGGGTGACCTTGCGGAGCAGCCGGTGCTGGAGCACGTCCTTCTCGTTGAAGATCACCATCGGCGCCTCGGCAAGGGCCTCGGGCAACGGTCTCCCGGCCAGCCAGCGTTCGGCGTACTCCGGGGTCGCGAGCGGGAGGTACCGCATCTTTCCCAGCGGTACGACGCGGCAGCCCTGCACCGGGCGCGGGTCCGCGGTCACCGCGGCCAGGACCGTACCGTTGCGCAGGTACTCCGCCGAGTGCTCCTCGTCCTCCTGGTGCACCAGGAACCGGGCGTCGTGCGTGCGGGACAGGTCGAGCATCGCGGGCAGGAACCAGTTGTTCAGCGAGTCCGCGTTCACCGCGATCGGGATCCGCTGCGCGTCGACCGTCCCGCGGACCGCGGCGATCGCCTCGACCTCGAGCAGCGCCACCTGCCGCGCGAGCCGGAGCAGCGCCTCCCCCGCCGCGGTCGCCCGGGCCGGCTTGCCGCGCATCACCACGACCTGACCGAGGCGGCTCTCCAGCGCCTTGATCCGTTGGCTGACCGCCGACGGCGTCACGCTCAGCCGGCGCGCGGCCGCGTCGAAGCTGCCCTCGTCGAGGACCGCCACGAACGTCTCCAGCTGCACCGAGTCGAACTGCATGATGAAGCAATCCTAATGGTGCTTCAGAATCTTTAGTTGGTTTGAAGGCGGCGTGCTGCTTACGGTCGGAGACATGCCCCTCCTGGCCGGATTCGTCACGTCGTTGTCGCTGATCGTCGCGATCGGCGCCCAGAACGCCTTCGTCCTCCGCCAGGGCCTCCGCCGCGAACACGTCCTCCCGGTCGTCCTCACCTGCGCGCTCTCCGACGCCCTGCTGATCTCCAGCGGCATCCTCGGCCTCGGCGCCCTCCTCACCCGCAGCCAGTTGGCCCTGGACATCGCGAAGTTCGGCGGCGCCGCGTTCCTCTACACGTACGCGTTCCTCGCCACGAAACGCGCCTTCCACCCCGGCGCCATCACGCTGACGGACCACGCCCCCGCCGCCCTGCGCAGCGTCGTACTCGCCTGCCTCGGCTTCACGTACCTCAACCCGCACGTCTACCTCGACACCGTCGTACTCCTAGGCTCCCTGGCCAACCAACGAGGCACCAGCGGCCGCTGGCTCTACGGCCTCGGCGCCGTCACCGCCAGCTTCCTCTGGTTCTTCTCCCTGGGCTTCTTCTCGCGCAAACTGACCCCCTTCTTCACCCGCCCCCGAGCCTGGCAACTCCTCGACACCGCCATAGCCCTCCTCATGACAACCCTCGCAACCTGGATGCTCCTCGCCTGATATCCAGGAGCTGTGGACGTGACTGTGTTGTGTGATGCGGTGGCGGTGTTTCCGGAGGCGGTTGAGGTGGCGTTGCCGGGGGTGGGGGAGGAGGGGTGGTTGTTGCATTTTCATAGTTACTTGGTGGTGGGGGAGTCGGGGGTTGTGCTGGTGGATGCGGGGGTTGGGCCGGCGGGTGGGGAGGCGGCGGAGTGGTTGGGGGTTTCGGGGCGGTTGCCGGGGTTGCTGGGGCAGGTGGGGGTGGGGGTCGAGGATGTGGATGCGGTGGTGCTGACGCATGTGCATCTGGATCACGTGGGGTGGGTGTCGGACGGGCTGCGGGTCGGGTTTCCGCGGGCGGAGTACGTCGTGCAGCGGGACGAGCTGGAGCATGTGCGGGGCGGGACGACGTACGAGCGGCGGATCCGGCCGGTGGTGGAGGCTGGGCAGTTGCGGGTGGTGGACGGTACGGCGATAGTGCGCGGGGCCCGGCTGATGCCGACGCCGGGGCATACGCCGGGGCACCAGGCGGTCGTGACGGAGCGGGCGATTCTCGGTGGGGACGTGTTCGTGCATGCGGCGCAGGCGCGGCGGCCGGAGTTGACCTATGTGTACGAGCGGGATCCGGCACGGGCGGTGACGTCGCGGCGGGAGGTGCTGGCGTTGGCGGCCGCGATGGGGGTGCCGATCGCGGCCGCGCATCCGCCGGCGGCGTTGTCGCCGACGGGTGAGCTGGTCGGCTCCACAGACAACGCCGACGACGTCTGCCGGCCCTACAAGCTCTAGCCAACGACGGCCCGCCCCAAGCGAGTCAGCGGTAGCCCGTGGTGTCGGCGGGTTTGCCGGCGTGTTCTACCTCGACGATGTAGCGCCAGGCGTCCGGGCGGCTGCCGTCGAGGTCGGTGAAGTCGTACACCTGGGCCAGTTCACCGCTCGACGTGGACTTGCCGTTCCAGCGCCGTACGCCGGGATCGGCCGCCAGCGCCGCCACCGCACGGCCGACGTACGACGGGCTCTCCGAGATCGCGAAGTGCGGGACCTGCGCCGTCGCGTCCCGCCAGTTGTCCTCGCGGACGCCGAACCCGTCGAGCATCGCCTCCGACCGCAACCACCCGGGCGACAGCAGTACGGCGGTCGCCTCGTACTTGTCCAGCTCGTGCGCCAACGCGAACGCGATCCGCCCGACCGCGCCCTTCGCCAGGTCGTAGAAGAACGACACCCGATAGGTCTCCGCGTTGTACTCGGCCGTACCGTCCGTCATCTCGATCACCAGGCCGCCCGGCGACTTGATCAGCAACGGCAGCGCGTAGTGCGCGGTGATCACATGGGTGTTGACGCCCAGCTCCAGCAATCGCAGCCCGCCGGCCAGGTCGCTCTCCCACACGGTCTTGTCCCACTCGGGCTCGCCGTGCTGCCCCCAGATGTCGTTGACCAGGATGTGCAGCGCGCCCTGTTCGCGCTCGATCCGCTCGACCAGCGCCCGTACCTGCTCCGGATCCAGATGATCCACCGGTACGGCGATCCCGCGCCCGCCGGCCTTGTCGACGAGCTCCGCGGTGTCCTCGATCGTCTCCGGCCGGTCCATCTCCGACCGCCGCGCCCGCGTACTGCGACCGGTCACGTACACGGTCGCACCGGCCGCCCCGAGCTCGACCGCGATCCCGCGCCCGGCCGCCCGGGTCGCCCCGGCGACCAGCGCCACCTTCCCCGCCAACGGTTGCATCCGTCCTCCTATCCATACCCATATCCATACACTGTACGATTATGTACCATACGGCGTATGGTTAACGTCGGCAACCGCTCCGGACGACCGCGCGCGGGGGAGGAGCGGCTGAGCCGGACCACGATCCTGTCCGCGGCGCTGCGGATCGTCGACGACGAGGGCCTCGACGCGCTGACCATGCGCCGGCTCGCGGCGACGCTGCAGGTCAACCCGATGTCGCTCTACCACCACCTGCCGAACAAGGCCGCCGTACTCGCGGGCCTCGCGGAGCTGGTCTTCGCCGAGCTCGAGCTGCCCGATCCGGGTCCCGCGGTGCCGTGGGACGAGCAGCTCAAGGACGCGGCCCGCGCGTACCGGAACGGCCTGCGCGCCCACCCGAACCTCGCGCTCCAGGTGCTGTCCGACACCTCCGCCGTCTCGAGTGTCGTGGTGGTGACGATGGAGCCGTTCTACCGCGCGCTCGATCGCGCGGGCCTCGCGCCACGGCAGATCTTCGAGGCCGCGAACATGCTGGTCGACTTCATCCACGGGTTCACGCTCGGCGAGACGTCCGTCCAGGCGGACACGTTCGAGCTCGCCCCCGATCTGCTGGCCCGCGTCCGCGACCTGCCGCCGGGGAAGGCGCCGACGCTGACCCGTATCGTCGCCGAGCTCGGCCCGGAGGGACTCGCCTACGACTTCGACAGCGGGTTCGAGTCGGGGCTGTCCACCTTGATCGCCGGCCTCGGCCGGTAACGCGAGATCGCGACGCCGACCAGGCAGAGCGCGCCGCCGGCGTACGCGAGCGGCGCCGGGCTCTCGCCGAGCAGCAGCCAGCCGAGGAAGATCGCCAGCGGCGGCACGAGGTACGTCGTGGCGCCCATCCGGCCCGCGGTCGTCCGCGCCAACGCATAGGCCCAGGTAGTGAAGGCAATCGCGGTCGGGAAGGCCCCAAGGAACACGATCCACCACACCGACGACGGCCGAACCTCCCGGACCAACGCAGGTCCGAACGGCAGACAAGCGACCGTGCCGATCACGCACGACAACCACGTGACCTCCAACGCGGGCAGACGTCCGAGCAGCGGCTTCTGTGACACGACACCTATCGCGTACGCCGCCGCCGCGATCAGGCACAGCACCACGCCCCACGTCTCCGCGCTCCCGTGCGACGACGACAGCCCGATCACGACCACGCCGCCGAACGCGACCAGGCTCCCAACCACCAACCGCCGCGGAAACCCCTCCCGCAGGAACAGCCCCGCCAGCAAGGCGATCAGCAGCGGCCCGATGTTCACGAGCATCGCGGTCGTCCCCGCGTCGAGGTGCCGCTCCGCCTCGTTCAGCGCGAGGTTGTACACCCCGAACCACAGCAGTCCGCACGCCAGCAGCAACTTCCAGTCCGCCCGACCCGGCCAGCGCCTCGGCCGCGTGAACACGAAGATCCCGAGTACGACGCTGCCCACCAGCAATCGCCCGAGCGACAGCGCACCCGCCGAGATGTCCGCGCCGACGTGCCGGATCGCGACGAACGCCGACGCCCACAACACCACCGTTACCGCGGCGGCCCCGGCCGCGAACGCGTCCTGTTTCCTCATGCTCGTACAACGTTCTCGGCGTCCATGCTGTGAGGCTAGGTGTCGGTTGCTTCGGTCTCCGCCGAACTACCAGGCGCCGGCAGCGCGAGCGGTACGACGAACCCGGTCAGCAGCACCGGCACCGTCAGCGCCGCGAGCAGCACCGACATCGGGAACCAGATCGACCCGAGCGCGAACCCGCCGTACACGGCGATCGCCGACACCTCGGAGAACAGGCCGGACACCGACGTGACGGTCGCCCGCGCCGGTCCGCTGATCGAGTCCTGCAGCCGCGCCTCGGACACCACGATCACCAACTGGAGTACGCCGTACCCGATCGCGATCGGCAGGAATCCCCAGGCCGACCGGCCGAGCGCGCCGGTCGCGATCAGGACCGCGGCCGCCGTCAGCCCGAGCGTGAAGGTTGCTACGGGCAACTTGTACGCCGGTCCCGCGAGCGCTCCGCCGACCGCCTGCGCGGCGACGGTGCCCGCGATCAGCAACGGGATCACGCCGGTGGCCGCACCGGTCTCGGTGGCGAACAACGGGAAGTACTCGTCGAACGCGAGGAATCCGCCGAGCAGCGCGACCAGCAGGACTGCCCGCCGTACGACGCGACTCGTCAGAACCTCGGACATGCCGGTCCGCAGCATGTGGACGTAGCCCACCGTGCGCGCGCTGTCGACGGCGCGCGCTTCGGGCAGCGACCACGCGACGGCCGCCTCGACCAGGCAACTCAGCACACTCACCGCACCGGCGAGGACATGGCCGCCGAGTTCGAACAGCGGCCCCGCGATCAAGGTCGCCACCAGATTGGCCACGAACGCGGCGGATCGGGCACGGCCCAGCAGCGTCGGATAGAAGCCGGCACGGCCGCGCGCGGTGAGTTCGTCGTACACGAAGGCTTCGTACGTACCGGAGATCAGCGCCGACGACGCGCCCCACAGGACGAATCCGGCCGCGAACCCGGCGAACGACGGCAGCGTGATCCAGACGGCGTACCCGAGCCCGCTGATCAGCGCGCCGAGGATCAGCAGCTTGCGCCGCGAGAACGAGTCCGCCCAGGCGCCCGACGGGATCTCGAGCACGAATCCGGTCGCGGACCAGATCACGAACAGCAGCGAGATCTGGGCAGGCGACAGCCCGTGGTCCTTGAAGAGCAGCTGGTACAGCGGATAGAGCGGGATGAAGTCGTGCAGCGCGTTCACCGCGACGATCCGGGCCGGCAGCGCTCGCTCAGTACGTCAACGTGGGGGGCTCATGCTTCGACGATACCGGTAAATGCCGCGCGGCACGCGGCGAATATCCGTCAGAGTAGAGCGATGGGAGACGTCAGCGAACGGTTCTGGGCGAAGCTGCCGGAGGGCAGCCGGGACGCCCTGGTCGACGGGTTGAGCCAGTCCGAGCTGCAGTCCGTCCTGCTGGACGTGACGCGCGAGCGGGCCGCCAAGGTGAAGCCCGCGCGGTTGCTGCAGCGGTGGAAGCAGGACCGGTTCGTCTGGCCGTCGACCGTCGATCCGCGCGAACTGGTGAAGACGCAGCAGCGGCTGTGGGAGCTGCTGCCGGAGAAGTTCGCCGGCGTACAGCTGTCGCCGCTCGCGCCGCTCGGGACGTGTTCGTCGGTCGCGACGATCAACCAGCACCAGATCGTCAGCACGATCCGCGGCACCGAGGTCGCCAGCGACCCCACCAACGAACTGGCGATCGAGGCCGCCGTACGTCGGCGCGCCGGGGCGGAACGCGTGCACCTGGCCGCGTGTCAGCGGGTGGTACGCGCGCAACCGTTCGACACGCCCGGGCTCACGGCGCACTTCGAGCTGTTCGTGCTGGTGTCGAGCGCGCGGGACAGCGGGTCGTTCCGGACCGAGGCGGAGCTGCTGGTCGACCACTTCCGCTTCTGGCACGCGGTACTGGGTGAGAAGGCCGAGCTGAAGTTCACGCTCTTCAAGGAGTCCGCGCTGCGGGACCGGTTCGAGGACACCGTCCGCCCGGCGCTCGGGGTGCCGCTGACCGAGGACACCGAGCGGACGAAGAGCGCGAACTACTACGCCGGTACGGCGCTGGCGCTCGGCGTACCGGGCAACGAGATCGGCGACGGCGGGTTCACCACGTGGACGGCGGACCTGCTCGGCGACGCGAAGGAACGCTGCCTGACGTCCTGCATCGCGACCGAGTTCCTGACCGCTATCGAAGCTTGAGCAGGCCGGCGTCGGTCGGCCGGAAGCCGCAGGCGTCGAGGTAGAACGCGGTCAGGTGCGGCTCGAAGTCGACGTGCAGCCATTCACAGCCTGCCTTGCGCGCCTCCTCGGCCGCGGTCAGCACAAGCTGCCTGCCGATGCCGCGCCGGCCGTGGTCCGGGTGTACGGCGGTGTCCAACACGAACGCGTGCGCACCGCCGTCCCAGCACACCTGCACGAACCCGACCAGCTGATCGTTGCTGAAGGCACCGACCCAGGTGAGCGCCCAGCGGTCCAGCCGCTCCGCCCAGGGCTGGACCTCGGTCTCACCTTCGAAAGCGGCCGCGTGCAGAGCGGACAGCTCACGATCGTCCACCTCGAAACGTACGACGTACTTCACAGCATCTCCGCCGCCGCTTCCAGCCGGGCGATCCACCCGGCGGCCGCGCCGTCCGGCAGGTGCGACATGCTCAGGTATCCCTGGACTGCGACGGACGGCAGGACCGCGGTCAGCTCGTCTGCCTGTCCGTAGGCGGCCAGGGCGTCCGGCCAATCAGCGGGGTCCACGGAAGACACCAGGAACCAGGCGAGGTCGAGGACGCCAGGTGCCGCCGATATGTCCTCCCAATCGAGGAAGGCGACCTCGCCGTCGGGTGACGTCCGCAGGTTCTGCGCGGAGGCGTCCCCGTGGACGAGGGTCAGTGGACCCGCCCCCGCGACGGCGCGCTCAGCCTCGACGACCTTCCCGACGAGGCCTTCGCCGAACTCGCGGACCGGGGCGGTGAGGTCCTGCCGTGCGGCGAGCGTGGGCCAAGTGCGGTCGTAGAGGTCCGCCACCAGGTCGGCGCCGGCGCCCAGCGGTCGGAGCCATGGCCAGCGTTCGTGGGCCTGGCCGGTCCAGCGGTCATGGAGGTCGCGGAGCGCCCGCGCCCCACCGACCGGTCCGGCGCCGGGTGCCCACGCGGACAGGTCCTCCAGGACGAGCAGCGTTCCGTCCGGGCCGGACTCCGCCTGGTAGCACTCGGGCACGCGGACCCCGACGTACGGCGCGACCTCGCGGTAGAAGCGCACCTCGGACTCGAAGATGTTCAGGACGTCCGGGATCGACCCCGGGACCGCGGGCGGGCGGCGTTTTGTGTGCGTCACCCGGTCAGGCTAGGCGCATCGGCGTCCGACCGGGACCGAGTTTCTACGCGACGAGTGTGTACGCCGTCGGGATCGACGAGTAGGCACGCGGGCCGGACGGGATCCGGTGCGCGGCTCGGTCCTCGACCCGGATCGCGGCGGTCTGGAGGTGGACCGGGAGCGTGGACCGGACCGCGGTGGTCAGGTCGAACTGCACCTCGGCCAGCAGGTCGGTCAGCTCGAGCTCGAGCGCCCGGCAGATCGCGGCGAGGATCTCCGAGGACGGCTCCTTGCGGCCGCGCTCGATCTCGGACAGGTACGGCACCGACACCTGGGCCAGCTCGGCGAGCTCACGCAGGGTGATGCCCCGCTCGCGCCGCAGCCGGCGGAACACGTTCCCGATCACCTGGCGTAGCAACACGACGGGCCCTCCTCGCCTCCGGATCTCCTGTACCGAGTGTGCCATCCGGCACGGGCCGCCCGGACCGGATCTGCCCTGAGCAGACTTTCTGCTCTGCGCTAAATCAGTCTTCGAGCGCCTGGCGGAGGTCCGAGGTCAGGTCCTCGGGGTCCTCGAGACCGAGGCTCAGCCGGAGCAGTCCGTCGCCCGGCTTCGCCTCCGCCGCGACCAGCCGGTGGGTGAGCGCGGCCGGGTGCTGGATCAGCGTGTCGACCCCTCCGAGCGACACGGCGTGCGTGATCAGCTTCAGCCTGCTCGCCACCCTGGACGCCGCCGCATATCCGCCACTGACCGTGAACGCGAGGACGGCGCCTGGACCGGACTGCTGCCGGCCGATCAGGCCGTGCGGGTCGTTCAGCCCGGGGTAGTAGACCCGCTCGACGGCGGGCTGCGCGGACAGCCAGTCCGCGACCTTCATCGCGGTCGCCTGCTGCGCCCGTACTCGGACCGGCAGCGTCTGCAGTCCCCTGTGCAGTTCGTACGCCGCCAGCGGGTGCAGCAGGCCACCGGTCACAGCGCGGATCTGCCGGAGCCGGCCGACCCACTCCACGCCGGCCGCGACGACGCCTCCCATGACGTCGCCGTGCCCGCCGAGGTACTTGGTTGCCGAGTGCAACACCAGGCTCGCCCCGTGCCGGGCCGGCTGCTGCAGGACCGGCGTCGCGAAGGTGTTGTCCACCAGCAGCGGTACGTCGCCGGCCGCAGCCGCGACGTACCGGAGGTCGACGAGGTCCACGGTCGGGTTGGCCGGCGTCTCGACGATCACCAGGCCGGTGTCCGGGCGGATCGCGGCCGCCACTTCGCCGGGTTGTGCATAGCTGACGGTTGTCCCCAGGAGGCCTGTGGACAACAGGTGGTCGGTGCCGCCGTACAACGGCCGGACGGCGACCACGTGCGGACGGCCCTCGGCGACGGTGGCGAGCAGGCAGGCGGTCAGCGCGGCCATCCCGGAACCGAAGGCGACCGCGCCGTCGGTGTGCTCGAGTTCGGCGAGCGCGTCCTCGAAGCGAGCGACGTTCGGGTTCCACAGGCGCTGGTAGACGAGGCTCCCGCCGTCCGGGCCGCGGCCCTGCGCGAGTTCGTCGTACGACGCTCCGCCGGTGTCGACGTCGGGCAGCGGATAGGTCGTGGACAGGTCGATCGGCGGGACGTGGAGACCGCGCGCGGTCAGGTCGTCGCGGCCGGCGTGTACCGCCCGGGTGTCCAGCATGAGAGCCTCCTCCGCCTGTGGATAACTGAGGTGACTGTGGAATCTTCTGCGATGTAGAGGCAAGAGTTCCGAAGAAAATTCGTCCACAGGCTCGTCCACACGCTGTGGATTCTGTGGATGGCCCTACAGTAGGTGGCATGCCGAAGGATCGTCGGAGCCCCGGGCCGGCTCCGCGGCCAGTCCCGGACGGGCTCGACGCGGTGGACCGGCAGCTGGTCCGGCTGCTCACGGCCGACGGCCGGATGCCGAACAACGCGCTCGCCGAGGCTGTCGGCATCGCGCCGTCGACCTGCCTGACCCGGGTCCGCTCGTTACGCGAACGCGGGGTGATCCGCGGGTTCCACGCCGACGTGGACCTGGCCGCGCTCGGCCAGCCGCTGCAGGCGCTGATCGCGATCCGGATCGGCGCCCACTCCCGCGACGAGATCGACCGGTTCCGCACCAAGGTGCCCCGACTGCCTGGAGTGCTCTCGCTGTTTCATGTGAGCGGTGCGAACGACTATCTGTTGCACGTGTCGGCGAGCACGCCGGATGCGCTGCGCGAGTTCGTCCTCGACCACCTGACCGCGGATCCCGCGGTCACGCACGCCGAGACGAGCCTGATCTTCGAACACGTCCGGGCGACGCCGGACGTGCGGCACTCATCAACCTCGCGCACGCCGGGCAGCTGATGCTCGGACTACGGGCGGTCCGGGCGGTCGCCGTGGATTGGTGAGTGGTGCGGGTCCGCGATCAGCGCGGCTTCAGGCCCCAGGCTTCGGCGAGGAGCCGGAAGGAGTGGCGGCGTTCGGCGGGGTTGTGGACGTTCGTGGTGATGATCAGCTCGTCGGCGCCGGCGGCGTTCGCCTTGGCGCGGAGCTCGGCGGCGACCCGGTCCGGCGTACCGACGGTGACCAGGCCGGTCCACTCCTCGATCGCGGCCTCCTCGGCGTCGCTCCACGGGTAGTCGGCCGCTTCCTCCGGGGACGGGAGCGGGCCGGGGCGGCCGGAGCGGAGGCGGAGGGTGGAGAGCGCGTTCGCGCGGGCGAGCTGGGCGGCGCGTTCCTCGGTCTCGGCGACGATCGCGGCCAGCGCGAGGATCGCGTGCGGTTCGCCGTCGTGCTCGAAGCGCTGGAAGTTGGTCTTGTACGCCGAGATCACGCCGGCCGGGTCGAGCGTGCCGAAATGGCCGGCGTACGCGAACCCGGTGCCGAGCGCGGCGGCCGCCTGCCCGCCGTACGTGCTGGAGCCGAGGATCCAGATCGGTGGGAGCGGTACGTCGGACGGTTGCGCGGTGATCGGCTCGAACGGGTGGCCGGCGGGGAAGCCGTCGACGTACGCGCGGAGTTCGGCGTACTGCTCGGTGAAGTCGTCGGCGCCGAGGGCTTCACGGCTGCGGCGCAGGGCGAGGGCGGTGCGCTGGTCGGTGCCGGGCGCGCGGCCGAGGCCGAGGTCGATGCGGTCCGGGTAGAGCCCGCCGAGTACGCGGAAGGTCTCGGCGACCTTGAGCGGGGAATGGTTCGGCAGCATGATCCCGCCGGACCCGACGCGGATCGTCGAGGTGGCCGCGGCGACCGCCGCGATCATCACCTCTGGGGTGGAACTCGCGACGCTGGGGATGTTGTGGTGCTCGGCGAGCCAGAACCGGTGGTAGCCGGCCGCCTCGGCGGTGCGGGCGAGCTCGAGCGTCTCGTGCAACGCCTCCGACGGACGAGTGCCTGACGGCACCGGCGAGAGGTCGAGCACGGACAGGGGCATCGCTTCGGCACTCACGGATGGTTGTCAACGCAAGCCGGCCGACAGGTATTCCGTACCTCCAGGCCATCACAATCAGCCCCTCGCCCGGCGCCTGAGCGTGGAGCGGCGGGACGGAGGGCGATTGTGATGGCCTGCAGGTCCGCGACGGCCACGGAAGCGGAGGAGGCGGGCGCGGTGGCGGTGAGCGCGGTGGCGGTGAGCGGTTGGCGCGGGGGCGGTTGGCGCGGGGACGGTGCGCGCGGAGCCGTGGGCCGTGGGGGTGGGGTCAGGATGGGTAGGGGGTGGTGGTGCGGGCGTCGCGGAGGGAGCGGGACCACCAGGCTAGTTGGGTTAGCAGGGCCTCGGCGGCGAGGGATGTTGTCGGGTCGGTCGGTTCGCCGTTGCCGAAGTCTTCCTCGCGGAAGGCGAGGGTGTCGCGGATGGTGACGGCGTGGAGTTCGCCGAAGACCAGGCGGAGTTGTTCGGCCGCGCGGAGACCGCCGGAGCGGCCGCCGTACACGACGAAGCCGACCGGCTTCGCGTACCAGGGGCGGCGTACGGCGTCGATCGCGGTCTTCACGTCACCCGGGTACGCGTGGTTGTACTCGGCCGTGACGATCATCACCGCGTCCGCGTCCTCGATCCGCCCCGGCAACTCCGCGAGCGGCGTGCAACTGAGGTCCACCAGGTCGAGCTTGAACTCACCCGACCGCTCCACCTCCCGCACGAACCACCGCGTCACCGCGGTTCCGAACCGCCCACCCTCGACATTGCGCGTCAACACGACGAGCCGCAGCGGATGAACTGTCACACCAACGACGCTAATACCTCAACAACACTTGAGGTCAAACCGTCTCATTCCGGGGGTGCGGACGGTGGGGTGGTGGTGTGCAGGTCGGTTTGGGCGGCGTTCATGAGGGGGGTTTGGTCGCCCAGGACGCCGACTGTCTGCCAGGCGGTGGTGACGGCGGCGAGTTGGGTGGAGGTGTCGCCGAAGAGGGTGCGGGCGGTGGTCTGGGTGGCTTCGGCGAAGTCCTTGAAGGTGGCGGAGGACGCGAGTTTGCCGCCGATCAGCGTGCCGTACCAGATCTTGCCGGCGTCGTCGTACGCGTTGCCGCCGATCGCCGTCGCGACCAGGTAGAACGCGCGGTTCGGGATGCCGGAGTTGATGTGTACGCCGCCGTTGTCGTCCTGCGTGTCGACGTACCCGGACATGTCGGCCGGCTGCGGGTCCTTGCCCAGCCGCGGGTCGTCGTACGCCGTCCCCGGCGCCTTCATCGACCGCAAAGCAACGCCCTGTACGCCGGGCAGGAACAGGCCCGCCCCGATCAGCCAGTCGGCGTCCGCCGCGCTCTGGTGGTTCGCGTACTGCTTGGCCAGCGACCCGAACACGTCCGAGATGCTCTCGTTCAGCGCCCCGGACTGGCCCTGGTAGTCGAGGTTCGCCGTGTACTGCGTGACTCCGTGCGTCAACTCGTGCCCGGTGACGTCGATCGACGAGGTGAAGTTGCCGAAGATCACCCCGTCCCCGTCGCCGAACACCATCTGCGAGCCGTCCCAGAACGCGTTCGCGTACCCGCGGTCGTAGTGCACCGTCGAGATCAGGACGAGGCCCTTGCCGTCGATCGAGTCGCGCCCGAAGCACTCCTTGTACAGCGTCCACGTCGCGCCGGTGCCGTCGTACGCCTGGTTGACCGGCTGGTCCTGGACGGGGTCCTGCCCCTCGGAGCGGACCAGCGTGCCGGGCAGGTCGGTGCCGTTCTGCGCGTCGTACACCGTGCGCTGCCGGCCACCCGCCGCGGCGGCAACGGCCTCGCGGCCGGCCGCGGGCCGGGTTCGCAGTACGGCGTCGTGCTGCAACGACTGCCGGATCCGGGCACGGACGCTGGGGTCACCCGCGGACTGCTCGAGCTGCTCGAGCAGATACGGCGGGACGATGGAGTGGAACACCACTACAGGAAAACCCGGCACCGGGATAAACTCAAGGATTTGTGGCCGCGTCGGAGCGAATTCCGGAAATGCGACCCGAAAACCAACGCGCGCATTTTAACACAAGGGATAGCGAATTGCCGAATCCTGTTGACGCCGAGCAGGACAACCTGGTCAGGTTCTACGCCGCGCTCGACACCGAGCGGGAGCGGACGGACGCGCGGGCCGACGACGAGCAGCTCGTGCACACCCGGAACGCCCAGGGCGCTGCACCAGCGGGACGGGCGGATCCGGGACCTCAAGCTCCGCCAGGCCCGGCTGAACGCCGCCGAGGAGGGGCTGTACTTCGGCCGGCTGGACACCGCCGACGGCGAGGTGCTGCACCTCGGCCGGATCGGGCTGCACGACGACGAGTACGAACCGCTGCTGGTCGACTGGCGGGCGCCTGCGGCGCGGCCGTTCTACATCGCGACCGCGGTGGCGAACCTGGGCGTCGTCCGCCGCCGGCACGTGCAGACCCGGTTGCGCCGGGTGATCGACGTCCAGGACGAGCAGCTCGACCTCGGGCGGGAGGCCGCGGACCCGTCGAAGCCCGGCACCGGGGTGATCGGCGAGGCCGTGCTGATGAAGGCGCTGGAGGCCCGGCGGACCGGCCGGATGGAGTCGATCGTGCAGACGATCCAGGCCGACCAGGACCGGATCATCCGCTCCGAACTGCCCGGAATCCTGGTCGTCCAGGGTGGTCCCGGGACCGGAAAGACGGCAATCGCACTGCACCGCGCGGCATTTCTGTTGTACACGCACCGTGAGCAGCTGGAAAAGCGCGGAATTCTCGTCGTCGGCCCGAATGCGGCGTTCCTGCGGTTCATCGGCCAGGTGCTTCCGTCGCTCGGTGAGGACGGCGTCCGGCTGGTCACGATCGCCGAGCTGGACCCGGGCGTCAACGCCACCCGCCCGGAGCCGCCGGAGAGCGCCGAAGTGAAGGGCCGGACGGTGATGGCCGACGTGATCGCCCAGGCGGTCACCGACCGGCAGTGGGTCCCGGACGGCCCGGTGCACGTGACCGTCGAGCGCACCGAGCTGACGCTCGACCCGGAGGTTGTTGGTGAGACCCACGCAAGGGTGCGGAACCGCAACCTCACCCACAACCAGGCGCGCCCGTTCGTGCTGAACGAGATCACCGACCACCTCACGAACCAGTACGCCGAGCTGATCGGCACCGACCCGCTCGACGGGGAGCAACTGCTCGACGAGTACGACCTGGCCGAGCTGCGCAACGAGGTGCTCGCGGAGCCCGCCGTACAGGCTCTGCTCGAGCAACTCTGGCCATTGCTCAGCCCGCAGCAGCTCCTGGAGGACCTGTACGGCGATGAGGCCCGGCTGGCATCGGCCGCTCCGGGGTTGTCCGCGCTGGATCGCGAGCATCTCCTGCGGTACGGCGCCGACTGGAGCACGGCCGACGTACCGCTGCTCGACGAGGCGGCGGAGCTGCTCGGCGACGACGGCACCGAGGCGGCGCGGGAGCGGGCCGCCCGGGCGCGCGCGGTCGCCTATGCCCAGGGGGCGCTCGACGTACTCGCGGGGTCCGGGTCGACGGACTTCGACGAGGACGACGAGGCGGAGATCCTGACCGCGAAGGACATCCTGGACGCGGCGGCGTTCGCCGAGCGGTACGAGGCGGACGACGACCGGACGCTGGCCGACCGGGCCGCCGCGGACCGGCGGTGGACGTACGGGCACGTGATCGTCGACGAGGCGCAGGAGCTGTCGCCGATGGCGTGGCGGGCGATCGCCCGGCGCTGCCCGCTGCGCTCGATGACGGTCGTCGGGGACGTGGCGCAGACGAGCGCGATCGGCGGCGGTACGTCGTGGTCGAGCGCGCTCGGTGAGACGTTCGGCGACCGCTGGCGGCTGGCCGAGCTGACGTTGAACTACCGTACGCCGGCCGAGGTGATGGACCTGGCGAACGCCGTACTCCGGGAGGTCGACCCGTCCGCGAAGGCGCCGCGATCGGTCCGGTCGACGGGCGTGCGCCCGTGGCACGCCGACGTACCGGCGGCTGAGCAGGCGCTGTACGTCTACAAGATGGCGGCCGAGGAGACGGCGTACGGCGAGGTCGGGGTGATCACGTCCCGCAGCCGGCTCGAGCTGATCCAGGAGGCGGTCGACGGGCTCAGCGGGGTCACGGTGCTGACCGCCCGCGAGGCGAAGGGCCTCGAGTTCGACTCGGTGCTGGTCGTCGACCCGGACGGCATCGTGATCGAGTCGCCGCGCGGCCTGCGCGACCTGTACGTGGCCCTCACCCGTTGCACCCAGCGCCTCGGCGTCGTCGGCGAACTCCCCGACGTACTACGGGAGTCAGCTGCCTGGGGGTGAGAGGGCGTCTGAGAACCCTCCGCCGTAGCGAGGAGGTGCTCGGTGCGGTAGCTCGGCGCGCGGGGGCGAAGGTCTCGATGCGGAGCATCGTGGCCTTTGCACCTGTGCGGCGAGGTGCCGTGCCGAGTGCCCCGCAGTAGGCGGAGGGTTCTCAGACGCCCTCTGAGTCCTTGCCCTTCCGCCCGAGGAGCCGGGCGAAGTTCACGTCGAACCCCCAGCCGAGCGCCTTCGGCGTGAACAGCCGCGGGTCGTCGGGGTTCCACCAACGGGACTTGAGCCGCTCCCCGGTCAGAGGCCGCCAGTCGTAGGGAATACCAAGGAACTTGCCGGTCTTACCGCCCATACCCCGACAGTAGCGCGGTCAGTGGTCGGCGCAGCACTTCTGCTGGTGCTGGAGTTCGAACGGGATCAGTACGTCGCCGGCGGCCGGCTGGACCTGGAGGACCAGTCGGCCGTCGCGACGGACCGGGCGGAGGAAGTCGAGGGTGTCGATCAAGGTGCCGTCCTCGACCGGCACGCCGCCGATGCCCTCCAGGTGATCGATGCCGCAGCGGGTCCGCAGCTCGGCCGCGGGCAGTACGCCGTGCGCCTGCTCGTGACCGGGCCAGCGGACCACGCGTCCCGACGTACCGAGGGCCGCCTCGACCGCGGCGACGTACGCGCCGCGGACCAGCCGGCTCGGGCCGGCCAGCTCCGGCTCGGACGCGCCGGGCCGGGTGACCGCCAGCCCGACGTTGCGTTCGGCAACCATCGCGCGGACCGGGTCGGCGAGGTCGGCGGTACTGGTCAGCGAGACCGCGACGTGCGGCCGGTCGTCGCCCGCCACCATGTGGGTGAGGGCGAGGACCGGCTGCTCGAGGCCGTCGATCACCTCGTACAGCAGGTGGTCGGCGGCCGCCGTGTCCGCGCTGCCGGCATCGATCGCGATGATCACAACGGTGTGTCCTTTACTTGGGGAGCACCCAGATCGGGTTGGTGTAGAACCACAGGTCGACCCACGGGTCCGCGTCGCCGACCACGTCCAGCTTCGGCCCGGCCGGGTCCACCGCCGCGCCGCGGTACCCGGGCTGGCTGCGGTTCCCGTCGGTACCGCGGACCCGGACGTACTGCGCCTCGTCCGCGCGGCCGAGCGGGTGGATCAGTTCGAAGGTGCCGCGCTTGCCCGAGGTGTCCCACTGCCGGACTACCTTGGTGTCCGGCGCGGTCATCGTGTCCCTGTCGGCGACCGGCCCGGTGACCGAGCCCTGGATCACGTCGACCCGGTTCAGCGCCGGGACGAAGTTCGACCAGTTCGGCATCGTCTGCGCGGTGATCCGGACGACCAGTTCGATCGCGCGGCCCTTCTTCACCAGCAGCGCGCCGCCGAGCGGTTCGCCGTACGGCTTGCCGACCTCGCGGACCTCGACCTCGACGCCCTTGACCAGTCCGCCGTGGTCCACCCAGACCCGGCCGTTGCGCAGGCCCTCCATCACCGCGAGGTAGTCGCGGCGGTCGGCGCCGACGTGCGTACGGCTGTAGTAGCCCGGCCAGAAGTCACCGGCGGTGGTGTTGATCGCGTTGCCGTAGACCGGGTCCATGTACCGGCCGTCGCGGTCGAACTGCGCCTGGCTGGAGCCGTCGGGGCGGCGGGAGGTCTCGTTCCAGTTCACGTGCGAGTCGGAGTTCGCGGAGATCCACCACGGCTTGCCCTCGGCGAGCAGGCTGTCCCAGAGCCCGCCGACGGTCGCGGTCATCCAGTCGAAGCCGCCCCAGGTGCGGTAGCTCTCGGCCGGGTAGCCGGGGAACGAGTTCGCGTTCGGCGAGTTGCCGTAGTACCCACGGGCGCTGCCGCCGCCGATCGGGGCCGGCAGGCCGGCCGCCTGGTGGCCGGGCGCGCCCTCGAAGCCGACGGCGATCCGCGGGTCGGCGTCGCGCCAGTTCCGGATCTCGTGCGGGCTGTCGATGCCGTTCCGGGCCGGGTGGTTGGCGAGGAACAGGGCGTCGGCGACCTGGCGCCGGTCGACCTGCTGGCCGAGCCACTGGATGCCGGACACCGCGAGCGCCTCGTTGGCCGGCGAGTTCGAGCTCGCGTTCTTGACGCTGCCGTCGTAGCTGTTCTCGAACTGCTTCAGTACGTCGACCTCGCGGCTGCCCGGGGCGACGAAGACCGTGCCGTGCTCGGCGGCCGGGATGTTCCACTCCAGGCCCTGGAAGATCAGCGTGTCGCGCAGTTCGGCGCGAGCCGCCTTGATCTGCGGGTTGACCAGGTCGACGCCGATCCGCGCGTGCGTCGCGCCGCCGTGGTCGGTGATGACCAGCCAGTCCAGGCCGTACGCCGCCGCGTGCCGGGCCTGGTCGATGACGCGGTACATGCCGTCCGAGCTGAGCTGGGTGTGGATGTGGTGGTCGCCGGCCAGCCAGACCTTGGGGCGGTTGCCCTGCTGGAAGACCCACCCGTCCTTCGGCGCGGCCGCCGCCGCGAACTGCGCACCGGTCACCGCGAGCGCCGCCGTACCGCCGAGGATGCCGGCCGATCGGAGCAGACCGCGACGGGTCACCTCGGTGGGGGACAGATCGCTGTCCGGCACGGTGGTGTCCAGCGCGGCCAGGGTCGCCTGGTCCAGCTCGGTGTTCGGGTGGTGGTGGTCGTGCCCATGACCGTGGTCGTGCTCGTGGTCATGGGTGTGCGGGTGACTGTGCGGGTGGTCGTGCGAGTGCCCCATCGACTGTCCTCTCATGGCGGAATCGGCGGGATCATCGCCGGTGTCCATGACCACGAGATGTGCGCGAAATGAACCGTTCGCCGCTCCTGCGACCGGGTCGCGTGAGGTCAGCGGGCGCGCCGCTCCCGGAGCATCCCGACCGACTTCTCGATCCGCCGGTCCCGGGTCGCGTCGGTCTTCGCCGACGTCACCTGCAGCACGTGCCACTGCCGGTTGCTGTAGCTCAGCGTGTCCCAGAACGCCCGCGCGTCCGGGTCCGCCGCGAGCGCCGCGGCCAGCGGTTCGGGTACGTCGAGCTCGCGCGGCGCGGTGTCCAGTTCGACCTCGACGTCGACCACGTCACCGGGCGCGACGCCGGCCTCGGTACGTCGTTCCGCGCTAACGCCGAGCAGGTACCGCCCGCCCATCCGCGCGATCGACGTACGGAAGGTGAGGCCGTTGACGGTCGCACTGACCTTCGGGCGGCCGCCGCCACCGAGTTCCTCGACGACCGCGTCGGGGACCTCGAAGCCGGCCGTGTTCTTGCCGGTGGACAGGAGTTCCGCGGTGAACTTCATCGCTCCATCATGCGAGTCCGGCAGGTCATGTCGAGACTGCGGTGGCGGCTCCGACGTACCGGGGTCAGGTTGGTGGAAGGAGTAGCGGTGATTCTGAACAGCATGTTGCTCGGGAGTACGAACGCCGAGCGGTTGAAGGCGTGGTACCGGGACGGGTTCCGGGCCGAGGTCGACGGGTACGGGAACCTGGACCTGGGCGGGTTCGGGCTGGTGATCGAGCAGCGCGACGACGTCGCGGGCAAGAACCCCGAGCCCGGGCGGCACATCGTGAACTTCGGCGTCGACGACATCGAGGAAGCGGCCGCGCACCTGCGGACGCTGGACGTCGAATGGCTGGTGCACCCGGAGGACCGCGGGCTCGGCTGGTTCGCGACCGTGGTCGACCCGGACGGAAATTACGTCCAGTTGATCCAGATGAAGCCCGAGTACTACACGCAAAAGTGAAAAACGGTCGCACCGGATCTGGGGGATCCGGTGCGAACGTGGATTTTCAGGCGCATTTCACAGGGGAGAAAAAGGGCGGCAGGCGAGGGGCAGAACGCCCACGCTCACCTGCCGCCCGACACCGGTCCTTCAACGATCGAGGTGAGGCGCTCGACCTGGCGTACGTTCCGTCGTGGGTTGTCTGGTGAGATACGGAACGCGAAGCACCGGGGATTCTTTTCTCAGCGGGGCGCTACGTCCCACATGCGCTCGCCGGGCAGGGGGTCGGGGAGCTTGTCGATCATCGGCATCGGGTCGTTCGTGACCCGGAGACCGGCGAATCGGCGGCTCATGGCGTCTGCATACCGCTCGGCCAACGCCGGCTCGGCGTTGTAGTCGGCGATGACGTGCTCACCGAACCAGACACGCACGCGTCGGCGCTGAACGGTCTGAGTGGCGGTGGCGGTTGTCACGGGTCCTCCTGGCTGTTACTTCGAGGGGTGGTCGGCCTGGAAAACGCGGGCGAGCGCGGTGCCGGTGCGCCGTGTTGTGTTCACCGTCACGTCACTTCCAACGGAGGACGGAGAGCCGAGGTCACGCCCGATTCCGGAAATTCTGGACAATCCCCAAAACTTCTCCGGAAGCATTCTTTCGTGCGTATGTTCGATTACTGGAACGGCTCGGGGACGGGCACCCCGCCGTCCGGCGCGATCCGCGGGAACGTCATGAGATTCACAGTGATTCCTCAGGAAAGACACGCCGAAGCTGTCGGAACCGCTCCGTACGCTGGAGGCGTGACCATCGAAGACGCTGGTATCAGGCCGCTGACCGCTCCGGTGCAGGAGCCGGTCGTGGCGAACGCTCTCGTCGTCCCTGAGCGGGTGATCGGCGGCGTCGTACCGTCGCCGGTCCGGCCGGGTCCCGCGGGTATCGCGGCCGTCCAGACCGAGCATCTGATCAGTGACGTCGGCGACGCGCTCCGGCTGCTGGACGCGGTCGAGCGCGTCCGCGGGCACGCGCACCCGTTGATCCTCGGCCTGCAGGAGGCGGTCGGGATCAAGATGCCGGCCGCGCTGGTGCTGAGCGCGATCGCGAACGGCCGGACCACCGCCCACCAGGTCGCCAAGCAGGTCGGCATCACCAACGGCGAGGCCGAGCTGGCGATCGCCGACCTCGAAACCCTCGGCATGGTCCGGACCACGCCGGCACTGACCGTCACCGGCCTGGGCCAGGCGCGCCTGTCCCAGCTCGACGGCCTCACCGTCCGCGTGCTCGACGTCGTCACCGGCATCCTCGGCCCGACCGACGCCGCCCACCTCGTCCGCCTCCTCCACACCGTCGCCGACGGCCTCGAGTCCGCCTCCGTCGCCGCGGCGGTGAATCCCGCGTTGTCCCACAACTAGTGTCGAGAACGGCTTGGTGGTAACGACGTAGCTGGTGTCGAGTGACTAGGAGGGCATCAGATGCTTCAGGACAGCAAGGCGTTCAGTGGGTTCTCGGTGGACGACATTCCGCGGGCCAAGGAGTTCTACACGAAGACGTTGGGTCTCGACGTCGGTGAAGAGCACGGGATGCTGCAACTGCGCACCGGCGGCGGGAACTCCGTGCTCGTGTACCCGAAGGACAACCACGTTCCGGCCGAGTACACCGTGCTCAACTTCCCGGTCGCGGACATCGAGGAGACCGTGCGGGCGCTGACCGCGCTCGGTGTCGCGTTCGAGCGGTACAACGAGGCCCAGGACGAGCTCGGGATCAACCGCGGCGGCGGCCCGCTGATCGCCTGGTTCAAGGACCCGGCGGGCAACATCCTCTCGCTCATCCAGCAGTAGGACCATCCCTTCTCCGCCCACGGGTGGAGAAGGGATTCTCCATCTCCCGGCCACACCGCACCGCTGGGTAGTTTCATCGAAGAAGCACACCTGTACTAAATAAGGAGCCTTCGATGAACCGCTGGATCGCAGCCGTCACCAGCCTGCTCGCGGCCACCGCCTGGGGAACGGCCGGTACGGCGCCGGCACCACGGCTGACCGCCGACGTCAACCGGGACGGCGTACTCACGGCCGCCGACGACGCCGGCAAGACCACCTGGACCGACGCCCGCGGCGCGATCTTCCTGCCGAACCTGGACGACGACGAACGCCGCTGCGAGGTCGACCCCGCCGACCTCGACGCACCGGGCCGCGCGGTCGACGACAAGCTTGCCGCCTGCAACGACGCGGCCGACGACCGGATCAACGGTCCGCGCGACGCCGCGGATCTCGCGCCGCTGGCGATCGATGCCGAGCGCAACCTTTCCGGCGACGCCACCGGCACCGTCACGATCACCCCGGCGGACAAGGCCCGTGTCTTCGCGAACGGCCGCCCGGTCGGCACGCTCACCGCGCGGGACCTGCGGCACGGCGTACGCCTGCTGCTCGAGGGCCGCGACATCGTCCGCGATCCGAAGCAGTGGGACGGGCAGATCACGGTCACGCTGTCCGTCACGGACCGCGGCCGCACCGGCACCGACGCCGTACGGATGCGGGTCGCACCACTGATGCTGCAGAACGACCTGCAGCCCGCGCAGACCGTCCTCGCGAGCAAACCGAACACCGGGCAGGGCTTCTGGGGCCGTACGCCGCCGTACGAGCAGGGCGCTCCGGGCGACTGGCCGCAGTTCGCGTCGACGTTGCGTAAAGCAACCAAGGTCCGGTTCATCCAGGGTACGCACGAGGGCTGGAAGGACATGTGGGCGCAGGACTGGTTCGAGCCCGCCACCGCGAGCATGCCGGCCGTCGGCGGCCCGCACACGATGCGGATCCTGATCCGCTCCGGCAACGTGTGGGACATGCCTGCCGCCAACACGCCGCGTCCGGCCGGCCGGTTGCTGTACCGCGACCTGCGCGGACCCGACGTCGGCGTCGTCCAGGAGCTCGCCGGCCAGGCGTCCTCCGGTTCGAACGACCTGCTGAACATGGGCGGCAACCTCGAGTCGCTCCCGCCGTACGCCGGTTATCCACACGGCCGGCTGCTGTACGGCGCAATGGCCGAGCGGCACCCCGACGCCGGGTTCCTGACGATGCTGACCAGCCAGGGGTACCAGCCGTCGCTGGTGATCGACACGTCCTGGCTGATGATCGGCCACGTCGACGAGACGGTGCACGTCGTACGCGCGGACAACGCCCGCGGCTGGACACTCGCGGTCGCCGACCCGCGGCTCGGCGCGCAACTGTTGCGTGAGGTGCAACGGCTGGGTGGCGGCAAGCAGCGGTTGTTCGCGGACACGAAGTCGCCGCACAAGCCGACCGTCGACGACGTACTCCGCACCGGGATGGCCGACAACGAGGCAGCGGCGAAGCACATCGACGACCAGTTGAAGGTTCTGCTGAAGGCCACCGGACTGCAGCCGGACGAGTTGGTCCGGCTGCCGGAGATCTTCAACCGCGTGCCCGGCTACGGGCTGCTCAAGGCGATGACGCCCGGCCCGGCGAACGGGTTGTCGATCACCGACCGCGAGTACGCCGTGCCCGATCCGCACGGGCCGCGCCTGAACGGACAGGACGTGTTCCGGCAGGCGACGGAGCGCGCGCTGGCCCGCAACGGCGTACGGGTGCGCTGGGTCGAGGACTTCCGGTGGGCCCACCTCGGCGGCGGCGAGGTGCACTGCTCGACCAACGCGCTCCGCGACACCAGCCGCGCTACGCCGTGGTGGTCCGCAGCCGCAGCGTCGGAAACCTCGACTCGGTGAACCCGAGTCCCCGGTAGAGGTCGATGCCGTCGTCGGTCGCGTGCAGCTCGATCTGACCGACGGCGGTCTCGTCCCGGAACCAGTCCAGCAGCGCCACCACGCACGCCTTGGCCAGTCCGCGACGCCGGAAGTCCGGGTGGGTGCAGACGTTGTAGAGGTGTCCGCGGACGGTCGACGCGTCGTGCGGGCCCGGCGGGTGCTCGTGCACGTTGCCGGCCGCCCCGGCGACCACACCTGCCCGCGGGTCCTCGACGACGTACGCCGCGAAGGTGTCCGGCGAGGCGAGCTGTTCCGCGAACCACGTGCGGGCGCCGATCCGCCACGGCGCGTCCGGCCCGCCGGCATCGGTGCCCATCGCGGAAAGCATCAGTGCGCGTAACTGGACCAGCGACTCCGCATCGGCCGCCCCGGCCCGGCGTACCAGCGGCTGTTGTGTCTGAGTTTCGTTCACTTTATCGATCATGCCAACTTTTTCCCGGGGCGCTGAATCGTAGCTGATATGGCCCAGACCAGAGCCCCGCGCGCAGCCCGCGCACGTCGCGCCGGACCACGCCGACCGACCGGGATCGGGGCGCTGGCGATCGCCGTCCTCGGCGTCCTGATCCCCGGGACCGCGTACCTGGCGGCCCGGCGGACCAGGCTCGGTACGGCGGTGACACTGATCAGCCTCGGGCTGTACGGCGGGGCCGCGTACCTCGCGCTCCGGCAGCGGGACGCGGTGATCGCCTGGGCGCTGGATCCGACGGTGCTGCTGTGGATGGTCGCCGGCCTGGTCACGCTCGCGCTCGCGTGGGTCCTCGTGCTGGTCACGTCGTACAAGATGCTCCGCCCGCTGACCGCCGGGCCGGCGTCCCGGACCCTCGGGTCGCTGGTGATCGGCGGGCTGTGTTTCGCACTCGCGATGGGTACGGCGAGCGGCGCGCAGACGCTGGTCGCGCAGCGCGAACTGGTCACGAAGGTGTTCGCGGGCTCGGAGACGAAGAGCCAGACGCGGCCGACGATCGTCCCGAAGAAGGACATCTGGGAGCAACTCCCGCGGCTGAACGTCCTACTGCTCGGCGCGGACGACGGCGCCGACCGGGACGGCGTCCGGACCGACTCGGTAATGGTCGCGAGCATCGACACCAAGACCGGCGACACGTCGCTGATCTCGCTGACCCGGAACTTCATGCGGATGCCGTTCCCGGCCGGTACGCCGTTGCACGAGAAGTTCCCGACCGGGTTCTGGGACCCGAGTCTCCCGCCCGGCACGGAACAGCCGGAGTTCTACCTGGACGCCATGTACCGGAACGTCCCGAAGCTGTACCCGGAGCTGATCGGCCCGTCGGACAACCCCGGCGCGGACGTGCTGAAGCTGTCGGTCGGCGCGGCGCTCGGGCTGCAGATCCACTACTACGTGCAGGTCAACCTGGCCGGGTTCGCGAAGCTGGTGGACGCGCTCGGCGGGATCACCGTGAACATCAACTACCGGGTTCCGGTCGGCGGGAACGACGACAAGAAGATCCCGCCGAGCCGGTACCTGCAGCCGGGCCGCGACGTACACCTGAACGGGTCCGACGCGCTGTGGTTCGCGCGCGGGCGGTACGGGCTCGCGACCGCCGACCTGGCCCGCCAGGCCCGGCAGCGCTGCACGGTCAAGGCGATCGTCGAGCGGGCCACGCCGCAGAACGTGCTCGCCAACTACCAGGAGATCGCGCGGGCCGGCGAGCAGATGATCCGCACCGACATCCCCGGGAAGCTGCTGGGGCCGCTGGTCGACGTCGGGCAGCGGGTGAAGACCGGGAAGATCACGAACGTCGACCTGGACAAGAAGAAGAACTTCCCGAACGGCCGGAACCCGGACTACGCCGCGATGCGCGCGATCGTGGCGCAGGCGATCAACCCGGTCCGCAGTACGAAGCCGGTACCGCGCCGTACCACCACGGCGACCCAGCCGAAGGTCACCCCTAAACCCGACAGCGGCGACCTCACGTCGGCGTGCGCGTACAACCCGGGAGCGACGGGCTAGGCGTAGCGGATGCCCAGGCCGCCGTCGACCGCCCAGTTCGCACCGGTGACGAAGGCGGCGGCATCGGAGGCGAGGAAGCAGACGACCTCGGCGACGTCCGCCGGTGTGCCGATCCGGCCGAGCGGGTGCACGCCGAGGGCCTTCTCGCGTTCGCCCGGGATCGTGTCGAAGAACTCCTCGAGCAGGTCGGTGGCGATGTAGCCGGGGCTGACCGCGTTCACCCGGACGTTGTGCGGCGCGACGTCGAGCGCGAGCGAGCGGGTCATCCCGACCAGCCCGGACTTCGCGGCGGCGTACGGGAACATGCCGGCCTGCGTGAGCTTGGAGTGGATCGAGGCGATGTTCACGATCGAGCCGCGCTTGGCGTCGATCATCGGCTGCAGCACCTGGCGGGACATCAGGAACGCGCCCTTCAGGTCGACGTCGAACACGTCGTCCCATTCGGCCACCGACATCCGCGCCGGGTCGGCGTACGAGTTCTTGCCGGCGTTGTTGACCAGCACGGTGACCGGGCCGCCGAGGTCGTCGGTGAGCTTGCCGACCGCCTGCCGGACCGACACCTCGTCGGTGATGTCACCGACCGCCGCGGCCACCTTCGCCCCGGTCTCGCCCAGCTCCGCGGTGGTCGCGGTCAGCTCGTCGGCGCGAATGTCGACCAGCCCGACCGCCGCACCTTCCGCCGCGGCCTTCGCCGCGACCGCCCGGCCGATCCCGCGCGCGGCCCCCGTCACCAGCACAACCTCGTTCGCCAACCGGCCAGTCACAACGTCTCCCTCACTCTAGGCGTCGGGTACGACCCTAGTCGGGGTGTTGTTCAGGACTGTGCGGTGATCAGGATGCAGAACTCGTTGCCGTCCGGGTCGGCCATCGGGATCGCGGCGGCGCCTTCCTGACCGCTCTCCAGCCGGGTCGCGCCCAGCGCCACCAGCCGGGCAGCCTCTGCCTCCGGGTCGCCGTCGGCCACCAGGTCCAGGTGCAGCCGGTTCTTCGGCGCCTTCGGACCCACCGGCGGGCCGCCCCAGGTGATCTTCGGTCCGCCGGACGGCGCCTGAATCGCGGTCTCCTCGTCCTGGTCCCAGACCAGCGGCCAGTCGAGCGCCTTGCTCCAGAAGTACCCGACCGCCTGCGACCCGTCGGACGAGAGCGCACCAATGAACGCGGTGTCCTTGAGGAAGTTGTTCCCGGCCTCGATCACGCAGAACTCGTTGCCCTCCGGATCCCCCAGGACGATGTGCCCCTCCTCGCCCGTCTGGCCGATGTCGATGTGCCGGCCGCCGAGCTCGAGCGCCCGGGCGACGGTCTCCTGCTGCTGCTCCGGCGTCTGGCTGGTCAGGTCGAAGTGGGCCTGGTTCTGCCGGTCCTTCGCCACGTCGCTCGGCAGGAACCGCAGCCGGAACCCGGTGTTGTCCTTCGGCACCAGTTCGTTCCCCTCGGCCGGTTCGAACCCGAGCATGCCGGCCCAGAACCGCGCGAGACCGGCCGGATCCTTCGCGTCGATCGACAGCGCATACAGAGAGGTGCCCATGCGGTCACGGTAGGTCGGCGCCACGCGCGGCCGCAAAGGCTTTTGCGGCTCAGCGGACGGATGCGGCCGCGACGCGGGCGTGGTGATCGGCCTTCGCCCGGGACATCGGCTGCCGGAGCAGCACGAGCTGGTGGTAGAGCGGCGCCGTCGCGGTCAGCAGGAGCTGATGGGCGTCCACGCCGGCCGTGATCTCGCCCCGCTCGACAGCTCTGTGGACGAGCAGGGCAGTGCGCGCGTAGCGGTCCTCCCAGAAGCGGGTGAGCGCCTCGGCGGCTTCCGGCGTACGGAACGAGGCTGCGATCACCGCCTGGGTGACCGACGGGCGGGCGGTCAGCGCGGCGTGGACCTCGCGGTTGACCGCGATCAGGTCGCCCTCCAGCGAGCCCGTGTCGGCCGGCTCCCACGCGTCGTCGGCGCCGGCTTCGAGCAGGTCGACGAGCAGACCGGGCACGGTCTTCCAGCGCCGGTAGAGCGTCGTGCGATGGACCCCGGAGCGTACGGCGACCGCGTCGATCGTGAGCCCGTCGTACCCGTGCTCGGCCAGCTCGGCCTCCACGGCCGCGAGCACCTCGGAGCGCACCCGGGCGGTCCGCCCTCCCGGCCTGCTTGCGCGAACCCCATCCGTCATGCGATCATCCTAACGCAACATTCGTCGCATTTAGGGAGCAGCCAGTGATCTTCTGACCCGCCGTTCGCCAACCACGAACCCGCGAGAGGTCAGGAGGATCCTCATGTCTACCCAGCTGTCCCTGCACGACGTCACCAAGTCCTACGACCACCGTCTGGTGCTCGACCGGATCAGCTGCGCCTTCCCTCCCGGGCAGGTCAGCGGCCTGATCGGCGAGAACGGCTCCGGCAAGTCGACACTGTTGCGGATCCTGGCCGGTCTCGAGCCGGCCACCGACGGTACGACGACCGTTGCCGGCAGCATCGGCTTCCTGGCGCAGGACAACCCGCTGCCGCTCGACCTCGACGTACGGGCGCTGGCCGACCACGCGCTCGCCGACCTGCGCCGGATCGAGGCCCGTCTCCGCGAGCTCGAAGATCAGTTGGCGCAGGGTCAGGATGTCCTGACCGAGTACGGCGAGCTGCAGACCGCCTTCGAGATTCGGGAGGGGTACGACGCGGACGCCCGGTTCGCCCGTGCGACATACGGGCTGGGGTTGTCCGCGTTGCCCG
Organism: Kribbella polygonati; assembly: GCF_050320105.1. Taxonomy (NCBI): domain Bacteria; kingdom Bacillati; phylum Actinomycetota; class Actinomycetes; order Propionibacteriales; family Kribbellaceae; genus Kribbella; species Kribbella polygonati. The sequence goes on along the minus strand of NZ_CP190129.1, from coordinate 6,591,253 downwards.
GTGATCGTCGGCTGTCCGAGTTGTCCGGCGGTGAGCTCGTCCGGCTGCACCTCGCCGCGGTGCTCGCATCGTCGCCGGAGGTGCTGCTGCTCGACGAGCCGACCAACCACCTGGACGTGTCGGCCGCAGTCTGGCTGGAGGATCACCTGCGGTCCCGGCGCGGTACGACGGTGGTCGTGTCGCACGACCGCGCCTTCCTGGAGCGGGTCGCGACGACGCTGTTCGAGGTGGACGGCGACACGCACCGGATGACGCGGTACGGCAACGGTTTCCAGGGCTACCTGGACGAGAAGGCCGCCGAACGGGCGCGGCTCGAACAGGCGCGGCAGCAGTGGGAGGACGACGTCGCGGAGCTGCGCGGGCTCGTCCGGACCACGGCCGACCGGGTCGCGTACGGGCGGCCGATGAAGGACAACAACAAGGTCGCGTACGACCGCGCGACGGGCCGCGTCAACGAGGCCGAGCGGAGCAAGATCCGGAACGCGAAGGAACGCCTGCGCCGGTTGGAGGAGGACCCGGCGCCGGTGCCGGCGAAGCCGCTCCGGTTCACCGCGTCGATCCGTACGACGGGCGCCGCCGCCGGGCTGGACGCGGTCGGCGTGGCGGTGTCCGGGCGGCTGCGGCCGGCGTCGCTCGAGGTACCGGCGGGTGGCCGGGTGCTGATCACCGGGCCGAACGGTGCGGGCAAGTCGACGTTCCTCGACGTACTCGCGGGCGTGCTTCCGCCGGACTCCGGGTACGTCGAGCGTCGCGGGCGGATCGGGTACCTCCCGCAGGAGGTGGTGGAGCCGCGGCCAGACGACACGTTGCGTCAGGCGCTCGCGCGGCACCCGGGCGCGGCCGGGCTCGGGCTGTTCCGGCAGGAGCAGCTGCAGACCCGGGTCGGCGCGTTGTCCACAGGTCAGCGCCGACGTCTTGCGCTGGCCCGCGTGCTGACCACGACGTACGACGTACTGCTGCTGGACGAGCCGACGAACCACCTGTCGCTCGTCCTGGTGGAAGAACTGGAGGCCGCGCTGGACCGCTACGCCGGCGCCCTCGTGGTCGTCAGCCACGACCGCCGCTTCGCATCCCGCTGGCGCGGAACTGTGCTCGAAATGGAGGAGAAGACCTATGTCAGTTAGCGAGCATGCGGTTGACGGTGCGCCGTACGGCGTGGTCGTCGCCGGGGGTGAGGTGTGGACGACGCTCGTCCACACCGGCCGGGTCGCGACCTTGTCCGGGAAGGTGTTCGACCTGGAGGCACCGGAGTCGCGGCCGAGTGTGATCGTGGACGGGCCGGACGACGCGGTCTGGTTCACCCGGAACGGCGACGACCGGGTCGGGCGGATCGGGTACGACGGCGCGGTGTCGGCCGTGCAGGTCGCGGGCGCGCCGTACGGGCTGTGTGTGGGGCCGGACGGCGCGTTGTGGTGCACGTTGATGAGCAGCGACGCGATCGGGCGGATCACGCCGGCCGGCGAGGTCACGACGTACCCGATCGGCACGACGGGTGCGTTCCCGGCGATGATCACGACGTACGGCGGGGACCTGTGGTTCACACTCAACCAGGCGAACGCGATCGGGCGGATGACCGTGGCCGGGGAGGTCACCACCTATCCCCTGCCGACCGACGGCGCCGGGCCGGTCGGGATCAGCGCCGGGCCATCCGGTGTTTGGTTCGTCGAGCTGCTGGCGGACAAGGCCGGGCGGATCGACGAGGACGGGACGATCGAGGAGTTCGCGCTGCCGGCCGGGTCGAAGCCGCATGCCGTGGCGGCGACGGCGGACGGGTGCTGGATCACCTTGTGGGCGGCGTCGGCCGCGGCCCGGGTCGATGCCAAGGGCAACGTCATCGAGCAGGTGGAGTTCGCCGACGGCGCCGAGCCGCACGGGTTGTCGGCGGACGGTTCGGTGTGGGTCGCGCTGGAGAAGGGTTCCGTGGCTCACATCGAGCCTCGCGGGTGAGGAGGTTCACCCTGTGGAGGGAGGACGGGATGCTCTCGGGAGGTGGACAGTGGTGGTGTGAGCACGGACGTGCAGGTACGAGGGCCGCGGGTTCGTGACGTCGTCGCGGTCGGGCGGCCCGCGTTCTGGGTGGTGTCGATCGTCCCTTACTACACAGGGATCCTGCTCGCGACGCACCGGCTGATCCCGCCGGTCGCGGAGTGGCCGCGGCTGATCATCGGCGCGGTCGTGATGGGCCCGCTGGTGTGGCTCGCCGTCCTCGCGGTCAACGACGCGTACGACCTGCCGAGCGACCGGCTCAACCCGCGCAAGGCCAAGTCGCCGCTGCTCGACGGGCGGGTCACGCTCCGGGCGGCGTTGCGGCTGGCCTTCGCGGCGGCGGTCGCGGCGGTCGGGTTGAGCCTGCTGGTCGGGGTCGTGTTCGCGCTGGGCATGCTGCTCGCCGTACTGCTCGGGTACGCGTACTCCGTCCCTCCCGTTCGGTTGAAGACCCGTGCCGGCTTCGACGTCGCGGTGAACGCGCTTGCACTGGGCGCCTTCGGACCGCTCGCCGGGTGGGCCGCGATCAACCCCGACCTCAGCGACTTCCCCTGGCTGATGGGCCTCCAGGGCACGCTCGCCGCGGTCGGCCTCTACCTCCCCACGACCCTCGCCGACCTCGACGCGGACCGCGCCGCCGGCTACCACACGATCGCGGTCCGCTTCGGCGCCCGCACGACGTACCGCCTCGGCTACATCGCCTGGATCGCCGCCGCCACCCTCTCGGTGGTGCTCGCCGCCACCGGCACGATCATCCCCCGCGGCATGCTCCCCCTCGAGCTCGTGATGGTCCCGGTCCTGGTCGCGGCGTACCCCAAACTCATTGGCCCCCACCAGTCCTTCAAAGGCATCATCACCCTCGCCACACTCTTCCTCCTCCCCTGCGCCGCCTTCGCCCTCACCTACACCGGAGTCCTCTGACCATGTACCCCGAGACCGAGCCCCACGCCCACGGCCTGCTCGATGCGGGCGACGGGCACCGCGTGTACTGGGAGGTCTGCGGGAACCCAGACGGGAAGCCGGCGCTCGTCGTGCACGGCGGGCCGGGATCCGGGGCCGGGGCCTGGTGGCGGCGGTACTTCGATCCCGCCAGGTATCGGGTGGTGCTCGTCGACCAACGGAACTGCGGGCGCAGTACGCCGGATGCCGCCGAGCCTGAGGTGGACCTGCGGACGAACACCACCGCGCAGCTGATCGGGGACTTCGAGCAGCTGCGGCAGCTGCTCGGGATCGAGCGGTGGTTGTTGCTCGGGGCGTCCTGGGGTGCGACGCTCGGGCTCGCGTACGCCGAACAGCACCCGGAGGCGATCTCGGAGATCGTGCTGTTCAGCGTTACGAACACCACCCGGCGGGAGGTCGAGTGGATCACCCGGGACATGGGCCGGATCTTCCCCGAGGAGTGGGCGCGATTCCGGGACGGTGTACCGGCGGCGGAGCGGGACGGGAATCTCGCGCTCGCCTACAGCCGGCTGCTGCACGATCCGGATCCCGCCGTACGGGAGCAGGCCGCCAAGGACTGGTGTGCCTGGGAGGACACCCACGTGCGCACCCACCCGGACTGGCGGCCGGACTCGCGGTACGACGACCCGGTGGTGCGACTGCGCCTCGCGCGGCTGGTCACGCACTACTGGGGACATGCGGCCTGGCTGGACGAGGACGTGCTGGTGCGGGAGGCCGGCAAACTCGCGGGGATCCCCGGGGTGCTGATCCACGGGCGGCTCGACATCAGCAGTCCGGTGGAGGTCGCGTGGCGGATGGCGAAGGCGTGGCCGGATGCGGACCTGCACCTGGTCGAGCAGGAGGGACACGGCGCCGGCGGGCGGTCCACGCAGGAGTTGATCCTGGACGCACTGGACCGTTTCGCCTTACGGTCCTGACCGGATTTTGCACATGCACGTGCACGGCGGGCAAAGATTTGATCACTGATCTTTACAGCCGTCAAAGACGCGGGAACCCTTGTCTCCCATGACTCTGACCCGCCCGGAGCTCGAGACCGACTACACCCTCAGCCGGTCCGACATCGCGCACTTCGCCGAGCACGGATTCGTGAAGCTGAAGAACGTGCTCAGCGCCGAGACGATCGCGGAGTACGAGCCCGAGATCACCGGCAAGGTGATCGAGCTGAACACGCAGCACCTGCCGCTCGAGGAGCGGGACACCTACGGGAAGGCTTTCCTGCAGGTGTCGAACCTCTGGCAGGACAGCGAGCGGGTGCTGGAGTTCGTGTCGTCGCCGCGGCTGGCGCGGATTGCGGCGCAGCTGCTCGGGGTGCAGTCAGTGCGGCTGTACCACGACCAGGCGCTCTACAAGGAGTCCGGCGGCGGCGTCACCCCGTGGCACGCGGACCAGTACTACTGGCCGTTCGCGACCGACCGCTGCGTGACGATCTGGGTGCCGCTGCAGGACACCCCGATGGAGATGGGGCCGCTGTCGTTCGCGGCGGGCAGCCAGACGTTCGAGTTCGGGCGTGACCTGCCGATCAGCGACGAGTCCGAGCGGGTCCTGCAGGAGGCGCTCGCCGAGCAGAACTTCACCGAGGTCTCGGAGCCGTACGAGCTCGGCGAGGTCAGCTACCACCTCGGCTGGACGTTCCACCACGCGCCGCCGAACACCACCCGCATCCCGCGCCGGGTGATGACGGTCATCTACGTCGACGCCACGATGGAGATCTCCACGCCGGTGAACGCGAACCAGGTCGCGGACCTGGCCACCTGGATGCCCGGCAACCAGCCCGGCGAGACCGTCTCCTCCCCGCTGAACCCGGTCGTCTACTGACCTCTGTACCTATTAGTATGTACGGCATGACCGAAGCGATCAGCCGTGTCGTCGTCCTCGACCAGCACCTGCCGGCCGCACTCCCGGTGCGGCGCGTCGAGGTACGGCGGATCACCATCGAGCCGCACACCGCCCTCGGCGCGCACGTCCACAACGGGCCCGTGTTCGGGAACATCGTCTCCGGGTCGGCGATCTACCAGCAGGGCGCCGACGACGAGCCGCGGGTCCTGCACGCCGGCGACGTGTTCTACGAGCCGGCCGTCGACCGGATCAGCCGATTCGACACCGCCGACGAGGGCGTCACCTTCCTCGCCTACTTCCCACTCACCGAGGGGCAGGACGCGACACTCGACCTCGTCTAGAGCGTCCGCTTCTGGGGGTAGATCGTCTCGCCGCGGGCGAGTTGAGCGACGTACTGCGTGATGCGTTTCGTCCTGGTCTCGGGGCGTTTCGCATCGTTGACCCGGAAGATCACCGCGAACCGGTTCGCGCTGGTCAGGATGTCGAACATCGCCCGCGCCCGCGGTTCCGCGGCCAGTGCGGCGGCCAGGTCGTCGGGGACCTCGCGGGCACTCGCACCGCCGTACGCCTTGTCCCAGCGGCCGTCGGCCTTCGCCCGCTCGACCTCGGCGCGGCCGGCGGCGTGCATCCGGCCGTCCTGTTCGAGGCGGGCGATCAGGTCGACGTTCCGCTTCGACCACATGCTGCGCGTACGGCGCGGCGTGTACCGCTGGATGAACGTCTGCTCGTCCCGCCCGCGGCGCTGCCCGTCGATCCACCCGTGACACAAGGCCTCTTCGAGCGCCTCGTCGTACGTCAGGCTGGTCGGTGTCGTCACGTTCTTCTTCGCCAGCACGAGCCAGACGCCCTCCGGCTCCCGGTGGTTCGCCCGCAACCAGTCGCGCCAGGCTGCCGCATCCACGACGATCAGTTCCGTACTCACGACAACGCCTCCCGGTAACGATCCGCGAGCTGGATCGCGGCATCCTTCAACTCCTGCGGGCCGATGAACTCCAGCTCGCACTCGAACATCCCGAACGTCGCGGCCAGCCCGGTCCACGACCAGCCGCTGAGCGCCAGCCGGCAGCTCGTCGGCGACAGTTCCTCGACGACCGCGCCGTACCCGGCCCACTGCGCGATGTCCGACGCCTTCGCCTGCAGGATCGCCTCGCCCCGGCACGGGCTCTTGTCCTGCCCGCGGAACCGGCTGGAGATGAACGTCGCGATGTCCGGCGCGGGCAGTTCGCGCGGCGTGAACCGTGGACCGGTCGGCGTCTTCGGCGTCATCCGGTCGACCCGGAACGTCCGCCAGTCCTGGCGATCCAGGTCCCAGCCGACCAGGTACCAGCGCCCGCCCCACGTCACCAGGTGCTGCGGCTCCACCTTCCGCGGCGGCGCCCACTCCCCCTCCGGCGTACCGGGCGCGGCGTAGTCGAACCGCAGTACCTCCTGGGCGCGGACCGCCATCCCGATCGCGATCAGCTGGTCCGAGTCCACCGTCGTACGGCGATGGGCGTACCGGTCGACCGTGGTGACCTGCAGGGCGTCGACCCGCTGCCGCAGCCGTGCGGGCATCACCTGGCGGACCGTGGCCAACGCCCGGAGCGCGCCCTCCTCGATCCCGGTGACCGTGGTCGTTGCCGTCTGCAACGCCACCGCGACCGCGATCGCCTGGTCGTCGTCGAACAGCAGCGGCGGCAGCTCGGCGCCGGCATCCAGGCGGTACCCGCCGTCGGGGCCCTTGGTCGCGCGGACCGGATAGCCGAGGTCGCGCAGCCGGTCGACATCGCGGCGTACCGTCCGTGGGCTCACCTCGAGCCGGGAGGCGAGCAGCGCGCCCGGCCAGTCGCGCCGGGCCTGCAGCAGCGACAACAGCGCGAGGAGGCGGGCGGAGGTTTCGGCCATGTGGTCAGCCTGCCACGGGTAGCGGTCAGGTTCTGTCCGCTACCGACAGCTGACCCAAATGAGCCACTGTCGCCACTGCGCCGTCCTCATCGATGGATATCACCTACGGTAGCGCAGAGATCACCCACCGCCCCCGAAGGAGATCTGATGAGGCCCCGCCCCGCCTTGTTTGTCGCCCTGACCTCGCTGGCCGTCACCGCCCTCGCCGGCTCCCACGCCGTTGCAGCCCCCGTCCCCGACACCGCCGTGGCGGCCGCGACCGACACCGACGGCGACTCGCTGCCGGACGCCTGGGAGACCAACGGGTACGACGCGAACGGCGACGGCGTCGTGGACGTCGACCTGCCCGCGATGGGCGCGAACCCGAACAAGAAGGACCTGTTCGTCGAGATGGACTACATGTCCGGCCGGCTCGCGAGTACGGCGGCCCTGGACCGGATCGTGCAGGTGTTCGCGACCGCACCGGTGAGCAACCCGGACGGCAGCACCGGCATCACGATCCACCTCGACGCGGGCGCCGCCCGCGGGGCGAAGTACGACCTGGGCGGCGGCAACGAGGTCGCGTACGACGACGACCTGAACCCGTCGGCCACCCAGACGAACGCGATCAAGGCGGCGAACTTCGCGGCCGCCCGGAAGGCCGTCTTTCACTACATGCTCTGGGGCGACAGCTACGACGGCGGCTGCAGCAGCGGGCAGGCGTTCAACATCCCGAACGACACATTCATCGTCACGGTCGGCCAGAAGTGCAGCTGGAACGCGACGGACGATACCAACGTCGGCACGTTCGTGCACGAGCTCGGGCACAACCTCGGGCTGCAGCACGGGGGCGCCGACGGGCTGAACTACAAGCCGAACTACCTGAGCGTGATGAACTATTCGTTCCAGCTCGGCGGTGTGCTCAAGGCCGACGGCACCAAGTACTGGGGCTACTCGAACGTCCAGCCGGCGTCGATCAACGAGGCCCGTCCGGACGAGACGGTCGGACTCGGCAGCCTCGGCGCCGGGTACAGGACCAGCTGGAAGTGCCCGGACGGCAAGACCCGGACCACGACCGGCGCCGCGAACCAGCCGATCGACTGGAACTGTGATGGTGACACCAACGACACCACCACCGCGGCCGACATCAACGGCGACAAGACCACGTCGGTGCTGATCGCCCAGAACAACTGGGCCAACATCGTCTTCGGCGGCGGCGCGGTCGGCGGCGGCACCGAGCCGCGCGCGAAGACCCCGGCGTCGGAGCTCCGCGAACTCACCCACGAAGAGGCCCTCGCCCTCCGCTGAACCCGGTCCGTCTCCCCGCACCTCAGGTGGGCGAGGAGGCGGACCGCCAGCACTACACAACTGGCCGGCGCACGGTTGGCGTGAGCGTGCGGGGGCCCGGGAAGCTGCGGTTATTGAGTGCTGGGCGTCCGCGGATCACCACACTCCGGTCTTGGCGGCCGCTCGCGCCCAGTCGGTGAAGTCGCGGGCGGGGCGGCCGAGGACGCGTTCGACGCCGTCGGAGACGTACTCGGAGCGGTGGTTGCGGATCACCGTGAACAGGTCGCGGACCGCCTCGGCGTCCTCCGGCGGCAGGCCCTGCGCGCGTAGTTCGGCGACGTGCGTCTCCGGGTCGAGGTCGACGTACTCGATCGGCCGGCCGGTCGCCGCGGTCAGTTCGCCGGCGATGTCGGTCATCGTGAGGACCCGCGGTCCGGAGATCGCGAGCACCTGCCCGGCGTACGACTCGTCCAGCAGCGCCGTGGTCATCACGTCGCCGACGTCGTCGGTGTCGATCCACGCCTCCCCGCCGTTCCCCGCGGACAACCGGATCTGCCCGGCGAGTACGTCGTACCGCAGGAAGTCCTCGCTGAACCCCTGCGCGAACCAGGCCGGCTGCACGATCGTCCACTCCAGCCCGCTCGCCTGTACGACGCTCTCCAGCTCGAGCTGCCCGTCGTACACGGCGAAGTCCCGCCCCGGGCTGCCGACGCCGCGCCCGGACAGCAGCACCAACCGCCGCAACCCGTCCGCCTGCTGGACGAACTTGCCGGCCTGCGCGAGCCCGGTCGGCCCGACCGGCGGCGCGAGGTACGCCGTGGTCGTACCGCGGACCGCGTCTGCCCAGGTGCTCTCGTCGTACCAGTCGAAGCGTTGCGCGCTGGAACGGGACGCCGGCCGGTACGGGACGCCGCGCGCGTCGAGCTGGGCCGCGACGCGGCGGCCGGTCTTGCCTTTGCCACTGAGGATCAGGATCTCTGTCATGGCTCCAGTCCACCGGCTCGGAGTGAGACAAACCATGGTTGTTCGCCGCAATAGGATGTTCGAAACGCTCAAGCTGTTCTAGGCTCTGGACATGGACGTGCTCGACGAACTGCTCACCGGGACGCGCGCGCAGGACGGGGTGTTCAACATGACCATCCTGGATCTGCCGTGGGCGCTGGAGATCCGCGACGAGGCACCGCTGGCGCTCGCCACGATCGTCCGCGGCTCCGGCTGGCTGACGCGCGCCGGGGTCGAACCGCAGCGGATGGAGCAGGGCGACGTCGCGATCGTCACCGGGCCCGAGCCGTACGTCGTCGGCGACACGACCGCGACCGCACCCGTCCTGCGGATCCATCCCGGCGGCAGCTGCGAACGGTTGCCCGGGGCACCGATCGACTACTCGGCGCAGCTCGGCGTGCGGACGTTCGGCGGCCGGAAGTCCGGCGAGATCATGGTTGCTTCCGGCACCTATTCGGTGGCGGGCGATGTCAGCCGGCGGCTGGTCACCGCGCTGCCGTCGGTGCTCGTCGTACCGGCGGCGGAGGTGGCGGGGGCGGTGATGGACATGATCACCAGCGAGATCCAGCGGGATGTTCCCGGGCAGCAGACGGTGCTGGATCGGTGGCTCGACCTGGCCCTGATCACCACGTTGCGGGCGTGGTTCGCGCGCCCGGAGTCGCATGCACCGGGGTGGTACCAGGCGCAGACGGATCCGGTGGCGGGCTCGGCCCTGCGGTTGCTGCACGAGGATCCCGCGCATCCGTGGAACGTGACCGAGCTCGCGGACCGGGTCGGAGTGTCGCGGGCGTCGCTCGCCCGCCGCTTCACCGCCGTCGTCGGCGAGGCCCCGATGAGCTACCTGACCGGCTGGCGCATCACCCTCGCCGCCGACCAACTCCGCTCCACCCGCGACACCGTGGAAACCATCGCCCGCCGCGTCGGCTACGCCAACGCCTTCGCCCTCAGCGTCGCCTTCAAACGAGTCCGCGGCATCACCCCAACCGACCACCGCCGCGCAGCCTGAAAGTCTCAACCGTCTAGTTCAACGATATGGTTGAGGCTCATGGGACAGCCCGACATTCCTTTGAGTCTTGACGAGTTGCGGGAGCTCAGTCGGTGGTCGGCCGACTGTGCGGAGCGGGTGCTGCCGCTGGTGGATGATCCGCGGCCGCGGGAGGCGATCGCGGCTGTGCGGGAGTTCGCGGGTGGAGGGGCTCGGACGAAGGCGATCCGGATGACCGCGTTCGCGGCGCTCAAGGCGGCCGGGGAGCTGACGGATCCGGCTGCTGAGGCGGCTGCTCGGGCTGCGGTGGGGGCGGCGGGGTCGGCGTACCTGCATCCGTTCGCGGCGGCTACTCAGGTGAAGCACATCGTGGCGGCGGCGCAGTACGCGGCGTACGCCGAGGAGCTGGCGGCCGGGGATCCGGCGGCGGGCGACGCCGTCGTACGGTGGGCGGTCGAGCGGGTTCCGGACGTGGTGCGCGACGTACTGGCGCGTTACCCGGACGGCACACCCGGCCGCGGCCGGCTGGGCGAGCTACACCGGCAGGTTGAAACCTCGCTCAGGCAACCGTCGACTTCATGAACGCGAGCGCCTGCGGCCACGCCAGCCGGAACGCGTCCGCGTTCACGTCCTTCTCGCGCCGCGACCTGTCCGAGAACCCGTGGTCCGCACCCGGGAAGTACTGCGCGAACGTCGCACCCGCGGTTCGCGCCTGCAGCACCGTCTGCAACGTCTCGAAGTCCGCGTTCGGTACGGCGGTGTCCGCGCCCGGGTAGCTCACCAGCACCGGCGCGGTGATCTCGGCCGCCTCGGCGATCGCGTCGTACGTGTGGTGCGGCGGCCGGTTCGACGGCACCGTCGGATGGAACGCGACCACGTTCGCCACCCGCTGGTCCCGCGCCCCGAGCAGCAACGCGAACCGCCCACCCAGGCACCACCCGATCACCCCGACCGTGTCGCACCCGAGCTCGTCGAACAGGTGATCCAGCAACGCCGACTGCTCCGCCAGCGCGGCATCGTCGTCCATCTCCCGCAACATCCCACTGAGCTCCGCGATGGTCGCGTTGTCCGTACTCCGCCCCTTGAACGGATCCCACACCAACGCGGTGATCCCCTCACCAGCCAGCTCGTCCGCCCACTCCCGGATCTGCTCACCGATCCCGGTGACCATCGGCAGCAGCAACATCCCCGCCCGCCCGACCCGCGCCAGATACGCGCCCTGCTCCCCAACCGTCACCGTCACACCCATACGCAGATCCTAATGAAACCTCCGGGTCGCGTCGGCACACCTGTCGCGGCCGGTCTGGGGAGGATCTTGTGCCGATCCGGGCGGAAATCCTCCCCAACCTCGTAGGCGGGCCCGCGGGGCGCGGCGTGCGTTGCGGTCTCACCTCTGAAACGGCGGCTTCGCGCGGGCACGTGCTGCGCACGTACCTGGGGTTGGCGCGTGGGGAGTAGTGCGCCCGGGACCGCCTGGTCCGGGAGGCGATGGGCTGACCGGCGGTGCCTGCCCCCGGCGCGGGGTGCGCGGGCTGACCGGCGGCGCCTGCCCCGGGTGCGAGATGCGCGGACTGACCGGCGGAGCCTGCCCCCGGTACGGGAGCCGGTGGGCTGACCGGCGGCGCGGACCGACCGGCGGCGCCCGCCCCCGGTACGGGAGCCGGTGGGCGGACCGGCAGCGCCTGCCCCGGTGCGGGAGCCGGTGGGCGGACCGACAGCGCCTGCCCCGGTACGAGAGGCGCGGACTGACCGGCGACGCCCGCCCCCGGCGCGAGACTCGAGCAGGCGTCTGAGCCGACGGGTCCGCTCCCCTCCCGCGCAACCTCCCGCGCAACCTCCCGTGTCAGCTCTTCCCCCGCGTAGAACCTCAGTTGTTAGTTCTAAATGCCAACGGTCTGGTGATCGACCTCGATGACGCCGATTACTCGGGCTAGGTCCCGTGAGTACGGCTGGCCGATGTACTTCATGGCGATCTCGTCCACGAGGGACCAGCCCTTGTCGCCGTCGATCCAGTTGACGACGCGGCCGCGGATGATGATCGGCTCGTACGGGTTGTCGACAGGAGCGAGGGAGAGGGCGACGCGGGGGTCGCGGCGGAGGTTGTGGGCCTTCTGGGAGTTGGGGCCGGTGAGGAAGATGATCTTGTCGTCGAGGGTGCTGACCCAGAGCGGGATCGAGTGCGGGGAGCCGTCCGGGAGGACGGTGGCGAGGTGGGCGATCGACGTGCTCTCGACGGCGGCGCGTACGGCGGGCTTCAACACAGCGAGCTCCTTCAGCGAACGATTTCGTAGTGGAGGTGGGTGACACCCGGGGCCGGCACGGCCTCGAGAAGGTTCAGCCGAATGTGGTCCGGCAGCTCCTGGAAGAACGGCCGACCGCCGCCGAGCAGGATCGGCACCTGGTGCAGGATCAGCTCGTCGACCAGCCCGGCCCGCAGCGCCGAGGTGACGACACCACCGCCCATCAGCCCGACGTCCTTCCCGCCGGCCAGTTCACGCGCGGCGGCGACCGCGTCCTCGACGGTGTGTGCGAGGGTCTGCCGCTCGCTGATCTCCGCGACCGGTCCGTGGCTGAGCACGACGAGCGACGCGTTCGGGTGCGGGCTGTTCCCGCCGAAGTGCCCGGAGTCGTCGTACGTCTTGTGCCCGGCGATCACCGCCCCGACCCGGGTGGCGGCTGTGTCGAACACCCGCGCACTCGGCGCGCTGAGCTTGAAACCGTCGAAGGCCCGGCTCGGGGTGTCCCCGTCGAAGTACCAGTCGAACAGCATCGGCGCGTCGCCGAGGCCGTGGTCCGGGCCGGAGCCGCGACCGCTGATGTACCCGTCGACCGAGACCGCCAGCGCGGCGAAGACCTTGCTCATCGTGCCGTCCTTCCATTCGGAGTTCCTTGAAGGAACGCTAACACGCCAAAGTTCCCTAAGGGAACCCCAACGGCTAGACTGTTTCCATGCAGCGAACGGACTTCAGTGAGATGGCGTGCTCGATCGCGCGCACGCTGGACGTGATCGGCGAGCCGTGGTCGCCGCTGATCCTGCGCGACATCTGGGTCGGCCTCTCCCGGTTCGAGCAGCTCCAGGCGGATCTCGGGATCTCCCGCAAGGTGCTCACCGAGCGGCTCAACCACCTGGTCGACCGCGAGGTGATCGAGCGCCGGCCGTACGACGCCCGCCCGCGCTACGAGTACGTCCTGACCGCCCGCGGCCGCGAGCTGGTCGACGTACTGATGGTGATGGTTGCCTGGGGCGACAAATGGCTGGCCGGTACGGCGGGCCCGCCGGTGCTGTACCGGCACCACGCGTGCGGCGAGATCAGCCACGTCGACCTGGTCTGCGCGCACTGCGGCAAGCCGATGCACGCGGACGACATCGACGTACTGCCCGGACCTGGCGCTAAGCGCAGTACCGCCTGAAGATCGCAAGATTGCTGTCCACGCGGCCGATCCGGTCGAAGCCCCAGGTGTCGACGCCTGGCCGGTCCACCTCGTTCATCACCCGCGCCGCGAGATCCCGCAGCCCACGGGCGAGCAGCGCGAACTCCAGATGGTCGGCGTCCAGATCGTGGGCCCCATAAGCATCGAGGAACTCCACGATCGGCTCACCGTCGGCCGCGACCCACAGGTCGTACTCGCGGGGTCCGATCACCGCACTCTCCCAGTCGAGGATCGCCGCCACCTCACCGTCCGCGCCGATCAGCACGTTCAGCCCGTGGAAGTCGGTGTGGCACACGACCTCCCGCACCGGCTGGAGCCGCGCCCGTACGTCGTCCAGCCGCGCGATCGCCGTCCGCACCACGCCCGCGCGATCCGCGATCCACGGGTGCCGCAGGTACTCGACCAGGTTGTGGACGTGGGGCTCGCGCACGTCCGCGGGCGGAAGGGTCACCTGCTGCGGCGCCGCATGCACCAGACGCAATGCGCGCGCCACCACCCGCCAGTCGTCCCAGGTCGCCGTCCTTCCTTGTACATAAGGAAAGACGGCGTACGCCTGCCCGCCGCTCGTCGCGAACAGCTTGCCGTCGACGGCACGCAGCGGCTCGACCACGGGCAGACCGAGCGCATGCAACTCCCCCAACTGCTCCAGCCCTCGCGGGGCCTCCCCACGCCACCGCTTCACGAACCACCGACGGTCCGCCACCCAGCCCTCGGTGGCGAACCCGCCGGAATGCGGTACGAGTTCGCCGACGGTCAGCCCGTAGTCGCGCAGGAGGTCCACTCCCGCATCAGATCACTTCTCCTGCGCGGCAAGCATCCGTAATACGGCGGCGTTGACCAGCACCAGGATCAGTACCGAGAAGATCAGCAGTGCGACCTGGGCCGGGAGCAGCGCGATGCCGAGGCCGATCGCGAGTACCGGGATCGCGAGGCCGGCGTACGCGATCAGGAACAGGGCCGCGAGCACCTCGCCGCGCGACGACGGGTCCGCGAGCGCGGCGGCCGTGGCGACCGCACCACGGAACACCAGGCCGACACCGGCGCCCGCGACAACGCCACCGACGACGAACAGCCAGAGGTTCGGCAGCAGCCCGCCGGCGGCGACGCCGACCAGCCCGACGGTCATCGCGACCAGGCCGAGCCGCAACTGACGCGGCCGCGACATCCGCACGAACACGACCTGACTCCCCGCTCCCGCGATGAAGACCGCGAACGTGACCACCCCGGCCAGCAGCCGCGACGTGTGGTGCAGGACGCCGGCCAGGAACGTCGCCGCCAGCGACGTGAACAACCCGAAGATCGCGAACGCCGCGAACGCCCCGATCGCCGACGCGAAGAACAACGGCCGCGCCGACGAAGGCAACGCGACCCGCTGCGGCCGGTACGCCGGACGCTCCTCGAGCCGCTCCACGGTCTCCGGCACCAACGCGATCCCGACCGCGCTGAGCAGCAGCAACACCAGGAAGATCTCGTACGGGCGCCGCAGCGGCGCGTCGACGTACTGCGCGAGCAGCCCGCCCACGAGCGGGCCGAACGCCAGCCCGCCGAGGTTCACCATGCTCGAGATCAACGCGGACCGGCTCGGGTCCTCCCCCGGCCGCGCGATCTGCCGCAGCTCGGACAGGTGAGCCGTCGCGGTCGCCGTCAGTACGCCGACCCCGACACCGCAGATGAACCGCGCGATCAGCAGCCCCGGGACAGCCGGCCAGCTCAGGAAGATCGCCGCGGACAGAGCTTCCGCGAGTACGGCGAGCAATGCGACCCGCCGCCGCCCGAGCCAGTCGCTGACGTGACCGGCGAGGTACAGCGAGGCCATCACCCCGACCGCGTAGCTGGCGAAGATGACGGTGATCACGTACGTCGGGAACCCGTCGCGCTGCTGGTAGATCGCATAGAGCGGGGTCGGGATCGTCGAGAAGGCCATCGTGGTGAGGAAGGCCGCCGCGATCACCCAGAACCCCGGAGCATGTGCGAACCGGATCCGTGCGCCGGTCCGCGAAGACGTCATGGTCGACATGGTTCCAGGTTGCCGCGCCGGATCTATCGAGTCCAACGAAAGTCCTTGCATGCTCTTATCGGCAACTCCGATAATTACTCCTGTGGACAGCCGCCAACTGGAGTACTTCGTCGCGGTCGCCGAGGAGCTGAGCTTCACCCGCGCGGCGCAGCGGATGTTCACGGTCCAGTCCACGGTGTCGGCCGCCGTACGCGCGCTGGAGACCGATCTGAAGACCACGCTCTTCGACCGCTCGACGCGCCGGGTCGTGCTGTCGACCGCCGGGCAGGCGCTGCTGCCCGAGGCGAAGGCCGCGCTGGAGGCGCTGGACCGGGCGCGCGCCGTGGTCGAGGAGGCCTCGACCGGTCTGCGCGGCAACGTCCGGATCGGCACCCTCGCCCGGCTCAGCCTGGTCAATCTGGCCGAGCTGCTCGGCGCCTTCCATCGCAAGTACCCGCTGGTCGAGGTGCAGGTCGCCACCTCGCCGACCGGGTCGACCGGCCTCGCGGACGACGTACGGCACGGCCGGCTCGACGTCGCGCTGCTCGGCCTGCCGCGGCCGGAGCTCAGCGGGCTCGACGTCCGCGAGATCGCCACCGTCGACTTCGTCGCGCTGGTCCCCGGCGGGCACGACCTCGCCGGGCGGGAGGCGCTGCGCCTCGAGGACCTCGCCGGCGAACGCTTCGTCGACATGCCGGGCGGCTTCGGGAACCGGAAGATGGTCGACCGGGCGTTCGAGGCGATCGGGCGCCCACGGCGGATCCAGGTCGAGGTCCCCGAACTGACCGCGATCCCGGACTACGTCCGCGCCGGGCTCGGGGTCGCGGTCGTCCCGGAGCCCGAGCTGACCGGTGGGAACGGCGTCGCCAAGATCCCGCTGACGGGCGTCGGCCTGACCTGGACGTTGTCCGTGGCAACCCTCGCCGGACGCCCGCCGAGTCGGGCGGTGACGGCCCTGCTCGAGCTCGTCGGCCCGGACGGCCGGTACTTCTAGCTCTTGCTTCACCGGGGAATGTAAGTCTGCGGACGACGGTTGTACGGAGCAGACACCCAAGACCTGGGGGCCTTTGCTACGGATCGTCCGGCACGTTCCTGCCGGCGAAGGAGAGGAAGCGACATGGCAACTGTGTCGTTCAAGGGAGCCACCCGGGTGTACCCGGGCACCGACATTCCCGCGGTGGACACGCTCGACCTGGACATCGAGGACGGCGAGTTCATGGTCCTCGTCGGCCCGTCGGGTTCCGGCAAGTCGACCGCGCTGCGAATGCTGGCCGGGCTCGAGGAAGTGAACGAAGGATCGATCTTCATCGGCGACCGGGACGTCACCAACGCCCCGCCGAAGGAACGGGACATCGCGATGGTGTTCCAGAACTATGCGCTCTACCCGCACATGTCGGTGGCCGACAACATGGGCTTCGCCCTGAAGATGCAGGGCATCCACAAGGACGAACGCGCTCAGCGCGTGCAGGAAGCGGCCAAGCTGCTCGGTCTGGAGGAGTACCTCGACCGCAAGCCGAAGGCACTGTCCGGCGGTCAGCGTCAGCGGGTCGCGATGGGACGGGCCATCGTGCGTAACCCGCAGGTCTTCCTGATGGACGAGCCGCTGTCCAACCTCGACGCCAAGCTCCGCGTCCAGACCCGGACGCAGATCGCCGAGCTGCAGCACCGGCTCGGCGTCACCACCGTCTACGTCACCCACGACCAGGTCGAGGCCATGACCATGGGCGACCGCGTGGCCGTGCTGAAGGACGGCGTACTGCAGCAGGTCGACACCCCGCTGAACCTGTACGACCGGCCGCGGAACAAGTTCGTCGCGGGCTTCATCGGTTCCCCGGCGATGAACCTGATCACCGCCGAGATCACCGACGGCGGCGCGATGATCGGCGACTTCCTGGTCCCGATCTCCCGCGAGCTGCTGGCGAAGGCCGGCGACGACAAGACCCTGACGATCGGTGTCCGCCCGGAGGCGCTGCACCTGGCCGACAAGGGCCTGCCGGTGAAGGTCTCGGTGATCGAGGAGCTCGGCTCGGACGCGTTCCTGTACGGCTCGGCCGACCACGCCGAGAACCAGCAGATCATCGCCCGGATCGGCACCCGGCTGCACAACGACAAGGGCAACGAGGTCTACCTGGCTCCGGACCCGGAGAAGCTGCACCTGTTCTCCACCTCGACCGAGGAGCGCCTCGTAGTCTGATCCTGTGGGCCACTGGGACAAGCAAGCACCAGGAGTGATGGAGCTGCCGTCGGGTCGGCTCGTCCGCGGACGCGGTCTGCGGCACGGCCCGGCGGCAGCGCCGTTCCCGACGTACGGCGTGTATCTGCTCGGCAAGGAGCCGCCGGACGTGCCGTGGGAGGCGCACTGGGTGAAGTGGCCCGACTTCCGGCTGCCCGTGGATCGTCCACAGGCGCTGGCGGCCTTCCGTGAGGCCTTGGAGCGCACCGCGACCGGACGGGTCGAGCTGGTCTGCAACGGCGGCCGCGGCCGGACCGGTACGGCGCTGGCGTGCCTCGCCGTACTCGATGGTGTGCCGGCTGATCAGGCGGTCGACTACGTGCGGCAGCGGTACGACAAGCACGCGGTGGAGACGCCGTGGCAGCGGCGGTACGTGCAAAATCTCTTGACCGGGGCGTGAAGGATCGCGTTGGGTCGAGGCGTGACGATCGAGCGAAGCAACCCTGAAGGGCTGCATGCCACGCCCGGATATCACCACGTGACGCGGGTCCAGGCGGACACCATGGTGTTCCTCGCCGGGCAGTGCCCGTTGCAGCCGTCCGGCGAGCTCGCTCCAGGCGGTCTCGAAGGGCAGACCACGCAGGTGATCGACAACATCCTGGCCGCGCTGACGGCCGTCGGCGCGACGCCTGACCAGGTCGTCCGTACCGTGATCTACGTGGCCAGCTCCGAGCGGGACGACTTGAGTACGGTGTGGACGCAACTGAACGAGTCACCCCTCGCGCCGGCCTTCACGACCGCGAGCACGCTGCTCGGCGTCGCCCAGCTCGGGTTCCCGGGACAGCTCGTCGAGGTCGACGTCACCGCGGCTCTGTGATCGTCCCCGCCGAGGTCGTCGACTACGACCCGCGCTGGCCGTTGTGGTTCGCGGAGATCCGCGGGCGGCTGGCGCCGTACCTCGCCGAGTTCCAGCACCGGGTCGAGCACGTCGGCAGTACGGCGGTCCCCGGGCTGGCGGCGAAGCCGATCATCGACGTGGACGTCGTCGTACCGTCCGCCGAGCTGGTCCCGACCGCGATCGCGCGACTGGCCGCGGCCGGGTACGTCCATGAAGGCGACCAGGGCATCGCCGGTCGCGAGGCGTTCGCACTGCCGCCTGACGCGGTGCACTACCACCATCTGTACGTCGTTGTGGACGGCAACAAAGCACACCGGGACCACGTGCTGCTCCGCGATCATCTGCGCGCGGACGCGGCCGACCGGGAGCGGTACGCCGCCCGCAAACGCGAGCTGGCGCACCTGCTCACCACCGACCGCGGCGCGTACGTCACCGGCAAGGGCGCGTTGGTCGAGGAGATGATCGCTAGAGCTGATGGTTCGCCCACAAGCGGCGGGCCGGGTCGTACCGGCGCCTGAGCTCGACGAGGCGGTCGTAGTCGTCGTACGCCTCGGCGACCTCTTCGGGGGCGAGCTTACTGAAGGTGAAGTTGAGGGCGCGGCCAATGGTTGCCTCGCGCCACGGTTCGAGTATGTCGGTCGCCGCCGCGCCGGTGCCGGGTGTGAGCACGGTCAGTGAGTAGGCCGCGTCCCGGTGGCCGACGGCGTTCGGGATCCCGGGTTGCCGGGCCAGCGCGCCGCCGAGGTGCCGGATGCCGATCACGTGCATCCGCGGTGCGTCCGGTCCCGGCAGCGTCTTCAGCGCCTCGAGGTCGGTGAGGAGTACGTTGCACGAGGTGTAGGCGTCCGGGCGCTCCGGCTCGGCGAAGATCTTCCAGGAGTCGACGTACGGCAGCTCGCCGACCGTGTCCAGGACGGGCTTGCCGATCGCCTTGAGCGGTGCGATCAGCTCCGCGCCGTCGTCGCCGAGGATCGCGACCTGGAGCTGGCCGATGAACTTCCCGCGCAGCGGCGCCGGCACCTGCGGGAGGTCCGGGATCGGCAGGATCGCGATCGCCGACGTCACCTCCTCCGGCACCGTCCGCGTCCACTCCCGCCACACCTCGGGTACCTCCGGGTAGTCGGCGAGATCGAAGTACAGGCTGCCGCCGAAGATCGTCGGTACGTCGAACAGGTCGACCTCGATCCGGGTCACCACCCCGAAGTTCCCGCCACCGCCCCGCAGCGCCCAGAACAGGTCCGGATCCTCCTCGGCGTTCCGTCGTACGCCGTCCGCGGTCACGACCTCGATCCGCCGCACGTGGTCCGCGGCGTACCCAAACCGTCTGGCCATCAGGCCCAGCCCGCCGCCGAGCGTGTACGAGATCGCGCCGACGCCGGGCGAACTCCCGGACAGCGGCGCCAGCCCGTACGGCGTGGTCGCGGCCAGCACGTCCCGCCAGGTCGCGCCCGCCTCGATCCAGGCCGTCCTGTTCTCGGCGTCGACGGTCACGCCGTTGAAGCCGGAGGTCGCGATCAGCACGCCGCCGTCGATCCCCTCGATCACCCCGTGCCCGGCCGCCTGCACCGCGATCCGCAGGTCGTGGTGCATCGCGTACCGGACCGCCTCCCGCACCTCGTCCGCGCTCGTGACCGGGAAGATCACCGCCGGCCGGTGCGGGTCCCGCCGCTGGAACCCGAGCCGCGCCTCGTCGTACCCCGTGCTTGTCGTCGTCAGCATCATGAAGATCACGCTAGAAGCCCTTGCGGACATATCCTGTCCGCAAGGAATCATGGGCTCATGAGAGACATGCCTGGCCGGCTGCTGCGGTTGTTGTCGCTGCTGCAGAGTCGCCGCGAGTGGTCCGGCCACGAGCTCGCCGACCGCCTCGGCGTCACCGAACGGACGGTACGGCGGGACGTCGAGCGGCTGCGGGCGCTCGACTACCCGGTGACCGGCACGACCGGGACCGCGGGCGGGTACCGCCTCGGCTCGGGTACGCACCTGCCGCCGCTGCAGCTGGACGACGACGAGGCGATTGCCGTCGCGGTCAGCCTGGTCGGCGCGGCCGGCGGCGGGGTGAGCGGGATGGCGGACAGTTCGATGAGCGCGCTGGCCAAGCTGGAGCAGGTCCTGCCCGCGCGGCTGCGGCCGCAGCTCGCGGCGGTCGGATCGGCCGCGGAGGCGATCCCGCGACCCGGTCTCCCGCTGGTCGATCCGGGCGTACTCGCCGTACTCGCCCGCTGCTGCCGGAACCACGAGATCGTCGCGTTCGACTACGCCGGGCGCAGCCGGGAGCCGACGCGGCGGCGGGTCGAGCCGCACCAACTGCTCACGCTGGCCTGGCGGTGGTATCTGCTCGCGTTCGACCCGGACCGGGACGACTGGCGGACGTTCCGCGTCGACCGGATCTCCTCGGCGGCTTCGGTCCTGCACCGGTTCACGCCGCGAGTGGTGGACGGGCCGACGTACCTGGTGGAGTCTTTCGTGTCGGCGCAGTACCAGCACAGCGTCGAGGTGACCGTCGGAGCGCCGGCGGCCGAGGTCACCTCGACGTTCGAAGGGGTTGTTCGTGGCATCGTGACGCCGGTCGACGAGTCATCCTGCAAGGTCCGGTTCAGCGCCGACACCCCGGGCATGCTCCTCACCCAGGTGGCCGCCCTGGCCGCGCTCGGCCCGCTCACCGTCGACCAGGCGACCCCCGAGACGGCCGAACTGATCAGCGGAGTCGGCGAACGGCTCGCCCGGGCGTTTGCACTAGGCAACGATCAGGCCGACCCCAAGCGTGACGACGCCGAGCGCGAGTGACGCCGCGCCGAGCCAGAGGATCCACAGGAACTGGTTCGGCCCGGTCCGGTCCTTGCCGGCCGACGACGCGAAGAAGCCGCCGGACATCAGGATCGCCGCCACCGGGATCGCGAGCCGCGCGACCCACAGCCAGAACCCGCTCAGCCCGGTCTGGTCGACGTACAGCAGGCCGACCAGGCCGAGGATCACGAGGACGCCGGCGTGCGCGTGCCCCGCGCGGGCGAAGGACTTCTGGAAGTCGGTCATCGGCACCTGACCGCGGACGATCCGGGTCATGAAGTAGCCGCCGAACTGGATCGTCACGATCGTGAGCAGGATGGCGCCGGCGATAGTGCGGGATGCCTCGGTCATGCGAACACGCGCTCCTTGACTGGTGTGGTTGTGGTGGCCGACCGCGCGATCCAGACCGCGACGGCGAGGTAGAGGATCTGTTCGGGGATCCGCTGCCACAGCGGGGTCGCCGCGCCGCCCGCGAACGGTACGTGCGCCACGGCGGCGTGGATGTTGGCCGGCAGCAGCGCGACGAAGAGCGCGGCCAGGGCGTAACCGGCCGGCTTGCGCGTTGCGGTGACCACGAGACCGGCGGCGCCGAGCAGCTCGAGTACGCCGGTCAGGTAGACGAGCGCGTCGGCGTACGGCAGGGACGGCGGGACCATCCGCACCATGTCGGCGTGGTTGGGCATCACCGTCACGCTCGCCGGGACGAAGTGCGCGCTCGCGGTCAGCACGAGCATCACGGCCATCGCGTGCGCCGCGGCCACCGGCCAGGCCGCGAACCGGCGGACGCCGAGCGCACCCAGCGCCCGGAAGCCGGCGGTCGCCAGGATCAGTACGAGCGGAATCATCCGGCTCGCCTCCTTATGGATAGTTCAGGTATCCGCTTATGGATACTGATACTATCCATCACAGTCAACGGGAAGGCAAGCGATGCGAATCGGGGAACTCAGCAAGGCGACCGACGTCCCGGTGCCGACGATCAAGTACTACCTGCGCGAGGGTCTGCTGCCGGCCGGCGAGCTCAGCAGCCCGAACCAGGCGTCGTACGGCGAGCCGCACGTCCGCCGGCTGCGGCTGATCCGCGCGCTGATCGAACTCGCACAGGTACCGGTGGCCACGGTGAAAGAGATCCTCGAATCACTCGACTCGGACACCGAGCCGCTGCACGAACAGATCGGGCGCGCCCATCGCGCACTCACCCCGACGCGCCGGCTGACCGCGACCGACGAGGCCCGCGACGCCGCGACCGCGCAGGTCACCAAGCTGATCCACGACCGCGACTGGACCGTCGATCCCGAAGCCCCGGCCCTGGCGACCCTGATCGACACGATTGCGGCGTTCCGCAGCCTTGGGCAGGACAACCTGATCGCGCACCTCGACACCTACGCGGACTCCGTCGAGCGCTTCACCCGCTTCGAGATCGACGCCGTCACCAGCAACCCCACGCGCGACCAGTTGGCCGAGTCGGTCGTGATCGGCACGATCCTCGGCGAGACGCTGATCGCATCACTCCGACTGCTCGCCCAGGAGTCGATCTCGGCCGAGCGCTGGAAGGATCGCTAGCAGTCGCCGAGGAGACCGGGCAGCAGCTTGGCCATCGCCTTCTGCAGGGCGCGCCCTTCGTCGTCGGTCAGCGGATCGAAGACCAGTTTGCGGACCAGTTCGACATGGCCGGGCGCGGCCTTCACCAGTTCCGCGTAACCGTCGGGCGTGAGGATCGCATTGGTGAAGCGGCCGTCATTGGGATCAGGCTCGCGGCGCACCAGGCCGCGGTTCTCCAGGCGGCGGATCAGGTGTGACAGCCGGGAGAGCTCGGAGTTCGCCAGTACGGCGAGGTTGCTCAGCCGCATCGTGTGCTCGGGCTGGTCCGAGAGGCCGGCGAGAACGTAGTACTCCAGGAAGCTCAGGTTCGAGTCGCGCTGGAGTTGCTCGCCGAGGGCACTGGTCAGCAGGGCCATCGTGAGCTGCAGGGTCTTCCAGGTCTCGAGCTCGTCGTCCTGAAGCCAGCGCGTCCCACTCCCCATGCCTGCAGCATAGCCAGCTCCGCAATGACTTGAATCTTCATGTCAATCGCTCTATGGTCTTACTTGAAGTTTCAAGTCATCCCTTCCTCGAACTCGAAGGAGTCGTCGCGATGAGCGACCTCAAGATCGCGGTCATCCTCGGCAGCACCCGCCCCGGCCGCAACGGCAAGGCGGTCGCCGACTGGGTCATCACCCAGGCGCAGCAGCGGAGCGGCGCGACCTATGAACTGATCGACCTGGCGGACTACCCGCTGCCACACCTGGACGAGGCGGTCCCGCCGGCGGCCGGGCAGTACGCCGGGGAGCACACCAAGGCCTGGGCCGCGACGATCGCGGCGTACGACGGGTTCGTCTTCGTCACGCCGGAGTACAACCACTCGACGTCCGGCGTACTGAAGAACGCGATCGACTACCTGTACGGCGAGTGGAACAACAAGGCCGCCGGCTTCGTGTCGTACGGATCGCTCGGCGGGGCGCGGGCGATCGAGCACCTGCGCGCGATCAGCGCCGAACTGCAGATCGCCGACGTACGTCAGCAGCTGTCGTTCTCGCTCTTCACGGACTTCGAGAACTTCAGCACCTTCACGCCCGGACCGCAGTACGCCGACCAGGCCGCGGTGCTGTTCGACCAGCTCGAGTCGTGGGCCGGTGCGCTGAAGCAGGTCCGCGTCGGTGAGCCGGTGGCCGCATGAACGTCGCCGCCTGGATCGTCGCCGGCGTACTCGCCGCACTGTTCCTGATGTCCGGCGTGATGAAGGTCCCCGCCACCAAGGCGGCCCTGGCCGCGAACCCGCGGATGGGCTGGGCGGCGCCGTTCCCGATCGAGCTGATCAAGTTCATCGGCGTCGCGGAGATCGCGGGCGCCGTCGGCCTGATCCTCCCCCGCGCCTTCGACATCGCCCCGTGGCTGACCCCGGTCGCCGCGATCGGCCTGGCCGTCACGATGCTCGGCGCGATCATCACCCACGCGCGCCGCTCGGAGTACTCGAGCGTCGCGATGAACGTCGTACTGCTCGCCCTGTCGGTCTTCGTCGCGGTGGCTCGCTTCTGATCTATGTACCCTTGTGGGTACGTAACCGATTGGGTACGCTGAACCGCATGGATGCGGTGCTGCACGCGCTGGCCGACGAGAGCCGGCGCACGATGCTCGAGATCCTTCGGGACCACCAGGCGACGGCCGGCGAACTGGCCGACGCGCTGCCGATCGCCCGGCCCGGCGTCTCCCGGCACCTGCGGGTGCTGCGAGAGGCCGGGCTGGTCGACGTACGGCAGGAGGCGCAGCGGCGGATCTACCGCCTGCGCCCCGAGGCGCTCGTCGAGGTGGACGAATGGCTGGACGGCTATCGCGCGCTCTGGCGGAACCGGCTGGACGCGCTGCACACCGAGATCGCCCGGGGAAAGAAGGAGCGGAAGTGAACCTGATCGGGACCATGCGGGCACTCGACGAGACCCGTGGAGCGGTGCGCGTCGAGGACGTGTACGACACAGACATCGACGACCTCTGGGCGTCGTGTACGACGCCGGACCGGCTCGCGCGCTGGATCGCCCAGGTATCGGGCGAGCTCCGGGTGGGCGGCACGGTCCAGCTCGTCTTCACCAGTTCGTGGAACGGTTCGGCGCGGATCGAGATCTGCGAGCCGCCCGGCCATCTGTTGATCACGTCGGAGCCGGGCGCGGAGGACGAGGGTCAGCTCGAGGCGTGGCTCACCGCGGAGGGGTCGCGGACCAGGCTGGTCGTCGAGGAGCGCGGGCTGCCGGTCGACAAGCTCCACCACTACGGAGCGGGCTGGCAGGCCCATCTCGAGGACCTCGGACGGTCACTCGCACTCGGCGGCGCCGCACACCAAGGCGGCTGGTCGGGCGAGCGGCCCGCCACGGCCTGGCACGAACGCTGGACCGAGCTGTCCTCGGCGTACGAAGCCACCAAGGTCGACTGATGTCGGACCGGATCAAGTTCAACGGCGTGACCGTGAACGCCCCGGACGCCCTGGCCCTCGCGAACTTCTACGCCGAGCTCACCCGCGGCATCGCGAAGGGCGACGAACACTGGGCGATGGCCACTGGCGACGGCGGCAGCATCGGCTTCCAGCAGGTCGCCGA
Source organism: Kribbella polygonati (assembly GCF_050320105.1). Taxonomy (NCBI): domain Bacteria; kingdom Bacillati; phylum Actinomycetota; class Actinomycetes; order Propionibacteriales; family Kribbellaceae; genus Kribbella; species Kribbella polygonati. The sequence continues at coordinate 6,565,927 of NZ_CP190129.1, read as the reverse complement.
CTTCCGCCCACCCGACTGGCCGGACGGCGATGTCCCGATGCAGATGCACCTCGAGTTCTACGTCGACGACCTCGAAGCCACCGAACGCCGAGCCCTGGCGGCCGGCGCCACCCGCTTCACCTACCAGCCGAACTCAGACCACTGCTACGTCTACGCCGACCCGGCCGGCCACCCCTTCTGCCTCTCCACCTGGGCCGAACCAGAACTCGCCTAACCGTCGTGGGCCATGTCCACAAACCGCGAGTAGTGCCCCTGAAACGCCACAACCACATCCGCAGTCGGCCCGTTCCGGTGCTTGGCCACAATAAAGTCCGCCTCACCAGGCCGGGTCGACTCCCGCTCGTACGCATCCTCGCGATGCAACAGGATGACAACGTCAGCATCCTGCTCCAAGCTGCCGGATTCGCGGAGGTCGGAGGCCATGGGGCGTTTGTCGGAGCGTTGTTCGGAGCCTCGGTTCAGCTGGCAGATGGCGACCACGGGGAGCTCGAGTTCCTTGGCGAGGAGTTTGATCGAGCGGGAGAACTCGGAGACTTCGAGCTGGCGGGACTCGACCTTCTTGCCGGACGTCATCAGCTGCAGGTAGTCGATGATGATCAGCTTCAGGTCGTGGCGCTGTTTCAGGCGGCGGGCCTTGGCGCGGATCTCCATCATCGTGAGGTTCGGCGAGTCGTCGATGAACAGCGGGGCCTCGGAGACCTCGCCCATCTTGCGGGCCAGCCGGGCCCAGTCCTCGTCGGTCATCTTGCCGTTGCGCATGTGGTGCAGCGGCACCTTCGCCTCGGCGGAGAGCAGTCGCATGGTGATCTCGTTGCGGCTCATCTCCAGCGAGAAGATGCATGAGGTCAGGCCGTGCTTGATCGAGCAGGACCGGGCGAAGTCCAAGCCGAGCGTGGAGTTGTGGGTCGGGATCATCGTCTTGCCGGCCAGGTAGAGGTGGTCGGCGTTGTCGACCTCGACACAGCGCACCGGGACGCTGGCGACCGGGTCGACCCACTCGAGCCGCCGCTCCCCCTCGCCGGTCAGCGCGGCCGGGTAGCCGTGCCCGGTGATCTGCCGCGGCGCCGACCCCGGGATCGACGGTGTCAGTCCGGGACTCGCCGACATCGCCGTGTAGAGGTCCTCGGTCGTGCAGATCACCGGGCGGCCGCCGTCCTCGACCCGCCACTGGTGCTCGGCGTCGGCGACGATCGTGCTGCCGTCCGAGAACGACAGCCGGAAGCACGGCCGGTCCACCATCACCTCGGTCGCCGCGACCACCGTCGTCGGCAGCCCGTCCGCGTCCAGCAACTGGTCGCCGACCGCGACCTCGGCCATCGTGGTCCAGCCGGCCGGCGTCGGCAGCGGGGTGTCGAGCGCGAGCGCCTTACCCATCGCGGGACGGGCCGCGACGATGATCATCTGGCCGGGGTGCAGCCCGTTGGTCAGCTCGTCCAGGTCGGTGAACCCGGTCGGTACGCCGACCATCGCGTCACCCCGGGAGTCGATCGCCTCGATCTCGTCGAGGGTGCCCTCCATGATGTCCTTCAGCGGGGCGTAGTCCTCGGCGGTGCGCTTCTCGGTGACCGAGTAGATCTCCGCCTGCGCCTCGTCGACGACGTCGTCGACCTCGCCCTCACCGGCATACCCGAGCTGGACGATCTTCGTACCGGCCTCGACCAGGCGGCGGAGGATCGCCTTCTCCCGGACGATGTGCGCGTAGTACGACGCGTTCGCCGCGAGCGGGACGGACGCGACCAGCGTGTGCACATACGGCGCGCCGCCGATCCGGGTCATCTCGCCGCGCTTGTTGAGCTCGGCCGCGACGGTGATCGCGTCGGCCGGCTCGCCCCGCGCGTACAGGTCGGTGATCGCGTCGAAGACCACCTCGTGCGCCGGCCGGTAGAAGTCGGTACTGCGCAGGTTCTCGATCACGTCCGCGATCGCGTCCTTGCTCAGCATCATCGCGCCGAGCACGCACTGCTCGGCCGCCAGGTCCTGCGGCGGCGTGCGGTCGAAGCCCATCGCCGGACTGCGCTCTTCGTGGCCGTCGTCCTGGCCCCCGCGGAACTCCGCCACGCTCACTTCGCCCGACCTCCTCGCCGACCTTGCCGATCATCGGTGCCGGATTCGAACACCTGATCGAACCATAGCCAGTCCCACGGACAGTTTTCTGATCGCCGGACGGCATCGGCCTCGCGACCGTACGCCGGTCCCGTCACCCAAAGCCACCTGGCCGTCCACAGGGGGTGGGGAAGAGCTGTGGGTAACGTGCCGAAGTCGTGTGCACAGGTTGCGCACAAGCCCGTGGATATCTGTGGGCAAGAGATCCACAAGGGCACTCTGACCTGGGATTTCTCCGATACACAGCTGTGGAGGAGAAAAACTTCCGATGGTTCTTCCGGAGTCTGGGAAGGAGCAGGTTTTCCACAGGCCGAGTAAGGCACAATACCGGTTATGCCCCTGGCGCTGACACGGAATCAGGACCGCGAGATCCTCCGCCTCGCGGTCCCGGCGTTCTTCGCGCTGGTGTCCGAACCGCTGATGCTGCTCGCCGACTCGGCGATCGTCGGCCACCTCGGTACGCCGCAACTGGCCGCGCTCGGGGTCGCCGGGACGATCCTGCAGACCCTGGTCGGGATCTGCGTGTTCCTGGCGTACGGCACCACGTCCGCGGTCGCCCGGCGGATCGGCGCCGGCGACCACAAAGGCGCGCTCGCCCAGGGCATCGACGGACTGTGGCTCGCGTTGCTGCTCGGCGTCGTACTCGCGGTGGTCGGGCTGGTGCTCGCGCCGCAGGCCATCGGCGCGTTCGACCCGACACCCGAGGTCGCCGGGTACGCCGTGACGTACCTGCGGATCAGCTGCTTCGGGATCCCTTCGATGCTGCTCCTGCTCGCGGCCACCGGCGTACTGCGTGGTCTGCAGGACACGAAGACGCCGATGGTCGTTGCGATCACGGCGAACCTCGCGAACATCGGGCTGAACGTCCTCCTCGTGTACGGCGTACACCTGAACATCGCCGGCTCCGCCCTCGGTACGGCGCTCGCGCAGACCGGGGCCGGGGTGGCGCTCGTGGTCGTCGTGGTCCGCGGCGCCAGGAGGGACGGCGCCAAGCTCCGCCCGGACCGGCCCGGCATCCTCGCGTCGGCGCAGATGGGCGTGCCGCTGATCGTCCGGACGCTCACGCTCCGGGCGGCGATCATCCTGCTCACGTTCGTCGCGACCGCGCTCGGTACGACGTCGGTCGCGGCGCATCAGGTGGCGTTCACGCTCTGGTCGTTCCTGGCGCTCGCGCTGGACGCGATCGCGATCGCCGCGCAGGCGCTCACCGGCCGCGCGCTCGGCGCGGGCGACGTCGCCGGGACGCGGGCGATCACCCGCCGGATGATGTGGTGGGGCCTGTTCTCCGGGCTGATCGGCGGCCTCGCGCTGTGGGGTCTGCGGGGCGTCTACGTCCCCTGGTTCACGTCGGATCCCGACGTACGGCGGACCCTGGCGGGCATCCTGATCGTGGCCGCGCTCTGGCAGCCGGTGAACGGGGTGGTGTTCGTGCTGGACGGCGTACTGATCGGTGCCGGGGACGGGCGCTACCTGGCGATGGCGGGCGTGGTCGCGCTCGTTCTGTACGTTCCGCTCGCGCTGGCGGTGCTGTGGGCGGGCGGCGGGATCGTCGCGCTCTGGTGGGCCTTCGGCGGGTACATGTTGCTCCGATTCCTCACGCTGACGACGCGGGAGCGCCGGGAGAGCTGGCTGGTCACGGGGGCTGTCCGCTGACCCTGCGGTACGGCATCGTTGCGCAGAAGGAAAGGAGCGGCATGCCCGACACCGACGACGACCTGTCCGTCGAGCTCGACCCCGTTCAGCGGGAGCAGGGCGACGACGACACTGAGGCCGCCCGCGAGCGGCGTGCCGCCAAGGCCCGGGCTCAGGCCGACAAGTTCCCGACCCACGACCTGGACGACGAGGCCCGCAAGCACCTCGACGAAGAGGACGCGGAGGCGCGCCTGGACGAGGAGGACGCGGCTGCCCGCAGCGAGGAGATCGAGCTCGCCTCCAAGGACCAGCAGGCGCTCGAGGAGCACCGCCTCCGCGGGGAGGTGCTCGACGCCACCGCGGAGACTACTCGGGCGATGCAGCTCGCGTACGCCGACGAGCAGTCCCGCGACGTACACCGGCAGTACGCCGCCAACGACAAGCAGCGTGGGATCGGTGACCGCGCCCACGGACGGCACGAGCGCGACGAGGCGGCCGCGCGTCCCGACGAGCCCGGTGCCGCGGGGCTCGACGCTGCCGGCCGGCGGATGGAGAACCTGGCCACCCTCGAGGAGCGTAGCGCCGTCGCGGAGGACCGGATCGCCGACAGCTACGACGCCTCCGCACAGGACCACCGCGCAGAGGCTCGCGAGGCGCAGCCGCACGCGTCCGAGGCCGTCCGGACGCCGCCGGAGGAAGCGCCTGAGGCGCAGCTCCCCCAAGCGCGGCTGCACGTCCGTGGCCACGCCCAGGTCCGGGACCAGAAGGGCAAGGCCCTGAAACCGAACCCCAGCCGCGCCGGCACCCCCGACCTCACCATCGACCGCCGCCGCGACCGCTGACCACCGCACGCGCCCTGCCCCACCCCGCCACGAGAAGTCGCCAGGCGCTCCGCACCCAACAGAAGGCCTGAGGGACTCGGGCGCTCCGCGCCCCCCAATCGGCGTGAGGGGTCGGGCGCGCTGCGCCTCGCGGTGGGCGGGGGTGGGGAGGTGGGGCCTAGGGCTGCAGGTTTTGGGTGTGGATGATCGCTAGGTTCGCGGCGACGACCAGCAGGAAAGCGAGGGCGAGCAGGGGGTGGCCGAGGCTCCATAGGGCGGCGCCGGTGAGGGCGAAGACGAGGATCTTCACGATCCAGCGCGGGATCTGTCCGCGGTTCGCGGTCGGCGCTGCGAACAGTCCCCACAGGACGGCCGCCACGACCGGCAGGCCGACCGCGAGCAGGATGCGGGTTGCCGTCGTACCGCCGGTGACCCAGCCCCAGCGCGCGAAGACGCCCAGGGCCAGGATCTCGACGAGGAAGGCGAGCAGCAGGTTCGCCGCCTTCCACATCTCAGACGCCGCGGATGTTCGGCTGGCGCTGGTCGAAGAACAGGCCGGCCGGCGGCTCCTGCACCGGCAGCGGCGGGATCGGGTAGTCGGTGTGCTGGTTGTTCCGGCAGGCGGCGAACGGGCCGTCCGGGTCCAGCAGCGCCATCATGTGCGGGTCGGCGTGGTCCCGCCACCAGACCGACATCCCGGTCGCCGGGTCCAGCCGCAGGTGCTCCCAGGCACGCCAGATCGAGTCCAGCCGGCTGAGCGCCTCGGCGTGCCGGTACCACTCCGGGCACCAGACGAACTGCTGCCCGAGCCGCCGCGTGTACAGATAGATCAGCCGGTCTTCGACGAACTCCGCGACGTGCGGGTAGAACAGTTCCTGCTCACCATCCACCGCTGTTCCCCTCGTTCTGCTCCCAGACCGGGCGCTCCGGGCCGCGCTGCTGGAGCGCCGGCTGCTGCGACGCCACCCACGGGTTGTTGCTCACCGGGATGTTCGTCGCCGCTCCGGGATCGTACTTCGCCAGCGACGCCTTCACCGTACCGGCGTCCGGCCGGGTGAACCACGGGACGGTCTTCACCAGCGTCGCCGGCTGACCCGACGACAGGACGACGGCCCGCCCGGCCGGCAGTGCGGCGAGCGCGGACACGTCGAAGATGTTGTGCCGCTGGACCTGCTGGCTGGTACCGCGCTTGCCCTCGTTGTACGACACCGAGTTGGACTGGATGTCGTACTCGCCGACCATCTTGCTGAGCCGCTCGAGGAAGTTCGGGTCCGCGCCGCCACCGCCGTACACGCGGATGTTGGCCGAGCCCCAGAGCTTCTCCATGCCGTGGTCGCCCCAGCACTCCTGGCCCTGCGCCCAGGACTGCAGGATCGTCATCAGCACGATGCCGCGGGAGCCGAAGTGCGAGTAAAGGTCCGGGAGGTTCTTCCAGCGGCAGACGTTCGCGGCCTCGTCCAGTACGCCGACCAGCGGCTTCGGCATCCGGCCGAGCGGACAGCCGCGGGCGTACTGCTCGGCGGCCTCGGCGACGGCGACGGTCAGCGCGGTCACCAGCGGGCCTGCCGTACCGGCGCCTTCCTTGGACAGGCTGTACAGCGTGCCGCCCTTGCGGACGAACTCGTGCGGGTTGAACTGCGGGCGGTTGTCGTTCGGCCCGTTCGGGATCACCCAGCGGGTGACCTTGCGGTTGACCAGGAACTGCGCGCTCTGCTGCGCCGTACCGTAGACACCGGCGCGCTGCTTGTCCGGCGCGTTGATGACACCGGCCAGCGCGTCCGCGGACAGCTGCAGGCCCGGGGTGTTGCGCAGGATCCGCTCGGGCTCGTCGTTCCGCTGGTCGGCGAGCCAGCTGTAGACCTGGGTGATCGGCCGCTTCGCCACCGCGGCGGCGAGCAGCAGGCCGGCCAGCAGGTCGGTACCGGCAGCGTCGAAGAACGCGTCGGTCTGCGCGCCGACCGTGCGCTGCGAGGCGACGAAATGCTCGGCGAGCTCACGCGCCTTGGTCTCGTCGGTGATGTAGGTCAGCGGGTTCCACCACCAGTTCGGCGGCTCCTCACAGACCTCCTGCGGGTCGAACACCCACAGCGGGCCCTTCTCCGAGCGCGGGCCGCGGGTGGCGTCGACGATGTCGCGCTTGTTCGAGGTGGCGATCACGCAGCCCGGCGCGTCCAGGATGGCCGGCACCGCCCGCGACGTGGTCTTACCGGTACGAGGACCCCAGATGTCGACGTGCATGTCTTCCCAGTTGCCGAAGACCTCGAGGTTGCCCTGCACCGTCCGGCCGATCAGGATGCCCGGACCCGAGTCCGCGATGCCGAGCTGGTTCGCCTTCTCCTGCGCGCCTTCGCGAGTCAGCTTGTAGATCTCCGACCGCTTCGCCATCAACGACGCCTGCCGGTCCACCCGCCCGACCGACTGCTTCCGGTTCCGGACCATCCACCAGACGCCGCCGCCGATGCCGAGCAGGACGACGACCTCGACGATCAGAACGCCGGTCGCGGCGCCCGACCAGGACAGGTTGCCCTTCGCCAGGTCGACGATCGCGTTGAACGGGTTGTTCGCGGGCAACGTCTTGTTGACCAGCGACGCGACCTTCAGCGCGACCCACAGCACGAACACCACGACCGCGAGCGCGCCCACGGCCACGAAGATGAAGATCGCCTCGGGCGAGATCCCGCCCGGCCCGGTGCTCCGCTTGCCGTCCGCCATTACTCGTCAACTCCCGTCCGGGCGGTGACCCGGGTGGTCGGGTCCGGCGGCGGCAGCATCGACGGGTCGTCCATCCGGTACTCCCCGACGACCTCCTGCGTACCGTCCGGCGCGACCTCCACCACCTGTGGCACGCCGCTCTCGCCCGTCGTCCACAGCTTGTTCGTGTCGTTGATCTCGCGCTCGACCGAGGTCAGGCCGACATGCACCGGGATACCCGGGCGGCCACCGACCTTGATCAGGAAGTTGCCTCGGCCGGGGGGCGCCGCTTCCTTGCCGGTCGCCGGGTCCCAGGCCGGCGGGTCCTGCCAGCCGACCAGCATGTTCTGCTCCTCCATGGACATCGACACGACCTCGGTCAGGTTGTCCATCTCGGCGCGCGGCAGCCCGCCGCAGATCACCATGCCGGAACGCTCGACGAAACCCTTCGCCTTCATCCGGTCCTCGGGGTTCGGCAGCGCCAGCAGGTCGGACATGGTGTGCGAGATCATCGCCATACCGACACCGCGCTGCCGGTTCAGCCGGGTCAGCGCGTCGACCCGGTCGACCAGGCCGCTGCCGGCCCGCAGTACCCGCCAGAGCTCGTCGAGGATGACGAAGTAGTGCCGCCGCGGCTCCAGCCCGGCGTCCGCGAGCGCCTGCGAGACCGCGACCGCGCCGAAGCCGTACGACCAGCAGGCCAGCAGTACGGCGGCCTGCAGGCTGGTCTCGGAGTCGTCGACGTTCGACACGTCGAACACCACCGGGCGGTCCATCTGCATCGGGTTGTCGGTCTGCTCGGAGAAGATCTCCCCCAGCCGGCCGCCGCCGACCAGACCGATCAGCGAGGCCTCGAGGCCTTCGGTGATCTGCCGGTAGCGGTCCAGGCTGCCGCGGTCCAGGGCCACGTTGCGGACCCGGTCCGGGGCGTCCTGGATGACCTGCAGCAGGTCGCGGAGCACCGGCGTACCTTGGAACCGCTCGTCCAGGACCTTCAGCGCCTCGTCGAGGATGGTCTCCTCGCGGTCGTTCGGGTTCTGGTTCCGCATGATCGCGATCAGCGCCGACACCATCGTCTGCCGGCGGCCGTGCGCGTCGGCCTGGATCGCTTCCCGGGCCTTGCCGGTCAGCCGGAGCGCGGCCTCCCGGGACTCGCCCGGGTCGAGCACGTTCAGGTGACCGCGACCGCGGCCGAGCTGGATGACCTGGCCGCCGAGCGCCTCGATCAGGTCCTTGTAGTCCGGCTTCAGGTCGCCGAGCACCAGCGGCTGTACGCCGTACCCGGCGAGGCCGAGGGCCATCCGCCGGGTGATCGTCGACTTGCCCAGACCCGGCTTGCCGAGCACGAACATCGACGGGTTCGAGATCAGCTTGGCCCGCATGAACCAGCTGATCGGGTCGCAGCACATGGTCGCGCCGGACAGGATGTTCCGGCCGATCGGCACACCCACCATCGGGCTGCCCGTACCGGCCCCGAACGGCCACATCCCACAGACCTGCACCGTCGTACCACGCCACTCCTGCGCAGCCTGCAGGTACGTCGAGTAACCCCCGCCCGCTCCCGGCCAGCCACGAGGCATCGGCCGTCGGCCGCGACGGGTCGGATCGACCGGCTTCTTCTGCTTCTTGTCGCTCACTGTGACTCCCCAGGTGCCACTGTGCGGGCCTCAATCATAGAGATTCCCGCAGCCCGGCCGGAACCGCGAGGTGGCTGGAGATCACGACACCCAACGGCAGTCCGGCGATGAAGGCCGAGTCCTGGGACCCGTATGCCGTCCGCAGCAACACACGCGCGGTGGCTCCGAGGTTGTCGACCGCCGCGATCATGTCCGGGATCTGCTCGGGCGTCATCACGGTCCCGGTCACCACCATCCCGAAGTTGACCAGACCCGCGCCCCGGGCCTCCTCCTGCGCGGAGCGGTCGGCTGCTCGGGCTTCCGCGAGGCTTCGGGCCGACGGTCGCGCGGACGCGGTGGCCCGGAACGACGCGTTGCGCTTGTCGGCTTCCACCATCCGGGCCGCCGTACCGGCGTCCAACGGGCGGTAGAGCAACGTGACCCGCTTGCGGTCGATGTCCGGGTGCGGCGCGACCAGCTGCGACAGCACCGACGAGAACACCTCACCGCGGGGTGCCTGCGACATCTGCCAGGTGACGGACCAGGCCGAGTCGTGCCGGTACTTGTCCCAGAACGCCTGGGCGGCCGCCGGGCCGACATCGGTCCACTGCATCTCGGGCGGCATGCCCTGGCTCCGCGCCTCGTCGATCAGCGCGGCCGACGCCGGGTCGTACGCGATCCGGATCGCCTCACACAGCTCCTGCGCACTGACCGGCCGGGCGGCGCCCGCACCCGTCGCGTTCAGGCTCTGCGTCAAGGCGGGCAACCGGGAAGCGAGCTCCCGGCCCATGTCGTCTTCCTTGCGCCGCTTGCCGCTCCGGTCAGTGCCCTTGAAGGTCAGCGCGACCCGAGCCGAGACCAGCGCCGACCCCTCCGGGTACGTCTGGACGACCTCGGTCAGCATCGCGCGCGCGATCGGCGGCGTGCCGTCCATCATGTTGGATCCGACTTCGCGGCGCAGCCGCATGCCGGTGTCGGGGGCCGTCTCCACGGTCACCGAGGCGGCGACGATGCCCGGCTCGTGCCCGAGCGACGCCAGCCACTGGCCCCAGTGCGCCACCCAGATGTCCACCTGCTCCTCGTCCACCAGCGAGGCACCGTCAGGCTCAGCGTTGATGACGACGGTGAAGTGCCGGGTGCTCGGGTAGAACAAGAGCGCGAACGGGCGGCCGTAGGAGTCCTGGTACTCACTCAGCTGGGAGGCCGCGGCGAGACCGGGAAGCTGGAACTTGCCCCAGGCGGTCCGGCCGAGCGGGCCGGAGCGGTAAAGGTTGTGCTTAGCCATCTTTGCTCGTTGCCATCCAATGTAGGTCGAGAGCCGCTGCAGCGTGGACTGCCCGTGCTTGTCCTTGGTGACCAGGAGCCCGAGCCCCGCGCCAACAATCAGCAACGTGATGAGAGCGGCCTGGATGCCGCCCGCCATCGTCGCGAAGACGACCGCCAGCAGGCCGCCCATCAGGAGGCCGGTGCCGAGCATGCCCAGCCCGGCGATACCCGCCGAGGCGGGCTGCCGCCAGTTGCCGTAGGTGCGAGGTGCGCGTCGTACGTTCTCAGCCGCTGCCACTTGGTCCGTCCGGTGCTGGAGGTGGTGGCTGGTTTCCGCCACCGCTGTCGTTTGAGCCTTGCGCAGTATTGCGGGTGCTGCCGGACGGGCCACCGCCGCCACCACCGCCACCGCCACCGCCGGCGTCCTCGCCCATGGCTTCCGTGCTCAGTGTCTGGGCGCCGTCCTTCACTGCCTTGCCGGCCTTGATCGCGACCACCGCCGCGACTCCGACCGGTCCAGCCGCGGCAGCACCGCCACCCGCAGCGGCCGCACCACCGCCCGCGGCAGCCCCACCACCTGCAGCAGCTCCACCGCCCGCGGCAGCCCCGCCACCGGCGGCGGCCCCACCACCGGCGCCTGCGGCACCCTCACCGCCCGCGGCCGCACCCTCACCGCCGGCCGAGCCACCTCCGCTCGGCGCTTGTTGCCGCGCGTTTCCGACGTTCTGGGCTCCGCTCGGCCCGTCGCTGCCACCGCTACTGCCGCTGCTGCCTTCGCTGCTGCTCTGCTCAGCGTTCTTGTTCGCCATGTCGCCGAACTTCTCCAGGCCGGGCGAGAGCTTGGCCGCGATCATGCCTGCTCCGGCCGCTCCGGCCGTCGCCCCGACCATCGGTGCGATGAACCGCATCAACGCAGGCATCGCGAACAAGGCCAGGACCAGCATGGTCAGACCGGTGACGACGTTCATCATCATCATGCCGAGGTTGTGCGGATCCTTGAGCATCTGCTCGGTCGTCTCGTAGCTGAACTTGAGCTTGCCGTTGTTCGACACCAGGCGGATCGCCGTCGCGTAGATGATCGCCGCGACCGGTTTGTACAACAGGAACGCGAGCAACCACGAGATTATTCGTTTGAACCAGTTCTTGCCCATCTCGGTGTTGGTGGCGGCCGCCGCGATCGGCAGCACCCCGAGCAGCAGGATCAGCATCGCTGTCCGGACCACCATCAGGACGATCTGGATCAGGCTCGCGATCACGGTCAGGATGCCGATTGCGATCATGATGCCGATCAACAGCGGTGAACCCGCGACGGCGGCTGCCGCACCGAAGCCCAGCACTGTTGTCATCGCCGTACCGAAGGCTGTCGGGTCGGCGCTGGTCAGATTTTGGCATTTGTCGGTCCAACCAGCATTACTACCGGAGTCGAGGGCGCTGGTCACGATGCAACTGGAGAAGGTGTCGCCGGCCGTCACCAGGACCTGTGCGACGGCGACCACGAAGGCGGACGCGACACCGAGCGTGATCAGCGACTTCAGTATCTCGCGGGCGGAGTCGCCACGCTGTGCCCAGGCGATCTGGACGCAGCCGAAGACCAATCCCAGACCGGCGACGAAAAGGGCGATGAACTGGGTGTGCTGCCAAACCCAGCTGACCGTGTCGTTGGCCGGCTGGCCGTTGTCGTTGCCGACAGCCGGCGTAGGGACATAGATCCAGAAGGTGGCGATCGTGGCCATCAGCGTTCCGACGGCCTTGGCGATGGCGTTCAAGATGGGCTCGAACACGAACTTCATCACCGCTTCCAATACGGGGCCAATGACCTTGTCGATCGCTTCCCGGAGTAACTTCTCGGCCCAATTCTCGAGCGGAATCATGTCAAGAGGCCTTTGGCGAGACGAATCTGAGAAGGGCCGGCAGTGCGACGACTGCCACGATCATCATCGTGACCCCGATGACGATCTTGAGAGTCACGCTCGTGTCGCCCGTCGCATGCGAGGACGTCGGCGTGGTCGCGGACATCATGTAGATCGCCGAGGCGTAGATCAGCGCCGCGACCGGTTTGTAGATGATGAACGCGACCAGCCAGGACACCGAGCGCTTGAGCCACATCATGCCCATCTCGGTGTTCGTCGCCGCCGCGGTCAGCGGAAGCACACCGACCAGGAGGATCAGCATCGCGTACCGGACGAGCATCAGGCCGAGCTGGATGATCGCGGTGATCACCATCAGGATGCCGACGAAGATCACCAGGACGAACCCGAGCGCGTCGCCCGGTCCCTTCAGCGGATCGGTCAGCAGCTCGCCGATGCGGGCCGCGAACTCGTGGTCGTTCGTGCCCAGCGCCTGATGGATGATCCAGGTCGAGAAATCGTCCGCGGACGAGATCAGCACCCCGGCGAACGCGGTCGTCGAGCCGGAGACCACGATCAGGGTGATCAGCGAGCGCAAGATGTCCCTGGCCGGCTCACCACGGTGCGAGAACGCCATCTGCATCGCACCCGCGATCACCGCGAGCGTGGCGATGAAGAACATGATGAAGCTGGTGTGCTGCTGGATCCAGATCGCCGGGGTGTTCTCCGAGATGTCCGGGGTCTGGATATTGACCCAGATCAGTCCGACGCCGTTCAGAACTGTCTCGACGGCGGACACCACCACGTTCTTGATCGCCTCGAAGATGAAGTCGAAGATCTTCCCGAACGCCCACTCGGCGATGTTCTTCATCGCATCCTTGATGCAGTCGCCCCAGTCCCAAGGCCACTTCGAGCATCCCAGCGCGATCATGATGAACCACTGAACCTAACGTAGCCGTCGAGACTGGACAGGATGTCTGGCTCCACAGTTCCGTTGAACGTTCCGTCGTCCTGCAGGACGGCGTACCAGTCACCGCGATACCACTGCATGGTGACCTGAATCGCCCCGAACGCTTTGTTGTTCAGGTTGCAGGCGATCTGGACGATCGCCTGCGTGGCGTTCTGCGGATAGTAGAGCACTTTGAAGCCGGAGAACTGCACGCTGCCGGGGTCGGTCGGTGGCGTTCGTGCGTCTTCCTTCGCGGCGGCGAGGGCCAGGGCCTTGCCCGGACCGGCCAGCACGCGCTGGTTCAGCGCGGCGACGCTGACCGCCGAGTTCTGGACCTGGCCGAGCAGGACCATCGCGGCGAACACTGCGCCGGTAGGCGAGTGCGCGAAGCACGAACGCACGCCGTCCGTACCAGTCGTCGCCGGACCGCTGGCAGCCTGCAGCGGGACCAGCATCTCGGCCTCGTACTGCCAGGTGACCGCGGGCGGCGCGGCGATCCGCGGAATCCCCTGGTCCGGAGTCTTGTCGTGGCATCCGCCGGTGTGACTGTTCGGCGGCGGCGGAGCCGTCCGGGTGGCGGTCGGCGTGTCGATCGGCGTTGCGGGCGGCCCGGTGGGACCTACTTCGGTGGGCTGTTCGGTGGGAGCGACCGTGCTCGGCGACTGGCTCGCGCCGGCGGTCGGGTTGTTGCCCGAGCCCCGCGCCAGGAACCAGACCACCAGGCAGATCAGCACTGCTCCGATGATGATGGCCGACGCGACGAACCCACGCTCCTCGAGGAAGGAGCGAGGGTTCTTCTCGCTGTCGGAATCGCCGTCGGAGTCAGTGCTCCCGCTGAACAGCCCCACTTACTACCAGCCTCCCAGAGCCTGGGTCAGCGCGGTCGCGGCGCCGATGACGATGCAGGCCGCCAGCACCCAGCCGAGGCGGGCAGCGTGCTCGCCGCCCTCACCGCGGCGCTGGCCGACCGCCATCATGCCGCCGGCGATGATGATGCCGAGCGTGCAGACGCCATAAGCAAGCCACTTCACCCAGCCCAGGACCTTCCGCAGGTTGGTCTCCACGCCCGGAGGCGCGTCCTGGGGGAGCACGTTCGGGAGCTCCGTCAGCAGGTGGTGTGCGAACATCATGGTGGTTGTTTACCTTTCAGTACGGGGCGGGGTAGTCCGCTGGGTTTGACGCGCGAAGTGCGTAGATGGATTCAAGTACTTCGAAAACCTCGTCGGGGGTGTTGTCAGGCGTGGGAGCCTCCCCTCGACGCCACTCCTCGATCCACGGAATGTCCCAGACCCTCGGGACGCCCCCGCCGACGATGTCGGCGAAGTCGTCGAGCACTCGGGGCAGCCGGCCCGGGGCGTCCGCGATGAGCACCAGGCCGAGCACGGCGACACCCTGGACGACTCCCGAGGCCCACTCGATCGCGGCTCGCTGCGCGGCGCGCAGACCGGACCCGTGGGTCCGGGCGACCAGGATCACCGGTGTCGGCACCGGCGGTGGCGGGATCGGCCAACGGTGGTTGGCCGCCCGGGTCCCCGGAAGCAGCACGGACATCGTGGTCTCGCCGGCGCCACCGTGCACCCCGACCCACCACAACGTGTCCGCCGCCGGAATCGCGAACTTGGGCAAGCGCTGATCCTCCGCGGGCGCCGGCACCCCGTGCTGCGGGGCGGACGGCCCCCGCGGGGTGATGTCCGGCTGAGGTCCCGGAGCCACTGACGCCTGCTGTTGTGGACCCGGAGACTGCTCTCGTGTCCACGGGTTCTGCGTCATGGCCCCTCCTCTCGCGTTCCGTCACAGGCAGTCGCCCACCGTATTCTCTCGCTTTCCGGGTGTACTTTCATGACCCATCCACAGGCGAGGATGTTTCTACCCCCTTGTCGGGGTCAGTCGAGCCGCCGGGCCCGCGTGGTTTCTGCGTGCCCGGAATCCCTGGCATGCCTCGTGCGGGGGACATGCTAGAACGAGGACGTCGGAACCGGATGAACGAGGGAGACCTGTGGCGGGAATGAGAGGCCATCGTGGCTGAGAAGATCCCTTCCTGGCCGAAGGTCACGATTCGGCTGTACGACGATCACAACGCCGAAGTGAAGATCGCGGGCCGTAGTCATCCGCTCAACAACTCCGATCCGCGAGCCGCTGCAATCCAGCTCGTCGCGGAGCGGGCCGCGCAGCTCGGCCGCCCGGTGAAGGCCACCGCCGTCGAGGCCGACGGCGCCTCGTGGCCCCTCGTCATCCACCCGGACGGTCAGGTGGATTCGATCGAGACCGACTCCAAGCGGAACAAGAAGCCGGTGTGGCCGATCTACGTGGCGATGGCCGTCGCCGTCGTACTGATCGCCGGCACTGCCCTGTACATCACGGTCTTCAGCAAGCTCGGCAACGACAAGCCGACGGTCACGACGTCACCCAAGCTCCCGGAACTGCCCGGCCCGAGCGTGGGACCGGACGACTTCCCACCCCGGACGCAGCCGCTCGGCTGGTCGGCCCATGCCAGCTGGACCGTCGGTATCGCCCCCAACAGCACACCGGCGATCAAGCCGGACGGCACCGAGGTCGCGGTCCTGACGACC
The DNA here is from genome assembly GCF_050320105.1 of Kribbella polygonati. Lineage (NCBI taxonomy): Bacteria > Bacillati > Actinomycetota > Actinomycetes > Propionibacteriales > Kribbellaceae > Kribbella > Kribbella polygonati. Next base: position 6,550,432 of record NZ_CP190129.1, on the reverse strand, counting down.
GATCAGAAGGTGGCGGTCTTCAGCAGCGCAGGCAAGCTGCTCTGGCAGGACAAGGTGCCGAACGACGCCATGAGCCCGGTCTACACGACCGTCGACTCCAAGCTGGTGCTCGCGGTCGCATCGCAGGACACCCTGTCGTACTGGCCAGGCGGCGGCGCCCTGCCGACCAAGCTCTCGCTGCCGGACAGTGCCAAGGTGACCTTCTTCGGCAAGTCTCCGCTGATCCTGCTGGGCAGCGATGCCGGTTCGATGGTGGTGTCCGGAGGCAAGCTGGTGGCCTCACCAGAAGGAGAACGATTCTCCACACCGCTGCTCGCCGACGGTGACCGGACCCTGTACGCACGACCGAAGGGGCCGCTCGGCTGGTCGCAGCCGGGCAAGGACCGCGTAACGCTCACCCCAGTGCCGCCGAAGGGCGTGCCGGCGGAGAACCTCCAGCAGGTGGTGACCGCGAGCGCCGACTACGCGCTGGTGCTCTGGACGGACCCGAAGCAGCCGGATCAGGTGATCCCGGTCGTGCATTCGACCGCCAGCGGGAAGGTCGTCGCGGTCTGTTCGGACGCCTCGTCCGGCGAGCCCAGCAGCTGGGCCTGGGTACCCGACCCGCAGCGCAAGATCGCCGCCTGGGGGCCTTGCCTGATCGACCTCTCCGCGGGCAAGACGCGGACGCTGCAGGACTTCCAGCCGTTGTCGCTCAGCGGTTCCACCTACGTCTACGGCACGATCGCCACGAAGCTGTTCGCCGTGGCGCCGCTCGGCAAGAGCTACCCGATGCCGGCCGGCATGACGCGGCCGTGGGCCATCGCGAGCAACCACGCGATCCTCGTGTACGGATCGGTCCTCTACGCCCTGGACCCCAAGAAGTGAGCGGGGCCGGGCGCCGGACGGCGCAGTTCACGAGTGCGCTCGTTGTCGTGACCCTGCTGCTGCCGGCAGGGCGTGCACTCGCCGACGACAACGAGCCGTCCCCGACCACCTGGCCGACCGTCACAGTCGTGGACCAGGGCAGCGCCGCCGAACCCGCACCGACGGAATGGCCGACCCTGTCGACATCCGACTCCGCCGGCGGCCAGGCCAGCGAGCCGCAACCGGTCGACTGGCCGACCCCGGCCCAGAACTGATCGCGCAACGGACAAGGCCCGCGCCCCCCAGGGGGACGCGGGCCTTGTGCGTACGGCGTGGACGTCAGCCGGCCGCGACCTCGAGGCGGACCGTGGCGGCCACCTCCGGGTGCAGCTGGACGGCGACCTGGTGCTTGCCGGTGGTCTTGATCGGCGAGCCGATCGCGATCGCCCGCTTCTCGACCAGCGGGCCGCCGGCGGCCTTGATCGCACCGGCGATGTCGGCCGGGGTGACCGAACCGAACAGCCGGCCGGTGTCACCCGCCTTGACCGCCAGCGTCACGGCAAGCTGCTCGAGCTGGTTCTTGACCTCGCTCGCGTGCTCCTTGCCCTGGATCGCCCGGGCGTCACGCGCCCGCTTGATCGTCTGGATCTGCTTCTCCGCGCCACGGGTCCAGCCGATGGCCAGGCCGCGCGGGACGAGGTAGTTCCGGCCGTAGCCGTCCTTGACCTCGACGATGTCGCCGGGGGCTCCGAGGCCCTCGACCTCCTGAGACAGGATGAGCTTCATGGTCCGCGCCTCCCTCAGCGAGCCGTGCTCGTGTACGGCAGCAGCGCCACCTCACGAGCGTTCTTGATAGCGGTGGCCACGTCGCGCTGGTGCTGCACGCAGTTCCCGGTCACCCGGCGGGCGCGGATCTTGCCGCGGTCCGAGATGAACTTGCGCAGCAGCGCGGTGTCCTTGTAATCGACGTACGTCGCCTTGTCCTTGCAGAAGCCGCAGACCTTCTTCTTCGGCTTCCGAACGATCTTGGCCATTGTGGTGCTCTCTTCCTATTTCCAGAGCCCGGCAGGACTGCCGGAATGGTCACTGACTAGTGATGATGGTGCGGGCCGATCAGAACGGAGGCTCCTCCATCGAGCCGCCGCCCTGGCTGGCCCAGGGGTCGTTCTGCTGGGCGGACTGACCGCCGCCCTGCGGGGTTGCCCAGGGGTCGTTCTGCTGGTTGCCGCCGCCTTGACCGCCACCCTGACCGCCGCCGTAGCCGCCGCCCTGGTTGCCGCCGCCTTGGTAGCCGCCGCCACCCTGGTTGCCGCCACCGCCGAAGCCACCGCCACCGCCACCGCCCTCTCGCGAGGTCTTGGAGATCTTCAGCGTCGCGTAACGCATGCTGGCGCCGATCTCCTCGACGTCACACTCGAACACGGTGCGCTTGTTCCCGTCGCGGTCGTCGTAGCTGCGCGCCTTCAGGCGCCCGGTCACGACGACCCGGGATCCGCGGGTGAGGGACTCGGCAACGTTCTCGGCGACCTGCCGCCACACCGAACACGAGATGAAGAGGGTCTCCCCGTCCTTCCACTCGTTGCTCTGCCGGTCCAGCGTCCGCGGGGTCGACGCGACGGTGAAATTCGCCACCGCGGCGCCCGAGGGCGTGAAGCGCAGTTCCGGGTCACCCGTGAGGTTTCCGATCAGGGTGATGGGTGGTTCGCCTGCCATTGCCGTTCCTCCTGCTATCGGGTGTGGCTGTGTCTACAGCTATTGGTATCGGCTGGAACCGACAGTACCGATGGCTGCTGACGACCCCAGGTTCAGTGCTGGTCCGGCCGGATGACCTTGGTGCGCAGGATCGACTCGTTCAGCGTGAGCTGACGGTCGAGCTCCTTCACGACCGCCGGCTCGGCGGTCAGGTCGACGACGGCATAGATGCCTTCGGACTTCTTCTTCACGTCATAAGCGAGCTTGCGACGACCCCAGATGTCGAGCTTCTCGACCGTGCCACCTTCCTTGCGGACGATGTTCAGGTACTGGTCGATGGACGGCTCCACGGTGCGCTCATCGAGCTCCGGGTCGAGGATCACCATGACTTCGTAACGACGCATGCGCGAACTCCACCTCCTTCGGACTTGGCGGCCACGGTCTCTCCGTGGCAGGAGGGCGATGCGGTGCGCTCCGCGCCGGCACTTGCCACCGGCGCCAAGCAATGAGCCCGGTCGATGGACCGGGCCACACCGAAAAGAGTACCAGCGTTCGGACTGCCACTTGACCATATCCACAGGCCTGTTGCTCGAACCGGCCAACGCCTGGCCGGACCAGGCCAGCGCGGTCCCGGCAGGCTCCGACGGCGTCACCGTCGTACCTCAGGACGCCGGACCGTGGAGGTTTGTTCAAGCATGACCATCGGATGTGCCGAGCCCGAACTGGACGAGTTGGAGCGCCTGTACAGCTGTCTACCTGCCGTACTCGACTTCGCCGCGGCCGCCTCCGAGCTGCATCGCCGCGGCTTCTTCGACGACATCCCGGCTGAGCTGATGTCTGACAAGTCGCGGGCCGGGTACGAGGCCGTGCTGCGCGGCGTGGTCGACCAGCTCGTCGTCCACCGGCATCCCCGGCTCGGCGCGGACGGCAGCGTCATCCTGGACCACCTCGATCCGAGTCCCCGGATCGCCGCCACGCTCGGGGCCCTGCGCGACGGTGTGTCGGACTCCGGCCTCCACACGCTCGTCGTACACGAGCTCGTCCACATCCGGCTGGCCGAGGAGTACGGCGTACCCCGCACGATCGCGGTGATCGAGCGGCATCAGGAGCTCATCGCGGACCGGAAGGCCGAGCTTGCGGCCCACGAGGCGGTCCGGGAGGCCGGGCCGCGGTTCGACGAGCTCCACGCCGCGATCGAGGACCTCCGGCAGCAGCGGGAGCGCCATCCGGCGTTCAGGGCCGCGCTGTCCGACGTACGGGCGCATCTCCAGTACGTCGACTGGCTGGAGGCGCATGAGGACACGGCCGCGATCGAAGGGCATCGACGGGCGATCCGCGAGCGGTGGGACCGGCTGAGGGCCGAGTATCCGGACGTGCGTGACGCGGAAGCGGCGATCGACGAGCACCAACGCGCGGTCGGCGAGCTGTGGAGCCGGCTCGAGGCCGGGCATCCTCGGGTGCGGGAGGCCCGGCAGGCGATCGCCGAGCACGAGGGCATCGTCGAGGAGCAGCTGGAATCTCTACGCAGCGTCACCAACAGCCGGCTCCACCGTGCTGCCAACGAGCGTGCCGACTTCGAGTCGCTGGCGCCGTTCGTGGGCTCCGCGTGGGACGTACCGGACACCGCCGTACCCGTCGTTCGACGCCGATCGAGCGTAGAGCCGATGTACGTCGAGTCCGGCGCCGAGACCGACGCCCAGCGCCGAGCCCGGCTGGCCAAACACGAGAAGCGCGTCAAGCAGGAGCTGGAGCGGCTGCAGGAACGGGCCTTGAAGAAGGCAGGTCCGGAGCTGCAGCCCCACCTCAAAGAAGCCCTGCAGCGGATCGACCGGAGCGAAGGGCGGACCGCCCAGGAGCTGCGCCGGCAGGTCGAGCTGCTGATCGAGAAGGGGCCGAACCAGGCCGGCGCAGGCAGCGTCAGCCGACTCATCAACACAGCCAACGGACTGCTTAGGGACAGGTCGAACGGCATCGACCTGGTGCAGAAGTTCATCGCGTACGGGCGCGAGCTGGAATCCACCTGGAACGGGTTCGGCGGCAGCTACACGGATCCGAAGCCGGCCCGTACGCCGGAGATTGCAGACGACTGGTTCGAGCGAGCGCAGCGAGAGCTGAAGGCCCAGGAGCTGGCCAGGGACCGGGAGACCTCGCAGTTCATCCGAGAACAGACAGGCGTCACACCAGAGCAGGTTGCGGAAAGCCGCAAGGACTCGCACAACGGCCTGAGCAAGCAGGAGATCATGGCCAAGATCTTGGAGGCAGGCAGAGTCCCGGAGACAGAACAGGTCAGAGTCCAGGAGATGGGTGAACAAGCGAGGAGAAGCCCGGCCAAGGAACTAGGTCCGCGGGAGAGAGACGCGCGCGGCCGTGGTGACTGAGCGCTGACGCAGTACGAGGACCAGCAAGGGCACGGCGAGGGCGAGTGAGACTGCCGCCAGGACCGGGAAACCGCCCAGGGTGAACAGCCAGGGCGACGTAGCTGTTGCAAGGGCTGACACAGCCCAGATCGAGGACTCCACGCGGCTCTCCAGCGCGGCTGACCCGAGCTGGGCGCTGCCGCCGAGGTAACAGAGGTTCCAGGCATACCCGAGCAGGAACAGCGCCGGCGTGAACGCCATACCGGTCCGGGTGACCAGTACGGCGACAACCAGCAGGCCAACGAGTCCCGTGAGCATCACCGCGCGTGGCCCGGAGCGGTCGATCCACCAGCCTGTCAGCGGGGACAACGCGAACATCCCCAGGGTGTGGACAGACAGCATCACTCCGAGCACGCCGAGGCCATCGTGGTGCAGGTGGGTGTGGACAGGGACCGCGGTCATAACCGAGACCATGACGAGCTGGCCGACGACCATGACTCCGGCAGCAAGCAGCACGGGGCGTCCGCTGGTTGCTGTGGGCACCTGTGGTTCGTCAGCAGGCTTGGCACGGCGGATGTACGTCGACGCGACCAGGGCGGAGAAGACCGCGGCCAGGGCCAGCAGGAACGGGCCTGCGATCGCGGGGAGGCCCGCGACGGACGCGGCTGATTGAGACGGGGCGAGGAGGAAGGGGCCGCCGGCGGCTCCGAGTGTGCTTGCCCAGACAACGGTACTCATTGCCCTGGACCGTTTGCTTACAGGTGCGAGGTCGGCTGCGGCGTAGCGCGAGAGGAGAGCGGCGGCGTTGCCCGCGCCCAGGAGGAACATGCCTGCGAAGAGCAGGGTTATCGGACCGCCGACCGCGGCCAGGACGGTGGTTGCGCCGCCGGCTACACCGAGGCCGTACCCGAAGCGGAGCGCTTGGGCGCGGTTGAGGCGGGCAGTCCAGCGGCCGATCAGTACGGCGCCTGCCGCGGTGCCGAGGACGCCCGCGGTGTTGGGGAGGCCGGCCAGCGCCGGGCCGAGGTCGTCGGCGATCAGGATCGCGCTGACCGCGCTGGCGGCGACCATCGCGGCGTTCATCAGGGCGGCGGCGAGAACGACGGGAGTCAGCATGGCAACCACGCTAGAAAGGCCGGGCCTCGCGTTGAATGCCAGAAGTAAGGCGTCGGGGCTTGTGCACCGTCGACATCGAAGGTGTTCTGGGGAGATGACCTTTCAGGAGCGTGAGCTGGACTCCACCGACTGGCAGATCCTCGCCGCACTGCAGTCCGACGGGCGCCTGTCGTTCAACCAGCTCGGCAAGCGGGTCAACCTCTCACCACCCGCGGTCGCCGACCGGGTACGCCGCCTGGAAGAGGCCGGTGTGATCACCGGCTACCACGCCGAGGTGGACCCGGCGCGGGCCGGGCAGCCGCTGTCGGCGTTCGTCCAGATGCGCTGCACGACCGGCCGGTGCCTGCTCAAGACCACCCGCGCCGAGGACTTCCCCGAAGTACTCGAGATCCACAAGCTCAGCGGCAACTCCTGCTCGATGCTGCGCGTCCGCGTCACCTCGATGCAACACCTCGAAGGCCTCTTCGAACGCCTCGGCGAACACGGCGAGATGAACACCCACATCGTCCTGTCCACCGAGTTCGAAGGCCGCCCGGTCCAACCCCCGGCCCCCGACCAACGCCAGGTCACCCGCTCGGCCGGCTGGGGTTCGTGAACTGTCGGTGGGCGGTTCTAGGGTGGGGGTATGACTGTGAAGCTCGGTGCGCATGTGGACCAGGAGGACCCGTTGGCGGAGGCTGCCGATCGGGGTGCCGATCTGGTGCAGTTCTTCCTGGGGAATCCGCAGGACTACAAGGCGCCCAAGCTCGCGTACGCCGACGGTGAGGACGCGCTGAAGGAGCGCGCCGCCGCGGCGGGCGTGGACCTGTACGTGCACGCGCCGTACCGGTTGAACGTCGCGAACACGAACAACCGGATCCGGATCCCGAGCCGGAAGCTGCTGCAGCAGACGCTGGACAAGGCGGCCGAGATCGACGTCAAGGGTGTGATCGTGCACGGCGGGCACGTCGGCGACGAGGACGACCCGGAGGCCGGGTTCGACAACTGGCGCAAGTGCATCGAGCGGGCCGAGCTGCCGGTGCCGCTGCTGATCGAGAACACCGCCGGCGGCGAGAACGCGATGGCCCGCCAGCTGGAGCGGATCGAACGGCTGTGGGAGGCGGTGCACGCGTCCGGGAACGACCGGCTGGAGAACGTCGGGTTCTGCCTGGACACGTGCCACTTCCACGCGGCCGGCGAGGAGCTGCCGACGATCGTCGAGCGGGTGCTGGCGATCACCGGGCGGATCGACCTCGTGCATGCGAACGGGTCCCGGGACGAGTTCGGCTCCGGCGCGGACCGGCACAGCAACTTCGAGGAGGGTCACATCGACCCGGCCGACATCGTCGCGGTCGTCCAGGCCGCCGGCGCCCCGGTCGTCGTCGAGACCCCGAACGCCGACAACGGCCAGAAGGCCGACCTCGACTACCTCCGGGCGCACCTCACGTAGTCGTGTCCGCCGGCGGCTTCGTCCGGTCGAGGCCGTACATCCAGTAGGTCAGCGCCCACGGCAACGAGAGTGCCAGCACGGCCTTGTGACTCGTCGGGATCAGCAAGCCGAAGACCACCGCGACCACGACGACCAGGGTGCTGACCTGGAAGAGGTCGAAGCGGCCGAACAGCCGGGTGCGCAGCGTGGCCTTCTCCCGGGCGCAGGCGAAGTACCCGGCAACGAGTACGAGTACGCACAGGTAGGTCAGCGCCACGCTGAGCCAGCCGACGAAACCGAAGGACTTGTTGGACTGGACGATGTCGGACAGCAGGAACGCGGCTGCGAGGAGGGTCAGCCAGCCGCACGTCCACAGGAACGTGCGCGCCGTCCGCCGGGCCTTCTCCTCGGGAGTCGGCTCCGGCTCACCCTCAGCAGCAGCTTCGGCCTCAGTCGGCTCTGCGTCGTCCGGCTCGGTCTGCCCGTTCAGCTCCGCTGTGGAGGTGTCGGCGACCGGGGCGGGCTCGGGGTCTGACTGGGCCATGGCAGCGACGGTAGCGCAGAATGAGGTTATGCGGCCCTGGGTGGAGCGGTTCCCCGACCTGTTCGCACCGGGGCACTGGGAGTGGGGTGAGCTGGACGTCCGGTACACCTTGGAGCAGCCGCCGGACGAGCTGATCAGCAACGCGCACGTGGTCTGCCGGACCGTCGACGGTGTCGTTGTCTGCACCAACGATCTTGGCTGGCGCTTCCTGCCCGGCGGGACCCGCGAACCGGGCGAGACGATCGAGCAGCTCGTCCGGCGCGAACTGCTCGAGGAGGCCGGCGCGCGGCTCACGGGCCCGCTCACCTGGCTCGGCGCCCACCGCGCGGACCATCGCCGCCCGGCGCCGTACCGTCCGCATCTCCCGCACCCGGTGTCGTACTGGGCGAACTACGTCGCGGACGTGGTGATCGAGCAGCCGCCGACCAACCCCGAGGACGGCGAACAGGTCACCGACGTACTCGTGCTGCCGCCCGACGAGGCGGCCAAGTACCTCGACGGCCAGGTCGAAGAGGTGGGTTCGATCGTCAGGCTGGCTCAGGCAATGCAGCTGGTTTAGCCGACTTCCACGGCAGCAGTACGGCGCTCAGCGTGCAGCAGATCCCCGCGACCCAGAGCGCACCCCGCATCCCGACCAGCGTCGCGAGCCCACCGCCCAGCGCGATGAACGCCGGCTGCACGCACCGCGAGCTGATCGACCACGACCCGAGGACGCGCGCCATGAACCCGTCCTCGGTGACCTCCATCCGGTACGTCGAGAACGACGGGTTGAAGGCGCCCGCGCCGACGAGCAACGCCGTCTCGGCCACCGTGAGTACGACGAAGCCGCCCCACCCGTGCGGCGCCAACGGGAACAGCAACAGCCAAGGAGCCCGCAGTACGCCGAACACCAGCAGCATCCAGTGCAGGCCATGCCGCGCGGTCAACCGTGGTGCGAGCCGGGCGCCGACCACACCGCCGATGCAGGACACCCCGAGCATCACGCCGTAGCTCCACGGCGCGAGGCCCAGGTCGCGCAGCATGAAGACGGTCAGCAACGGCGACGTCATCATCACCGGACCGCCGAAGAGCATGGCGTTCCAGAACAGGGCGCGGAGCCCGCGATGCCGCAGGATGTACCGCCAGCCGGCCGTGATGTCGCGCTTGCCCTCGCGCTTCATCGGCTCCGGCTCGGGCTGCTGGATCCGCCGGATGCCGAGCGCCGATCCGAGGAACGACACCGCGTCGATCGCGAGTGTCGCGGTCGCGCCGACCAGGCTGACCAGCGCACCTCCGATCGCCGGGCCGACGCTCAACGACACCCAGTTCGTCTGCTCGAACCGGCTGTTCGCCTCGGCCCGCCCCGCGGCCGGCACCAGCGCCTTCAGGTGCGCGCCACTCGCCGCCTGGAAGGCGATCGTCCCCGCCGCCTGCAGCACGCCGGCGACACACAGGTGCACATACGTCAGTACGCCGAACGCCGCCGCGACCGGCACCGACGCCAGCGCCGCGAACCGCACCAGGTCCGACGCGATCATCACCGGCCGCTTGTGCCGCTGCTCGATGAAGTCCCCCATCGGCAACGCGAGCGCCGCGCCGGCCAGCGCCGACAACGCGGCCAGCATCGAGACCTGGAAGGTCGTGGAGTCCAGGGCGAGTACGGCGACCAGCGGCAGCGCACCGAGTCCGACCGCCGATCCGAACGCGCTGACCGTGAACGCAACCCACAACCGCCGGAAGTCTCGACCCAAAGACATCCCGCGATCGTAGAACCGGGCACCGACAGAACCTGTTGCCATCCGTCGGCGAGTTTCCTACTGTTAACTCATCAGTTAACACCAGGGGGTTAACAGTGATGGACAGCGTGCGGCGGTTCGGCGTGGTCGTGGTCAGCTTCGTGGTCGGCTCCGTGCTCGCCGCGGTGATCGCCCATCCGGCGCATCCGCCCGCGCCGGCCGCGATCGGTCTCTCCGTACTGGCGGGTCTCGTCGGCGTCGCGGTACTCGCGTCACTCTCGCGCCGGCTCCAGCTGCCCACCGCGCAGCGTGCCGCCGTACTCGCCCTGCTGGTGTATCTGGTGAGCACCATCAGCAACGACGTCGAGGCGGTGCTGTTCATCCGGGCGTCGAGCGCACTGATTCCGCTCACCGGAGCCGTGATCGCCGTCGCGCTCGCGGTGCCGACAGCGATCCTGTTCCCGCCCGCATCGACCGGCCACAGCGTCGGCGAACTGCTGCGCGCAACGCTCGCGAGCCGGCGCTGGTGGTCGTGGACCTGGCGGCTGATCGTCGCCACCCTTGCCTGGGTGCCCGTCTACCTGACGTTCGCGGCACTGGACGCGCCGTTCGTGCACCGCTACTACCACGAGTCCGGCACCAAGTTCACGGTGCCGAGTACGTCGGTCGTGATGGGCGGCGAACTCATCCGCGGCGTCCTGCACGCGCTGGTCCTCGGGGCGTTCGTCGCGCTGATCGCCCGCTCCCGGCGCGGCGCGTGGCTCGCCGTCGCCGTGGTGTTCGCGGCCTTCAACGCCTGGCTGCCGTTGATCCAGCGCACCGACTGGCCGGTGTACCTCCGGACTGCCAACGCCCTCGAAATCACCTGCGCCGCACTCGTGTACGGCGGACTCGTCGCAGTCCTGCTGATACGCCGGCGGCCGGCGCAGCGGCGCGGGTACGAGATGATGATCGGCGATGCCCAGCACGCCAGCTAAACGCAAGCTCCTCGCCGCGCCCGAGCGCTCGGCGAGCATCCTGTCGGCCGCGGCCACCGCGTTCGCCCGCAACGGGTACGCGGCCACGACGCTCGACCAGGTCGCCGCGGCGGCCGGCGTCAGCAAGCTGATCGTGTACCGGCACTTCAACTCCAAACGCGAGCTCTACCTGGCGATCCTCCAGCAGATCGGCACTCGGCTGGACGCGGTCGAGGAGTCCCACGCACCGGTGCACGCCCGCGACGGCGGACCGGCGATCGAGGCCACGGCCGAGGTACTGCGCCGTCGCTTCGCGGTGGTGCGCGAGCTGCCCGACGCATACCGCCTGCTGGTCCGGCACGCCGCGCGCGAGCCGGAGTTCGCCGAGTTCGTCACGAAGCGGACGAAACGCGAGCGCCGCCAGGTCGAGGCGCGGCTGGCCAACGTCGCCGATCCGACGGTCCGTCGCTGGCTCGCCACAGTCGTCATCGAAACCGTGCAGCAGGCCTTCCTGGCCTGGCTGGACGCCGGTACGCCGGCCCGCGACGACGAGCTGGCCGAGCGCGTCTCGTACCTGCTCGCCGGAATGGTCGGCTCCTTGTGGGACCGAGCCGCCGCGCGCGGCGATGCCGTCGGCCCGGCCGACCGCTAGCGGAGGTTGAGACCGCCGTCGAGCAGGATGACTTCGCCGGTCAGGTAGGAGTTGTGGACAACCGCCGAGATCAGGTCCGCGATATCCACAGGTTGTGCGGCGCGGCGCATCGGGCTCGAGGTTTTCCACAGGTCCTGGGCTTCGGTCCAGGACTCGGTGAGGGGTGTGTCGACGAGGCCGGGCGCGACCGCATTCACCCGGACGTCCGGCCCGAGCGCCGCGGCGAGGAGCTTGGTCACATGGTTCAGCGCCGCCTTCGACGCGGCGTACGCGATCGAGCTGCCCTTCGGCCGAACGCCCGCATGGCTGGTGACGTTGACGATGCACCCGCCGGCGTCGCGTAGTGCGGGCACGGCCGCCGTACACAGGAGCCAGGGCGCGATCAGGTTCACGTCGAGCAACTGTCGCCAGTCGGAGGCGGTCAACCCGTCCAGGTCGGCGTGCGGCACCGGCCAGCTGATGCCGGCGTTGTTCACGAGTACGTCGAGCCGCCCGTGCGCGGCCAGCACCTCCGGTACGAGCGCCGCGGCGGCCGTGTCGTCGGAGAGGTCGGCCTGGTGGTACGACCCGCCGAGCTCCGCGGCCAGCTTCTCCCCCGCGGACCGGGTCGACCGCGAGTGCACCGCGACGGTCATCCCGTCCGCGGCCAGCCGCCGTACGGTCGCCTCGCCGATCCCGGAGGCCGACCCGGTGACGAGCGCGACCTTCACGCGCCGTACCGGAGACCGTCGAGGAGCAGGTTGAGCAGGCGGTCGGCTTGTTCGCGGCGACCGCCCGCGGCCAGTCCGACCCCGCTCAGGCTCAGCAGTACGTCGTCCGCGGTCACGTCGGAGCGCAGCTCGCCGGAGGCCGCGCCGGCCTCGAGCAGCGGGGTGATCGCACCGACCAGCAGGTCGCGGCTCTGCGCGTACGGGTCCGCACCGGACGCGATCACGGCCCGCAGCGCGTCGGCCATGCCGAGCTTGCGGCCCATGTAGTCGATGAAGCGATCCATCCAGGCGCGCAGCGCCTCCGCCGGCGGCAGCTTGGCGAGGAGCCGCGGCGCGGCCTCGCAGACGGCCGCGAGCTCGCTGCGGTACGCCGCCTCGATCAGCGCCTCCCGGGTCGGGAAGTGCCGGTAGAGCGTGCCGATCCCGACGCCGGCGTCCTTGGCGATGCCCTCGAGGGTCGCCTCCAGACCGCATTTCGTGAACGCCTGCGACGCCGCGGTCAGGATCTGCCCCCGGTTGCGCTGGGCGTCCGCACGCAGCGGGCGCTCGCTCGTACTGCCCATGTCCCCTCCCCTCCGGAGTCCACAACCTAGCGGAACTTGATATCCGGAGGCACCTCCGGTTGACTCGAAAGTACCGGAGGCTCCTCCGGATACAGTCTAGGGACGGATGCTGATGAGCAGAATCACCACACCCTTCGGCTACGAGTCGACCGCGGCCGAGGTGCTCGCCGGGGTCGACCTGGCCGGTCGGCGCGCGGTCGTCACCGGTGGCGCGTCCGGGATCGGGGTCGAGACCGTCCGGGCGCTCGCCGCGGCCGGCGCCGAGGTGACCCTCGCGGTCCGGAACACCGCCGCCGGCGAGCGGGTCGCCGGGCAGATCATCGAGGACACCGGCAACAATCACGTCTTCGTCGCACCGATCGAGCTCGCCGACCGCGGCTCGGTGCGTGCGTTCGCGCAGAGCTGGACCGGCCCGCTGCACATCCTGGTCAACAACGCCGGCGTGATGGCCGAGCCGCTCCAGCGCACCCCGGAAGGCTGGGAGCACCAGTTCGCCACCAACCACCTCGGGCACTTCGGCCTCGCCCTCGGCCTGTACGACGCGCTCGCGGCCGCCGGCGACGCCCGGGTCGTGTCGGTGAGCTCGAGCGCCCACCTGCGTTCCGGCGTACACCTCGACGACCTGCACTTCGAGAACCGGCCGTACGAGCCGTGGGCGGCGTACGGGCAGTCGAAGACCGCGAACATCCTGTTCGCCGTCGAGGGCGCCAAGCGGTGGGCCGCGGACGGGATCGTCGTGAACGCGCTGATGCCGGGCGGCATCCGGACGGCGCTGCAGCGGCACGTCCCGGCGGAGGTGCAGCAGGACTGGGACCAGTACCGCTGGAAGACCGTCGAGCAGGGCGCGGCCACCTCCGTACTGCTGGCGGCTTCACCGCTGGTGCAGGGCGTGACGGGCAAGTACTTCGAGGACAACAACGAGGCACTGCCCAACGTCGCGGGCGAGAACACCGGCGTCGCGCCGTACGCCCTCGATCCGGAGTCGGCCACTCGGTTGTGGGACCTGTCCGAGAAGCTGATTTGATCAGAAACCGGCTCAGCTACGGTTCCCGGGGCTGGGCCGGTAGCCTGACCCACCGTGAGTGACTTGAGCATCCGGACCATCTCGTCCGACGAGCACGCCGCGTACATCGCGGCGCAGCCGGCGGCGAGCTTCCTGCAGACGCCCGGCTGGGCCGCGGTGAAGAGCGAATGGAAGGCAGAGTCCCTCGGCTGGTACGAGCCGGGCACGCCCGGCCAACTCGTCGGCGTCGGCCTGGTGCTCTACCGGCAGATGCCGAAGGTCAAGCGGTACCTCGCGTACCTCCCGGAGGGCCCGGTCGTCGACTGGGACGCGATCGACCTCGGCAGCTACCTGCGGCCGCTGGCCGCGCACCTGGCCGAGCGGGGCGCATTCGGGATCCGGATGGGTCCGCCGGTGGCGACCCGCCGCTGGGGCGCGCAGACCATCAAGGACGCGATCGCCGGCGGGCAGCAGCCGAAGCTCGGCGACGTCCGCCCGGACGTGATCGAGCCGTCCGGCGCGACCGTCGGCGACAAGCTCCGCAAGCTCGGCTGGAAGCCGCCCCGGATCGCGGAGGGCTTCGCGGCCGGGCAGCCGCAGTACGTCTTCCAGGTGCCGCTGGCCGGCCGCACCGAGGACGACCTGCTGAAGGGCATGAACCAGCTCTGGCGGCGGAACATCAAGAAGGCCGCGAAGTCCGGCGTCGAGGTGACGCAGGGCGGACCGGAGGACATCAAGGCCTTCCACGGGCTGTACGTCGAGACCGCGCAGCGCGACCACTTCACGCCGCGGCCGCTGCCGTACTTCGAGAAGATGTACGCCGCGATGGCGAACCAGCCGGCCGATTGCTGTGACTTCCGGATCTACAACGCCCACCACGAGGGCGACCTGGTCGCGTCGACGATCTGGGTCCGGGTCGGCGGTCATTCCTGGTACTCCTACGGTGCCAGCTCGACCGCCAAGCGGGACGTGCGCGGATCGAACGCGATCCAGTGGCGCATGATGACGGACGCACTCGCGGCGGGTGCAACCGTGTACGACCTACGGGGCATCACCGACACCTTGGACCCGAACGACCCGCACGTCGGGCTGATCCAGTTCAAGACCGGTACCGGCGGCGAGGCCGTCGAGTACGTCGGTGAGTGGGATCTGCCGTTGAACAAGGCGCTCTACACCGCATTCGACCTCTACATGAGACGGCGTTGACACCATGCCCCTAGTCCTGCACGTCGATTCCGATCGATGGCGTGACCACCTCCGTTCCACGTGGAACCCCGACATCGTCCCGGTCGCCAAGGGCAACGGGTACGGGTTCGGGAACCACCGCCTGTTCGCGGAGGCGCGCGCACTCGGCGCGCGGACAGTCGCGGTCGGCACGTACTTCGAGGTCCCCGCGGAGCCGCGCGAGGACGTCGTGGTGCTGTCGCCGTGGCGGCCGTTCCTGGAGATGCCGAAGAGCCAGAACGTGATCCACACGGTCAGCCGGCTGGCCGACCTGGTCTCGATCCCGGCCGGCAGCCGGGTGCTGATCGAGGTGATGACCTCGATGCGCCGGCACGGCATCGGCGCCCGCGAGCTGCGGCACACGATGCTGCTGAACGCGCTCGACCGGATCCGGTTCGAGGGCTGGTCGCTGCACTTCCCGATGGGCGCGGGCGGTACGTCGGCGAACCTCCGCGAGGCGCAGCAACTGGCCAAGGCGGCCCTCGACGTACGGAAGAACACGCTCTGGGTGTCGCACGTACCGGCGCAGAAGCTCGGCGACATCGGCGACGACGTGAAGCTCCGGATGGGCACCGGGCTGTGGCTCGGCGACCGCGGCGCGCTGACGGTGAAGGCGACCGTGCTCGACGTGCATTCGGTCCGCCGCGGCGAGCGGGTCGGGTACCGGCAGCGCCGGGTGAGCGGCGACGGGCACATCATCATCGTCTCCGGCGGTACGGCGAACGGCGTCGGGCTGGAGGCGCCGACCGGTGCGGCGACCGTCCGGCAGCGGGCGATCGCGATGGCCAAGGGCGGCCTCGACGCGGCCGGGATGGCGCTGTCGCCGTTCAGCATCGAGGGCAAGCAGCGGTGGTTCGCGGAGCCGCCGCACATGCAGGCCAGCATGCTGTTCCTGCCCGCCGCGGTGGCCCCGCCGGCGGTCGGCGACGAGATCGACCTGGACGTCCGGCACACCATCACGACCTACGACAAGGTGTCGATGGATTGACTTCAGGTCCACCTGAAGTTGCAGCGTGGAGGGTATGAGCTTTCTGGAGTGGATCGAGGAGCGGCCCGGCGCGGCCGAGTTGCGCGCGGCGTCGTACCGGCTGCTGGCGCTGAAGCGCGGGGCGGCCTGCGTGGACGTCGCGTGCGGCGCGGGACACGCGGTCGCCGAGCTGACCCGGAAAGGCCTCAAGGTGACCGGGGTCGACGTGGACCCGGACGCGATCGAGGCCGCCCGCGAACGCGCGCCCGGCGCGATGTTTCACGTGGCACATTCCGACGACCTGCCGCTCGAGGACGCGTCGATGGACGGGTACCGGGCGCTCCGGCTGTTCCACCTGCTCGACGATCCGCGGCCGACGATCGCCGAAGCGCACCGGGTACTGCGGGCCGGCGGCCGGATCGTCGTCGGCGGCCAGGACTACGGCTTCTTCCTGATCGACAGCTCCGACCAGGACCTCACCGACGTCATCCGCCTCGGCCTGGAGTCGCGTACGGTTTCACCCCGCGCGGCCCGGACGCTCCGCGACGTACTCCTCGACCATCGCTTCCACGACGTCGAGGTCGCCGTACACAACGAGGTCGTGACCGACTACAAGCTGATGGCCCCGCAGCTCAAGAGCGCGGCCGAGGCGGCTGTCGCGAAAGCTTTGATCACGCAGGAGGACGCGGCCGGCTGGCTGTCCGAGCAGGCAGGCCGAGGCCGTCGGGATCGCTTCCTGGCCGCGATCCCGACGCTCCTGGTGTCGGCTACCGCTTGAGCGGACCCTGCCAGCGGACTGTCGGCAGCAGCGCGGCCGGGTCGACGCGGTCCTTGTTGGCGGAGACGATGTCGAACATGGACTCGATCAGGGTCTCGGACAGCAGGTGCGGCTGGAGGCCAAGGACTACCAGGCCGGTGTGCTTGACGTTGTAGTAGTGCTCGGCCTGCTCGACGCGCGGGTTCTCCAGGTGCTCGACCTGGACCGGGCCGGGGAAACACTCAGCAACCAGGTCCGCGAGCTGAGAGACCGAGTAGCTCTCGGTCATCTGGTTGAAGACCCGGAACTCGCCCTGGTCCGCCGGGTTCTCCACCGCGAGCCGGATGCACTCGACGGTGTCGCGGATGTCCAGGAAGCCGCGCGTCTGACCGCCGGCGCCGTACACCGTCAGCGGCTCGCCGAGGACGGCCTGGATGCAGAAGCGGTTGAGCACGGTGCCGAAGACGGCGTCGTAGTCGAACCGGGTCTGCAGCCGTGTATCCCGCACGGTCTGGTCGGTCTGCTGGCCGTAAACGACGCCCTGGTTGAGGTCGGTGACCCGCATCCCCCAGATCCGGCAGCCGAACTCGAGGTTGTGCGAGTCGTGCACCTTGCTGAGGTGGTAGAACGAGCCGGGCTTCTTCGGGTAGAGCATCCGGTCCTTGCGCCCGTTGTGCTCGACCTCCAGCCAGCCTTCCTCGATGTCGATGTTCGGCGTCCCGTACTCGCCCATCGTGCCGAGCTTCACCAGGTGGATGTCCGGGTTGACCTCGGCGATCGCGTACATCAGGTTCAGCGTGCCGACCACGTTGTTGTGCTGCGTGTACACAGCGTGTTCGCGGTCGATCATCGAGTACGGCGCCGCCCGCTGCTCGGCGAAGTGCACGATCGCGTCCGGGTTGAACTCCCGGAGCACCCGGTAGACGAAGTCCGCGTCGAGCAGGTCCCCGACGTACGCCGGGATCGTCTGGCCGGAGACCTCCTTCCACGCCTGCACGCGGGACTCGAGATCCTCGATCGGGACCAGGCTCTGGACACCCAGCTCGCGGTCGTACCCGCGGCGGGCCATGTTGTCGAGCACAGCCGTGTCATGGCCGCGGTCGGAGAGGTGCAGAGCAGTCGGCCACCCTAGGTAGCCGTCACCGCCCAGTACGAGTACGCGCACGGTTCGGCCGCCTTCCGTCAGAAACGTCGTCAGAATCCTTCATATCCTGAGTACCCACTCCCGTAACGTGACAGGAGTCATCTATTCGCTGGCAATCGGCTGAGAATTCTCGCCGCTCTGCCGCAGGCTGGGGCGGGGGTGCAGAATAGGCCCCGATGCGCGCTCTCACCAAGCTCAGGTCCCGCCGCGGCAGATGGTTGCTGTGGGCGAAGTACTCGGCGTCCTCCGTAGTCGCGACCGTGGTCAGCCAGCTCGCATTCGCCCTCTGCTACTGGTTCGGTGCGCCGGCCCTCGTCGCGACCCTGGTCGCCTGGTTCGCAGGCGCCGTCCCGAACTACGTGCTGAACCGCCGCTACACCTGGGGCCGCAGCGGCCAGAAGCTGCCGTACACCCTGATCGTGGTCGGCTCCGCCGTCTCCGCCGCGCTGGTCACCTCGCTGACCGACCACCTGGTCCGGGGGATCGACTCACACGCCTGGAAGACACTCCTGGTCACCGGCTCGTACTTCGGGACCTACGCGGTGCTGTTCATCGTGAAGTTCGTACTGTTCGATCGGCTGGTGTTCGCCAAGCCGGCCGCCGCCCCCGCCGCCGAAGCACGTACTCCCGTAGCCACGTAGTCGTCATCACTCGCCCGTAGTTCGCGCCGTACACGATCCCCGGGCCCTTCTTGCTGCTGCCGTCGCCGCGGCGGCGCATCGTCATCGGCAGCTCGACCACGCGGGCTTGTAGGGCGAGCGCACCCAGCAGGAGTTCGGACGATTGGTACTGCGGCTCCCGCAACGTCACCGCGGTCGCGAGCTCGGCCCGCATCGCGCGGAACCCGAACGAGGTGTCGGTCAGCTTCGTCCGGGTCAGGATCGACGCCAGTACGGCGAACACGCGGACGCCGACCCAGCGCAGCCGGCTGTCCGCGTCCTCGGCCCCGAGCCGGCGGGACCCGGTGACGAAGTCGGCCCGGTCGAGCAGGATCGGCTCGAGCAGGACCTCCAGCTCGTCGTTGTCGTACTGCCCGTCCGCGTCGGTGGTGACGACGTACTGCGCTCCGCCCGCAGCCGCCAGGTGGTACCCGAGCCGGAGCGCGGCGCCCTGGCCGCGGTTCGCCGGGGCGACGCAGACGTACGCGCCGTGGTCCTTCGCGACGTCGGCGGTGTCGTCGGTCGCACCGTCGACGACGACCAGGACGTCGACGGGCATGCCGGCGCACGTCTTGGGCATGTTCGTCAGCACCGGGCCGATTCCGGCAGCCTCGTTGTACGCCGCGATCACAACAACGACCGGGGCGAAGTCTTGGGTGAGGCCTTTGGCAGCCGCTGAATCCACTGCGTCGGGGTAAGGAGCCATCGGGGGGCGTGCCTGGTCCTTGCCGAGGATGGCGCGGAGACCTATGGCACCTGCGAGCGGGAAGAAGACCAGCCCAGGCAGCTGGTAGCGCCAAGAGAACTCGAAAGCGGCTGAGCCGAGTAGGAGGATAAGGCCGGCCGCAGCCGCAAAGAGTGCTCTGGAACGAAGCCCTGACGTCTTGGCACGTCCCAAGCCCGCTGCAGCAGCAAGAGCGATCAGGGCGCACAGCCCGAGCAGTGTGCCCGACGTGTAGCCACCATGCAGTTGGTAGGCACGCAGAATGACCGCAGGCACGTGGGAGACATGTGGCTGAGACCCTCCCCATTTCACCGCCGCCTTGGCGGTGTTGGGGTCCTTGAGGTTCGGGTAGACCAACTGGAACTGCCAACGGTCCAGCGGTACGTCGTCAGGCGACGTCGTCCGGGTCGGCCCGAACCCCTTCGCAAAGTCCTTCAACGCCGCCCACGTCACGTCCAGCGGCTGGTGCCTGATGACGAGATGCGCGAACTCCGTCGCCAACTGGCGCTTCGTCGTACCGGGCGGCAACGGTCCTGGCCAGTTCTTGTCGCCGTACCGGTCGTGGGCGTACTTGTCGACGCCCAGACGCTGTCCGAGCGGCTCCTTCGGGCAGAACAAGCGGGTGCCGTCGTTGAGCGGCAGCTTGTCGCAGTTCGCGACCGTGGCGGTCCGTCCGTACAGGATCTCGTTCTCGGCGCCGGTGAAGCCCCAGCGGCCGGTGTCGATCCGGAAGTACGCGCCGTACGCAACGAAGACCAGGGCGAACCCGGCGACGACGGCAGCGGTACGCCGTACCACGTCCACTCGTCGTTTGCGCCAGGCGACGAGCAGGTAGAGCACCACGGCGATCAGCAGCACCAGGCCGATCGCGCGGACCGTGAACGCGGCACCGACGAGTACGCCGACCACCGCGGCGCGACGCCACCCCGGCACGCCCTTCGCCAGCAGCAGCCACAGGATCGCCACCAGGATCACGTCGAACGTGGTCTCGGCCATGATGTTCTGCTCGATCTGCACCTGGTACGCGTCGAGCAGGATCGGCGCGGCGGCGACCGCGGACAGCCAGCGGTAGACCGTCAGCTTCCGGGCGAGCACGTAGATCACGACGCCCAGGAGCAGTCCGACCAGGTGCTGAATGATCACGACCAGCTTCAGCCCGCCGAGCCAGACCAGCGGGCCGAGGACGAAGTCGTACCCGATCGGGTTCAGCTGCTCCGGGCTGAGCTTGCCCATGTTGGTCAGGTACTGCACGGAGTCCACGTAGACGATCGCCGGCGTGTAGGCGACGGTCGCGAGGATCCGCAGTACCAGACCCAGGGTCAGAAAGACGGCGAGCAGCCAGTGCGTCCGCAGCGCCTTCCTGGGGTTCACTGGTTCTTGAAGTACTGCCACGTGCGGGCGAGGCCGTCGTCCAGCGAGACCGTCGGCCGGTATCCGAGATCGTTGGTGATGTCCACGACCACGGCCGGCATCTCGCCCGCCGGCGCGTCGATGTGCTCGGCCGGCACCGGGCATCCGGTCACCGCGCGCACCGTCTCGATCATCTCCAGCACCGACACCGAACGCCCGGACCCGATGATCGCGCGGCCGTCGTACCTGCTGTCCAGCGCGAGCAGGATGCCGCTCACCACGTCGTCGATGAAGACCAGGTCCCGGCGCTGCTGCCCGTCGCCGTACACCCGGACGCCGCCGTCGCTCAGCGCGGCCCGCATCATCCGCGGCACGAAGCTGTCCTTGTGCGACATCCCCGGCCCGTACACGTTGGTGAACCGCAGCGCGGCGGTGGCCATCCCGTAGCTGCCCGAGTACGCCGAGAGCAGCATCTCGCACGCGGCCTTCGTCGCGCCGTACGGCGTCAGCGGCCGGAGCGGGAGGTTCGCGGTGATGGTCGACGTACCGACGTCACCGACCACCGCGTTGGTGGACGCGAGCACGAACCGGTCCACGCCGCTGCCCCGCGACAACTCCAGCAGGACCTGCGTGATCGTCACGTTCTGCGCGAACGTCTGCATCGGCGCGTCCACCGACCGCAACACCGACGTCAACGCCGCGAGATGCACCACCGCGGTCGGCCGCGTCTCGAACGCCGCGACACAGGTCTCCTGCTCCGCAAGGTCCCCGGTCACCACGTGCACCCCCGCGTCCCACGAGGCATCCGGCGGCTCACGGTCCACCGCGGTCACCGGCACATCCCGCTCCCGCAGAGCCGCCACCACGGCCCGCCCGATGAATCCGGAGGCCCCGGTGACCAGCACACGCTCATCCATACCGCTCAACCTACCTGCGCCGGTCCACCCCCGACCATGCTCGTCACCCGCCGTCACCGATCGAGCACTTCGAGCGCATGCGCGTACTTCTTCCGCAGCCGCTCCTGCGTCTCCGGATCAAGCCGGCTCCGCCGCGCGGGGCTGCTGTTGTGCTCGATATCGGCCCGCTTCACCGGCACGGCCGCCGGTGTACGGATCAGCCGGGTCAGGTAGTCGTCCTGCGTCTCGCCGGCTCTATGGGTGAGCGCGTCGACCATCTCCACCACCTGCGCCGGAACACCCAGCTCCGTCAGCTGCTCCAGGGTGCAACTCGTGTCCTCGACCGAATCGTGCAGCAGCGCCGCCATCTGCTGGTACTCGTCCGCGCCATCCCGCCGCGCGATCGGGGCCGCACCCCGCACGTGCAGCACATACGGCTCACCACTCTTGTCGACCTGCTCCCGATGCACCGCGGCCGCCAACTTGTCCGCCGCTTCCACCGTGTCCACAGGCCCTTCAAGATACGAGTACGCCGCCGCCCAGGCTGTGTACAACTCCTCCAGCCGCTTATCCACAACCGCCAACGGCACAAACCGCGCCACGGTCTCCGCGTAGTACGACCGCTGCTTCCCCACCCGCGGATGCGTGTGCAACCGCTGCACATTGCTGTACCGATCCGACAACTTCAGCAACAACACATCCCGCGACGCATGCGCCAACTTGTCCAGATACGCCGTACGCCCCTCCGGCCCGATCGTCACCGCCCCCACAAACCCCGCCGTACGCTCCCCGAACCGCTCCGCCACGTCCTCCAGCGTCCCGTCGGTGTCCTCCACCACGTCATGCAACAACCCCGCCCGCAACAGATCCACATCCATCACCCCAAGCCCCCGCACCAACACATCCACCACCTGCAACAAGTGCTCCCAATACCCCTCCCCCGCCGGCCGCACCTGCCCCCCATGCCACCCAACCGCCCCCTCGAACGCCACCCCCAACTCCCCAACCACCCCCGGCGGAAGCACCCCACTCAACTCCGCTGCCGCGGCACCCCACCCCTCCCACCCCGCAAACACCCGCACGTCAGTCACGGCCACCCTCACCCTCAACCGGCAGAGCCTCACCCGGATACAACTCCTGCCACAGCCACACAAAGAACTCGTCCTCGGTCGTCCAGTCGTCCCCGTCCGCGGCGAGGCTCAATGCGTCCCTCGGCAGTCCATCGCGATCCCCTTGCAGCAGGCGCGCGAACTCCGCCTTGAAGGTCTGCAACTCCGAGTCGTCCGGGCGGTCTGCCTCCGCCCGCCGCTTGAGAGCAGAGAAGTTGTCCGGGTCAGCCTCCGAGTGAAGATGCGTCTGTACAACCGACAGGAAGGTGGCAAACGGTGTATCCGGATGCGTCAACCAGTAGTCGCCCGAGTAGCTCACGTGGATCGCTCCTCGAGCCAGTACTGGGCCAGTCGTCGTCTTCCATCCGTCGTACGTCGCGGCATCGATTTGGACACGATCGGCGTTCCTTCCGACACCGACAGGTCTGAACAGTTACGACGGCTGCGGCAACGGCTCGGAGGGATAGAGCTCACGCCACAGCGACTGCAGATCGTCACTCGTCCGCGCTGGGCGCCGGCTCCCCCGGATACAACTCCCGCCACAGCCAGTCGAGGAACTCCTCGTCGGTGTTCCAGTCGTCGTACTCCGTGGCATCGCCGATCGCACCATCCCGCAAGCCGTCACGATCACCTCGGACCAGCCGCTCCAGTTCGGCTTTGAACGTCGCCATTCGCTCTCCACCTCGACCGGTTCGCGCCATCTCGACCAGTTCGTCGAAGCTGTCATTGCGGGCCTCAGGGTGGTAATAGCTCTGAATGATTGCAAGGAACGTTGCGAACGGCACCGAACGGTCCCTCAGCCAATACGACCTACTTCCAGGCACGTTTTTCGTTCCTCTCGCGCGCTTCATGATTCTGCAGGATTCGGGAAGGTGGTACTTATCTCGAACTTCGACGCAGCGTGGTTACGCTTGAATATCACAACAAAATCCCCGCCCTCGAACGTCGGGATCGGCTCTGCCCGAGGCTCGCGCAAGGCCCCGAGATCCGCCCCGGTCGCCTTCGCCAGCATCCACTGTTTGCGCTCTACTCGAGCGTCGTTCCAGTCACCGACGAGCCGAAAGCCGAGACAGTGCTCATGACCACGCTCCCCGAGGACCTCCGAGATGGGAATCTCGAGCTGATCGGGTTTCGGCCCGTCCCAGTCACTGCGCAGGGCATCCTGTACATCTGGATGTTCACTCAGCATCGCGATGGCTGCGGCGAAGGCACGGGCGTCCACGATCGCTGTCGCATATCGACCGCAGTAATGCATCTTCGTCGGATCGAGCCCATCCACGCCGCGGTCCCGCAGACTGCCGTCCAACTGGGCAGGATCTTCTAGCCGCGCGACTCTCGCGGCCAGGGCCTGCGAGTCAACGGCTGGTCCATGTCGAACATGCGCGTGGCCTGACCCTTGATCCAGCGATGCGTAGATGCTCTGAACCGCAGGTTCGCAGTCGGCCGCCGGGGCAAGCCACGGGCTCTGTTCCTTGTTGGCGGCAATGTAGGCGACCGCATTGGCTTCGTCGGCGCTTCGCTGGTCGATGTCCGGGGCAGCGTCACGCTGATCGGCAAACGAGGGCCGAGGGAGGTTCAGGCGATCGGCGTCCCAACGGCCGAGTCGCTGGGCCAGGGTTTCCTCCCCGATCGCGACATCGACGGTGTTGCTCCTGGACCGCCCCACGGAGTCAGCAGGTGTCTCTGATTCCAGACCTGTAGTTTGTGCAATCCCATCAGCCTGGTCCACTTCGGTATGCGTGATGCGATCGCCATCCCGTTCATCAGTCTTGCTGCTCTCACCCGAAGGTTGCTCGGAAAGGTCCTGTGCACCATCGGGGTCGTTGTCTGCAGACTTCGCACCGGGCGGTTCCACGTCGGATACCGCGTCGGATGGCTGGTCCCGCGGCGGATAAATGACCGGTTCATCGATGACCGCCTGGTCGATCTCGGTTCGCTCGGCACCTGCTGCTCCTGCTGCACCCCCGCCGGCAGCGGGTTGTCTGTCGTCGACGGGGTGTTCTTGCGGAGCTGAAGGCCGTTCGGTGTCGGAGGAATGGACTACGAGCTGCTCGCCGGAACCGATGCCGTCATCACCGTCCGACTCAGCATGGTCGTCGGTTCCCCAGCCGAGGCGTGTGAATATCGGGTCCTGGAGCATCTGTTCACGGAGCTCGGCGGGTAGCTGCGCTGAGATGTCGCGGTCGGCTTCCGGTGAGTTGTCGGCTGGACGGGCAATCACAACCGGCGCTGTCTCACGGTCGCCTCGCTCGTCCGTGGCGTCACAGGCGTCGGCGGCGTCATTGCCGTGAGCGGCGTCCGAGGCGGACATTGCGGGCGTCGAGTCGTCGGGACGTTGGGCGGTCTCGGGTGTTCGGTCGGTGGCTTGGCTTCGGTGGCCTTCGACGGGTGCGGGATCTGACGCATCGTCGGTGCGGCGATGCGGTTGGGTCTCCTCCAGTGCTGAGCTGGACGCAGTCGGCTGGTCCTGCGGCTCGGCACGTGACTCGGCGGGCTCGTTCGGTTCGAGGGGCTCGGGTCTGCGGGATGGTCGGTCCATGGGCTACTTGGCCTTCGTTTCCAGGGAGCGGAAGACGTAGCGATGCCAGCTGCCGGGGATGGTGAGGCCATGGGTTGCGGTGAGTAGTTGGAGATAGGGGTCGGTGGACCTCGAGAGGGTGGCGGCGGTGCGGAGGAGGGTGCCGTCGCCGAGGAGCAAGGTGGGTGAGACCTTGGCGGAGTGGCTCTTCAGGAAGCTGCCGATCTGTTCTTCGATGGTCGAGCCCCAGAGCTTCAGGCCGCGCCGCTCCCAGTCAGGGGTCGAAGGGTGCGGCGCGTCGAACGGGCCGGTGTAGGTCCGCAGCGCGTCCGCGACGTCCGCGAACCGGAAGTCGCCGCCCTGCCATTCGATCTCGGTCGCCGGGCAGCTCAGCGTTCCTTGCCTGACGTGGCCGATGGCGACCCCGGCCAGGTGGTCCACGAGCAGCGCCGGTACGACGTCCCGCCCGAGCGTCTCCGCGCGTCCGAGTACGGCGACCCCGACCGACTCGGCGATCGCGCATTCCACGACCCGCTCGGGTACGCCGCCGAACGTCCACGGCTCCGCCGGAACCGGCTTGGGGACCGCGGCGAGATGCGCCACAGTCAACAACTCCACCCACAGGACGAACCTCGGGTTCTTCTCCAGAAACCGCGCCGCGTCCGCGATGTCGCGAACCGTGCAGAGTCGCCCACCGCAGCTCACTCCGCAGGTCGGACTCCGGCGCCCGGCGACGGCGACCGTCGGGGGTGCGGCGGCTCGGTGTTCGCGGCGTTCGCCGTGGGGGATGCGGATCAGGACGGGACGGTCCATGCCGTCGGTGAAGGTGGTGGCTTGGCCGGGTGGGAGGGAGACTACGGCTCGGGACTGGGGGTCGGTGAGGTTCATGGTGGCGCCGACGGTTTCGCGGTCGTCGGCGGCGGGGAGGCGGTGCAGGATCTTCAGGGCGGAGTTCTTGACGACGTCGGGGATGACCTTGCTGGGGATCTGTTCGGCGATCACGATGCCTTCGCCGTACGCGCGGATCTCGGCGAGCAGGCCGGCGAACAGTTCGACGGCGTGGTTCGCCGTACCGTCGGTGGTTGCTTTGAGCAACCGGTGGGCCTCTTCGACGACCGTGACGTGCTGCAGGCCGGAGGCGGCGGTGCGGTGGACGCGGAGGTGTTCGATCAGGCGGATCAGGACGACGCCCATGCAGAACGCCTTGTCCTGGTCGTCGCCGACGTCTTCGAGTTCCAGTACGACGTTGCGCCGCAGCAGGTCCGCGACGTCGAGGGGATGACCGCCGCCGAGGAAGCGGCCGGGGGTGCCGAGGAGGAGCGAGGTCAGCCGGACGTCCACGAACCCGCGGACGTCGGCGGCGAGCTCGGCGCCGTACCCGATGTCGTCGACGACCGCGCGGGCCGTGGTCTGCAGGTCCGCGAGGGTCGGGTACTGCGTGGCGCCGCGGCTGAGCGCCAGGTCCCAGCCGTACGACGTGTAGCACCGGGTCAAGGCCTGGCTCAGCACCTGTGGAAAAGGTTCGTGTGCTTCGAAGGCGGCGAGGAACAGCGCGCGGACGAGGTCGAGGTGGGTCTGCAGGGGGAAGCCGGCTTCGGGTTCGAGCGGGTTGAGGCTCAGCGGTACGGCGTCCGGGTCGCCGAGGCGGATCACCGCGACGGAGGAGTCGGCGCCGATCCGGCCGGCCATCCCGGCGTACTCCGCCTTCGCCGGCTCGATCACCAGCCACGGAACGGAGGCCGCGCTGAGCCCTTCGAGCAGGTGCCGGATCGTCTGCGACTTGCCCGACCCGGTGGCGCCGGCGACGAACGCGTGCCGGTTGAGCGTGTCCCGCGAGACCGTCATCGGCGCCACGGCCCGGCCCGCGGTATCGATCACGTCGCCGAGCGGGATGCCGTCCGCGGGGGTCTCCGGGGTCAGGTCGAAGCGGACCTGTTCGACCGCCCGCACACCCACGATCTCCCGCATCGGCGGGCGGGCGATCGCCGCCAGCAGCTCTCCGGTCGCCTCGAAGCCGGTCGCCTCGAAGCCGGTCGCCTCGAAGCCGGTCGAGTCCTGGACCGTGAGCGTGTACGGCGTTTCGTGGAGGTCGGCGGTGGCGCTCAAGGTGTGGGCGATCGTCCGGGCGGTCCGGTCGTCCGCGGCGCCGGCGTGGACGCGCACTGTCCACAGGCCGCCTGGGGCCGCGGAGAAGTCGCGGTAGCGGGCGCGGTTCCGCTCCAGGTCGAGCGCGTCGCGGCCGGAGATCTTCTCGCGGTCCAGGCCGATCGTCATCCGCAGGTGCAGGTCGTCGAGCAGTTCGCGCCGGTCCGTGATCGGCACCGCCTCGACCAGCCAGGCGAACGGCGGCAGCGCCTCCGCGAGGTCCTCGAGCAGCCCGGCCGGCTCGACCTCGGCCTCGGGCAGTGCCGTGAGTACGTCGTGCACGCCGCCGACGTCCACCCAGCACGGAAACTCGACCGGCTCCGCGTCGACGACCCGCGCACCAACCGGGTAATCCCCAACAGACGTCCGCACTTCAAGCGGCCCACCGACCGCAGTGCGGGTCCAGCAAAAGCTGAAGGGCTGCCCGGCCGCCGCCTGCAGCGTCAACGCCGGCAACAACCCGCGCCGCAACGCGATCAACCGCTGCGCCGCATCCGCCTCCGGCCCGCCGGCCAGCGGCACCTCGACGATCCGCACCCGCGGAATCACAACACCCCCGGCCGCGGACTCGCGGGGAATCCCGGCCACGGACTCGCGGGGATCCCCGGGCGCGGAACCGCCGACACGCCTGCCCACGGGATCACAGAGCTCCCAGTCGTGGATCGCAGTCGCCAAGGCGAGGACTCGCGGGATCGAGCGGGTCGACCATCACGAACGCGGTCGGCGACAACCCCTGCAGCACGGTCGGCTCCATCGCGTACTCGTACGTCCGCTGATACCCGATCGACGTACTCTCCGTAGTCCCGCTCGACGCGGATGTCGACGTCGACTCCGACCACGACGTACCGCCGGTGGTCGACTCGGAGTACTGCTCCCCGCTCGTCTTCGACCCCGACCGATGCCGCCGGCTGAACAGCAACCCGAACGTCGCCTGCCGACTGTCCGACGTCTGTACGCCGCTCGACTCGCTCGTCGACGCGCTGTTCCCGCGCGTCGTGCTGTCCGACGTGGACACAGAAGTGTTCGTCCCGTGCGAGTACGTGAACTGGCTCGCCACCAGCCGGTGCTGCCGCCCGATGAACGTCGCCGCCTGCTCGGCCTCCTTCGCGTTGCCGAGCCGCATGAACAGTACGGCGTCCCCGCCGCCGAGCACCTCGACCGCGCTGTCCCGCAGATGCGCGAACAACAGCACCAGTCGAAGCCCGTTGCGCCGGCAGATGCTGTCGAACCGCTCGAGCTCCGGCCGCGCGAACGCGTCCGCCCCGGCGATCACGACGATCCGCTCGCCCCGCCCGGACAACTCGCCGCGCTGGATCCGCACCATCGTGATCTGGAACAGGAGATGCCGCAGCAACGACGCGGTCAGCTCGGACTCCCGGTGCGACAGCTCGAACACCCGCAGCGAAACCTCCTCGCCGTCCCACCCGTCCATCGCCCCGTCACCGGTAACAGCGGCCAACCGCTGCACCCCAGCCGCCAACCGGAACAGCCGAGCTTCAGCCGACCGCCGCGCAGACTCGCTCAGCAGATCAGTCAGCGTCGCGTACTCGGACCGTGTCAGCAGACCACGCTGATCCGGCGTCAGCTGCCGCAGCAACACCTGAAACGCCAGGTGCAGCCTCTTGAACGTGACAGGCGCGTCTTTAAGGCACTCGGCCACCTGCTGCACCAAAGTCGCGTCCACACCCCGCGACTCGCTCTGCTCAGGCTCTGCCGCCCGCAGCCCTTCAGCCACAACCACACCGACCTCGTCGGCACTCAACTCGGCCAACGGGTTCAAGGAGTGCTCCGGTACGACGGACGCACGGATCGGCGCACCGTGTTCCTCCGCCAACTGGCGCAACGGCCCAACAACCGTGTCCTGTGTGAGATCAAGAACGACCAGTCGCCCGCCCGCGCTCATCAGCGACGTACCCATTGCCAGCAACGCAGCACGCCAACCCGCAGCAGTACCGCCGTACAGGTCGACCCGTTCCTTCGTCACCGGCCCCACAGGCACCCACGGCCGTACTGCGTCGACCTCGAGCGCCCTGCTGCGCTCGCGCTCCCGGAGGTCCTCCTGCCAGGCCTGCACGTCCCGCTCGAATCCAGCCATCGTGCTGACGCAGTTCGCCATCCACAGCTGGTGTTCCTTCACGGTTGCCCGCCGCAACAACTCAGGCCGTCCCCAGCACAGCCACACGACACCCAACGCCAACACCGCAGGTATCAACGCCATCAACGGCTGCACCGCAGCAGCAACCACAACAGTCGCCACCGCGGCGCCAACCGCAACCCACACCAGCACAGGCCGCAGCCGCTCAGCCGTAGCGCGCTTACTCTCCAACGCAGCCAGAGCAGACGGCGGCGGTACGGCGGGAACCGGCGGGTCGTGCTGCTCGACGACCACGACCTCACGCCCGCGGTACTCCCAACCCCACTGCTCGGCCTCACGAGTCGCAACTGCCTCAGCCACGGGTAACACCGCCCAGCCGCTCCAGCACCACACCACGTGCCAGCTGGGCGAGCGCCAGCTCCGCCTCCTTGACCGTCGCCGTGGCGCGGCTGACCGTCATGTCCCGTTCCTGGTCGTCAGCCGTGGTGAACCGCCGCCGGCACCCCGCGCAGTGCGTCGCGGACGTGTCCGACCAGGTCCCGCAGTACGAGCAACGCCGCGCCTGGAGCATCCGCTCGGCTGTGGACAACCGCTGCCGCTCCAGAAGTGCCCGCTGCCAGCGAAGCTGCGCCTGCGGCAGGTACTCGACCAACTGCCGGTCGGTGAAGCTCTTGCCGCCACCAGCCAGCGCCGCAGCGGTCAGCCGCGCCGCAGCGTCCCGGTGCACCGCCGACGGCCTCCCGATCGGCCCGACCGTCACCAGCAGCGGGAACCACCCGAGCGTCTGCACCCGAAGCGACGCGTGACCCTTCGTCCAGCGCAGCGACATCGTCGAGTTCTCGTCCGGATCCGCGACCCAGCCGGCCGGGCGCAGCGCCACCTCGAACAGCGCCCGCTGCGGATCGTCCAGCGAGGCGTGCGGCAGCAGCAGGTGCGTGTACTGCCGACGCACGGCCTGCACCGCCACTCCGGCCTCCCCGTGAAGTAGAACGTGCGGTCTCCACCGGACCACGCAAGGCAACTGTAGTTACCGACTGTGCCTGTCGCAGCCCGATCGCGTTGCAGCTTGTGGAAAACTCGCACGCCAGGCGGACCGAGTGCGACGAGGTCTTGACCGCGAGTGATCGACGGGAGACGATTCCGGCCGGGCGCGGGCTGACAACCTTGTCATCGGGGCCGCGTACCCACACCGGCGGACGGGGGTCGCGTCGGTACGGCCGTGCTAGGAGCGTAGATGGATCTCCGCCGCCCACTGGGGCTCGTCACGTCTCTCACGCTGGTTGTGACAATGTCTGTTGCCATGACGCCAGCGCATGCCGCGTCACCTACTGCCTCCGAGCAGCCGGTGGCCAGCGGTTCGTCGTACTTCACCTCGTTCGAGCCCGGGCAGCCGCAGCCCGGCTACACCGACGCCGTGGAGACCGGTCCGGACGGGAAACCGCGCACCGACGGTGTCCGCGGCCCGACGCCGACCGGGATCGGCGGCAGTCAGATGGACAAGGTCACCAAGGTGACCGCGAACGGCGAGAACACCGGTGGCGGCGAGATCGCCACCAACGCCGCCGACGGTGACAAGTTCACCAAGTGGCTGGTGTTCGAGCCGACGGGCTGGCTCGTCTACCAGACGTCGGCGCCGGTGGTGATCAAGAAGTACGCCCTGACCTCGGCGAACGACGCCGACGGCCGCGACCCGAAGAACTGGACGGTGTCCGGTTCGAACGACGGCACCACCTGGACCACGCTGGACACCCAGACGAACCAGGACTTCGCGAACCGGTTCCAGACCAAGGAGTACAGCTTCGCCAACGACACGGCGTACACGTACTTCAAGCTCGACGTCACGCTGAACCACGGCGAGAACATCGTCCAGCTCGCGGACTGGTACCTCTCGAACGGCGACCCGCTGCCGCCGCCCGGCCCGGTCGCCGAGTCGCGGCTCGACTCCGGCCCGACCAGTGCGTACAACGCCCGCGCCCGGGTCGGCTTCACCGGCGTGAAGTCCTTCCGGTACGCCGGTCATCAGGACGCGACAGGCCGTGGCTACACGTGGAACAAGATCTCCGACGTCGACCTCAAGGTCGGCAAGGACACCCGGCTGTCGTACAAGATCTTCCCTGAGCACGTAGAGGGCGACCTCAGCTACCCAAGTACGTACGCCGCGCTGGATCTGGCGTTCGACGACGGCACGTACCTGAGCGACCTCAAAGCGAAGGACCATCACGGGTTCGAGCTGAGCCCGCGCGGTCAAGGCGACTCGAAGGCGCTCTACACGAACCAGTGGAACAACGTCGAGGCCGACCTCGGCGCGGTGGCCGCCGGCAAGACGATCAAGCGGATCCTGATCGGCTACGACAAGCCGTCCGGCCCTGCCGACTTCCGCGGCTGGGTCGACGACATCCGGATCGCCGCCGCGATCAACCCGGACCGTGCGGCCCAGAAGACCGCGGCCAAGCACCCCTCGGACCTCGCACTGACCACCCGCGGTACGAACGCCACCGGCGGCTTCTCGCGGGGCAACAACTTCCCGGCGACCGCCGTACCGCACGGCTTCAACTTCTGGACGCCGGTCACGAACGCCGGCTCGACGTCCTGGCTGTACGACTATGCCAAGGGCAACAACGAGGCCAACCGGCCGACCATGCAGGCGTTGTCGATCAGCCACGAGCCCAGCCCGTGGATGGGTGACCGGCAGACGTTCCAGGTGATGCCGTCGACAGCGGACACGCCAACCGCAGACCGTAAGGCGCGGGCCTGGTCGTTCAGCCACGACAACGAGATCGCCCGTCCGTACTACTACGGCGTCACGTTCGACAACGGCAACGCGGCCGAGATCGCGCCGACCGACCACGCCGCGATGCTGCGCTTCAGCTTCCCGGCCGGCAAGGCGTCGCTGGTCTTCGACAACGTCAGCAACAGCGGCGGGCTGGCCCTCGACCCGGCCACCGGCGTCGTGACCGGGTACTCCGACATCAAGAGCGGGTTGTCCACAGGCGCCGGCCGGCTGTTCGTGTACGGCGTGGTCGACCAGAAGGTGCTGGCCTCGGGCAAACTGTCGAACGGCGGCGGCGCGAACGTCGGCGGCTATTTCATGTTCGACGCCAAGACCACCCAGATGCAGCTCCGGATCGCGACCTCGCTGATCGGCACCGAGCAGGCTCGTAAGAACCTGGAGATGGAGCTCCCGGCCGGCTCGACGTTCAGCAAGGTCAAGGACGCCGCCCAGGCCGCGTGGGACTCCAAGCTGAGCACGATCGAGGTCGAGGGCGCGACAGCCGACCAGCTGACCTCGCTGTACTCGAACCTCTACCGCCTGTTCCTCTACCCGAACAACGGCTCCGAGAACACCGGCACCACCAAGGACCCGGTGATCGAGTACGCGTCGCCGACCTCGCCGAAGGTGGGCACCGACACCCCGACCGAGACCGGTTCGAAGATCGTGGCCGGCCAGACGTACGTCAACAACGGCTTCTGGGACACCTACCGCACGGTGTGGCCGGCGTACTCGCTGTTCTCCCAGGACGACGCGGCCGCGCTGGTCAACGGGTTCGTCCAGCAGTACAAGGACGGCGGCTGGATCTCCCGCTGGTCCTCCCCCGGCTACGCGAACCTGATGGTCGGTACGTCGTCCGACGTCGCCTTCGCGGACGCGTACCTCAAGGGGATCAAGGGCATCGACGTCCAGGACATGTACGATGCGGCCGTGAAGAACGCGTCCGTCGTACCGCCGTCGCAGAACGTCGGCCGCAAGGGCATGGACCTGTCCACGTTCAACGGCTACACCGCCAACACCACCGGCGAGGGCTTCAGCTGGTCGATGGACGGCTACATCAACGACTTCGGCATCGCGAACCTGTCGAAGGCGTTGTACGACAAGGCGAAGAAGAACGACCCGCGCAAGCAGGAGTACCTGGACAACTACAAGTACTTCCTGAACCGGGCGCGCAACTACGTCACACTGTTCGACCCGGCGGTCGGGTTCTTCCAGGGCAAGGACCCCAACGGCGTCTGGGGCAACGCGCCCAGCACGTTCGACCCGCGCGACTGGGGCCACGACTACACCGAGACGAACGCCTGGAACATGGCCTTCTCGACCCCGCAGGACGGGGCCGGGCTGGCCGCGATCTACGGCGGCCGGGACGGGCTGGCGAAGAAGCTGGACGAGTTCTTCAGCACGCCCGAGGACGCCCTGCACACCGGCGGGTACGGCGGGACGATCCACGAGATGCTCGAGGCCCGTGACGTCCGGATGGGCCAGTACGGTCACAGCAACCAGCCGTCGCACCACATCACCTACATGTACGACGTGGCCGGACAGCCGTGGAAGACGCAGGAGAAGGTCCGGGAGGTGCTGTCGCGGCTGTACACAGGTTCCGAGATCGGGCAGGGGTACCCGGGCGACGAGGACAACGGCGAGATGTCGTCGTGGTACCTGTTCAGCTCGCTCGGGTTCTACCCGCTGCAGGTCGGCTCGCCGACGTACGCGATCGGCTCGCCACTGTTCACCAAGGCGACGATCAAGCTTGCCGGCGGCAAGAAGCTTGTGGTCAGCGCGCCGCAGAACTCGTCGAACAACATCTATGTGAAGAGCGTCAAGGTCAACGGCAAGAACTGGACCTCGACCTCGCTGCCGCACGACCTGATCGCTAACGGCGGCAAGATCGAGTTCGAGATGACCGACCAGCCGACCAAGTGGGGCACCGGCCGCAACGACGCCCCGCCGTCGATCACCACGCCGGGCGAGGACCCGATGACCTGGCGGGACTCCACCTCGGACACCGGCGCGGTGATCGGTGCGGGTGGTACCGACGTGTCCAAGCTGATCGACAACGACGCGAAGACGCAGGTCACGCTGACCGGCGCCCGGCCGACCGTCACGGTCGCCCTCCCGCAGGGCCGCCCGGTCGGCATGTACACGCTGACCAGCGGCACCACCGGTACGGCGCCGTCCGCCTGGACGCTGGAGGGCTCGAACGACGGTACGACGTGGACGACCGTGGATCGCCGTACGGGCGAGTCGTGGGCGTGGGCGTCGTACACGAGGTCCTTCAGCGTCGCCTCGCCGAAGGCCTACACGCAGTACCGGCTGGTCTTCGCGCCGGCGGCCGACGGCGTCACGCTCGCCGAACTCGAACTCCTTGGCACCCTCAAGGGCGTCGAGCCCGGCACCCACCCGAGCGACAAGCGCGCCGCGGCCAAGCCGAGCCCGACCCCGTCCCAGTCGATCGACCGGAACTGGGGCTGACGAAACCAGAGGGCGACGGCAGCCGCCGTCGCCCTCGGTACGGGTTACCCGGCGGAGCCTGCCCCTGAGAGGTTCCGCCGGAACTTGATGAGGGGTGGCGGTCCCCGCCCGGACTGCCACCCCTTCTTCCCTATCGACGCTCGAACCCGCTCAGGGGTTGCCTCCGCCGAAAACTGTCCACATGCCGGACATCGAGACGGCTCAGCCGGACCAGCGGCCCGTGAAGAACGCGGCCGCCCAAACAGCGGCCAGTGGTATCGCCAGGCCTAGGTAGAACCGCCCCAGCCACGGCTTTCGCTTGATCAGGACCGCCAGGCCGATCCACAGCGGCCACAGCAGCAGGGTGGCCCGGGTGAGCGAGAAGACCCAGTACGACGTACAGAAGGCGCCCAAGGTCGAAGCGACCCACGCTGACTCGCCCCAGGAGCGTCGCCACACCAGCCAGACCAGGAGCAGCAGGCAGACCACCAACGCGACCAGCTCTGCCCGGAACATCCAGGTCCAGTCGGTACGGTCAGCCGGGAACCGGCCCTTGGTTGCGGCCTCAACGGTGTGCTGCAGCGCAGTCCACGGCCAGGTGAACTTGCGGGGCCACCCCTTCTCCTGCGCCTCGTGCCAGGCGAACCAGGACCCGTGGATCTGCTTCAGGTACGCCATGAAGCCCAGCACCGGTACCAGGGGAAGCGCCAGCCATGGCAGCGACAACCAGTCCCGCTTCTTCGAGGTCAGGAACTCGACACCGAGCGCGAAGATCAGGAACAGGCCGGAGACTCGTACGGTCGACGCCAGGGCGACGAAGATCGCCGCGCGCGCCCAACGCCCCTGCCGCGCCGCCAGCCAGGCGGGGAACGCGAAAGCGCAGAACAGCGACTCCGTGTACCCGGCGGCAAGGAACACGCCCACCGGTGCGCCGTACCAGACCATGGCCGCGTTCGGCCCGATCCCCTTCAGCTCCGGGAACTCGTACTCCGCCAGCCGCGCCAGGTACGCGCCCGCGACCGCACTGGCGACAGCCGAGACCACGATGCCCGAGGCAACGTAACCGATGCCGGTGTACGCGACGATGTGCACAAGCAACGGAAAACCTGGAAAGAACGCCGCCAGCGGGGCACCGGACGGCTCACCGTGGTTGTACCCGTACTGGGCGACCGCGTTGAGGTGCCAGACGTCCCACTGCAGCCAGGCCCGCCACACGTTCGGGTAGTCGGTACCGCGGTTGAACAGCAGCGGCGCCGACACCGACAGCACGAACAGCCCGACCCGGGACACCAGCCACCACCCGAGCACCTCCCGCCCGAGCGCCGACGGCATCCACCGCTGCCACCAGACCCCGTCAACCCGGGCCCGCCGCGCCCGCCCCGGCCGAGGCTCGCCGGCAGCCGCGCGCTCAAACACGCCGCCACCACCGCACACCACAGTCCGCCCGAGTCACGCCCCTATCGTCCCCCATCCGGGTTCCAGCCGGGTTCCAGCCGCCCGGGCGACCTCGAGGACTACTGGCCGCCGGAGCCGGGGGTGCTCGGCGGCTTGGTTGTCCCGCCGCCCGTCGGGAGCGGGATCACCGGGGTGTTCGGCGGTTGGGTCGGCTTGGTCTTGGTGGGCTTGGTCTTCGTCGGGGTGTTGGTGGGGGTGTTCGGCGGAGGCGTGCTCGGCGGAGGCGTGCTCGGGGGCGGCGTACTCGGCGGCGGGGTGCTGGTCGGCGTGTTCGTCGGCGTACTCGGCGGCGGCGTGTACGTCGGGGTGGTGGTGTCCTTGATCTGGTCCCCGCTCGGGTCCGGGAAGGACTCCTCGGGTGCCCCTTCCAGGGCCGGCTTCATGAACGCCAGCCAGGTCTTCAGCGGCCAGTTACCACCGAAGAACGCCTTGTCGCTCGAGTACGGGTCGAGGTTGCTCTCACCGGTCTTACCGGCCCGGTAGACCACCGCCGTCGACATCTGCGGGGTGTAGCCGGTCCACCACGACGTCAGCGTCGCGGAGCCTTGCATACAGCCGCCACAGGCCTTGTCCTTCGCCCGGTCCTCGACGGCCACGCCACCCGCCGTACCGGTCTTGCCGGCCACCGGGCGACCCAGGTCCTTGGCGCCGACACCGGTACCGGCGGTCACGACATCCTGCAGCGCGAAGTTGACCGTCCGCGCAACATCCTGGCGAATGGCCTGCTTCTTGTACTTGTCGAGACTCTTGTCGGTGAACAGCACCTTGCCGTCCGCACCCTTGACCTCGCTGATGACGTGCATCGGCGCGTACATTCCGTCCGCCGCGAACGTGGCGTAAGCCTCGGCCATGTCGACCGCGGACGCGTACGGGTCCGGACCGAGCACTGTCGACGGATTGTGCCGCCCGTCTTCGAGGACCTTCGTTCTCGGGACGCCGGCCGCCTCGGCCGCGTTGACGACCTTGTTCGGGCCGTCCTGCATCTTGTTGTCGACGAGGTCGTAGAAGGCGGTGTTGATCGACTGCTCGGTGGCCTTCAGCAGGGTGACATCGCCGTAGTCGCGGTTGAACTCGTTACCGAGCTTCTGACCCTGGATCTTGATCGGGCTGTCACCTTGGAAGATGTCGTAGAGGCTCTTCCCGTCCTCCAGCGCCGCGGCCAGTGCGAACGGCTTGAAGCCCGACCCCGGCCGGGCCTTCGCCGTCGCCCAGTTCAGCTGACTCGTCAGGAAGTCCGGCCCGCCGTACATCGCGAGCAGCCGTCCGGTCCCCGGCTCGACCGTGGCCATCCCGACATGGAGGTTGCCCTTCTTGTTCGGCAGTTCGTTCTCGGCCGCGTCCACCATCTGCTTCTGCTGGGTGTAGCTGAAGGTGGTCGTCACCTTGAGGCCGCCGCCGCTGATCTGCTCCTCGGAGAATCCCCGCTGCAACAGCTCCTTGCGGGCCATGTCGAGCAGGAACCCTTTGGCCCCCGCGTAGACGTTCTGCTTCTTCTTCGGCTTCAGCGGGGGCAGCGTCTTGGCGTACCTCGCCTCTTGGGCAGCCGTGATCGTGCCCATCTGCTGCATGCCGTCCAGCACGTAGTGATACCGCTCGATGATCCGCCGCTTCGTCGCGACATCGGTCCTGTCGACGTTGAAGAGCGTGGGGTTGTTCAGGACCGTCGCCAGCAACGCTGCCTGCGGGACGCTCAGCTTCTTCGGGTCGGGCTGGCTGAAGTAGGCGTCGCCGGCGGCCGAGATGCCGTACGCGCCCTTGCCGAAGTAGATCGTGTTCAGGTAGCCCTCGAGCGTGCTGCTCTTGTCGTGCGTCCGGCCGAGCTTGGTGGCGATGAACAGTTCCTGGAGCTTTCGGGTCAGGGTCCGCTCCTGGGTCAGGTACATGACCTTGACGTACTGCTGGGTGATCGTCGAGCCACCCTGCAACTGCTGACCGCGAGCGATGTTCCAGGCAGCCCGCACCATGCCTTGCGGAGAGATACCCGGGTTCGTCCAGAACGTCCGGTCCTCGGCCGCGATCACCGCGTCCTGGACGTGCTTCGGGATCTGGGCGAGCGGCACCGAGTGCCGGTTCTGGTCGAAGAACTGGCCGAGCGGCTGGGACGAACTGGAGTACGTCACCGTGGTCGTGTTGGCCTGGAACGCCTCGTTGGCGGTCGGGATCTTCGTCGTCTGATAGATGATGAAGAACGCTGCCACCGCCGCGATGACGCCGAGGAACAGGAGTGCGGTGAGCCAGCCCAGTACCCGCAGCGCCCAGTGCTTCTTCCGCCGGCGCGGCGGGCTGGCCTTTCTACGAGCTTCACTCACTGTGCAATCCTCGACGATCTCGCGGGAGTCATTGCCCCACAGACTACGGTGGGTGTGGTAACAGGCCCGAATCCGCACAGGATGCTAGCAATCCCCGGCCGACCTGGCGACAGTGGTCCACCCAAACTCTCAGGTAGAGCCTTTACAACGTTGGAAGCATCCGGTTCCCTGGGGATGTGATCCGCCTCTCACTGCTCGCAGCGGGCCTGACGCTGCTCGTCTCCTCGGTCAGTCACGCCGCGGCCCCGCCGGCCGTCGGCTACACGAATCCCGTCACCGCCGGGTACTCCGCCGACTTCCCGGACCCTTCGATGATCAAGGGCCGCGACGGCTGGTGGTACGCCTACTCGACCGGCGGCCCGTACGCGAAGGACGGGCACGACGGCGACTCGTACAAGATCGCCCGTTCCCGCGACCTCACCCACTGGGAGAAGGTCGGCTCGGTGTTCAACGCGGCCAACCGGCCGACCTGGGCCGACCCGAACAGCGGGTTCTGGGCGCCGGACATCCGCTACCTCGACGGGAAGTACGTCCTGTACTTCACCGTCCCGAACACGACCACGACCCCCGGGCGACTGGGACTACGCGATCGGCGCCGCCACCGCGCCGACGCCGGCCGGTCCGTGGACCGACTCCGGCGCGCCGGTGGTCGCGCCGCGTCCGGCCGCGGGCGGTGGATTCCAGTGGACCATCGACCCGGCCGGGTTCACCGACTCCGACGGTACGCGGTACCTGTACTGGGGCAGCTACAACGGCGGCATCCACGCCGTACGGCTGACGCCTGACGGCCTCCGTACGGCCGGAGCGGTCACCGACGTCGCCCGCGACCGCTTCGAGGGCGCGTACGTCGTGAAGCACGACGGGTACTACTACCTCTTCGGCTCCTCCTCGAACTGCTGCGCCGGCCCGACCACCGGGTACGCCGTGTTCGCTGGACGGTCGCGCAGCCCGCTCGGGCCGTTCGTGGATCGGGAAGGCCACGACCTGAACGCGTCCCGCACCGGAGGCACGCCGGTAGTCGCGTCGAACGGCAACCGATGGGTCGGTACCGGCCACTCGTCGGTCGTCACGGACCTCAGCGGCCAGCAATGGCTCGCGTACCACGCTGTCGACCGCACCGACCCGTTCGTGACCAACAGCAACGGCTGGCTGCTCCGGCCGATGCTGCTCGACCGGCTCGACTGGATCGACGGCTGGCCGGAAGTGAACGCCGGTACCGGTCCTAGCGAGTCCAGCAAGGTCTCACCGGTCACCACGTCTACAACAACGGCCGGCAATGTACGGACCGAAGCAGACGTCACAGACGCTGGCCAGGGCGTCTCTGCGCACGGTGTGACAGCGGTACTCAGCCAGGGCAACCTCAAGGTGACCAACCGAGCCGGCTTCAGCCGTAGCGTGCCTGTACCGCTCAACGTGCCAGGGACTATCGCGCTAGAGGTGCGCGGGGACCAGGCGACCGCAGAGTTCAGTGAGGACCGCCTGGGCGATCCGTTAGCGACAGTGCAACTGCCTGCACTCGGCGGTGGACCCGCATCCCCCGTGGGCGGCGCGGCCAACTTCTCCGTCGCACCTCTCTTCAAACCCGTCACCCGCGCAGCACCCACACCACGCATCGGCAGCGTGGACACGCAGTACTCCGACGAGTTCACGAACGGTCTGGGCGCTGGCTGGACCTGGCGCAACGTCAGCCCGGACGCCACCGTCACCAACGGCGCGCTGCACTGGAAGACCGAGGCCAACGACCTCACCGACAACAACACCGCGGCCAAGGCGTCGCTGCTGCTCCGCGACCAGCCGACCGGCAACTTCGTGGTGGAGACCAAGCTGCACCTCGACGTCGGCACCGGCACCGTCCGGAACTACCAGCAGGCAGGTCTGCTGGTGTACGTCGACGACGAGAACTGGATGCGGCTCGACCATGTTGCCGGCGGCACCGGCCGGTTCATCGAGTTCGGCAAGCGGATGCGGTTCACGCCGGTCGGCGCTCCGTCGGTGGTCACGTTCGGCGGCGCGATGATCGGCCCGCCGGCCGAGACGACCTGGCTGCGGCTGGCGCACGACGTCGTACCGCAGACCGGCGAGCACAGGTACCGCGCGGCGTCCAGCACCGACGGGAAGCACTGGGTGTGGGGCGCGGCGTGGACACTGCCCGCCGGTACGACGCCCCGGATCGGCCTGGTGTCACAGGGCTCGTCGGCGCAGACGGAAGCGCAGTACGGCAAGGCGACCGCGCAGTTCGACTACTTCAGGGTCATGAGGTGACGTGCGGCGCGAGTAGCGTCACGGCGATCAGTGCGGCGGGGAAACAGGCCAGGAACATCGTGAACGTGTAGCCCATGATGTCCCGGGCCTTGAGTCCGAGGATGGCGAGCGTCGGCAGCATCCAGAACGGTTGCAGCAGGTTGGCGCTCGCCTCCCCGAGGTCGTACACGACGACCATCCAGCCCGCGTCGACGTGCAGCGTGTTCGCGGCCTGCAGCACGTACGGCGCCTCGATCACCCACTTGCTGCCGCCGCTCGGTACGAAGATGCCGAGCACGCACGAGTAGATCGCGACCAGCGGCGGGAACAGGAACTGACTGCTCGCCTGCACCAGCCAGCCGGCCAGACGCCCGGAGATCCCGGTGTACGCGATCATCCCGAAGATCCCGCCGTACAAGGGGAACTGGAGCAGTACGCCGGCCGCCGCCGGAGCACCGTCCCGGACCGCGCGCGCCATCCGCCACGGGCGCCAGTGCAACAACATCGCGAGCAGGAACAGCACCAGGTTGACGGTGTTCAGATCGAGCGCGTTGAAGAAGTTCTTGCCCTCGAAGTAGCGCACCAGGTACACCGCACCGAGCAGCACGATCAGCACGCTGAACACCGGCGAATGCTCCAGCCAGTCGCCAGGCCTCCGCTTCTCCTGCCGTTGACCGTTGTACGCCGATCCGCGGCCGATCAACGGTTTGAGCTCGATGCCGATGTCCTCCGCGGTCCGCGAACTGCCCTCGCACGGCGCGATGAACCACGCCATCGCGACGCCGACGACGTACACGATCAACGTCGCGACGACCGCCTGCCAGGTGAAGATCGTGTCGCTGAGCGGGATCAGGCCGTCGGCATGACCCGCCGCCTTGATGACCTCCTGCACCGGCGGCGGACTGCTGCTCGCACTCGCGACCTGCAGCGCGGCCGAGCCCGACAACCCCTGCGCCCACACGGTTCCGAGGCCGAGGAACGCCATCGCACCGAGCGCGCGATAGTCCGCCTTCGGCACGTTCCGGGCCACCTCGCGGGCCAGGATCGCGGCGAAGATCAGGCTGAACGCCCAGTTCAGGTACGACGCCGCCATCGCGACCGCGGCGACGAACGCGACCGCACTCCGCGGGCTCTTCGGGATTCGCGCGAGCCGGGTGATCAACCGGGCGACCGGGCCGCTGGTGGCGACGGCGTACCCGCCGATGATGATCATCGCCATCTGCAGGGTGAACGTGATCAGCGACCAGAAGCCGATGCCCCAGGCATCGACCATCCCGAAGCCCTTGGTCGCGGCCGGGTCGTCGGGGCGTTTCAGCAGCGGCTCGCCGGTGACCAGGCCGAACAGCAGCACCACGAACGTGCCGACCAGCACGAACCCGAACGCGTCCGGGAGCCATTTCTCGGTGAACGCGGTGAACCGCAGGGCCAGCCGGGCGAGCACGCCCTCGGCCTCGACCTCGGATCGGGCGTGCTTCCCATGACTGTCGGTCATTACCCTCCGCTCCCGGGCTACGACGCTGGGTGTCATTCGATTAACGCAGCTCGGCGCCTGACGTAACAGCTTTCCCGGCGCGGCGGGATCGAGAGGTGACAAAGGCCGTGTTTGTCAAGAGTTGTCCACAGGCAGCGGGTCTGCTTACAGTGGCGGCACGATGTATCGAACCGATACATCAGGTCATGACAAACTAGACCGTGGGAGGTGAGTCATGGGAAACCGCAGTGGGGTCCTGGAGCTCGCCGTACTCGGTCTGCTGCACGAAGCGCCGATGCACGGCTACGAGCTCCGCAAGCGCGTCAACGCCCAGTTCGGCTGGGGACGCGTGCTGTCGTTCGGTTCGCTCTACCCGTGCCTGAAGGCGATGCTCCGCAACGGGCTGATCACGGCCGACCCCGGGACGCCGGAGTCGGGTCGCCGGCCCAAGATCGTGTACACGATCACCGCCGACGGGAAGGACTACTTCGCGCACGCGATGCACGAAGCCGGTCCGTCGGCCTGGGAGGACGACACCTTCGGCGTCCGCTTCTCGTTCTTCGGCCGGACCGATCCGGCCACCCGGTTGCGCATCCTCGAGGGCCGCAGGGCCCGGATGGAGGAGCGGCTGGCCAACTTCCGGGCGGCGATGAGCCGGACGGCGGAGCGGGTCGACGCCTACACCCTCGAGCTGCAACGGCACGGCCTGGAGTCGGCCGAGCGCGAGGTCCGCTGGCTGAACGAGTTGATCGACGGCGAGCGGCGCCAACAGCGGCCCCCTGACCAGCACCATCCGCCTACCCAAGGAGATTCCAGATGACCTCGATCCGAGTGGCGATCGTCGGCGTCGGCAACTGCGCAAGCTCGCTCGTCCAGGGCGTGCACTACTACCGCGACGCCAAGCCCGAGGAGCGTGTCCCGGGTCTGATGCACGTCGTGTTCGGCGAGTACCACGTGCGCGACGTCGAGTTCGTCGCGGCGTTCGACGTCGACGGCAAGAAGGTCGGCCTGGACCTCGCCGACGCGATCGGCGCCAGCGAGAACAACACGATCAAGATCTGCGACGTACCGTCGACCGGCGTGACGGTGCAGCGCGGTCACACCCTCGACGGCCTCGGCAAGTACTACCGCGAGACCATCACCGAGTCGGACGCCGCGCCGGTCGACGTGGTGGCGGCGCTGCGCGAGGCTGCCGTCGACGTCCTCGTGTGCTACCTGCCGGTCGGCTCCGAGCAGGCGGCGAAGTTCTACGCGCAGTGCGCGATCGACGCGGGTGTCGCGTTCGTGAACGCGCTGCCGGTGTTCATCGCCGGCACCAAGGAGTGGGCGGACAAGTTCGAGGCGGCCGGCCTGCCGATCG
Organism: Kribbella polygonati; assembly: GCF_050320105.1. Taxonomy (NCBI): domain Bacteria; kingdom Bacillati; phylum Actinomycetota; class Actinomycetes; order Propionibacteriales; family Kribbellaceae; genus Kribbella; species Kribbella polygonati. Next base: position 6,507,225 of record NZ_CP190129.1, on the reverse strand, counting down.
TCGGCGACGACATCAAGTCGCAGATCGGCGCCACCATCACGCACCGCGTGCTGACCAAGCTGTTCGAGGACCGCGGCGTCACGGTGGACCGCACGTACCAGCTGAACGTCGGCGGCAACATGGACTTCAAGAACATGCTCGAGCGCGAGCGCCTGGAGTCCAAGAAGATCTCCAAGACCCAGTCGGTCACCTCCCAGCTGCGCGAGGAGATCGAGGACCGCAACGTCCACATCGGCCCGTCGGACTACGTGGCCTGGCTGGACGACCGCAAGTGGGCCTTCATCCGGCTCGAGGGCCGCAACTTCGGCGACGTACCGCTGTCGCTGGAGTACAAGCTCGAGGTCTGGGACTCGCCGAACTCGGCCGGCATCATCATCGACGCGATCCGCGCCGCGAAGATCGCCAAGGACCGCGGCATCGGCGGCCCGATCCTGTCGGCCTCGTCGTACTTCATGAAGTCGCCGCCGGAGCAGTACGCCGACGACGTCTGCCGCGAGCTGGTCGAGAAGTTCATCCGCGGCGAGGTCGAGCGCTGACCTGGTCGTAACGGCACGCCGCTCCGGGAGACCGGGGCGGCGTGCCATCATGGCGCCGGATGACCGAGATCCGTGAGTACCGCGACTCCGACGCCGACAGCTGGCTGCGCTGCCGCCTGCTGACCTTCTTCAACACCGAGTACTTCGACGACGTGGTCGTCGAGCGTCCGACGTTCTCGAACGTCGCCCACCGGCTCGTCGCCGTCGACCACGGCGCGGTCGTCGGGTTGATGGACGTGGAGATCTTCCCGGACCGCGCGACCATCGCCGTACTCGCGATCCACCCCGATCATCAGCGTCGTGGCCTGGCGACGCGGCTTCTCGACGCGGTACTTCCGCGTTTGTCGGTCGACGTACTGGATGCATGGACGCGCGGGGATGCGGGCGCGAACGCGTGGTACCAGCGGTCCGGGTTCGCGGAGGAGTTCCGGTATCTCCATGTCTACAAGACCTGGTCGGACGAAGGCCTCGTCGCGCCGGAGGGTGTGGACCGGGTGGTGACCGCGTTCATGCAGGCGCCGATCTCGGCCGAGGCGGCGATGCGGGAGCGGTTCGGGCGGGTGCATGTCTGTAGGCAGTACGTGCGAAGGTTGTAGGCATGCTGTTGCACGTCGGATGCGCACAGTGGACGCATGCCGCCTGGGATCAGCCGTCGCGGGACAAGCTGCGGTCGTACGCGTCGTGGTGCAACGCGGTCGAGAGCAACACGACCTTCTACGCGACGCCGTCCCGTTCCGCGGTCGAGAACTGGGCCGCGCAGACGCCGCCCGACTTCCGGTTCGTGGTGAAGCTGCCGCAGGTCATCACGCACGAACGGCGTCTCACCAACGTCGACGCGGAGCTCAGCGCGTTCCTCACCGCGATCGAGCCGCTCGGCCCGCGCAACCACGCGGTCTGGATCCAGCTGCCGGCCGCGTTCTCCCCCACCGACCTCGGCACGCTGGCCGCCTTCCTGCACAAGGCGCCCGATGCTCATCGGTACGCCGTGGAGGTCCGGCATCGCGCCTTCTTCGAGGACGCCGGCGCGGCCGGAAACCTCGAACGGGTGCTGGCCCGCGCGCAGGCGGAGTGGATCCCGTTCGACACCGGCACGCTGTTCTCGCGCCGCCCGACCAGCTTCGCCGAGCGCGACGCGTGGATGAAGAAGCCGCGCGTCGCCCGCCGGACCCGCGCACTGACCGAGTACCCGATCGTCCGCTACATCGGCCGCGACTCCGCCGCCGAGACCGTCGACGGCTGGGCGTACCTCGTCGAACTGGTCGTGCACTGGCTCTCCGAAGGCCGCTCGCCGACGATCTTCCTGCACACGCCCGACAACGCCGAGGCGCTCAATCTCGCCCGCCGCTTCCACGCAACCGTCGCCGCGGCCGTTTCCACGCTGGCCCCGCTCCCAGAGCCCGTCGAAACCGAGCCGCCCACGCTGTTCTAGTTATCCACAGCTCCAGAAGTTCTCCGTGGAAACGGCGCCGAACTCCGTATGTTCTCCGCCGACTTCACGACTCGGGAGGACAACCCATGGAGCATTCGACCGACCCCACGGCCAGCACCGACGCCCACGCCGAGCGGCGCGCCCGCAACGACTGGCTGATCACCGAGCTCAGCCGGCTCGCGGCGACCGCCGACGATCCCCATGAGCAGACCAGATACCGCCGCGCCGCCGACTCCCTCGCCCGGCTCGCGCTCGCGATGCGCCCGTGAGTACGCCGGAATCGCTCGGCGAGCTGCTCACGATCAGCGGCGAAACCGCCCGCGAGCTCGCCGGCGCGGACCAGTCCGCGTGGAACGGAGGAATCGTCGCGACCTCCAGCGTGATGCTCGGCCTCGCCCACTGGGACGGCACGCTGTACCTCGACCGCGAGGCGATCCTCGAACCCCTCCAGCATCTGTACGAGCACGCCGGCGAATACCACGCGCCGCCGGTCCTGCTCGCCTACAAGGAGTCGCTGGCGACGATCCTCCACGAACACGCCCATTTCCTCGGCCCGTCCGGCGCCACCCAGGACGCCGCCCGCGAAGGCTTCCTCAAACTCGGCAGCCGCGAACTGGAGGAAGGCGTCACCGAGGCCTGGGCCCAGGACCACCTCGACGAGTACATCCACCGCCTAGGCATCGACAAGGTTGCCCCTGGCATCGAATCTGTCAGCTCGGGCGGCTACTACCCCGCCTTCGTCCCCGCCGTCCGCGACCTGACCACAGACCTCGACACCCGCAACGGCAACCCACCCGGCCACACCCTCGCCACCCTCAACCGCCAAACCGCCGCCGGCCAGTTCCCCCTCCTGCTCGACACCCTCTACAACTCCACCCGCCTCCCGACCCTCGAACCCCCAGACACCCCCACCCGCAACCACCTCGAGTCCCTCCTCCGCAGCGGCCTCTCCCACCTGGCCACCTACGAACTCACCTCCCTCAACGAAGCCACCACCAAGTCCCACCTCGTCGCCCAAAACCTCCTGACCCACCTCAACCAGCAGATCCACACCGCCGAATCCACCTACACAGCCCTCTCAGGCCTCGCCACCCCCCGCCCAACCGCAATCGCCCCCACCCCCACCACTCCCCTCCGTCCACCCGCCCGCATCCCAGAACTGACGAGATAACCCATGGACTACAAGGCCTTCCAAACCGAGTACCACCACCTCCTCATGTCGATCGAGTCCCTGACCACAACCCAACTAACCACCGAAGCCAACCGCCTACGAACCCTCGCCACCACCCTCCACCCCAAGTCCGACCGCCTACGCGCCACCCGCCTACTAGCCCCCCTCGACCAAGCAATCGCCGCCGAACGGCCCAACTATCGACCAGGCCGGACTCACTCATAGCGCCGTCGGTGAGGCCATCACACGCAATACTGGGAGCCATGGATTACGCGGCGTACGACGAGCAGGAACAGCGGCTGGTCGATGCGGTGATGGCCAAGTCGATCTCCGAGGAAGATCTGTGGATCGAGGTCGACCGGTTGAAGACCCTCATCCCATCGGTGGAGCCGATGGCCGATCGCCAGCGCGCCGAGGACAGCATGGAGTCGCTGGAGCGCGTGCTGAATCTCAAGCCTCCGCCAATGTCGGACGAGATGGCAGCCGCGATCCGGGTCCAATCGAAGGCCTTCCTCAGCAAAGGCACCCCGGAAGAACGCATTGCGCTCCTCAAGACCGCAATGACAGAGATCGGCCGGATCGCCGCATCGGTCGACGGGGCTGAGGCAAGCAGCATCCGCCATCTGAACGAACCACTCGCGATGGACATCGAAACCATCCGTATCCACAACGACCCCACCCACCCGGGCTACCAAGGACGGACCGAATAGCAAGGACCAACATCGTGGTCTCAAGTCCGGCCGAACTGATGCGGGTCCAGGCCGATGTCGCTGTCGCAACCCTGCGCGCACATCATTCGACCTGGAGCAAGCGGTACGAAGTACTCCCACCGATTGACGAACTGGCGTCCAAGGTGACCTGGGACGGCACCATCGAGTACAACCCCATCGATGTCATCGATCCGGTCCAGGAGATGTTCGATCGTGCCGGGCAGCAGCATGACGACAGGACGCTCGTCAGGTATCGCGAAGCCATCCGCACCGTGTTGCACGAGAACATCCATCTGATGGCCGGTCCGGGTACGACGTTGGTCTTTCCGCTCGACGAGTACGAAGGGAAAGCACACAAGGTCTTCGAGGAGGGAGTGACCGAGCGCGCGACGCGAAACGAACTCACCAACTACATCGATGCTCTCGACCTCGAGCAGGTCGCACCGGGTATCCGGACGGCGAATACACAAGGTGCCTATGCGGCATACATTCCAGCGGTCGACGAGTTCTCGGCGGCCGTCGGCAAGAACGTCGGTCTTGAGCCCGCCGAGGTGGTCCACCGTATGGCAGTGGTCAACGCGGCGCAGAAGTTCCCGGTGGCGGCCGAACTCTTGTACGCGAAACACTTGAGCGCGCTGGTTCCCGAGACTGCGAAAGCGGATGCCATCGGGCGCATTGCCGAATCCATGCATGGGCCGTTCGCTGCTATCCATGACTACGACCCGAAGGACCCGTCCGACATTCGCATGTCCGGTATGGCGGGACGCGCAGCCTTCCGGAACGCCAGTGCGGAAGTTCAGACGATTGCTGAGCATTGGGCGGGGCACCAGGAGTTGCGTCGGACGCTTGATGCCGGGCTTGGGGCGACCACGCCACTTCGGAAGCCGCAGCGGGACGGTCGGGGTGCCGACGGTTCGCGCGGTGAGGGTGGGGAGTCGGGGCAACGGCCGAGTTGGCATGCCAAGGCTGGTGATCGTCGGCCGTTGGCATCGGGGCCGGCGGGGAACTCCGCAAGCCGCCCGGATCGGCCGGGTGGAGTGTCGCGGAGCTGACGGCAGCGGTGGGGTGAGGCCGGCGGCTGTGGATACCGTGGGCGCCAAGTTGGTGTACTGAGCGAGCCGGCGTGCCAGCAGGTTGGTGCGCAGGCAGGCTAGTGGGCCAGGAGCTTGGTAGCCAACAGGCTGATGTGCTGATCAGGGTTTGGTGTGCTCGGGTGGTCGGTGTGCTCGGGTGCTCGGTTCGGTCGGGTGGCCGGTTCGGTGGCGTGGTTGGTTCGGTCGCGTGGTTGGTTCGGTGGCGTGGTTGGTTCGGTCGCGTGGTTGGTTCGGTTGGGTTGGTTTGGGAATGGAGGTTGGTTGTGGGGTTTGTTGGTGAGGGTGTGGGGGTTTTGGGTGGGTTGGTGGAGTTGCGGCGGGTTTTGCATCGGGGGCCTGAGGTGGGGTTGGTGTTGCCGCGGACTCAGGAGGTGGTGATGGATGCGTTGGCGGGGTTGCCGTTGGAGGTGAGTGCTGGGCGTGAGGTGACGTCGGTGGTTGGGGTGTTGCGGGGTGGGGCGCCGGGGCCGACGGTGTTGTTGCGGGGGGATATGGATGCGTTGCCGGTGGTCGAGGAGACGGGGCTCGAGTATGCGGCGGAGAACGGGAACATGCATGCCTGCGGCCACGATCTGCACACGGCGGGGCTGGTTGGTGCGGCTCGGCTGTTGAGTGCGCATCGGGAGGAGCTGCACGGGAACGTGATCTTCATGTTCCAGCCCGGCGAAGAAGGGCTCGGCGGGGCCGGGTACATGCTGCGTGAAGGGTTGCTGGACGCGACGGGTGACAAGCCGATCGCGGCGTACGCGTTGCATGTCTGGGCGCAGGCCGCGAAGGGTGTGTTCCAGTTGCGGCCGGGCACGATGATGGCAAGTTCGAACCAGTTGCACATCACCGTGTACGGCAAGGGTGGGCACGGGTCGATGCCGGCGACGACGGTGGATCCGGTGTCGGTGGTGGCGGAGATCGTGCTGGCGTTGCAGGCGTACGTGACGCGGCGGGTGGACGTGTTCGACCCGGTGGTGGTCACCGTGACGCAACTCGAGGCCGGCGTCGCGATCAACGTCATCCCGAACTCGGCCCGCCTGGGCGCGACGGTGCGGACGCTGTCGGAGGCGATGCTCGAGCAGCTGACCCGCGACCTCCCGGCGCTCGCGGAGCGGATCGCGGCCGCGCACGGCTGCACCGTCGACGCGCGGCTGAACCCGCAGTACCCGGTGACGGTGAACGATGCCGGGCGTACGGCGGAGACGACCGAGGTGCTGACCGGATTGTTCGGCGCCGAGCGGGTGGAGCAGTTGACGAACCCGTTGATGGGTGCTGAGGACTTCTCGATGGTGCTCCGGGAGGTGCCGGGCACGTTCACGATGGTCGGCGCGCGACCGGACGACGTGGCCGCGGGTGAGGCGCCGTCGAATCACTCCAGTGTCGTGCGGTTCGACGATGCGGTCCTGGGCGACAACGCGGCGGCACTCGCTGAGCTGGCGGCTCGCCACCTGATCCGACGCTAGTTCAGAGATTGGGAGAAGCAGAGAGGTGGTCGTTGACCCGGGTCAGGAGGGTGAAGAGCTGAGTTCGTTCGTCCGCGGTCAGGGGCGCCGTGATGTGGTTGTTGACCGCGGACAGGACTTTGTCGAGCTCCGCTAACCGCGCGGACCCGGCGGCGGTGATCGTGATGACGTTGCGGCGCTTGTCGGTCGGGTCCGGGGCGCGCTGGATCCAGCCGCCGTCCGACAGTTCGTTGAGTACCGCGACCAGGTCGCTCTTGTAGACGCGCGCCCGCCCCGCGACCGCTGCCTGGCTGGCCGGCCCGAACTCGGCCAGCGCGGCGAGTACGACGAAGTGGTCCTTGTGCGCGCCGATCGTACGGAGCGCCTCGCTGGAGACGCGCTGCGTCTGGGCCGCGGTCATCCCGACCAGACGGGAGAGCTGCGCCTTCAGCCGTTCGGGCGTCTGGTCGCCGTGGTCGAACCGCAGATCGTCGTCCATGCGGCCCAGCGTACGCCTATTGCGTTAGTCGGACTAACGACCTATATTCATTGGCGGCGCCAATGTTAGTCTGCCTAACTATTAAGGAGTCCGACCATGCCCGACCTCCGCGAACTCATCGACCGCAGCGAGCTCGCCGAGCTGGTCGCCCGGCACAGCCTGTGGATCGACGAACTGCGGTACGACGAGAGCGACCAGCTGTTCACCGACGACGTCGTGGTGAAGTCGCTCCGCGGCGAAGCCGCCGGCATCGAGGCGCTCGTCCAGCTCGCCCGCAAGGGTCACGACAACTACATCCGTACCCTGCACAACAAGTCGAACCTGGTGATCCAGCTCGACGGCGACACCGCGACCGTGCGGGCCAACGACCTCGCGGTACTCGTCCGGCACGACATGACCGAGGAGATCGCCGCCGCGATTCACTACTACGGAGCGCGCCGGACGCCTGACGGCTGGCGGTTCGACCGGCTGGAGGTCGCGCCGCAGTCACTGACGGCCCCGCTGGAGCGGGCGATCTAGAGACCTGTGGCTGGTCGATCCGCCAGAAGATCGACCAGCCACAGGGGTTCAGGACGGCGAGATGCCGAGCGTGTACGCGCCGCGGCTGCCGTAGGTGGAGTACCCCGTGTTGAGCGGGTCGCCGTACCCCACGTTGTCGATCCGCAGGTAGTACGTACCCGGCTGGAGGGTGCCGGTAACACTCGCGCCGAGGCCTGTCGGCGTACCGGCGTCGGTCTGGCCGGAGGCCGGGTCGTTCGAGGCGACGATCGCGCCGGAGGCGTCCAGCAGGTCGAGCTTGATGTCCAGGTTGCCACCGACCGCGGCGGGGCTCGCCGTCGCGGTGTAGTTGCCCGCGGCACCTACGTCGACGCGGTACACGTCGGTGTCGTCCTCGGCCGCGATGATCCCGGACACCGGAGTACCGACGGTCAGCGCGGCCGCGTCAGCCGTCGTGTCGCCCGCCTCGTCGGCACGCAGGGCAAGGCCGTGGGTGCCGACGACCGCGAAGTCGTCTTCCTTGTTGTTCGCGTCGGCGTACTCGCCCTTGCTCCACTGGCTGATGCCGCGGTAGTACCCGACGCCCATGATCGGAGCCCAGGCGCCGTGACCCTGGTAGTACCCGACCGTCGACGTGCCGTCGTGCGACAGCCCGACCGTGTGGCCGGCCTCGTGCGACGCCGCCTCGGCCAGGTTCTTCGCGCCGGTTCCGACGCCCTTGGTGAACACCAGCGCCGGCTGGTAGTACGCGTGCTGCGAGGAGTTGTCGTACACCCCGACGTACGCCACGCCGCCGCAACCGCAGCCGGACTGGTACCAGGTGTCCGGGTCGATCAGCACCCGCGTGCCGTACTGCTGGTCCGCGGTTCCCGACCGGTCGATCGCGGCCGCCGACGGTTCCTGCGTCGTCACGTCCACGTCGAACGGCGCGTAGTCCTCCGCGACCCGGGCCCACGTCTCGTGGACGACGTCCTGCTCGGCCGTGCTGAAACTCGAAGGATCGCCGTCGGTGTCGTACGCCGACACGTTGACCGGGTCGACGCCCTTCGACGCGTTCCAGGCCGTACCGGTGATCGTGTGACCGTCGAAGTCCAGGTAGATGACCCGGTTCGAACCGGGCTTGCTGTGCAGCTCGAACGCCGGACCGGTCGCGCCGGCAACCGCCGTACGCGCCCACCGCGGCGAGGCCTCGGCCGCCTTCTGTGGCGCGGTCAGCCCGGGCTCGCGGTAGAACAACTTGCTGTCGGCATCGAGCCACGCGGTCTTGTCGGTGGCCAGGATCTGGCGCAGCTGCTCGGTGGGCAGGCCGTTGTGCGCGGCAACCTCGGCCAGCCGCGACTGCACCTTTCCGAGCGCCTGGCTGCCGGCCACCGGCTGGGACAGCAGTTGGTCGATCGGCGTCTGTTGCGCATCGGCCTGGCTGCCGAGCGCGACAGTCAGCCCTCCGAAGGCGACAGCACCGGCACACGCGAGTACGCCGGCGCGGCGGATTCTGTTCATACGGGTTCCTCCTCACGTCCCCCCGCGGGCGGATCCCCCCGGACAACAGACCCGGGGCCGTCGGTCTCGGTGGGATCGACGGCCCCGGGTCGCTCAGGCGGCGGTGACGCGGACGGTGTAGGCGCCGCGACTGCCGTACGTCGAGTAGCCGGTGTTGAGCGGATCGCCGTACCCGGAGTTCTCGACGCGCAGGTAGTACCGGCCGGCGGCGACCTGGCGGCTGATGCTCGCGCTCAGGCCGGTCGGCGTACTCGCGTTGGACTGGCCGGACGCCGGGTTGGCGGTGGCGACGACGGCGCCGGACGAGTCGAGCAACTGGAGCTTGATGTCCAGGTCCGCGCCGGCCGCGGCGGCGTTCGCGGCGAACGTGAACGTGCCGGCCTTGAGGTCGATCCGGAACACATCGACGTCGGTGTCCTTCTCGTAGATCCCCTTCGTGCTCGTGCCGAGGGTGAGCGCGTCCGCGGTCGCGGTGGTGTTCCCATGGTCGTCGGCGCGGAGCGTCAGCCCGTTCTGGGCGATCACCGCGTAGTCGTCTTCCTTGTTGTTCGCGCCGGCGTACTCGCCCTTGCTCCATTGGCTGATCGCCTTGGAGTAGCCGACGCCCATGATCGGCGCCCACGCGCCATGACCCGCGTAGTACCCGACGGAAGAAGTGCCGTCGTGCGACAGGCCGACGTTGTGCCCGGCCTCGTGTGCGGCGGCTTCGGCGATGTTCTTCGCGCCGGTGCCGACGCCCTTCGTGAACACCAGCGCCGGCTGGTAGTACGCGTGGTTGCTGGCGTTGTCGTACACCCCGACGTACGCGACCCCGCCACAACCGCAGCCCGACTGGTACCAGGTCGTCGGGTCGATCACGACGCGCGTGCCGTACTGCGTGTCCGACGCGCCCGTACGGTCGATCGCCGCCGCGGTGGGCTGCTGCGTCGTCACGTCGACGTCGAACGGCGCGTAGTCCTCCGCGACCCGGGCCCAGACGTCATGGACGACGTCCTGCTCCGCCGTGCTCCAGTTGCCGGCGTTGCCGTCGGTGTCGTATGGCGTGATGTTGACCGTCGCGGGCTTGCCGTTCGCGTTCCACGCCGTACCGGTGATCGTGTGACCCGTGAAGTCGAGGTAGATCACCCGGTTCGAGCCGGGCTTGCTGTGCAGCTCGAACGCCGGACCCGCGGCGGCGGCGACCGCGGTCTTCGCCCAGCGTGGCGAAACGGTGGCGTCGGCGGCCCGCTCGGTGGCAGTGGCGACCGGCTCGCGGTAGAACAGCCGGCCGGCGTGGTCGAGCCAAGCCGTCTTGTCGGTGGTCAGGATCTGTCGCAGCCGGTCGGTGGACAGCTTGTTCTTCGCGGCGACCTCGTCGAGGCGGGACTGGACGCGGCCGAGCGCGGTCCGGCCCGGGAGCTCCTGGCCGAGCAGTTGGTCGATGGCGAGCGGCGCGGGCTCGTTGGCGTCGGCCTGGTTGCCCAGCGCGACGGCCAGGGAACCACAGGCGAGCGCACCGGCGACAGCGAACGCACCGATTCGGCGGCGGTTGAAGGCATGACTCAGGGGGCGGCGGGTCGGCATGGGGCGGGGACTCCTCAGGTACTCCGGCGTGCCTCACTTGACATCTTCACGAGCGGTGTACGCGAACGCACTCAGCGTAGCCTGCCCGAAGGTCCCCGCGGCTGTATAGATTCGTCTCGGGATTTAACGCCGACTTGGGAGGGTCCCGATGCGATTCATGATGATCTTCAAGGCCAGCGAGGAGTCCGAGGCCGGGCAGCCGCCGAGCGAGGAGGCGCTGACCGCGATGGGCCTGGTGATGGCCGAGATGGCGGAGAAGGGTGTGCTGCTGGCGGGCGACGGGCTGCTGCCGAGCTCGGAAGGCTTCCGGCTGCAACTCGACAAGGGCAGCCGGCGGGTGGTCGACGGTCCGTTCACCGAGACCAAGGAACTGATCGCCGGGTTCTGCCTGATCGAGGTGGCGTCCCGGGCGGAGGCCGAGGAGTGGGGCTGGCGGTGTATCGCGGCGGACGCCCTGGGCGTCGGCGACCCGCAGACCTCCGGCCAACTGGAGATCCGGCCGGTCCCCACCGCCGACTTCTTCGGCGACAACTACACCGACGAGGCCCAGCACCGGAACGAGGTGACCTTCCAGAAGGCGGCGGAGAACCTTCAGAACAGCAGCACCTGACGGATCGACGTACCGGCGGCGAGGTCGTCGAACGCCTCGTTGAGGTCGTCGAGTCCGACGGTGGCGGTGAGCAGCCGGTCGACCGGGAGGCGGCCGGCTCGGTAGAGCGCGACGTACCGCGGGATGTCGCGGGACGGTACCGACGAGCCGAGGTACGAGCCCTTTACGGTGCGTTCCTCGGCGACGAGGGAGACCGCCGGTACCGCGAACGACTGCGACGGGTGCGGGAGGCCGACGGTGATCGTCGTACCGCCGCGGCCGGTTGCGGCGTACGCCTGCTCGAGGACCTTGGCACTGCCGACCGTCTCGAAGGCGTACTCCGCTCCGCCGGCGGTCGCCGCGCGGACCTGGTCGACGACGTCGGGGGCGTTGGCGTCGATGGCTGCGGTTGCGCCGAGTTCGAGGGCGAGTTGGAGTTTGGCGGGTACGACGTCGACGGCGACGATCGGGTTTGCGCCGACGAGGACCGCGCCGAGGAGGGCGGAGAGGCCTACGCCGCCTAGGCCGAAGATCGCGGTACTGCGGCCTGCTTGGAGTTGGGCTGTGTTTACTACCGCGCCTACTCCGGTGAGGACCGCGCAGCCGAAGAGGGCGGCGATCTCGGGTGGGAGGGAGGGGTCGATCTTCACGGCCGAGTGTGCCGAGATCACCGCGTGGTCGGCGAAGGCGGAGATGCCCAGGTGGTGGTGGATGACGCCGGAGTCGGCGGACAGGCGGTGGGCGCCGGTGAGGAGGGTGCCGGTGGTGTTGGCGGCGGCGCCTGGTTCGCAGAGGGCGGGGCGGCCGGAGGCGCAGGGGGCGCACGTGCCGCAGGCGGGGACGAAGGCGCAGGCGATGATGTCGCCGGCGGCGAACCCGGGAGCCTTGGAGTGGATGACCTCGCCGGTGGCCTCGTGGCCGAGCAGCATCGGCATCACGCGGGGGCGCGAACCGTTGATGACCGAGAGGTCCGAGTGGCACAGGCCGGCGGCCCGGATCCGGACGAGCAACTCCCCCGGGCCGGGCGGCGCGAGTTCGACCTCTTCCACCCGCAGCGGCCGCGATTCGGCGTACGGCGCCGGCAGCCCCATCTCGCGCAGCACTGCGCCCCGCACGATCACGGCGCGATTCTCTCGAGGGCGGTGCGGATGGGGGTGGGGACGGGGATCGGGCGGCGGGTGGTGCGGTTTACGAAGACGTGGACGAAGCGGCCGGTGGCGGCGGGGCGGGTGGAGTCCTCGCGGAAGAGGCCGATCTCGTAGCGGACGCTGGAGTTGCCGAGTTGGGCGCAGCGCAGGCCGGCGTCGACCACCCCGGGGAACTCCAGTGGTTGCTTGAACGTGCACTGCGAGTCGACGCACAACCCGATCACCTCGCCGCCGTGGATGTCGAGCCCGCCGGAGCGGATCAGGAAGTCGTTGATCACGGTGTCGAAGAAGCTGTAGTACTCGACGTTGTTGACGTGCCCGTAGACGTCGTTGTCCTTCCACCGCAGCGTGATCGCCAGGTGGTGCGGATACGCTGCACGCTCCATCGGTCGGTTACGGCTTGCGGCCGACCCCGCAGTACAGACTGCACATGATCTCGGTGAACTCCCCCGAGTCGACCCGGCGGTTGGTCTCGTCGTCGGGGAACCACCGGATCGGCGACACCACGCCCGGCTCGATCAGCTCGGTGCCGGCGAAGAAGCGGGTGACGTCCTCCTTGTTCCGCACCTGCGCGTTGCCGCCGCCGTCGGACTTGTACCCCTGCACCGCGCGGTCCCACATCTCCGGCGCGAAGTCTTGCGTCGCGTGCGAGATGATCAGCAGCGATCCCGGCGCCAGCGGCTCGAGCAGGTCGCGGACCATCTCGTACGGCTTCAGGTCGTCGGCGAGCGAGTGCAGTACGCCGACCAGGCTGAGCGCGACCGGCTTGCTGAAGTCGATCAGCTCCCGGACCTCTTCGGACTGCAGGACCGACCCCGGCACGGTGATGTCGGCGTCGAGGTACGCCGTCTTGCCGAGCGGACCGCTGGAGAGCAGGGCGCGCGCGTGGGTGAGCACGATCGGGTCGTTGTCGACGTACACGACGTGCGCCTCGGGGACGATCTTCTGGACGATCTCGTGCAGGTTCGGGCTGGTCGGGATGCCGGTGCCGACGTCGAGGAACTGCGTGATGCCCTGCTCGGCGGCGTACCGCGCGGCGCGGTGCATCCACATCCGGTTCGACTGGGCGGTGACGCGGCAGCCCGGGAACGCCTTCAGCAGGTGCTCGGCCGCCTGCCGGTCGATGGCGAAGTTGTCCTTGCCACCGAGGAAGTAGTCGTACACGCGGGCCGCGTGCGGCCGGTCGAGCCGCAGCTGCTCGTAGACCCCCGGGTCGACTTCGGCGTTCCGCGATTCGGCCATGAACATCCCATCCGCACTGCGGCTCAGAGCTGAGAACCATCGTAACCGGCACGCCACTGACGGTGACACCGGCACAAAAACACTACTCCCGTACGGCGTCACGTCCATCAGCTGCGGCGCGTCCGACAATGTCCTTAACAGAGGCTTGAATCGGACGACGTGGGGTGGACCGATGGGTGACGTGGTCGAGGGCCGGCAGACTGCGGCGTACGACGGGGAACTGGTGGTGTTCCTGATCGGGCTGCGGATCAACTCGGTACGCCGGGTCAAGGAATGGTGGCCGGTGGCGCGGGCGATGGGGCCGATGCTGCGGGAGCTGTCGAAGGACAAGGACAGCGGGCTGCTCGGCGTACGGACGTTGCCGACGTGGCGGGGTGTCACGCTGATCCAGTACTGGGAGTCCGTGGAGAAACTCCAGGCGTTCGCGAACGACGACAACCGGAAGCACCGGCCCGCGTGGGTCGCGTTCTTCCGGAACGCCTACAAGAGCGGCGCGACAGGCATCTGGCACGAGACGTACGTCGTCCCGGCCGGCAACACCGAGACCGTCTACGGCAACATGCCCCTCCTCGGCCTCGGCCGCGTGCAAGGCGTCGTACCGGTGGGTCAACGCGGCGACACCGCCGCCGAACGCCTGAAGTCCTAGTCCTTCCAGAGACCGACGCGGTTGCCGTCGCGGTCGACGAAGATCGCCATCGTGCCGAGGCCGGGGACGGTCCACGGCGGGGTGTCCGCCCGCGCGCCGAGCTCGACGGCGCGGGCGAGGGTCGCCTCGACGTCGTCCACCGGGAAGTACGTGACGATGCCGCGCGGGTGGGTCGCGTCGGCCTGCCCGATGCCGCCCGGTCCGGGCTCGACGAGCGCGTAGTTCGCCGCCTCCAGCAGCTGCAGTCGCCAGCCGAACAGCTCGGCGTAGAAGTCCCGGGCCGCCTGCGCGTCGGCGGCGGTGATGTCGATCCACGGCTTGTCGTTCATGTCCGGTACGTCGGAGCAGGCCGGGGGTTCTCGACAGGCCCGGCGGTTACAGTGCAGGCGTGCGGTTCATCCGGGATCTGTGGACGTTGTTGCGGCGGCGGGATTTCCGGCGGTTGTTTGCGGTTCGGTTGACGTCGCAGTGCGGGGACGGGGTGTTCCAGGTCGCGCTGGCGTCGTACGTGCTGTTCTCGCCGGAGCGGGCGCCGGATGCGGCCGCGATCGCGGGGCTGTTCGCGGTGTCGTTGCTGCCGTACTCGATCCTCGGGCCGTTCACCGGCGTACTGCTGGACCGGTGGTCGCGCCGTCAGATCCTGTTCGGCGCGAACCTGACCCGCGCGGTGCTCGTGATCGGCGTCGGCGCACTCGTCGCTGTCGGCAACGCGGGCGTTCCGTTCTACCTCGCCGTACTGCTCACCCTCGGCGTCAACCGCTTCCTGCTCTCCGGCCTGTCCGCGGGCCTCCCGCACGTCGTCGAACGCGACGAGCTGGTGATGGCGAACGCGGTCACCCCCACGTCCGGTACGGCGGCCTTCCTGGTCGGCGGCGGGATCGGCGCCGCGGTGAAGCTGCTGGTCGACTCGGACCTCACCGTCCTCGGGCTGACCGTGGTCATCTACACCACCGCCGCTCTGCTCGCCCTGCGACTGCGCCGCGACCAGCTCGGCCCGGACCTGAGCGGCGACGAACCCGGCATCCTCGAAGCACTCCGGACGATCGCGGCCGGTCTGGTCGACGGCGGCCGGCACCTGCGCGAACGCCGGCAGCCCGCGCTCGGCCTCGCCGCGATCGGCTCGCTGCGGTTCTTCTTCGGGCTGATGACGGTCTCGATGATCCTGCTGTACCGCAACCACTTCTACGGGCCCGGGCAGCTCGACCGGGCGTTCGGCGGGCTGGCGATCGCGACCGGCGCGGTCGGCGCCGGGGTGTTCGTCGCCGCGCTGATCACGCCCTGGGGTACCCGGGTGATGTCGCTGCGCCGGTGGATCACCTGGTTGTTCGTCGGCGCCGCGGTCGTCAGCGCCGTACCGATCGGGTTCTACACCAAGCCCGCGCTGGTGATCGGCGGGTTCCTCGTCGGGTTCTGCTCGCAGGGCATCAAGATCAGCGTCGACACCCTCGTCCAGACGGGTGTCGACGACGTGTACCGCGGCCGGGTGTTCGCGCTGTACGACATGATCTACAACGTCGGGCAGGTCTCCGCGGCCGCACTCGGCGCGGCGGTCCTGCCCGACAGCGGGAAGTCGTACCCGGTGCTCGCCGTGATCGTGGCCGGGTACGCCCTCACCGCCTTGCTGTACTCACGTGCCTCGCAGCGCGGTGATCGGCTGGATGGCGGAGGCCTTCCAGGCGGGGTACGTTCCGGCGACCAGACCGATGAACGCACCCAGCAGGGGTGAACCGAACGCCAGCCGGTTGTCGAGGATCGGCGTCCAGTCGCGGATCCAGGACACGCTGACGGTCAGGATCACGCCGACCGCCGTACCGAGCAGTCCGCCGAGGAAGCCGACGATCACGCTCTCCACCAGGAACTGCACGGCGATGTGTCTTCGCGCGGCGCCGAGGGCGCGGCGGAGGCCGATCTCCGAGATGCGTTCCAGGACCGACAGGAGCGTCACGTTGGCGATGCCGAGGCCGCCGACGAGGAGCGCCACTGCTCCGAGGAGGAGGAAGAGCGCGTTCAGGTCGGACTCGACGCCTTTGCGTACGGCGCCTTGCTTCGGCGGGGCGTCGACGTTCAGGGTGCTCGGGTCGTTCGGCTGGATCGCGATCGGGGCCTGCTCGGCGATGAGCTGGGCGGCGCCTACCGCGGTGCGGATCTCGACCGCGTCGGGTGACTCCAGGTTGTAGGCCTGGCGGGCCGTTCCGTTCGGCATGATCACCGCGTCGTTCAGCTCGGCGCGGCCGGTGACCGAGTCGAGGATGCCGATCACGGTGTACGGCTCGGCGCCGATGAACACGGCCGGTTGCGCGTCGACCCGGTTGATGCCGAGGCGTTCGGCGGCGTGCTTGCCGAGGACAACCACCTTGTCGGCGCGGCGGTCGTGGCCCTCGTCGAAGAACCTGCCGGTTTTCAGCACCGCGCGTACGGCGTCCCAGAGGCCGGCGGATCCGGCCATCACCGGGAGCGCCTTGCCGGCACCGTCGTCGAGGCCGGTGACGTTCTGTACGAGGTCGTCGCCGATCTGCAGGTTGGAGACCGTGCCGACCGCCTCGACACCGTTCAACCGCTGGATCCGCTCCGGCGCATCCCACGGAAGCTGCGTCGCGGCCTCCCCCTGCTGCCCACCCTTGTCGTCCGGCGACACCACCACCCGCGTAGCCGCCGCCAGATCGAACCGCTGCGTGATCTGCCCCGCCGCCGTCTGCCCCAACCCCACAGTCCCCACCAACGCCGCAACCCCAAGCACAGTCCCGAGCGTGGTGAGAATCAACCGAGTAGGACGCGCAGCGACACCGGCCAAGGCCTCGTCGAGCAGGTCCCGCACAGCCGGCCGAGACCGCCGCCGCTGCTGCGGCTGGGGGTTGGTGCCGGACGTCCTTCGGATGAGTCGCGCAAGCGCGACGCGCGGTCGCGCCCGCCGCCGCCCCGCCCCCAGCGGTCCGGCGGGGCCGGCAGGTGGTGGGACGCTCCGACCGAGCCCTCGTCCAGCACCCTGCCCGCCAGAGCCGGGAGTGTCCCGCCCGGCGGGGTTGGGTGTGTTCGGCCCGGTGGGGTCGGGGGAAGTGGACGGCCCGCCGGTCGGGTCCGGGGGGCCTGAATGGGTTACCACTGGAGGGTTCCGTCGACGATGCGGACCTGGCGTTGGGAGCGGCGGCTGACGTAGTCGTCGTGGGTGATGACGGCCAGCGTCATGCCCTCGGAGTGCAGTTCGTCGAACACCTGCAGGATCGCCTCCGCGTTCTTGCTGTCGAGGTTGCCGGTCGGCTCGTCCGCAAGCAGCAGGCTCGGTTCGGCGACCAGCGCCCGGGCGATCGCCACCCGCTGCCGTTCACCGCCCGAGAGTGTCGTCGGCGCGAACTCCATCCGGTGCGCCAGGCCGACCCGCTCCAGCGCAACCCGGGCGCGGGCGAGCCGCTCGCGTCGCGGCACCCCGACGTACACCAGCGAGAGCGCGACGTTCTCCAGCACCGTCCGATGGTCGAGCAGATGGAACGACTGGAACACGAACCCGATCCGCTGCCCGCGCAACACCGCCCGGCGCCGTTCGCGCAGGCTCATCGTGTCCACGCCGTCCAGCCGGTACACCCCGTCCGTTGGGTTGTCCAACAACCCGAGCAGATGCAGCAGCGTCGACTTCCCGGACCCGGACGGCCCCACGATCGACAGGTACTCCCCCTGCCCGATAGTCAGGTCGATCCCCTTGATCGCGCGGACCTCGGGCGGTCCCGGGAAGAACCGTCGTACCCCGATCATCTCCACCACCGGCGCCGGCAGCGCCACCGCGGTACTCACTTCCCCACCACCACCTGATCGCCCTCGCTGAGCTTCGCGTCGCCCTTCGGCGTCACCTGCGCGAACCCGTCCGCCGACAGCCCGACCGTGACCGGCACCAGCTCGACCTGCCCGTTCCGCAGTACCTCGACCCGCGACGCCCCGTCGGACCCGGACGACAACGCGGCCACCGGTACGGCGAGCACCTTGCCGCTGGTGCTCTTCACCGGGATCGTCACCCGCACGTTCGCGTCCCGGAGCAGCGCCAACTGGGCGCCGGTCAGCGCGTTCGGCGCGACCACCACGTCGTACTGCGCCCCGTTCTTGGTCACGCGCCGGACCTTCGACGCGACCGACGTACCGTCGCTGAGCTCGAGCGCCGCCGCCATCCCCGCCTTCAACCGCTGCGCCGTCTCCGCGTCGACCTTGAGCGTGACGACCAGCGAGGCGCCGCTGGCAGACATCACCACGCCGTTCACGGTCCCGCCGCGCTCGACCTTCACGTCGTCGACCCGGCGCGGAAGCGTCTTCACGTAGACGACCTCCGACACCGGCAACGGCGTACCGGCCTTGAACTCGGCGTCGGTGCGCGCCTGCTCGGCGTCCGACAGGTTCTGCTGGGCGTCGTCGACGGCGCCCTGCTGCACCGAGGTGTCCTTCGCCTTCGCATCCTTGGCCGCCTTCAGCTGCGACTGCGCCAGGCGGAGCTGCTTCTTCGCCGCGTCCACCTGCTTCTTCGCCTGGTCGACGGCCTGCGTGAGGCGGTCCTCCGGCGCGGGCGGGTCGTACCCGGCGTTCTCGTACAGCTTCTCGACCGCGGCCGAGGTGGACAGCGTGTACTCGTCGTCGACCGTCCCCGGGTTGTACCCGAGCCGGTCGAGCGTCTGTTCCAGCTGCAGCACGTCCGGCCCCTTGCTCCCCGGCGACAGCGTCCGATACATCGGCAGTACTCCGGCCAACCCGATCACCGGGCGTCCCGTGATCTCCAGCAAGGCCTTGCCCTCGGTGATCGTCGACCCGACCGTCGGGACCTTGCCCGTGACGATCGCGGGCGTGGTCAGCCCGGACGTCTCGACGCGGATGTTGACCGCGCCGTCGAACGACGCGTCACCCCGCCCGACGACCTTGCTCGACAGCAGCTTCTTCGCCACCGGCACGGTGATCTGGGACGCGGCCGGCGGCGCGGTCTTCGCGGCCGCGTCCTCCGGCGAGCTGATCCGGCTGCCCGCCGCGACCCCGATCCCGAGCGAGACCACGGCCACCCCGGCCACGCCGACCAGGACCCGGCGGCGGGACTTTGGCGAAGCGGTCACCGGTTCGCCATCTCGTCGCGGTACGCCTCGAGCTCGGCCTTGTGCTGGTCGACGAACTCCTTCTCCTGCTCGTACTGCACCTTCTTGTAGGCGTCGTCATACCCCTTGGCCTTGCACTTCTGGTCCGCGACCGCGAGCTCGATCTCCAGCTTGCGCAGATCGGACAGCTTCGCCGAGTCGACCTTGTCGAACGACGGCGGACCCGTGATCGTCTTCGCCGGTCCGCCCTTGGCCGGCGGCTGGTTCCCGGTCAGCGTGTCGAGCTTCTGCTGTACTTCGTCCCGCGGGTCCGACACCTTCTTGTACCCGGAGTGCCCGGCGTCGGCCATGCAGTCGGTCCAGGCGGTGGTCGCGTCCAAGACCCGCTGATCGGAGTCGATCCGCTTCTGCAGAGCCTGGATGTCCTTGAACAGGCTGTCGAACTTCTTGAAGTCGATGGCGCCCTTGTTGTCGCCGTACACCTGCTTGACCGCCTTGCCGCGGCATCCGAGGTCCTGCTCGCCGCTCGAGTTCGGCCCGCCGCCCTGGATCACGACCGCGCCGTTCCCGGTGGCGTTCGGCCCGTTCAGCGCCTTGTCGTACGCCTTCTGTGCGGTCGGCGAGAGCGCCTTGCGGATCTTGGTGTTCGGGTTGCTGTCGTTGTCCCCGGCCTTCGACCAGTCGATCGTGCTGATCCCGTACCCGTACTGCTCGGCGAACTTGTCCGGTGGCAGGTTGAACGCGTCGCTGAACTTCCCCTTGGCCTGCTGCTCCGGCGGTACGGCGACGTACTCGAAGCCGGCGTCCTTCATACACGCGACGGTGGCGTCCTCGACCTTCCGCTGTTTCGCGAGCTCCTCGTCGCTCGGCTGCTGCGCGCCGCCGGCCCGGGTCGCGATCCGGAACGAGCCGCCCCCGGACGACGAGCTCACGAAGCCATCGCCCATGTACTCCGCGAGCGGGCTCTTGCCGCTCTGCTGATCGGACGCGACCGGCGCCTTGTCGTTGCCGCAGGCAGCCAACGCGAGGACCGCCACCAGGGCGAGTGCTGTTTTGCTCTTCATGGCGGTCGAGCGTGCCGCCCGGGTCGTGAAGAACCTGTGAAGGACCGGTTTGCACCCGATGCTCTCAGCCGATCTTCATCGGATTCTCATCTCTTTCCGGGACATTGAGGACTATGCCAGCGCGGATCCTGGTCGCCGAAGACGACCTCAAGCAGGCCGAGCTGATCCGGCGGTACCTCGAACGCGAAGGGCACCTGACCGTCGTCGTGCACGACGGGCGGGAGGCCATCGACGAGGCCCGCCGGCGCAGCCCGGACCTGCTGGTGCTCGACGTGATGATGCCGAAGGTCGACGGCCTGGACGTCTGCCGGGTGCTGCGGGCCGACTCGTCGAACGGCGCCGACGTGCCGATCATCATGCTGACGGCGCGGTCCACCGACGACGACCTGCTGCTCGGCCTCGACCTCGGCGCGGACGACTACCTGACCAAGCCGTACAACCCGCGCGAGCTGGTCGCCCGGGTCCGGACGGTGCTGCGGCGTACACGGATCCGCTCCGAGGGCGAGGTGTACCGGGTCGGCGAACTGGAGATCGACCCGTCCCGGCACGAGGTCCGGCTGGCCGGGAGGCTGATCGAGCTGACGCCGGCCGAGTTCAAGATCCTCGCCTGTCTGGCCGCCTCGCCGGGGCGGGCGTTCTCGCGGCAGCAGCTGCTGGAGCACGCGTTCGGCTTCGACCACTACGTGTTCGACCGGACCGTCGACGTCCACGTGATGAACCTGCGGAAGAAGATCGAGCCGTCGCCGGGCGCCCCGACGTACCTGCGGACCGTGTACGGCGTGGGCTACAAGCTGGCGGAGGCGTCCCATGCGTCGTAGCGTGCTGCTCCGCTTCCTCGGGTTGTCGCTGGCCGTGGCGCTCGGGGCGGTGATCGCGACCGCGCTGATCGCGACGTACAGCACCTCGGAGAAGCTCCAGGGCGAGATCGACGCGAACACCGGGCAGTTGCAGGTCGACGGCGAGATCTACGGCGAGCTGTCGAAGTACGCCTCCGACCATCCGACCTGGTCGGGTGTGGACAAGGTCGTGCACGACCTGGCCGACCGGCTCGGGCGGCGGGTCGCGGTCACCACCGAGGACGGGTCGGTGATCGCGGACTCGGCCCGGATGCTCGGTGCCGCACCCGAGCTCCCTTCGGTGCCGGCGGCAACCATCGACGCGCGCGGCGGCGGGATCGGCAAGCTGGGCGGGACGATGACCGTGTACCAGCTGCGCAAGCCGGTGGCGGTCGCGAGCGGGTTCGCGGCGACCGCGGCGGTCGGTCCGCCGTTCATGCCCGCTTCGGACTGGGGGCTGACGGACGACGAGATCGCGCAGCGGAACCAGCTCGCGAAGCAGGCCGTGAAGTGCCTCGGCACGAAGGGCAAGTCGGCGAGTGTGGCGCGCAGCGACGGGACCGTTCCACAGGTGATGATCGAGTCGAAGCAGTCGGTCGGCGGCGTCGCGGTGAACTCCACCACGACCACGAAGGACGAGTGCCTGCCGCCCGGTCTGTACGCGCCGAGTGCGAAGGCGAAGCTCGTCAACGACGACGAGGTACGGCGGTCCACGGCGTGCCTGGACGCGGCCGGGATCACCTACAAGATCAACGACTTCAACGGTCTGCGATCCGTCGATCCGGCCGTGACGGAGGACGCGGTCGACGAGACGTTCGCGAACTGCGTCACCCAGGCCCGCGTGCAGGCGTTGACGCCGTACGTCGCCCCGCCGGCGAAGCTGTACCTCGGCGCCAAGAGCACGTTCAACGTCTTCTCCGGCGAGGGCCTGCTGCGTACGGCGGCGACCGCGCTCGGCGTACTGCTGATCGCGGCACTGGTGATGCTGTTCGCGGGCCGACGGTTGGTACGGCCAATCGTCGCGCTGACCGGGGCGGCGCAACGGATGCGGAACGGCGACCACGCGGCGCGGGTCCCGGTCAGCGGGAAGGACGAGGTCGCGCGGCTGGGTCACGCGTTCAACGACATGGCCGAGGCGATCCAGCGGCACGACTTCCAGCGCAAGGCGATGGTCAGCGACGTCGCCCACGAACTACGCACGCCGCTTGCGAACATCAAGGGTTACCTGGTCGCGTCCGAGGACGGTGTCGTACCGCTCGACGGCGCGCTCGTCACGTCCCTGCTCGAGGAGACCGCGCTCCTCGAACACCTGGTCGCGGACCTCCAGGACCTCGCGCTCGCCGACGCCGGCATGCTCCGCCTGCATCCGTCCGAACGCGACCTGTCCGAGTTGACACAGCAAGTTGTGTCGGCCCACCGGCCAGCTGCTGAAGCGGCTTCGGTCAGCCTCTTGTCCACAGCTTCTGGGCCCTCACCAGCAATCGTCGACAGCGCTCGCATACGTCAGGCTCTCGGAAACTTGGTCTCCAACGCCATCAGGTACACACCGACCGGCGGCCGCGTGCTGGTCGGCATACGCCCTGTGGACAACGGCTACAACCTCACCGTGACCGACAACGGCACGGGGATCGCCGCCGAACATCTCCCCCACGTCTTCGACCGGTTCTACCGCGCCGACGTCTCCCGCACCCGCACCACCGGCGGCAGCGGCCTCGGCCTGGCCATCACCAAACACCTCGTCGAAGCCCACCAAGGCCACATCACCGTCACCAGCCGCCCCGGCTCCGGCTCCACCTTCACGATCTGGATCCCCGCCTAGACTCGCTGCCATGGCTTCGAGGAAGGCGCGGCTGGCCGATGTCCACGAGATCGCGTCCGGGATGCCGCACGTCACCAAGTGGGAACGCGACGACGGCACCGACCGCCCCGTCTACCAGGTCGGCGGCAAGTCCTTCGTCTTCTTCCGCACACCCCGCCCCGACGCCGTCGACCCAGTCACCGGCGAGAAGTACGACGACGTGATCATGATCTGGGTCGAATCCGAGTCCGAGAAACTCGCCCTGCTCTCCGACGACACCAACCCGTTCTTCACCACGCCCCACTTCGATGGCCACCCGTCCGTCCTCGTCCGCGCCCGCGACCTGGGCGCCCTCACCAAACACGAACTCACCGAAGTAATCCAAGACGCCTGGCTCTCCCGAGCCTCCCCCCGCCGAGCCACCACCTGGCTGAACGAAAACCGCCTCAGCTGACCTACGTCCCGTTCGTGTAGAAGTCAGCCAGCCGCTGGACCGCCTGCGCCTTGGTCATCGCGCGTACGTCGGCTTCCGGGACGCAGGCGTCGACAACCAGCGCCCTGACAACACCCGCCGGGATCGACCCGAGGGGAGCCGTCGGTCCCTTGCCTGTCCGGGAGCTGTCGGCCCCTGCAGGTCCGGGAGCACCGTGTCGTCGAGGCAGGAACACCTCAGCCGCCACCACGAGCTGGAGGCACGCCGTCAGCCCCATCCGCCGATCACACCCCTGAGCCGGCGCGATCCCAGGAACCATCGACGGGTCGGCCGAGGACCTCGCCAGCACGTCCGCCCGCGACCACCTCCCGCGCGCGCCGAAGGCGTCAACAAGACAGCCGCCGCGAAGCGGCGACCTTTCGCGCGGTGTCCTTTCCGGTCAGCGCGCGTGTCCGGTGGGCGCCCACTATGGATCAACCTCCGGCTTCGCCAGTACCTCCGCCTGGGAGCACCGTCCCGCGCGCGCCGAAGGCGCCAACAGGCAGCCGCCGCGGAGCGGCGACCTTTCGCGTCGTGTCGTTCAGGGGGCTAGGGAGCGGGCGGTTTCTAGGAGGCTCGTGCCGGTGGGGAGGGTGGCGATGATGGGGGTGTCCAGGCCGTTGTCGAGGTAGCGGTTGATGTGGGTGCGGCATTCGGTGGGGGTGCCGTGGACGATGAGGGCGTCGATGAGGGACTCGGGGACAGCAGCCATGGCGGCGTTGCGGTCGCCGGCGGACCAGGCTTCGCGCATGGGGCGCATGAGGTCGGTGCGGCCTAGCCAGTCGTGGAAGGCGGCGTAGCCGGGGACGGTGAGGTAGGTGGCGATCAGGTAGCGGCCGATGTTGCGGGCCATTTCGGCGTCCTCGGTGACGCAGACGAAGATCCGGGCGGCGAGTTCCTTGCCGGGGCCGAGTTCGGCGCGGACCCGGCGTACGTCGTCCGCCGACAGCCAGTTGGTGATCGCGCCGTCGGCCTCCCGGGCCGCGAGCCGGAGCATCTGTGGACGCAGCGCGGCGAGCATGATCGACGGTGGTACGTCGGGTGCCTTCTCCAGCCGGAACCGCTCGATGGTGAAGCTGTCGAACTTCCCGTCCACGCGTTCCCCCGCGAACGCCTGCCGCAGGAACCGCAGTACGTCGCGGGTCCGCGCCAGCGGCGGGTCGTACGTGATCCCGTTCCACCCGGTCACGATGGTCTCCGACGACGCCCCGATCCCGAGCACGAACCGCCCGGGGGCGAGGTCCGCCAGCGCCGCGGCACTCATCGCGAGCGCGGCCGGCCCGCGGGTGTGCACCGGTACGACGGCCGTCCCCAGCCGCAGCGACGAGTCCCACTCGGACGCGAGCACCAGCGGCGTGAACGCGTCCGCGCCCGCCACCTCCGCCGACCACAAGTCGGTGTACCCGAGCGAAAACAGCTCAGAGATCAACGCACGATGGTCCCGCAGCGGTACGCCCGTCAGCGGAACAGTCAGGCCCCAACGCATTCAGATCAGCCTCTTCAGCAACGGCAGCGGCGCCACCCGCATCACCTGGGCCAACGGCCACCACGGCCGCGCCGGAACGTACGCCTTCGCCTTCTCCGCCTCGATCGCGGCCACCATCGCCCGCACCCCCAGCTCGGTGTCGACGATGAACGGCGTGTGTTTCACCCGGTCGTTCATCTCCGACCGAATGTACCCGGGGTAGATCGTGCTGACCTTGATCGGCTTGCCGAGCAGTTCCAGCCGGAGCCCCTCCCCCAGCGAGGCCAGTCCTGCCTTCGTCGCGGCGTACGTCGTGACCGTCTTCGGGAAGCCGCGCAACGCGGAGATCGACGCGATCAGCACGAGGTGCCCGGCGTTCCGCGCCCGGAACAGTTCGAGCGCGGCCTCCGCCTGGGCGAGGGCGCCGACGAAGTTCGTGAGGGCGGTCTCCCGGTTCGCGTCGAACCGCCCGGTGCCGAGCGGCGCGCCCTTGCCGAGGCCGGCGTTCACCACGATCCGGTCCAGCGGCAGCTCGGCGTCAATCGCGCGGAACACCTCGAACACCTGGTCGTGGTCAGTCACATCCAGACTGTGGATAACCACCTTCGCCTGTGGATAACTCGCGGCAAGCTCGTCCCGGAGCGCTTCCAGCCGCTCGGTACGCCGGGCGGTCAGCGCCAGGTCGTGGCCCTTCGCGGCGAACTGCCGCGCCATCTCCGCACCGAGGCCGGAACTGGCGCCGGTGATCAGGAGGTTCCGTCGCATCGGGGGATGTCCTATCTGTAAGTGAGCAGGTCCGCACCGAGGTGGACGTGCTCGTTGTAGCTCACCACAGTCAGCCCGCCGCGCCCGGACACGACCTTCGTGATCGCGGTGTTGATCGTGACCGGGTTCAGCTTTGTCCACAGCCCGTCGCCGCCGGACAGCAGCCGCCCGACGACGGCCGCGATCGGTCCACCGGACGTGAAGACGAGCGCCGTCTCCCCCTTTCCGAGCCGCCCGGCAGTACGCCGCACCGCCGCCTCCGACCGCTCGCAGAACGCCTGGAACGACTCGGTGTACCCGTCGCCGCCGTCGATCCAGCGCTGGGTCGCCGCCGTGAACATCTCCTGGAACGCCCGCTTCGGGTGCCCGCTGCGCGCCAGGTCCGCGACCATCACGGCGTGCCGCTTGTACGCCGGCCGGTGGGCGACGATCAGCTCCTGGTGGTCGAACTCGTCGTACCCCGCATCCACCTCCGGGGTGAAGCCCGCCAGCGACGCGGTCTGCTGGTGCCTGAGCATCGAACCCGACACCACGAGATCCGCCCGGACTTCGCCCAACGTCGAGCCCAACGTCGAGCCCAACCGCACAGCCTGTTGCTCGCCGAGCGGCGACAGCTTGTCGTAGTCGCGCGCACCGAACGACGCCTGCGCGTGCCGGATCAGGTAGACGACCGCCATCTACGCCTGCCGGATGATCCGGCGGCAGCGCCGCTCGAGCAGGTTGACCGGGAGCCAGAAGTTCTTGAACCGCGGGTTCCGGGTCTGCTTGTGGTGGTAGCGGTAGTAGATCTGCTGCGCGATCACCGCCAGCCGGAACAGCCCGAACACCTCGTAGAACGCCCAGTTATCCACAGGCAGCCCCGACTGCTTCACGTAGTAGTCCACGATCTCGGCGCGGGTCAGCATCCCCGGTACGTCGGACGGTTGCAGCTTGAACCGGCGGAATGCCCAGTCGTCGTCGGCCTGCACCCAGTACGCGAGCGCGCTGCCGAGATCCATCAGCGGATCGCCGAGCGTTGCGAGCTCCCAGTCCAGTACGCCGACCACCCGCAGCGGATCGTCCGGCGCGAGTACGACGTTGTCGAGCCGGAAGTCGTTGTGGATAACGCACGTCCGGATATCCACAGGCTGATTCGCCGCGAGCCAGGCCATCACGCGCTCGTAGCTCGGCACGTTCCACGTCTTCGCCTTGCGGTAGCGCTCGGTCCAGCCGCTGACCTGACGTTCGACGTACCCGGATCCGCGGCCGAGGTCGGCGAGACCGGCAGCCGAAGGATCGACGGCATGCAGCTCGACGAGCGTGTCGATCAACGTGAACCCGAGCTGCCGCGTCTGCGCCGGCGTCAGGTCGACCCCCAGCCGGTGGTGCCCGGGGATCGTCCCCGCGACCCGCTCCATCACGTAGAACTCGGAGCCGATCACCGACGCGTCGTTGCAGTGGGCAATCATCTCCGGGACGTACCGGTAGACCGGCTTGAGCCCGTTCTGGATACGGAACTCGCGGCCCATGTCGTGCGCGCCCTTGGCCTTCGTACCGGCCGGCGGGCGCCGCAGGATCAGGTCGTGCCCGTCGTACCTCAGCAAATAGGTGAGGTTCGACGCCCCACCTGAGAACTGCTTGACCTCCGGCAGGCCCGCCGGCAGCGCGGTCTGCTGCCGCAGCCAGGCGTCCACCGCCGGTATGTCGAACGCGTCCTCGGCGCGGACGGCCCGCGCGCCATCACCCATCCTTGGCCTCGGCCCGCTGCCGGGCCCGCTCCGCGATCCTGCGCATCTGGCTGTTGTACAGCGGCCGCACCAGGCGCTTCGTCCAGTACGCGACCCGGGCCGGCCGGTCCGGGATGATCAGGTGCCGCTGCTTGCCGATCCCGGCCACGACCACCGCCGCGATGTCGTCCGCCGTCCGCGGCGACTTCTCGATCAGCTGCCGCGCGGTGGCGCCCATCGCGCTGTCGGCGCCGCGGATCGAGTCCGCCAGATTGGTCCGGAAGAACGACGGGCAGACCACGGACACGGTGATGCCGTACGGGTGCAACTCGTGCGACAGCGTCTCCGACAGCGCGACCACGCCGGCCTTCACCGTGTTGTACGAGCTCATCATCGGCGGATGGACGAGCCCGGCCGCCGACGCGGTGTTCACGATGTACCCGGACCGCTGCCGCTTGAACACCGGGACGAACGCCCGGCACCCGCGGACCACGCCCATCAGGTTGATGTCGACGACCCGGTCCCACTCGTCGAGCGTCTCGACGTCGATCCGCCCGCCGGTCGCGATGCCGGCGTTGTTCACCAGGATGTCCAGGCCGCCCCAGTTGTCCTGGCACCACGCGACCGCCGCGTCCCAGTCCGCGGGGTCCCGCACGTCGAGCTTCAGGTACGGCGCCGCGCCGTCCGCGCCGACGTCCGTACTGAGAACCTGGTGGCCGTCAGCAACAAACCGGGCGACGAGGGCCGCGCCGAGACCGCTCGCGGCGCCGGTGACGAGGACGCGACTCACTTGGCCTCCTGGACGGCGGACAGGTACGACGCCAGCTCGATCCTGGCGATCACCCCACGATGCACCTCGTCCGGCCCGTCGGCCAGCCGCAACGCGCGCGCACTCGTCCACGCGGCCGCGAGCGGGAAGTCGTCGGACAGCCCACCGCCGCCGTGCAGCTGGATCGCCATGTCGACGACGTCCTGCGCCATCCGAGGCACCGCGACCTTGATCTGACTGACCTCGCTCAACGCCCCGGCCAGCCCTTGGGTGTCCAGCAGGTACGCCGTCTGCAGCACCAGCAACCGCGCCTGGTTGATGGCGATTCGCGCCTCGGCGATCCGCTCGCGGTTGCCGCCCAGGTTGACGAGCGGCTTGCCGAACGCGGTCCGGCTGGTACCGCGCTGCAGCGCCAACTCGAGCGCCTTCTCCGCCAGGCCGATCAGCCGCATGCAGTGGTGCACACGTCCCGGACCGAGGCGGCCCTGGGCGATCTCGAACGCCTTGCCCGGTCCGACCAGGATGTTCGCGGCCGGCACCCGGACCTCGGTGAACGAGACTTCGCCGTGGCCGTACGGTTCGTCGTACCGGCTCATCGTCGGCAGCAGGCGCTCGACCTTCACGCCCGGGGCGTCGCGTGGTACGAGCACCATCGTGTGCCGCGCGTACCGGTGTGCGTCGGGGTCGGTGAGGCCCATGAAGATCAGCAACCGGCAGTCCGGGTGGCCGATGCCGGTGCTCCACCACTTGCGGCCGTTCAGCACGACCTCGTCGCCGTCGACGACCGCGGTCGCCTCCATGTTGGTGGCGTCCGACGACGCGACGTCCGGCTCGGTCATGCAGAACGCCGACCGGATCGTGCCGTCCAGCAACGGTTCCAGCCAGCGCTTCCGCTGCTCCTCGTCGCCGTACCGGAGGAGCACCTCCATGTTGCCGGTGTCCGGTGCGTTGCAGTTGAAGACGTACGGCGCGATGAACGAACGGCCGGTGAGCTCCGCGATCGGGGCGTAGTCGAGGTTGCTCAGGCCCTCGCCGTACTGCTCGTTGCCCGGCTCGGCGGGCGGCAGGAAGAGGTTCCAGAGACCGGCCGCGCGGGCCTTCTCCTGGAGCTCCTTCATGATCGGCTGCGGCTGCCACGGGTCTCCGGCGGCGCGGATCGCACTGTGCAGCGTTGCCTCGGCCGGCTCGATCTCGGTCCGCAGGAAGGTCTGCACGCGGCCGATCAGATCCTGAGCCCGGTCCGAAGGTTCGAACCCCATCAAGACTCCTCTCCCTCAGCTTGACCGTAGCTCAGCGTCTAAGCAATGCTCAATAGATGGAACACCGTCTGACAGCGGACGACCGCAAGAAGCAACTGGTCAAGATCGGCCTGATGATGCTTCGCAGCAAACCGATCCACGAGCTGTCGATCGACGAGATCGCGAGCGCCGCCGGGATCTCCCGCGGGCTGCTGTTCCACTACTTCCCGAGCAAGCGCGACTACTACGTCGCGGTCATCTCCGCGGCCGGCCGCCGGCTGCTCCGGGTCACCAAGCCCGACGCCGCGCTCGCCCCCGAGCAGCAGCTCCGCGAGATGCTGACCCAGTTCGTCGCGTTCATCGAGCGCCGCCGGACGGCGTACATCTCGTTCGTCCGCGGCGCCGCGGGCGGCGACGACTTCGCCGTCGAGGTGTACGACGAGACCCGTGCGGGCCTGACCAAGCGGATCCTCACCTACCTCGGCACCCCCGAGGTGGCCGACGACCCGACGTCGGCCGAGTACCTCCGCATCCACGCCTGGCTGTCCTACACCGAGGACCTGGCGATCGAATGGTCCGGCCTCGCCGCAAAGGACCGCCCGTACGGCGCCGGCCGGCTGATCGACCACGCGATCGAGGCCCTGCACGTACTGCGGAAGCTGTAGACCGGGGCCGCCCCACCTGGCCGGCCCCGATCCGTCAGGTCAGCCGTTGGCGAGCGTGAAGCGCTCGACGCCGCAGGCGGACGTGGTTGGGTTGTTGTTCCCGTCACCGGAGTAGGTGACGAGCCAGCGCCAGGTCCCGAGCGTGCTCGCGACGAACGCCGCATTGGACGTGCTGTACGTGCCGTTGCCGCTCACGGTCACGGTCTGCGAGAACGCCGCGGAGCCGGAACACGTGGCGTCGGCCGGAGCGAACAGCTTGAACGTGACCGAGCCGGTCGGGCTGAAGGCGCCGCTGATCGTGGCGTCGTCGTTCGGGATCACGTTGGGAGCGGTCGCCATCGCCGGGCTCGCCTTGGCGACGACCAGGTGCTCACTCGTGCACACGCTCGTCGCGCCGTTGTTGTTGGCGTCACCGCTGTACACGGCCTGCCAGTAGAAGTCGCCCGCTGTGTTGAACGTGATCGGGTTCGAGTCCGGTACGGCGCCGTTCGCCACGGTCACCGTGCCCGCGTCTTGTGCACCCGTGGAGCAGGCGGTGTCGGTGTAGACGGTGTAGGTCACCGTTCCACTGGCATCCGAGGTTGCCCCGGACAACGTCGCCGAGTCGTGCACCGTACCGCCGACCGTGACTGTCGTGTCCGACAGCGTGGTGGCGATCGACGGCGACTTCTTGGTCACGACCAGATGCTCGCTGGTGCAGGCACTGGTGGCGGGGTCGTTGTTGGCGTCACCGCTGTACGCCGCCTGCCAGTAGAAGTCACCGGTCGAGTTGAACGTGATCGCGTTCGAGTCCGGCACCACGCCGTTCGTCACCGTCACGGTCCCCGCACCCTGGGCGCCCGTGGAACACGCCGTGTTGGTGTAGACGGTGTAGGTCACCGTCCCACCGGCGTTGGCTGTCGCGTTCGACAGGGTTGCCGAGTCGTGGACGGAGCCGCCGACGACGACCGTGGTCGCGGACAGGGTCGTGGCGATCGAAGGATGAGCGTTGATGTGGTTGGTGTACGTGCAGTCGACCACACCTTCAGGTGCCATCGTGATGTTCGTGGTGGCACCACTGACCGAGTAACTCGTTCCCGCGCCTGTCGCGGTACAGACCAGGCTCTTCAACGTCCAGCCGGCCGGTACGGTCGACTCCGTGACGCTGTAGTTGCCTGCCTGGACCTGGGTCGTGTCGCTGTACGTCTGCGTGCCGCCGTTGGACAGGTTGAACGTCGCCGGGCTCAGACCACCGGTGGTGGTGTAGCCGAACGTCGCGTCGCCGTTCTCGGTGACCTTGTGGATGACGATCTTGCCGCAGTTCGCGATGTTCACCGGCTGCGGTGCGACGAAGTCCTTGACCTCGGCCGGGAACGACGCCGACGAACGGCTCTTCAGGAACGCGCTCCCGAACGCGGTGCACACGTTGGAGGAGAAGATGCCCGCCGCGGTCATGTTGATCGCTGCCTCGCCGAACTCCAGCCCGGCCAGGGTGCCGCCGGCGATCGGCTCCGAGATGGTGCCGGGGTTGACTGCGCCCTCGGCGAAGCCGGCTGCGCTCAGGTTGACCCGGTTGCCCCAGCACGGCGCGGCGTTCGCGGAGAAGCACGTGCCGCTGCCGCCCGCGGGGATCCAGCGGAGCAGACCGAGAACCGGGTTGCCGCCACCGTTGGTGAAGTCAAAGGTGATGAGGATGTCGTTGGCCGTCCGGTTGAGCGTCTTCGCTCCGGTGGTGGTCAGGTTGGGCTGAGCCTTCTGGTTGATCTCGAAGTCCATGTTGGCCGAGCCGAGGACGTTGGACCGCTCCCAGGCCAGATACAGGTAGACGTTCCCGCCGGCCGTCTCACTGCCGACGTAGAAGCGGGTCAGGTCGCTCTTCTGCGGCGGAATCGAGCCGGTCACCACGGACACGGCCGGGTCGTCTTCCTTGGTGCCCTGACCGAACGCGTTGTCCGTCGACCCGCTGGGCAGATCGTCGCCGCGGACCCGGTTCGGGGCGTTCACCCAGTCGGTGTTCCCGGACGTGTTGACGACCATGTTGCCGTCGTTTCCTTCGAAGGTGCTGCCCGCCAGGATGGCGTCGGCGGCCGGTGTCATGGCCAGCAGCAACGCCGCGGTGGACGCGAA
This sequence comes from Kribbella polygonati, assembly GCF_050320105.1. Taxonomy (NCBI): domain Bacteria; kingdom Bacillati; phylum Actinomycetota; class Actinomycetes; order Propionibacteriales; family Kribbellaceae; genus Kribbella; species Kribbella polygonati. The sequence continues at coordinate 6,475,232 of NZ_CP190129.1, read as the reverse complement.
TATCAGGGGTCGCCGCAGCCGCCGGAGCGGTTGCGACGTGCTTCGCGAAGTCACGGTTGTGCCCTTCCGCTGTGGAGCACGGAGATGTGTGGTGCGGCCGTGTCCAAGGGCTGCCCCACCAGTCGGGGACGCGGCATCGTCCCGCGGTCAGGCAGGACGTGGGCAGGCGACTGCCCGGCAGGGGCGTGCCGGAGATCGACCGTCGGTACGCCGTGAACCGGCGGACCGCGCACCACCGCGTGCAGCCGTCGACGAACCATGGGTCCCCCCGCCTGGAACGCCGTCGGCGTCGGATCCCCACCCCCGGCGACGCTCCGTAACGATCAGCGTCACCCACGTAAGCGCTACCCCCAGCACCACGATCACGAGGCGTTATGACGCTACACCCGCGCTTCGCTCCCTAGCCAGTGCTCAGGGCAACAACTCCGGCGCCAGGTCCGGGTCGGCCATCTCCGGGTCGAACGGGAACAGCGGACGCAGTACGCCGTGGTGCCCGAGGCGGAGCAGGTCCTGGTCGACGCCGCCCGGGGTGAGGGCGAGGAGCCAGTCGGCGGCGAGGTCGTAGAGCTCCGGTTCCAGGTAGCCGATCTTGACGATGACCAGGTCCGTCTTCGCGGGATCGAGGCCGAGGAGCGTGAAGTCGGCGAGGTGGTGGTACGGCTTGCGGCGGCTGGTGAGGATCGAGTGCAGGCCGCCGGCCTTGACGACCGCGACCGTGCCGCCGACCGGGTCCTCGGAGATCGAGAACACAGTGCCGGCGAGCGCGACCGGTCCGGCCGGGCCGGGGTCGACCTTGCCGCCGGCGGTGACCTCGACCGGGTTGCCGACGCCGGCCGCCACACAGGCGGCGACCGCGTCCGGGTCGGTGATGCTGGCGTGGATCGCAGTGGCCTTGCCAGAGGTGAGGTCCTCGACCTTCAGCAGTTCGCCGAGCGTCCAGGACACGTCACCGGCGCCGCCCGCGGTCGGGTTGTCGCCGGAGTCGCTGATCAGGAACGGACGTGCGCTGCTGGCGAGGCCGGCCGTGACGCACTCGTCCAGCGTCCCGGTCGGGGCCACGAACGCGAACCCGTCCCGGGCGTCCCAGTACGCCTTCGCCAGTTCGTTCGCCCGCGCGGTGATCAGCTCGGTGTCGTCGCCGGTCACCACGACGGCGGCCCGGCAGCGCGGCTCGTCCGCCCACGCGTACCCGACCCAGACGGCCGCATCCAGTACGCCGGGCTCGTCCGCGATCTCGGCGACCCGGTGGTAGATCGACTTCGCCGGCTCGAGCCGCGTCGACGTCTTCTCGCCCGGCAGCAGCACCGGTACCTGGATCCACGCCTTCCCGGGCTTCCCGCCGCCGGCGCGCAGCCGCTCGACGAGGTTCCGCAGCGCGCGCTCGCGGCTCTCCATCGCGTCCTCGTGCGGCGCCATCCGGTAGCACGTGATCAGATCGACGGCCGTACCGAGCTCGCGGGAGACGTTGCCGTGCAGGTCCATCGACGCCGACATGAGTACGTCGGGACCGAGCACGTCGCGGATCCGGGTGGCGAGGTCGGCCTCCGCGTCCTGCCGTCCGACGACGCTCATCGCGCCGTGGATGTCGAAGAAGAACCCGTCCAGCTCGCCGGCGTCCTTCAGGCGGGTGATGATCTCCGCCGACAGGTCGTCGTACACCTCCGGCAGCACCGCGCCGCCGGGCAGCGAGCGCGCGTGTACGAGCGGCACCCACTCGATCCCCTGCGCCCAGTCCTTCCCGAGGAAGTCGGTGTACCGCTCCAGCAGGTGGTCTCCGCGCCGTACGTCGAAGTCGGCCAACCCGGCCCGGTGCGGCGAGAACGTGCTGGACTCGATGGCGATCCCGGCAATGCCGATCCGAAGGTTCATGCCCAAAACTTGCCACAACCGAGCCGTTTCGCGCACTCCCCCCGGTTCAAATCTGGACAAAGCAGAGCTGTCGAAAGCCGCCGGACAGCTTCGAGGTAGCAGCACAGACGGAAACCGGAGAGGACGACGGACATGACGAACGAACTGCGGCAGCTCGACCGGCTGGTCGGCACCTGGGCCATCTCGGGCGGCGCGACCGGCACCACCACGTTCGAGTGGATGGACGGCGGGCACTTCCTGATGCAGCGCGGAACGCTCGACCACGAGGGCCGTCAGGTGCGGCTCACCGAGATCATCGGGTACGAGCACCCGTTCGGCGGCGAGCGCGGGACCGAGGTGAAGTCACGGGTGTACGACGCCGACGGCAACACGCTCGACTACGTGTACGAGCCGGCCGGGGACGAGCTGACCATCTGGGGCGGGTACAAGGGCTCGCCGGGTTACTTCAAAGGAACGTTCTCCGAGGGCGGCGACCGGCTGACCGGAGACTGGGTGTACCCGGGCGGCGGGTACCACGCGACGATGGTCCGGACCGCGGGCTGAGGAGGAACCGATGAAGTACTTGATGCTGGCGTACGGCGACCAGGCGGGCTGGGACACGGTGGACGTGAACAGCCCGGAGTTCCTCGCGGCGTGCAAGTTCTACGAGGACCTGGCGGCGGAGCTGACCGCGAGCGGCGAGCTGCTCGGCACGGAGGGGCTGGCGCATCCCGCACTGAGCCGGACGGTACGGCGTACCGCTGCCGGGCCGGTCGCGAGCGAGGGACCGTTCGCGGAGTCGAAGGAGGTCCTGGCCAGCTTCGCGATCGTTGACTGCGACAGCCACGACCGGGCGATGGCGATCGCGCACCGGATCGTCGAGGCGGTCGGCGACACGGTCGAGGTGCGGCCGATCATGGCCGGTCCCGAGGACATGCGACCGGACCTCTGACAATGGAGGAGCTGTGGCGCAGCCTCACGCCGCAGGTGCTCGGCGCCTTGGTTCGCCGGTACGGGCACTTCGAGACGTGTGAGGACGCCGTACAGGAGGCTCTCCTGGTCGCGGCGGAGCAGTGGCCGAAGCAGGGTGTCCCGGACGAGCCGCGTACGTGGCTCATCCGGGTCGCCTCGCGGCGGTTGATCGACCTGCTCCGCAACGAGGAGGCTCGGCGGCGGCGCGAGGACACGGTGCGTACGCCGGACATTGCCGCGGCTCCGGCCAACAGTGCCGACGATTCGCTGATCGTCCTGTTCCTGTGCTGTTACCCGGCACTGCCGGTCGCGTCCCAGCTCCCGCTGACGCTACGGGCGGTCGGCGGTCTCACCACCAGCGAGATCGCCGCGGCCCTGCTGACACCGGAGGCCACGATCGGCCAGCGGATCAGCCGTGCCAAACAGAAGCTCCGCGGGCAGCCGTTCCGCCCTCCGGAGACGTACGACGAGCGGCTGCCCGCCGTACTGCAGGTCCTCTACCTGATCTTCAACGAGGGTTACACGAGTACGGCGGGCGACGCGCTCGACCGGGTCGAGCTGGCCCGCGAGGCGATCCGGCTCACCCGGATGCTCCGGCGGGCACTGCCCGACGACGGCGAGGTCGCCGGGCTGCTGGCCCTGATGCTGCTGACGGACGCGCGCCGCGCCGCACGTACGACGGCCGGGGGCGCGCTCGTCCCGCTGGAGGAACAGGACCGCTCGCTGTGGGATGCCGCCGAGATCGCCGAGGGGACCGAGCTGATCACCTTGGCGATGCGCACGACGGCGCTCGGGCCGTACCAGTTGCAGGCAGCGATCGCCGCCGTCCACAGCGAACCGGGCGAGACCGACTGGCGGCAGATTCTCGCGCTCTACAACCTGCTGGAGCCACTGCTCGAGGGTCCCGTGGTCCGGCTGAATCGCGCGGTCGCGACCGCGATGGTGCACGGCCCGGACGCGGGTCTGGCACTCCTCTACACGCTGTCGGCGAACCAGCAGGTCGTCCGCGGTCATCGCTACCACGCCGTCCGGGCCCATCTCCTCGAACTCCGCGGCGACCGTGGTCAAGCCGCCGAGACGTATCTGATGGCGGCGAAGCTCACCACCAACACCGCCGAGCAGCGATACCTCCGCGGCCGTGCTAGCGCCGGCGGGCCGTCGACCCCCGAACGACCAGATCGACAGCCAGCTCGACATGCCGAGCCTCCAGCTCGTGCCGGTCGAGCAGACGCGTGAGCAGGCTGACGGCCATCCGGCCCATCTCCTGCAGGGGCTGGCGAACGGTGGTCAGTTGGGGTGTGGTCGCCCGGCTCAGGTCGAGGTCGTCGAAGCCGGTGATGGACAGGTCGTCAGGGACAATGAGGCCGAGTTCGGCGGCAGCCTGCAGTGCGCCGATGGCGGCCTTGTCGTTGAACGCGACGAGCGCGGTGGGGCGTGGGTCGAGGGCCAGCAGGTCGCGAGCCGCTCGGTAGCCGTGGAGCGTCGTCGGCTGGTCGTGGCGGACGAGTGCCGGGTCGGGGAGGATGCCGGCGTCGGCGAGTGCGGCCGAGTGGCCGCTCAGGCGGGCGTCGGCGGCCAGCCATTCACGAGGGCCGGCGATGACACCGATGCGGGTGTGACCGAGGCTCGTCAGGTGGGCGGTCAGTTGGCGGGCACCGGAGTGGTGCGCGGCCGAGACGGACGGGATGTCGCGCGGGAGCGCCGTCCGCGGGTCGACCACCACGAACGGGAACCGGCGGGAGCTGAGCCGGACGAGGTCCTCGCTCGGCTCCGGCGGGAGGATCAGGATCGCGCCGCCGATGTCCCGGCGGGAGGCCAGCCTGGTCAGAACAGGATCCTGTACGGCGGCCTCGCCCGCGTTCAGGACGACCTGGCGGCCGTGCTGCTCCAGCGTCTCGGCGATCGAGGAGACGATCAGGCCGAAGTAGTCGGTGAGCACGTACGGGCAGCGGACGTAGACGGCGCCCTCGACCGGTTTCGGCGTACCGCCCCGGGGGACGGGCGCGGGCAACCCGAGCTCCTCGATGGCCTGCTCGACCAGCCGCCGGGTCTCCGGCGAGATGCCACTGAGCTGGTTGACCACGCGGGAGACGGTGGCGAGCGAGACGCCGGCGGCGGCCGCCACGTCGCGCATGGTCGCTCTAGCGCGCGGCATTTGTTACATCACCTTGTTTCACGCTCAGCACTCTAGAACAACGCTCCCAGAGGTTGACAGTGGTCAACTGCGGTCGTTTCCTGAGGCCGTTTGTTACATCCCCTCGAGGAGTGCGATGAGAACACCCGCCTTCGGCGTCGCCCTTGCTCTCGCGGTGGCGTCGCTCACCGGCCCCGCTCAGGCCCATCCCCCGACGACCCAGGTCAGTGTCTGGGTCACCACACCGGACCGCGCCGAGCTGCTGCACGAGCGCGCGCCGGTTTCCTTCCACGACGGTGCGAGCGACCGGACCACGATCACGGTCGACCCGCGGACGACGTACCAGACCATGGACGGCTTCGGTGCCGCGCTGACCGACTCGGCCGCGGCCGTGCTGTACCGGCTGAGCCCGGCCGACCGCGAGCAGACGATGCGGAAGCTGTTCGACCCGAACCAGGGCATCGGCGTCAGCTTCCTGCGGCAGCCCGTCGGCTCGTCCGACTTCACCGCCGCGAGCGAGCACTACACGTACGACGACGTACCGGCCGGCCAGACGGACTTCGGCCTGAAGCACTTCAGCGTCGCGCACGACGAGCAACAGGTGCTGCCGCTGCTCCGGCGCGCCAAGCAGCTCAATCCACAGCTCACGGTGATGGCGACGCCGTGGAGCCCGCCGGCCTGGATGAAGACCGGCGACTCGCTAGTCGGCGGCCGGCTGAAGGACGACCCGAAGGTGTACGACGCGTACGCGCGCTACCTGGTGAAGTTCGTGCAGGCGTACGCGAAGGCCGACGTACCGGTCGACTACCTCTCGATCCAGAACGAGCCGCAGAACCGCAAGCCCAGCGGCTACCCCGGCACGGACATGCCGGTCCGCCAGGAGGCCGCGGTCATCACCGCGCTCGGGCCGCTGCTGCAGAAGGTCAGTCCGCGGACCAAGATCCTCGGCTACGACCACAACTGGACGACTCATCCCGGCGACGTCGCCTCCACCCCGCCCGGTGAGGACCCGGAGACCGACTACCCGTACAAGCTGCTGCGGACGTCGGCGGCGAAGTGGCTCGCGGGTACGGCGTACCACTGCTACTCCGGTGATCCGTCGAAGCAGACCGACCTGCACAACGCCTTCCCCACCAAGGGGATCTGGTTCACCGAGTGCTCCGGCTCGCACGGGCCGAACGACACGCCGCCGCAGATCTTCCGCGGCACGCTCACCTGGCACGCGCGGACGTTGATGATCGGTACGACGCGCAACTGGGCGAAGTCGGTCGTCAACTGGAACCTCGCGCTCGACTCCACCGGCGGACCGCACCTCGGCGGCTGCGACACCTGCACCGGGCTGGTCACGTTGCAGCCGGACGGAACGGTGTCGACCGACGCGGAGTACTACACGATCGGGCACCTGTCGAAGTTCGTGCGGCCGGGCGCGGTGCGGATCGGGAGTACGTCGTACGGGACGACCGGGTGGAACGGGCAGCTGATGTCGGCGGCGTTCCGCAATCCGGACGGTACGACGGCGCTCGTCGTACACAACGAGAACGACGATCCGCGGGCGTTCGCCGTCGCGGTGGGTGGCCAGTCGTTCGAGTACGAACTGCCCGGCGGGGCGATCGCGACGTACACGTGGGGCCGGACCGCGGCCGACGTACCGCAGGAGCTGACCGCGGTGGCGGCCACGGCGAGCGACAATGCCGCCGATGCCGGGCAGTTGGTCGATCAGGACGGGTCGACGGTGTGGCAGAGCAAGGCCGCGCAGACGCCCGGGCAATGGGTGCAAGTGGATCTCGGGAAGGCGCAGACGTTCCGTCAGGTCGCGTTGGACAGTGGTGGGAATGCTGGCGACTATGCGCGCGGGTATGAGGTTGCCGTGAGCAACGATGGCGGCAGTTGGCGATCTGTTGCGAGCGGAACACCCAGCGGTCAGCTGACGACGGTGACCTTCCGGCCGACGCACGCACGGTACATCCGGGTCACACAGACCGGGAGCGCGGGCAACTGGTGGAGTCTGGCGGATCTACGGGTCTACAGGTGAGCCTCGATCCAGCAGGCGGCCGCCGCTGCCTTTTCGTTGCTTGAAGCAATTACTTGGAGCCCGACGGGCAGGCCGTCAGCCGGGAGTGGGAGGCTGACGGCCGCGTGCCGGGTGACGTTCGCCAGGCGCGTGTTGTTGAGGAGCAGCCTGCGTACGGTATCGGCTTCGGTGATGAATGGTGCGGTCGTGAGGACGGTCGGAGCGAGCACCGCGTCGACCTGCTGGAACACAGCGTCCAGCTCGGCAGTGATGGCAATCGCGTCCTCCTTCGCCCGTTCGTAGTTCACTGCGCGCACCTCCGCGGCCTCCCGGAGCCGCTGCTGCACATCGGGTTGGTAGAGGTCGTGAGAGCGGCCGGCGTGGTTGGCGGTGGCTTCGGGGCCTTGCAGGTTGGCTCCGGTGGTGAAGCTGCGTTCCCAGTCCGGCAGCCGCACTTCCACCGCGTCGAATGTCCGTAGTGCAGATGACCACGCACTGCTTGCCTCGGGACTGAGTTGGAAGTACTCCGGGTTTGTCGCTATGCCCAAGCGAGGGGCTCTGCGAGCTGTTGGCATCCCCAACGCTGCGAGGGCGTACGTCGCGTCGACCGCGGTCCGGGTGAGCACGCCCACGTGGTCGAGCGATTGCGACAGCGGGAACACCCGGTCCGTCGGCAACGTGCCGTACGCCGGCTTGAACCCGACCACCCCGCACAACGCCGCGGGGATGCGGACCGAGCCGGCCGTGTCCGTGCCGAGCGCCAGCGGTACGACGCCCGCCGCGACCGCCGCCGCGGATCCCGAACTCGAACCGCCCGTCATCCGCTCCGGGTCGTGCGGGTTCCGGCACGGGCCGACCCGGTTCGACGTACCCGTGCAGCCGTACGCGAACTCGTGCGTGTGCGACAGCCCGATCACGATCGCCCCGGCCGCGCGCAACCGCCGTACGACGTCCGCGTCCTGCCGGCCGGTCTCGTCCATCGACGCCGAGCCGCAGCGGTACGGCAGGCCCTCGACCTCGATGATCTCCTTCACCAGCACCGGCACGCCCGCCAGCGCCCCGCGCCGGTCGTGTGCCGCCGCGGCCTTCCGCGCACCGTTGACGTCCAGATGGACGACGGCGTTCAGGTCGGCGGCGTCGGCGGCCCGCGCGAACGCCTCCTCGACAAGCTCCACCGGGTCGACGGATCCCGCCCGTACGCCGGCAGCGATTTCCTGCAGAGACCTCACACCGGCATCAGACCACAGCCGCCCTGTCGTGATCACCGGATCTGGGGATAACGTCCCGTCATGAAGTTCCTGCTCACGTCCTCCGGCATCCGTAACCAGAGCATCTCCGACGCCCTCGTCGAGTTGCTCGGCAAGCCGATCGCGGAGTGCGACGCGCTGATCGTCCCGACCGCGATCTACCCGTTCCCCGGCGGCGGGGCCCAGGCGTGGCGGGCGATCTCCGGGAACGCCAAGGGTCCGCTGTGCGATCTGGGCTGGAAGTCCTTGAGCGTGCTGGAGCTCACGGCGCTGCCGACCATCCGGGAAGAGAGCTGGGTCCCGACTGTCCGGGAGGCCGACGCGTTGCTGGTGTGGGGCGGCGACGTTCTGTACCTGACGTACTGGATGCGGCAGTCCGGGCTCGCGGACCTCCTGCCTTCGCTGACCTCGGTGTACGTCGGGGTGAGCGCGGGGAGCATCGCGGTGACGCCGTACAACTGCGACGCGGAGTTCGACCTGGAGTTCGTGCCGCCCGGCAGCGACATGGGGGAAGGTGCCGAGCGGGCGCTCGGGCTGGTCGACTTCACGCTGTACCCGCACCTCGGGCACCCGGACATGGCGGACACCACCCCGGAGAACATCGGGAAGTGGGCGGCCGGCATCCCGGTGCCGACGTACGCGATCGACGACGACACCGCGATCAAGGTCGTCGACGGCGCCGTCGAGGTGATCAGCGAGGGCGAGTGGAAGCTGTTCGGCGCCTGAGTCTCACGCCTGTCCGCGAGGCCGGAGAGGAAACGGAAACAGCAGCGTCATGCCAGGTTGCTACCGTCCGACGGCATGGTGATCGAGGGAGTGGAACTGCGCACGGCCGCGCCGACGGATCCCGACGTACTGGCGCTCACCGCCGCCCAGCAAGCCGAACTGGCCGGGATGTACGGCGACGACCAGCCGCTGGTCGGGCTGCATCCTGACATCAGGTTCACCGTGCTGACCCTGGACGGGACCGCGGCGGGCTGCGTCGGCCTGCAACCGGTCGCCGCGGGGCTCGGGGAGATCAAACGGATGTACGTCACCCCGGCCGCCCGCGGGTGGGGACTGTCGCGGGTGCTGCTGGACGCCGTCGAGTCCCAGGCCAGGTCCGACGGTCTCACCACGCTCCGGCTGGAGACCGGGCTGCAGCAGGTGGAGGCGATCGCGCTCTACACGAACCACGGGTACCGCCCGACGCCGCCGTACCCGCCGTTCGAGAACTCCGTCGCCTCGACCTGCTTCGCGAAGGATCTCTAGAGGTTCAGCACGAGGTCGTCGCCCTCGCGGCGGAAGCCGAGCTTCTTCAGGTACGTCGACGAGTCGCGCATCCGGCGTGGAGCGATCACCTGCCGGAACCCCTGCTCGGTGAACACGTCGCTGCGCCGGTACACGAACTCGCCCGGCGTGAAGTCGCGGTACTTCGGCACCACGTAGTCGAGGTCGATCTGCGCGCGCCCGGTGCCGGCGTCGTGCGCGAGGACCACCCCGACGGTCCGGTCGCCGTGCTGCACGAGGAACGCGTACGGGCTGGACCCGGCCGTGAAGCCCGGGTTGAACCGGCTGATGTCCTTCTGGTGCCGCTCCAGGACGAACCCGAGGTACGCGTCCCCGTCGCCCACCTGCAGCACCTCGTACGCCGCCTCGTCGTGCCGGTGCCGCAGCAGCCGCCACAGGTGTACGACGTTGATGACCGCGAGTACGGCGTTCATCCCGACCATCGGCCAGACGCCGACCACCGCGTTGAACGCGACCAGGATCACGCAGCCGACCAGGTTCAGCAGCCGCAGCCGGAGGATCCGCGTCTGCAGCAACGACAGCACGACGAGCGCCGACCCGCCCCACCCGATGACACTCCACACGTCCACAGCGGGAGACTAATGCGCGTGAACGAGTTCCTGCTGCTGGACGGCGCCCGGTTGCCGACGGTCGACCCGATGTTGCTGCGCGCAACCAGTTTCGGCCACTTCACCTCGCTGCAGGTCCGCGCCGGTCACGTCGACGGCCTCGACCTGCACTTCGAACGGCTGGACCGCAGCACCCGCGAGCTCTTCGACCGACCGCTCCCGGCCGACCGCGTCCGTGCCGAGCTGCGCGCGGCTCTCCGGGAGGCAGGCGCCGACGACCTTTCGGTCCGCGTCAACGTCTTCGCCGACGACGACGTCCACCTGCTCACCCGCGTCGGCCCGCCCGTCCCGCCCGCGACCCGGCCGGTCCGCCTCCGCACGTACCAGCACGACCGCGCTGTCCCGCACCTCAAACACACCGGCACCTTCGACCTCACCTACTACGCCCGCAAGGCGAAGGCCGACGGCTACGACGACGCCCTCTTCCACACCCCCACCGGCCACATCTCCGAAGCCTCCATCTGGAACATCTGCTTCGCCCGCGGCCCCCACCTGACCTTCCCCGCAGCCCCCACCCTCGCGGGCATCCGCCAGCAAACCCTCCAACGAGCCCTACCGACCTACTCCACCGAACCAGTCCCCCTGGCCGCCCTGACCACCTTCGACGCGGCGTACCTGACCAACTCCATCGACCCAGCCCTGTCTGTCGCCGCCATCAACGAAGTCACCTATCAACCCCACCCCGAATCAGCCAACGCGATCGCGAGCGCCTACTCAGCAGTCACGGCCCAGCCGATCTGACTCAGCCCTCGAGATCGGCGGCCGAATGGTCACCCCACAACGCAGCCCGGCTGGCCAGCAGACGAGCGACCGGGATCTCCACGGAGAACGGCACATCCACCTGGAGCACGTCGCTCGACCGAGCATGAACGACAGGCGAACCGGACCTCAGGTCGAGAACCACGATCTCGACGCTGTCGGCGCCGAGCTCGACGCGCCACATCCACTGGATGCCCGCGGTCGCGTACAGCTGCGGCTTGAAGATCCTGTCCATGGCTGCGTTCGAAGGCGAAACCACCTCGACCACCAGATACACGTCCGCCGGCTCGAGCGCTACGGAACGAGCGAAGATGGCGGCGGACTCGGCGACGACAACGTCTGGAATGAGCAGCCGCCCCGTGGACAGTTGCAGATTGCTCGCCTCGATGACATCGGCCGCGTCGGGCGCCGACTCGCGCAGGAACACCGAAATTCGTCCGGCTACCAGTTGGTGCAGGGGTGCGGGCCCCGGTGTCACGATCAGGCTCCCGTCGATGATCTCGTAGCGCTGCCCGTCGTCGGGCAGACCGGCGAGATCGGCCGTGGTCCACGGTCCGAAATGAGAGAGCGACTCGGTCATCGAGATACCTGCTTTCTGGGTGCTTGGCACACGCCCCAGCACACAAAGAGCATATGTGTTTCAGGTCTCGGTTCTGCGAAGAAACGGTGGCTGTGGAAAACCCGGTCAGGAACGCTCGGACCACCACTGGAGGAGGGCTTCGCGGGCTCGGTCTTCGCCGAGGGGGCCCTCGTCGAGGCGGAGGTTCATCAGGAACTTGTAGGCCTCGCCGACCTCGCGGCCCGGGGGGATGCCGAGGATCCGCATGATCTGGTTGCCGTCGAGGTCCGGGCGGAGGGCGTCGAGCTCCTCCTGTTCCTGGAGGCGGGCGATGCGGGCCTCGAGGTCGTCGTACGCGGCGCGCAGGGACTCGGCCTTGCGGCGGTTCCGGGTGGTGCAGTCGGCGCGGGTGAGGACGTGCAGGCGCTCGAGCTGGTCGCCGGCGTCGCGGACGTAGCGGCGTACGGCGGAGTCGGTCCACTCGCCCTCGCCGTACCCGTGGAAGCGCAGATGCAGCTCGATGAGCTTGCTGACCTGGTCGATCTGCTCGTTGCTGAAGCGCAGCGCCTTCATCCGCTTCCGGGCCATCTTCGCGCCCTTGACGTCGTGGTGGTGGAACGTCACCTTCCCGCCGTCCTCGAACCGCCGGGTCTTCGGTTTCCCGATGTCGTGGATCAACGCGGCGAACCGAACGACGAAATCGGGCGTCGGAACAGACAGACGGGGTTCCAGATCGATGGCCTGATCGAGGACGGTGAGCGAGTGCTGGTACACATCCTTGTGCCGCTGGTGCTCGTCGGCCGTCTCCAGCAGCGCCGGCAGCTCCGGCAGCACGTGCCTGGCCAGCCCGGTGGCCACCAGCAGGTCGAGCCCGATCCGCGGCTGGTCGGCGCAGATCAGCTTCTCCAGCTCGTCCCGGACCCGCTCCGCGGACACGATCGTGATCCGGTCGGCCATCGCCCGCATCGCGGTCACCACGGCCGGGTCCGGCGTGAAGCCGAGCTGGGCCGCGAACCGGGCCGCCCGCATCATCCGCAGCGGGTCGTCACTGAACGAGTCCTCCGGTGTACCGGGCGTCCTGATCCGCTTGTTCGCGACGTCCTCGATCCCGCCGTACGGGTCGACGAACTGCCGCGACGGCAGCCGCACCGCCATCGCATTCATCGCGAAGTCCCGGCGGGCCAGGTCGCCCTCCAGGCTGTCGCCGTAGGCCACCTCCGGTTTGCGCGAGGTGGGATCGTAGGTCTCCGACCTGTACGTCGTGACCTCGAGGACCCAATCCCCCTTGCGACTGCCGATGGTGCCGAACGCCTTGCCGATGTCCCACACGTGGTCCGCCCAGCCGGACAGCAACCGCTCGATCACGTCGGGGTGCGCTGACGTGGTGAAGTCGAGATCCTTGCTCCCCCGGCCGAGGAGAATGTCCCTGACAGGACCGCCGACCAGGGCGATCTCGTGGCCTGCGGCAGCGAACCGGGAGCCCAGTTCGTCGACGACGGGAGCGAGTTCCAGCAGGGCCTGGACGGCGCGCCGCTGGACGCCGGACAACGATCCGGCGGAGGCTGACTGGTCGGCAAAGGGTGACACGGGGAACTAGGTTACGGTGACGGCGTGTTCAGACGGCGACTGAGGCTCCCAGCGGTGCTGGGTGCCTCCCTGTTGGTTGCTGCTTCGGCAGCGACTCTCAGTGCTCCGGCCGATGCGCATCCGGTCGACGACGGCCCGACGGTCGAGGTCACGATCGACACCTTCGGCCCGGTCGCGCCGAAGCCGGATCAGCCGGTGGTGATCAAGGGCCGGGTGACGAACACCAGCTCGGTCACCTTCGAGAACCCGCAGGCGCTGGCCTGTATCGACCGCACCCGGCTGTCCAGCACATCCGCGCTGGAGGCGATCCCGACCGAGCAGAGCGTCCCGATGGACAAGCGGGACAGCTGCAGCAACCTGACCAACGACAGCCATACGTTCCAGCCGTTCGAGCAGCCGCTGGCGCCGAAGCAGACGGTCAACTTCTCGCTGACGGTGCCGTGGAAGGAGTGGCGGATCTCCGGCGAGACCGGCGTGTACGTCGTCGGCGTGACGTTCCGCGGCGATACGCCGGACGGCGGCCGGGTGATGGCCGGCCGGGCGCGGCTGCTGATGCCGGTGATCGGCAAGCAGCCGTTGAAGCGCGCCGTCAACACGGCCCTCGTCGTACCGCTGCGCTTCCGCCCGACCCAGCTCGGCGGTCGCAACTTCGCGAACGAGGCACTCGCCAAGGCCCTCGCCCCGAGGGGTGAGCTCGGCCGCCTGCTGGCCCTGGGCGCGCAGCGCAAGGTGACGTGGCTGGCGGATCCCGCGACGCTCGACGAGGTCAAGCAGATGGCCAAGGGCTACGTGATCCTCGGCCAGAACGGCCAGACCACACCCGGCACCGGGCAGGCCGTCGCGGCCGCCTGGCTGAAGGAGTTCGAGGCGTCGACCTCGAAGGGCAACGAGGTCGTCCTGCTCCCGTACGGCGACCCGGACGTCGCCGGGCTGCTGGACTCCGGTGCCCCGTTGAAGGACCTCGTCGGGCAGGCCCGCACCAAGACCGAGCACTCCGGCGGCGAGCTGACCCGGACCTTCACCAACGGACTCTGGCTCGAGGGCGGCGCGGCCGCGAGCCGGTACCTGGGCGCGGCGTCCGGCGGCTTCACCGGCGCCACCTCGGACGACCTGAACCTGGTCAACAGCGCTTCCTGGACCGCGCGTACCCGTCCGGTCCTCACCAGCACCCCGGTCTACAACGTGCTCACGCCGGAAAGCCCCGACCACACCGTCCGGACCGTGATCGCGGACTCCGCGCTGACCGAGGGCGGTCCCGACCCGGAGACCGCGGACAGCCCGCTCCAGGTGCGGCAGCGGTTCGCGGCGGTGACCGCGCTGATCGCGGCCGCCGGCACGAACACCGCGTCGGTGGTCGCACTCCCGCCGCGCGGCTGGGACCCGAACGGCACCGCCACCGCGGCGCTCGCGGCCAGCCTGTCGTCGCTGCCGTGGATCAAGTCCGCCGACCTCGGCACCATCGTGGCGGCCAACCCGAAGCCGCAGGCGACCAGGGCGCCGACCGCGCCGCGGACCAACGGCGTACTGCCCGAGGCCCAGATGCAGGCCGTCTCGCAGCTCGACAGCGCGACCACCACGATGCAGAGCCTGCTCGTCGACGGGAGCCAACTGCCCGAGGTGATGACCCAGGCGCTGCTGCGGTCCACCTCGTCCAGCTGGACCGGGCACCCCGAGGAGGCGCGGTACTTCACCTCGATCGAACGCGGCTCCGCGAGCCAGCAGCTCGGCAAGGTGCACCTGATCAACGCCAAGGTGGACAGCGGGCAGCGCAAGGAGATCAAGGTCAACCTGGCCGGCAGCAAGGGAACATTCCCGCTGACGATCGCCAACGACACCAGCTGGTCGGTCCGGGTCGGCATCGTGGTCACGCCGGTGAACCGGACCGACCTGAAGATCAAGACCCCGCAGACCGTCGTCCTCGGCCCCGGCCAGAAGTGGACGCCGCGAATCAGCGCGAGCGCCGAGCAGAACGGGCTCATCCAGGCCAACGCCCAGGTGACCAACGCGGCCGGAGAGCCCGTCGGCAAGCCGCAGCAGATACTGATCCAGGCGAGCCAGTACGGCAGCGTCGGATGGATCTTCGTCGGTGCCGCCTGCGCGCTGCTGTTCGGTACGTCGTTCGTCCGGATCTACCGCCGGATCCGGATCGAGCGCCGCAACCCGGCCGCGGTCACCACGGCCACCGAGCCCACCGAGCCGGCCGAGTCCGAGGAACCCGGCGACGAAACCCCTGATCCCGCCCACGGCCGCCATGCGGCGAACGGCGTTCCCGAACAGACCCCGGGACCGTCGCTGAAAGAAGGAGTCGGTTCGAAGGATGGCTGACCGCACCCTGCGCTCCGCGGCGGTGATGGCAGCCGGAACGGTGCTGTCCCGCCTGCTCGGATTCATCCGGATCGCCCTGCTCGCGGCCGCCATCGGCACCGCGCTGCGCGGCGACATCTTCACCGCCGCGAACACGATCCCGAACAGTCTGTACATCCTGCTGGCCGGCGGGGTGTTCAACACCGTGCTGGTCCCGCAGCTGGTGCGCGCGATCAAGAACCACGACGACGGCGGCCAGGACTTCACCAACCGGGTGCTGACCTTCGGCTTCGTCGTACTCGCGGTCGTCACGGTCGGCTGTGTGCTGCTGGCGCCGGCGATCGCGGAGCTGTACCTGCCGAAGGAGCTGCACGAACCGTCCCGGGCGTCCGAGCGGGCGTCGATGGTGATGTTCGTCCGGCTCTGCCTGCCGCAGATCTTCTTCTACGGCGCCTTCGTCCTGGTCGGCCAGGTGCTGAACGCGCGTCGCCGGTTCGGCCCGATGATGTGGGCGCCGATCGCGAACAACATCGTCGCGTGCGCCTCGATCGTGGCCTTCCTGTTCATCTACCGGGTCGGCGACACGCCGCCGACGTACAGCCACGGCGAGGAGCTGCTGCTCGGGCTCGGGCACACGCTCGGGATCGCCGTACAGCTGCTCGTGCTGCTCCCGTACCTGAGGGCCAGCGGGCACCGGTACCGGGTCAAGTTCGGCCTCCGTGGCACCGGTCTGGGCCACACTGCCCGGCTCGGCCTGTGGACGGTGCTGTTCGTCGCGGTCAACCAGGTGACCCTGGTGGTCGTCACCCAGCTGGCGATCGCCGGTAGTGCCTCGGACGACCCGGGCGCGAAGGCCGGTCTGTTCGCGTACAGCACCGCGATGCTGATCATCCTGGTGCCGCACGGCATCGTCACGGTCTCGCTCGCCACGGCGGCGCTGCCGCAGATGTCCGCGCTCGCGGCCGACGGCGACACCGCCGAGGTGGCCCGGATGTCGTCCCGCTCGATCCGGCAGACGCTGGCGATCGTGGTCCCGGCGGCGGCCGCGATGATCGCGTTCGCGTACCCGATCGTCACGCTGATCGCAGGCTACGGCTCCGGCAAGAACAACCTGCCGCTGATGTCGTACACGCTGATGACGCTCGCGCTCGGCATCGTCCCGTTCACCATCCAGTACTTCCAGCTGCGCACGTTCTACGCCTTCGAGGACACCCGTACGCCGTTCTTCCTGCAGTGCGTGATCGCGGCGACGAACATCGCGGCCGCGGTGATCGGGGTCCGGGTGCTGCTCGACGAGGACCACCTGCGGTTCAGCGGCGTGGTGCTCGGCGCGGCGTACGCGCTCGCCTACCTGGTCGCCGTACTGCTCTCCCGGCCGGTCCTGCGGCGGAGGGTGCCGCGGGTGCCGGGCGCCGGGATCGGGCTGCCGCTGCTCGCGATGGTGATCGCCGCGGTGGCCGGCGCCGGTGCGGGCAAGATCGTGCTGTGGGTGCTGAGCCTGGCGATCGACTGGTCCGGACCGCTCGGCGCGCTCCTCGAGCTCGCGGTGGCGGCGATCGTGATGCTGCCGGTGTACGCCGCCGTGTCGCGGGTACTCCGTATCCATGAGGTGAACGATGTGGTGTCCATGGTCACATCGAAGCTGCCGATCGGGCGTTGATCCGAACCGCTTGTGCATTAGTGCACCACCTGTCGGGTCAGTGGGGCACTAACATGGGGCCTGCGATCAGGCCGCTGGCGCTTCTAGGAGGGCGAGAGACACCGTGTCGAACCAGACCGTGAGTCCTGGTGCTCTGCTGGCCGGGCGGTACCGGATCGCCGAGTTGCTCGCGGAGATCGACGGTGCCCGGGTGTGGCGCGCCGTCGACGAGGTCCTCAGCCGCGCGGTCGTGGTCGACGTGCTGCCGGTCGGGGACCCACGCACCAACCTGCTCTTCGACGCCGCCCGCCGGGCCGCCGCGGCGAACGACCCGCGGTTCCTGCGGGTGCTCGACTGCGACATGCACGACGGCGTGACGTACTGCGTCCGCGAGTGGGCCGGCGGCCGGACCCTGGAGCGGATGCTCAGCAGCGGCCCGCTCACCGGGCAGCAGGCGGGCTGGCTGGCCCGCGAGGTGTCCGAGGCCCTGGAGAACCTGCACCGTACCGGCTACGCGCACGGCGCGATCAGCCCGGCGACCGTGGTGGTCACGGACGCCGGCGCGATCAAGGTCGTCGGTGTCGCCACCGAGGCGGCGCTGCGCTCGTCCGGCGCGGGTTCGCCCGAGGAGGACGTGCACTCGCTCGGCCAACTGCTTTTCGCGTCGCTCACCGGCCGCTGGCCCGGCCCGGCGCCGGCCTGGGGTCTCCAGCCGGCGCCGGTCGAGCACGGCCGGCTGCTGAGCCCGCGCCAGGTGCGTGCCGGCGTACCGCGCTCGCTGGACGACATCAGCGACCGGCTGCTCGGCGACCCGCCGCGGCACCACGCGCCGCCGATCACGAGCGCGGCCGGCCTGTCCGCCGCGCTGTCCGGCGTCGTCGGCAGCTCGCACGAGCCGCCGAACCAGATGGACGAGACGGTGCAGGTCGCCAGCCAGAACGGCAGCGTCGACGACGCCACCCAGGTGGTGCCGCAGGCCCGGCCGCCGGCGCTCGACCCGACGTACAACTCGGAGCCGAACGGGTACCGCCCGCCGCAACCGGCGTACGAACCGTCGACCGACACCCGGCCGGTCCGCCGCCAGCCCACGCCGTCGAACGGGAACGGCCGCCGCCGGGACGAGCCGAAGCAGAAGCAGAAGGGCTCGTGGGGCGGCCGGATCCTGATCCTGCTCGCGATCCTCGCGCTGCTGTCGGTGATCCTGCTCGCGCAGTTCCTGCTCAAGGGCGCGATGAACAAGGACAACAGCAACTCCAACGGCGGCTCCGGCGGCACCACGACCAGTGCCCCGCCGCAGACCAGCACGACCCCGTCGACCACCGGCGGGAAGGCGACGATCGCCGGCGCCCAGGACTTCGACCCGCCGCCGGGCAACGGCGAGGAGCACCACAAGGACGTCCCGAACACGTACGACGGCGACCCGAGCACCACCTGGAAGACGCAGTCGTACAAGGGCAACCCGAACCTCGGCGGCCTGAAGACCGGCGTCGGCATCATCTACGACCTCGGCACCAAGACCCCGGTGTCGAAGGTCGCGGTCGCCCTGCAGGGTAACGACACCAGCATCCAGCTGATGGTCCCGAAGGGCGACACCAGTACGTCGCCGACCGCGATCAGCGGCTGGACGGCCGTCGCGACCAAGGCGGACCAGCCCGAAGGTACGGTGACCCTGACCCCCTCGGCGCCGACCGAGACGCGGTACGTACTGGTCTGGCTGACCAAGCTGCCGAAGGTGTCGGACGGTTACCAGGGCACCATCTCGGAGGTCACGATCCAGAAATGACCGCGCATGTCGACTCGGGCAATCCGCCGCCCCGTCGTCCGGAGGTTCCGCGCATCGGCACGGAGGACCCGGTCGCCCAGGGTGGCGCGCAGCCTGCCCGGCCGAGCGGGCCGGCCGGCCTCGACGAGCTGGACGACCACGAGCTGCTCCGGATGCACGTCGCCGGCAACCCGGACTCGTTCGGGTTCCTGGTCAAGCGGCACCGGGACCGGATGTGGGCGGTCGCGATCCGGACCCTCGGCGAGCCCGAGGAGGCCGCCGACGCGCTCCAGGAGGCGTTCATCTCGGCGTTCCGCCGGGCGGACTCGTTCCGCGGCGACGCGAAGGTGACCACCTGGCTGCACCGGATCGTGGTGAACGCCTGTCTGGACCGGATCCGCCGCCGCCAGGTGCGGGCCGCGGACCCGCTGCCCGAGGACGAGGACCGCGCGGCCGAGCTGGCCGGCCCGGCCGAGGACGACCCGGCCGAGGTCCGCGAGCGCCGGCTCGACGTGCTGAACGCCCTGAAGCAGATCAACGAGGACCAGCGTGCGGCGCTGGTCCTGGTCGACATGGAGGGGTACTCGATCGAGGAGGCGGCCGCGATCCTGGACTGCGCGCCCGGCACGGTCAAGTCCCGGTGTGCGCGCGGGCGCGCGAAACTGTTGCCGCTGCTGCGGCACTGGCAAACTTCCCGAAAAGAGTCCGCCGCGGAAGCAGTGGGAACCGAATGAGTGGGTATGCCGTCGAAGCGAAGTCGCCTGCCTCTGGCGACCGAACGACTGACCCCTACCGGAGTCCTCTTATGAACACGCCGCGCACCTCCCGTGAGGAGGCGAGCCCCCGATGACCGATCCCGGTCTGCCGACCAGTGAGCACCTCGAGCACCTGGACACGGACACGATCGCCGACCTGATCGAGAACCTGCTGCCTGCCCCCGAGGCACACAGCGCTCGTGAGCATGTGAAGGCATGCCCGGAGTGCCAGCAGACGTACGACGCCCTCGTGCAACTGACCGCGGACCTCGCCGAGGAGGGCCGCAGCGACATCCCGATGCCGGCCGACGTCGCCGAGCACCTGGACGCGGTGATCGTGTCCGAGTCGGTGCTGCGCGCGTCCACGGTCGGGGTGCACTCGCTGGCCCAGATCCGCGAGCAGCCGCGCCGGCACCTGCCGAAGCTGCTCGGTGCCGCCGCCGGTGTGGTGCTGATCGCCGCACTCGGTGTCGGGGTGGTGTTCGCCACCAAGGACCAGGCGAACGACGGCGCCGCCGCCACCGACGCGAACACGCCGCCGGCCGACACCGTGACGATCGCGAGCAAGGACATCGGCCCGGCCGCCAAGCGCTGGCTGGACAACACGCCGAACGCGATCCTGCACGGCTCGACCGACGAGCAGGCCTGCGCCCGGGCGTTCGCGGCCGGCCGCTCGAACTCGAACGTCCGGCTCGTCCAGCCCGCCAAGGTGGACGGCAAGCGGGCCACCCTCGTCGGGCTGCAGGGCGCCGCGGTGAGCCAGATCCAGATCTTCGCGGTCACCGGATGTAGCTCCCCGGGCGGCGTCGGTACGTCGTTCTACGACACGACGGTGACGCTCCGCAACCGCTGAATCAGCCGATGCGGTAGAGCAGGCTGTCGGTGGGTACCGTATTCACACGGTCCCACCCCACCACCCGGCTCCGGGGAATGGTCGGCCTCTAGGATCCGTTGAGTACGACGTCACTGTCTCGACGACACCGAGGAACGCCTGCATGAGCGAGTCCACCGCAGTCCGCAACGTCATCATCGTCGGCTCCGGCCCGGCCGGGTACACCGCTGCCGTGTACGCCGCCCGTGCGGCGCTGGAACCGTTGGTGTTCGAGGGCTCCGTCACCGCCGGCGGCGCGCTGATGAACACCACCGAGGTGGAGAACTTCCCCGGCTTCGCGCAGGGCATCATGGGCCCGGCGCTGATGGACGAGATGCGCACCCAGGCCGAGCGCTTCGGCGCCGAACTGGTGCCGGACGACGTGATCAAGGTCGACCTGACCGGCGACATCAAGGTGGTCACCGACTCGGCCGGCACCGAGCACCGCGCGAAGGCCGTCATCCTGGCGATGGGCTCGGGCTACCGCAAGCTCGGCCTGGCCGACGAGGACCGGATGTCCGGGCACGGCGTGTCCTGGTGTGCGACCTGTGACGGCTTCTTCTTCCGCGACCAGGAGATCGCGGTCGTCGGCGGCGGCGACTCCGCCGTCGAGGAGGCCACCTTCCTGACCAAGTTCGCGAAGAAGGTGCACTTGGTGCACCGCCGCGACGAGCTGCGCGCCTCGAAGATCATGGCCGACCGGGCGTTCGCCAACGACAAGCTCGAGTTCCAGTGGAACTCCGCGGTCGACAAGATCCACGGTGAGGACAAGCTCAGCCACCTGACGCTGAAGGACACCGTCACCGGCGAGACGCGCGAGCTGCCGGCCACCGGGCTGTTCATCGCGATCGGCCACGACCCGCGCTCCGAGCTGGTCAAGGGCCAGGTCGACCTGGACGAGGAAGGGTACGTGCTGGTCAAGCCGGACAGCACCGAGACCAACCTGCGCGGCGTGTTCGCGGCCGGCGACCTGGTGGACCACACCTACCGGCAGGCGATCACCGCCGCCGGCACCGGCTGCGCGGCCGCGCTGGACGCGGAGCGCTTCCTCGCCACCCTGGAGGACGCGGAGCACGCCGCGGCCGCCACCGAGCCCGTCTCCGTCTGAACCTCCACACACAAACACCTGAAGGAGTACGCCCGTGGGCGAGAAGATGAATGCCGTCACCGACGCCGAGTTCGACCAGACCGTGCTGAAGAGCGACAAGCCGGTGCTGGTGGACTTCTGGGCCGAGTGGTGTGGCCCGTGCCGCCAGGTGTCCCCGATCCTGGAGGAGCTGAACCAGGACCACGGCGACAAGATCACGTTCCTGAAGATGAACGTCGACGAGAACCCGGTCACCCCGAGCAACTACAGGGTCACCGGTATCCCTACTATCAACGTCTACGTGAACGGTGAGCTGGCGAAGTCCATCGTCGGCGCCAAGCCGAAGGCTGCGCTGCTGAAGGAGCTGGCAGACTTCACCGCCTGAGTTGGTCGAGCCACACCGGCAAGGAGCTTTACCTGATGGAATCCCCGCACGGCGTGTACCGGATCGGCGACAGCGGTGAGGCGGTCGCCGAGATCGTCGGCAAGCTGCAGAGACTGGGGCTGCTCACCGGCGGCCACGACGTCTACGACGAAGCGACCGCACACGCTGTCCGGGGGTTCCAGCAGCAACGCGGGCTGATGATCGACGGGATCGTCGGCCCGCAGACGTACCGCGCGATCGACGACGCCCGCTGGCGGCTGGGCGACCGGCTGCTGACGTTCGTCCCCACGCATCCGCTGAGCGGTGACGACGTACTGAGTCTGCAGGCGAAGCTGCAGGAGCTCGGGTTCGCGGTCGCCCGGATCGACGGGATCTTCGGCGCCGACACGCAGCGCGCGGTGACCGAGTTCCAGCGGAACATGGGCCTGCCGGCCGACGGGACCTGCGGGCCGTCGACGTTCAAGGCGCTGCAGCGGATCCGCCCGATGGCCACCGGCGGCCGCCCGGACGCGCTGCGGGCGCGGGAAGCGGTGCGTGCCGCCGGGCCGCGGCTGTCGGGCAAGACGGTCGTGATCGACGCGGGGCACGGCGGCTTCGACTACGGCTGGGAGGGGTACGGGCTGCGCGAGTCGGACATCGCGTACGACCTGGCCGCCCGGATCGAGGGCCGGCTCGGCGCCACCGGCGTACGGGCGTATCTCTCGCGCGGCCGGGACCAGGGGCCGGACGAGCTGGCGCGGGCGGCGTTCGCGAACGAGACGGACGCGAACCTGTGCGTCTCGCTGCACACCGACGGTTCGATGAACCCGGACGCGCAGGGCGTCGCGACGTACTACTACGGCAACGACCTGCACGGTGCGTCGTCGAGCGTCGGGGAGCAGTTCGCCGGGCTGGTGCAGCGCGAGATCGTCGCCCGGACCGACCTGCTGGACTGCCGTACGCACGCCAAGACCTGGGACCTGCTGCGCCGCACGAAGATGCCGGCGGTCCGCCTGGAGATCGGCTACGTGACGAACCCGCACGACTCGGCCCGACTCGCCGACCCGGCGTTCCGGGACGTGATCGCGGAGTCGATCGTGGTCGCGATCCAGCGCGTCTACCTCCCCCCGGAGCAAGACGCCGCCACCGGCATGCTCCGCCTCGGCCAGCTGACCGTGTAGGTCCTTGTGGCTATAATTCCATCAGGGAATGTAGCCACAGGAGGGTGGACAACGTGGAGGTCGGCGTTCGGGAACTACGCGACAACCTGAGCCGTCACCTGGCCGACGTCCGTTCCGGTCACACGGTGACAGTCACCGACCACGGGCAACCAGTGGCTCGCATCGTGCCTGTCGGACGACCGACACGGCTGGAGCAGCTTCGCTCCGAGGGGCGTGTTCAGCCCGCCCGCCAGAAGAAGCAGCCTGCGCCCGATCCGATTCCTGCCGAGGGCTTGGTTGGTGAGCTCATCGCCGAGCAGCGCCGGTGATTGGCTATCTCGATACGTCGGCGTTCGTGCCACTGCTGGTCAGCGAGCCGACCAGTGAGGCCTGTCGCCGGTTCTGGGATGATGCCGACGCCGTGGTGTCGAGCCGACTGCTGTATGTCGAGACCGCGGCCGCGCTCGCGCAGGCGCATCGGATGGCGCGCCTGGACGACCGGGCGTATTCGTCATGCCGGCTACTGCTGGACGAGTTGTGGCCGCAACTGGAGATCACCGAGGTGGACGAGGAACTGGTTCGACGCGCGGCCGAAATCGCCGACCTCCTGGCGCTGCGCGGGTACGACGCCATCCACTGCGCATCCGCCGAACAGTTGGAGGACGCGGATCTCGTCGTCGCGTCCGGGGACAAACGCCTCCTCGATGCGTGGAAGTCATTGGGGCTGGCAACCTTCGACACGAACGCTACGAGTGATCCTCGAGCTTGATTCTGGGCAGGATGCGGTTCAGGCCTCGTGGCAGCCACCACGCTCGTTCGCCGAGCAGGCGCAGTACGGCGGGCACGATGATGCAGCGGATCAGCAGGGCGTCGAGGAGTACCGCGGTGGCGAGGCCTAGTCCGAACTGCTTCAGCATTCGGTCCGGGCTGAGCAGGAAGGCGCCGAACACGACGATCATGATCGCGGCCGCCGCGGTGATCACACTCCCGGTGGTCGCGAGCCCTTCCCGGACCGCGGCCGTCGCGTCCTTGGTACGCCGCCATTCCTCGTGGATGCGGGACACCAGGAACACCTCGTAGTCCATCGACAGCCCGAACACGATCGCGAAGATCATCACCGGGACGAACGCCTCGATCGGGCCCGCCTGCGCGCCGAACCAGCCGCGCTGGAAGACCAACGTGATCACGCCGAGCGAGGCGCCGATGCTCAGCAGGTTGAGTACGGCGGCCTTCAATGGGATCAGCACCGAACGGAAGACCGCCATCAGCAACACCGCCGACAGCCCGACCACCACGACGACGAAGATCGGCAGCCGCTTGCTGACCGCCCCGGCGAAGTCGTCCGCGGCCGCCGTCGATCCGCCGACCAGGTACGTCCCTTCCAGCCTCGGCGACGTGTCGTCGCGCAACCGCTGGACCAGGTCGCTCGTCGCGGCGTCCTGCGGCGCCGACTTCGGGAACGCCAGTACGGTCGTGATCTTCCCGTCCGGTGTCTGCTGCGGCGGGGTCACCGCGGCGATGCCGGGATCCTTCGCGAGCGTCTGCCCTAGCAGTTGCGCGTCCCCGTTCTCCGACACGACGACGAGCGGGCCGTTGAACCCAGGCCCGAAACCCTCCGCCAGCAGGTCGTACGCCTTCCGGCTGGTCTTCGCCGGATCGTCGGTCCCGGCGTCCGCGAACCCGAGCCGCATTCCCAACGCCGGCAGCGACAACGCGCCGAGCGCGACAACACCCAGTACGAGTGGCACCCACGGCCCACGCTGCACCGCGCCGGCCAGCTTCCGCCACCCGTCGCCAGGCGTACGCCGTTGCTTCGCGGCATGCTTCCGCACGCTCCGCTCGATCCGCTTCCCGAACAGCGTCAGCAACGACGGCAGCAACGTCACCGCCGCGAGCATCGTCATCAGGACGGTCATCGTCACGCCGAGCGCAATGCCTTGCAACGAGCCAAGTCCCAACGCGAGCAGGCCGAGCAGCGCGATCACCACCGTGCACCCGGCGAACATCACCGACCGCCCCGCGGTGTCCAGCGCGACGACCTTCGGATCGCCCTCGCCCTTCAACAGCTCGTGCCGGTACCGGGAGAAGATCAGCAACGCGTAGTCGATGCCGACGCCGAGCCCGACCAGCATCATCACCGGCGTCGTGTACTCCGGCACCTTGAACAGATGTGACGCCAGCATCAGCAGGCCGACCGTGCTGCCGACGGCGAACACCGCGGTCAGCAGCGGAAGTGTTGCCGCAAGCAACGATCCGAACAGGAACACCAGGATCACCAGTGCGGCAAGGATTCCGGCCCCCTCGGCGGCACCGCCCGAGCTGTCGGACGCGCTCCGCGCCAGGTCTCCCCCGACCTCGACCTGGAATCCCGGCCGGGCGAAGTCCTGCGCGCGCCGGATGATCGTCCGTACGCCGTCCACCGGCACGTCCGCGGCGGCCGCGTCGAGGCTCACGGTCGCGTACGCCGTACGTCGATCTGTCGACAAATCGCTCTGTCCACCGAACGGGTCGGCGACCGCGGAGACGTGCGGGAGTACCCGGACCGCGGCGAGCATCGACTCGACCCTGGACTTGTCCGCATCCAGGCCGCCGTCGGCGCGGACCACGATCTGCACGGACGCGATGTCGCCCTTCGGCTGGTGCGCCGTGAAGATGTCCGCCACCCGCTGGGAGTCGGTGCCGGGGAGCGAGTTGTCGCTGCGGTAGTTGGCGCCGACCGCCGTCGCGGCTCCGGTGACGGCGGCGAGGACCAGCACCCAGAGCACGAGCGCCAGGCCGGCGTGCCGCATCGCCCAGCCCGACACCCGGTGCAGCAAGCCGGGTCGGGTCGCTCGTCGGATCGGGGTGTCCACGGCCATCGCAAGTCCTTGATAAGTAGGTTGGCTACATGTTGCCTCTCGACACTAGCAGGCATATGAGTAGACTGGCTACATGAAGGCGGATGCGTTGCGTGGACACCTGGACCCGATGATCCTGGCGGTCGTCGAGGCCGAACCGCTGCACGGCTACGCGATCATGGAGGCGCTGCTCGAGCGCAGCGGCGGGGAGCTCGACCTGCCGACCGGCACGCTCTACCCGGCGCTCCGGCGCCTCGAGCGGGCGGGGTACCTGGCCAGCGAGTGGAGCACGGTCAGCGGGCGGAAGCGGCGTACCTACCAGCTCACCAGCTCCGGCGCGAAGATGCTCGCGTCCGGGAAGCAGGACTGGCTGACGTTCCGGGCCGTGGTGGAAGGGGTGCTACGCCCGAGCCAGGCGTAGGCCGCGCGCGGCCTGCACGCTGACGAACGCCAGCGGCAGCACGACGAACGTCCCGACCACGCCGAACGCCGGCACACCCGGCGCGTGGCTGCTGGTCGCTGCCATCAGTACGCCGATCCCGGCGACCAGTGCGGATCCGACCAGCGCGAAGAGCGCTGTCACCCGGCTCAGGTGCTCGCGCACCACGGTGTAGCGAACGCCGATCCCGGTCGCTAGTACGGCGAGCACCGCACCGGCGATCACTACGCCGCCGATCGCACGGACGACCGTCTGCAGCATGTCGTTGAGAGCGCTCGTCGGCTCCGGCCCCTGCGTCCAGATCCAGGCACCGCTCTGCCAGACGATCGGTTGGATCATCAGCGCGAAGAGCAGCATCATCGCGGTCCGCCGGCTCTGGCTGATCGCCAGCTCGGCGCGATACCCGGGCACCACGTCCCGCAGTTCACCGAAGTCGGCGACCGCCTCGCGCTCCGCGTCGTACCGCTCGTGTCCGTCCGCCTCGAACGCCTCGGTCGCATCGGTCAGATGGTCGCGAGCCTCCGCCAGCAGGTCCGCCTTCCGCCGCCGCGGCCCGCGCAGTTCCCGGCGCAACGCCGCCAGGTAGTCGTCGACCGGCGTACTGGTTTTGGACACCCCTCCAGTATGGGGAGCCTCCGCCCACGTCACGTCCGGGGTCCCACTGAGTCACCCCTGATCAATACCGTGGCAGGTCGATCGCGCGGGCCGCGTCGTGGATCGGTTTGGTCACCTTCGCGACCAACGCGTCATTGCCCGGCATCCGCGGCAGCACGCGGAGCATCTGCGCCCCGAACCAGCTCTGCAGCTTGCTCTTCGACACCATCCGGCCGAGGTTGTCCCGACCGAGCTTCAGGTTCTGCTCGACGTACGGCCGCATCAGCTGTTCGTACCGCTCGAACGCGGCGGCCGGCTCCGACCGGGACAGCTCGCCCGCCAGCACGTACGCACCGACGAGCGCGAGGCTGGTCCCCTGCCCCGAGGCGAACGACGGGCAGTACGCCGCGTCGCCGAGCAGCGCAACGCGTCCCCGGCTGTACCGGTCGAGCCGGACCTGGCTGACCGTGTCGAAGTAGAAGTCGTCCGCCTGGGCGATCCCGTCGAGCAAGCGGTCCGTGTCCCAACCCACGCCGCGGAACGTGTCCTCGAGGATCCGCAGCTGCCCGGGGCGGTCGTGCCGGTCGAACAGGCCCTCCGGTGTCGCGGTCAGGAACAGCACCTTGGCGTCGGCGCTGCCCGCAGTGCTGTAGAGGTTCACGGTCCGGCCAGGCACCGAGTAGATCAGCTCCCAGCGGTCCAGCTCCAGGTGGTTCGGCACGGTGCCGATCGAGACCAGGTGGCCGAGATCGTCGAGCGCGCTGCCTCCGAGAGCGAGCTCGCGTACGGCGGAGTGCAGCCCGTCGGCGCCGAACACCAGGTCGAACGACCGCGGCGCGGCCTGCCCGAACGTGACGTCGCCGGTCTCCACGTCCAGCCCCGTGACGGTCTCGCCGAACAGGTACTCCACGGTGTCCCGGGTCTCGTCGTACAGGATCCGGCTGAGGTCACCCCGCATCACCTCGAGGTCGGCCTCGCCGCGCCCCATGAACAGGTCCGCCGGTACGTCGACCATCCGCTTGCCGGCGCCGTTCACGAACGACATGAACCGCATGTCGGTCTCGAGCCCTTGGAGGACGTCCTTCAGCCCCATCCGCTCGACCACGTCGATCGCGGCGCCGCGGATGTCGATCTTGTACCCGCCCGCCCGCAGCTCGGGTGCCCGTTCGACGACCGTCACCTCGTACCCGTACTTGGTCAGCCACCACGCCAACGCCGGACCGGCGATACTCGCGCCGACGACCAGAACCCGCCCCTTGTCCATGCGGGCGAGCAAAGCACAACCTCTGCCCCGGGGCCTGCCTGTCGATCAGGGTCGAAAGGCTCGCGCCGTCCGCCGCCGACGCAGTACGACGAAGAAGCCGAGGTACGCGATCACGACCACGGCGAAACCCACCCACGTGACGATCGGCGTATCGCCCGCCGGCCACAGCCGGCCTTCGAAGTAGTGGCGGATGAAGCCGCCCCGGTAGCGGGGTTCGCCGGCCCGGCTCCGGAAGTACTGCTCGGTCCACGTCACCGGGCAGGTGAAGCTCGCCAGCGTGATGGCGACGTTCCACACCACGATGACGAGGTGGAACCAGATCAGCCGCGGCCACCGCCAGGCGAGGAAGCCGCCGACCAGGAAGAACAGCAACACGGCGCCGTGCACGACCGCGACGAGGTCGGCCAGCGCGCGCCAGACCATGGTCTACTCCGGGCCCGACCGCAACGCATCCCGGACGGTCACGGGCGCGGACGGCGACTGCTCCGGCCGGATCGCGCCCATCAGCCGCTCCACCGCGGCCTCCATCTCGCTTCGCCAGGTGATCGCGGACCGCAGGTCGAGCCGCAGCCGCGGGTTCCGTGGATGCTCCCGCACCACCCCGAACCCGACGGCTCGCAGGAACTCGGTCGGCCACACGCAGCTCGGCCCGTCCCAGCGCGAGTCCCCGAACGCCTCCACGGCCCGGAACCCGCGCTTCATCACGTCCTTCGCGATCGCCTGCACCAGGATCTTCCCGAGCCCGAGCCCCAGGTACCGCGGCAGGATCCGCCCGGTCGCCAGTACGACGGCATCCGGGCTGACCGGCGCGGTCGGGAAGGCCTGGATCCGCGGCAGGTACTTCGCCGGCGCGTAGACGGCGAACCCGGCCGGCTCGTCGTCGACGTACAGCACGATCCCGGCGGTCCCCCAGTCGAGCAGCAACTGGGACAGCCACGCCTCCTTCTCGAGCGCGGTGTCGCCGTTCCGGATCGCGTGCCGCGCGGCGACCGGGTCGAGCTCCCAGAACACGCACTCCCGGCACGGCACCGGTAACCCGTCGAGGTTGTCGAGGGTCAGCGGTTCGAGCCGGCGGGCCATCAGCGCATCCGATCAGCGATACAGGCTGTTAGGTTCGTCACGACGGGTCATCGACCGGCCGGCTCGGTCACCGGTCGCGGGACGGTGGCCGGCGGCCGAACATCCGGGGTACGGGTCGCCTGCGGGGCGACGTACCGCTGCCGCACCTCGACCGGCTGCCGCCGGAACAGCTCCGCGGCGAACCCTGCCAGCACACCCAGCAACAGGCCGGCCAGCGTCCACCCGGCTGTCTTGCCCACGCTCATTCCGTTCCACCTCTCAGGCCGCACCGGACTGGCCGGCTGTCTCAGCAGCCAGATTCGGGCATGGTCGAACCTGCCCCTATAAGGCATGGTAGTGAGAGGTCACGCCGATCCCCAGCCCCGACTGAGGTGTATCGACGTAACCTGGTGACTTCCCCCTCGATCACCGTTGGAGTGCCCTCGTGAGTGCTGACGTGCCCGATGTCCGGCAGACCCGTCTCGACAACTACGTCGAGGCGTACGCAGCCCGGACGAAGGGCATGACCGCATCGGAGATCCGCGCGCTGTTCTCGGTCGCCAGCCGGCCCGAGGTGGTGTCGCTGGCCGGCGGGATGCCGAACATCGCCGGCCTGCCGCTGGACGTGGTCGGCGGCGCGGTCCGCGACCTGGTGATCGACAACGGAGCCGTCGCGATGCAGTACGGCTCCGGGCAGGGCGACCCGACGCTGCGGGACCAGATCTGCGACATCATGCGGCTGGAGGGCATCGAGGCGCATCCCGACGACGTCGTGGTCACGGTCGGCAGCCAGCAGGCCGTCGACCTGGTGACCCGGGTGTTCTGCGACCCGGGCGACGTGGTGATCTGCGAGGCGCCGTCGTACGTCGGTGCGCTCGGCGTCTTCCGCGCGTACCAGTGCGAGGTCGTGCACGTCGCGATGGACGACGACGGCGTCGTACCGGAGGCGCTCGAGCAGGCGATCGCGTCGGTGCGGGCGGCAGGCAAGCGGATCAAGTTCTTCTACACGATCCCGAACTTCCACAACCCGGCCGGCGTCTCGCTGTCCGACGAGCGGCGCGCGCGGGTGCTGGAGATCTGCCAGCAGGCCTCGGTCCTGGTGCTGGAGGACAACCCGTACGGGTTGCTCGGGTTCGAGGGCGAGCCGCAGAAGGCCTTGCGGGCCGCGGATCGCGAGGGCGTCATCTACCTCGGCTCGTTCTCGAAGACGTTCGCGCCCGGGTTCCGGGTCGGCTGGGCGGTCGCGCCGCACGCGGTCCGGGAGAAGCTCGTGCTGGCGCAGGAGTCCGCGACGCTGTGCCCGCCGACGTTCAGTCAGCTCGCCATCTCGTCGTACCTGATCCGGCACGACTGGATGGGGCAGGTGAAGCAGTTCCGCGAGATGTACCGCGAGCGCCGGGACGCGATGCTCGCGGCGTTGACCGAGAAGATGCCGGCGGCAACGACCTGGACGCGGCCGCGGGGCGGCTTCTACGTCTGGTTGACACTGCCGGAGGGGCTGGACGCGAAGGCGATGCTGCCGCGGGCGGTCACGGCGCGGGTCGCGTACGTGCCCGGAACCGCCTTCTTCGCCGACGGTTTCGGCTCCCAGTGCATGCGGTTGTCGTACTGTCATCCGACGCCGGAGCGGATCACCGAGGGGGTCGGCAGACTGGCCGCGGTGATCAACGAGGAGCTCGAGCTCCGGCAGACCTTCGGCCCGCTGCCCCCGGGCGCCGGCCGCGACTACGACGCTCCGGGCCCGGAGCTGAGTTAGGACCCTCCGCAAAGGTTGCGCAAGGGACCAACGGGTGGCCGGGGGTCCATGATGCGGTAGGGGTACCGTTCCAGTGGGCCTCGGGGCCGGCGACCGCGCCGGAGACGCCCACGAGTGATCGGGATATTTGTGATGAGTGATCTGGGTCGAGTGCTGGTTCTGGCCGGCGGTCTGTCGCACGAGCGTGACGTCTCGCTGCGTTCCGGTCGCCGCGTGGCGGACGCTCTGCGCAGCGTCGGCGTCGAGGTCGAGCAGCGGGACGTCGACGCCTCCCTCGTCGATCGATTGCGCGAGGATCCACCGGACGCGGTCTTCCCCGTCCTGCACGGTGTCACCGGCGAGGACGGCGCACTCCGCCAGGTCCTCGACCTGTACGGCGTCCCGTACGTCGGTGCCGACGCGGCCGCGTGCCGTACGGCGTTCGACAAGCCGGTGGCGTCGACGGTCGTCGGCAACGCGGGGCTGCACACGCCGGCGTCCGTCGTACTCGGGCATGACACGTTCCGCGAGCTGGGCGCCGCTGCGCTGATGGAGGCCGTGGTCTCGCAGATCGGGCTGCCGCTCGTGGTGAAGCCCGCGCGCGGCGGTTCGGCGCTCGGTGCGTCGATCGTGCGGTCGGCGGACGAGCTGCCCGCGGCGATGGTGAACTGCTACGCGTACGGTCCGGTCGCGCTGATCGAGCAGTACATCGACGGCACCGAGGTCGCCGTGACGGTCGTCGACACGGGCGACGGGCCGCGGGCGTTGCCTGCCGTGGAGATCCGCCCGGACTCCGGGTTCTACGACTACGAGGCCCGGTACACGGCCGGCGCGACGCAGTTCGTCGTACCGGCGCGGCTGGAGCCGGAAGCTGCCGGCGCGTGCGCCGCGGCGGCCGTTCAGGCGCACCAGGCGCTCGGCCTGCGGGACTTGTCCCGGACCGACCTGGTTGTCGACGCAGCGGGCGTTCCGTGGTTCCTGGAGGTGAACGTGGCGCCGGGGATGACGGAAACGTCGCTCGTCCCGCTGGCCGCAGAGGCGGCCGGGATCGAGCTCGGCGTGCTGTGCCGCGACCTGCTCGCTACTGCTGCCGCCCGCTGACGCCTCATGTCTGACGCCACGCCTCAACCGATCTGGCGGACCGCCGTTCAGCCACGCTGGCTTGGGCTGCTCGCTCTCGCGCTGGCGATCGCGGCCGTGATGACCGCGATGGGGGTCTGGCAGCTCGGCGTCTACAAGTCGAAGACGGCCGCGGCGACGGCGGAACGCGCCGCGGCGGCGCCGGTTCCGTTGCGGTCGCTGTTCTCGATCGACGAGGGTCTGCCCGCCAAGGCGGTCGGTCGGCAGGTGACGATCTCGGGCACCTGGGGTCCGACGGCGGACCAGGTGTTCGTCGCGGATCGGCTGCAGGGCGGGCATCAAGGGTTCTGGGTGGTGTCACCACTGAAGCTGTCCGATGCCGATGCGGTGATGGTGGTGCGCGGCTGGGTCGCGTCGGTGACGGATCCGGCGGCGAAGGCGCCGAGCGGGCCGGTGTCGCTGACCGGCGCTGTGGTTGCCTCGGAGGCCGAGGACTCGTCGGACGACGCCGCGAAGGGACGGGTGCTGTCGTCGCTGCGGATCCCGACGATCGTGCACCTGGTGAAGTACCGGGTGTACGACGCGTTCGTCGTACAGACATCCGCGGCCGGTACGTCGCCCGCGCCGGCTGCCGTCGTACCGCCTCCGCCGCCGACCGATCACGCGGGCCTGCGGAACGTGGCGTACGCGTTCCAGTGGTGGATCTTCGCGGCGTTCACGCTGTGGATGTGGGGCCGGATGGTGCTGGACGCGCACCGCTCCCCCGACGCCGACCCCGACGCCGACCCCACTGCCGACCCCACTGCCGACCCCACCGGCAACCGCCCGCACGACGGCCCTGGCGACGGTCTTCGCGTCCGCTCTGGCGACGGTGGCCGGGCCGACGATCCCGCAGGCCACGGTGACGCCGAGGCCGACCAGGGCGAGGCGGCCGTGGAGCCAAGCGGTACCGTTTCAGCGTGACTTCCTCTGCCGACCCCGCCACCTCCGCGAAGCCGATCACTCCGGCCGTCCGCGGCGCGCTGACCCGGTACCGCGTGATCGCGTACGTGGTGGGCGTGATGCTGCTCCTGCTGGTGTTCCTGGCGATGCCGCTGAAGTACTTCGGCGACAACCCGGGTGCCATGAACGTCATCGGCCCGCTGCACGGCTTTCTGTACGTCGTGTACCTGCTACTGACGTTCGACCTGTTCCGCCGGGTGCGCTGGTCGTTCCCGCGACTCGTCCTGATGGCACTGGCCGGCACGATCCCGTTCCTGTCGTTCTACGCCGAGCGCAAGACGTCGCACGAGCTCCTCGGTCGCTAATCCCGTTGTGCTGCCGCGGCGGGCGGCCCTAGCGTCGCCCGCATGCTCCACGACATCACCGCGGCGAACCGCGCCAGCTGGAACCAGATCCACCACGCCCGCCCCGGCGAGCCCGCGTCCTTCTTCGTCGCGGGTGGCTCCACCCTCACCGAGGAGGAGCTCGCCGCGGCGGGCGATGTTCGTGGCCGCCGGGTTCTGCACCTCGCCTGCTCCTGCGGCGACGAGGTCCTGTCCTGGGCGCAGCTCGGCGCCTCGGTCACCGGCGTCGACATCTCCGAGGTCGCTCTCGCGATGGCGATCGAGAAGTCGACGGCCACCGGGATCCCGGCCGGCTTCATCCGCGCCGACATGCTCGCACTGCCCGAGTCGCTGACCGGCTTCGATCTGATCTACCTCAGTTGGGGCGCCATCTGCTGGGTCCCGGATCTCGACGTCTTCGCCACGTCGGTCGCCGCCCGGCTCGTGGCCGGCGGTTCGGTACTGATCGCCGAGCATCACCCCGTCTGGGAGACGCTGGCCGTCCGCGGACCGAACCAACTCGAGGTCACCGCCAACTACTTCGGCCGCACCAATCCACTGGCCGCGGTCGAGAACTCGAAGCGGCCGACCGGCGCCCGGGACAACCCGGACGCTCCGACCTTCCAGGCCTTCATCTGGCCGCCGAGCGATGTCATCACCGCACTCCTGAAGGCCGGCCTCACCCTCACCAGGTTCTCGGAGGCCCCGGACCCGGAGAGCTATCCCGGCCTCGGTCCGGCAGCTTCCGCCATCCCCGCCACCTACCTGATCCAGGCGACGCGCAATGTTTCACGTGGAACATCGCCCGGAAGTCCGTAGATGACTTTGTCGACAAATCACCTTGCCGAGATTTGGCTGTACTTCGTACTTCGAACTACCTCGCTGAACGCGATCCTAAGCTGTCTCGACCGACTTACATCTCTGTGATTCCTGGCCAACTCGCCGGAGAATTCGGGTGCCTGCTCCGGCGTGTCGGCTTGTCAGGACTCGTTCTGCTTGTTCGGATCCATCAGCGTGACGATCCGCTCCAGATCGTCCAGCGACGCGAACTCGACGGTGATCTTCCCCTTGGTCTTCCCGAGGTCGACCTTCACCCGGGTCTCGAACCGATCGGACAACCGGTCGGCGAGGTCGACCAGTCGCGGGGCGACCGGCTTGTTGCGTCGCCGCGGCGCGGCGGTGTCGTCACCGTTCATGTCGCCGAGCGCCACGATCTCCTCGACCGTACGCACCGACAGTCCCTCGGCAACGATCCGCTGCGCGAGCCGTTCGATCGCGTCCCCGCTCGGCAGGCCGAGCAGCGCCCGCGCGTGACCGGCCGACAGTACGCCGGCAGCAACGCGACGCTGGACCGACGCCGGCAGCTTCAGCAGCCGCAGCGTGTTCGAGATCTGCGGCCGGGACCGGCCGATCCGCGTCGCGAGGACTTCCTGCGTACACCCGAAGTCGTCGAGCATCTGCTGGTACGCCGCCGCCTCTTCCAGCGGGTTCAGCTGGCTCCGGTGCAGGTTCTCCAGCAGCGCGTCGCGCAGCATCGCGTCGTCGGACGTCTCGCGGACGATCGCGGGGATCGTGGTCAGCCCGGCGGCCTGGGTCGCACGCCAGCGGCGCTCACCCATCACCAGCTCGAACTTGTCGTCCTCGAGCTTCCGGACGACGATCGGCTGCAGGAGGCCGATCTCCTTCACCGAGTGGACCAGCTCGTCCATCGCGTCCTCGTCGAAGACCGACCGCGGCTGCTTCGGGTTCGGCGTGATCTTCTCGACGTCGATCTCGGCGAACGACGCGCCGGGGACCGCGGTGAGCTCCGGCTCCGTCGACGCCTCCGGCCTCGCCACCGGGGGTGCGCCCGGGATCGAGTTCGACTTGCTGCCGAGGGTCGTGGTGCCGGCGGCCGGCGAGCTGGGGATCAGCGCACCAAGTCCGCGTCCGAGTCGGGTGTTCATCGCGCTCCCTCGAGTTCGACATCCTGAGCTACTGCTGGACTATCACAACGCCGAACGGGTGCCGCCACGCGTACTCCGGCCCCCGTGTCTCGTTTCACGTGAAACGCTGCCACACAACGCAAGGTCTTCAGGCGTTGTTCCGCATGGCGATCTCGCGCGACGCCTCCAGGTACGACAGCGCGCCGGCCGAGGCCGGGTCGTACGCGAGCACGGTCTGCCCGTGGCTCGGGGCCTCCGAGATCCGCACCGAGCGCGGCACGGCGGTCCGCAGTACGGCGTCCTTGAAGTGGCCGCGTACTTCGGCCGCGACCTCGCCGGCGAGCTTCGTGCGGGCGTCGTACATCGTCAGCAGGATCGTGGATACGTCGAGCCCGGGGTTCAGGTGCGACTTCACCATGTCGATGTGGCGGAGCAGCTGGGACAGCCCCTCGAGCGCGTAGTACTCGCTCTGGATCGGGACCAGCACCTCGCGCGCGGCGGTCAGCGCGTTCACGGTCAGCAGGCCGAGCGACGGCGGGCAGTCGATGAAGACGTAGTCGTACTTCTCCCCCGCGGCCTCGGTTTCGGCCAGGAAGGCTTCGAGCACGCTCTTCAGTCGACTCTCCCGGGCGACCAGGCTGACGAGCTCGATCTCCGCGCCGGCCAGGTCGATCGTCGCAGGGATGACCTGGATACCGGGGTGCTCCGCGCACGGCTGCGTCAGCTTGCTCAGCGGCTCGCCCTCGATGATCGCCTCGTACACGCCCGGCGTACCTTCGGCGTGCTCGATGCCGAGCGCCGTCGACGCGTTGCCCTGCGGGTCCAGGTCGATGACGAGGATCTTCGCGCCGTACAACGCCAGGCCGGCCGCGACGTTCACCGTCGTGGTGGTCTTGCCGACGCCGCCCTTCTGGTTGGCGACGACGAACACTCGGGTCTGGGCGGGCAGCGGGAACTCGCGGCCCATTGTGCGTCCTTCATTCACCAGCAGGGTCCGTTCGGTCGCGGCGGCGATCGGAGTCTCGAGGAGTCGTCGCTGAAGCTCGTCCGTCGTGGCCCGCGCGGCGATCTGTGCGGCAGTCATAGCGCCCATTCCAATAGGTGCGGGACTCGGCCCGAAGAGGATGTCTGTAGGGGTCGGGGCGGGTCTACCCCCAGCTCCGTCCACAGGCTTCTGTGGACGAATTCCCGTGTGCGGGGGCAGTTTCATGCGGTGGTCATCCACAGGCAGTGGAGATCCCGAAAGGTCCGTCTCGGCGTCCACCAGTGGCGCCGACTCGGACCCGGGAACATCATCTCGCATCTCCGACGTTTCACGTGAAACAGCAGGGGTGTCATCAGCAGTTGGTCCGCCAAGACCGGCGGCCGCAGCCGCTTGCAGCCCCGAGGTGTCGATCGGAGGCACCACTGCCGGCCGCTCAGCCGACCGGGAGGCGGTCGCGGCCGGCGGTGAAGCGGCCGCGGTAGACGATGAGGCGGCCGCAGTCGGCGGGGCAGTGGCGGTCGGCGAGGCAGTGGCGGTCGGCGAGGCGGTCGGCGAGGCGGTCGCGGTCGACGAGGCGGTGGCAACCGGAGGCGCCGGTGCCGGCGAGGTGTCCGGAGCGGGTTCCGGAGTCACGACGCGAACGGCGGGGTCCGCATCTGTCGGCCAGCCGATGCCCTGTGATGACCTCGGCTCACCGGTGCTCTTCTCGGGCCATCCGAGGGCACGACTCACCAACCCGCTCACCTCCCGTGTCGTCCGTGCCGGGATCCCCCTGCAGCACGTCCGGCCACAATACTCACCACAGTCGTGGGGAGGGCCAGTTCATCGCCGCCGAGTTGGTGAATATGACAAACCTCTGCACCAAGCTTCATCAATTCGCGTTCTGAGCCGTCCAGTTCCTCCTCTGCGGACGCCCCTTTCATCGCCAGCATCAGCCCACCCTCGACACAGAGCGGCAGACACCAGCGCGCCAGCTTGGCCAGCGGAGCGACCGCCCGCGAAGTGACCACGTCGTACGACGCCGGCGGCAACTCCTCGGCCCGCGCCCGGACGACCCGCGCGTTGCCGAGCTCCAACGCGTCGACGGCCTCCTGGAGGAACGTCGTCCTCCGCAGCAGCGGCTCGACCAGGTCGACCTGAAGATCCGGCCGGACGATCGCGAGCACGATCCCAGGCAGTCCCGCACCGGTGCCGACGTCGGCGACCGACGACTCCTCGGGGATCAGCCGTTCGACGACCGCACAGTTCAACAGGTGCCGGTCCCAGAGCCGCGGCACCTCCCGCGGCCCGATCAGTCCGCGCAACGTGCCTTCGGTGGCCAGTAACTCGGCGTACGCCGAAAGCCGGACCGCCGCCCGTGGGAACAGCTTGTCCACGAGCGGCGGCGTTTCACGTGAAACGTGATCGGTCATGCGGGCGTCACGGCTGCACCACCACGCGGCGGCGCGGCTCCTCGCCCTCGGACTCCGACGTCAGGCCGGCGGCCGCGACGACGTCGTGGACGACCTTGCGCTCGAACGGCGTCATCGGGTCCAGGCGCACCGGCGTACCGGTCGCCTTCGCCTCCTCGACCGCCTTACGGCCGACCTCTTCGAGCTCGGCCTTCCTGTTCGCCCGGTAGTTCGAGACGTCCAGCATCAGCCGCGAACGCTCGCCGGTCTCCCGGTACACAGCCAGCCGGGTCAACTCCTGGAGCGCCTCCAGGACCTTGCCGTTCTCGCCGACCAGGTTATTCAGCTCGGCACCGACGATCGAGACCGCGGCCCGATCGCCGTCGATGTCCATGTCGATGTCGCCGTCGAGGTCGGCGATGTCGAGAAGTTCCTCGAGGTAGTCGGCCGCGATGTCGCTCTCCGCCTCGAGTGCCTTCAGTCGCTCCGACGCGGAGCTCTTCGGGCCGGCGGACTCGTCCGCCGTCTCGGTGTTCTGCATGCCGTCGGTCACGGCCACTCCTTCATAGTGTCAAGATCCGCCCCACGGGGACCCGGGTTCGTCAAAGAACGGGACTGCGGTGCGCTGGGGTCAGCGCGAACCGCCTGAGCGCTTCTGCGCCGCCTTCTTCTGCGCGGCCGACTTCGCCGCGGGCTGGCGCTTGGCTCCCGACCCCTTCTTGGCGGCCGGCTGCTTCTTGGCAGCGCCGGCCTGAGTCTTCTTGGGCGCGTCCTGCTTCGGCGTCGCGTCCTGAACCGCCGGAGCATCCGCCGCCCGGGCGGACGTCTGGCCGTTGCTCGCCGCCGGGCCGCTCTTCCGGTCGCTCCGCGATTGCCGCTTCGGCTGCTGCCGCTGCGCCGGCCGCCGGTCGCTCGTCTCGGTGTCGGTCACCGCACCGGCGGTCCCCGGGACGTTCTCGTCCGCTGGGCGGCCGTGGCGCAGGTTGTGCTCGCGCTTACGGGCCTGCATCGCGTCGTACGCCGCGGTGCCCGGAGCCGGGTTGCGGCGGATCACGTAGAACTGCTGGCCCATCGTCCACAGGTTCGAGATGAACCAGTAGATCAGCACACCGATCGGGAAGTTGAAGCCACCGATCAGGAAGAAGACCGGGAAGACGTACAGCATGATCTTCTGCATCTGGGCGGCCTGGCCCTCGAGGGCCTCCTTCGGCATGTTCTTCCGCATCAGCTGCAGCTGCGTGGTGAACATCGTCGCCGTCATCAGGATGATCAGCACGATCGCGACAACCTTGACGTTGCCGGATCCCGAACCGTTCGCCTTCAGGAAGGTCTGCGAGATCTCCGCACCGAAGATCTTCGCGTGCTGCACCGACTGGACGTACGGCTTCATGATCTCGCTGTGCCACTGGCCCTTGGCCGCGTAGTCGAGCACCCGGAACAGCGCCAGGAAGATCGGCGACTGCAGCAGCAGCGGCAGGCACGAGGAGAACGGGTTCGTCCCGGTCTCCTTGTACAGCTTCATCATTTCCTGACCGAGCTTCTCCCGGTCGTGGCCGTACTTCTTCTGCAGCTCCTTCATCTTCGGCTGCAGCAGCTGCATGTTCCGGCTGGAGCGGATCTGCCGGACGAACAGCGGGATCAGCAAGGTCCGGATGGTGATCGTCAGGCCGACGATCGACAGTGCCCAGGCCCAGCCGCTGTTCGGATCGAGCACCTGGCTGAGGAGCCAGTGCCACCCGACCAGCAGTGCCGATACGGCCCAGTACAGCGGCGTCATGACCGTGTTGAACAGATCTACGATCCCGTCCCACACCGCGAGCCCGGGGATGGCCAGAAGAGTCACTCACACACCTCGCTGCACAGGCCCGGCGTCGGCCGACGATCCGGGCTGGTTGGCGGAGACAGACTCTCCGCGCTGGTCGACATCTTTGGGTGGAACGGGGTCGTAGCCTCCGGGGTTCCACGGGTGGCAGCGGAGAAGTCGCCTCACCGCCAGCCAGCTACCGCGCACCGCACCGTGGCGCTCGACCGCTTCCAGGGCATACGCCGAACAACTCGGGTAGAACCTGCAGACCTGCCCGTACAGCGGGCTGATCAGCAGGCGGTACAGCTTCAGGAAACCGATGATCCCGCTGCGCACGGGATTGAACCGCATCATGATTTCGACAATCGGCGGAACGCACCGTCGACGTCCGCGACGAGCTCGTCGTACGACGCCGCGGCGGCCGACGGCAGCGCGCGGACGACCGTCAGGCTGCCGTCCGGCAACTGCGGGATCCGCGCTGCCAGGACAGCACGCAGACGGCGGTGGACCCGGTTCCGCAGAACCGCGTTGCCCACCGCCTTGTTCACAACGAATCCGACGCGCGGGGGGCCGGTGTGGCCGGCCTCCGATAACACATGCAGGACCACCGCGCGTCGCGCCGCACGCCGACCGGACCGGACGGCGCGACGGAAATCGTCGGACCGGACCAAGCGGTTCGACGCGGGCAACACGAGGTGGTCACCGTCAGACGGGTCGCTCAGGCCGCGAGGCGCTGACGACCCTTGCCACGGCGGGCGGCGATGATGGCGCGACCCGCACGGGTACGCATCCGAAGACGGAAGCCGTGCTTCTTGTGCCGGCGACGGTTGTTCGGCTGGAACGTCCGCTTGCTCACTGGAATGACTCCGGTTACTCGAGATCACAAATTTGTCGACAAATCCACTGATTGGATCTGCCCGGGTGCCTGTCCTGCACACCGTCGGAGAACCAGACGAGGGTCCCGCAGCGAGCGCAGCACGAAAGGGCCGGCTCAACACCGACCGATCCACGGTACGTGGCCTCCTGTGGACAGGTCAAACCAGGTATCCCCAGAGTTTTCCACAGGCTTGTGGACAGTCTAGTGGACAACTGGTTGGTGGACGGCCCGTCACTGTCCGGACCGGGTGGCGACAGAGAGCGATCGCCAACCATGACTACGCTCCGGCGTCTACCCGACACGCCGCAGGTTGCCCCCAATTTCCTGTTCATAGCCTGTGGATGACGGCTTGTAGGTGGCTGGTCAGACTTGTTAGCGTCACTCCCTCACACCAGAAGGCCCACACCCCGCAATCGGTAACCAACCCGTCCCGGCGGTCGTTCACAACTGTGGACAACCGTGTGGACAGAGCGGCAGCACGGTGTCGGGTCGAACGGTCGCGCAACCCGGATTCCTCCGGATCGCGCCGGCCACCGCAGCGATGGATTCGGGGAGCAACGCGTGGTCGAGGACCATTCCGCCAGTGCGGAATTCACACCGGCGGAATTCACGGGAAGCGAGTACCGGACGGACCACCGCGCCACCGGCCGCCAGGATCTGCGGCCCGAGCCCGACGCCGACATCCGCCCCGAACCCGAAGCCAACTTCCGCACCGAACTCCCACCCGCCCCAGAACCCCACCCGCGCCCGGAGCCCGACCTCCGCCTGGAGCCCGCACTCCGCCCAGAACCGGCACCCCGCGTGGAGCCCACATTCAACGCCCAGCCGGCGCCCCACACAGACGCCACACTCGGCTCACACCCAGCACCCCTGACGGAGCCCACGCCAAGCGCGATCCCCACCCCAGGCGCGACACCCCCGCCAGGCGCGGAGCCCGCGGCTGGCGCAGGCCTCGCTGGCGGGGTACTAGCGGCTGGCACGGGGCTCGCGGCTGGCACGGGGCTCGCGGCTGGCACGGGGCTCGCGGCTGGCACGGGGCTCGCGGCTGGCACGGGGCTCGCGGCTGGCACGGGGCTCGCGGCTGGCACGGCGCACGCGGCTAGTGCAGGGCTCGCGGCTGCTGCAACACCCACGGCAGGTGCGGAGCGCGCGGCAGGTGCCGGGCTTGCGGCAGGTGCCGGGCTTGCGGCAGGTGCCGGGCTTGCGGCAGGTGCCGGGCTCGCCGCTGGTGCGACGCCCACGGCAAGTGCGGAGCTCGCGGCAGGTGCGGAGCTCGCGGCAGGTGCGGCGCCCACCGCAAGTGCGGAGCTCGCGGCAGGTGTGACGCCCGCAGCTAGTGCGGAGCTCGCGGCAGGTGTGACGCCCGCGGCAAGTGCGGAGCACGCGGCAGGTACGGGGCACTCAGTTGGTGCGGAGCACCCGGGCGGGGCGGAGGCGGCGGCTGGTGGGCGGTTCGGGGGGCGGGTGGAGCCTGGGGGTGGTGCTGGGGCGGCGTCGCGGGGGGAGTTGCGGCGGCGTACGGACTTTGCGCCGCAGGCGGAGACTTTGCCGATTGCCCTGCCGGAGCCGGCGCCGCGGATGGACCCCGGTGACTACCTGAGCCCGTCGCTCCCGATCCCGATGCCCGAGCCGTCGGCCTTCGGGTATCGTCCCGCGCCGCCGCCGGCGCCGTACGGCTACCGGTCCGAGCTCGAACGTGCGGCCACCGATCTCCCGGCCGGCCCACCCATGCCCACCGCAGGTACGACGTACTTCGGCGCGGCCCCAGCCGTCGGCAACTACCGCCGGCCGGACCCAGGTGCTGCCTGGGGTACGGCGGATTGGGGTACCGGCAGCTCCAACGCAGCTGGCTCGGCACCGAACGAGGGCGAGGCACGTGTGGACAACAACCAGTGGTCACCCGACGACAACCGCCCGCAGCACCCACCCGCTGCCGACCACCCCGGGACCCCCGACCAGGCCGTCCCCAGCCAGTCGCCCTCCGACCACCAGCCGGACCGCCCGACCGAGCCACACCTGCCGCAGCAGCCGCGTGACCAGGTGAACGCCGACCAGCACCAGCAGACCCCCCAAGACCAAGCTCCCATGGAGCCCCAACTCCACCAGCCCGCACCACAAGAGCCTGCCGCGCATCAGACGAGCGCGCACCAGCCGAGCGCGCAGCAGCCGACCTCGCAGCAGCCGACCTCGCAGCAGCCTGCCCTGCAGCAGCCGGTCTCCCAGCAGCCCGCACCTGAGCAGCACTTACTGCACCAGGCCCAGCAGACGCCCGAGCACCAGCAACTCCCACAGCAACAGACGCCCGAGCACCAGCAGGCCCCACACCAGCACGCTTCCGAGCACCAGACCCCGCAGCAACAGGCTTCCGAGCACCAGGCTCCGCAGCAAGCTCCCGAGCACCAGACCGCACAGCCGCAGGCCCCAGAGCAGCACATTCCGCAGCAGCTCCACCAGCCACTGGAACAGCCCGCACACGAGCCCACCGCCTACCAGCAGCCCCAGCACCAGCCCGCGGCTCAACAGCAGCACCAGCAGCCCACGATCCAGCAGGCTCAACAGCAACCCGCGGCTCAACAGCACGCTCAGCAGCAACCGACCACCCAGCAGGCTCAGCAGCACCACCTGCCGGCTCATCAGGACGCCCAGCACTCGACGACGCAGCAGCTCGGTCAGCAGCAGGCCCAGCAGCCGACCGGTCAGCAGCCTGGTCAGCAGCCTGGTCAGCAGCCTGGTCAGCAGCCTGGTCAGCAGCCTGGTCAGCAGCCTGGTCAGCAGCCTGGTCAGCAGCCTGGTCAGCAGCCTGGTCAGCAGCCTGGTCAGCAGCCTGTTATCCAGCAGCATGCTCAGCCGCTGCAACAGCCCGCCGCTCAGCAACCTGTGCAGCAACAGTCGGCTCAGCAGCAGCATCTGCAGCAGCCGGCGATGCAGCAGCCGCGCATCAGCGAGGTAGCCCCGGCTGTTACCGACCTAGGGGAAGCCTGGGCGCGTGTACTCGCGGGCCTGCCGCCGAACCAGCGTGCCTGGCTGACCAACTCGCGCCCCGTCACACTCCACGAGAGCACGGCGATCGTCGCGGTCCCCGACGACTTCACCCGCGGCCAGCTCGAGACCCGCCTGCGCCCGGACCTGGAGCGCATCCTCACCGAGAGCTTCGGCCGCGACATCCGCATCGCCGTCACCGTCGACCCGTCGCTCGACCCCGAGCAGCAGCAGGCTCCCCAACACCAACCACCGCACCAGCAGCCCCAGCAACAGCAACACCCGCTGCAGCCGAACCCCTTGCAACAACCGCCAGCTCCGCAGCAGCAGTATCAGCAGCAGCCGGTCCAACAGCCCGTGCAGCAGCCCCCCGCCGTACGTGAGCCACTCCGCACCGACGGCGCGTACCAGCCAACGATCCAGTCCGCCCTGACCGACCCGGACAACGTCCCGCAGTACAACCAGCCGCCCGCGCAACCGCAGTACGAGCAGCCGGCCCCGCAGAACCCGTTCGGTCAGCCGCTCGGCTCGGTCGCGCCGCCGCCGAACGGGTCCAGCCAGCCGGCCACGGAGGCACAGGGCGAGGCACGCCTGAACCCGAAGTACACCTTCGAGACCTTCGTCATCGGCAGCTCGAACCGGTTCGCGCACGCCGCCGCGGTGGCGGTCGCCGAGGCACCGGGTAAGGCGTACAACCCACAGCTGATCTACGGCGACTCCGGTCTGGGCAAGACGCACCTGCTGCACGCGATCGGCCACTACGTACGCAGCCTCTACACCGGTGCGCGCGTCCGGTACGTCTCCAGCGAAGAGTTCACCAACGACTTCATCAACGCGATCCGCGACGACAAGGCGTCCCAGTTCCAGCGCCGGTACCGCGATGTCGACGTACTGCTGATCGACGACATCCAGTTCCTGGAAGGCAAGATCCAGACCCAGGAAGAGTTCTTCCACACGTTCAACACGCTGCACAACGCGAACAAGCAGATCGTGATCAGCTCCGACCGGGCGCCGAAACGCCTGGAGGCGCTGGAGGACCGGCTGCGGAACCGGTTCGAGTGGGGTCTGATCA
The DNA here is from genome assembly GCF_050320105.1 of Kribbella polygonati. Classification (NCBI taxonomy): domain Bacteria; kingdom Bacillati; phylum Actinomycetota; class Actinomycetes; order Propionibacteriales; family Kribbellaceae; genus Kribbella; species Kribbella polygonati. The sequence goes on along the minus strand of NZ_CP190129.1, from coordinate 6,430,909 downwards.
CCGACATCCAGCCGCCCGACCTGGAGACCCGGATCGCGATCCTCCGGAAGAAGGCGGCGACCGAGCGGCTGACCGCGCCGCCGGAGGTGCTGGAGTTCATCGCGTCGAAGGTGCAGACGAACATCCGGGAGCTCGAGGGCGCGCTGATCCGGGTCACCGCGTTCGCCAGCCTGAACCGGCAGCCGGTCGACCTGAGCCTCGCCGAGATCGTGCTGAAGGACCTGATCCCCGACGGCAGTAAGCCCGAGGTGACGGCCAGCATGATCATGGGCCAGACGGCGTCGTACTTCGGTCTCTCGATCGACGACCTGTGCGGTTCGAGCCGCAGCCGGGTGCTCGTGACCGCCCGGCAGATCGCGATGTACCTGTGCCGCGAGCTGACCGATCTGTCGCTGCCGAAGATCGGCCAGCAGTTCGGCGGCCGCGACCACACGACCGTGATGCATGCCGAGCGGAAGATCCGCCAGCTGATGTCCGAGCGACGCAGTGTTTTCAACCAGGTGACCGAGCTGACGAACCGCATCAAACATCAGGCGAAGCAGCAGTAATCAGGACGCACAGGTTGGGGACGCAGCTGTGGAAAACTGTGGGAAACCTCGGTTGTGGTTGTGGATCGGCTGTGGGGACAGAAATCTTCGTCCACGGCCGTCCTCAACCGAAGCGGGGACTGTCCACACGGCATCCACATGGCAATGTGGGGTCTGACCTGCGAAGTCGCCGCTTTTCCACACTATCCACCGGTGCTAAGAACGCTATGGAATCTATAGATAGCTCGAAGGCCGGAAAACGATCGAGCGGCCCGATCTGGGGAAAACCCCGATCTCGCGCCGGCTTGCGGGACCTGTCAGGCTGTTCCCGAAGGCAGCACGAGCACGACCGGTACGACGCCGACGCGACCCGCCCGAAGCGCCACGTCCGGCCCGAATGGCGCACAGCACACTTGTCCGTGGCAGGATCTGCCTGGCACACAGCCGAAACAGGAGGCACCCAGCGGTGAAGTTTCGCGTCGAGCGCGACGTACTGGCCGAATCGGTGGCCTGGGCCGCGCGCAGCTTGCCCAGTCGCCCCAGCGTCCCGATCCTCGCCGGCCTTCTGGTCGAGGCGGAGGACGGGCAGATCACCCTGTCCGGCTTCGACTACGAGACCTCGGTCCGGGTCACTGTGCCCGCGCAGGTCGCGGACGCCGGCAAGTGCCTGATCTCCGGCCGGCTGGTCGCCGACATCTCCAAGAGTCTTCCGAACCAGCCCGTGGACGTCGCGGTCGACGGCGCGAAGGCACAGGTCACCTGTGGCAGCTCGCGCTTCACCCTCCAGACGCTTCCCACCGAGGAATATCCGGCCCTGCCGGCGCTTCCGGCGGCCAGCGGCACGGTGAAGGCCGACGTCTTCGCCCAGGCCGTCTCACAGGTCGTCACGGCCGCCGGGCGCGAGGACACGCTGCCGGTGCTGACCGGTGTCCGGGTCGAGATCGAGGGCTCCACGATCTCCCTGCTGGCCACCGACCGCTACCGGCTGGCGATCCGCGAGCTCGAGTGGAACCCGGAGTCCCCCGACGCGTCCGCGGCCGCGCTCGTACCGGCCCGGGTGCTGTCCGACACCGCGAAGGCGATGACCGGCTCGGACGTGACCGTCTCGCTGGCCGCTCCCGGCACCGGCGACGGCATCGTCGGCTTCGAGGGCCAGGTGTCCGGCGGCAACCGCCGCGCCACCACCCGGCTGCTGGACGGCGAGTTCCCGAAGGTCCGCGGCATCATCCCGAACGACGCGTCGATCGCGACCCGGGTGCGGATCGACACCGCGACCCTGGTCGAGGCGGTCAAGCGGGTCGCGCTGGTCGCCGAGCGGAACGCCCCGGTCCGGCTGACCTTCGACGAGGACAGCGTGACGCTGGACGCCGGCAGCGGCGACGAGGCGCAGGCGTCGGAGTCGCTGGAGGCGCGTGTGGTCGGCGACCCGGTGACCGTAGGCTTCAATCCGACGTACCTGCTCGACGGCCTCGGTGCGATCGGTACGCCGGTCGCGCACCTGGCCTTCACGCAGGCGACGAAGCCGGCCGAACTGACCGGTGTGCGGGACTTCGACGGCGAACCGATCAGTGAGTTCCGGTACGTGCTGATGCCGGTCCGCCTGAACAGCTGAAAAGCCAACAGAACAAGGGGATTCAGATGGAGCTCGGCCTTGTCGGTCTCGGCAAGATGGGCGGCAACATGCGCCAGCGGATCCGTAACGCGGGGCACACCGTGGTCGGACTCGACAACAACCAGGACATCTCCGACTCCAAGGACCTTGCCGACATGGTCGGCAAGCTGACCGCCACCGACCAGCCGAAGGTGGTCTGGGTGATGGTGCCGGTGCAGGCCATCGACCCGGTCGTCACCGAGCTGGCCGAGCTGCTCTCCCCCGGTGACATCGTGATCGACGGCGGCAACAGCCGCTGGACCGACGACACCCGCCGCGCCGCCCAGTTGGCCGAGAAGGACATCCGCTTCGTCGACTGCGGCGTCTCCGGCGGCGTCTGGGGCCTGGAGAACGGGTACGCGCTGATGTGCGGCGGCGACAAGGCCACCGTCGACGTCGTGATGCCGATCTTCGAGGCGCTGAAGCCCGAGGGCGAGTTCGGCTTCGTGCACGCCGGCAAGGTCGGCGCCGGGCACTTCTCGAAGATGGTCCACAACGGCATCGAGTACGGCATCATGCAGGCGTACGCCGAGGGCTACGAGCTGCTCGAGGCGTCCGACATCGTCGAGAACGTGCCGGAGGCGTTCCAGTCCTGGCGCGAGGGCACCGTGATCCGGTCCTGGCTGCTCGACCTGCTGGTGAACGCGCTCGAGGACGACAACCACCTGGAGAAGATCCGCGGGTACGCCGACGACTCCGGCGAGGGCCGCTGGACCGTCGAGGCCGCGATCGACCTCGCCGTACCGGTGCCGGTGATCGCTTCGTCGCTGTTCGCCCGGTTCGCGTCCCGGCAGGACGACTCGCCGGCGATGAAGGCGATCGCCGCGATGCGGAACCAGTTCGGCGGTCACGCGGTGAAGGGCGCCGAGGCCGCGGACCCGTCGTACGCCACCCCACCCAAGCACTGAGGTGTACGTCACCGCCCTGGGTCTGCTCGACTTCCGGTCCTACCAGCAGGCGGAGGTCCAGCTCGCGCAGGGCGTGACGGCCTTCGTCGGGCCGAACGGCCACGGCAAGACCAACCTGGTCGAGGCGATCCACTACACCGCGACCCTCGGCTCGCACCGGGTGGCGAACGACGCACCGCTGGTGCGGGCCGGCGCCACCCGGGCGATCATCCGTACCGAGGTCCGCAGCCAGTACGACCGGGACGTGGTCGTCGAAATCGAGATCAACCCGGGCAAGGCGAACCGGGCCCGGATCAACCGTTCGCCGGTCCCGCGGCCGCGGGAGGTGCTCGGGCTGTTGCGGACCGTCCTGTTCGCGCCGGAGGACCTGGCCCTGGTGAAGGGCGACCCGTCCGAGCGGCGGCGGTTCCTCGACGAGCTGCTGACTCTGCGTGCGCCGCGGATGGCCGGCGTACGGCAGGACTACGAACGGGTGCTCAAGCAACGGAACTCGTTGCTCCGGAGCGCCTCGCAGGCCCGCCGGCAGAACCGTTCGAGTGCCGCCGAGGGCCAGTTGCGCACGCTCGAGGTCTGGGACTCGAACCTCGCCCGGACCGGCGCCGAGCTGCTCGCGACCCGGCTGGAGCTGCTGGAAGCCCTGCGCCCGTTGGTCTCCAGCGCGTACGACGCCGTTGCCCGCGGCAAGGGTGATGCGCGGCTGGAGTACAAGTCATCGGTGGTCCTCGAGCCCGGGGTGGCGTCCCGCGAACAGCTCGAGGAGGTACTGCTCGCGGCTGTCCGGGAGAAGCGCCAGGACGAGCTGGACCGCGGGGTGTCGCTGGTCGGCCCGCACCGTGACGACGTCGTACTCGGGCTCGGCGACTTGCCTGCGAAGGGGTACGCGAGTCACGGTGAGTCCTGGTCGTTCGCGCTCGCGCTGCGGCTGGCGTCGTACGAACTGCTGCGCGCGGACGGAGGTGAACCGGTGCTGATCCTCGACGACGTGTTCGCCGAGTTGGACTCGCAGCGCCGGGACCGGCTCGCCGAGCTGGTCGCCCCGGCCGAGCAGGTGCTGGTGACCGCGGCGGTCGGCGCTGACGTGCCCGCTGAGCTCAGCGGAGCGCGCTTCGAGGTGGGTGAGGGGGCCGTTCGGCGTGGCTGAACCCCCGGATTCCTCCGACAACGTCCCCGAGACGGACGAAGAGCACGACAAGCAGGGCCTGGATCTGGCCAAGTCGCTCGCCGGCCGCCTCAAGCAACAGGCGGCCAAGGGCGGCTTCAAGCCGGTCAAACGCCGCCGCCGGCCCCGGATCGACGGCGCCCAGATCAGCAGCGCCCGCCCCGACGACCGCGACCCGCAGAAACTGACCAACACCCTAGGCCGCCTGATGCGTGACCAGGGCTGGGAGGTCGACGTCGCCGTCCACGGCGTGATGGCCCGCTGGCAGACCATCGTCGGTCCCGAAATGGCCGAACACTGCACCCCGGAGTCGTACGACGACACCGTGCTCACCGTCCGTACGTCGTCCACCGCCTGGAAGGTCCAACTCGACCTCCTGGTCCCCCAACTCCTCTTCCGCCTGAACGCCGAACTGGGCGAAGGCACGGTCACCCAGGTCAAGGTCCTGGGCCCCAACACCTACACCTGGCGCAAAGGCACCCGCACAGTCCGCGGCGGCCGCGGCCCCCGGGACACCTACGGATAACGGCCTGGGTTGCTGGGAGGACCCACGCCTCCCCTAGGATCAGGCGCGATGCGCACGCTCGTCGACGGCTTTCGCGAGATGGTCCACCTGATCGGGGATACGTTCCGGCTCTGGTGGAAGAACCTGCTGCCCATGACCACTTGGTGGGCGGCAGGGTTCCTCGGGTTCACGCTCTGCTCGCAGGGTGCGATCTGGCTGGCCAAGCACACGCACTCGAGTCTCGGTACCGGCCTGTTCGCGGTCGGTGTGCTGCTGCAGATCACGGCGACGGTCGGCATGATCCGGACCTGTGCCATGTCGCTGTACCGCTGGCGGGACGCGGCGAGCAGTGAGGCCGAGGAGACCGCCGACCCGACGCAGCGCGGCCTGCTCGAGCTGCTGGCTGTCACGCTGCTGCCGCTCGTGGCGGTGTGGTCGGCCTGGGGCTTCTTCGACAAGCAGGTCAGCCAGCTGAGCGCGACCGATCTGGTCCAGAACGGCCTGCAGCAGGGCGGTGGATTCTTCAAGGTAGGAATTCACAGCTGGCACAACTACCTGCCGGCGCTCATCATCCTGCTGGTGCTCCGCCGGGTGCTGCAGTCCGTCGACGACCGGTGGCCGAGCCGTCCGGTCAAGTTCGCCCAGGTCTGGGCCGAGTCCTTCTTCGTGCTGCTCACGGTTGTGATCACGCCGTTCGCGATCTCCGAGGGCAAGGAATGGTTCAAGGACCGGAGCTTCTGGTACTGGTCGCTGGACTGGTGGGACGGCCTGAAGGGCTTCTTCGACAAGATTCATATCCCGATCCCGGCCGGTATCGAGTTCCTCTGGGGCTTCTTCTGGGACTCGCTGTGGCCGCTGTTCAAGGATGGCATCGCCGAGCCGCTGACCTGGCTGGCGATCACCACCGTGGTGTTCGGCCACCGCGTGTTGTCGAGTGGCGGCGTCTTCCGGGGCACGCGCATCGAACGCCGGCTCGGAGCGCAGGGAGCGCAGGAGGAAGAGCCGCAGCGCGGCCGGCTGGTGAGCCTGACCTACAAGGCACCGGACCTGGTACTCGGCGGTCTGCGGGAGAAGTTCTACCCGGCGATCAACGCGTTCCGGCTGCTCGTCCGGGTCGGACCCGTCTTCCTCGGCGTCGTCTGCCTGGTGTACACGCTCTGGTGGCTCGCAGACGACTGGGCGTTCGTCGTACTGGAGCGACTGATCGGCATCCACGGGTCGAACTGGGGCCTGATGGACATGGAGATCGCCAGCATGATCGAGGGCCTGATCTTCGAGCCGCTCCGGATCGCCCTGCTGGCGGCCGCCTTCGACCTGTGCATCTCGGTCGGCACCGAACGTCGCGTCGAGGCGAAGGCCATCGCCGACGCCAAGGCACCGCAGGCGGCGCAACCTGTGACCGCCGGCGCCTGACCGTTCCGGTCCTGATCAGGGCGTGATCAGGACCCGCTTGTGCAGGTAGAAGTCCTCGGTCGTGATGCCGACCAGGTCCGGCACGACGTTCTTCGGCACGACGTAGATCTTCGCGATCTTGGCCGGCTTGTCCATCGTGAACGGGTGGTCGTTGTCACCGCAGTACGTCGGCAACGGGTAGCCGTACGCCTGCTCGTCGTCCCACGTGTTGCCCTTGGTGTCCCGCAGTACGGCGTCGCAGGTGAAGCTGTGGTCCTTGAGGTAGAGGCCAGGCTTCGGCGTCACCGTGATGGTGGCCAGCACGATCACGGTACCGGCCGGGCCGTCGAGCTCGATCGGCTCGCCGTCCCCGTTCAGGATCTTCGTGTAGACCTTCATCGAGTCGAGCTTCCACTCGACGTTCGCGACGGTCACCGGACCTTGACTCACGACCTGGTCGATGCGGCCTTCCTTGTAGGCGTCCTCGTCGTCGCTGAGGTACGGGTGCAGCATGGCGAACGCGCCGACGGCCAGGAGAGCGACCAGCACCAGGACCTGCGCGACCAGCCGGGTCGCCCGGCTCCCCAGGTTCACGAGGCCACCCGGGTGACGGCGTCGTTCACGACGTACTGCTCCTCCGCGGTGTCGACCATCTGCTGTGCGATGGCCTCGGTCGGGACCCCGAGGTCGACCCGGATCTCGCTGCTGTTCACGTTGAAGAACAGGCTCGGCTTCAGCCGGAGCGTGAGGTCCTTCAGATCGGCCGGGTTGGCCTCGAACACGATCGCTCCGGTTCGTGCGAAGCCGGCGTCCGGGAAGTTGATCCCGCTGTTGGACGGGTCGCTGACCTCCGCGTAGACACTGCCGCCGGCGGTGGTGAGGGTCGGGGTGAAGGTGTCAGGCTTGACGACGCCGCGGACCGCGTCCCACTCGACCGCGACGAAGACGCCGTTCGTCTCGATCGGCTTGTCGTCGTCACTTGCCTTGGCGCTGATGATCTTCTGCGCGAACTTGATCCGGGTCACCTTGAACATCGTCCCGGTACCGGCGAACTCGAGCGACTGACCGATCTGGCCGCGGACGATCGCAAGGTTCGGGGTGTCGTGGTACACGTTGTCCGAGCCGGCCAGGCGGATGATTCCGCCGAGCAGGACGAACACCAGGCCGACCAGGATGGTCGCGGGGCGGTACAGCTTCATTTGGCTTTCCCGTCGTCGATGACAACGGTCGGCTTCAGCCGCACGACCGCGGCTGGGTCCTCGTTGTGCCAGTACGGCTTCGGGTCCGCGCCGAGCGCGGAGTTGTCACCCTCGTAGTGCTCCTGCAGTACGCCGATCTCGACGACCTCGGCGTTGAAGTTCGGGCCGACTTCGAACTTGGTGCTGCAGTCCTCGGGCGGCAGCCCGTAGACGAGCACCCAGTTCAGGTTGTCGCCCTTGCACGAGTCGCCGTTGGACTCGACGAGGTCCGCGCCGCCTCCGGGCACGAGCCTCAGCAACTCGCCCGTGATCGAGTCGCTCTTCTGTTCTTCGGAGTCGATGTTCTTGGCGGTGAAGTAGACCTTCAGGCTGGCCTCGGCCTTGCTGTACTCGGTTTTGGGCTTGCGGACGATCTCCGCCTTGGTGAACGTGTACTCGAAGCGGCCGGCGGTGACTGTGGCCGGGGCGTCGAGGGTGGGGACCGTGCGGCCCTTCTTCTCTTTCCAGCCGCCGGTCGCCAGGATCACCAGGATCGCCACGATGAGCAGGGCGATCACCAGCAGCCAGACTCGGCGGTGCCGGTGAATCACCCGGTCGGCGATCATCGCGTCGATGACCTCGTCGAGACTCTCCACGGCTGCGATCCTAAGGGGCGGTGGGTGCGCGCCGGTCAACTGTCGTCCACCCCGTCCTCCACCGCCGCTCAGGATGGCGGTGAGCGGTCTGGACCGGTGATCGACGGAACGGTCAGTCGCGAAACGGTCGAAGGCCACTGAGTGCCCGTGAGCGCTTTCCGGCCCCCCACCCGCGAGAGGGGACATGGCGACGAGGGAGAAAAGACGCCCTGAGGTGAGTTTCAGGCGCCTGGTGGCAGGTTCTGCTTCGGTCGACGGGTAGAATGGACGGCGTAGAGCGAGCCGCGCCTTTGCCATCACCGTAGAGGGCGGCTCTACTGTGCCGCGATGCCTCGCGAACGCGGGGTCCGAGGAGGACAACCACCGGTGACCGACGAGCCGATCGAGATCGACGCCAACCAGTCCGCCGACCCCATCGGCCCCAGTGATACCGCCGCACCCGATCTCGACGAGATCCCGTCGTCGGTCGTCGAACGGGAGTACGACGCGAGCGCGATCCAGGTCCTGGAGGGTCTGGACGCGGTCCGCAAGCGGCCGGGTATGTACATCGGGTCCACCGGTGAGCGGGGCCTGCACCACCTGGTCACCGAGGTTGTGGACAACGCGGTGGACGAGGCGATGGCCGGGTTCGGCGACCGCATCGTGGTGACGCTGCTCGCCGACGGTGGGGTCCGGGTCGAGGACAACGGCCGCGGTATCCCGGTCGACATCGTCGAGTCCGAGGGCAAGCCGGCCGTCACGGTCGTGCTGACCGTGCTGCACGCCGGCGGCAAGTTCGGCGGCGGCGGGTACAAGGTGTCCGGCGGTCTGCACGGCGTCGGCGTCTCCGTGGTGAACGCGTTGTCCACGAAGCTCCAGGTCGACGTCCGGCTGAAGGGCAAGCTGTACACGCAGACCTTCACGATGGGCAACCCCGACGCCGACCTCGCCGAGATCGGTACGTCGACCTCGAACGGTACGACGATCACCTTCTGGGCCAGCCCGGACGTCTTCGAGACCACGACGTACTCGTACGAGACGCTGGCCACCCGGTTCCGTGAGTACGCGTTCCTGAACAAAGGCCTCGAGCTGGTGATCCGGGACGAGCGCCCCGACCACCTGGACGAGGACGGCAAGCCGCTCGAGCAGTCCTTCCGGTACGCCGACGGCCTGGTCGACTACGTGAAGTACCTGACCGGGATCCGCGAGACCGTGCACCGGGACGTGATCTCGTTCGAGGCCGCGACCGCCGACGACACCATGAGTCTCGAGGTCGCGCTGCAGTGGAGCGGCTCCTTCCAGGAGTCCGTGCACACCTTCGCGAACGCGATCAACACGCACGAGGGCGGTACCCACGAAGAGGGCTTCCGGGCCGCGCTCACCTCGCTGGTCAACTCGTTCGGCGAGGACCAGGGGATGATCAAGAAGAAAGAGGACAGGCTCACGGGTGACGACATCCGCGAGGGCCTGACCGCGATCATCTCGGTGAAGCTGGCCGAGCCGCAGTTCGAGGGCCAGACCAAGACCAAGCTCGGCAACACCGAGGTCAAGGGCTTCGTCCAGCGGGTCGTGAACGACAAGCTCGGTGCCTGGTTCGAGCAGAACCCGGCCGAGGGCCGCGAGATCATCCGCAAGGCGAGCGCCGCGGCGAGCGCCCGGATCGCGGCCCGCAAGGCCCGCGACCTGGCCCGGAACCGCAAGGGCCTGCTCGGCGGCGGCGGCCTCCCCGGCAAGCTGGCCGACTGCCAGTCGACGAACCCGGAGGAGTGCGAGGTCTACATCGTCGAGGGTGACTCGGCGGGCGGCTCCGCGAAGGGCGGCCGGGACCCGAAGTTCCAGGCCATCCTGCCGATCCGGGGCAAGATCCTGAACGTCGAGAAGGCCCGGATCGACAAGGTCCTGCAGAACAACGAGGTCCAGGCCATCATCTCGGCGCTCGGCACCGGCATCCACGAGGACTTCGACGAGGAGAAGCTCCGGTACCACAAGATCGTGATCATGGCCGACGCCGACGTCGACGGCCAGCACATCCGGACGCTGCTGCTCACCCTCCTGTTCCGGTTCATGCGCCCGCTGATCGAGCGCGGTCACGTGTACGCCGCGCAGCCGCCGCTGTACAAGATCCGCTGGAGCAACCAGCCCGACGAACTGGCCTACACCGACCGCGAGCGCGACGGCCTGCTCGAGGCCGGCTACGAGGCAGGCAAGAAGCTGCCCAAGGAGAACCCGATCCAGCGCTACAAGGGTCTGGGCGAGATGAACGCGAACGAGCTGTGGGACACCACGATGGACCCGGCCAACCGGGTGCTGCTGCAGATCACCCTCGACGACGCGATCCGGGCCGACGAGACCTTCCAGACGCTGATGGGCGACGACATCGAGGCGCGGCGCAGTTTCATCCAGCGCAATGCCAAGGACGTCCGCTTCCTCGACATCTGATCTCGCTGCTCACCGACGTACTGATCTGAACGGGACTTTTTCATGACCGAGACCCCCACTGGCCACGACCGGGTCGAACCGCTCGACCTGCAGACCGAGATGCAGCAGTCGTACCTCGACTACGCGATGGCCGTCATCGTCGGCCGGGCGCTGCCCGAGGTACGTGACGGCCTGAAGCCGGTGCACCGCCGCATCCTCTACGCGATGTACGACGGCGGCTACCGGCCGGACCGCGGTTTCAACAAGTGCTCCCGCGTCGTCGGTGACGTCATGGGTCAGTACCACCCGCACGGCGACTCGGCGATCTACGACACCCTGGTCCGGCTCGCGCAGCCGTGGGTGATGCGGGCGCCGCTGATCCAGGGCCAGGGAAACTTCGGCTCGCCCGGTAACGACCCGGCGGCCGCCATGCGGTACACGGAGTGCCGGATGGCGCCGCTGGCGATGGAGATGGTCCGCGACATCGACCAGGAGACCGTCGACTTCCGGCCGAACTACGACGGCAAGTCGCAGGAGCCGGTGATCCTGCCGGCCCGCTTCCCGAACCTGCTGGTCAACGGCTCGTCCGGCATCGCAGTGGGGATGGCGACGAACATCCCGCCGCACAACCTGCGCGAGGTCGCGGCCGCGGTCGACTGGGCACTGGAGCACCCGGACGCGACCCGCGAGGAGCTGCTCGAGGCCTGCCTGCAGAACATCAAGGGCCCGGACTTCCCGAACGGCGCGCTGATCGTCGGCTACAAGGGCATCGACGACGCGTACCGCACCGGCCGCGGCTCGGTGACGATGCGCGCGGTCGTCGACATCGAGGAAGACGCCAAGGGCCGGACCAGCCTGGTCGTCACCGAGTTGCCGTACATGGTCAACCCGGACAACCTGGCGCTGAAGATCGCCGAGCTGGTGAACACCGGCAAGATGACCGGCATCGCCGACATCCGCGACGACAGCTCGTCCCGGACCGGTCAGCGCCTGGTCATCGTGCTGAAGCGGGACGCCCAGCCGCGCGTCGTACTGAACAACCTGTACAAGCACACGCCGCTGCAGGACACCTTCGGCTGCAACATGCTGGCTCTCGTCGACGGTGTGCCGCGGACGCTCAGTGTGGACCTGTTCATCAGCCACTGGATCGACCACCAGATCGAGGTCATCCAGCGGCGGACCCGGTTCCGCCTGCGTGAGGCCGAGAAGAACGCGCACATCTACCGCGGGTACGTGAAGGCGCTGGACGCCCTCGACGAGGTGATCGCGCTGATCCGGCGCAGCCCCGACGTGGACGAGGCGCGTACCGGCCTGATCCAGCTGCTCGACATCGACGAGATCCAGGCGCAGGCGATCCTGGACATGCAGCTGCGCCGGCTGGCCGCCCTGGAGCGGCAGAAGATCATCGAGCGGTTGCAGGAGCTCGAGGCGATCATCGCCGACCTCGAGGACATCCTGGCCAGCCCGCAGCGGCAGCGCACGATCGTCAAGGACGAGCTTGCCGAGATCGTCGACCGGTACGGCGACGAACGCCGTACCGAGATCATCGCCGCCGACGGCGACCTGTCGGTGCAGGACCTGGTGCCGGACGAGGAGGTCGTCGTCACGATCTCCCGCGGCGGCTACGCCAAGCGGACCAAGACCGACCTGTACCGGACGCAGAACCGCGGCGGCAAGGGGGTCCGGGGCGCGCAGTTGCGGGCCGAGGACGAGATCAACCACTTCTTCGCCACCACGAACCACCACTGGATGCTGTTCTTCACCACCAAGGGCCGGGTGTACCGGGCGAAGGTGTGGCAGCTGCCCGAGTCCGCCCGCGACGCCAAGGGCTCGCACGTGGCCGGCCTGCTGTCCTTCCAGCCGGACGAGGAGATCGCGCAGGTGCTGACGCTGCGTGACTACGACCAGTCTGACTACCTGGTGCTCGCGACCAAGAAGGGCCTGGTCAAGAAGACGGCACTCCGGGACTACGACTCCGCGCGGCAGAGCGGCATCATCGCGGTGAACTTCCGCGAGGACGACGACGAGCTGATCGGTGCGGACCTGGCCAGCGCCGAGGACGACCTGCTGCTGGTGTCCCGCAAGGGCCAGTCGATCCGGTTCACCGCGAGTGACGACCAGTTGCGGCCGATGGGCCGGGCGACGTCCGGTGTGACCGGGATGAAGTTCCGGTCCGGCGACGAACTGCTGTCGATGTCGGTGATCCGGGCCGGCGCGGACGAGGACTCGCAGTTCGTCTTCACCGTGACCGACGCCGGGTACGCCAAGCGCTCGAAGGTCGCGGAGTACCGCCAGCAGGGCCGCGGCGGGCTCGGCATCAAGGCGGTCAAGCTGAACGACGAGCGCGGCTCGCTGGTCGGCGCGATTATCGTGGTCGAGGAGGACCAGGTGCTGGCGATCAAGGCCAGCGGCCAGGTCGTCCGCAGCCGGGTGGACAGCGTGCCGGTCAAGGGCCGGGACACGATGGGCGTCCGGTTCGCCGGGGTCGGCGAGTCCGACGCCGTGGTCGCGATCGCGCGGAACACCGATCTGACCGTCGCCGAGGAGGAGTCAGAGGGGTCCGACGAGGGTACTGTCGCTGAAGATGCCCAGAATGTGGACGGATCGACAACCGAATCCCCCTCTGAGAGCGTCCAGAATGGTGACGAGCGTTCGACGGAGGTTGACGGCGCGGCTACCGTCGAAAGCGACGAAGCCGGCCAGGAGGGTGACTGATGACCAACCGCGCGAGGCCGAACTGGCCTGAGGGTGCGGCCGACGGCTCCAAGTCCCAGCGCACCGCGCCGGGCGGGAAGCCGGCTGCTGCCCCGGGCAATCCGGCTTCCAACGGTCGTTCCAACGGCGTCCCCGGCGCCAACGGCCAGCGAGCAGCCGCTCCGAACGGTCAACGGCCGTCGTCGGAGTACCGTCCGCAGCCCCGGCCGGGTACGCCGGGTGCCGGGACCGCTCCGGCGCGTCCGCAGCAGCCGGCCCCGAGTACGCCGGGCCGCCCGGAGCCCTGGGCCCCGGGCCCGGTGCCGGGCGAGGCCGCCGCGAACGGTGCGGCCTCCAACGGGGCGGCGTACGGCGAGCAGGTCGTGTCGAAGACCGAGTCGTTGGGTGACCGGATGAACGCGGCGCGGCAGGCCGTCCTGGACAAGGCTGCCGCGGTGAAGGCGGCGAAGCCGGACAAGTCGGCGGAGCGCGCCGAGCGGGCCGAGGCCAAGCAGGCCCGGGCCGCCGAGAAGGACACGAAGTCGTCGGGCCGGCCGCAGACCCGGAAGGCGCGGCTGCGGATGTCCCGGATCGACCCATGGTCGGTGATGAAGACGGCGTTCCTGCTGGCGATCGCGTTCGGCATCGTCACCTGGGTGGCGGTCTTCATCATTTGGTCCGCGATCGGTGCGGCCGGTGTGTTCGACAACATCAACTCGACCGTCCGCGAGGTCCTGGGCACGCCGACCGGCGAGCCGTTCCGGGTGGAGAACTACATCAACACCGGCAAGGTGATGGGTTTCACCACCCTGCTCGCGTGCGCCGATGTGCTGATCATCACCGCGCTCGCGACCCTCGGATCCTTCCTCTACAACATCGCCGCCGCGCTCCTCGGCGGCCTCGAAGTCACGCTGGCGTCGGAGGACTGACCGGCCCCGGCCGGGCCCGCCGAGGCCCGGCCGTAACCGGTTTGGGAGTACGGCACTTGGTGCGGTAATCTCTCCCGGGTTCGACACCGCAGAACGCGGGCCTATAGCTCAGTTGGTTAGAGCGCTGCCCTGATAAGGCAGAGGTCACTGGTTCAAATCCAGTTAGGCCCACCCATCACGTAGTCACGAAGTTCTGATCCGAGGAGTCCCAGTGCTCAGAAAGTTCCTGCTGGTGCTGCTGGCCGGCGTCGGTGGATACTTCGTCTACAAGAAGACCCAGCAGTCCCGCGCCGAAAAGGACCTCTGGGCCGAGGTCGCCGACCCGGTAACCCCGGGCCACTGACCACCCTCACGGGGGCGTAGCTCAACTGGCAGAGCACTGCCTTTGCAAGGCAGGGGTTAGGGGTTCAAGTCCCCTCGTCTCCACCAATCAACTTCACCACCGCGCCTCCGACAGCGGTGAACCAAACCTCGCCCCGGCTTATGGTCGGGGCCATGGTGTTTATGTCGCGGGTCGAGCGGGTTGTGCCTCAGCGGGTGGTTGGGGAGCGGGAGGCTTTGGGGCAGCAGTTGGAGTTTCAGCGGGCTACGTTGGTGGGGAAGTTGGACGGGCTCGAGGATGCGGCGTTGCGGCGGCCGATGACTGGGTCGGGGGTCAGTTTGCTGGGGTTGGTGAAGCATCTGGCGGCGACCGAGCACGGGTGGTTCATCTGCGTTTACGCGGGGGCGGACGAGCCGGAGTTGTGGCCCGCGGACGAGGACTTTCGGGTGGGGGACGGGGAGACGGCCGAGGGGCTGGTCGGGGCGTACCTGCGGGTTTGTGAGCGGGCGCGCGAGGTCGTGGCGGCCGGTGGGCTGGATGACGTGGTGAGGACGCCGTCGGGGGCGGAGGTCAATCTGCGGGCGATTCTGATGCACATGGTGCAGGAGACGGCGCGGCACAACGGGCACGCGGACATCATTCGGGAGAGCATCGACGGTGCCACCGGCTATTGAGTAGGTTGCGGGGATGTCGGTGTGGAGTGTTCCTGAGCGGGTCGAGCCGCCGGTTGATCCGGTGGACGAGTTGGCTGCGTTGGTGGACCGGCTGGAGTTTCAGCGGACCACCCTCCTGCTGAAGTGCGGTGGTCTGACGCCCGAGCAGCTGGTACTGCGGGCCGTGCCGCCGTCCACGATGTCGCTGCTGGGGATGGTGCGGCATCTGTCCGGCGTCGAGGCGTGGTTCCACGAGTACGACGGCCGGCCGGACCACCTGTACTTCTGGAACTACGGCGCCTCCACCGGGTTCGAGGGCGCCGATCCCGCCCGCGCGGACGACGACCTCGCCAGCTACCAGGCCAGCGTCGCCCGATCGCGTGCCGCGGTCGCCGGGCGCGACCTGGACGAGCGCAGCCCCGGCGAGGACTACACGCTCCGGTGGATCTACCTGCACATGATCGAGGAGTACGCCCGGCACAACGGGCACGCGGATCTGCTCCGTGAGTGCATCGACGGTGTCACCGGCGAGTAGCCGTTCACGTCCGGCGGGTGCACAATCCCCTTAGCGGGGAGGGGCACACATGAGCGCTGAACAGGCGGAGCCCAAAGGGGTCTCCGTGGAGTTGCTGGCGTCGGTCGATCTCGGCGCCGAGATCGCGGGGATGGACGGGCGCCGACTGCGGATGCGGATGGTGACGATCGAGCCGGGCGGGGTCTTCGGCCCGGTGCACGATCACGTCGGCCGGCCCGGGACGGTGTACGTCCTCGAGGGCACGATCACGGATCACCGGGACGGGAAGACGACGGAGTACGGCCCGGGTCCGGGCTGGCCCGAGGACCGGAACACCGTGCACTGGCTGGAGAACCGAGGCACGGTCCCCGCGGTTGAGATCTCCGTCGACGTCGTCGAGTCGGACTAGAACGCCCAGCTCACCATCAACGGGAACTCGGCCCGCCAGAACGGGTCGCCGTGGTTCCCGGGCCGCTCCGTCATGACCACGTCGACGTCCGCGGCGTGCAACGCGTCGTACCACCGGGCAGCGTTCTCGAGGAACCAGGGTTCCTCGGTGCCGGCGACAAGGTACGTGCGCGGCAGCCCGTCCGGCAGTACCTCGGGCGGGTGGTAGCCGCCTCCAGGTGAGGCCGCGAAGACCGAGCCGTAGACGTCGGGGTGCCGGACCCCCATCGCCAGCGCGAGTTCCGCGCTCGCCGAGACGCCGAACACCGCGGTCCGCTCGGCCGGGAGTACGACGCCGAAGCGCGTCCGGACCCACTCGCGGACCTCGTCGACAAAGAACGTCTCGTGCGCCGCGAACTGCTCCGGCTCGAAGGACGGCGAGTACTCGCGGATCCGCACCATCTCGTCCGGATCGTCCGTCCGGTGTACGCCGACCACCAGCGTCGGAGGTACGCCGGCAGTCACGAGGTCCGGGCCCCATGTCGAGATCAGCTGGCCGTCGCCGGCGTACACGACTGCCTCCGGAGCGGCCGGCGGTACGTAGACCGTGACCTGCCGGCCGCCGTCGTACGCGAAGGTCTCGGTGACGAACTCACCGGTGCTGTCGTCCATCGATCTCTCCGTCAGGTTGGCGGTTCGGGCTGGCAGACTGCTGCCGTGGCCGATCAGAGTGCGTTCGACTTCAGTGGTTACCAGGAGGCTGCGGCGCGGACCGGAGGTCCGGTCGCGACCGATCACCCGATTGTGTACCCAACTTTGGGGCTCGTGAACGAGGCGGGTGAGGTCGCCGGCAAGGTGAAGAAGATCTTCCGGGACCGGGCGGGCGTGGTCACCGACGCGGACCGGGAAGCGTTGACGCTGGAGCTGGGCGACGTGCTCTGGTACCTGTCGGAGCTGTCCACCAGGCTCGGCATCCGGCTCGAGGACGTTGCCGAGCGCAACATCGCGAAACTCGCGGACCGGGCCTCGCGCGGCGTCCTGCACGGCGACGGGGATCACCGCTGACTCACGGCCGGAAGTGGTCGGCGGCCGCCTGAACCTGGGCCCGCCGGTCGTTCCAGAACCCTTCGTTCTCGGCCACCGTGGCGCCTCCGCCGTCGAGTTGTTCGCGAAGGATGTCGGCATGTCCGGCGTGCCGGCTGGTCTCGGCGAGCATCCGGATCAGCAGTACGCCGAGGGTCGTCTCGCGGTGCCCGTCCGCCCAGTGTGCGACGTACGCCGGACTGTCGAGCTCGAGGTCTGCGACGGTCCGGTCGGAGTGCGCGGCGAGTCGGCGGTACGTGGCGACGACGTACTCACTCGACTCGTCCGGCGTTGCCCACATGTCGATCTCCGTCGAGACGTCGTCCCGAAACCACGACGGCCGGACCGCGGGCACGCGTCCGACGGCCTCACCCAGGTACCCGTACTCCAGGCCCGCCACGTGCTTCACCAGTCCCAGCAGGTTGGTCCCCGTCGGTACCAACGGCCGCCGCAACTCGTACTCCCCCAGCCCGTCCAACTTCCCGAGCAACCCCACCCGGGCCTCCTGCAACGCCCGCAACATCTCACCTTTGGCGTCCATGCCACCTCCCGTGGGAAATTTGACAGGCTGTCAGTGTTCGACCAAGCCGCCGACTGCGATCGGTGCCACGCGACCCGTTCGTGGCCGGGATTCCCACAGCGCGATCCCGACGTCGACGAGCGCCGCTCGATGCAGCCCCGGTACGTCGGCGATCGGTGTCCACGCCGACTCCGCCGTCTCGCCGTTCGGCTCCGGACGGGTGGTGCCGCCGATGACGCGGACCGCGTAGAAGATCCCGAGGTTCTGGTGATCCCCGCGCCCCCGCCGCCGGCGTATCGCGGCCGGTACCACGCGGGAGTCGACGCCGAGCAGCTCCTCGACCACCGACTCGTACCCGGTCTCCTCGGCAACCTCCCGCGTCACCGCGTCGAACGGATCCTCGTTCTGCTCGACACCGCCGCCCGGCAGGGTCCACCAACTGCCGTCCCCGTACGGCGACACGTACCGCGCCAGCAACACCCGCCCGTCGTCGACGCACACGGCATACGCACCCACCCGCTGACTCATCCCCGGACCCTAACCCGCCACTACTTCACGGTCTCCCAGGTCGGCCCCCACTCAACACCAGCGGCCGCAACCGCCTCCCAGAGTTGAGTACGCACAGCAGGGGATTTGCCGGGGCAGTAGCTCAGGTGGACATTCGCCTGTTCACCGCTGCGGAAGACTGAGATGTACCCGCCGATCGCCTTCACGAAATACGTGCGGTCGTGCTCCGTCGCTTCGAGTTCGTTGTGCAGGTTCAACGCCTCGATCGCGGCCCGGATCCGGTCGGGATCTTCACCGGCGCCGTTGGCGGCCTCAACCGGGCCGACGAACGATTCGAAGTACCGGAACGGATGCGGCCGCACCAGAACGCCGGCCCCCTGGAACCAGTCGACGACCTGCCAGAGATCGTCTCCCACGGCGTACGTTCGCTCGTCGTGTCGAGGCAGAACGTGCAGTTGAGCGTTTGCCGGATGGAAGACGATCTGGTCCCCGTCGCCGTTGTCCCCCAGTACGACGCACTCGCGGGCGTACTCGGGCGTCAGGTTCTCGAAGAACCAGGCGGTGTCGATCAGCTCTTGGTAGAACGCCTGCTCCGACACGATCCGGTCCGGCGCATATGCGCGCAGTACCCGGCTGACTTCGCCGAGGCCGAGCTCGGTCATCAGTTCGCGGTAGCCCCGCGGCAACGTCAGGCCGAGGGCGGCTTCGGCCGCGTCCACCTCGGCGTCGGTGCGGCGATCCAGGTCGTCGCGGACGAGGTAGAACGTGCGCCAGGTGCCCTCTGCCATGGGCCGGACCTTAGACCATCAGTTGGTCAGGTCCGGGATGGTGTGGGCGCTGACGTAGTCGCGGAAGAGTTTGATCTTGCCGTTCTGGATGCGGAAGACCTGGATGCAACGGGCTTCGAAAGGGACGCCTGTGGTGGTGTGCCGCGCCTCCGTGGTGAGTTCGAGGATGACGACCTCGGGGTCGGTGGTCTGGTGGAGCTGGACGGTGTGCAGGTCGATGATGTCGATCGGGCGGTCGCTGGTGCGCAGCGAGAACTCGCGGATCGCTTCGCGGCCTTCGAGGCGGGTGGGGAGGCTGCCGACGGCGAACGGGAGTTCGATCACGCCGTCCTCGGCGAAGAGGTCGGCGAACGCGTCGAAGTCGCGGGCGATCAGGTGCTTGCGGCGGAGTTCGAGTACGTCGAGCGGGGTCATCAGGCTCCTTCATTCAACGGATGTAGAACGGTTCAACGAGCGTAGAACGAAACTCCGGACGGGTCAACGGCCGTAGAATGAACCGATGAGTGAGCCCACGCCCCGGCCGTCGCGGGCCCAGCAGCGGATCGACACCCAGGAGCGGATCCTGTCCGCCGCGGGCCGGCTGTTCGCCGCGCTCGGGTACGACCGGACCACGATCCGCGCGGTCGCCGCCGCGGCCGAGGTGGACGCCGGCCTGGTGATGCACTACTTCGGCAGCAAGGAACAACTGTTCGCGCAGGCGGCGAAGACCGAGACGCCGCTGGTCACCGGTGAGACCCCGGAGGAGGTCGCCGAGCAGCTGCTCGGGATTCTCCGCCAGTCGCTGATCGAGGAGCCGATCGCCTCCCTGGCCGCGCTGCGCTCGATGCTCACGCATCCCGACGCCGCCGCCGAGGTCGGCAACGCGCACGCCGAACGCGTCAAGGTCAGCAAGGCCATCCCCGGTGTGGACGGCAACCTCCGCGCCGCCGTGGTGAGCGCGATCCTGATCGGCGTGGTCCTCGGCCGGCACCTGGTCAAACTCGACGAGCTCGCCGACGCCGACCCCGACGAGATCGTCGAGTTGCTCCGCCCGGCGGTCCTCTCGCTCACCAAGGCCGACCAGGAATAGGCCCGAAGACGGCGGGGTTGCCGCCGAGTATGAGTCTTGAGTTCGGGGTGATCCTGCCGACGTCGACGCCTGATCCGGAGCGGCCCATTCTCGGTGACGTCCGGGAGAGCGCGCGGTACGCCGAGGAGGCGGGGCTGGACTCGGTCTGGTCGACGGATCACCTGATCGCGAGCGCCCCGCTGCTGGAGAGTTCCGTCGTACTGGCGACGGCGGCAGCGGTGACCGAGCGGATCACGATCGGGTACAACGTGATGCTGCTGGCGCTGCGGCCGGTGGCGTGGGCGGCGAAGCAGATCAGCGCGCTGCAGTACGTGTCGAACGACCGGGTCGTGGTCGGGGTCGGCACGGGCAACCCGGCGCATGGTGCCGCGGGATGGGAGGCGGCCGGCGTCGCGTACGCGGACCGCGGCCGGCTCACGGACGAGGCGCTCGCCGTGCTGCCGGACCTGATCGCCGGTGCGGAGATCTCGCCGAGCGTGCAGGTGCCGCCGATCTTCGTGGCCGGGAGCGGCGTACGGGCGCAGCGCCGGGCGGCGAAGTACGCCGGCGGCTGGGCGACGATCGCGCTGCCGCCGGACGAGGTCCGCGCGAACCTGGACCGGATCAACGAACTTGCCGACGGCAAACAACTGAAGGCCACGGTGGTCGCCCCGCAGCTCACCGGCGACCCGCTCGAACAACTCGCCGCGTACGAGGCCGCCGGTACCGAACGCGTGATCCTGCCCCCGACCGGCGACTGGCGTCGCGACTACGACCAGGCCGCCGATCTTCGCACCCGCTACCGCGAGGCCTGAATGGGCTGCTGAAACGCCTGCCGATTGGACCTGCCGAGACCGGCGGCCGAGCCGAATACTGGGGACGTACCCGGCGAGTTGAGGATGTGGATGATGTACGTTCCCGCGCACTTCGCGCCTGACGAGGGCGCCGTGCAGGAGCTGCTGGCGCGGCACGGTGCGGCGGATCTGGTCACGACGACGGCGGACGGACTGCTGGCGACCATGCTGCCGTTCGTGTACGACGACGACCGGAACGTCCTGCTCGGGCACCTCGCGCGGAACAACCCGCACTGGCAGCAGCCGGCGATCGGGGACGCGCTGGTGATCATGCGCGGCCCGGACGCGTACGTCTCCCCCGCCTGGTACGCCTCCAAGCAGGAGCACGGTCGCGTCGTCCCGACCTGGAACTACATCACCGCTCACGTCTACGGCACGCTGACCGTCCACGACGACCCCGCCTGGGTCGAGGACGTCGTACGGCGGCTGTCGCAGCTGCACGAAGCGGGGCGGCCCGAGCCGTGGTCGGTGGACGACGCGCCGGCGAAGTACATCGGCGGCCAGCTCCGCGCGATCGTCGGTGTGGAGGTCGCGATCTCGCGGATCGAGGCCAAGTTCAAGCTCAGCCAGAACCGACCGGCGGCGGATATCGACGGTGTGATCGACGGTCTGCACGAGACCCACGCCGACGACCTGGCGGAAGCCGTCGGGAAGCACCGCCCGAACTGACGCGATCTCTTGTCGTATTGTTCAACAATCTCTATCGTGAGTGGGGTCACCTGAGAAGGGGGTCTCATGACGATCGCAACGCTCACCGCGGCGCAGGCGCGCTCCCTGTTCCGGGACGACTGCAGCGTGCCGACCACCGGCTGGGCCGGCGGCTACACGCAGACCAACCTGATCGCCGTCCCCGCCGACTGGGCGTACGACGTGCTGCTGTTCTGCACGCGCAACCCGCAGGCCTGCCCGGTCCTCGACGTCGGCGATCCGGGTGACCCGACGACCCGGCTGGCGTCCGGCGCCGATCTCCGGACCGACCTCCCGCGGTACCGGATCTGGCGCGACGGCGAGCTGGCCGCCGAGGTGCCGGACGCGACCGAGTTCTGGCGGGACGATCTGGTCGCGTTCTCGCTCGGCTGCAGCTTCACGTTCGAGTCCGCGCTGGCGGCCGAGGGGATCCCGCTGCGGCACGTCGAGCAGGGCCGGAACGTCGCGATGTACCTGACCGATCGCGAGTGCGTACCGGCCGGTCGGCTGCACGGTCCGCTGGTGGTCTCGATGCGGCAGCTCCCCGCGGACCGGGTCGACGACGCGGTCCGGATCACCCGGGCGATGCCGGCCGTGCACGGTGGTCCGGTGCACGTCGGCGATCCGGCCGGGCTCGGGATCGCGGACCTCGGCGCCCCGGACTTCGGCGATCCCGTCGACGCGGCGGACGGCGACGTACCGGTGTTCTGGGCGTGTGGCGTGACTCCGCAGGCGGCGTTGATGGCGTCCCGCCCGCCGTACGCGATCACGCACGCGCCCGGGTACATGTTCGTCACCGACCGGCGCGACAGCGAGTACCGGCTCAGCCCGGCTTGAGCAGGCCGCGGTTGTACGCCTCCGCGACGGCGGCCGCGCGGTCGGAGACGTCGAGCTTGGCGTAGATGTTCAGCAGATGCGTCTTCACCGTGGCCTCGCTGATGAACAGGTGCCGCGCGGCCTCGCGGTTGGTGTTGCCGCCGGCAACCAGTTGCAGTACTTCGAGCTCCCGCGGGCTCAGCAGCTGTTCCGGGGCGCGCGGCGCGCGGACGTGGTTCATCAGCGTGTCGGCGACCGACGGCGCGAGCACCGAACGGCCCTCGGCGGCGGACCGGACCGCGCGGAGCAGTTCGTCCCGCGGCGCGTCCTTCAACAGGTACCCGGTGGCGCCGGCCTCGATCGCGGGGACGACATACCCGTCGGTGTCGTACGTCGTCAGCACCAGCACGCGCGACCCGACGCCGCGCTCGGCGAGTTCGCTGATCGCGTCCAGGCCGTTCATGCCGGGCATCTGCAGGTCCATCAGGATCACGTCCGGCCGCAGCGCCACCGCCAGCCGGACCGCCTCCGCGCCGTCGCCCGCCTGGCCGACCACCTCGAAACCCGGCTCGGCCGCGAACATCCCGCTGAGTCCGTCGCGGACGATCGGGTGGTCGTCGGCGATCAGCAGCCGGATCATGCGCCCGCTCCGGTCAACGGCACGGTCGCCGAGATCGCCGTACCGAAGCCCGGCTCGGACTCGATCTCGAGCGTCCCGTTCAGCGCCTCGACCCGCTGCCGCATCGCGACCAGGCCGAATCCGCCGGACTCCGACGCCGGCCGGGGCAGCGCCGGATCGAACCCGGCGCCGTCGTCCCGCACGTCCAGCGCGACCTTCTTCTCCATGTACGACAGGGTCACACCCACTCGGGTCGCCTCGGCATACTTCGCCACGTTCGCCAGTGCCTCCTGAGTCGCGCGGAGCAGGGTCGACTCCGCCTCGGGCGTCATCACCCGCCGCGTGCCGGTCGTGGTCAGTCGTACGTCGATCCCGTGCAACGCCGACCATCGCCGTACGACGTCCGCGATCGCCTCGTCCAGCGTCGCCGACTGCAGCGGCTGCGGACGCAGCGCGTGCACCGAACGCCGCGCCTCGGTCAGGCTCTCGCGGGCGAGCCCGATCGCGGTGGTCACGTACCGCCGCCAGTCGTCCGCGGTCTCGGCGGCCTGCAGTTGGGCGACGATCCCGGTCAGCCCCTGCGCGAGCGTGTCGTGGATCTCGCGGGCCATCCGCTGCCGCTCGTCGGTCACCCCGGCCTCCCGGGCCTGGGTCACCAGCTGCTCGTGCAGTACGGCGTTCTCCGCGAGCGTTGCCTCGAGCCGGAGGTTGGTCTCGGTCAGGGCGTCGACCGCGTCCTTGCGCTGCTGGCTCAGTACCTCGCCGCGGCGGCCGAGCCAGGACGCGAGGCACATCCCGACCACGTTCACGCCGATCACGGCCGCGGTCCCGAGCAGTCCGAAGACGTCCGACTTCGGGATCGCGTACGCCTGGGCGTAGCCGGCGACGACCGCGACGCTGCCGACGCCGAGCAGTTCGATCGGCCAGGGCAACAGGATGAACGTGTAGAAGTAGCCGGCCGGGGTGAGGAACCCGAACCACGGATCCCGCACCACCAGCACGGCCAGCAGCAGTACGTACCCGGCGATGAAGACGCCGATCCAGCGGTGGTCGGTCCGCCTCGCCGGGCGGAGGGTGAACATGCCGAGCGTCCACACCGCGATCAGCGCGCACAGCACCAGGTCGATGGTGAGCGACCCGGGCCGGTCGCGCTTGATCAGGATGGTGACGGCGGTGAGGCAGGCAAGGAACACATACGGCACCACCGTCAAACGCACCGGCCAGACGCGCTCGCTCATGTCACTTAGTGAACACCGAGCGGAGGTGCTTGCTGTTCACCACGAGTGTCACGCCGAGCAGGAGGAGTCCGCAGACCGCCTGCTCGCCCTTCATCCACAGGGGGAAGGTGCCGGGCAGGGCGATGATCACGACGATGGCGACCAGCATCACGGCCGACACGATCCGGAGCCGCAGGTACCCCCGATGGGAGCCCTTGGCCGCGCTGCGGGCGAAGAGGAAGGTCAGCAGCGAGCTGCCGACGACGATCGTTCCGCGGATCCAGACGGCGGCGTTGACGACCGTGCTGTGGTTCCGGAGGACGATGATGGCGATCAGGGTGAGCACGCTGATCGCGACGTAGCCGGTCACCAGCAGTTGCACGCTCCGCAACGCGGAGGCGCTGCGCGGGTGTTCGACGTTCGCGGGAGTGGTCATCTCGGTGGTCCTTTCGGGGCGCTGTTTCGGTACTACGAATGTCCCGTTCGGGCCCCTTCCGGCACATCGCCCGGGCGGTCCCATCCGCCTCCACCGATCGGTTGATCGCGGCCCTCCACCGGTCCGCCGGTGGCACATGATCGTTGCCTTGAGCACCTTCCTTCCGTGTCAGTTTGTGCACGGATGGTCACGAACTGTCACGGACGGCTTACGGCTGCGTGCAGATGTCCGGATGGCACTTCCGGCGGCGGGAGGCGGCGGCAGATGGTCGTCCTGGAAGTCGAGAAGGGTTCGAGTCAGCCGGTCGACCACGGAGGACCAGACGCGTGCTCGAGACTTATCGCGGTATCCCACATCTGTTGGACACCTGGCTCGTGCTCACCGGCATGACCCTGCCGATCGCCTTCTCCGCGGTGCGCCGGCGTGGCGACCTGCTCCCGCGGCTGGCGGCGTTCTGCCTGCCGGCGGCGTTCGCGCTGGTGGTCGCCGCGACGCTCACCCCGACTCCGCTCCGGTACGGACCGGTCGGGATGTGCGGCTCCCGGTTGGAAGGCATCGGCGGCCTGACCTCGATCCAGGCGCCGCTGAACGTCCTGCTGTTCGTCCCGTTCACGGGGATGCTGACGCTGGCCGGCAGTCGCCGCGCGGACGCGATCGCGGCCGGGATCGGGCTGTCGGCGGCGATCGAGGCGATCCAGTCGCTGGTCCCGTCGCTGGGGCGGACCTGCCAGCTGCACGACGTGCTGACGAACTCGCTCGGCTCGGTCTGCGGCGTCGGCCTCGCGGCCGCCGTACAGACGATCGCCCACGGGGTCCTGACCACGACCCGCGGGCGGCTCGTCACCCCGCCGTACGTCGTCGAGCACGCCGGGCTGCTCGTCGTACGGTCCAGACCGCCGGCCCGGCATCGGCGCGCGACGCTGGTGGCACCGCGGCGCCGTAACGCTGCTGGGAGATATCACAGAACGAATACACAGTTATCCGGATAGTTATCCACAGGCTGTGGATGGGGCCGTGGATTGCCGTGTGGCCGCCTGGGGATATCCACAGGTCACGGTCGTACGTCGAGTCCCAGGGCGGCGGCGATCACCATCGCTTGGGTAACGTCGATCCGGGCGTCCTTGAGCGTGACGGTCAGCGGATCGAGCGTCGAGAGGTCCGATCCGCGCAGGTCGGCGCCGGAGAAGTCGGCCTTCTGCAGCATCGCGCCGGACAGGTCGAGGTCCCGGAGCACCGCCTTCGGCGCCCGGACGCCGGTCAGGTCGGCCTCGCGCAGCTTCACCCCGGTGAACTCCGCGCCCTTCAGGTCCGCGCCCGGCAGCCCGGTGAACGACCAGTCGCCCCCGGACACCTTCATCAGGCTGTGCGCGCACTGGTCGAAGAAGCTGCCGACGAACTTGCACCGGGTGAACGTCGTGTCGAACAGCGAGCAGCGGACGAACGTGCAGTTCACGAACGCGGCATCGGTGTGCGTCGACGCGTTGAACCGCACCCCGCGGAACGTGCACTCCTCGAAGACCGCCCCGCGGTTGTCCACCTCGGTCAGATCCGAGTCGACGAACAGCACCCGCCGGTACGTCTGCCCGGACGGATCCGCGTCGTCCCAGTCCCGGACCGTCGACTCGGTAGGTGCTGCCGGACGCCCGTCCACACGATCAGCCATGCCGTCACACTGCCACGTCGTACGGACAGAGTTGTGATGGTAAGGCAGGAGAACGGTAGGCCGACCGACAAATACGGGCCGCACGATGGAGAGGTGACCGGAACTGAGCGGGTGATGGTGTTCGGCGCGGGAGGCTTTCTCGGCGCCAGGATCTGCGCGCTGCTCGCCGACCGCGGGATCGAGTACCGCGGGCTGAGCCGGACCCGGAGCGAGCCGTACCGGCGGTGCGACCTGACCGCGATGCACCCGTACGCGCTGGACACCCAGATCGGGATGTACAAGCCGACCGTGGTCGTCAACGCCGTCGGCGCCACGTTCGGTGCGCCGGCCGAACTGGTCCGGGCGAACGTGATCGCGGTCGAGGCGCTGCTCGCGTCGGTCCGCGACCACGCCGGTCACGCGCGGTTCGTCCAGCTGGGGTCCGCGGCCGAGTACGGCGGTGCCGCGCACGGGACGAGCATGCCCGAGGACAGCGCGCCGCACCCGCTCGGGCCGTACGGGATCACCAAGCTGGCCGGATCCGAGCTCGTCCTGCGGGCGCAGCGGGCCGGCGCGGACGCCGTCGTACTGCGGATCTTCGACGTGATCGGGCCGGGGGCGCCGGACAGTACGCTCACCGGCCGGGTGATCCGGGACCTGCGGACGCGGCAGCTGATCGAGGTCGGGGCGCTGGACGTCTGGCGCGACTTCGTCGACGTCCGGGACGTGGCCGAGGCCGTGCTCGCGGTCGCGCTCGCGGACGGGAAGCTGCCGCCGCTGCTGAACGTCGGCACCGGCCGGGCGACTCTCGCTCGCGACGTCGCCGGGCAGCTCTTCGAGCTCAGCGGGCTGGCGGCGAGGATCGTCGACGAGGCCGGCCAGGAGACGCTTCTCGGGGCGCCGTGGCAGCAGGCGGACAGCACGCTGATCGGCCAGCAGCTCGGCTGGTCCCCCAAGGTCGCCCTCGAGCAGTCCCTCGCCGACAGCTGGGCCGAACCGGACCAGGGCTGAGCCAGACTGGGTCCGTGCAGATTCGTTCGCTGAGTGAGGCCGCGCCGGATCGGCGACCACCTGCCGTCAACGAGGACCTCGTCCTGACCGGACCCGACTTCGCGCTCGTCCTCGACGGCGCCACCGCGCCGAAGGGCGTCGACTCGGGCTGCCTCCACGACGTCCCGTGGCTGGTGAGGCAGTTCGCGATCCAACTGGCGCCGGCGCTCCTCGCGCAGGCGTCCGTACCGCTGCCCGACCTGCTCGCGGAGGCGATCGCCGCGGTGCGGGCGACCCACGCGGACACCTGCGACGTCAGCAACCCGGACAGTCCGTCGTCCACCGTCTCGATCGTGCGGCTGCACCCGGACCACGTCGAGCACCTCGTCCTCGCCGACTCACCCGTCGTCATGCGTTCTCCCGCCGGCCGGATCACCGTCCACCACGACGACCGGGTCGAGCGCCTCCCGGAGCGGACCCTCGAGGCGGTCCGCCGCTTGCGCAACCAGCCGGGCGGTTTCTGGGCCGCGAGTACCGAGCCGAAGGCGGCGTACGAGGCGATCACCGGCAGCACCGATCTGGCCGCCGTGGACGTGGTCGCCATCCTCTCCGACGGCGCCTCCCGCTTCACCGAGCTGTACGGGCACTCCTGGGACGAGCTGATCGACGTACTGACGACCGCGGGTCCACGACAGCTGATCGATCGGGTCCGTCAGTACGACGCGGCAGGAGGCGGGCGGTGGAAGCAGTACGACGACGCGAGCGTCGTACTGCTTCAGCGGCCGTAGGTCGGGAAGCCCGGGCGCGGGGCGTACTGCGGTGGTAGGTGGTCCTGCACGGCGGGCGGTGGCGCCATCCGCTCGTCCTGCCAGTCGCCGATCTGGCGCATCAGCAGCACCATCGCGACACCCGACACGATCAGCAGTACGGTCGCGACCGTGAAGCCGATGTCGACGCCGAGCGCCACGTGCACCATGAAGTCCTGCAGGTCGTAGACGTCGACGTACCCGCCGGCACCGTTGTCGGTCGCCTGGACGAGCCGTACGACCCAGACGATGAAGCCGACCACGGCGACCGTTCCGCCGCCGACCATGATCACCCAGAAGCCGGTCCAGGTCGCCCACCAGCCGTACAGCAACTCGCGGACCCGACCGAGCGGCCGCGCGGGCGGCCTGCTGGCGCGGACGACGTCCTCGACGATCTGGAACGGGTACCAGAACTGCACGACCGGGCAGAACCACGAGCCGATCACCCAGCCCGGCGCGTGCCGGTGCGGCGGGTACTGCGGCATGACCGGCCGCGGTGCGAACGGCGAGTGCAGGAAGTCGACGTTGTCGCGGGCGCGCCACAGCCAGAGCAGGAAGGCGACCGCGGTCCCGATCAACAGATAGCCGAGCAGGTCCAGCAGCGGTCCGGTTCCCGCGACCGAGCGGGCGCCGCGTTCGAGCTCGGCGTCGGAGAGCAGCCCGTAAACGAGCCGTTTGACCTGGTCGTACGACCGCCAGAGCAGCACGCACTGGATGATCGCGGCGACCACGCTCAGCCCCATCAGCACCATGCTGACGATCGCGACCGTCCGCAACGACCGGAACCGCGGCAGCACCGGCTGGTACGGCACCGGCTGATACGGCCCAGGCTGAAACTGCCCCGGATACGGCTGCGTCACCTTCCACCTCCCCGCGGCCAAGGTAACCCAAGCCCGTCTAGACCGCTGCGAACGCCTCCCGCACCGCGGGCAGCGCCAGTTCCCGGTCCGCCGCCGACAGCCCGATCCGCGTCCGACGATCGAGTACGTCGTCCTCGGTCAGCGCGCCTTCGTGCCGTACGGCGAACCTCAGCTCGGCGTACGTCGTCCGCAACCCGGGCGCGATCGGCTCCCGTAGCTCGGGCGGACCGTCGATCACCCGCGGCGCCTCCACGCCGTACCGCTGGACGAACCGGGCCGGCGCCCGGACCGCGGCGAGGTGGACGCGGTCGGCCGCGCCGACGAGCGGGATCCGGTGCGTCTCACACTGCCGCCGTACCTCGACGTCCGACCGGTCGAGCGCGGTGTCGAGCGCGTCCTGCGCCATCCGCCGGTACGTCGTGAGCTTGCCGCCGACGATCGTGACCACGCCGTCGTCGCTGGTGATCACCGCGTGCCGCCGGGAGATGTCGGCGGTGCCGCTGTGGTGGCCGGTGTCGAGCAGCGGCCGCAGGCCGGCGTACGTACCGAGCAGGTCCGCGCGGGTCACCGGCTGCTGGACGGCGGCGCTGATCGTGTTCAGCAGGAAGTCGATCTCGGCCTCGGTCGCCCGCGGTACGTCGTCGACCGGGCCCGGTGCGTCGACGTCCGTGAGGCCGACGTACACCCGGTCGTCCGGCGCCGGGATCGCCATCACCACCCGGCGCAGCTCGCCCGGCACCGGCACTGTGAGGACCGCGGACAGGCCGCCGAACACGGACTGCGGCAGCACCAGATGGGTGCCGCGGCTCGGCCGGAGCTTGATGCCGGAGGCAACCTGATCCGCCCAGATCCCGGTCGCGTTGATCACGATCCGCGCGTCCACCGACCGCTGGTCGCCGGTCAGCTGGTCGACCAGGACTGCGCCCTGCCCGGTAACCTCGGTCGCGGCCACGTGGGTCAGGATCCGGGCGCCGTACTGCGCCGCGGTCCGGGCGATCGCGACCACCAGGCGGGCGTCGTCGTACAGCTGCCCGTCCCAGGTGAGGAAGCCGCCGCGCATCCCCTCCGGGCGCAGCGTCGGCGCGTAGCGGAGGATCTCCGCCGACGACACCCGGCGGGAGTGCGGGAGGTAGTCGTCGCTGGTCCGCGCGAAGGTCCGCAGTACGTCGCCGCCGAGGAACGCCGACCGCAGCAGCGCGGCCTGCACGAACTTTGCCTGCGGCAACCACGGCGCGATCTGCGGGACCGGATGCACCAGGTGCGGCGCGGTCGTCTTCATCAGGATGCCGCGCTCGACGGCGCTCTCGTACGCGATCCCGACATGCCCGGACGCCAGGTACCGAAGCCCGCCGTGCACGAGCTTCGAACTCCACCGGCTGGTCCCGAACGCCAGATCGTGCTTCTCCACCAGCGCAACGCTCAACCCACGCGCGGCCGCGTCCAGCGCCACACCGGCCCCGGTCACACCACCACCGATCACAAGCACGTCGACGGCTTTCAGCTCGTTGAGCTCCTGGGTACGCCGTGCCGCGTTCAGACTCGCGTTGCCGATGGTGCTCATGGCATCAGGTACCTCGTCAGCATCACGCGGAGCTCCTCGTCGAGCTTCGGGTACTCGTCCTTCGCGGCCATTACCGGGCCGGACACCGCGGACGCCAGCGAGACCAGGATGATCTGCCGGGCCAGCCAGACCGGGTCGCCGGCGCGGATCGAGCCGTCCGCCTGACCTTGGCGGAGGCCCTCCTCGACCAGCGCGAGGTGCGCGACCGTGCTGCTGCCGCGGCGCTCGAGCAGGTACGGCGTGAGGAACTCCGGGTCGAGCTCGATGATCTTCCGCATCAGCGGGTGCACGCGGGTCTTCGCGACCACCTCGACGACGCCCTCGACCAGGCGCGCGCGGCCGTCGGCGGCGTCCGGCTGGAACGCCGACACCAGCGCGATCGTCCACTCCCGGGTCATCAGCGCGGCGACCACGGCCTGCACGTTCGGCCAGCGCCGGTACAGCGTCGCGCGGGAGACCTCGGCATGCCGGGCGATGTCGGCCATCGTCATCCGGCGCATCCCGATCGCGAGCAGCAGTTCGTACGCCGCGTCCAGGATCCGCTCCTCGCCGATCGCGTTCGCCGGGGTCGGACGGGCACTGGTCTCTTGCTCTGATTCGCTGCTACGCTGAGACATCACATGCCAAAGTGTATCAGCGCCTTCGGCATCCCGGAACTGTCCAGGGGAGGTGGGAGCCAGGGGGCTCCACCTCCCCTGGACGCTACCTCGCGCACTGGCCGAAAGGGAGTCACCGATGACCGAATCCGACCTCCCGGTGGCGCAACTCACCCCCGGCCGCTGGGGCGACCCGGCGCACCCCGCGGAACTCCCCGCCGCCGCCCTGGACGCCGTCAAACACCTAGGCATCCACCGCCCACCCTCACCCACCGAACCGCAGCCACGGCCAGGAGCCACAGACCGGCAACTGAAGTTCCTCACCTCAGTCGTAGGCCCTCAGTACGTGACGACCGAGTGGCAGATTCGCTGGGCCCACACCCGCGGCTACTCGACGACAGACCTCCTGCGCTTCCGCGCCGCCGACACCACCGACGTACCGGACGCCGTCGTCTTCCCGGCGAGCCACGACGAAGTGCAAGCGATCCTCGAACGCGCCGCCGAGCACGACCTGGCCGTCGTCCCGTACTCGGGGGGCACCTCGGTGGTCGGCGGCCTGGCCCCGACCAGAAGCTTCGTCACCCTCGACCTCCGCCGGCTCGACCAACTCACCGACCTGGATGAGGTCTCACGGACGGCGACCCTGCAAGCCGGCGTCCGCGGCCCGGCGGCCGAGGCCCTGCTCGCCGAGCGCGGTTACACGCTCGGCCACTTCCCGCAGTCCTACGAGGGCGCTTCGATCGGCGGCTACGCGGCCGCCCGCTCCAGCGGTCAGTCGTCCGCCGGCTACGGCCGTTTCGACCAGATGGTCGTCGGCCTCACGGTCGCCACCCCGCGCGGCACGATCGAGCTGGGCCGCGCCCCGATGTCCGCTGCCGGTCCGGACCTCCGCCAGCTGTTCCTCGGCTCCGAAGGCGCGTTCGGCGTCATCACCTCGGTCGTGGTCCGGATCCGCCCGCGCCCGTCCGAGCGGCACTTCGAAGGCTGGAAGTTCGACACCTTCGACGCCGGCCTGACCGCGGTACGGCGGCTCGCGCAGGACGGGCCGCTGCCGACCGTGCTGCGGTTGTCGGACGAGGTCGAGACCGCGGTGAACCTCGCCGATCCGGACGTGCTCGGCGGCAGCGCGGGCGGCGTACTCGCGATCATCGGCTTCGACGGCCCGTACCACCAGGCGACCGCCGACGTACTCGCGGCGGCCGGCGGGACGAACCTCGGCGAGGGACCCGGTGAGACCTGGCGGGTCGGCCGGTACCGCGCGCCGTACCTGCGCGATCCGCTGCTCGACGAGGGGGCGCTGGTCGAGACCCTGGAGACCGCCGCCTTCTGGTCCCGCATCCCGGCCCTGAAGGCCGCGGTCACCGAGGCACTGGTCGGCGCGCTGCCGACGACGCCGCCGCTGGTGCTCTGCCACATCTCACACGTGTACGAGACGGGCGCTTCGCTCTACTTCACCGTCGTCTGCGCCCAGGCCGACGACCCGATCAGCCAGTGGCGAACCGCCAAGGCCGCCGCCAATCAGGCCATCGCGGCAGCCGGTGGCACTATCTCGCACCACCACGGCGTCGGCACCGACCACCAAGACGCCTACGTAGCGGAGATCGGCGGTCTCGCCACCGAAGCCTTACAGGCTGTCAAACAAACTCTCGACCCGGACCACGTCATGAACCCCGGCATCTTGCTCCCTTGACTTCAAGCTTTCTTGAGGTATGACCGTGTCCGTATGACTCTTGAAAGTCCTGTTGCTCTGATCACCGGTGCCTCCGCGGGGCTCGGGCTCGCGTTGGCGCATGGGCTGGCCGAGCGCGGGTGGACGTTGGTGATCGACGCGCGGGGCGCGGAAGCGCTCAAGGACGCGGCGGACGCGCTCGCGGCCCGGACCGACGTCGTACCGCTGGCGGGTGACGTCGCCGACCCGGAGCACCGCGCCGACCTGCTCGACGCGGTCACCGAGCTGGGCCGGCTCGACCTGCTCGTGAACAACGCCAGCTACCTAGGCCCGAGCCCGCTGCAGGCGCTGGCCGAGGCCGACCTCGACGAGCTCCGTCGCGTCTACGAGGTCGACGTACTCGCGCCACTCGCGCTCACGCAGCTCCTGCTCCCGGCACTCACAACGGCGTCCGGTGTGCTGATCAACATCAGCTCCGACGCTGCCGTGGAGGCCTACGAGACCTGGGGCGGCTACGGCTCCGCCAAGGCGGCGCTTGACCACGCCACGAAGGTCCTGGCCGCGGAGAATCCAGCGCTGGCGGTGTACGCCGTCGACCCGGGTGATCTGCGTACGGCGATGCACCAGGCCGCGTTCCCCGGTGAGGACATCTCGGACCGGCCGGAGCCCGCGACCGTCGTACCGTCGTTCCTGCAGTTGCTCGACAAGCGACCGGCCAGCGGCAGGTACCGCGCGTCCGAGTTCGCGCCGGCGGTGACATCGTGAGGGTGCACCCGCACACCCGGTTCGAGCTGCCGGACGCGTTGAACGCCGGCGAACCACCCGAGGCGCGCGGCCTCTCCCGCGACCACGTGAAGCTGCTGGTCGCGGAGGGGTCGACCGTCACGCACACGCGCTTCGACCGGATCGGCGACCACCTCTGGCCGGGCGACCTGCTGCTGGTCAACACCTCCGGGACGCTGGCCGCGGCCGTCGACGGTACGAGGTACACCGTGCACTTCTCCACACCGCTCGACGACGGCACCTGGGTGGTCGAGCTGCGCGACGGCGGCGCCCCGATGTTCGGCGGTACGCCGGGACAGCGGGTAGAACTGCCCGAAGGCGAACTGACCCTGCTGGCGCCGTACCAGGCCTCGCCCGGCCGTCTGTGGATCGCGAAGCCGCCGAGGCCCGACGTACTCGGGTACCTGCAGCGGCACGGGCGGCCGATCACCTACAACTACGTGGGGAAGCGCTGGCCGCTGGCGTCGTACCAGACCGTCTTCGCGCGTGAGCCCGGCAGCGCGGAGATGCCCAGCGCGGCCCGGCCGTTCAGCTTCGAGCTGGTGAGCCACCTGGCGTCACAGGGCGTACTGATCGCGCCGATCCTGCTGCACTGCGGTGTCTCCTCGCTGGAAAGCCACGAACCACCTCAGCCCGAGCGGTACGACGTACCCACGCACACGGCCCGCCTCGTCAACTGGGTCAAGGCGAACGGCGGACGGGTGATCGCGGTCGGCACCACCGCCGTACGCGCGATCGAATCGGCCGCCGTCGGCGGAACGGTCGTCCCGTCCCGCGGCTGGACCGACCTCGTGCTCGGCCCCGGCAACCAGCCGCAGGTCGTCGACGGCCTGATCACCGGCTGGCACGCCCCCGAGGCCTCGCACCTGCTGCTCCTCGAGTCGGTCGCCGGCCGCGACCAGGTCCAACGCGCGTACGACGCCGCCATCCAGCACAACTACCTCTGGCACGAATTCGGCGACAGTTGCCTGCTGCTGCGCTGAGTCAGGAGGCGGCCTTCGTCGGCGGCTTGTGCTGCGAGATGCGGTTCGTGGTGTGGTCGGCGGCCTTGAGCGCGGTGACCGCGCTCGGGGTCTCCGGTGCCGCGGGGCGGGTTATCTGATGTTCGTTGCCGGGGCGGGCGCGTTTGTCCACTGCGCGTGGGCTCATGTGGATGTCCTTACCAAGCTGGTCCCCCGTCGGGACGTCACCTGATTAGACGAGCAGTTCCCCTCGGTTGTCACCTGGTTTGATGCAACTGAGCCGAAGTTGTGGCCTATGCCGCTTGATTGTTGCGGCGCCTGGGCTTCGACAGTTGGAGGAAGACCCAGGCGGTGGCGGCGCCGACGACGAAGCCGCCGAGGTGGCCTTCCCAGGAGACGTTCGGGATGGCGAAGGACAGGAACGCCGTCACCGCGACGTACATGATGATCCAGGTGATGTCCAAGCCGCGGGCGCGGTGGATCACCAGCAGGGCGCCGACCAGGCCGAGGACCGCGCCGGACGCGCCGAGGGTCGCGCCGCCGGGGGCGGACAGCAGCCAGACCGCGATGCTGCCGCCGAGCGCGGACAGCAGGTACAGGATCGTGAACCGGAGCCGTCCGAGCATCTGCTCCAGCGGTGGACCGAGCTGCCAGAGCATGAACAGGTTCGAGAAGATGTGGAAGAGCTGTACGTGCGTGAACGCCGACGTCAGTAGCCGCCACGGCTCGCTGCTCGCCAGCGCCGGCACCATCACGAAATCGTTCAGGATCTGCGGGCTGCCGTACCGGGCCGCGATGAAGACCAGCACGTTCAGCGCCAGGATCGTGTAGGTGACGATCTGCTGGCTGCCGCCGCGCTGGATGCCGCCGAGCGAGGTGCGGGTGCGGGGCACCGAGCGGACGCCCTCGTTGAAACAGCTCGGGCACTGGAAGCCGACGGCGGCGCTGTTCATGCACGCCGGGCAGATCGGCCGGTCGCAGCGCTGGCAGCGCACCCCGGCGGGCCGATCCGGGTGCCGGTAGCAGACGGTCTCGGTCACGGGGTCCCTCTCTGGGAGCGCGGGGCCGGGCACGTCCCGGCCCCACGATGAAGCTGTGTCAGGCGTTCTTACGCTCGACGACGACCTTGTTGATCACGATCGGGTCGATCGGCCGGTCGCCCGGCGCGGTCTTCGCGGTCGCGATCGCGTCCACGACCTTCTTCGACTCGTCGTCGGCGACCTCGCCGAAGATCGTGTGCTTGCGGTTCAGGTGCGGGGTCGGGACCACGGTCACGAAGAACTGCGAGCCGTTGGTGCCGTGCCCGAACTGGATGCCGGCGTTCGCCATCGCGAGCAGG
This sequence comes from Kribbella polygonati, assembly GCF_050320105.1. NCBI lineage: Bacteria > Bacillati > Actinomycetota > Actinomycetes > Propionibacteriales > Kribbellaceae > Kribbella > Kribbella polygonati. The sequence continues at coordinate 6,395,254 of NZ_CP190129.1, read as the reverse complement.
TACGGACGGTCGAACTGGAGCTCCGGGTGGATCTCGTCGTCGAACTGGTATCCCGGCGTGCCGGTGCCGGTGCCGAGCGGGCAGCCGCCCTGGATCATGAAGCCGTCGATCACCCGGTGGAAGCCGAGGCCGTCGTAGAACGGCTTGCTGACCTGCTGGCCGGTCTCCGGGTCGGTCCACTCCTTGGTGCCCTCGGCGAGGCCGACGAAGTTGCTCACCGTCTTCGGCGCGTGGTTGGGGAACAACCTGATGACGACGTCGCCCTTGTTCGTCTGCAGGGTCGCGTACAGCTCTTCGGCCACGGGAGTCACTCCTAGTCGGGTTACCACTGCTTACGCCCTCGATCCTGTCATGCCGTTCAAAGAAGGTGTGGGATTGGGTGGTGGGGGCACAGGGTTATCGGCTCGTGACGTCGTACGATGCAGATGCAGCCGGATTTGTCCAGAGTTGTCATCAGGAAACAAGCCCATGTCGCCGATGGGCGGGAGAGCTGTCCGCGGGGCGGGCGGCACCGAGGAGGGAACCGTGGGTTTGAGGAAGTCCAAGGACCGGGTCGAGGCCGCCAAGGACCGCGTCCGGCCGCTCGCCGAGTCGGCGAGCGAGAAGCTCGGACCGGCCGTCGGCCAGGTCCGTGAGCACCTCGCGCCGGCCGTTGGCACCGCACGGGAGAAGGTGTCGCCGTACGCCGAGAAGGCTGTCGAGCGGGGCGCACACCTGGCCCACCAGGCGGTGGAGAAGGCCGGTCCGGTGCTCGACGACGCACTCGCGAAGGTCGGCCCGGCCACCGAGCACGCGGCCGAGAAGGCCCGCGAGCGGTTGAACGACGACGTACTGCCGAAGGTGACCGCCGCACTGGCCACCCTGGCAGCGGCCGCCGAGCCGGTCGTCGAGGAGACCACCCGCCGGGGCAAGGCCACCAAGGCCGCGCTCAAGGGCGAGCTCGACGTACCGAAGAAGAAGAGCCACAAGCTCCGCAATGTGGCGCTGTTCCTGGGCCTCGGCGCGCTGGCCGCGGCAGCGGTGAAGAAGCTGCTGACCCCGCCGGAGCCGGCCTGGCAGTCGACCCCGACCAGCGGCCGCGACTACAGCTCCGCCCCGGCCGGTACGTCGACCCGCCCGGCCGACACCACCGCGTCCAACGGGACGGCGTCGAACGGCAAGTCCGACGCGAAGCCGGAAGAGCCGACGGCGGACGCACCGAAGGCCGAGGCGAAGCCCGAGGCCAAGGTGGAGGACGCCAAGGACGAGGTGAAGGCCGCGTCGAACGGCGCCACCAAGAAGACCACCACCAGGAAGCCGGCGGGCGAGAGCCGCCCGAGCGACTCCTGACACCACCGCAACGGCGAAGGTCCCGAACCCCAGGTGGGGTCCGGGACCTTCGTCTGTCCGGGGCGTCGCCTTGCGCGTACGACGCTCTCAGTCGTCCTGCGGCTCCTGTTCCTCGCCCTTGGTCATCGTGTAGCGACCGGCGGACAGCAGCTGGGTGGCGTACCGGTGCGTGATGCACGGGTAGGAGCCGCCGCAGCTCATGCAGACCGCGTCGTTGCGGTGCAGCCAAGGGACGATCTTGAACCGCCTGGTCCAGGTCAGCGGCTCCCGGTCCGGGGCGTGCATCTGGAGCGCCGCGCGGGCGGTGTCCTGGATCTCCGGGGCCGACCATTCCTCGGCGCTCTTGTCCATCAGCGCGCTGAGGTCCGGGTGCAGGTGGTCAGTGGTGCGGGCTTTGTTCATTTATGTGTCTTCCAAGGGCTTGGGAGGACCTACTGAATCGCTCGCTTCAAACGTTAGTGCCCACGGATGTCGGTCGCGCCTCGAGACGGCCTGCCCGGGTGTCAGATCTTCGTTAGTTCCACATCGTCTCGAAGCTGACCCGGGCCTCGAGCTCGAGCAGGTGCCGCTTGGTCGGGATGCCGCCGCCGAAGCCGACCATCTTGCCGCCGGCGCCGACCACCCGGTGGCACGGCACCACGATCGCGATCGGGTTCCTGTTGCAGGCGGTGCCGACGGCGCGGGCGGCGCCGAGGTCGCCGACGATCTTCGCGACGTCGCCGTAGGTCTGCATCTCGCCGTACGGGATCCGGGTCAGTTGTTGCCAGACCGCGCGCTCGAAGCCGGACCCGCCGCGGATCGACAGCGGCAGCCTGAACTCCTGGAGCTCGCCGGCGAAGTACGCCTTCAGTTGCTCGGCGGCCTCGGTCAGCAGCGGGTCGCCGGACAGCGGCCGGTCGGTGCCGCCGAAGTGCAGCCGGCAGAGCCCGGTCTCGTCGACCGCGAGCGTGAGGTCGCCGATCGGTGAGTCGACCACGGACCAGTGCATACGCCCATCCTCCCCGCGATCACCGACACTTTCTGGCAGAAAAGCGCCACGGAGTGGCCGCAACCTGATGTTCTCGCCCGGTCACGCCGTGTTGTGCTATGCCTGATCCATGCCGAGCCGGCCCGCACAGGTACCGCCGTTCGACCGCTGGTTCAGTTCCGAGCGGGCGATGGGTATCGGTGCGTCCGTCCTGATCGGCCTGGTCACCGTGACGAGTTGGTCGACCGCGTGGTCGGACTTCAATCTGTACCGGACCCGCCGGACGTACGGCGACAACGCCGACCGGTGGTCCGAGGCGAACCTGATCTCCGGCTCGCTCGGGATCGTCGCGGCGCTCGCGCTGTTCGCGGCGGCGGCGGTGTTCATCGTCTGGCTCTGGCGGGTCCGGTGGAACGCGGAGATGTTCTGCCGCGGCCAGCACCGGTACACCCGCGGCTGGGTGCTCGGCTGCTGGCTCGTGCCGGTGGTGAACCTCTGGTACCCGAAGCAGGTCGTCGACGACATCGTCGCGGCCAGCGACCCGCGGACCGATCCGTTGACCCCGGAACTCAAGGAGGTTCCGGGCACCCGGCTGGTCTGGGCGTGGTGGCTGACCTGGGTGACCGGACTGGTGACCGGAAACATCGTGCAAAGAGGCGTTCTCTCCGGCGCGTCGCAGCTGGGAGACCTGCGGACGAACGTCATACTGTCCTCCGTCTCCGCGCTGTTCACGACCGGCGCGGCGGTGTTCGCGGTGATCCTGATCCAGCGCGTCGACGAGCTCCAGAGCATGCGCCCATGGGTGCCTTGGTGGGCGCTCGGGACACCTCAGAACGGGTTTCATCCACCTGCGCGGTAAACCAAACCGTCACGCCCTGCCCAGTGCCTCGTTACCAATGGTGATGGGCGTACGAAAAGAACACGTTAAGTCGACACCCTCTGTGCTGGGGCCGACTGCCCTGGCCTACCTACTTCGTGGTATCAATGTGGCTCGGTCACGCGGGGGCAGGGCCGGGCCGAAGCGCCGGACAGACGACGGAGTTCCAGCAACGCGAGGGACGCGAGACGTGAGCCACCCGCAGGCATTGATGACCCCTGTCGAGGACGAGGAAGAGTGGCAGCCGCACGCGGCTGAGGAGTTCCAGCAGATCGGGACGGTCGGCAAGCTCGCCGTCGCCCTGCTGGGCGCGTCCACGGTGACGCATCTGCTGTCCACCTGGTCCGACTGGAACACGTACTCGGTGGTGCACCGCTACCTCGGCGGGATGCCGAACGTCGACGACGCGGATCTGAACCGCGCGGACGCGATCGCCAAGGTGACCGCCGTTCCGAACGTCATCGTCTCGGTGGCCGCCGCGGTCGTCTTCGTCATCTGGTTGTGGCGGGTCCGGGTCAACTCCGAGGTCTTCTCGCAGGCCGACCACCGCCGCAGCCACGGCTGGGTGCTGGCCAGCTGGTTCGTCCCCGGACCGAACCTCTGGTACCCGAAACAGATCGTGGACGACGTCTGGATCGCCAGCGATCCGAAGACCCCGGTCTACGCCGACGACCTGCGCCGGTTCAGGACTCCCCCGCTGACCTCAGTCTGGTGGGTGGCCTGGATCGGCGCGCTTGCGTTCGACGTGGTGGTCCGCCGGTTCCTGATGTGGATGGAGGCGACGGTCGGCTCGCTGCGCGGGATCGCGATGGCGGGTACGGCGTCGCTGGTGCTGACCGCGATCTCCGCGGTCGCCGCGACGATGATCATCCGCAAGATCAACCACATGCAGACCACTCGCAAGTGGGTGCCGTGGTGGGACCAGGGCCCGAAGTTGAGCGCCGTCCCGACGTACGAGGTGACCCAGGTCCCGTCGTACGCGAACGACGACACCGACGAGCAGCCGGTGATCTCGGAGCCGATCGCGCCGTCGCTGGGCCTGGTCCGCGAGCCGCAGTTGCAGATGGCCGGCGCGCCGCAGCAGCAGATGCAGTCGAACAACCCGTTCGCTCCCCAGGCGCCGGAGGCTCCGGTCGCGAGCCCGTTCGCGCCGCAGCAGCCGCAGGGCTTCCCGGGCGACGGCGCCGCCGCTCCGGCCGCGTACGGCGGTGCCCCCCAGCAGCCGCAGCACCAGCCTCAACACCAGCCGCAGCAGCCCGCGGAAGCGCCGAAGTGGAGCCCGTTCGCCCCGGCCGCGCAGAACTGGCAGGACAACGACGGCGGGCCCGCGACCGAGCAGTTCAGCCCGATCCAGGACTGGCAGGAAGAGCAGCCGGCCGCGGAGACGTCGTACACCGCCGAGCCGACCTGGGAGGAGTACCGCAACACCATCACCCAGGACACGCTCGGTTCCGCGAGCAGCTGGCGTGCGGAGCCGACCGCTCAGCCGGACCCGTACTCGTACCAGCCGCAGCAGCCCGCGCAGGAAGAGCACTGGGCGGCCCGCTACTCCGAGCCGTACTCCTACGAGTCGGACTACACCTCGACGTCCTCCCCCGCGGAGGCACAGACCGCACCCGAGCCCGAGCCCGCACCCGTTGCGCGCGCTGGTCGCCGGGCCGCTCGGGTCGCGGTCGACAGCCCGTCGGCGATCCAGCCGGCCGTCGGGGACCACACCACGCACACTACGCACGCCGCGCACTCCGGGCACACCACGCAGTCGGCGTACCAGGACCACACCGTCTACGGGCAGTCCGAGCACTCGCAGCCGTCGTCGCATGTGTCGGCGTCCTCGGGGTACTACGAGCCCGCGCCGAGCCACGACGTACAGGACGACTTCCTGACTCCGTCGAAGCCGCTCCCGCCGGTGCCGTCGTACGGGCCGGAGCCGACGTACACGCCGAGCAACGACTACACGGACTACGGCTCGTCGTCGTACACCTCGGACTACAGCGGCTACTCGTACGAGAACGGCAGCAACCAGTCGTACGAGAGCTACCAGTCGTACGGGTCGCAGTACCCGGAGCAGACCGAGTACCAGTACCCGCAGGAGCAGCAGCCGGCCGAACCCGAGCAGCCGAACGGCCCGCGGACCCAACCGCGCCGTGGCCGCTGGGTCTGATCAGATAGAGCGTATGCGTTTAGGTTTCGCCACCCTCGGTTGTCCCGGAGCTTCACTCGACGACGTCCTGGCACTTGCCAAGGGCAACAACTTCACCGGTCTGGAGCTGCGTGCCGCTCCGGAAGAGTTCACCCACACCGGTCTGACGCCGGCGCAGCGACGGGAGCTGCGCGGCAGGATCGAGGACGCCGGGCTGGAGATCTTCGCGATCAGCAGCTACGTCCGGCTCTGCGCCGTCGAGGAGCAGCCGCTGGAGGCGCACCTGGAGCTGGCGGCCGACCTCGGCGCGCTCGGCGTCCGGGTCTTCCCGGGTGACGACACGGACACCGACGCCGGTACGCCGGACGGTCCGAGCGCCGGCGAGATCCGCGCGCTGGACCGGGTGACGTCCGCGCCGCGCGACGTGCCGATCCTGTTCGAGACCCACGACTCGCACTCGACCGGCCGTCAGGTCGCGGCGTTCCTCGCGCTGCTCGACACCGACGCGCCGGGCCACCAGGTGCGGGCGCTCTGGGACAGCTCGCACACGTGGTCGCACGGCGAGACGGCGGCCGAGTCGTACGCGCTGCTGCGGCCGTGGCTGGAGCTCGTCCAGTTCAAGCAGGCTGATTCGCGGCAGGACTATCGACCCGTCGCGATCGATGACGGCGACTTCCCGATCCAGGACCTACTGGCCGCGCTCGACGGCACCGATTACCCGCTCTCACTGGAGTGGGAGCTGAAGTGGCACCCGCACTTGCCGTCGCTGGCCGAAACACTGCCCGCCGTTCACGCCTGGCTGGGCGAGGGCTCGGTCAGGTAGCGCGTCACGGTTGGTCCGAGCCAGGCGACCACCTCATCGGTCGTCAGGTCGACCACCGGCCGGAGCTCGAGGATGTAGCGGCACAGCGCGAAGCCGAGCGCCTGCGTCGCGATCAGCCCTGCCCGTACGGCGGGCCGGTCGATCGAGGCGCGCTGGAACGCCGGCATCAGCTGCCCGATGAACACCTGCCGCATCCGTTCGGCCGCCGACTCGTTGGTCACCGCCGTCCGTAGCAGCACCCGCAGCGTGTCGTCCTCCTCCCACCGCTCGACGAGGTGCCGGACGAGCACCTCCCCGAGCCGATCCTTCGGTACGTCATGCAGCTCGGGCAGCCGAACGTCGAACTCGGCCGCTGCCGCGAACAGCTTCTCCTTGCTGCCGTAGTACCGCATCACCATCGCCGGGTCGATCGCCGCGTCGGCCGCGATCGCCCGGATCGTCGCGCGCTCGTACCCGTCCGCGCCGAACCGCTCCCGGGCCGCCGCGAGAATCGCCGCCCGGGTTCGATCGGACTTCTTCTCCGCCATGCCAACAGCATATGCCAACACTTGTTGACTTTTCGAGCGGGCGGTCCTAGCGTAAAAGTCAACAGGTGTTGGCAAGGGAGGAACGATGAACGCAGAGGTTGTCGTGGTGGGCGCCGGGCCGGTCGGACTCGCGGTGGGGGTCGGGCTGCGGCTGCACGGGCACGACGTGGTGGTCGTGGACAAGCTGGCCGAGGGTGCGAACACCTCGCGAGCCTGCGTGATCCACCCGCGGACGCTGGAGGTCCTGGAGCAGCTCGGCGTCACGAAGCGGCTCGTCGACCTCGGCCTGGAGCTGCAGGACTTCGCGGTCCGGTCCGGCGACCGGCAGCTGATCCCGGTCGGCTTCGCGGACCTGCCCACGGCGTACCCGTTCGTCACGATGATCCCGCAGCCGGTCACCGAACAGGTCCTGCTCGAGCGCCTGCAGGAGCTGGGCGGTTCGGTCCTCCGCCCGTACGCCGCCACCGGCCTAAGCCAGACCGCCGACGGCGTCGACGTGACGCTGGACAACGGTGACGTGATCCACGCGCAGTACGTCGTGGCTGCGGACGGCATGCACAGCACGGTCCGGGAGCTCGCCGGCCTGCGGATGCCCGGCAACACGCTCGAGCTGTCGCTGAGCCTGGTCGACGTACGGGTCGCGGGCGGCCTGCCGACCGATGAGGTCGGGCTGTACTTCGCGGCTGCCGGGATGCTCGTGGTGGCGCCGCTGCCGGACGGGAGCTTCCGCCTGGTGGCCGAGGTGCACGACGCGCCGGAGCACCCGGACGTCGCGTTCGCGCAGCAGCTGCTGGCCGACCGCGGCCCGCGCAGGGCGCACCCGCAGGTCACCGAGGTGGTCTGGGGCTCGCGCTTCCGGATCCACGAGCGGGTGGCGGACAAGTACCGCGCCGGCCGCGTGCTACTGGCCGGCGACGCCGCCCACACGCACAGCCCGGCCGGCGGTCAGGGCATGAACCTCGGGCTGCGGGACGCCGTCGCGCTCGCCGACGCCCTCTCGCAGGCGCTCGCCGGCGACGAGTCGGGCCTCGACACCTACGCCACGAACAGCCGCGCCGAGGCGGTCCGCGTGATCGGCCTGGCGCACCGGCTGACCCGGCTCGCCAACGTTCCCCGCCCGATCCGCCCGGTGCGCAACGCCGTACTCACGCTGGCGGGCCGGGTCGGGAAGACCCAGAACGACCTGGCCAAGCAGCTCGCCGGCTTCCCGGAGCGCTAACCGGCGGTCGACTCGCGGATCTCCAGCGTGTGCGGGACGATCAGGTCGCGGTGGGCGGAGTTGTCGTCGCCGGTGATCCGGTCGAGTAGCAGCGCGACCGCGTTGTCGGCCAGCCACTCCTTGTCCGGTGAGACCGTGGTCAGTGACGGCGAGTGGAACCGGCCGTCCTCGATGTCGTCGAACCCGGCCACGGCGACGTCCTCGGGCACGCTCAGCCCGGCGTCGGCCAGCGTCCGCAGTGCGCCCAGAGCCATCAGGTCGTTGAAGCAGAACACCGCGTCCGGCGGCGTCGGCAACGCCAGCAGTTCGCGCATCGCCGCCGCGCCGTCCGCCCGGTGGTACCCCGATCCGGCCAGCTCCAGCGCCGGGTCGTGCGGCAGTCCGGCCTCCTTCAGCGCCTTCCGGTAGCCCTTCCGCCGGACGGCGCCCGTACTCGTGCCGCCGACGCCGATGGCCGCGATCCGGGTCCGGCCGAGCGAGATCAGGTGCGTGGTCGCGTCGTACGACGCCTGCACCGAATCCACCGCGACACGATCGAACTGCCCGCCGGCCGGGCGCTCGCCGAGCAGCACCAGCGGCTTCCCGATCGCGACCGAGGTGAGCTTCGCCGGGGCGGTCGCGAGCGGCGAGAAGATGATGCCGTCGATCAGCTGCCCGCGCATCCCGTCCAGCACGAACCGCTCGGCGGCGGCCTCGCCCTCGGTCTGGTCGATCAGCACGGTGATCCCGCGGCGCTTCGCGGCCCGGGAGATCTCCGCGCCGAGCTCGGCGAAGTACGGCGAGCCCATCTCCGGGATGGCCAGCGCGATGAAGTCCGAGCGGCCCTTGCGCAGTGAGCGGGCGCTGACGTTCGGGGTGTAGTCCAGCGCGGCGATCGCGGCCTCGACCTTGGCCCGGGTCTGCGCGGTGATGTGCGGATAGTCGTTGATCACGTTCGAGACGGTCTTCACCGAGACCCCGGCCCGCGCGGCCACGTCACTCAGCCTGGTCGCCATCCGAACCTCCTGTCGTGCAGCTGTCGCCCGAGTGTCCCACCGCCGAACCCTTTACACCGATTGTCAATCGTTGTAGACATCCACGTTAAACGTTGTAAACGTCGATGGGGAGGCCCTGTGGCTCGGCTCGTGGTGGACCCGGCGTTCGTGGTCGGTGCGTTGGACCGGCGGTTGTTCGGCTCGTTCGTCGAGCACATGGGCCGTTGCGTCTACACCGGCATCTACGAGCCCGGGCATCCGAGCGCCGACCCGGACGGCTTCCGGCAGGACGTGCTCGACCTGGTCCGCGAGCTCGGCGTCACCGCGGTGCGGTACCCGGGCGGCAACTTCGTCTCGAACTACCGCTGGGAGGACGGCGTCGGCCCGAAGGAGCACCGGCCGCGGCGGCTGGACCTGGCCTGGCGGGCGATCGAGCCGAACCAGTTCGGCACCGACGAGTTCGTCGCCTGGGCGCGGAAGGCCGCCGTACGGCCGATCTGGGCCGTGAACCTCGGCACCCGCGGCATCCGGGACGCGGTCAACCTGCTCGAGTACTGCAACCTGCCGGCCGGCACCGCCCTGTCCGACCGGCGGGTCGCGAACGGCAGTCCGGAGCCGCACGACATCCGGACCTGGTGCCTGGGCAACGAGATGGACGGCCCGTGGCAGATCGGGCACAAGACCGCCGAGGAGTACGCGCGGATCGCCGAGGAGACCGCGAACGCGATGCGCCGGGTCGACCCCGGGCTCGAGCTGGTCGCCTGCGGATCGAGCAACGCCGGGATGCCGACGTTCGGCGAATGGGAGCGTGTCGTCCTGGAACGCTGCTACGACCTGGTCGACCACATCAGCCTGCACGCGTACTACGAACCGAAGGACCGCGACCAGACCAGCTTCCTGGGTTGCGCCGAGGAGATGGACCGGATGATCTCCGCGGTGATCGCGACCGCCGACCACGTCAAGGCGCTGAAGCGCAGCGACAAGGAGCTGACGCTGTCGTTCGACGAGTGGAATGTCTGGCGCCAGCAGGAGTTCCCCGGCGAGCTCGGCCTGGACATCCGCGAGGCCGGCCCGCTGATCGAGGACACCTACACGGTCGACGACGCGGTGGTGGTCGGCAGCCTGCTGATCACGCTGCTCCGGCACGCCGACCGGGTGAAGATCGCTTGCCTCGCGCAACTGGTGAACGTGATCGGGCCGATCCGCACCGAGCCGGGCGGCCGCGCCTGGCGGCAGACGATCTTCTACCCGTTCGCGCTGACCGCGCAGTACGCCGGCCCGACCGTGCTGCAGACCGCGATCGCCGGTGGACCCGACCTCGAGACCGCCGCCTTCGGGCGGATCCCGGCGTTGTGGAGCACCGCGACGTACGACGAGGCCACCGGGGAGACCGCGATCTTCGTGGCGAACCGGAGCGAGACCGACAAGATCGACCTGGAAGTCCCGGTGACCGGACGGCTTGTCCGGCACCTCGCCCTCTACGACGAGGACCGCACCGCCGTGAACACGGCGGACGATCCGGACCGGGTCCAGCCCCGGGCCGTCGACACCACCGCCGTTGTCGACGGTGTCTGCCGTGCCACGCTGCCGCCCGCATCGTGGCACGTGATCCAACTCAGCAGTTGAGTTCGAGAGAGGACCCGCCCGTGCCTCCGAAACGACTACTCGCCGCAGTCATGACTGTGGCCGCGATCGCCGCCGGTACGACGGCCGCGACCGCCGCACCCGTGGTGACCACGAAGAACCCGGTCACCGCCGGCTTCGCCGACACGTTCGCCGACCCGTCGATCATCCAGGGCCGGGACGGCTACTGGTACGCGTACGCCACCTCCGACCCGTTGGTGGCGAACGGCCCGTTCGGCCTGATGCACATGGCCAGGACCAAGGACTTCAGCTCCTGGGAGTACCTCGGCACGGTCTTCAACGACCAGACGAAACCGTCCTGGGCGGCGCCCGGCTCGTTCTTCTGGGCGCCCGACATCCGGTACTTCGACGGTCACTACGTCATGTACTTCACCGTCACCGACACCCTCGCCAACCCCGGCGGCGACCCGGCCATCGGCGTCGCGACCGCCCCGACGCCTGCGGGTCCATGGACCGCGACCGGCGGCCCTGTCGTCGCACCGCGCCCGGACGGCAACGGCGGCTATCTCGGCACCATCGACCCGGCGATGCTGACCGCCGCCGACGGCAAGCGCTACCTGTACTACGGCGGCTTCTACGGCGGCATCTCCGTCACCGAACTGAGCCCCGACGGCATGCACGCGGTCGGTACGCCGACCCAGGTCACGATCGGCGACCGCTACGAAGGCTCGTACGTCGTCTACCGCGACGGCTGGTACTACTTCATGGGCTCGTCGATGAACTGCTGCGCCGGCCCCACCACCGGGTACTCCGTGTTCGCCGGCCGCTCCCGCTCGCCGAAGGGCCCGTTCCTCGACGCCGACGGCGCGGCGCTCACCGACTCGCGGGTCGGCGGTACGACGGTCATCACCCAGAACGGCAACCGCTGGATCGGACCCGGGCACCACGCGTTCATCACCGACGCGGCCGGGCAGGACCACATCGTCTACCACGCGATCGACCGGAACCAGTCGTGGCTGACCACGCCGTTCGGGATCAACCGGCGGCCGATGCTGATCGACAACATCGACTGGATCGACGGCTGGCCACGCACCAACGCCGGCGCCGGCCCGTCGGAGAACCCGGTCGCCGCACCGGCGACCGGCTCCGCACTCGGCATCGACTCCACCGACCCGGCCGCCGGTTTGCTGGGCGCCACCCGCCAGCCGGGCGACGCCCTCGGCGGCCCCACCGCCACCATCAACGGCGCCGCCCAAACCCGCCAGTCCGCCCCGGACGGCCCCCTCCGGGTGGAAGCAGACGCCAAACTAGGCACCTCCTTCACCACGGTTCTAGGCGATCAGGTGGTGACGACTGTCGCGAACAATCGTCTGACGGTGACGGTCGGCCGGCGTACGTCTTCGGTGCAGTTGCCGGCGGACTTCGACCGTACGCAGTGGAACAAACTGTCGGTACAAGTCTCCGAATCCACCGTGACGGCACGACTGAATGACGCCGGCCTAGGAGATGTCTACGGGGAGGCGCAGCTCGCCGTACCCGGGCTGGAGCTCAAGGCGGCACCTGTGCGGTGGGTGGGGTCTGCTGAGGTGGACAACCTGACCGTGCGGTCCGTCGCCAAGCCTGTGAAGAAGATGGTGGCGGTGCCGCGGACCGGGAAGTTGCTGACCGGTGACAGCTTCGACGGTACGCTCGGGGCCGACTGGTCCTGGGTGCGCAAGGACGACAAGGCGACCGTTGCCGACGGCAAGTTGTCGTGGCCGTTGGAGAACGCCGACATGACCGGCTCGTCGAACAACGCCGGGCTGCTGTTCCACACCACGCCGGCCGGGGACAGCTGGATCGCCGAGACCAAGCTGCACCTCGACACCGGGCAGGGGGATGTCCGCAACTACCAGCAGGCCGGGATGATCGCGTACATCAACGACAACGACTTCGCCCGGCTCGGCAACGTGGCGATCTGGAAGACCCGGCAGACGGAGTACGGCCGGGAGCTCGTCGCACGCCCGTCCGACGGCGCCACGTCGTACGGCGCGGCCGCGATCGGCCGGTCGGCGCCGACGCTGTGGATGCGGCTCGCGTACCACAAGAACGCCGCCGGTGAGCACGTGTACCGCGCGGGCACGTCGGTGGACGGGAAGAACTGGACCTGGGGCGCGTCCTGGGTGCTGCCGTCCGCGGCGAAGATCGGCATCTACGCGCACGGCGAGTTCACCGGCGCGAACCCGCCGCCGGTCGCGACGTTCGACTACCTCAACTTCTACGAAAGCAAGTGAATGTTCTCCAACCCGGTGTACGACGGTGGTTTCGCCGATCCGCAGATCATTGCGGTGGGCAACGAGTACTACGCGTTCGCGACCAACGGACCGCTCGGCAACGTGCAGACGCTGACCTCCCGCGACCTGGTGTCGTGGCAGCCGGTGGGTGACGCGCTGCCGGCGGTGCCGGGTTGGACGATCCCCGGCCGGGTCTGGGCACCGGAGGTCGCGGTGCACGGCCCGGACCGGTACGTCATGTACTACACGTCCCGCGACGCCGCCGCCGATCGGCAGGCGGTCGGCGTCGCGGTGGCGACCTCGCCCGAAGGTCCATATGTCGACAAATCGACTAGTCCGCTGATCAGTCAGGCCGACGAGGGCGGGTCGATCGACGCGTCGCCGTTCCAGGACTCGACCGGCAAGCGCTGGCTGTACTGGAAGAACGACGGCAACGCGATCGGTGTGGACACCTGGATCTACGTCTCCGAGCTGTCCGACGACGGTCTCATGCTGGTCGGCCCGGTGCACCGGATGATCAAGCAGGACCTGCCGTGGGAGGGCGCGCTGGTCGAGGCGCCGTACATGGTCGAGCGGGACGGGAAGTTCCACCTGTTCTACTCCGGAAACGCTTACGACAAAGCGACGTACGCCGTCGGCCATGCACTGTGCGAGTCCCCGACCGGACCGTGCGTGAAGTCCGGCGACCCGATCCTCTCCACCTCCCCCGACGCCGCAGGCCCGGGCCACAACATGGTCCTCGGCGACTGGTTCGTCTACCACGCCTGGGATCCGAAGCACCCCGGCACCGACCCCAAGGGCCGCACAATGTGGCTGTCCAAGCTGACCTGGCACGGCGACGTCCCAGTAGTACAACCACCACTCGCACAGAATCCCCTGCAGCCGTAGGCCGCGACCGGTTCAACGGCGACTGAGGACGTCGGTCAGGATCGTCAGTGCGCGGTGGAGGTCGGGGGTTGACGGGGTTGCGTAGCCGATCACCAGGCCGGGTGGGCCGGGGGTGCTGCGGCGGTATTCGGAGAGGGGTGCGACCACGACGCCGGCCGCTCTTGCTGCGGCGGCGATGTGGCGGTCGTCGGTGTTGCCGGAGAGCAGCAGTGTGATGTGCAGGCCGGCGTCCTGGCCGATCACCTGGCCGTACGGTGCCAGCATCTCGCACGTGTGGGTACGGCGTTCCGCGTACAGCCGGCGGCTGCGTCGGACGACGCGGTCCAGGTAACCGTCGCGGAGCATCGCGAGCAGGGCGGCCTGCATCGGCCAGGCGGGCCAGTCGCCGGTGTCCTCGCGGTGCAGGGCGAGCCGGTCGACCATCGCCTCGGACGCGACCAGCCAGCCGAGACGGAGCGCCGGGCTGAGCGTCTTCGACAGGGTGCCGAGATGGACGACCCGGTCCAGGTCGAGCTGGGCCAGTGCGGGCAGCGGCGCGACGTCGTACCGGAACTCGCTGTCGTAGTCGTCCTCGATCAACAGGCTGCCGGTACGGCGTGCCCAGCGCACCAGCTCGTTGCGCCGGGCAACGGGTAGCCGGCCGCCGAGCGGGTACTGGTGGGACGGCGTCACGTACACGGCCTGTGCGTCGCCGGTCAGCGCCGCGACCTGCAGCCCGTCCTCGTCGACCGGTACGTCGACGATCTCCAACCGGTGGTCGCGCGCGGCGGCGACCGCGTTCAGGTAGCCGGGGTCCTCGATCGCGATCCGGTCGCCCGGTCGCCGCGTCACGGTCAGGAGCAGCCGCAGCCCGTGCACGGTCCCGTTCGTGACCAGCACGTTCTCCGGCCCGCAGGCGATCCCGCGGACCCGCGCGACGTGGTCCGCGAGCGCGGCACGGAGCGCGGGCAGGCCGGGCGCGTCGTCGTACCCGCGGGGCGGGGACTGCGTGGACACCTCCCGCCAGGCGCGCCGCCAGCCGGGGTCGGGCGTCGGCGCGATGTACGGGATGCCGGGCCGCAACGTCAGCAACCGGGCGTCGGCGTCCTTCCGGTGCGCCGTACGACGCCGGACGGCAGGCTGCAGGGGTACGACGTCCGTGACGAAGGTGCCCGCGCCGGTCCGGCCCTCGATCCAGCCCTCCGCGTGCAACTGGTCGTACGCCGCCTGCGTCACCGACCGCGACACCGACAGCTCCCGCGCGAGGTCCCGCGTGGACGGCAGCCGGTGCCCCGCCTGCAACCGGCCGTCCAGGACGGCAGCGCGGAACTGCTCGGCCACCTGCAGGTGCAGCGGCACCCCGGAGGCCCGGTCGATCGTCAGCGGCAGCGAACTCTGCACGCGTCTAGGATTCCAGCATGGCCATGACCGCGGAGGACGTGTCCCGGTTCGAGCGGTCCCGGCGCCGGCTCGAGGCCATCGCGTACCGGCTGCTCGGTTCGGCGGCCGAGGCCGAGGACGCCGTCCAGGAGACGTTCCTGCGCTGGCAGGCCGCGGACCTCGGGCGGATCGACGTACCCGAGGCGTGGCTGACGAAGGTGCTGACCAACCTCTGCCTGAACCAGCTGACCTCGGCCCGCGCGCGGCGGGAGACGTACGTCGGCCAGTGGCTGCCGGAGCCGCTGCTCGACGGCGACCCGATGCTCGGTCCGGCGGACACGGCCGAGCAGCGCGAGTCGGTGTCGTACGCCGTCCTCACGCTGCTGGAGCGGCTGTCACCGAACGAGCGGGCGGTCTACGTACTGCGGGAGGCGTTCGACTACCCGCATCGGGACATCGCCGAGATCCTCGAGCTGACCGAGTCCGCCAGCCAGCAACTGTTCCGCCGCGCGCGGCAGCACCTCGCGGACGGCCGCGCCCGGGCCGAGGTCGACGAGGCGGCGGCGCGGCGGATCGTCGACGAGTTCATCCTCGCCGCGACCAGCGGGCAGACCGAGTCGATCGTCCGGCTGCTCACCGCCGACGCGGTCTCGGTCGGCGACGGCGGCGGCAAGGTCCCGGCCCGGACGACCGCGGTCGAGGGCGCCCTCGCGGTGGCCCGCTACCTGCGCGGTGTCTTCAAGCCGACCGACGCGAAACGGCTGTACGTCGGCGGTGCGGCGGAGGTCTACGCCTGGCCGGCCAACGGCGAGCCCGCGCTGGTGGTGCTCGTGAACGGCGAGGTCATCGGCGTGATCTGCGTGCAGGTGACCGCCGACGGCATCGCTTCGGTCCGCACCCAGGCGAACCCGGACAAGCTGGCCCGCGCGACCGAACTGTTCGCGGCCGCGGAGCACGGAGAGCCGCTGCTGACCATCCTGTGAGCTGCTTCACAGCGTGTTCCTGTCATGAACCGGCGGGCTGCCCGGTTCAAGGGTCGACACCGCAGCAGACAGGAGCACGGATATGAAGCACCGCATCGTCGTCCTCGGCGCCGGGTACTCCGGAGCCGTCGCCGCCGGCCGCCTCGCCGCCCGGTTGTTCCGCGACGAGGTCAGCATCACGCTGGTCAACGCCGAGCCCGACTTCGTCGAGCGGGTCCGGATGCACGAGGTCGCCACCGGCCGCGACCTGAAACACCGGCCGTACGCCGACCTGTTCGCCGGCACCGGCGTGGACCTGAAACTCGCGAAGGTCACCGCGGTGGACGTCGAACGCAAGACGGTCGCGCTGGAGTCGGAGGACCTGGAGTACGACACGCTCGTGTACGCACTCGGCAGCGGGTGGAACTCGCACGGCGTGCCCGGTGCGGCCGAACACGCGTACCAGATCGCGAGCCGCCCCGGCGCGCTCCGGGTGCGCGAACGGCTGGCGTCATTGTCGGCCGACCAGCCGGTGACCGTCGTCGGTGGTGGGCTGACCGGCGTGGAGTTCGTGACCGAGCTCGCCGAGTCGCGGCCCGACCTCGACGTCGCACTCGTCGTCCGCGGTGGGCTCGGGGACTGGCTGTCGCCCAAGGGCCGCCGGCATCTGCGAAAGGTCGTCGACCGGCTCGGCATCACCGTGCACGAGAACGCCCGGGTCACCGAGGTCGCCGCCGATCACGTGGCGATCGGCAACTCGCGGATCCCGAGCGCGGTCACGGTGTGGACGGCCGGGTTCGCCGTACATCCGATCGTGCAGGCGACCGCGCTGGAGGTCTCGGACACCGGGCGGATCGTGGTCGACCAGACGATGCGGTCCGTCTCGCACCCGGACGTCTACGCGATCGGCGACGCGGCGTACGCGATGGGCTCGAAGAACAAGCCGTTGCGGATGTCCTGCGCCTCGGGGCAGCCGATGGCCTGGCAGGCCGCCGACTCGATCGCGGCCCGGCTGACCGGCGGCAAGCTCCCGCACGCGCCGCTGGCGTACTTCAACCAATGCATCTCGCTGGGTCGCAAGGACGGGCTGATCCAGTACGTGACCAGCGACGACCGCGCGGTCAACGCCGCGCTCACCGGGCGGGTGGCCGCGGTCTACAAGGAGTCGATCTGCAAGGGCGCCGCCTGGGGCGTCGTGAACCCGACCCTGGGCCTGCCGGTCCGGCGCCGGCACGTCGTCCGCCCGGCGGTCCCGCTGCGCGAATGGACTAGCTGATTCGTCGCGGAATGGCCCGTGCCGCCAGGCCACTGCGGATCGACCCTGGAGGCATGACCACATTGCAGCCGACTGCCCGGACGTCCCTCCGCCGCTCCAAGGAACGCGCCGCCACCGATCGCCAGGCGCTGTACGACGTGTTGCTCGACGGCATGTTCTGCCATCTGGGCGTCGTGCTCGACGGCGATCCGGTCGTACTGCCGACGGCGTACGGCGTGGACCTGGAGCGCGGGCTGGACGGGACGCTGTACCTGCACGGCTCGGTCGCCGCCCGGAGCATGGTCGCCGCGCCGGAGCAGACCGTCTGCGCGACGGTCACGCACGCCGACGGGCTGGTGCTGGCGCGGTCGGCGTTCCACCACTCGGTGAACTACCGGTCCGCGGTCATCTTCGGCGTACCACGGCTGGTCACCGACCCGGACGAGAAGCTGCACGGGCTGAACCGGATCGTCGACCACCTGGTCCCGGGCCGCTCGCTCGCCGTCCGGCCGCCGAACCGGAAGGAGTTGGCGAAGACCTCCGTCCTCGCCCTCTCGCTCACCGAGGCCTCGGTGAAGACCCGGTCCGGTGCCGCCAACGACGACGAGGAGGACTTCGACCTGCCGTACTGGACAGGCGTCATCCCACTCCACGTCGTCGCCGGCGAACCGGAGAACAACCCGGACTGCGACCTGCTGGTCCCCGCCCACGTCCGCACCCGCGCGAACCTGCTGGGTGCACCGTCTTAGGCCACGGTCCCCTTGTTGTAGTTCTTCTGGGCCCAGAAGTAGCCGACGATCGCGATCGCCACGCACCACCCGGCGGCCAGCCAGCCGTTGCCGCTCGCCATCGGCGTCCCCAGCAGCAGGTGCCGCAGGGTGTCGATGATCGGCGTGAACGGCTGGTACCGGGCGAACCAGCGGATCGCGCCCGGCATCGCGTCCAGCGGGATGAACGTGTTGCTCAGGAACGGCAGCAGCAGGCTGATCGGCAGGACCACGTTGCTCGCGGCCTCGGGCGTCTTGCTGGTCAGCCCGAGCGCGATCGCGAACCAGGTCAGGCCGAACGTCAACGCGATCATCAGCACCGCCGCGAGCAGCCAGTCGACGACGGACGCGTCCGGGCGGAACCCGATCAGGATCGCGAACCCGACCACGAGCGCCAGGCTCACGATCGTCACCAGCACGTTCCCGAGCACATGCCCGGTCAGTACGGCGGGCCGGAAGATCGCCATCGTCCGGAATCGGGCGACGATGCCCTCGGTCATGTCCATGCAGACCGCGACCGCGGGCGACATCGTCCCGGACGCGATCGACATCAGCAGGATGCCCGGGGTGAGGAAGTTGATGTACTCCCGGCGCCCGCCGCCACCGCCGAGGCCGTGCGCGAACGTGTCGCCGAAGACCAGGCCGAACAGCAGGATCATGATCACCGGCATCCCGAGGGCGCCGAGGGACAGGCCCGGGTACCGCTGGGCGTGCCGTAGCGTGCGGCGGAGCATCGTCGACGTGTCTTGGAGTGCGTAGCTCATGATGCGGTGACCTTCTCGGTGGGCTGACCCGTGACGGCGAAGAACACGTCGTCGAGGTCAGGGGTGTGGACAGTCAGTTCGCCGACCTCGAGCGAGGCGTCGTCGATCGTGGCCAGCAGGTCGCGGAGCGCGTGCACGCTGCCGTCGTTCGGCACCTGCAGCACGAGGGCTTCGTGGTTCGGTACGGCGGTCGGCAGCACCCGGCCCGCGAGCGTGAACTGCTCGGGGGACGTGAACCGCAGCCGGATGTGGCCGCCCGGGGCGAGCCGCTTCAGCTCCTCCGCCGTACCTTGGGCGACGAGCCGGCCGTGTTCGAGGACCGCGATCCGGTCGGCCAGCTGGTCGGCCTCTTCGAGGTACTGCGTGGTGAGCAGGACCGTGACGCCGCCGGCGACCAGGTCGCGGATCATCGTCCACATGCTGTGCCGGCTGCGCGGGTCGAGACCCGTCGTCGGCTCGTCCAGGAAGATGATCCGCGGGCGGCCGACCAGCGTCATCGCCAGGTCGAGCCGGCGCTTCATGCCGCCGGAGTACGTCATCGCGAGCTTCTTGCCGGCGTCGGTGAGGTCGAACTGCTCGAGCAGCTCGTCCGCCCGGCGACGGGCCTCCTGCTTGCCGAGGTGGTACAGGTCGGCCATCAGGATCAGGTTCTCGCGGCCGGTCATCAGGCCGTCGACCGCGGAGAACTGGCCGGTGACACCGATCGCGGCCCGGACCGCCTCCGGGTCCTTCGCCAGGTCGTGGCCGGCCACCCGGATCTCGCCGGCGTCGGCCGCGGCCAGGGTGGACAGGATCCGCACCACGGTGGTCTTGCCGGCGCCGTTCGGGCCGAGCAGGGAAAAGATGGTGCCTTCGGCAACGTTCAGGTCGATGCCGTCGAGCACGAGTTTGTCGCCGTAGGACTTGCGCAGTCCGCGGACGTCGATCGCTGGTGACATGAGAGGTCCTTTCGGGCAGGGGGAACCGGCCCAGTGGCTCGATGGGTGGATCTGGGCGTGTCTGACCGCCCGGGCGCTCAGCTAGGGGCGTCCGGTGGTGTGAAGTTCAGTTAGATGTCGAGGTCCTCGACGGCCGGCTGTTCGGCGGCCTCCTCGACGAGTTCGTAGAGGTCTTCCGGGATCAGCGCGCGGAGCTCCTCGACGGTGTCCACGACGTACAGCGTGGCCTCGCCCTGCGCCATGCTCCAGGACTGGTCGCTGCTCCAGTTGCCGACCCAGGAGCGCCAGCCGGTCAGGTAGCGCTCGTCGTCGGCGCCCTGCTTGAACTGGTTCCGGCGATCCGCGTGCAGGACGAACTTCCCGGTCCGGCTCCGGTAGACCTGGAAGGCCTCGTAGCCGGTGCTGCTGGACCGGCCGCCCTCGGCCAGCAGTACGCCGGAGAACCGCTGCTTGCGGCCGGTCCCCCGGCCCACCCGCACGGTGATCTCGTCGTACCCCTCGAGGCGCCCCTCCTCCATCTCGACGTACTTGCGCAACGCGATCGAGATCGCCGAGGACAGGTTCCCGGCAATCTCCTGCGCACGCTTGTAGAGCGGCAGGTCGTCGTCGGACACATAGATCGTCTTGTTGGGCATCGCTCTCCTCCTACGTAGAACTATACGCAGATCTCTCCGCCTATGTCTACGTAGATCTGTACGTAGACGCGGAACGGCCCGCGACGGGGATCCGTCGCGGGCCGTTCGAGCCGCCTTTACCTCGGTGAGTACAGCCAGGGGTGCTTCAGGTCGAAGAAGGCCGGCGGGCCGGAGGCGAGGCTGTTCATCTCGTCCATGTCCGCCTGCAGCTCCGGTGGAGGCTGCTTCTGCTCGCCCTCGCGGGCTTCGGCCTCGGTCGTGAAGTACATCGCCATCGTGTAGTCGCCCTGGTCGTACATGGCGACCTCGCTGCCGATGATCTCCGGCCGGAAGACGGCCCATTCGTCGCGGTGCTGGCCCATCACTTCACGCGCGCGCTCCGGGTTGCTGCCGGCACCCTGCATGACCTGGACGAAGCCGGCCGAGTCCGGATCGCCGTGGATGTCGGTGACCACGTCCTCGGTGTCGTGGAAGGTGGCATCGCCGCTGAGCAGCGAAGTGAACTCGTGCCACCACTTGTCCTGCGCCGGTGAGTCGCTGTTCCGCCGCGCGGCGTCGGCGGAGTCGAAGCGTGCCAGCGCGATGAACTGCCCGTCCGCGGTGACACCGGCGGTCGTCCCCAGCCAGCCGGTTGCCTCGGGCGCGAGTTCTTCCATCCACCGATCCATCGCGGCATGCGCCTGCGCTTCGTCGGTGACCTGGCCCTGAATGACCTGAACGAACATGGTGAGACCCTCCCCGTCTCTCAGGCCGCAAGTTGGCATTTCGACGGTACGCCCGCGCGGCGGGCGCGGGCGAGCATCAGGATGCTCGCGAGCACGCCGGTGGCACCGAGGACGATCAGGCGGGTGTCGGCCTTGTGCAGGCCGAACACGAACCAGCAGGTCAGTTCGCCGAGGACCAGGCTCCAGGTACCGGCCGAAATGCCGGTCGGCCGCGCGGTTCGGTACGCCGTCCACAACGACGGCGTGACCTGGACGATCGACGCGGCGGCCAGCACGGTGCCCAAGCCGATCCGGCCGCCGACGATCGCCGCGAGCAGGAGCAGTGCGGACCACGCGGAGATCCATCCGATCGCGCGACGGTTCAACGCGCCGCGGCGTACCAGGAGGACGGAGAGCGTGCCGGCCAGCGTCGATGCCGCGGTCGACGGCAGGCCGGCGGTCCAGTAGCCCGAGGCCATGAAGTAGCCGAACCACGCCGCGTTGTTGATGCTCGTCAGCGTCGCCCACGCCCAGGAGACTCCTGCGGTGTCGCCAGTGCGCCGCAGTTTGAGGATCTGCGGGAGGTACTGCGGGATGCCGAAACAGGCGGCGGCGATGGGCAGGAAGTCGAGCATGGAGCAAGATTACGTCTGACCGCTTGAACGATTTGTGCGAATTCATGCTCTGAATCCGGCACTGGCGATAGGATTCTTGCCGTGGATGCCATCGACCGACAGATCCTTGCCGTGCTCCAGGCCGAGGGTCGGCTGACCGTCACTGAACTGGCGCAGCGGGTCAGGCTCAGTGCGGCCCCGTGTCACCGCCGGCTCCGGGAGCTGGAGCGGTCCGGGGTGATTCGCGGGTACCGCGCGGTGGTCGACGGCGCGGCTGTCGGGCACGGGTTCGAAGTACTGCTCGCGGTGACCATCGACCGGGAAGGGGCAGTGGCCGAGTTCGAGGCGGGGCTCGCGGCGATCCCGGACGTGGTGCACGCGGAGCGGCTGTTCGGTGAGCCCGACTACTTCATCCGGGTGGCGACCGCGGACCTGGAGTCGTTCCAGAAGCTACGCGACGAGCGCCTGGCGCGGCTGCCCGGCGTACTGCGCCTCACCTCCACCATCGTGATGAAGAAGATTGTGGACAACCGCCCGCTGCCAACCTGAACGATGTGGAAACTCCAGCAGCCAAACCTGAGTTATCCACAGATTTGGCCCAGTTTTGGACACATTCAGTGGAGAACTAACTCCCAACCTGGGGATAACTCCCACAAATCCGTGTGCACACCTGGGGACGCGGATGTGGATAACTCTGGGGTCGAGGCAAAAAAGAACCTCGACCGGGACGCCCGTGGGCCCGGTCGAGGTCTGTGCGGAGCAGGAGTGAGCGGTCAGACCCACTGGGTCGAGACGACGAAACCGACCGCGATCAAGCCCATGCCGATCAGCAGGTTCCAGTTTCCGAGGTCCTTCATCACCGGGATGTCCTGGCCGGCCACGTAGAAGACGACCAGCCAGGCGAGACCGAGCAGCCAGCACGCCAGCATCAGTGGCGCCACCCAGACGCGTGACTGGGTACGTGGCTTCTTCGGCGTCTTCTCGGCCTTGACCTTCTCGGTCTTCTTCTTGTTGCGACTGCTCGACTCGGGCACGTCTGAACTCCTTGTAAGGACGCATAAGCTGACCGCAGCAGGACCTGTTCCGGTCCGGTCCCGCGCTAGCGTAGTGCAGAGAGCAATGTGGAGATCACGGGTGCGTAGGTTGAGGCGGATTTCACTGTGGCGCGTGGGCGCGCCGCTGGCGCTGATGTGTGCCGGTCTGCTGTTCGCGACCAGTGCCACCAACGCCCGGGGTACCGACCTGCGACCCAGCCGTAACACTACGCTCGCGGGTCTCGTGGAGGAACAGAGCCGGCGCAGCGCCAGCCTGGTCAAACAGCACGCGGCGCTGACCCACGACATCGAGGCGTTGCAGGCGCAGCAGGGGTCCATCGACCCGAAGCTCGCCAAGCAGTTCGAGGACCTGTCCGAACAGGTCGGCACCCGCCCGGTCACCGGCCCGGGCCTGACCGTGACGCTCCGGGACGCGCCGCCCGAGGTGGTCAAGGACAACCCGGACGTCGACGAGAACTGGCTGGTCATCCACCAGCAGGACATCCAGGCCGTGGTGAACGCGCTCTGGGCCGGCGGTGCCGAGGCGATGACGATCCAGAACCAGCGGGTCATCTCCACCACCGGCGTGAAGTGCGTCGGCAACTCGGTCGTGCTGCACGGCGTCCCGTACCTGCCGCCGTACCAGATCACCGCGATCGGCGATCGGCGGAAGCTGCAGAAGGCGCTCGACGACTCGCAGTACATCCAGAACCTGCAGGACTACGTGGTGAAGTTCCAGCTCGGGTACGACGTGAAGAACCAGTCCTCGATCCAGATGCCGGCCTACGAGGGCACGCTCGACCTGCAGACCGCGACCGTGCCGGGCTTCCCGCACACTCCCTCGGTCAGCCCGTCCGTGACTGGACGATAGCTGTCACAATGGACCGCATGCCGCGGATCCTCGTCGTCGACAACTACGACTCGTTCGTCTACAACCTGGTGCAGTACCTGCAGCAACTGCGGGCCGACACCACCGTGCTGCGCAACGACGAAGTGACCCCTTGGCAGGCCGCGGAGTACGACGGGGTGCTGCTCTCCCCCGGTCCCGGTACGCCGGAAGAGGCCGGCGCCTGCGTCGACATCGTGAAGGAAGCCGGCGGCAAGGTCCCGATCTTCGGGGTGTGCCTCGGCCTGCAGGCGATCGGTGTCGCGTACGGCGGGGTCGTCGGGCGGGCGGACGAGCTGCTGCACGGGAAGACCAGCGAGGTGTTCCACCAGGGCGCCGGCGTACTCACCGGGCTCCCGTCGCCGTTCACCGCGACCCGGTACCACTCGCTGGCGATCGCCGAGGACAGCGTCCCCGACGTACTCGAGGTGACCGCGCGGACCGAGGCCGGCGTGATCATGGCGGCCCGGCACCGCGAGCTCGCGGTCGAGGGCGTCCAGTTCCACCCGGAGTCCGTGCTCACCGAGGGCGGCCACCGGATGCTCGCGAACTGGCTGACGATCTGCGGCGACCCGGACGCGGTCGCCAACTCCGCCGGCCTCGCGCCGGTGGTCAGCTGACCCCAGCAAACCGAAACCCCTCGAGGCGAGCGCCTCGAGGGGTTTCGGTACGTTCTGGACCGGTCAGCCGCCCGGGATCGTGATGACCGGCGTGCTGGGCCCGCCGCTCGGGTCCCCACTCGGCGGCGGCGAGGACGGCGGCGGCGTCGGCTGCTCCTGCAGCTTGTTCACGGTCAGCGTGATCAGCGTGCCCTTCGGCGCCTTGGTGTTGGCCTTCACGGACTGCTGCAGAACGGCGCCCTCGGCCGCGTTCTGGTCGTTGCCGAACGTCTGACCGACCCGGAAGCCGGCCTGCTCCAGCGTCAGCTTCGCATCGTCGAACGTCTGCGTGACGACGTTCGGTACGTCGACCTGTACGACGCCGCTGGACACGATCAGCGTGAACTCGGTGCCCGGCGGGTAGGTGCCGCCCGCGTCCGGGTTCAGGCCGATCACGACGCCCTTCTTCTGGTCGCTGTCCTGCTCGACGACCTGGTCCTTGACCGTGAACTGCCCGGCCGCGGCCTCGATCGCCTTGCGGGCCTTGGACTCGCTCATCCCGATCACGTCCGGCACGCCGTACGCGTTCTTGCCGGCCGAGACCACGACGGCGACCGTCGAACCCGGGTCAGCCTCGGTACCGGCGGCCGGCGTCTGGCGGATGATGAAGCCCTTGCCGACCGAGTCGCTCTTCTCCGAGGTCGAGCTGATCTTCAGGTTCTTCGCCGACAGCAACTGGGTCGCCGCGGGGACCGACTGGTTCTGCAGATCAGGCACCTGGACCTTCGCGGGTGGCGTGTTCGACGTGGTCGGGCCGCCGCCGGCGTTGTTGCTGTTGTACTTCGAGTACAGCGCGTACGCGCCGATCGCGATCGCGACGATCGCCAGCCCGAGCAGGAAGTACGCCAGGCCACGGTTCCGCCGGGAGCGGCCGTCGTCGCCTTCCTCCAGGTCGTCACCGCCGGGCGGCAGCAGGTCGTTGCCGCCGGTCTGCCGCAGCTGCTGGGTGGCGGCCGTCGGCGCCAGCTGGGTCGGCTGCATCTGCCGGGTCTCCGCGACCGCCGCCATCGGCGCGGTCACCTGCTGGCCGGCCAGCACCCGGTGGATGTCGGCGCGCATCTCGGACGCGCTCTGGTACCGCTCCTCGCGGTTCTTCGCCAGCGCCTTCAGGACGACGGCGTCGACCTCCGGCGGGATGTCCGGGTCGAACGAGGACGGCGGCAGCGGCTGTTCCCGGACGTGCTGGTAGGCCACCGAGACCGGGGACTCGCCGACGAACGGCGGCCGGCCGGTGAGCAGTTCGTACAGCAGGCAGCCGGTCGAGTACAGGTCGGAGCGGGCGTCGACGGTCTCGCCGCGGGCCTGCTCCGGCGACAGGTACTGCGCCGTACCGATGACGGCCGCGGTCTGGGTCATCGTGGAGGACGTGTCGGCGACCGCGCGGGCGATGCCGAAGTCCATCACCTTGACCTGGCCCTGCGGGGTCAGCATCACGTTCCCGGGCTTGATGTCGCGGTGCACAATGCCGGCCCGGTGGCTGTAGTCGAGCGCCTCGAGCACGCCGGAGGTGATCTCCAGGGCGCGCTCCGGCATGATCTTGCGGCCCTCGCGGATCAGGTCCCGCAGCGTCTTGCCGGTGACCAGCTCCATCACGATGTACGGGATCGTGACGCCGGAGCCGTTCGGGTCCGGCTCCTCGCCGGTGTCGTAGACCGAGACGATCGTCGGGTGGTTCAGCGACGCGGCCGACTGCGCCTCGCGGCGGAACCGGGCCTGGAAGGTTGCATCACTGGCCAGGTCCACCCGCAGCCGTTTGATCGCGACGCTCCGGCCGAGCCGGTTGTCCACGCCCTTGCGGACCTCGGCCATGCCGCCGCGGCCGAGCGGCTCGCCTTCTTCGTACCGGCCGCCGACGAGACGTGCCTGCGATGTCATGACCCAGCCTTCCAACCTGTCTGAGAACCACTCACAAAAAACACACTCAATTTGCCCAAGGTAGCGATCGCCACACCTGGGGCCCCGTTGGAAAGACGCCTTGTGGTCGCATCATTCCGTATCGTGCTCATTGGCCCAGCACCGCCTCCATCACCTTCTTGGCGATCGGAGCGGCCAGCGTGCCGCCGGCCACGTCGGTGCGCGGCACGTTGGCGTCCTCGATCAGCACCGCCACCGCGACCTTCGGGTCCTTCGCCGGCGCGAACGCGGTGAACCAGGCGAACGGCGGACGGTCCTTCGACGTCTGCGCCGTACCGGTCTTGCCGGCCACCTGGACGCCGCTGATCCGGCCCGGCTTGCCGGTGCCGTTGTTGACCACGTCGATCATCATGTCGGTCAACTGGGTCGCAACCTGCGGGGTGACGGCCTGGTGTAGCGATTCCGGCTTGGTCTCGGAGACCGTCTTGAGGTCCGGGGTCTGCACGTTCTGGACCAGGTACGGCTTCATCACGTTGCCCTGGTTCGCGATCCCGGCGGCCACCATCGCCATCTGCAGCGGGGTGGCCCGGACGTCGAACTGGCCGATCGCGGACTGCGCGGTCTGCGGCTCGTTCGGGTCGCCGGGGAACTGGCTGGTCGCGACACCCGGCAGCTCGGTCAGCGGCCGGGAGCCGAAGCCGAACTTCGCCGCCTGCGCGTTCAGCGCGTCCGCGCCGAGGGCCATACCGACGGTGCCGAACGCCGTGTTGCACGAGTAGCGCAGCGCGATCGTCAGCGTCGCGTTGTTGCTGCCGCCGCAGTTCTTGCCGTCCTCGTTCACCAGCGGGACCGTGGTCTGCGGGAGCGGCAGCTGGGCCGGCGAGTTCACCGTGCTGGTCGGCGTGTACTTGCCGCTGGACAGCGCGGCCGCGGCGGTGACCAGCTTGAACGTCGACCCCGGCGGGTACAGCTCCTGGACCGCGCGGTTCGACAGCGGCTGGGTCTTGTCCGCGAGCAGGTTCTTCCAGGCCGTCGAAACCTTGGTGGTGTCGTGCGAGGCCAGCAGGTTCGGGTCGTACGACGGGCGGGTCGCCATCGCCAGGATCTTCCCGGTCTTCGGCTCGATCGCCACCACCGCACCGATCTTCCCGGCGAGGCCGTCGTACGCCGCCTGCTGGGCCGCAGCGTTCAGCGTGAGCGTGACGCTGCCGCCCTGCTGCGGGCGGTTGCTGATCACGTCGATGATCCGCCGGAACGCCATCGACGGGTCGGAGCCGTTCAGCTCGGAGTTCATCGTCAGCTCGATGCCGCCGCGGCCGAACAGGTACGAGTAGTACCCGGTGGCCGGCGCGTACACCAGACCGGACGGGTACTTGCGCTGGTACTTGAACTGGTCGTTCGACGGGTCGCTCTTGGCGATCGGGGTGGTGCCGATCAGGATCGGGCCGCGGTTCACCGAGAACTGCGAGTCCCGGACCCGCTTGTTGTCGTTGCGGCCGTTGATCTCGCTCGACCGGAACGCCTGCAGGTACGTCGAGTTCGCCATCAGCGCGAGCATCAGGATGATCGCCGCCACGGCCAGTCGTCGGATCGCCGAGTTCACTGCTTCTGCACCGCCATCGCGATCGTTTCGTCGGACACCGGAGCGGCCGGTGTTTGTGGTCGCCGGGCCTGGTCGCTGATCCGCAGCAGCAGCGCGATGATCGCCCAGTTCGCGACCAGCGACGTACCGCCGAGCGCCATGAACGGCGTGGCCAGACCGGTCAGCGGGATCAGCGCGGTGACGCCGCCGACGATCACGAACACCTGCAGCGCGAACGACATCGCCAGGCCGGTCGCCACCAGCTTGCCGAAGATGTCCCGGCAGCCGAGCGCCGCGCGCAGGCCGCGCTCGACGATCAGCGTGTAGATCAGGATGATCGCGATCAGGCCGGTGAGGCCGAGCTCCTCGGCCATCGAGGAGATGATCATGTCGCTGTTCGCGTACAGCGTGAGCTCCGGGTGACCCTGCCCGAGGCCGCGGCCGAGGACCCCGCCCCACGCCTGGCCCATCAGCCCGAGCTTGATCTGGCCGCCGTCGATCGCCCACGGGTTCAGCCAGTCGGTGACCCGGCTGTGCACGTGACCGAACGTCACGTACGCGAAGTAGGCGCCGCCGACGAACAGCAGGCCACCGATGATCAGCCAGCCGGCCCGCTCGGTGGAGACGTACAGCAGGAACAGGAACAGGCCGAAGAACAGCAGCGAGGACCCGAGGTCGCTCTCGAACACCAGGACGCCCAGGCTGGCCAGCCAGGCGATCAGGATCGGCCCGAGGTCGCGGGCCCGCGGCAGGTCCAGCCCGAGGAACCGGCGGCCGGCCAGCGTCAGCACGTCGCGCTTCACGACCAGGTAGCCGGCGAAGAAGATGACCAGGCAGACCTTCGCGAACTCGCCCGGCTGGAACGACATGCCGGCGATGTGGATCCAGATCGGGGCGCCGTTCACGGTCCGGCCGATGCCCGGGACGAGCGGCAGCACGAGCAGCACCAGACCGGCCAGGCCGGCGGTGTACGTCAGGCCCTGCAGCCGGCGGTGGTCGCGGACCACCACGATGACGCCGACGAACAGCACCACGCCGACCGCCGTCCAGGTGATCTGCTGCGGCGCGAACGGGACGCCGCGGGTCCGCCCCATCGCGGTCAGGCCGAGGTCGATCCGGTGGATCATCGCGACGCCGAGGCCGTTCAGCAGCACGGCGCAGGGCAGCAGCACGGGGTCGGCGTACGGCGCCCGGAAGCGGAGCACGAGGTGCGCGATCAGCGCGAGCAGCCCGATGCCGGCGGCGTAGTACCCGGTGCTGGCCGGGACCGAGTTCTGGGCCGTGATGCCGATGTTCACGTACGCCGCGACCGCGACCGCGACAGCGATCACGAGCAGCAGCAGCTCCACCCCGCGCCGGGTGCGCGGGATGATCTGGATGACGGACGTGGACGCGATGCTCATCGGACGCCGTCGCAGTCGTCGGCGTCGACCGGCGTACTCGGGGTCGACGTCGGCGTCGTACTGGGCCGGGTGCTCGCCGGCACGGTGGCCGGCGGCTTCGAGACCGGCACCGACGTGGGCGGCTTCACTGTTGGCTTCACTGTCGGCTTGACGGTCGGTTTCACCGTCGGCTTGGGCGTCTGCTTGGCCTTCGCGGCGCACTGGGCGGCGGTCTGCTCGAGCTGGGCGACGATCGACCGCGCCCCGGCCAGGTTGTCCGCCTGGATGTTGCCCTCCACCTGCTCACGGCTGTACGTCGGCAGCTTGTCCACCTGCAGCGACTGCCGCTCGTACACCTTCGACAACGAGATGCCGGGCAGGTCCGCCTCGACGCCCTGGAAGATCGCCACGTAGTCGCCGTCGGAGCCGACGTAGTACTGCTTCTGGGTCCAGCTGTACGCGAACCAGGCGCCGCCGACGATCACCGCCAGCACCACGGCCAGTACGACGATCCGCCGCGCCCACAGGAACCGTTTCGGCGGGCGCGGCGCGTACCGCAGCTCCTCCGGGTCGACCGCGGCGCCGTGGCCACCGCCGCCTCCGGAACCGCTGCCGGTGGCGCCGACCGCGACCGTCGGTTCACCGCGACCGGTGCTGCCCTGGGCCAGCTCGGCCGCCGCGCCGACCAGCTGCGGCTGGACCCCGCTCGCGGGCTCGGTCTCGACGACGTCCGCCACCACACAGGTGACGTTGTCGTTCGACCCGGCCTCGAGTGCGTGCGTGATCAGCTCCACCACGACCGAGTCCGGCGTACCGGACGACATCGAGGCGAGGATCACGTCGTCGCTGACGTAGTCGGGCAGGCCGTCGCTGCACAGCATCAGCCGGTCGCCGGCCTGGACGTCGAGGATCTGCAGGTCCGGGTCGGAGTCCGGGCGGCCGTCCAGCACCCGCAGGATCAGGTTCCGGTGCGGGTGCGTGAAGGCCTCCTCCTGGGAGATCCGGCCCTCGTCGACCAGCGACTGGACGAACGTGTGGTCGTGGCTCAGCTGGTACAGCTGCCCGTCGCGCAACCGGTACGCGCGGGAGTCGCCGAGGTGCGCCAGCCCGAGCTGCTTGCCGTCGAACATCAGCGCGGTCACGGTCGAGCCCATGCCCTCGCGCTCGGGGTCCTCCTCGACCAGCTCGGAGAGCCGCTCGTTCGCGCGGTGCACGGCGCCGGCCAGCGCCTCGATCATGTCCTCGCCGCCGATGTCGGCGGTGTCCAGCCGGCGGATCACCTGGACCGCGGCGGCACTGGCCACCTCACCGGCGGCCGCGCCGCCCATCCCGTCGGCGAGCAGCAGCAGGTGCGGACCGGCGTACGCCGAGTCCTCGTTGTTGCGGCGCACCCGTCCGACGTCGGAAAGGGTTGCGTAGTCGAGCGACAGGGTCATCGGGGCAGGCCTACTTCGCGATGTTCAGCGTCGTCCGGCCGATCCGGATCGAACCGCCGATCTCGGCCGGGACCGGGCGGGTGACCCGCTGGCCGTCCAGGTACGTGCCGTTGGTGGAGCCGAGGTCCTCGACCCACCACTGGCCCTCGGACAGGAACAACCGGGCGTGCCGGGTGGAGGAGTAGTCGTCGTCCAGCCGGATCTGGCAGTCCGAACCACGACCGATGATCACCGGCTCGTCGACCAGCGACGCGCCGACCCCCGCCTGCGGACCGTCCGCGATACTCAGCGACCCGGGCAGGCCCTTGCGCTTCTTGGCCGGCTTCGCGGGCTTCGGCGTCCGGGTGGGCTGCGCCGGGGCGGCGGCCGCCGCCCGGCTGTCCACCTTGGCACCGAACAGGTCCGACCTGATCACGGACAGCACCGCCAGGACGAACATCCACAGCAGCGCCAGGAACCCCAGTTTGATCAGGGTCAGGGTCAGTTCCGACATGGAAGGTCAGTCACCACCCGCTGCTCGGCGGCTGGGCCATCGGCTCGTCCGCGAGACGCAGCGTCATGGTCGTGTTGCCGATCCGGACCGTGGAGCCGTCGACCAGCTCGGCCTCGGTGGACCGACGGCCGTTCACCAGCGTGCCGTTGGTGGAACCGAGGTCGACCAGCACCACCCGGATCCCGCCGGGGCCCTCGGGCATCAGCCGGATCTCGGCGTGCCGCCGGGAGACGCCCGGGTCGTTGATCTGGATGTCCGCGTCGGTGCCGCGGCCGAGCACCACGCCGGGCGGGTTGACCGGGCGGCGACGGCCGTTCACCTCGAGCATCACCTGCGGGTGGCCGCGGCGCGGCGACTGCTGCTGCGGCGGTTGCGGAGGCTGCTGTTGATACTGCGGGGCGACCGGCGGCGGGTTCGGCGGCACGTAGGGCTCCTGCTGGTAGGGCTGGGGCTCGGGCTGCTGGTACTCGGCCGGCCGCCGCTGGGGCGTCCCGGCCGTCTCGCTGACCACCCGGAACTTACCGGTCGGCAGATCATCCTGCTGGACCAGCTCGATGTCGATGGGTCCGGAGAACGTGTACCGCTGGATGTCCGCGTGGTCCCGCAGCTCGTTCGCGAGCTCGTGGTTCAGGGTCCGGCCGTAGGCGTTCAGCCGCTCGAAGTCGTCCGGGCCGAGCTCGATCGTGAAGTGGTTCGGCACCAGCCGGCGGTCCCGGGACAGGATCCGCGCGGTGTTGTCGATCTCACGCTTGAGAGCCGCGGCCAGCTCGATCGGCTCCACATCACCCTTGAAAGCGCGCGCGAAGACACCGCTGACAATGCCTTCCAGGCGTCGCTCGAAGCGCTGTAGCGGTCGCACGCCTCCTCCTCCACCGTCGGTACGCCATCTGTCGTCCACCGGTCGTGGCGGACACACCGGGTACGACGATCGATCGTATCGGGAGGTTCGACCGAACCCGCAATGTGAAGCACCGGCACAACCCGTGCTACTGTTCCTTCTCGTCGCCAGGAGATCATCTCAGGCGGCTGCGCGCGGGTGGCGGAATAGGCAGACGCGCACGGTTCAGGTCCGTGTGCCCGAAAGGGCGTGGGGGTTCAACTCCCCCCTCGCGCACAGACAAAGTCCCGGTCGAGACTCTCGACCGGGACTTTTGCGTTGCCGGACCCGATTTCGTCCTTTCGGATGATTCGGCTGACCCGACCGGTAACTTTCTCCCGCCGGCGCTGCTTGGCCTGATGGTTGATGCTGCGGGTCCGCCGTTGGACTGACGCGGCGGGCGCGGTCCCGATGGAAGAGTTCCGGGTATGGAACAGGCGCTGGAGCTCGACGGGCTGACCAAGGTGTTCGGGGAGCAGCGGGCCGTCGACGAGCTGAGTCTGAGCGTGCCGGCCGGGTCGTTCTTCGGGATGCTCGGGCCGAACGGGGCCGGGAAGACGACGTCGCTGTCGATGGCGGTCGGGCTGCTGCGGCCCGACGGCGGTACGGCGCGGATCTTCGGCGTCGACGTGTGGCGCGAGCCGACGCGGGCGAAGGCCCTCGTCGGCGTGTTGCCGGACGGGCTGGGGATGCCCGAACGGCTGACCGGGCGGGAGGTGCTCACGTACCTCGGCCTGCTCCGCGGACTGCCCGAGGACGAGGTACGGCGGCGTACGGCCGAGCTGCTGGAGGTGCTCGAGCTCGACCACGAGGACGACAAGCAGGTGATCGGCTACTCGACCGGGATGCGGAAGAAGCTCGGGCTCGCGGTCGCGCTGCTGCACGCGCCGCGGCTGCTGGTGCTGGACGAGCCGTTCGAGGCGGTCGACCCGGTGTCGGCCGCGACCATCCGGACGATCCTGCACCGGTTCATCGCCGGCGGCGGGTCGGTCGTCATCTCCAGCCACGTGATGGCCCTGGTCGAGCAGCTGTGCGACCGGGTCGCGGTGGTCGCGGACGGGAAGGTCGTTGCCGCGGGCACGGTCTCGGAGGTGCGGGCGGGCGGCAGCCTGGAGGACGCGTTCGTGTCGCTGGTCGGCGCGTCGACGCGCGGCGCGGAGGGGCTGACGTGGCTCTCGCACTGACGTACTCCACCTCGGACACGCTGGTCCGGATGCGGCTGGCCGCGTTCCGGCACGCGCTGAAGGACCAGTTCCGGCGGTCGTGGATCGTCACCGGGGCGTTCGTCGGGCTCGCGCTCGCGGGCGGCACGATCTGGCTCGCTGCGGCCGGGAAGTCCGACGTACTGGTCGTCGTCCTGGGTGTGTGGATGCTGGGCTGGGTGGTCGGGCCGTTGTTCGCGGGCGGCGGTGACGAGACGCTCAAGCCGGAGTACTTCACGATGCTTCCGCTGTCACCGCGGACGTTGTCCACCGGGCTGCTGGTGGCTGCGCTGGCTGGGGTGGCGCCGGTGATCAGCCTGATCGCACTGGTCAGCCTTGTTGTCGCGAGCGGGGGCGTTGTTGCTGGACTTGTCGCGGTGCCCGCACTGCTGTTACAGCTGTTCTGCTTCGTCCTGGCATCGCGGCTCGCTGTCGCGGTGTACGGCGTACTCCTGCAGGTGCCGGCCGGTGCGGTGATCGCCGCGCTCGTCAACGCGTTCATCTTGGCGTTCATGGCGCAGGGGTGGGCGTTGATCGCGGCGTTCGTGTCGACCGACGTACAGGGGACGATCGCGCGGGCTGCCCGGATTGCGCCGTCCGGTTGGGGTTTCGACGCAGTACAGGCTGCTGGGCGTGGGGACTGGCTGCAGGTGGTCGGGCTGTTGCTGGCGCTCGTAGTGCTCGTCGTGGTGATGCTTTATGCGTGGTCTGCGCTGCTGGTACGCCGTACGACCGCAGCCCGGGCCGGGGGTACGCCGCGACGGCTGTTGACCGCAAAGACGGCGCAGGGTGCCGCGGCGGGCAAGGAGATCCGCTCGTGGAGCCGGGACCTGCTCTATGGGCACAAGGCGGTGTTCGCGATCGCGTACGGGCTGTTCTTCTGCCTGATGCCGCTGGCGATCGGCATGCGGTCGATGCTGCCGTGGGCGGGTCCGGCGGCGGTCGTGATGGCCGGCTCGATGTGCGCGAACCTGTACGGCGCGGACGGTACGGCGTACTGGATGACGCTGATGACGCCTGGGTCCAGCCGGGCGGACGTCCGTGCGCGTCAGCGGGCGTTCCTGCTCGTGTTCGGGCCGGTGACGGTGCTGATCACCGTGCTGCTGACGTGGTGGTCAGGCGTGGCCAGTGCGTGGCCGCTGGTGCTGAGCGTGCTGCCTGCGCTGCTGGGTGGTGCCGCGGGCCTGGTGGTCGCGTGCTCGGTGTACGCCGCCGTACCGACGACCGACGCGCACAAGCGGTCCGGTAACCCGCTCAACTCGGGTGAGAACGAGGGCGAGACGATGGGCATCGTCTACGTGATGCTCGTGCTGGTCGCGACGACCTGTGCACCGGCCCTGATCGTTGCGCTCTACCTGGGCTGGTGGGGCGTGCCGCTGGGGGTGCTGTCCGGCGTACTCGCCTGGTGGTTCTTCGGCCGCGTCGCAGCCCGCCGGCTGGACGCGCGCGGCCCGGAGCTACTCACACTGCTCCGTCACGGCCGGTCGCCCGCGGAGCAGGCCAAGAAGACCGCAGGCCTCGACGCACTCCCGAAGTGGCGCCGCGGTCTGGCCGGCTTCTGCCTGGGGTTCGGCGCGATCCCCTTGATCCCACAGGCCGTCGTACCAGCCATCATCAAACTGACCGGCAGCCACAGCTCCAAGTCATGGTTCCTGGCCCTCTACCAGAACGGCCCATGGCAATGGGTCGTGATCGCCCTGATGGCCACCCTAGGCCTGTCGATGTACGCCTACGGCGGCCTCACCTACTACTACGCGAAGAAGCGCGCTGTACGTTATTCTGTACATCGTGAAGACGATGAGTTTTACCGAGACGCGCGCCAACCTCGCAGCCGCCCTCGACGCGGTCGAGAGTGATGCGGAGGAGTTGGTGATCACCCGTGCCGGGCACGAGCCTGTCGTCGTCGTCACGCTGGCCGAGTACGAGTCGCTGAAGGAAACCGACTATCTGATGCGCTCGCCGGGCAACGCGCGGCGGCTGCGTGAGGCGATCGAGCAGGACCGGGCAGGCGGCGGCACAGTTCGCGAGCTGGCCGACGCCGACTCCGCCGATGACGGCGGAACGGCCGGCGGCGCGGCGTGAAGGTCGTCTTCCTGGATCATGGTTGGGACGACTACCTGTGGTGGCAGACCAATGACCGGAAGCTCCTGCAGCGGATCAACCAGTTGATCGAGGACATCGACCGCATCGAGAATGAAGGCATCGGCAAGCCCGAGCCGCTGCGCCACGATTTCGCCGGCTACTGGTCACGGCGGATCAACTCGGAGCATCGCCTCGTGTACCGGATCGCCGACGACGGAATCCACATCGTTGCCTGCCGCTATCACTACGGTCCTTGACCTGTTTCAGCTCAGGTCGGCGCTGAGCTATCTACGCGAAGAAGCGCGCTCGGGGTGGGTGGGGCGCGGTAGGCGGAGGGTAGGGGCGCCGCGGTGTTTGCCGGTGCGGGCGGTGGCGGGGGCGGTGCGGTGGTTGCGCAGCATCCAGATCGCGACGGCGGCCGCGGCGATCAGGCCGGCGATGCCGGCGTAGTCGGTCATGCTCATCATCGGTCTCTTCTCCAGGGCGGTTCGCTGGGCGGCGACGAGTTCCGCTTGACGGGGGAGTGACGGGTGCGCACCCGGCCTCTGATGGCACGGACGGGTCATGGCTCTGTTGTGCCATTGGGAAAGCGCTCGCTTCCTGATGGGTAAGGCTGTTAGGTGGGTGCATGCAGGAAGGCTCGTTGCTCGACGCGCACGAGGAGCACACGTACCGGCTGCTGGTCGGGCTGTCCGCCGCGCGGGCCGCGGAGCTCGCCGAGGTCGCGGAGTTGCCGCCACAGGAGGCCGACGAGGTGCTGCAGCGGTTGCAGGCCAAGGGCCTGGTGTCGGTGCAGCCGGCCGAGGAGCCGGTGTTCCGGCCGTTGCCGCCGGATGTCGCCTTCGGTACGACGCTGCTCCGCCGGCAGGAGTCGCTCGAGGCCGCGCGGAAGACGGTGGCCGCGCTCAGCGAGGAGTTCCGGGCGAGCGCGGGCCGGCGGGACGCGCACCACCTGGTCGAGGTCATCGTCGGTGCGACGACCCTGCGGGAGCGGCTGCGCGATCTGCAGAACGCGGCGCGCGAGGAGATCCTCTGGTTCTGCCGGGCGAACCCGCTGGCGATGCAGGGCGCCGAGAACACCGAGGAGTACGGCGCGTTGTCGCGCGGGGTGCGGTACCGGGCGATCTACGAGCGCGCGCTGATCGAGACGCCGGGTGAGCTGGATTCGATCGCCGAAGGGGTCAGCTGGGGTGAGGAGGCGAGGGTCGTGCCGACGCTGCCGGTCCGGCTCGCCATCGTGGATCGGTCGACGGCGATCTGCCCGCTCGTCCGCGACGACGAGACCGTCGGTGAGCCGTCCGCCGCGATCATCAACCAGGGTCAGTTGCTGGACGCCCTGCTCGCCCTCTTCGAAAGCTACTGGGAGTTCGCCACCCCCGTGCGCCTGCAGCCCGGCGTCGAGGAACCCGAAGGGCTCGACGACTCCGAGCGGCTACTCCTGTCACTCCTGGTCGGCGGCGTACCCGACAAGTCCATCGCCACCCAGCTGGGCATCAGCCGCCGTACAGTCCAACGCCGCCTGGACCGCCTGATGGCCCTGGCCGGCGTGGACACCAGAACCGGCCTAGCCTTCCAGGCCGCCAAGCGCAACTGGCTGTAGCACCAGTTGCGCTTGGCGGGGTTTGTCAGCGGACGCCGTAGGCGCGGGTGATGGTTTGGGTGATCTTGGTGTGGTTAAGACCGGAGGCTTCTACCTTCAGCGACACCGTGTCGTGGGCGTTGGGGACCACAGCTACGTAGTGTCCGAGCGCACCCGCGACGGCCAGCCGTTGCCAGGTGGTGCCCTCGTCGTAGGAGGCCCAGGCCTTCAAAGAAGTAGCCCCTGGCGAGTCCAGGCCGATGACGTGCGTGCGGGTGGCGACTCGGCCCGTCAGATCGACCGGGATCTTGTAGTTGACCTGCTGCAGCGTCAGCGGCACAGCCTTGTCCTCCGGCTGCTTCGCCGAGCGGAACTCCCACGAGGTCTGCGTCCGCGTCCCCCAGTTCCACTCGCCGTCCTCGTCGATCCGCGCGGTCGACAGGTTCAGCGTGTACGCCGCGTCCGCGCTCGTCGTGATCACGTCCGCCCACGCGTTCGGCAGCTCCGCGACCACCTTCCCGTCCCGGGACAGCGTCGCCGACGCGGATGTGGTCTCGCCGCGGGTGTAGTGCCCGGCCGCGTCCACGAACGTCGGGATCCGCAGCGACAGCCGGTCACCGGTCCGCGTCGACGGCACCCCCGGCGCGGCCGCCGGCCGTACGACGGGACCGAACCAGGTCTCGTCCGACTTCGCGGCCCGGTAGCTCTGCGGTACGGACGTCATCCCGCCGCCGAGCGGGTTCATCGTGTCCCACGTGTACAGGTGGTGCACCCGGTGCTGCCAGAGCGAGTCGCCCGAGGTCACCCACTCCTCGCGCACCTTCGGCGTCTCGACGAACCGCTGCGCGTCGTTCCAGGAGTACTCCTGCCACGGACGCCACCCGAACCGCTGCTCCTTGGCCCAGTTGAACCCGCCGTTGTCGGCGTACCGGGTGGTGATCCGGGCGCTGTTCGCCGGGGTCACCTTGTAGTCGATCTTGGCGGGGATCGCGCCGGTCGACACCTGCTGTACGTCGTACAGGTACGGGCTGGAGGTGGTCAGCGTCAGATCGATCGTGGCGCCGCCGCGCTTGATCCGGTCCAGCAGCTTTTGGCCGTCCTTGGTGGTGGTGACCATCGCCGGGATGGGCAGGCGGTCGCCGGTCGGGCGCCAGACGGTCCAGGCGGTCCAGTCGGCGGGGCGGACGAGGATGATGCCGGCGGCGCCTGCCGCGGCTGCCGCTTCTACCTGAGCTGACTCGTCGTCAGAGGGCATGAGTGCGACGGCACCCCGCACGCCGTCGAGGGACGAATCCGTGGACACGAGCGGGAAGCGGCGTTTGCCTTCGAATGCCGGGGATTGGCCGAGCAGGTTGATGTCCAGCGGGGTGCCGGGCACAGCAGGCACGCCGGGGACGGTTGCCTGGACCATCGGGGCGACCAGTTGCCAGCGGGAGGAGAACTCGAAGGTGCCGTCCTTGACCGGCTTCGTGGGTGTCACGTTGACCTTCTGGACCGTGCTGAAGTGCATCACCCCGTGCGAGATCGACCGGCCGTTGCCGTAGACCCGGTGCACGTAGTAGCTCAGCACCGCCTGCTGCTCGGACGGCTTCGGGGTCTCGATCGTGATCGGGACCGCCTTCCGGGCGTCGATGACGAGTTCGGTGTCCTTGTCGATCACCACGTTCGGATCGGTGACCAGGCTGGCCTGCTCGTCCTGCGGGTCGTTGTGCTCGACCAGCGCGTGCATCAGGTACGTGCCCTCTTCGACCTCGGCGGTGTACGACTGCCCGTCGCGGAGCCACGCCAGTACGTCGGACCGCGAGTTGTCGCCGTACAGCGAGAACACCGGCACACCCGTCGGCTGACCGTCCATGTCGACGGCGCGGACCGTGACCTTGTGCTTCGGGCCGGACCGGAGCGCGCCGACCGCGGTGTGCGTGACGACGCCGTCAGGCCCGGTGGCGACGACCCAGCCGCTGTACTGACCGCGGCCGACCTGCGCCGCGTCCAGCGCCAGCGGTACGTCGGCCGTGCCGTGCGCAGGCACCGTCACCGTGCCGGGGACCGTGAAGCCGGCGGTCGTCGGCTTGCCGCTGTCGAGGTTCGTGATCTGGGCGGCGAGGTTCAGCGTGACCGCGTTGTCGGCGTCGTTCCGGTACGTGATGGTCCGGGTGGTCGTGTCGGTCGTGGTCTGCAGGCCGAAGTCCGCGACCCCGCTCGCGGTCACCTTCTGCGCGACGGCGCGGGTGAGGTCGACGCGGCCGGCGCCCTGCTGGTACACGGTCTGGCCGGGTTGCGTCTTCGCCGTACTGACCAGCGCGTTCTTCAGCTGGTCTGCCTTCCAGTCCGGGTGCTGCTGGGCGAGCAGCGCGGCGGCACCGGCGACGTGCGGCGTCGCCATCGACGTACCTGAGGCGGCCGTGTAGAGCTCGTCGACCGGGTCGCCCATCGCGGTGCCGGCGGCGCGGGCGGCGATGATGCCGACGCCGGGCGCGGTGATCTCCGGCTTCAGGCCCGAGTCGCCGAGGCGCGGGCCGCGGCTGGAGAAGTCGGCGAGCTTGTCCTGCCGGTCGACGGCGCCGACGGTCAGCGCCGCGGCGGCAGCGCCCGGCGTACCGACAGTCTCGTCCTGGCCCTCGTTGCCGGCCGCAACGACGAACAGCGTGCCGGTCTGCGCGGTGATGTCGTTGACCGCCTGGCTGAGCGGGTCGGTGCCGTCGGTGGCGTCGCCGCCGAGGCTCATGTTCACGACCTTGGCGCCCGAGTTGGCCGCCCACTCCATCCCGGCGATGATCCACGAGTCGTACCCGTACCCGTCGTCGCCGAGCACCTTGCCGACCAGCAGGTCGGCCTTCGGCGCGACGCCCTTCCGGGTCCCGCCCGCGCCGGCGCCGGTACCGGCGATCGTCGCCGCGACGTGGGTGCCGTGGCCGAAGTGGTCCTCGGTACCGCTCGGGCTGCCGGAGAAGTCCTGGCTCTCCTTGACCTTGCCCTGCAGGTCCGGGTGGTTCGCGTCGACGCCGGTGTCCAGTACGGCCACCTCGACGCCGGACCCCTCGTACCCGGCCTTCCACGCGTCCGGTGCGCCGATCTGCGGGACGCTCTTGTCCAGCACCGGCTTCACCTTGCCGTCCAGCCAGATCTTGGTGACCCCGCTGTTCAGCGACTGGACGCCGACGGACGGCTTCAGCGACTTCCACAGCGCCGGGAGCTGGTCCTTCGCGGCCTCGACGGCGCGGCCGCCGATCGACGGCAGCTGCCGGGTGGTCGTCGTACCGGTCAGGTTCTGCGCGGCCCGGAGCCCGGGCGTGTCCTTGACGATCAGCGGGAGGTCCGCGGCGGCGCCGTACCCGTCCGCGATCAGCTCATCGACGTCGAACAGGTTCACGTCCAGGACGCCGGTCGAGATGTACGGGACGGCGTCGCTCGGCAGCACCCGCAGGCCGCCGTCGGCTTCGACGGTGTGAAACGAGACGCCTTCGCGGCCCGCCGCCGGGTGCACGGTGGCGGCCTTCCGGCCACCGCCGGCGTCTGTCACCTCGACGACGTCGCCGGTGATCAGCGTGACCGTGGAGGTCTTTCCGGTGGTCCGGTTCGCGGACGGTGGCGGGGCAGCGACGGACGGGACCACCGTCGCCGCGCCGAGGGCAAGGACCGCCGCTGTGGTCAGCGCGGCGATCCGTCGGGGGGAGGACATGGCGGTTTCTCCTTCGGGCGGGACAGCCTTCCGACAGAGTTTGCAATCACGTCACGGAAATCCGCCCTGTCCATCACTGCCGTCCCTGCGACATGGCGCAACCACGCCAGAACCGCCAGCATCGGCCGCCGGCACTTCGCCGTTCCTGGGGATGTGCGAGCGCTGCTGGGCCGGTGCTCGGGTATGGACAAGACGTGTCGAAATGAGTACGGTCCGTAACGGCGTCCGCCCGACGCCGCCGAGTCGGTGAGGTGCCGCCCGCCAGTGGTACCTCGCTGGTAGGTGGGCAGAGCAGGCTGCGGCGGCTCGTCACGGCCTGATGGGGGCCCGCTTGCCCAGGTGGGGTGCTGAGAGACACTCACTCCTTCAGCACCCCACCGGTTCAAACTTCTCGCGTACCTCCCCAACGCTTCGGCGTTCCGCCTCGTCTTGACGGCTGACAGTGCGAATCTGACGGCCCAATCGACGGAACGGGTGCCATGGCCGACTGGGAACAAGCGATCCGGACGCTCCACGCCGAGCGAGGGGCCGCGCTGCATGCGTACGGCTATCTCCTGACCGGAGAGCAGGCCGCGGCGGCCGATCTGGTGCAGGACGCGTTCCTGCGCGTCTTCAGCCGCCTGCGGCTCGGCGACGACATCGACCGGCTCGAGAGCTACGTCCGGCGGGCGATGCTGAACCGGTACGTCGACGGGCGGCG
Source organism: Kribbella polygonati (assembly GCF_050320105.1). NCBI lineage: Bacteria > Bacillati > Actinomycetota > Actinomycetes > Propionibacteriales > Kribbellaceae > Kribbella > Kribbella polygonati. Next base: position 6,354,210 of record NZ_CP190129.1, on the reverse strand, counting down.
GCGCGCCGGGCTCTGGCGGGCGAGGCGGCACCTGCTCGTCCAGCCGGTCGCCGAGGAGCCGGATCACGGGCTCGCCGATGACGTCCGGCGCGCCCTGACCACGCTGTCGCCGCGGCAACGGGCGTGCGTGGTGCTCCGGTACTACGAGGACCTGACGGTGCCGCAGATCGCAGCGCAACTCGACTGCGCGGAAGGGACGGTCAAACGCCACCTGGCCGATGCCCGGAGCAAGCTCGCCACGCAGCTCGCCGTACCCGAGGAGAACCTGAGATGACCGACCTGAAGAACCTGCTCGAGGAGATGGCCGGCCGCAGCGCCGCCCCGGACCTCGCGGAGCACGAGCTGCTGCCCCGGATCCGCCGGCGGCGCCGGGTGCGCGCCGGGCTTGTCGGCGCGTCCGGAGCGGCGGCCGTCGTGGTGCTCGCGGCCGGCGCGTACGCCGCGCTGCCCGGACCTACCGCGACCCCGGCGGGTCCGGCCGCCACACCGTCGACCGTGACGATGCCGATCGCGCCGTACGAGTGTGGCGTCGCGTTCCCGGCTCCGACACCAGGCGAGAAGGACCATTTGGTTGCCGTTGTCACCTTGACCCAGAAGAGCGTCCACCGGACCTCCACCGGCTGGTCCGGGGTCGTCCGGTCGAAGTACCTGTACCAGGGCGGCCTGCCGCACCCGCTGATCGCCGGGCTGCCACCACGGTGGATCGCGGTCGTCGGCAGCGGCCGGATGGTCGGCCGGGCGACGGTGAGTACGACGGCGGATCAGGTCGAACTGCGGCCGGGGCAGGCGAACGTCGTCGACGCGCGCATCGACGTCCGGTCCTGTACGGGCGGACCGTTGCCGACGGGTTCGTACCAGCTCTACGAAGACCTGCCCGGGCCGGCCAAGCCCAGCAAGAAGCCGGTTGTCGACAGCAACCCGATCGGCGAGATCCAGCTGTCCTGATCCTGACTCGTGACCGACGGTTCGCCCGATGGTCCGGCAAGTTTCAGCCGGCGGGAGGTTTCACGATGGGGGTCGGGCGGGCAATCTGTGAAGGTCCGGTCCCCACCCGCCCCTGGGAGTAGCCGTGTCCCGATTGTTCCGTCCGGCGCTGCTCGTCACCGCCGTCCTAGCGCTTCTCGGCTTCGGCATCACGCCCTCGAACGCCGCCACCACGATCACGGTCGCCACCGCGATCGGCCGTCAGGACAACTCGACCGCCTCGGTCACCGGGTACGTGGTCGGGCAGCCGACCGCGACCAGCACCGTTGTCCGCAGCAACTTCCCGAACGACTACGCACTGGCGCTCGCCGACTCGGCGTCGCAGACCAGTACGTCGGCGATGCTCTACGTGCAGATCCCGGCCGCGTTCCGCGCGTCGTACGGGCTGCAGAGCAACCCGAGCCTGCTCGGTCAGCAGATCACCGTTACCGGTGCGCTCTCGGCGTACTTCTCGCATCCCGGCCTGAAGAACGCGACCGCCTTCGCCGGCGGTGGCGGTTCGGACCCGGGTGATCCGCCGACCGACCCCGGCGACTACTACGCCGCTGCCGCCGGCAAGAGCGGTGCCGCGCTGAAGGCCGCGCTGCACACGATCATCTCGCAGCAGACCAAGCTCACCTACGACCAGGTCTGGGACGCGCTCAAGGTCACCGACCAGGACCCGAACAACAGCAACAACATCATCGAGGTCTACTCCGGCCGCTCGATCGCGAAGAGCAGCCAGGGCGGCGGCGTCGACGACTGGAACCGGGAGCACGTCTGGGCCAAGTCGCACGGCGACTTCGGGACCGTGACCGGCCCCGGCACCGACATCCACCACCTCCGCCCGGAGGACGTCTCGGTGAACTCGGCGCGCGGCAACCTCGACTTCGACAACGGCGGTACGGCGGTTGCCCAGTGCACCGGTTGTACGGCGGACGCGGACTCGTTCGCGCCCCGCCCGGCCGTCCGCGGCGACGTCGCCCGGATGATCTTCTACATGGCCGTCCGCTACGAGGGCGACGACGGCTTCGCGAACCTGGAGCTCGACGACAAGGTCGGCAACGGCACCGCGCCGTACATCGGCAAGCTCTCGGTCCTGAAGGCGTGGGCGGCGGCCGACCCGCCGGACGCGTTCGAGAAGAACCGCAACGAGGTCATCTACAACCAGTTCCAGCACAACCGGAACCCGTTCATCGACCACCCGGAGTGGATCAGCTCGATCTGGCCGTGAGGTTCTGAACCCCGAGGGCCGCGTCTCCTGGAGGCGCGGCCCTTACCTGTTGGCCTGCAGGTCCCGGTTCTGCCCGACGGCCCGCAGCTCGGGCGCCCGTTCGCCGGTCGGTACGGCGGCCTTGACCTGTGCGGCCTGGACGACGCCGGACTGCGCGGCGGCGACCCCGAGCCGGGTCTGCACCCACTTCTGGAAGCCCGGGTCGCCGACCTTGATCTGCTGCCCGGTCCGGGTCAGCAGACCGTTGGAGACGAGCTTCTGCGCGGCGCCGTCGAGCGACCAGCGGTCCGGGTCGGCACCGGACCGGGCCGGGATCGGGATCCCCTGCGCGCCGTGCGCCGCGGTCCGGGCCAGCAGGTCCTTCTGCTCGGGCGTGCAGTTGTACCAGGCGGCGTCGTACAGCACCCGGGACCGGATCTGGTGCTGCTCGATCGCCGTACCGACGGTCTCCGCGGTGAGCGCCTGGTCCGGGCCGGCCAGGTCGATCGCCTCCGCGGTGAGGGTGCGCAGCCGGCTCGGGTTGCCGTTCGCTGCCGCGAGCAACTGGTCGACCGCCTGCGGAGTCGACCGGATGCCGGCCTCCTGGAGCGGGCGGGTCAGCGCCGGCCGCAGCTGCTCCGCGTTCAGCGGGGTCAGCCGGCGGACGTCCCAGCGCGCGGCCTCCATGGTCTCCTTGCCGGCCTTCCCGCCCGATGCCTCGAGCAACCGGCTGGTCGCCTCCTCGCCGCCGGCCGCGATCAGGAACAGCGGCTTCTTCTCCCGGCGCAGGTGCGACGACAGGTCGGTCAGCGTGGTCAGGTCCGACTTCGAGGCGGCGTCCAGGTTGTCCACCATCAGCAGGATCGGCTGTCCGGTCGGCGCGGCCATCTTGCCGAGCTGCGCGGCCACGTCGTTCAGCGTCGCCCCGACCGAGTCCTTGGCGACCCCCTCCCAGGACCGGTGGACGCCGACCTGGAACGCCCCCGGCCAGCCGAACCGGGCCTGCGCGGTGTGCATCCGGTTCTGGGTCCGGATCGCCATCCCGTTCACCAGCTTCTTCAGCTGGTTCACCTCGCCGGGCGGGAACCGCGCCTCGAACGTGCTCATCTGGCTCTGCAGCGAGCGGATCACCCGGGCCTCGATCGGCTCCCGGCGGGTGGCGTCCAGCCGGATCGAGATCCAGCCCTCCTGGTCGGCGAGCTGCTTGGTCCGGTTCAGCTCCTGGCTGGTCCCGGATCCGGGCGGGCCGGTGAACAACACCGACGTACCGCGGGGAACCCGCTGGTCGAGCGAGATCGCCCGGCCGCGCTCGTCCTTCCGGTCGACCTGGTGGACGAGCTTCGTCCCGGACCCGAACACCTCGTTGGCCCGCTCGAGCTTGCCGGTCGGGTGCGCCGGGGCGAGTGCACCGGACCCGGCGGCGGTCTCCGGCGGCAGCGGCGCCGCGGCCGGCGGCTTCGGGGTCTGGCCGAGGTAGTCGTTCAGCCAGTCCCGGAAGCCGTGGTCGGGGATCGTGACGACCGTGCCGTCGTGCTCACGGAGCAGGCCGCGGGCGACCAGGTCCTGGCGGGCCTCGTCGATCTGCTGCCAGGCACCCGGATCGGCGGCCTGCGTGACGGCCGGCATCGCCAGGCCGTTCGACCCCTCGGCGGCGACCCGGGCGAGCAGGTCCTTCTGCGCGGCGTTGGTGTCCTTCTGGTCCCACACGTCCTGGTACATCTGTGCCGCGTCGGCGTTCACGTGCGCGATCGCCCGGGCCGCGGCCAGCACGGTGATGCCCTGCTCCGGGTCCCGGTACGCGACCGCGGCGTTGCAGAAGTTCCGGATCCGCGCGGGGTGACCGTTGGCGGCGGCGAGCAGGTTCTGGATCGCGAGGTCGTCGTACGGGATCCGGGCGGCGTCCAGCGGCCCGGTGACGGCCGGCCGGAGCTGCTCGTCCGCGACCGGCTCGAGCTCGCGGATGTCGAACTGGTTCGAGGTCGTGGTCGCGATCCCGGACATCCGCCGGGACGCGACCATCAGGCTGCTGGTCGACAGCGAGCCGCCGGCCGCGATCAGCCAGACCGGGCGGTCCAGGCCCTCGATGTGGATCGCCAGTTCGTTCAGGCCGGCCCGGTCCGGCTCCTCCGCCTTGTCGATGTTGTCGACCAGCAGCAGGATCGGCTTGTTGTCGATCTCGGTCAGCTTGCCGAGCTCGTCGGCGAAGTCGTTCAGCGTGGTGCCGAGCTTGTCGTACGCCGTGGTGTCCTGCTCGGTCTTGTGGATCACCTGGACCGGGCCGCCGCCGACCCGGGTCTCGACCCCGACCCGGGTCTTCCGGCCGCTGCGGGTCAGGTCGTTGACGGTCTTGCGGAGCTTGCGCAGCGGGTCCGGGCGGAACCGGGCGATCATCCGGCCGATGCCGGTGGTCGGCGGTCGGCGCCCGCGGAACCGGCGGTCCAGGGTGTCCAGGCTGTTCCGGACCGCCCCGGTCAGGTGGTGCTCGATCGGGATGTTGGCCGACGCCGACATCCGGATCGTGGTCCAGCCGTGCTGTGCGGCCAGGTCCTCGGCGCGGTCGAGCTCGGTGCTCTTGCCCATCCCGGGCGCGCCGGTGAACAGGATCGCCTTGCTCTCCGGCAGCACGTCGCCGAGCGAGATCGGATTGCCGAGCCGGTCGGTGCGCGTGACACGGTCGACCCCCGGGACCTGACTCATTGGAACAGCCTGCGGATCGTAGCGGTCGCCGACACTGTCGGTGAGTTACCTACGGGTTAACAGTCGGCTCCCGGAAGTTGAATCCGGCAACCGCTGATCCGGTCTAGGTGCGGCCGCCCGATCGCGCAGATCCGCGCCGAAATGATTGGAACCGGCCTGTACCGCTGTCACGCTGAGTGGCATGCGAATCTGTCGAGTACTCGCGGCCTTGTCTGTGATTCCTCTCGCGGGAGGATTGCTCGGTGGTGTGCCGGCCGCCCAGGCCGCTCCCGATCCCGACCTGACCGTCTCCCAGGTCACCCTCGACCGTACGTCGGTCGCGGTGTCCGGACTGAACACCTACCCCGTCAACGTCACCGTCAAGGGCGGTTACCACTCGGGCAACAGCAGTGACGACCATGCCGTCCTGAACGTGTACCTCGAGCGCACCGGCGGGACCGGAGGGCGCCAGGACATCGTGTCGACGGACCTGAAGCGGACCGGCGGCACGATCGAGAACGGCACCTGGACCGGCCGGCTGAACGTCGCCTCGACCGCGAACGGCACCTTCAAGGTGACCGGCGTGGCGCTCGGCCCGTACGGCGCGCCGGTCGCCGGCACGCCGTACGACGTGACGCCGTACGCCGGCCAGACACTCACCGTCCGGGGCACGAACCAGCCGCGGATCACCGCCGCGGTGAACCCGCGGGTGGTGCCGTGGGGCAAGCCGTACTCGATCACCTGGGCGGTCACGAACAGCGCGACCGGCAAGCCGTACGGCACCCGGGTCCCGATCGGCCTCGGCGTCGACGTACCGTGCGCCGAGGGCGGCAGCCCGATGTACCGGACCGGCACGAACGGGCTGATCGCCAAGTCCTACACGGCCGCCGACGGCGACCTGCTGAACTGCGCGCACATCTACACCGACCCGTACTACATCGCCGGCCAGTGGATCAGCGTCGCGCGCCCGGCGATCGTCTCGGCGGCCCCGGCGAAGGCCGCCGCGCCGGTCGGCTCGATCGTGCCGGTGAACGGCTCGGTGTACCACGTGACCCGTAGTTGCCCGGTGCAACTCCAGCGGCTGTACGGCGCCTCGCAGTGGCGGACCGTCGGGACCGGGAACCTGCGGACGTCCGGGCGGTTCACGCTCAACGCGCAACCGGCGTACAAGGGGCCGATCCCCTACCGCGCCTACTTCCCGGCCTGTAGCTCTGTGGTCGCGGGAGTCAGCAAAACCTTCTACATCCGAGGGACGTGACCATGAAACGAGTGCTGTCCGCGCTGCTCGCGGTACCGATCGCGGCGCTGGGGTTCGCAGCCGCGCCGCTGGCGGCGCACGCGTCGCCCGATCCGGATCTGAAGATCACCTCGATCACGCTGAACAAGACCGCGGTGGCCGTCAGCGGCCTGAACACGGTGCCGGTCACCGTGACGGTCAAGGGGTCGTACGCGCCCGAGCCGACCCAGCCGGTGAACGTGATCCTGTCGCGGACCGGCGGCTCCGGGATGGACGATTCGCTGCTGTCCACCAACCTGGTCCGGAACGAGTCCGCCGGCACCTGGACCGGGTCGCTGCTGGTCCCGTCGACGGCGAACGGCACCTTCAAGGTGAGCGCTGTGATGACCGGCCCGTACAACCCGGGCAGCGGGAACATGACCGACCCGACGCCGTACTCCGGTCAGACGATCACCGTCACCGGAACACACCAGCCGAAGATCACCGCCACGGTGTCGCCGAAGCTGGTGCCACGCAACGCGCCGTACACGATCCGGTGGGCGGTCACCGACGCGCAGACCGGCAAGCCGTACGGATCCCGGCTCCGGGTCGCGCTGCAGAACGACAACTGGTGTGTCGAGTCCTTCGGGCCGGGCTACACGAACCTCACCGACGTCAACGGCGTCGTGACGAAGTCCTATCCGGGCTCCCTGGGTGACTACCTCAACTGCCTGCTGTTGCCGGGCGACCCGGCCCCGATCGGCTGGCTGTCGTTCTTCGTGGCCCGTCCGGTCACCAAGCCGACGGTGACCGCGGTACCGTCCCGGACCAGCGCACCGGTCGGCACGATCGTGCCGGTCAACGGATCCGTGCACACGGTCGCGTCCGGCTGCAAGGTGTACCTCCAGCGGCTGTACGGCGCGACCCAGTGGCGCACCGTCAGCACCGGACAGGTCCGCTCGTCCGGGCGCTACACGGTGAACGCCCAGCCGGCGTACAAGGGCAGCATCGCGTACCGGTCGTACGTTCCGGCCTGCAACTCGATCGCCGCCTTCAGCAAGGCGTTCTACATCCGCGGAACCTAGGGTGCTTGGGCGGATGGGTTAGGGTGACCTTACCTATCCGCCCGAGAGGAAAGTGGTCGCGTGCCCAGCCCCGCACCCCGTCGTAACCGCGTCTGCAAGCGTGCCGTCGTCCAGCGGACCGAGCGGATCACCCCGCACATGATCCGGGTCGTGCTGACCTCCGACGACTTCGCCGGCAACGACTTCACCGACACGTACGTGAAGCTGCTGTTCGGGCAGGACGGCGTCGAGTACCCCGAGCCGCTGGACATGGGCGTGGTGCGGGAGACGTTCCCGAGCGAGCAGTGGCCGACGATGCGGACGTACACCGTCCGCGGCTGGGACGAGGCGACCCGCGAGCTGACGATCGACTTCGTGCACCACGGCGGCGAGGGTGTCGCGGGTCCGTGGGCAGCGTCGGCGCAGCCCGGTGACGTGCTGTGGTTCAACGGGCCCGGCGGCGCGTACGCGCCGGACGAGGCGGCCGACTGGCACCTGCTGGTCGGCGACGAGAGTGCGCTCCCGGCGATCGGCGCGGCCGTCGAGCACCTGCCCGCCGGTGCGCGGGCGACGGTCCTCGTCGAGGTAGCGGACGAGACCGAGCAGCAGAAGTTCAGTACGTCGGCCGACGTCGACCTCCAGTGGTTCCACCGCGCGGACGGCTCCCGGGGTGACGCCCTGGTCGCCGCCGTCGAGGCCCTCGACTTCCCCGCCGGAACGCCGCACGTGTTCGTCCACGGCGAGGCCGGCTTCGTCTTCCGGATCCGCAAGAACCTCTTCCAGGAGCGCGCCCTTCCCCGCGACCGGGTCTCGCTGTCCGGCTACTGGCGCCTCGGCAAGAACGAGGACGGCTGGCAGGCCGAGAAGGCCGAAACCAGGAAGCGTGAGGAAGCCGCCGGCTAGCCCCGGCGGACCGTCAATACGTCGATCAGGGTCGTTGCCTGGTTGGTCGGGAGGACCCAGTCCTCGCCGTTCGCCTGGAGGATGACGGCCGGGCCCGGGGTCGCGACCGCGTGCGTGACCGCGATCGGGAACTTGAGGCGTTCGACGCCCGAGAGGTCGAACCCGTGGGTGCCGGTGATCGCGGTCAGCGGGTAGCTGCGCGTCTGGTGCTCGGCACGCGGGAACGGGTGCGCCTGGACGGTGACCTGGTCGGCACCGACGAGGACGGCCGCCAGCGGCATCCCGCGGAGCCGGAAGACGAGCTCGTACGGCGTACCCGCGAGCTCCGGGTCGAACGGGACCAGCAGTGCGCGGTTCGCTGTACGGGCCAGGAGGAAACCGGCCGCTACGCCGACGATCAGCGCGGGCAGCGCGAGCACGGCCGGCCACCACGCGCCGACCGCCAGCGGGAACAGCGTCACCATCAGGCCGGTCACTGCGCCGAACGAGCCGCCGACGATCGCCCACCAGCGCGGCTGGTAGCGGTGCCGGCGGCGTAGTACGAACCCGAGCGCGAGCAGCGCCAGCGGTACGACGCACCCGATCCACGCGGCCGCCGTACCGCGGGACGCGATCACCGCCACGACGACCACTAACAGCACCGGGATACCCAAGTACGTCGCCGCCACGATCCGCTGCACCCGCAGATGCCTGCTCTCCACGGGAAAACCCAAGCACATCACCCGGCCGAGCACCTACTGTGCATCGGGTGATCGAGATTCCCGCGAAGCTCATCCGGAACCACCGCGAGAAGGCACCCGACTGGCTGGACAGCCTGCCGGGTTCGGTCGAGCGGTACGTCGGCGAGTGGGACCTGACCGTCGACGGGGAGGTGATGAGCGGCGAGGCGTCGCTGATCGTGCCCGTCGTACGGCGGGACGGCACCGCGGCGATGCTCAAACTCCAGTCGGTGAACGACGAGAGCGAAAGCGAGGCCCTCGCCCTCCGCACCTGGCACCACGACGACGTCGTCGAGGTCCTCGAGGACGACCCGCAGACGTCGACGTTGCTGCTCGAACGACTCGAGCCCAGGACCCTCGACGACCTGCCCGACGACGTCGAGGCGACGCGGATCCTCGCCGAGCTCCTCAACCACCTCAGCGCCGTCGCTGCCCCGCCGGGTGTCCGGCGGCTCGCGGACATCGCCGCCGGGATGATCGACGACGCCCCACGCCTGATCCCACGGTTGGAGGAACCGGGCGAGCAGGCTTTGGTCCGGAGATTCGTCGCCATGGTGCAGGAGGTGCTGCCGGAGCCGGGTGACCGCCTGCTGCACTGGGACCTGCACTACCTGAACGTGATGGCGGCGGACCGGCAGCCGTGGCTGGTGATCGACCCGAAGCCGCTCGCCGGCGACCCGGCGTTCGACCTGTTCCCGGTGCTGTGGAACCGATGGGACGACCTGGTCGCGACCGGCGACCTGTCCCAGGCGATCCGGAACCGCTTCGACCTGATGCTCGAGGTCACCGGGATCGACCGGGACCGCGCGCTCGCCTGGACGGCGGGGCGGTTCCTGCAGAACGTGCTCTGGTTCGTCGAGGACGGCGACACCCGAATCGAGGCGGAAGTGGCGGCAGTGGCCAGTGCCCTGTTCTCATGATTACATGATTACGTGACAACTCCGACGCTGTACGACTGGGCCGGCGGGCATGACGCGCTCCGCCGGCTGACCGAGGTGTTCTACGACCAGGTGCTCGAGGACCCGGTCCTCGCGCCGGTCTTCGCGCACATGAGCGAGAACCACCGTGAGCACGTGGCGATCTGGCTCGGCGAGGTGTTCCGCGGCCCCAGCCGCTACACCGACGAGCTCGGCGGCTACCCGGCGATGCTCGGCCACCACCTGAACCTCGGCCTGACCGAGGAACAGCGTTCCCGCTGGGCGGCCCTGATCGCGAAGAGCGCCGACCCGGCCGGCCTGCCCGACGACCCGGAGTTCCGCTCGGCGTTCGTCGCCTACATCGAATGGGGCACCCGCATCGCCCTCGCAAACTCCCAGCCAGGCGCCACCCCACCCCCACAGGCCCCCGTCCCCCACTGGGGCTGGGGCGAAGCGCCCCCGTACCAGCCCTGACAGGAGTCGCGGCCCCACGGGTTGGGTAAAGTCCCGGTTCACGCTGTGTCTGCCGCCGGGGATGCGAGGGTTTACGTGTGACCGCTCAGCTCGAGTACCCCGACGTACAGGATTCCGGCGCGCTGCTGTCCGTGCAGGGGCTGTGGAAGGTGTTCGGCCCGAAGGCGCAGCGGGTGCCGCGGCGGGCGGATCTCGCGGCGCTCGACCGGGCGGAGCTGTACACGAAGACCGGCTGTACGGCGGCGGTCCGCGATCTGAGCTTCGACGTGGCGCCGGGTGAGGTGTTCGTCGTGATGGGGCTGTCAGGGTCGGGCAAGTCGACGCTCGTACGCTGCCTGACCCGCCTGATCGAGCCGACCGCCGGGCGGCTGACGTTCGAGGGCGAGGATCTGCGCGCGGCCGACGAGAAGCGGCTGCGCGCGCTCCGGCGGAGCAAGTTCTCGATGGTGTTCCAGCACTTCGGCCTGCTCCCGCACCGCAAGGTGATCGACAACGTCTCGTACGGCCTGGAGATCCGCGGTGAGAGCAAGCCCGACCGCCGTCGCCGCGCCCAGGAGGTGATCGACCTGGTCGGCCTGGCCGGCAACGAGCACCTGTACCCGGAGCAGCTGTCCGGCGGCATGCAGCAACGCGTCGGCCTCGCGCGGGCGCTGGCGAACGACCCCGACGTACTCCTGTTCGACGAGCCGTTCTCCGCGCTCGACCCGCTGATCCGGCGGGAGATGCAGACCGAGGTGGTGCGACTGCACCGCGAGGTCGGCAAGACGATGGTGTTCATCACCCACGACCTGTCGGAGGCGCTGAAGCTCGGCGACCGGATCCTGCTGATGCGCGACGGCGCCGCCGTCCAGCTCGGCACCGGCGACGAGCTGGTCGGCGCCCCGGCGGACGACTACGTCCGCGAGTTCGTCCGCGACGTACCGCGAGCCGACGTCCTCACGCTGCGCTGGATCGCCCGCGACCCGCACCCGGACGAGCCGCTGGACGGCCCAGAGCTCGGCCCCGACGTCCTCGTCCGCGAGGCGACCCGCCTGGTGCTCGAGTCGGACCGCCCGGTGAAGGTCGTCGACAACGGCACCCTGCTCGGCGTCATCAGCGACGAAGAGATCCTCGCCGTCGTCGCGGACGCCTGATGGCTGCCGTCACCAGCGACGTCGAGGTCGAGGTACGCCGGCCGCGGCGCAGTGTGGTTGCCGGCGTACTGCTGATCGTCTGGGTCGCGGCGTACTTCGGCCTGCGCGGGATCGACACGCTCGTCCTCGGCGGGCAGGACACGACCGCGCTGCACCGCTGGCTGACCGATCACCGCGACGACGTCGGCCAGGGCAACGGGTTCTTCGGCGCGATCCGGGTCGCCGTCGACCAGGTCGTGGTGCTGCTCCAGGACGTCATCTCGCAGCCGTCGTTCGACCGCCCGGTGCCGGTGATCGGCTGGCTGGGCGTGATCGCGATCGCGGCGTACTGCGCGTGGGCGTTCGGCAACTGGAAGGTCGCCGTACTGACGGCCGCCGGGCTCGGGTTCGTCGGGCTGCAGGGGTTGTGGCAGCAGAGCATGGACACGCTCGCGCTGACGATCGCGGCGGTGCTGTTGTCGTTGCTGGTCGCGATCCCGCTCGGGATCTGGGCGGGGCTTTCGGACCGCGCGTTCAAGGTCGCGACGCTGGTCCTCGACCTGATGCAGACGCTGCCGACCTTCGTGTACCTCGCGCCGCTGACCCTGTTCTTCGCGATCGGCCCGGCCGCGGCGACGATCGCGACGCTGATCTACGCGGCGCCGCCCGCGGTCCGGCTGACCGCGCACGCGATCCGTTCGGTGCCGCCGGAGAGCGTCGAGGCGGCCCGTTCGCTCGGCTCGACCGGCGGCCAGACGCTGCTCAAGGTGCTGCTGCCGATGTCGCGTTCGACGGTGGTGGTCGGCATCAACCAGACGATCATGGCCGCGCTCTCGATGGTGACCGTGGCCGCGCTGATCGACGCACCCGGCCTCGGCCAGACCGTCTTGAAGGCGCTGCAGACGCTGGACGTCGGCGTCGCGTTCAACGCCGGCCTCGCGATCGTCGTACTGGCGATCGTCCTCGACCGGGTGACGACCGCGGCCGGCGACCGGCCCTGGCGTACGGCGAGTGTCCGGCGGAAGGTCCTGCTCGGCGCGGGAGCGGTCGCGGTGCTCGTCGCGGTCTGGTTCTCGCGGACCTACGTGTGGGCGGCCGAGTTCCCGTCGGTCGAGGTCGGTTCGCGGATCGCGACGGTCACCACTGACGTGACGAACTGGCTGCAGGACGTCTTCGGCGGCTTCACGTACGGCGTGCGCGACGTCGTGACCAACGCGCTCCTGAATCCGCTCGAGGCACTGCTGACCGGCTCGCCCTGGTGGCTCGTGTCCGTGGTCGTCGTCGCGCTGGCCGCCGTACTCGGCGGCTGGCGGGGCGCGGCGCCGGCCGCCGTCTGCCTGGGGCTGCTGGTCGCGACCGGCGTGTGGCACGACAGCATGGTCACGCTCGCGTCGACGCTGCTCGCGACCGTCGTCGTGGTCGCCGTCGGGCTCGCGCTCGGCGTGTGGGCCGGGCGGAACCGGCGGGTCGACGTGTGGATCCGGCCGGTGCTGGACGCCGGGCAGACGATGCCGCCGTTCGTGTACCTGGTGCCGTTCCTCGCGTTGTTCGGGACCAGTCGGTTCACCGCGATCGCGGCCGCGGTGGTGTTCGCGGTCCCGGTCACCACCAAGATCGTTGCCGACGGCATCAAGGCGGTGCCGGTCGCGACCGTCGAGGCGGCGAACTCGGTCGGCTCCAGCAGCTGGCAGGTGATCAGCAAGGTGCAGCTGCCGGTGGCCCGGCGGGCGATCACGCTCGCGGTCAACCAGGGCCTGATCTACGTACTGTCGATGGTCGTCGTCGGCGGCTTGGTCGGCGCGGGCGCGCTCGGGTACGACGTGTCCGCGGGCTTCGCGCAGAGCGACCTGTACGGCAAGGGGCTCGCGGCAGGTTTGGCGATCGTTCTTCTGGGGGTGTTGCTCGATCGGGTGACACAGGCGGCGGCCCGCCGTACCCACAACTATGAAGGAGACAAGCGGTGAAGAGACTCCGGTACGCCGGTGTGCTGACGGCGGTCGCGCTGGCGGTCGCAGGCTGCGGTGGGCAGAAGGTCGGGACCGACAAGCCGGCCGCCGGTGGCAAGGAGTGCGGTTCGTTCAACCTGACCGTCAGCCCGTGGGTCGGGTACGCGGCGAACGCGGCGGTGGTGTCGTACGTCGCGACCAAGGACCTCGGCTGCAAGGTCGTGGAGAAGAACCTGGCCGAGCAGGTCGCCTGGCAGGGCTTCGCCACCGGTGAGGTGGACGTGAACCTGGAGAACTGGGGCCACGAGGACCTGAAGAAGAAGTACATCACCGACGACAAGGTCGCGGTCGAGGCCGGCTCCACCGGCGTCAAGGGCGTCATCGGCTGGTACGTGCCGCCGTGGATGGCAGCCAAGTACCCGGACATCACCGACTGGAAGAACCTGAACAAGTACGCCGGCTTGTTCAAGACGTCGGAGTCCGGCGGCAAGGGCCAGCTGCTCGACGGCGATCCGTCGTACGTGACCAACGACGAGGCGCTGGTGAAGAACCTGGCGCTGAACTACAAGGTCGTGCAGAGCGGTAGCGAGACCGCGCTGATCCAGGCGTTCCGGGACGCGGAGAAGAACAAGAAGCCGCTGCTCGCGTACTTCTACGAGCCGCAGTGGTTCTTCAACGAGGTCAAGCTGGTGAAGATCAACCTGCCCGCGTACAAGGCCGGCTGTGACGCGGTCCCGGCGAAGGTCGCCTGCGACTACCCGCCGTACGACCTGGACAAGATCGTGTCGAAGAAGTTCGCCGACTCCGGCAGCCCGGCGTACGACCTGGTGAAGAACTTCCAGTGGACCAACGAGGACCAGAACACGGTCGCGCGGATGATCGCGGTCGACAAGCTGACGCCGGACCAGGCCGCCGAGAAGTGGGTCAAGGACAACCAGTCCAAGGTCAACGCCTGGCTCGGGAAATAGCTCTTTCCACATCGAAGCGCTCGGCGGACGGCAGTGGTACGCCGACCTGTTGCCGCAGAGCTTCAGCCTCGGCGAGCAGGGACAGGGCGCGGCCGGGATCCTCGGTCGCGCCCGCCAGCCCTTCGAGGGCCAGGGCGATCGCCCGCTTGTCGCCGGTCCGCTGCCCGAGCTCGAGGCCGCGCTCGTGCAACCGCCGTGCCTCGGCCAGGTCGCCGCGCTGTTCGGCGACGTAGCCGAGCTGGTTGTTGATGAACCCGATCCCGGGCGTCCCGCCGACCTGTTCCAGCCAGGCGAGCCACTTGGTGAAGTGCCGTTCGGCGTCGTCGAGGCGACCCTGGCGGCGCGCGGACAGGCCGAGCCCGACCTCGGCGTACTCCTCGGCGGACTTGTTCGACTGCTCGACCGCGAGCTGGCGGGCCTGTTCGTGCAGCTCGTCGGCGCGGGCGTAGTCGCCGGTCAGCATCGCGATCCGGCCGAGTCCCGCCGTACGGAACGACACCTCCGTCCACAGGCCGAGGTCCTTCGCATGCCGGACCGCGTCCTCCAGGTACGCCGTCGCCGTCGGATAGTCGCCGGAGATCTCGGCGGCCACGATCAGCGCGTACGTCGCCTGCAGGCGACCCCAGTCGTCGTCGAGTTCGTCGAAGATCGCCAGGCTGCGACGGCTGTCCCGCTGCATCGCCTCCAGGTCCGCGTGGACGATGTTGAGCTGCGCGCGGGTGCTCAGTGCGGCGGCCAGGCCCCAGCGGTCGCCGCGTTCGGTGAAGAGCGTGATGGCGCGGTCGATGCGCTGCATGAGTACGCCGGGGTCGCCGTACGCCCAGCGGGTCATCGTGAGGAACCACAGTGCATCCGGGTCGTCGCCTACCGCCGCGAGTGCGCTGTCACTGGCGGCCGTGGTGCCGTGGGCGTCGGTTGCGGTCATGCCAGCGAGCCAGACTGCGGCGCGGGCGCGGAGGGCGGGCGGTTGGTCGGGGAGGTCGAGGGCGGCGTCAAGGGTACGGCGGGCCTCTCCGTAGCGGCCGCGGAGGTACCAGTACCAGGCGAGGGCGTTGGCCAGCTCGAGGGACGGCGGAAGGAGGCGGAAGTTCTGGACCTCTTGGTCGAGGCGGCGCAGCCATTCGCGCTGCCGCTCACCGTGCAGCTCGGCCTGCTGGGCGAGCTGGAGGTAGTAGGTCGCGTGCCGCTGCCGCAGGGTTGTTTCGTTGTCGAGCTTTTCGAGGCTGTACGCCGCTATGGACTCCAGCAGGCGGTAGCGGCCGTCTGTTGCGACCACAAGCGACTTGTCGACGAGAGCCAGGAGCACGTGCTCCGGTAGGTCGCTCACTTGCGCCGCTGCTTCCAGGGAGAACGTGCCGGCGTGTACGGCGAGGCTCCGGAGCATCTGGCGCTCCTCCGCGTCCAGCAGGTCCCAGCTCCAGTCGATGGTGGCGCGGAGGGTGCGCTGACGCTCTGGGCCGGCCTTGCCGCCAGACAGGAGCCGGAACCGGTCGTCGAGCCGTTCTGCCAGTCCTTGGACGCCTAGCGCCCGTACACGAGTCGCAGCCAGCTCCAGCGCGAGCGGGATCCCGTCGAGACGCTCGCAGATCGCCGTCACGTCCTCGGTGACGCCGGCCCGCGCCTGGAACAGCTCAACCGCAGCCGCCGGCGCCAACGGCGGCACCTCAACCACCAGTTCCCCCGGCACCCCGAGCGCTTCCCGACTGGTAGCCAACACCCGAAGCCCCGGCGCGGCCACCAGCAGACGCTGCACAAGCTCCGCCAGCTCCAGGTGCTCGCAGTTGTCCAGAATCAGCAGCACCTCCCGAACCCGCAACGAATCCACCAGCCGAGGCAACAGCTCCCCCGCCTCATCCCGAAGCCCCAACACACCGGCCAACGCCCCCAGCACATCCCCCTCCCGCACCCCCGCCAACTCCACCAACCACACCCCACCACCACCCCGCCCCACCCCCAACTCCAACCGGCCACCGCCCTCCCCACCCACCCGCGCCTCCGGCCTGGCGCCACCCTCCCCACCCACCCGCGCCTCCAGCCGGGCGCCGCCGTCCCCACCCACCCGCGGCTCCAGCCGGCCGCCGCTGTCCCCGCCCGCCTCTGACTCCAGCCGGGCGCCGCCGTCCCCGCCCACCTGCGACTCCAGCCCGCTGCCGCTGCCGCTGTCCCCGCCCGCCTCTGACTCCAGCCGCGCGCCGCCCTCCCCACCCGCCTCTGACTCCAGCCGCGCGCCGCCCTCCCCGCCCACTCGCGCCTCCAGCCGGGCGCCGCCGTCCCCGCCCGCCGCTGACTCCAGCCGGTCGCCGCCGCCCGCCTGGGACTCCGGGTGGGTCGGGCCGATGCCGCGGCCCACCTCCAGGGCCAGGCGGGTTTTGCCGACGCCGCCGGGGCCGACCAGCGTGACCAGTCGGTTGGTGGCGAGCTGCTGGCGGACGACGGCCAGCGTGTCGGCTCGGCCGACCAGTGGGTTGAGTGGCGCGGGCAGCGGTGGGGAGGGTTGTAGGGACGGGTCGTGGCGGAGGATCGCCTGGTGGAGGCCGGCCAGCTCCGGCCCGGGGTCGGCGCCGAGCTCGTCGGACAGCGCGGCCCGGAGGTCGGTGTACGCCCGCAGCGCCTCGTGTTGCCGCCCCGCGCGGTACAGCGCCTTCAGATGTACGGCGTGCACCCGTTCGTCGAGCGGGCGTTCTCGCACGAGCGCGGTAGTCCGATGGAGTACGTCGTCCCCGCGCTCGAGCACCGTCAGATACAGCTCCTCCAGGTGCTCACGCGCCGCCCGGGCGAACTCGTGGTCAAGCACCTCGACGTACGGCGTCCCCCGCCACAGCTCCAGCGCCTCCCGCAGCCGCCCACCCCGCGCGTACCCCTCGAAGACGTTGCTGTCGACAACCTCCGCCTCGAGCATGTACCCGGCCGGCCCGTACCGCACCAACCCCCGCGAGCCGGCCTCCGCCCGCTCGAGCGTCGACCGCAGCTGGGACACCCGCGCCTGCAACGTCCCGGTCGCGTTCCGCGGCGGCCGCGACCCCCACAGGTCCTCGATCAACCGGTCGGCGCTGACCGGCGTACCGAGATTCGCCAGCAGATCCAGCAGCAGAACCCGCACCTTCGTGTCGGGTACGGCGACCGGCACACCGGTGTCCGTCCGCACGAGCAGCGGACCGAGCACCCCGAAGTACATACCCGTAGTAAACCCGTAGCGCGTTCGCCGAGCATCGGCCGCATGAGTTCACGAGAAGCAGTGACAGTGATCGGCCTCGGCGCGATGGGCTCCACGATGGCCCGCACGTACGTCGCCGCCGGCCACCCGACCACCGTCTGGAACCGGACGCCCGGCAAAGCGGACGGCCTCGGCGCCGTACCGGCAACGACCGCAGCCGAGGCGGTTGCGGCGAGCACGGTCGTGGTGATCAGCCAGGTCGACTACCCAGCGATGTTCGACTCGTTGGCCGACGCGGACCTGCACGGTCGCGTGCTGGTCAACCTCAGCTCGGACAGCCCCGGACGACTCCGGGAGGCAGCCGAATGGGTCGCCGAGCGTGGCGGCACCTTGGTGACCGGCGGCATCATGGTCCCGCCCCCGGGCATCGGGAAGCCCGGCGCCTACGCCTTCTACGCCGGACCCGGGGACGCGATCGACGCCCACCGAGCCACCCTGGAGGTCCTCGGCCGTGTAGACCACGTCGGCACCGACCCCGGCGTGGCGATGCTCTACTACCAGGCCATGCTGAACGTCTTCTGGACCACGTTGATCAGCTACTTCTACTCCGCCTCCCTGGTCGGAAACGCCGAGCACCTGCGCCCGTATGTCGCCACGATGCTCACCGACCTCACCCAGGACGGCCCGATGGGCTTCCTGCGGATCCTGACCCGCGAGCTCGAGGCCGGTGAGTACCTAGGCGGCGAGAACAACCTCCACATGCAAGCCGTCGGCTCGGAACACGTTGTACAGGCGTTCACCGAGGCAGGCCTCGACGTGACGGTGCCTGCTGCCGTGGCTGAGCTGTTCGCTCGTGCGGACGCGGCGGGGTTCGGCGGCAACGGTCTGAGCGCGCTGGCCGAGATGGTCAGGAAGCCGTAGTCAGCTTGCATACGCCGTCGACGCACTCGCGCTGCAGCTTTCCGCGGGAGATCGTCTCGAGCAGTCCGATCACCCAGCAGGTCGGACAACCGCGGAAGGCGAGGAAGGTGACAGGTAGCAGCAGAAGACTCCACGCGCCGACGACCGGGATGAGTGCGAAGGCGGCAATCAGCGAGCCGAAGCCGATGGCTCCGCGGAGGAGGTGACGAGGTACGGAGGTGCTGGCGAAGGTCATGTGGGGACTCCTAACGTCTCGCGCACGGTCGCCCGCGCGCGGTGCAGACGGGACTTCATGGCGGGAACGGTGAGGCCGAGGGCCTTGGCGACCATCGGCCCGCTGTAGCCCTGGACGTCACGCAGGACGAGGACGCTGCGCTGGTCCGGTGGCAGTCGCGCGATCGCCGCCGCGACCGCCTGCGCCTCCAGCTGCCGCAGCGCCTCGTCCTCGGCCGACGGAGCCGGATCCGGTACGACGGGATGCTCGCGGAGCACGGACCGCGCCCGGCGCAGGCACTCGTTGCGGATGATCCGGAACATCCACGACGTCAGCGCGCTGGTCGCGCGGAGCATCCCGATCTTGCGGTACAGGATGATCAGCGCCTCCTGCGCCGCGTCCTCCGCGTCCTCGGGCGTCGCGCACAGCGTCCGGGCGAACCGCCGTACGGTCGGATGCGAGTCCGCGACCAGCATCGTGAGCGCGTCGACGTCGCCGTGCTGGGCGGCGCGGACGAGCTGTTCGTCGAGGTCAGCCACGGGCCCGCCGGCGGAGGACGACGGCGCCGCGGTGGAAAGGATTCTCGGCTGAAGGGTGGTTGAGCTTGTACACACGGGCCGGGGGCAACTATCACGATGTGGTTCGGCAACGCCGACGACACGCCGGAATTCCGGCGAAACCGGGTAAGTTCGTGCCCATGATCATCGTGACAGCTGCACTGAAGGGCGGGGTCGGTAAGACAACCACGTCGGTGTACTTGGCCGCGCTGGCATCTTCCAACCGTCGCACATCCACCCTGGTCGACGCGGATCCGCAAGGCAGCGCGGCGGACTGGATCGCGGACTCCAGCGACGAACACCTCGCCAGGATCGAGATCGCGGAGGCACCGACGGAGCGCCTGCTGAACAAGGCGCTCGACAAGGTCCCGCCGGAGGGCATCGGCATCGTCGACATGCCGCCGTCCCACGAGCGGCTGCTGAACAAGGCGCTCGAACGCGCCCGGATCGTGGTCATCCCGACCCGCGTCGGCGGCGTCGAGACCCCGCGGGTGAAGGCCGTGCTCGAGCTCGTGCCGGACGACGTACCGGCCGGACTGGTGGTCTGCTCGGCCCGGACGTACACCCGCTCCTACCAGGAGGCGATGCAGCACTACGCCGCCGAGAACATCCCGGTCTGGGGCACGATCCCCGAGCGCGTCTCGATCACCGCCGGCCCGACCGGCCCCCTCGCCTCCGACGGCCTCGAGTCCTACAAGAAGGTCTGGCGCAAGATCCTCGCCGCGGCACGTACCTAGACCGTCACCGTTGGAGCGGCGGTTCGCCTCGGACGTAGGAGCGGATCACGGTGGCCGCCGCACCGCGGGCCCAGTCGTCGAACGTGTGTGAGCGGAGCGTCAGCCGGCAGTCCCCGGCCGCGCCGAACGCGTGCTCCGCGAACGCGCGCCGCATCCGCTCCTCGTACAGCGCGTACTCCGCCACGCCCTCGCCGGCGATCATCACCAGCTCCGGCCCGACCAGGTTCACCATCGCCGCGAGCGCCGCGCCGATCACCTCACCGGCCCGGTCGAACGCCTCGCGCGCCTGCTGGTTCCCCTCGTGCGCCAGCTCGATCGCCCCGGCCAGATCCAGCTCCGGCCGCCCGGTCCGCTCCCGCGTCCGCGCGAGGATCGCGTCCGACGAGGCGACCGTCTCGACACAGCCGCGCCGTCCACAGGTACACACCAGCTCGCCCGGCGCCAACGGCAGATGGCCGAGTTCGCCGGACACGCCGTACGCGCCGGAGACGACCTCGCCGTTGATGTAGAGCCCGCAGCCGATGCCGGAGCCGATCGTGACCACGGCGAACGAGTCCGCGTTCACCCCGGCACCGAACCAGTGCTCGGCGACGGTCAGCGCCCGTACGTCGTTCGACACCAGGATCGGCACCCGGATCCGCTTGCCGAGCAGTTCCGCGACCGGGACGCCGCGCCAGCCCATCAGCGGCGAGTCCCGGACCACACCGTGCGTCGCGTCGACGTCACCCGAGACCGCGATCCCGATCCCGGCCAGCGGGCCGGCCATCGCCGTACCGGTCTTGAGCGCGCTGATCAGGGCTTTCACATGGTCCGCGAGGCGGTCGATCACCACCTCCGGATCGGTACTGTCCAGCTCCTCGTGCCGCACGTTCAGGATTCCGGCGGTGAAGTCGGTGGTGACCCCGATCAGGCTGGTCGGCGTGACCTTGACGCCGATCACCGACACGCTGCTGGGTACGACGGTCAGCGGGCTGACCGGCCGCCCGATCCCGAGCTGACCCTCCTCGCCCACCGGCGCGTCCGTGACGAACCCGGTCTCGATCAGCGGCGCGACCGCCTTCGTCACCGCCGCCTGCGACAGCCCCGTGCGACGCGCGATCTCCACCCGTGGGATCGGCCCCTGGGTCAGGATCTTGGTCAGCACCTCGATTCCCGCCGGCGTAGCCAGGGGAAGCGGACGATGAGGACGCAGCGGCACGAGAACAACCTACAAGCGGAGGGCCCTATGCGGGGGTTTCTGCCAGTGTTGGCGACGCCAGCGCCCAGCGGATCGTTCTGGTGAGCCCGTCACCGGCCGCGCGTACGACGGTCTGCTCGGCCAGCGGGAGGTACGGGAGCCGCAGCGGCAGGCGGGTCCACCACGGGAGCAGCCCGACGGCGGCCGCGGTCAGTACGCCGTACGCCGGCCGCGCGGCCCACGGGACGGGCGGGTGTACCAGGATGAAGCGGGCCGCCTGGCGAGCTTCCGTCGTACCGCGGAGCTCGGGCTGGTACTCCTTGAGCAGCTGTCGCACCTCGGCGAGCGTGGTGGGCGGGTCGATCACGCCCAGCCGCTCCGCCACGAGCGCCGCGTCCTCGACGTACAGGTCCTGCTCCGCCGCGGTCAGCGGATGCGCGCCGTACCGCTGGTGCGCCGCGAGGAAGCTGTCCACCTCCGCCACGTGCACCCACTTCAGCAGGTGCGGGTCCGACGCCCGGTACTTCACCCCGTCCGGACTGGTCCCGCGCACCCGCTCGTGCACCGCCCGGACCCGCGCGATCGCCTCCTCCGCGTCCGGAATCGCGCCGTACGTCGTGATCGCCAGGAAGTAGCTGGTCCGCCGCAGCCGTCCCCACGGGTCGCCCCGGTACCCGGAGTGCGCCGCGACCGCGGCCATCGCGAGCGGGTGCAGCGACTGCAGCAGGAGCGCCCGCAGACCGCCGGCGAACATCGACGCGTCACCGTGCACCCGCCGGATCGGCCGGTCCGGCGCGAACCAGCGCGGCCCCGGCGTGCTGTGCACCCGGTCCCGCTCAGCCTGCGGATCCGGCCCGGCGACCTTCGTCAGGATCATCCGGGCAAGCCCGTCCCGCAGCGGTTCGATCATGGCACCAGTGTTGCTCAGGCGTCGTACTCGTCGTCCAGCAGCGAGTAGAGGCGCGAATCGCGCCAGGCGCCGTTGGTGAACACGTGGTCGCGCAGTTGGCCCTCGTAGGTGAAGCCGATCCGCTTCACCACCGCGATCGAGGCCTCGTTCTCCGGGCCGATCGCGGCCGTCACCCGGTGCCGGCCGAGCTGCCCGAAGGCGAACTGCAAGAGGGCCCGGGCCGCGTCGGTCGCGTACCCGTGCCCCCAGTGGTCGGCGCCGATCGCGTAGCCGAGCTTGGCCGCCCACGGCCCGCTCGGCGCGATCCGGCCGAACCCGATCACCCGGTCGTCGTCCGGCCGGGTGACCGCGAGCATGTAGTCGGGCCGGTCCTGCTGCGCCGACCGCTGGACGATACCGGCCAGGTTCTGCTCGGCCTTGGCCCGGTCGTAGCTGTCGAACGCCATCCAGGTCGTCACCCGGTCGTCACCGGCGACGGCCAGGTAGTCGTCGAGGTCCGAGGACCGGAATTCGCGCAACACAGTCAGCTGTCCGCTGAGCTCCATTGGCGCAGGCTACCGGGGGAAGGACTGCATCGGAGTCCGGGTGAAGGACTCGATCTCCTCCTGGAGCTCGCGTGCGTCGTCCGCCCGGCCCGACTGCCGCAGCGCCTGGTGGACCCGGCGGGCCGAGTTCACGACACCGTTGATCCGGCGCTCGGTGGGCAGCGTCAGCACCGGGGCGAGGGCGTCCGCGGCACCGTCCAGCTCACCGCTCGCGATCCGGGTGATCGCCATCGCGGCGTGGCTGCCGGCGGCGTCGCCGAAGGCCCACTCCGGGTGGTTCTGATCGGTGTACGCGTCGACGGCCTGGCTGGAGTACCGCTGGGCCTGCTCGACCTCGCCGGGGAGCTGCGCGAGCGCGTCGGCGGCGTAGTACAGCTGGCGGTTGCGGCCGAAGGTGCAGAGGCCGCCCATGTCGTCCAGGTCGTCGTTGTGCACCGAGTTCCACGCCTCCTCGGCGCGCTCGAGCGCGGCGCGGGTGGCCTCCGGGTTGCCGAGCGCGGCCCAGGCGCGGGCCTCGCTGACCGGGAGCCAGACGCTGGTGGTGCTGTTCGCCTGCGCGGCGTAACCGGCGCCGAGCTGGGCGTAGCGCACCGAGTCGTGGGGGTTGCCGGCCCAGTAGGAGACCAGCGACTGGAGGCCGCGCACCCAGGCGCGCAGCCCGTGGTGATCGGCGTTGTCGGCACACATGAAGGCGGTCCGCGCCTGGGTCAGGGCGGCGTGCGGGTTGCCGAGGTCGTGGGAGGCCTTCGCGAGCAGCCCACCGGTGACACCGGCCAGGAAGTACAGCTGGCGGTGGTTCTCCGGGCGTTGCCGGCTCTCCAGCAGACCGAACACCAGGTCCTGGGTCTCGACCAGCTGGCCGAGGATCTCCGGCAATGGGCGCTGTGGGTACGCCTGGGCGGCGTGGCGTACGTCGTCGTACACCTGTTCCATGGCCTCGCTTCCGAGACCGGACTGGGCCGCAAGGGCGAACGCCCTTGCTCGGCTGGCAGCCATGTCGAGAACCTCCATCTCGTTACCTGTCGTGATCCGTCCACTCGCGGCAGGTGCCGGCACCACCTGGGCGGCCGGTTCGGCGACGTACGGCGAGAGAAGTTCCTCGACCGGCTTGCCGAACATGCGTTGCAGGGTGCGCCGGGTCTGAGGAGTGGTCCCTGCGCGCTCGCCCGATGCGAGCCGCCGCAGGTGCCGCTCGGTGATGGTTCCACCCAGCTCGACGAACTCGGCGACGATCTCGGAGTAGGTCTGGTTCCGGCGCTGGATCAGGTGCGCCAGGACCGTCTTTGGCGCGTACCTACCCGCCATCGTTCCTCCCGTTCACGTCAGTCAGACGTTGTCTCGACTTGTGCCCCACGACAAGGTGCTGTCCCCCAGATGTCCGCGAGAGGACCGGAAGAGGTCCGGCAAAGGTCCGGTCCAGGTCCTAGAGCGGTCACGTTGGGCTCGTGCACCATTACTGCCATGACAACCAGTAAGTCCAACTGGTTGCAAGGCCTGAGAGTTACGGGGTGAGAGGTTGTGACCATCGCGGAAATGACGTCGAGACAGCACCGGCGCAGAGTCCGGGTCTGGTTCGGCGAGCACGTGATCGCGCAGTACGTCGCGGACGCGCCGCTGGCGGCCCGCTACGAACAGGCGATGCGGCGCCGTTTCGCCGGTCTCAAGGTCACCAACGACCTGCTCGGTCCGCTCGACTCCACCGACTGAAACACCCGATGCTGCCGGGTCCTCCTCAGACCTGGTGATGCTGACCCTGGGGTCTCCTCACGTCCAGGGCCGGCGCTGGAAGGTTCGGGGCACTCCTCAGCCCCGGACGAAACCCAGGTGCGGTCCGGAGTACTCCTCAACTCCGGACCGCGCCGCCCACCGACCCGGCTGGGCTTGGCGGTTGAGTTCCCTGTATCGCCGCCGCCCAGCCGTTCCAACCACCTCCTGACCGACACCTCGGGTCAGGCAGGGCCGAGTGTCCTGGGCGGTAGGACACCGGAGGCTCCCGACACCTCACCGGGAACCTCCCCCTTGAGGTGGCCGGCTCCGAGTGTGACCGCCGCGCCTGGGCGGTCACACCCGGAGCCCCTTAGCTGAGGTTGCCCGCCATCCGTCGGAGGACGTCGACGGTGGCCAGGTACTCCTCGGTGGAGATGCCCGCCGTGATCCTGCGGCGTTGCGCCCGGACCTTGATCGTCAGGTCCGCCAGGGCACGCGACCCGGCCGCCGTCAGCTCGTCGCCGGTCAGCCACTCGCGCTCGACCAGCGGATTCGTCACCGCGGCGAGCTCGGCCGGGTCGCCGCTCAGGAACGGCGCCAGTGCCGCCGCGACCGTCTGGCCGCCCGCGGCCGCGTTCAGCGCCTGCCACTGCCGGCGGGTCAGGCCCTCCTCGGTGAGCAGCTGCTCGAACGACGCCTCCAGTAGCCGGTCGACCTCCTTCAGCCACCAGCCGATAGGCTTGTTGTCATCCGACATATACATGTCAATGAGCATATAGTTGGAGCTGGACATGGACAACCCCGACCCGGTCGCCGCGGTCGAGGCCGCGATGATCACAATCCGCCGCCGCCAAACCCGCCGTACCCTCGCCCCTCAGGCCGGTACGCCGACCCAGGACGTCCTCGACGCCATCGAAGCCGCCGCCCCC
Organism: Kribbella polygonati; assembly: GCF_050320105.1. NCBI lineage: Bacteria > Bacillati > Actinomycetota > Actinomycetes > Propionibacteriales > Kribbellaceae > Kribbella > Kribbella polygonati. Next base: position 6,329,188 of record NZ_CP190129.1, on the reverse strand, counting down.
ACCCCCCTCGGCGTGAACGCGATCGCCACCGCCCTGGGCGTCGACCAACCCCGCGCCAGCAAACTCGTCGCCGCCGCCGTCAAGGCAGGCCTGATCCGCCGCGAAGCCGACCAAGCTGACGGCCGCCGCACAAACCTCGTCCTCACCCCCGCCGGCCAAGCCCAACTGGACGCCGCCCACACCCACCGCCGCACCCACTTCGCCGCCGCCATGCACGACTGGACCCCCACCGACCAGCAGACCTTCGCAACCCTCCTTACCCGCTTCATGACCGCCTTGGACCGCTAGATGTCCGTTTCGGTGCAGGCCCGGACCAGAGCGGCGAGCAACTGCTCGGGATCGTGGAGGACGCGTACGCCGTCTGTCAGCACGCGGCGCGTGCCGGGGTCGACCGGGTCGGTCGCGGCCCAGGCGGTCGCCGTGATGCCGACCTCGACCTCCAGCCCGGAGGCCCGCTGGAGCCGGACCTCGGTCAGGTGCGGTCCCCACTGCTGCCGGCGTACGACGTTCACCGCGCCGAACGCCTCGAGCCAGTCGTCGTTCCCGAGGTACCGCTCCGGTACGTCGGTCAGCACGATCACGTCCAGGTCGGACGCCATCCGCGCCGTGCCTCGCGCCCACGAGCCGACCATCGCCATACCGCGGATGTCCGCCTGTTCCGCCGCCCATCGCACGGCGTCGCCGACGACCTCGTCGACCTCCTGCGCTCGGGTTGCGTGGTTGGCGACGTAGACGGCGAAGGGAGCGTGCGGTTGTACCTCGGAGGCGTCGGCGGACCAGCCTTCGGCGTGGATGGGGCCGGCGTAGGTCATGCCGAGGCGTTGCATGACGGCTTGGGAGGTGGTGTTGGACTGTTCGGTGAAGGCGATGACCGCGGATGCTTTCAGGGTGGTGAAGGCGTAGGTGAGGCCGGCGCGGCCGAGTTCGGTGGCGAGGCCTTGGCCGCGGGCCGGCTCGATCAGCGCCCAGCCGAGTTCCAGGCGGTCGGTTGCCCAGTCGGGGCCGACCAGGGCGGTGATCGCCTCGGCGGTCGGGGTGGCGGCGGGGATGCGGGAGAGGCCGCCGCGGCCGGCCAGGGCGCCGGTTGTGCGGTCGTACGCGATCCACTTGCCGGCGCCGTCGCGGTCCCAGTCGGCCTGGTGTTTCGCGGCCTGGGCTGCGGCCTGCTCCGGTGTCAGGGTGAGGTCGTACCACCGCGACACCCACGGGTCCGCGAAGATCCGCTCCAGGTCCGCCGCATGTCCGGGAAGGACCCCGTTCGGTCCGGTGATGGGTTCGAGCCGGAGGCGGTCGGTGAAGCGGGTGCGGACGGCGTGGGCGACCAGGTCCCGCAGGCGGCGGTCGCCGTCGGTGCGGTTGACCATCAGGAGGTCGAGGTCGTCGGGTCCCGCCCAGGCGGACCGGTCGTGCTTGCCGGCTTCGAGTCGCGGGCGGGTGAGGTCACCGTCGACGGTGACCAGGTAGTCGACCTCCCGGCGTACCCGCCCTTCCCACTCCCATTCCCAGTCCGCCACGGTCCGGACGATGTCGCGGACCTTCCACCCGGTCTCCTCCTCGACCTCCCGGACGAGCGCCTGTTCGGGCGTCTCCCCGGGCTCGAGGTGCCCGCCGACGATGTCCCAGATCCCCGGCAGCAACCGTCGCTCCGCGGTACGGCGCTGCAGATAGACGCGATGCTCTTCGTCCCGGATCAGGGCCCCAACACAGTCGACGGCACGCATGCAGCCAACCTAGCTACCGGAGCGGTCGCTCGGTGATCCGGTTCGGCATGAAGACGACGGCGACGACCAGGAGGAGTGCGGCCGCGGCGGCGCCGTAGTAGACGTCGTGGACCGCCGGAGCGAGGACGCCGGCCGGGACCTTCTCAAGGTCGGCGTGGTTGTCGCCGAGGTGGGCGGCGACGACGCCGTTCGCGACGGCACCGAAGACCGCCACGCCGACGGCGCTGCCGACCGAGCGGGCGAACATGTTCGCGCCAGTCACCACGCCGCGAGTCTGCCAGTCGACCGAGGACTGCGCCGCGACCACCGACGGCGAGGCGGAGAAGCCGAGCCCGATGCCGATCACGAAGCAGGCCAGGGCGAGGTGCAGGACGGAGCTGTGCGGGCCGACCGTGAGCAGGATGCCGGAGCCGAGTACGACGATCACCGCCCCCATCAGCATCGTCGTCCGGAACCCGACCCGCAGGTAGATCCGCCCCGCGAACGACGCCGCGATCGGCCACCCGAGCGTCATCGCGGCGAGCGTGAACCCCGCGACCAACGCCGACGTACCGAGGACGCTCTGCGCGAACAGCGGCACGTACGTCGACAGCCCGATCATCAGCAGCCCGATCAGCAGCGCGGCCGAGTTCGCCGAGTTCAGCACCCGCTGGCCGAGCACCCACAACGGCAGGATCGGCTCCGCCGCCCGCCGCTCGACGAGGACGAAGGCGACCAGCAGTACGACGGCCGCCGCCAGGATCACGATGCTCCGCACCGATCCCCAGTCCCACATCACGCCGCCCTCGAGCAGCCCGAGCAGCAGCAGCGAACCACCGGCCGCGAGCAATACCGCGCCGGCGTAGTCGATCGTGTGGCCCTTCTTGTCCGCGACCTTCTCCTCGAACCGGCGGACCAGCACCCAGGCGGCCGCGATCCCGAGCGGGATGTTCACGAAGAAGATCCACCGCCAGGAGATGTAGTCCGAGAAGACGCCGCCGAGGGTCGGCCCGACGAACGACGAGATGCCCCAGACGCTGGCGACGTACCCCTGGACCTTGGCGCGCTCCGCGACCGTGTAGATGTCGCCGATGATCGTCATCCCGATCGGCTGGATGGCGCCCGCGCCGAGCCCCTGGATCAGCCGGAACGCGATCAGCGCCGGCATGCTCCAGGCGAACCCGCACAGCACCGACCCGAGCAGGAACAGCCCGACTCCGAGCAGCATCATCGGCTTCCGCCCGCGCTGGTCGGCGAGCTTGCCGTAGATCGGCACCGACACGGCCTGGGCGAGCAGGTAGATCGAGAACAGCCACGGGAACTGGGTGAACCCGCCGAGGTCCGCGACCACGGACGGTACGGCGGTGGCCAGGATCGTCGCGTCGATCGCGACCAGGCCGACGCTCAGCATCACCGCGAGCAGGATCGGGCCCCGTTCCGACCGAAGCCCCACACTCGTCCGGTCGATCCGCTCAGTAGTCATATTGGTCAACAATCTCTGTGAACGGGCAGGCATTCCCGCATCCGGAGATCGCCTGCCGGACCGCGGGGACGGTCGGCTCACCGGCCGTTACGCTCCGGGGGTGAGGATGCGGTCTTTCGTGAGCGGCGCCGTACTCGTGGTGACCGTGTCGCTGACCGTCGTACTCCTCCCGATCGCGATCAACGTCGGCACCGGCGGCACCGCGCCCGCGTTCCTCGAGCCGTACGTCGGCCTGGTGTGGCCGGCGATCGGCGTGCTCTGGGTGGTCGCGGTCGGTACGGCGCTGCTCGAGGTTCGGAACCGCCGGCAGCCGCGGATCTCGAACCGGACCGCCGACCAGCCGCGGAACCGGCAGAACGCGCTGCTCCAGGTCGACCGGTACCTGTCCGAACGCCGCGCCGGCTCGCTCGCCGCGCGGACCCGGGTCGCGCTCGCGCTGGACGGGGAGCCGGACGCGGTCCGCCCGTTCGACCTGCTCGTACATCCGTTGGACAAGCCGCCCACCCGGATCCCGGACGGCACCGACATCGCGACCGTGTTCGACAACCTCGAGGACAGCATGCTGATCCTCGGCGCGCCCGGTGCGGGCAAGACCACGATGCTGCTCAACCTGGCCCGCCGACTGTCGGCTCAGGCGCAGACGGACGAGCAGCAGCCGATCCCGGTCGTGGTCGACCTGGCCGGCTGGAGCACCCAGACGTCGCACCGCACCGACGACGACCCCAACGACAGCGCATTGCTCGCGGGCTTCGTCCAGTGGCTGCTGTACGAGCTGAACGACCGCTACCGGATCCCGCCCGGTGTCGGCCGGACGTGGTTGCGGGCCGGCCGGCTGGCGTTGCTGCTCGACGGACTCGACGAGATCGCCGAGCCGGACCGCCCCAAGCTCGAACCGGTCCTGGAGGAGCTCCGCCACAACTACCGGGTCAACCAGCTCGCGGTCACCTGCCGGACACACGACTACGAGCGCCTGCCGCGCCGGCTCAGCCTGTACGGCGCCGTCCACATCAGACCGCTGTCGAGGCAGCAGGTGCTCGACTACTTCGCCGCCGTCGGCCCGGTATTGGACGGTGCGCGGGCCGCGATCGAGCAGGACGACGAGCTGTGGGACCTGATCAGCTCACCGCTGATGCTGAACGTGATGACGCTTGCGTACCAGGGCCGCGCGCCGGAGGACGTCGCCGCGGGCGGGGTCGCCGACCTGCGGCGTGAGCTCTTCGACACGTTCATCTGCGAGGTCCTCGCCCGCAACCGCAAGATCGGCAGACAGTACGACGCCAAGACCGCCGTACGGCGCCTGTGGTGTCTGGCGTGGTGGACCCGGAGCAGGGCCGGCGACCGGACCGCCGTTCCGCGGTGGATGACGCCGGACGGCTGGTACGGGCTGGCACTGCCTGAGGTCGACTACCTGACGCATGCGGTCTGCCTGCCGGCCCTGTTCGGAGCGCTCAGCGCGGGCGCGACGTTGGTGATGGTTGCGCAGTACGGCGCACTCGCCGGGCTGGCTGTTGCCGGTGCGGCGCTGGTGCTCGTCCATCTGCTGCCGCATCCGTGGCAGAAGCTTGCCGGGACTGGGCCGCGGCAGCTCCTGCTCTATGCGGTTGTGCTGCTGACAGGCACGGCCGGTGCGGTTGCGGTGACGGGTGCTGCGCTGGGGCTGGTGGAGTTGCTGACGGCCAAGGTGGCTCTTGCTGTCGAGGCCGCGCTGGTTGCTGGCGCCTATGGGGTCGAGCTGATCGTCTTTCACGACAACCGGCGGCGGTTGCTACTGGGAGTGCGGCTGTTAGCGGTCGTGGTGGCGAGCTGGGTCGTGTTGAGTCTCGGTGACGCCGGGCCGTTCGTTTCTGGTGTGGCTATCGGACTGCTGGTTGCTCAGGGCATCCGGATGGTCAAGTCGTTGCCGACGGACCACCTGCCCGCGGCTGAGGTCGGTGACACCTGGCGGATGGACCTGTGGGTCGCTGGCGGTGCAGTGGCTGCGTTCTTGATCGCAGTACTGCTCGGAGCCGATCTATCGTCACCGCAGCTGGAAGCAGCCGCAGGGGTCGTGGTGGGAGCTGTCGCCGCGAAGGCGTGGCGTCGGCGACCACCTGTGCTGGCCGGCCCGTTGTCGCGTTGGCTGCACGGCCTGCTGCTGCGGTGGACCGGCTACCTGTCGTGGCGGCGCCGAGCGTTCCTGCAGTACGCCGCGGACCGATACGTACTGGCACGCACCGGCCGGAGCCAGTACGCGTTCATCCATCTGCTCGTCCGCGACCACCTGGCCGAATGCACGCCCGACGAGCTCGCCGCGAAGGTCGACCGCCGGATCGCGGAGCGCGGCGTCGGTCACGCGGCGGGTTCGCGCAGCGCCTGATCGAGGATCCGGCTCCACTGCCGGACGATGCCCTTGCGGCGCGCGCTGTCGTCGGTCAGCAGATCCGCCAGCCCGAGCCCGCGCGCCAGGTCCAGCACCCCTTGCACGGTCTCCCGCACCCCGGGCGTCCGCTCGCTCACCTCCAACACCTCCAGCAACGCCCGGTGCGCCTGCCGTCCCACATGCGCCTCCAGCCGCACGATCTGCGCCCGCAACGCGTCCTCGGTCGACGCCGCCACCCACAAGTGCAACGCGGCCCGGAACAACGGCCCGGTGTACACATCCGCGAGCATCCCCACGATCGCCTCGGTCCGCCCCGCCCCGCTCGGCAACGCGGCAGCCTGCGCCCGGATCTCCGCCAGTCGTACCTCGGTCATGTACTCGACCGCCGCCGCGAACAGATCCGCCCGCGTCGGGAAGTGATGCTGCGCCGCCCCCCGCGACACCCCGGCCCGCGTCGCGACCACGCTCACCGTGGTCGCGGCGTACCCGACCTCGGCGAGCGACTCGACCGCGGCCTCCAGCAGCCGCTGCCGGGTCGCCCGCGAACGGTCCTGCTGTGGCGCCTTCAGTACGTCACTCACGGGCCCGCAGCTCCCGCCGGAGGATCTTCCCGGACGCCGCCTTCGGCACCGCGTCGATGAACTCGACCTGCCGCACCTTCTTGTACGGCGCCACCCGCGAGGCGACGTACTCCATCACCTCATCGGCGGTCAGCGACACCCCCGGCATCGGGACCACGAACGCCTTGGGTACTTCGGTCCCGTCCGCGTCGACCCCGATCACGGCCGCGTCCGCGATCCTTTCGTCGGTGAGCAGCACGGCCTCCAGCTCCGCGGGCGGCACCTGGTACCCGTGGTACTTGATCAGCTCCTTCACCCGGTCCACGACGTACAGGTAGCCGCGTTCGTCGACCCGTCCGATGTCGCCGGTGTGCAGCCACCCGTCCGCGTCGACGGTGGCGTCGGTGTCGGCCGGTCGCCCGAGGTACCCCTTCATCACCTGCGGCCCGCGGATCCAGATCTCGCCCTCGTCCGCATCGTTGCCATCGGCACCGACCAGCCGCATCTCGGTGGACGGGAACAGCTTCCCGACCGCACCCGCCGGTGGCTCCGGGTCGTCCTGCGGTACGGCGTGCGTCCCGGGCGACAGCTCCGTCATCCCGTACGCCTGGAGTACGGCGTGCAACCCGAGGCGCTTCGCGCACGCCGCGGCCAGCTCGCCGTCGAGCGGCGCCGCGGCCGAGGTCACGTACTTCAACGCGGACAGGTCGACGCCGTCCACCGCCGGGTGTTTCGCCAACGCGAGTACGACGGGCGGGGCCACGAACGCCCGGGTGATCCGCTGCTCGTCCAGCGTGGTGAGGAACTGCTGCAGGTCGAACTTGGGCAGTACGACGACCGTCGCGCCGAGCCGCAGCGGCAGGTTCATCAACACCGACAGCCCGTAGATGTGGAAGAACGGGAGAATCGCGATGATCCGCTCCTCGTCGCCGAGCGTGATCATCACCTCGGCCTGCGAGATGTTCGTCGCGATGTTCCGATGCGTGAGCATCACGCCCTTGGCCGCGCCGGTGGTCCCGCTCGAGTACGGCAGCACCGCGACGTCCGAGGCCGGGTCGATCTGCACCACCGGCTCCGGGCCGGTCGACGCGAACAGCTCCTGGATCGAGCGATACCCCTCGGCCTGGTCGCAGACGAAGATCTGCTCGACGCCAGTCCCCTCGACCGCCGCCGTCGCGGCCGGCAGGAACAGCGAAATCGTCACCAGCAACTTCGCCTTCGAGTCGATCAACTGCTTGTGCAACTCGTCCGCCGTGTACAGCGCGTTCACCGTGGTCACGGTCGCGCCGGCCCGGGTCGCGCCGTAGAACACCACCGGGTAGAGGATCGAGTTCGGGCTGTAGAGCGCGATCACGTCCCCGTGCCGGACGCCGAGCTCGGCGAGACCGGCCGCGACCCGGCGGGTCAGGTGGTCCAGCTCCGCGTAGGTCAGTGTCTTGCCGGTGACGCCGTCGACCATCGCGGGCCGGTCGCCGTACTCCTGGGCTCTGCCGAGAACGGCGTCGTGGATCGGTACGTCGAGCACCTCGACGGGCGGGAACTGGCTGGTGATGATCATGGCCCCACTCCTCCTAGTACGACTTCGGCAACCCGAGGCTGTGTTGTGCGACGAAGTTCAGGATCATCTCCCGGCTCACCGGGGCGATCCGGGTCGCGCGGGCGGCGGCGACCAGGGAGGCGACGCCGTACTCGACCGTCATACCGTTCCCGCCGAGGGATTGCACGGCCTGGTCGGTGGCGCGGACGGCGACCTCGCCGGCGGCGTACTTCGCCATGTTCGCGGCCTCGCCGGCGCCCATGTCGTCGCCCGCGTCGTACAGGGCGGCCGCCTTCTGCATCATCAGCCGGGCCAGTTCGAGCTCGATCTTGATCTGCGCGAGCGGGTGCGCGAGTCCCTGGTGCGCGCCGATCGGGTGCTTCCACACCTGGCGTTCCTTGACGTACGCCGTCGCCTTGCCGAGCGCGTGCCGGGCGATCCCGAGCGCGAACGCGGACGCCATGATCCGCTCCGGGTTCAGGCCCGCGAACAGCTGCATCAGCGCCGCGTCCTCGGATCCGACCAGGGCCTCGCGCGGGAGCCGTACGTCGTCCAGGAACAACGCGTACTGCTTGTCCGGGCTGATCAGGTCCATCTCGATCTGCCGGAACTCCACGCCCGGCGCGTCGACCGGGACGATGAACAGCGCCGGCTTGAGCTTGCCGGTCCGTGCGTCCTCGGTGCGGCCGACGACCAGGACCGCCTTCGCGACGTCGAGGCCGGAGATGAAGACCTTGCGCCCGGACAGCGACCAGCCGTCGTCGGTACGGCGGGCGGTGGTGGTGATCTGGTGCGAGTTCGAGCCGGCGTCGGGTTCGGTGATCGCGAACGCCATGATCGTCGTACCGTCGGCGAGCCCCGGCAGCCAGCGCTGCTTCTGGTCGTCGGTGCCGAAGCGGGAGATCACCGTGCCGCAGATCGACGGCGAGACCACCATCATCAGCAACGGGCAGCCGGCCGCGCCGAGCTCCTCCAGCACGATCGACAGGTCGGCCATCCCGCCGCCTCCGCCGCCGTACCGTTCTGGGAGATTCACGCCGAGGAAGCCGAGCTTGCCGGCCTCCAGCCACAGCTCGGCGGTGCTCCCGCCGGAACGGGCCTGCCGGTTGAACCACTCGTAGCCGTACTTCTTGCCGAGCTCCGCGACGACCTTCCGCAGCTCCCGGCGCTCTTCCGATTCGACGAAACTCATGCGTCCTCTCCCACCACGGCCAGTACGGCGCCGACCTCGACCTGCTGTCCCGCCGTCACCTTCAGTTCACCGACCACGCCGTCCACGGGTGCGGCGATCAGATGCTCCATCTTCATCGCCTCCAACCACACCAACGGCTGCCCTTGCGTCACCACGTCACCCACCTGCACACCAACCCGGACCACGGTCCCCGGCATTGGCGCGACCAACGACCCCGCCGCCACCTGCTGCGCCGGATCGGTGAACCGCCCCACCGGGGTCAGCGTGACGCTGCCGAGCGCCGAGTCCACACAAACCAGCCCGGCCGACGCCGGCGTGCTCCCGCCGTACGTCGCCACCTCGAACACCCTGCGCACACCGTCCACCTCGAGCACGACCCGCTCACAGTCCTGCGAAATCAGCGCAACGTCGCCGTCGACGACCAGTCCGTCCCGCGTCGTCCGGTACTCGACCTCGACCACGTCATCGCCGCACCGATAGCTCTTCCGCTGGGGTTGCGACGGGAGGTTCCGCCACCCGCTCGGCACCCGCACCGGAGTACGCCGCCCCGCGGCATCCGCCAACGCCGCGGCGAGCGCCGACACCCGCACCACGTCCGCGTCCACCGGCGCGCCGACGCCGTACGTTTCGAAGAACGCCGTATCGGTCTCGCCCGCGAGGAACGCCGGATGGCGCAGGATCCACGCCAGCAGGTCGCGGTTGGTGCCGACCCCGTGGATCGCCGCGCGCTCCAGTACGCCGGCCAGCCGTCGCGCCACCGCCGTCCGCGAGGACCCGTGCGCGATCACCTTGGCCAGCATCGGGTCGTAGTACGGCGAAACCTCCGAACCCGACTCGACACCGGCATCGACACGAAGGGTTTGCGGAACATTTCCCGCACCAGGCGGCGAACTTGTTCCGCGAACCTCGAACCGCTGCAGGACACCGGTCTGCGGTTGCCAGTTGTTCAGCGGGTCCTCGGCGTACAGCCGGACCTCGATCGCGTGGCCGGACGCTTGCGGTGGTGCGGGCGGTAGGTGCTCGCCCGCCGCGACGGCAAACTGAAGTTCGACCAGATCCAGACCGGTCGTCTCCTCGGTCACCGGATGCTCCACCTGCAGGCGCGTGTTCATCTCGAGGAAGTAGAAGTTCCCGTTCTCGTCCGCCAGGAACTCGACCGTCCCGGCGCCGACGTACCCGATCGCCGCCGCCGCCTTCCGCGCCGCATCGAACAACGCGGGCCGCATCGACGGAATCCGCTCGACCAGCGGCGACGGCGCCTCCTCCACCACCTTCTGGTGCCGCCGCTGGATCGAGCACTCGCGCTCCCCGACGGCCCAGATCGTCCCGTGCTGATCCGCCATGACCTGCACTTCGACATGCCGCCCGCTCGCCAGATACCGCTCGCAGAACACCGTCCCGTCCCCGAACGCCGACAGCGCCTCCGCCGACGCCGCCTCGATCTCCCCGGCCAGGTCCTCCAGCCGCGACACCACCCGCATCCCGCGCCCACCACCACCGGTCGACGCCTTCACCAGCACCGGCAGGTCGGCGGCAGAAACCTCGGCCGGCGTGAGCTCGGCCAGCACCGGCACCCCGGCCGCCGCCATCAGCTTCTTCGCCTCGATCTTCGACCCCATCGACGAGATCGCGTCCACCGGCGGCCCGATCCACGTCAGCCCCGCGTCGATCACCGCCCGCGCGAACCCCGCGTTCTCCGACAGGAACCCGTACCCCGGATGTACGGCGTCCGCCCCGGCCCGCAGCGCCGCCGCCACGATCAGGTCGGCCCGCAGGTACGTCTCCGCCGGCGCGTTCCCCGGCAGGTGTACGCCGGCATCTGCCTCGTCGACGTACGGCATCCGCGCGTCAGCCGTCGAGTACACGGCCACCGTCGACAGTCCGAGCGCCCGGGCGGTCCGGAAGACGCGGCGGGCGATCTCGCCCCGATTGGCCACCAGCACAGCGGAAATCATCGGCGTCACATCCTGAACACGCCGAAGGACGACGTGCCTTCGACCGGGGCGGAATGGATGGCGGACAGGCAGATGCCGAGGACGGTGCGGGTGTCCCGCGGGTCGATCACGCCGTCGTCGTACAGCCGGCCGGACAGGAACATCGGCAGCGACTCCGCCTCGATCTGACCCTCGACGTATGCGCGCATCTGCTGGTCGCCGTCCTCGTCGTACGGCATGCCCTTCGCCTGCGCGGCCGCCCGCGCGACGATCGACAGGACGCCGGCGAGCTGCTGCGGGCCCATCACCGCGGACTTCGCCGACGGCCACGCGAAGAGGAAGCGCGGGTCGAACGCCCGCCCGCACATCCCGTAGTGGCCGGCGCCGTACGACGCGCCCATCAGGATCGAGATGTGCGGGACCTTGGAGTTCGAGACCGCGTTGATCATCTGCGCGCCGTGCTTGATGATCCCGCCCTGCTCGTACTCCTGCCCGACCATGTACCCGGTCGTGTTGTGCAGGAAGATCAGCGGCGTGTTCGCCCGGTTCGCGAGCTGGATGAACTGCGCCGCCTTCTGCGACTCCTCGCTGAACAGGACCCCGCGCGCGTTCGCGAGGATGCCGACCGGGTACCCGTGCACGGACGCCCACCCGGTCGCCAGCGACGCGCCGTACAGCGGCTTGAACTCGTCGAACACCGAGCCGTCCACCACCCGGGCGATCACGTCCCGCGGATCGAACGGGATCTTCAGGTCGCCCGGGACGATGTCCAGCAGGTCGTCGGCGTCGTGCAGCGGTTCGGCGTACGTCGTACTCGGCGCGGGGCCGGCCTTCCGCCAGTTCAGGCGGGACACGATCTGCCGGCCGAGCCGGATCGCGTCCTGCTCGTCGACCGCGAAGTAGTCTGCCAGCCCGGACTGCCGGGCGTGCATCGAGGCACCCCCGAGCGACTCGTCGTCGGCGTCCTCCCCGGTCGCCATCTTCACCAACGGCGGTCCCGCGAGGAACACCTTTGCGCCGCCGTCGACCATCACGACGTAGTCGCTCATGCCCGGGATGTACGCGCCGCCCGCGGTCGAGTTGCCGAACACCAGCGCGATCGTCGGGATGCCTTCCGCGGACAGCCGGGTCAGGTTCCGGAACATCGCGCCGCCCGGGATGAAGATCTCCTTCTGCGTCGGCAGATCCGCACCACCGGACTCGACCAGACTGATCACCGGCAGCCGGTTGGCCCGTGCGATCTCGTCCGAGCGCAACGCCTTCTTCAACGTCCAGGGGTTGCTGGCGCCACCCTTCACCGTCGGGTCGTTCGCCGTGATCAGGCACTCGACACCCTCGACCACCCCGATCCCAGTCACCAAGCTGGCCCCGACGGTGAAGTCGGACCCCCAGCCGGCGAGCGGCGAAAGCTCGAGAAAGTACGAGTCCGGATCAAGCAACAGTTCGATCCGCTCCCGCGCCAGCAACTTCCCCCGCTGGTGATGCCGCTCGACATACTTCGCCCCACCCCCAGCCAGCGCCTTCTCGTGCTCGGTGTCGAGCGCAGCAAGCTTCTCCAACATCACTTCCCGGTTGCTCATGCGCCCGCTCCCCGTCGCCCCGCACCCGCAGACGGAAAGAAGCACCCTGCGGGTGCAGGTGCGGGTGGTTTGGTGTGCAGCGCGTGGGCGGATGGTGTGGCGTGCAGGGTGAGTGCCGGGGCGAGTGCGGGTGCGGCGGTGGGTGGTTTGGTGTGCAGCGCGGGGGCGGGTGCGGACGGTGTTGTGTGCACGGCGAGTGGGGGTCGTGCGGGGTGCGGCGGGGCGGGTGCAGATGGTGTGGTGTGCAGTGCGGGGGCGAGCGTGCGTGCGGGGGCGGGTACGGGGGCGAATGCGCGTGCGAGTTCGGGTGGTTTGGTGCGCAGCGTGAGCACGGGTGCGAGGGTGGGTGCGGATGGTGTGGTTCGCACCGCGGGTGGTGTGGGGGTGGGGTGGGGGATGCTCATGTGGTGTACCCCAGTCGTTTGGAGGCGAGGGTGGTGAGGATTTCGGTGGTGCCGCCGCCGATGGCGAGGATTTTCTGGTCGCGGTACTGGCGTTCGACCTCGATGTCTCGCATGTAGCCGAGGCCGCCGTGGAGTTGGAGGGCCTGGTCGCAGACCCATTGGCCGGCCTCGACGGCGGTGTTCTTCGCGAAGCAGGTTTCGGCGATCACGTCCTCGCCCGCGGCCGCCCGCCGCGCGACCTCGTGCACGTAGACCCGCGCAACGGAGATCCGCCGAGCCATCTCGGTCAACGTGTGTTGCACCGTCTGCCGCGAGATCAACGGCCGGCCGAACGTCTCCCGGTCGCGACACCAGGCGACCGTGAGATCGAGCGCCCGCTGCGCCCCCGCATACGCCTGCACCGCCAACGTCAATCGCTCAGCCACGAAGTTCACCGCGAGCTGCACAAAACCGGATCCCTGGGCCCCCACCAGATTCCCGACCGGCACGCGAACATCCGTGAACGACAGCTCAGCCGTGTCCGAGCACAACCACCCCATCTTCTCCAGCTTCCGCGACACCTCGAAACCAGCCGCACCCTTCTCGATCACCAGCAAGCTGATCCCGTGCGGTCCCGGGCCATCAGTACGGACCGCAGTAGTGACAAAGTCCGCCCGGCATCCGGAGGTGATGAACGTCTTGGAACCGTTCACCACAAACACATCACCTTCGCGCCGTGCCGTCGTACGAAGCGACGCCACATCGGACCCACCACCAGGCTCCGTGATCGCCAGCGCCCCGATCAGCTCACCGTCCAAGGTCGGACGAACCCACCGCTCGATGTGCTGTTCGTTGCCCCCAGCAATGATGTGGGGAAGTGCGATCCCGCAGGTGAGGAGGGAGGCGACCAGACCGCCGGAGCCGCCCGTGTAGTGCATCTCCTCGACGACCGCGATCGCGTCCAGGAGGGAACCGCCGCCACCGCCGACAGCCTCCGGGAACCCGACGCCGAGCAACCCCAAAGCGCCGGCCTTCTTGTGCAGCTCCCGCGGCAGCTCGCCGGAACGCTCCCACTGGTCCAACGAAGGCAGCACCTCCGCCGCCATGAACCGCCGTACCGACTCCCGGAAGTCGTTCACAGCAGCACCTCCGGTACGTCGACGTACCGCGACCGCAGCCACTCCGCGACCGCCTTCGCCTGCGGGTCGAACCGGGCCTGCGCCGCCACCCCCTCGCCGAGCAACCCCTCGACGACGAAGTTCACCGCCCACAAGTTCGGCAGCAAGTACCGCGTCACCGTCAGCGCCCGCGTCTCCGGCAGCAACTCCTGGAACAGCGGCACCGTGAGCGTATGGGCGAGCCACCGCCAAGCCTTCTCGTCCCGTACCCAGACCCCGACGTTCGCGTCGCCGCCCTTGTCCCCCGACCGCGCCCCGGCGATCCGGCCGAGCGGCACCTCGCGGGTCCGCGGCGGTCCGCTCGACAGTTGCAGCAACGGCATCGGCTCCTCGATGCCGTCGACCGGCGCGAGCGGTAGCGTCTCGGCCGCCGGTGCGACGACCTTCCGGGTCCCGTCCGGCAGTACGACGACGTGCTCGACGTCGTGGATGTCGACGTACCCGGCCCGGAACACGCCGTACGGCGAACCCTCACCGGGCGGCGCGGTCACGTGGAACCCGGGGTAGCTCGCCAGCGCCAGCTCCACGGCCGCGCTGCTGAACGCGCGCCCGACGACCTTCGGGTCCGGGTCCTTCACCGCGCAGCGGAGGAAGACGCTCGCCTCCTCCTCGGTGTCGGCGTTCGGTTTCTCGGTCCAGGCGAGCGACCACTTCAGCTCGGCCGGGCGCTTCGGGAGGGCCTGCTCCAGTTGTTTCTGGACGAGCTCCGCCTTCTGCTCCAGCTGCAGTCCGGTGAGGACGAAGTCGACCTCGTTGCGGAAGCCGCCGACGCTGTTCAGTGACACCTTGTACGTCGGTGGCGGGGCCTCGCCGCGGACGCCGGAGATCCGGACCCGGTCGGGACCGTCCGCGGTCAGCTCGATCGTGTCGAGCCGGGTGGTGACGTCCGGACCGGCGTACCGGGCGCCGGTGATCTCGTACAGCAGTTGCGCCTTGACCGTGTCGATCGTGACCGCGCCGCCGGTGCCGTCGTGCTTGGTGATCACGCTGCTGCCGTCCGCGTGGATCTCCGCGATCGGGAAGCCGGGCCGCCCGAAGTCGCGGATCTCGGTGAAGAACGCGTAGTTCCCGCCGGTCGCCTGGCAGCCGCACTCGATCACGTGCCCCGCCGCGACCGCGCCGGCGAGTTCGTCGTACTGCGTCCGCTGCCACCCGTGGTGCGCCGCCGCCGGCCCGACGATCACCGAGGCGTCGGTCACCCGCCCCGTCACCACGACATCAGCACCGGCTTGGATCGCCTCAGCAATCCCCCATGCCCCAAGGTAAGCGTTAGCCGTCAGCGGCTGACCTAACCCCAACTCCACAGTCCTAGGCAGGAGATCGTCGCCTTCGACGTACGCAACGTTCGGATGCAACCCCAACCGGTCAGCCAGTCCGGAGATCGCCGCCGCCAGCCCTGCGGGGTTCAAGCCACCCGCATTACTGACAATGCGAACACCCCGATCGAGCGCCTCCCCCAACCCGTGCTCCAGCTGCTTGAGGAACGTCTTCGCGTACCCCAGCCCCGGATCCTTCAGCCGATCCCGCCCGAGAATCAGCATCGTCAGCTCAGCCAGATAGTCACCCGTGAGTACGTCCAACGGCCCGCCAGTCAGCATCTCCTGCACGGCTGTGAACCGATCCCCGTAGAACCCAGAGGCATTCCCGACCCGCAGCGGCTCAGTCATGGTGCCCCGCCTCGCGGCCCTTCCCGGGCAACCCGGCGAACGCCTGGATGATCCCCAGCCACTCCTCGGCGTCGGCCCCCGCGGCTCGTACCGACAGGTCGGCGCGATTCCGCCGCTGCGTGGCCAGCAAACAGAAGTCGAGCGCCGGTCCGACCACCCGCTGCGCGGCGTCCTCGGGACCGAACGCCCACACCTCACCATCGGGCCCGGTCAGCTCCACCCGGAACGCCTCCGCGGGTGGCTGACGGTTGTTCAGCAGGTAAGCGAAGTCCCGAGTCCGCACCGCCAGATGCGCGACATGCCGCAGCCGGTTGCTCGGCTGCCGCCGTACGCCGAGGGCGTCGAACACGTCCTGCCCGTGCGCCCATGTCTCCATCAACCGCGCCGTCGCCATCGACGTCGGACTCATCGGCGGCCCGTACCAGAGCACCTTCGCCCCGTCCGGCACCTTCCGCAACGCCTCCACGACCGCGGCCCGCGTCTCCCGCCAGTACGTCAGCAGCTGGTCGGGCGGCAGCGCGGCAGTCTCCGCGGCCCCGTCGTCGACGTACGTCGCCGGACTCGCCGCCGCGACCTGCAACGACGCCTTGAAACCCTCCGGATCGGTGGCGGCCAGCCGCGCGGCCTCGTCGGTCCAGGCGAGATGCCCGATCTGGTGCGCGATCGTCCACCCCGGCGCGGGCGTCGGAGTAGACCACTTGTCCGCCGCCAGCCCGCCGACCAGCCGATCCAGTTCAGCACTCTCGACCGACAGATCGGCCAGTACCTCGTCCACTCGCACGCCGCACTCCCTCGCCGGGGATCGATGCAGCCGAGCCTCCCACTCCGGGGAAAAAGAATCAAGCATGCTTGTTTTTCGCTCCGGGTGGTCTGTTCAACGGAGGTCTAAAGGCTTTCGGGGGTGGTCCGGGCGGTGCTACTCAGGTGAGATGCATGGTTCGCTGCCGGGGAAGGCCGCCGAGATCCGGGCGTTGCTGCTGAGTCTGATCGACACGCTGCCGGAAGGTGCCGCGCTGCCGCCCGAGCGCGAGCTCGCCGCCCGCTGGAACGTCGCCCGGATGACGCTCCGGCGGGCCGTCGACGAGCTGGTGATCGAGGAGCTGCTGGTACGCCGGCACGGCAGCGGCACGTACACGACCCGGCCGAAGGTGGCGCGCTGGCTCGGGATGATCGGGTTCTCCGAGGACATCCGGCGGCGCGGGATGCGGCCGGGCAGCACGATGCTGGAGTTCCGGCACCAGAAGGCCGAGCGGGCCGCGGCGCGGCGGCTGCGGATCCCGGTCGGCGACCCGATCATCGCCTTCACCCGGCTGCGGCTGGCCGACGACCACCCGATGGTGGTGGAGCGCACCACGCTGCCGGCGGCGTACGTCCCGGGGCTGCGCGCCGAGGACCTGAACGGCTCGCTGTACGACCTGCTGACCACCCGCTACGGCATCGACGTGGTGAGCGGGACCTCCCGGCTCGAGCCGATGATGCCGGACGCGAAGACGGCCGGCTGGCTGGACATCCCGACCACCCAGCCGTGCCTCGCCCTGCACGGCATCAGCTTCGACAGCCGCGACCGCGTCTTCGAGTACACGTCGGCCGTGTACCGCGGCGACCGCTACGCCTTCACGACCGAACTCCGCACGTCGACCCCAGGCCCCCGCGCCAACGCCCGAGGCCTCTAGCGGAACACTCCCGTATGCCCGAGCGAGTACCGCCCAGGCTGTGGATAAACCGCCAGGCCGTGCGGTCCCTTGCCGACGCGGATCTTCGCCAGCAGCTTGCCGTCGCTCAACCGGATCGCGTAGACCACCGAGTTGTACCGGCCGGACACCCAGAACACCAGGCCGTCCGGCGACAACCCGCCCATGTCGGGGCTGCCACCGCCGGTGATCTTGATCTTCCGCACCACCTTGCGGGTCCGGAAGTCGAGCAGCGAGATCGACCCCTCGCCGCGGTTCGTGATGAGCAGGTACCGCGAGTTCCGGGTGACGTAGAGCCCGTGCGCGCCCTTGCCGGTCGGGATGAACGCCTTGATCGCGACCGGCGGTCGTGCGTTCAGGACCCAGATCCCGTTGCTGACCATGTCCGCGACGAAGTAGAACCGCCCGTTCGGCGACAGCTTCACGTCCTGGGGCATCGGCATGCCCATCCGCCGGCGCATGGGCAGGTGCACCACCTGCGTCACCTTCTCCGCGGCCGTGTCGACCACGAGCAGGTCGGCGGAGAACTCGCAGGACACCAGGAACGACGTACCGTCCGCGGTGAAGTCCGCGTGGTTCACCCCGGCGCACGGGACGGGCACCGTCTTCTGTACCGCCATCGTGTGCGGATCGCGGAAGACCAGTTGCTTGTCGTTCGACGCCATCACGACCGCGTGCTTGCCGTCCGGCGTGAAGTACAGGTTGTACGGGTCGTGGACGGCGACAGCCTTCCCCGGTATGCCGGTCAGCGGGTTGATCGGGGTCAGGCTGTTGCCGAGGTCGTTGTTCACCCACAGCGTCTTCAGATCCCACGACGGTACGACGTGCTGCGGCTCGCGACCGGTCCGGAACGTACGGATCACCTTGTACGTGCGCGGATCGATCTCGGTCACGGTGTTGCTGCCGCTGTTCGGTACGTAGATGCGCTCCGGGAACCGGCGTACGGAGGCGGCGAACATGCCCGGACGGTCGGCGGCCCAGACGTCGGTGGGCGACAGCGGCCGCGGCATCCCGGGGAGCAGGGTGTTCTTCGCGGCCGGCGTGACGTGCGGACCCTGCGTCGGAACCAGCGTCGACGAGGGCGCCGGCGTGGTCGAGATGTCGGTGTGGTTGTTGCCGGAACAACCACCGGCGGCCAGCAGCAGAACCATGCTCAGGGCAACGGCACGTTTCATCGCAGCAGTTCGCTCAAGGTGACCGGGGTGAGGTGCTTGGCATGTAGGCCGGAGAGGATCTGCGGCAGCGCGCTGAGCGTCACCGGGTGGCCGAGGTGCAGGCTGACGATCGAACCCGGGCGCGCGCCGTCCAGGACCGCCTTCACGACGGTCGCGGCAGGCGGATCCTCCCAGTCGAGGCCGTCGACGTCGTACGACACACAGGCAGCGTAGCCGGACGCGGCCGCCGCCGAGCGGATCAGCGGCGTGGTCTGCTGGGTTCCCGAGGCGCGGAACCAGCGCCCTTGCGACTTCGCCGTACGGCGTAACACCGCCGCGCAGTCGTGGACCTCGCGGTGGGCGTCGGCCGCGGCGAGCTTGCGCATCGGCTTGTGGTGCATCGTGTGGTTCCCGAGGTCGTGCCCGCCCTGGAGGACCCGGGTCGCCATCTCCGGATGCGCGACCAGCCACGTGCCGACCGCGAGCACGCTGACCTTGGCGCCGGCGTGTTCGACGAGGTCGAGCAGTTTGGTGCCGAGTGCCGGATCACCGTTGCCGTGGAACGTCAGCGCCACCCGCGGCATCGTCCGCGGGCCGTGCCCGATCTCGACGGCCTCGGTCGGCGGCACGGGCTTCGGCCGCTGCTTCGGCTTCGTCGTTGTGACGGGCGGGGGCGAAGCGGACGATTGCGCCGAGGCTGGAGGGGCCTTGGTCTGCTCGGTGCTCGAGCAGTCCGCCAACGCGCCCGTGCCTAGTGCCAGCAGTGCCGATCGCAGGACTGTACGGCGCTCCATACCCGCGAACGTACGTACGCGATCCTGAGTGGACCCTGAGCCGTCAGTGTGATTGCGGAGCGAGTGCCGATCGTCACTAAGGTGCTGCGGTGGACCTCGCGCGCCCGATCAGCACCGTCGTACCGTCACTCGACGGGCCGGTGCTGCTCGTGCTGGCCGCCGCCGAGGAAGGCCTGTCGGGTCGTCAGATCCACAAACTCGCCGGTACTGGCAGCGTCGCCGGCGTACGGCTCGTCCTCCAGCGCCTGGCCGCGACCGGCCTGGTCCACGGCGACGACTTCGGCAACTCGCTGCTGTACCGCCTCAACCGCAAACACCTGCTCGCCCCGATCGTCGAGCAACTCGCGAACCTCCGCGGCACGCTGACCACCCATCTCGCCGCCGAGCTCACCAGCTGGCACCTCCCACCGGTCCACGCCAGCCTGTACGGCGCCATCGCCCGCGCCGACGGCGACCTGGACAGCGACGTCGACCTGCTCCTCATCCGCCCCGACCACCTCGCCGCCGACGACGCCCTCTGGACCGCCCAGGTCAGCCACCTCATGCAGACGGTCGTCGACCTCACCGGCAACGCCGCCCACGTCTTCGAACTGAGCCGCGCCGAACTGTCCGCCCACCTCACCAACACCCCCATCCTCAACGACTGGACCCACCCCAACCTCCACCTCACCGGTGTCCCGCTAGACCACCTCGAGGTGGTCCTTGGTGGGGAGGGTGGGGAACGGGGCGTGGGGTTCGGTTTGGTACCAGTACGAGGTTGAGGCCAGGTCGTCCTGGAGTTGGAGGAAGCGGCCGTCGCGGCGCCAGCCGAGGGCCTGGACGGTGATGCGGAGGTCTTCGGTGAAGCGGATCGTGTCCTGGATGTGCCAGCGGTAGAGACCGAAGCGTTGCTGGTTGTCGAAGAAGCCGTCCGGCTCGATCACCTGCGGCATCCCGAGGTACGGCGTCGTGAACGTCGCGTACTGCCCGGCCGGGTGCTCGAACCCCCACGCGCCGCCGAAGTAGTCCTCCGTCCCGGTGCCGCAGATCGTCGGGTACTCGTCGTCGCCGTCGAGGTAGAACTTGAACTCGCCCTCGCCCCACCACCCGGTGTTGTTGCAGCCCCACGCGAGGTACGTGCCGACGTACTGCCCCTGGCCGCGGACGCCGTCGAGCAGCGTGTGCACCTCGCCGTACGGGACCGGGTTCGAGCGGCGGAACTGGGCGTGGAAGTACGCCATGTCCGCCGGGACCTCGGTACGGACGAAGTCGACCTGGTAGAAGAAGCCCTCGATCTCGGTCTCCAGCAGGTTCTCGATCGTGATCCGGGCGCCGGCCCGGAACGGCATCTGCCAGTAGCTGTTGAACCCGCCCTTCGGGTTCACCGCGATCGGCACCGAGCTGACCTGGCAGTGCCGGCCCCAGCCGTTGCAGAAGAAGTCGCCGAGCGGCACCTCGACCGACGGCGTCTCCTCGCCGTCCCAGTACATCCGCAGAACCAGCGAACGCCATGTCTTCGAGTCGACGGTGATCCAGAGGTGCGTGATCGCGCCCGCGCCGTCGATCTCCGCGAGCGTCGTGGTCGACTCCGGTGCGAGGTTGATGCAGGGCTGCATCTTCCAGCCCGGGCCGAGATCGCGCGCCTGCCGGGACAGCACGCCCTCGGTCGCCCGTGCGCCGCCGGCCTTGGCGCCGTCCGGGTTCTCCGCGCTGATCGAGTAGGACCGCGCGGACGACAGCCGCGCCAGATTGCCGAGATGTACGTCGAGACCGTTGAAGTCACCCATACCCGACGACCCTAGGGCGCCGCCCGCCGCGCCACACCTGGTCGCATGAGACCGCCCTGTCCGGTTCCGGGCGAGTGGTCTACCCAAGGTGCTTTACCGGCCGCGCTTCGTCGGCAACAGTGAACCGGTGTCTGCTTCGTCTGTCGCGCTGATCGGTCCACCCGGCCCGGCGACCGCGTTCGCCACCGCAGGTCTCGCGTTCGTCCGGTACGACGAGCTGCCCGCAGACCTCGCTGCGTACCGGGCGGTGGTCGTCCTCGCGGGGGATTACCCGGAACCGGCGCGGCTCGACACGACGGCGCTCGCGGAGTACGTGCGCGGGGGCGGGACGGCGTACGTCGAGTTCGCGGTCGACGACGGCTTCCTGCCGAGCGGGCCAGTGCGGGACGCGCACATCGAACGCATCTTCACCCGGGACGCGCTGACCGGGATCGAACCGCTCAGCATCCTCGACGAACACCTCTCCCGCGCCCAGGAAGTGGTTCCCGTGGAAGGCTCCACCGAGCTGCTCACCTACGGCTCGGTCGCCGGCACCCACAAGGCCGTCTTCGGTCCACCCGAGCACACCTTCCCCGCTCTCCTCGGCATCCCCGTCGGCGACGGCCGCCTCCTCTACGCGACCACAGCCCTGAGCCACCACATCCAAGGTCGCTACAAGCCGGTACGCCGCTGGCACCGCCTCCTCCAGCTGATCTCTGCCGAAATCACCGGCACCGAGGCACCACCCGACCTCGAACTCTTCACCGAACCCCACGTCTGGATCGCAACAGGCGAACCCACGAAGCTCGTCGTGCGCACCACCATCCAACCCCCACCCGTCACCCACCAGGACCGCCAGCTCGAGCTGACCGAGGTCGCACCCGGTCGATACGAGTCCAGGCCACTAGTGCTCCCCGACGGCGTACACACCTT
Source organism: Kribbella polygonati (assembly GCF_050320105.1). Lineage (NCBI taxonomy): Bacteria > Bacillati > Actinomycetota > Actinomycetes > Propionibacteriales > Kribbellaceae > Kribbella > Kribbella polygonati. Next base: position 6,307,298 of record NZ_CP190129.1, on the reverse strand, counting down.
CGCCGTCGGCAACCAAACGACGTCCATCACCGTCGGCCCGCGCCCCGAGCGGTACCGCCGGATGGTCGACCGCGGGATCGCCTGGTTCGACCGGGCCGGCATGTTCTACGACGCCCCCGACGGCTCCAAGGGCGTCGCCGAAGGGTTCTCCAACGAGATCGGCTTCGACGGCAAACTCCCGTTCCGCCCCGTACCCCGCGGCGACTGCTACACCCAGACCGCCCACGCCTTCCGGATGTACGCCGACCTGACCGCCGACCCCCGCGGCCACACCATCGCCAAGAACCTGATGCGCCATGTCGTCGAGGAAGAGCAACTCACCGACCGCAACAACCTGTACGGCGCCTTCGAACCGCGCGGCGCCCGCACCGACCTCACCGCCACCAACAACCTGTTCGCCGACGACGGCGGCTGGATCTCGCTCTTCGCGCTGATCTCCGGCGACCTCGAGGCCGGCCTCCGCGGCGTCGAGTCCCTGATCCGCACCGCCAACACCGAGCTCGGCCTGCAGGTCGATCCCTGGCGGACACCGTCGACGCTGATGGTGAAGGGCTGGGACGAGTTCGGCCGCAGCCCGATCGAGGACGGCCTCGACCTCACGTCGCACTGGCAGAGCTCGGCGTTGTGCGCGTACCTCTACGCGTACGGCGTCACCGGCGAACCGTCGTACCTGGAGATCGCCGAACGCGGGCTCGACCACATGGCATCCCACCACCCGCGCGCCCGCCTCGAAACCAGCCGCACCTGCGAGGCCGGACGCTTCCTCCTCCCGCTCGCCGGCGGGTACTTCTACACCCGCAAACCGCTGTACCTGCAGACGATGCTCGACCTCGCCGAGTACCTGAAGAGCCGCCAGGGCCCGGACGGCGGGTTCGCCGAGTGGGACGGCAAGTGCCCGCCGAGCAACGAGGCGTACGGCGTCGACGAGGCGTCGATCTTCCAGGCGAACGGCGACCCGGTCACCGACCAGCTGTACGGCACCCCGTTCGCCGCGTGGGCGTTGCCGATCGTGCACCAGATCACCGGCGAACCGGTCTTCGAGGAGCTCGCGCACGGCGTCCTCGACTACCTGAGCCGGATCCAGATCGACGACCCGGACGACGACCAGCTCCACGGCACCTGGCAGCGCGCGTTCGACTTCGACGCCTGGGAGTACTTCGGCTCGAACGCCGACATCGGCTGGGGCCCCTACTGCGTCGAAACCGGCTGGTCGGTCGCCCCAAGCCTGATCGCCGCCATGCAATACCTCGAACCCACCCCCTTCTTCCCACCCGCTCCACCCTCTGCACCCGCTGCACCCGCTGCGCCCGGTGCACCCGCTGCGCCCGGTGCACCCGCTGCGCCCGCTGCGCCCGGTGCACCCGCTCCGGCCGCTCCGGCCGAGCAGCCTGCGCGTCCCGTGGCGTCCGTGGCGTCCTCGCCGCCCGTGCCGTCCGTGGCGTCCGTGGCGTCCGTGCCGTCCTCGCCGCCCGCGCCATCCGTGCCTGCCGTGCCTGCCACGCCTGCCGGGCAGGCCGCGTCCGCCCCGGCTGACGGGGCGTCGGCGGCCGGCTTCGCCGGCGTGGTCGCCTCGGTGCGGGCCGAGTTCGACTCGATCCAGCGTGGCGAGCCCGCCGTTCCCTCCTTTCACCGTGGTGCGGACGGACGGATCGTCCGGGTCCAGGGCGGGGTGCGGGCGATCCTCGGAGACCTACGGACCGCGGGCGAACCGGCGTCGGCACGCAACGAGCCGGCGAACTCGTACGAGATCTACGTCCGCGGCGCCGACAACCACCTGCACCACACCTACCTCGACGACCGCGTCGGCCAGGGCCGCTGGCAGCAGCTCGGCGACCTCGAACTCGCCGACGACCCGGTGGTCGCCTTCAACCCCGGCGCGGACGCGATCGAGGTCTACGTCCTGGGCGCCGACCGCCGCATCCACCACTGCTCGATGATCGACGTCCGCGGCGGCCACACCCCGTGGGAACCTGTCGGTACGCTGCACTTCACCGGCTCCCCGGCCGTGATGTACGACGAGACCCTCGGCTCGGTCCGCCTGGTCGCGAACGACACCGCCGGCCAGGACCGCCGCACCCGCAAAGTGAACCGCTGGCACCTTCCCTGGCAAGACTATTCGCACTGGATCACCGCATGACGCAGATCGCCATCGACGGCGGGCAGTCCGCCCTCCGCCTCCGTGTCCTCCCGTCCGGCCGGACCGGCACGGGCCCCGGCTACACCCACGGGCCGGATGCGATGCCCAAGCTGCTCGACGCGGTCCGCGTAGCCGCGGCTGAGGCTCGGCTGAGCGGGCCGGTCGAGGTTGTCGCGCTCGGGCTCACCGGTTATCCACAGGCGCCGGGTGCCGCCGAGCAGTTGGCGGCGGATGTCGCCGGGCTGCTGGACGCGGGCGAAGTACGGCTGACGCAGGACATGGTCACCGCGCACGCCGGCGCGCTCCCGGACGGGTACGGCGTAGTGGTTGCCGCCGGCACCGGATTGGTCTGTCTCGCGGTCGACCGGGACGGGACGTGGCGGAAGCTCGACGGGCACGGGTACCTGTTCGGCGACGCGGGCAGTGCGTTCGCGATCGGCCGCGCCGGGCTGGTCGCCGTACAGCGGGCCCGGGACGGGCGCGGGCCCGCGACGAAGCTGGCCGACACGTCGCTCGACCCGGTGACGCTCTACCGCTCGTCGACGCTGGTCGACGACGTCGCACGGTTCGCTCCCGAAGTACTGCGGTGTGCCGGCGAAGGCGATCCGGTCGCGCACGAGCTCGTCGTACGCGCCGCCGCCGACATCGCCGAGACCATCTCCGCCGCGGTCGCCCAGCTCGCCGGCGAAGGCCCCGTGCCGGTCGCCTGCGTCGGCGGCCTCTTCGCCGGCGCCGGCGAACAACTCCTGACCCCGGTCCGCGCGGCCCTCCCGGTGCGGGCGGAGCTCACCCCGGCGGCCGGCAACTCGCTCGACGGCGCCGTACGCCTCGCCACCGGGCCCGCCGGGACGTACGCCGACCTGATTGTGACGCACCGTCGATGAGGACCCTTGCCCCCGGCACCCTTGTGGTGTCCTGCCAGGCAGGTCCGGAGAACCCGTTGTACGGGCCGGCCGGGATGGCGCTGATGGCCCAGGCGGCCGAGGCCGGCGGCGCGGGCGCGATCCGGGCGAACGGGCCGCACGACGTCGCGGCGATCCGCGCGGTCACCGACCTGCCGATCATCGGCATCCACAAGCTCGGCGACCCGGCGGGCGTCTTCATCACCCCGACGTACGACGCCGCGGTCGGGATCGTGGCCGCGGGCGCCGACCTGATCGCGCTCGACGCGACCCTGCGACCGCGCCCGGACGGGCGGTCGGTGGCGCAGCAGATCGCCCGTATCCACGCGGAGCTCGGCGTACCGGTGATGGCCGACGTGGACACCCTCGACGCCGGTCTGGCGGCCCGGGACGCGGGCGCCGACGTGGTCGCGACGACGCTGTCCGGCTATACCAATGGCCGCCCGCCGACCGGACCTGACGTCGAACTGGTCCGGCGGCTCGCGACCGAACTCGACTGCCCGATCGTTGCCGAGGGCCGCATCCGGACCCCGGAGGACGTCCGCAGGGTGTGTGCCGCGGGCGCGTACGCCGTCGTGGTCGGGCATGCGATCACCAACCCGATGGATCTGACCGCACGCCTGGTCGGTGCCATCCCGACCAACTAGAGTGGTCTAGACGAGGTTGCGCGCCGGTCTTCCGGACCGGTGTCCGCCCGGCGTATCCATGACCCAGTCAACGCCCTGAGAGGACTGGTCATGATCGAGGTCGACCGCCGTACCCTCCTCCGTGCCGCTCTGGCCGGATCCGCCGTCGCCACGCTCGCGTCCTGCGCGAAGCCCGTCGCCGACAAGACCGCCGCCGCGTCGGGGAGCGCGGTGGACGGCAGCAAGCCGCTGGAGTTCTTCAACTTCGACGGCGGCTACGGCAAGGAATGGACCACGATGCCGCTGGATCTCTACCGCAAGGAGTTCCCGAAGGCGCAGGTCAAGCTGACCAGTGGGCAGCAGCTCCAGCAGCAGCTGCAGCCGCGCTTCATCCAGGGCGACCCGCCGGACCTGATCGAGAACGTCGGCCTGGACGGCGCCACGCTGGCGGCGCAGAAGCAGGTCATGGACATCGGCCCGCTGCTCGACATGGACGCGTACGACGAGCCCGGCAAGAAGGTCCGCGACACGCTTCTCCCCGGTGTCGCCGAGGCCGGCCGGTACGACGGCGTGAAGTACGAGATGCCGTACGTCTTCGGCGTCGGCGGGATCTGGTACAGCAAGCCGATGATGGACAAGCACGGCTGGGAGTACCCGAAGCACTGGGACGAGATGCTCGCGCTCTGCGCGGAGATCAAGAAGACGACCGACATCGCGCCGTGGACGTACCAGGGCAAGTTCCCCGGGTACCTCACCAACCCGATGCTGATGACCGCGTACAAGGCGGCCGGTCCCGACCTGAAGAAGAAGGTCGACAACCTGGAGCCGAACGCGTGGCGCGACCCGGCGCTGATCGCCGCCGCCGAGGGCTACCAGGAGCTGGCCGCGAAGGGGTACCTGCTGGAGGGTTCGCAGGCGCTCACGCACACCCAGTCGCAGACGTACTGGGCGCAGGGCAAGGCGGTCTTCATCCCGTGCGGCGGCTGGCTGGAGAACGAGCTCGGCGACATCGCGCCGAAGGACCTCGGGATGACGATGGTCCCGGTGCCGGGCATGTCGTCCGCGGACAAGGCGCCGTTCGAGACCGTCACCGGCGGGCCGGGCGGTGCGCTGATCGTGCCGTCCAAGGCGAAGAACCCGCAGGGCGGGCTGGAGCTGCTGCGGATCATCCTGTCCAAGCAGTGCATGACGAACTTCACGAAGGTGACCAAGTCGCTGACCGTGGTGAAGGGCGCCAGCGACGGCGTCGAGCTGTCCTCGGCGAACAAGTCGATGCAGGCGGTGATCACCGCGGCCGGCACCAACATGTTCGCCGACTGGCAGTGGCGCCTCTGGTACAAGAAGCTGCTCGACAACTCTGACAAGGCGATGGCGGCGCTGATGAACCGCGAGCTGACACCGGACGGGTGGAGCAAGCAGATGCAGAAGTACGCCGACGACACCGCGAAGGACCCGTCGATCAAGAAGTTCCACGTCTGATGCACCACGGGAAGTACCGCTTCGTCGTCAGCCTCCTGGTGGTTCCGCTGGCGGTCTACGCGGTGTTCGTGATCTCGCCGTACGTGCAGGCGTTCCCGATCGCGTTCACCAACTGGGAGGGGCTGTCGGCGAGCTACCAGTACATCGGGTTCGGGAACTTCGTCACGCTGTTCCACGACTCGGTGTTCTGGGTGGCGTTGCGGCACAACCTGTTCCTGCTGGTGTCGCTGCCGATCATCATCGTCACCTTGTCGCTGTTCTTCTCGGCCGCGCTCAACTACCGCGGCGGCGTACCGGGTTCGCGGATCTACAAGGTCGTGTACTTCTTCCCCGGCGTCCTGTCGATCGCGATCGTCGGCGTGCTGTGGCAGTTCGTCTTCGAGCCGCGGAACGGGCTGCTGAACGGGTTCCTGCGCGCGATCGGGCTGGACGGTCTGACCCGCCTCTGGCTCGGTGACGGCCGTACGGCGCTGGGCTCGATCATGGCCGTGGTGGTGTGGGGCGGCGTCGGGTTCTACGTCGTACTGTTCACGGCCGCGATGGCGGCGATCCCCCGCGAGCTGTACGAGGCGGCGCTGCTCGACGGAGCCGGCGCGGTGCAATCCTTCTTCCGGGTGACGTTGCCGCTGATCTGGAACACGGTGCAGACCGCGCTCGCGTTCCAGGTGATCGGGGCGCTGGACATGTTCGCGCTGGTGAAGATCCTGTCCGTCGGGCCGGGCGGTCCGGACGACGCCACCCAGGTGATCTCGCTGTACATGTACACGAACGCGTTCTCGTACGGGAAGTTCGGCTACGCGTCCGCGATCGGAGTCACGTTGTTTCTGATCAACATGATCCTGACCCTGCTCACGTTCCGGCTGACCCGCCGCGAGCGGGTCGAGTACTGAGGGGGCACGATGGCTCTTCTGACGTCTCCGTCGCCGACGGTTGCGCCCGACATACCGCCTGCTGCTGCTCGGTCGCGGGCCGGCTCACGAGTACTCGGCGGGGTGTCGCAGGGGTTCCTGCTGGTGTGGGGCGCCATGGTCGTGTTCCCGTTGCTGTGGGCGGTGCTCAGCTCGTTCAAGTCCGACCAGGACATCTTCACCAGCCCGTGGAGCATGCCGTCGCGCTGGCGGTGGGACAACTTCTCGCGCGCGTGGAACGAGTCGCACATCGGCGCGTACTTCTTCAACAGCGTCGTCGTCGTGTGCTGCGGCGTCGTACTGACGTTGCTGCTGTCGTCAGCGGTCGCTTACGTTTTGGCGCGGTTCGAGTTCCCGGGGTCGCGGGTGCTGTACTACGTGTTCGTCGCGGGGATGGTGTTCCCGGGGTTCCTGGCGTTGGTGCCGCTGTTCTTCGTCGTACAGAACCTGGGGCTGCTGAACACGTACCTGGGGTTGATCCTGGTGTACGCCGCGCACGGGATGTCGTTCTCCGTGTTCTTCCTGACGGCTTTCTTCAAGACCCAGTCGAAGGAGCTTGCCGAGGCGGGACTTGTGGACGGGTGTTCTCATTGGGGTGTGCTCTTTCGCATCATGTTGCCGCTCGCCCGGCCCGGCCTGGTCAGTATCGGCATCTTCCAGTTCCTCGGGATGTGGAACGAGTACCTGCTGCCGCTGGTGCTGAACACCGACGAGAGCCGCTACCTGGTGACCCAGGGGCTGGCGAACATCGCGGTCACCCAGGGCTATCACAGCGACTTCTCAGGATTGTTCGCCGGACTGACCATCTCGATAATTCCGGTCCTGGCCGTATATCTTGGATTCCATCGACAGATCAGCGCCGGAATGACCGCGGGAGCCCTCAAGTGACCGAACTCCTCCTGGCAGCGAAGTCCCTGGACGTCACCCCGCCACCCGGTCACCGCCTCGACGGGTACGCCGCCCGCGCGGGCGTCGCCACCGGTACGGCGGACCCGTTGAACGCGAGCCTGATCTGGCTGTCGAGCACCGACGACCCGGGCGTCCTGTGGCTGACGCTGGACGCGATCGCCGTCGGCTGCGAACTCGTCTCCGAACTCGCCTCGGCGGCCGCTGAGGCAGCCGGCATCCCGCCGTCGCACGTCGTCGTGTCCGCGTCCCACACCCACTCGGGCCCGTCCGGCTGGACCGGCGAGATCCACCCGGTGATCCCGGCCGCCCGCGAACGCGACCTCGTCGACGCGCTGCTCGACGCCGTCAGGTCGGTCCGGCTCGAACGGCAGCCGGTGACCGCGTCGTGGCGATCCGTCGAGGTCGTCGGCGTCGGCACCAACCGGCACCGCCGCAACGGCCCGCACGACAACACCGCCGGCATCCTCGCGCTGCACTCGCGGTCCGGGTCCCTCGAAGCGGTGCTGCTCGACTTCGCCTGCCACCCCACGACGTACGGCCCCGAGAACATGAAGTACTCCGCCGACTGGCCCGGCGCCGCCCGCGCCGAACTCGCCCCCGCCGTCGTCGGCTTCCTCCAAGGCGCCGCCGGCGACGTCAGCCCCCGCTTCACCCGCCAGGGCCGCGGCGCCGCCGAAGTCACCCGCCTCGGCGCCCTCCTCGCCGGCCGCGTCCGCGAAGCCCTCGCCCACCCCGGCCTGGAACTCCCCCAGTCGCCGCCGGCCATCCGCCGTACGACGCTCACCCTGCCGGTCCGCACCATCCCACCGGCCGCCGAAGCCGAAAAGGTTGTCTCCGCCGCCGCCATCCACCTCAACGGCACCGACGACCCCTCCGGCCGCATCTCCCAAACCCGCCTCGACGGCGCCCGCGGCCAGGCCCTGATGGCCGCCGCCGCCCTCCCCCCGGCCTTCGACCTCCCGATCAGCGCCGTCACCATGGGCGACGTCTGCTGGATCAACCTCCCGGTAGAACTCTTCGCCGTCCACGGCGCCTGCCTCCAGTCCGACAGCACCCACCCCATCACCCGAGTAGTCGGCTACACCGACGGCTACTACGGCTACGTAGTAGACCCCTCCGCCGCCGAAGCCGGCACCTACGAAGCCCTCATCACCTTCTTCGACCAACCCACCACCAACCACCTCCTCACCCAAACCGCCAACTTCGTCAACAGCTGAGGAAATCCCCCCGCGTGCTACGCGGGCGCTCCGGTCGCTCCGCTCCCTCCCGCACCCACTACGCGCGCTACCCACCCACCCCCGGCTAGCGCCGGTAGCCCCTTCCGGCTACCGCCGGGCTCCTGCGGGCTAGCGCCCGCGACCGACCGCCCCGTACTACCGGCTCCACGCATCAGCAAACGCCGAGGCCCCACCGGCCGCACATACGCCTCGCCCAGCGGAAATTCTGTTGCCAAATGCAACGATAACGAACAGTCGTGAGTCGCCGATCGGAGGAACGATGAAGCTTCCGCCGTTGATTCTGACGGGTGGGCCCGCGGTCGGGAAAAGTGTCACGGGTCAAGCTCTCGCCGAAGGGCGCGCGAGGTGTGCGTTCGTGGATGTGGATGACGTGCGGCAGTTTGTTGTGTCGGGTGCCGCGGCGCCGTGGGACGGCGAAGAAGGGGGCAGGCAGCAACGACTCGGTGTGATGAACGCCTGCGGCATCGCGCGAAACCTTCTGGCTGCGAACATCGAAGTGGTCATCGCCGATGTGCTGACGCCCGAGACCTCCGAGCTGTACAGGCGAGAACTACCCGAATGCCTGATCGTGCACCTCGTGGTCGGCCTACCCGAAGCGCTGCGGCGCGCGAGGTCACGCCAGATGTGGCTCACCGACGCCGAGTTCCGACTGCTCCACGAGGCGGACGCGGCGAACCCGCCGTACGCCGACCATCACATCCAGGTAGACACCCTCGACCTGCCGAACCAGATAGTCGCGGTTGCCCGCATTTGGGGCGAACCCCGCGCTGCAACCGGCGGATAGATCTCGGGGTCTCGGTGGACAGTGTCTGAAGGCACTAGTAGTCTTCAGGGAGCAAAGACTTCGGCTTCTTGTCCTTGTGATTCGTGAGCCAGGTTGGCCCTCGGTGTAGCTACGGCAGCCGGGGGTTTGCTGTTTTCACCGCAACTGCACAACGTGAGTGAGGTCCTCGATGATCTCGAACAACTCGTTGCGGCGGAAGACGGCCTTCTGGCGGTAGGCGCTGCAGACCAGGTCAGGCAGCCAGAGCAGGTGCTCGGTGCCTGGAGAGACCGCGAGGAACGGCGCCGTCCCGGCGATCGCGCCGGATGCGATGAGTTGAGCACGGACCGCGCGGTCGGAGTTGTTGATCCGGGCAATCCGGTGTTCTTCGATGACGGCGAGTTCGACCGGTGGATGGCTGCCGTGTTCGGCGGTATGCAGCGCCGTAAGAAGCCGGGCAAGAACCTGCCTGCGGGCGTCGGTACCGTCGGTGTCGGCCGGCTCAACGGCGACCTTGTCCACGATCACACAGGTCTCGTCCGGAACGCGAAAGGTCCGCAGGAGTTCGCGCGTCTGTTCGCGGCCATCCGCGCTCCGCAGTTGGTCGGTCGTGTGCCACCACCCTGATGGCACCAGTGAGTCCAGTTCGTTTCTGAGTGGGTCGCGATCGTGCTCGAGTACGACCACGGCAGCCATCACGTAGAAGCGGCGATGGCTGCCGCGCTCGACGTGGTAAGTCTCGTCCAGATAGGCAACAGGACCCGTGCCGACGCGTTCGTAATGAAGCTTCAAGACGTGGTGCTGCCCTGGACCGGCGGGCGGAGTCATCTCGTGATCTTCGGGGAATCGCACGGGGTGTGCAAACTGACCGCGACGAGGCGGTCGCAGTTGGGTATGGAGCCGACGCTCAACCTCCCGCTGTGCGGATGGTTCGGGCGGCTTTGAGCAGTTCGGTGAGGGTGGTGCGGACGGCGGTGCGGGGGGTGTGTTCGGGGCGGTGCAGGGCGTCTATGTGGCGGAGGGTGTGGACGCCGCGGAGGGGGTGGAGGGAGATGGCGGGGTGGGGGCGGGCGGTCCAGCGGGGGATGAGGGCGAGGCCGGCGCCGGCGGCGACGAGTTCGGTGACGACGGTGAACTCGTTGACGCGGTGGGCCAGGTTGAGGCGGTGGTTGGCGGCGGCGCCGATGGCTTCGATGGTGGCCATCAGGGGGAAGCCGTCGTGGACGGTGATCCAGGGTTCGTGGGCGACGTCGCGCGGAGTGAGGACGCGCTTGGCGGCCAGCGGGTGGTCGATGGGTACGGCGACGTCGAGCGGCTCGCGGAGTAGCGGCGTGACGGTGACCGTCCGCGGCCAGCTTGCCGCGTGGTCGAGGCGATGCGCCAGCACGATGTCGTACTCGCGGGTCAGCGGCGGGAACTCGTCCTGCGGTACGTCCTCGTCGTGCAGGTGCAGCTCGGGAGCGGCCTGCAGGATCAACGGAAAGAACGCGGCCGCCGCACTGTGGAACGCGGCGACAGAGACCGAACCATGGGGCCTCGAGACGAACTCGTCGACGGCGTGCCTCGCCCGGGCCAGCGCCGATTCCACATCCGCCGCAGCGCTCGCGAGTGCCTGACCGGCGGCGGTGAGGACGACCCGGCGCCCGGAGCGTTCGGTCAGCGGTACCGGGATCGAACGCTGCAGCAACCGCAACTGCTGCGACACCGCCGACGGAGTCACCAGCAACGCCTCCGCGGCAGCGGTCACACTGCCGAGCTCGCCGACTTCCCGAAGCACCCGCAACTGCCGTTCGTCCACGGACAACACTGTAGGCCTGCTACAACCTCGTTGAAGAACCTCGGTCTTGGCTACAACATCGGAATCGGTCACCGTGGACCCGTGCCCGGATCCCGCCGTATCGACCTCGTCTTGCTGATGGTCGCGATCGTCTGGGGCTCCAGCTACCTCGCGGCGAAGACCGCGACCGCAACCCTGCCCGTACTCACCGTGCTCTTCCTCCGCTACGCCATCTCCGCCCTGGCCCTGCTCCCCGCCGCCCGACGCGCCAACCGCACCGAGCGACGTACCGGCCTCGTCCTCGGCCTGACCCAGGCCGCGGTACTGATCCTCGAGACGTACGGCGTCACCCACACCACCGCCGCGAACGCCGGCCTGATCATCAGCCTCACCCTCGTCCTGACGCCGCTGCTGGATCGCCGCCGTCTGCCGCCGAGGTTCTACCTGGCCGCCGCGATCTGCGTGGCGGCCGTGGGTCTGCTGATGTCCGGCAACGGCCTGCACGAACCGGGCATCGGCGACCTCCTGATGCTCGCGGCCGCCGTCGTACGCGCCGGTCACGTCGCGCTCGTCGGCCGCCTCGCGCACGACGTACGCCCGCTCCAACTGACCGCGATCCAGTCCGTCGTCGGTACGGCGCTGTTCGTCGTACCCGGCCTGCCCCACCTGCCGACCGCGCCGGCGACCTGGCTGCAGGTGACGTACCTAGCCCTGTTCTGCAGCGTGTTCGCGTTCCTCGCGCAGACGTGGGCCGTGCAGCGTACGTCGGCCAGCCGTGCCAGTCTGCTGCTCGGCACCGAGCCGATCTGGGCCGTTGCCATCGGCATCGGTCTCGGCGACGAGCGGCTGACCGTACCGGCCGCGCTCGGCGCCGTACTCATGCTGGCCGGCACCACGTGGGGCCAATCCATCGAACGCCGCCACCGGGAGACCGCATGCCTGACACCTACGACCGTCTGATCGCCCTGCTCGAGGGCGTCCCGTACAAGCTGATCGACCACGCCCCCGACGGCACCACCGAGACGGTCAGCGCACTCCGCGGTCACCCGGTCGCGCAGGCCGCGAAGTGCATCATCCTGCTGGTCAAGCCCGACAAACGCACCACGAAGTACGTGCTCGCCGTCGTCCCCGGCGACCGCCGCGTCGACCTCGCCGCGATCAAGCGGTTGTACGCCGCGAAGTACGTCGGATTCGCCGACGCCGCGACCGCCGAACGCCTCGCCCGGACCGTCCCGGGCACCGTCCTGCCGTTCAGCCTCGACCCGGAACTGGAACTGATCGCGGACCCGGCCGTCGTCGCCGAGCCGGAGCTGTACTTCAACGCCGCCCGCCTCGACCGCTCGGTGATGATCTCCGGCCCGGACTACCAGGCGCTCGCGCGTCCGCGGGTCGAACCGATCACGCCCCGCTGACGCCGTCGATCTGCTCGCGCAGGATGTCCGCGTGCCCGTCGTGCCGGGCGTGCTCGCGGATCAGGTGCACGTACACCCACCGCAGCGACACCTCACCACCGCGCGGATGCGGTACGGCGTCGTCGAGCGCCAGCCCGGCGGCGATCCGCCGCGACTCGGCGCAGGCCTCTTCAAACGCGGCGATGATCCCGTCGATCTTTTCGTCGTCGGAGATCTCCCAGCTGCCCGGCCCGCCCGCGGACTCGCCCGCGATCTCGGACCGCGGCCGCCCGGCGACGATGTGCTGGAACCAGTTGCGCTCGACGCCGGTCAGGTGCTTGACCAGACCGATCGGTGTGGTCGACGAAGGCACCAGCCGGCGTCGGGCGTCCTGCTCGGACAGGCCGCGGAGCTTCTCCACCACGACCTGCCGATGCGATTCGAGAAAGGCCTCTAGTACTTCACGTTCTCCCGCAGTACGTACCAAGTCGTCCACACAAGGACTCTAACGGGTCCACTTCTGGTCGTCAGATCCATTACAGGCAGCCGTTACGACCGCGGCGCCGTTGCCGGTGCCTGCTGCGGTCAAGCAGCGCGCCGGGTCGGCAACGCTGGTCACGGTCTGGTCTGCGTTGAGCTCCCACGCCTGGTTGGTTGCCCCGGTGCAGTTCTCGATGGTCACAGACGTACCGGACGTCATGCACTTGTCGGCGTACACCGTGAGCTGTTTGGTCGCCGTGTAGTTCCAGGACTGGTTGCCGCCGTTGTTGCAGTCCCACAGGTCAAGCGACGTACCAGGCGCTGTTGAGAACCCGGGTACGTCGGTGCACCGGCCGCTGGCGACACCGCGCAGCGGCTGGCCCGGCGGGCTCGGCGGCAGCGTGTTGGTCGGCTCGTCCTTCAGCAACCGCCAGCCCCACCACAGCTGGTCCAGGCCGCTCCGGCTGTTGACCTGGAGATCAGCCGGGCCCACCTGGGTCGTCATTGAGTAAGAATCGCCAGTACGCAGCCCTGGCCAGTAGACGATGCCCATCTCGTTCTCACGGGCGACCTGCGTGAGTGCACCGAGGTACGCCGTGTACACGTTGCCCTCGTGGTTGCCGTAGTTCAGCCCGATCGTCATCGGCGACCCTGCCTCGTCGATGATCGTCCGTGACCCGTACGACCCGATCCGCGGCCGGATGTTCGCCAGCCAGGCCGCCTCGGTCGTGTCGGACGCCCAGAACCCGTAGAAGTGCAGCGAGAGCAGTGTCCCCTGCAGTTGCGGCGCCGCGCCGACCCCGGTGACGTTGTCGTTGTACCCGGTGCCGGAGATGACGATCCGGTTCCGCGGTACGTCGCTGTGCCGGGCGATCCACGCCGACGTCAGCGAGACCCAGTCGGGCAGCGAGTACCCGAACGGCTCGTTCATCGGCTCGAAGTACACGTGCGGGTTCTTGGCATAAGCCTTGACCACGGTGTCCCACATGGCGCCGTACGCCGCCGTGTCGTCGACCCGGCCGTCCTTGGCGTTGTCGGCCTCCCAGTAGCTGAGGATGACGTTGAACCCGCGCCCGACCGCCGCGTCGATCGCGCCGCGGTACGACGTCCACCAGGCGGTGCCCACGCTGGACGGGTTGATCGGCAGCCGGACCGTGTTCGCCTTGAGCTCCTTGCGGAACTCGCCCACGATCCCGTCCGCCTTGCGGTACGTCGTCGCGTAGTCGTCCGCCGTACTGAGGCCGGACGGGACGACCGCGTCGTGGGCGTAGTTGTCCCGCGGATCGGCCCAGTTCACACCGCGGAACGCGCCGGTGTTGCCGGGCAGCGGAGCCGCCGTGGACGGGGGGACGGTGAGCGCTGTGACGGCGGCGGCGACCGAGAGCGTCGCGGCGGCGAGGCGCCGGGCTGGTGATCTCATGCCGCCGATGTTCACGCAAACATTTCTCCCCGTCAATGCCTCGGCGCCGACTGCCGCGCGACTACAGGACGAGTTCCGGCTGCAGCTTCTTCGCCGGCCAGACCCGCTGCTTGCGGGCCGCCAGGGTGGACGCGGCGATCGCGACCACGAACCACGCCCCCAGCGCGAGCAGGTCCCGCCCGAGCGACGCGCCGGGCCCGCCGTACATCAGGTGCCGGACGCCGTCGATCGCGTAGCTCATCGGCAGCGCGTGGTGGAAGAAGTACAGCGGCTCCGGGATCGTCTGCCACGGGAACGTGCCGCCGGCGCTGACCAACTGGACCACCATCAGCACCAGGCCGAGGAACTTACCCACCGCACCGAACCACGCCGACAGTGCGTGCAGGATCGCGACGAAGGTGAATGACGTGAGGATCAGGAATCCGACCGTCAACCACGGGTGCGCGGCGTTGATGCCGAGGCCGAGTACGACGGCCACGAACACCAGCGTCGCCTGCACCGCACCGAAGAGCGCCGGCGGCAACCAACCGCCGAGCGCCACCCGGAACGGCGATTGCAGCGCGGCCAGCGCACGCGGCGACAGCGGACGGACCAGCAGGAACAGGACATACGCCCCGATCCAGCAGGCCAGGCTGAGGAAGAACGGCGCCAGGCCCGCACCGTAGCTGTCCGCCGTGGCCTGGGAGACGTTCTGCAGCGTCACCGGAGCGCCCAGCGTCTCGGCAACGGCCTTGCGCTGGTCAGCGGTCGGGTTGGGGATCTGCTTCAGGCCGTTCTGCAGCCCTGTGTTCAGTTGGGTCGCACCGGTCTTCAGCTGACCCATCCCGGTCGCAAGACTGTTCACACCGGTCAGCAACTGGCCCTGGCCGGTCACGGCCTGCTGCTCACCGGCAGCCAGCTTCTGTGCACCGGTCTGCAGCGTGCCGAGCCCGGTCTTCAGCTGGGTAGCGCCTGTGTTGAGCTGGTGCGCACCGTTGGCCGCCGTACTGATCCCGTTGGTCAGCGCGGGCGTCGCCTTGGCCAGCTCGGACGCGCCGTCAGACACTTTCCGCGCACCGGTCGCGAGCTGGTTGAGCTGCTTGGACGTCGACTGGATCTTCGTGTTCGCCTGTACGACGGGAGTCCGCAGCTTCGCCGTCTCCAGAAGAATCACCCGGATCTGGTGCTGACTGAGGCCTTGCTCCTTCAGCTTCGCGGCCAGCTGGGCGTCGAACGTCTTCAGGTCCTGGACCAGCGTGCTGGACGCGGTGGCCACCTGCCTACCGACACCGGCGATCTTCTCGTTGCCGTCAGCAACCTGTCCCGCACCGTCGGCCAGCTGCTTGGTCTGCCTCGGCAGCGACGCGGTCTTGTCCTTCAACGTCCCCAGACCGCTGTCGAGCTGCGCGGCACCGGTAGCCAGCGACGACGCGCCTTGCGACGCCTGCGTTGCGCCAGTCGCCAGCTGCGTCGCACCTGTCGACAGCTGCTTCTGCGCGGTGTTGAGCTGCGTCGCGCCGGTCTGCAGCTTCGTGACACCCGTCGCGGCTGAAGTCAGGCCGGTCTGCAGTTGGGCGGCTCCGGCGGCGGCAGTACTGATCTGCTTGTGGATGGTGTTGTATCCGGCCAACAGCTGCGACGCGGCCGTCTCGCTCACCTGGGACGCGACCGTCTTCGTCACCTGCGCGACGACCTGGTTGGCGATCGTGTGCGCGATGTAGTTGTTGGCGTCGTTCGTCAGCAGCTCCAGCTCCGCCTGCCGGGGCTTGAAGTCCGCGCTCGACGCCAGGTCGCCAGAGAACGACTTGGGCAGCACCAGCGCGAACTCGTACTTCCCGTCCGACACGCCCTGCGTCGCGTCGGCCCGGTCCACCTGGTGCCAGTCGAAGCTCTTCGACTTCACGAGTTCGTCCGCGACCTGCGGTCCGACGTTGAGCTTCTCGCCGGTCGCCAGCGTCGTACCTTGGTCCTCGACGACGACCGCGGTCGGGATCTTGTTCAGCCGGCCGTACGGGTCGTGGTTCGCGTAGAGGTACAGGCCGCCGTACAGCACCGGCACCAGCAGCAGCGCGACCACGGCCAGCTTGGGCAGCCGTCCGGCCGTCAGGCGCCGCAACTCACTCAGGGCCATCCGCAGCGCGGTCACGCCTCTGTCTCCTCTTCGTCTTCTTCTTCAATTGCAGCTACGGGCTCAACAGGAGCGATAGGTGCGACCTGCACCGGGTCAGGCTGGTCCGTTTCGCCCATTCGGGCGGCCTTGATGTCCAGCAACCGCGCTGACGCGTCCGCGCACGTGATGATCACGCCGTACCCCTCTGCCGCCAGCCCGCGCCCTAGCTCGTACCAGTCGTGCGGATCGCCGCCATGTCGATCAGGCATGGTCAGAATCACCACCTGTACGTCGGGACGCGCAACGGTGAGCTCCGTGAGCAGTCTTGTCCGTACGGCGACCGGGAGGTGCTCGAACCGCTTGTCGGCGTGCTCCGCGGCGTCGTGCTCGTTCAGCCACTCCAGCACGGCCTTACGCCCCGCCTTGCGGCCGGCGATCGCCAGCTCCTCGCCGACGACCGTCTGAACCGGCAGTGCGTCGTCCGGCTCGGTGATGCCGGGTGCGTCGACCACGGCGACCCGTCGGCGCAGCAGCGCGAGGTCCGCCTTGCCGTCGAACCGGACTGTGCCGGTGTCGGGCTTCAGCCGACCGGACAGTCCTAGCGCCGCGGCCACGTGCCCCGCGCCCGGGTAACCGGTCAGCAGCACCACCTGATGATCGGCGACCGACACCGACGTGGCGAGCAGCATCGGTGCGTGCGGGCCACGCACACTGATCCCGACGGCCTCGAGCTCCATCCTGCATCCCCGTTCAATACGGTTGTGTATTCAATACAGAACTGTATCCTACTCCTATGGAACCTCCCAAGCGCCGCCGTTCGAACACGCGGGCCCGCCTTCTCGAAGGCGCCCTCGAGGTGTTCGCCGAGCGCGGGTTCCACGGCGCGTCGGTGGAGGACATCTGCGAGCGCGCCGGGTTCACCCGCGGCGCCTTCTACTCGAACTTCGGCTCCAAGGACGAGCTGGTGCTCGCGCTGTTCCAGGCCACGACCGATCGGCTGCTCGAGCAGATCGAGGCGCTGCTGCCGGAGCTCGCGACGCAGCCCGGGTCGTTGCTCGACGCCGTACTCGGGCTGCTCGACGAGACCGCGCCGGACCAGCGGCAGTGGCACCTGATCTCGGCCGAGTTCACGCTGCACGCGCTCCGCGACCCGGACGCCGCGGAGGCGCTGAACAAGCAGCGCGCGATGTTCCGCGAGAGCCTCACGCGGCTCGTCGAGCAGATCACCGAGACGAGCGGCCTCGAGCTGACCGTCCCGGCGGAACAGTTCGTCCGGATGGTCATCGCCGTACACGAAGGGGCCCGGTCGCAGAGCCTGCTCGAGCCGGACGACGTACCGGCCGGGACGCTGGAGCACACGTTCCTGCCGATGGTGCTGGCGGCGGTCAGCCGACCTTCACACTGACCGTGTGCAGGCCGGTCGCGCCGTTCGGGGCCGGCGGCGCGGACGACTCGACCTGCGGATTGCCCTGCGCGTCGAACGCCCGTACCTGCAGCATGTGCGTGCCGTGCGACGCGTTCCACGTCCAGTGCCACTGCCGCCAGGTGTCCACCGACGGGTCCGCGGCCAGCGTCGCTTGTTGCCAAGGGCCCCCGTCGACGCGGACCTCGACCTTGGACACACCCACGTGCTGGTCCCAGGCGACGCCGGCCACGGTCACCGGGCCCGGCGCGACCTTCTTGTTCTGCGGGGTGTCGATCCGCGACGACAGCTTGATCGGCCCGAGCGCCGACCATCCACGCGGCGTCCAGTACCCCTCGAACTGGTCGAACCGCGTCACCTCGATGTCGACCAGCCACTTGGTCGCCGAGACGTAGCCGTACAGCCCGGGTACGACGATCCGCACCGGGAAACCGTGCTCCACCGGCAGCGGCTCGCCGTTCATCGCGAACGCGAGCATCGCCTGGCGGTCGTCGAGCAGCGTCGGCAGCGGCGTACCGGCGGTGAAGCCGTCCTTCGAGGTGGACTTGATCGCGTCCGCGTCCTTCGACGGGCCGGCCTCCTGGAGGAGGTCCTTGAGTACGACGCCCGACCAGAGCGCGTTGCCGATCAGGTCGCCGCCGACCTCGTTGCTCACGCAGGTCAGCGTCACCCACTTGTGGATGACCTGGCGTTTGAGGAGGTCGTCGAAGTTCAGGTTGAGCTCCTGGGCGACCATGCCGTGGATGCGCAGTTTCCAGTCCGCCGGGACGATCTGCGGGACCGACAGGGCGGTGTCGATGCGGTAGAAATCCGCGTTCGCGGTCGCCCACGGTACGGCGCCTTGCGCCTGGACGCCGGGTGGTGGCGCGACGGTCGGGGGCTTCGGGAGCTGGAGCTGCTTGCGGGCGTCGGCGACCGCGGCGCGGTTCCCGCCGACCACCTTGCCAAGTCCGGCGAGCGCGACGGAGCCGAGGGCTACGCCGGCCGAGAGCTGGAGGAAGCCGCGGCGGCTGACGGCGTCGTCGGGGAAGTCGACGAGCGGCTCGAGACGGCGGCTGAACAGGCGCAGGATCAGCAGCGCGGTGATGCCCGCGAGCGCGGACGGGAGGAAGCCGGTCTGGCCGGAGTCGGCGCGGGTGAACGCTGCTGCCACGGCGACACCGCTCAGCGCGATGGTGATGAGGGCGCCGGCCCAGTAGCGGCGTACGGCGAGAACCCCGCCGACCGCGGCGAGCAGCGCGACGACGATCAGGATGCCGATCCGGAGCGCGGTCTTGTCATGGGTCCCGAACCAGGAGATCGCCAGATCCTTCAACCACGGCGGCACCCGATCGATGAACGCCGACCCGATCGCCACCACCGGCGTCTGCGGCGTCCCCAACACCCCCGCGACCACACCCCCAACAGCCAACCCCGCCAAAGCCGCCAACACCCCACCCACGGCCCCCCGCCACCACAACCCCCGCCGCCCCACCTGCCCACCCACAGGCCTCGTCCCCGGAGGCCCGCCCGTCGACCCACGCAACGCACCTGACCCCGCCGAATCGTGCCCGGAAGCGCCGGCCCCGCCCGGCCCTGTGGAGCCGCCCGGCCCTGGGGGCGCGCTGGTGGGAGCGTTCTCCCCGTTCTGCCACCGTGGGCGACTCGCGGGTCCGTCTGTCCCGTCCGGTGTCGGTGTCGTGCTCGGGCGGCCGCTCGTGGGTGGTTCGGCGTCAGCCGGGGCGTAGGTCGGCCAGTGGTCGGGGGAGCCGGGGTGGCGCTGGTTCACTTCTCAACGATTGCGCGAAGGGGCGCCCGACACCAGTCGGGCGCCCCATCCGTTAGTCGCGGGTAATACGGTTGGTGAAGTTGTGGTGCTGGTCAGATCCGGTCGGGCGTGATCGGCCCCAGACCCGGCCGGCCGTTCGGCCAGCGGCGGGCGTTGTCCCGGACCCGGCGGAGCTTGCCGAGAACGAGGTCGCGGTCGTCCGCCAACTGGGACATCCAGAGGCTGTCGATCTCGAGCAGGTGATCCGGCAGTGCGTCGCGCAGCCGCCGCTTCCCCTCCTCGGTCAGGACGGCGAACGAGCCGCGGGCATCGTCAGGGCAGGGCTCCCGGCGAACCAGGCCGAGGTTCTCGGCTCGGTCGACCAGACGGGTAATGCCACCAGTGGTGACGGTCAGCTCCCTCGCGAGGGAGGTCAGACGCTGCTTCTCCCCGTTGCTACGGGCCAGCCGCAGCAACAGTTCGAACATTGCCATTTGCAGTCCACTGCGCTTCAAGGAATGGCGCATCAGGTGATCCAGCTCGGCTGCTGCTTCTCGCAGCAGCCCGTAGGCCGTCAGCACGTCGCTTTCCCAGGGTTCGGCGGCGCGAGTGGGTTCTGCATCGGCGAGCGCTAGGGGCGAGCAAAGCGAAGGCGCGATGGTCATGCGCGGACTCTATTAGCTGACCAGTTCACTTCGCTACACGGGGTGACCTTTCGGCTACAGATCGACCCAGAACCGCAAACCTCCCGAGCGTAACGGACAACCTGAACCATATCCGGTCTAGTACGGTGAAATTCGTACTGCGATCCCGCCGGAACAGTGGGAGGATGACCGTTCGCGCTCGCTGGGGAGGGTCCGAATGGCAGTGATCGAGGCGGCCGATCTGGTCAAGGAGTTCTCCCGGCCCACGGTTCTCCCGGGCCGCCTGCCCCGCCTGCGCGCCCTGTTCAGCACCAAACGCGACATCACCCGCGCGGTGAACGGCGTGAACTTCGAGGTCGAGCCGGGCGAGCTCGTCGGCTACCTCGGCCCGAACGGCGCCGGCAAGTCGACGACGATCAAGATGCTGACCGGGATCCTCACCCCGACCTCCGGCGTCTGCCGGGTCGCCGGCCTGGAGCCGTCCCGCGACCGCGCCCGGAACGCCCGCAACATCGGCGTGGTGTTCGGTCAGCGGACGCAACTCTGGTACGACCTCCCGCTCCGCGACTCGTTCGAAGTACTCGCGGACCTCTACAACGTGGACCGTACGACGTACCGGAACCGCGTTGGGCTCTTCACCGAACTGCTCGACCTGTCCGACTTCCTGGACACGCCGGTGCGCTCGCTGTCGCTCGGTCAGCGGATGCGCGGCGATCTGGTCGCGGCGATGCTGCACGAGCCGTCGATCCTCTTCCTCGACGAGCCGACCGTCGGCCTGGACGTGGTCGCCAAGGCGCGGCTGACCGAGTTCATCGCGGAGACCAACCGGACCGCGGGCACGACCGTCGTGCTGACCACCCACGACATGGACGACGTCGAGCGGCTCTGCCAGCGGATCATCGTGATCGACTCCGGCACGGTCCTGTACGACGGGGACCTGTCGCGGCTGAAGGAACGCTTCATGCCGTACCGGTTCCTCGTCCTCACGCTGGCCGAACGCAGCATCCGCCGGGTGGCGGACATCCCGTTCGCGACCGAGGTGGAGGCCGCCGCGGTCGGCACGGTGCTGCCGTACCCGGACCGCAGCGTCGTACTGCGCTTCGACCCTCGGGAGATCACCACGCCCGAGCTGATCGCGCGGGTGTCGCAGGTCTACCAGGTCGACGAGCTGTCGATCGTGGATCCACGGCTCACCGACGTGATCTCCCAGCTGTACGACGGCCTACTGACGTGAACACGACGCATCAGGACGGACCACCGACGTGAGCACGGCGCATCAGGACGGACCAGTGACGTGAGTGCGGCAGAGCGGGACGGAGCAGGGCGGACTGCTGGCGTGAGCGTGGCGGAGCAGGCGGGGCGGATGCGGGCGTTCCGGGGCATGACCCGGGCCGGGACGCGATCCGTGCTGATCTACCGCGGCGATCTGCTCACCGGCGCGGTGACGCTGGTGATCCAGGTCGTGCTCGCGATCGCGGTCTGGCGGATCGTGTACGGCGGCCGTGGGCCGGTCGCCGGTGTGGACGTGCGTACCGCGGTCGCGTACGCGGCGATTGCGGCGTGTCTGCAGTCGGTGCTCCTTCCGTGGCAGTTCTCGTCGTTGCCGATGCGGATCCGGAACGGTCAGATCGCGACCGACCTGACCCGGCCGCTCGGACTGATGGGGCAGGTCCTCGGCCAGAACCTCGGCGTCATGCTCGGCCGGCTGCCGCTCGGCGCGATCGGTCTCGCCGCGGCGGGCGTGATCGGTGCGCTCGTGCTGCCGCCGAGTGCGGGTGCGTTCCTCCTCTCGCTGGTGGCCACGGTGGCCGGCGTCGCCGTGGCGATGTTGTGCAACCTGATCGTGTCGATGGTGACGTTCTGGACGCTCGAGGTCAGCGGGCCGCTGATCGTGTACCGGTTCGGGAGCGCATTCCTGTCCGGGTCGCTGATCCCGTTGTGGTTCATGCCCGGCTGGCTGCGGGCGACGGTCGAGTGGCTGCCGTTCCAGGCGCAGGTCTACACCCCCGTGTCGATCTACCTCGGCCGGCTGCAGGACGGCGAGGCGCTGGCGCTGGTCGGCGTACAGCTGGTGTGGGTCGTCGTACTGGCGTTCCTCCTCGAGTTGGTGTGGCGGCGCGCGCGGCACAAGGTGGTGGTGCAGGGTGGCTGAGCAGTCGTGGTTCCGGCAGTACCTGATCCTCGAGCGCGCGGCGTTGCGGGCGCAGTTGCAGTACCGCGTGAACTTCTGGACCACGTTGATGGGCGGCGTCGCCTTTCAGGGCACGCAGTTGCTTCCTCGGGGTCCTCCTCGGAAAGTTCGGTGTGATCGCGGGCTGGGGCTTCCCGGAGGTCGCCTTCGTGTTCGCGATGCGGCTGGCATCGCACGCGCTGTACGTCGTACCGTTCGGGGCCTTGATGTTGACCGACGAGATGGTCCGCGACGGCGAGTTCGACCGGGTGCTGTTGCGTCCGGTGAACCCGTTCCTGCAGTTGGTCAGCCGGCGGTTCTCGCTGATGTCGCTCGGCGACGCGCTGCTCGGGTTCGGCGCGCTGATCATCTTCAGCCGGCAAGCACCCGTCGACTGGGACGCCGTCAAGGTCGCCTATCTGCTGCTGGCGGTGCTCGGCGGCAGCCTGATCGAGACCGGCATCGCGACCTTCTTCTGCGGACTCACGTTCGTCGCCACCTCCACGTTCTCGCTGCGGATCTTCGCCGACAGCTCGATCACCCAGTTCTCCGGATATCCACTCACCATGTTCGGTCGCACCACCTTCTACGCCTTCTGCACTGTCTTCCCGATGGCATACATCTCGTTTCTGCCGGCAACCGTCCTGCTGGACCGCAGCTCGGACGTCCCACTCCCCACCTGGCTCACCACCGCCTCTCCACTGGCCGGGCCTGTCGTCCTGGCGCTCGGCTATGCGTTCTTTGCCAAGATGATGCCGAGATACACGAGCCCCGGGAGCTGACGATTCGGGCCTGTGGATAACTTCCGCGGTGCCTTCCCGATTTTTGCCACCCTTGATCCGTGAGGTTCTCAACCGGCGGATCGGGGAGTCAGATGAGCGACACGAGCCAGGAACAGTCGCCGTTCGGGCGCGGCTTCATCGCGGCCTGCATCGTCATCGGGGCCGTGGTGCTGTGCGGCGTCGCGCTGCTCGTCGGCGGCCGGTCGAGGTCCACCGCCGCGCCCGCTGCCGAGCAGCAAGCCGCAGGCTCGACCAGCGCCGCCGCCGCGGAATCCGGTACGCCGCGACCCGCGCACCCGCCCGCGCCCGCGCAGCCGACCGGAGCCGCGCAGGCGACCGGGCCCGCGCAGCCTGCAGGTTCGGAGACCGGGGATCGTTCGCAGGGCTCCGGCGGTTGCGGCCCGGTCGCCGCGGACCAGGCGGTCCCCGGAAAGGCGCCGGCTGTGGACAGCTGGGAGGTCAGCAGCCGGATCGTCGTGCCGCGTGCGTCGAAGTACGGCCCGGCCGCGATCGACGGGGACGGCTTCCGCCGGTGCTTCGCGCACTCGCCGACCGGTGCGGTGTTCGCCGCGTACAACGCCTACGCGGCGATGGCCGACCAGACCAAGGTCGTCGCCACCGCGCGCCGGCTGATGGTCCCGGGCCCGGACACCGACGCGTTGGTGCGCGAGCTCCAGTCCGACGACACGACCAGCGGCTACAGCGTGCCGCAGCTCGCCGGATACCGCATCATCGACGCCGGCGCGGATCGGGTCAGCCTGATGCTGGCCACGCCGGTCGACACGGCGTACATGAGCCTCACGCTCACTCTCGTCTGGCAAGCGGGTGACTGGCATCTGCAACCGCCGGCCCCCGGCGATCCGGTCGGAGCGCCGTTCGCCCAGCACCGTGACCTGTCCGACTTCGTTGCCTGGAGTGGTGTCTGATGTGCGGAAAGATGGACGTCGCCTGCTACATCAAGGACGGCTTTCAGTCGGTCGCGACCAACGTGATCGACCAACTCCGGCAGCAGGTTTCCGACAGTGCGCTGAGCACTTTGGACTCGATGACCTTCTGGCTCCAGCCAAACACCCCGTCCGTGGCCAACGACAAAACCTGGGCGAACAGCTCGACCGTCGAGTTCCTGCACTCGAACCTGCTCGGGGTCACGGGCGCCGTGTTCGCGCTCGCGATCGTGATCGCCGGCCTGCGGATCGCCTGGGAGCAGCGGGCGAAGCCCCTTCAGGACCTGCTCAAGACGATGCTGACGTTCGTGGTCGTGGCCGGGATGGGGACGGCCACCCTGCAGTTGCTGATCTCATGGTCGGACCAGTTCTCGGTGGACATCATCAACCAGGTGGCCAAGGACATGTCGCTGGCGGCCTCGTTCGGTGGCCCGAGGGACTCGGAAGGCAAGGTGCGGAGCCTCGTCGCCGACAGCATGCCCGCGGTGCTGGCGATTCTCAGCAGTCTCGGGGTGATCGTCGCCTCGTTGATCCAGATCGTGCTGATGTTGGTGCGGTCGGCGCTGCTGGTGCTGCTCGCGGGAGCGTTCCCGCTGGCCGCCGCGGCGACGAACACCGAGATCGGCCGCAACTGGCTTCGGAAGTTCTGCGGCTGGTCCCTGGCGTTCATCGCGTACAAACCGGCGGCCGCGCTGGTCTACGCCGCTGCGATGAAGCTGGCTCACGACCATGTCGCCAACGGATCCGGCGACGGCAGTACGAGTAACGGCGTGATGCCGGCGATGACCGGAATGATGATGCTGCTGCTCGCGATCGTCGCGCTGCCCGCGTTGCTGCGCTTCATGGTGCCGGTGACCGCAGCCGTGGCCGGTGGAGGTTCCGCGATGGGCAGCTCGGTCGCGGATCCGGGCGGTATGGCGACCGGGGCGGTGAACGTCGGCAGTTCCGCCGCTGGATCGGCCCGCGGCGCCGGGGGTGCGACCGGCGGCTCGGCAGGTGGTGACGGGGGTGCGACAGGGGCAGCGCTCGCCGGTGGGAAGGCCGCCGGGGCAGCCGCGAGCTCGGCGGGGGTCGGCCTCGCCGCCGCCCGGAAGGCCGCCGGCGGAGTCGCCGGAGCGGCGTCCCATTCGGCCGGTGAATCGGGAGGCGGTGCCGTGACGCCACCGTCCGCGAGCGGCCCGATGGCCGGCCGCTCGGGTCACCGGGCCTCGAGATCCAGCCGCGGCCACGACTCGACGGCCCACAGTTCAACGGCTCAGCACAGCACTCCGGAACCAGTCGGCCCGCCGGGGGCTCGGTGAGGCGAAATGGGCGCTTGTGAGCGCTTTCCCCAGGGTTTTCCACAGCTGTGGATTTCTGTGGTGCTACTTGAGGAGCAGGGCCTCGGACCCGACCGGCTTGTAGCCGGCCGCCAGGAAGGTGCGCAGGGAGGCAGCGTTGCCCGGGGTGATCTGGGCCCAGATCGAGGCGGTCGGCGGAATCAGGGCGCGGGCCGCCAGCGCGAGCCGGCGACCGTGGCCCTGCTGCCGGGCATCCGGAGGTACTTCGACGGCGCACTCCAGGCGGTCCGCCAGGCCGCGCCCGGTCAGTACGAGGCCGTCGTGTGCGTCGACGTGCACCCGAACGTCGTCGCGGTACTGCCAGGCTCGGTCGACGCGGGGGTGGTCGAGATCCTGGAGCTCGGTGAGGCCCGCCGTGGCGGCGGAGCGCTCGGCCGGGTCGGTGAGGGCCGGGGCGAGGAGCATCGCGTCGAGGGCGCTGACCCGGCGGCCGGTGAGCTCCTCCAGCGCGGACAGGAACGGCGGGTTGGTCGGAGCGCACAGGTCGCCCTCCGGTACCCGGTCCGCGACCCAGGCCGGGTCGACATCCGCGGCGATCACGATGTGGCCGGTGAACGACACCACGCACGACTCCCGCTCCGACGGCGGCGGGACGACCGAGACGCCGAGATCCGGGGGCGGGAAGACGCCACTTTCGGCGGCACGCAGAATGGCAGCAAGAGTTGTCATCAGGAGCATTGTCGCGGAGATCCCGCGACCGGCTCGACCGCCGAGGAGGCAGCAGGATGCGCGAACCGCAGCTGGTCACGGCCGAGGGACTGCCCGACCGGGTCACGATCTACGAGGTCGGCCCGCGGGACGGGTTGCAGAACGAGTCCGCGATCGTCGACGTGGCGGTCAAGGCCGAGTTCATCCGGCGCCTGGTCGAGGCCGGCCTGACCACGGTCGAGACGACGAGTTTCGTGCACCCGAAGTGGGTCCCGCAGCTGGCCGACGCGGCCGAGCTCCTCGAACAGCTCGACCTGCCCGACGGTGTCCGCGCCCCGGTCCTGGTGCCGAACGAGCGTGGCCTCGACCGCGCGCTGGCGGCCGGCGTCCGGGAGATCGCGATCTTCGCGAGCGCGACCGAGACGTTCGCGACGAAGAACCTGAACTCCACGCTGGACGAGCAGTTCACGATGTTCACGCCGACGATCCAGCGGGCGCTCGACGCCGGGCTGACCGTCCGTGGGTACGTGTCGATGTGTTACGGCGACCCGTGGGAGGGCGACGTACCGATCGACCAGGTCGTCAAGGTCGGGGTGCGGCTGGTCGAGCTCGGTTGCCACGAGCTCTCGCTGGGCGACACGATCGGCGTCGCCACACCGGGCCAGGTCACCGCGCTGATCAGGGCGTTCACGGCGGCCGGAGTACCTGTGGACAAACTCGCGGTGCACTTCCACGACACGTACGGCCAGGCTCTCGCGAACACGCTGACCGCTCTCCGCGAAGGCGTCACGACCGTCGACAGCTCGGCCGGTGGCCTCGGCGGCTGCCCGTACGCCGAGAGCGCCACCGGAAACCTCGCGACCGAGGACCTGCTCTGGCAGCTCAACGGCCTCGGCATCCAGACCGGTGTCGACCTCGAGAAGCTCGTCACCACGTCCGCCTGGATGGCCGAGCAGCTGGGCAAGCCGTCCCCGAGCCGAGCGGTCCAGGCGCTCGCCGGCTGAAAGTGTCGGTGGGGGCAGCGAAACTGGGTGGGTGAGTGCGCAGCGGGTTGAGCTTGGCGAGTTCTTGAAGGCGCGGCGGGCGCGGGTTGCACCCGAGGACGTCGGGCTGCCCGGCGGTGGACGACGGCGTACGCCGGGTCTGCGGCGGGAGGAGCTGGCGCAGCTGGCCGGTGTCGGCGTGACTTGGTACACGTGGCTGGAGCAGGGGCGGCCGATCAACGCCAGCGGGCAGGTGCTGGACGCGGTGGCGTCGACGTTGCGGTTGACGCCGGTGGAGCGCGAGCACCTGTACCGGCTGGCCGAGGCGACGCCGGTGCGGCTGCCGCGCGTGACGGACTGCGTGAGCGAGGCAGTGTTCGAGGAGATCCTCGACGGGCTCGATCCGCTGCCGGCGGTGATCACCAACACCCGGTTCGACATCGTCCGGGCGAACCGCGCGTACCACGACCTGTTCCACGACTGGCACCAGCTGCCCTGCATCCATCAGAACCTGCTCTGGTGCATCATCACCGAGCCGTCCGCCCGCGAGCAGCTGCTCAACTACGACACCGAGGTGCCGTACCTGGTCGGCCGGCTGCGGTCGGCGTACGGCGAGCACGTCGGCGACCCGGACTGGGAGACCGATCTCGCCCGGCTGCGGTCGATCTGCCCCGAGTTCGAGCAGCTCTGGTCGCGGCACGAGGTGTCGGCCTGTATGTCGCGGCATCGCCGGATCAACAACCCGCGGGCCGGCGAGCTGAACCTGATTGTCACCGAACTCGCCGTCTCCGCCCATCCCGACCTGGTCCTGTACGTCGAAACCCCCGCCGACGAGGAGACCCGCGCCAAACTCCCGCTCACCCGCCGGGAGCCGGCCGACCGGTCAGCGTGATTCCGGCGGACCGCTCGGCGTCCGCCAGGTGGTCAGGCAGAACGGATGCCCCGCCGGGTCCAGGAAGACCCGGAACACGTCGGGCGACGGCTGCACCGTGGTCGGCGTACCGCCGGCCGCGACGACACGCTCCTGCTCCGCGTCGAGGTCGGCCGCGCTGAAGTCCAGATGACATTGCTGCGGCACCCGCGGGTCCGGCCACGTCGGCTGCCGGTAGTTCAGGTCGCGCTGGAACCCCAGGCTGAAGGCCTCGAACCGCAGCTCCACGAACGACTCGGTCACCACGGTCAGCTCACCGCCGGCCACCCGCTGGTAGAACTCGCCGAGCCGCAGCGGATCCGGGCAGTCGAGCGTCGGCCCCCAGAACGGCGCCGTCACGGCTCGATCGGTCGGGGAATCCGGCGGATCAGGCTCTTGTCCGCGAACTGACCGACGCGGTACGTCGACCAGCCGTCGACGCCGGCGCCCACCGCACCGCCGAGCAGGGGGACCCGCCGGGTCACGGTCAGCGCCATCCGCTTACCGCTGATCCGGCCGATCAGCTCCGCGACGACCTCGCCGGACACCTGCCGGTCGAGCTCCGGGTCGAACACCGGCGCGGTCGCGATCGCCAGCGGGGACGACACCAGGCTGGACTTCTTCAGCCGTGCGGTCACGCCGTCCTCGCCGAGCAGGCAGGTGATCACCGCCGTACGGACGCGGGGGTCGTCGAGGTCGTATCCGCGCAGATGGGCGATCGCCGCCACCATCCGGCACTGGACGACCGCGAGCCCGGTCAGGTTCGCGGGCAGCGCGACCGGGAGCGTGACCAGACCGCCGATGCTGGTCGCGAACCCCTGCACGCCGGCGAGCCGGATGTGCTGGTCGATGACCGCGTCGATCGCGTGCGTGACGTCGCCGTCGCAGCGCTCGAGTTTGTGGTCCGCGATCCGCTCCGCGCCCGGGAACCGCTGGTACCCGTCGATCGCGATCTCGAGGATCTGACGCAACACGCCGCCCGCCGCCGTCGGGGCGAACCGCTGGGCCGCGGGCGCGAGACTACTGGCGACGAACCTGGCTACTCCGGCCACGGTGCTCCTTCCCGCCCGGCCCCACGCGTCAGAACCCGGACGTGCTTCAACTGTACGTGGCTCCGGGCCCCTCGCCACTCGGGAGAACCCCGAGGTGTCCCCTAGGGGTGGACGCCCAGGCCATCACAATCGCGGCGACTCGAGAGCGCCGCCGCGTGAGAGCGCCGCCACGGGGCGGTTGTGATGGCCTGGCGGTCCGCATGGTTCAGGATGGTTGCGTGCCGATCGAACCTGCTCCGACTCAGTGGGAGTTCCCGCCCGTGAGCGTTGCCGGGAGCAGTGACGTGGTCGCGGGCGGTGCCGACCTCGCGCCGGGGACGGTGCTGGCGGCGTACCGGCGGGGGCTGTTTCCGATGCCGGACCACCGGGGGTCGACGCTCTGGTGGTCGCCGGTCGACCGGGGCGTGATCGAGGTCGACGGGTACCGGCCGACGCGGACGTTGCGGCGGGCGCGGGCGAAGTTCGAGATCCGGGTGAACACCGCGTTCGACCAGGTGATCCGGGCCTGCGCGGACCCGCGGCGGCCGGGGTCGTGGATCGACCGCGACATCATCGCGTCGTACACCGAGCTGCACCGGCTCGGCTGGGTGCACTCGGTCGAGGCGTGGAACGGCGACCAGCTGGCCGGCGGGCTGTACGGCGTCGCGATCGGCGGGCTGTTCGCGGGCGAGTCGATGTTCCACCACCAGACCGACGGCTCGAAGGCGGCCGTCGCGGGCACGATCGAGCTGCTGAACGACGAGTACGCCGCCGACCGGGTCTTCGACATCCAGTGGGTGACCGACCATCTCGCGACCCTCGGCGCGGTGTCGATCCCGCGCGAGACCTACGTACGACGGGTCGCCCGCGCCGTCGACGTACCGCTGCCGAAGGCCTTCACCTGAGCCCGGCGAACGCCGCCATCTGCCGGGCGGTCGACGCGAAGAACTCGTCCGCCGGGTCCATCGACCCGACCAGCTGACCGAACAGCTCGAAGCTGATCATCCCGAACAGCTGCGTCCACACGATCACCGCCCGCACCAGCACCGCCGGCGGTACATCGGGCGCCAGCGCGAGCAACACCTTCGTCTGCTCGGCCAACGCGCCCTCGGGCTCCGGCGCGTCCACCGGTACGGCGAGCCGCCCGTCGGCGTGTGCCCGCTGCAGCAATCCGAGCAACACCAGCGGCACCCGCGCCGCCGGCTCGACGGTCGTCTGCGGCGCCTGGTACCCGCTGATCGGCGACCCGTAGATCAGCGCGTACTCCTGTGGATAAGTCCGCGCCCACCCGCGGACGGCGGCGTAGATCGCGAGCCACTCCTCGACCGGATCGCCCCCGGTCACAGCCTTCTCGGCCGCCGCGCCGAGCGCGTTGTACGCGTCGATGATCAGCGCGGTGAGCAGCTCGTCGCGGCTCGCGAAGTACCGGTAGAGCGCCGACGACACCATGCCGAGCTCGCGGGAGATCGCCCGCAGCGAGAGCGCCTCGGCGCCGACGGTCGCCAGTTGCTGCCTGGCGACCGTCTTGATCTCGTCGGTCAGCTCGGCCCGGGCGCGTTCACGGGCAGTACGTCCGGCGTTCATGCGGCCAGTCTGCCACAAAACCGAGAGCAGTGCTCTTGACAGTGAGCAGCGATCCGATGTTCACTGATCACAACAGAGAGCACCGCTCTCGCCAAGCCGGAGGAAGCTCGCCATGACCGAGTACAAGCAGACCTACGACAGCAAGCGCGTGATCACCGCCAACGAGGGCAGCATGCGGGTGTTCAACCGGATCGTCGCGCGGCTGACGAAGCTCGGGCTCAGCGTGATGGGCAGCCGGGTGCTCTCCGTCCAGGGCCGCAAGTCCGGCGAGTGGCGCAGCACCCCGGTCAACCTGCTGACCGTCGACGGTCAGCAGTACCTGGTCGCGCCGCGCGGTCACACCCAGTGGGTGAAGAACCTCCGGGCCAGCAAGACCGGCCGGCTGCAGCTGGGACGCAAGGTCGAGACCTTCACCGCCGAAGAGCTCGCCGACGCGGACAAGATCCCGGCGCTCCGGATGTACCTCAAGGAGTGGGCCTGGGAGGTCGGCACGTTCTTCAGCGGTGACGTCACCAAGAACTCTCCCGACGAGGTGCTGCGCCACGTCGCCCCCGGCGTCCCGGTCTTCAAGATCAACTAGTGGTACGCCGTCGCCTGGATCCGGTACAGCTCGGCGTAATGGCCGTTGCGGGCCATCAGCTCCTCGTGGGTCCCGGTCTCGACGACCTGAGCGCCGTCCAGTACGACGATCAGGTCGGCCATCCGGACCGTCGAGAACCGGTGCGACACGAGGATCGTGATCCGCCCGTCGGCGCCGTCCCGCGCGGCAGCGGCGTACCGCTCGAAGAGGGCGTGCTCCGTCTCCGCGTCCAGCGCCGCGGTCGGCTCGTCGAGCACCAGCAGCAACGGCCGGTCGCGCATGAACCCGCGCGCCAGCGCCAGCTTCTGCCACTGCCCGAAGCTGATCTCCGCACCGTCCGGCCAGGTCGCGCCGAGCTGCGTGTCCAGCCCTGACTCCAGCCGCGCCAGTACGTCCTCCGCCCCCGCCCGCCCGACGGCCGTCGTCACCGCCGGTACGTCGTCCAGCCGCGGCAGGTCACCCAGCCCGACACTGTGCGCCGCACGGAACTCGAACCGGAAGAAGTCCTGGAACGCGCCCGCGATCTTCGCCCGCCACGCCTCCGCCGGGATCCGGTCGAGCGGCTGATCGTCGAGGAACACCCGTCCGCCGGCCGGCTCGTACAGCTTGCAGATCAGCTTCACCAGGGTCGACTTGCCGGCGCCGTTCTCGCCGACGACCGCGATCACCTTGCCGGCCGGCAGCCGCAGGTCGACGTTCTCCAGCGCCGGCCGATCGGCACCGGCGTACGCGAACGACACGTTCTCCAGCCGGATGCCGTCGACGAGCCGCTCCGGGGCGGGCTGGTCCGCCGACCTGTCGAACGAGGCCGCGTAGTTCTCCAGCCAGACCAGCCGCCGCGACCCGTCCAGCCAGATGCCGCGCAGGAACCCGATCTCGCCGACCGTCGCACCGATGTACGACGACAGCCGAGCACCGGCGGCGAGGATCAGCAACACGTTGCCGACCGACCCGTGCAGCCCGACCGCGACGAACAGCACCGCACCGACGTACGCCGCCCCAAAGATCGCCCAGGCGATCCCGTGCCACACCGCGCTCGCCCAGCGAGCGGCGGCCATCGGGCGGTACCACTGCTCCCACTCGCGGCGCCGACCCGTGATCAGGTCGGGCCCGATGCCGAGCACCCGGACCTCCTTTCCCGGGGCTGGTGTGGTCGCGGTCTTGAAGAGGTGTTCGGCCAGGCGGAAGTGAGCGGCGTACCGCTCCTCGATCGCACGCTCGACGCCGGGGCGCCAGCTGGAGCTGAGGACGGTCGGTAGAGCGAAGAGCAAGAGCAGTGCGAGCGCCGGGTGGATCGACACCAGCAGCGCGACCGTGACGCCGAGGCGCAGGATCCAGCCGCAGGTGGAGAACAGCGACATGTACATGTGGTCCAGCACGAACACCTGCTTGCGCAGCACCGACAGCCGGTCCAGGTAGTCGCGCCGTTCGTGGTGCTCGACCGTGGCGACCGACGCCTGCAGCCGGGCCACATGCGCCTCGAGCATGATCGTGACCCGGTCCCGGAACCGCCGGGAGATCCGCGTCGAGAGCGTCCGCAGGAACCAGGTCGCGGTCACCGACAACGCCAGCCCGCCCGCGGCCAGCAAAGCGGCACGACGGTCGTCGTGCAGTACGCCGTCCGCGAGGATCTTGAGCCACAACGCCAGCAGTGCGTCCGGTACGGCGGCCAGCAACGTCATGAAGAATGCGGCGAGTAGGAGCCACGGCTCGTGCTGATAGCCGAGCTTGCACAGCCGCCACATCGCCGGCAGCGCGCGAGGCATGTCGTCAGAGCGTGTCATAGCTGAGCCCCTCCTCGTCCACCTCGGCCGTGAAGCGCTGCGCCTGGAGGTCGAACATGGTCCGGTAACGGCCGCCGAGCGCCATCAGTTCGTCGTGACTGCCGAGCTCGACGACGCGGCCGTGCTCGAGTACGCAGATCCGGTCGGCATGCCGGACGGTCGAGAACCGATGCGAGATGAGGATCGTGGTGACGTCCCGGGTCGCGGTCAGGATCCGGTCGAAGATCGCCGCCTCGCCGCGGACGTCGAGTTGCGCGGTCGGCTCGTCGAGCAGGACGAGCCCGGCACCTTGGCGTACGGCGCACAACGCGCGCGCCAGGGCGACCCGCTGCCACTGACCGCCGGACAGGTCGGTGCCGTCGCCGTACCCGGTGGCCAGCCGGGTGTCGAGATCGGCGAGGTCCGCGGCGCCGGCGTCTTCGAGTGCGGCGCGGATGTCGTCCTCGGGCGCGCCGGCCGGTGCGACGTTGTCCCGCAACGGCAGCTCGAGCTTGAGGAAGTCCTGGAAGACGGCTGTCACCCGGGTCCGCCAGGCGTCGACGTCGAGGTCGCGCAGGTCGGTGCCGTCGACGCGGATCGCGCCCGCGCCGGGGTCGTACAGGCGGCACAAGAGCTTGGCCAGCGTGGTCTTCCCGGCCCCGTTCTGCCCGACGACGGCGAGCGAGGAACCGGCCGGGATCGTCAGATCCAGCCCGTCGAACACCTGCCGATCCCCCTGTGGATAACCGAACCGCACCCCCCGAAGCACAACCTCCACCGCCCCTTGGGCGGCCCCTGCCCGGCCCACTCCACGCCCTGCCGCCTCGCCAGAACCGACCGCACGTGTGCGGGGCGGCAACGCTCCGGCGGGAGCCATCGCTGGTTGTAAGCGACGTACGGCCGCAACGGGTGCCGCGGCGCCGTCGAGGGCCCAGTTCAGGCCGCCGAACGCGATCATCCCGACGCCGATCGCCACCTGCGCGAACACCACCAGCCGGTCCAGCGGCAGACTCCCGCCGATCGCGGCCGCACCCAGCGCCCAGAACACCAAGCCGTTGGCGACCACAATGATCAGCAGACTCCAGATCATTGGCCGCTCCCGCAGTCGCGTCGCGGCGTACTGCAGCTCGAACAACCGCCGACGCCGCTCGGTGAACCGCTGCACCGTCCAGTCCGCCAGGCCGAACAGCCGCAGTTCCTTCGCCGCACCAGGCTCCACGGCCAGCTCGTACGCGTACGTCGCATGCCGCTGCGCCGAGCGGACCTCCGCCGTGTTGCGGTCCTTCCACACGCCGCTCTCGCGCAGCAGCCAATGCGTCGCGACCCATCCGACGACCAGCACCAACGGCGCCCACCAGGTGAACCCGAACAGCACGATCGCGGACGCGACCCCGCCGACCAGTTCCACCAGACTCCCCGCGACGAAGTCGACGTTCAGGTACATCGGCGGCCCGGTCTGTCCGCGGTCGAACTCCCGTGCCACCGTGAGGTCCTCGCTCAGCCCCGGGTCTTCGAGATGCCCGATCCCCGGCGGCCCGACACACGCCTTCGCCAAGGCGTCGTTCAGGTACGCCGACACCCGATTCCCGAGGTTGGCGCTGACCGCCTGGTGTACCGGGGTGAGCACCTGCAACAGCACGAACGTGACCCCCATCAACACCAACGGCCGCGCCAACCCCTCCCGGTGCTGCACCGCCCCCACCAACCACCCCATGGCCACCGCGAACACCGCCGGCAACACCCCGCGCGCCACCAGCAGCCCCCACCAAGCCGCCGCCAGCCCACGATCAGCCCGCGGCAACACCCCGAAGAACTGCCACTCAGCACGCGCCCGCAGCCGACTCACCATCTCCTCACGATGACACCGGCCGCCGACAGAAGTCTTGAACGTTTGCCGGATCAGTCCTCAGTGGTGAGCTCAGCCTCCAACTCCTCGACGCTCGGCAGCGCGGATCGGAACTCCGCCGGGAGCGAGGTGTTGATCGCGTTCGTCCACTCGGCGACTCCGATCGGTGCCTTGAATCCCTTCAGGGCGTACTCGGCGACGACCTGGTTCTTGTTCCGGCAGAGCAGCAGACCGATGGTCGGCTTGTCGCCGTCCTTGGCGAGTACGTCGTCCACCACCGCCATGTACAGCCCGAGCTGACCGAGGTACGCGGCGTTGAACTTGACGGCCTTCAGCTCGACGACGACGTAGCAGCGCAGTTCGAGGTGGTAGAAGAGCAGGTCGCAGAAGAACTCCTCGCCGTCCAGCTCGAGTCGGACCTGCTGACCGATGAAGGCGAAACCTTGGCCGAGCTCGAGCAGGAACTTCCCGACGTGCTCGACGAGCTTCTGCTCCAGTTCACGCTCGTGCCAGCCGTCGGTCGTACCGAGGAAGTCGAACAGATACGGATCCCGCGTGGCCTGCTGCGCGAGATCGGACTCCTCCGGCGGCATCGCGGAGGCGAAGTTGGTCACGGCCTTGCCGGCACGCTCGTGGAACCGGCCGTCGATGTGCAACGCGAGCACGTCCCGGCTCCACCCCCGCTCGACGGCCGCGGCGGCGTACCACGATCGCAGCCTGGCG
This sequence comes from Kribbella polygonati, assembly GCF_050320105.1. Taxonomy (NCBI): domain Bacteria; kingdom Bacillati; phylum Actinomycetota; class Actinomycetes; order Propionibacteriales; family Kribbellaceae; genus Kribbella; species Kribbella polygonati. The sequence continues at coordinate 6,272,061 of NZ_CP190129.1, read as the reverse complement.
CCGTCGACCTTCAGCAGCGCCAGGTGGTGGTACCAGGGCAATTGTGCAAGCGGCGCTTGCACAATTGCTTCTCGCGGCCAGGCGGCTGCGAAGGCGCGCATGTACTTCAGGTTGCGGGGTGAGTAGCCGGTCGCGCCGGGAAAGCGCGACTTGAGGTCGGTCGAGAGCCGGTCGATGACCTTGCTGCCCTAGCCTTCTTCGTGCTGCCGGTCCAGGATCTCCTGCCCGATCGCCCAGTAGCTCCTGAGAGTCTCCTGGTTGGCCGCGGTGACGGCCCGCCGGTGGCCGGTGGCGATGTGGCTGGAGATGCTGTCGAGGAGGTCCGGGTACCGGTCGGGAAGGTGCGAAGATGGCCGCATGATCAGTCCCGGGGAGTTGGTTGCGGCGCCGAAGGTTTTGCTGCATGACCATTTGGATGGGGGGCTGCGGCCGGGGACGGTCGTGGAGTTGGCGCGGGAGATCGGGCATCGGTTGCCGCGCAGTGATGCGGCTGAGCTGGGGGCCTGGTTCGTGGAGTCGGCGGACTCCGGGTCGTTGGAGCGGTACCTGGAGACGTTCGACCACACCGTCGCGGTGATGCAGACCGCGGAGGCGATCAAGCGGGTCGCGAGTGAGTGTGTGCAGGACCTGGCGGCGGACGGGGTGGTCTACGCCGAGGTCCGGTACGCGCCCGAGCAGCACCTGCACCAGGGGTTGACCCTCGAGCAGGTCGTGGACGCGGTGCGGGAGGGCTTCGAGCACGGGATGGCGGTGGCCGAGCGGCCGATCGTCGTACGGCAGTTGCTGACCGCGATGCGGCACATGGCGCGGTCGATGGAGATCGCCGAGCTGGCGGTCGCGTACCGGGACGCCGGCGTGGTCGGGTTCGACATCGCGGGGGCCGAGGCGGGCTTTCCGCCCACCCGGCACCTGGACGCGTTCGAGTACCTGCAGCGGGAGAACGCGCACTTCACCATCCATGCCGGCGAGGCGTTCGGGTTGCCGTCGATCTGGCAGGCGATCCAGTGGTGCGGCGCGGACCGGCTCGGGCACGGCGTACGGATCATCGACGACATCACCCACGACGGCGATCTCGACGGCGGCAAGGTCGAGCTCGGGCGGCTCGCGGCGTACGTCCGGGACCGCCGGATCCCGCTGGAGATGTGCCCGAGCTCGAACCTGCAGACCGGCGCGGCGGCGTCGATCGCCGAGCACCCGATCGGCCTGCTCACCAAGCTCCGGTTCCGGGTCACGGTGAACACCGACAACCGGTTGATGAGCGGTACGTCGATGAGCCGCGAGCTCGCCCTGCTGTCGGAGGCGTTCGGCTACGACCTCGCCGATCTGCGCTGGTTCGCGATCAACGCGATGAAGTCGGCCTTCCTCCCGTTCGACGAGCGGCTCGCGATCATCAACAACGTCATCAAGCCCTGGTACGACTCACACTGAGCGCTGATAGGTACGGAAGGCTCGGGTCGAGAGCCAGGCGACGATCAGCGTGAAGGCCAGCAGGTAGCCGCAGTGCCGCCAGACCGACGACCAGTCCGGCGAGGCGGCCAGGGACTGCCGGGCGGCGATCGTGGCCCAGTCGACCGGGTTGAAGCGGGCCGCGACGTTCACCCAGTGCGGTGCGACGTGCGGGTCGATCATGATCGACGACATGAACGTCAGCGGCAGCGAGACGAACTGCGAGATCCCGATCAGCGCCTCCTGCTGCCGGGTGAGCAGCGCGACCGCGTTCGACAGCGACCCGAACCCGAGGCCGACCAGCACCGACGCGAGGATCGTGATCAGGTAGCCCGCGATCCCGCCGTCGTACCGCGCGCCCGCGGCGAACCCGATCGCGAACACCAGGATCGTCTGGATCAACGTGGTCGACGCGTTGCTGAGCAGCTGCCCCGCCATCAGCCCGCCGCGGCTGATCGGCGACGCGAGCATCCGGTCCATGACGCCGCGCTCCATGTCCTGGACGAACGACGTACCGCTCCAGCCGCTCGTCATCAGCGCCGTCATCATCACGATCCCGGGCGTCAGGAACGCGATGTACGTCGCGTTCCCGAACCCCGGGAGGTGGACGACGCCCTGGAACAGCTGCCCGAACAGCAGCAGCCAGATCGCCGGCTGGATCAGCGTGAACGCGATCAACGCCGGCTGCCGGTACGACGCCCGCGTCCAGCGCCCGAGGATCAGACCCGTGTGCGTGATCATGCCGCCGCCTCCGCAACCTTGAACGACCGGCCGGTGTGCTGCAGGTACACGTCGTCCAGCGACGGCCGCGACACCGTCACCGCGACCACCGGGATCGCCTTGTCCTCGAGCACTCCCAGAACCGCCGGTACGGCGGTCGCGCCCCGGTCGACCCGAGCGCGCAAGGTGTTGCCCTCGACAACGATCTCCCCGATGCCCGGCAACTGCCGCAACAGCGCGCGGATCGTACCGTCGGTGTCGGGCTCGACCAGCTCGACCTGCACGGAATCGCCGCGCAACGAGGCCTTCAGCGACTCCGGGGTGCCCTCGGCAACGATCTTGCCGTGGTCGACGATCGCCAGCTGCCCGGCCAGCCGGTCGGCCTCCTCGAGGTAGTGCGTGGTGAGGAGGACGGTCAGCCCTTCCTGCCCGGACAACCGCAGTACTTCGTTCCACAGATCGGCGCGGGCCTCGGGGTCGAGACCCGTCGTCGGCTCGTCCAGGAACAGCACGCGCGGCCGGTGGACCAGGCCGAGCGCGACGTCCAGCTTCCGCTGCATGCCGCCCGAGTACGTCTTCACGGTGCGAGACCCGTCCAGGTCGAAGCTTCGCAGCAGGTCTCCGGCGCGCTGCACGGCCTGGGATCGGGACAGTCCGAAGATGCGCCCGCTCAGCACCAGGTTCTCCAGCCCGGTCGCCATCGGGTCCGAGCTGGACTTCTGCGGCACATACCCGATCGCGTGCCGGACCTTGTCCTGCTCGCGGCTCACGTCGTACCCGGCGACCCTGGCGCTGCCCGAGTCGGCCCGGGACAGTGTCGTGAGGATCTTCACGGTGGTGGACTTGCCGGCGCCGTTCGGCCCGAGCAGGCCGAGGACCATGCCCTCGGGGACGCTCACGGACAGGCCGTCGAGCGCGCGCAGTGGTGGATTCTTCCGGCCGGCCGGGTACGTCTTGACCAGGTCGACCGCTTCGACGGCATGCGTAGCCATCAGATGACTCCCTTGTGGGTGCGGGAGCCGGTCGTCGGGCTGGCTATCCTGATGGTTGCGCCTTGGGTGCCAGGTCTTCGGACCGACTCGAGGAACTGCGGCCCTTGGTCCCGGTGTTGCCGCACCGTGGAGCGAGGGCCGCCCTGTTTATCGCGATTCGGGCGGCATCGCCTGCAGCCAGGCGAACTCCTCCCCGAAGTACTTCACCGGATCCTTCAGCTGATCGCCCGGGGCGATGCCGTCCTCCAGGTAGCGCTTCCAGGCCATCCGCCAGAACTTCGACCCGCCGAGCTCGTCGGTACGGATCTCCTCGGCGAGCTGGTGGACGTACGCCGACTCCGCGCGCAGCAGCGCGAGCCGGAACTCCGACTCGACCCAGAAGATCCGCGGGAAGCCGACCGCCTCCATCTGCTCGTGCGCCGTGACCGCGTCGGCGATCTCCGCGTCGACGACCGCCAGCCGCTGCTCGAGCAGCTCGACGGCCCGGTCCGGTTGCAGGCCGGGCAGGTAGGCCAGGCCCGCTTCGAGCGGGTGGAACTCACGGGACGGCGTACCGACCAGCTCGGTGAGCCAGTCCTCGAACTCGGCCTGGCCGGCGGCGGTGATCCGGTACACCGTCCGCTCCGGCCGGTTCCCCTCGCGGACCGTCTCCAGCGCCTCGATGAAGCCGTGCTTCTCCAGGCTGGACACGATCGAGTAGAGCGAACCGTAGTTCACCTTGATGCTCTGGTCCTTGCCGCGGGACCGGAGCGTCGTGGAGATCTCGTACGGGTGCATCGGCCGCTCGCTGAGACTGCCGAGCACGGCGAACGCCAGCGGATTGCCGACCTTGCGTCTGGCCATGACACCTCCTCGATCTCGATTACTCGAAATCGAGTATTAGCTTGCGGGTATCCGATGTCAAGTATTCAGCCAGGCGAACGCCCGAGCCCCGAGCCCGCGCACCGGGAGGGCGGCGAGGGCGCGGTACGTCGGCTCCTCGACGTACTTCGTGAGCAGCCAGGCGAGACCGACCACGCCGAGCATTGCGCCGGCGATCTGGGTCAGCCGGCCCGCGCCGAGCTCCATCAGGCGGTACGCGATGAGGTAGCCGATCACCTGGTTCAGCAGGTAGAGCGCGAACGAGATCCGGGCCAGGAACCGGATCGGCCGCTGGAACCGCACGAACACCGTCCAGTCCGGGCCGCGGGCGGCCAGCGCGACGAGCAGCAGCAGTACGCCGATGCCGAGCGAGGACGGCAGGTCCGACGTGTGCGCGTTCTGCGCGAAGACCGTCGCGACGATCAGCGCGCCGAGGTGCAGGACGCCGATCCGGTGCTTCGACCAGAGCCAGATCGCGATGCCGATCGCGAACAGCTGCAGGCGGTGGATGCCGAGCCCGTTCCAGAGTTGGATCACCCAGACCGGGCTGTGGTCGATCCGCCCGTTCCACTGCAGCGCGACCGGCGCGAGGATCATGATCCAGAGCATCGTGGTGATCCGCGGCCCGATCCCACGCGGCCAGAGCACGGCGGCCGTCGCGAAGGCCATCAGCTGAAGGGGCAGCGTCCAGTACGAGCCGTCGATCAGCTGCACGCTCGGGTCGAACGACGCGGCCAGCGTCAGGTTGCCCCATAGGTCGTGCCGCGTCGGCAGGGTCCAGTTCCGCGGCCCGAAGAAGAGCAGCAGCGTGTACGTGATCAGGACAGCGGCCAGGTACGGCGGGAGCACCCGGCAGGCGCGTCTCCACAGCCAGCGCTGTGTGGAGCCCTTCCGGATCGTCACGCAGACGAAGTACGCGCTGATCACCAGCAGGATGCTGGCGCCGACCTGAAAGGGGTACTTCCCGAGCGGTGCGCCGAGCTCAGGGTGCAGGAACGGACCCATGTAGGTCGTGTGGGTGAACATCACGGCGAGCACCGACAGGACGCGCACCACGTCCCAGCTCAACCTGCGGGCCGTTCTTCCCGGAGGGCGGTCCGGCGTCGTCACAACCACTCCATCTACGCGTCGCTCGTTACCCCCTTGTGACCCTAGGCAGACGCGGGGGTGCCGATGCAAATCGGCCCGGTGATGCCTTCCTCACATCACAACGGCTTGACCCACCGGGACCACTCGGGCTGCGGCGCGTAACCGGCCGTCGCCCAGACCCGGTGTGCCTGGGCGTTGCCGTCCCAGCCGGCGATGATCGAGCCGACCACCTGATTGTTGTCCATGGCAAGCATCAGGGCGCGCGGGTCGCGGGCGATCAGGCGCAGGACGGCCTCGGTCGAGTCGGGTGGGCGGTGCGAGTCCTCGGCGGCGGTGGCCCAGAACGCCATCACTTCAGGGGCGTCCGCAGCGACCGCGTGGCGGTAGCTGAGCATCAGCCGGCGGTCTGGAAAGTGCGGCGGTAGTCCTGCGGTGGCACGCCCACCACCCTACGGAAGTGGTGGCGGAGCAGGGCGGCTGTTCCGAATCCTGATTCGCCGGCGATCTGCTCGATGCCCATCCGGGTCTGTTCGAGCAGGGTGCGGGCGCGCAGGACGCGTTGGGTGGTGACCCACTTGAGCGGGGTGGTGCCGGTCTCGGCGACGAAACGGCGGGCGAAGGTGCGCTCTGACATCTGCGCGCGCCGGGCCAGCGCGGGCACGGTGTGATCGGTGGTCAGGTTGTCGATCATCCAGTTCAGCACCGGCTGCAGGCTCTCCGCGGAACACTCCGGCACCGGCACCTCGACGTACTGGCGCTGGCCGCCGTCGCGCTGCGGCGGGACCACCATCCGGCGGGCGATCCGGGTCGCGACCGCGCTGCCGAGCTCGCGGCGGACCAGGTGCAGGCAGGCGTCGATGCCGGCCGCCGTACCGGCGCTGGTGATGATGTTTCCGTCGTCGACGAACAGCACGTCCGGGTCGATCTTCGCGGTCGGGAACTCGGCCATGAACCTGTCGACATAGCGCCAGTGTGTGGTGCACCCGCGCCCTTCCAGGAGCCCGGCGGCGCCGAGCACGAACGCGCCGGAGCAGACGCTGAGCATGATCGCGCCGCGCGCCTCCGCCTTCCGGAGTGCGTCCAGGATCCGTTCGTCGTAGCCGTGCCGCCAGTTGGTGGCCGGGACGGCGACCAGGTCGGCGTCCTCCAGTTCCTCCAGGCCGTACGGCGCGATCACCTGGGAGTGGCTGCTCGTCCGCATCGGGACACCCGGCGTGGTCGAGCACACTTTGAAGTCGAACGGCGGCACACCGTCGTCGGTGCGGTCCAGCCCGAAGACCTCGGCGAGTACGCCGAACTCGAACAGGGCGATGTCCTCCATCAGTACGACCGCGATCTTCCGGAGCATGGCAGAATCTTATCGGACTATGTCAATAGCGCCACTGGTGGCAGGATCTGGAACATAGAATCATTACTGCCATGACCGGATACGTAGTTCTCGTACTTCTCGTACTGGCCGTGATCGCGGCCCTGGAGATCAGCAACCGCCGCCACGCGACCGGTCCCTCGGCCGGACCGCGGGGCTCCTGGATCGCCGACGACCGCGACGTGGCCCGGACCAAGCTCGACCTGCTCGCGCTCGGCGCGACGGCCAAGCCCTTCACCGCCAAGCCCGCCTCGACCACCGGAACGGTGCACACCATCCGCGCCGCCCGGATCACGCACGGCCGTCACGCGGCCTGAGTACGCCAGCTGGGAGCGGTTGCGTTGGTGACCGCTCGCAGCACCCCTTCGACCGGGCCGTAGCGGAAGCTGCTCAGCCATGCGTGGCTCAGCATCACCTGCAGTACGAAGATCCCGACCGCGAAGCCCAGTGTCTCCAACGGCGACACCTGTCCCACCAGCCCGAAGCCGACGCCGGTGAAGATCAGCAGGGTCGCCACAGATTGGCCCAGGTAGTTCGACAGCGCCATCCGCCCGGCCGGGGCGAACAGCCGTCGGATGTCCTCGCCGCGCTCGGAGTGCATGATCCTCAGCAGCGAGGCGACGTACGCCGCGGTCAGGAACGGCGCGGTCATGACGCTCATCAGTACGGACCTGGTGTCGCCGTTGCCGCCGGATGCGTAGACGAGCCCGCCGGTGATACCGATGGCGAAGCCGACCAGCTGGATCAGCCGGAGCAGGGCGTCGGATCCGTCGACGTTCTGCAGCAGCCGGCGTCGGCCGGCCACCATGCCGACCAGGAACGCGGCCAGAGTGGTCGGGCCTTGAACGGTGAGCAGTGAGAGTCCGTACGTCGGCAGGGCGCGGACGTGCTCGCCGATGACGTCGCTGAACGAGCCCGCGAGGTTAGCGGCCGTCCCCTGTGCGGCCGTTACTGCTGTGGTCGGGTCCAGCACCGCCGACGTGTCCAGGAAGAGCGCTGCGACCGCCAGGGTGATGAACAGGTAGGCGTAGATCGCCCCGGCGACCAGGAGCGCCGTACGGTCCTTCACGCGCCGCATGGCGACCAGGAGCAGGCCGATGATCGCGTAGACGCTCAAGATGTCACCCGTGATCAGGAAGACAGCGTGCAGCACACCAATCACAAACAGCCCACCGAGCCGCCGCAACATCCGCGGCCGGAACGCGGCCCCCGCCCGCTGCGCAGCCCGCATCTGCAGTTGAAAGCTGTACCCGAACAGGAACGAGAACAGCAGGTAGAACTTCATATCCACGAACACGGACGACAACCACCGCACCGACTGATCCACCCAGGACCCGTACGCCGGATCCTCCACACCGTGAATCGGATACCCGGAAGCCGCGAACGTGATGTTCACAACCAGAATGCCCAACAGGGCGAACCCCCGCAGCGCATCAACATCCCGAATCCGCATACGAGCACACCAACGCAGGACCCGAAACGCAGTAGCGCTGAGTCCTCCTCGAAGGTGGACTTAGCTCTATGGCTGACTACCGGGACTACAACAAGGCCAACTGGGACGAGCGGGTGCCGGTGCACGTGGCGTCGCCGGACTACCACGTGGAGCAGTTCCTCGCGGACCCGTCGTACCTGAGCGGGGTCGTGCGCTTCGACCTGCCCCGGCTCGGTGACGTGAGCGGACTGCGAGGCGTGCACCTGCAATGCCACATCGGCACCGACACCGTGTCACTGGCGAGGCTGGGGGCGCGGATGAGCGCGTTGGACTTCTCGGCGCCGGCAATCGAGCATGCCCGGTCGCTGGCCGGCAGGCTCGGGTTGTCGCTGGACGCGCACGTCGCGGATGTCTACGACGCGGTGCGTGTGCTCGGCGCGGCGTCGTACGACTTCGTCTACACCGGCATCGGGGCGTTGTGCTGGCTGCCGGACATCGAGCGGTGGGCGTCTGTCGTGGCGGGGTTGCTGAAGCCCGGTGGGCGGTTGTTCCTGCGCGAGGGGCATCCGATGCTGGCCTCGCTGGAGCCCGGGACGGACTACGCCGAGGTGCGGTACCCGTACTTCGAGGTGCCGGAGCCGGTTGTCTGGGAAGGTGGCGGCACGTACGTCGAGACCGACCTCGAGTTGCGCACCACCACCACGCACGAGTGGAACCATGGGCTCGGTCAGGTGATCAGCGCCGTGCAGCAGGCCGGGCTGACGTTCGACTCACTCAGTGAGCACGACAGTGCGCCCCTGGAACGCGCTCCCCGGGCTGATGACCGAGGATGCGACCGGTGAGTGGCGCCTGAAGGAGAAGCCGCACCGCCTGGCCGCCACCTACACCCTGCAGGCGCACAAACCTACGACGCCCGGCGCTGCTGCACCTTCTGGAACGCCTGCTTGATCTTTGCCTGGTTCTCCGGCTTGCTCAGTTCGCGTTGGGCGACCTGGACCAGCTTGGCGACCACGGCGCCCTTTACCAATGTCTTCACGAACCCCATCGGGGCCTCCCTAGTCTGTTGGCCTCGACGCTACCGGGCGTGACAACCCTCTTCCATGGGTGATCCACCGGAACTGTCCCTGGCGTCGGGCACACTAGGGGTATGCCTGAGTTGCCGGAGGTCGAGTCGCTGGCGGTGTTCCTGCGCGAGCGCGCGGTGGGGCATGCGTTCGTGCGGGCGGACATCACCGCGATCAGCGCGCTGAAGACGTACGATCCGCCGATCTCGGCGATGGTCGGGCTGTTGATCGACGACGTGCGGCGGCACGGGAAGTTCCTGGACATCTCGGCGCAGGGCGTGCACCTGGTGATCCACCTGGCGCGGGCCGGATGGCTGCGGTGGAAGGAAGAGCAGAACACCGGGCTCGTCCGGCCGGGGAAGGGCCCGATCGCGCTCCGGACCGTGCTGGACGACGGCGCCGGGTTCGACCTGACCGAGGCCGGCACGCAGAAGAAGCTCGCGGTGTACGTCGTGCGCGACGTCAACGAGGTCCCCGGCGTCGCGCGCCTCGGGCCGGACCCGTTCACGCTGTCGCTCGACGACTTCGGCGCGATCCTGAAACGCGAGGGCCGCGTCCAGCTCAAGGGCGTCCTGCGGAACCAGTCCGTCATCGCCGGCATCGGCAACGCGTACTCGGACGAGATCCTGCACGTCGCGAAGATGAGCCCGTTCAAACCCGCGTCGAACCTGTCCGACGACGAGCTCAAGACGCTGTACGACGCGATGCGCGAGACCCTCCAGGACGCCGTCGACCGGTCCGCCGGGCTGGCCGTCCAGGACCTGAAGTCGGAGAAGAAGTCCGGCCTGCGGGTGCACGGCCGGACCGGCCAGAAGTGCCCGGTCTGCGGTGACGTCGTCCGCGAGGTGAGCTTCGCCGACTCCTCCCTGCAGTACTGCGCGACCTGTCAGACCGGCGGCAAACCGCTGGCCGACCGGAGGATGTCGAAGCTGCTGAAGTAGGTTCCCGCCTTATGCGGAAGATCTACGTGGCAGCGCACGTCTACATGATTCTGGGGCTCATCAGCGGGCTGTACTACCGCGAGCTGACCAAGGCCAAGGACTTCACCGGGGACTCCCAGCTCGGCGTCGTCCACACCCACATCCTCGCGCTGGGGATGCTGTTCTTCCTGATCGTGCTCGCGCTGGAGAAGCTGTTCACGCTGTCCGACGGGAAGCTGTTCAACGCCTTCTTCTGGGTCTACAACGCGGGCCTCGCGCTCACCGTCGGCATGATGCTGCTCCGCGGCACGATGGTCGTGCTCGGCCACCAGCCCGGCGCCGCGCTGGACGGCATCTCCGGGCTGGGGCACGTCACGATCACCCTCGGCCTGATCTTCTTCTTCATCAACCTCGGCAAGCGCCTGCCCGACACGAAGAAGACCGAAGAAGCTACGTTGTCATCTGATCGAACATCGTCTTGACGTCGGCCGTGTTCGGGGTCGACAGCAACGTCGGCGTACCGCTCGTCGTCCGGCGCGACGTCACCGCGAACACGTACCCGAGGTTCGCGTCGATCCGGTCCTTCAGCCACGGCCCGCCGCTCGCGCCGCCGTTCATCGAACAGGTCAGCGCCGCGTCCGAGCCGCCCCACGCGTACGTGGTGCCGTCGCAGTAGTACGGCACCTCACCGTTGTACGGCGCCTCGGCCGGCCAGCCCCAGATCCGGGTGCCGGCCTGGCTCTGCCCGTTCCCCCAGACCAGGCCGTTCCCGCCGACCGCGTCGATCAGGTTGGCGCCGTTGCGCTGCTGGAGCGTGACGAACGCCTGGTCGTGGGTGAAGTCGCTGCTGCTGATCCACGAGTTGAACGTCCGCGCCTGGCTCCAGTTCCACAGGCCGTACCCGGACTGGCCGTTGTAGTACGCCGGCGCGAACACGATGTTCGAGTGCCAGCCGCCGCCCTGGCCGCTGTGCACGCAGTGGCCCGCGGTGATGATCAGGTTCTTGTAGCTGTTGTTGATCGTCGACGCCGAGCACACGTAGTTCAGCCCGTTGTCGGTGAAGAACAGCTTGCCCGCCGTACTCGGTACGGCGTCGTTGGCGAGCTTGTACCCGGCGCGCGGCGCGACCGGCCTGGACGCGACACCGCTCGAAGTCGCTTGTTTCGCGGCGGTTCCGGCGGTTCCGGTGGGCAGGTCGGCCGGGATCGCGGTCCGCATCTTCTCGGCGGTCCAGTACCCGGTCGCGTCGAGCGCGCCGGCCCGGGCCTTCGCGGGCAGGGCGGGCGCGCGGACAGCGGTGGTCGCGTCGGCGGCCGGTACGGCGGCGGTGGCCGGGGTGACGGTGGCGCCGGCGGTGAGCAGGATTCCGGCGGCAAGCAGGCGGATGGGCGTTGTACGCATGCAGGACTCCTCGATCGGGGCGGTAGATCGATCACTGCCAGTAGAGGGGAAGCGCTCTCAGAATGCAAGCGGTCACAGGTGAACGACGTACGGTGAGGACGCCGAGCGCCGTCCCGCCTCCAGCCGGGCGCGAAGTTCGCCCGAGCCGGCCCCCGCGATCCGGGTGACCCAGCCGATCAACCGTCCCGGTTCGAGGCCGTCGAACGTCCACGTCTGCTCGGCGGCGGACCAGCCGGCCGGCAGCGGCAGGTCGACCTCGCCGCGGACCGTCGTACGGCCGAAGTTCGTCACCACGACCGTCAACTCACCGCGGCCCGGGTGGATCGACGCCAGCACGGTGCCGACCGGTGCGACCAGGATCCGCCGTACGCCGGTCGGCACCGGCAGCGGTACGACGCGGCGCTCCGGCATCGGGAACGGGCCGATCGTCCGCCGGGTGAGCTCGTGACTGGTGACGCCGTACCGGCGGCCGGCCAGCCGGATCTGGTGGTGGCTGTCCGGCTCGACCATGCCGACGAACCGGACCGCGACGTCGGCCGCGCGCCGGGCCACCAGGTGTGCGGTCGGACCGGCCGGGGTCAGGTCCCAGACGCCGTCGGCATTCGCGGTGACGGTGTCCTCCGGGACGATCCGCAGCTTCCCGGCCAGCGCGACCCGGACGACCGGCGGATCACCGGCCGCGGGCAGCCGGACGACCAGGTCGTCCCCGTCCCGGCGCCAGGTCAGCGCCCGGCCGCTGTGGTCCTCGACGACGTGCCGCGGCATGGTCGCCAGCCCCGGCAGCCGTACTTCGTGGTCCGCGGGACGGCACGCGATCCGGAGCAGCAGCAACTCGCGGCTCCGCAGGACCGCCTCCCCCCACGGTTGCGGTTCGAACTCCCCCGGGATCCCCTGAATCTGCGCCACCGCGACCTCCTCCGCCTACGGTCCTGGATCGCCCTCCCGGGGTCAACGGCTTTATCCGGTCCAGGCCGAAAACCGGCGTCCGGAACCGGTCGTGACGCGGCGCCTACCGGGTGTCTGACATGCTGGGTGCATGTTCCGGAACCAGGAGATCCCCTCGGTCGTGGTGAGCGAGCTCGATGACGCGCTGCTGGCGGAGGCGTTCGTCCTCGACGTCCGCGAGCCGGACGAGTGGGACCGCGGCCACATCGACGGCGCCACCCACATCCCGCTCGGCGAGCTCCAGGACCGGGTCGGCGAGGTGCCGCTGGACCAGAAGGTGCTCTGTGTCTGCGCGGTCGGCGGCCGGTCCGGGATGGCGACCCAGTTCCTGAACCAGCTCGGCCGGGAGGCGATCAACCTCGACGGCGGCATGCACGCCTGGGAGATCTCCGGCCGCCCGGTCAGTACCGACTGAGAAGAAAACCTTCCACAGGGTGACCGTAGGCGTTACTTTGTCACCGGTCGGTCGATCGGCGTACACCTGCGGCTCATCAGGCGGTAGCGCGCGCGGCGTCGGATGACCGCGTCCGTCCACCGTGGGGAGGCTCCTGTGTCGCTCATCCGTCCCTTGACCACAGCGATCGGCGTGGGTGGCCTGTTGGCCGGCGTGCTGGTCAGTCCCGCGGTCGGGCAGACCACCGGGATCCCCGACGCGGCGATCGCGGAGAACGGCGTACTGACGTCGCGGTCCGACAGTCCGGTCGCGCCCGGGGTGAACTACACGTCGTTCGAGCGGCTGGACCCGAAGGGCTGGCAGCGCGGCGACATCCTCGACACCGATCTGAGCAAGCACGGCGTGACCGTCGACCTGGTGCGGGCCGGGAAGGTCTCCGGCGCCCAGCCGCTCAGCCAGCAGCTGGCAAGCCGGGGCGCGGTCGCCGGCGTGAACGGCGACTTCTTCGACATCAACGACACCAACGCGCCGCTCGGCGTCGGGGTCGAGTCCGGGAAGCTGACGAACGCGCCGGCCGCCGGGCACAACGACACCGCGGTGATCGGTAAGGACGGCCTCGGCAAGATCGCCCAGCTGTTCCTGCAGGGCACCGCGACCGACGGACCGGCCAAGCTCGAGCTGACCAATCTGAACTCGCCGGCCGTGAACGCCGGCGGGATCGGCCTCTACACCCCGGAGTGGGGCGACGCGGCCCGGACCCGGACCGTCGACGGCCTGCCGACCGTCCGCGAGGTGATCCTTCGCGACGGAGTGGTCGTCTCTTCCGCCACCACTCCGGCCACCACCCCGCTGGCGGCCAACGAGCAGGCGCTGATCGGCCGCGAGGCCGGCGCCGGCGCGCTGACCGCGCTGCACGTCGGCGACAAGGTCGACATCGCGTACGGCCTGCGCCCGGACGCCGCGGACGTCGCCGCCGCGGTCAGCGGCAACTATCAGCTCGCGAAGGACGGCAAGGTTCCGGCCGACGTACCGGACGCCGACCTGGCGCCGCGGACCGCGATCGGGTTCGACGCCGACGGCAGCCGGATGATCCTGCTGACGGTGGACGGCCGGGCGACCGGTTCGCGTGGCCTGTCGTTGAAGGAAATGGGTCAGCTGATGATCAGCCTCGGCGCCGACGACGCGCTGAACCTGGACGGCGGCGGCTCCTCGACGATGCTCGCCCGGACAGCGGGCAAGGCCGCGCCGGACGTCGTCAACAACCCGTCCGACGGCAACGAGCGGCTGATCCCGAACGGCCTCGGCCTGCTGCCGGTCCAGGGCAGCGGCCGGCTGAACGGCTTCCGGGTCGAGTCCGTCGGCACGTCGGCCGAAAGCCCCGACACCGACATCTCCCGCAGCTCCCGCGTCCTCACCGGCCTCAGCCGGGTGCTGAAGGCGACCGGGTACGACGAGACCTACGCCCCCGCCGCCGGTACGCCGTCCTGGTATGCCGGCAGCAACGTCCGCGTCGACCAGCAGGGCGTGGTGACCGGCCGCCGCGCGGGCGACGTGGTCGTCACCGCGACGCGCGGTACGGCGAACGGAAGGTTCCCGATGACCGTCCTCGGCGCCCCGACCCGCCTGGCCCCGTCGACCCGCCAGGTGTCGCTCGCGGACTCGAACGCCAAGGGCTTCTTCGAGGTCGACGGGTACGACGCCGACGGGTTCTCCACCTGGATCGAGCCGCGCGACGTCAAGCTCAGCTACGACGGCACCAAGGTCAAGGTGGTTGCGAAGGGCAACGGCTTCGAGGTGAACGCGCTGGGCACCGACGCCGTGGCGACGGTGGTGACCGCGACGGTCGGCACGCTCAGCACGCAGCTCAGCGTCACGGCCGGCCTGACCAGCACCGTCGTCGACAGCCTCGACGACGTGACCAAGTGGGCCGCGAACGCCGTACCGGTAGGCGCCGCGACCGCGTCCCGGTCCGCCGCGGAAGGACATGACGGCGGGCAGGCGATCGCGCTCGACTACTCGCTGACCGGCAGCACTGCCACGCGGGCGGCGTACCTCTCGCAGACCCCGCAGCAGACGCTGCCCGGCCAGCCGCAGAAGCTCGGCGCCTGGGTGTACGGCGACGGCAAGGGCGCCTGGCTGCGCGCGAACGCGTACGACGCCGCGGGTGGTACGGCGCAGACGCTCAACCTGGCGGCCGCCGTCGACTGGACCGGCTGGAAGTACGTCGAGGCGGACATCCCGCCCGGGCTCACGTATCCGCTGCGGTTCTGGCGGATCTACGTCGTCGAGACCTCGCCGACCCGGCAGTACTCGGGCCGGATCGTGATCGACGACCTGACCGTGCGCAGCGCGCCGCCGGTGACTCTCCAGCCGGCGCCGAAGGTGATCGACCCGATGGTGGTCACCGACGGCACCGTGACGACGAGCGGCCGCTGGCGGTTCGCGGTGATGTCGGACGCGCAGTTCACCGCCGACGACCCGAACTCGGACTACGTGAAGCAGGCCCGGCGGACGATCCGCGAGGCGCTCGCGCAGCACCCGGACTTCCTGGTGATCAACGGCGACTTCGTCGACCGGGCGTTCGGGCCGGACATCGCGCTGGCCAGGCAGATCATCGACGAGGAGGTCGCCGGGAAGGTGCCGGTGCACTACGTCCCGGGCAACCACGAGACGTACGGCCCGGGCGACCTGTCCGAGTGGAAGAAGGTGTTCGGCAACCCGACCAGCACGTTCGACCACAAGGGCACCCGGTTCGTACTGCGGGACTCGTCGCTCGGCTCGCTCCGGGCCGGCGGGTTCGACCAGATCGCCGACCTGCGCACGCGGCTGAACGAGGCAGCCCAGGACAAGTCGATCCGGAACGTCGTGGTGTTCGCGCACCACCCGATCGACGACCCGTCGCCGACGCAGAACTCGCAGCTCGGCGACCGCAAGGAGGCCGCGATGATCGTCAAGTGGCTCGCCGACTTCCGCAAGGCCACCGGCAAGGGCGCCGCCTACATGGCGGGGCACGCGGGCACGTTCGCGGCGACCCGGACCGACGGCGTACTGCTCCCGCTGACCGGCAACTCGGGCAAGAGCCCCGCCGCCGCACCGGACGCCGGCGGCTTCACCGGCTGGGCCCTGGTCGGCATCTCCACGTCCGCCACCGAGTCCAGCCGGCCGTGGTTCCAGGTCGAGATGCGCCCGCACGTCGACGCACTCGAGCTGGCCGCGCCCACCACGATGCGCCGCGACCAGACCGCGCCCGCGTCGGCGACCGTCGTCCAGGAAGGCCGCCGCGTGCCGGTGTCGTTCCCGGTCTCGGCCGACTGGTGGGGCTCGGCGACGATGTACATCGGCCCGGCCAAGAGCGCGCCGTTCTGGGCGGTCGCGGCGTACGACCCCGCCACCGGTCAGCTGAGTGCCCTGCGTCCGGGGAGCACCGAGCTGGGCGTGACCGTGAACGGCGTCTCCAAGAGCACGACCATCCAGATCGATTGGTAGCGTCAGCGGAATGAACGACGTGGTGCTGCCGCAGCGGCTGCAGAGTGGTGACCGGGTTGCTGTGGTGGCGCCGTCGGGGCGTGTGGATGCCGCGCGGCTCGCGGCCGGGGTGGAGTACATCCGCGCCTGGGGTCTCGACGTGGACGTGATGCCGTCGGTGCTGGCCGGGCACGAGCGGTTCAAGTACCTGGCCGCCGACGACAAGGCGCGTGCTTTCGACCTACAGAGTGCGTGGCTGGACCCGCAGTACGCCGCAGTGTTCTGCGCGCGTGGTGGCTACGGCGTACAGCGGATGCTCGAGTACCTCGACTTCGACGAGCTGGTCGCCGTACCGAAGTGGTTTGTCGGGTTCAGCGACATCACCGCGCTGCACGAGCCGCTGAATGCGCGGGGGCTCGTAACGCTGCACGGGCCGATGGCTGCCGCGGTTGAGCAGTTGGCCGACGACACCGGACGCGAACGGCTGCGGGCGTTGCTGTTCGAGCCGGAGACCGTCACGGACCTCCTGCTGGGTGCGCGTACCGTCGTCGACGGTGTCGCGGAGGGCCCGCTGCGCGGCGGGAACCTGGCGATGCTGGCGTCGAGCGTCGGTACGCCGACGTACGCGCCGCCGGCCGGGGTCGTCGTACTCGAGGAGGTCAACGAGGAGGCGTACCAGGCGGACCGGCTGTTGACGCAGCTCCTGCGCGCCGGGTGGTTCGACCAGGTGACCGGGCTGGTGGTGGGTGACTTCAGCCAGGGCGGGGAGGGCCTCGACGAGACCATCCGGGAGCGGCTCGAGCCGCTCGGCGTACCGATGGTGGAAGGTGCGGCGATCGGGCACGAGCCGTTGAACCTCGCCGTACCGCTGGGGCTTCCGGTACGGCTCGACGCGACCGCCGGGACCCTTACACCAGGTGGTCTCGCAGGAAGCTGAACGCCTGCGGGTAGGCGTCCAGGCGGTTCGTGAGCTTCGCCAGGCCGTGGCCTTCGTCCGGGTAAACCAGCAGCTCGCACGGTACGCCGCGCCGCGTCAGCGCCTCGGTGATCTGCTCGGCCTCGGACAACGGCACGCGCGGGTCGTTGGCGCCGTGGATGACGAACAGCGGCGCGCGGATGTCGTCGACCCGGCTGAGCGGGCTCGCGGACTCCAGGAACTCCCGGTCGGTGGCCAGGTACCCGTACTCGCGCTCCCGCATCGCCCGGCGGTAGTCCGAGGTGTTCTCCAGGAACGTCACCAGCGAGGCGATTCCGACGATGTCCACACCGGCCGCCCACAGCTCCGGCTGGAACGCGACGCCGGCCAGCACCATGTACCCGCCGTACGAGCCGCCCCAGAGCGCGGCCCGCTTCGGGTCGGCGTCGATCGTCGGCAACCATGCGTTGATCGCGGCCAGGTCCTTGACCGAGTCCAGCCGCAGTTCGCGGTCGTCCAGCGAGTACCAGCGCTTGCCGTAGCCGGCCGAGCCGCGGACGTTCGGTACGACGACCGTGTGCCCCTCGCCGGCCAGCGACGAGACGATCGGGCTCCAGATCCGCATCGCGGCACCCTCGGGACCGCCGTGCACGTGGACGACCGTGGATCCCAGGTCCGGAGCGGTCGGCCGGAACACGAAGACCGGGACCTGCTCGCCGTCGAAGGAGGGCACCCGCAGGCTCTCCGGGTGCTCGAGCGCGACCGGGACCTCCACCTCGCCGATCGCGGCCGGCTCGCCGTTCGGCACGTACCGGTAGACGGTCGGCGGCGAGACCGGGGAGTTGTAGGTGATCGCGGCGAACGAGCCGTCCGCCGATCAGATCGGGTCCGGCGTCATCATCGTCAGCGCCGCGCACCCGCCCGCGGGCAGCCCGACCGGCGCCACCAGCTCGCCGTCCTCCACCCGGTGCAGCGCCAGCGCGACCTCGCCGTCCTCGAGTACGCCGACCAGTTGGTGTACGCCGTCCGGCGACGGCCAGGCGGCCAGGTCCCGCGCGTCGTCCACGAGTACGTCGGTCCACGCCGCGTCGGCCACGTCGTACCGGCGGACCGCCTTGCGATCGCGGTCCGCGTCGGTGGACACCAGGAACGCGGACGAGTCGGGCAGCCAGGCGACCGGGCCCTGGTCGTTGTGCGCGTCCGCGGGCGTCAGTTCGGTGACCGATCGGCTGGACGTGTCGACGAGCAGCAGCTGAATCGAGTTCGCCGGGCTGCTCGCCTTGGACAGGACGACCCACTTGTCGTCCGGGGACGGGTTCACGCCCATCACCCAGCCGCCGGCGTCGTACAGCACGGTCTCGGTGCCGCTCGCCAGCTCGCGGGTGACCAGGTCGAAGTCGACGCCGTTGCGCCGGTTCGTGGTGTAGAGGATCCGGCCGGCGCGGGCAGCGACCAGGTGGTGGATGTACTCCGCGTCGTGCACGAGCGGGGTCAGCGCCGGGAGACCGTCGTCGGCGAGGTCGAGCAGGGACAGCTGACCGCGCTCGTCGCCCCCGGTGTCGTGCTCGACGACGACCTGGCTGCTGCCCGGCACGAACCGCGCGCCTCGGCAGGTGTCGCCCAGATCGGTCAGCGCCCGCCAGGTCCCGTCCGGGGCGACTTCGTTCACCTGACGTGTCCCGGTGCCGTCGTACAGCACCAGCATCCGGCCCGCGTCGTCGATGTCGAGAGCCAGGGTGGTGGGCAGCGAGAACAGCGTCGTCAGCAGCACGCGTTCATCCTCACACGATGTGGAGGGCGTCCGAGTGCGAACGCCCTCCACGTGTGTCAGCGGTCGCCGTGCCAGGAGTGCCAGAGCGCGGCGTACGCGCCCTGGGCGTCGACCAACTCGTCGTGGCCGCCCAGCTCGACGATCTTGCCGTCCTCGACGACGGCGATCACGTCGGCGTCGTGGGCGGTGTGCAGCCGGTGCGCGATCGCGACCACGGTCCGGCCCTCCAGCACGGTCGCCAGCGACCGCTCCAGATGCCGGGCCGCCCGCGGGTCCATCAACGAGGTCGCCTCGTCCAGGACCAGCGTGTGCGGATCGGCCAGCACCAACCGGGCCAGTGCGACCTGCTGCGCCTGGGCAGGCGTCAGCGAGACCCCACCGGACCCCACCTCGGTGTCCAGCCCGTCGTCGAACCCGGCGACCCAGCCGTCGGCGTCCACCGACCGCAGCGCCGCCCACAGGTCCGCGTCGGACGCGTCCTGGCGAGCCAGCCGCAGGTTGTCCCGCACGCTGCCCACGAACACGTGGTGCTCCTGGTTGACCAGGGCAACATGACTGCGCACCTGCTCCGCCGACATCCGGTCCAGCGCCGCGCCGCCCAGCGTGATGTCACCGACGCGGGGCGAGTAGATGCCGGCCAGCAACCGGCCCAGCGTCGACTTGCCCGCGCCGGACGGTCCGACGAGCGCCACCCGGGCACCCGGCTCGACCGTCAGCGTCACGCCGTGCAGTACGTCGCGACCCTCGAGGTACCCGAACCGCACGTCGTCCGCGAGTACGGTCCGCCCGTCCGGCTCGTCCTGGCTGGTCGTGGCCTCCGTCTCGACCTCCCGGACGCCGACCAGCCGCGCCAACGAGACCTGGGCCACCTGCAACTCGTCGTACCAGCGGATCATCATGTTGACCGGCTCGACGAGCTGCTGGATGTAGAGCGCGCCGGTGGTCAGCGCACCGACCGTCAGCCAGCCCTGGATCGCGAACCCGCCACCGATGACCAGGACCGCGGCCAGCGCGACCGTGTGGGTCATGTTGATGATCGGGAACAGGATCATCCGCAGGACCAGCGTGTACCGCTCCCAGGCGACCCACTGGCCGATCCGGGTGTCGCCGAACTGGATCCGCCGCTGACCGAGCCGGTGCGACTCGACGGTCCGGCCCGCGTCGACCGTCTCCGCCAGCGCCGAGGCGACCGCGGCGTACCCGGCCGCCTCCGAGCGGTACGCCGAGGGCGCGCGCCGGAAGTACCACCGGCCGCCGACGATCAGGATCGGCGCCGCGATCACGATCGCCACGGCCAGCGCCGGCGCGGTCACGACCAGCGCCCCGATCAGCAGCGACGCCCAGATGATCGCGATCGTCAGCTGCGGTACTGCGTCCCGCATGGCGTGCGACAGCCGGTCGATGTCGGTGGTGATCCGGGACAGCAGGTCGCCCGTACCGGCCCGCTCCAGCACGCCCGGCGGCAGGCCGACCGCGCGGACCAGGAAGTCCTCGCGGAGGTCCGCGAGCATCTCCTCACCGAGCACCGCGCCGCGCAGCCGGGTCAACCGGACGAACACGGTCTGCACCGCGAGCGCGATCACGAACCCGATCACGACGTACGGCAGCTTCACGTCGGTGCGGCCCTCGGACAGCTTCTGCACGACGTTGCCGAGCAGCCACGGACCGACCATGCCGCTGAGCGCCGCCACCGTGTTCACCACGGTCAGCCACAGGAACTGCCGACGGTGCCGACGGAAGAGGCTCTTGATGTACGCGCGGACCGTCGTACCCTGCGCCACCGGGAGCCGCACTACCTCCTGCGGCGCTGCCGGGTCGTACTCAGGGCACCTGGATGAGCGCAGCGAATCCAGCAGTCTGCTCCTCACAAGGACTCCTCGAACGTTGCTTCTTCTTCACGGGTCACAACAGCGCGGTACTGCGCGTTGCTGTGCAGGAGCTCGTGGTGCGTACCGACCGCGGCCACCTGGCCGTCCGGCACGAACACCACCCGCTCCGCGCGGTCCAGCATCAGCGGGCTCGACGTGAACACCACCGTGGTCCGGCCGCGGCGCAGCAGCTGCAGGCCGTCGGCGATGCGGGCCTCGGTGTGCGCGTCGACCGCACTGGTCGGCTCGTCGAGCACCAGCACCTGCGGGTCGACGTACAGCGACCGTGCCAGCGCCACCCGCTGCCGTTGACCGCCGGACAGGGACCTGCCTCGCTCGGTCAGGACGGCGTTCATCGCGTCGGACTCACCGGCCGGCAGCGACTGCCGCAGTACGTCGAGGATGTCCTCGCACTGTGCCGCGTCCAGCGCGGTCTCCGCGGAGACCGCACCACTGGCCGGTACGTCGAACAGCTCGCGCACCGTCCCCGACAACAGCACCGGGTCCTTGTCCTGCACCAGCACGACCGTGCGCGCCGAGTCCAGCGGGAGGTTGTCCAGCGCGACACCGTCGAGCTGGACGGAGGCCTCGTCGGTCGCCGTCGGGCTGTGACCGCCCAGCCGGTCGGCCAGCAGGCCGCCGGCGTCCGGGTCGCCGCTGACGACCGCGGTGAAGCTTCCGGCCGGGACGTGCAGCCCGGTCACCGGGTCGAGCAGGTCGCCCGCCGGCAGCTGCGCCTCGGCCGTGGCCTTGGTCTCGTCGGTTCGCTGCAGCGACAGCACCCGCGCGGCACGGCGGGCCGACACCTTCGAGAAGATGAACGCGCTCGCGGTCTCCTCGAACGTGTGCAGCGGCACCAGCATGAACGTGATGAAGCCGTACGTCGTGACCAGTTCGCCGACCGAGATGTGGCCGGACGTCACCAGGCGGACGCCCATCCACACCACGACGACCAGGAACAGCCCGAAGAACAGCACCTGCAGCGCGGCGATCAGCGACCACATCCGGGCGCTGCGCACCGCGCTCGTGCGGTACTCCTGCGAGGCCGCGCGGTACCGCTCCAGGAACAGCTGCTCCCCGCCGATGCCGCGCAGCACGCGCAGCCCGGCGACGGTGTCGGCGGCGAGCTCGGTGGCCCGGCCGCCCTTGGCCCGCTGCTCGTCCGCGCGGCGCTCCGCGGGACCCATCAGCGGGACGATCGAGAACGCCAGCACCGGGACGGCGACGGCGACCACCAGCCCGAGCCGGGGTTCGTACAGCAGCAGGCCGATCACGACCGCGAAGCAGGTCAGCAGCGCGGCCACGAACCGGCCGAGAACCTCGACGAACCAGCCGATCTTCTCGACGTCGCCGCTGCTCACCTGCACGACCTCGCCGGCGGCGATCCGCCGGGTGAGCAGCGAGCCGAGCTCCGCGGCCTTGCGGAACAGCAACTGCTGGAGCCGGGCCGCCGTACTGATCCAGTTGGTCACGACGGCCCGGTGGAAGAACGAGTCGGCGCCGGCCTTGGCCGCACCGAAGGCGAGCAGCAGCCCGCCGGAAAGGATCAGCTTCGGCCACGACAGGTCGATGGCCGCCTGCACGGCCAGCCCGACCGCGACCGGAGCGGCGGCGATCCCGCCGAAGTACACCAGTCCCCAGAACACCGCGAGCAACTGCCCGCGGAGCTGCTGGTGCTCCAGCCAGAGAATGAGTCGGAGGCCGGACCGGGTGTCGGGCACACCCGGATCGGCGAACGGAATGAGGCGCAAGGACATGACGTCTCGCAATGAGGCATAGAAGGGTTGAAAGAGGGGCCTGACCAGGCGAATGGATCAAGCCTAGGTGCCGCCGCCGACAGCCCGTCAAACCCTTTTCAGTCGGGGTCCGGATCGGCGCCGGACCTGGCCAGCCCGACCGCCACCCCGGCCTGGAACCGGGTCTCCGCGTGCAGGCCGTTCTGGACCCGCTGGATCCGCCGGCCGACGGTCCGCAGACTGATCCCGAGCTGCCGCGCGATCGCCTGGTCGGTCATCCCGGCCGACAGCAGCGCGACCAGGATCCGGTCCTCGGCCGCGCCGGTCCCGGCCGGCTCCTCGGCGGTCAGGGTGAGCGGCAGCGCCGAGGCCCAAACCCGTTCGAACAAAGCGATCAAGGCGTCCAGCAGCGCACTCGGCCGGACCACCAGCAGTCCCTCGTCGGTCCGCGTACCGGTGACCGCGGGCAGCGTCGCGATCCGGTTGTCGTAGATCGCCAGCCGCATCGGTACGTCGCCGGTCACCCTGGCCTGTTCGCCGACCGACAGAGTCACCAGCAGCGTCTCCAGACCCTGCTCGTCCACCGCCGCCCGGCTGTAGACGATCCGGTGCGAGACCCCCTGCCGGATCGCGGTGGCCGCCAGTTGGGCGTCCTCGACTGAGATCGGTTTCACATACGGTGGCGTCTCGAATGCCCGTACTTCGGACCTCGTCGCCCGATGGATCGCCAGCAGATAGTCGTGCGCCTGGTCGCCCGCCACCACCTCGACCGGTGCCGGACGGGCGCCGTTCGGCGTGGCGCTGTGCAGCCGTTCCAGCTCCCGGATCCGGGCCGCGGCCCGATCCAGCTCGAGTTGCCGGTCGTCGAGCAGCCCCTGCAGCGCGACCGCCGGCGGTACGGCGTTGTACCGGCCGCCGTCCACCCGGATCAGCCCCTTGGTGACCAGCGCGTCCAGATCCGCGCTCCCGACAGCGAGCTCCGCGGCAGTACGGTCCGGGCGCGTCAGCACGTGCTCGTACGCCTGTTCCTGCTCCGCGTCGATCCCCAGGCGCTCCAGCACCGGCTCAGCGTATGACCGATCTCAGTCATTGGCCTAGACAGGTCGCGGGAACCGCTTTACTCCGCCGGCCCGCCAGCTGATGCTCCTGGGAAATCGATATCGCAGGAGCCGCCCATGTCACGCTCAGCCCTGGCAGCCGTCCTCGGTACGGCGCTGCTGGCCACCGTCCTGTCCGCGCCGAACCCCACGGTCGCCGCACCGCCCCCACCACAGGTCGCGCCGAGGACGCCGCACGTCACCAGGCCGACCACGGTCACGCTGGTGACCGGCGACAAGGTCTCGCTGACGCCTGACCCAGACGGGAACACGCAGGTCGAGCTGCAGCCGGTCGCCCGCTCAAGCGGCTACACGCCGCACCTGCAGATGGTGGAGACCAGCAAGCAGCGCCTGGTGGTCCCGGACGACGCCCTGCCGTACCTCTCGGCCGGTGTGCTCGACCGCAGCCTGTTCGACATCAACTACCTGGTCGCCAACGGGTACGCCGACGACGCCACCTCGCAGCTGCCCGTTATCACCCAGCTGTCCACAGCCGTTCCTGCTGCGAAGCTCCGCGCCCAGGCGGCCGCCGTACCGGGTCTGAAGCCCACCATGCAGCTCACCAGCGTGCATGCGACGGCTGCCGACGTACCGAAGAGTCAGGCGAGCACGTTCTGGGCCTCGATCGCGCAGACCGGTCGGCGGGCGTTCGCCCGTGGCGTGACGCACGTGTGGCTCGATCGGAAGCTGCACGCCACCCTGGACCAGAGCGTGCCGATGATCGGCGCCCCACAGGCGTGGGCGGCCGGGTACGACGGGAAGGGTGTCAAGGTCGCGATCCTGGACACCGGCCTCGACCCGAACCACCCGGACCTGCAGGGCAAGGTCGTCGAGTCGAAGAACTTCACCGCCGACCCGGACACCTCGGACGGCTTCGGCCACGGGACGCACGTCGCGTCGATCATCACCGGCTCCGGCGCGGCCTCCGCCGGCAAGTACAAGGGTGTCGCCCCGGGCGTCCAGCTGGTGATCGGCAAGGTGCTGAGCAACAAGGGCATCGGGCAGGACTCCGACATCATCGCCGGGATGGAATGGGCCGCGGCCCAGGGGGCCAAGGTGATCAACATGAGCCTCGGCGGTGAGCCGGACGCCGACGAGGGCGACGATGTGGGCGCTCTCGCGGTCGACCGGATCACCGCGGCCACCGGCGCACTGTTCGTGGTCGCGGCCGGCAACAACGGCAGCACGTCGTCGGTGAGCACGCCTGGCGTCGCCGCGTCCGCGCTGACGGTCGCGGCGGTCGACAAGAGCGACAAGCTCGCGTACTACTCCAGCCGCGGACCGCTGCTGTACCCGGACCGGGTCAGCAAGCCCGACATCGCCGGCCCCGGCTCGGCCATCGTCGCCGCCCGCGCCGCCGGCACCAGCCTCGGCACTCCGGTCGACGCGAACTACACCTCGCTGTCCGGTACGTCGATGGCCACGCCGCACGTCGCCGGAGCCGCCGCGATCCTCGCGCAGGAGCACCCGGACTGGCAGGCCGCCCAGCTCAAGGCCGCGCTGATGAGCAGCAGCAAGGACGACGGGTACTCCGTGTTCGAGCAGGGTGCCGGCCGGGTGGACGTCGCCCGGGCCGTGTCGCAGCAGGTGTACGGCGTGACCGGTGGCGTCGACTTCGGCCGGATCCTCGACACCGAGGAGGGCGACGTCGTACGGCAGCTCGGCTACCGCAACGACGGCGACTCCGACGTCACGTTGAACCTGAGCAGCTCGCTGTCCTCGGTCAGTGTGCCTGGACAGGTCGTCGTACCCGCGCACTCGACCGCGAACGTCGACGTGACCGTCCACGCGGGTCAGCTGCGGACAGGGTTCTCGTCCGGTGCGGTGGTGGCGACCGCGGACGGCGTACAGGTGCGGACAGCCGTGGCCATGAACAAGGCGCGGCTGACGTATCAGGTGCGGGTCCATGTGAACTTCAGTGCGCCGACGATGTTCGGCGGCCTGGTCAGCGCGATCAACCTGGACGACCACACGGCCAAGCTCGTGGTGCAGCAGAACCTGCAGCTCGCGCCGGATCAGCTGAGCGGCACGCTCACGCTCAACCTGGAGCCCGGACGCTGGGCGATCTTCGTGAACCACGACCGCGAGCTACCGAGTATGCGGCTGGAGAACGTGATGTTCGCCGAGCCCGAGCTGTCCGTGCAGGGGCCGGTGTCCCTGACGTTCGACGACAAGGACGCGGTGCCGTATCGCGTCGCCACCGACACGCACACGCAGAGCATCGGCGGCGGTGTGGTCGCCTTCCGGACGACCGCGGACGGGACCGATCGGCTGACCGTGACGTTCCCGTTCACGAAGTACCGCGACGGTGACTTCTACTTCGCGCCGACGAAGAAGGTCACGGCCGGGATGTTCTCGCTGAAGTTCAGCGCGACCCGGGCGGTGCCGCCGGTGCACCTGGCGGTGGACTCGGCCAACGGCCGCGGGCTGGCGATGGACCCGAACTACTGGGACGCCACTCCGCCGTCGGTGCGCTTCGACGGGCGGTACCGGAAGCTGCCGCTGATCGACGTCGGCTGGTCGCTGGAGCCGGACGAGTTGGCGAAGGTCCGCGGCAAGCTGGTGCTGATGTCGTTCACCTGGGGCCACGGCGGCTGGGAGTGCCAGCTGCACGACGACGACCTGGCCGCGCTGAAGGCAGCCGGCGCGGTCGGCGTACTGCAGGAGTCCGGCAGTTGCGACCTGTACCCGGTGCCGATCTTCTGGGACTCCCCGGTGGTGATCCCGGTCGCCGGCATCGACGCGACCGAGGGCGCGAAGCTGCGGGAGACGCTCGCCCACGGGCCGGTGACGGTGTCGCTGACCGGTACGCCGAACTCGCCGGTCGTGTACCACGTGTCGCAGCTCTCGTCCGGGCGGTTCCCGGACTCGGGGACGTTCCAGGTGCACGACCGGGACATGGCGCGGGTGCGGACCAGCTACACGCCGGAGTGGCAGCCGACGCCGTACGGTGGCGGGCAGGAACTCGTCGGCAGCCGGTTCGACTCGGCGGACGAGGCGCACACCTTCTTCACCTGGCCGAACCACCTCGACAGTTATCCACAGACCCGGGAGGAACTGTACGGACCGGTCGGGCCGAAGGTGCAGTGGATCCGCGCGGCCGGCATGGACACCCGCCAGCTGTCGCTGGAGGACCGGCGTACGACGTTGCGTCAGGGCCGGAACCCGGACGAGCGCTGGCTGGGCGCACCGCGGGGCCTCGGGCCGTCCGACGTACCGCCTGATGCGACGAACGTCGGCCACATGGGCTTCTGCTTCGCCTGCCGCGACGGCGACCGGCTGGTCGTCGTCCCGGAGTACGCGAACGCGGATCCGCTGGTGAACGCGGTGCTGCTCGTCAACGGCGCACAGGCCAAGCTGTATCGCGACGGGCAGGAGATCCCGGGTACGACGTACATCGGTGCCTTCCCGTCCTTCGCGCTGCCGCCCGAGCCTGGGCGCTACCGGCTCGTGCTGGACTCGGACCTGAACACAGGTCCGCAGAAGGGCTACAACCTGTACAAGTACGGCGCCAAGCAGCACATCGAGTGGACCTTCGGCTCGGCCCACTCCGGCACGTCGACCATGGGCAACACGACCTGCCTCCAGCGGTACGTCGAGCCGAACGTCAACTGCTCCCCGCAACAGCTGCTCTACCTCAGGTACTCCGCTCCCACCGACGGCACCAACACCGTCCGGCACGGGGTGGTCCCGCTGCGGATCACGCCGTACTACGAGCGCACCGCCACGACTAGTACGGCGGCCTTCACGTCGGTCGAGGTCACCGCCAGCTACGACGGGGGGACGACCTGGAAACCGGTGGCCGGCGCGAACCTGCGGACGAACTACCAGGCGCTGCTCGTGCCGCCGCGGGGCGCGACCTCGGTGTCGGTGCACGTCGAGGCGACCGACCGGAACGGCAACACCGTCGCGCAGACGATCGACTCGATGTTCGGCGTCCGCTGAGACGATCCGCCGCCCGTGGCCGGTCAAGTCGTTCAACGTTGTACATTCGTGGGCGATGAACAACGAGACCAGTCGCGGGCGGCGGCTGCTGGTGTTGGCGATCTGTTGTTCCAGCCTGTTCATCGTCGGGCTGGATTCGACGATCGTGAACCTGGCGTTGCCGGCGATCCGGGCCGAGTTCGGGGCGTCGGTGCAGAAGCTGCAGTGGACGATCGACGCGTACACGCTGGTGCTCGCGAGTCTGCTGATGGTGTCCGGGTCGACCGCGGACCGGGTCGGGCGGCGGCGGACGTTCCAGGTGGGGCTGGTGCTGTTCGGGATCGGGTCGTTGCTCTGCGGCGTCGCGCCCTCGATCGACCTGCTGATCCTGTTCCGGGTGCTGCAGGCGGTCGGCGGGTCGATGCTGAACCCGGTGGCGATGTCGATCATTACCAACACGTTCACCGATCCGCGGGAGCGGGCCCAGGCGATCGGGGTCTGGGGCGGCGTGGTCGGGCTGAGCATGGCGGTCGGGCCGGTCGTCGGCGGGACCCTGGTGGACGCGGCCGGCTGGCGGTTCATCTTCTGGATCAACGTGCCGGTCGCGGTCGCCGCCGTACTGATGACGGCGTTCTTCGTACCGGAGTCGCGGGCGGCCGTGCCGCGGCGGATCGACCCGGTCGGGCAGGTGCTCGTCGTACTGCTGCTCGGCGGGCTGACGTACGGGATCATCGAGGGGCGGTCGGCGGGGTGGGGGTCGCCGCTGATCATCGGGTGCTTCGTGGTGTGCGTGGCGGCGTTGGTGTCGCTCGTGTACTACGAGGGCCGCCGGGAGGAGCCGCTGCTGGATCCGCGGTTCTTCCGGAGCGCGCCGTTCTCCGGGGCGACGCTGATCGCGGTGTGCGGGTTCTCGGCGCTGTCCGGGTTCTTGTTCCTCAACTCGCTCTATCTGCAGTCTGTGCGCGGGTTTACCGCTCTGCACGCCGGTTTGCTGACGTTGCCGATGGCGGCGATGACCGTGGTGTTCGCGCCGATCTCCGGGTGGCTGGTGGGTCACCGTGGTCCGCGCGTACCGCTGGTGGTCGCTGGGACGATGCTGACGATCTCCGGCCTGATCTTGTCGCAGCTGAGCACAACCACGGCCACACTGCATCTGCTAGTGGCCTACCTGGTCTTCGGGCTCGGTTTTGGCATGCTGAACGCACCTATTACCAACGCGGCCGTCTCCGGCATGCCCCGCGCCCAGGCGGGCGTCGCAGCAGCCATCGCCTCCACCAGCCGCCAGGTGGGCGCCTCCCTGGGCGTCGCCGTCGCCGGCACAGTCCTGACGGCCCGCTTGGTCGGCCCTTTCGAGAAGGGCTTCGTGAGCGCGGCCCAGCTGTGCTGGTTCATCATCGCGGGCTGCGGCGTACTGGTCCTCGTCCTCGGCATCATCACCACCAGCCGCTGGGCCCGCGGTACCGCGGAAGCCCTTGTCAAAGATCCCGGGACAGCTCCGACCAGGTGACATGACAGAGAACAAGATCGTGGTGTCGGTCCAGACGTCGGTCGACGGCCGGTTGGCCGCGGAGGGCGGCGCACTCGACTGGCTGCAGGTGAAGGACGAGCTCCACGCCCACTTCGTCGAGGTACACCGGACCGCGGGCATGTTCGTGTACGGACGGAACACGTACGCCGGCATGGCGTCGTACTGGCCGACCGCCGACGGCGCGCCGTTCCTGGTGGAGTACGGCAAGGTGTGGACGGCGATGCCGAAGCTGGTGTTCTCCCGGACCCTGGAGTCGGCCGACTGGAACACGACCGTGGTCCGCGAACTCGACGCACTCGAGGAGCACCGCAGGACCGCCGCCGGCGACCTCTACGTGATCGGTAGCCCACAGCTGATCCACGCGCTGGCGGAGCCGGACCTCGTCGACGCCTACGAGATCTATGTGCACCCGGTCGCGCTCGGCAGCGGCCCGTCGCTCTTCGAGACGCGACAGGACCTGACGCTGACGGCTGCGCGCACCTTCGACAACAACGTGGTCAAGCTGGAGTACCGCCGTTAGTGCGCGAGTAGTGGTTGGGCCTCGGCGTGGCTGTGTTGCCAGAGGGTGGCGATGCCTTTCTTGTCGAACTTGCGGCGTACCCGGCGTTGGCCGACGACGAACAGGATCAGCAGGAGCAGCCAGAGCAGGAACGGCACCCCGGCTCCGCCGAACACGGACAGGAACGCGATCGGCAGGACGAGTCCGACCAGATACAGCACGAAGATGATCTGGAGCGGCTGCGAGAGCATGATCCTGAAGACCTGCTGGTCGTTCACGTTCTGCTGATTGGTGGAGTGGTTCAGCACCGCGAACGTGAACCGCTTGTTGCCCTTCACCGCGGTCCAGAAGCTCACCACCTGCCCAGGCCACGCGCTGACGTTGAAGTTGACCACCTCGACGTTCGCCTGCCGGCCGTCCGCCAGCTGCAGCGCAAGCTGGTCGTAGACGTCGGTCCTGGTCGTTGACGTCCCAAGAACGCCCGAATAGCCGCCGTACTCGGTTGTGGTCGTCGTTTCGGTGTGCCGCCGCGAAGCGAGCACCCTCCCGGTGACGTGCACCAGGTGCCACCCCCCGTACTTCCCGGTGAATCTGGTCGCGCCCGCGTTCACCCGGAGTGGAAGCCAGACCAGCACGATGTAGGCGATCAGCGGCAGCGAGATGACCAGCGCGAGGAATGTGAACGCGATGACCTTGACCGAAGCACTCGTGTCTGAAGACGACGGATCCATCTCTGTACTCCCCCCACATGGCGAGACCGCCACGCGTGTGTCCCCTTGAGCTCAGTATCGCCCTATCGGGCAGCGTGACAAGCCCTGGTCACCGTGCAGTGATGCCGGCGCGGGTAAGGGCCTTGAGGCGGCCTTTCAGGATCTTCTGCCGGCGCTCTTCTTCAGGGAACAGCTCCAGGTACGCAGACCCCTTGGCGGCGAGCAGGTCGTCGTCGAGACGGCGTACGGTGCCAGCCGGGGCGCGGTGGGTCATGGCGGCCTGGACTGCTTCGCTGTCGATGCCGGTGAGCAGGTCGGTGAGCTGTTCCTCGGTGGTCACGCCGAGGCGATGCAGGATGCCGAGGATCCAGGCGTAGTGCGTGGTCTTCGCGTGCGGCGCGTCCGGGTAGCGCCGGTTCAGGTACGTCGTCAGCGTCGCGGTCGTGAGGTCCAGCGGCGCCTTGTCCGACGCAGTCGCGGCCAGTTCGCGGTACAGCCGGTCGATCTCGGTGAACTCGTTGTCGGCCAGCTCCATCAACGCCGCCGCCAGCAGGAACCTCCGGTCGAACTCGGGCTTGCGGTCCGGCGGGATGTCCAGCTTGTACCGGATGTCGTGTTCGAACTCCGCCCACGCGTGCTGGACCGCCGTACGGACCTGGATCTCCATCACGAGGTTCTTCAGTACGGCGTACTCCGGAAGCTCCCGGCGGTGCTCGTTCAGCCGGACCAGGTAGTGCTTGCTGGCGTACCCGAAGACGCCCTGCGCCCGGGTGTGCGCGCCCATGTCGGTGTGCTCGACGATCTCGAACTCTTCCTCGATCACCTCGCAGACCCGGTCCACGGCCTCCACCAGGAACGTGATCACCCGGGCCGCGACCAGGTCGGTGATCTGGTTCAGCGGGTCGTCGTACTTCGGCCGCGCGGGGTCGTCCGGGTGCGGCTTCGACGCCTTCACGAGGAACGACTCCGGGTCCTTCGCCCGGGCCGTCGCGCTCAGGTAGTTGATGCCTTCCTCTTCGCCGATCAGCTCGTTGATCAGCGCCTCGAGCTTGCGCGCACCGCCGACGTACTGCTGGTGCACCCGCTCGTACAACGCCCCTGCCTGCGGAGCCCACTCCACCATGGGCGGAACCCTAGTGGTCTTGCGGTCGCTGGGGGTGTCTATCGATGTCTACTCATTTCACTAGAAAGTCGTAGACAGCCTGAGCGACACGCTCTCGTCGTTGATCGGTCAATCTACGGAAAACGCTAGACGGCCTCATACAGTGAAAGCATGGATCCGATCCGGAATCCCTATGCGCCCGGCGCCGGTCAGCGGCCGCCTGAGCTGGCCGGACGCGACACCGAGGTGCGGCAGTTCGAGGTGGTGCTCGAACGGGTCGCGGCAGGCAGACCGGAGCGGAGCCTGGTGCTCAGCGGACTCCGGGGCGTGGGCAAGACCGTCCTGCTCAACACGCTCCGCTCCCAGGCGATCAAGCGCGCCTGGGGTACCGGGAAGATCGAGGCCCGGCCGGACCAGAGCATCCGGCTGCCGATCGCGCAGGCGCTGCACACCGCGATGCGCGAGCTCGGCCACCGGCACCGCGACGACGACAAGGTCGACCAGTTCAGCGCCGTACTCAAGGCCTTCGCGCTGCGTACGGCGGCCGACGACCGGAAGGGGATCCGCTGGCACCCGCCGGTGGACGTGGCCGCGGCGAAGGGCCGGGCCGACTCCGGTGACCTGGAGATGGACCTGATCGAGCTGTTCACCGACGCGGCCGACCTGGCCGGCGACCTGACCGTCGGGGTCGGGCTGTTCATCGACGAGATGCAGGACATCAGCGCCGACGACCTGTCCGCGCTGTGCGCCGCCTGCCACGAGATCTCCCAGCAGAGCGCCCCGCTGGTCGTCGTCGGCGCCGGCCTCCCGCATCTTCCCGCCGTACTGTCCGCCAGCAAGTCGTACTCCGAGCGGCTGTTCCGCTACATCCGCGTCGACCGCCTGGCCCGGGACGCGTGCGACCGCGCGCTGATGATCCCGGCCGAGAGCGAGGGCGTGCAGTACGACGAGGAGGCCCTGGACGAGCTGTACGCGCAGACCGACGGCTACCCGTACTTCGTGCAGGCGTTCGCGCACTCCACCTGGGACCACGCGCCGACCTCGCCGATCACGATCAAGGACGTCGCCGTCGCCGCCCCCGAGGCCTCGGCCGAACTGACCGTCGGCTTCTTCGGCTCCCGCTACGAACGCGCGACCCCTGCCGAACGCGAGTACATGCGCGCGATGGCCGAGCTCGGCATCGGCGTCGACGACGGCTCGGTCCCGACGTCCGAGGTCGCCTCCACCCTCAACCGCAAACCCCAGTCTCTCTCCCCGGCCCGCGACGGCCTGATCAAGAAAGGCCTCGTCTTCTCCGCCGAGCGCGGCACCGTCGCCTTCACCGTCCCCCACTTCGGAAAGTTCCTCCGCACCCGGACGGCTTAACACAACGCGACTTTCGTGCCTCGGCAGCAATCGGTAGGGTCAACTGTCATGACCTCCCGACGGCGCGGCCAGCACAGTCGTCGGAAGTCCTATCGCGGGCAGTGGCTGGTGGTGACGGCGCTCGCGGTGCTGGCGACGGTCGTGGTGGCGCATCCGGACATCACCCACCGCAGCAGCCTCGCGGCGCAGGCTGTTGCAGGAGTCAACGATGTCGCGGACGAGGAGCAGGTCGTCTCGGTGACGCCGACGCCGGTGCCCACGCCGACGCAGAAGTTCACCACGCCGCTGCGCCCGGCGCCGTCGTTGACGAAGAAGCCGAAGGTCTTCGCGTCCAGCGGGAAGCTCGCCGTCGTGCCTGGGTTCAGCAAGGCGAACGGGGTGCGCGACAAGCTCACTTACCGCGTGGAGATCGAGCAGGGCGTCACGGTGAACGGCGCCGAGGTCGCGGCGAAGATCCACAAGACGCTGACGGATCCGCGCGGCTGGCAGGCCTTGCACCCGGTGAGCTTCGAGCGTACCGACAAGCCGGACGCCGACCTGCGGATCATCCTGGCCACGCCGGCGCTGACCGACAAGCTCTGCCTGCCGCTCGACACCGGCGGCGAGGTGTCCTGCCGGGTCGAGGACCGCGTCGTACTGAACGCGAAGCGCTGGATCTACGCGATCCCCGCGTACAACGGCAACGTCGAGCTGTACCGCAGCTACCTGGTGAACCACGAGGTCGGGCACGCGCTCGGCCATGGGCACTCGACCTGCACCACTCCGAAGACCCCCGCGCCGGTGATGATGCAGCAGACCAAGGGCCTCGCGGGCTGCCTGCCGAACGCCTGGCCGACAGTCAAGGCGACCTGAGAGACTGGGTATGGACGGGAGGAGCAGCCGATGTCGTCACAGGACTTCCCGACGTACGGCCGGGAGAACGAGCCCGGCAAGCAGCAGCCGCCCGCTGAGGAGCACCACTACGCTCCACCCACGCCGTACGGCGACGGTTCTTACGGCCCTGGGCACCAGCCGCCGCAGGAGCAGTTCCCGTACGCACAACCTCAGCCGTACGGCGACCAGCAACCGCAGCAGCCGACGAATCCGGCGTACGTGCAGCCCCCGGCCTACCGCCCCGGCGCGCCGTACGGCCAGCCGTCGAACCCGCAGCCGAACGAGCTCCCGACGTACGGCCGGGCCGACGCTCGTGATCCCCGCGTCTCCCGCGTCCTCGGGCTGGCGGCGTTCATCGCCGCGATCTACGGCCTGCTCGTCCTGACTGTCCAGCGCGTCGCGCTCCGGGAGATCTCCCAGGCGCCCGGCTCACCGCTCAACCACCCGCTCCGGACCGACGTACTGGACGCGATCGGCCAGCTGCTGCTCGTGGTCGTCGGCGTCGCCGGGCTGGTGATGTGGGTCCGCGACCTGCTCGCCCGCCGGAAGGCCGGCACCAACCCGAAGCCGCCCGAGCTGGTCGGCCTGCTGGCCGTCGCGGTGTCCGCGATCCCGATCCTGGTGTGGCTGATCATCGTGCTGTCCACCGGCCTCGGCGGCAACGACGGCGCGGTCCACCGGCTGCCCGCGGCGTACGGCTGGGGTGGCTTCGGGCTGCTGCTCCTCGCCGTCGGGTTCTTCCTCGGGTACCGCGAGCTGCGCCCCGACCTGCCGAACCCGGTCGTCAAGGCGCCGCCGGCCAAGGCTCCCTGGGAGTGAGCGCACCGGTCGTCCTCGTCCCCGGTCTGGGCCTCGGCCCCGAGTCGTACGCGCGGACAGTCGAACACCTCACCACGCCGTACCACGTGGTTACGCTTCCCGGGTACGGCGAACCGGCGGGCTCGCGGGAGGACCTGCACCCGCGGGCGCTGGCGGTCGTGCTGGCGGACAAGATCCGCGAGCGGGCGGTCCTGGTCGGCCACTCCGCCAGCTGCCAGATCGTCGTCGAGACCGCGGTCCGCTACCCGGAGCTGACGCACGCCGTGGTGCTGATCGCCCCGGCCGGCGACGCCCGGATGTCCAGCTGGGTCGACCGAGCCGTCCGCTGGCTCGGCTCCGCCGTACCCGACTCACCGAAGCTGATCCGTACCGTGACCCCGCAGTACGCCCGTACGACGCTGCCGTCCATCGCGAGGGCCGGTGAGGCGGCCCGCCACCACGACCTGGCGGAGGTCATCTCCCGGGTCAAGGCGCCCGTACTGATCGTCCGCGGCCGGCACGACCTGCTGTCGACCGCGGAGTGGGTCGAACGGCTCGCCGAGCTCAGCCACGGCGAGGCCCGCACGCTGGACACCGGCGCCCACATGCCGGTCGTGACGAACGGCCCGGAGCTGGCCGCGCTCATAGAACGAGCGGCCGCTCTTCCCTCGACCAGCTGACGAGTTAAGCTTTTCCGCACAAACCTATGCGGGAGCTCGCACCGAGATGCGCGGGCTGAGAGGGCGACAGCTGGGTCGCCGACCGCCTGAACCTGACCGGGTAATGCCGGCGTAGGGAGTGGGGTCACTCATGACCGATACGACTGTTCGTTCTGCCGGTACCGTCGAGGCGCCGCTGGTCCTCACCACGGACGCGCCGCGCACGCTCGGGTTCTTCCCGCAGTTCACGCTCTGGGCGAACCTCGGGATCTCGCTGTTCGGACCGGTCACCGGCGCGCTGGTCGCGGCGTACACCGGGTCACTGGCCCAGGGCCTGCTCGCGATCGTCGTCGGTTGCGGGCTCGGCGCCTTGGTGCTCGGCGGCTCGGCCGTGTTCGGCTCGCACACGGGCGCGCCCGCGATGGCGGCGCTCCGGGGCATCTTCGGGCGGCGCGGGTCGATGGCGCCGACCGTACTGAACATCGCGCAGAACATCGGCTGGGCGACGATGGAGATCATCGTGATCTCGCAGGCCGCGGTCGCGGTGACCGGGCCGAAATGGCGTTGGCTGTTCGTCCTGCTGGCCGGGTTGGTCGCCACCTCGATGGCCGTACGTCCGCTCGGCAGCGTGAAGCTGCTGCGGAAGTTCATGGTGTGGCTGGTGCTGATCGCGTCGGCGTACCTCTTCGTCCAGGTGCTCACCAGGCCGGTGCACGCCCTGCCGCAGGACAACGTGTACGGCTTCTGGCCCGCGGTGGACCTGGCAGCCGCCGGTGTGGTGTCGTTCGCCCCACTGGCCGCCGACTACACGCG
This sequence comes from Kribbella polygonati, assembly GCF_050320105.1. Classification (NCBI taxonomy): domain Bacteria; kingdom Bacillati; phylum Actinomycetota; class Actinomycetes; order Propionibacteriales; family Kribbellaceae; genus Kribbella; species Kribbella polygonati. The sequence goes on along the minus strand of NZ_CP190129.1, from coordinate 6,236,307 downwards.
GCACTCGCGTACGAACAAGGCGGCGTTCAGCAGTTCCGCACTCGGGTACGGTCTGGCCGCGGTCATCTACTACGCGCTCGGCGTGTTCGCGGTGGCGACTCTGCAGACGAACACCGACAACGTGATCACCGCCCTCGTCACGCTGCCCGCCGGCGCGATCGCGCTCTTCGTCCTGCTGGTGGACGAGGTCGACGAGGCGTACGCAAACGTCTACTCGACGACCATGTCCCTGCACAACCTGATCGGCCACATCGACCGCCGCTGGATCTCGGTCGCCATCGGGGTCGTTGCCACCGGCATCGCGATGTTCATTGACCTGGGCAACTACACCCAGTTCCTCTACCTGATCGGCTCGGTCTTCATCCCGCTGTTCGCGGTCGCGATCGCCGACTTCTTCCTGGTCAGCAAGATGAAGTGGGACGTGTCGAGCACGGCGAAGTTCCGCTGGCAACCGGCCGTCGCCTGGCTGATCGGCTTCATCGCCTACCAGCTGGTGAACCCCGGCACGGTCGCCGGCTGGTCCCCGTTCTGGACCGACCTCCAGCAGACCATCTTCAACCACCACCCGGTGCCGGGCTGGCTGGGCGCGACATACACCTCGATCGTCGTTTCGATGTTCGCCGCCGTCCTGCTCGGCCGGATCCGGCGGCCGGTCGGCTAGCGGTACTCGGGGTTCTCGAAGTCGAAGCGGCAGCCGGCGTCCCACTCGGACCGCTGGTTGCCGTGCGCCGGAAGCCCGCCGGCGTCCTTCAGCATCCTTGCCAGGTGCAACAAGTTCCAGGTCATGAACGTGGTGTTCCGGTTCGTGAAGTCGTTCTCCGGGCCCCCGGACCCCTCGTCCAGGTACGACGGCCCCGGCCCGGCCTCGCCGATCCACCCGGCGTCGGCCTGCGGCGGGATCGTGTACCCGAGGTGCTGCAGCGAGTAGAGCACGTTCATCGCGCAGTGCTTCACCCCGTCCTCGTTCCCGGTGATCAGACAGCCGCCGACGCGTCCGTAGTACGCGTACTGCCCGTGCTCGTTCAGGATCGACGAGTTGCCGTACAGGCGCTCGATCACCCGCTTGGTCACCGAACTGTTGTCACCGAGCCAGATCGGCCCCGCGATCACCAGGATGTCAGCCGCCATCACCTTCGCCTGGATCGCGGGCCAGGCATCGGTCGCCCACCCGTGCTCGGTCATATCCGGCCACACCCCGGTAGCGATGTCATGGTCCACGGCCCGCACCACCTCGCTCCCGACCCCCTGCTTCTCCAGGATCCGCCGGCTAACCTCCACCAATCCCTCGGTGTTACTACGCTCCGGGGACCGCTTCAGCGTGCAGTTGATGAAAAGTGCGCTCAGATCGTCGTACGTCGTCATCTCGACTCCTCCCCGCACCCAGTGTGCGCGCCGAGCCGAAGGTGCGACATTACGTGGCGAGAAACATCTGCCCTGAACGCGTCCCCGAGTACGCCGCCCGCCGCTGGCTCGGCCGGGCGGTCGGGTAGGACACACAAACAGAAGGTGATAAGCCCGGCGGTGCTCCGCCCGGCTCCTTCGTCGCCGTGCTCCGCGCCGCTCCCGCCCACCCGTGACTGTGCCTACGTACTGAGGAGTGACTGCACAACTCGGTCGGCTCGCACCAGACCCGGACAGCGAAGGTGATGAGCCCCCCGGTGCTCCCACCCACCCCGGACTCTGACGAAGTGCCAGGGCAGAACTGCGCCACCTGACCGCCCGTCCTGCACGTGGCAAAGTCCTCTGACATCAAGGCGCCCACATATTCACAGTGTGAGAGGTCGTCGGTGCCACCGCCACTGCGTCAACTTGGGTTGGGTCGGACCTCGCCAGACGTACGGTCGCCGACTGTCAGCGATCGCGCCAGGCGAGGGGTGAGGTCTGAAGTGCTGCTTCGGCGAGGCGGCGGCCGAAGTCGGTCTGGATTCGGGCGCGGGAGGACTCGATCCAGCCGGTGACGCGCTTGTGGCCGGCTTCGCCGTACTCGACCGCCTGCATCAGGCACTCAAGGCGATCGGCGTCTTTCGCGCAGCGAGCCTCGATCGTCTCGGCGGCTTCGTACTCGGTGACCGCTTCCCCTGATGCTCTTCGCAGCCGCCTCCGGAAGGACAGCGACCTGGTCCTCGGTGATGCGTTCGTTGCTGACGACTTGCGAGTCATGCCACATCCCGAGGTACGCCGCCCGCGCCGGGACGCTGCCCTCCTCGCTGGCATCAGAGCCGCAAGCTGTGCGACCCGCAGACTGTGCTCTGCGACGGGCTCAGGGCCACTGACGCCGACATGCCACCCGGCGCGACGGAGCCGCTTGAGTACGCCCATCATCGGTTGGCCAACTGCACAGCACACCGCAGAGCGTTCAACTCTACGGCGCAGTCCGCCCGGCGGGGTCCGAGATGAAGCATTAGACGTTCCATGGCGTGGGTGAAGCTCTATGGTCGTGCGATGCTGGGGCGGTGGGTGAAAGAGAGTCGCTCAGCCTTCGATTGCCCTCGCCGGTGTTCGAGCTTCCAGACGATCGCCTGACGGCGGCAGGTGTGCATGTTCTGTTGAAGCGTGACGATCTGATTCATCCGGAGTTTCCGGGGAACAAGTGGCGGAAGTTGAAGTACAACGTCGCTGCCACGCGGGAGCTTGGCCTCGGCACGTTGCTGACGTTCGGCGGTGCCTACTCGAACCACATCCGGGCCACGGCGGCGGTCGGGTACTACGGAGGTTTCGCCACGATCGGCGTCATCCGCGGCGAGGAACATCAGCCCCTGAACCCGTCCCTGGAGTACGCCGTCAGGCGCGGCATGCAGCTGACCTACCTCGACCGGACGACGTATCGTGCAAAGACCTCGAAAGCTGTCATTGACGGTCTGCGCCGCGAGTTCGGCGCGTTCTATCTGCTTCCCGAAGGCGGCAGTAATACGGAAGCTCTACGCGGATGCGCGGAGATCCCGTCGGAACTGACGGAGTCGTTCGATGTCTTGTTCTGTGCGGTCGGCACCGGCGGGACGCTGGCCGGCGTCGCCGCGGGGCTGAGCCCGCAGCAGTCGGCCGTTGGTGTCCCGGTGCTGAAGGGCGGCGGGTATCTGGAGCGGGAGATCATCGACCTCCAGACGTCGGCGTTCGGTGCGCGCTCGGGCAGTTGGCGGCTCGAGTGCGATTACCACTTCGGCGGTTATGCGAAGCGAACAGCCGAACTGGACATGTTCATCGAGGACTTCGCGGGGAGACACGGTCTGTTGCTGGACTGGGTCTACGAGGCGAAGATGATGTACGCGCTGTTCGACCTGGTGGAGCGCAGGGCCTTCGCTCCCGGTACGACGATTGTTGCCTTGATCAGCGGATCGGCCGAAGTTCCTGAGGTGTGATCTCAGTCGTACAGCCAGTCCAGCTGCCAGTCTCCGGTGTTCACTGCGAACCGCTTGCCGAAGCCGAGCCAGCGGCCCGTCATGGAGCGTCCGTGGGGACTGACGACGAGTTGGACGGCCCCGTGATAAACCGCGCCGCGGTAGTAGCCGGCCGGTGCGGTCCGCTCGGTCCAGGTGCCGGTGGCGATCGCGCCTCGGACGGACAGTTCCAGCGCGAGCCTGGATTCCTGCTCGGCAGGATCGCTGGCAGCGATGATCCGACCTCCCGCGTGGCGTAGTCGGACGACGTGCTCGCCTTGGAGTTCCTTGTTGCGGCCTGACGAGTAGTACGTGTACGAGGAGTGCCATAAACCGGTGAGGTTTCCGCCAGCTGTCTGCGCAGAATCCATTTCGCGGAAGTCCGCCAGGTCCACAACGAGGTCTGCAACCGAGCACTGGTACAGCTGAGCCATTCTCGCCAGGACGTCCAGCGATGGCGCGTAACCGGTCGTGGCAGGCCATTGTTCCCAATACGAGAAGTTCTTGAAGGTCCTCGGCTCATCCGGCCATCGCTGATTCCACTGCTCGGCCGCTTCACGCTGGCTCCAGCCGTGTGCCAGACGAAACGCCACGCGCGGGTTGACGCCGTACCCGTCGGCGAACGTGTCAGCGATCTCCACCCACGTCGAGCCTTGGGCGCGCAGGTCCGCTGCCCACTGCCTGCGTGCTTGTCGCAGGCTCGGGCTACCACTTGGCCTGGCCGCCGAACTAGTACTCACCGTACTCATGATGCCACGGAACGTCCCTGTTCAACGGGGAGGAGTTGGGGAAGGCTCATTGGTCGTCTCGGTGGTTTGGCTGAGTGGTTGGCGACAGGGTTGGGGGTAGGTCAGGGCGGCGGGTGAGCCCCGAATGCGCAGGCGGGTACGTCGTTCTCCTGCCCTGTCGCCCTGGCCGTTCCAAACAACCTTTCCGTACGACGGGGACGAGTGATGACCGAGCAGATATCTCAAGGCGTTGTCGCCGGCGTGCGCCAGGTTCTCGATGCGGGATGGTCGCCGGAGCAGACCATTCGGGCGATCCGACGGCTGCTCGATCCGCCGGGTCCACCGGTGCCGGTCCAGCGGACGGAGCGCGGCTGGCCGGTGCTGCGGGCGTCGACGTGGGACTGCCATGACGATCCGGAGCTGCCGTGACTCGCGGAGATGCCGGCGCGTCGGCCGACAGCCAACCCTGTAGGAGGATCGTCATGACCACTGCCTCGCCGGGCTGTTGGGGTGTGCGCCGTGCCGGTGAATGCGCCCCGCTGGCTGATCTGCTGGAGATCAGATGACGACCAATCGGATCGACCCGCGTGGTTGGCGGTGCCGGGCTGCCGAGATGGTTGCCTCTGTCAAGGAGAAGGGGTACCTCGGCGACCCGCGCCTCGAGGCGGCGTTCGCCCAGACTCCACGGCACCACTTCGTACCTGAGTTCCTGCGCCTGGATGTCGATCCGGAGGGTGCGGCACAGGTCGTCGGTGTCGTCGACGGGACCAGTCCGGAGTACCTGGATGCGCTCTACTCGGATCAGGCGTTGATGACACAGACCAAGCCGGTTCGAGGGCAGCCGGGCAGCTTTGTGTGGAGTTCGTCGTCCTCGATGCCGTCGGTCATGGCGGACATGATCGAAGAACTTGACGTGCACCCGGGCCTGAGGGTGCTGGAGAGCGGCACAGGTACTGGTTACAACGCGGCCATCCTGTGTCACCTGCTCGGCGATGCAGCCGTGACCACGATCGAGATCGACCAGGAACTGCTGTACGCCGCCATCGATCGCCTGGCGGGGGTGGGCTATCACCCGTCTACGGAACCGGCGCCGCGTGGCTACGACCGAATTCTCGCCACTCATGCGGTCGACCAGGTGCCGCCCGACTGGATTACCTGGGCAAGACCGGGAGCGATCATCCTGACCGACCTCCGGCCGCCGTCGAACACGCAGGTCGGTGCCTGGCTGAAGCTGGTCGTCGACGCCGACGGTCGGGGTGCGACGGGGCGATTGATGCCGCCTCGGGGGTACTTCATGAGCGCCCGGCGGGTGCCCGAGTTCGCGGACGATGGTCAGAATCTGCCTGAGTTGACCATCGAGGAGCACCAACACCGGGCTGGGCTGATCGAACGGCGGGATGTCCGGGTCCCGCCCGATGTCCTTGATGACGCGGCGTTCGCCTTGTACAGCTGGCGGCGGAATCTTGATATCTGGTCGTGGCGCCAAGACGGCGAAGTCACCCTGAGCGCAGCTGACGGTTCGTGGGCACAGGTGGGAGGTGACACCGTCAGTCTCATCGGCGACCGAGATCTCTGGGCCGACGTGGAACACACGTATGCGGACTGGCGAGCCTTCGGCCAGCCGCCGATCACTGACTGGACCGTCAGAGTCACCTCCGACGGGTCCACAGAGGTTGTACTTCCCGGTTGATCAGTTCCAAACAGCGTGACCGGAGTGGTCGTCAAGGTGGTTCGGCTGGCTGGTCATGAGGCGGGTGTTCGAACTGCGCAGCGGGTGCAGTCGGGTTGTGCGGCCACCCGTAGTGCGGAGGCTCAGTCCGGGGTGGGTGGGAGCGGTGCGCAGCGCGGCGACGAAGGAGCCGGGCGGAGCATCGCGGGGCTCGTCACCTCCCCTCTTACTGATGGGCGCTGGACAACTGACCCGGGCGGAACGGGATACTGGCCCTCATGCTGAACTCCGCACTGCGTAGCCGGGCCGAGTACGCGGAACTAGGGGCCGATGGGTTGGCCGCGCGTACGACGCCTGAGCGGGACGCGGTGATCGTGAAGGCGGTCGAGGAGCTGCTGGTCGGGCGGGAGACCGTGCTGGACCTGTGTTGTGGGTACGGGCGGATCGCGTTGCCGTTGCGGCGGGGCGGGAAGGTGGTGCGGGCGCTGGACATCTCGCCGAACCTGCTCGAGGCCGGTCGGGCGCAGGCTGCCGAGGAGGAGCTCGCGATCGACTGGGCGATCGGGTCGATGACCGACCTGCCGTACAAGTGGGACTCGTTCGACGCGGTGATCTGCCTGTGGACGGCGTTCCACGAGTTGTTCGCCGAGGACGAGCAGATCTCCACGATCTGCGAGATCTCCCGGGTGCTGAAGCCGGGCGGGATCGCGATCATCGAGGGACCGGTGTGGGGGCCGGCGACCGCGGGTGAGATCGCCAACGGGATGCGCCAGGGGCCGGAGCACCGGATCGTCACGACCGAGCACGACGACAACCGCAGCAGCGTGCACTTCATCCACGACGAGATCAGCTACGGCCGGCTCTGTGCGGCCGCCGGGATCGACGACTACAAGGTCTACAAGCGCGAGTGGGGCGGCCGTCGCCGGCTCATCCTCGAGATCCACGCCCCGGCAGCTGGTTGACGTGTAAAAGAAGCAGATCCCCACTCCACACTGGGGATCTGCTCCTTGGCGGTCGAGTCTAGATCCATTCCGGACGACTCCGGAAATGTCAGCTTTTTGCTTCCAGATTCAGCAAGAAGCGCTTCGCGTCCAGCCCGCCCGCGTAGCCGGTGAGCGCGCCGTTCGCGCCGATCACCCGATGGCACGGGAGTACGACGCACACCGGGTTCGCGCCCAGCGCCGTACCGACCGCGCGGGCCGCCTTCGGCTTGTCGATGCCGACGGCAACGGCGCCGTACGTCGTGGTCCGCCCGTAGCTGGTGTGCTCCGGCAGGTCCTCGAGCACGAGCCGCTGGAACGGCGACGCGAGCACCAGGTCCACGTCCAGCTCGAACGCGTGCCGCCGGCCGGCGAGGTACTCGTCGAGTTGCCGCCGTACGTCGTCCAGCGGCCGCGGCTGGCGCAGTACCCGCGGGGACACCGCGCGGGCGAGCCGGGCGGTCATCGTCTCCTCGTCGCCGAACGAGCTCGCGACGACCTTCCCGTGCGCGACCGCGAGCAGCATCGTCCCGATCGGCGTGTCGTGCAGCGTGTAGGCGACGTCCGCTTCCGGGAACGCCGGCGGTTTCAGGTCGGGCGTGGTCAGCCGGGTCAGCCGGCTCTCGAGATCAGTCATCGTGTACTCCGAGTTTCGTGCGCAAGGTCGCCAGCGCGTCGCTGACCAGTCGGCGCGACGCGGCGGGCGTGGTGTCCAGAGCGGCGGCCACACCGTGGTGGTCCAGGTCGCCGACGTACTTCAGCGTGATCGCGAAGCGTTGCCGCTCCGGCAGTTCGTTCACCGCCCGCCAGAGGTCCGGGTCCGGCCAGGCGGCGGCCTCCGGGCCGTCGACCGCGACCGGCGGCGCGTCCTCCAGGGGGCGCTGCGGTTTCCGTGCCCGGTGTACGTCGGTCGCGCACCGGGCGGTGATGGTGAGCAGCCAGCCGCGCAGGTTCTTCGCCGACTTCAGCGCCGGGTACGCCGCGTACGCCTTCTCCCAGGCGCGCTGCGCGACGTCGTCGCCGTCCTGCCCGGCCATCGCCCGCGCCAGCCGCGCCACGTCCCGCCAGTGCTCGTCGACGAGCGCCTGGAACGGTGGAAGCCCCGTAGTCATCACGTAAGTAGAACGCACACCCACTCCGGCGTGTGAGTCCGGATCACGAGATTGTCTAGTTGTGCAGTAGACAATGGTGCGAAGATAGCTGACATGACGACGACCCACCTCACCCGCCGTCGCGTCATCGATCTGCTGCGGACGGCGAGCGCCACCTGTCGGTGACGCGGGCCCCAGCCACTCCGGCGAACTCTCGCCGCTCACCCCTTCCTATCCGAGGGAGAGTCATGTCCGTACCCGCCCTTTCCGTCGTACCCGATTGCGCCGAAGAACGGATCGTCGACGCCGACGTCTACAAGTCCGTGTTCCGTCGCCACGCCGCCGGCGTCGTGGTGATCACCGCGGACGCCGGCCACGGCCCGGTCGGCTTCACCGCCACCTCGCTGGTGTCGGTGAGCCTGCTGCCGCCACTGGTCTCGTTCGCGATCGCCACCAGCGCGTCCAGCTGGCCGACCGTGAGTACGGCGCCCAGCCTGGTGATCAACTTCCTGTCCGCCGACCAGCACGCGATCGCGGGCCGGTTCGCGACCAGCGGGATCGACCGGTTCGCCGCGCCGACCCGCTGGTCCCGGCTGGCCACCGGCGAACCCGCCCTCGACGACGCCCCGAGCTTCCTGCGCGCGCAGGTCGAGCACCGTTTCGCGGTCGGCGACCACTACCTGGTCGTCGCCCGCCTCGCCACCCACACCGAACGCCGTGAGCACGAGTCGCTGCTCTACCACGACGGCAACTACGCGAAAGCCCACCATGTCCAATAGACGTCTCATCACAGCCCTCGCCCTCCTCGCCGTCGCCGTCACCGGCTGCAGCGCGAAGACCGACGACGGCGCCGCCAAGCTGTCGCTCGACGCTGCCCTCCCGACCACGGTCCCGGATGGCACCAAGATCGTCGTCGGCGACCCTGCCACCGAGGTCGCGCTGAAGCTCTCGGGCCAGTACGACAAGGTCGCGAAGTACGTGCAGTTCGCGAACCTGAGCGGCGGCCCGCAGACCACCGAGGCGTTCCGGGCGCACGCGCTCGACCTCGGCTCGGTCGCCGAGATCCCGGCGATCAACGCGACCTGGACCGGTCTGAAGGTGAAGATCGTCGCCTCCAAGTTCCGGCAGGACCCGATCGACCACCCGATCTACAAGCTCGGCATCGCGCCCGGGGTGTCGGTGAAGACGCTCGGCGACCTGCGCGGCAAGAAGATCGCCTACAGCCCGGGCCAGGCGCAGGGCGCGCTGATCCTGAAGGTGCTGCAGAAGGCCGGGCTGACCAAGGAGGACGTGAAGCTGGTCGAGCTGCCGTCGACCGGTGACGTCTACTCGAACGCGCTCGCCTCGAAGCAGGTGGACGTCGCCCCGATCGGCGGCGTGCAGATCAAGCGGTACCTCGCCAAGTACGGCAAGGACGGCGCGTCCACGATCGACCACGGCCTGCGCGACGACGCCGGCCACCTGTACGGCCCGGTCGAGTCGCTCGAGGATCCCGGGAAGGCGGCGGCGATCCGTGCGTACGTCGCGGCCTGGGGCATCGCGCAGGAGTGGATCGACAAGCACCCCAAGGAATGGATCGAGGGGTACTACGTGAAGGACCAGGGCCTCAGCGCGGCCGACGGGCAGTGGCTCGTCGACAACGCCGGGCACCCGGACATCCCGGCCGACTGGAGCGACGCGATCCAGCGGCAGCAGCAGACCATCGAGCTGCTCGCCAAGGAGACCGGCAACCCGGTGATCCAGGCGAAGGACCTGTACGACCTGCGGTTCCAGACCGTCGCCGCGGACGCGATCAAGGCAGGTGCCAAATGAGCGCGACCACGCTGCCCGGGCTCCGCACCCGGGCCGCGGCGAGTCCCGTCGTACGGCGTCGTCGGCTCGGGCCGGGGAGGCCGATCAGGTTCGGCGCCGCGATCGGACCGGTACTCCTGCTGGTGATCTGGAGCGTCGGCTCGGCCGCTGGTTGGATCGACCAACGGATCCTGTCAGCACCGTGGACGGTGGTCAGCACGGCCGCCGAGCTGATCTCGGACGGCCGCCTGCAGTCGAACCTGTGGACCTCCGCCCAGCGGGCCCTGATCGGACTCGCGCTCGGTATCGTCGCCGGCGTCGTACTCGCGCTGATCTCCGGCCTGTCCCGCCTGGGCGAGGCGGTGCTCGACGGCCCGATCCAGATCAAGCGGGCGATCCCGTCGCTGGCGTTGCTGCCGCTGCTGATCCTCTGGCTCGGGATCGGCGAGTCGATGAAGGTGGTCACCATCCTGCTCGGGGTGTTCGTGCCGATCTACATCCACACCCACAACGGCCTCCGGACGATCGACAGCCGGTACGTCGAACTCGCGCAGACCGTCGGGCTCTCGCAGTGGGAGTTCGTCCGCCGCGTCGTACTCCCGGGCGCATTGCCCGGGTTCCTGCTCGGCCTGCGGTTCGCGGTCACCGGCGCGTGGCTGTCGCTGGTGGTCGTCGAGCAGATCAACTCCACCAGCGGCATCGGCTACATGATGGAGCTGGCCCGCACGTACGGGCAGACCGACATCATCATCGTCGGCCTGGTCGTGTACGGCGTCCTCGGCCTGCTCTCCGACGCGGTCGTCCGCCTGATCCAGAGGAGGGCGCTCTCATGGCGCCGAACGTTGGCCTCGTAACCGTCCAGGTCCGCGACCTCGTCCGGCGGTACGACGAGCGCGCCGTCCTGGACGGGCTCGACCTGGACATTGCGCCGGGCGAGTTCGTCGCACTGCTGGGGAAGAGTGGTTCCGGGAAGAGTACGTTGCTGCGGGCCCTCGCCGGTCTGGACTATGACGTCGAGGGGTCGGGTGAGATTGCCGTGCCGCAGAACGTTTCGGTCGTCTTCCAGGACTCCAGGCTGTTGCCCTGGGCAAGGGTTCTGGACAACGTCGTGCTCGGGCTGGGAGCGGTCGAGGACCGCGGCCGGAAGAGCCTCGAAGAAGTCGGGCTGGCCGGCCGGGAGAAGGCGTGGCCGAACGAGTTGTCCGGTGGTGAGCAGCAGCGGGTCGCACTGGCGCGGTCGCTGGTGCGTGAGCCCGAGCTGTTGCTCGCGGACGAGCCGTTCGGGGCGCTGGACGCGTTGACCCGGTTGAAGATGCATGCGCTGCTGCGGCAGTTGTGCGCCGCGCACCAGCCCGCCGTACTGCTGGTGACGCACGACGTCGACGAGGCGATCGTGCTGGCCGACCGGGTGATCGTCCTCGACGCCGGCCGGATCGTCGCCACCGAAGTCATCGCATTGAGTGCGCCGCGGAGTGCGGCCGATCCAGGATTCGCCGCGGTGCGTGCGCGGCTTCTCGACGCCTTGGGAGTTTCGGTATGAGCAGGCAGTTGCACCTGAACGCGTTCCTGATGAGCACCGGGCACCATGAGGCGTCCTGGCGGCTGCCGGAGAGCGACCCGTTCGCCAACACGTCGGTCGAGCACTACCAGAAGCTGGCGCAGCTGGCCGAGCGCGGGCTGTTCGACTCGATCTTCTTCGCGGACTCGCCGGTGCTGTTCGGGAACGTCGGACGGCGGCCCGCCGGTTCGCTGGAGCCGACCGTACTGCTGACCGCGATCGCGGCCGTCACCTCGCGGATCGGGCTGATCGCGACCGCGTCCACGACGTACAACGAGCCGTACAACCTGGCGCGGCGGTTCGCCAGCGTCGACCATGTCAGCGGCGGGCGCGCGGGGTGGAATGTCGTCACCACGGCCGGCCCGGAGGCGGCGCGGAACTTCAACCTCGCCGACCAGCCCGCGCATGCGGAGCGGTACGAACGGGCGGCCGAGTTCCTCGAGGTCGCGTACCGGCTGTGGGACTCGTGGCAGGACGACGCCGCGATCGCGGACAAGTCCGAGGGTGTGTGGGCCGTCCAAGAGCGAGTCCAGCCCATCGATCATGTCGGGCGGCACTTCCAGGTACGCGGACCGCTCAACGTGCCGCGGTCTCCGCAGGGGTATCCGCTGATCGTTCAGGCGGGTTCTTCCGAGGACGGGAAGGGCTTGGCGGCGCGGTACGCCGAGGCGGTGTTCACCGCGCAGCAGACGCTGGAGGACGCGCAGGACTTCTATCAGGACCTCAAGGCGCGGACGGCAGCGCTCGGGCGGGACCCGTCGACGATCAAGATCCTGCCCGGGATCGTGCCGGTGATCGGGTCCACGGTCGAGGAGGCGGAACGGCTGGAGCATCAGCTGGACTCGCTGATCCGGCCGGAGTACGCGCGGCTGCAGCTGGCGCGGACGCTGCGGGTGGCGCCGGAGGACCTGCCGTTCGACCAGCAGTTGCCCGCGGAGCTCCCGGACGAGGACGAGATCGAGGGCGCGAAGAGCCGGTACACGCTGATCGTCACGCTCGCCCGCCGGGAGAAGCTGACCGTCCGCGAGCTGATCGGCCGCCTCGGCGGCGGACGCGGCCACCGGACGTTCACGGGGACGCCGGACCAGGTCGCGGACGCGATCCAGCACTGGTTCGAGGCGGGCGCCGCGGACGGGTTCAACGTGATGCCACCCGTACTCCCGTCCGGTCTGCAGACCTTCGTCGACGAGGTGATCCCGATCCTGCAGGCCCGCGGCCTCTTCCGCACGGAGTACACGGGTACGACACTCCGCGACCACTACGGCCTCCCCCGGCCCGTGGGCCGCACGCCCGCCCTGCAGGAAGCGACCGCCTGATCCGTTGGTGCTGGGCCCGTCAGGTGGCCGGCCCAGCATCAGCTCGGACCGCCAGGCCATCACAATCGCCCCGCGGCCCGGGGGTGCCCGCTCAGCGAGCCGCGCGGGCGCTCATTGTGATGGCCTGGAGATCCGCACCACGAGCTTCCCGACTGCCGCGCCGTCCTGCATGATGCGGTGGGCCTCGCCGATCTCGTCCATCGTGAAGACGCGGTCGATGCGGATCGGGAGTGTGCCGGCCGCGACCAGGTCGACGTACCGCTGGAACGCGTCGGCGGGCAGGTCCGAGCTCTCGCCGCCGTACGCGGTCAGCCGGACCCCGTTCGGGAGGTAGTCCATCGGGTAGAAGTCGGGGATTGTCCAGGAGTCGCTGAGCATTCCGGTGAAACACACAGTCCCGTGCACCGCCGTCGCTTTGAGGGTGTCCGGGAGAACATTCGTCCCGACCAGTTCGAGCGCCGCGTGGACACCGCCCGGGAGAGTGGCCCGGACCTTTTCCGCAACGTTGCCGTCGTCAACGATCGGATAATCGACCCCGAGCTCGCGAAGCACCTGCACGCGCTCCGGATTGCGGGTCGTCGACAGCACGGTCAGTCCGTGTTCCTTGGCGAGTACGGCGGCCGCGACGCCCACGGACGACGTACCGCCGCGAACGAGCAGCGACTGCCCCGGCTCGATCGCCAGCCCGGTGTAGAGCGAGCAGGGGCGGTCTGCAGCATCTCCGGCAGCGCGCCGAGCGTCGCCCAGTCCAGGTCGGTCCGCACCGGGATCACCGACGCCACCGGGACGACGGTGTACTCGGCGTACCCGCCGTCGTACGCGCGGCCCATCCCGCCCATCATCGCGACCACCTGCTGTCCCGGGGCGAACTCGCCGCCCGGCGCGAGGTCGACGGTGCCGGCCGCCTCGATCCCGGGGATCACCGGGAACTTCGCGTTCGTCGCGAGCCCGGCGCGGAGGTGGTACTCCGACCGGTTCAGCCCGAACGCCTCCACCTTGATCCGCACCCACCCGGTGGGCGGCTCGGGCACCGGGACCCGCCGTACCCGCAGTTCCTCCGGCGGCACCGGACCGTCCAGCACGATCGCCCGCATGTCCATGTGACAGAGTTTCTCCCATGCGGAGCATCCCGCGCGTCGTCGCCCATCGCGGAGCCAGTGCGGTCGAGCCGGAGCACACGCTCGCGGCGTACCAGCGAGCCATCGAGTACGGCGCCGACGGCCTCGAGTGCGACGTCCGGCTGACCGCCGACGGGCAGCTCGTCTGCGTCCACGACCGGACCATCGAACGTACGTCGAACGGCACCGGCGTGGTCTCGAAGCTGACCCTCGCCGAGCTGGAGCGGTACGACTGGGGCTCCTGGAAGAACGGGAACGACGTCCAGCCCGTCCTCACCCTGGAGACGCTGCTCGAGACCGTCCGGGACGCCGGCCGACCGGTCGAGCTGGCGGTCGAGACCAAGCACCCGACCCGGTACGCCGGCCTCGTCGAACGCCGGCTGGTCGAGGCGCTGGACCGTTTCGGCTGGGCCCGTCCGCGGCTCGGAACGGAGTCGCCGGTCCGGGTGATGAGCTTCTCCTGGCTCTCGCTCCGCCGGATGCGGACCCTGGCGCCCGGCCTGCGAACCGTGCTGCTGATGGACAAGATCCCGCTGCGCTTTCGCGACGGAACCCTCCCGGGCGGGGTGTCGTACGCCGGTCCGAGCCTGGCGATCGTCACCGCGAACCCGGAGTACGTCGACCGCGCGCACAAACACGGGCACCAGGTGCACGTCTGGACCGTGAACGCCGAGAACGACGTCCGGCACTGCCGCGACATCGGGGTCGACGCGGTAATCAGCGACCGCCCGGACCTGGCCTTGCGGGTACTGGGGGAAGATGTAGGACGCCGTACCTGACCTGCGGGTTTGTGACACGCCGGGACGGAATTGTGTGGTTTGTGTCACGCTGGTGTGGATACGTAGCGGGGTGAATGCGGCCGGTTATTGCAACGTTCAATTCCGTCGATTTCGTTACGGTTTCCGGGTGTTTAGGCGGGCGGTCGTAGAGGCTGTGTAACGGAATACTCGCGGGTGTTTTCGGGGCCTGGTTCGTGGGCAGAAGTCCCAGTGGCTGAACCGATCATCGAGGAGACCCTGCTTGTCCTCTGCGACCCTGCCCGCCGACGTCAGCGTCGTGGACGTCGTACTGCCGCACGAAGTGTCCGCGGTAGCGGACGCCCGGCGCCGTCTTGGCGCCTACCTGAAGCGCTACCGGGTCGCCCGCGCCGCCTCCGACGACGCTCAGCTCGTGCTGTCCGAGCTGCTCTCGAACGCGATCCGGTACGCCCCGCCACTGCCCACCGGCGACGTCCGCGCCGCCTGGTGGATCGACAAGGCCGGTATCCACGTGGAGGTCACCGACGGACGCGGCGACACCGAGCCGCGGCGCATCACCGACCCGCACCCCGAGTCCGTCGGCGGCCGCGGGCTGGCGATCGTCGACGTACTGACCACCGGCTGGGACGTCCGGACCGCCGCCACCCACCGCACCGTGCACGCCACCATCCCGAACTGAGCCAGCCTCGCCCGGTTGGCTCTGGGGTGGTGCGGGCTGTAAGACTGCGGGGTTATGGGAAAGAAGTCGCGGCAGCGCGCGCAGAACACGACTCCGACCGTCACGCTCGACCCGGCCGACCTGGTCGACGTCGGCCCGCGGGAACCCTGCCCGTGCGGCTCGGGCAAGCGGTTCAAGCAGTGCCACGGCAAGGACCGCGCCCAGGCGGCGGACGCGTTCGTGGTCCGGCCGTTCGAGGGGCTGCCGTCGGAGTGTGACCTGATCGCGTTCCGCGAGATCGTCCCGTCCGGCAGCGTCCAGGTCGAGCTGGTCGGCGACAACGCCGGCAAGACCGTCAACCTGGTGACGCTGCTCCCGATGGCGATGCCGGGCCTGGTCCGCGACGACGAGACGATCTGGATCGGCCTCCAGACGCACGCGTCCTCCGGCGACCCGAGCCGCGACCTCGGGCACGCGATCACCGCCGCGCTGCACACCGAGCCCGGCAACCCGATCCAGCTCGGCGACCTGATGAAGGACGGCCCGCGGCTGCAGGACCTGATCGACACCAGCAAGCCGTTGGAGGTCAAGGTCCACGAGGGCTTCGACTTCTGGGTCGGCGAGAACGTCGAGGACCCGACCGGCGAGGTGGCCGCCGGCCTGGAGCGGGCGAACGCGGCCGCGGCCCCGACCGTACGGCTGGAGTCGGTCGACGCGGCGTACTGGACCCAGATCGGCGACCGGATCTACCTGCGCTGGGTCATGCCGCACACCGAGGACACCCTCCTCGACGCGCTGGCCCGCCTGCATGCCGCCGGCTCGTCCGCGCTGATCGCCGGCAGCCGCCTGATCGGCTCCTTCCGCGCGCTCGGCGTACTGGCCCCGGTCTGGGAGCTGCCCGCCGGGACCGAGGCCGCCGACGTGGAGACGCCCGCCGCCGACTTCGCGACCGCGCTGGAGAAGGCGCTGGCGACCGAGGCGCCGCTGACCACCGAGGAGCGGGCCGCCAAGGCCGGCTTGGCCAGCCGCCAGCTCACCATCCGCTGACGACGCGAGAACGCCCCCTCGGCCGCGGCTGAGGGGGCGTTCTGCTGACTTACAGTGGTCTAGGCCATGATCGTTCAAATTGGCCCAGAAACGTGGACGGCCCAAGTCCTGCTGACGGGGGAGCAACAGGGCCTGGGCCTAGGCATGAAGATTACCCAGGAAGCCCCTCCGCCACAAGCCCCGATTTCACTCCGCGTGTCGCCGGCCTCACGGGCGTGCGTCAGGAGGCCAGCGGAGCGCGCAGTACCGGGCAGGACATGCAGCGCGGGCCGCCGCGCCCGGAGCCGAGTTCGGAGCCGGAGATCCGGACGACCTCGATGCCGGACTCCTCGAGGCGGGCGTTGGTCTCGACGGTGCGCTCGTACGCGATGCACACCCGCGGGGCGACCGCGAGGGTGTTGTTCCCGTCGTCCCACTGCTCGCGTTCGGCGGTGACCGGGTCCAGGCCGGTGTCGATCCGGCGCAGGGTGTCGATGCCGAGCGCCTTCGCGGCCGCGACCAGGAACGGCTCGGGGGCGGCGATGTGCAGCTCTTCGCCGTTGCTGGTGACGGCGAGCGCCTGCATGTGCTCCGCCATGTTCGGGTACATCAGCACCGCGTCGGTGTCGACCATCGTGCAGACGGTGTCGAGGTGCATCGTCGCCCGCTGCTGCGCGATCGGTACGGCGAGCACCGTGTGCGCCAGGCCCTTCGCGAACACCCGCCGGGCCAGCCGTTCCACCCCGGCCGGCGTGGTCCGCTCCCCGACCCCGACCGCGAGTACGCCGGGACCGAGCGCGAGGACGTCGCCGCCCTCGACATGCTCCAACTGGTGGTCGTACACCTTGTCCGCGCCGGCGAACCGCGGGTGGAACGTGTAGATCAGCTCGGTCAGCTGCGTCTCGCGCATCCGGGCCGGCATCGCCAGCGAGGTGACCGCGACCGAGTCCCGGATCCAGACGCTGGAGTCGCGGGTGAAGAGCAGGTTCGGCAGCGGGTCGATCAGGAAGTCCTCGTGCGCCAGCAACGACGTCACCAGCCCGCCGGAGTGCACCTCGTCGTTGCGTACGCCGGCCATCAGCGCCTCGGCCAGCGCCGCCGGGTCGAGGTCGCCGAGGGAGGCCCGTAGGTAGTCGCGGAGGGTGTCGCCGAGCCGCAGGTCCTCCGTCGCGCCGGCGACCGCCTGGGCACGGGCCTCCGGATGGTTGAGTGACTCGGTGAGCAGCTCGCCGAGGTACAGCACCTCGACGTCGCGGTCGCGGAGGGCCTGGGCGAAGGCGTCGTGCTCGTCCTGCGCCCGGCCGACCCACGGGATGCCGTCGAACAGCAGCTTGTCGTTGTTCCGCGGGGTGAGCCGCCGGAGCTCGTTGCCGGGCCGGTGCAGCATCACCGTTCGCAGCCGGCCGACCTCGCTGTCGACGCCGTACGTACTCACAGCCATCTGTCCACCCTACTCCCGACAATGTGTCTGATTGTCCGACAATATCAGTCGCGGATGCGGTCGTAGAACAGGCAGAGGGCGCCGGACTCGGTGGGGGTGCTGGCGGTGAGCGTCCAGGACGTGGCCGGCAGTCCGTCCTCGAACAGGCGGGCGCCGCCGCCGACCAGCTCGGGGTCGAGGGTGATGCTGAGGCGGTCGATCTCGTCGGCCGCGAGCAGCGCGCGGATCACGCTGGAGCTGGCCAGCACGATGATGTCGCCGCCGTCCTGGGCGCGGAGTTCCTTCACCACGTCCGCGGGCTCGCCGTCGGCGATCCGGGAGTTCTGCCAGGACGCCTCGGTCAGGGTGGCGGAGAAGACGACCTTCTCGGTCTCGTTCAGCCAGCGGGAGAATGTCCGGTCCTGCGGTGCGGCGTTCTCGTCGTCGGCGACCGACGGCCAGAAGCTGCCGAAGCCTTCGTAGTTCTTCCGGCCGAGCAGTGCGGTGGTGGCCGGGCCGGTGACCCGGAGCATGTGCTTCCGGGCGCCCTCGGTGATCGCGTGCGGAACGATCCAGCTCATGTCGTAGTCGCCGCCGGGGCCGTTGGTGCGGCCGTCGAGCGAGAGCGAGAAGTTCGCAACCACGGTGCGGGTCATTTCGGGTACCTCTTCCGGTCGGGTTCTGCTGATGTCTCAAATCCTGCGGCCCCCGCCGCGGCGGAACATCTGCCAGCTGGCCGATATCGCCGATCGTTCGAAAGAACGAATCTCCACAGGTGGCCGATACTGAGGAGATCGATCGCCTGCCGAGGAACTAGGCTGCGGTGCTGTGCCCGGTGATGCTGTGCCCAACGAGAAGCCCGACGACAAGGAACCGTTCGAGCGCGCCGTCGCCTGCGTGATCCCGGCCAAGGACGAGGCCGGCCGGATCGCGGCGACCGTCGACGCCGTGCACAAGATCATCGGTGTCGACCTGGTCGTGGTCGTCGACGACGGCTCCACCGACCGGACCGCCGAGGTGGCCGAGCAGGCCGGCGCGGTCGTCGTCCGGCACGAGCGGAACCGCGGGAAGGCGGCGGCGATGGAGACCGGCGCGGCGGCGGTCGCCGAGCGCGACGGCGCCCGCCCGCGGCACCTGCTGTTCCTGGACGCCGACCTCACCGACACCGCGACCGCGGCCGGGCCGTTGATCGAGCCGGTGCAGACGGGCCGCGCGGACATGACGATCGGGACGCTGCCGGCACAGGTGCGTGCCGACGGGTCGAAGGCCGGCGGCCACGGGTTCGTCGTACGGCTGTCGCGGGCCGGGATCGAGGGGGCCACCGGCTGGGCGCCGGAGCAGCCGTTGTCGGGGCAGCGGTGCCTGACCCGCGCCGCGTTCGACTCCGCCGTACCGCTGGCCGCCGGGTTCGGGGTGGAGACCGCGCTGACGATCGACCTGGGGCGGAAGGGCTTCCGGATCGTGGAGGTGCCGATCGAGGTCCGGCACCGCGCGACCGGGACCGATCTGCGCGGGCAGTTGCACCGCGCGAAGCAGTACCTGCACGTCCGGCGTGCGCTCGCCGCCCGCAGTGCGCTGCCCGCGGACGGTGGGGGGAGCAGCCGGTTCCCGTGGAAGTCCGCGCAATGAGCGACCTCGAACTCGGACGGAAGTACGGTCGCCGCGCCGTCGCCCTCTACCTCGCGTGTACGGCGCTGATCGTCGCGGTCGGCCTGCTCGGACCGTCCGTCGTCGTACTGACGCTGACCAACCGGCACCCGTGGCTCCCGTCGTACTGGTTCGACGCGAAGCCGAACGACTGGCTCGTGTCGGTGATGATCTACGTCGCGATCCTGCTCGGCGGGTACGGCGTCTTCCTTGCCACCAAGGCGTTGCGGCACGGCTGGGCGCCGCGCGTCGACCGGTTGATTGCCTTGGGCATCGGTACGACGGCGGCCGTGACGCTGGTGCCCCCGATGGCGTCGGGCGACGTGCTGATCTACGCGGCGTACGGGCGGATCATGTCGCTCGGCGGCGACCCGTACACGGCCTCGCCGGCGGACACCATCCGGCTCGGGTACGACCCGGTGATCACCGCGACCGAGCGGCCGTGGCAGGGCGCGCGCAGCGTGTACGGGCCGATCGCGACCTGGGTGCAGTGGCTGTCCTCGCTGATCGGCGGCGACTCCGCGCAGCTCACCGTGTGGATGCTGCAGCTGTCGATCGCGATCAGCCTGGTCGTCACCGGGCTGCTGCTGGTCAAGCTGGTCGGCAAGGACCTGCCGGCCAAGCGGCGCGTGATCATGCTCAGCCTGGCGAACCCGCTGCTCCTCTGGGCGGTGCTGGCCGGCGCGCACAACGACTCGATCGCGGTGATGTTCGCGGTGATCGCGCTAGTGCTGTTCCGGCGGCACGTGTTCCTCGCCGGGCTGATGCTCGGCGTCGCGGGCTGCACGAAGCTGTCGATCGGCCTGGTCGGCATCGCGATGCTGTGGGCGCTGCGGGCCGACCGGCGCAAGTGCCTGTACTTCTGCGGCGGCGGCGCGATCGCGATGGGCGGGCTGTACGCGATCGTCGGCCTGCAGGCGTTCCAGCAGGCGCGGTCGCAGACGTCGTTCATCTCCACCGGCACGCCGCACAAGGTGCTGCTCAGCCTCTTCACGCTGTTCCTGCCCAACGGTCTGGTCAGGACGGTGATCGCGATCCTGGCCTGGGTCGGCCTGATCGTGGTCGCGATCCTGCTCTGCCAGGTGTTCCCGAAGTCGTTGGTGCCGCAAACACATCCGGACGACCCGACCCCGGCCGCGATCCGGTACACCGCGATCTACGCGATCGCGTGGTCGCTGACCGCGATGTACTCGCTGCCCTGGTACGACGTGATCGCCTGGGCCGCCCTGGCCGCGGTCGCCGCGTCGAAGGTCGACGGGTTGATGGTCGTCCGTACGACCATGCTCGCGATCGCGTACGTCCCCGGCCGGGACCCGCACGCGCGGCAGGTCGCGGCGAGCCTGTCGGACTCGCTGGAGTTCTTCAGCTCCCGCCTCCGCGACACCCTCTGCCCGGCGATCGAGCTGGCCGTGCTGATCGGTCTCATCGTCTGGGCCCGCCGCAACGGGGCCCAGTGGTGGCCGTACGAATGGCCCCGCCGCAAGCAGGTCGCGGAGAAGGCCGCCGCGAGCTAGCTCCAGAGGGCCTCGGCGGCGGCGATCGCGCGGGCGAGGACGTGTTTGACCGGTTGGCCGAGTTCGGCGGCGGCCGCGACCACGTCGTCGTACTCCGGCTGCACGTTGACCACCTGACCGTCGTACCTGGCGATCTTCACGCTGATGGGGTGGCCGTCGAGCTTGATCGTGCTGAACTCGCGGTCGGCGGCGTGCTTGCGGATCGGGTACTCGCGGAGCCCGATCGCGGAGGTCTCGGTGAGCACGACCCGCCGTACGGCGTCGGCGTTCGCGCTGGTGACGAGGACCGAGAGGGTGTGGGCGGGACGGCCCTTCTTCATCAGGATCGGCGTCAGCCACGCGTCCGCGGCGCCCGCGGCCAGCAACTTCGCGAGCACCTGCGGCCAGAGCCGCGGGTCGAGGTCGTCGACGTTCGTCTCGTAGACGAGCTCGGTCGCCGGCTGGTCGGTCGAGTCGCCGAGGATCACGCGGAGGATGTTCGGCACCTCGACCGGGTCGCGTCCGCCCGCGCCGACGCCCGTCGCGGTGACGCGCATCGGCGGCATCGCGCCGTACTCGTCGGCCAGCGTCGCGAGCAGCGCCGCCCCGGTCGGAGTGGTCATCTCGTACGGCGCGGTCCCGCCGAGCACCGGCGCACCCGCCTCGGACACCAGGTGCAGCACCGCCGGCCCAGGGATCGGAATCCCGCCGTGCTGTCCCCGCACCTGCTTCCCACTCCCGAGCGCGATCGGCGAAACCACGACCCGCTCCACCCCGAGACTCACCGCGGCAGCAGCCACCCCGACGATGTCCGCGATCGCATCCAACGCCCCAACCTCATGAAAGTGCACCGTCTCCGGCTCCACCCCATGAGCCGCCCCCTCAGCCCGAGCCAACCGCGCGAACGTATCAATCGCCCGCTCCCGCACTTGCTCCTCAAGCGCGGCCTCCTCCAACAACCGCCGCACCTCCGCCCAAGCCCGAGTCGGCCCAGAGTGCGAGTGCTGGTGCGAGCCACCCGCGGAACCACCGCCTTGCCCCTCACCCCCCACCCCCACGCTCTCGACGCCCGCACCCGCGCCCGCGCTCTCGACGCCCGCGCCCGCCCTCTCGACTCTCGCGCCCGCGCCATCCCCAGCGCCCGCGCCATCCCCATCCCCAGCGCCCGCGCCATCCCCAGCTCCAGCGCCCGCGCCCGCCCCAGCTCCCGCGCCCGCTCCAGCTCCCGCGCCCGCGCCAGCTCCCGCGCCATCCCCAGCTCCAGCGCCCGCGCCAACTCCAGATCCAGCGCCCGCGCCAGATCCAGCAGCGGAGCTCTCCGCCGCGCTAGCTCCTGCGTCTGCGGCGTCAGCCGCGGGGGCCTCGTGGCCGTGACCGTGACCGTGGCCGTGCCCATGCCCGTGACCGGCGTCCGGGAAGTTTTCCGGGTGGGGGGTGCCGTTGACCTCGACTGTTGCCTTGGTGGCAGCTATCTGGTGGCGGGCGGTCTGCGTGACCGTCACCGACAACGACGGGTCGACGGCGGCCACCGCCGCGTTCACGTACTCCAGGTCGGCGCCCGCGGAGAGCAGCGCCCCGAGAAGCATGTCGCCGGACGCCCCGGCGGAGCAGTCGAGCCAGGCTGTGCGCATCAGGCGTCCTTCGTCTCGCGCGGGCTGGACTGCCGGGCGACCCGCGCCGCGAACACCCCGGCCCCGAACCCGTTGTCGATGTTCACGACCGTCACCCCGGGCGCACACGAGTTCAGCATCCCGAGCAGCGCCGCCAACCCACCGAACGAAGCGCCGTACCCGACCGAGGTCGGCACAGCCACCAGCGGTACACCGACCAGCCCGCCGACGACGCTCGGCAGCGCCCCCTCCATCCCGGCGACCACGATCAGGCAGTCCGCGTCCGCGAGCCGCTCGCGCACCCCGAGGATCCGGTGCAGCCCGGCCACGCCCACGTCCGTGATCACGTCCACCCCGGCCCCGAACACACGAGCCGTCGTCGCCGCCTCCGCCGCGACCGGCGCGTCCGACGTACCGGCCGCCACCACAGCCACCGTCCCGGACTGCCGCGGCGGCTCGCCGAGGACCGCCGTACGCCCGACCGGGTCGATCACCGCCGCCGGCAGCGCGGCCGCGACCGCCTCCTGCGCCTCGTCCGTCAACCGGGTCGCGAGTACGGCGTGCCCCGGGTGGGTGGCGTGCAGGGTGCGGAGCAGTTCCACGACCTGAGACGGCGTCTTGCCCGCGCCGTACACCACCTCGGCGTCGCCGGTACGTTCCAGCCGGTCGGTGTCGAGCCGGGCGTACCCGAGGTCGTGGACGCCCGGTTGTGGGCCCTGATCAGGCATATGTGTCACGCCGCGAATCTACGTTGCCGCGGCCCGAGGTACCGCATCCGTCCCCGGCCACGCACGCTGTGCGATCACCTGAACACTCAGGCAGAGCAGGCGATGCTTTAGGCTCTAGTTCTGTGTCTTCGACGTTAGCCGGTGCCTTCGGGGTCGCCGCCCTCTTTGTGGCGGTGCTTGCCCTGGTGTTCGCGATCCAGGCCCTGAGGGCCCGGACGGGCCCCGCTGACCAGCCCAGCACCGAGCCCACGCCGGAACCGCCGCCCGCCCAACCCGAGGCCAAGCCCGGCACCGTCAAGTCCGAACTCCGCCGCCTCGGCAAGGAACTCGACGTCACCCGCGGCGAACTGAAGGAAACCCTCCAGCACCTCGCAGTCGTCCGGTACGACGCCTTCGGCGACACCGGCGGCAAGCTCTCCTGGTCGATGGCACTCCTCGACGACAACGGCGACGGCGTCGTCCTCACCTCGATCAACAGCCGCGCCGACGCCCGCACGTACGCGAAGGAAATCAAGTCCTTCACCAGCGAGTCGAAGCTCTCCCCCGAAGAGGAAGAAGCCATCGACACCCTCCACAAAGAAGCCGGCCCAACCGTCAACTGAGGTAAGCCCCCCGCGTGCTCCGCGTGACTGCGTTGGCGGGCGTGGTGCGTGAGGCTGGGTGTGGTGAGTGGTTGCTGGGGATGGGCGGCGGCCGGCTGTGCTGGACGTGTGGAGGTGGCAAGCCCCACGCGTGCTGGTGGGTGACTGCTTGGCGGGTGTTCTCGGCGAGGCGGCGGCACGTGGTGAGTATGTGCTGGTTGCGAGCGAGTGAGGGTGGCGACTGGGGCGGTGGTGGCATCCGGATGTGGTCAGCCCGCGTGAGTCCGGGACTGCCGGGCCGAAGTGCGACCTCGTGAGCGGACGGTAGTGCGTCGTGAGCGAGTGGTTAGCGGATGGTGAGTGGGGTGGGCGAGCCTTTGCGCGTCATCCCGTTCGGTCCGTCGGGTGCGGCGGGCCTCAGGAAGGAGCCACGATGTCCACTTTCCGTAAGTCTGCTGTGCTGACCGGTGCGCTTGCCACCGGTGTCATGGCGGTGTCCTTCGCCACCGCCGGCATCGCGTCGGCCAGTACGGTGAGCGGCGGCTGGTACAGCACGAGCGGTGCCTGCAACCAGTCCGGCAAGAACATCACCGGCAACCCGTCGAGCCCGTACGAGGGCTGGTCCTGGAGCTGCACCTACGTCGGCTCGCACAGCCCGCACTGGCACCTGGTCCTCAGCAGCTGAGCAGTACCTGATGACCTCAACGCCCCCGACCGCATTCGACGGCCGGGGGCGTTGAGCTACGCGTGGGCCTGATCGTGACCGAGAATGTGCCGTGCACTTTCGCGTTCTCGGGCCGGTCGAGGTGGCAGGCGAACCCGTCGCTCTCGGCGGCCGGGAGCGGCTCGTCCTGTCGATGCTGCTGATCAACGCCGACCGGGTCACGTCGTCCGACCGGCTGATCGACACGGTGTGGCCGTCACCGCCGCAGTCCGCCCGGCAGCAGCTGCACAACATCATCGCCCGGCTGCGCCGCAAGCTGGACGCGACCGGGGCGCTCATCGTGACCCGTCCGCTGGGCTATCAGCTCGCTCTGACCGACCACGGACTCGACCTGCACGAGTTCAGGCTGCAGGTCGTCCGCGGGCGGGAGTACCTGCGTGACGAGCAGTACGACGACGCCCGGAGCGAGCTGGACGCAGCGTTGGCACTGTGGCACGGAGACGCGCTCGCCGACCTGTCCGGCGACTGGGCCGCGGCGACCCGCGAGTCCCTCCACCGGGAGCGGGTCGCGGCCGGCGAAGCGCTCGCCCAGGCGCAGCTCGCCAGGCATGACCACGCCGGCGTCCTCGAGACGGTGCACGCCCTGCTGGCCGCCGATCCACTCCACGAAGGTCTGCACGACCTTCGGTTGCGGGCCCTCGCCCGGAGCGGCCGTCGTACCGAAGCGCTGAGCGCCTACCAGGATCTGCGACGCCAGCTGGTCGCCGAGTTCGGCGTCGAGCCCGGGCAGGATCTTCAGGAGACCCACTCCAGTCTCCTGCGGGACGGCGACCCGCCGTCGGCGTCTCCTCGGCACGTGCCCCGTCAGCTGCCCCGCCCCGTCTCTCTGGTCGGACGTGACGACCTCCTCGCCCAGCTGACCGAGGCCTTGCGGGCGCCTGAACCCACTCCAGGCACGGTCCTCCTTGTCGGCGCAGGCGGCATCGGCAAGACCTCACTGGCCGTCGCTCTCGCCGACCGCGTGCAGAACGCGTACCCCGACGGCACCTTGTACGCCGAGCTGGACGGCACCTCGCGCCACCCGCGTGACCCGGACGAGATCATCGACCGATTCCTGCGGGCTCTCGGTACGACCGCCCCACCCGCCCACGGCCGACGGGACGAACGACTGGCGCTCTATCGCAGCGCGATCGCCAACCGCCGGGTGCTGGTGGTTCTGGACGACGCCCTCGACGAACGGCAGGTTCGCGATCTGCTCCCGCCGTCGCCTCGTTCGGCCGCGATCGTCACCTCGCGCCACCGGCTCGCCGGCCTCGCCGGAGTGCTCCGCCGCAACGTGCCGACTCTGTCGACCGAGGTGGCTGTCGAGCTGCTGCTCGCCGGCCGCGACGTTGGCGAGCTGGAGCCTCGGCTGGCCCGGTCCGCCGTACAGCTGTGCGGGCGCCTCCCGCTCGCCTTGATGGTCGTTGCGGCCCGGCTCGCGTCCGGGGTCGTCGGTCTGTCCGAAGTGGTCGAGCACCTCAGCGAGGAACACATCCGCCTGGACGAGCTCGCGATCGGGGACGCCGACGTACGGGCCAGCATCGCGCTGTCGTACGACGGGCACCTGTCCGCACCGGCTCAGCGACTGCTCCGGAGGGTGGCCGCCGCCTCGGTGACGACCTGGCCGGCGTGGTTTGCCGGCGTTCTGCTGGAGGACGACGTACCGCTGGGGTCGAGGGCGCTGGACGAGCTCGTCGACGTCCACCTCGTTGAGCCGGTCGGTCGGGATGCCGCGGGACAGCTCCGGTTCACCCTGCACCCGCTGGTCGCGGCATTCGCCGGCGAGCGGGCTGCCCTGGAGGAGGACCCGGGCACTGTCGCGTGGTGTCGGCGTACCGCCGCCGTGGCCTGGTTGGGGCTGGCGTCGCAGGCCGACGACGGCCTCGGTCACGGCATGCGCCCGGTGATCGGCCCGGACGGCGCCACGGTTCCGGCGGGTGTCCCGCCCCGCCGGGTGACCGTCGCCGCCGAGCAACCCTCGGCTTGGTTCGACGCTGAGATCGACAGCATCCGTGACCTCGTCCACGCACTGAGCCGCGACGGTGAGGTCGATCTGGCGGCCGCGCTCGCGCTGCGTTCGGACGGGTACCTCGTCGTCCGCGGCGAGGAGCACGTCCGCGCGGGTCTGCTGCAGCGGGTGGCCGGCTGTTCCGACCCGGTGCTGCGGTGGGGCGTCCTGCGGTCGCTGTTCCACACTGCCGCCGAGGCCGGGCGGTACTCCGAGCTGGCCGAGCTGGCACAGTCGCAGCTCGCCGTCGCGCGCGAGCTCGAGGCCGGGTCGATGGAGCAGATCGCGCTGATACAGCTGGGCTGTGCACTGCGCGAGCTCGGACGCTTCGAGGAGGCGGCGGCCTGCTTCGAAGAAGCCGCGGCCCTCGCGCACGACGACACCATGGTCCAGGCCATGGCCCACGGACACCTCGGGACGATGCTGGCCCGCACCGGACACCCCGCCCGGGGCGCGGCCCTGGTCGCCGAGAACGTGCAGGCCGAACGGCTCCGCGGGCCGTCCCGCCGACTGAGCATCTGGCTGATCACGTACGCCGATTGCCTCGCGCTGACCGGCGACATCACGGCGGCCGAGCGGTCGCTGGACGAGGCCGAACAGCTCGCGACGAGCCTGGAGGACCGCAACGTCCTCCTCGACCTCGCCGAGACCCGAGCGGCGATCGCGCTACGAGCCGATGACGTCGACGCCGCCGAGCGCATCCTCAACGAAAGTTCGGCGTCGCGCGGCCCGAGCGCCCCGGATTCGGAGCCGACAGACGGCGAACTGCGCCTGCGCGCCGACCTCCTGCTCGCCCGCGACCGAGCCGCCGAAGCCGCTCCGTTGCTCGAACGAGCCCTACTGAGCCATCGGCGCGAGGGCGTACGACTGGAACTCGCCCACGACCTCGCCCGACTCGCAACCGCCCACGCCGCCCTGGGCGACCAGGACCAAGCCCAGCAACATCACTCCGAACTGGTCACCCTCCTACGAGACCTCGGCATCGGCATCGACGCCCTGCACCTCCCCCCGGCCATCTCGAATCACACCTCCTGGGGCCGACCAATGCCGAGTCCACCCACCCCCTGACACAACCGCCCCGAACCCGGCCCACCAGGTGGTGGCCCCCGCGTCCTCCGCAGCCACTCACTTCGTCGCTCGGCTCCTCAGACGCGCCTTGCTACGCGCGCTCTCACCCGGCCCCGGGCTGGCGCCCGGTTCTTGCGAGCTACCGCTCGCCGGTGACTGCATTGGCCGAGGTGGTTCGCAGGACCGAGCGTGGTCAGCGGATCCCCAGTTACGATTAGTGTCCGCATGTCTACCTGTAGTGAAATTGCATGCGACGGCCCACATGTTCGTGCCAGCGCGCGGGCGACTGACAAGACGGGCCGAAGTAGGTCGCGGCGGCCGCCATTCACCCCAGCAACCGGACAGGAAATTGACCAGCATGCGTGTTGGCGTCTACATCGACGGGTTCAACCTCTACTACGGCGGCAAGTTCCTTGTTGGCGGTGGCGGGCTGCCCGGGTGGCGCTGGCTCGATCTGCGCGGACTGGCTTCCAACATCATCACCGCGAACGCAGGCTGGACGCCGCCCACCTCGCTCCGCGTCGTCTACTGCACAGCCAGGATCCGCGCCGATGCGAACAACCCCGGCGCGCCGGGCCCGCGCGAACAAGACGTCTACCTTCGCGCGCTGACCGCGTGCGGCTCCGTCGACGAGATCGCGTACGGCACGTATGTCAGCCGCGTCGCGACAGCTCCGCTCGCTACAGCCAACCGACGTCGGCGACCGGTCCTCGCCCGCCCTGGCTGGCCGGTGATGATCAAGGACGGCGCGTGCTCTGCTGATATCCCGGACGCCGTCTTCATGGTCTCGGTCGCCCGACGGGAGGAGAAGGGCAGCGACGTCAACGTCGCCGCTCACCTGCTCCTCGACGTCCTCCAGCACAACGTCGACGCAGCGGTTGTCATCAGCAACGACAGCGATCTGGAGTTTCCCATCCGTCAGGCCCGTGAGCGCGTGCCGGTCGGCACGGTCAATCCGACCAAGAACTACACCGCCGGCGCACTCAACGGCGCGCCGACCGACGGTGTCGGCGGGCACTGGTGGTACCAACTAACCTCCGCCGACCTCTTCGGCGCCCAATTGCCAGCCGTCGTGGGGAGTCTTCAGAAGCCAGCTCCGTGGTGACCCACCCGGACGACATCGGCACCGCACTCGAGGCAAAAGTAAACCCGTCCCACGAAGGAGACGGGCGGTATAGAAGCATTTTAGGCATGTCATCGTGGCCTTAGCAAACGCCTACCCGCGGTGTGGAACAATAGTCGTAGGTATCTAGTCGAGGGCGCGATCGGGCTCGCCGCACGGGCAGGTGGTCCAGCCTGCGCCGGCGTCGAGCGGTTGGTCCGGGTTGTGCAGTGGCGGCGGTGCGGGTGACATCCCGGGGGTGGGCGGGAGCGGTGCGGAGCGTGGCGACGAAGGAGCCGGGTGGAGCACCGCGGGGCAAGCACAGTCGCCTTCAGCGCCGCTCCGGGAGGCGCGGGCCGGTCGCTCGGGTTTGTGCGGGCAGCCTCGGCGCATGGGGTGGGCGGGAGCGGGGCGTAGTACGGCGACGACCGAGTCAGGCGGGGCCGCGAGGGGGGTATGTCAGTCCCTGTCAGCTTTTACCGCCGTTTGGGGACGCGGGCGGTCAGGGCGCCGGGTTCTATTTCGGTGACGAGGTAGCGGCCGGGGCCGATGGGGTCGCCGTCGAGTTGGCGTTGGACGTCGACGGCGGCGTGGATTTCGACCTTGCGGCCGGTGAAGCGCTCGAGGTACATGTCGGTGCGCTTGGTGCGGGTCATCATTCCCCAGAGGACGATCGGCCACTGGGTCACCCGCCGCGGGGCGATCACGACGACGTCGAGGAGGCCGTCGTCGGGGCGGGCGTCGGGGAGGAGGGGGATGTTCGCCTGCAGCATGCCGACGTTCCCGACCACCACGGTACGGACGCGACGCTCGATCGGCTCGGCGTCGTCGATCGTGAGCTGCACCCGCACCGACGGATGGTTCACGTTCTTCGCCGCCGACACCAGGTACGCCGTCCAGCCGATCTGCTTCTTCAGATGCGGTGGCGCGTCGGACATGATCGCGGCGTCCAGCCCGAGCCCGGCCATCACGGCGTACCGGTCGTTGTCCAGCTCGTCACCGTGGACGGCGACCAGGTCGATCCGCCGGTCGCGGCCTTCGAGGATGCGCTCGAGGGCGTCGTCGAGGTCGAGCGGGATGTGCAGGTTCCGGGCCAGCAGGTTCCCGGTGCCGGCCGGGATCACGCCGACGGGGATCCCGGTGTGCGCGAGCGCCGAGCAGACCACCCGGACCGTACCGTCGCCACCCGCCACGAGCACCAGGTCCGACTCGTACTCGATCGCCTGCTTCGCCATCGCGTTGCCCGCATCGTCCTCGCGGGTCTCCAGCCACAACGGGTCGTCGTACCCGCGGACCGCGAGCGCGCGCGTCACCTTGCGGCGGAACGCGACGCCGTCGCCGACCTTGATCGGGTTCACGATCACGGCCGCTCGCGGCGGGGCCGTCGTACCGTCGGCCTCGGACGCCGTACGCCGCCTGCGCCGCCGCAGCCCGGGCCGCAGGCCGAAGCCGATCGACGTCGCGGTCAGGATCGCCAGCCCGAGCGCCCAGCCGCCGAGTACGTCGGACACGTAGTGCACGTCGAGCGCGATCCGGTCCGCGGAGACGATCCACACCACCGCGATCACCGGCAGCAGCACCAGCAGCCGGAACCGGCGCCGCCACCCGCGCACCGACGGCAGTACGACGCCCAGCGCCCCGGCCAGTACGAACGCGGCCGTCGCGTGCCCGGAGACGTACGAGAACCCGCTCGTCTCGACCAGCATCCCGGCCGGGCGGTCGCGCTCGAAGACCGCCTTCACGACCTGGACCAGGACCAGCTCCGCGACCGCGGACGTGAGCAGCCAGATGGTCAGCAGCCGCGCCCGCCGGCGCCAGAGGTACGCCGCGACGACGAGAATCACGGCCCGCGTCGTCCACGGCACCGCGACCGCGCCGACGACCTGCCAGAAGTCGACCAGTCCCTCGTGGGCGGCGCCGTACGCCGAGGCACGCGCCGCGACCGACTGGTCCCAGCGGGCGAGCGGCGGCCAGTCCTTGAAGACCAGCAGCGTGATGACCGTGAACGGCAACACCCCCAGTACGACCGTGAGCGCACGGCCGACCGCGGTACTGGGTGGGTGGTGGTTCATCGGCCGCTCGGATCCCCCTCGGTGACGGTGTTGCCAGCCCATCATCCCGAATAGACTTCGCCGGTTCAGACACGCCCCGATACCCTCAGGGTGTGATTGACGCGAAACTGCTCCGTGAGAACCCCGATGTCGTCCGCGCTGCCCTGACCAAGCGTGGCGAGAGTACCGAGGTGGTGGACCAGATCCTGGTCGCCGACAGTGAGCGTCGATCGTCCATCTCCGCCTTCGAGGCGCTCCGGGCCGAGCAGAAGTCGCTCGGCAAGCAGGTCGCCCAGGCCAAGGGCGACGAGCGGGCCGCGCTGCTGGAGCGCACCAAGACGCTGGCCGCCGAGGTGAAGGCCAACGAGGCCGCCGCGAACGAGGCCGGCAGCCGGTACGACGAGCTCGCGGCCGCGCTGCCCAACCTGGTCTCCGACGAGGCCCCGGTCGGCGGCGAGGACGACTTTGTCGTGGTCGAGGAGGTCGGCAAGCCGCGCGACTTCGCCGCCGAGGGCTTCGAGCCCCGCGACCATCTCGAGCTGGGCGAGCTGCTCGGCGCGATCGACATGGAGCGGGGCGCGAAGATCTCGGGCAGCCGGTTCTACTTCCTCAAGGGCGTCGGGATGCTGCTCCAGCTCGGCATGCTGCAGCTGGCGGTCCAGCAGGCGGTCGAGAACGGCTTCACCCCGATGATCACCCCGACCCTGGTCAAGCCCGAGGTGATGGGCGGCACCGGTTACCTGTCGGCGCACGACGACGTCTACCGGCTCGAGGACCCCGAGCTGTACCTGACCGGTACGTCGGAGGTGGCGCTGGCCGGGTACCACATGGACGAGATCCTCGACCTGACCGACGGCCCGCGCCGGTATGCCGGCTGGTCGTCCTGCTACCGGAAGGAAGCCGGGTCGCACGGGAAGGACACCCGCGGGATCATCCGCGTCCACCAGTTCGACAAGGTCGAGATGTTCTCCTACTGCAGGCTGGAGGACGCGGCCGCCGAGCACCTGCGGCTGCTGGCCTGGGAGAAGGAGATGCTCGACAAGATGGAGCTCAGCTACCGGGTGATCGACACCGCCACCGGCGACCTCGGGATCTCGGCGTACCGGAAGTTCGACTGCGAGGCGTGGGTGCCGACGCAGGGCCGGTACCGCGAGCTGACCTCGACGTCGAACTGCACGGACTTCCAGGCCCGCCGGCTGAACATCCGGCACCGGGACGCCGACGGGAAGACGCAGCCGGTTGCCACGCTGAACGGCACGCTCGCCACCACCCGCTGGATCGTCGCGATCCTGGAGACGCACCAGCTGGCCGACGGGTCGGTCCGGGTCCCGACCGCGCTGCGCCCGTACGTCGGCGGCCGCGAGGTCCTCGAACCGGTCGCTCAATGACCGGTACGCCGACTGTCGTTGCCCTGGACATCGATGGCACGTTGATCGACCACGACGACACGATGTCGGCCGCGGTCCTCGACGCGGTACGACGGGCCGCCGCGCAGGTGCCCGTCGTACTGGCCACCGGTCGCGCCTGGTCGACGACCAAGCCGATCGCCGAACGGCTCGGCCTGCCTACCGGCGGATTCGTTGTCTGTAGCAACGGTGCGCGCACGATGCGCTACCCGGACGGCGCGGTCGTCGACGAGCGGACGTTCGACCCGTCCACGGTGATCGCGTCGGTACGCCGGTACGCGCCGAACGCCCGGATGGCCGTCGAGGACAGCGACGGCAGCTACCTGGTCACCGCGCCGTTCCCGGACGGCGACCTCGGGGCGAACGCGAAGATCCGCGTGGTCCGCGACGACGAGCTCGCGCCGCAGCCCGTGACCAGGCTGATCATCCGCGACCCGGAGCAGTCCGAGAACGACTTCGTCCAGCTGGCGGAACGGCTCGGCCTGCACGGGGTGAGCTACTTCGTCGGCTGGACCGCGTGGCTCGACATCGCACCGGAGGGCGTGGACAAGTCCACCGGCCTGAAGGTCGCGCTCGCGCAGCTCGACCTGGACCCGTCCGGCCTGCTGGCGATCGGCGACGGCCGCAACGACATCGAGATGCTCACGTACGCCGGTCACGGCGTCGCGATGGGGTCCGCGCCCGAAGAGGTCAAGCTGGCCGCCGACGAGGTCACGAAGTCGGTGCAGGACGACGGCGTCGCCGCTGTACTCAACCGCTGGTTCTGACGCAAGCCCTTTCGGCGACAGCCGAAATACTTGACACCTGACAAGTGAAGGCCCGGAAACCCTGTGTGCACAGGATTTCCGGGCCTTTCGACCTGACTGCCAGCTGGCGGGTCGGCGGTCAGATCAGGCGACTCGGGTGCTGCCCGTCCGGCGCTGCTGGTGCTGCTCGACGACCGTGTCGAACGCGTCCAGCACCGCGCTGACCTGCGGCCGGGGCCGCGGGGTCTTGGCGGCCGGGCTCTGCCCGCGGCGCGCACGCCGCAGGTGCCGCTTCACCGTCGACAGCGAGCAGCCGAGGCGCATGGCCAGCGACTCGAGGCTGTCGTTCGGGTACTGGGTGCGCAGCCGCAGGACTTCTTCGTGGCTCACCGGCCGGCGCGTCCCCCGCGCGCCGGCAAGCTGGTCGAAGTCGTCGGCCTGCACCTCGACGTCGAGCAGGTTCCGGATCGAACGCCGTTGTGCGGCGGTGGTTCCGGCGACGAAACCGCTCACGTCGTGCTCCGCGACCGCGCTGTACAGGCAGTCGGTGAAGAGCGGGCAGGAGGCGCACAGCGCCTTCGCTTCGCGGACGAGCTGGTCGTACCGCTCGCGGGTACGGCGGGTTGCAGAGGCAGGCGGCGGCTCTTCCATCAGGCGGTGCTGAAAAACATCAGTGCGGGCAATACATCCGGTCATTGCCCCTTCCCTGTTGGAAGATGTGTCGACAGCCGCTCGAGAGCTACTGCCCCCCGGCCCCGCTAGGTTGGCGCTGTTGACGGTCATCAAGGCTCCCCAAGTATCAGGACCCGAGTGAACGAACGGTGAACGACGTTCGTTCGCACGGCTCCACTAGCTGGTGGACCCGCACTTTGTTGCCGGCCCACCATGTCGTCCCGGGCGTGGGACGCACCGATCCATAACTCTTGACGCCACTGCCGCGGTTTTGGTTGCAGCCAATTCCGCAACAGTTGTTCGACGTTTGTGTGTGCTTCCGGAGGTGGGGCGGCATCAGTCGCGCTGATCCAGAACACGCATACGACGCGGCCGAACAGCCCCCGGTTCCCCGCCAGACCTCCGCACTAAATCACGCGCCAACCGTGCGATGCAGGGGAACTTGCTGCCTTTGCAGCATCCTGCCGTAACGGTCTGGTGACGTTGTCAAAAGCTCAATCAGATAAGTCAAAAAGGTCTCAATCCGGGGCTCGACCGCTTGCGCCCGGCGCACTTGGAAGGGTAATGCGAGACCGGGTCGCCGGACGTTACGGTGGCCCTGTGACGGCTCCGCACCAACCCCGCCTGATAGCCACCGACCTCGACGGAACACTCGTCCGCAGTGACGGAACGATCTCCGAACGCACCCGGGCCGCGGTCCTCGCGGCCCAGGCCGCCGGAAGTGTTTTCGTGATGGTCACCGCCCGGCCACCTCGCTGGCTGCACGACCTCGCCTACCTGGTCGGCGACCACGGTGTCGCGATTGTTGCCAACGGCGCCATTCTGTACGACGTCCCGCACCGTAAGGCGATCCGGACGCGGCTGATCGATCCGGGCGTCGGGCTGGAGGTCGCGCGGGCGATCCGCGCCGCGGTTCCCGACGTACAGTTCGCCATCGAGCGACCGAACCGCTACGGACAGGAACCGGTCTACCTGAACCGGTGGCCGACACCCGACGACACGTTGGTCGCGAGCGTCGAGGAGCTGCTCGCAGAGCCGGCCGCGAAACTGTTGGTGCGGCATCCGAGCCTGCACTCCGACGACCTGCTCGCCCTGGTGAATCCGTTGGTCGGCCAACGAGTGACCGCCAGTCACAGCGGAGGTCACGGTTTGGTGGAGATTTCCGCCACCGGCGTCTCGAAGGCCGCGATGCTCGCCGATTTCGCCGCCACACAAGGGATCTCGGCTGCCGAGACGATCGCCTTCGGTGACTCGGTCAACGACCTGCCGATGCTCGCCTGGGCCGGTACGTCGTACGGCGTCGCGAACGCGCACCCCGACGTTCTCGCGGTCGTCGACCGGATGGCCCCGGCAAACGACGAGGACGGCGTCGCCGCCGTCCTCGAAGAGTTCTTCCAGCCTTTGAACTAAGGGGTCTACAGGTACATCCCGCCGCTGCCCGGGCCGTCGGTGCCGGCCTGCGGCGCGTCGGGGAACTGGCCGTCCGGCGGCAGCTGCTGCCCGCCGGGAAGCGCGCGACGCATCTGCTCCAGCTGCTGCCGCGCGGCCATCTGCTGCGCGAACAACGCCGTCTGGATGCCGTGGAACAGACCCTCGAGCCAGCCGACCAGCTGCGCCTGCGCGATCCGCAGTTCGGCGTCGGTGGGGGTGCTGTCGTCGGTGAAGTCGAGGCTGAGCCGCTCCAGCTCCTCGACCAGCTCCGGCGCCAGGCCGCTCTCCAGCTCCTTGATCGAGGCTTCGTGGATCGACCGCAGCCGCGCCCGGGAGGCCTCGTCGAGCGGTGCCGACTTCACCTCCTCCAGCAGTTGGCGGATCATGTTGGCGACCCGCATCACCTTCGCCGGCTGCTCGACCAGCTCGGTCACCGAACGCGGCTCGTCGTCGGGTTCGTCGTGGTTCTTGTCGGAGCGCGGCGGTCCCTCGACGGCCATGCCGTCCGGCCCGACGATCAGCATCTTGCCGTCCTCGGTCCGCGCCCCGGCCATCGGAACTTCCCGGTCCTCGCTGCTGCTCTCGCTCATCTCCCCATCCTAGGCGTCCGTACTGCGGGCCCGGTGTCGGCGTACGGCGTCCCGGTTGGCGCAGGCGGGGGTGCAGTAGCGCTGGCGGCCGGTGCGGGAGAGGTCGGCGTACACGTTGTCGCAGCCGGCTGTCGCGCACCGGCCGAGGCGGGTGATGCCGCGGCCTGCCAGGTGCAGCGCCGTACCGGTGCTGATCAGCGTCGCGACCAGCCGGCCGACCGGGACGTGGTCCGGGCGGTAGTGCACGTGCCAGCCGTCGCCGGCGTGGTTGGTGAGCCGCGGATGCTCGGTGTACTTCGCGAGCATGGCGTTCACCAGATCCACCCGCGTCTGTTCGTCGGGAGCGTCCACGACTTGCAGCCACTCGTCGAGTGCCGTCCGTACGGCGGCCAGGTCCGCGGCGGTGACGTGCCGGTCCCGCACCAGACGGCTCTCGACGCCGCTCTCCTCGCACCGCTCCGCCAGCTCCTCCGGCGTGTGCGCCGGCCGGGTGACCAGGTTCACCGCGAGCAGCACCGCGTCGGCGCCGTAAGGGTTGAGATGCATAATGCCATTACATCACGATGGTTCCATGACAGACACCCACCGGCACCGCTGGAGCGCGGTCTCCAGCCACCAGGTCAGCGAGGGCCTGGTGGTGTACCAGCAGTGCGCCTGCGGCCAATGGCGCATCACCAGCACACCCCCGTATCCCGTCGCCTACCCCGAGATCGCGCTAATCGACGCGACTGACCATCGGTAGCCGGGACCGCGTGAGCAGCCAGGCGAGCAGGCCGGCGAACAGCGGTACGACGACCACGATGCCGGCGAGCTCCGCCCACGGGACCGTGAAGCGCGGCGACCCGAACGCGGTGTGCGCGGTGTACCCGTACAGCGCGCCGACCCCCACGCCCAGCACGCAGCCCAGCTGACCGAGCACCCACGCCTGGGCCGCCGCGAGCGAGCGCCGGCGCCGTGGCGGGGCACCGATCGCGGCCAGTGTCGCGAGATCGGCCCGGCCCTCGGCGGCCGACAGCGACACCGAGATCGCGACACCCAGCAACGTCACGACGGTGGCCGCGAGCAGGATCCCGATCAGGAACAGCCGTCCCGGGTTCTGGTACCCCTTCTCCACCGTCAGGCCCTCGTCGGACCCGAGCAGCCGGCTGACTGCGGCGAGCTGATCCTTCGACGGATCGCGGGTCAGCTCGAAATGCACCTCGGAGACCCGGACCGTGCCGAGCTTCCGCGCCGCCTCCGGACTGATCAGCGCGGTGTCGCGGAGGAACTGCACCGCTGGCGGTTTGCCGTACGAGACCGCGTCCAGGTTCCGCAGCAGGTGCTCGCTGTCATCGTTGTGCATGGCAACCTTCTGCCCCGCCTGCAACGGAACGCCCGGCAGGACGACCTTGCCGTCCCGCATCCCGGCCGCCACCTGTTCGCCGTACGCGCCGAACGTCGCGACGAACGCCGGGTCCACCGCCAGCAGCGTGAACCCGTCGGATCCCTCGAAGTTCTGCGGCGTCGCGACCGCGAGGACCGGCGTGTAGCCGTACTGGTTGGCCTTCGCGTTCGGCAGCAGTACGTCGCCGAGCTCGTACTGCTGCCGGACCGGCAGGATCCCGTCCAGGCTGGTGATCAGCTCCGGCCGGTACGTCAGCGCCCCCGGGACGCCCTGATCGAACCGCAGTACGGCGTTGCCGTGCTTGCTGACCGCGACGTAGTTCGCCGCGTCCGCCGCGATCGAGTTGGCGGCGGCGAACGCGACCGCCGCCGTACCCGCGACCGCCATCATGATCGCCGCGGTCGCGGGACCTGTCCGGTGCCGGTGCCGGGACGCGTCGCGGAGCGCCATCCGGCCGCTCAACGGCAGCATCCGGGCCAGGCCGGCGGCCTTCGCGACCAGGCTCGGCAGCATCCACACCAGCGCGATGACGGCGGCCGTGATCCCGAGCAGCACCAGCGCGATCGGGCCGTTCGGTGTCGCCGTCGCTTGGTTGCCCAACTGTGAACTCCGCGCCGACTTCAGCGCCGCCCCGAGCTGGGCGCTGCCCGCGAACACGCAGACCAGTCCGACGGCCAGCAACACGACGGCGACGATCCGGATCCGCGCCGCCTTCGAGGTCACCGTGAACCGCCCGGCCAGCGCCGCCATCGGTGCCTGCCGGCCGGCGCTGATCGCCGGTACGACGGCCGCCGCGAGCCCGGCGCCGACCCCGAGGACCGCGATCCCGGCGATCGTCCCCCACGGGATCTGCCAGGCGGTGAAGATCGAGTCGGTCATCGCCTCCCAGAGCGGCTTCGCGCTGAACACGGTGACGCCCGCGATCACGAGTCCGCCGAGCACCCCGACCAGCCCGGCGAACAGCCCCTGCGTCACGACGATCCGCCGTACGTCGCCCGGCGTACCACCGGCGGCCATCACCAGGCCGAGCTCCCGGGTCTGCCGGCGCGCCCCGACCGCGAACGCGGTCCCGGCCAGCAGCACGATCTCCAGGATCCCGAACCCGATCACCAGCGCCATCGCGGCGTACGGACCGAGATCGGCCGCGGAGGTGCCGTACGGCGACGGCGGCGGGTCGATGATGGTTGCCCGCGGCAAGAGAAAGAGGCCCTGGTCGACGAGC
Source organism: Kribbella polygonati (assembly GCF_050320105.1). NCBI lineage: Bacteria > Bacillati > Actinomycetota > Actinomycetes > Propionibacteriales > Kribbellaceae > Kribbella > Kribbella polygonati. The sequence continues at coordinate 6,198,375 of NZ_CP190129.1, read as the reverse complement.
TTCGCACCGAGTTGATCAGAGTCGACCGCATCCGGCAGGTCGACGAGGTACTGGACGGTGCGGGTCGGGTCAGGCTCGGCCAGGGCGTTGTCCGGCGTACCGAAGACGGTCGGCGTGCTCTGGTTGGTGAGCATCCGGGCGATGCCGACCACTGTGTACTTCGTACCATCGGCGCTCACCACGGTGTCGGACGACCCGAGCTTCTTCGCCAGCGCAGGGGAGATCGCGACCTCGTCGGCCTTCGCGGGCATCCGCCCCTTGTCCACCTTGACCGTCCCGGTGGCCAGCGGATTCGCGCCGTCGCCGACGATCAGCGTGGCGGAGGTCCGCGAGTCCGCGGTCCGCAGCTCGGCCATCCCGGAGTCGACGAGCTGCCGCGCGACTTTGCTCCCGGGCGGCAGCAGCGGCAACGGGTCGAACGTACTCGGTGTCCGTACGGCCTTGTCATGCCCGTCGGCAGGCGGCGGCTCGCCGTAGATCTCCTGCCCCGGCGTGACCTGGACCTTGTCGTACTGCGTGACGTCGAGCCGCGCGTCGGCGCGCCCGATCGTGTTGTTCGCCAGCGCCTCGCCGCTCGGACTCGCGGTCTTCAGGACGATGCCCAGCCAGGTCGCGGCCAGCACCGGCAGCCCGATCAGCGCCGCGACGAGCAGCGTCCGCCCGAGCGATCTTCGCGCCGTCCGCCGAGCGATCCGTAGCGGCGGCCCCCACTGGCCCATCAGTTGCTCTCCTGCAGCAGCGCGTCCGCGTCGAGAAGCGGCCCCGACTGGCCCACGAGTACGCCGTCGCGCAGGTAGACCACGCGGTCCGCCCAGGCGGCGTGGCGGGCGTCGTGCGTGACGAGTACGCCGCCGATGCCGTGCTGGTCGCAACGGTCGCGGAGCAGCCGCAGTACGGCCTCACCGGTGTCCGAGTCGAGCGCACCGGTCGGCTCGTCCGCGAGCAGCAGGCGGCGCTCGCCGACGATCGCGCGGGCGATCGCGACCCGCTGCCGCTGGCCGCCGGACATGTCGTCGGGGAAGCGGTCCGCGAGGTCGCCGATGCCGACCTCCTCCAGCGCGGTGACGGCATACTTGCGGGCGCTGCGGCTCCGCGTGCCGTCCAGTTCGAGCGGTAGCGCGACGTTCTCGGCGGCGGTGAGGGCCGGGATCAGGTTGAAGTCCTGGAACACGTAGCCGATCCGGCGCCGGCGGAGCGCGGCCACGGCGTTCGTGCCGAGGGTCGCCAGGTCGTTGCCATCGACAAGCACCTCGCCACTGGTCGGGCGGTCGAGACCGCCGGCGCAGGTCAGCAACGTCGACTTGCCGGAACCGGACGGGCCCATGACGGCGACCAGTTCGCCGGCGGCGACGCCCAGATCCACGCCACGCAAGGCGTGTACGGCCTGCTCGCCGTCGCCGTGGGTCCTGGTCAGGTTGCGGATGTCGAGGATCATGAGCGGGTCTCCTGTTCCTCCGGGGCGTCGTACTTCTGCGGCACGGCGCGGGGTTTTCCGCGGTGGCGTAAGAGCATTGCCTCGCAGTGGTCGAGCCAGCGGATCTCTGCCTCGGCGCCGAAGATCATCGACTCGATCACGAGCTGCCAGGAGATCTCGGCCTCGGCGCTGTTCCGCTTCAGCCGGGTCAGCTCCTGCAGCGACTGCATCGTCGACATCCGCTGCCGCTGGACCACGGCGCTGACGTCCACACCCGGTACGGCGAGCGCGAGGGCGAGCTTGATCGCGAGTTCGTCGCGTGGCCGGGACTCCCGGGTCACCGGCGTCGCGAACCAGTTCGCCAGCTCGGTCCGGCCGGCGTCGGTGATCTCGTACATCGACCGGCCGTCGCCCTCGCTGGACGCGGCCCGGACCAGTCCGTCGCGCTCCAGGCGGGTGAGCGTGGTGTAGACCTGCCCGATGTTCAGCGGCCAGGTCGCCCCGGTGGCGGCTTCGAACTCGCCGCGCAGCTGGTAGCCGTACTTCGGCTCGTCCTGGAGCAGCGCCAGCAATCCATGCTTGATCGACATGGATACCGAGTATGCATACTGGGTATGCGAGTCGTCAATCCTCCCGGTTCAGGCGGCGGACCAGACGCTCGGTGATCGCGTTCACGTCGTACGGACGGCCGGTGCCCGGGGTCAGCTGGTCGAGCATCAGGCCGTCGATCGCGAAATGCAGCAGCCGGATCTCCTCGGCGCCGCCCGGCAGGCCGGCGTGCGCGTGGAACGCGACGTCCGCGTCGAACCCCTGCCGGAGGGTGCGGGACAGGATCTCGTGCAGGCCGGGCCGGCGGGCCGCTTCGAGGCGGAGCTCGAACAGGGCGAGCGTGAGGTCGGGGCGGGCGAGCAGCCGCTCGACGATGTAGTGCACGTAGTCGATCGCGAGGTCCAGGCCGGGCTCGCGCTTCGCCAGCGGTTCGAGGACGGCCTCGTCGGGGGCGAGTCGTTCGAAGATCCGCTCGCCGAGCGCGCCGAGCAGCGCGTCGCGGGACTTGAAGTAGTTGGACGCCGTACCGGCGGGAAGTCCGGCCGCGGCGTCGACGGCGCGGTGGGTCAGGCCGCGGGCGCCCTGGGTGGCGAGTACGTCGAGGCCGGCGTCGGCGAGCTGGGTACGGCGTTCCGGATTCGCGGGCATGTTGACAGCGTAGCAGGAGATCCACTACAACTGTCGTACACAACAACGACAGCTGTAGTACTTAGGAGAATGTATGCAACCCGCAGCATTCGGCGCGACCGTGGTCACCGACCGGCCCGCGGACGTCGCCGCCTTCTACACGCAGTACCTCGACCTGCAGGTCGGGATCGACCTCGGCTGGTTCATCACGGTGCGCCGCGGTACGGCGGACTGGGAGCTCGCGATCATGGAGCGCGGCCACCCGACGATCCCGGCGGCCGTATCGGCACTCCCCGAGACCGGCAATGTGTTCGGCTTCGTCGTGGACGACGCCGACAAGGTCGCCAACGCGCTCCGCGAAGGCGGCGTACGACTGGAGGGCGAGCCCGTGACGGAGCCCTTCGGCCAACGCCACTTCTTCGTCCGTGACCCGGCCGGGACGTGGATCGACGTTATCCAGTTGGTCGAGCCCGACCCGGAATGGGCCGCCGCCAACCTGCCGACTGCCCCATGAGCCGACGGTGCGGATCTCCAGCACTCACCAAGTCGGTGTGCGCCACGCGCAGACCGACGTGCTGAGCGTGGGACGACGGCGGAGCCGTCCGTTGGTGAGTGCTGGAGGTCCGCGTCAGATGGTGAGGAGCACCTTGCCGAGCTGGGTGGACTGTTCGAGGGTCTCGTGCGCCTTGGCGACCTCGGCGAGCGGGAACGTGGAGTGCACGATCGGGCGGACCGTCTTCTCCGCGACCAGCGGCCAGACATGGCCGACCACCTCGGCGAGGATCCGGCCCTTGTCCTCGACCGACCGGAACCGCAGACCGGTCGCGATCACCGACCCGCGGCGGCTCATCAACCGGCCGAGATCCAGCTCACCGGTCGCGCCGCCCTGCATGCCGATCACCACCAGGCGCCCGTCGAAGGCGAGCGTCTTCACGTTGTCCGACAGGTACTTCGCGCCCATGATGTCGAGGATCACGTCGGCGCCCGCGCCCTTCGTGGCCTCCTTGACCACGGACGGCCACTCGGCTTCCTTGTAGTTGATCGCGACGTCCGCGCCGAGCCGGGTACAGAACTCCATCTTCTCCCGGGACCCGACCGTGGTCAGCACCCGCGCGCCGTGCGCGACACCGAGCTGGATCGCCATCGTCCCGATCCCGGACGATCCGCCGTGCACGAGCAGCGTCTCGCCGGCCTTCAGGTGCGCGGTCATGAAGATGTTCGACCAGACCGTCGCCACGACCTCCGGCAGCGCGGCCGCGCTGCCCAGGTCGACCCCGTCCGGCACCGGCATCACCTGCGGCGCCGGTACGACGACCTTCTCGGCGTACCCGCCGCCGGCCAGCAGCGCGCAGCACTCGTCACCGACCGCCCAGCCCTCGACCTCCGCGCCGACCGCGGCGATCCGGCCCGACACCTCGAGCCCGATCGTGCCGGGCGCACCGGGCGGCGGCGGGTAGAAACCCTGGCGCTGCAGCAGGTCGGCCCGGTTCACGCCGGCCGCGACGACGTCGATCACGACCTCGTCGACAGCAGGCTCCGGGTCCGGGATCTCGCCGATCCCGAGCACGTCGATTCCGCCGGCACCATCACACACGACAGCTCGCATGCCGCCCAACTTACTGGACCAGCTTCTCCATGTCCTGGGCGATGCTGTCGAGGTAGGTGGTCTCGCCTATCGACTTGAACCAGTCCCAGAGTTCGAGCGAGTGGTACAGCCGGTAGAGGTCGATCCGGTCCTGCGGTACGGCGCCGTACCCGTCGTACAGGCCGGCGAGTTTGTCGGCGTTGTCGTGTGCGGAGTACTGGATCGTCTTCGCGAGGTCGACGAGCGGGTCGGCGGCGATCGCGTTCTCGACGTCGATGAAGCCGTTGATCCGCCAGGTCGCTGGGTCCACCAGGATGTTGCCTTCGTGGAAGTCGTTGTGGCAGAGGACAGCGGCCTCGTTGTCCGCGAACAGGTGCTGGTGGCGCTCGACGTGGTCGGCGATCTTCGCGTGAAGCTCCGGGTTGCCTTCGAGTTCTTCGAACTCGCGGAGCTTCTTGGCGAACTGGCGGCGCATGTACCGGTCGTTGTCCGGCAGCGGGTCGAGGATCTGGTCGGTCAGGTAGCCGTACTCCGGTTGCCCGATGGAGTGGATCTTCCGGAGCAGCCCGCCAAGCTGCGCGTACGTCGTACGCCAGTCGGCCGGTTGTGTCTGCGAGAGCGGTACGCCGTCGAGCTTGCTGAGAATCGTGACGCCGTCGCCGACATGCAGCACCTTCGGCACCTGCCCGCCGACCGCGGGTTCGAGCATGCGGTAGACGTGGACCTCTTTGGCCTGCTTCCAGCGCCACTCGGGCGCGTAGACCTTCACGATCACCGGGTCGTCCGCGGTCTGCACCTCGTACACGGTGCTGAGCTGCCCACCGGTGCGCTCCGTAGTTGTGCCGGCCTTGACGTGGAGTGCGTCCTCGACCAGTTGCGCGACATCCATGCAGACGAACCTACGGGCACCGTCCAGCGGTTTTCAGCCGTCGAGATCAGCCCAGGTGTCGACGTCGTCACCCGCATGGGACGGCTCAGTCCAGGCGAGGTCGAGCCCGGCGAGAGTACGCCGTACCGACTTGTCCCGCGGATCCCCCACCTGGGCAATCGCCCCCGCCAACGCACCGCGCCGATAAGCCGCCGCCAACCACTGCTCCCGCCCACCCCCATCCCGCAACCCAAACCCATCCCGCGGGCCCAGCCCGTCGACCAGCGTCTGTACGTCGGCGGCGGTGATCCACGGCAGGTCACAGCTGACCACCACAACAACCGGCGCCACGCCGTACCCCAGCCCCGCAGCCAGCCCGGCGACCGGCCCCCCGGAAGGCGGCTCCTCCAAGGTCCAGCTGACCTCCCGGCACGCAGTACGCACCGGCCCTACCACCACAGTCGCCACCGCCCCCGCCGTCGCCGTCAACACCCGATCCAGCAACGACACCCCATCCAGCACCAGCATCGCCTTGTCCACACCCCCGAATCGCGTGGACCCACCCCCGGCCAACACCACCGCGTCAAACTCCACCCCCGCAGTCTCCCACCCCCGTACCGTTCAGTCGTGGGGGACGAGGGCCTCGCGTGCTCGGTGCATGCGTTCGCGTTCCTCCGGCGTCAGCGCCTCCATCGCCTGTCGGCGCCGGGCCGACATCGCTTCGAGTTCCTCCGCGGAGAGGCTCTCGGTGAGTTGGCGGCGGGTCTCCGCCAGCTGCTGGAATTCCTGGTGCGTCAGTGTCCGGTTCATAGCTGTTGTCACCTCAATGAGCTCGATGAGTGTTTGAGCGGACGGTTCAGCCGTCTTCTCGAGTCCGTCCAGCACGCCGAGCAACTTGTCCCGGACCTGCGTCGCCGCCGCGAGTTGCTCCTCGACGACCTCGAGTTGCGTCCGGATCAGCGCGCGCGGATCCGTCAGCTCCCCGTCGAGCACCTGCCCGATCTCCGCCAGCGCCAGCCCGAACCCGCGCAACGCGACAATCCGATGCAGCCGCCGTACGTCGGTCGCGTCGTACTGCCGATGCCCGGACGCACTCCGCCACCCCGGCCGCAGCAAGCCGATCTCGTCGTAGTGATGCAGGGTCCGGACGCTGAGCCCCGTGGCGTCGGCCAGTTCGCCGACCCGCCAGGTCCTGTTCTCGATGTCCATGTCCTCGACGGTAGGTCCTGCCGTAACGGGAGGTTCAAGCCCCGCGTTGTGCGGCACCATGGAGAGATGAGGATCGCCGTGGTGCAGACCGCCAGCAGCTACGACAAGGCCGCCAACCGGGACCTGGTCACCCGCCTGGTCGCGGACGCGGCACACGGCCGGCCGGACCTCGTCGTACTGCCGGAAGCGATGATGTCCGACTTCGCCGTCGAGGGAGAGTCGGTCGCGGACGCCGCCGAGTCCCTGGACGGGGAGTTCGTCGCGACGCTCCGGAAGGCGGCCGTCGAACACAACGTGGCGATCGTGGCCGGCATGTTCGAGCTCAGCTGCGACCAGCACCGCCCGTACAACACCCTGCTCGCAGTGGGCGCAGACGGCGTACTGCTAGGCGCTTACCGCAAGATCCATCTGTACGACGCCTTTGGGTACAAGGAGTCCGACCAGCTGACAGCAGGCGACGTAGCGCCGGTGGTGATCCAAGTCGGAGACCATCAGCTCGGGCTGATGACCTGCTACGACCTACGTTTCCCGGAGCTGTCCCGTGCGCTCGTAGACGCCGGCGCCGAGGTACTGGTCGTCCCAGCCGCCTGGGTCCGTGGACCGCTCAAGGAACACCACTGGACCACCCTGCTCACGGCACGCGCCGTAGAGAACACCTGCTACGTCGCAGCAGCCGCACAGAACGGTAAGAAGTACTGCGGCCTCAGCCAGGTCGTAGACCCGCAAGGCATCGCACTGGCCTCCGTAGGCGAGTCGGACGGGATCGCGTACGCCGAGATCTCCGCCGAGCGCCTGGCCGACGTACGCAAGCGGAACCCCTCCCTGCAGAACCGCCGGTACTCCGTCACCCCGCGCTGACCAGTGCGCGGACCGCCTGGTCCGGAAAACCCGCTGACACGTTAGCCTCCTGAGCGTGCTGGATGGGTTTGATCTGGAACATCACGGCGATCTCGAGGTCGGCGAGGGGCTCGTCGACCTCGCCGTCAACGTCCGCGCGGGCACCCCGCCGCCCTGGCTGCTGGCCGCGATCACCGAGAGCCTCACGGACTTGGCGGCGTACCCACGGCCTGATGCCGCGATAGCTGCTGTCGCTGGACGGCACGGGGTCGCGCCCGACCGGGTACTGCTGACCGCGGGTGCGGCGGAGGCGTTCGTGCTGATCGCGCGGGCGTTCCGGCCGCGGCACCCGGTCGTGGTACACCCGCAGTTCACCGAGCCGGAGGCGGCGCTCCGTTCGGCCGGGCACCTGGTCGACCGCGTGATCCTGCGGCCGGAGGACGGGTTCGTGCTCGATCCCGCCGCCGTACCGCGCGACGCCGATCTGGTTGTCATCGGCAACCCGACCAACCCGACGTCGGTACTGCACCGCGCCGACGACCTCCGCGAGCTCGCGCGGCCCGACCGGATCCTGGTCGTCGACGAGGCGTTCATGGACGCCGTACCCGGCGAGCCCGAGTCGCTCGCCGGCGCGTCGATCCCCGGGCTGGTGGTGGTCCGGAGCCTGACGAAGACGTGGGGGCTGGCCGGGCTGCGGATCGGGTACGTCCTCGCGCACGCGAGCCTGATCGAGCAGTTGGCCGCGGTCCAGCCGCACTGGCCGGTGTCCACTCCTGCACTCGCGGCGGCGATTGCCTGCAGCAACGAGCGTTCCGTGGTGGAGGCGGCCCAGGCGGCGCTCGACATCGAACGGCAGCGTGTCCATTTGCTTGACAGTCTCGGTACGGTTCCGGGCGTTTCGGTGTACGGCCTACCGCGGGCGCCGTTCGTTCTCGTGCACGTGCCGGGTGCTGTGGAGGTGCGGGAATCCCTGCGTACACAGGGTTTCGCGGTACGACGGGGCGACACGTTCCCCGGGTTGGGGCCAGACTGGTTGCGGATCGCCGTACGGCCGGAGGATGTCACCGATGGATTTGTGAAGGTGCTGTCGGATCTGGTGCGGTGACAATCGAGTCGGCGCTGTAACGCGGCGGAGGGTTTAGCCGAGGTCCACTTTGCGCACAAGATGGCCAGGTGCCCGTTCGGTTTCACTGGGCAACTTCTTTCTGGCCGTTCGCGAAGGGAGCAGCACAATGGGTCTCAATGACGACGACATGAACACCTCCTCCGAGAACCAGGGCGGGTACGGAGGCTCGAACGACGGCGAACGGTCGGAGGGCGGCTACGGCTCGTCCGGTGAGTCGGCTTCGCCCGGTGGTGGCTACGGCGACTCGTCCGAGGGCGGCTCCCGCGAGGACACCGCGGACGGCGGCGCCGATGGTGGAGCCGGCGGGTACGGGGGCGGTGACTCCGGCTCCGGCGGTGGCGGCGGTTACGGCCAGGGCGGTGACTCCGGTGGTTCCGGTGGCGGCGGTGGCTATGGCGACGGCGGGGACTCGGGCTCGGGTGGCGGTTACGGCCAAGGCGGTGACTCTGGCTCGGGCGGTGGGTCCGGCGAAGGGTCTGCGGACGGTGGAGCTTCGCGAGGTGGCCAGGACGACGGCGCCGATGGTGGAGCCGGCGGCGGGTACGGCAGTGGTGGTGACTCCGGCGGTTCCGGTGGCGGCTATGGCGACGGTGGGGACTCGGGTTCCGGCGGCGGCGGCTACGGCCAGGGTGGCGACTCCGGCTCCGGTGGAGGCGGCGGCTACGGCGAAGGCTCCGGTGGCGGAGACGGCGGCGGCCAGGGCGGTGGCGAGCGCAGTGACCAGGGCGGTGGCTACGGCGAAGGCACTGGTGGTGGGGACGGCGGTGGCCAGGGCGGCAGCTACGGCGAAGGCTCTGGTGGTGGCCAGGGCGGCGGCTACGGCGAAGGCTCTGGTGGTGGCGACGGCGGTGGCCAAGGTGGGGGCTATGGCGGCGGCTCGGGGTCTGGTGGCTCGGGCGGCGACGGCGGCGGGAACTCCGGAAGCTGGTGAGTCCGGCGCCGGAGGCCGGGCCGTTGCACGATGACCGCCCGGCACTCCGGCGCTGTGTGGCCGGCGACCTCGACGAGTTCGCCACCTCCTACTGAGGTTCCCAGGCGCTGCTCACCCCCGCGCCCGACCTCCCCGCGCCGTACGACGACCTGTTCAGCCTCGACGCGGAACTCCACTCCCGCCGAGGCCTGCGAACCCCGTTCCTGCGGATCGCCATGAACGGATCGGTTGTCGTAGACAACCAGTTCACCACCCCGGCCGCTGCCGGCGCGGAGATCACCGACCAGTCGACGCTCGGCCAGGACGTCACCCTCCCGGCACCGCTCGACCCGCACCTGACGTTCCGCGACGACAAGGTCGCCGCGCTGTTCGCGGAACGCCCAACGCCTTCACGGACCGCCTGCGGCGCCGTACCTCGTCCAGCAACCGCCCCGCGCCACTCGCGCCTCTCGCCCACGCCGCAGCGATCGCCTCGCTCGCCGTCGGGACGACGGCCCGCCTGCGCGTCGGCCTCCGCTGCCGCCTGCTCCCCGGCGACCCGCTCGTCCTGCAACTCCCGGACCGAACGATCACCTTCCCGCCCAGTACTGCGGCAGACGTCGAGCAGCTGATCTCCGGCGTCGACTGCGAGGTCGGTGAGCTGCCCGGGCTGAACGAGCCCGACCAACTGGTCCTGGTACGCCGTCCCTCACCGAAGCCGTCCTCGTCGCTGACCGACCGCTGACCGACCGCTGACCGACCGCTGACCGACCGCTGACCGACCGCTGACCGACCGCTGACCGACCGCTGACCGACCGCTGACCGACCGCTGACCGACCGCTGACCGACCGCTGACCGACCGCTGACCGACCGCTGACCGACCGCTGACCGACCGCTGACCGACCGCTGACCGACCGCTGACCGACCGCTGACCGACCGCTGACCGACCGCTGACCGACCGCTGACCGACCGCTGACCGACCGCTGACCGACCGCTGACCGACCGCTGACCGACCGCTGACCGACCGCTGACCGACCGCCCGAAGCCCGGCTGCACATCCCGGGCCGCTCCGGCGGTTCGGGTTCGATCGGCTCAGCTTGGATCCAGGTCGCGGTCCGTGGCGTGTGCACCGTAGTACTCCGACTGGCGCGCCATGATCTCGCGCATCGGCGTGCCGCGGGGCACGCCGTACACCGTGCCTGGGAAGTCCAGTTCGCGTTGGATCTGCCACAGCTCCTCGTGCCGGTCCGGGGAGAAGAGCTGCGCCGGGTTGCCGGCCGCGATCCATCCGATCGGGAGGACCGTGCCTGCTGCCAATCGCGAGTTCACATGCAGCACGCTGTTGATCCGGAGCTCCGCGCCTGCGCCGGCGACGGAACCGGGGAACAACGCAGCGCCCGTGGCGATGAAGACCTCGTCCTCGACCGTGGCGCCGTTGACATGCGCATGGGGACCTACCAGAACCGCGTCGCCGACCACTGCGGGATGATCCGCCCGGCCGCGCACCAGGGCGTTCTCCATCACCACACTGTTCTCGCCGAGCCGGACCTCGCCGTTCTCCGCCGTCAGCACCGCACCGTGCAGGACTCTGCTGCCCTCGCTCAGGACGACGGCGCCGCAGAGCACGGCCGATGGGGCGACGTACGCGGAGGCAGGCACGACCGGCCGGTGGCCGCGGTGCTCCATCAACATCTGTCGGTGTCCTCTCCTAGCCTGACCTCCTCAAGCTGTACCCGATCTGCGTGCGGACTCTCCACTGCCCGGGTCCTCACAACCCCGGGCGGCGGTGTCCGCCGGGCCGTCCACGTCGAGGTGGGAGGCTCGGTCCGCCGGACAATCCGGGGTGGAGAACCGCGAACTGAGCCAACATTAGAACAGATGTTCGATCGAACGCAACGCATCCTGACAGGTCAGGAAACGCCGCTCAGATCCGCCCTGCGCTCAGCCGCGGAGCGACCCGCGCGAGCACGTAGATCGTCAGGCTCGCCACCAGCGCCAGCCCCGCGAGCACGACCCACGGCAGCTCGTGGTGCACCTCGAAGAGCTGTGCGAAGAACCCCGGCGCCAGCACGCTCGAGAACGTGAACGAGTACTGCCAGTACGACAGGTACTTCCCGCGCCCGACCTCCGGCGAGATGGCGGCCGACAGTGCGTTGTTGGTCGCCGCGTGCAGCACGTCGGCGAACGCGTAGCAGGCCGTAGCCAGCACCAGCGCCGGTACGACCCACCCGCCCGGGATGTGCACTTGTAGCGCCATCAGCAACGCCCAGGCGGCGTACGTGATCCCGGCGACCACCATGACGTTCGTACGGCGGCGCCGCTCGGTGTGGCGTACTACGAGCGTCTGGCCGGTCGCCAGTACGACGGACGTCGCGGCGATCAGTACGCCGACCAGCCACTTCGGCACTGTCAGCGCCTCCGTGACGTACACGGGCATGCCGACGCCGAGCATCATCGTGCAGAGCGCCAGCAACGTGTTGGCGCCGATCAGCACCAGGAACGTCCTGTCTTTCCGCAGCAGTGGAGCAGGGCCACTGTCTTGCGTGGTGCGCTCGTGGTGCGACGGGTGCAGACGCAGGAGCAGCAGACCGGCCAGGTAGAAACTCACGGCGTTCACGGCCATCGCAACCAGGAACGGTCCGTTGCCGCCAATGGCCAGCAGCCACCCGGCGGCCAACGCGCCGATGGCCAGACCACCCGCCTGCATCATCCCGCCCAGCCCGAACCACTTGTCCCGCTCGCCCTCGTCGGCGACGTCCGCGAGCAGACTGAAGATCGCCGACCAGAACGCCCGCTGCCCGGTGGCCATCACGAGCGAGCACAGGAACAGCAGCCAGATCGACCGTCCCAGGAAGAACCCGGTGAACGCCAGTCCCTGTGCGAACTGTGCGCCCACCACGATGTTCCGCGGGCCGACCCGGTCGACGATCACCCCGACGACGGCCGGCGCCGCGATCGAGAACAGCGTCGCGACCGTCAGCATGATGCCCGCCGTGCCGAGCGGGATGTCCGCGACCTTGTTGAAGTACAGGAGCAGCAGCGGGCCCGCGCAGCCGCCGCCGAACGAGTCGATCGCCAGACCGGCCAGCAGCGGGACCCGCCCGCGGACGTTCGGGAGGCCGAGTGACGCGGCTGCGGGCATGGCGAAGCGCTCCCATCGGGTCATCTCGGCGGCTGGCGAACACTAGCAAGCGTTCGCCGGCCCCTTCCAGCCGATTTCACTCCGTAGCGGGCACTCGCCGTACCGCAACGTGTCGCAACGGACGCCATGCCACCAGCGTCGTCACCACCATCGCCACGAAGGCGATCGCGAACGGAGCAGCCAGCCCGAACCGTTGCGCCAGTACGCCGCCCAGCGCCGAACCAATCGCAGCACCGCCCACCGAGGCCAGGAGATACACACTGTTGACCCTGCCCATCAACTGCTCCGGAGTGGCTAGCTGACGCGTAGTAGTCGAGACAATGCCCCACACCACCGCGTGGACGCCGAACACGGCCATGGTCGCGCCGGCCACCCATGGGTCCCTGGTGAGCGCCAAGATGAGGTGGATGGTCGTCTCTATGACCAGCCCGACCCGGAGCAGCGTCACCGCGCCGACCCGCGGCTCCAGGAAGTGGTACGCCGGCATTCCGAGCACGCCGCCCACCGCGCCGACCGACACGAGCAGACCGAACTGGGTGTCGGTCAACCCGAGCCGCTCGCGAGCGAACAGCACCCAGGTCGCGAAGGCCGCGCAGAAGGTGATGTTCATGACAAGAATCGACAGGGCCAACGTCCGTACGCCGGAGTGCTGCCAGAGCCACCGGACACCTTCACGTACTTCGTCCCAGAGCGCCGCACGCGTAGCAGGGTCGGGCAACGGCGGCCGTACGGCGACTCGCGCTACGAGAGCCGCGGCTGCTGCAAAGGTGACTGCGTTGAAGACAAGCGGGATGCCGGCACCAGCAGCGAACAGCAACGCACCCAACGGTGGTCCACCGAGTTGCTGAAGCACCGTGCCGCTGGCGAACAGCCGTGCATTCGCCTGGCCTAGGTGCTCCTTAGGTACGGCGCTAACGAGCAGTGCGCCGGATGCGTTGTCTGCAAGGGTTTCTGCGGTACCTAGCAGGAACAGGGCAGCGTAGACCGCCCAGAGCGGAGAAGTGTGGAACAGTACGGCGGCACCGAGCGCGGCCAGCACCAGTGCGCGAAAGGTGTCAGCGGCAACGATCATCAGGCGCCGGTCGAGCCGATCGACGAGGACGCCGCTGAACAGCGCGAACAGCAGCCACGGCAGCTGCTGCACGAACGCGGCGGCTCCGACGGCCGCCGGCTGGGTGGTGATCGAGGCGACCAGCAACGGCCCGGCGGCGAGCATGGCGCCGTCGCCGAGGTTGGAGATGATCGCGGCCGGGAAGATCTTGCGGAAGTCGCCACCGAGCTCGGCCGGAACGACGTACGCACCAAGGGAACGCATCTGAACTCCTGAGGGCATGACGGAACGACGGGACACCGGCTTCTCCAGCCGGCGGTCCGCCCGGTCAGCCGCGTCAGCGCACCGACCGGACGGTGTGTGCCATGTCCTCGAACGACGTAGACATTGCTCCCACCTCCGTCCGTACCCGCGACGACCCCGCCGCTCCGCACACCGTACCGGCCTACCCCCGCCCCCGCACTCCGATTCCGCCCACGCTCCCTGCGCTATCCTCGACCTTCGGCGGAGTCCGCCTGGAGGGTTCGCATAGTGGCCGAGTGCGCTGGTCTTGAAAACCGGTATGGCGGGTGACCGTCATCGTGGGTTCGAATCCCACACCCTCCGCTCAACCTGACCATCGATCAGCCGCTGACCTACGGAAACGCCGTCACTGCCGGATCGGGAACGTGTCAGGCCGTCATCGGCCCTGTCCGGCCAGTCCTGGGCAAATGCGGCTGTTTGTGCCCGCATTGTGCCCGCGTTCGACGAGGACTCTGCGACCGACCGAAGCAGCTAGATAGGCCGTCCCAAGGTCCTCCACCCCGTCCCGCACGTTTCAGCATCGGTACAGCCGGTCCGCTGAAGCATGGGGGGCGGAGCTGGGGACACGTGGGACACAGTCCGCCCGGTGTCGTCCCAGACAGCTCAGCAGGTCGGCGCACCTGCTAGGACAGTGGGATAGCTGGGACAACCACAACTGCAAGCGCATGCATGCCGCGCCGCTCACTGCAAGACGACACGCCCAAAATGGATTTCAAGTGGGAGATTCTGCCAGGAGCGATGGGAACGCAATTTGACGCAACGTAACGCAACAGAACGCAGAGTTTGTGTCGTCCTGGCTACCGGCTGGTCGCTCAGGGTGGCGCCGTTTCACGACGCGATGCGGCGCCGTCGTCGGCGTCCCGGTTTTGTGCAGCTCACTCGGTACGCTCTTCTCACTGGCGACCGGGGAAAAACCGATTACCTCGGCCAGGTCCTGAAAGGAGTCCGTCCTATGGCCAAGCCCACTGGCAGGCATCCGCCCCCTGGCGGCGGAGAAGGACGTAAGAACCGCCGGAAACGCAAGAACCGAACCTCACTGCCCCACTGGTTAGCCCTCGCGGTGCAGATCGGTTCGGTTCTAGCAACCCTCATCAGGTTGTTCCGTACCTTCTTCTAACTGGCCTTGGGGTCTGCTCTCGTTCCAGCGGGAGTGGGCCCCTCGGTCGTCAAGTCGAAAGTAACACCCTCACGGTAACCGAAATGCAGCCGGTTGGTGCGCATTGAAGCGCGTTGGAGCGCTGTGAGGCGGTTTGATCTGCTGACCGGCGATCCGCCTTGTCACGAGTGTTGGAGCCCTGAACGTCCAGGTGCCCTTCGATGTGGTGCCTTGGGTGGGCTGGAGAGCCGATCCGTGGTGGAGATCGCTGTGCAGCCGGGCTCGCGAGTTGGCTGCAGTCGACGAGCCAGATTGTCGGACAGGGCGTTACTCTCCCGCCTGGCGGCCGATGGACCGGGAGGGACTGGCGGCGGCAACGCAACTCATCGGTCGATCTGTTGGGGGAAGGAGTGTTCTCGACATGTGGAAATGGCTTGGTGGGGCAGACAACGTAACCGCGACCGTGGTCGCACTCTTCGTCCTTCGCGGCACCCTTGCGGGAGTCTGGAATCGGACGGGTGGACGGCGGCAGTCGATTCGATCGGCAATCTACGGGATTGGCATTGGAGTCAACGAGGAGTACCTGCTCAGCCTGCTAGGGTCCCCGGTCTACACTCAGATAGACTAGGACGTCGTCAGACTGGTCTGGGTCAATCCTTACGCACATATCTCGATACTGCTCGAGAATGGCGCTGCCACCGGCTACGCCGTGACTGTTGTCGACAAGACATTTCGCCTCGACTTACGAAAATTCTCGTTCGACCACTTCCGTGGCCGTCTTGGTTCGGTTACGTACCAAGGCGCTGTCCTTGCGGATCACCAGCCCAGGCGTGCAGCCCTTTTCGCTGGCGCTCGACGTATGAGCTATTTCGAGACTCACTACTTCGGCAATCCTGGCGGATACTTGCACTACGTTCTTGCGTGGAGCGACAGTTCTCGTGTCGGTCATTTCGAGCTGCCGCCAGACGGCGCAGAGGGAAAGATTGGTAGCGACGAACAGAACGAGGCAGCGAGGGCATACGTCCACAGGTTTGGTCGTCCAAATACTGTCGGCGTCTACCAGAGCGAGGCCTCCGCGACTCCCGCCGCGCTCGATCTCGACACCTACAGGTTGCTGCCGCTGAATGAGTCGGCCTGGTTGCGCCTGGAGCGGACTGTCATCCGGTTCTTCAGGCCGTTCTGAGCCATGTCGCATACGGCCTAGCTCAGAGGGAATCGCGGGTGGTGCGGTCAGGTCGGCAAGGCGGGGGAATCACGGTCTTACATGCCGACCTGACCGGACTAGGGACGCAGCTCTCTGCGGATCCGGGCTGCAAGGTTTCGCACGTCGCCTCGCGTGATGATCGACGTGGGGTGATCGGTCAGGAGCCGGTCAACGTACTCGGCCGCCGTCCAGATGCCTCCGTCAAAGCCCTCCTCATAGCCACGTCGCCAGGGCGAGTAGCGGTTGAGAAGGCGGCGGATCTTGCGGCGCATCAGTCGTCCAGCCGCTGCGAGCCGGTCTCATCCCGGTGATAGCCGTGGTGATGGCCGAGGACACAACTCCGACCGCTCGTGGGGTTCTTCCCATCGCAGTCGATGTCTTGTGCAGCCCGCAGGATTGGCCACCCTGCAGCGTCTCTCTCGGGTCCCCGTGTCGTTTCGGTCATGTCCAGATCCTGATCGACGCGGCGCCTCGGATCGATCATTCCCGCGTATCCCTCGGCATCGGGAGACAGGGATACAGAGCGTGGGTGACACTGAGGTTATGTCGTTCGGGAGCCGCCTCCACGAGTACCGCGACCATCGCGGTTGGTCGCTGGGTGACCTGTCACGTGCGACGCACTTCAGCCGGTCCTACCTGTCGAACATCGAGAACGGTCGGAAGCCCGCGACCGCCGAGGTCGCGCGGGCATGTGACTCGGCACTGCGGGCGAAGGGCGAACTGATCGCAGCGGCCCGCCAGGACGCGACAGCGAAGCTCAACGACACGCCCTGGCAGACGGCCGAGCTGGTCTCACGCCTGCAGGCATCGGACACGACACCGAACACGATCGAGGCGCTGCACTCGACCGTCGAGGAGCTGTGCTGCCAGTACAACTGACGCGACGCCCTAGAACTCCGTCAGGAGGCGCACGAGTGGCTCCAGTATGTCGGCAGCCTCCTACGCCGTCCCGTTGGCCTGCGAGCGCATACAGATCTGCTGGTGGCCGGCGGTTGGCTTGCCCTGCTTGCGGGTTGTGTCGAGTACGACCTCGGGATGGGCACAGCCGCGGAGTCGACGCGGGTAGCGGCCGCGCAGCTCGGCGCGGAGGCAGGGCACCCGGAGATTGTTGGGTGGGGTCACGAGATGACCGCGTGGTTCGCCCTGACCCAGGGACGGTTCCGGCAGGCCGTCGAGGCATCGCGACGCGGGCAGGCTGTTGCTCAAGGCACCAGCGTTCAAGTGCAGCTCCTCGCCCAGGAGGCGAAGGCGCGGGCGCGCCTCGGCGAATCTGGGCTGTCGACCTTGCTTGAGTCGGGGCGTGATCTGCTTGAGGAACTGCCGTACCCGGACCGGCCAGACAACCACTTCAAAGTTGATCCCGCGAAGTGGGACTACTACTCCATGGACATTCACCGGATGGCGCAGAACAACGCGCAGGCGAGCGAGTACGCCACTGCCGTCATTAACGACAACATCTCGCCGGACGGCAGTGAGCTAAGCTCCATGCGGATCTCCGAGTGCAGGCTGACGCTCGCGTTCGTCGCTGAGCGCTCGGGCGATCTAGAGCAGGCCGTCGGTCTCGGAGTCGAAGGACTGAAGGACGGTCGGCAGAGCAAGGTTCACCTGCGAATGATCGCAAGCGAGTTGGACCAGGAGTTACGTCGGCGATTCCCCAACGAAGAGGCCGTGATTGGCTTGGAAGAGGCGCTTCGCGCCGTCTAGACCACGAGGACCGCGTGTCCTTCGCTAGTCGGGGACCCCAAGCTCTTCTCGTGCCGCGCCGCGCCAATTTTCGGCGGCCTCAGCGAATTCCTCTGCGGCAGTCGTAAATGATTCTAAGAAACTTTCCATCGAACTGTATGCCGGGTTCGATCGGAATTCTTTGAAGACTCTGCCGCGGTGCCTTATCGTCGCAAGCGTGTACTTGCCCATCTCAGAGTCTTCTGCGAGTTCTGATACGCTTTTCTCGTATGATGCTACTGCAATGCGAAGCGCGTACAACCGTAAGGTGAGTTGGCTTGCCGCATCGCGAGTCGGATTGGTTGAAATCAGAGCGCATTTATTCAGTTGATCTTCAAGCTCATCCGCAATTCGATAAATTTCATTTACCGCTTCTTCGACAACTTCAAGCTCGTCGGCGCGTAGAAGAGTTCGAATAGGTTTGAGGATCTCTTCGTGGCTATCCGACGTGAGTTGATACGCGGACAGGCGGCGCTCACGCCACTCAAGTAGGTCTTTTTGCCTCCGCTCGATCTCCTGCGTCTTGCGGCCGTCTTCCAGTTGGACGTTAAGTCGCTCGATCTCGGCAGATTGCCGCCGTCGATCGGCGGCAGCATCTCGGCGTCCCTGCAGCCAAGCGCCTATCTGACCGGCCGCCAACCCGACTCCGCCCGTGACGACAATGGCCCACAGATCCATTAGCTGTGCCCTCGCTCTGAACGCGCAATGAGGTCGAGCAAGTCCCCTGCGATCGGCGCGGCGACCGCGACCGTGCCTCTTGAGTTGAAGGTGTGTTGCGTGCCGTCGACGTCGAGCAATTGGACGCCCGCCTCGGGCGCGATGATGACTCCTGCGCTTGTGTCCCAAGACTTGTTGTTGAACATGATTGAGGCGTCGAGGGTGCCTTCTGCCACCCATGCAAGGTCAGTTGCTGCGGTGCCGAGCATTCGGACGCGTTGGATCTGTGCGGCAAGCAGGGACGTGAGCGCTAGGCGCGATACGTTCCGCTCTTCGGCACCCTCGCCTACGGCGTAGTCGCCGATTGCGATGATCGCGTCTTTCAGTTGGCTGCAAGTACTGCCGTGGATGGGGCGACCGTTGCAGGACGCCCCGCCTTCAGGGCTCGCGGCGTAGCGTCGGTTCAGGAACGGCATGTCAATGACGCCGGCCAACGACGACTCACCCGCGACCAGGCCGAGGGATATCGCGACCAGCGGGATTCCGTGGATGAAGTTTGCTGTGCCGTCGATGGGATCGAGGACCCAAAGTAGACCGCCGGAGTTGTTTCCGGACCGTCCCTCCTCCTCGCCAAGGAACTCGATCTCTGGTGTGGCCTTGGCAAGATGTGACCTGATGGCCTGCTCTATTGCGAAGTCCACCTCTGAGGCCATGTCTCGGTCACCCTTGGATGTGATCTCGCCTAGGTCTTGGTTTAGAGCCGCCTTTCGGCCGATTTCGACCGCTTCGTTTGCGACACTGAGGAGTTTCGACAGGTCTGTCATAAGGGCTTACCCGTCTCCCAAAGCGAAGCGAAATATGGTCATAGACTGAGTAGAGATCCGAGGGTTCGTTGCCGGATCGTTCCACGACGAACGTCGGCGAATCAAGCCCCCGTAGCGCTGGCAGGTAGGTCTGCATGTCGACATGGCTCGCGAGCGGGGTCGAGGCGCCGCGTGTGGCTGCCTGGGCAGGGCACAGCGTCGACGTACTGCTCAGGGTCTACGCCAAGTTCCTAGATGGCCAAGAGGACGTTGCACGCAAGCGGATTGAAGCCGCATTGAGCGCCTGACGTCCTCACTCGTGAACGGCTCGCCTCATCACCGAGGCGGGCCGTTCGCTGCGTTTCGGGGTCGAATCGGGAGCCGTGTGCCCGCATAGTGCCCGCGTGCCGTCATCTGCGCACGTCTTGGCGGTGTCTGCCCAGGTCAGGGGCCACATCCGGCCTGCAACCTGTCCGGCCTTGAAAACCGGTATGGCGGGTGACCGTCATCGTGGGTTCGAGTCCCACGGGGCCTACAAGTGTGATGTCTCAAGTCATCGGCGACAGGTGAACCCACGGTTCGTGGGTTCACCTGTTCTTTTGGGGATCGGTCCGCGGGGTCGGCCGGCGGGTTGGTAGTCCTTGGTGGGGTCGAGGGTGAGTTCGCGCAGGAGTTCGCCGGTGGTGGCGTGGACGACTCTGATGTGCAGGTCCTGGACCAGAATGAAGACGTGGGTTCGGGCGTGGGTTCGGCCGATGCCGATGTGATGGAGGCGTCCGTTGACGCGCAGGGTGACGACGCCGGTGTCGTCGAGGCGGTCGGTGCGGACCCGGTCGTGGGTGTCGGCGGTGCGGTCGGTGTTTGGGGCGGCTTTGGGGCGGGCGTGGTAGGTGGTGGCCGGGGTGGCTCGGTGTGGAAGGGGGTGGAAGGGATCGGTGCGGACGGCGGTGGTTGTACTCCTCGACGAACGCGTCGAGCAGGGTCTGGAGTTCGGCGATGGTGGTGGGCTGGGACTTCTTCTGGACCACGTTGAGGCGGCGTAGTTCGGTCTCGAGGCCGTTGCGGCCGCCTTTCCGCCGGACAGCCTCGTGGTGTAGGCCATCCCGTTGTCGGTCAGCGTGGAGGCCGGAACCCCGTGCTGGGCAACGGTTTCGCGGAAGGTCGAGACCACGATCGGGCCGGTGATCCGGTGGTGGGCGGTCACCCGGAGGGCGTAGCGGGCGTGATCGTCGAGCCAGCTGATGATCTCGACGTCGGCCCCGGGACGGCCTGTGCGGGTGGTGAGTCGGTAGTGGGTGAAGTCGGACTGCCAGCACTCGTTGGGCTGGTCGGCGGCGAATCGCAGGTACGACGACCTGGGCCGCTTCCCGGGCTCTGGTACGACGGCGCCGGCCCGGGTGAGGATCCGGTGGATCGTTGCCCGCGACAGCGTGATCTGGTGGTGGCCCTCCAGGTGCCAGCCGATCGTGTCCGCGCCGGCATCCAGCCCGGCCTCGGCCAGGTACCTGGCCTTCAGTTTGTAGACCCACGCCCGATGCACCCCGTAGCGAGCAGCTACCTCAGAGGCAGTTTGACCCTCGACGAACAAACCGGTGATCACCAACCGAGCCTTCGACACCCCCGAGCATCCGGCCCACCAGCCCTGTCGCCGATCACCTGACACATGTGTCGCCTATGACTTGAGACATGTGTCGCCTATGTCTTGAACCACACCACCACACCCTCCGCTCAGAGCGTGAGTTTCATTCGTGGCGCGGACGTGTGGACGAAGCCGGTCTTCGTGTAGATCGGCTCGCCTTCGGGGGTTGCGCTCAGGTCGACGCGGTCGGCGTTGATCGATCTCGCCCAGTTGACGACGTCCTCGACCAGGGCTGTGCCGTAGCCGCGGGCGCGGTGGGTGGGGTGTGTGACGACGTTCGCGAGGCGGACGGTGCGGCCGCGGGGGCAGTGTGGGTTGGGGACGCCAAGTTCGAGGGTGCCGATCGCGGTGGCGACGATCACGCCGTCGACCTCGATCACCGGGAAGCGGGCGGTGCCCGGGTCGTCGACCGTGCGGGCGAACCATTCCTGCGCGTTCGCCCGCCACGGACCGTCCCCGTCGAACAGCATTGCCCACAGGCCGAGGAGTTGTGGGGCGTCCTCGGGTACGGCGGTACGGGTGATCGTCACGATGGTGGGTCAGCCGGCGGCGAGGGTGTCGAGGTCTCGGGTGGCGAAGCGGAGGTGTTCCCATTCTTCTCCGAGGATCACCTGGAGGCAGGAGCGGGTGGTTTCGGGGCGGGGGCCGTGCGGGTTGGTGCGCGGGGTGTCGAGTTCTTCGGGGGTGATGGTGGCGAGGAGGTCGCGGACCATGGCGACCCGGCTGGCGCGGGCCTCGAGCACGTCGGCGTACGGCGCGGTGTCGGTGGGGTCGTTGCCCTCGGCGTAGCGGATGCCGAGCGGGTGGGCGTCCTCGCGGCCGAGGACGGAGCGGCCGATCCACAGGTCGGTGGCGTGGACCAGGTGGCGCTGGGTCTTGGCGAACGACCACTCGCCGCCGACCGACGCGTCGACGGTGCCGTCGGGCATGCTCGCGGCGCGGTCGCAGGCGGCGGACCAGGCCTTTTCGGCGGCGGCCCAGGCGGCCCGGAGTCCGTCGGGGTCCTCGGCGCGGCGCTCGGACCGGCCAGGGAAGCGGCGGTCGAGTTCGGCCTGGACGTACGGCGCGACCTCGACACCGTTCACGATCAGGCTGGCCCCGGGCTCGGCCAGCCACGGCGCGTCGATGTCGGTGCCGCCGATGTCGACACCGCGCATCACCACGTCGGTCAGGTCGCACTCGACGAACCGTGACCCCTTCAGGTTCGCGTCCGCGAACTCCGCTCCGCGCAAGTCGTCGGACTGCCCGAACTTCGCCATTCCTGCTCCTTCGTTAGTCGTCGCGGCGAGCCTAACCGTGAGGTGGGACACAAAAGTCGTGCGCCGACGCCCCGGCCCGTGGTGGGCTCGACGGATGGACCCGATGATCGAGAATGCCGAGCAGATGATGGTGTACTGCGGTGTCGTCCAGGACGACCGCCGCGCGATGCTGGCCGCGCGCCCGGACCCGGAGCGGGAGCCGGAGTGGTGGGAGCTCACGTCGACGCTGGCCGCCGAGGTCGAGCGCGACCTGGGGCTCGCCGTACCGTCCACGGGCTTCACGAGCTGGCCGACCGTACGCCCAGACGCTTCGCCGCAAGGGCTCTTCGCGGCCGCGTGGGCGTTGCTGGCGAACCTGCCCCGGCTGCGCGAGCTCCATGCGGAACGCGGCGTACCGGAGGAGGTGACCGTGGCGACGGTGTCCGCGCTGGGCGGAGTGATGGGGACGCACCGGCACATCCATGGGCGCCCGGGCGTCGGGCTGATGCCGCTGTGGAGTCCACCGCTGCGGTTCCGGGGTGCGGACTACGAGATCGGCCGGCACGCGTTCACGCGTACGCACCTGGGGATGGGCGACGGCGTCTCCGGGCACGTGCTCTCGATTCACATCCCGCCGATCGGCCCGCTCGACGCACAGGAGTCAGAGGCGTCCGTTGCTGCAGCCGTGGAGTACTTCGGGCGCTGGTTCCCGGAAGAGCCGCTGGCCGGCTTCGTCTGCTATTCCTGGCTCCTGGACCCACAGTTGGCCGAGTATCTCCGCCCTGACTCCAACATCATCCGTTTCCAGTCCCGCTTCGACCTGCTGCCGTACTTGCCGACAGATGACCCAACCGAGGGCGACCGCGAGCTGATGCGCCTCGGTCTGCACCTCCCAACACCTGATGGGCCCTTGGACCTCGCAGCTGTGCCTCAAGAGACCACCCTGCAGCGGGCGTTCGTCGAACACCTGCGGGCCGGTCGCCACTGGCAGGGGCGTACGGGCATGCTGAAGACATGGAGCTGACGATCCCGGTGGGGCAGGACACGGTCTGGACCGAGCACCTGGCGGGTGACGGCGTACCGATCGTGCTTCTGCACCCAGGCATCGGGGACTCGCGCGCCTGGGACCCCGTGGTGCAAGGGCTCGACGGCCACCGCATGCTGCGGTACGACGTTCGCGGCTACGGCCGATCGCTGCGCCAACCGAGCAGTTCTCGCTACTGAACGACCTGGAGACAGTGCTGGATCAGTTGGAGCTGGAGCGAGTCCTGCTTGTCGGCTGCTCTATGGGCGGCGGTACGGCGCTCAGCTACGCCCTGGCGCATCCGGAACGCGTACACGGGCTGGTTCTGTTGTGCCCGGGCGTACCCGGCTTCCCCTGGCCCGAGGAGCCCGAGCTTGACGCACGGTACGACGTACTCGCGGCAGAGCGGGACGTTGACGGTCTCGTGAAGCTAGGGCTCCGGGAGTGGGCAGCCGCGGGCTCCGACGACACCGTGGTCGCTCAGCTGCGGGCAGCGATCCCAGCATGGTTCGACCAGGACGAGTACCTGCAGCAGGACCCGCCCGTCTACGACCGCTTGCAGGAGATCAAGGCCCCAGCTGTGGTCATGGTCGGTGACAAGGACCGACCGATCCTCGCAGCCGTGGCCGGCGGTACGTCGGCCCGGATCCCCGGCTGCGAGTTCGTCTGGATGCCCGGCGTCGACCACTTCCCGAGCCTGCGCGAGCCGCAACTGGTCACCGAAACCATCCTGCGCCTCGCCGAAGACTAGGACAGGTGCTGGTGGATCATCCGCCAGCCCGTCCCGGCCCGGCGGAAGACCCGGGTGGCGCGGGAGGTGGTCTCGGCTCCGTTCGCGGTGACGTGGTCGATCGACCAGGCGACGGCGAGTTCACCGGCCGACACGACCGTCGGGTCCGGGATGCGGAACGTGATCGGTTCGCCGCTGGACGCGAGGCCGGCGGCGCACACCTCCCGGACCGCCGCCTTCCCCGTGTAGTTGCCGTCGATCTCGTACGACACCACGTCCTCGGCGATCGGCTCCATCAACGCGTCCAGGTCGCCCGCCGCGGTGTCGGCACCCCACTTGTCCAGCACTGCCGTGATCTCGGGCGCGACCGACTCGTCCTCGTGCGGGAACGAGTGGTGCTCGTGCGTCACGGTCCAGCGCCCGACCACCTTGCGCAGCCCGATCGTCAGCCGCAGCAACCGCCGCGGATCGCCGTCGGCCTCCCTGCAGTGCAGCAGCGCGAAAGCGAACGCCACGTCGGCGCCCGCGGTCACCTCCAGCGACTCCAGCTCGAAAGAGCCGCCGGACCGCTGCCACTCGAAGAAGCCGGGCCAGGTCTTCGTGTACGCCGCCAGCCCACGCACACCCTCGTACGGCGGCGGCACGTCGAACATCACGATGTCCGGCGCGTGATCCGCCAGCACCGTCTCCAGGTCGCCCGTGTGCACGGCCGTGACCCAGTCCTCGATCAGTGTGCGGATCTGCTGCTCGTCAGTCATGTCTCTCCTCCGTGGGGAACTCCTTACCCCTTACAACCCGGGAGATCGCCGAAACTCATCGCGGCAGCTCGGCCGGCAGCCCGTACGTCGGGAAGTCCGCCTCCAGGTACGACACGACCTCGACGATCTCGGAACCACGCAGTACGACGACATCCAGCCCGCCCGGGACGTACCGGTCGCCCTGCAGCAGGTACGTCCCGAACGCGAGCTGGCCGTTCGCACGCGCCGGGAGGAAGCGCCACTCCTCGCGCAACGGTCCGTCGACCAGGAACGCCCGGATCGCCTCCCGGCCGTGGAACCAGTCCGGCAACGGCGGCATCGAGTACTTCGCGTCCGCCGCGAGCATGGCCACGATCGCGTCGACGTCCCGCGCCTCCCACGCGGCCACGTACCGCCGCACCAGCTCACGCTCGCCCGACTCACCCAATGCGCGCAGAGTCTCCTGTTGACTCGGTACGGCGCTCACCACTGACCGGGCACGCTGCAGCGCACTGTTGACCGCAGCAACCGACGTACCCAACTGCTCCGCCACCTCACGCGCACTGAACGCGAGTACGTCGCGCAGTAGCAGCACTGCACGTTGCAGAGCGGACAGGTGCTGCAAAGACGCGACAAACGCGAGCTCTACCGACTCCAACGCCAGTAGCTGACCCTCTGGCGTCAAAGACGACGTCCACGCGAGCCTGCTCTCCGGGTACGGCTCCAACGACTCCACATCGCGCCGCCGTTCGATCAGCGTGAGGCATCTGTTCGTGGCGATCGTGTAGAGCCACCCACGGATCGAGCCGCGGTCCTCGTACTTGTCAAGAGCTCGCCACGCGCGCAACAGCGTCTCCTGTACCGCGTCCTCGGCGTCCGCGTCGGAGCCGAGCATCCGGTAGCAGTGCGCGTGCAGCTCACCGCGCCACGGCGCGACCAGTTGGGTGAAGGCGTGCTCATGCATCACCGAAACGCTAACGAGTGGTTGGCCCAGCGATCCAGTACCGAAGCCGCTCGCCCGCTGTCCACGGCCTCCTGACACCGCTCGAAACAGTCCGCCAACTGTTCAAGACCTGACCCCAACGTCAGCGTGGCCAGCGCGGCAGCAGCATTGAGCAGTACGACGTCCCGCACCGGCCCGCGTTCTCCGTCGACCAGCCCGCGGAGCAGTTGCGCGTTGAACGCTGCATCGCCACCGCGGAGCTCCGCGAGCGACGACGGCCGCAACCCGAGCGAACGCGGGTCGAAGACGACCTCCGACGCGGCCCCCTCGTGCACTACCCACAGCCGCGAGTACCCAGTGGTTGTGAGCTTGTCCAACCCGTCGTCACCTCGAGCGACCAGTGCCGACCTGCCTTGCGCCGCAAGTGCTTCTGCGAGCACCGGGAGCATCCTCGCGTTGGCGACTCCTACCAGTTGGTGCTGCGGGTCAGCAGGGTTCAGCAACGGTGCCAGTACGTTGAGCGCAGTGGGAACGGCCAGCTCACGCCGTACGACGGCGGCCGCACGGAGCGCCGGGTTGAACCGGGGCGCGAACAGATAGGTCAGCCCGACCTCAGCCGCCACCTGTGCCGCGTCGGTAGGAGACAGGTCCAGCGGCACGCCCAGGTGTTCCACGAGGTCGCCAGAGCCCGCGGCTGACGACGAAGCCGCCCTGCCGCCGTGTTTGACCACCGTGGTGCCGGTAGCAGCCACCACGACCGAGGCCATCGTAGAGATGTTGGCTGCACCGGTACGGTCGCCGCCCGTACCGACGATGTCCACGAACGGCCCGTTGATCCGCACTGGGGTCGCGTGCGCAGGGCGGTCGCCAGGCCGTTCAGCTCGTCCGCGGTCTCGCCCTTTGCACGCAGCGCGATCAGGAACCCGGAGATCTGGGCCGGCGACGCCTCGCCCAGCACCAGCTGGTCCATGGCCCAGCCCGTGTCCGCAGCCGACAGGTCGGAACCGGCCAGGAGCGCGGAGATCAGACCGGACCACGTCCGGAGCGTTGTTGCCATCGGCATTCCTCGGGGTGCGGGGCCGCCCACGAGGAGAACATGACAACGGCCGCCTCGCAGGAGACGGCCGGGTGGGTACGCGCGGGATCAGGCCGTCTGGTCGACGGCCCACCACATACCTGCGCGCTGGAACATGTCCTCACTTTACCCTGGCTGTCACATTGTCGTGGGCCGGTCCGTCAGGGCTCTGAGGAGGGCAGTAGTGAACGAGCACGAGCAGTTGGCGCTGCGGTTCGAGGAGAACCGCGGACACCTGCGGGCTGTCGCTTACCGGATGCTCGGGTCGCTGGCGGAGGCAGAGGACGCCGTACAGGAGGCCTGGCTGCGGTTGAGCCGGACCGACGTGAGTGATGTCGGCAATCTTGGCGGCTGGCTGACCACGGTGGTCTCACGGGTGTGCCTGGACATGCTGCGCAGCCGTAAGTCGCGGCGTGAGGACGCACTGGACACGTACGTGCCGGACCCGGTGCTGAGCGAGCTCGGCCCGGAGGACGAGGCTGTGCAGGCGGATGCGATCGGGCTGGCGTTGCTCGTCGTACTGGAGACGCTGTCGCCGGCCGAGCGGCTGGCGTTCGTGCTGCACGACATGTTCGGGGTCGGGTTCGACGACATCGCGACGATTGTGGACAAGTCGCCGGCCGCCACGCGTCAGCTGGCCAGCCGGGCGCGGCGGCGGGTGCAGGGCGCGCCGGTCAGCGACGGGGACGTCGGGCGGCAGCGAGCGATCGTCGAGGCGTTCATGGCCGCGTCGCGAGGCGGTGACTTCGAGGGACTGTTGGCGTTGCTCGACCCGGAGGTGTTGCTCCGTGCGGACGCCGGCGCGGCGAGTGCGCAGTACGCCGGTCCGGCCGTGTCGAAGCTGGTGCGCGGGGCGAAGGCGGTTGTGGAGCAGGCGCTCATGTTCAGCCGGATGGGACCGTACCTCCAGGTGGCGCTGGTCAACGGGACGCCTGGGCTCATCACTGTCGTCAACGGGCGGCTGATGGGTGTCATGGCGGTCACCGTCACGGACGGGCTGATCACCGAGCTGGACGTCCTCGCGGATGTGGAGCGGCTGGAGGTCATTCCGCTGCCAGCGTGAGTACGCGGCGGGCCTGGGCTTCGGCGGTGCCTGGCGGGTTGCGGTTGGCGCTGGGGCCACCTGGGCCGATCAGCGTCAGCCAGAAACCGGACCAGAGCCGGCGTGCCGTGTGGAACCGCTGCGGGTCGGCGGCGAAGCGTCGTACGAGCGGGGTGGGGTCGCTGGCACGCCAGGCGAGGTGTTCGACCAGGTTGGCCAGCTCCACGGTGCGGTCACCGCGGCCGGAGTCCTCGAAGTCGATGATGCGGACGCGGGTGCCGTCCCAGAGGTAGTTGGTGAGGTTCGGGTCACCGTGTGCCACGACGGGGTCGTGGGTTGTGGGGACTGGCGGTTCGTTGTCGAGCCAGGTGGTGGCGGCTTTCCCGATGACGCCTTCGGTGGTGCTGAGGGCTTGCAGGCCTGCGCGGGTGCGTTCGACGAGCGGTGTGAGGTCGATCGGGTCCAGGGGCTCGAATGGGGTTGACCAGAGGGTCTCGAGTGCGTTGCCCAGTGCTGTTAGTTGGGTGGGGGTGACTGGGGGCGTCAAGGGGTGGCCGGGGGTGCGGGTCATCTGTAGCCATGGGGGTGGGCCTGAGGAAGACGCCAGCGGGGTGGGGGTTAGGTCCGGGGCTGACTGGGAGAGGACTGTGAGGGCTGTTCGCTCGCGGGTGGGTTCGTTGCGGGACCAGGACCTGTAGTGCTTGGTGACTGTCGTCTCGGTGAATTCGATGTCGTGGGTCATGTCGATGTCAGAGCTTCCTCTTCGACGTATGGGCAAGAGCTGATACGGCGAGGGAGTGGACCGGATGTCTACGCAGGCAGTGGTGGCGGGTACGCAGGACGTGGTGGCGGGGCTGTTGGGGGCCGGGTTCAACGGTGCCGTGCGGCTGCCGGGTGAGGTCGAGTACGACGAGCAGCGGCGGTCGGTGATTCCGTCGGTGGACTCGCGTCCGCTCGTGGTGGCCGAGGCGTACGGGCGGACCGACGTCCAGGCGGCGGTGCGGACAGCCCGGGAGTACGGCGTACCGATCGCGGTGCAGGCGACCGGGCACGGGACGCGGGTGCCGGCGGACGGCGGGATCCTGTTGAAGACGACACCGATGACGACGGTGCTGATCGACCCGGAGCGGCGGATCGCGAAGGTCGCGCCGGGCGCGCGCTGGGGTGCGGTCCTGGACGCGGCCCGGCAGTTCGGGCTCGCGCCGTTGTCCGGCTCGCACCGCGACGTCGGCGTCACCGGGTACACGCTCGGCGGCGGCGTCGGGTGGCTGGCCCGCAAGTACGGGTTCGCGGCCGACAGCGTCGTACGCGCCGAGCTGGTCACCGCCAACGGCCGGCTGGTCACCGCGAGCGCCGAGCAGCACCCGGACCTGTTCTGGGCGATCCGCGGCGGCACCGGCAACTTCGGCGTGGTCACCTCGCTCGAGTTCCGCCTGTACCCGGTCCGCGAGGTGCACGCCGGCATCGTGTACTACGGCATCGACCGCGCCGCCGCGATCCTCCGCCGATACCGCGACTGGACCGCGACGATCCCGAACGAGCTGAGCACAGCCGTCGTCCTCACCCGCGTCCCCGGCACCGAGCAGCGCGCCGTCGCGATCAAGGTCCTGTACGCCGGACCCGCCGAGCTCGCCGAACACCTGCTCAAGCCGCTCTTCGACACCGCCGGCCCACGCCTGGCGGGCGAACTGAGGACGATCGAGTACGCCGACGCCGCGATGGGCGGCACGCCCGCGCGGCACCTGGACTTCCTGGACACGCTGACCGACGAGGTCATCGACGTGGTCGCCGAGCTCGAGGACGCGACGGTCGAGGTCCGGCACTGGGGCGGCGCGATGGCGCACCCCGGCCCGGGCGCCGGACCGGTCGGGCACCGCGCGGCGGCGTACTCGCTGATCATCGACCGCGAGGTGGCGGAGCTCCCGTGTTCCGGCCGGACGTTCGTGAACTTCCTCGGCGACCCCGGCCGCGCGGACACGGCGTACGACCCGAAGGACCTGCGACGGCTGCGTGAGGTGAAACGCGCCTACGACCCGGCGAACCTGTTCCACCTCAACGCGAACATCCGCCCCTAGACAGTGCCCGTGTTGCCGTAGACCGAGACGTGCACGTGGTCCATGTGGTTGGCGGTCGGGCTGCCGCGGTCCGGCATCGCCCGCCAGCCCTCGCTGCTGCGCTGCACCGTCCAGATGTGCTGTTCCCAGATCAGCTGGCTGACGCCGAGCTTCTGGTAGTTCGCCTTCAGCCAGTCGGCGATCTCCTGACCCTCCGACGAGCTGTTGATCATGATGTCCACCGCGTGCCCGGTCGCGTGCTCGGACCCGGTGTCGCCGGCCCGGAGACCGCCGTACGTCGTGATGTCGGGGAACATCGCGCAGATCGCCCGGTGCACCCGGATCGCGTCCGGGGTCAGACCCTGCTCCATCGCGGAGCCGGACTTGCAGGCCGCCTGCGAGATCGCGCCGACGACCTGCTGGACCGGCTTGGTGGCGGACAGGTACTGCGACTTCACCCAGCGGGACTTGCCGTCGCTGACGACCTCGGCGTACAGGCCGTCGACCTTGCCGGTGACCGAGACCTTGGTGCCCTTCGGCAGCACGTCCAGCAGGATGCCGGTGAGCGGGAGCGACCACAGGTTCACGTCGGTGGTGGTGAACTTCGTGCCGGTGGCCACCGGCGGCGGCGCCTTCACCTCTTGGCTGGCGCGGGTCTTCGCGGCGGTCGGCTTCGGGATCGGCGCCTGCTTCTTCAGGTGCTTCGCCGTCGGGCTCGCCGACGGCGTCGGCGTGTTGCTCGGCGTCGCCGTGGTCGGGCTGATCGGCGGGCGCAGGGCGTCCCGGCTGATCGTGGCGTCGCGCGACAGCTGCAGGGACGAGCTGGCGACCGACGGATCGAGCTGGACGTGCTGGCTGGGGAAGGCGGCCGCGGAGCCGGTGGCCACCATCGCCACCGCCGCTCCCGGGATCGCAACCTTCACAATGCCGGGCTGGAGCACCTTCGGACGCGACTGACGGTGTCGCGCCTGACTATGTCGACCTGCCACTTTCGAACCCAATCTGCCGAGACCAAAACGTTATCGACCGGAGGAGTCAAGCACACATCGCCGCGCCGGTTCGAATCGGCCCGGAGTCTTAAC
This sequence comes from Kribbella polygonati, assembly GCF_050320105.1. Taxonomy (NCBI): domain Bacteria; kingdom Bacillati; phylum Actinomycetota; class Actinomycetes; order Propionibacteriales; family Kribbellaceae; genus Kribbella; species Kribbella polygonati. Next base: position 6,167,708 of record NZ_CP190129.1, on the reverse strand, counting down.
GCATTGCGAACATCCACAGGCAGGGCTCCGCCGTGATCTGCCCGCTATCCGGAAGTAATTGGTTCGAGATCAAACGCTTGGTCGGCAGAGGGCCGCGACGACGGCGGTCGCGAGGTGCTCCTCGTACCGTTCGAGCGACCAGCCGCGGAGCAGGACGAGCAGTTCGTAGAGCTCGACGGAGATGTACGTCCACAGCACGTCGACGACCTCGTCGAGGGTGATCCCGGGGCGCAGGTCGCCGGTCTCGAACAAGTGCCGGCCGAACATCGTCATCCCGGTCAGCCGCTCGTCGAGCAGCGTCTGCCAGGTCGCGCGCAGCGCCTCGTCGCTGTGCCGCCCGTCCCGGATCACGATCTGAACCCGGGCCGACCGTTGCTGCCGCTCCCCGGCGCCGGTCAGGTACAACCGGATCTTCCGCCGTACGTCGGGTTCGTCCTGGATCGCCTGGACGTGTGGGCGTTCCGCGATCGGGGCCGGTTCGTCGTCGCCGGCGATGACGTAGTCGAAGACCGCCTTCGCGAGCGCGGCCTTGGTGCCGAAGCCCTTGTAGATGCTCTCCGCGGAGACGCCCGAGCGGCGGGCGACCTCGCTGATCGTGGTCGCCTGGAAGCCGTTCGCGTCGAACAGTTCCTGCGCGGCGAGGACCACGTCCAGGCGTCGCTGCCGGGCGACCTCGCGCCGCGAGGTCGCGTCGTACGTCCTCTTGACTTCTGCCATCACCGATCCGATGCTTTGGGTACAGTCGAACTGTATCTAATAGGTGGGGGACCTGATGAGTACGACAGCACACGCCGGTGAGATCGCCGTCCGCGGCATCCAGATCATGGCCGACGGGGAGCGCGCCGACTTCGACGAGCTGATCCATCCGGACGCGGTGAACCGGGAGGGCCGGGTCGAGCCGCCGGAATGCCGGGTCGGTGGACCCGCCGGGTACTACGCGACCGCGCTGTGGGTGCGGACGGCCTTCGCGGGGCTGGCGTACGACGTCCACCAGGTTGTTGCTGATGGCAACCTGATGGCGGTGCACGTGACGATGCGCGGGCGGCATGTCGCGCCGTTCGTGGTGTGGACGCCGGACGGCCAGGTGGACACCGCGTTCCCACCGACCGGGAAGGAGTTCGCGGTCACCCAGTCGCACTGGCTCCGGGTGCGGGACGGGCAGATCGTCGAGCACTGGGCGAACCGCGACGACCTCGGCCAGGCGCAGCAACTCGGCTGGGTCCCACCGACGCCGGCGTACCTGCTCCGGATGGCCCGCGCGAAGTCGCGCGCCAAGCGTGCGGCGGCTTGAGCCCGGACCTCCCGCACTCACCATGTCCGCGCTGGCGGCAGGATCGGCGTCCGGCTGAGCGGGGAGGAGCGGCCGGCGTCGGCGTTGGTGAGTGCGGGAGGTCCGCTTGCCGTTCATGTGATCCACGGCGCGGCGGGGTGGCCGTGGTTTGCGGTTGACTGCGAGCGTGGGATTTCGGATCGAACGGGGCGTAGTGGCCCGGCTCGTGATCGACCGGGCCGCCAAGCGGAACGCGTTGACGCGGGCGATGTGGGCGGAACTGCCCGGCCTGCTCGCGGGGCTGGCGGTCGACGACGACGTGCGGGTCCTGCTGGTGACGGGCGACGGGCCGAGCTTCTCGGCGGGCGCCGACATCCGCGAGCTGATCACCGGCGACGACCCGGCCGATCCGATGGCCGAACTCCGGGCGTCCAACCTGCGAGCGCAGGCAGCGCTGCGGGAGTTCCCGAAGCCGACCGTGGCCGTCGTCCGCGGGCATTGCATCGGAGGTGGCCTGGAGATCGCGGTGAACTGCGACTTCCGGTTCGTCGCGCCGGACGCGAGCTTCGGCGTGACGCCGGCGCGAATCGGCGTCGTCTATCCGCCGGACGCGATCAAGGTGCTGCTCGACCTGGTCGGTCCGGCGACGACCAAGTACCTGCTGTTCAGCGGCGAACTGCTGACCGCCGACGAGGCGTTGCTGAAGGGCCTGGTGGATCGGGTCGCCGACGACCCGATGGCGGCGGCCGAGGTCTTCGCCGCGACGCTGGTGTCGCGGTCGCAGCTGACGATTCGCTCGGCCAAGGAGTCCGTGAACGCGCTGCTGAGTGGCGCGGACGCGGACGCTGCGGCGGTACGGCGGTATCGCGAGACGATCGCGTCCGGCGAACTCGCCGAGGGCATCCAGGCCTTCACCGAGAAGCGGGCTCCGAGGTTCAGATGACCGTGCCGCGGAGCTCGACCCGGTCGCCGACCGCCGCCGACACCCGCCCGGCGAGCGCCTGCGCGTGGTCGTCGTCGGCCGCGTCGACCAGGTAGAACCCGGCCAGCTGCTCCTTCGCCTCACCGAACGGCCCGTCCGTCACCACCTGCTGACCGTCCCGGATCCGCACGATCCGCCCCTGCTCCGGCGGCACCAGTCCTTCCGAACTGATCAGCTCACCGGAGCTCGCCAGCTCCTGCTCGAGCGCGATCAGCCGCTTGAGTGCCGCCTCGTCCTCGGCGGTCCATTCCCGGTCGACGCTCCGGAAGATCATCACGACGTACTTCATGAAGTCACCGTAGCCACCGGGACGGACAGGCCGGAGGGTGTGTCCCGATCAGTACCAGTGCCGCCGGCCGCCGATCGCGCGTCCGGTCGCTCCGAGGATCCAGAACACGGCGCCGACCAGCAGCAGGATGACGCCGACCGTCCACAGGATCGAGATGTTCAGCACGAACCCGAGGATCAGCAGGATCACTCCGACGATGAGCATGGGACCTCCTTCGACTCGGTCGCCCTGGCGGCGACCGTCTTCCGGTGCCCACTGCCCGCGCCGCGAACCTCCAACAGTTGTTTGATCAGTACGCATCCGGCCAGGCCGATCGCGACGAACACCCACACGGTCCCGAACGCGACCCGGTACCCGTGGGTGAGCGCGAGCGGCGTGGTTCCCGACGTACTCGCGGTGGCGACGGCGGAGACCACGGCGACACCGACCGCGCCGCCGATCTGGAAACTCGCGTTCTGTAGCCCGGAGGCGACGCCCGCGTCCGCGGCCGGTACGTCGCTGAGGGACGCGATCGAGCCGGCGACCGTGCCTGCACCCAGTCCGGCGCCGAAGATCGTGAGGCCCCAGAACGCCAGCTCGAAGTACCCGGACGTCACGGTCAGCCGGGCCATCAGCGTCGTACCGGCTCCTGCGACCAGGAGCGACACGAACGCGACCGTGCGCGGGCCGACGCGGGTGACGAGGTGCTGGCCGACCATGGACCCGCCTACCGCCGTTGCGGCGAGTACGGCGGACATGAGGCCGTAGCGGATCGCTGACGCGCCAAGAGCGAGCTGTGCGTACTGCGTGTACACAAAGTTCAGGCCGAACGCCGCCAGACCCCAGCTGATCGTGATGAGGTTCCCACCGACCAGCGCGCGTGAACGGAAGATCCTGAGCGGTACCAGCGGCTCAGCCGAGCGCTTCTCGACGTACACGAACAGCACGAACAAGAGGGCTGACACCAGTGCCAGGAGCACCGTGCGCGTGACAGACGACGCGGGGGCTTGGATCACGGCGTACACGAGCACAATGAGTGCGGCCGTGACCGTAACTGCGCCGGCTACATCAAAGCCGCGCCGGCCAGGTCCACGGCTGTCCTGCAGCAGTAGGGGCGCCAGTACGACCACCAGCAGGCACACGGGCACGTTGATGAAGAAGATCCACTGCCAGCCGAGCCCGTCGGTGACAGGGCCTCCGATGAGCGAGCCCGCCGTACCTCCCACGCCACTCGTCGCACCCCAGATCCCCAGGGCCTTGTTGCGGTCCGGCCCCGACGGGAACGTGGTCATCACGATCGACAACGCGCTCGGCGCCAGTACGGCGGCAGCAGCGCCCTGCAGGCCGCGGGCAAGCACCAGGGCGTCCCCGCTCCACGCGAACCCGCACAACAGCGAGGACCCGGCGAACAGCAACAGCCCGGTCATGAACACGCGCCGGCGCCCCAGCAGGTCGGAGATCCGCCCGCCGAGCAACAGCAGCCCACCGAACATCAGCGCGTACCCGCTGGGCACCCACTGCACTCCGCCGAGCGAGAACGTCAGCTCCCGTTCGATCGACGGGATCGCGACCAGCACGATCGACGCGTCCAGGATGATCATGAACCCGGTCAGACACAGCAACGCGAGCGCCAGCCAGCGCTTCGACTCCAGCACCATCAGTCAGCTCCAGTACGGCAGGGACACCCCGGCTGAGCGTCACTCGCCCGGTACGTCGGCGCTGACCTGCTGTACTTCGACATAGCGGGGTTTGTCGAAGTACGGCCTTCCTGTTTCGACGTACCCGGTAACTGGAGGTCACATAGGCCTCCGCTGGGGACAGGATGGTGTCTGTGAAGTACATGCTGCTGATCTACAGCAACGCCGAGAGCTGGGAAGGCCTGTCCGCCGAGCAGCGGGAGGGCCTGGTGCGGGCGCACGAGTCGATGGCGCAGGAGCTCACCGACCAGGGCCTGCTGGTCAGTGCGGCCGGCCTGGCGGACCCGATCACCACCCGGACCGTACGGGTGGTCGACGAGACCGCGACGACCACGGACGGGCCGTACGCCGAGGCCAAGGAGCACCTGGCCGGGTTCTACCTGGTGGAGTGCGACGACATCGACCAGGCGATCGGGTACGCCGCCCGGCTGCCGGACGCGGAGTACGTCGCCGTGGAGGTGCGACCCGTGATGGACATGTCCGGGCTGGAAATGTGAGGAACTTCGAGCTCCTGCTCCGCGAGCAGGCGCCGCAGGTGCTGAGTGCGCTCGTCCGGCACTACGGCCACTTCGACCTCGCTGAGGAGGCCGTACAGGAGGCCCTGCTCGCGGCTGCGCAGCAGTGGCCGGAAGAAGGCGTACCGGACAACCCGCGCGGCTGGCTGATCCGGGTCGGGTCGCGGCGGCTCACGGACCTGCTCCGCAGCGAGTCGGCGCGCCGGCGGCGCGAGGAGAACGCGGCGCAGCTGGCCGCGCCGGAGGAGTTCGTTGCCTCAGGCCCCGAGATCGACGACCCGGGCGGGCGGGACGACACGCTGACGTTGCTGTTCCTGTGCTGCCATCCGGCGTTGTCCCCGGCGTCGCAGATCGCGCTGACGCTGCGGGCGGTCGGCGGTCTCAGTACGGCCCAGATCGCGGCGGCGTTCCTGGTACCGGAGTCGACCATGGCGCAGCGGATCAGCCGCGCGAAGCGGAGCATCAAGCAGGCCGGCAGCACGTTCGAAATGCCCCCGGAGGCGGACCGCGACGAGCGGATGGGCGCCGTACTGCATGTCCTCTACCTGATCTTCAACGAGGGCTACACGGCGTCGTCCGGTACGGCGTTGCAGAGCACGGAGCTGACGACGGAGGCGATCCGGTTGGTGCGCGGCGTACGGAAGCTGCTGCCTGACGACGGCGAAGTGGCTGGGCTCTTGGCGCTGATGCTGCTCACCGACGCCCGGCGGGCCGCCCGTACGGGAGCTGACGGAGCCCTGATCCCGCTTGCCGAGCAGGACCGGGCGAAGTGGGACCGGGCGGCCATCGTCGAGGGCGAGGCCCTGGTGAGCGATGCACTGTCCCGGACCCAGCTGGGGCCGTACCAGGTGCAGGCAGCGATCGCGGCCGTCCATGACACGGCCGAGAGCGCGGACAAGACGGACTGGCGTCAGATCGTCGCGCTGTACGACGTACTCGAGCAGCTGGTCGACAACCCGATGGTGAAGCTCAACCACGCGGTAGCGGTCGGTATGGCGGTCGGCCCGAAGGAGGGGCTTGCCGTACTCGAGCCACTCGCGTCGGACGACCGCATGAACCACCGGCTGGAGGCAGTACGCGCACACCTCCTCGAGATGTCCGGGGACGTGGCTGCTGCGCGGGAGAGCTACCTGTTGGCGGCACGGCGTACGACGAGTGTGCCGGAGAGGCACTACTTGCAGTCGAAGGCGGACCGCTTGGCGTGAGATGTTGGACTGGTGGATCTCACCAGGGCCTCACTCCTCCGGGAGATGCTGAGCGGCACCGAGCTGGGTAACCGGACCACCGAGTTCGGTTACGCGCTACGGCGGTTCACGACGAGGCGTAGCGGGCTGATGCTGTTCGGACCGGTCGACGAGGAGCCTTGGCACCTCACGGCGCACCTGGACGACGAGCTGCGGATGGCCGGCGTCGAGGACATGCGGCCGTCACTGGTTCGCTGGGCGCCGCCCGCGGACGCGCCACCGCACCTGGCGATCGGGCTGGACCGGTTACGCGACGCCGGCCGCGGCGAGTCGTTGCTGGTGGTGGCCGAGGACGCTCCGGCCGAGACGCTGCTGGAGCGCATCAGCGACGTCAGGAAGCGCGGTACGACGATCTTCAGCATCGGCAACGGCGACAAGGAGTTGACGTCGCTCAGCCACGAGACGCTCGTACCGGAGCTGCTGGTGCCGGACGGGTTCGGCTGGGCCACTCGTGAGATCGAGCCCGAGGCCCCGCTGATCGACGAGGGCTTCGAGACCGCCCAGCACCTGGTCAGTCTCGCGGCTGCCGACGACGAGGCCGGCCAGTCCGGCTGGCGCCGCCGGCTGCGCAACGCGATCGAGAGGCTCTCCGGAGAGCCCGCCTAGAGGTAGAGCGCCGCCAGCCGCGGCAGACGGATCTCCAGGTCGTCTTCGTCGTCGAAGTCGATCTCCTTACCCACCGGAACGTCCGGCGTGTCCGGCGCCTCCGCGTCGACGGCCTTCCAGTACGCCGCTTCGTCGCCGGTCACGTTCTTGTACGCGTGACTGCCGACGTGCAGCATCCCTTCCCCGTCGAACCCCTCGAACCCTTCCGGCCGGTCCTCGTCCACCACGTCGGCCAGCGAGTCCGGGTCCGCGAGCGCCGCCTCCCACACCTCCCGCCCCTGCGCGATCAACCAGCCCCGGAACGAGTCGAACCCGTCCTCCGAAGCCCCCGAGTTGATCAGGTGCGCCGCCGCCCACAGATCCCACCGGTACGACTCCACCTGCAACCGCGCCAGCTCGGTCCCGAACCCCACGATCGCCTCGACCCGCGCCGCACCCAGCACCTTGGTCAACGCGTCCGCGACCCCGTCCGGATCAGCCACAGTGTCATCCACCGAGGCACGCGCATCCTCGACCAGACCCCAGAACCTGTCCCTGTCCACCTACAAACCATCTCACCGACCCCGGGTCCAACGGGAGGGTGAAATCACCACACCTCGTCGAGTTGGTGGCGGTGGTCGGTGGTTAGTTGGAGTTGGGCGCCGGTGAGGGCGGTTTCGAGGTAGGTCGGTTTGCTGATGCCGACGATGGGGGTGACGGCGGGGGTGCCGCCGGTCAGCCAGGCGAGTACTACTGCGGACGGGGTGGTGTTGAGGGAGGTTGCGACGTCGTTGAGGGCCTCCAGGCGGCGGGTGGTGCCGGGGTGGGTGAAGGCGGGGTCCAGGGGGCGGTCGGGGCGGTTCTCGTAGGTGCCGGACATCAGGGGGCTGTAGGCGAATAGCTGCTGCTCCGGGTTGGTTTCCGCGTAGTCCAGGACCTCGTCGGTGATCCAGCCGAACCGGTGGTCGTGGGCATGGTCGCGGACGAACGGGCGGGGCTGCAGGTACGAGTAGCGCAACTGGAGGGCGGTCGGGCCCAGGACGCCTTGCTCCAGGGCCAGGCCGCGCATCCGTTCGACTCGCCAGAGGGCGTAGTTCGACAGGCCGATGCGACCGATCGTGCCGTTCTCCGCGTGCTTGCCGAAGGCCGCGGTCGTCTCCTCCAGCGGGGTGGACCTGTCGTCGCGGTGTGCCCAGTACAGGTCGATGTGGTCGACGCCCAGCCGGCGTAGCGAGGTCTCGAGGGCCGAGTCGATCGCCTTCGTGCTCAGGCCTTCCGAGTGCTCCGGGTAGCTGCCCGGCCAGAGCGGTTCGCAGCCGACCTTCGTCGCCAGCTTGATCCGGTCCCGTACGCCGGGACGCTGCGCCAGCCACCGCCCGAGCAGCTCCTCGCTCTGACCGCCCTGTCCGCTCGGGTGCTGCCAGAACGCGTAGCAGTTCGCGGTGTCGATCCACTCACCGCCCGCGTCCACAAAGGCATCCAGCAACCGGAACGAGGTCTCCTCGTCGATCCGCGTCCCGTACTCCATCGCGCCCAGCGCAAGATTCACCATGCGCCAGATCCAACAAGCTAGAGCGCTGTCTAGGTCAAGTCCGCGAACTCCCGCAGGACCGGGACCAGCGTGGCAGCCTCGGTCGAGTGGTTCTCGCCCGGAACCGCCTTCAGCGGCGCGTCCAGGTTCGCCGCGACCGCACGAGCCCCGGCGGACAGTGCCGGCCAGGTCTTGTCGCCGTACAGCACCAGCACAGGCACCTTCACGTCGGCCCAACGGTCCGCGGGCAGCGGGTTGCCGGACATCGTGGTGCCCATGATGCGGCCGTCGTACGCGATCGTGTGCGCGATCTCCTCCAGCGGCGCCCAGTACGGCGACTGCTTCATCCCGGCGACCGCCTCCGCGGGCATCCCGGCGGCCGCGGTCATGAACAGCTCGGCGGCCTGGTCCCGGCGGCCGGCGGCGACGAACGCGTCCAGCTGCTCGACGTAGTCCGACGGCAGCGGCGGCCGTACGTCGTCCACCACGACCGGCGGCTCGAACAGTACGAGGCCCGCGACCGGCAGCCCCGCCGCCGCGGCGTCCAGCGCCAGCAGGCACCCCGACGACCAGCCGAACAGGATCGCGGGCTGGCCGCCGCCCTCAACCGATGCAGTCTCGATCAGCGCGCCGAGGTCCTCGATCTCGCGCTGGATCGCGTACGGCGCGGTGTCGGTGCTGGCGCCGCGCCCGCGCCGGTCGTACGCGTACGTCCGGAACCCGTCGCTCAGCAGCTGCCCGAGCTGGTCGTTGATCGGGTTCACGGCCCGGTGCGCGGTCGCGCCGTCGATCAGGATCAGCGGCCGGCCGGCGCCGTACGCCTCGAAGCCGATCGTGGTGCCGTCGGCCGATGTCACGGTGCTCATGGTCTTCTCCCCACCTGAAACGGAAACTAGACCGTACAGTACTGCGCAGAGAACTGGACTGTCTAGTATGGTTTCGTCATGGAGCCGGAGACCGAGGGACGGACGCCCCGCAAACGCCGCGCGATCCTGGCCGCCGCCACCGAGGTGTTCCTCCAGCACGGGTACCTCGGCGCGAGCATGGACGAGGTCGCCGCCAAGGCCGGCGTCTCCAAACAGACCGTCTACAAGCAGTTCGAGAACAAGGAACGCCTGTTCGCCGAGATCGTGCTCGGCACCAGCGACCAGCTGCTGGACGGCCTCTTCCAGGCGTACGTCGACACGCTCGAGAACGCGGCCGACGCCCGGGAGGCCCTGCGGGCGCTGGCGCATCGGCTGCTGCAGAGCCTGACCGCGGACAGTGTGCTGCAGCTCCGGCGGCTGGTGATCGCCGAAGCGGACCGTTTCCCGGAGGTCTGCGGCGCGTGGTTCACCAGCGGCTTCGAGAAGTCGCTCGATGCGCTGGGTGAGGCGCTGACGAAACTCAGCGACCGCGGCCTGCTCAAGCAGCTCGACGACCCGACGCTGGTGGCGTACCAGTTCGCCGGGCTGGTGATGTACAAGCCGATGAACCGCGCGATGTTCGCCGGCACCCGTCAGCGGCCGAAGGACGACGAGCTGGACAAGCTTGCCGACCGGGCGGCCGACGTGTTCCTGGCGGCGTACGGCCTAGATAGTCCCGCGCGTTGAGGTCCGGACGACCAGCTCCGGCGTGAACGTGACGCGCTGGTGCTCGTGGTCCGGGTTCGACGACTCGTCCAGCAGCAGCTCCGCCGCGGTCCGGCCGAGCAGCTGGCGCGGCTGCCGCACCGACGTCAGCGGTACGGCGGCGGCCTCGGCGAACTCGATGTCGTCGTACCCGACGATCGCCAGGTCCTCCGGGACGCGCAGGCCGAGGCTCACGCACTGTTGCAGCAAACCCAATGCCAGCAGGTCGTTCGCGCAGAACGCGGCGGTCGGCCTGCGGTCCGCGGGCAGTCCGGCAAGTCGTTGCCCTGCGCCCCTGCCTTCGGCGACGGTGAGCGCGCCGGTGGTCAGCTCGATCAGGTCGGTGATCGGCTTCCCGGCGGTCCGCAGCGCGCGCCGGGCGCCGTCGCGCCGGTCCACGACCTGACCGAGCGTATTCGGCCCGCCGACGTACGCGATCCGTTCGTGGCCGAGTTCGAGCAGGTGCGAGATCGCCAGCTCGCCGCCGAGTACGTCGTTCACCGCGACCGAGCAGTGCGTGGCCTCGTCGAGGGTCCGGTCCACGACCACGACCGGCGTACCGCGGGACGGCAGTTTGCGGAGCCGGGACGAGTGCTGGTCGATCGGCGTGATCAGGATGCCCTGCACGCGCTGCTGCTCGAGCAGATCCAGGTACGCCGCCTCGCGGTCGGCGTCCTCGCTGCTCGTACACAGGAACACCGACAGCCCGGCCGCCTGGGCCGCCTCCTCGACGCCCTTCGCGACGTCGGTGAAGAACGGGTTGCCGGCGTCGAGCATCAGGTACGCGAGGATCCGGCTCGACCCGGCGCGCAACTGCCGGGCGGACTCGTTCCGGACGAAACCGAGGGAGGCCATCGCGGCCTCGACCTTGGCCCGGGTCAGCGGGCTGACCACCTCGGGCCGGTTCAGCACGTTCGACACGGTCCCGAGCGAGACCCCGGCGGCGGCCGCGACCGCCTTCACGCCGGCCGCGTGCGGCTTCGGCGCCGGCCGCCGGCGGGTGCGTTCGGGCAAGGCTTCCGCATCGTCCACGGACCGCCACCTCCCTGCGCACTTGAAACGTGTTAGCTGCCGAAGGATACCCGGTTTCGCCGGAATCTCCGCGCCGACGGTCCGCAATCGGACGTAAAAGCTGGGCAGGCCCTTGACGCCCACCCGTACGCCCGCTTAGCGTCAAGGCACGCTCTTGAAACCTTTCACAGACCGCCCACAGCAGAGGTGCCGCCGTGAATCGTTACTGCTTCTGCCTGCAGGTCCGGCCCGACCGCCTCGACGAGTACGTCGACCGGCACCGCAACGTCTGGCCCGACATGCAGGCAGCGCTGCGCGAGTCCGGCTGGCACAACTACTCGCTGTTCCTCCGCGCCGACGGCCTGCTGGTCGGGTACGTCGAGTCCGAGGACCTGGAGGCGGCGCAGCAGGCGATGGCGGCGACCGAGGTGAACACCCGCTGGCAGGCGCAGATGACCGAGTTCTTCCAGGGGATCGACGGCCGGCCGCCCGACGAATCGTTCCTGCTGCTGCCCGAGATCTTCCACCTGAAGGAGAACTGACCATGACACCCGATGCCGCGAAGGACGCGCTGAGCCGTCAGGAGATCGAGTTGCCCTCGTGGGCGTTCGGGAACTCCGGCACCCGGTTCAAGGTCTTCACCCAGCCCGGCGTCCCGCGGTCGCCGGAGGAGAAGATCGCGGACGCGGCCGTCGTCCACAGGTACACCGGCGTCGCGCCGAGCGTGGCGCTGCACATCCCCTGGGACAAGGTCGACGACTACGCGGCGCTGTCGGCGTACGCGAAGGAGCAGGGCGTACGGCTCGGGGCGATCAACAGCAACGTCTTCCAGGACGACGACTACAAGCTCGGCAGCGTGACGAACCCGGACCCCGCCGTACGGCGCAAGGCCACCGACCATCTGCTCGAGTGCGTCGACATCATGGATCAGACCGGGTCGCGGGACCTGAAGCTGTGGTTCTCCGACGGTACGAACTACCCGGGCCAGGACGACATCCAGGACCGGCAGGAGCGCCTCGCGGAGGCGTTGCGGGAGGTGTACGACCGGCTCGGCGACGACCAGCGGATGCTGCTCGAGTACAAGCTGTTCGAGCCGGCCTTCTACACCACGGACGTGCCGGACTGGGGTACGTCGTACGCGCACTGCCTGGAACTGGGGCCGAAGGCAACGGTCTGTATCGACACCGGGCACCACGCGCCGGGGACCAACATCGAGTTCATCGTGGCGTTCCTGCTGCGGGCGAAGAAGCTCGGCGCGTTCGACTTCAACAGCCGGTTCTACGCCGACGACGACCTGATGGTCGGGGCGGCGGACCCGTTCCAGCTGTTCCGGATCATGAACGAGATCGTCCGCGGCGACGCGCTCGACCCGGCCGCCGGGATCGCGTTCATGCTCGACCAGTGCCACAACATCGAGGAGAAGATCCCCGCGATCATCCGCTCGGTGATGAACGTCCAGGAGGCCACCGCGAAGGCGCTGCTGGTGGACCGCGACGTACTGCGGAAGGCCCAGCAGGAAGGCGACGTACTCGGTGCGAACGCCGCGCTGATGGACGCGTACAACACCGACGTCCGCCCGCTGCTCGCCGAACTGCGCGAGTCGCAGGGCCTGGATGCGGACCCGATCGCCGCGTACAAGCGCAGCGGGTACTTCGATCAGATCACCAAGGACCGTCAAGGCGGTCAGCAAGCCGGATGGGGAGCATGACAGTGACCGACACCGCTGCCGAACTGGTTGCGCGGAGCAACCGGCTGGGTGCCGATCCGCGCAACACCAACTACGCCGGCGGCAACACGTCGGCGAAAGGTAAGGCGACCGATCCGGTGACCCAGGACTCTGTTGAGTTGTTGTGGGTCAAGGGATCCGGTGGTGATCTCGGGACGCTGACGCCGGCGGGGCTGGCTGTGCTGCGGATCGACCGGTTGCGTTCGCTCGTCGACGTCTACCCGGGCGTGGACCGGGAGGACGAGATGGTCGCCGCGTTCGACTACTGCCTGCACGGCAAGGGCGGCGCGGCGCCGTCGATCGACACCGCGATGCACGGGCTCGTCGACGCACCGCACGTCGACCACCTGCACCCGGACTCCGGGATCGCGCTCGCGACCGCGGCGGACGGCGAGAAGCTGACCGCGGACTGCTTCGGCGACCGCGTGGTGTGGGTGCCGTGGCGGCGGCCCGGGTTCCAGCTCGGCCTGGACATCGCGGCCGTCAAGCGCGAGAACCCGCAGGCCATCGGCTGCATCCTCGGCGGCCACGGCATCACCGCCTGGGGCGACACCTCGGCGCAGTGCGAGGCCAACTCCCTCGAGATCATCCGTACCGCGGAACAGTTCCTCGCCGACCGCGGCGTACCCGAACCCTTCGGCGCACTGGTCCACGAGCCTCTCGCGGCGGAAGAACGCCGTACGAAGGCAGCCGCCCTCGCGCCTTTCATCCGTGGGCTTGCGTCAACAGACAAGCCACAGGTCGGCCACTTCAACGACTCGGAGGCAGTACTCGAGTTCCTGTCGCGCGAGAAACTCCATTCGCTCGCCCAGTTGGGCACCTCCTGCCCGGACCACTTCCTTCGTACGAAGGTCCGGCCGCTCGTACTGGACCTGCCGCCGTCGGCGTCGGTGGACGAATGCACTGCCCGGTTGAAGGAGCTGCACACCCAGTACCGTGCGGACTACGAGGCGTACTACAACGCGTACGCCGAGGCCGACAGTCCGGCGATGCGGGGGGCGGATCCGGCGATCGTGCTGGTGCCGGGGGTGGGGATGTTCTCCTTCGGTAAGGACAAGCAGACCGCTCGAGTGGCCGGCGAGTTCTACGTGAACGCGATCAACGTGATGCGTGGCGCCGAGGCGGTGTCGACGTACGCGCCGATCGACGAGCGGGAGAAGTTCCGGATCGAGTACTGGGCGCTCGAGGAGGCGAAGCTGCAGCGGATGCCTCGTCCGAAGCCGTTGGCCACGCGGGTGGCCTTCGTGACCGGCGGCGGGTCCGGGATCGGCAAGGCGATCGCGCAGCGGCTGGCGGCCGAGGGCGCGTGTGTCGTGGTCGCGGACCTCGACCAGGCAGCGGCCGAGGCGGTCGCGAAGGAGATCGGCTCGACCGACGTGGCGGTCGCGGTGGCCGCGGACGTGTCCTCGGCGGAGGCGGTCGAGGCCGCGCTGCGGGAGGCCGTGCTGGCGTTCGGCGGCGTCGACCTGATCGTCAACAACGCCGGCCTGTCGATCTCGAAGTCGTTGCTGGAGACAACCGAACGCGACTGGGACCTGCAGCACGACGTGATGGCCAAGGGCTCGTTCCTGGTGTCGCGGGCGGCCGCGAAGGTGCTGATCGACCAGGGCCTCGGCGGCGACATCGTCTACATCTCCAGCAAGAACTCGGTGTTCGCCGGCCCGAACAACGTCGCGTACGGCGCCGCGAAGGCGGACCAGGCGCACCAGGTCCGGCTGCTCGCCGCCGAGCTCGGCGAACACGGCATCCGGGTGAACGGCGTGAACCCCGACGGCGTCGTCCGTGGCTCCGGGATCTTCGCCGGCGGCTGGGGTGCGAAGCGGGCCGCGGTGTACGGCGTACCCGAGGAAGAGCTCGGTGCGTACTACGCGCAGCGGACCCTGCTCAAGCGTGAGGTGCTGCCGGAGAACGTCGCGGCCGCGGTGTTCGCGCTGACCGGCGGAGAGCTCACGCACACCACCGGCCTGCACGTGCCTGTCGACGCCGGCGTGGCTGCCGCGTTCCTGCGTTAGGAGCCGACGGATGACCCAGCTCGAGCGGATCGCGCCCCGCCGGACCCGGATCGGTCTGGTGGCCGGCGGGCTGGGTGCGTACTGGCCGCAGTTCCCGGAGCTGCTGCCGCAGCTGCAGGCGTCCGCGCGGCGGGTGTCCGAGCGGTTCGCGGCGCTCGACTGCGAGGTGGTCGACGTCGGGTTCATCTCGGACGCGCAGGAGGGCGCCGTCGCGGCCGAGAAGCTGCGGGCGGCCGACTGCGACCTGATCGTCGGGTTCCTCACGACGTACATGACTGCCTCGATGCTGGTACCGGTTGCCCAGCGCAGCGGATCGCCCGTGCTGTTGCTGAACCTGCAGCCGACCGAGTCGATGGACCACGCGTCGTTCGACACCGGCGCGTGGCTCGCGTACTGCGGGGCGTGCCCGCTGCCCGAGATGGCGAACGCGTTCGAGCGCTGCGGGATCGACTTCCGCTCGGTCTCCGGGTACCTGGAGGACGAGCGGGCCTGGACCCGGATCGACCGGTGGATCCGGTCGGCCGGCGTACGGGCGGCGTTGCGGCACGGGCGGCACGGCCTGCTCGGGCATGTGTATCCGGGGATGATGGACGTGATCACCGATCCGACGCTGGTGTCCGCACAGCTCGGCGGGCACGTCGAGGTGCTGGAGATCGACGACCTGCGGGTGCGGGTCGAGAAGGTGACCGACGCCGAGACGACCGCCCGGATGGAGCTGGCCCGGGAGATCTTCACGCTGGACGAGTCGGTGAAGACCGAGGACTTCCGGTGGGGCGCGACGGTGTCGGTGGCGCTGGATCGGTTGGTCGAGGACTTTTCCCTTGATTCGCTGGCGTACTACCACCGTGGGCTTGACGGCGAGACCCATGAACGGGTCGCGGCCGGGATGATCCTCGGCGCGTCGTTGCTGACGGCTAGGGGTGTGCCGGCCGCCGGCGAGTACGAGTTGCGGACGTCGCTGGCGATGTTGGTGATGGACCGGCTCGGCGCCGGCGGGTCGTTCACCGAGCTGCAGGCGCTGAACTTCGAGGACAACGTGGTCGAGATGGGGCACGACGGGCCGGCGCATCTGGCGATCTCGGCGCGGAAACCTCTGCTGCGTGGGCTCGGCGTGTACCACGGCAAGCGCGGGTGGGGCGTGTCGGTCGAGTTCGACGTACAGCCGGGGCCGGTCACGCTGTGCGGGATGGGGCAGCGGCGGGACGGGACGTTCACGCTGATCGCGTCCGAGGGGACCGTCGTACCGGGGCCGTTGCTGCGGATCGGGAACACCACGTCGCGGGTCGACTTCGGGTGCGATCCGGGCGAGTGGACCGACGCCTGGTCGGCGTCGGGGGTGGCGCATCACTGGGCGCTCGGGACCGGGCACCGGGCTGCTGACCTGGCGGCTGTCGCGGATCTGTTGAAGCTCGATCTGACGGTGGTGTCCCTGTGAAGCGGATCGCCGCGGTGGACCTCGGCGCCTCGAGCGGGCGGGTAATGCTCGGCGAGGTCGGTCCCGGCGTACTCCAGCTTCGTGAACTGAATCGCTTCTGGAACGGCCCTGTCCGGGTGCGGGGGACGCTCCACTGGGACATCCTGCACCTCTACCGCTCAGTCCTGGACGGCCTGCACCTGGCCGGTTCGCTCGACAGCATCGGCATAGATTCCTGGGCGGTCGACTACGGCCTGCTCGATCAGGCGGGTCGTCTGCTCGGCAATCCTGTGCACTACCGCGACTCGCGTACCGACGGCGTAATGGCGGAGGTACTCGCGCAGGCACCGGCAACGGACTTGTACGCGATCACCGGGCTCCAGCAACTCCCCTTCAACACCATCTACCAACTGGTTGCCGACGGGACGGTCCGTGAGGCTGAGACGTTCCTGATGATCCCGGATCTGCTGGCGTACTGGCTGACGGGTGAGATCGGGGTGGAGCGGACGAACGCATCCACGACCCAGCTGTACGACGTGTCGGCCCGGGACTGGAGTGAAGAGCTGATCGCCCGGCTGGGGCTTCCTCGGCGGGTGTTTCCTGCTGTGCGTGAACCGGGGGACACGATCGGGAGCGTGCTGCCAGACGAGACCGGGCTGGCGCCTGGGATTCCGGTGATTGCGGTGGGGTCGCATGACACGGCATCTGCTGTGGTGGCGGTGCCTGCCAGTGGCGATCGGTTCGCCTACATCTCCTCGGGGACCTGGTCGCTCGTCGGGCTCGAGCTCGACGCGCCGGTGCTGACCGACGAGGCGCGGGAAGCGAACTTCACCAACGAGGGCGGTGTCGACGGCCGCGTCCGGTTCCTCCGGAACGTGATGGGCCTGTGGATCCTGCAGGAATGCCAACGGGTCTGGGGCAACGACCTCGACGACCTCCTCCGCGCCGCCGCCGAAGCCCCGCCGTTCGCGGTGCTGATCGACCCTGACGCCCCCGAATTTCTTGCCCCCGGCAACATGCCGGAGCGGGTCGCCGCGCACTGCGGACGGACCGGGCAGGAACCACCGCGGACCCGGGGCGCCGCGGTCCGTTGCATCCTCGAGAGTCTGGCGCTCGCGTATCGCCGTACGCTCCGCGCCGCGCAGACGATCGCCGACCGCGACGTCGACGTACTGCATGTGATCGGGGGCGGCTCGCAGAACGAGCTGCTCTGCCAACTGACTGCCGACGCGTGCGGCGTACCGGTCCTCGCCGGGCCGGTCGAGGCGTCCGCGCTCGGCAACGTACTCGTTCAGGCTCGTGCCCTCGGCGAGCCCCTCCCGGACCTGGCCGCGATGCGCGCCCTGGTCCGGTCCACCCATTCTCTGCGGCGCTACGCCCCGCAGGGCAAACCGGCCGACTGGGACGCCGCCGAGTCCCGGGTCTTCGGAACCAGGTGATCAGCATGACCGTCCTCCCCCAGGAACTTCGACCGGTGGCGCGCCGGGTGCCGCCGCGTGAGATCAGCCACGACGACCTGCAACTGCTCCGTCTGCTCGCCACCGGACTGCCCGTCGACGGCGTCGCCCGGCGCCTCGACCTGTCCGAGCGGACCGTGCGTCGCCGTACCAGGCTGATCTGCGACCGCCTCGGCTTCAGCACCGCCATCGAAGCCATCGTCTGGGCCGCCCGCCGCGGCCTCGTCTGAGCCTTGGGGCTCCCCGGAGTTCAGATCAGGTATCTGAACTCCGGGGAGTTCGGGTTGATCTGTTCGATGTCGAGGGGGGCGGCTTCCATTCGGGTGAGGAGGCCCGGGAGGTCGTCGCGGGTGCTGATCTCGATGCCTACCAGGGCGACGCCGGTTTCGCGGTTGTTGCGTTTCACGTACTCGAACAGGGTGATGTCGTCGTCCGGGCCGAGGGTTTCGTCGAGGAACGTGCGGAGTGCGCCGGGCTCCTGCGGGAACGTCACCAGGAAGTAGTGCTTCAGCCCTTCGTACACGAGCGAGCGCTCGAGGATCTCGCCGTACCGGCTGACGTCGTTGTTGCCGCCGGAGAGCAGGCAGACCACGGTCTCCCCGGGACGTACGTCGAGACCGTTGCCAAGGGCACTTGTCGACAAAGCGCCCGCGGGCTCGGCGATCAGCCCGTCGGTCTGGTACAGCGCGAGCATCTCCGAGCAGACCAGCCCCTCGGGCACCGACATCAGCTCGACACCGGCGTCCCGTACCAGCGGGAGCGTGACGTCGCCGGCCCGGCGTACGGCGGCGCCGTCGACGAAGCTGTCCAGCTGCGGCAGCGTCACCGGCGTACCGGCCGCCAGCGCCGCCGCCATACTCGCCGCGCCACCCGGCTCGACGCCCACGATGCGGACGCCCGGATGCCGTTCCTGGATCCAGGTTGCAACCCCTGCAACGAGACCACCGCCGCCGACCGGGACCACGAGTACGTCGGGCGCGTGGCCGAGCTGCTCGACCAGCTCGACGGCCACGGTCCCCTGCCCCGCAACGGTTCGCGGGTCGTCGAACGCCGGCACCATCGTCGCGCCGCTCGCCGCACCCTCCGCGGAGGCGGCCGCGGCGGCGTCGTCGTACGTGTCACCGGTGACGATCACCGTGATCTGCTTGCCGCCGAGCGCGGCGATCCGGTCCCGCTTCTGCCGCGGCGTCGTCCGCGGGACGTACACCTTGCCCCGGACGCCGAGGATGTGGCACGAATACGCCAGCCCCTGACCGTGGTTGCCCGCGCTCGCGCACACCACGCCGGCCGCCTTGGCGGTGTCGTCGAGCTGCGCGATCAGGTTGTAGGCGCCGCGGAGCTTGTACGAGCGCCCGATCTGCAGGTCCTCGCGCTTCAGCCAGACCTCGGCGCCGGTGCGCTCCGACAGGCGCAGATTGCGTTGTAACGGGGTCCGGACGGCGACGCCGTCCAAGCGCTTGACCGCGGCCTCGATCGTACCGGCGTCAACCGTCGATCGAGCGACTGAACTGCTGCCCTGCATGACGTTCCTTCCCGTGCATCTGCACGATCTTCGCCGATTCGCTCGCTGCCCAAGACGATCCGCGTCCAGAGTCCGGACGACGGGATTCCTTTTGCGTTTCAGACTCTTGCACCATGCGTGAAACGGCCCTTCACGGGGCAGTCTAGTTTTCATACGCTCACTCGGTGTAACGACCAGGGCCCTGGATCGGATGAGCCGGGTGAAGCGTGTCAGTGAGGACTGGAGGGCACAGATGGGACTGATTCCGTTCAGTCTGTGGGGAGACGCCCTGTGGTGTGGTCAGGAGGTCGTGCGGGAGGCCCCGCACGAGCAGGCGATCCGTAGCCTGTTCCCGGACCCCATCCCGGCGCGTGGCGCAGATCTGGACACCGAGGCGGACCTCGTCCCGGAACCGCACAACCGTTTCGACCCACGGTCGATCGCCGTCCGGGTCGAGGGCAAGGTGGTCGGCTATCTGCCGAGGGACGACGCGCACCGGTACCACCCGGTGCTGTCGGAGCTGATCGCACAGGGCCTGCAACCGCGGGTTCCGTGTCACCTGTGGGTCAGCGAATGGGAACCGGCGGACTGGGAGCGCAGAGGCACCCAGGGCACCGAGTTCCATGCCAGCGTGGCGATCGCCCTCGGGCAGCCGCACATGCTGGTGCCGGTGAACCTGCCCCCGCCAGGCAGCTTTCACCTGCTACCGCCCGGGAGCGGCATCGTGGTCCCGGGCAGCGAGGTGCATCCCGACGTACTGGCACCGTTCTTCCGTCCGGAGGGCGAGTGCTGGGCGTACGCCACCATGCACGCGATCGAGGAGGAGGACGGCATCCAGGACCGGCACCGGATCGTGGTCGAGATCCGGCTCGACGACGAACCCGTCGGCCGGCTCAGCGCGCGGCTGAGCGCCGAGTTCCTGCCCGCCGTCCACTACCTCGCCGACATGCGTGCCGAGACCGCCGCCCGGGTGACCGTCCGCGGCGACCGTTCCGCATCGGAGGTGATCCTGTACGCGGCACGGAGTCACGACCTGCCGGCCACCTGGCCGGACGGCCTGGCCCGCTCCCCAGTCGCTTCCCCGCAGTGGCACTACTGGGCGACGAAAGAAGCGAACTAGACAAGGCGGCTGCGCAGTACTGACCATGCCTCACCAGGCCGGCGCTGCGGAGCTACTGGAAACTACGTGAGATGGCGCCGGGCAGCTTCCCTTGGAGAGCTGCCCGGCACCGGACGACGGCGGAGGTCGGTCCGCACGCACGTCCACGGGGTCCGAGTCCCCGCACCGGTGAGACGGTTGCGCCAGGCAATCATGACGGTACTTTCGGCAAGTTTTTCAGGGTTGCGTAGACGACAACGTTGTCCGGGTAGCCGCCGTCGTACGTCCCGCCGCAGGTGATCAGGCGCAACCCCGCGTGGTCGATGTCGCCGTACACGAGCGCTGTGGGGAAGGCGGACTTCGGGTACTGCGCGACGTTGTCGACGGTGAACACCGCCGTACGACGGTCCGCGCGCGTGACTCGTACCGTGTCGCCGCGGCGGAGGTCCGTGAGGTGACGGAACACGCCCGGGCCGCGGCCGGTGACGTAGACGTGCCCGACGATGACAGCCGGGCCGATGCTGCCCGGCGCCGGCGAGTAGCGGTACCAGCCGGCCAGCTCGGGGTGGTTGAACGGCGGTACTTCGATGGTGCCGTCGTCGTTGAGGCCGAGCTGGGCGAGTTTGGTGGTGACTCCGAGCTTGGGGATCTGCAGGCTGACCGGGACGGAGCTCGGGATGGGCTTGGCTGGAGTCGTGGGCTTGGCTGTGGATAACTGCGGTGGTGGGGCTGTGGATGGCGGCTCTGGGCTGTGGAAAGCAAAGGCTCCGGTGACACAGGCGACGCCTACGGCCGCCAGCGCCAGCGGAATCACACGTGGGTGCATGGGCGCCTACTTCGTGGAGATGAGGTGGGCGGTGACGACCGCGTTGCCGGCGGGCTGGTTCGGCTTCAGCGCGCCGCCGCAGGTGATCAGCCGTAGTTCTGACGGTGTTGTCCGCTTGTAGACGGTGGCCGCGGGCAGCTTTCCCTGCGGGTAGTAGGCGACCGCGCTGACCTTGTACGACGCCGTGCGGCCGTCTGCTCGGCGTACGGCGAACTGGGCGCCTGGTTTGAGCTTTGCCAGCTGTACGAAGACGCCAGGCTCGGTCTTTGAGTGCCTGATGTAGCCGAGCAGCACGGTAATACCCTGCTGGCCGGGTGCCGCTGAGAGGCGGAACCAACCTGCTTTGCCCACCTGTGGTAGCTGGATGTCCTTCTTGTCCTTGGTTGTCCCTAGCTGGACCAGACTGGTGCGGATTCCGAGGCTGGGGACCGACAGGTAGGTGGCTGGCGAGTAGCCGAGTGGTGCGCTGGTTGGAGCGGCGGCTGGCGTCGGCGTTGGCGTGGCCGCGTCAGGCGTGATCGCCATCGGGCCGGTGGCAGTCGGGCCCAGGCTCATCACCAGTACGACGAGCGTGGCCAGGCCGGCGACGGCCGCGGAGGCGATCACGCCTCCGCGACCACCGCGGATCCTCCTTGTCATGAGTTGATCTCCTTGGTCAGGACTCGCTCGGACGCCGGCGTGCCGTGAGGAGCACTGCGCCGAACAGAGTCAGCAGGCCGATGCCGAGCAGCCAACCGTCGACGGTGGTGGCCCCTGTTCCACCACCGGCGCGGACCGGTCCGACCGGCTTCTTGGTGACCTGACTCTTGGTGCTGGGTAGTGCGGTGGTGCTGCCGCGGAAGCGGACCACACCAGTCGCCACGACGCCGTTGCCGGTCGTCGCGGAGACGCCTGTGATGGACACCGGGACTGCCTGCTGCCCGGTGGCTGCGCGCGTACCCAGCCAGCAGAGGGTCGACTGACCCGCTGCGAGCGAGCGGTCCTTGCAGACCAGCCGGCCGCGGTCCGACGTACCGCCGAGGTTGTCGATGCGGTGGTTGGTCGTGTTGGTGACCGGCACGAGTACGCCGGAGTCGGTGGTCCTGCCGCTGACTGTCGGACGGCCGATCACCAATTGGTTCTTGTTCCCAGACGCTGTGCCGTTGGAGGTGGTTGCGCCGGTGTAGAACGCCGTGGTCGCGGCGGACGTCGTACTGCCGTCCGGCCCGGTCGCGCTGGCCGTGAAGGTCGCGTTGTGCGTACCAGGCTGCGCCGTGGTGGTCGCCGTACAGGTAGTGGACTCTCCCGGCCGCAGGGTGCTCTTGGCACATGCCAGCCGGCCGCCCGGGGTGCTCGCGGTGAGGTTGCTGACCCGCGTGCTCCCGGTGTTGCGCACTGGTACGACCACGGTCGCCGGCTTACCCGGCGTAACGCGCGGCCCAGGCCTCCCGGAAGCGCTCTTCCCGTTCACCACCGGCCGACCGACCGTAATCGCAGAGCGGTCCTTGCTGGTGCTGTAGTACGCCGTGGTGCCGCTCGCAACCGGCTCAGCGTTGCCCGCGATGCCCGTTACCTTCACCGGCACCTGCTGGTTGCCCTGGACTGCTGTGGTCGACATCGTGCACGTGGTCGACTCACCCGGCTTCAGGCTCGTCTTGTCGCACGCCATCCGTCCCTGCGGAGTGCTCGCCGCGAGGTTCCTGACCCCGGTCTCACCGGTGTTCGTCACCGGAACGCTGACCGTGGTCCTGTCTCCCGGCCGCACCGCCGGCCCAGGCCGCTGCCCGGCAGGCTTGCCACCCACTGTCGCCCTGCCCACGGTGATTCCCGCCTTACCCGGCGTCCGGTAGTACGCCGTACCGGTCGTGCTGACCGGGGAGGTCCCGCTGGTGCCGCTGACCGTGTACGCGACGCCCTGGTCGCCCCTGCCCGCAGTGCTCGACACGGTGCAGGTGGTCGACTCACCAGGCTGCAGATTGCTCTTGCTGCACGTCATCTGGCCGTGCTGAGTGCTGCCCTTCAGCCCTGCGACCTCAGTACCACCGCTGTTGGTCACCGGGACGGTGACCGTGGTCCTGTCGCCGGGCTTCACGTTCGGGCCGGGCTTGTGGTCGGCCTGCGTGCCGTTGATGGTCGGCGTACCGGTTGTCAGCTTGCCGGGGGTCGGCTTCTTGCCTTGGTAGTACACGGTGCCCGTGGTTGAGACCGGCGTACTTCCGCTGGTCCCGTTGACGGCGTACTGGATGCCCTGGTCGCCGGGCTTCGCGGTGTACGTCGTGCTGCAGGTGGTGGACTGCCCTGGCTGCAGGCTGGTCGCCCCACACTTCAGGGTCCCGTTGCTGGACGTTCCGTGCAGGTTGTCGACGGGGGTGTCCCCGCTGTTGCTGACCGGGACGGTGACGGTGGTCTTGTCGCCGGGCTTCACGTTCGGGCCTGGCTTGTGGTTGGCCGGTTTGCCGTTGATGGTCGGCGTACCGGTCGTCAGCTTGCCCGGGGCCGGCTTCTTGCCCTGGTAGTGCGCTGTGCCCGTCGCGGTGACGGGGGTGGTGCCGCTTGTGCCGTTGACGACATACGGGATGTTCTGGCTGCCCTGGCCTGCGGTTGTGGACATGCTGCACGTCGTGGACTCGCCTGGCTGCAGACTCGTCTTGCCGCACGTCATCGCGCCCCGCGGGGTGGTTGCCGTAAGCCCGTTGACCGTCGTGCCTCCGGTGTTGCTGACCGGGACGCTGACGGTGGTCTTATCGCCGGGCTTCACGTTCGGGCCGGGCTTCTGACCGGCCGGCTTGCCGTTGATGGTCGGCGTACCGGGGGTGACTGTCCCGGCGGTCGGCTTCTTGCCTTGGTAGTAGACGGTGCCGGTGGTGGCGATCGGGGTGCTGCCGCTATCGCCGGTGACGGCGTACTGGATGCCCTGGTTGCCTGGGGTGCTCGTTGTGGTCAGCGTGCAGGTCGTGGACTCGCCTGGCTTCAGGGCGGACTTGCCGCAGCTCATCTGGCCCGAGCTGGACGTGCCCTTGAGGTTGGTGACCTGTGTGTCACCGGTGTTGCTGACCGGGACGGTGACGGTCGCCGGCTTACCCGGGTCGAGCCGCGGACCGGGCTTCTGGCCTGCGGGCTTGCCGTTGATGGTCGGCGTACCCGTCGTGACCTTGCCCGGCTGCTGGGCGTGGTAGTAGACGGTGCCCGTGGCGGAGACCGGCGTACTGCCGGAGGTGCCGGTGACGGCGTACTGGACGCCCTGGTCGCCGGGCTTCGCGGTGTACGTCGTGGTGCAGGTAGTGGACTCGCCCGGCTTCAGGGTCGACTTGCCGCATGTCATCGTGCCCGTGCTGGAGGTGCCCTGGAGGTTGTTCACAGGGTCCTTGCCGGTGTTGCTGACCGGGATGCTCACGGTGGTCTTGTCGCCCGGCTTCACGTTCGGACCGGGCTTCTGGGCGGCGGGCTTGCCGTTGATGGTCGGCGTACCGGTGGTCACCGTGCCCTTGCCCGGGTTGCCCGGCTGATTGGGCGTTGTGCTGCCGCAGGTGCCGTAGTCCTGGGTGCTCACCCAGAGCGGCGTGTACATCGTGCTGCCGCACGCGTTCTGCTGCATCCCGCCGACCAGCGTGCTGGTCTGCTGCGAGGGGACCTCACCGGAGTTCGCGTCCGCCGCGGAGCAGGTCCCGTAGTCCTGAGAGGTTGTCCACAGCAACGAACCCGACTGCGAGCCGCACGCGTTCTGCTGAGACATGAACAACGGAGTAGCCGTCTGCTGCGACGCCGTACCCGCCCCGGGGGTACCGCCGGTGTCACCACCGGCGGTCCCGTTTCCGTGAGCGTCTGCGCAGGTCCCGTAGTCCTGGGTGGTCACCCAGAGCGGAGACCCCGCGCTGCTGCCGCATGCATTCTGCTGCTGCGTCGAGACAGCGGTAGAGGTCTGCTGCGACCCCACCGCCGCACCCGCGGGGGTACCGCCGGTGTCACCACCGGCGGTCCCGCTTCCGTACTCGCCCGCACAGGTCCCGTAGTCCTGCGAGGTAACCCACAAGGGGCTACCTGCAGAGCTGCCGCACCCGTTCTGTTGCTGGGTGGAGACGGCGGTGCTGGTCTGCTGCGACCCGACGGAGCTGTCGTACCCGCCCCGCCCGGCACCGGCCGGGCTGTTGGTCTCCCCGGCGCAGGTGCCGTAGTCCTGCGAGGTAACCCACAAGGGGCTACCTGCAGAGCTGCCGCACCCGTTCTGTTGCTGGGTGGAGACGGCGGTGCTGGTCTGCTGCGACCCGACGGAGCTGTCGTACCCGCCCCGCCCGGCACCGGCCGGGCTGTTGGTCTCCCCGGCGCAGGTGCCGTAGTCCTGCGAGGTAACCCACAAGGGGCTACCTGCAGAGCTGCCGCACCCGTTCTGCTGCTGGGTGGAGACGGCGGTGCTGGTCTGCTGCGACCCGACGGAGCTGTCGTACCCGCCCCGCCCGGCACCGGCCGGGCTGTTGGTCTCCCCGGCGCAGGTGCCGTAGTCCTGCGAGGTAACCCACAAGGGGCTACCTGCAGAGCTGCCACACCCGTTCTGCTGCTGCGTGGAGACAGCAGTCGAGGTCTGCTGCGACCCAACGCTGCTGTCGTACCTACCACGCCCGGCGTTGCCACCGGCCGCGCCGTTGGCCTCACCCGCGCAGGTCCCGTAGTCCTGGGTGGTTACCCAGAGCGGGGAACCAGCCGAGGACCCGCAGCCGTTCTGCTGCTGGGTGGAGACAGCCGTGCTCGTCTGCTGAGAACCGACGGAGCTGTCGTACCCGCCCCGGGCGGTGCCGTTTCCGGCACCACCCGAGCCGTTCGCCTCGCCCGCGCAGGTGCCGTAGTCCTGGCTGGTGACCCAGAGCGGGGAACCAGCCGAGGAGCCGCAGCCGTTCTGTTGCTGGGTGGAGACAGCGGTGGAGGTCTGCTGAGACCCTACGGAGCTGTCGTACCCGCCCCGCCCGGCACCGGTTGAGCCGTTGGACTCTCCGGCGCAGGTGCCGTAGTCCTGCGAGGTAACCCACAGCGGACTACCTGCAGACGAACCGCACCCGTTCTGCTGCTGGGTGGACACGGCTGTGGAGGTCTGCTGCGACCCCACAGACGAGTCGTACGCACCGTGTCCGGCGCTGCCGGTCGCGCCGCTGGTTTCGCCGGCGCAGGTGCCGTAGTCCTGGCTGGTGACCCACAAGGGGCTACCTGCAGACGAACCGCACCCGTTCTGCTGCTGAGTGGAAACAGCCGTGCTGGTCTGCTGCGACCCAACGCTGCTGTCGTATCCACCGCGCCCGGCGTTGCCGCCGGTCGTCCCACGAGCTTCGCCGGCGCAGGTGCCGTAGTCCTGGGTGGTGACCCAGAGCGGGCTACCTGCGGAGGAGCCGCAGCCGTTCTGTTGCTGGGTGGAGACGGCGGTAGAGGTCTGTTGGGACCCCACCGAGCTGTCGTACCCGCTGCGGCTGTTGCCGGTTGTGGACTGCTCGCCGGCGCAGGTGCCGTAGTCCTGGGTGGTTACCCAGAGCGGGCTGCCTGCGGAGGAGCCGCAGCCGTTCTGTTGCTGGGTGGAGACGGCGGTCGAGGTCTGTTGCGACCCGACCGACGAGTCGTACCCGCCGCGGCCCGTGGTGCGGGCGTTGGTGTTGCCTGCGGAGGTGCCGTAGTCCTGCGTGGTTACCCAGAGCGGGCTACCTGCAGAGCTGCCGGAGGCGTTTTGTTGCTGGGTGGAGACCGCGGTGGAGGTTTGCTGCGAGCCGGCTGAGGCGTCGTAGCTGCCGCGGTTGTTGGTGTCGCCTGCGGAGGTGCCGTAGTCCTGGGTGGTGACCCAGAGCGGGCTACCTGCAGAGCTTCCGGAACCGTTCTGTTGCTGGGTCGAGACGGCTGTTGAGGTCTGCTGGGACGACGAGGACTGGTCTGTGGCGTACCTGTACTCGCAGGTCCCGGGTGCTCCTGACGGAGTACCGCAGCTCTGCCGGGCGGTGGGAGTGCCGCCCGTGGCCGAACCGGCCGGTGTGTTGTGGATCGGCGCACCCGTGGTGCCGAGCGGCGTACGACCGCCGGCAGCGCTGCCGGCGATGCTGCTCGGGCCGCCGGTGACGGTACCGACGATGCGGCCGGGACCACCGGAGGTGGCGCCGTTGACCGCGTTCATCGGACCAGCACCGCCGAGCACGCCCGTCGCCGTACCCAACGGCGAACCGCCACGCCCAACAGCACCAGTTGCCGCGTTCAGCGGCGAACTGCCGTTCCCGACAGCACCAGCTGCCGCGTTCAGCGGCGAGCCGCCGCGTCCGACGGCACCAGTTGCTGCGCTGAGCGGCGAACCGCCGTTCCCGACGGCAGTAGTTGCTGTGTTCAGCGGCGAGCCTTGGCCTGTGATGGCGTTGGCTGCTTGTTGCGGGGTGCCGACCGCACCCAGCGTGTTGGTGTTGGCGGGTAGGCCACCGAGTAGGCCTGCCGCGTCCGCGGGCGTCGGGATCGAGCCGGTCGACGGTATGTCGCCGGTCAGGCCCTTCGCCGGGTTGGGTACGCCGTTCGTCGCGACGCGGCGGCCATCGAGAAGGCCTCCGGTCCGTACGGCGTGCCGTGTGTCGACCGGGATCCGGTACGTCGGGGCAGTACGTCCGGAGCGGCCACCGAGAAGGCCGTCCGAGGTGCCCGTCGTACCAGAGCCGCGGCCCTGGTCCTGCTTGACCGAACGCTCGACCAAAGGCTTGACCGACCGCTCGCCCGACGGCTTGGCCGACGACTTGAGAGCCGCCTGCTTCGCCGCGCGGGACTTGCCGTTGGATCGAGGCGTCGACCCGTCGGTCCGTGCCGGCGTGTCGGTCTTCAGGTGCGTCGGACGACCCGAATCACCCTTCGGAGGGCCCGACCCGTCGGCCTTCGCCGGTGCGTCGACCGCGATATGGCGCGGCGTACGCGAGGACTGCACCGTGGGCCGTTGCCGGGTCCCGACGGTGATCGAATGGTCGTCTCCGTTGCCCTGCACGCCGACCGTACCGGTCACCGCGGGGCGCTCCGCGGGGTGAGGTTCCCCCGGAGCAATGGATCGGCCACTGTTTCCGTTCAGTGTGTCGCCCAGGATGCCGCCGACCGTCTGGAGTACGCCGGACGCCGGGTCGGGCTGTGTGGAACGTCCGGTGTCCGCCTGGGCAGCGCCTGCGCCGAGGGCAATCACGCCGCCGGCGAAGACGGCCACTCCGGCCACTCTTCGAACGCTCCGATGGAGCTGGCTTGTCATCTCCTTCTCCCCGTTTCTGAGGGTGTACGGCGGTTGTTCCGCCGCGTGGACTCGTACGCCGGAACAGGTCCGGCACGGGTCACCGCTCAGTCGGGAGAACTCCCCGGTTCGAAGGTCGGGGCGCCCGGCAGCTGCCAGTCGGCGGCGGCCACAACACCGCGCCGGCGCAGGCCGGGAAGATCGGAGGCGGGCGATTCGGACGCCCGCGGCCCGGGGCCTCCACCGAGCTGCGCCGATCCACCGTCCGAAGGGGCTCCGGTGGTGGACGGGCTCGGGAGGCTCCCCGGGCCGGGTACCGGGACCGGCACGCTGCTGCCGCGGTATCCGCCAATACCGAGCTCCGCGTCGCCGGTCCCGAGCTGGTCGTACGACGTGGTGCTGGTCGTACGGGACGAGGCCGGTTGGCCGGCCGGGGCCGTGGTGCCGGCGGGGGTGGTTGCGGGTGCGAGCTGGAATGCCGGGGGTACGGCGATCCGCGAGCCGGCGGGGTAGTCCTGCGCGGAGGTGTGGTCGGGCTGGCCGTTTGCGTCTTGGGCCGTCGGGTCGGTGGCGGGGGTGAGGGGCGGCGGGGTGGTCGGGTCGTCGGTCGGTGCCGGCTCAGTGGTGGGGTCGGAGGGCAGCTCGCGTACGACGGGGTACCCGAGCACCGGCCGCGCAACGCTCGTGACGAGATCGCTGCCGAGCACCGGGGAGGTGAGGTCCCCGACAACCTCGCCACCCAGCACCGGCCGAGTGACACCGGAAACGACCGAACTGCCGAGCACCGGCTTGACGATGCTCGAGACGGTCGGGCTGCCGAGGACCGGCTTGACGATGCTCGAGACGACCGGGCCGCTGAGGACCGGTTTGACGATGCTCGAGACGACCGGGCCGCCGAGCGCTGGCTTGGTGATGCTGCGGACGACCGGGCTGCCGAGGACCGGGCGGATGATGCCGGTGAGGACCCGGCTGTCGAGGACGGGCTTGGAGATGCCTGCGAGGGCCGGGCTGACCGGCGTGGTGAGGCTCGCGACGGCCCGACCGCTGAGAACCGGGCGGGTGATCCTCGTGATGCCTGGCTCGCTAAGGATCGGGCGGGTGATGCTCGTTACGACTGGGCTGCCGAGGACCGGGCGGGTGATGCTCGTGACGACCGACTCGCTCGAGGCCGGGCGGCTGATCCCCGTGGTGACCCGCTCGCTCAGGACTGGGCGGAGGATGCCGGCGACGGGCTGGCTGTTGCGGACCGGGCTGGTGATGTGGCCGGCGGTCTGCTTGCCGAGGCCCTGGCGGGTGGTGTTGGCAGCGAGCTGAGTTTCCAGGACCGCTTGTTCGAGGTCGTCAACCGCGCGGGAGACCGGCTGCGCGATCGCGGTGGTGGCGAGAGGGCGGGTCGCGGACGAGCTGGTGGTGTCGGCGAGGGGACCGGCGAGGTCCGCGATGGTGGCGGGGGTGTCTGGGCGGTCCGGGTTCGTACCGGGGGTGTGGGCGAGCGGGCGAACCTGGTCCCGACCGGCGGTGGTGAGTGGGTGGTCCGGGTTCGCGGGGACGAGGGGGCGAGCCTGGTCTGCGGCGATGGTGCGGGTGTGGGCGAGGGGACGGGCCTGGTCTGTGGCGGGGTGGGCGAGAGGGCGGGGTTGGTCTGTCGGGATGGTGAGGGGGCGGGGCTTGGGGGCGGAGATGGGGTGCGCGGTTTGGTGAGCGCGGGGGGAGGTGGTGGCGGGGTGGGGTGTGGTTGGTGGTTGGGGTTTGGCGAGTGGACGGTGGGTGTGGCTCGGGGTGGGGTGGTTCTTGGGCGTGGTGGCGGGGTGGGCCGGGGAGTGGGTGGGGTGGGCGGCCTTGGCGGAGGTTGGGGGGTTGCGGTGGGTCACAGCTGCCGGGCCGTCCGGGGCGGAGTGGTGGCTCGACGCGGGGGCCGACGGTGAGGGCGTCGGCGGTGCGGAGCGGGTACTCGGCAGCCGGACGGCCGGCAGCTGTGCATCCCGGCCGGAGTGACCGGGGGCCTGCAGCCAGACGGACCCGGATCGGGAGCCGACGGATCCAGCCTGGGCGCCCACGGATCCGGACCGGAGGTCGACGGATCCGGACTGGATATTGACAGGGCCTGGGCGGAGGCCGGCGAGTCCGGAGCGGGTGTTGGCGGGGCCTGGGCGGTGGTCGGTGGGTCCGGCGTGGGTGTTGGCGGATCCGGGGTGGAGGCGGGTGGCTCCGGACGGGGTGTTGGCTGGGTGGACGTTGGTGGGTTCGGGGTGGAGGTTGACGTGGATTGACAGGGAGGGGGTGGGGGTGTTGGTGGCTTGGGCGGTGGTGGTTAGGGCTAGGGCGGCTAGGGTGCCCAGGCCGACGGCGACGAGGGTGCGGCGGGCGACCCGGCCCAAGCCGGGCCAGCCGTTTCGCACGCGGTTGCCTGGGGCAACCTCAGTCGTCGATGCCATCCCCGTGATCCCGTCTGGTCAGTCGGCCGCCCGGTTCGGGTCGGGCCGTCCGTGCAAACCCCTTGCGGACAAGGGGGTTTCGCGACCAAGGGAAGTTCGCGGAGTGCGAAAGGCAGGCGGGCCTCGGAAGCACCGCCGCGCGCGGATCTGATCCTGCGGGTGAGCACTCGGTACGGCGTCTCGATACGCCGTTGCTCGTTGTCGTCGGCATCGGGTTCTCGGTTCCCGAAACCTCCAACAGAAAGCAAAAGTACTACTACCCACCGTTACTGTCCACAGCTGTGAGCAAGTTTCACTGCTGTGACTACTGTCAGAATCCCTTGCCCAATACGTCCGAATGCGCCGAGCACCACTCCGCGTACGTTCGCGGTTCCCGTCCTGTAACCCGCCGTACGACGTCCGTTCGCAGGCCGACGGTGTCCGCGCGCATCAGCTGCAGGCCTTCGACAATCGCGGCCGCGAGTTCCGGTGGCGCGCCGTCTGGATAGCGGAAACGTACCGCGTCCTCGGGTGTTTCGATCGGTCGTACTTCGAGGGTGCGGCCAATCGATGCGCCAAGGATCGCGACCTGTTCCGCGAGTGTCAGCGTCTCCGGTCCGGTGATCGTGTACCACGGTTCGTGGCCATCCTCCAGTAGTACGGCGGCCGCGACCGCCGCGATGTCCGCCGGGTCGACCGGTGCCGCCCGCCCCGGGCCGATCGGGTCCAGGACGTAGCCGCCGGCGCGGATCGTCGGCAGCCAGTCGGTGGTGTTGGTCATGAACCCGGTCGCCCGGAGGAACGTTGCCGGGATCCCCGATCCGAGGATCAGCTGCTCGCGTTCGTGGTGCCAGCGGCCCATCGCGGGGACCGGGTCGCCGAGGACGGCGTACGACGAGAGGTACACGATCCGTCGTACGCCGGCGGTGCGGGCCGCGGTGACGACGTTCGTGGTGTGGGTGAGGCCGGTGCCGGGGACGAGCAGGAAGAGCTTGTCGACGCCGCGCAGGTCGAGCGGCCCGTCGAGGTCCCCGAGCTGTTGCTCGGCGGGCAGATCCGGGCGGGGGGTGCGGACGAGCGCGCGGAACGCGGCGCCGCGCCGGTTGAGCTCGTCGACGAGGGCCCGGCCGACGTGTCCGGTGGCGCCGGTGACCAGCAGCATGGCAAACTCCTTTACCGGTTAACGATTTCGGAAGAACGTTAACCGGTAAACGATCTAGTGGTCAAGGAGTACGCCGGTGCCCGAGTTCCTGGAGCTGCACAGCAGGACGTCCAAGTTGCTGCGCGCCGCCGCCGACAACGCCGTACAACGCCATGGACTGCGGCTCGGGCAGGATCATCTGCTTGCGGCGCTGTGGGCGAAGGACGGCCGTACGCCGGGGGAGATCGCCGCGAGCGTCAACGTGACCACGCCCGCGGTCACCAAGCTGGCGACCCGGATGGCCGAGGCCGGCCTGCTCGAACGGCGTCCGGATCCGCGCGACAACCGGCTCGTCCGGCTCTGGCTGACGCCGGCCGGGCAGGCGCTGCAGGGGCCGATCGAGGCGGAGCGGCAGCAGCTGGAGGACCGGATCACCGCGACCCTCACGAAGACCGAACGAGCGCAACTGATGAAGGCGCTGACGAAGATTCACCAGGCCCTGCTGGACGGCGCCTGACGTAGGTTGGCGGGATGGCGAACACCCGCATGATCACCGTCCCGAACAGCGCCCTGCTCGCCCGTGCCACCCGCACCTTCATGAATGCCGAGGCTGGCCCCGACTACCTCGAAACCCCAGGAACGCTGCTGTTCGTGGCCACCGACGGCGACGAGATCACCGGCTGGTGCTGGGGTTCCCAGCTCGCCCGCCCGGACGGTACGTCGATGCTGTACCTCCATCAGTTGGAGGTCGCCGAGGCGCACCGTCGCAAGGGGATCGGGCGGGAGCTGACCCAGGCGTTCATCCGCGCGGGTCGCGAAGCTGGTGCGACGAAGATGTTCCTCACCACCGGCGCCCACAACAAGGCGGCCCGCACGCTCTACACCTCCTTGGGCGGCGGCCTAGCCACCCAAGGAGCGACCGAGAACTACTGGTTCCTGCTCTAGAGCTTCGCGCCGATCAGCTGGTAGATGTCGTCGTGCGCGCCCGGCAGGTCGTCGTGGCCGAAGTCGGGGTACGTCCGGACTTCCTTCACCGACCCGATCTTGTTGTACGCCGCGAACTGCGTCGACGGCGGGCAGATCTGGTCCTCGAGCCCGACGAACACCGTCACCTCGCCGCGGATCCGCGACGCCAGATGCTGCACGTCGATGTAGCCGAGCGTGGTGAACACCTCGTCCTGCCGCAGATGCCGAGGGTCGCGCTTCCGGAACCAGGTGACGATCTCGTTGTACGGCGCCGTGTCGAGGTTCAGGTCCCACGTGCGCTGGTAGTCGCACAGGAACGGGTACACGCTCGCGGTGTACTTGATCGTCGGCGTGAGCGCGGCCGCGACCAGCGACAGCCCGCCGCCCTGGCTCCAGCCGGTCGTCGCGATCCGGGCCGCGTCGACGTCCGGCAGTCCGCCGATCAGGTCGGCCAGCCGGCGCGTGTCCAGGAAGACGTGCTTGTACAGCAGCCCGTCCGGCCCGTCGTCGAGCCCGTGCACCAGGTGGTTGTGCAGGGAGAAGCTGTTCGGCGCCTGGGACGGCGTACGGAAGGCGACCTGTTCGCGGACGTCGAGCGCCGCGACCGTGAACCCGCGGGCGGCGTACGGCAGCAGGTCGACCCATTTCGGCTGCTCACCGCCGTACCCGTGGAACAGCAGTACGGCGGGCCCGGTCGGCTCGGCCGGGCGCACCACCTTCGCGTGCACCCGGTACCCGCCGGTGCCGTTGAAGTACAGGTGCTGGGCCACGCCGGTGGTCAGCGGGAAGTCGTCGGCGTCGACGAACTTGGCGTCGGCCGGGAGCTCGTCGAGCTCGAGCAGCGCCTTGTCCCAGAACGCGTCGAAGTCCGCGGGCCGCGGGTTCGTGCCCGGGTAGGTCAGGAGTTCGTCGTACGACAGGTCGAAGGAAAGCACCGGATCATTCTGCGCTGCCGGTGTCCTCCGCGGCAGTCCCGTCCCAGATGGTGTACCCGTGGGCCGCGTTCAGCTTGTCGCGCAGCGCGGTCTCCAGCGTGCCGACCTGCTTCGGCGGCAGCCAGGACACCGGCAGCAGGATCGGCTGGTCGGCGTGTTTGGTGCGCAGCACGATCGCCTCGCCGTGCGTGGTCTCGACCCGGCCCACCTCGGTGATGTCGGTCCAGGCGGTCTTGACGCCGCGGACGTCGATCTCCCGGTCCCGCAGCCGCGCGACCTTCGGCGGCCGGGCCAGGATCCACAGCCCGGCGAGCGCGATCAGCCCGCCGAGCGTGACGAACACTGACACCGCGACGGACGGCAGGCCGAACGCCCAGAGCAGGGCGGCCACCCCGAGAATGATCAACCCGGCGGCCAGGATCCCGAGGAATCGTCCCGCCCGCATCCGGTACGTCGTCCGCATCGACACAGGATCTCATCCGCCCCGGGCAGCCGGATCAGAAGGCGTCGGTCTCGGACGACGGCGCGTTGCCGAGCGGGGACTTGGTCAGCGTGACCGTCCACGCGTACTGGCCGCTGAAGATGTCGTCGAACTTCTGGTAGGCGCAGCTCTCGGTGAACCGGCGGTTCTTCGCGTCCCAGTTCGTCCCGGACTTGAAGTACACGTAGTAGTCCTGCTTCCGGAGTCCGTTCAGGGTCGCGCTCTTGTTGGCGCGGACGTAGATCGAGGCCTCCGGCGTGCGCGGGTTGCTGGTGGTGACGACGACCACCACGTCGTTTCCGGAGTTGACGATCTTCAGCGACCCCGGACCACGCGACCCGGACCGCTGGAACACGTCGCCGTTCTCGCCGCGGCCGCCGATCACCGCGGGGGTGGCCGGCTTGGCCGGTACGGACACCGCGCCGAACTTCACGCCCTTGCCGATCGACTGCTGCACGCTCTGCGCCAGCCCCGCGTACGCGGTCCGGATCCCGCTCTTCGCCTCGTACAGCCGGACGTCGGGTGCCTTCGGGAACCCGCAGCCGGTCTTCGTGTCCCCGGCCTTGCTCAGCTGCGTCGCCACGTCCCCGGCGTACGCGTCGAAGGCGTCCAGTACGGCGGGATGCGCGGACACCAGGCCGCTCGGCGGCGTGATCTTCGCGAGCTCGTTGCGCTCGATCACCACCGCGGCCGCGAGTTGCTTGCGACTGGCGTCGAACGCCGCCACCGACGGCGCGTTCATCACCCGGACGACGGCCGGCTTCAGGACCTTCTCGACGTTCGTCAACGCCCGCTGGTACATCGGCACCGAGAGCGCGACCGCGGTCGGCGTCGGCTTGGGCGCCGCCACGGTAGGTGTGGACGACGGCGTGCTGCTGACGGCCGACGGAGTGTCTTTGCTGTCCGGCTTACTGCTGCTGCAACCCGCAACGGTCAGGAGCGAAACCCCGACCAGGACCGCCAACGAACGCCTCACGTCACCCCCAGGTGTGACCAGATTCAATTCTGGTCCAATTGTCTCCTGAGGAAGGTTCAGTTACCGGTGCCGGTCTCGTTCGGGTTGTAGGCGCACGCGTCGTTCAGGTTCTGCGCCGTACCCGGGGTCGCCGTGGTCTTCGTCGGCGTCGGCTTCTTCGTCGTACCGGTGGTCGGCTTCTTGGTGGGCTTCGCGGTCGGCGTACCCGCGACCGGGTTCAGCGACTTCTGGATGATCTGCTGCATCGCCGTGTAGTCCGGGTTCTTGCCGGTGGGGAAGTTCTTGTTCTTGTCCAGGTCGATGTTGGTGACCTTGGCGCTCTTCACCTTCAGCGCGAGCTGGATGAACGCCGGCAGGATCTCCTGCGGGATGTCGGTGCGCAGCAGTTCCTTGCTGGCCTTCGCGATCTCCTGGTAGCTGGTCACCAGCGCCTGCGGGCTCGCGCTGTTCACCAGCGCGTGGATCGTGCAGCGCTGCCGCTCCTGCCGCGACGGGTCGCTCAGCCCGTACCGCCCGCGGGCGAACCACAGCGCGTGGTAACCGTCGAGCTTCTGGTTCGGGCCCGGCTCGATGTAGCCGCTCGGCAACTTGTGCCCGTTCGTCCCCGGACCCTGGCCGTAGTCGCCGCCGATCGGGACCCGGTAGTTGACGTTCACGGTGATGCCGCCGAGCGCGTCGATGATCTGCCGGAAGCCGGCCAGGTTGACCTGCATGTAGTAGTCGATGTCCAGGCCGAGCGCGGCGCTCGCGGCCAGCTTCACCGCGTCCGCGCCCTCGTTGTCGGTCTGGCCGAGGATCCCCGGGTGCGCCTTCGGGATGTTGTCGTACATCGCGTCGAGGTAGTACTCCGGCTGCTCGATGTTGCCCTGGCTCGGGTCCCAGAACCCGTCCGGGTACACCTTGTGCAGCGGCGAGTCCGCCGGGAACGGCATCCGCATCCAGTTCCGGCTGAGCGAGATCAGCGAGGTGTTACCGGTCTTGGTGTCGATGCTGGCCACGATCACCGTGTCGGTCCGGACACCGGTCCGGCCGATGCCGTCGTCGGCGCCGAGCAGCAGCAGGTTCAGCCGCGGGATCTTCTCCCACGGGTCCTTCGCGTTCGTCACCTTCGGCCGGGTCGCGCTCTTGGAGTTGCCCTCGGACTGGAACACGCTGCCGACCAGGTCGCGCTGCGCCATCACGGTCTGCGCCGCGACGGTCGTCGGTACGGCGATCGCGAAGCACAGCAGCCCGACCACCATCGAGCCCGCCAGCCGGCCCGTGTACGTCATGCTCACCGGGCGGATCAGCTTGTGCGAGGCGATCACGACCCAGATCCAGCAGACACCCAGTACGACGACCGCGAAGGTCGCGATCAGCAGCTGCCGCGGGGACACCGCGATCGCGAGGACCGAGTCGCGGTGCGTGAGACCGACGTACGCGCCGATCAGCAGCAGGCCGATGCTGAGCGTCAGGACGAACGCGCCGAGCTTCTTGCGGCCGCCCATCAGCAGCCCGGAGCCGGGGACCAGGGCGCTGACCAGGGTCAGCCCGATCGCCTTCGACGCCGTCCGGGCCCGATGAGAGCGAGGCCGGGATCGGCCGGCGCGTGGCGCCGCCCTCCGGCCGGCTGCGCGAGTACTCCGCGACATAGCTCCGTTCCCTGATCGACGACGTCATTACCTGCCCGTCGGCCGCCGGAGCGACCCACGGTACTTCAGACGCCCACGGCACCCATTTGGTTGACGTGATGCTGGCGACCCCCGTCGATGTTCGCCAGGGTACACATGCACCGGCCGACACACCCAAGGTCCCACAGCCGCCACTCAGCGTGGCGACCCGCGCGGCGCAGCCTGGTGTTCCCCTCCGCGCACCCGGCGCGGGTCGGCGGAAAGGCGCCGGCGTCCGGGCCGGGGACAACCCGTTTTGGCAGCGGGCCGGTCGAGCAGATAGGCTTGGCCGTCGTCGCGTCCCCGCGTGGGGACCGTCGGAGGAGGCGTCGCCTAGTCCGGTCGATGGCGCCCGCCTGCTAAGCGGGTTGAGGGTAAACCCCTCTCGCGAGTTCAAATCTCGCCGCCTCCGCTCTGGGAGCTCCTTGCCTGCAGAAAGCGCAGGTGGGGAGCTCCGGCCTTTTCTGGGGGTGCAACCCCCAGGCCCCGCCCGGCGGGGCTCCGCCCCCCCGGGCCCCCGTCTGTGCGTGGCTGGGTTTGCTGGTCAGCTCGGGCCTACCGCGGTGTTGGCGGCGAGGTCGTGGGGGCCTCGGGCGTCCTTGCGGAAGGCGACCATCGCCAGGTAGGTGAGCGGGAGGACGTAGACCGCGATCAGGCCGGTGGTGATCCAGGCCGGGGTCGGGGAGCCGGCGGCCGCCAGTTGCCAGATGAAGAAGTGCGCCAGTTCCCAGGGGATCAGTTTGACGACGGTCCGGACGAGGATCTGGCGGCGCGTCGGCGGGGTGCCGGTTCGGGGGTCGGTCACCTGGAGGTGGAGCGCGCGTTTGCCGACGGTCGCGTGCCTGGCGGATGCCTCGGTGGTGAAGAGGTAGATGCCCACCGGGAGCACGAGCAGCACGAAGCCGAGGGTTTCGGCCCCGGCCGTGCCGACCAGGTCGAGCCAGTTCGGCAGCGATCCGGTGATCAGGTAGACGACCAGGGCCGCCCCGGCCAGTACGGCGAGCCAGGCGCAGATCAGCAGGTAGTCGATCAGCAGTGCGGCGATCCGGCGACGGAAGGCGCGACTACGCATCGAGGGACCGGACCGCTTCGGCGATCCGTTCCACGGTGCGCGGCGTCATCGGGTCGCCGGAGATGATCAGGTGGTCCACGCCCAGTTCCTGGTACGCCGTGATCGCCGCCGGCAGGTCTGCGACCGGGATCGCCTGGGGGCTCGGGTCCGTCGACGGCTGCTCGGGGTCGCGGACGACGAGGCCGACGGTGCGGGTGATGGTCTCGCGGTGCGCGGTCTTCAGCGCGTCGTCGAGCGTCTGCAGCCGTTCGTCGAGCTTCTCGGACGGGACGCCGTACCAGGCGGTGTTCCAGGCGTCGGCCCACTGGGTGACGAGCCTGAGCATCCGCGGGCGGTGTCCGGCGACCAGGAGCGGGACGCGGTGCGGCGGCGCCGGGTCGAGGTTCGCGTCGCGCGCCGAGTAATAGGTGCCGTCGTACGTGACGGTCTCACCGCGGAGCAGGCGGGCGACGATCTCCAGCCACTCGGTGAAGCGGCCGACGCGGTGATCGGTGGGCAGGCCGAAGGTCTCGTACTCCGGGTCGTGCCAGCCGGCGCCGACGCCGAGGGTCAGCCGCCCGCCGGAGACCTCGTCGAGCGTGGCGGCCATCTTCGCCGTCAGGCCCGGATCGCGGAACGATGCGCAGAGCACCATGTTGCCCAGCTCGACCCGTTCGGTGACCGCGGCGACCGCGGACAACAGGGTCCAGCTGTCGTGCATCCCGAAGACCTGGCCGTCGCCGTCGCGGTACAGGAAGTGGTCCGCGATCCAGACCGAGTCCAGCCCACCCTGCTCGGCCGCCTCGGCGACCGCCCGGACGTCCCGCCACCCCGGCATCCCGCCACCCGGCCCGTCGCCGGCACCGAGCGGAAGCATCACTCCGACCTTCACGCCCACGGTCCCACCCCGCCGATCTTGTCGACGGCGATGTGGGTGATGTACCCCGGCGGCGGCTCGGCGCCCGGGAAGAACTCGGCGTCCGGGCCGATGTAGGTCTTCGCGAGGTTCCGCAGTACATCGACCGCGCCGCCCTCGGTGATCCGTGCCGTGCCGGTGATCACCAGGTACTCGGCCAGCCCCGTCTCGTTGACGACGTCGGTCTCCACCGTCAGCACGACCCGGCCGTCGCGGCGGATGTTCTTCACCTTGCGGTTGTTCGGGATGTGCCCGGCGATGATCTCGTCGCCGTCCAGCCCGACCCAGATCACCGACGCCTGCGGACTGCCGTCGGGGTTGATCGTCACCAGATGCCCGAGGGCCTTCGACTCGAGTACCGCTCGCGCGCTGTCAGGGATTCGCATGCGGTCAACGTAGTTGGATCATGGGTCCTATGAGGAGGCCGTACCGGGATCGGGAGACCGCCGGCCGGGCACTGGCCGAGGAGATCGGCCCGGTCGCCGGCTCCGTCCTGGTCCTCGGGCTGGCGCGCGGCGGCGTACTCGTCGCGGCCCCGGTCGCGGACGCCCTCGGCGCGGAGCTCGACGTCCTGGTCGTCCGCAAGCTCGGCGTCCCGTGGCAGCCGGAGCTGGCGATGGGCGCGATCGCCGGCGTCGGCGAGGAGCTGTACCTGGTCCGCAACGAGCCGGTCGCGGCGGGCGTCGACCCGGACGCGATCGAGGCGGTACGCCGGTCCGAGGAGCGCGAGCTGCGCCGCCGCGAGTCGACGTACCGCGGCGACCGGCCGCCGATCGACGTACGGGACCGTGCCGTCGTCCTGGTCGACGACGGCCTCGCCACCGGTACGACGATGCGCGCCGCGGTGGACGCGGTACGCCGGCAACGGCCCGCGCAGGTGATCGCCGCCGTACCCGTAGGCAGTACGACCAGTTGTCGCGGACTCCGGGCGGACCGGGTGGTGTGCCCGTGGTTCCCGCAGTACTTCACCGCGGTCGGGCAGGCGTACCGCGACTTCTCGGAGGTCAGCGACGACCAGGTACGGCGGGTGCTGGCGGAAAGTACAGCGCGGCGCCCCGGGAGGTGATCCGGGGCGCCGCGCTGTCGTCCGGCCGCCGGCTTCCGACTCGGCGGCCGGTGCCGGTCAGCCCAGGCGGGCCTTGAGGTTGTCGAGTTCGACCTTCAACGACGCCGGGACGGTGTCGCCGAGCTTCGCGAACCACTCCTCGATCAGCGGGAGCTCGGCCTTCCACTCGTCGGCGTCGACGTTCAGCGCGATCTCCAGGTCCTGCGCGGTCACGTCCAGCCCGGTGACGTCCAGCGCGCCGGCGGCCGGCACCCGGCCGATCGGCGTCTCGACCGCGTCGGCCTGACCCTCGATCCGGTCGATGACCCACTTCAGCACCCGGCTGTTCTCACCGAAGCCCGGCCAGACGAACTTGCCCGCGTCGTCCTTGCGGAACCAGTTCACGTAGAAGATCTTCGGCAGCCGCGCCGCGTCGTGCTGCTTGCCGACGGTCAGCCAGTGGTCGAAGTACTGCCCCGCGTCGTACCCGAGGAACGGCAGCATCGCCATCGGGTCCCGCCGTACGACGCCTACCTGGCCGACGGCCGCCGCGGTCGTCTCCGAGGACAGCGTCGCACCCATGAACACGCCGTGCGCCCAGTCCCGGGACTCGGTCACCAGCGGTACGGTCGTCGCCCGCCGGCCGCCGAAGATGATCGCGGAGATCGGGACCCCGTTCGGGTCGTCGTACTCGTCGGCGAGGATCGGGCACTGCGTGATCGGCGTACAGAACCGGCTGTTCGGGTGGCTGGACAGCTCGCCCGAGTCCGGCGTCCACTCGCGGCCCTTCCAGTCGGTCAGGTGGTCCGGCGGGGTCGGCGAGTAGCCCTCCCACCAGACGTCGCCGTCGTCGGTGAGCGCGACGTTCGTGAAGACCGAGTTGCCCTTCTCGATCGTCCGCATCGCGTTCGGGTTGGTCTTCCAGCCGGTGCCAGGGGCAACGCCGAAGAGCCCGAACTCCGGGTTCACGGCGTACAGCCGGCCGTCCTTGCCGAACCGCATCCAGGCGATGTCGTCG
Organism: Kribbella polygonati; assembly: GCF_050320105.1. Taxonomy (NCBI): domain Bacteria; kingdom Bacillati; phylum Actinomycetota; class Actinomycetes; order Propionibacteriales; family Kribbellaceae; genus Kribbella; species Kribbella polygonati. The sequence goes on along the minus strand of NZ_CP190129.1, from coordinate 6,127,179 downwards.
CCGAGCGTCTCGACCTCCCAGCCCTCCAGCGTCGGGTCGAGCATCGCCAGGTTGGTCTTGCCGCAGGCGCTCGGGAACGCCGCCGCGACGTAGTGCACCTTCTTCTCCGGCGAGATCAGCTTGAGGATCAGCATGTGCTCGGCCAGCCAGCCCTCGTCGCGCGCCATCGCGGACGCGATCCGCAGCGAGTAGCACTTCTTGCCGAGCAGCGAGTTGCCGCCGTACCCGGAGCCGTACGACCAGATCGCCCGCTCCTCCGGGAACTGCACGATGTACTTCTCGTCGTTGCACGGCCACGGCACGTCCTGCTCGCCCGGTTGCAGTGGCGCGCCGACCGAGTGCAGACAGGGGACGTACGGCGCGTCCGCGCCCATCTTCTCGAGTACCTCGGCGCCGCTGCGGCACATGATCCGCATCGAGGCCACGACGTACGCCGAGTCCGTGATCTCGACGCCGAACATCGGCTTCTCGGCGGTCAGCGGGCCCATGCAGAACGGGACGACGTACATCGTCCGGCCGCGCATCGCGCCGCTGTACAAGTTCTTGAGCGTCGCCTTCATCTCCGCCGGCGCGACCCAGTTGTTGGTCGGCCCCGCGTCCTTCTCCTCGACCGAGCAGATGAACGTGCGCTGCTCGACGCGCGCGACGTCCGACGGGTCGGTGCGGACCCAGAACGAGTTCGGCTTCTTCTCGTCGTTCAGCCGGACCATGGTGCCGGCCGCGATCAGCTCGTCGGTGAGCTTCGCGTACTCCGCGTCCGACCCGTCGACCCAGTGGATCCGGTCCGGCTGGGTGAGCGCGGCGACCTCGGCCACCCAGGCCAGCAGGCCGGCGTGCTGGGTCGGCGCGTCGCTCAGGTCGTACTGCCGGTCGGTCGCCGGGAGGGTGGCGGTGCTGTCGGCTCGGTGGTCGGCTTTGGTCCGGGTCGGATTGGCGATCGTCGTCATTCGCGGCTCATTCCCTCTCGGCTGCCGGGTCCGGTGACGTCCCGGCCTCTCGACGCTGAAAGGCGGGTACGGCGTCCGGCCGCCGGGGTCTCCGGCGGTTCGGTGCAGCTGGCTGGCGGTGTGATCTGTCGCATACCAGTAGTTCCAGTGGATACATACCAGTGTGCAAGTGGTTTTAACGGTACGCGACGTCGCCGGGGTCTGAGAACCCCTAGAACGTGAACCCGGTCACAAAGTTTTCGCGACAATCGCTTTCCGGTGCCGCTTGTGAAAATGAGAACGGCCCGCGCGGGGTGCGCGGGCCGTTCCAGGAGATTTTGCGGTCCTTCAGCTGGTCTGCCGCCAGATGTCGTTGACCAGCCGCTGCACGTCCGGCGCCTCGACGGTCTGCCCGTACGCCATCACCCCGACCAGCCACCAGTGACCGCCGCTCTGGAACGCGCGGGTCATCGTGATCGTGTACGGCGCCGCGGTCGACACGCTCAACCAGGTCCGTGCGTCCTTCGCGGTGGCCGGCACGGTCGTCCGGTAGATCGCCGTCCACTGCTTGTCGAAGCCCGGCCGGTCGGCCAGGCACTTCGCGAGCGTCGCGCACGGGTGCAGCGCGAACTGGGCCTGCATCGCGTTCTTCAGCCCGCCCGGCGCGTAGTCGTTCTTGGTCACGACCTTCCGCAGGATCAGCTGCGACGACTCGCCGAGGAACGCCACCTGCGGCGGCCGCGGCCAGCCGAACGCGAACGGGAGCTCGGCGTTCGCCACCACCTGAACGTCGGCGTTCGCCGGGTACGTCGCACCGAAGACACCGGCCGAACCGTCGGGGCGCTTGTACGCCGCGGTCGTCGGCCGCTCGATCGGCGGGATCAGCACCCGGGGCGCGTACGGCTCCGGGCTGACCGCGGGCGCGCCGGCCGCGGGATCGGTGGGCTTGGCCTTCACCGCGCTGCCGATCGCGGTGCCGACGGAGTACGCGACCGTGAACACGATCAGTACGGCGACGGCGACCACGGCGTACACCCAGGCACCGATCTTGCGGCGGTACTGCCGGGCGATCTCGATCCTGGACGGCTGTTGCGTCTCCTGCGGTTGCTGTGGTTCCGGGGGGCGGTCGACGTAGGACGGGATGTTGGTGGCTGGTGGTGGCGCGGCGGCGCCGTACCTGCTGAGCTGATCGCGGACCGCGCGCAGCGAGTCCTCGTCGTTGCCGACGATGCCGTCCAGCGGGTCGATCAGTCGCTCGGCGCCGGTCTGGCCCGCGATCAGCTGGGTGATCGCGTACGGGCGCTCGGCGTTGAAGCTCGCCGCCCAGAGCGGGGTCTCCTGCCGGCCGGGGACCAGCGCGGCGTCGCGGCTCGCGCCGGCCAGCCGGTCGACGACGGTCTGGTTCTCCGCGCCGGCCTCGCTCAGGATCAGCGCGACGATTTCCATCCCGGTGAACGACCGCCCGTGCCACAGCTCCGCCAGCGGGTGCTGCAGGATCCGCTGGTCCAGCTGGTAGCCGGGGATCTCCGGCGTGCCGTTGGTCACTTGCTCTCCCAGATCGCCCGGTCCGCGAGCGCCAGCGCCGCCTGCTGCGCGGAGTCCCCGTCGATCGGGTTGGCCGTGTACTCCACCAGTACGACGACGTCGGCGTGCTGGACGAGCGCGTGCACGTTCCACGACTCGCCCGCCAGCCCGCTCTCCGTCCGGCTGACCTTCGTCGGGTACGGCCGGTCCTTGTCGTACGACTTCAGCGGCGACCGGGTGAACGTCCGCTTCGCGACCTGGTCCGGCGTGAACGGCGTGTTCCCCGCGCCGGCGTCCTGCCCGCCGTACGGCGTGATCGTGACCTTCACGCTCGCCGACGTGTACGCCCGGACCTTCGCCCGCGAACTGCCCGCCTGGCAGGTGATCTCCGACGTACCGCCCTGGATCATCGTCACCGGCCCGGCCGATGCCTTCGGCAACAGGGCGGACACGTCGCCGATCTTCGCGCACAGGTCCTTCGGCAGCGCCCGCGGCGCCGGGATGTCGCCCTGCGTCACCGGCTCGCCGACCGCGAACCCGACCCCGCCGCCGACCAGCGCGGCCACTCCGCACCCGATCGCCGTACCCCGCACCAGCCGACTAGCCATGCCCGCGACCTTAGCCACGCGGAGGTCCTCCCTCACCCGACGAACACCCCGCGTTAGACGAACGTCACCGAACTCCGGTTCCGTCTCATCCGAGGAGTGTCCGCACCGACCCGCCGGACTCCGTGAGCTTCGTACCGAGGCCGTTCAGCGCTTCCCCCACCGTCGCGAGAATCCCCGACAGCTCCTGCAGGTTCCCGGCCAGACTCTCGATTTCCGTCGCGACCCCGCCGATCTGCCCACTCCCGTGGTTCAGCTTCTTCGCCGCCGCACCCCCGACCCCCGGAATCTTGTCCAGCTCACCCGCCAGCCCCGCCAGCATCCCCGCCGCGTCGTGCAGCCGGTCCTTCGCCGCGTTCATGGTCCCCGCACTCCCGCTCAGCGCCTTCCGCGCCCCACCCTCCCCGTCCTCCCCGACAAGCGCCCCCGCCGCCTTCCCCGCCTGCTCCCCAGCCTCCGCCAGCCCCGCCCCGATCGTCTTCAGCAACTCCGGCAACTTCCCGATGAACCCCACCGCGTCGTCGGGCAACCCCCGCACCAGATTCAGCACCTTCTGGAAGTCGTCCGAGTTCTCCATCACGAACCCGACCGCCTTCTTCACGTCCCCCAGATCCCGCCCACCGAACAGCTCCTCAAGTCCCATGCGCGGATCGTAGAGCCCCCTCCCAGAGCCCGATTGGCAAACATCCGCCCCCTCCATGTATCGTTACTCGACGTTGTCCAGCGCTCGTAGCTCAACGGATAGAGCATCTGACTACGGATCAGAAGGTTGGGGGTTCGAATCCCTCCGAGCGCGCCACGCAAAACACCAACACCAGGTCTCTGACCTGGTGTTTTGCGTTTCCGGGGACACCTGCTCCGGTCAGGTGGTGGCGTGGAGGTCGGCGGCTGCTTGGACTTTGGTGACGTACGCCTGCCACTTGGCCGGGGCGCCGAAGTCGGTGTGGTCCGGGCCTGCTCGGCCGTCGACCAGTTCGCGGACGACGTCGATGTGGCCGCCGTGGCGGCATTCCTCGCCGAGCACGATGACGATCATGTCTCCGAGAGTCGTCGACCGGTGGGCCTCGTCCCAGTGGGGTACCTCGCCCGGGGCGTCCAGGCCGAGCATCTCGATGGTCCGGTCCGCCTGCGCGCAGGCTTCGTCGTACCAGCTCAGAATCGCCGCGCTCGACTCCGTGGACCGTACCCACATGTCGCCGTTGTGCCAGAGTTCTTCTTCCCAGTCGTCCGGCAGGGGCGGTGGCGGAAGGGGGCGGCCGAAGGTCTCGCACAGGTACGCATGTTCGATGCCGCCGAGATGCCTGAGAATCCCGAGCAGGTTGCTTCCCGTAGGCGTCAACGGCCGGCGCAGGTCGTACTCCGTCAGGCCTTCGAACTTGCTGCGATTCGTCTCTCGCGCTCCGCGGAGGGACTCGTGCAGCCGCGACTTCAGATCCATAGCCGAAGCCAAACACAACGCACCGACACTGCTTTGAAAGGTGTTCATGTCCGACGTGCCAGTCGCTCGCCCGAAGATTGTTTGCCTGTGCGGTTCCCTCCGCTTCAGCAAGGAGTTGGCGGCCGAGCGCACCCGCTTGACGCTCGACCTGGCGATCGTGCTGGCCCCGGAGGCCACCGACGTACCTGACCTCGACCCTTCGCTCGTGCAGGCCCTGGGCGAGCTACACCTCCGCCGGATCGACCTCGCGGACGAGGTACGCATCGTGAACCCCAACGGCTACATCGGCGAAACCACCCGCCGCGAAATCATCTACGCCACCACATCAGGCAAGCCCATTACGTACTTCCATGACCATCCGACGGACGACAGCTAAGACGTAGTACGGCGCCCGCGCCAGCTGCGGCGGCTCGAACTTCGGCTCAACCCTCGTCGGCGAACCATCGAGCATCGGTCGAGGTGGCGCCCTGCCTTTCCGATACAGCCACGACGGCGGCGACCACCCTGCGAACTACGACGGCTTCTCGTTGGTCGCGGAGGATGGTTCCAATCGAATCCGCTGGATCATGGATGTCCCAGAAGGTGTCATCTACCAGCCAGTGGACCGCGTTCGTCACGTCGGGCCAACGAGGGTCGTGGCCGGCTCCGTCCGTCGTCGGTGGTTCTGAGGCGAGTACGTCCAACGCCTCGATCACATCGCGACGCCGCGCGGGCCACTGCACGTCCACGGACGCATCGTGCCATCTGATCCGTACCGCGCTGACCTCGGTTGCCAGCTCTCGGGAATCGCACGCCTAGAGTGGGCTGACTCGTTAACGAACCGGGATACCCGAAGGAGTCGACGAAGCATGCAGGGTTCCGAGGAAGCGCCGGGGTTCCACTGGAATGCGGTGTGCATCGATTGCGGGCCTGGTGAGTATGACGCTGAGGTTGCCTTCTATCGCGACCTGCTCGGGGTGGAGGTGGCTGAGCGGGAGCCGCGTTGGGCTGCGATGCAGGATCCTCAGAGCGGCATGTGGCTCAACATCCAGGCCAACGACTGGTACGTCGCCCCGGTATGGCCGGAGGTGGTGCCCGCGCAGACGAAGATGATGCACTTCGAGATCCGCGTGGACGACGTACAGGCTGCGGTCATCAGGGCACTCTCGTACGGCGCCCGCGAGGCCCGCCAACAGCCGGCCGACCGAGACCCCAACAGATTAAGAGTGATGCTGGACCCGGCCGGCCACCCCTTCTGCCTGTGGAGCTGACGTCCGCATGTCGCGCGCGAATGACCTGGACTTTGTCAGCGAGGTTGTGGTCGCCTTACCGGGCCGACAACTTCGACGCTGTGGATGCGTTCCTGGCGACCGGTGGCGTGGACGAGATAGTCGCGAAGCGGTTCCCACACAAACGCGGATTCGAAACCGTGTGAGTTCCCAGGAATGGCTTGAGCACCAGAACACCTGACCTCCCGCCGCCAGGACCGTCATCGTTCCTCCGAGATCTGGAGCACGGACTCTCGCAGCGGCGGGCCCGAGCGGTCCCGTTGTGATCCGGAGACGACGAGACTCGTTCCGTCGTCGGCGAAGGCGTACTCGCGGGCGGTGCCGGACCAGTCGCGGCGGCGGATTGGTCGGCGTACCAACCGATCCAGCCAGTCGGCAGCACCTGCCGCCTGTTCCGAGACCGGACCGCCGAACGTGGACGGCAGCACGCGTATGTCGTCCCGATCCAGGACGAACAACTGAGTATGAAGACTCCCTGTCGTCGTCACGGCGCCGTTGTAGTACGCCCCGACCGTCAGCAGCGTCGAGTTGTCCACGATGAGATCCGCCCAGACCAGACACCGCCCGTCGTCTGACCCAACCTGCATACCGTCGTACCAATCCTCCGGTGCCGTCGATGGCACCCAGCCCACCGTCCGAGCCCGAACCACCTCGACGAACTCGGCCTCATCCTCCGTCAGCGGCGGTACCTCGTCACGCGGCATGGGCAACAGAGTGAACGGTTCGAGTGGGGCCCGGCAACTCGGCTGGGTAGTCTCTCGCGGATGAGTGATGGTGCGCGGGGTCGGGTTGAGGCGTTTGTTGTGGATTTTCGGGGATGTTGGGAGCGGGCGGGGAAGGTTCCGGATGAGCGGGGGTTGGCTTCGGGGCAGATGGATGTGTGGCTGGGGGAGCTTGCTCGGTTGGTTGACGTGCACTTTGTGCCTGGCGCGCAGACGGGAGCGGAAGGGGTTCTGTCCGGGGATCCGGCGCATGATCCGGTGAGTGAGTCCGTGACGGAGGTCGTCGAGCAAGGCGACCACGCGACGGTGCGTTCGGTGATGGAAGGTGGCGGACTGCCTCGGTACTTCGAGTACCGGCTGGAGCGTCGCGAGGGAGAGTGGCGAATCGCGCGGATCCTGTCGTTCCTCGACCCGCCCGGTACGCCGTTGGTCGACGCGGCCGAGGCCGAACGGTTGCTTGCGGCGCCGAAGTTCGACGTACCCCTCGGGGACATCGCGGCCGACCTCGAGCTGGACATCCCGAGTCTGTTCGAGGCGGGCCGTCTGGTTGCGCCCTTCGATACACCCGAACCACTCGCCGTACATCAGCTCGGCGGCATCACCTGCGCGTCGGGCGTCCTGACCGTCCGCGATTTCGGCTACCTCGACTTCGACCTCGAGCCGCTCGCTCAGCGAATTCCGCCCGGCACCTACCCCGTCGAGGTCGCGACGGTCGCCGGTACGAACGTCGCGCTGCGGCTCCGGCTCTCGGACCTCCCGGCCGCAACCTGGCATCCCGCGCCCCGTACGAACGGCTCGCACATCGTCGGTGTCGACTACGGCAACGTGGCATTCCTCGACCTCGCGAACCTCGTCCGCTGCGACGCGCAGTACGCCGACGAGCTGTTCCTGCTGCAGTCCGAGAAAGCGAACCCAGGTACGACGTTCAGCCTGCTGGGCGAGGTGGTCGACGGGGCGATGGTCACCAGCGGGTACGGCGACGGCGGGTATCCGTGCTACTGGGGTGTCGCCGCCGACGGCAGCCGGGTCGCGCTAGTGGTCGACTTCCTCGTGCTGACGGAAGACCGGCAAGTAGTCCTGACCGCGCCGTGGCAGCCCGGGATCGTCGACGTCGACGATGACGTCGAGATCGTCGAGCACGACGGCGGCTACACGGTCCGCCACCGCGGCGGCCGCATCCGCAAGCTCCGGATCCTCGGCCCGGACGACGCCGTACTCATGGACGGTGACCGCCTGGGCCTCTCCGTCATCGGCGACGTCCGTAGTCAAACCTGGTCGACCTCCACGCCAGCACCCGCCGGTTCACTCCTCGAACTCACCGTCGACGACGGCTACCGCCACATCTGACGCCGCGCGACCTACATACTGAGGTGTGGACGACCGGCGGCGGTTGGGTCGGCGCCGTGACAGTCGGGCTGGTGCTGGTCGGTGTGTTGCTCGTCGTCACCGCGGGTTAGCGATGACGTCGGCACGGCAGGCGCTCTGCTGGTTTCGGTTGGCTGGCTCTGATCGTCTCGGTCGTTAGGCGCACGCGGTGGTCAGGTAGGTGAGGGGGATTTGGGCGCGGGTGCGGAGTTCGGTGGGGTCGGCGTACGGGATGAGGCGTGTCCATGAGATCAGGCGGTGTACGGCGGTGAGGGGTTCTGTGGCGGCGAGGTCTTGGCGGAGTACGGCGGGGTCGGCGGCGAGGTGGTTGTGCCAGATCGTCAGGTAGGTGGTGACGAGGTCGGCGCGGTCTTCGGGGGAGAGCGGCGCGCGGGTCCACTCGGCGACTGAGTCGAGGAAGCCGTGCAGGGTGACGAACGGGTGCGCCCACAGGGTGTTGCCGAAGTCGAAGAAGCGGGGGCGGAGTACGCCGGTCGTGCGGTCAGCGAAGATGTTCGCCGGGTAGACGTCGTTGACCTCCAGGTCGAGCGGTACGAGGTCACTGACGCACGCCCGATCCAGTAGGTCGGCCGCCCGCTCCCACCCCGCCGACCTCCACCACCGAACCCACTGCCCCTCCGCATCCGGCCCCAACCCCCGCGCCTCCGGCACCCGACCCAACATCCCGCGACCCTAGTGCTGGCAGGTTCCTTCCGATCAGCTTCGTTCGCGAGGCGGCGGCTGATTTCGACGTACGGCTGACACCGGAGTAGTCGGTACTTCGGGACGTGCTCCGGACCGATGATTCGTCAGTAGACGCTCGGCGCGGACTGTCAGCAGGTGGAGCTCCCGGTCGGTGTCGTTCCCGTCGAGGATGAACTCGAGTACGTTGTCGTCGGTGTAGTAGCGGCGGACCAGTTGCCCCAGGTCGGACGCCGATGCGTTCTCCAGGTGCAGGCGCTTGGCGAGTACGACGATGTCGGCGGCGTCCTTGCGGCGCTGGGCGACGAGCTTGGTGGCCAGCAGGAACTCGTCGCTGGCGTAGGTGATGTGCAAGCCGGGCGTATCGCCGTGGTCAGCGATCCGTCGGGAAGCGGTGGCATCCACGGGCCGGCGTGGGTGTTGAGCCAGTCCTCGGGAAGTTTCCGGTCGGCCGCCATCGCTCGTGCTTCCTCGAGTACGGCGTCGTCGCGGGTGATGGCGTCGATGTCTTCAGTACGACGAGGGCTGTCGTCCGCCGTCACCGCGATCGCCGCACCCACAACGACCGACGACGACCGATTAGGCGGTCACCAGATCACGGGCCGGAACGAAGATGTTGAGTCGGGCGAGGTACGCCGGGGTTCGGGCGACGATCTCGTCGGGATCGAGGAAGAGGTGCTCAGGGATCCAAGGCTCCGGGAGGGGTGCGATCTTGGTCCACTCGGGTGGTTCCTCATCGGCCGCACGGAACTCTTCCGCGGTCAGAGCGGCCAGTAAGGCGTCGAAGGCGGGCTGACCCGTGGTCGCGGGCGCCGCCTCCCACGCAGCCTCGGACCCGTCGCGTCGGCGCAGCAGCAGGCGTAGGTGGTCGCGTCCCTGGAGCAGCATTCGCCAGGCCCAATCTTCGTCGGTCGCCTCGCGGATGGCCGTCGCGGTCGCCGGCGCCGTCATGATCCGATACTCGCGCGCCGCATGCAGGGCATGGGCGATCCGTCGTGCCCGCAGGAAGAACTGTGCAGTCGGCTTGGTCTTGCCGGAGCGGTAGGTGGAGAGACGAGAAGCCGATGTGCCGAGGGCAGTGGCGAACGCGGCTTGCGACAGGCCGCTCTCCGTGAGAGCGCTGTCGAGCAGTTCGGTGACCGCCTTACTGTCCTTGTCCATCTCCCCGCACTCCTGAGCGTTATCTGATCAGATAATATCGTCGAGTTGGTCAGCGACGCCAGCCGAAACGACGGGAGCGCTCGGCCGGTGGGCAGCTCAAGAGCTGTTGGGCCATGTCGTCGGCGGCTTGGGATGGGGTTGGGGCGGTGCTGGTGAGGTGTAGGAGCAGTTGGTGGTGGCCTGGGGGTTCGATGGAGAGTTGTACGCCGTCCGCGTTCCAGGCTGGGCTGATCCAGCGTAGGTGGGGGACTGTGGTGAGGCGGTCCGTGAGGAGGCGGGCGGTCGCGCGGCGGGGGGTTTCCCAGGAGCGGTCGGTGGTGGCTCGGTGTACTTCGGTCAGGTACTGGGTTCGGTCGAAGTGGAGGTCGGGTAGGTCCCACGGGCGGCCGTCTGCGGTCAGGTCGGTGAGTGGGTCGTCGAAGACGCCGGTGTAGTCGCGGAAGTCGACCCACGAGATTCGCCGGCGGTCCGGGGAGGGCACGATGTACGGCGCGATCACGCCACAGCCCGGCTCCCCGCAAGAACACCGGTAGACAGCCACCCGCCGCCCGGCATCGTCCGGCACCAGCGGGCCGAGATCGCAGGTCGGGTCCGGCGCGAGTGGGCCGAGGTCAGGGGTGGGGGCCGGTGTCGGTGGGCCGAGGATTGCGGCTGGGTCGAAGCCCTGCCGGTCAGGGGCGACCGCTGCGAACGGGTTCTGCCCGTCCACCAGGATCGCGACCACGGGCCAGTCCGGTTGTTCGTTGCGTACTTCGAAGTGCAGGCTGAGCACAGCGTTCATGCGAAGCGGCGTTCATCGGCACGCCGCGGGCCATCGTCGGTCTAGTCGAGGCAGAAGTCGTTGCCCTCGACATCGTTCATCCAGATGCAGGACTCGTTCACGGCGTCGGCGCGCTGGAGCAGGACCTCTGTCGCGCCGAGCGCCATCAGCCGATCCCGTTCGGCCATGAGGGCCGCGAGCCGCTCGTCACCGACAAGCCCGGTGCCGACGCGTACGTCGAGATGTACGCGGTTCTTCACGACCTTGCCCTCGGGTACGCGCTGGAAGAACAGCCGCGGCCCCTCGCCGTTCGGGTCGGTGCAGGCGAACCAGCTTCCCGCCTCCTCCGGCGGCAGCGTCGCGTTGTACTCGTCCCACGACGCGAACCCGTCCGGCGGTTCAGGCGCGACGTACCCGAGCACCTCGCACCAGAAGCGCGCGACCCGCTCCGGGTCAGCGCAGTCGAAGGTGATCTGGACCTTGCGCACCGTTGTCACCGCACCACGGTAAAGGTGCCGTCGGCACCGGGTCCACCGTAAATCCGTATCGCCGCGCCGCCCGGCCCGCCATCATGGACCGGATGGACGTCGAGGAAGAGCTGACCGGCGGGAACGTCGCGGACCGCGTCGTCCGGATCGGGGCGACCGTACGGAAGCCTGCGCTCGCGCACACGGCCGGTGTCGAGGCGGTTCTCGAGCACCTCGACGGTACGACGTTCGCGCCGCGGACGCTGGGGCGGGACGACCAGGACAGGCATGTGCTCGAGTACCTCCCGGGCACGCTGGCGGACACGATGCCGCCGTTCTCCCTCGACGAGCTGCGCCGCCTCGGCCGGCTGATCCGCGAGTACCACGACGCGATGACGACCTTCGACCCGCCGGCGGACGCGGCCTGGAACCCCGCCGTACCGGATCCGGCCGGCGGCGACCTGATCCTGCACGGCGACCTCGCGCCGTGGAACCTGGTCTGCAGCGACGACCGCTGGGCCTTCATCGACTGGGACAACGCGGGCCCGTCGACGCGGCTGTGGGATCTCGGGTACGCCGCGCAGACGCTCGTACCGCTGCTGCCGACCGGCGAGGTCACGGTCGACGCCCCGCGGTTGCGCGCCTTCGTCGACGGCTACGGGCTCGACCACGAGCAGCGGCTGGCGTTCCCGGCGCGGATGGCGGCCCGTACGCGCGGTTCGTACGACCTGCTCGTCCGTGGCCACGAAACCGGCGAGGAACCGTGGGCGACGCACTACGCGACCGGTCACGGCGACTTCTGGGGACCCGCCGCGGAGTACTCGGCCAAGCATCACGACGAGTGGGTCGAGGCCTTGATCCACTAGGAACTCACCTCGCGAAGGAGCCTGATGAGCACCAACCGGAGGGCCGACGGCAGCGCCGGCGACGCGGACTACGGCCGGATCGGCGAGGGCTACACGTCGTACCGGCAGCCCGAACCGGAGTTCGAGGCCGCGATCCGCGCCGCGCTCGGTCCCGCCCGGACCGTCCTGAACGTGGGCGCCGGCGCCGGTTCGTACGAGCCGCGCGACCTCGCCGTGACCGCGGTCGAGCCGTCCGCGAAGATGCGCGCCCAGCGCCCGGCGGACCGGGTCGCGGCGATCGACGGGACCGCCGAGAGCCTGCCGTTCGACGACGACACGTTCGACGCCGCGATGGCGACGTTCACCGTACACCAGTGGTCCGGCCTGAACGCCGGTCTGGCTGAGGTACGCCGGGTGACGCGCGGCCCGGTCGTCGTACTGACGTGTGACCCGGCCGCGCTGCGGAAGTTCTGGCTGCACGAGTACGCGCCCGAGGCGATCGACACCGAGGCCCGCCGGTACCCGACCGTCGACGCGATCCTGGCCGGCCTCGGCGGCGGCAGCGCGACGTCGCTGCCGATCCCGCTGCGCTGCGTCGACGGATTCGGCGAGGCGTACTACGGGCGGCCCGAGCGACTGCTCGATCCCGGCGCGCGGCAGGCGAACTCGGCGTGGAGCTTCGTCGCGCCCGAGGTCCACGAGCGGTTCGAGACGACGCTGGGCAACGACTTGTCCAGTGGCGCCTGGGATGCGAAGTACGGCGCGCTGCGGACGCAGGAGCACCTCGACGGCTCGCTGGTACTGATCGTTTCACCGGGCTGACCTGCCCGGCCGCGAGAATGAGCCACCATGGCCACGGTGCTGAGCGGAATCCTCGCCCTGGGCGCGGTCGTGATGGCGATCGTTGCCCTCGGCATCGGGGTGCACTGGCCCTACCGGATCGACGGACCGGGAGCGCTGTCGGCCGCGTTCGGTTCGTTCAGCACGTGGCTCGTGGTCTACTTGCTCGCGTCCGTACTCGTGGTGGTCGACGCGGTCCGGCTGTCCCGGCGCCGCGACCTCGACGCGCTGCAGCGGTCGGCGAACCTGGTGAAGCTGTTCGCCGTGCCGTTCTTCGTGCTGAACTTCGTCGCGTTCGCCGAGTCGGTCCTGGTCGCCGGCGCCCGCGAGGGCGATCACCTCGGGATCGACGGGTTCGTGCTGGCGCTGGTCGTGGTCGTCCTCACGTACGTCGCGCTGCTGCCGACGTCGACGTACGGCGTTGCTGTCCTGGTGCTGCTCCGCAAGGACGAGCGGATCGGACGGATCTTCTTCGGCGTGAACGTGGTGCTGCATTTCCTGTTCGTGATGGACGTACTCAGCTCGATCGTGGTGGTCGAGGTCGCCCGGTCCATCCTCGGCCACCGCCCGACGGCGCGGCTGCGCAACCTGCTGCCCGCCGTACTCGCCGCACCGCGATCCGCCTCTTCGTGCAAGGCGACACCGAGACCCTCGCCCGAACCGCCCGTACCGTGAAGCTCGTGATGATCTGCGTAGCCGTCGCTTACCTCACGCTGACCCAACGCCCTCGAACCAGAGGCTCAAGCCAAGCAGTTGGCGTCCGATGAGCGAGTCGTACGTCATGGCCAACGGAGTACGGCATTGGGTGCGGATCGTTGGGGATGTCCGCGCCAAGACGCCGGTCGTGGTGGTGCACGGCGGTCCGGGTGGGTTCGCCTACGACTTCGAGCGGCTGACCGGCCCGCGGCTGGAGCGGCTCGGGCCGGTCGTGTACTACGAGCAGCGCGGGTCGGGGCGCAGCGCGGCGCCGGTTGACGGGGAGTACGCCGTACCTGTGCTGGTGGACGATCTCGAGCAGCTGCGCCGTCAGCTCGGGCTGCCGCGGATGGTGCTGCTCGGGATCTCGTTCGGAGGCGAGTTGGCGGCCGAGTACGCCGTGGCGTATCCGGAGCGTGTCGACGGGCTCATCCTGCAGGGCACCGCTCTCGCGGGTCCGCTCAGTGTGTCGCCGTGGCCCGGCGGGTTCGAGGCTGTTGCGGCGGACGCTGCGATGCGTACGGCGATCCGCGCGGCCGTCGACCGTTCGGGTCCGCGCGCCGTGTGGGACGTCGTCGATCGGGAAACCACGGACCGGTTCCTGTTCCACCAGCCTGAGGTTGGCCGGCGCGTCCGCGAGCTGTGGGCGGAGAGCGGTCTCGTCAACACCGGCGCAATGGCGGCCGCTGTGGCCGCCCAGCCGGCCCGCGCCGTACCGCTCGCCGACGACCTGGCCGCGGTGGATCTCCCGGTGCTGATCCTGATCGGCCTCTGGGACCGCAACGCCGGCGTCGACGGCCCGCGCGACCTGGCCACCCGCCTTCCGCGCGCCCACCTCTGCGTCTTCGCCAACAGTGCTCACTTCCCGAACGCCGAAGAGCCGGAGCAGTACGTCGAGGAAGTCGAGCGCTTCCTCCGCACGTCCAGCTAGTGGTCGAGGAGGGTGAGGTAGCTGCGGGCTGCGGTGACGCTTGCGTGGGTTTCGGGGGTCTGGAGCTCGTCCAGTAGCTGGTAGAGGGCGGCTAGTTGGGATTGGGGGGTGGTGGTTGGTGGGCCGCCGAGGAATTGGATGGTTTGGGGTGCGTCGGGGGAGCGGCGGGCGACCTGTTTGGCGGCTATGGGGATGAGGGCGATTCGGAGTGCGTGTTGCTCGGTGGCGGTCTTGGGGGTTGCTGGTTCGCGGGGGCCTTCGTTCAGGTAGGTGTTGAAGGTAGCGGGGGTGCGGCGGATCGGGTGGTGTTCGAAGAGGAGCTTGCTGTCGGCGGGCCAGTAGGCCAGGGACAGTGGGTGGATATGCCAGTCGACCCAGAGCGGGAGGCCGTCCACGACGTACTGGGCGCTGCTCGCTCGAGTGCCGGCTGGGCCGTTGTGGCGGGCGTCGATGGTGACGGTGCGGTTGGTGCTCGGGAGGACCACGGCGTCCGGATCCTCGGCGACGAGGAGGAGGTCGACGTCGCTCCAGTCGTCGGCTTGGCCGGTGCCCAGGGAGCCGACGAGGGCTGCGCCGGCGATGGTGGGGTCTGCCTGGAGGACGGTTGTTGTTGCCTGCAGCCAGCGGCTGCGGAGGTTCACGAGTCGGCTGGTCATCGGGAGAGGGACACCTCGTCGGTGGGGAGGGTGAAGGGGTGTACGGAGCAGTGGGGGATGGTTTGGGTGCCGGTGAGGGTTTCGATGACGACGCTGTGGCAGACGGCTATCACGGGGGTCGGGTGGCGGCGGAGGGCGGTGAGGGCTCGGTGGCGGACGGAGGTGTGGGGTTCCCAGGTGCGGGTTTCGCCGGCGGGCCAGGTGCCGTTGTGGCGCTTGCGGTCCTCGGCGGCGGCGAGGGCTTCGGGGGTGCGCCAGGTGAGGGTGTTGTCGGGGAGCCATTCGCGGAGGTCGACGTCGACGGCGGTGAGCGGAAGGTGGGTTTCGGCGGCGATCAGGGCGGCGGTTTGGAGGGCGCGCGTCATCGGTGAGGCGATGATGTGCTCGGCGCCGCAGTCGCGGAGGCGGCGGCCGGCGTCCTTCGCCTGGTGGATGCCGCGCGCGGACAGTGGTGCGAAGTCGCGCGCGGGGCCCCACCAGCCTTCGGCGTCCAGTTGGGTGCCGTCGGCCTCGCCGTGGCGGACGAGCAGGATCATCATTCCTCCCCGGAGTACCGTTCCCAGGCCGACTGCCTGCTGATCCCGAGCGCTTCGCCGATCCGCGCCCAGGTCACCGACCGCGAGCGCAACCGCAGTACGCGATCCTGTACGGCGGCCTCGACCTGCCCGCGGGACGCGTCGAGGCGGGCCATGTCGGCCAGCAGTTCCTCGTCGGTCTTCCCGTCCAGCGGCGGGAACGACGGCAGTGGCTTGTCACTCATCACGCGTTCGCACAGCTCGACGCATTCGTTGCAGATGAACACGCCCGGGCCGGCGATCAGGTGCTCCACCTCGTCGCGGACCTTTCCGCAGAACGAGCATCGCAAGACGTTGTCGGACATCATGGCCTCCTCGGGAATCTGTCAGGTATCGCCTGACAAGGTTGTGTCAGGGTATGCCTGACACGCCCCGAAGGTCAACGGCGTGCGATGACATAAGCCCGCCGCGTGGTCTCCCCCTCACCAGGCTCGCGGACCGTTGTCGACCAGATGCCGAAGCCGGCTGCCCGCAGCAGTTCCGCGATCTCGTCCGGCTGCTGCCGGTACCACTCCAACGCGATCGGGGTGCCGTACAGCTCGGTCCGCCGGCTGCTCTCGCTGCCGACCTGGAACGCCAGCATCAGCACCCCACCCGGCGCGAGCACCCGATGGAACTCGGCGAACACCTGCGCCCGCAGCTCCCACGGGGTGTGGATGATCGAGTAGAACGCGAGTACGCCGCCGAGCTCCGCGTCGGGCAGGTCGAGCGCCAGCAGCGAACCCTCCTCGAACCGCAGGTCCGGGTACGTACGCCGCGCCAGCGCGACCATCCCCGGCGACAGGTCGACCCCGAACGCGTCCAGCCCGAGCCGTGCCAGCACCGTCGTCACCCGGCCCGACCCGCACCCGACGTCCACGACCGGTCTGTTGCCGTTGGCAAGTATCAGCTCGGCGAACACCGACAGCAGACCGCGCTCCAGCGGCAGGTCGTCCAGGCCCGCGCCGACCACGTCCGCATGCCGCTCCGCCAGTACGTCGTACGACTCCCGCGTCGCCGTCAGATCCACCATGACGCGCGAGCGTAGACGGCCCCGCCGACAAAAACCGGGCAGAATCCCCAGCATGCCGACGTACGTGCGCTACCAGAGTCCCGTCCCCGACCGCCGCTGCCGCCGGATCGGCATCTTCGGCCTCGTCAACATGCTCGCGTACCGCGGCTACCTGACCGCCGACGAGGAACGGTTCCGGCGTACGACGAACGACTGGTACGACGCGGCGTACGAGAAACCGTCCGGCGTCTACGAGGCCGACCCGCTGGCCGCCTCCTGGTTCAAGACCACGGCAACCCACCTGCTCGAGCCGATCCCGGGCTACCTGCAGATCCTCGCCGCGCACAACCTCCCGTGCGAGCGCTACACCTCCGCCGCCCCCGGCCGGGTCCTGTACGAGGACGACCACCAACTCGTCGTCGTCCCAGCGCCCGACGACACCGCCCCGACCACGATCATGTGGCTCCGGCCGAAGGTGGAGTGATGGGCCTCGTCTACGTGACCGGCTCGTCCGGGGTGGGGAAGACCGCGGTGGGGGACGAGCTGCGGCGGCGGGGGTACGTCGTGTACGACGTCGACCGGGATCGGCTGGCGCGGTGGTTCGACGCCGGCGGTGCCGAGGTGGCGATGCCGGCCGAGCGGGACGACGCCTGGTTCGCGGACCACACCTACCGCGTGCCACCCGAAACGCTCCGGGCTCGAGCGCGGCGGAACTGCAACGTGTCCTTCGCTGGCACCAAGATGTCGACGCCGACAACGCGAGGTACGGCGCCGTGCTGGTCGATGCGAGTGGTGCCGTACGTGAGGTCGCCGATCGTCTCCTCGGCGTATTGAATGTCCGCATGACCTGGGAACAGTCCGACCTGCCGCGCGGGATCGTGGCCTCGCTGGCCGAGCCGCACACGCTGACCGAGCTGGCCGACGCGCTCGACGTGACCGACGCGCGCGTGCTCTGGTACCTGGAGAAGCTCCGCGACACCGGTCGCGCCGCCGAGGAGGCCGGCCGCTGGCACCGTACGGAGGCCGGCGCCGACCTGGCCGCGAGCCCCACCCCGGAGCCCAGGAACCGGTCGGCGATACCCGGTACGAGCGTGCAGGACTACGTGCAGGCGTACGCCGACGCGGCCGCCGGAATGTACGCTGCCGGCTTCGTCCAGGACAGCGGGGAACACGCCGGCCGGGTCCCGGGTGAACGGGTCGCGGAGTTCCACGAGCGGCTGCTCAGCCTGGTCAACGAGTACTTCGCGCCGGACAAGGTCGACCGCGCCGCGAGCCCGAAGTACGGGTTCCGCTGGGTGCTCACACCGGTTGATCTGCACCCCCTCGACGACTGACCGGGATGAAGTGACGCGGTGGATCACTTACCGTAATGCTCATGGCGTTTGCGGCGAAGGGGAGTAAGGGCGAGTCGTTCCTTACCGTGGTCGTGGGTGGCGGGGCCGCGTTCGGGCTGATCGTGCTCACCTCGCGGGCGTGGAAGACGTGTCACGTCGACGTCGCGGGGAAGGTGCCGAACGGGCTGACGCTGCTGTTCCTCGGGGTGCCGATCGCGCTGATCGTCAACCTGGTGCTGTTCACGATCGTCTTCCGGTACGCCGGGAAGGCGTTCCTGTTCTCGCTGTTCGCCGCCTGCATCGCGCTCGCGATCGCCGACCTCGCCCTGTTCTCCTGGCAGGGCACCCCGGCCGGCTCCCCCGGCACCTGCCCGGGCAACGTCCCGCCCTGGTGGCCGAAGATGATCCCGACCTGACCCGGATCTCCAGGCCATCACAATCGTGCCGCCGCGGCGCCGGGCACGCTCGAGCGCGGGCAATGGCCGCAATTGTGATGGCCTGGCGGTCCGGATCACGGCAGGAGCCGCAGCAGCGCGGCGGCCCGTTCGGGGACGCCGAGGTGTGCGGCGTCGGGGAACAGGCGGGCCCACGAGCCGGCGCGGGTCAGTTGGCTGAGGCGGCGGGCGAGGTCTGCGGCGCGCCGCAGGTCCGGCAGGGTGTGGCCGTCGGTGGTCCACGCCTCCAGGTACGCGTCCTCCAGCCGCGCGGCGACCTCCGGCCCATGGAGTTCGGCCGCGCGGTCGAGGGTGACCAGCAGGCTGAAGAACGGGTGACCGACGTTCGCGTCACCCCAGTCGAAGAACGTGTACCGCCCCGGCTCCGCCACCAGGATCTGCCCGTCGTGCAGGTCCGCGTGATCCAGCGAATCCGGTACGCCGATCGCCCGCAACTCCTCGCACCACCCGACCAGCCGCGGCCGGAACTCCCGCAGCCGAGCCGCCTCCGCCCCACGCACGCACGATGCGACCGCCGCGTCGAAGATCCCCGGCAACGCCGCCACCCGAGCATCCGGTACGCCGAGCCGCAGCAGCTCCTCGACCCGCCCGACCAGCGACCGCTGAAGCGAGGCGTACTGCGTCAACGCCTCCGTCCACTCCCGCGGCCCCGGCGGCACGCTCCGCAGCAGCTCGCCCCCGGACGGCATCAACGACCACCCGCGCGCCGCATCCACGGCGTACGGCGTCAGCACGTGCCCCGGCGCCCACCGCGCCAACGCCTCGCCCAGCCCCGCCTCGAACGCGGCCCCGGGCGCGCCCGCCTTGAACCACACCGGACTCGCCGCATCCACCCGGACGATCACCGACCACGGCCGTACCCGGACCCGCCGCGGCCCGCTCTCCCGGACGCCGATCCGCCCCAGCGCCGCATCCAGCCAGCCGAGCGCCTCGACGCGCCACGCCGGATCGTCCCAGGGAGTCCGCGCCTCCGGGTACGCACCGCGGTCGATCTGCATGCCGGGACCATAATCGACCCATGAGCTGGCCGGCCTGCAAATATCGCGTGGGGATCTCGGGCTGGCGCTACCCGCCGTGGCGCAGGACGTACTACCCGGAGGGGCTCCCGCAGCGCGCCGAGCTCGAGTACGCGTCCGCCAGGCTGAACTCGATCGAGCTCAACGGCTCGTTCTACGCGCTGCAACGCCCGGAGCTGTACCAGCGCTGGTACGACGAGACACCCGACGGGTTCGTGTTCGCCGTCAAGGGCCCGCGGTTCGTCACGCATCTCAAACGGCTCGCCGACGTGGACGCGCCGCTGGCGAACTTCTTCGCCTCCGGGGTTCTTGCGCTGGGCAACAAACTCGGCCCGGTGCTGTGGCAGCTCCCGCCCAACTTCCGGTACGACGCGACCCGGTGCGCGGACTTCTTCGCACAGTTGCCGCGCACAACGGCCGCTGCCGCGCAGGTCGCGAAGGGGCACGACGAGCGGCTGGAAGGGCGGGCGCTGCTCGAAGCTCGCGTGGACCGGCCGCTCCGGTACGCCATCGAAGTACGGCACGAGAGCTTCAAGACCGACGACTTCGTCGAGCTGGCCCGGGAGCACGACATCGCGGTGGTCTGCGCCGACACGGCGGGCAAGTGGCCGATGTTCGACGACGTCACCGCGGACTTCGCGTACGCCCGGTTGCACGGCGCGGAAGAGCTGTACGTGAGCGGGTACGACGACAAGTCGCTCGACCGCTGGGCGCGCAAGGTCCGCTCGTGGAAGTGCGACACCTACGTGTACTTCGACAACGACGCCAAGGTGCACGCGCCGTACGACGCGGAACGCCTGGCTCAGCGCCTGAAGATCAGTTCGGCCGCCACCGAATCGTGACGGGCTTAGCGTCGGCGGCATGACACAGAACCCGGGAGAACTCGTCGCTGACGCGGTGCAGCGGTCGTTGAAGCTGGTCTTCACCTGGCCGGCGTGGGACGGCGTACCGCGGACGTCCGACGACGACCGTACGTTCACGCCGCACAAGGCGGTCCGCCGGATCGCGGACCATCTGGTCGATCACCTCGCGGAGGTCGAGGCGCTGCTGGCCGGCGTACCGACGCAGCCCGACGAGTGGCACGCGAGCGCGCTCACCTCGGCCGCGGACCTCGCGCCGTTCAGCGCGGCGGACGTCCGCGAGGCCGAGCAGCGGCTCACCCGGCTCGGCCGCACGTTCGTCCTGCGGTACGCCGCCCTCGACCCGGCCGAGTGGGACAAGGACCGCACCCCGAACTGGACGCTGCGCCAGATCGCCGAACACCTCACCGAACTCGACTGGTACGCCGAACAGGTCGGCGACCTGAGCTGACGACCGGACGCCCACCACTCACCAACTCCTCCGCCCCGCGCCGCGGCACGCTCAGCCGCGCCACCGCGCCGGCTGCGGACGGAGGTTGGTGAGTGCTGCAGGTCCGCCTCTCAGAACAACCGCGCGCCGACCGGTTCCTCCAGGTCGAGGAGGAACTGCTTGCGCTTCAACCCGCCGGCGTACCCGGTGAGCGAGCCGTTCTTGCCGATCACGCGGTGGCACGGGACGACGATCGACACCGGGTTCTGCCCGACGGCTTTCCCGACCGCCTGTGCCGGTTCCCCGAGCCGCGCGGCGATCTCGCCGTACGTCGTGGTCTCGCCGTACGGGATCTCCGCGAGCACCGCCCACACCCGGCGCTGGAACGCGTCGCCGTCCAACCGGACCGGCAGGTCGAAGGAGGCGCGCGATCCGGCGAAGTACGACTCCAACTGCTCGACGACGAGCGCGATGAGCGGGTCGGTCGACTCGACCCGCTCACCCAACGTCTCCGCCGACGGCTTCACCCAGTGATGCGGAAAGTAGACGCCGACCAGCGCCTCCTCCGACACCACCACCGTGAGCTCCCCGATCCGGGTGCTGACCACCGCATGCCTGTTCATACAGGTAGAACGCGCCGGCACCCGGGTGTGTGAGGACTAGGAGCTGATCCGCTCCCGCGTCCGCCGCCGGAAGTCACGGCCGACCTGCGTTGCCTCGACATGGTGCAGGTCGGCGATCGCGAGGGCCGGCAAGCCGTCCGCCGGTACCTGGGTCGCCCACTCGCCGCGCGGGTCGACAACGCCTGCCGCGAGTCCGCTCTCCGGGTTCGCAGGCACCGCGAAGCTGATCCAGCTCGTGTTGTTCACCGCGCATCCACGCGCCTGCACTGCCACGTGCTCGTGGTGCGACACGCGGTGCGTCGCGTACGAGACGAGCACGCCGTCCGCCCCGAGCTGGTCGTACTCGACGAACAGCTCCGGGAACAACACGTCCAGGCCGAGCGCGAGCCCGAATCGGAACCCGTCGACGTCGAATGTCACCGGCTGCTTGCCCGCCGCGTACATCCAGGTCACCTTGGTGGTCGACAGCGTCCGCTCGTCGTAGCGGGCGACGACCTTTCCCTGGTCGGACACCACATACATGCTGTTGTACGGGCGGCCCTCCGGCTGCTGATGGATGGACGGGACCACGACCCAGATTCCGAGTTCCCCGGCGAGCACAGTGAGCTGGTCGAGTTCGGACTGCAGCACCGCCCACTCTGCCTTGGTCCAGTCCGAGGGGCCTACCTCGTCCGGGCCGAGCGACGACATCACGCGCTTGCTCGGGAAGCACAGCGCACCCTCGGTGAAGTGCACCAGGCGGGCGCCGGCCGCAGCCGCCTGCCTGATGAAGTCACGGAGTTCGGCGCCGCCCGCGCGGAGTTCGTCGGCGTTCGTCGGATCGTGGCGCATCGTCGACTGGACGACGGCGAACCGTAGTGTGGATTGTTCCGGCATGTCTGGTTCTCCAAGTGGAGTCGGACGGAAGTGCCGGAGGGCAGTCGTGTAGGACTCGCCGGTCTTGGCGGCGCGGGCTCGTACCCGTTGCTTGAAGTTCCTGTGCGCTGTCATCTGGCCTTCCACGCACTCGCACGCGATCCCCCAGCGATCCGTCCGAGGCGGGTGACCAGGACGTGCGGCCCGAGACAGGAAGTCCCTTTGCCTTCTCGCTGTGACCGGGCTGGGGCCGGTCGACGAAGGTGAGGCGCGGGCCGCGCCGGACCCACATCCTACTGAAGCCCCGGCCGGAGTCAATCAACGACGCAGTACGTCGTCCGCCGCGTCCATCGCCACGCCGACGAGCTCGGGGCTGAGGTCGACGACGGTGTTCCCGTCGGCGTCGAGCTTCCCGCTCTCGGTGATCGACAGGCCGATCAGTGCGAGCGCGCCGGCGCGGTGCCGCTGCAGGCGGGCGTACGGTTCCTCGGACGGGTCCGCGGCGGCGGTGTCGTCGTGTTCCCACGCGGCGACGGCCCGTTCGGCGAGTGCGGCCGGTACGGTCACGCGGATCGCGGGCAGCCCGGCCGCCCGGAACGTCGTACCGATCAGACCGAGCACTCGTGCGTCATTCGCATACACGTTCTGGATGGTAGGGCTCGCGGGCGGCATAAAGTCGGACCTGGACGAGGTTGTTTCCGGAGTACGCGCAGACGACGTTGGGAGCAGAGGGTGAGCATTCGGGTCGGGTACAAGGCCTCGGCGGAGCAGTTCGGGCCGCGGGACCTGGTGGAGTACTCCGTGCGGGCCGAGCAGCTGGGACTCGACAGCGTGACCGTGTCGGACCACTTCCTGCCGTGGCGGCACGAGGGCGGGCACGCACCGTTCGCGCTCGCCTGGCTCGCGGCGGTGGGCGAGCGGACCGAGCGGGTGCAGCTGGGTACGTCGGTGCTGACGCCGACGTTCCGGTACAACCCGGCCGTGATCGCGCAGGCGTTCGCGACCCTCGGGATGCTGTACCCAGGGCGGGTGATGCTCGGTGTCGGCACCGGCGAGGCGCTGAACGAGATCGCGGTGTCGGGGATGGAGTGGCCCGAGTTCAAGGAGCGGTTCGCCCGGCTGCGGGAGGCCGTGCAGCTGATCCGCGACCTGTGGACGAAGGACGGCGTCAGCTCCGAGGGGCCGTACTACAAGACCGTCGACGCGTTCATCTACGACCGTCCCGAGACCGCGCTGAAGGTGTACGTCGCGGCGGGCGGGCCGCTGGTCGCGAAGTACGCCGGGCGCGCCGGTGACGGGTTCATCGCGACGTCCGGCAAGGGCATGGAGCTGTACACGGACAAGCTGATCCCGGCCGTGAAGGAGGGTGCGGAGAAGGCGGGCAAGAAGTTCGAGAACCTGGACCGGATGCTCGAGGTCAAGGTGTCGTACGACCGGGACCCGGCGGCCGCGCTGGAGAACACGCGGTTCTGGGCGCCGCTGTCGCTGACGCCGGAGCAGAAGCACAGCGTGACGAGTGCGACCGAGATGGAGCGGCTCGCCGACGAGCTGCCGATCGAGCAGGTCGCGAAGCGCTGGATCGTGGCGTCGGACCCGGAGGAGGTCGTGAAGCAGTTCCAGCCGTACGCCGACGCCGGCTTCAACCACTTCGTCGTCCACGGTCCGGGGAACGATCAGGAGCGCTTCCTGACCCAGTTCACCGAAGACGTCCTTCCGTTGCTGCGCAAACTTGGCTGACAATCACCAGGTGGGTGATTACGAGATCGTCCAGGACAGTGACCCGCGGTGCGCCGAGCTGGAAGCGGCCGGGTACCGCGTGGTCGCCGAGTCCTGGGCGGTCCGGCTGTTCGACCCGGACCGGGAGCTGCTGGAGTCCGCGGTACGGCGGGCGACCGTCGGCGGGCTGACCGTCCGTGAGCTCGGGCCGGAGTCCGCGACGGCGTTGCACACGCTCGAGTCGACGAACCAGCCCGACTACCCCGACACGCCGGCGACGCACCACCACGTCGGCGAACTCGCCGACATCCGGGCACTCTGGCCGGCGAACCGCGTCTTCGGCGCCCTCGACGGCAACCGCCTCGTCGGCGCCACGGTGATCCGCGAACACGAGGGGTACGGCGACACCGCCTTCACCTCGGTGCTCGCGCAGTACCGCCGCCGCGGCGTCGGCCAAGCCGTCAAGGCCGCCTCGATCCTCGCGCTCCTCGACATCGGCATCACCCGCTTCAGCACCGGTGGCGCCGCCACCAATGAGGCCAGCCTGCAAGCCAACCAGTCCCTCGGCTACGTCCTCACCGAACGCTGGCGCACGTACGCCCCATGACCTACTCGAATGGCGAACTGGTCGTGGTGGTCGACGTCGCGGACCTCGACCGCGCGGCCGATTTCTGGACCGCCGCCCTCGGCTACACCCGCGCCGGCGAGCCCTCGACGTACCAGACCTTGCTCCCGGCCGTCGGGTCCGGCATCGAGGTACTTCTCCAGAAGGTCCCCGACCGCAAACAGGCGAAGAACCGCGTCCACCTCGATCTGCGGACGCCGGACCTCGACACCGAGGTCGCCCGCCTCCTCGCGCTCGGCGCGCGGCAGCTGACCGCCGACCCGCTCCACGAGGACGGCTGGAGCTGGCATGTGCTGGCTGATCCGGACGGGAACGAGTTCTGTGTGCTGCGGCCGCCTGGTTAGCGGAGGTCCTCCGAGAGGGACTTGGCGGCTTGGGTGAGGAGGGGGATGGCCTGTTCCACCAGCGGTTCGGTCATGCGTCCGGCCGGGCCGGAGATCGAGATGGCGAGGTGGGACGGGGCGTCGGGGACGGCGACGGCGACGCAGCGGACGCCCAGCTCTTGTTCGCCTTCGTCCATCGCGTAGCCGTTCGCCTCGGCCTGGTGGAGCTGGGCGGTGAACGCGTCCGGCGTGGTGAGCGTGTTGTCGGTGTGCTTCGGCATACCGGTGCGGTGCAGCAGCTCGCGGACCTCGGCGTCCGGGAACTGGGCCAGGATCGCCTTGCCGACCGCGGTGCAGTGCGGCAGCACCCGGCGCCCGACCTCGGTGAACATCCGCATCGAGTGCCGCGACGGGACCTGCGCGAGGTACACGATCTGGTCGCCGTCCAGCATCGCCATGTTCGCGGACTCGCCGAGCTCGTCGACGAGCCGGGCCAGATGCGGGCGGGCGAACACACTGAGCATGTGCGACGAACTCTCGCCGAGCCGGATCAGCTTCGGCCCGAGCACGTACTGCCGGGACGGCTCCTGCCGCAGGTAGCCGAGGTCGACGAGCGTGCGGACCAGCCGGTGGATCGTCGGCAGCGGCAGCCCGGAAGCGGCCGCGAGCTGCGACAGGCCCATCATGCCGCCGGCGTCGGCCATCGTCTCGAGCAGCCCGAAGGCGCGCTCGATCGACTGCACGCTGCCGGTCCGGCCCTTGCCGTTCGTCTCCGCCATGTCCTCCACCTTTCCGGATCACGGAAGTTTAGCGCCAGATCCCGGAAGCTCCGGCCCTTGTATCTTCCACAAGGTAGATATTAGTCTCCACAATACGGAAAAAGGAGGCCGCACGTGGATGACCTGGTGACCGAGCTCGACCGTCGGCTGGCAGCGGCCGACGCCGCCCTGACCGCCGACTACCGCGGTGACCGCGGCGTCCGGCAACCTGTCCACACCGTCTACGTCCCGGCCGACCGGTACGCCGAGAACACGGTCGCGGACTGGGGTGCGCAGGCGCTGAAGGCGCTCGACGAGCACCCGGAGTTCGTGAAGGTGCTGGACCTCCCGGACGACGTCTACGAGCGGGTCCGCGGCAAGCTCGAACGCGAGCCGATCGAGGACCTCCGGATCGACTTCGAGGACGGCTACGGCAACCGCCCGGACGACGAGGAGGACGCGGCCGCGATCGCTGCGGCCCGGGTCGCCCAGCAGTCGCCGTACTTCGGTCTCCGGATCAAGTCCCTCGAGGCCCCGACCCGGCGTCGCGGCATCCGGACCCTCGACCTGTTCCTGGCGAACCTGGGTGGCAACCGCGACGGCTTCGTCATCACGCTGCCGAAGGTGACCTCGGTCGAGCAGGTCGAGGCGATGGTCTACGCGCTCGAGACACTGGAGGCCGAGCACAACCTCCGGCCGCTGGACTTCGAGATCCAGGTCGAGACCCCGCAGGCGATCCTCGGCGCCGACGGTACGGCGCTGATCGCGCGGATGGTCAAGGCCGGCGGCTCGCGCGTCACCGGGCTGCACTACGGCACGTACGACTACTCCGCGTCGCTCGGAGTCGCGGCGGCGTACCAGAGCATGGAGCATCCGGTCGCGGACCACGCGAAGGACGTCATGCAGCTCGCCGCGGCCGGCACCGGCGTCTTCGTATCCGATGGGTCGACCAACGTTCTCCCGGTTGGCGACGCGATCCACGACGCCTGGCGCCTGCACTTCCGGCTGGTACGGCGTTCGCTCGGGCGCGGGATCTACCAGGGCTGGGACATGCACCCGGCGCAGCTCCCGACCCGGTTCGCGGCGACGTACCTGTTCTACCGGGAGGGCTTCGACCAGGCCGCGCTCCGGCTGCGCGCGTACCTCGGCCACGGCGAGTCCGGGTACCTCGACGAGCCGGCCACCGCGGTCGCCCTCGCCGGGTTCGTGCTGCGCGGGATCGAGTGCGGCGCGACCGACGCGGGCGAGTTCGACGTGAAGGACCTCGCGAAACTGGCGCGGCGCGCCTAGCCTCGCCACATGCGACTCGTAGCGGAGTTCACGACGGAACCCTTCGATGTGGAGGGCTCGCCGCCCGCGCACGCCACCGAGGCGCTGCGGGCGGCGGAGGCGGCCGGGCTCGACTGCGAGTTCGGCCCGCTCGGTACGCAGGTCAGCGGCGAGCAGCACCTGCTGCTGCCCGCGCTCCCGAAGGTGCTGGAGGCGGCGTTCGCCGGTGGTGCGAACCAGGTGACCTTGCAGGTACGGCGCGATGCCTGAGCATCCGTTGGCGAAGGCGATCCGGCCGCTGGTCGAGCGGCTGAACGCCGAGCTGGTCGCACCGGGCGACGCGCGCGGCGACGACATCCCACTGGAGTGGGAGGGCGAGGCGGTGCTCGCCGTCCGCCTCCCACCAGTCCCCACGTCCGCCTCCTCCGGGTCCGCCGGGTCCGCCGGGTCCGCTGCGTCCGTCGGGTCCGGCGCGTCCGCCTCCTCCGCGCCCGCCTCCTCCGGCGCGTCCGCCACCTCCACCTCCGCCACCTCCACCTCCGCCACCTCCGCCTCCGCCACCGCCGCCTCCGCCACCGCCGCCTCCGCCTCCGCCGCCTCCGCCACCTCCGCCTCCACCTCCGCCTCCACCTCCGCCTCCACCTCCGCCTCCACCTCCGCCTCCACCTCCGCCTCCACCTCCGCCTCCACCTCCGCCTCCGCCTCCGGCTCCGCCTCCACCTCCGCCTCCACCTCCGCCTCCACCTCCGCCTCCGGCTCCGCCTCCACCTCCGCCTCCACCTCCGCCTCCACCTCCGCCTCCGCCTCCGGCTCCGCCTCCGGCTCCGCCTCCGGCTCCGCCGCGTCCGGCGCCGCCTCCGCGCCCGCCGCCGCCTCCGAGTCCGCCACCTCCGCCACCTCCGCGGCGCCCGCCAGCTCCGCTGCCTCAGGCGGCGCTCCCGGCGCGCGTGGTGCGGCTGGTGCGGCTGGTGTCCGGGGTGTGCAGGGGCTTTTGGCCGACGTCGCCGACGAGTTGGGCGGGCCGCTCAACGAGCTGTCCAGGACCGGCAAGCAGCAGGCTGTCCTGTTGCTGGAGTCGCGTGGTGCCTTCGAGTACCGGAAGTCGGCGGAGATCGTGGCTGAGGCGCTCGGCGTCACGCGCTTCACCGTCTACAACTACCTGAACCGCTCCCGCTGAAATTCAACAAACTGTTGACGACAAGCTCGGTGGATGTCACGCTCTCGTCATACGGAAAGTAGATTTCGGGATTCGAGAAGGTGTGATCGTGGACCTGGAGGAGTTCGACTCCGCTCCGACCGACCGCTTGCGGCCGGCGCTGACGGCCTGCTGCGACGTACCGCGCTGGGTCGACGCGATCCTCGCCAAGCGGCCGTACGGCGAACTCGCCGCCCTGACCGCGCTCGCCGACCAGGTACTACGGGAGCTCGACGACGACGAGGTCGACCGAGCCCTGCAGGCGCACCCGCGGATCGGTGACCGGCCGCGAGGCGCGAGTACCGAGGCGTCCTGGTCCCGCTCGGAGCAGTCCGGAGTCGGCGACGACACCGGCGTGCGCCAGGAGCTTGCCGAGGGCAACCGTCAGTACGAGGACCGGTTCGGCCGGGTGTTCCTGATCTGCGCCACCGGGTTGTCGGCGGAGCAGATGCTGGGCAGCCTGCGGGAGCGGCTCACGCACGACGACGCGACCGAGGCGGCAGTTGTGCACGAGGAGCTGCGCAAGATCGCGCTGCTCCGGTTGAGCAAGGTGGTGACGGCATGAGTTCCTTGTCCACGCACGTTCTCGACACCGCGCTGGGACGACCGGCGGCCGGCGTTCCGGTCGAGCTGTACCGGGGCGACGTACTCGAAGCGTCCGGTACGACGGACGCGGACGGGCGGGTGGCGCTCGTGCCGGCCCTCGGCCCGGGGACGTACCGCCTGCGCTTCGACGTCACGACGTACGCCGGAAACACCGGTCAGGACATCTTCTTTCCCGAGGTCTCCGTGACCTTCACGGTCGCCGACGAGCGGCACTACCACGTCCCGTTGCTGCTCAGCCCGTTCGCGTTTTCCACCTACCGAGGGAGCTGACCCGAGATGGCCATCCACCTGGGCACCAACCAGTACGGCAAAGCCGAGAACCGCGTCGTCCGCATCTACCGGGACACGCCCCGCCACCAGATCCGCGACCTGAACGTGTCGACCGCGCTGCGCGGCGACTTCGCGGCCGCGCACACCAGCGGGGACCAGGCCGACGTACTGCCGACCGACACCCAGAAGAACACCGCGTTCGCGTTCGCCAAGGAGAAGGGCGTCGGCGCGATCGAGGACTACGCGCTGACCCTCGGCGACCGGTTCCTGGAGGCGTCGCCGGCCGCGTCCGGCGCCCGGATCGCGGTCGAGGAGTACGCCTGGGAGCGGATCCTCGTCGACGGTCAGGAGCACGACCACTCGTTCGTCCGCAGCGGCGCCGGGGTGCGGAACACGGTCGTCAACATCGACGGCCGCGGCGCGGACCGGAAGGCGTACGTCGTCTCCGGGATCAGCGACCTCGTCGTACTGAAGTCCACCGGGTCCGAGTTCCACGGGTTCCTGAAGGATGAGTACACGACGCTGCCGGAGACGAACGACCGGATCCTCGCGACCTCGCTCGTCGCGCGCTGGCGGTACGACCACACCGAGGTCGACTGGGACAAGTCGTACGACGCGATCAAGGCGCTGCTGCTGTCGCGGTTCGCCACGATCCACAGCCTCGCGCTGCAGCAGACCCTGTACGGCATGGGCACCGCCGTACTCGAGGAGCACCCGGAGGTGGCCGAGATCAAGTTCTCGGCGCCGAACAAGCACCACTTCCTGGTCGACCTGTCGCCGTTCGGGGTCGAGAACCCGGGCGAGGTCTTCATCGCCGCGGACCGCCCGTACGGCCTGATCGAGGCGTCCGTGACCCGCGACGACGCCAGCGACTCGGGCAGCGCCTGGGTCAACATCGCCGGCTTCTGCTGATGTCCCGGATCGTGATCGAGGGCGCTCACGTGGCGACCCTCGATCCGGCCCGGCGCGAGTTCACCGGCCACGTGGTTGCCGAGGGCAATCGCCTGGTAGCGGTCGGGCCCGGGCCGGCACCGGTGTACGACGCCGCCCGGGTGGTGGACGGGCGCGGCTGTCTGGTCACGCCGGGGTTCGTGAACACGCATCAGCACCTGTACCAGTGGGTGACGCGCGGGCTGGCCGCGGACGCGACGCTCTTCGAGTGGCTGACCACGCTGTACCCGGTCTGGGCGCGGATCACCCCGGAAACCGTGTACGTCGCCGCACGCGCGGCGCTGGCCCAGCTCGCGTTGACCGGATGTACTACGGTCGCCGATCACCACTACGTGTTCCCTGGCGGGGATCTGCTCGCGGCGGAGATCGCGGCCGCCGGTGAGATCGGGCTGCGGTTCCATCCCGCGCGCGGGTCGATGGACCGCGGTCAGAAGGACGGCGGGCTGCCGCCGGACTCCGTGGTCGAGGACCGTGACTCGATCCTGTCGGCGACCGAGGACGCCATCGACCGTTGGCATGACCCATCCTCCGACTCGATGCTGCAGATCGTGGTGGCGCCGTGCTCGCCGTTCAGCGTGAGCGGGGAGCTGATGCGCGAGTCGGCCGAGCTCGCCCGGCGTCGCGGCGTACGGCTGCACACGCATCTCGCGGAGACGACCGACGAGACGGCGTGGTGCCGGGAGACGTACGGGTGCACGCCGCTCGAGTACGCCGACCAGCTCGGCTGGACCGGGCCGGACGTGTGGTTCGCGCACGGCATCCACTTCGACGACGCGGAGATCAAGCACCTCGGCGGCACCGGTACGGGCGTCGCGCACTGCCCGAGCTCGAACGCCCGCCTGGGCGCCGGCATCGCCCGTACCGCCGACCTCCGCGCCGCCGGCTCCCCGGTCGGCCTGGGCGTGGACGGCGCCGCCAGCAACGAATCCGGCAGCCTCGTCGAAGAACTCCGCCACGCCTTGCTGTTCGCAAGAGCCCGCGGCGGCCCGCAAGCCCTCACCGTCCGCGCCGCCCTCGAAATGGCCACCCTCGACGGCGCCCAAATCCTAGGCCGCTCCGCCGACATAGGCTCCCTCGAACCAGGCAAACTAGCCGACCTAGCCCTCTGGGACCTCAAGGGCCTCCCGCACGCCGGCATCCCCGACCCCGTAGCATCCCTGGCCCTCTCCACACCCCCACCCCTGGCGCTCCTCCTCACGAACGGCCGCCCCGTGGTCGAGAACGCCGTACTCCAAACCGCCGACCCCACCACCCTCGCAACGGACGTCGCGCGCACCCAGGCCGGCCTCCTGCTCTGATCGCGATAACCCCTGGGGTCGCGCGACAAGCAATAGCTTGTTCCGCGACCCCAGGGGTTATCCACAAGGACGATCTGCGTGTCCGGGCTGGTCCTCAACGCCTGCACCTTCTTGGGCATGAACAGGAGATTGGAAGTGGTCGCGGCCGCCCGTGGCGGGTGGTTCACGCGTCCGGACGCCATCGCGGCCGGATACAGCGACAGCCAGGTGCGGCAGCGCGTGCAGAGCGGGCAGTGGCTCAGGTTGAGTTTCAACTCGTACGTCGACCCACGCGGCTGGCCCGCCGACGAATCCCCGTGGGACCGGGCGATCCGGCTGCACCTGCTCAACGTTCGGATGGCGAGCGAGCGGCTCGGGGACGTCGTCGTGAGTCATCAGTCCGCGGCGGCGCTGCACGGCTGACCCGTGTGGGGGACAGATCTGGCCAGACCACACTTCACCCGGGTGGCCTCCGGGCGTGCCCGCAGCGGTCGGGCGGTGCGGGTGCATCGCCGCGCCACCGCCGCCGACGAGATCGTGGAGCTCGGCGGCCTGCGAGTCACCAGCGTCGATCGCGCGATCGTGGAGACGACGTGTACCTCGACGTACGAGGTCGGCGTCGTTCTCGCCGATGCTGCGCTCC
This sequence comes from Kribbella polygonati, assembly GCF_050320105.1. Lineage (NCBI taxonomy): Bacteria > Bacillati > Actinomycetota > Actinomycetes > Propionibacteriales > Kribbellaceae > Kribbella > Kribbella polygonati. The sequence continues at coordinate 6,095,501 of NZ_CP190129.1, read as the reverse complement.
GGATGGATCTCACGAGTAGGGAGCGCCTGGGCGCGACCGTACGACGGCATCACCGCTGGCACGGGTCTCCCGCCGCGCGTGCGGCCGCGCAGTTTGCCAACGGCCTGAGCGAGTCCGTCGGGGAGTCGCGCTTCCGCGTGCTGCTGGCGAACCACGGCCTCCCCGCACCGGAGTTGCAGGTGGAGATCCGGGACGACACCGGTCGGCTGCTCGCGCGCGTCGACTTCCTGCTCGGCGGCGTGCTGGTGATCGAGTTCGACGGCGCGCTGAAGTACGTCGACGGTGCGGATGCTGTCGTCGCGGAGAAGTGGCGGGAGGACCGCCTCCGCGAGCGCGGGTACGGCGTACTCCGCTTCGGCTGGGCGGACCTCAACCGTGCGCACGAGACCGCCACGCGGATCTGGCGGGGGATCGCGAGACACCCGCCAGGGTCGCGCGACAAGCAATAGCGTGTCGCGCGACCCCGGCGGGGGTGGTCAGTGGAGGAGGTCGCCGTTGAGCCAGACGGCTTGGATGTCGGTGGGGGTGCCTAGGGTGAAGATTCGGGCTAGGGCTTCTTCGGTGTCTTCGGCGTGGGTGATCGCGACCGCCAGGGGGGAGCCTTCGGTGGGGCGGAGGAGTTGGGCGTCGAAGGCTTGGCCTACGGAGAGGTGGCCTACGTGGGGGAGGTCGAGGGCCTCGGCGCCGGCGGTGGTGGCCAGGTAGAGGAGGTGGGCTGCGGTGAGTGGGCGGCCCTGGTCGCCGAGGAGTTGCTGGCAGAAGTAGGCCTGGAGGCCTTCCTTGAGGAGGGAGAAGCCGGTGCCGGCGCCTACGTCGGAGCCGAGTGCGACGCGGACGCCGTACTGCAGGTGGCGCGTCAGCGGGAACAGTCCGCTGCCGAGGGCCGCGTTGCTCGTGGGGCAGTGGGCGACGGTGGCGCCGCTGGTTGCGAGGGTCTTGAGTTCGACGTCTGTCGGGTGCACGTTGTGGGCGAGCACGGTACGCCGGTCCACCAGGCCGTGCCGGTCGTACGTCGTGACGTAGTCGCTGCCGCCGAACAGGTCGGCGACCGTCGCGATCTCGGCCTCGTTCTCGTTCACGTGCGAGGTGAACAGGGCGCCGGGGATCGCCTCCATGAGTTCGCGGCAGGTGGCGAGCAGGTCGTCGGTGCAGGACAGGGAGAAGCGCGGCGTGACGGCGTACCGGTTGCGGCCGACGTTGTGCCAGCGGTTCGCGAGCGCGAGCGATTCGGCGTACGCGCGGACCGGGGTGGTGAGCAGTTCCGGCCGGAGCAGCCGGTCGCTCAGGACGAGGCCGCTCGTCACCCGCAGCCCGACCTGGGACGCGGCGGTGAAGAGCGCGTCGACGGCGTCGGTGTAGTGCGCGCCGAAGACCAGCGCGGACGTCGTACCGGCCGCCGCCAGCCCGCGGACGAACTCGTGCGCGACACCGGTCGCGTACTCGGCGTCGGCCATCCGCGCCTCCTCCGGGAGGGCGTACCGGTCCAGCCACTCGAGCAGCGGCAGGCCGAGGCCGCCGACCGCGCGGATCTGCGGGAAGTGCACGTGGGTGTCGACGAACCCGGGGAGTACGACGCCGTCGCGCAGGTCCACGACCTGCTCGGCGGGGTGTGCCTCGCGGATCTCCAGGTACGGGCCGCGGGCAACGATCACCCCGTTCTCGACGAGCAGGCCGGCGTCGCTGTCGACCCGCAGCCCGGCGCCCGCGAACGGGCTCTCCGGGGTGTCGATGAACGTGCCACGGTAGAGAGTCATGCTTGTGCCTTACGCTGAGCCGAGGCGGGGCGACGCTCGGCAGATCGAGCCGACACGGGAAGCCGCGCGGCGGACTGCGCCGAGGCCTGCGCCCCGGCGGTCTGGGCCGAAGCGGACTGCGCCTCGGCTGTCTGGGTGGTGAAGCGTTCGAGGAGCCAGGCGGCGACGCTGACCGCGATCACGGCCGGCTGCTTGCCGGTGAGGCCCGGGATGCCGATCGGGGTGGTGATCCGGGCGATCGCCGCGGGCGGGTTCCCGTCCTCGGCGAGCTTGCGCTGGAACCGGGTCCACTTCGCGCTCGACCCGATCAGCCCGATGGTGGCGAGCTGCTCGTTCCGGATCGCGGCGTCGCAGAGCGCGGCGTCCTCGGCGTGGTCGTGCGTCATGATCACCACATGCGTACCGGCCGGCAGTTCGCCGACGACCAGCTCGGGAAGCACCGGAACGTTGTGCACATGAACCTGCGCGACCGCATCGTCCAGTACGCCGAGCCGCTCGCCGGTCAGCTGATCCGCGCGCGAGTCGACGAGATGCAGCTCGATGTCGTGCCGCGCGAGGATCCGCGCCAGCTCGAGCCCCACATGCCCGACCCCGAAGATCGCCACCGACGGCACCACAGGCAACGGCTCCAGCAACAACTGCACCTCACCACCACAACACTGAACCCCGTGCTGGTACGGCGCCTTGTCCGACAACGCCGCGGTCAGCACCTCCGGACTGGTAACGCCTTGACCGATCATCGACCGTGAACGTTCCACCCCGAGCGCCTCCAGATTGCCACCGCCGACCGTTCCCCAGACGTTGTCCATGGCAACAACCATCTTCGCCCCGGCCTCCCGGGGCGCATGCCCGCGCACGGACAGCACCGTCACCAACACCCCAGCCTCACGCCGGGCCCGCAACCGCTGAACGGCCTTCACCCACTCCATGAGGCACCTCCTCGGGCCCGATCGAGCGCCCAATAGACAGCCTCGGGTGTGGCCGGGGACGGGAGGTCGACGCTGGTGCCGGGCGGGCCGAAGGCGGCGGCTGCTTGGCGTAGGGCTTCGCGGACGGAGAAGGCGAGCATGAGTGGGGGTTCGCCGACGGCCTTGGAGCCGTAGACCGCGCCCTCCTCGTGGGCCTTCTCCAGCAGCGTCACGTTGAAGACTTCCGGCATCTCGGAGAAGCTCGGGAGCTTGTACGTGCTGGCGGCCTGCGTCGACAGCCGGCCGGTCTTCGTGTCCCAGCGAAGGTCCTCCAGCGTCAGCCACCCGGCGCCCTGGACGAACCCGCCCTCGATCTGGCCGATGTCGATCAGCGGGCTGAGGCTGTCGCCGACGTCGTGCACGATGTCGACCCGCCGCAGCGTGTACGAACCGGTGAACCCGTCGACCTCCACCTCGGACGCGGCCACGCCGTACGCGAAGTACTTGAACGGCTCGCCGCGCATCGCGTTCGCGTCCCAGTGCAGGCCCTCGGTCCGGTAGAACCCGGCCGCCCACAGCTGTACCCGCTGCATGTAGGCCATGCCAACGATCTCGTTCCACGGTACGCCGTCGCCGGACAGCCCGCGGACGTCGCCGTCCACGAACCGTACGTCAGCCGGGCTGATCCCGAGCTTCCCGCCGGCGACCTGCGCGAGCCGCTCGCGGATCTGCTCGCACGCGTTCTTGATCGCCGCCCCGTTCAGGTCGGCCCCGGACGACGCCGCGGTCGCGGACGTGTTCGGCACCTTGTCGGTCCGCGTCGGCGCCAACCGCACCCTTTCGAGGGGTACGCCGAGGGTGGTCGCCGCGACCTGCAGCATCTTCGTGTGCAGCCCCTGTCCCATCTCGGTGCCGCCGTGGTTGATCAGCACCGATCCGTCCTTGTACACGTGCACCAGCGCGCCGGCCTGGTTGAACGCGGTCAGGTTGAACGAGATCCCGAACTTCACCGGCGTCATCGCCAACCCGCGCTTCGCGAACGGGTGCGCCGCGTTGAACTCCGCGATCTCCGCGACCCGCTCGTCGACGTCACCACGAGACAGCACCTGCGACCAGCAGGCCTCCAGTCGATCCGCGTGCCGCACCGGCTGTCCGTACGGCGTCGAGTCGCCGGGCTGGTAGAAGTTCCGCCGGCGCAGGTCCAGCGCGTCGTACCCGAGCAGCGGCGCGCACCGGCCGAGGATGTCCTCGATCACGAGCATCCCCTGCGGCCCGCCGAACCCGCGGAACGCGGTCTGCGACGTCTTGTTGGTCTTCGCGATCTGCCCGTCGACACGGACGTGCGGGATCTCGTACGCGTTGTCGATGTGGCACATCGCCCGGGCCAGCACCGGCTCCGACAGGTCGAGGCTCCAGCCGCCGTCGGCGGTGATCACGGCATCCAGCGCGACCAGCTTGCCGTCGTCGTCGAACCCGACTTTCCAGGCCGAGTGGAACCCGTGCCGCTTGCCCGACATCGTCATGTCCTGCGTCCGGTTCAGCCGCAACCGCACCGGCCGCCCGGTCAGCGTGGCACCGAGCGCCGCGATCGCCGCGAACCCGTGCGGCTGCATCTCCTTGCCGCCGAACCCGCCGCCCATCCGCAGGCACTGCACCGTCACCGAGTGACTGGCCAGCCCGAGCACATGCGCGACGATCTCCTGCGTCTCCGACGGGTGCTGCGTACTCGACTGCACGAAGATCTGCCCGTACTCGTCCACCAGCGCCAGCGCCGCGTGCGTCTCCAGGTAGAAGTGCTCCTGCCCGGCGAACTCGAACTCGCCGCTGAACACGTGCGCCGCACCCGCCAGCGCGGCCGGCACATCGCCGCGCTCCAGATGCCGCCCGATCCCCTGGAAGCTCCCGGCCTCGATCGCGTCGCGGACGCCGATCAGCGCCGGCAGCGGCTCGTACTCGACCTCGACGGCCGCAGCCCCGAGCCGCGCGGCCTCCAACGTCTCCGCGAGTACCCAGCACACCGCGTGCCCGTTGAACATCACCTCGTCCGGGAACAGCGGCTCGTCGTGTTTCACCCCGGCGTCGTTGACCCCCGGTACGTCGTCCGCGGTCAGCACCCGGACGACACCCGGGACGTCGTACGCCGGCTTGACCCGGAGCGCGACGATCCGTGCGTGGGCGTGCGGGGACTGCACCGGGAAGGCGTGCAGTACGTCGCGGGTGCGCATCACCAGGTCGTCCGTGTACAGAGCGGTCCCGGTGACGTGGAGCGCGGCGCTCTCGTGCGGGAGCGGTACGCCGATCGCGCCGGCGGCGGGGCGTTCGGACAGCGAGCTCATGCGATCGCCTCCTGGTGGTAGAAGCGCAGTAGCGACTGGCCGAGCATCGCGGAGCGGTACGACGAGCTCGCGCGGTGGTCGTCCATCGGCGTACCCTCGCTCGCCAGCACCGCGGCGGCGGTCCGTACGGTCGTCTCGTTCCACGGCCGGCCGGTCAGGGCGTGCTCGGTCGCGGTCGCGCGTAGTGGGGTGGCGGCGACGCCGCCGAGGCCGATCTTGGCGTCTTGTACGACGCCGTCGGTGATGGTGAGCGCGTAGCCGATCGCGACGCTGGAGATGTCGTCGAAGCGGCGCTTGGCGATCTTGTGGAACGCGGTGATCGGTGCCAAGGGCAACGGAAGCACGATCGTCCGGATCAGCTCGTCCGGCGCCTTCACGGTCTGCCTGTAGCCCGTGAAGTACTCAGCCAGCGGCACCACCCGCTCCCCCCGGCTCGACGCGAGCACCAGCCTCGCATCCAGTGCCAGGAGTGCGGGGGGTGTATCTCCAATAGGTGATCCGGTCCCCAAGTTCCCACCGATCGTCGCGCCGTTCCGGATCAGCCGAGACGCGAACTGCGGAAACAACTGCGCGAGCAACGGAACTCGCCCACTCAGCCTCCGCTCGATCTCCGTCAGGGTCAGCGCAGCGCCCAGTCGCACCTCGTCCGCGCCGAAGCTGAACTCGCGCAGCTCCTCCAGCCGGTCGATCGCGACCGTCAGCGGCGGACGGGACCCGAAGATGTTCACCTGTACGCCGAGGTCGGTCGAACCAGCCACTACCACCGCGTCGTCCCGCTCGCCCAGCACGGCCAGAGCAGCCTCAAGCGTGGGCGGGCGGAGGAACTCACCCTCGGCCGAGACCATCCCCGTCGGCGCGGCGGCCGGCGGCGGCGAGTCGCGGCGTACGGCGAACGCGTCGTCCTCCGCCGGCTCGTCCAGTGCGTAGGCAGCGTCGCGGATGGGCCGATACCCCGTACAGCGACAAAGGTTCCCGCTCAACGAGTGCAGGTCGAACCCGTTGGGGCCGTGCTCATGATCCCCGCCGCCTGCGGCGGCGGGAGGTGGGGAGGCGGGAGCCGCGTGCTCGATCGGGGCCGGGTCAGCTGCGTGCTCGGCTGGGGCGGTGTCAGGTGCGTGCTCGGTTGGGGCGGTGTCAGCTGCGTGCTTGGTTGGGGTGGTGTCGGCCGCGGGGTGGGAGGTTGCGGCCCCGGTGCGGCTGCTGGCCGACCGCGGCGCGCAGGTGCGGTTGGGGCGGTAGTACTCCGCGGCCATGCTGCAGATGAAGCCTGGGGTGCAGTAGCCGCATTGGGAGCCGCCGCGGACGGCCATCTCCTTCTGGACCGGGTGCAACTCGGCGGCCGACCCCAACCCCTCGGAGGTGATGACTTCCTGCCCGTCCAGTGAAGCGACGGGCAGCAGGCAGGCGTTCACGGCGGTCCACTCGGTCTCCGACGAGGTGCCGGGGCGGGCGACCAGGACCGAGCAGGCGCCGCACTCGCCTTCGGCGCAGCCCTCCTTCGCGCCGGTCAGACCCCGGTTGCGGAGCCAGTCGAGGACGGTGGTGTGGACGGAGACGTCACCGATCGGGGTGACGTCGCCGTTCACGGTCAGCGCGGGGGTGCGCAGGGCTTGCGTGGTCATCGGTTGCTGCTCCATCGGGTCCGCGCGGAGTGGATCGGGTTGGCGTCGGACACGAAGTCGTCGAACCGGTAGCCGGCGATCTTCGCGATCTCGAGCAGGGCGGCCGCGTGCTCCTGGTTCGCGCAGTTCCCGAGCCGTTCGCGGCCCTGCTCGAGGATCCGTTCGTACGACTCGGCGTCCCGTACCGAGATCACCAGCGGGAACCCGAAGCGGTCCTCGTACGCCGACGTGATCGCGGTCAGCTCGTCCCGCTCGGGATCGCCGAGGAACGTCAGCCCCTTGTCGGACTGGTCCCGCAGCGACGCCTCGCCGCTCAGCCCGTCGGCGACGAACTGCGACCCGAGCTGCGGGTACGCCTGGATCAGTTCGACCTGTTCCTCGCGGGACCCGGAGAACAACGCCTCCTGGAACGACCGCCGGAGCGCGTGCGTGTCGGCGTACGGCCGCATCTCCCAGGCCCGCTCGACCGCCCAGCGCGGCCCCTGGAACAGGCCGCCGAACGTCTCGACGAACTGCTCGCGGGTCATCTGGTCGACCTGGTCGAGCCGGACCGTGTCGCCGGGCTGTCCCGCGACCGCCGGGCCGTAGTTCTTGCCGACGTGGTGGAACAGGATGTTCAGGAAGATCGCGGTCAGGCTGCCGAGCGTGATGCCGCTGCCGAAGATGATCTGGGCCCAGTGCGGCACCGCCTGCGCGACCTGCGGCTGCGCGGTCACGTACATCGCCAGCCCGACGCTGGTCGCGACGATCACCACGTTCCGGTGGTCGTGGAAGTCGACCTTCGCGAGCGTCTGGAACCCGACCACGGCGACCGTCGCGAACATCGCCAGCGCCGCGCCGCCGAGCACCGGATGCGGTACGCCGGCCACGATCGCGCCGGCCTTCGGCAGCAGCCCGATCAGGATCATGATCGCCCCGGCGGTGGCGACCACCCAGCGGCTGCGGATCCGGGTCAGCCGGACCAGACCGACGTTCTCCGCGAAGCACGTGTACGGGAACGAGTTGAAGACGCCGCCGATCGTGGTCGCCAGGCCGTCGGCGCGTAGCGCCCGGGCGATGTCGTCGCGGCCGATCCGCTTCTCGACGATCTCGCCGGTCGCGAACACGTCACCGGTGGTCTCGACCGCGGTGATCAGCATCACCACGACCATCGAGATGATCGCCGCGACCGAGAACTTCGGCCAGCCGAAGTAGAACGGCTGCGTCACGCCGACCCAGGCCGCGTCGTGCACCGCGCTGAAGTGCGCGTCGCCGAAGGCCCAGGCCACCAGCGTGCCGGCCACCAGGCCGACGAGTACGGCGATGGTCGCCATGAACCCCTTGAACACGCGCTGGATCAGCACGATCAGCGCCAGCGTGCCGAGCGCGTACGCCATGTTCTTGCCGCTGGTCGGAGCCGCCGTCGGCCCCGCCCCGCCGACCGCGTCCCCCGCCGCGACCGGCAGCAGCGCCAGGCCGATGATCGTGATCACCGAGCCGGTCACCACCGGCGGGAAGAACCGGATCAGCTTGCTGAAGTACGGCGCGATGAAGAACGTCGCCAGGCCGGCGACCAGGACCGAGCCGTAGATCACCAGCAGACCGTTGGTACCACCACCGGCCGCGAGCCCGATCGCGATCATCGGCGACACCGCCGTGAACGTGACGCCCTGCAGCAGCGGCAGCCGGACGCCGACCTTCCAGAACCCGACGGACTGGATGATCGAGGCGATCCCGCAGGTGAAGAGGTCCGCGTTGATCAGGTGGATGAGCTGCTGGGTGTTCAGGCCGATCGCGCTGGCGAGCAGGATCGGTACGATCACCGCCCCGGCGTAGAACGCCAGCACGTGCTGGGCGCCGTACACCGCGAGCTTGCCGGGTGGCAGCACCTGGTCTACGGGATGGCGACTGGGTCGCAGGTTTGCCTTCATCGGGGACGCTCCTCGGCGCGGGGGATGTGACCTGCACCTGAGCATCGGCTCAACAGTCTGTGGATTGCACCCGGTGAACCTCCGAAGATGAACAGCCGGAGAACGCCCTGTTTTGTGTGATCACACAGTTACAGGGACTTGAGTGCGAGGAACACGTCCACCCGGTCCTCGAGGCTCGACAGATCGCGTCCGGTCAGTTGCTCAACGCGTTCGATCCGGTAGCGAACGGTGTTGACGTGCAGGTGCAGCGACTCCGCCGTACGCGTCCAGGAACACGAGCAGGCGAGGAACTCCTGCAGCGTCATCAGCAGGTCGGCGTGGGTACGCCGGTCGTGGTCGATCACCGCTCCGAGGACGCGGTTGCTGTACGTACGCCGTACGTCGTCGGGCAGCGTGGCGAGCAGGAGGACGTGCGAGGCGACCTCGTCCGATGTGACCACGGAGACCGGTGCGCGGGCCGCCCCGGCCGCGCGCTGGGCGAACCGGGCCTCCTCGAGTGCGCCGGCGAGCGCGTCGATCGCCGTCTCGCCGCTGATCCCGACGGCGAGATGGGCGCGGTTCAGTCCGGGAGCGAGCCGGCCGAAGGCGCGCCGGAGGTGCTCCGGGAGCTCCGGCGTGAACGGCAGGAAGCCGACGAGCAGACCGTCGCGGCCGGGCGCGACGACCGCGGGACCGACCGTCAGCGCGACGTCTTCGACCAACGTCAGCGCGACCTCGCTGGGGCCGCCGGTGCCGTCGTCACGGAGGCCGGCGACCGCGACAACCAGGGGTCGTTCCGAATGCGCGCCCGCCTGCCGCAGCCGCGCGGCGACCTCGGTCTGCGGCGCGCCGGACTCCACCAGCGCGAGCGCGTCCGCGACCAACGGCCGGAGCGCCCGGCGCCCCTCGTCACGCCGGGCCCGGTCGAGCGCCGCGATCGCACACAACTCGTGCACCGCCTCGACGTGGTCGTGCGACCAGGTCGTGTGATCCCCGTCGATCACCAGAAACCACGCCGTCAGCCGATTCCCAAACCCCGACCCCACCGGAAACAAGCTGTACGCACCCGCCGAGCCCGCTGCAGCGGACTCGCCCGGCGTGGGAGCGGCGGCGACTGCCGGCATGCGGTCCGCGGTGAGGAAGCGGCGGGCGATGGCGTCGACGGTGTCGGGGTCCAGTTCGCCGGGGCCTGGTACGACGTGCCGGCCGGTCGGGGTCAGTACTCGGCAGTCGTGGCCGATTTCGGCGGAGATTCGGGCGGCGAGTTCGTCCAGGCTGCGGCCGGCCGCGATCGACGACAGCAGCTGCCGCTGCCGGACCAGGCTGGCCGACAGCCGCGCGCCGGTCTCCGCCGACCCGGCCGCTGCGACGTACTCCGTGACGTCCGCGAACGCGACCTCGATCGGCACCTCGACGAGCGTCATCTGATGCTCGCGGCAGGCCGCCAGCAGATCCTCCGGTACGTCGCCCAGCTGCGCCTTGCCCGCGAGGATCGTGGTCGCCCCGCGGGCCGCGACCGACGCCACGAACACCGCGCTGTCCTCCGGCTGCCGCCGCCAGACCAGTCCGGTCAGGACCACCTCGCCGCCGCTCAGGTACCGCCCCGGCTCCAGCAGGTCGGTCGTCACCAGCCGGCCGATCGGGCGGTCCAGTACGCCGCCCGCGGAGTACAGCAGGCGCAGCCCGAGCTCAGGCGCGTCCAGCAGTTCGGCGAGCAACACGGCGTACCTCCTTTAGAGGAACGTACAACGCGCGCGTACGCGGGGGACAGCCCTCATATAGGACTCACGGACGCTTGACGGCCCGCATCCGCCGACTTATCGTCTATTTCGCAGAACAGAAATCAAGTTCCACAATGCGGAAGTTGGAGACGGGATGAGTCACCAGTTGCGGTACACGGTGAACTGTTCGTTGCTCTTCACCGAGCTGCCCCTGCTCGAGCGGCCCGCGGCCGCCCAGCGGGCCGGGTTCAGTGCGGTGGAGTTCTGGTGGCCGTTCGTCGAGGCCGTCCCGCCGGACCGCCAGGTCGACGCGTTCGTGAACGCCGTCACCGACGCCGGCGTCCAGCTGACCGGCCTGAACTTCTTCGCCGGCGACATGCCCGGCGGCGACCGCGGCCTGGTGTCCTGGCCGAAGCGGTCCGGCGAGTTCCGGGACAACATCGACGTCACGGTCGGCATCGGCGAGCGGCTCGGCACCCAGGGCTTCAACGCGCTGTACGGCAACCGCGTGGACGGCGCGACCGAGCAGGAGCAGGACGACGTCGCGGTCGAGAACCTTGCGTTGGCCGCCCAGGCCGCCGCCCGGATCGGCGCCACCGTCCTGCTCGAGCCGGTCAGCGGCGCCCCGCGGTACCCGATCAAGCTCGCCGCCGACGCGCTCGAGGTGATCGACCGCGTGCAGGCAGCGAACCTCGGGCTGCTCGCGGACCTGTACCACCTCGCGGTCAACGGCGACGACGTCGACCGGGTGATCGCCGAGCACACCGACCGGGTCGCGCACGTGCAGATCGCCGACAACCCGGGCCGCAACGAGCCCGGCACCGGCACGCTCCCGCTCGACCAGCAGCTCAGCGCCCTGGAGGCGAACGGCTACGCCGGCTGGGTCGGGCTCGAGTACAAGCCGTCCACCACGACCGAAACAAGCTTCGGCTGGCTGCCGTTCGAGCGCCGCTGAATTCCCTAGGAGACGAAATGACGAACATCGCCTTCATCGGCCTCGGCATCATGGGCAACCCGATGGCCGTCCACCTCGCCAACGCCGGACACAGCGTGACCGGTGTCGACCGCAGCGCCGAGCGCGCCGCCCCGCTGGTCGAGGCCGGCGGCCGAGCCGTCCCCACGATCGCCGAGGCGGTCAAGGGCGCCGACGTGATCTGCGTGATGGTGCCCGACTCGCCGGACGTCCAGGAGGTCCTGGAAGGCGAGAACGGCGTCTTCCAGAACGCCGACACCGGCGCCCTGATCATCGACTTCTCCAGCATCCGCCCGGACGTCACGCAGCAGCTCGCCGAGCAGGCCCGCGCGCTCGGCTTCCGGCTGCTCGACGCCCCGGTCTCGGGCGGCGAGGCGGGCGCCAAGAACGCCGCGCTGTCGATCATGGTCGGCGGCGAGGCGGACGACTTCGCGCAGGCCAAGTCCGTGTTCGACGCGGTCGGCAAGACCGTCGTGCACGTCGGCCCGAGCGGCTCCGGCCAGACCGTGAAGGCGGCCAACCAGCTGATCGTCGCCGCGAACATCCAGGCGGTCGCCGAGGCGGTCGTGTTCCTGGAGGCGTACGGCGTCGACACGAAGGCGGCCCTCGAGGTACTGGGCGGCGGCCTGGCGGGTTCGGCCGTACTGAACCAGAAGAAGGAGAACATGCTGTCACGCTCCTTCGAGCCCGGGTTCCGGATCGACCTGCACCACAAGGACATGGGCATCGTCACCGCGGCCGCCCGCGAGGCCGGCGTCGTCGTACCGCTGGGCGCCCTGGTCGCGCAGTTGGTCGCGTCCGCCCGCGCGAACGGCGACGGCAAGCTCGACCACTCGGCGCTGCTCCGCGGTGTGGAGCGCCTGTCCGGAAAGGCGATCGCATGACCCGGATGCGGGCGGTCGACGCCGCCGTACTGATCCTGGAGAAGGAAGGCTCGACGCAGGCCTTCGGGCTGCCGGGGGCCGCGATCAACCCGTTCTACAGCGCGATGCGCGCGCACGGCGGGATCAAGCACGTGCTCGCCCGGCACGTCGAGGCCGCGTCGCACATGGCCGAGGGGTACACCCGGGCCAAGGCCGGCAACATCGGCGTCTGCATCGGTACGTCGGGGCCGGCCGGCACCGACATGATCACCGGGCTGTACTCCGCGGCCGCGGACTCGATCCCGATCCTGTGCATCACCGGCCAGGCGCCGGTCGCGAAGCTGCACAAGGAGGACTTCCAGGCCGTCGACATCTCCGCGATCGCCAAGCCGGTCGCGAAGTGGGCGGTCACCGTGATGGAGGCCGCGCAGGTCCCGGGCACCTTCCAGAAGGCGTTCCAGGTGATGCGCGAAGGCCGTCCGGGTCCGGTGCTGATCGACCTGCCGATCGACGTCCAGCTGGCCGAGATCGACTTCGACATCGCGACGTACGAGCCGCTTCCGGTCTCCCGTCCCGCGGCCACCCGGGCGCAGGCGGAGAAGGTGCTCGACATGCTCGCGGCCGCCGAGCACCCGCTGATCGTCGCGGGCGGCGGCATCATCAACGCCGACGCGGCCGACCTGCTGGTCGAGTTCGCCGAGCTGACGGGCGTTCCCGTCGTACCGACGTTGATGGGCTGGGGTGCGATCGCGGACGACCACCCGTTGAGTGCGGGCATGGTCGGGCTGCAGACGTCGCACCGGTACGGGAACGCGACGCTGCTGGCGTCCGACCTGGTGCTCGGGATCGGCAACCGGTGGGCGAACCGGCACACCGGCGGGCTGGACGTGTACCGCGGCTCTCGCAAGTTCATCCACGTCGACATCGAGCCGACGCAGATCGGGCGGGTGTTCGCGCCCGACTACGGTGTGGTGTCGGACGCGCGCGCCGCGCTGGAGGTCTTCGTCCAGGTCGCCCGCGAGCGGGCCGGTTCGCTGCCGGATCGTACGGCGTGGGCCGCGGAGTGCCGTGAGCGTAAGACCACGCTGCAGCGGAAGACGCACTTCGACGCGGTGCCGATCAAGCCGCAGCGGGTGTACGAGGAGATGAACCGCGCGTTCGGGCCGGACGTCCGGTACGTGTCGACGATCGGGCTGTCGCAGATCCAGGCGGCGCAGATGCTGCACGTGTACCGGCCGCGGCACTGGATCAACGCCGGCCAGGCCGGGCCGCTCGGGTGGACCGTGCCGGCCACGTTGGGTGTCGCGACCGCGGATCCGGACAGCACTGTCGTGGCGCTGTCGGGGGACTACGACTTCCAGTTCCTGATCGAGGAGCTGGCGGTCGGGGCGCAGTTCAACATCCCGTACATCCACGTCGTGGTGAACAACTCGTACCTCGGCCTGATCCGTCAGGCGCAGCGGAACTTCGACATGGACTACTGCGTGCAGCTGTCCTTCGAGAACATCAACAGCCCGGAGGTCGCGGGGTACGGCGTCGACCACGTGAAGGTCGTCGAAGGCCTCGGCTGCAAGGCGCTGCGGGTGTCCGAGCCGGACGGGATCCTGCCGGCGCTGGAGCAGGCGAAGAAGCTGATGGTCGAGCACCGGGTGCCGGTCGTCGTCGAGGTCATCCTGGAGCGGGTCACGAACGTGTCGATGGGGGTCGAGATCGACAACGTGATCGAGTTCGAGGACCTGGCGATCGCGCCCGAGGACGCGCCCACGGCGCTCGCGTTGCTGGACTGACATGGCGACGGCGTCGTTCGAGGGGTTCGGCCTGCGGATGGTGGTCGCCTCGGACAAGTTCAAGGGAACGCTGACCAGCGCCGAGGTCGCGGAAGCGGTCGGCGCCGGGGTACGACGAGTCTGCCCCGACGCCACCGTGACCTCGGTCCCCGTAGCCGACGGCGGCGACGGCACCCTGTCGGCCGCCGTCGCCGCCGGCTACACCCTGCACCCGGTCACCGCCTCCGGCCCCACCGGGGAACCGGTGGCGTCCGGGTACGCCCGCCTGGGCGACACCGCGGTAGTGGAACTGGCCGACGTCTCCGGCCTGGTCCGCCTGCCGGGTGGAGTACCTGCCCCGCTCACGGCGACGTCGTACGGCACCGGCCAGGTCATCGCGGCCGCCGTAGACGCCGGCTGCACCCGAATCATCCTCGGCATCGGCGGAAGCGCCTCCACCGACGGGGGCCGAGGCCTGGTCGAGGGGCTCGCCGGGCGCCTTTGCGGAAACAATTCGGCGCTATGCGACGGAAATGTTCCGAAGAGCGGTGGTGGCCTCGACCTGGTGGCGCTTCGGCGGCGGTTGGACGGTGTGGAGGTTGTGGTTGCTTGTGATGTGGACAATCCGTTGACCGGGCCTCGGGGGGCGGCGGCTGTTTACGGGCCGCAGAAGGGGGCTACGGCGGCGCAGGTTGTCGAGTTGGATCGGCGGCTCGGGGAGTGGGCGGATCTGGTGGCTCGGGAGACCGGGGCCGATCTGCGCGACACCCCGGGTGCGGGTGCGGCCGGCGGGGTCGGGTTCGCGGCGATCGCGTTGCTCGGTGCCGAGTTGCGGCCCGGGATCGACCTCGTGCTGGAGATGGTGCGGTTCAGCGAGAAGGTCGCCGGTGCGGACCTGGTGGTCACCGGCGAAGGCGCGCTCGACGAACAAACCCTGCACGGGAAAGCCGTCGCCGGAGTAGCAGCTGCCGTCCACAGACCTGGCGTACAGGTAGTAGCGGTCTGCGGTGTGAACAAGCTCGCCCCGAACCAGCTCAAGGGCATCGGTGTCGCGGCGGCGTACGCCCTCACTGACCTCGAGCCCGACGTACGGCGGTGCATCGCCGAACCCCGCCCGCTCCTCGAAGAGCTCGGGGAACGGATCGCGGTGGAGCACCTTACGATGACACGAAGAGAGAAAGGCATCGCATGAACGCTCTGGATCTCGTGATCAGGTCCCGCCGGGTGGTGCGCGGCGGAGGCGAGCAGGCGGCCGCGATCGGCGTCCGGGACGGCCGGATCGTCGCGATCTCGCCGTACGACGCCGACCTCGACGCCGCGGCCGATGTCCGGCTGGCCGACGACGAGGTGCTGCTGCCGGGGCTCGTCGACTCCCACGTGCACGTGAACGACCCGGGCCGCACCGACTGGGAGGGTTTCACCTCCGCGACCAAGGCCGCGGCGGCCGGCGGCGTCACCACGATCGTCGACATGCCGCTGAACAGCATCCCGCCGACCTGCGACGTACCGGCGCTCACCCTGAAGCGGAAGACCGCCGAGACCCAGGCGTACGTCGACGTCGGCTTCTGGGGTGGCGCGATCCCGGGCAACGCCCCCGACCTCCGCCCGCTGCACGACGCCGGCGTCTTCGGCTACAAGTGCTTCCTCCTGCACTCCGGCGTCGACGAGTTTCCGCCGCTGGACCCGGCGCAGCTCGGCGAGGCGATGCGCGAGATCGCGAGCTTCGACGGTCTGCTGATCGTGCACGCCGAGGACGCGCACCGGATCGACGAGGCGACCCAGCCCGACGGCGCGAGCTACGAGGCCTTCCTCAACTCCCGGCCCCGTACGGCGGAGAACGAGGCGGTGCAGCACGTCATCGACCTCGCCCGCGAGACCGGCTGCCGGGTCCACATCCTGCACGTCTCGAGCGCCGAGGTCCTCCCGCTGCTCGCGAAGGCCCGCGCGGACGGCGTACGGATCAGCGCCGAGACCTGCCCGCACTACCTCAGCTTCGACGCGGAGGACATCCCGGACGGCGCCACGCAGTACAAGTGCTGCCCGCCGATCCGCGAGGCCGCGAACCGCGAGCTGCTCTGGGACGGCCTCCGCGACGGCACCATCGACCAGATCGTGTCCGACCACTCGCCGTCCACGATCGACCTCAAGCACCTGGACACCGGCGACTTCGGTACCGCCTGGGGCGGGATCGCCTCGCTCCAGCTCGGCCTGTCCGCGATCTGGACCGAGGCCCGCGACCGCGGGTTCGCCCTGGCGGACGTGGTCCGCTGGATGGCCGAGGCGCCCGCCGCCCAGACCGGCCTGAGCACGAAGGGCCGGATCGAGGTCGGGTACGACGCCGACCTGTGCGTGCTCGCCCCCGACGAGACGTTCACCGTCGACGTGCACCAACTCCAGCACAAGAACGCCATCACGCCGTACGACGGCCGCACGCTGACCGGGGTCGTCCGCGGCACCTGGCTGCACGGCGTACCCGTCGACCTCGCCGCCGACCCGCGCGGCTGCCTGCTGACCCGAGGAGAACGATGACCTTCTATGCCCCGAAGGGCGGGCTGCCGCCGCAGACCCAGCTGACCACCGACCGCGCGGTCTTCACCGAGGCGTACGCCGTGCTGCCGCGCGGCACGATGACGGACATCGTCACCAGCCGGCTGCCGTTCTGGGACGACACCCGGCTGTGGGTGATCGCGCGGCCGCTGTCCGGGTTCGCGGAGACGTTCTCGCAGTACATCGTCGAGGTCGCGCCCGGCGGCGGCAGCGACCGGCCGGAGACCGACCCGGCCGCGGAGGCCGTGCTGTTCGTTGTCTCAGGCAACATCGTGCTGACGGTGGCGGGCGAGAAGCACACGCTCACCGAGGGCGGGTACGCGTACCTGCCGCCGGGCGGCGACTGGGCTGTGCGGAACACCAGCGACGCCCCGACGACCTTCCACCTGGTGCGGAAGGCGTACGAGCGGGTCGACGGGATCGACGTACCGCCGGCGCTGGTCACCAACGAGGCGGACGTCGAGGGCCGGGAGATGCCCGACACCGACGGCGCGTGGCAGACGCAGCGGTTCGTGGACCCGGACGACGTACGTCATGACATGCACGTGAACATCGTGACGTTCGAGCCCGGCGGGGTGATCCCGTTCCCGGAGACGCACGTGATGGAGCACGGGCTGTACGTGCTCGAGGGCAAGGCGATCTATCTCCTGAACAAGGACTGGGTCGAGGTCCAGGAGGGCGACTTCATGTGGCTCCGCGCCTTCTGCCCGCAGGCCTGCTACGCCGGCGGGCCGGGGCGCTTCCGCTACCTGCTCTACAAGGACGTCAACCGGCACCCCAAGCTCACGTTGTGAGGTCCTTCCGGAAGTAGATCCGGTTGATCCCGTCACTGCTCGGCACCCGGCCGAACTCCGTCCACCCGTGGCGGGAGTAGAAGTCGGGTGCCTGGAAGCTGATCGTGTACAGGACTCCGCTGACGCAGCCGCGGCGCCGCGCCTCTTGCTCGGCGTCCGCGAGGATCCTGCTGCCCAGCCCGGCGCCGCGGAGCTTCTCCGGCAGGTAGAGCAGGTCGACGAACCACAACCCGAGCGACGTACGCCCGGTGAGGCCGCCGATGGTCTGACCGGAGACGGGATCCTTGACCAACACGGCCAACGGACGGCGGTTGTGGACGCCGGCAGCCTCGAAGTTGAACGTGTCCAGGCCGTCGGAGACCGCGGCCTCGTCGGCCTCGGTCGGTACGTCGGTCAGTAGCAGCTCGGGTGTCACATCCGACGACGCTAGCGGGCGCCACCGACAGTTCTCAGCTGACGATGCGGACCGGGCGGCTCGGCGGGTCGAGGGGATCGGTGAGCAGCCGGGCGTGGCGTTCGACGTCGTACCGGGTGCCGTCGAAGGCGAGGCGCTGGCGTTCGACGCCCTCGGAGAGGAAGCCGGCGCCGGCCGCGACCGCGCAGGAGGCCGGGTTGTCGAGTTGATGGCCCAGCTCGAGGCGGTACAGGCCGGCCTCGTGGTGGGCCCAGTTCGCGAGCGCGCGGAGGGCGTCCCGCGCGACGCCGTGGCCGCGGACGTCGGCGAGCGTCCAGTACCAGGTCCAGCCGACCCGGTGCCGGTCGATGTTCGTCACCCCCACGCACCCGATCGGGTGGTCGTCCGCGTCCGCCACGGCGTACACGTGCCCGTTGTCGAGGTCCGCGACCCGCCCGATCCAGTCGACCGCTGACGCCCGGTCCACGATCCCGCCCTGGTTCACCATCGCCGGATCATCGTGCGCCGCCGCCAGCCGCAACGCATCCCCAGTCCGCCACCGCCGGAGCCCGAGCTCCCCGAGCGCGTATCCCATCCAACGAAAATACCCCCGCCACCGAATCGCCATCCCAGCGCACGGCGCGTTCACCCCCAGTTCACCGAGACCCCACCGCAGATCGCGACCAGCACGTTGAGCACCTCAACCAGCCGGTCGCCCCGCGGGATCTTCCCCTCGTACACCCAATACGTCGTCTCCGGATCGAAGGTGAACGTCAGGCCGTGCCCCGTCCCGAGGCACAGGACAGCCCCGATCACCCCGCCGAGCATCAGTCCCAGCGGGACCGCTACGGAGGATGGTGTGGCGGTTGTTGCGATCACCAGTGCGATCAGGTAGCCGGCGCCGGTGAAGACGAGGCAGCGGCCGCGGGCGTGGGCGACCAGGCGGAGGAGGGCGACGCCGGTCGGCCACGCGACATACGCGGCGAGGAGAACGGTACGCGGCACTGGTAGAGGATAGGGCGCATGGGATATCTGGATTTCAGGGATCAGGTTGTGGTGGTGACCGGGGCCAGCAGCGGGATCGGGGCCGCGGCGGCGGTGGGGTTCGCGGAGGCCGGGGCGACGGTCGCGCTGCACTACCACCGCAACGAGGAGGGGGCCAAGCACACCGTCGGGGCGGTGCAGACGGCGGGCGGTACGGCGTCGCTTCACCAGGCGGACCTTGCCGACCCGAAGGCGGCGGACGCGTTCGTCGACGAGGTGCTCGCGCAGCACGGGCGGATCGACGTACTCGTGAACAACGCCGGCGACCTGGTCCACCGGTCCCCGATCGCCGACGTACCGGACGACGAGTTCCACCGGATCCTGGACGTCAACCTGACCTCGGTGTTCGCGCTCAGCCGGCGGATCGTGCCGGTGTTCAAGGCGCAGGCCGGCGGGTCGATCGTCAACGTCACGTCGATCGCCGGGCGAACCGGTGGGGCGGGTGGTTCGGTGGTCTACGCCACGTCGAAGGGCGCCGTGAGTACGTTCACCCGCGGCCTGGCGAAGGAGCTGGCGCCGGACGGGATCCGGGTGAACGCGATCGCGCCGGGCGTGATCAAGACGCCGTTCCACGACCGGCACACGGGTGACGCGCAGATGCAGGCGATGCTGGCGACCATCCCGATGGGCCGGACCGGTACGCCGCACGAATGCGTCGGGACGATCCTGTTCCTCGCGTCCGACCGAATGGCGTCGTACGTCACCGGCCAGATCATCGAGATCAACGGCGGGCAACTAACTCCATAGTTCAAAGGCTCTTGCCAGTAAGGGCTGACGGTTTCGCCAGGCTCGCTGGCTAACTTCGTGGTTGTCGCAAGCAGTTGACCGCGGCAACAAACACACCACGAAGGAGAACGTCATGAGCCTGAAGAAGGTTGCCCCGCTCCCGAAGAAGCACCCGGCCCCGAAGCCCGGTGCGTGCCACCAGAAGCCGGCCAAGAAGGCGCCGCGTCGCCGGCCGATCGCACGCTAGTCCTTCGACGGTGGGGCCTGCGGTTCGCAGGCCCCACCGGCGTGTCCGACGGGAGACGGCGATGACGATCCGGCAGGCGTTCGCGCGGTTCTGGCCGCTGACGCGCGGCGACCGGTGGTGGTACGCCCTGGTGTGTTGCTGCGTGATCGCGGCGGCGGTCTGCGAGACGGTCGCGATCCTGCTCTTCGGCAACCTCACCGATCACGCGCTGGAGCAGGGTTCGCTGCGCGCGTTCTGGCATCCGGCGACCGCGTGGCTGGTGGTCGCGGTCGTCGGCGCGATCATCGGATACCTCGGGAACTCGCTGGCGTTCTGGAGTGGTGAGCGGTTCGTACGCCGCCTGCGCGCACAGGTGTTCCGGCATGTGGAGGGCCTGCCGCCGGACTTCTTCCAGCGGTACCGGCGGGGCGACCTGGTTGAGCGGTTGAGCGGTGACGTCGAGGCGATCGAGCAGCTGGTGGTGTCCTCGACGATCGGCGTGCTGTCGGCGGTGTTCCGCGTTGTACTGTTCTCGGCCGCGGCGTTCTGGTTGCGGTGGGACCTCGCGCTGCTCACGTTCGTACTGGCGCCGCTGCTCTGGCTGGCCGCGAAGGTCTTCTCCGGGCCGATCCGGCGGTTCGCCCGCTCGGAGCGGGTCGCCGACGGCGCGATCACGTCCGTACTGGAAGAGTCGCTGGGGGCGATCGAGCTCACGCAGGCGTACAACCGGGCGTCGGCCGAGGAGCAGCGGCTGGACCGCGAGGCTGTCGCGTGGCTGTGGGCGTCGGTGAACGGCGCGCGGCGGAGTGAGCTGTACGAGCAGGTGGTCGAAGTACTGGAAACCCTGTGTGTGCTCGGGGTGATCGGGCTCGGGGTGTGGGAGATCTCGTACGGGCGGATGACGCTGGGGGCGCTGCTGTCGTTCGCGGCGTTCCTCGGGTACCTGTACCCGCCGTTGCGCAGCCTCGGCGAGCTCAACCTGACCGCGACCGCTGCCACCGCCGCGACCGAACGCCTGGACGAACTGCTGACCGCCGCACCGACCGTCGGCGATCCGGAGCACCCGGTCGAACTCGCGCACGTACGCGGGCGGGTCGAGTTCGACCGGGTCGGGTTCCGCTACCGGGACATGGACGTGCTGTCGGACTTCGGGCTGACCGTGGAGCCGGGCGAGTTCGTCGTAGTCACGGGCCCGAGCGGCAGCGGCAAGTCGACGGTCGCCAAGCTGCTGCTCCGCTTCCACGATCCGAGCGCGGGCGAGATCCGCCTGGACGGCGTACCCCTCACGTCTCTGGAGGTACGCCGCCTCCGCGAGCACATCACGCTGCTCCCGCAACAAACCCACGTCCTGCCGGGCACTATCCGCACGAACATCACCTACGGCCGCCCCGACGCGACCACTGCCGAGGTGATCGAGGCCGCCCGATCAGCCAACGCCCACACCTTCATCACCGCCCTCCCCGACGGCTACGACACCCCACTCTCCCCGTCGTCCCCCACCCTCTCCGGCGGCCAACTGAAACGCCTCACCCTGGCCAGAGCCCTACTCCGCAACACCCCCGTCCTCATCCTCGACGAACCCACCACCGGCCTAGACGCCCCCACCGCCCACAACCTCGTCCAGTCCCTCCCCCCAACCCGAACCACAATCCTCATAACCCACGACCCCACCCTCCACCAGCACGCCGACCGAGTGATCAACCTCGGCGTACCGGCGGAAGGATCATCGCGACAGGGTGCGGTAGCGGTGGGCGGAGAGGGGTAGGAAGATCGCGGTCAGCAGCAGGGGGGCGATGATCGCGGCGGTGCCTGCGTGCTCGCCGATCCACGTTGCTGTGCTGGACGGGTCCGGGTTGCCGAACAGTTCCCGTGCTGCGGTTGCCGTTGCGGACAGTGGGTTCCATTGGGCGATCGTGCCGAGCCAGTCCGGCATCGTCGACGTGGCGACGAAGGTGCTGGACAGGAACCCGATCGGCCACACCAGCACCTGTACCACCGTCACACTTTGAGCGTTCTTCACCGAGAGCCCGATGAAGATCCCCACCCACAACAGCGCGAACCGGAGCAGCAGCAACAGCCCGAACGCCGCCACCGCCGACGGCAAACCCTCATGCCATCGCCACCCCAGCGCAAGCCCCGTCGCCACCAGCACCGCCAGCGTGACGACCGAGTCGAGCAGATCCGCGATGCACCGCCCCAGCACCACCGCCGCCGAGCTCATCGGCAGCGACCGGAACCGGTCCGTCACCCCCTTCGACACATCCGTCGCGACCGCCGTCATCGTCCCCTCGAGCCCGAAAAGCATCGCCAACGCGAAGATCCCCGGCACCAGCAACTCGTAGTACGACGCGTCCGACGCCATCGCCCCGCCCAGCAACCCGCCGAACAGCAGCAACATCAGCACCGGGAAGAACCACGTGAACACCACCAGCCCCGGCTGCATCCGCCAATGCAGGAAGGTCCGGCGCGCGATCGTCCAGCTGTCTGCCAGCACCCACCTCACGCCGCCACCTCCGCCCCGGTCAGGTGCAGGAAGACCTCGTCCAGCGTCGGCCTTCGCAACGTGATGTCCTCCGGCTCGATCTTTGCCTCATGCAACGAGTTCGCCATCACCACCAGCGCTTTCGTCCGATCCTTGACCGGAATGCTGACCCGTACGTCGCTCACCCGCACCTCCCCGTCCGCCAGCGGCGCCGCCAGCTCGACCACCCGCGCCACCTCGGCCGGATCCGCGAGTACCAGCTCCAGCCGGTCCGAACCCAACTGGGTCTTCAGCTCGTCGGGCGTCCCCTCCGCGACCACCCGTCCCGCCTTCAGCATCGAGATCCGGTTCGCCAGCTGATCCGCCTCCTCCAGGTACTGCGTCGTCAGCAACACGGTCGTACCGCCGTCGACCAGTTGCCGGACGGCGTTCCACACCTCGATCCGCCCGGCCGGGTCGAGCCCGGTCGTCGGCTCGTCCACGAACAGCACCCGCGGCGCCACGATCAGGCTCGCCGCGAGGTCGAGCCGGCGCCGCATGCCGCCGGAGTACTTGCTCACCGCCTGCCCGGCCGCCTCGACCAGATCGAACCGCTCCAGCAGTTCGTCCGCCCGGGCCTTCGCGTTCTTCAGATGGTTGAGCCGGCCGAACATCACCAGGTTCTGCCGCCCGGTCAGTACCTCGTCCACGGCGGCGTACTGGCCGACCAGCCCGATCCGCCGCCGTACCTCCGCTCCTTGCCGGCGTACGTCGTACCCGGCGATCGTCGCCGTACCGGAATCCAGGTCGAGCAGCGTGGACAGGATCCGCACCGCTGTCGTCTTGCCGGCGCCGTTCGGGCCGAGCAGCCCGGTCACGGTGCCGGCCGTGACCTCCAGGTCGAAGCCGTTCAGCCCCGCACCCTCCGTGCCGCCGCGGTAGTTCTTCCGTACGCCGGCGGCCTCGATCACTCGCTCCGTCGTCACTTCCCACCTCTCGTGTCGATGAACCGTAGCCTGTACCGTACATTGTACGGCTCAGGTACGATTCCTCCAACGACGAGCGGTGGAGGAAGGTTCCGAGTGGCGGGAAGAAAGGCGGCGGCGCCCGATCCGGCGCGCAGCCTGGCGCTGCTCTGGGGCAGCCACACCAAGCCCGGCCGCTCCGGCCTGACGGTCCGGGCGATCGTCGGCGCGGCGATCGAACTGGCGGACGTGTCGGGGCTGGACGCGCTCTCGATGCGGATGGTCGCCGACCGGCTGAAGGTCGGCACGATGTCGCTCTACACGCACGTCCCCGGCAAGGGCGAGCTGACCGACCTGATGTTCGACCAGGCGTACGGCGACCTGTACGCCGACGCGGAGCCGGCCGCCCAGGGCGACTGGCGCGCCGCCTTGGAGTTCATCGCCCGCAAGAACTGGGACGTACTCGTCGCGCACCCGTGGATCCACGACGTCCCGACGATGCGGACCGCGCTGGGCCCGAACATCACCCGCAAGTACGAGATCGAACTCCGCCCGCTGGACGGTCTGGGCCTGTCCGATGTCGAGATGGACTCGGCCCTGGCCCTCGTCCTCACCCACGTCCAAGGCACCGCCCGAGCCGGCGCCGAACAACTCCGCACCCAACGCGACTCCGGCCTCACCGACGAGGAGTGGTGGCGCCAGATCTCCCCGACCCTCACCGCGGTCATGACTGGCACCAACTTCCCCCTGGCCGGCCGCGTCGGCACCGCAGTAGGCGAACACTTCCAGTCCGCCCTAGACCCCGCCCACGCCCTCACCTTCGGCCTTGCTCGGATCCTCGACGGCATCGCCCTGCTCATCGACGAGCGGTCCTGAGGACCCCCAGGCCATCACAATCGCTCGGTGCGCGGGCAACGCCCGCTCAGGCGCGGCCGAAACTGTCAGTTGTGATGGCCTGGCGGTCCGCCTATCCGTTCAGCAGTTCCTCGAACGGGGTCGGGTTGGCGAATGGGTCTGTGGTGGTGGGGGTTTCGTGGTGGAGGGCGGCGACGAGTTCGGCGGCCGCCTGGGTGATGCGAGGGCGGAGGGTGGCGGCGTTCGGGCCCCAGTCGGTGGAGGCGGCGTACACGGCGGTGGGGACGGGGAGGGCCTTCAGGTAGGCGAAGAGCGGTCGCAGGGCGAACTCCAGCACCAGTGAGTGGCGCTCGGTGCCGCCGGTCGCGGCGAGGAGGACGGGCTTGCCGGCGAGCGCCTTGTCGTCCAGTACGTCGAAGAACATCTTGAACAGACCGGAGTACGACGCGCTGAAGGTCGGGCTGACCACGATCAGCGCGTCGGCCGCGGCGACCGTGTCCAGGACCTCCCGCAGCTTCGCGGGCGGGAACCCGGTCAGCAGGTTGTCGGTCAGCTCGTGGGCGTGGTCGCGTACTTCGATCAGCTCGACCCGCGAGCCGATGCCGCGCCCGGACAGCTCGTCGCGGACCGCCTCCGCCAGCTGGTCGGCGAGCAGCCGGGACGACGACGGCGTCGTCAGCCCGGCCGTCACCACGGCGATCACCTTGTCGTTCATCGGGTCGGCTCCTCGGCCGGCGTCGTCACCGGCGGCTCCTCGATCGTCTCCAGTTCGCGGGCGCGCTCGGCGGCGGCCTTCAGCGAGGCGTGCGTCGGCGCGTCCGGTACGTGCGCCGGCTTCAGCGCCGCGAACTCCTTCCGCAGGACCGGTACGACCTCCTCGCCAAGGATGTCCAACTGCTCCAGCACGGTCTTCAACGGCAACCCGGCATGGTCGATCAGGAACAACTGCCGCTGGTAGTCCCCGAAGTGCTCCCGGAACGACAGCGTCCGCTCGATCACCTGCTGCGGGCTCCCGACGGTCAGCGGCGTCTCCCGGCTGAAGTCCTCCAGCGTCGGCCCGTGCCCGTACACCGGCGCGTTGTCGAAGTACGGCCGGAACTCGCGGACCGCGTCCTGCGAGTTCTTCCGCATGAAGATCTGCCCGCCGAGCCCGACGATCGCCTGGTCGGCGGCGCCGTGCCCGTAGTGCTCGAAGCGCTGCCGGTACAGCTGGATCATCCGCTTGGTGTGCGAGATCGGCCAGAAGATGTTGTTGTGGAAGAACCCGTCCCCGTAGTACGCCGCCTGCTCGGCGATCTCGGGCGACCGGATCGACCCGTGCCAGACGAACGGCGGTACGTCGTCCAGCGGCCGCGGTGTCGCGGTGAACCCCTGCAACGGCGTCCGGAACTTGCCCTCCCAGTCGACGACGTCCTCGCGCCAGAGCCGGCGCAGCAGTGCGTAGTTCTCGATCGCGAGCGCGATCCCGTTCCGGATGTCCTGCCCGAACCACGGGTAGACCGGCCCGGTGTTGCCGCGCCCCATCATCAGGTCGACCCGGCCGTCGGCCAGGTGCTGCAGCATCGCGTAGTCCTCGGCGATCTTCACCGGGTCGTTGGTGGTGATCAGCGTCGTCGAGGTGGACAGCACGATCTTCGACGTCTGCGCGGCGACATACGCCAGCTGGGTGGTCGGCGAGGACGGCACGAACGGCGGGTTGTGGTGCTCACCCTGCGCGAACACGTCCAGCCCGGCCTCTTCGGCCTTGACCGCGATCCGCACCATCGCCTTGATCCGCTCGCCCTCGGACAGAGTGGTCCCGGTGGTCGGGTCCTCGGTCACGTCCCCGACGCTGAAAACGCCGAACTGCATCGGTCCTCCTCCAAGATGATTAACTATTAAACTACCAGAACGCGGAGCGACCGCAACTCATTCCGGACACACCGAAGGCCCGCGATCAGCGGATCACGGGCCTTCGGACGGTGCAGCTCAGACCGTATGCGGCGTCAGCAGCTCGTCGTCGCCGGTCAGCGCGGCGGCGATCCGCCGATGCTTCCCGGCCTCGTCCGGCCGCGACTGCCGCTCCAGCGTGCGAGCCATCATCAGATGGGCGTAGTACTCGGTGGGCTCACGTTCGATGACCGCCAGCAACTGCTCCTCGGCGGGCTTGAGAAGTGCGGCGTGGTAGTACGCCCGCGCCAGCAACAGCCGTGTCCCGACGTCCTCAGGCGTCTCGTCCACCACCGGCTGCAGCGCGCGGATCGCGCCGCGGTAATCACGGTCCTCGAAGTACTGCTGCCCGAGGCCGTAGCTCAATGCGCGCATGTCTTCCATGCGCTCCTCAACACGCGAGGTACGGCGAATATGCCCAGGTCAGGCCGCATCCAGTACGGCGACCTGGTCCGCCGTGAGCTGGAGGTCCACGGCGGCGTAGGAGTCGCGGATCGTCTCCGGCCGGCTGGAGCCGGGGATGGGGATGACGTGGGGGGACTTGGCGAGCATCCAGGCGAGGGTGAGGCGTTGGGGGGAGACGCCGAGTTCGGCGGCGAGGGTGTGGAAGGCGGGGTGCTTGGTGCCGAGGTCGCCGGCGCGGGTGATGCCGCCGAGGGGGGACCAGGGGAGGAACGCGATGCCGAGTTCGTCGCACAGGTCGAGCTCGGGTTCGCTGGAGCGGAAGGCGGGGGAGAACTGGTTCTGCACCGACACCAGCCGGCCGCCGAGGATCTCCTGGGCCTGCTTGATCTGGGCGGGGTTCGCGTTCGAGATGCCGGCCATCCGGATCTTGCCGGCGTCGAGCAGGTCGCGGATCGCGCCGATCGAGTCCGCGTACGGGACGCGCGGGTCCGGGCGGTGGAACTGGTACAGCCCGATCGCCTCCACGCCGAGCCGCTTCAGCGACGCCTCGGCCGCGGTGGCCAGGTACTTCGGGGAGCCGTCCTGCGTCCAGCTGCCGTCGCCGGGGCGCAGGTGGCCGCCCTTGGTGGCGACCAGGACGTTCGAGGTGTCGCCGCCGTACGACGCCAGCGCCTGGGCGATCAGGGTCTCGTTGTGGCCGTCGTCGGTCGCGGTCAGGTGGTACGCGTCGGCGGTGTCGATCAGCGTGATCCCGGCGTCGAGCGCGGCGTGGATGGTCGCGATCGACCGGGCCTCGTCGGGCCGGCCCTCGATCGACATCGGCATTCCGCCGAGTCCGATCGCGGACACCTCGACGTCACCGATCCGGCGGGTCTTGTTCGTGTCAGCTGCCATACGTCCAACCTCCCGCGCGCCCGGCGACAATTCCAACAGGAATATCCGCACACAGTGAGCAGCGGGAGTGCTTAATCACCCCGGTACGTCGAGCCGCTGGGTGCCGACGACCGAGAGCAGCCGAAGCGCCTCCTCCGACGGCGAGCCGGGTGTCGCGGTGTAGATGATGACCTGCTGGTCGCTGTCCGGGATCGCGAGCGCGTCGCAGTTCACCGTGACCAGGCCGACGAGCGGATGCTGGAACGACTTGCACAGCGTCGGCTCGCCCGCGATCTCGTGTGCCTCCCACAGCGCGGTGAACTCCTCGCTCGCGGACAGGTCGGCGATCAGCGAACGCAGCTCGGGGTCGTCCGGGTACCGCGCCGCGGTCACCCGCAGGTGGTTCACCGAGCTCCGGGCGAAGCGCGCGCCGTCGACGACGGAGTACACGTGCCGGTCGCCGCTGAGGAACGCGCGCCGGAGCAGGTTCCGTTCGGCGCGGGAGCGGACCGAGAAGTCCTCCATCAGCGCGGCCGCGAGGTGGTTCCAGGCGATCACCTCGTAGTACGCCGAGAGCACGATCGCGGCCGCGTTCGGCAGCCGGTCGAGCAGGTCGAGGATGCTCTGCCGTACTTCCCGAGGCGGCCCCACCGGCCGTACCGGCGGCACGCCCGCGAGGTCGTGCAGGTGGTTGCGCTCGGCATCGTTCAGCCGCAGCGCGCGGGACAGCCCGGCCAGGACTTCCGCGGACGGATGCGGCGCCCGGGCCTGCTCGAGGCGGGTGTAGTACTCGGTGGAGATGTACGCGAGCTGCGCGACCTCCTCCCGGCGGAGTCCCGGCGTACGGCGTCTGCGCCCGGCCGGCAGGCCGACGTCCGCCGGGGCGACCCGCTCCCTCCGGCTGCGCAGGAACACCGCAAGCTCCGCCTTGTCCACGTCTCCAGTCTGCCCCTTCGTCCGGCGTTAGCCAGGTACAACCGATGCCTGGTTACCGCTCCGCGGGCCTTGAAAGCTCGAAGGCATGAGCAAACTTCTCGACAACAAGGTCATCTTCATCACCGGCGCCGGCCGTGGGATCGGCGCCGCGGCCGCCAGGCTGTTCGTCGCCGAGGGCGCGCAGGTGATGCTCGCCGCCCGCACCGAGTCCGAAATCGCCGCCGTCGCCAAGGAACTCGACGCCCGGTACGTCGTCTGCGACCTGTCCGACCCGGACGCGATCGGCGCCGCCGTCGACCGGACCGTGGCCGAGTACGGCCGCCTGGACGCCGCCTTCAACAACGGCGCCGCCGGCCAGCAGCCCGGCCCGATGGACGGGCTCACCCCGGCGGAGTTCGACCAGGTGTACGCCGTGAACCTGCGCGGCGTCTGGTCCGCGATGGTCGCCGAGGTCACCGCGATCCGCGCCACCAGCGGCCACGGCAGCATCGTGAACACGTCGAGCGTCGGCAGCTTCGCGGGCAACCCGGCGCTCCCGGCGTACGGCGCCCTGAAACGCGCGGTGAACAGCCTGACGGAGTCGGCCGCGATCACGTACGGCCCGGAGAACATCCGGGTGAACGCGATCGCCCCCGGCACCACGCTGACCGAGATGCTCCAGGACTGGGACCGCGCCCAGCCCGGCGTGATCGACACGCTGATCGCCCGCGCCCCGATCGGCCGCGGCGCCGCCCCCGCGGAGGTCGCCGAGGCCGCCGCCTGGCTGCTCAGCGACCGCGCCTCGTACGTCACCGGCGCCGTACTCCGGGTGGACGGCGGTCTCGGGGTGTAAGGGCGACACGGCAGGATAGGCGCCATGCAGATCGACGAGCGGATCCGCCGGGCGCGACCGGACGACGTACCGGCGCTGGTGGAGCTGGTGTACGCGCTGGCCGAGTACGAGCGTGCTCCCGAGGAGTGCCACCTGACCGAGGAGCAGCTGCACGCCGCGCTCTTCGGCGCCAATCCCGCCACCTTCTGCCACGTCGCCGAACACGAGGGCCAGATCGTCGGCTGCGCGATCTGGTTCCTCAACTTCTCCACCTGGCGCGGCGTCCACGGCATCTACCTCGAGGACCTCTTCGTCCGCCCCGAGATCCGCGGCACCGGCCTCGGCAAGGCCCTGCTCACCGCCCTCGCCCAGGAATGCGTCCGCAACAACTACGAACGCCTCGAATGGTCCGTCCTCAACTGGAACACCCCCGCCATCGACTTCTACAAGTCCCTCGGCGCCAAACCCCAGGACGAATGGACCGTCTACCGCCTCACCGACGAGGCCCTCTCCGCCCTGGCGGCGACTACTTGAGGCCGTGGGCCTTCTTGTATTCCAGCGTGTAGGCGATCTTGCCGGGCTTGGAGTCGGTGTAGGGCTTGGTCAGCTTGTCGAACTCGCCCTTGGTTTCGGCCTTGCCGTCGTTCCATTCGTCCAGCGCGCCCAGCTGGTTCGCGGTGAAGCCGCTGCCGACGAGCTGGTCCTTCGGTACGGCGACCATCGCCTTTGTGAAGGTCTTGACGGCGGCGAGGTAGCTCGTGGAGTCGTTGTTGTCCCAGCTCTTCAGGCCGCCCGGGTGTGTCTCGCGGATCCAGTCGCCCCAGTAGAACTCCTGGAACGCCAGGCCGTTCTGGGCGTAGCCGATGTCGCGGCCGAAGTACAGCAGGCTCCGGTACTTGTCGTTCTGGAAGTTCGCCAGGCCGACGTTGTTCGGCAGCTTGTTCACGCTGACCGGGTTGCCTTCGGGGTCGCGCAGGTACGTCCACTTGTTGGCCTGCATCGTGGCCCAGAAGTCCTGCCGGGTGAGCGTGCTGAGGTTCGCGACGACGCGCAGCCGGACGTGCAGGTTCGGGCCGCCGTCGGGCGTCTCGTCGAACGCCGTCAGCGTGTGGTGCCCGTCGGTCAGGTACGGCCGGCCGCCGGGGCCGATCACGACGGTCTTCATCGCCGCGACGCTGTCCGCGGTCTCGCTCCCGACCGGCAGCTCACAGCTGAACGACGACGGGTCGTCGAGCCGCGCGCCGGCCTTCACCGAGTCTGCCTCGACCCGGCCGTCGGCCTCGCACCAGTCGTCGAACTTCTTGTTCACCGCGTCCTTGCCAAGCGTGTAGCGCCCGAGCTTGTAGTACACCTCGTCGTACCCGAGCGACGGCTGGGTCGGGTGGACGTCGCCGATCCGTACGTCGAGCAGCTCGCCGGGCGCGGCGCACAGGTACTGCGAGTACGGCGTACTGCGTTGGTCGTGCCCGCAGAACGACGGGTGGGTGCCGGCGTTCGCCGGGGCGGCGCTGATCGTCGTACCCACCAGCACGGCAGCGACCGCGGCAAAGTGCTTGAATTTCATGGGCAGAGATTGCCCGGTCCATGCGGCGCGGGACCCAACTCGAGGTGAACAGTCCTACGAGCGGTTCTTCTTCGCGACGTACATCGCCTGGTCCGCCTCGTGCAGGAGCGCATCGAGGTCGCTGGTGGTGGGCGTGATCGGGACCGTGCCGACGCTGGTGGTGACCAGGATGTCGATGTCCGGCAGCGGCCGGCTGACCGCGTCCTCCAGCCGGGTGATCAGCGTGTCGAGGTCGTCCCCGGTGATGTCCTCGGCGAGTACGGCGAACTCGTCGCCGCCGAGCCGCGCCACGGTGTCGCCGTGCCGGACCGCCGTACTGAGCCGGGTGGCGATCTCGCGCAGCGCGTGGTCCCCGGCCTCGTGCCCGTAGCTGTCGTTGACCAGCTTGAAGTGGTTGAGGTCGCAGAACAGCAGCGCGCCCGGCCGGCCCGTGAACCTGGTCTGCGCCAGGACCTTCGCGAACCTCTGCTGCAGCAGCCGCCGGTTCGGCAGGCCGGTCAGCGGGTCGTGCGCGGCGTGGTGCCGGAGCTTGCGCTCGGCGTCCTTGCGGGCCGTCACGTCGTCGATCTGCACCAGCAGGATCCGCGACTGCCCGGCGCCCTGCTCGACCAGGGACGCCGTACCGCCGAGCCAGATCGCGTTCCCGCTCGGCTGCGTGAACACCCGCTCGAACCGGTACGTACCGTTGCTGGCGGCAACTTCCTCCAGTTCGGTCCGGGTCTGCTCCGGCTCGTCGTCGCGCAGGAAGCTGACCAGCCGCATGCCGACCAGCTGGTCCGCGGTGTAGCCGGTGATCCGGCAGAACGCGTCGTTCACCCGCAGGATCCGGCCCAGGTCGGGCCCGTCGAACGCGATCGTCGCCATCCCGTTCCCGGCGCCCTCGAAGACCAGCCGGAACGTCGCCTCGCTGGCCTCCAGCCGGGTCTTCTCGGCCAGCAGCTGATCGGTGAGCCGGGCCTTGTCGATCGCCACGCCGGCCTGGGTCGCGAAGATCTCCAGCAGTTCCCGGTGGATCGGCCCCGGCCGCCGATGGTCCTCCGGCAGGTCGACCGAGAGCATCCCGACCAGCTCGCCCTCGGACGAGTACAGCGGCGCGAACAGGGCGTCCAGCGGATGCCACGCGTCCGGCGCGTCGGACACCGGTACGTCGGGAACCCAGCCGGTCACCTCGCCCTCCGGCAGCCGCTCGTGCGGCACGAACCGCAGCTTGCCCCAGACGTCCGCGATCGCGAACTCCGCGTCGAACAGGTCCGCCGCGCTCACCCGCCCGAGGAGCGCGGCCCGGGCCTCCGGGGACCCGGCCACCGCGATCACCTCGAACTTGCCGTCCGGGTAGCGCAGGTTCAGCACCGCGATGCCGAACCCGAGCCCGTCCACGACACCGTCGACGACAGCCTGCAGCGTCTCGGCAAGGCTGCGCCCGGCGCCCATCCGCGCGCTCACCTCGTACAGGCGCCGGACGGCGGACAGCCGGACCGCGGGCTCGTTCTGCACCCGTCGAGAATAGGCCGATTTCACCCGCGGTGAGCAGCCGTATCCACAGCTGACCCGGTTAAGCGTTTGTTGTCACAGGCGTCAGTACCGCAGTTCGGTCAGGCCGCGGTAGCTCCGCTCAGCTGAGTGCCAGGCGTCCGTGGGCTTGTCGTGCTCGACCAGATACTGCTGTACGCCACCGGACTCGGCGTGCGCGAACATCGCGCCGAAGTCCAGCTTGCCGGCGCCGACGTCCTCCCAGGAGCCGTCCTCGGCCATGTCCTTCACGTGCAGCGCGGGGAACCGGCCCGGGTGCTCCTGGAACAGCTTCGCCGGGTCGTGCCCGCCGTCCACCGCCCAGTACAGATCCAGCTCGAACCCGAGCAGCTCCGGGTCGACGTCCAGCAGGATGTCATACAGCACCCGCCCGTCCACCTCGTCGAAGTCGTGCCCGTGGTTGTGGAACAGCAGCTTCAGCCCCGCGTCCCGCGCCGCCTTGCCGGCCTCCGCGAACGCGGCCGCCGCGGTCTTGAACCCTTCGACCGAGTGCAGCTCCGACGGAATCGACGGTACGACGGCCCACTGCGCACCGAGCGTCCGTACGTCGGCCAGCGCGCCCGCCCAGTCGTCGCTCATCCGCGCGTACCCGACATGCTCCAGCACGATCCCCAGCCCCGCGTCGTCCGCGAACCCCCGGATCTCCTCCGCGCTGTGCTCGAACCGCCCACTCACCCCCACGGTCCGATACCCGATCCCGGCAAGCCGCTTCAGCGTCCCCGGGTAGTCCTGGGCCAGCACGTCTCGCATCGTGTACAGGTGCATCCCGATACCGTCGGCGGGGATGGTCCGGTCAGTCATACAGGCAACTCCTTCTAGAGGACGTGTTCCTGATACCTCGCGTACGCCAGGTCGAACACCTCGTGACCCGGCGAGTCCCACAGTTGCTGGTTGAAGATCTCGACCTCGATCGGGCCGTCGTAACCGGCGGCGTCGCAGGCTGCGCGGAGGCGGCGGAGCTCGATCGTGCCGTCGCCCATCATGCCCCGGCCGAGCAACGTGTCGGCGGGCAGCGGTACCACCCAGTCGCTGACCTGGTACGAGACGATCCGCGCGCCGGCCCGTTCGATCTGCCGGTACACGTCCGCGTCCCACCACAGGTGGTACGCGTCCACGACCACGCCGACCTGTTCGACCGGGAACTGCTCGGCCAGGTCGAGCGCGCCGCCGAGCGACGACACCACGCAGCGGTCCGAGCAGAACATCGGGTGCAGCGCCTCGACCGCCAGCGTGACCCCGCGTTCGGCGGCGTACGGCGCCAGCTCGGCGATGCCGTCGCGGACCATCGCGCGGGCGCCGTCGAGATCCCGGGAACCGGGCGGGAGGCCGCCGCTGACCAGGACGAGGACCGGCGTACCGATGGTGGCGGCCTCGTCGATCGCGCGGCGGTTGTCCTCGATCCTGGCCTGCCGTTCGGCGGCGTCGGCCGAGGTGAAGAAGCCGCTGCGGCACAGCGACGAGACCTTCAGGCCGGCGTCGGCGACCAGCTTCGCGGTCTTCTCCACGCCGTACTCCTGGATCGGTTCGCGCCACAGGCCGACCCACTCCAGCCCGGCCTTCGCGCTGGCGCCGACGACATCCTCGAGCGGCCAGTACTTCGTGGTCGCCTGGTTGAGGCTGTACCGGTTCATGCGTCGATCCCGCCGACGCGGAGGAGCTGCCGGAACCGGTCGACGGCGAGCTCCGGATTCGTCAGTACGCCGGCCTGGTCCGCCAGCCGGAACGTGTCCGCCAGATGCGGCAACGACCGCCCGGTCTGCAGCCCGCCGACCATCGTGAACCCGGGCTGGAACCCGTTCAGCCAGGCGAGGAAGGCGATCCCGGTCTTGTAGTAGTACGTCGGCGCCGAAAAGATCTGCCGAGCAAGGGGAACCGTAGGCGCAAACACCCGCTCGTAGGTCGCCGCATCACCACGGTCCAGGGCACTCAGGGCAGCTGCAGCAGCCGGGGCAATCGCGGCGAAGATGCCGAGCAGTGCGTCACTGTGCCGCTCGCCGTCACCGCGGATCAGCTCCGGATAATTGAAGTCGTCACCTGTGTAGAGCCGTACGCCGTCCGGAAGCTGATTGCGTAGAGCAACTTCCTTCGACGCGTCGAGCAACGAGATCTTGATCCCGTCGACGTTCGCGGTGTTGTCGTTGATCAGGTCCACGACGAACGCACACGCCGAGTCGAACGAGCTGCTGCCCCAGTACCCTTCCAGAGCGGGATCGAACATGGGGCCCAGCCAGTGCAGGATGACCGGACGGCTGGACTGCGTGAGCAGGCGGTCGTACACCTTGCGGTAGTCGTCCGGCGACTCGGCCGCCGCGCACAACGCCCGGCTGGCCATCATGATCGGCCGCGCACCGGCTGCCTCCGCGACCGCGAGCTGTTCTTCGTAGGCGCCGATCACGACGTCCACCGAATGGTTGCCAGCGGCAAGTTGATCGGTGCCGACCCCGACCGCGATCCGCCCGTCCGGAGCTTCCGCCGCCGACCGCCGGATCAGCTCCTGGGTGGCCGTCCAGTCCAGCCCCATCCCACGCTGCGCGGTGTCCATCGCCTCCGCGACCGACAACCCCAACGACCACAGATGCCGCCGGAACCCCAGCGTATGCTCCCAGTCCACCACCGCCGGCGCCCCCGGTGAGTTGTCCCCCACCGGATCCCCCACCACATGAGCCGCCGCAAACGCCAACCGCGAGCTCGCGGGAGCGTAGTTGCCATCAGCAACCGGCCGGCCGACCAGCCGATACGTCTCCAGCCCACCCCCGCCCCCACGCACCCCGCCACCCGCGCCGTACACCCCTGCGCCGTGCCCACCCGCACCAGCGCCCTGCGCGCCACCCGCGTCCGCACCATGCGCACCACCCACACTCGCGCCCGTGCCGCGCGCGCCACCCGCGCCATGCGCACCACCCACACTCGCGCCCGTGCCGCGCGGGCCACGCGCGTCCGCACCCGCGTCGTGAGCACCACCCGCCCCCGCGCCTGCGCGGTGAGCGCGACCAGCGCCCGCGCCGTGCGCGCTCTCCGGTGAGCCGCCGGAGGTGGTGAGGCTCGGCGGGAGGCGGAGTTCGAGCGCCATCAGTTCGCCTTCAGGTCGAGGGTGGGGACCTGGAGTTTGCGGCCTTCGTGCCAGGACTTGAGGCCGAGTTCGGCGAGCTGTACGCCCTTGGCGGCCTCGACGAAGTCCCAGGTGAAGGGGGCGTCGTCGACGACGTGGCGGAGGAACATCTCCCACTGGACCTTGAACCCGTTGTCGAACTGCTCGTTGTCCGGCACCGTCGCCCACTGGTCGCGGAACTTCTCGGTGGCCGGGATGTCCGGGTTCCAGACCGGCTTCGGGGTCGCCGAGCGGTGCTGCACGCGGCAGTTCCGCAGTCCGGCGACCGCGGACCCCTCGGTCCCGTCCACGTGGAACTCGACCAGCTCGTCCCGGAACACCCGGGTCGCCCACGACGAGTTCAGCTGCGCGACGATCCCGCCCTCCAGTTCGAACACGCCGTACGCCGCGTCGTCCGCGGTCGCGGCGTACTCGTTGCCGCTCTCGTCGACCCGGGCCGGGATGTGCGTCGCGCCCTGGCAGTACACCGACTGGACCGCGCCGAACGTCTGGTCGAGCACGTACCGCCAGTGGCAGAACATGTCCAGGATGATGCCGCCGCCCTCTTCGGACTTGTAGTTCCAGGACGGCCGCTGCGCCTCCTGCCAGTCACCCTCGAAGACCCAGTAGCCGAACTCGCCGCGCACCGACAGGATCCGGCCGAAGAACCCGCCGTCGACCAGCCGCTTCAGCTTCCGCAGGCCGGGCAGCGACAGCTTGTCCATCACCACGCCGTTCTTCAGCCCGGACCCGACCACCAGTTTCGCCAGGTCGACGGCGGCGTCGAGGCTCTCCGCGATCGGCTTCTCGCAGTAGATCGCCTTGCCGGCCTCGACCGCGGCCCGGACGCCCTTCTCGCGGAGCTGGGTGAGCTGGGAGTCGAAGTAGATCTCGACGTCCGGCGCGGCCAGAGCTTCGGCGAGGTCGGTGGTCCAGCGTTCCAGCCCGTACTGCTCGGCGATCTTGCGCAGCTTCAGCTCGTTCCGGCCGACCAGGATCGGCTCGGGGATGATCATCGTGCCGTCGGCGGCCGGGATCCCGCCCTGCTCGCGGATCGCCACGATGGAACGCTCGAGGTGCTGGCGCAGGCCCATCCGGCCGGTGACGCCGTTCATCACGATGCCGATGCGTCGCTCGTTCACAGTCTTGCCTCTCACGTCCGGCGCCCTTGGAAAGGGCTTTCCAAGATTCTGATCGCAACCATAGGTGGGCGTAAAGATCCAGTCAACCTGTAACGGAAAGCGATCTCCAGGCGCACGGGTGCACATCGACAGGACATGTCCGCCGACGGCTCTCGGCCTGAGCCTGCTCGAAGCCCATTGCGGTCGGCTTTGGGTGTATATGTCCTGTCGTTATGTCCTGCCGCGCGGCAGGCGGCAGGTGCTCGCGGCGGTGGTGTCAGGTGGTCCGGGCGGCGGCGATGGCGGCTGACCAGCGGGCGCGGCGGTCGGTGCGGACCGCCGGGGTGAGGTGGGGTTCGAAGCGGCGGTATGTGCGGTCCTTCGACCAGTCCGTGGTCGCGCCGAGGGTGGACCAGGCCAGTTCGGCCGCGCCGAGGG
Source organism: Kribbella polygonati (assembly GCF_050320105.1). Taxonomy (NCBI): domain Bacteria; kingdom Bacillati; phylum Actinomycetota; class Actinomycetes; order Propionibacteriales; family Kribbellaceae; genus Kribbella; species Kribbella polygonati. The sequence goes on along the minus strand of NZ_CP190129.1, from coordinate 6,058,962 downwards.
CGGAGATCTCCGGTACGTCGGCCGCCTCGACCGGGCCGCCGAGGAGGTCCGCCTGGGTCTGCATGAGCAGGTCCGAGACCGTCGCACCGCCGTCGGCGCGGAGGGTGGTGAGATCGCCCGGGATCGTGTCGGTGATGTCGCAGATCTGGTGCGCGACCGCGTCGACCGCCGCGCGCGCGATATGGGCGCGGGTGCTGGAGCTGCTCATGCCGGTCAGGGCGGCGCGTGCCTCGCGGTCCCAGTGTGGTGCGCCGAGCCCGGCGAAGGCCGGCACGAGTACGACGCCGTCGGCCGCCGGCACGGTTGCCGCGAGCTCCATCAGCGCGCCGACGTCCGGGAGGCCGAGCAGGTCCGCGGTCCAGGCGAGCGCGGCGCCGGAGGAGACGATGTTGCCCTCGAGCGCGTAGACGGGGCGGTCGGTCAGCCAGGCGAGCGTGCAGCCGCCCGGCACGAACTCCGCGACCGGCGTCATCACCGAGGATCCGGTGCCGTACGTCGCCTTGACCATCCCGGCCGCGGTGCAGCCCTGTCCGTACATCGCGGCATGCGAATCCGCGAGTACGGCGACGATCGGGATCCCGTCAGGCAGCCCGGGCACGCCCTTCGTGGACCCGAACCCGGCGTCGGACGGCCGCACCTCCGCAAGCGCTCCGCGTGGCACCCCGAACGCCTCCAGCAGTTCTGCGGACCAGTCCAGGGAGATCAGGTCGTACAGCAAAGTACGAGATGCGTTCCCCGCGTCGGTCAGATGCTCGCGGCAACCGGTCAGCCGATGGATCAGCCAGCTGTCGACGGTGCCGACGTACGCGTCGGAGCGGTCGAGCAACCACCGCATCTTCGGTGCGGAGAACATCGCGTCGACCCGGAGCCCGGTGCGCCGCCGTACCAGCTCGTCAACCGCACCGGGTAGTTGGGCGCACCAACTACTAGTACGAACGTCCTGCCATCCCAGGACCGCCCCGACGGGATGCCCGGAGCGATCCCACCCCACAACGGACTCGCGCTGGGTCGAGAGCGCGACCCCGACGATCTCCATCTCAGGAAGCAAGCAGGCCTGCACCGCCTTCAGCGTGCTCTGCCACAAGTCCTCGGCGTCCTGTTCCACCCAGCCGGGTTGTGGGGTCGAGAGGGCGACGGGGGACGAGCCGGTGGCGAGGACTGATCCGTCGGCGGTGATCAGGGCTGCTTTCGAGTTGGTGGTGCCCTGATCGATCGCGAGTACCGCCTGGAGCATCGGCCCTCCAAGTTTCAACTGAGGTCTTGACGGGACTCTAGCGCCGTGGTGACACTCAGGGCGACACGTTATGCACTATTGAATATCTATTCGCACCGAGGTGGGAGTCAAGCGTGAAGCCGAGTAGACGCCGGGTGATCATCAACACCGATGCCAAGAACGAGGCCGACGACCAGTTCGCGATCGTGCACGGACTGTTGTCGCCGACCTTCGACGTCCGCGGGCTGATTCCCGCGCACTTCGGCACCCGCCGGTCGGACCGGAGCATGGAAGAGTCCCGCGCGGAGATCGACCTGCTGCTGGACCTGATGGACCTGACCGGCAAGGTCACGGTCGCGAACGGCGCGACCACCGGCATCCCCGACGAGCGGACGCCGCTGGACTCGCCCGGCGCCCGGCTGATCATCGAGGAGTCCAAGCTGGCCTCGAAGGACGACCCGCTGTTCGTGTCGTTCCTCGGTCCGCTCACCGACATGGCGTCGGCGATCCTGCTCGACCCGGAGCTGGTGCACCGGGACGTGGTGGTGATCTGGATCGGCGGCCGCGGTTACCGCGGGTACCAGACGTACCCCGGGATCGAGTTCAACCTGTCCAACGACATCCACGCGGCCAACGTGGTGTTCGGCTCCGGGATGACGGTCTGGCAGGTGCCGAGCGACGTGTACACGAAGGTCTCGGTGAGCTACGCCGAGCTCGAGGAGCAGATCGGCGACGCCGGCCCGCTCGGGAAATACCTGATCGAGCAGCTGGTCGAGTGGAACGCGACGTACCACGGGGAACCGATCGAGTCGCGGTCGCTGGGGGACTCGCCCGCGATCGCACTGATGCTCTATCCCCGCAGCGGGGACATGCGGGTCCAGCCGGCGCCGCGGTTCGGTGTCGACGGCTGGTACCTGCCCGGGACCGACAACCCCATCCACGTCTGCGAGCAGGTCGACGTCCGCTTCCTGCTGGCGGACATGTTCGCCAAGATCCGCCGTTTCGCCCGCCAAAGGAGTGCTCAATGATCACCCGTCGAGGTTTCCTGGGGTTCACGTCCGCCGCCGCGCTCGGCGCCGGTCTCACTGCCTGCACGGGCGGTGGTACGTCGACCAGCAGCGGATCCACCGGTGCCGCGTCGAACAACCTGCGCCTGTTCACCTACGAGGACGACTCGACGATCGGCCTGCTGAAGGCGCAGATCAAGAAGTTCGACGAGCAGAACGGTACGACGACCACCGTCGACAGCCTGCCCGGTTCGGGCGCCGCGGTGTACCCGGACAAGCTCCGCACCGAGCTGCTCGGCGGCAAGGGCCCGGACGTCTGGCGGATCTGGGGCGGTCAGATCGGCAGCCCGTTCGCGAAGGCCAAGCAGGCCCTGGACCTGGGCAAGTACTACGACAAGTTCGGCTGGGACTCCAAGCTGAACACCACCGCGATCACCGGGATGACCTTCGACGGCGTGAAGTCCGGCGTACCGTTCGTGCAGCTCGGGCTCGGTGCCTGGTACAACAAGTCGCTGTTCGCGAAGGCCGGCGTCAGTGCGCCGCCGACGACGTACGCCGAGCTCGAGGCCGTGAACGACAAACTGGTGGCTGTCGGTGTCACGCCGTGCGGGCTCGGTGGCAAGTACGGCTGGGACATCATGCGGCTGTTCGAGTACCTGCTCGAGCACACCGCCGGGCCGGACCTGCACGACAAGCTGCTGACCGGCGCCGAGAGCTGGGACCGGCCCGAGGTGGTCGAGGCGTTCACCCTGTTCAAGAAGTGGCAGGACAAGAAGTGGCTGCCGCAAGGCGCGCTCGGCCTGGATCCGTCCGACGTCGAGCCGTGGTACGTGCAGGGCAAGACGGCGTACACGATCGCCGGGCAGTGGACCGAGGCCGGCGCGATCCTGAGTGCCAAGAAGAGCCCGTCCGGGTTCGGCAACTTCGAACTGCCGACCGACAAGACGCCGGCCCGGCACTCGGGCTTCGTCGAGGGCTACATGGTCAACGCCAAGACCGGGAACGCGGACAAGGCGGCCGCGCTGATCGACTTCATCGTGAAGCCCGAGACTCAGAAGGCGATGAACGTCACCGCCTCCACCGTGAAGGGCGCCGAGCCGGACCCGAAGACACTGCCGCTGTCTGCGGAGTGGTCGAAGAAGTACGGCAACAACGGGTTCTACACGATCCAGGACCAGGCGTTCCCGAAGAAGCAGGCCGACCAGTACTTCAGCGTGCAGAGCGACCTGCTGCAGGGCTCGGTCCAGCCGGACGCGGCGGCGAAGAAGATGCAGGACATCGTCTCCGCCTGGGCGAAGAGCTGAGCGCATGGCCGGCACAGTCGCACTCAAACGCGGTGGCCGTTGGTCGCCCTGGTTGTTCGCCGTCCCCGCCCTCGGCGTGTACGTCGCGTTCCTGGTGTACCCGGCGTTGTCGTCGTTGTGGTTCAGCCTGACCAACTGGGACGGGCTGAGCGCCTCGTACAAGTTCGTTGGCCTGAGCAACTACTTCAAGCTGCCGCAGGACCCGGTCGTGGTGACCGCGGTGAAGAACAACCTGATCTGGACCGTGGTCACGATCGCGGTCCCGACCGTCATCGGCCTGCTGCTCGCGATCGCGCTGAACGGCAAGGTGCACGGCAAGCCGATCCTCAGGCTGGTCTTCTACACGCCCGCCGTGCTGCCGCTGGTGTCGATCGCGAGCATCTGGGGCTGGCTGTACAACCCGCAGTACGGCGCGATCAACTCGGCGCTCCGGGCGATCGGGCTGGACGGGCTGGCGCAGGCGTGGCTCGGGCAGGACTCGACCGCGCTCTGGGCGGTGATGGTGCCGGCCATCTGGCTGCGGACCGGCTTCCCGATGCTGCTCTACTTGGCCGCCCTGCAGGGCATCCCGAACGAGCTGTACGAGGCCGCCACCGTCGACGGTGCGACGAAATGGCAGCAGTTCTGGCACATCACCATGCCCAGCCTGCGACCCGCGCACTACATCGTCCTGGCGCTCTCGCTGATCGACTCGTTCAAGGTCTTCGACCTCATCTACGCCATGACGTACGGCGGCCCCGGTACGTCGACCCAGGTGATGGGGACCTGGATGTACTTCAACGTCTTCCAGTACTACCAGGCCGGCTACGGCACCGCGATCGCCGTGGTAATCACGCTGGTAGCCATCGCGGTAGGCATCCCCTACGTCCGCTCCCAAACCAGGGAGGCCACATGACCCTCACAGCCCAAGCCCCGGTCGACCTGCACCTGGACACCACCAACTCCACCAGTCCTGGGCCTAAAGGGCACCGAGGCCTGGTAGCCACATTCGTCCTGGCAGTAATAGCCCTCTTCTGGATCTCGCCCTTGGCCCTCCTGGTCATCACCGCCGTACGCCCCCTCTCCGACTTCATCGGCAACGGCCCACTCTCCTGGCCGGCGGACTTCACCTGGAAGAACTTCTCCGACGCCTGGGGCATCGGCAACTTCGCCACGACGTACCGCAACAGCCTGATCCTCGCGGTCATCAAGGTCCCGCTCGGCGTCCTGTTCTCGGCGATGCTCGGCTTCGCGCTGGCGAAGCTCCGGATGAAGTTCCGCCGGACCGTGATGTTCTCGGTGTTCCTCGGCCTGACGATCCCGATCTACATCACGATCGTCCCGGTCTTCATCATGATGCGCTCGGCCGGGATGACCGACAGCATCTTCGGGCTGATCGGGCCGTACCTGGCGTTCGGCATCCCGTTCGAGGTGCTGGTGCTGCAGTCGTTCTTCCGGCAGATCCCGGACGAGATCATCGAGGCCGCGAAGGTGGACGGCGCCGGCGACTGGCGGGTGTTCTTCACGATGATCCTGCCGCTGTCCGTGCCGGCGCTGGTCACGGTGGCGATCCTGGACGCGGTCGCCACCTGGAACGAGTTCCTGTTCGCGCTGATCCTGCTGAACTCCGACGCGCACAAGACCATCCCGGTCGGACTGCTGAACTTCCAGGGCCAGTTCGCCAACAACAACACCGGCCTCGCGGCAGGCATCCTGATTGCCGTGGTGCCGATCCTGATCGCCTACACCCTGCTCCAGCGCTGGATCGTCGGCGGGCTCACCGCCGGCTCCCTCAAAGGATAGGACCAACGAATATGACTGACATGCCGGTCTTCGGCGCGGGCATCTGGCACTTCGCCACGTACAAGGACCGTTACGCGACCGACGGGTACGGCGAACCCGTCGGGCTGCTCGAGCAGATCGACCGGGCCGGCGCCGTCGGCGACCTCTCGGTGGTCGACCTGAACTGGCCGTTCGCCGGGTACGACGGGACCCTCGACGACGTCAAGGCCGCGCTGCGGCGGAACAACCTGAAGGCGATCGCGATCACCCCGGAGATCTACACCAAGGACTTCGTCAAGGGATCGCTCACCAACCCGGACCCCGCCGTACGGAAGCAGGCCCTGGAGCTGTTGCACCAGGCAACCGAACTGGCGAAGGACCTGGGCTGCTCGTACGTGAAGCTGTGGCCGGGGCAGGACGGCTGGGACTACCCGTTCCAGGTGAACTACCACGACATCTGGAACCTGGCGCTGGACGGGCTCAAGGAGCTGGTGTCGGCGCACCCGGACATCAACTTCGTGATCGAGTACAAGCCGCGCGAGCCGCGGGTGAAGATCATCTTCCCGAACGTCGCCCGGACGCTGCTCGGCATCGAGAAGATCGGGCTGCCGAACCTCGGCATCCTGCTCGACTTCGGCCACTCGCTGTACGGCCAGGAGACGCCGGCCGACGCGGCGCAGTTGGCGATCGACTACAACCGGCTCTTCGCGATCGACGTCAACGACAACATGAAGGGCTGGGACGACGACATGGTCGTCGGCTCGGTGCACCTGGTCGAGACATTCGAGTTCTTCCACACGCTGCGCCGGAACAACTGGGAGGGCGTGTGGCAGCTCGACCAGTTCCCGTTCCGCGAGGACAGTGTCCAGGCCGCGAAGCAGGCGATCACGTTCCTGAAGGCGATCCACCACGCGCTCGACGTACTGGACGACGACGCGCTGGCCGCCGCGCAGGCGTCGCACGACGCCTTGGCGGCGCAGAAGCTGGTACAGAAGGTGTTGCTGAGTTCGATGGCGGAGATCGTATGACGCTGACCGCCGAGCACGCGACGCTGCCGGTGCTCGGGCGGCTGCCGGTCCACAGCAGCCGCACCGAGCAGATCGCGCACATCGCGGAGGCCGCCAAGCAGATCCGGATCCAGGACCTCAAGCTCGTCCACCACGCCGGCGCCGGCCACATCGGCGGCGACTTCTCCGCGATCGACATCCTGGCCACGCTGTACGGCGCGGTCCTGGACATCACGCCGGACACCGTGAACGACCCGGAGCGGGACCGCTTCATCCTCAGCAAGGGCCATGTCGCGGGCGCGCTCTACACCACGCTGGCCGCGTTCGGTTTCCTGCCGGTGGAAGAACTCTCGACGTTCCTGAAACCGCTGTCCGCGCTCAACGGGCACCCGAACCGGAACAAGGTGGCCGGCGTCGAGGCGAACACCGGACCGCTCGGGCACGGTCTCCCGGTCGCCGTCGGGCACGCGCTGTCGGCGAAGCTCGACGTCTCACTGCGGCGTACGTACGTCCTGGTCGGGGACGGCGAGCTGCAGGAGGGGTCGAACTGGGAGGCGATGATGGCGGCCTCGCAGTACCAGCTGGACCGGCTGACCGTGATCGTCGACCGGAACCGGCTGCAGCAGGGCGCGACCACCAAGGAGACCAACGACCTCGACCCGCTGCCGGAGAAGGCGGCCGCGTTCGGGTTCGCGGTCGTCGAGGTGAACGGGCACGACCACGGCGAGCTGCTCGACGTGCTGTCCGCGGTCCCGTTCCGGCCGGGCAAGCCCACCTTCGTGATCGCACACACCCACAAGGGGCACCCGATCTCGTTCATGAGCAACAACGTCGCCTGGCACCACCGCGTCCCCGATGCCGCTGAGTTCCAGCAGGCCCTGAAGGAGCTGAAATGACCGTCCTCGAGACCCGTTCGATCGCCGACCAGCCGCGCTACGACTGCCGGGACGCGTACGTCGAGACGCTCGCGCAGCTGGCCGAGGCCGATCACCGGATCGTTGGCGTCGTCAACGACTCGGTCGGGTCCAGCAAGCTGAACAGCTTCCGGAAGGCTTTCCCGGACCGGCTGATCAACGTCGGGATCGCCGAGCAGGACATGGTCGGCGTCGCCTCCGGGCTGGCCAACGGCGGCCGGATCCCGTTCGTGTCCGCGGCATCCTGCTTCCTCACCGCCCGCGCGCTCGAGCAGATCAAGGCCGACGTCGCGTACTCGAACACCAACGTCAAGCTCTGCGGGATGAGCCCCGGCGTCGCGTACGGCGAACTCGGCCCGACGCACCACTCGATCGAGGACATCGCCTGGCTGCGGGCGATCGCCGGGATCCGGATCATCGTCCCGGCCGACCCGATCGAGACCGCCGCGGCGCTGCGCTGGGCGGCCGCCGCGGAGGGCCCGGTGTTCATCCGGGTCAGCCGGATGAGCGTGCCGAAGGTGTACTCCGAGGACTACACCTTCGAGCTCGGCAAGGCGATCACGGTCCGCGAAGGCAACGACGTGACCGTGATCAGCAACGGGACCGTGCTGTGGCGAGCCCTGGCCGCGGCCGAACTGCTGGCCGCGGAAGGGATCTCGGCGCGGGTGCTGTCGATGCCGACGGTGAAGCCGCTGGACACCGACGCGGTGGTCGCGGCGGCACGGGAGACGGCCGGGATCGTGACCGCCGAGGAGGCGGTGACCGGCGGCGGTCTCGGCGGTGCGGTCGCCGAGACCGTCGTACAGCGGCACCCGGCCCGGGTGACGATCCTCGGGATCCCCGAGTTCGCGCCCACCGGGTCGGCCGGCTACCTGCTGGACCGGTACGGGCTGTCCGCCGAGGGCATCGCCGACGCGGCCCGCAAGCTGGTCACGACAGGTACCTGACCAGGTCGGCGATCGTGATCATCGCGAAGCCATGAGCGTCGGCGAACGCCCGCAGGTCCGTGACGGTCATCAGCGTGCCGTCGTCGTTCATCAGCTCGCCGATCACGCCGACCGGCGGCAGACCGGCCAGCCGGACGAGCTCGACCGTGGCCTCGGTGTGGCCGGGGCGTTCCCGGACGCCGCCGTCGACCGCGCGCAACGGCAGGATGTGGCCGGGCCGGATCAGGTCCGCGCGCTGCGCCGAGGGATCGGCCAGTACGCGGACGGTCCGGGCCCGGTCCGCGGCGGAGATGCCGGTACCGACACCGGTCGCCGCGTCCACCGAGATCGTGTACGCCGTCCGCAGGCTGTCCTGGTTGTCCGGCACCATCAGCGGCAGCTCGAGCCGGTCCAGCACCGCGGACGTGGTCGGCGCGCAGACGTACCCGCTGGTGTGGCGGACGAGCAGCGCCATCAGCTCGGGAGTCGCGAGGCTGGCGGCGAAGGTCAGGTCGCCTTCGTTCTCGCGGTCCTCGTCGTCGACGACCACCACCGGGCGGCCGGCGGCGATCTCGGTGACGGCGTGTTCGATGGTGTCCAGGCTGGTCACTGTGTTCACAATCGCTGTCCTCTCGGCCTGGCACTCCGGGGCAACGACAGACCTCACGCCCCGGTTTTCGGGACGTGCGGTTGCCACGTGCGTCTTCCCATCCGGACTTTCACCGTCGGTCCTGGAGTTCCACCAGGTCAACCGCTCCTTCTTGCGAAGTCACGGGTCGCGGACTGTCACCGCCGGCTCGGAATTTCACCGACCCCAGAGCACGTGTGTGTTCTTCTCTCACTCAGCCTAACGGCAACCAGCATCCCGGGAGTGTCATGTCCATCTCATCCGTCTGGCACGAGCTCGAGCTCCCGGCAACGTCCGCCTGGGTCGACTTCACCCACGAATCCGGACGCCGCCTCCGTCGCCCCACCTTCCTTGACTCCGCCGCGACGGCGGGCGGTGCCGGGGAGAGGCGGCCGGGACCGGGAAGAGGTAATAGCCTCTCCCCGGTCCCCGGCGGGGGTGGCGGGTCGGCCGCGGGTAGCGGTGGGGGCGAGGTGGGCGCGGACGGCGCCGGGCGGAAGGTGCGTTTTGCGGCGCCGGTTGCCGGGCGGTGGCGGTGGGTTGATGGGGACGCGTCGGGGGAGTTGGACGTGCAGCCCGCGGCTGCGGGTGAGACGAATCCGTTCTACGTCCACGGGTTCTGGAAGATGTCGCCCGGCGGGCGCAGTCTCGTCCATGCGGACGGCACCCCCGCCGTGCTGGTGGCCGACACCGCGTGGGCGCTCCCGTGGCGGGCCACTCCCGACCAGGTGCGCGAGTACGCCGTTGATCGTCAGTCCAAGGGCTTCAATGCGGTCCTGCTGATGACGGTGCAACCGGACATGCGTGCGGTCGGGTCGCGTGATCGGACTGTTGACGAAGGGTTCGGGGTCGCGTTCGAAGACCTGCCTGACGGTCATCTCACGCAGATGAACTTCGAGTACTTCGACTACCTCGACGAGCTGCTGCGGATCCTGGTCGACCACGGCATCGTCCCGGTCCTCCAGCCCGTCTTCCACGGCTTCGGCTGGAAGGGCCTCGACGTCTCCGGTCGCGTGGTGCCGCCGGAAGAGTATGCCGCCTACTGCCGCTACCTCGTCGCCCGGTACGGCGCTCAGCCGGCGATCTATCTGGTCGGCGCGGACGGCTCCGGCACCGAACCGCAGATCGTCGCGGGCGGCGAGGAGGTGCACGCGACGGACTGCTATCACCAGCCGACGGGCATCCACTACCGCCCGCACATCCGCCCGGCCGCGCACCAGGACGCCGACTGGCTCGACTTCCAGTGGTGCCAGACCGGCCACACCGGCGAGCACGTCCCGGAGCGGGTCGCCGACATGTGGCGCAACGACCCGGTCAAGGCCGTCGCGAACGGCGAACCGACGTACGAGCACACCGGCCGCACCGGTGTCGCCGAGGGCTGGTGGCAGGGGCACGAGGCGTGGAGCAACCTGTGCGCGGGCGGCACGATGGGGGTCGTCTACGGCGCCGGCAGCCTCTGGCAGTGGCGCCTGCACCCGGACGAGCCGGGGCATTCCGAGTACTTCCTCGCGCCGGGCGCGGGCTGGCGGGAGGCGCTCGGCTTCGAGGGTTCGACGTACGTCGGGATGCTCGGCAAGATCCTGGACGGCCTCCCGACCACCGACATGACGCCGGACTGGACCCGCGTGATTTCGGGGCGGGCGCTGAGTACCAAGGACGGCGGCCTGATCGTGTACCGCGAGAACGGCGGGCCGGTGATGGTGTTCGACGAGACCGTGCCGCTGGGCTACACGATCGTCGATCCACGCGACGGCTCGGTGGTGGCGACCGGCACCCGGGACACGCCGGAGAGTCCATTGCCCGATGTTGGTGGCGCACCGAGGGTCTACATCTGCCTATAGTCCAGTTTGATCGTGTTGAGAGGGGTGTCGTGAACAGCAACCGCGCGGTGCGCCAGCCGGGGCTGGACGAGCTGCGGCTGCTTGCGAAGGTGGCCCGGATGTACCACGAGAAGGGCATCCGGCAACCGCAGATCGCCGCCGAGCTGAACCTGTCCCAGGCGCGGGTCTCGCGGATGCTCAAGCAGGCCGTCGAGGTCGGCATCGTGCACACCGTGGTGACCATGCCGAGCGGCGTGCACAGCGACCTCGAGGACGAGCTCCAGGGCCGGTACGGGTTACGCGACGCGGTCGTCGTGGACAGTGCCGGCGACGAGGTCCTGCCCGCGCTCGGCTCGGGCGCGGCGGCGTACCTGGACATGACGCTGACCGGCGGGCACGTGGTCGGGATCTCGTCCTGGAGCGAGACGCTGATCTCCGCGGTCGACCGGATGCCGCGCAAGAGCGTGCCGGTGGTCGACAAGGTGGTGCAGATCGTCGGCGGCCTGGGCGACGCCGCCGTCCAGATGCAGGCCACCCGGCTGACCGCGCGGTTCGCCGAGCTGACCGGCGGGATGCCGGTCTACCTGCCGGCGCCCGGCCTGGTCGGCACCCCCGCCGTCCGCCGGGCGATGATGAACGACGTGTCGGTCCGGGACGTTCTGGGCACCTGGGGACAACTCACCGACGCCCTGGTCGGGATCGGCAGCCTGGAACCGTCGCCGCTGCTGCAGCGCAGCGGCAACGCGGTCGCGGAGGCCGACCAGGACGAGCTGCGCCGGCTCGGTGCCGTCGGGGACGTGTGTTTCCGGTTCTTCGACGAAGAGGGGAAGCTGGTGCGCTCGACGTTCGACCAACGGGTGATCGGGGTGACCGCGAAGGAGCTGCTGGCGGTGCCGCGCCGGATCGGCGTGGCCGGCGGTGAACGCAAGTACTCCGCGATCCGGGCGGCCCTGCTCGGCGGCTGGGTCAACATCCTGATCACCGACCTCGCGATGGCGCATCGCCTGCTCGATGGAGCCTGACGAGCAGCGGGAGGTCTACGCCACCATCGACCTGGCGTTGCGGGTCGGTGAGGTGCTGCTGTCCAGCGGCGCCGGTACGGCGGACGCGACCGCGACGATCCTCGGCGTCACCGCGGCCGGCGGGCTGCGCGGGTGCGAGGTCGACATCACGTTCACCTCGATGGCCGTCTCGTACCAGGCCGCGCCCGACGTCGCGCCGGAGACCCACATCCGGCTGGTCCGGTACCGCTCGCAGGACTTCTCCCGGCTGACCGACGTCGACCGGCTGGTACGGCGGTTCGCCCGCGGCGACCTGAACCGCGAGGACGCGTCCCGCGAGCTCGCCCGGCTGACGTCCGCGGGACCGCCGTACCCGCGGTGGACCGCGGTGCTGGCCTGGGGCGTGATGGCCGGCGGCGCGACGCTGCTGCTCGGCGGCGGCTGGCTGATCACGCTGGTGGCGGTGCTGACCGCGATCGGCATCGAGCTGAACAACCGCTGGTTCAACCGGCAGCGGCTGCCGGCGTTCTACCAGCAGGTCGCCGGCGCGTTCGTCGCGACCGCGGTCGCCCTGGTGCTGTACGCCGTCCACGCGCCGGTCAAACCGTCGCTGGTCGTTGCCGCGGGCATCATCATGCTGCTGGCCGGGATCGCCCTCACCGGCGCCGTCCAGGACGCGATCACCGGGTACTACGTGACCGCGGCGGCCCGCAGTTTCGAGGCGATGCTGCTCACCGGCGGGATCATCGCGGGCGTCTCGCTCGGGCTCGCGCTGGGGGTGCGGTTCGGGCTGAAGGTCGGGATCGAGCCGCAGACGATCCAGTTGGCGAACCTCCCGGTGATGGTGATCTCCGGCGCGGTGATGGCGGTCGCGTTCGCGTACGCGTCGTACGCGCCGCTGCGTGCGCTGCTGCCGGTCGCGGTGATGGGTGCGCTGGCCTCGCTGATCTTCACGGTGATGACCAGGGCGTCGTTCGGCCCGGCCTGGTCCACCGCGGCGGCCGCCTTCGTCGTCGGCCTCGGCGGGTACTCCGGCGGCCGGCGGACCGGCGTACCGCCGCTGGTCGTGGTGGTCGCCGGGTCGATCCCGCTGCTGCCGGGCCTGACGATCTACAAGGGCCTCTACGAACTGACCGCGGGTGGCGAGCTGATCGGCATCGTCGGTCTCACCACCGCGGTCGCGATCGGCGTCGCGCTGGCCTCGGGGCTGATCCTCGGCGAGTACGTCGCGCAGCCGATCCGCCGTGAGGCCCGCCGCCTGGAAGACCGGCTGGCCGGGCCGCGGCTGGTCGGCCCGCGCCGGCCGGTCCGCCGGCGGACCTCACGGACCCGGCGCCGGCGCCGTACCTAGCCGATTTCCTGGAGTACGACGTCGTCGAGCTGCAGCCAGACGTCCTGGCTGTGCCCGAAGAAGCCGGCGTACAGCTGGATCAGCGACTCCTGTCCGGAGTTGAAGTCGACGCTGACCTGCGTGTACTGCGGATGCGCGCCGCCGGTCTGCTGCGCGATCGTCCGGCCGCGCAGGGTCCGGACGCCGAGCATCGTCTCGGAGTTGTTCTCCGCGGTGCGCACCCAGGCGGACAGGCGGTACCGGTGGTTCGGCCGTACGGCGACCGTCTGCTGGAGCTGGTGGGTCCCGATCGAGTCGCGGACGTACGCGTTGTTGGTGCCGCTGTGCGAGAGGTTGTTGCGGTCGATGCCGCCGGTTCCGCTCAGCTGCCAGGGCGCGGACGGCGTACCGCTGGTCTGCGCCTCGAAGCCGGGATCGCTGACCAGGTTGGTCGCCTTGCCGTCGTCGGTGAGCTTGGTGTGCATCAGGAACACGTTGTACGGATCCCACTGCGCCATCGTGAAGTAGAGGTCGGGGCCTTGCGACCACGGGTGCATGAAGGAGCCGTAGAGGCCGGGGTAATCGGTGCCTTTGACAACGACCTGCTCGCCGCTCCACGGGCCGGTGAGGTCGGTGGCGGAGCGCAGCACGATCGAGGCGCGGTGCTCGTCGAGGTACATCATCAGCCACTTGCCGGTGTACGCGTTCCACTGCACCGAGACCTCGCCGATCGGGCCGGATGCGATCGGTACGGCGGCCTCCTCCCGCGGTGACCAGGTCCGGCCGTCCCAGTAGCGCCAGGCCTTCTTCTGCAGGACCTGCTGCTCGGGGACCCGGGCGAGGTGTGCGCTGCCGAAGCGGCCGTTCGGCGTACCGACCATGTATACGTATCCACCGCTCCTGGTCAGCGCGGTCATCTGGAAGTTGTCGTCCCAGGCCTTGGTGTTCTGCCAGCGGGCGCCGGCGTCCTTGGTCCAGGTCTCGCCGTTGTCGTCGGAGTACGCGAAGCCGGAGTAGTTCGTGAACCAGCTGCCGGGCGGTCCCCAGTAGTTGACCGACATGTACTGCACGTACTGGCGGTGGCCGACCGAGACGCCGGCGGTCGGGATCACCGTGTGCTCGTCGCGGTCGATCTTCTTGCAGGGCAGGAACTCCTTGGCGTGACCGGGCCGGTCCTCGGCGGCCGAGTCGAACGACATCCCGTCGGCGAGGTTGTGGTCGGTACTGCGGAGCAGCAGGTTGCACCGCCAGTCGATCGTGGCCTGGTCGCCGGCACCGCCGCCCGGGCCGGTCCAGCCGCTGCCGTAGCTGTCGCCGAACGCGGTCAGGATCTGCCCGGAACCGTTGTCCCAGAGGATGCCGAGGTCGGTCGCCTTCAGCGCGAACCGCGCCTCGGTGTCGTTGATCGACTGCGGTCCGGTGAGCTTGGCGACGCGGTCGACGGGGGACGGCACGGTGGTTGCTTGTGCGGGGGCCGAGCGGTCGGCGGGTATCACGGACGCCGCGATCAGGGCAGGGATGACCAACAACCATCGCTTCCGCATCTGGGTCTCCTCGGGCGGTGGAGCAGGGGTGAGAAATCGATTTCCGGGTCACCGTAACCGGGCGCGTCGAGGAGGTCAACGGGTCGCGGGCTTGACGAAGTTTTATCCGGGTGGGTAATTTTTACTCATGCGGATAAAACAGAGCACGGAGCGGAGCCGCGGTACGGCGGCCCGGCGGGACCAGATCGTCGCGGCGACGATCGGCGTGCTCGCGGAACGGGGGTACGGCGCGACGTCGTACGACGCGATCTGCGAGGCGGCCGGGTTGAGCAGCAAGCGGTTGATCTCGTACCACTTCACGACGAAGGACGAGTTGCTCGCCGAGGTGCTGCGCCGGGTGACCCAGGACGCTGCGGCCCGGATGCGTCCCGCGATCGACGCGGCCGAAGGCCCGGACGGGAAGCTGGCGGCGTACATCCGCTCGAACGTCGAGTTCATCGCGGAGCGCCCCGATCACGTGCGCGCGGTCCAGCAGATCGTCTTCTCCGGCACTCCCGTCCCGACCGAGGAGGCCGACGCCGCAGTCGCCCGCCTGACCCTCCTGTTCGAGGAGGGCCAGCAGACGGGCGTCTTCCGCCCCTTCGACCCCCTCCTGATGGCCCACACCCTCCGAGCCGCCATCGACTCCCTCGCCACCCGCCTGGTAGCCGGCACCGCCCCCACCCACGCCGCCCAAGAACTAACCAACCTCTTCCACCAAGCCACCCGGAACGACCGATGAACCACCCCGAGCCGAACACCACCCCGGCAACCCACGCCGCACGCGCCGCGGACCCAACCCCCGCCACACACGAGACGACAACCAGCCCACCAACCCCCACGCTCCCGAAGAGCCCCCAGCCGCATGCGGACGTCACCCGCCCACCAGCCCCTGCAGGGCGGGACGACGCCACGCCGCGAGCGAGGGTGGACCGCACACCAGCCCCCACTGGACGACAGGCGCCGCGTCACGAGCCAACCCCCGCGGAGCGGGAGAGCGTTGTACCGCGTGGGGGTGTGGACCGCCCGCCAGTTCCCGCGGGGCGGGAGGATGCCGTGCTGCGGGCGGGGGTGGATCGCGTGCCAACCTCCGCGGAGCGGCAGGCGGCACTTCTCGCACCAGCGCCCGCGGCGGTGGAGCAGTCGGGGGTTCAATCGAAGGCTCGGTGGGGGGCTGTTTTGGGGCCGGTGGTGGTGGATTTGGTGGTGCCGTTGGTGGTGTTTTACGGGTTGCGGCGGGCTGGGGTGGGGGTTGTGGGGGCGACGTTGGCGGGGTCTGTGGTTCCGGTGGGGCGGACGGTCTGGTCGGCGGTGCGGGGGCGGCGGGTCGACTGGATGGCGGTGTTCGTGATTGTGGCGTTGGTGACCGGAACCGTCGCCTCGCTCGCGATGCACAGTCCGCGGATGTTGCTGGCCAAGGATGGCGTGATCACCGCGTTGTGTGGGCTGTGGATGCTCGGGACTGTTGCCCTCGGCAAGCCTTTGTTGCTGGCGATGGGGCGGGGGATCGCGGAGGCCAAGCGGGGTAAGGGTGGCGGCGAGGTCTGGGCGAGCCGGTGGGATCGTGAGCCGCGCTTCCGGCACGGGATCCGGCTGGTGACCGCCGTCTGGGGCGTCGGCCTGGTGTTCGACGCGGTCGTCCGCGTGGTGATTGCGTACGCGCTCCCGCTCGACGCGGTCCCGGGCGTGACGACCGTCCAGTGGATCGTACTGTTCGTCCTGCTCTACGGCTTCATGATGATCTACTCGCGCAAGAACGACCTGCTCGCATGAACGTACTCGTCGTAGGCGCCGGCCCGACCGGCCTGCTGCTCGCCGCCGAGCTGACCCTCGCCGGCGCGGACGTGCAGATTGTCGACAAGGCGACGAAACGCTCCGGCCAGTCGAAGGCCCTCACCCTGCAGCCGCGCTCGATCGAGATCCTGCACTCCCGCGGCCTCCTCGGCGACCTGCTCGACTCCCCGCGGCTACCCGCGGGCCACTTCGCCGGCGTCCCGCTCGACTACACCGCCCTCGACACCAGATTCCCTTACCAGCTTGGGATTCCACAGCTCCGCGTCGAACAACTCCTCGAAGCCAACCAAGACGTACGCCGCGGCCTCGAGCTCATCGACCTGCACCAGGACGAGGACGGCGTCGACACCACATTCACCGACGGCACGACGATCCGCGCCGACTGGGTCGTCGGCTGCGACGGTGCCCACAGCGCAGTACGCACCCGCACCGGCATCGGCTTCCCCGGCCGCGACGGTCGATTCACCGCGGTGGTCGCCGACGTGGTCGTGTCCGGCGTACGACCCGACTGGCAACTCCCCGAACTCGTACCCCGCGACGGCGCCGTGATGACCCTCGTCCCACTCGACGGCGGCGTACACCGCGCGCTCTTCACAGGCCCAGAACAGCAACACCTCCCGAAGGATCAGCCTGTCACCCACGACGAGGTCGCCGCCGCGCTGCGTGCCTGGTACGGCGCCGACGTCGTACTGCGGGAACTCCGCCACGCCTCGCGCTTCACCGACGCCGCCCGCCAGGCGGAGCGGTACCGCGACGGCCGCGTCTTCCTCGCCGGGGACGCCGCGCACATCCACTCCCCGACCGGTGGCCAGGGTATGAACCTCGGCCTGCAGGACGCGTTCAACCTCGGTTGGAAGCTCGGCGCGGTCGTCCGCCGTGACGCGGACGAGAGCCTGCTGGACAGCTACCACGACGAACGCCACCCGGCCGGTGCCGCCGTACTGGCGAACACCCGCGCGCAGGGGGTGCTGATGGTGCCGGACGACGACATCGCCTGCCTGCGCGACACGTTCGCCGACCTGCTCGCCGTACCGGAGGCGAACCGCCGGCTGGCCGGCGTCATCTCCGGCATCGGCCTCGCGTACGCGCCGGGCGACCACGCGCTGGTCGGCCGCCGGATGCCGGACCTCACGCTGAGCGACGGTACGACGGTCTCCGAACGGCTCCGCGCCGGGCGGCACGTGCTGCTGGACGAGCCGGATACGCCCCGGATCCTGGTCCGCCCGGACGGATACGTGCAGTGGGCAACGGACGACCCGGAGGTCGGCCCACCGCCGAATTTCGGCCACCGGATGACCCCGGCGGCGTCCAGCCGTTAGAGTTACCGACTGGAAACATCAGCGCGACGAGGAGGATCGACGTGGCACTGGGTAGGACGTCCCCGCGGGACCTGCCGTTGTTCGCGGATCTGTCCGGACGCGACATCCGGGACATCTTCCGGGCCGGCGAGGAAGTCTCGGTGCCGGCCGGCTGGTCGCTGATCCTGGAGCAGACGCCGCCGGACGCGGCGTACCTGATCCTGAGCGGCACCGCCGCGGTCCGGGAGAAGGGCGAGGAGATCGCCGAGCTCGGGCCGGGCGACATCGCCGGCGAGGTCGCGGTCCGGAAGAACACGTTGCGAACGGCAACTGTCACGGCGAAGTCGCGGCTGCAGCTGCTGCACTTCACCCGGGAGAAGTTCGACGACCTGACGCGGCGGTTGCCCGCGTTCCGGGACGCCATCGACGCCACCATTGCCGAGCGCCGCGGTGGCTCCTGACCCTGACCTCGCCGGCGTCCAGCGCGAGTTCGAGCGCACCCTGCTCGGTGGCGAGCGGAAGTTCACCCGCGTCCAGGTGTCGGAGCGGGCCGGGATCTCCACCGAGCGCGCCGAGCGGATGTGGCACGCGCTCGGGTTCGCGACCGTACCCGACGACGAGGTGGCGTTCACCGACGACGACGTCGAGGCGCTGCGGCTGGTCGCGGCGCTCGAGGACGACGGGTTCATCGAGCCCGAGATGGAGTCGTCGCTGGCCCGCAAGCTCGGCCAGACCCAGTCCCGGCTGGCGTCCTGGCAGTCGGCGATGTTCCTGGAGTTCCTCGGCGGCTCCAAGCTGTCGGCGGACGAGTCGATCGAGGTCGCCGCGCTGCTGCTGCCGGCCATGGAGCGCCTGCAGACGTACGTCTGGCGCCGCCACCTGGCCGCGGCCGCCGGGCGCGCGATGGCCGGGTCGGACGAGCTCGCGCGCGGCGTCCGTGCGGTCGGGTTCGCGGACATCGTCAGCTACACGCGACTGACCCGGCGGCTGACCGAGATCGAGCTCGGCCAGCTGATCGAACGCTTCGAGGGCACCGCCGCGGACGTCGTCGCGGAGAACGGCGGCCGGGTGATCAAGTCGATCGGCGACGAGGTCCTGTTCGTCACCGACACTGCCGCGCAGGGTGCCGCGGTCGCGCTGGCGCTGCAGGACGCGGTCAGCGCGGACCCGGAGCTGCCCGAGCTGCGGATCGGGCTCGCGTACGGGTCGATCCTGATCCGGCTCGGCGACGTGTACGGCGAGGTGGTCAACCTGGCCGCCCGCCTGACCACGGAATGCAAGCCCGGCCGGGTCCTCGCCGACCGCGAACTGGCCGCCGCGCTGGACGGCCACGCGGCGTACACGATCCACCGGCTGCGCCGGGTCGCGGTCCGCGGCTACCGGCATCTGGTCCCGTACGCCATCCAGCGTGCGGGCGGTGCACCGGCATGACATACGGTTTGTCCCGTGCGGGAGATCAAGACGCCGGCCGAGCTGAAGCTGGCGAGTGGGGACGACTCGATCGTCGGATGGGCTGCCCAGGGATTCACCACCGGTGCGCGGGCCTGGCGCGCGGGTTCGGCGGTCGTCGTCGCGGCACCGGACGTGTCCAGACATGACCGGCTCGCTGTCGTCGGGCCGGTGTCGGAAGCGGTCCGGCTGGCGGCCGCCGTACTGACCGAGGTGGGTCCGTCGTTCCGGCCGTTCGGCGACGAGGAGCTGATCCGCGAAATGGCGGAACACCTTCCCGGGCTGGAGTTCGCGGCCGCGTTCGGCTGGATGGACACGGACCAGGTTCCGGACGTGACCACGACCGCGGCCTGGCTGGACGGGGACGCCGGTGTGGCGGCGTTGCTCGACACCGCGTCGCCGTCGTCGTACGCGTGGCCGGGGCATCCCGGCGTACGGCGCTGGGCCGCGGTGACCGGTGACGACGGCGAGCTGCTGAGTGTCGCGGCGGACGCGTGGAGTGCGCCCGGGGTCGGGTTCCTGGCCGGGGTCGCGACGCATCCTGTTGCCCGGGGCAAGGGATTGTCCGGGCAGGTGTGCGGCTTCGTGACCGCCGAGCTGGTGAAGCGGCACGGGCGGGTCGCGTTGATGGTGGACGGCGACAACGCGGCGGCGATCGCGGTGTACCGGCGGCTCGGGTACACCTACCGTCAGGTGGCCGCGGCCGGTCCTAGCGCGTAGGTTTCACCGTCGGCTTCGGTGTCGGGGTGTGTGTCGGCGTCGGCGACGCGGTCGGCGGGGCGAACGGGGCCTTTGTCGTGTCCTTGCAGTTCCTCGCGTTCGTGACCACGCCGTTCTCGTCCGGCACGATCACCGCCTGCGGGAACTGGTTGCTCGTGGTGCCGTGCTGTCCGGGCTGGTAGGTCTCCGCGCAGTCCTGCCGTTCCAGGTCGATCGGGTTGCCGTCCTGGTCGTACAGCCGGACGTCGACCTGCTTGCCCTGGGCATCGAACGGGTAGACGTTCGTGACCGGTGAACCGTTCAGCCGCAGCCCGTTGTCCGGCGGGCTGTACGCCGAGCCGCCGTGCCGCGGCTGGTAGTTGTTCAGGAACCCGAACGACGTACCCATGTACGCCGCCGCCAGGAACGCCGGCACCGCGATCGCGGCGACCACGTTCAGCGGTACGACGTACCACAGCCAGCGGCCGTCCTGCTGGGTGCGCCGGCCCATCCAGATCGACACGGCCGCGCCCGCGAACGCCCCGACCACGGTCACCGCCGGGGCGCCGAACAGCGCGAAGAACCCGCCCGCGCCGATCATGCCGCGGGCGACCCACCAGATCGGCTGCCCGATGGTGCGCAGCTCGTGCCGGATGTTCGGCGGGATCTGGTCGATCCAGCCGCGGACCGTGGTCGCGCCGCGGGTGCCCTGTGGGGTGTCCAGCACCACCTTCGGGTCGTTCCCGCGCAGCGCCACCACCCCGAAGAAGGCCGCCGCGAACAGGATGCCGAACCCGAGCAGCCCGAAGAACGACGTCTCCCGCCGCGACCACGCGAAGATCGCCACCGCGATGAAGAACGGGCCGACGGTGGCCGCGATCAGGCCCCAGCGCAGCGCGTTCCAGCCCGCGTCCAGGCGCTCCTTGTGGCTCTGCCCGACCGGGCCGGTCCGTGGCGGGTAGCCGGCCGCGGTGCGGAGCTCCTCGGCGTACTGCCGTGGCGTTCCGAGGCGGTCCTGGAGCTGGCCGATCGTCGGCTCGGTACCGAACTCGGCCGAGACCTCGCTGAGGTGGCCGCCGACGTCCTGCAGGACGTCCTCCAGCTCGCCCGGCGGCAGGTCGCTGAGCTCGGACCGTACCTGTGCCAGGTAGATCGCCGCCGCCCCGGTGTTCACGCCGCCTCCTTGTCCACCAGCAGCACGGACATGGTGCCGGCGAAGTGGTTCCAGGTCTCGGTGGAGCGGGCCAGGAGCTCACGGCCGGTCTTGTTCAGCCCGTAGTACTTCCGGTGCGGGCCTTCCTCGCTCGGTTGCACGTACGACGTCAGCGCGCCCGCCTGGAACAGCCGCCGGAGCGTCCCGTACACGGACGCGTCCGCGACGTCCTCCAGTCCCGCGGCCCGCAGCCGGCGGAGTACGTCGTACCCGTAGCCGTCGGCCTCCCGCAGGACCGCCAGGACGGCGAGATCGAGAACGCCCTTGAGCAACTGGCTGCTGTCCATGCCGTCACGCTACTACACATAACGGAGTACTCCGCCAACCAGCGCAATTTCGATCAAGTCGGAGCGCGCCGGGTGGGGGCACAGTGGTGCACATGGCGGATGTGTTCGAGGAGTTCGTGGCGGTGGTCGCGGCCGGGCTGAGCGGGCCGTGCGACCCGGTGAACGGCGCCGGGCTCGCGGACCGGGTACATCTGTCGCGGTTCCACTTCGACCGCGTGATCGGCGCGGTCGCGGGGGAGTCGCCGTTCGCGTTCCGGCGGCGGGTGCTGCTGGAGCGGGCGGCGTACCGGCTGCTGGCCGAGCCCGTCGCCGTACTGGATGTTGCTGTCGAGGCCGGGTACGGGTCGAACGAGGCGTTCACGCGCGCGTTCGCCCGGGCGTACGGGATGCCGCCGCGGGAGTGGCGGCGGGAAGCGTCGCGGGTGTTCTTCCTCGCGGCGCCCAGTGGAGTGCATTTCCAGCCGCCGGCCGGACTTCGGCTGCCGGCCCGCAGAAAGGTGAGGGGCATGGACGTACTTGTCAGGATGGTCGAGCACCACGTGTGGCTGACCGGCGAGCTGATCGAACGCGGCGCCCGGCTGGACGCCGCCACCCTGGACCGGCCGATCGAGCTGTCCGTCGAGGGCATCGACGACGACATCTCGATCCGCTACCTGCTCGACCGCCTGGTCTGGCAGGAGGAGATGTGGCTCGCCTCGGTCGAGGACCGCCCGTTCCAGGTCCCCGAATGCGGCCGCCAGGTGGTCACCCCGATCCCGGAGCTCCGCACCAGGCACGCCGAGGCCGGCGCCCGCTTCGTCGCCCTGGTCACCCAACTCAACGACGACGGCCGCTTCGACGAAAGCTTCGTCGACACCACCTGCGAACCCCCAAGGGTCTTCACCTACGGCGGCATGGTAGCCCACGTCCTAACCTTCGCCGCCCACCGCCGATCCCTGTTGATCGGCGCCTTCCACACCGCCGGCCTCACCGACCTAGCCTTCGGCGACCCGATGCAATTCGTAGCTGAAGGCAACTAGTTCGTCGAGTCGTGGAAAGTGGGCGTGAAATAGGGGATTTCTCGACCAATATCCACGACTCGGGTGATGGGGGGTGGAGCCAATCGACACGACTCGGCGGGGTGGGTCAGGCGGCGCGGAGGTAGCGGCGGGAGTGGACGTCTTCGGTGATGCGGGCCACCAGCGTTTGGGGTGTGGCGAAGAGGTCGTGGGCGGTGATTACGCGGACCAGCCAGCCTTCGCGTTCGAGGTTCTCGCGGCGGCGGATGTCCTTGCGCCATTGACGTGCGTCCACCAGGTGGTGTCGGCCGTCGTACTCGATCGCGATCTTGAGGTCGGGATAGGACAGGTCCGGCTGCGCGAGCCAGCCGCCCGCGGAGTCGGTGACGACATGGCCGACCAGCGGCTCGGGAAGTCCGGCGAGGATCAGGAGAAGCCGCAGGGACGTCTCCATCGGCGAGTCCACACCACGCCGGACCAGGGCAGCCGCCTCGCGCGCCAGCCGTACGCCACGCAGACCGCTGGCGGCTGTCGCCACTTCGACCAGGCGCTCGGGCTCCAGTTCGGTCCGGCGTACCAGCGAGTCTCCGGCGGTGACCAGGCCGGTGAGATCCCGGTACGGAGCCAGGTCGAGGAAGGTCCGTTCGGGCGAGGTGAGCGGCAGGCCGTCCCTCAGCGCCCGGTCGAGGTGCTGTACTTCGTGCACACAAAGGCCGCTCACGCGGGGCAGAACCCGGTGCGGATCGCGCTCGACGGTCACATGGACAACCTCACCGCCGGCTCGGTCGTCGGCGGTCCAGAGGTTGAACGCGGTGTGGTGACTCGCCACGGCGTCCGGCGTCAACATCAAGGCGGCCTCGGCCCGCACCCGGGGCGTGACCACGACCCGCGCGTCGGCGTACACAGACCCCAGCACCCGCTGGTACTGCGGTCCGCGCAGAACACCCCGCGAGATCCCCATCCGACGCCCCTGCGCCGCCGTAAACAACACCACCCCATCATCCCGCCTCGCCCACCCGGCCGGCCCGACTTATCCACAGCCCCGCCGAGCCGTGTGGATCGGCTCGACCCAGGAATCGCGAGTCGTGGATTCCGGCGCCCGAAACCCGCGTGTCGTCAGCCGAAACTCACGACTCGGCGGAAGGGTCAGTTCTTGGGGTCGTGGAGGTTGGGGCGTTGGGTGGGGGTGGTGATCTCGACGTCGATCGGCTGGAGTTTGGTGGGGGCGGTGATTTTGCCGCCGGTGACCGGGACGTTGAGTTTTGTTGCGGAGAGGTCGATGTCGATGGTGGCGCCGGTGTCGTTGGGGGTGGTCCACTCCGTGTCGGAGAGGGTGATGGCCAGGCCTACGACGTGGCCCTTGGGGATGATCTCGTCCTGGGCGCGGAGGGGGACGTTGACGGTGGTCCAGGTGCCGGGCTTGAGGGGGGTCGGCGTGGACAGGGACTTGCTGTGGGCGGCGTCGATCCAGCCGCGGCTGACGATGCCGTGATCGCTTTGGGTGGTGAGCTTCTGCACGGTGAAGTAGCAGCTGTCGTCGTAGTCCGTGCTCTCGCCCTCGCACGTGCTCTGGTCGGTACGGCGGATGCCGGAGTAGCGCTGGCCGTCGCCGTACTCGATCAGGCGGGCCGTCACCGGCGTCGTCGTCGAGTCGGACTTCAGCCGCAGCGTGACCGACGGCGTACCGCTGATCCGCAGCGGGGCCGCCAGCGGGGCGGAGAGGAACATCTGCCGGCCCGCGATCACCTCGGACGGATCGGCGACGATGTCGTCCTCGGTGAGGTCCGGGTCGTCGGTGATCGTGACGGTTCCCTTGCCTGCGGCACCTAGCTTGCCTGCCGCGACCGGTACCGACATCGGCCGGTTCACGGCCGGCCAGGTCTTGTAGTCGCGCCAGACGTCCGGCGTCGTCTCGACCGAGACCATCGGCTCCTTCATCACGCCGTTCTGCAGGCCCTGCAGCCAGTAGTCGAACCACTTGTGCAGTTCGTCCACCCACTCGTCGCGGCGGAACTCGAACGGGTCCACGTGGTCCTCGAGCCCGAGCCAGAGCTTGCGCGGCACGTTGTTGCGGGCCAGCGCCGACCACCACTGGGAGAAGTGGTTCGTCTGCACGTTGTAGTCGCTGAGCCCGTGCGTCATGAAGACCGACGCCTTCACCTTCGACGCGTTCTTCGTGTAGTCACGCGCCGCCCAGAACGACGTGTAGTCGCCGGTGTCGTCGTCGTCACTGTCACCGAGCTTGCCGCGTACTTCGTCGCACGCCGGGCTGTCGTGGCCGACGTACCCGCCCAGCCAGGGCATGTAGTCGTCCGAGTACGGTACGCCGCCGGAGCGGGTGTAGTCGTACCACGAGGAGATCGCCGAGATCGGCACGATCGTCTTCAGGCCCTCGACCCCGGTGGCGGCGACGCCGTTCGCGAGCGTGCCGTCGTACGACTTGCCGATCATCCCGACCGCGCCGGTGGTCCAGGTCGCCTTGACCGGCTGCCCGTCGGCG
Organism: Kribbella polygonati; assembly: GCF_050320105.1. NCBI lineage: Bacteria > Bacillati > Actinomycetota > Actinomycetes > Propionibacteriales > Kribbellaceae > Kribbella > Kribbella polygonati. The sequence continues at coordinate 6,034,290 of NZ_CP190129.1, read as the reverse complement.
GTGTGCGCGGTGTTGCGGCCGTTCAGCCAGTCGATCACGTCGACCACGGACTGGATCTCGTTCGGCCCGCCGACGTCGCCGCAGCCGGTGGAGCGGCCGGTGCCGAGCACGTCCACGCCGACCATCGCGTACCCGCGCGGCACGAAGTAGTTGTCGTAGAACAACGGCATCTTCTGGATCACGCCGTCGGCGTCGTACGTCTTCTTCTCGTTCTCGTTCCCGCGGCCGCAGCAGGTGTAGTACGGCGAGGCGTCCATGATGACCGGGATCTTCGCGCCGGTGAGCGCCGGTTCGCTGGGCCGGACGATGTCGACCGCGATCACGTCGTTCGTGCCGTCGGAGTCGGTGTCCATCGTGGTGTCGACGTACACCGACTCGCGGATCGCGTCGGAGTAGTCGTAGACCGGCTGCGTGCTCTTGGTGCGCGCGTCGACGTGCTGCGGCACACTGGGTGCTGCGGGGGCCGGCGTACCGGGCCCGTCCGGAAGCGGGGCAGCCATGGCCGGACCGGTGAGGGTCGTCAGGCTGAGCACAGCGGACGAGACCAGGATCGTCACCCTGGCGCGGACGGTCCTCATGGCTGGGAAGGCTAGTCACTCCCGCGCCGCAATGCCAGGTTCTGCCGAGATTGGCAGCGACCTGCCCGATACTCAGGGTGAGAACTGGCGAGTTCGGTAGGGTGACCGCCACCGCCCACCGGGGGGACGTTAGGAAGGGTAGGCCATGAATCTGCGAGCACCGGTGACTTTGCTGGACGTGGCGCAGCGTGCGGGCGTGTCGGTCGCGACCGCCTCCCGCGTGCTGAACGGCGGGGACCGCGTCCCACGTCCGGAACTGCAGGAACGGGTCAAGGCCGCGGCCGACGAGCTCGGCTACACGCCGAACGCGCAGGCCCAGGCGCTGGCCAAGTCGTCCACCAACGTGGTCGGCATCCTCGTGCACGACATCGAGGACCCGTACTTCGCGGCGATCGCGAACGGCGTGATGCGGGCCGCGGACGAGCGTGGGCTGCTGGTGATGATGGCCAGCACGTTCCGCGACTCCGACCGCGAGATCGCCTACCTGTCGTCGTTGCGGGCGCAGCGGGCCCGGGCCGCGGTGATGATCGGCAGCCGCCGTACCGACGCCGACAGCCTCGCGCGGACGGCGACCGAGGTGGAGAGTTTCCTCAACTCCGGCGCGGGTCTGGCGCTGGTCAGCCAGTCCGGGATGCCGGCGCACACCGTTGAGCCGGACAACAGTTCCGGGTCGGCGGACCTCGCGCGGGAGCTGGTCGGGCTCGGCTACCGGAAGTTCGCCGTACTGGGCGGCCCGGAAACCCTTGCCACCGCACGCGATCGGCGCGACGGGTTCGTCGCGGGCCTGGCCGAGGCGGGGCTGGCGGCGGTTCTGGTCGAGGCCGGTGAGTTCACCCGGGACGGCGGGTACGCCGCGGCGGAACAGCTGCTCGACCGGAAGACCGACGTGGACTGCGTGTTCGCGGTGAACGACGTGATGGCGGTCGGCGCGATGTCCGCGTTCCGCGACCGCGGCGTCGACGTACCGGCGGAGCTCGGTGTCGCCGGGTTCGACGACATCGCGACGCTGCGGGACGTGTGGCCGGGGCTGACGACCGTACGGCTGCCGCTGGAGCAGATGGGCCGCCGGGCGCTGGAGCTGGCGGTCGAGGGCGGCGAGCCGACCACCGAGACGTTCAAGGCCGAAGTAGTACTGCGGGAGAGCACCGCGCGGCGCTGAAATATGCTCCAAGGGTGACTGTCTCCGAGATCTTCGACCCGTCGGCCTGGAAGCAGGTGGACGGCTTCGAGCTGACCGACATCACCTATCACCGGGCGGTCGACGCCGGTGTGGTGCGGATCGCGTTCGACCGGCCGGAGGTGCGGAACGCGTTCCGTCCGCGGACCGTGGACGAGCTGTACCGGGTGCTGGACCACGCGCGGATGTCCTCGGACGTCGGCTGCGTGCTGCTGACCGGGAACGGCCCGTCGCCCAAGGACGGCGGCTGGGCGTTCTGCTCCGGCGGTGACCAGCGGATCCGGGGCAAGGACGGGTACAAGTACGCCGAGGGTACGACGGCGGAGTCGATCGACCCGGCGCGGGCCGGCCGGCTGCACATCCTCGAAGTACAGCGGCTGATCCGCTTCATGCCGAAGGTCGTGATCTGCGTCGTACCAGGCTGGGCCGCGGGGGGTGGGCACAGCCTGCACGTGGTCGCGGACCTGACGCTGGCGTCCGCGGAGCACGCGCGGTTCAAGCAGACCGACGCGGACGTGGCGTCGTTCGACGGCGGGTTCGGGTCGGCGTACCTGGCCCGGCAGGTCGGGCAGAAGTTCGCGCGGGAGATCTTCTTCCTCGGCGACGAGTACTCCGCCGAGGACGCGTACCGGATGGGCATGGTGAACAAGGCCGTCCCGCACGCCGAGCTCGAGGCGGTCGCGCTCGAGTGGGGCAAGAAGATCTGCGCGAAGTCGCCGACCGCGCAGCGGATGCTGAAGTACGCGTTCAACCAGATCGACGACGGCCTGGTCGGGCAGCAGCTGTTCGCGGGTGAGGCGACCCGGCTCGCGTACGGCACCGACGAGGCCGCCGAAGGCCGCGACTCGTTCCTCGAGAAGCGCCCCGCCGACTGGTCGCCGTACCCCTACGCTTTCTAGGGTTTGTGCCACTTCTGGTTGGCGCTGCCGCTGCAGCCGCGCAGCGTCAACCGGCCGCCGTTGCCGGCGGCATCGGCCGTGACGCACTTGCCGGCGCTCGGGTTGACCAGCTCGTGGTTGTTGCTCAGGGCAAACTTCTGGGCCCAGCCGCCGTTGCAGTTCACCAGCTGGACCTGAGTACCGTCGGCGGTCGAGGCCCAGGCGAGGTCCATGCACAGGCCCATCGAGCGGACGGTTCCGTCGGGCTGGAAGACCCACTGCTGGTTGGCCGCGTTGCCGCCGCAGTCCCAGACCTGTAAGGGCGTTCCGTCGTGACCGATGCCGTCGGCGGCGTTCGGTACGTCGATGCAGCGGTTGCTCTGGTCGCTCTGCAGCGCGATCGGCGCGGCGGCCGCGGCCGGCGGCTTCCCGGTGTTCGAGTCGTTCGTCCGTGCGGGCGGCTTCGCGGTCACGGTCGTGGTCGCCGTGGTCGTCGCCGTGGTCCGGGTGGTTGCGGTCTTCGTCGCGGTCGCGGTCGTGGTCGCCGTGGCGGTAGTGGTCGCGGTGACGGTCGCGGTCGGCGGCGTACCGGCCAGCGGGGGTTTCGCGGTAACCGTGGTCGGCGGCAGCGTGACGGTGACGCCCGGCATGATCACGGTCTTCACGACCTGCTGCGGATCGCCCTTCACGGTCATCGTCTTCGTCGGCCCCGCCACCTGCTCGGGGTCCGGGGTGACGGTGACCGTCGGCGTCACGGTCGGCCGGCTCTGCGGCACGTAGGCCACGTCGGTGGTGTACGTCGGACCGGAACCGCCGCCGGCGATCGACGAGGCGCCGATCGCGATCCCGCCGATCAGCGCCGCGACCACCGCGGTCGTCGACCAGGCGCGCCGGTCGGGCAGCCGGGTGATCCGGGGCAGCCCCGGACGGCTGGCGAAGGTGTCCGAGAAACGGGACGAACCGGGGGATCGGCGTGACCGCACGACGTGCTCCAGGACTCGGGGACGGACGGGCGAGAGCAGCTCTGCTGCCGAGGATCACCCGGAGACCGGCCCGGCGTCAAACGGTGTGCGGAAACGTGACTGCGATCACTGCACGAGATCAGATTGTTGCTGAGTGTTCATCCATTGGCGTTGCCATGAGAGCGTTCTCAACCTATTTTGAGCCGAGCCAGGTTCTCCACCGCAGTATCGCCCCGAGGGAGACCCATGATCGACGAGCGCGCCTGCCGGACCACCGTCATGGAGCTCTGTCTGGCGGAGCGGGAGAGCCTGTGCCGCTACGTGACCAGCATCCTCGGTCGCGACAGCCACACCGTCGAGGACGTCGTCCAGGAGACGCTGCTGCGGGCATGGCGGCTGGCCGACCGGATCGACTGGCAGGACCGGCCGGTGCGGATGTGGCTGTTCCGCGTCGCCCGCAACCTGGTCGTCGACCACCACCGCCGGTCCGGCCGGGCGGTCCCGGTGGGCCTCGGTGCCGGTGAGCTGGAGGAGCGGGTGAGCCAGCCGGACCCGGCGGAGCAGGTGCTCGACCGGCGGGTACTGGTCGACGTACTGCGCGGCCTGTCGCCCGCGCATCGCGAGGTGGTGGCCCGGGTACATCTGCTCGGGCACGCCGGCGAGGAGGTGGCCGCGGCGCTCGGTGTCCCGATCGGGACGGTGAAGTCGCGGGCACACAACGCGGTCCGGCAGCTCCGGGCCGAACTGAGCCGGGCGGGAGCCGCTGCATGAGCACTGCTTTCGGTGGCGGCGGTGTTCGCGGGGTTCTGGGCTATATCGGTGTGGTCCTGCTGGTCGTGATCCTGGTCAACCTGCTGGTCCGCAAACTCGGCGGCTGGAAACGGCTGCTGCGCTGGATCCGGCGGGAGACCCGGCGGACGGTCCGCGCGTTCACCGAGCCGATCGCGGCCCGCCGGCGGTACAAGCGGCGCCTGCGGCTGCTGACCTCGGTCCTGCGGGACCGGACCGCGTGGTCGGCTGCCGAGCAGGCGATCGTCGCCGCGGCCGCCGTCACCCCGGGCATGGCGCCGTACGCCGTCGCGCTGGCCAAGGACCGGATCGGCGTACTGCTCGCGGGGATGTCCGAGCTCGAACCGCCGGCGCCGTGGAGCGCCGACCCGCTGGACCCGCGGCTGTGGTGGATCCCGCGCGCCGAGGTGCCCGAGACCGGGTCGGTGCGCGAGCTGCCGCTGCTGGTCTGCGCCGGGATCGACTCCGGGGGTACGACGGTGATCATGCTGGACCTGCTCTCCGGCCCGCGGACGTTGTCCGTGTACGGCGTCGACCGGACGGCCCGCGCCGTCGTCCAGGCGCTGGCCGCGCAGCTCGACGTCCGGCTGCCGGTCGGGGCGATCGAAGTTGCCGAGGGCATCCATCCGCGGCACGACGGGATGCCGTTGGAGGAGGCCGCGCGGCGGCTCGGGGCCTGGTTCATCGTCGGCGCCGGACCACTGGCCGGACCACTGCAGGCCGGACGCCGGATGCTCACCCTGGGCGTCGCGCGCGGCAGCAGCCGGTTGCTGGAGGCGCTGCCCGACCAGACCTTGCGGCTGCACGGCGGCGCGACCTGGCTGCGGATCGATCCGTTGCCGTTGGCAAAGGCCGTCGCGCGGACGATCCGGCGACTGCCACCGCACGAGTTCGAGAGCGGCGTACCGTTCAGCCCGGAGACGGTGACCACCGACGAGCTGAGCGACCTCGAAACGCCCGCCGGGTCGGTGGGTGTGTCCGCGGTGACCGACGGGAAGGCCGCCTCGTGGAGCTGAACCTGACCACTGTCGACTCGCGGTCGGGCTCCCGCGCCGACCAGATCGTGCGGATACCACGCGGTCTGTCCGTCGCAGGGCTGGCCGACGGCCTCGGGAAGCCCGGTACGACGCTGTACCTCGGCCGCAAGCGCCTCGATCCGTCGGCCACGCTCGCGAAGTCCGGAGTCCGTGCAGGCGGCGTGATCGGCCTCGGCGGGCCGGTCGACGTACCCGATCTGCTGCAGAGCGCCCCGCCCGGGCACGCGACCGCCGTCGTGGAACTGCACGCCGTCTCCGGGCCGCAGGCCGGGCGCGTGTGGCGGGTCGGGCCGGGCAGCCACGAGATCGGTGCCGATCCGCAGTGCGCGATCCGGCTCGAGGGTGACGACGTACCGCGGCGCGGGCTGTGGGTCACCGTCGGCGCGCGCGGTGAGGCGTACTGGCACCGGACCGAGGACGTCGGCGGCGCGGTCTCGAACCGCCGGATCGGGCCGCCCGCGGACGACGCGGCGACCAGCGCGATCCGCCCGCAGGACGACGAGCCCCTGCCCGGACCGGAACCCCTGCAGCGGGTCGTCGATCCCGGGACGGTGCCCGTCGGTCAGGTGCAGGACTGGCTGCCGGACGAGGACCTGGTGGTCGGGCCGATGCTGCTGCGCTGCAGCGGGGATATCGAGCCGATCGCCGCGATCCGGGTCGCCGACGACGGGTTCGGGCTCGACTACAACCGGCCGCCGCGGCTCGCGCCGCACCTGGACGAGGAGAAGCTCCGGCTGCCGCCACCGCCACCGCCGCCGCAGAACCGGCCGTTCCCGTGGCCCGTCGTACTGATGCCGCTGGTGCTCGGCCTGGTCATGGTCGGGCTGTTCAACTCGTACTACTTCCTCGTCTTCACGCTGGTCAGCCCGCTGATGATGGGGATGAACTTCTTCTCGAGCCGGAAGACCAACCGGCTCGACCACATCAAGGCCCGCCGGCTGTACTTCGCCCGGCAGGCCGCGCTCGACGAGGAGATCGCGGTTGCGGTGGCCCGGGAACGGGTGATCCGGAACCTGACCGCGCCCGACCCGGTCCGGATCGCGCAGCTGGCGACCCGGCCGGGCAGCCGGCTCTGGGAACGCCGCCGGCACGACCCCGACTACCTGCTGCTGCGGGTCGGTACGGCGGACCAGGCGTCGCTGAAGGAGCTCGACGACCAGGGCCGGGAGGAGAACCACCGAACGATCCGGTGGACCATCCCGGACGCGCCGATCGCCGTACCGCTGCGCAATCACGGCGTCCTCGGGATCGCCGGCGAGGCAGCTTCGGTGCGGGCGCTGGCGCGATGGCTGACGATCCAGGCCGCCGTACTGCATTCGCCGCAGTCGCTGCGGATCGTCGTACTCGCGGAGTCCGACGACGCCGCGGACTGGGACTGGGTGCGGTGGCTGCCGCAGCTGCGACCGGGCAAGGGACCGGCGACGGTACTGATCGCGAACGACGAGGCGACCACGGCGGCCCGGATCGGCGAGCTGGTGTCGCAGGTCCAGGGGCGGCACCGGCGGGCCGAGGCGTCGACCGAACGGCAGCCGATGCTCGAGAACGAGATCATGATGATCGCGGACGGGTCGCGGCGGCTGCGCGACGTACCGGGGTTCGTGCAGGTGCTGACCGAGGGGCCCGCGGTCGGGGTGTACTCGGTCTGCCTGGACCGCGACGAGCGGCTGCTGCCCCAGGAGTGCAGCGGGGTGGTGCTGGCCGAGGACGACACGCTGCTCGTCCGGCGGCCGGGGATCCCGGACCAGAAGAACGTTCGCGCGGACCTGGTGACGCCGGAGTGGTGCGAGCAGATCGCCCGGTCGCTGGCACCGGTACGCGACGTCAGCCCGGACCACGACGCCGGTCTGCCGAAGACGGTGAAGCTGCTCGACGAGCTCGACCTGGAGCCGCCGGAGCCTTCCGGCATCCTGACCCGGTGGCAGCGCCGGCCGGCGAGTACGTCGTTCGTCCTGGGGACCGACTTCGACGGGAAGTTCACCGTCGATCTGGTTGCCGACGGCCCCCATGGGCTGATCGCCGGTACGACGGGATCCGGCAAGTCCGAGCTCCTGCAGACGATGGTCGCGTCGCTCGCGGTCGCGAACCGTCCGGACGAGCTGACCTTCGTACTCGTCGACTACAAGGGTGGCAGTGCGTTCAAGGAGTGCGCGGGGCTGCCGCACACGCTGGGCATGGTGACCGACCTCGACGCGCACCTGGTCGAGCGCGTACTGGAGTCGCTGGAGGCGGAGCTGCGGCGGAGGGAGCGGATCCTGGCCGCCGCCGACGCGAAGGACCTGCCGGACTACCAGTCCAAGCGGGTCGCGAACCCGGAGCTGGCGCGGCTTCCCCGCCTGCTGCTGGTGATCGACGAGTTCGCGGCGATGGTGCGGGAGATCCCGGACTTCGTCCCCGGGCTGATCGGGATCGCGCAGCGCGGCCGATCGCTGGGGATCCACCTGATTCTGGCCACCCAGCGGCCGGCCGGCGTGGTGACCGGCGACATCCGGGCGAACACGAACCTGCGGATCGCGCTACGCGTCACCGACCAGTCCGAGAGCCAGGACGTGGTCGACGTGAACGAGGCCGCGTCGATCAGCCCGGGGATCCCCGGGCGGGCGCTGATCCGGCGCGGGCCGCGGTTGGCGGATCTGTTCCAGACGGCGTGGGTCGGGGCCGAGCGACCTTCGGATTCCGAAGAACCGGCCGGTCCGGTCGATCCTGCGGGCGTGCAGGTCACCGAGTTGCCGTGGTCGGAGCTTGGCCGCGCTGTCGATCGGGAAGACGATGATCTCGACGAGAGTCGGCCCACGGCTCCGGCGCCGACGGATCTGCAGGCGTTGGTGCAGGCGTTGCGTACGGCGGCGGCCGAGTTGCCGGACTTCGCCGTACAGCCGCAGCCGTGGAAGCCCGCGCTCGGGCAGCAGATCCTGCTCGGCGAACTGCCCGACACCAGCGAGACGCCGATGTTCGCGCCGTACGCGCTGGAGGACATTCCGGCGTTGCAGCAGCAGCGGGTGGCCGGGCTCGACTTCGAGACGTTCGGCCATCTGTACGTGATCGGGGCGCCGCGGTCCGGGCGTACGCAGACGTTGCGGACGATGGCCGGTTCGGCGGCGAAGAACCTGAGCGTCGCGGACGTCCACATCTACGGCATCGACGCGGCGGGCGGCGGTCTCGCACCGCTGGAGCGACTGCCGCACTGTGGCGCGGTCGTTTCGCGGCACGACATGGAGCGGATGACCCGGCTGCTGCGCCGCCTGAACCAGGAGCTGAGCGAGCGCCAAGAGCTGGCCGGCAAGCACAACGCGACCGGGCTGAACGAGCTCCGCAAGGCACTGCCGAAGAACGAGCGGCCGGCGCATGTGCTCGTGCTCGTCGACGGGTGGGACGCGCTGGCGGCGACGCTGGACGACAGCGACCACAGCCACCTGCTGGCGGACGTCATGCGGCTGCTGCGGGAGGGCGCCGGACTGGGGATGCACGTGGTCGCCACGTCCGAACGGTCGCTGCTCGGCGGGCGGCTGGCGTCGCACAACGACCACAAACTGCTGCTCCGGCAGGCGGATCGGACCGACTACCAGGGCGTCGGCCTGCGGGTGAAGATCCCGTCGATCGTGCTGCCCGGGCGCGGCTGGCACGTACTCACCGGGACCGAGACACAGGTCGCCGTACTGGCCGCCGGTGGCGGTGCCGAGCAGGTGGACGCGATCACCGCGATCGCGGCCGAAGCGGTCAAGCGGGACGCGAAGGTGCCGGCCGCGCGGCGACCGTTCCAGCTGGCGGAGCTGCCGTCGTCGATCGAGTTCGCCGAGGCGTACGAACGCGTCGGCGACGCGGAACGCCGGCCGCAGTGGGGCCTGATCGGCATCGGCGGCGACGACGTCGGTGCCGTCGGGGTGGACCTCGCGGGCGTCGGTTCGTCGTACGCCGTACTCGGCTCACCGGGGTCCGGACGGAGCAACGCGCTGTCCTGCTTGGCGGTCTCGCTGCTCGCAGGTGGTTCCTCGCTGGTCGTCATCACCCCACGCGAGTCCCCGTTGCGGATGCTCGCGCGGCACCCGCACGTACTGCTGATGGATCAGGCCGACCCGGCGGACGACGTACTCCGCGGAGCCCTGGAGCAACTGCCGCCCGGGCCGAAGGTGGTCGTCATCGACGACGCGGACCTGATCATGACCGCCGCCGCCGACAAGCTCCTGAAGGACATCGTCGTCTCCGGCCGCGACCAGGGCCTGGCCCTGATCTTCGGCGCCACCACCGACGGCTTCCAGTCCGGCATGAGCGGCTGGGCCGGCGCCGCCCGCCGAGCCCGCCGCGGTCTGTTGCTCGAGGCCCGCTCCTTCAGCGACGGCGAACTGATAGGCGTCCGCCTAGCCGCCAACATAACCCGCAGCACCCCCCGCCAAGGCCGCTCCTGGACCACCGGCCCCGCCTCCACCCCCATCCCCGTCCAAGTCCCACTAACAGTTCTGAAACCCCAGCAGTGAGAAACTATGAGAAGTAGAACAAGAAATAAGGGAGAAATAAAAGAAGGGAGATCGGGGAAAAGAACAATTATAGAGTGGTGGCTGGCTCCGGCGGTGAGCCGGAGGTTCGTGTCAGCCGAAGAGACGATGGTCTCCGCGCCGCCCATTGCGACCGCCAATCGCTCGGCGTCCTCAGATCCGGTCCCAAGGGCGTTGTCAGAGCCAGTCGGCAATGCATCCGATGACGTGGTGGGGCGTATCGCGAGTCCGGATTGCATTGCTCGGCGTCTGCCGCCAGAGTCGTGGGCATGGGATCGAGCTTCACGGACTTCCGGGGGTACGGCTTCTGGGCGCGGGACGGTCTTCTCGAAGTCTGGCTCGAGGTGCTTGCTGAGGTTGTTCCCGCCGACGCGCCGAGGTGGCTGCGTGACGCCGAGCGGCATTGGCGACTGCACGCTCGCGCCGGCTTCCAAGGATGTGTCGACGCCGACCTGGATTCGCGGCTTATCTCGGACGACCGGGTCGAGACCTTACTTGCGCTCATGGACCAGGCGTATGAGCACGTTTTCCGGGTCGCGGGCGAGACGGGCCATGTGCCCGCCGCGTGGCTGAATGACCGAGGTGTTGGCGGCGAGGGTGTCGTTTGGACCTGCGATTTAGAACTTGGCTCGGTACGTCGAATTGCTGACGCGTTCGTTGCGCTCCTCACCGGCGAGTTGGAGACAACCGCAGCGACCAGTCGAGTCCTGCAATAGCGTGCATGCGCGTCACTCCAACCTGCGCTATGCGCCCGCCGTTCAGCCCGGAAGCTGGGCCGCTTCCTCGCGAGTCGCGGTCGCTGTCGGGCCTTGTAGATGCCCCGGCGGCGCCTGATTGAGCATTTGGTTTGGCAGGCCGGCTGTCGCCGGCGCGCCAAACTGGGCCACATGCAAAGCAGCAATATTCTTTGCTTTTGGTTCCTTGTTTTTCTTTCTGTTCTTCCTGGGTCTCTTACTTCTTCTGGTTGAGGCTGTCGCTGATGCCCTTGTCGAAGTCTTCGGCGTTTTTCATGATGCTGTTGAACATTTCTTTGAAGTCTTCGATGCCCTTGACGGCGAGGTTGAGGCTGGTGTCGAACTGGTTGTAGGTGTTGCGGATTACCTCGCTGGACTGTTTGAAGACGAGGCCGTCCTCGACCAGGTGGTTGACCTTGTTGCGCAGGTTGACGATGAGCGGGACGATCTGTTCGTGGGCGTTGTGCAGGAGGTTGGCGACCTCGGTGATCTTGCCGTACTCGAGGTTGATGCCGTCGTACGCCATGACTGCGCTGCCTTTCAGTAGGTGATCGGGATGTAGGTGTCGTCCGGGGTGTTCCGGTCGATGCTTTCCTGGGTTTCGACCCAGTCGGCCGAGGTGCCGTCGGAGTTGTCCGGCCCGCGGGTGTAGTCGTGGACGGTGCCGTCGCTGTCGGTCGAGTGCTTGGTCCCGCTGCCGTCGCCCTTCAGCGCCACGTCGCTGGTGTCCTTCTTGCCGTCGGAGTCCGTGCTGGTCGTGGTCGTCGTACTGCTGCCGTCGTCCTTCAGGTGCGTGTCGTCGTGCACGGTGCTGCCGTCCGGATACGTGCTGTCGGTGATCACGTGGTGCTTGTCCTCGGTGTACGTCGACGTCGACGTGTACGTCTTCCCGTCGTACGTGACCGTGGTCTCCTCCTTCACCACGTTGCCCTTGTCGTCCAGGGTCAGGTGGGTGTGGATGTTGCCGCGGTCGGTCGTGATGGTCTGGTCGAGCGGCTGCTGCCCGGGGTCCGTGGCGCTGCAGAAGTCCGGCGCCTTCTGGCCGGCCGGGAGGTTCTCGCACTCGCTCTTGTGGGACTGGTAGTAGTCCCAGGTGTCCTTCTGCCGCTGCCAGTTCGACAGCGCCAGGTTGCTGTTCGTCACGTTCATGCCCTGGGCGATCTCGGCGTCGAACTGCAGGAACGCCTCGCCGACGGACCCGAACGAGTTGGCCAGCTCCTTCAGGCCCTTCTCGGCCTTCGTCATCGTGCCCTGTGCGTTCGTGTGCAGGTCGGTGATCGCGAGGTCGATGTCGCTGCTGCCGAGAACGCTCGAACTGTCCTGCCCGGCCAGCGTGCTGAACAGGCTGTCGTTCAGCGTCGGCTCGATGTTGTTCGCCAGGTCTTCGAGATTGCGTTTGGCGTCGTTCAGCAGGTTGTAGTTCATCTTCAGCTTGTCCGGCACAGCGATGCCTCCTCGAACACGACGGCTCCGTCCTGACCACGCCGCAGCCCACGGTCGGGTTCATTTCGGTCTGAACCCGGGACCCCGGTACGGCGTGGTCAGTACGGAGGACCGGATCACCAGGGAGGGCGGATGCCACGGCCGAGCGACTGGGACGCGATCGGACTCGGTGGCGACCCGACTCCCGGGGAGCCGGAGACCATCGGCCAGCTGGCCGAGGTGCTGCAGAAGCTCGGCGGCAAGGCGCGGGACATCTTCAACGCGATCCAGTCGGTGATGAACACCAACAACGACAGCGTGTTCGTCGGCCAGGCCGCGGACGCGTTGCGTGGCAAGGTGGACGACCGGTTGCGCGGGCATGTCGAGGACGTGGCGAACGCGTTCGAGACCTCGGCGCAGGCGCTGCGTGACTGGCGCGGGGTGGTCGAGGAGCAGCAGCGCAAGGCCGACGCCGCGCTGGCGGCCGGCCGCGGGCTGAAGGAGGACGACCCGGAGCGGGACACCCAGAAGGGCATCGCCGAGCAGGCCGGGCGGGACCAGTCCGACCAGGCCTCGACGTACGCCGGAAAGATCAACGGGGTCTCCGACATCCAGTTGCCGATCTCCTCCTGCGAGGCGTTCTGGGAGGCGTTCAAGTGGCTGGCGATCATCCTGATCATCCCGGCGCTGATCTTCGGCGGTCCGATCGCGCTGCTCGCGCTCGGCGTCAACCTGGCGCTGTTCATCAAGACCATCGTCGACGTCGCGAACGGTGACGCGTCGTTCCTGGACCTGTTCCTGGCCGGCCTCGGGCTGATCGCGCCGACCACCAAGGCGCTGCCGATCTTCAGCATCATCAAAGGCATCGCGAAGGGCATCAGTGCCGGTGCGAAGGGACTGGCCAGCAGCTTCCGGACCATCTTCAGCAAGGACTTCCTGTTCACGATGATGACCGGGCTGAAGGGGATGCCGATGCTGGTCACCCTCTCGATCCGGGAGACCGGCCTGTTCGTCGCGTCGAACATTCGCAACTTCGCCGTCTCGGTCGGCAACTTCGGCGCCAGCTTCGGCTCGATCACGCTCGGCGCGCTGGGCAAGTTCGGTACGGCGTTCACCCAGCTGCCGGCCACGATCGTCCGCGGGTTCAGCGCCGTCGGCAAGGGCCTCGGGACGGTCTGGACCGGCAGCAAGCAGTTCATCTCCGCGCACTTCGGCGGGCTGCAGTGGACCCGGCTGATCCTGCCGGTGGCGGCGGACGAGATCCGGGCCTTCAAGGCGCTCGGTATGACGGACTTCCAGGCGTTCACGCAGGCGCTGAAGGTCGGCGTGTTCGGCCGCGGTCTGGCCGGGCAGCACGTGTTCGGCCTGCCGATGGTTAGTGCGCTCGGCCACACGATCAGCGCCGTACCGATCAACACCCCGAAGCTGACGTTCCTGGAGAACACGAAGGTGTTCTTCCAGGAGATGATCGCGCCGCCGCCGCTGAAGCCGGACGTCAAGATCAACCAGTTCGGGTTCGCGACCGAGTCCGGGATCACTGCCGGCAAGGCGTTCGAGGACCTGCACCTGCCGCCGATGAACACCAACCTCGGGCACGGCGTCAACCTGGAGACCGTGGTCACGCCCGGCGGCGTGCATGTGCCCTCGACCGCCGGTACCAACCTCACGAACATCCCGTCGGCGAACATCGGGCAGCCCGCGGTGAACAGCATCCACGGTGTCAACGGGGTGACCGGGAACGTGCAGATCCCGACCACCTCGACGTCGCTGACCCATCTGAACGGCGGCATGAACGTGACGCCGCCGGTCACGAACATCAGCTCGCTGCACGTCTCCACGCCGCAGTCGACGAGCATCGGTGACCTGGTCAACTCCAGCCTCCGGAACAACTCGACGACCTCCATCTCGCCGCACATCACCACCTCGATCAACGAGGGCGTGTCGCACGGCTTCCAGGCGAACCACCTGCGGCTCTCGCTGGACGAACTGACCCGGCCGCCGGCGCCGGCCGCGACGAACGGCGGTCACGTGGTCAGCCCGCCGGCCGTCGAGCGCGTGAACGCCGCGCTCGACCTGATCACCGGCGGCCCGGCCGACCTCAAGATGGTCAGCCCGGCCAACCTCCGGACCGAGACGCCGACGTTCACCGGGGTCCAGAACGTCGCGACTCCGCCGACCGCGCACGTGCAGCCGGTGAACGTGCCGAAGACCGACGTACCGCCGCAGCAGCAGGTCGCGCCGCACACGTTCAGCCCGGGCCGGAGCGAGATCCCGCTGAACGGGCTGCCGGACCACCCCGGGATCGTCGTGAAGGTCGAGCGGTTCGAAGGCGGGGTCACCCAGTTCAACCTGCACGGCGGCGGCCCGAACGGGCGGCTCGACCCGCTGAACGGCGGGGGCCTGCGGTTCACCGACACCTCCACCGGTACGACGACCCGCTTCGACCCGAACGGCGTCGTCGTCGACCACGGCGTACGGCTGACCAAGGGCGACGGTCTCGCCCGGATCGACGACCGGGTGCTGATCAAGCAGCCGGACGGCGGGTTCCGGATCACCACCCTGGACGGCACCGCGATCCCGGACCAGGTCACGATCCGCGCGCTCGACACCGGCGGCGTCCACGTGCTGGGCAAGGACGGGATGTCCTGGCACTACAACGCGAACGGCAAACTGGAGAACCAGTCGCTGAACGCGGCCTGGAACAGCGACCTGGCCGCGAAGGCCGGCGTGTTCCGCAAGCCCGGCGACACCGACGCCGCGGTGAACGCGAAGCTGGACGACTTCACCCGGGTCCAGCAGGCCCAGAACAACCTGCACATCGCGCAGGAGAACGTGGCGATCCACGGCGACCGGGTGGACGGGCCGTCGAACGCGCCGTCGGTCGGCGACCAGGTGCACATCGACCTGCACGGCGCGCAGCACGACCTCGACCTGGCCAAGAACGCCTTCGAGGGGAAGCACGGGATCGGCGTCGACGGTCTGCAGAAGCAGCTCGACGACCTGACGAAGGAGTCGCTGAGCGTCCGGCCGCGGCTGCTCGGCGGCGCGCGGACGATGACGTACGACGTACCCGGGCACGCCGGGCTGAAGTTCGACGTCAACGGTGCGCAGGTACACGTCCACGGGCCGGGGGCGGACGACTTCACCTCGACCGTGGTCGGTAAGACGCTGACGATCTCCGACGGGTCCCACACCTGGACGTACAGCCTGGGATTCGGTGGTCGGGCCAATCATGTGGGTGAGTCGTTCTCGTTGCACGGCGGGCATTTCGACGGCAAGGCGGTGTCGCTGGAGGGCAAGCTCGGGAACCTGGACAGCGGAGTTGCCGACGGCAAGTACTCCGTGAAGGTCACCGAGGCCGGCCTGGTGGTGGCATCGCCGCACGGGCCGATGCGGTACGGCCGGGACGGCTCGTTCCACGGCATCGGTACGACGGCCACCGGCGACCTGGTGCGGCCCGTACCGCCGCCGCACCTCGCGGGTGACGATCTCGCCCGGTGGAACGCGCAGGTGGACCTGTCGCGGACGCACCTCACGGAGGCGGCCGGCAACAAGGCGGTCGAGAACCTGATGAAGGACGTGATGGGCGGGTCGTTCACGTCCAAGCGCGGCTTCGGCGGGTACGTGAACCCGTCCTCGCTGGCCGACGGGACGCTGGTCGCGAAGGTGAAGAACTTCGACACGGTTGCTCGCGAGTTGCAGTTCAAGGGGGCCGCGGATCACATCACCGTGTATCGCGGGGTGTCGATGGATCCGTTGAGCGCGCAGGCCGACGAGTTCGTCGAGCGGCTGCCGGTGTCGACGTCCAGCACGCTGAAGTTCCAGGACGAGTGGGCGAAGAACGGAGTCGACTCGAACCGGGTCGTGTTCAAGGTCGACGTACCGCCGAACCACAGCAAGCTGGCGATGGCGTACCCGGAGGGGTACCACCCGGGGACGGGCGAGGCGCGGGCGTGGAACCAGGACCAGTGGGAGATCACGCTCGGGCCCGCCACGTTCAAGCGGACCGGGCCGGACATCGTCGAGAACGGGCACCGGATCATTCCGGTCAAGGCCGAGCCGATCCCGGCGTCGAGGTTCGACGAGGTGATCACCGCGAAGTGGCCGGGGATCTCGTCGGAGGCGGCGTTCGGGGACTTCGTGAAGTCGTTCGAGACGCCGGGGTTGCGCGGGTTCGAAGGGCTCTCGGACGTGACAACCCGGGCGACCACGAGTGTGGACGGGTTGTCGCACACGGTGCATGTGACGAAGCCGGGGTCGTCGGACGAGCTGACGATCTCGGTACTGCGGAACCCGCAGGACGACTCGGTGCGGGTGATCTGGACCGCGGACGGCGCGAACAAGTTCGACAAGACGTGGAGCGGGCAGCAGTTCTCGAACCTGGCCACCGACCTGCGCGGGAACGTGCTGCACAACAACGACGCGTTCGCCGGGATGCCGAAGCCGGCGTCGTGGGACCAGGTGCCGGGGAAGGGCAAGGGGATCGCGAAGGCGTGGGACGACGACTTCGCGGCCCGGTTCGAGGTGTTCCGGGGGCCTGGGGACACGGATGCGACAGCCGGCGCGAAGATGGACGACTTCGTGAACGTGCAGCGCGCGCAGGCGCAGGTGGACGCGGCGATCCACGACGTACGGCTGTACGGGCATCGTGCGGACGGGCCGTCCGACGGGCCGCCGGTCGGGGCCAAGATGTTCGTCAACCTGTGGAAGGCGCAGGACAACCTCAACCAGGCGAAGACGACGTTCGAAGCCAAGTACCCCGGTACGTCGGTCGCCGACATCCAGACCCAGCTACGCAACCTCCTGGACCAGTCCCTCAAAGACCGCCCCCGCCTCCTCGGCGGCACGACCGGCCACACTACCCCAGACCTCGAAGACACCCACATAGTCCCTACACCCCCGCCCACCCACGGCGCGCCGCCTCCGGCGCCCGGCAGCCCGCCGCCCGCCGGCGTGCATGGCGTGGTGCCGGAGCCGGGCCTGCATGGCGTGGCGCCGGAGCCAGGCGTGCACGGTGTGCAGCCGGAGCCAGGCGTGCACGGTGTGCAGCCGGAGCCGGGTGTGCGTGGTGTGCTGCCGGAGCCGCAGGCGCACGGTGGGGTGCCCGAGCCGGGCGCGCATGGGGCTGTGCCCGAGCCGGGCGTGCATGGTGCGCCGCCGCCTCCACCTCCGCCACCCTTGGCGGGGCACCTGGCGCCTCCGCCTCCTCCGCCTTTGGTGGGGCGTGGGGCGGTTTCGTCTGGGAGTGGGCATGTGCCGGCGCGGGGGCAGCGGGTGGTGGCGCCGGAGTTTGGGAAGCGGTTCGACAGTGCTTCGTTCGGGACCGAGAGTGAGCTCGGCGGGTTTGTGGTCGCGATGCCGGAGGGGTCGCACCGGGTGTTCGCGTTCGTCAAGAAGGTGGACACCGACGAGTCCTTGGTGATGGTGACCAAGGACATGAGCAACGGGATCTACCGCAATCCGGGAGACCTTCCGGCAGCACGCGGTGGTAACTGGACCACGCACACCGTCGAGCTGGTCAACTATCCGTCGCGCGTCGGCGACCAGGCCGGGATCGCGCTCCGCGAGGATGCCACGCAGTTCCTGCTCGACACCTTCAAGAGTCGCCTGAACACCGCGAACCACCAGGCGATGGAGTCGATCACCAGTCCGGACGGACGTTTCCGCCTGGAGATCACCAACGGCCGGCACGTGATCGGCGGCGGCAGCGGCATGCAGCTGGACGACGTCGGCTCGGTCACGATGCCGCTCGGCGGCCAGCAGCTCACGGTCGGCGTGAAGGCGACCGAGTTCGCCACCACCGACGAGCTGCGGCTGCTCCGCGAGAACCCCTGGTACGACGCCGGGTTCCGCAACGACGACGCGGTCCGGAACCTCGACCACACGACCCTCGACAACCCCGAGGCGGTCGAGTCGGCGTACACCTACCTGAAGTCGGTCATCACCTTCACCGCGAAGCAGGTCGACAAGCACGGCATCCCGATCGGCAACCACCCGGGCGCGTCGCCGTTCCACAGCCTCACCGACCCGGTGGTGAAGAACGACTGGGCCGTCCTCCCGAGAACCCGCCCGAACCTCGTCCTCGAGGGCCTGTCCGACGTCGACAAGGCCGCCACGCTGAAGCTGCTCCGGGAGCTGCCGGAGGTCGGCGACGGCGCGATCTGGCGGGAGTCGAAGCTGTACATCCTGGGCGGCGGCGAGGTCGCCGGCCACGGCATCAACGACGCGGTGATCGGCGGCGAGAAGGCGCTGCTGTTCGAATTCCGCACCGTACCGGACGGGCTGAAACACCTCGTCCCGACGCAGAAGCTGCCGACCGCCTCGATCACCGACCTGCTGGCCGATCTCGGCCCGGGCCGGCGTGCCGCGGTCCAGCACATCAACGGCGCCGTCGGGCACACCGACAACCGGGGCGACTTCGCCGGCTGGTTCCGTGAGAAGTTCCCGGACCACGCGACCAAGACCGACCAGCGCATCGTCACCATGTCCACCGTGCAGCAGAAGGCCGAGTGGATGATGACGCGGTACCCGCAGGCCTGGGACCAGGTCCTCGGCGGCCAGGAGCCGGTGATCGTCCGGACCGTGCAGCTGCCGCCGATCCAGCAGCACCCGCTCGCGGGCGCGTTCGACAACCACGTGGTGATCCGCCCGGAGGGTGGCACCCCGCACGTCACCGGCCCGAACGCGCAGCACCTGACGCTCGACGACTTCGGCGACAACGGCTTCCGCCTCACCGGCCCGGACGGTCGTACCCAGTTGTACGACGGGAACGGCGTACTGCGCGGCGACGGCATCCGGCTGAACCACCCGCAGGGCAACCACTTCACCGAGAACCTCCCCGGCGGGACCCGCCTGGTCGACCAGCACGGCGTACCGATCCCGAACGCCCACCTGCAGCCCTTGCCGGACGGCCGGTTCGTGGTCACGGACGGCCGGCACGGGATCGGGTTCGGTGCCGACGGCAAGCAGCTCGACGTCCGGTTGCAGATCGGGGGCGGCCGGTTCGGCGACCAGTGGATCGTCCGGCCGCTCGAGGGCCGGCCGCATGTCGCGGGGAGCAACGAGCTGCGCGTCTCCGACCTGCCAGACGGCGGTTTCCGGGTGCTCGGTCCACAGGGCCGGGTCGCACGGTACGGCGCGGACGGCGCCCACCTCGGCGACGGCGTCGTACTCCGGGACCCGTTCAACCCACAGGCCAACCTCTTCACCGAGCCGAACGGTGGCGGCGGGGTCCACGCGACCGACGTGCACGGTACGGCGGTACCGACCGCGCAGGTGGAGCACCTGGGGAACGGGCACTTCCGGGTTTCCGACAACGCTTTCGGGGATGTCCGGTGGTTCGACCGGACCGGCATCCAGCGCGGCAGCGGAATCCAGGTGACGGATCCCGCGCACGCCGGCCAGACCTTCCTGTACCGCGCCCACGGCATGGATCCGGTCCTCGTCGACAACGCCGGCGCGCAGCTTCCCGGCCGGGTCACGACCCTCGACGGTGGCGGTTTCCGGGTCACGGAGGCGAACGGGATCGCCCGCACCTTCGACGACGCGGGCGGCTACCTGGACCGGCAGGTCCCGCTCGGCAACCAGCAGGTCGTGGTCCACGACGTCAACAACAACCTCACGCTGCGCGACCCGGCCGGCGCCGGCCGTACCGTCGAGCACATCCCGGGCGGCGGCTACCGGGTCGTTGATGGAGGCAACTACCGCGCGTACGACCCGGACGGCGGGTTCCAGGCGAACGGGCACGCCGTCGCGCTGCCCGGCGAGCACGGTTTCCTGGAGATCACCCCGACCGGCGCGCAGCGCCTCGACGCGAACTACCAGCCGATTCCCGGTCGCACGGTCACGTTCGACGGCGCGGCCGGCGAGATCACGGTCACCCGCGCCGGCGGCTTCGACGTGTTCGACCTGAACGGCGCCGTCGTCCGCGAGGTCACCGACCTGGACGGGCACGCCCTCGGCGCGGGACTCACCCGCGTCACCCGCGACCAGAACGGCGCTGTCACCTGGACGGACCGCAACGGCGTACCGGTACCGACCCCGCACCGCGTCGCGATCGACGCGCAGGGCGGCGTCCGGCTCGAGATCGACGTACGAGGCCCGCGGAACGGCGAGTTCCACGTGTTCTCCCGCGAAGGCACGCTGACCGAGCAGGGCTTCCCGGTGGTCCGCAACGGCCAGGCGACCGAGTTCACGTACGTCGTGAACCGCACCGACAACACGTGGCGCCGGGTGGACGGCGCGAGCGTCGACGGGACCGGCGGCTTCCAGCACGGCAAGGTCGACGTCGTGGGTCTCGGCAACGGCCGGGTCCGGCTGCAGAGCTCGACCGCCAAGGAGGTCGAGGTCTTCGAACGGCGGTTCCTGCCGGACGGCACGATCCTGGACAGCTTCCGTCGGACCGACACCCTCGGCTTCGGGTCGTTCGACCGCCGGACGACCTGGGCGACGTACGACGCGAACGGAGCCCTGGCGAACTGGGGCAAGCGGCACTTCGGCACCGGCGGATCCGGCTGGCGCGACTACGACCACCACGGCAACGTGGTCCGCGACTACCAGCAGGGCCTGCAGAAGTACGCGAACCCGATCGCCGAGCAGCCGACCCCGCTGGGCAAGGCCGACAAGGAGATCACCGGCCACGTGCTCGCGATCAAGGACGGGCGCAACTGGACCTGGCACCGGTACGACGCCGACGGGCTGCGGATCGCCAACGGCGACCGGACGCTGGAGAAGATCGGCGAGGGCTGGACCGACACCGTCCGCGTGCTCGACAACGGCAACGAGGTGACCCGGGTCGCCCAGCAGAAGTGGGGTACCTGGCACGGCCCGGACAAGGCCCGGCAGTACCAGGAGTTCAAGCTCGAGCCGGGCGCCACGCACCCGACCCGGTCGGGCGAGTTCGAGGTCCAGTCGCCGCAGCTCAAGTCGATCGGCAAGGGCGAGCTGCTGGACGGCGGTGTACTGCTGCAGACCGTCCGGCAGGGTGACCAGCGGCCGCCGGTGTGGGTCCGGCAGAACTTCCTCGACAACCCGCCGACCGTGGGCAGCGTCGCGCACATCTCCGGCGACAACCGGTTCCAGATCTTCCGCTGGGAGACCGATGGCGCCGACGCCGGTCGCGGCATCCGGTACGTCGGCACCGACGAGTCGGTCGTCGACGTCACGATGAACGGCGACTTCGTCCGCTCGAAGGGCAAGCTGCACGACGGCACCGAGATCAAGGTCGGCGACCACGCGACCCCGCCGGCGAACCAGTACCTGAACGCGACGACGCCGTGGAAGGCCGGCGACCAGAGCGGGTGGCGGGTCTTCGACAACACCAACGGCTGGCGCGACTACGCCGAGCTCGACGGACACGGCTGGACGGTCGTCCGGGAGAGCCGGCCGGGTGGCGTGGTCCGCGAGTTCCAGCAGCCCGGCACCGACCGGAACATCTGGGTGGACCGGGACGCGCACGGCAACCTGGTCGGGAGCTCGCACCAGACCCCGGCGCCGGTCGGCGGCAACCACCGGTACGTCGTGGCGACCGGCGCGGCCGATTCCTCCACCTGGCGGTGGCGCGAGCTGGACCACACCGGCGTACCGATCGCGGGTCGCGAAGGGGACCGGTTCCACTTCAAGGGATCGGGCGACGAGGGCATCAGCTGGGACAACTCGTTCCGCGACTTCGATGCCGCGGGCAACCTGATCCGGGACCGGCACCTGCTGGACGAACGGCGGTTCGTCGAGTCCTGGCAGGACGGCAACCGGTGGAAGGTCGCGGAGTTCGACAAGACCGGCGCGGAGGTTGTCGGCAGCACCCGGCTGGACCGGCAGTGGCGGGCCGCGGACGGCTCCTGGCAGCAGCACTGGACGCCGGGCAGTCAGCACTTCCGGGACAGCCTGCCGCAGAACGGGCAGGTACCCCCGCAGATCCTCCGCGAGACGCCGCCGCACATCGGCGGCGACCGGCCGATCCGGATCCGCGAGTACAAACTCGACAACGGGCAGACGGACCTGCGGCAGTGGAAGGAGTTCGACTTCGACAAGGTCGTCCGCGAGCGGGTGGCCTCCGGGAACAACTTCCTGGAGACCGACAAGGTGCACGGCCAGTGGAAGCTGTACGACCAGGCGGGCGCGGTGATCGGGGAGCGGTCCGACAACGGGCTGGTCTTCGAGATGGTCGACGGCCGGCTCACGCTGACCGGGAACGAGTTCGACTTCCGCGGCGCGATGACGGAGTACCGCGGCTGGAGTACCCGGATCGGCGACGCGCAGCGGCAGCCGTGGCTGATGCAGTCCGACTGGACGCTGGCGAACAAGACCCTGACGCCGGGCGGCAACCCGTTCCGCGAGGCGAACTACGCGCCGTTCTCGCGGCTGCTCACGCAGAAGGTGATGCTGCAGGTCGGGACCGAGTTCTTCCTCGACTACGCGGCCAGCCTGATGATCGCGGGCATCGTCGCGGAGGCGCAGAACAAGCCCTTCACCGGCAACGACGCGCTCAAGGCCCTGATGAACGCCGCGGTCGGCGCGACGCTGAAGTCGGTGGCCGGCGCGGCGCTCACCGAGACCAAGCTCGGCGGCTCGCTGCGGAACCTGAAGCAGACCATGAGCAACGTCGACGGCGGCAAGTTCGTCACCAAGCGGCCGAACAACAACGACGCGACCTGGGGCGTGGAGTGGGCCGGCAACACCAGCCCGCTGCGCTGGCGCGGCGGCACGTTCGACTACAGCCTGAACATGCTGCTGCTGCCGATCACCGGCTTCGTCAACGGCGCGATGAACGCGGCGATCTTCGGCGTCCCGAACGCCGACGGCAAGACGGTCAAGCTGTCCGGCTGGGAGGCGGTCGGCGAGGGCGGGATCGCGGTCCTCACCGGGTACGCGATCGCGAACAGCGCCGGACTGGCCAAGCTGCTCGGCGGGAACTTCGCGGTCGGCCGGTTCTACCAGAAGGGCGGACTCGCGGAGATCGTGCTGACGATGCCGTTCCGGTTGTTCGAGAAGGGGATCGGCGGTGCGTTCCTGACCCCCGCGATCCGGGCGTCGATCAACCCGGTGTGGTATCAAGTTCCGCCGGCTCTTGGAGGGACACTGTGACCAACCGCTACGTGACCCCGCGCGGCCGGGGCGGCTACCGCCGGATCACCGAGGCGCTGCGGGCCGCGGCGCCCGGCGACGTGATCGTGGTGAGCGCGGGCGAGTACGCCGAGCAGCTCCGGCTGGACCGGTCCGTCGCGATCGTTGCCGACGGCACCGTCGAACTGGTCGGCGTACCGGGGGAACCGGCTGTGGTCGCCGAGGGGCTGGAGTGTTCGCTGCGTGGGCTGGTGATCCGGTCCGCGGGCGGTGACGCGCCGGCCGTCGGCGTGGCGCCCGGAGCGGGGCTGCTGCTCGAGGACTGCCGGGTGGCCGGCGGCCGGATCCATGCCCGGGGCAACGAAAGTGCCGCGGGGTCGTCGGACCTGACCGGGTACGGCGTGACCACGCTGATGCTGCGTGGGACGCGGATCGAGAAGGGCCGGCTGGCGGCGCTGCACCTGTCCGGGCGGGTCCGCGCGAAGGTCGAGGACTCGGTGATCGACACGATCGACGGGATCGGCGTGGTGCTGTCCGGGAACGCGCTGCTGGAGACGTCCCGGCTGCGGATGACCGCGACGTCCGGATACGGGTTCCGGCTGCGCGGGGCGAGCCGGCTGGACGCCACCGACGCGGTGATCCGGCAGACCGGGATGGCCGGCGTACTGCTGGAGGACGCGGCGACGGCGGCGCTGACCGACGTACGGATCGAGCAGGCGGGCGGACCGGGGATCCACGCGGCCGGTACGGCGAAGGTGCGGCTGACGGACTGCGGCGTACGGAACGCGCGGGCGAGCGGGCTGGTCGCACAGGACCAGTCCGACCTGACGGCGTCCGACTGCGTGGTCGCCGACGCGGGCGCGAACGCCCTGCTGGCATCGGATTCCGCGACCGCGACGCTGACCGGCACCCGGTTCGACCGGTCGGTGTACAGCGCCGTCCACCTCACCGGTACGGCGGTGGTGCGGCTGACGGACTGCACGGTCCGGGAGGGGGCCGAGCACGGCGTCCACGCGACCGCGTCATCGCGGGTTGAGCTGACCCGGTGCGGGATCGCGGATGTCGGGCTGACCGGGCTGTCGGTCGTCGACGGCGCGACCGTGGAGGCGGTGGACTGCCGGGTCAGCGGCGGCGGGACCGGCGTACACCTGGAGTCGAGCGCGGCGACCGGGGTGCGCGGGTCGTCCGTGAGCGGAACGGTCGGGACCGCGATCGAGCTGGCGGGCGCGGGGCTGGCGACCCTGGACGCCGTCCGGGTGAGCGGGTCGAAGGCGGCCGGGATCGTCGTCGCCACGGGCGCCGCGGCCGAGGTGTCGGGGTCCGCGATCGAGGACTGCGGCGGGTCCGGGCTGGTGGTGTGGGCGTCGGCAGCACCCGCCGTCCGCGCGTTGCGGGTCGCGGGGGTGGCGAAGAACGGGATCTATCTCGCGGAGCAGGCGGCCGGGAAGTACGCCGACTGCGACGTGAACGGGACGAAGTACCCGGCGCTGCACCTGAGCAGGGCGGCGGCGCCGGTGTTCCAGCACCTGCGGATCCGGGACTGCGTGGACGCGGTGGGGCAGGAGGACGGCGCGCGGCCGACGTTCGAGGACTGCACGGTGGACGGCGTACCGCTGCTGCCGGCCAAGCCGATGGTCGCCGCGGCCGGTGTCCCCGAGGTGGTGCCGACGGCGGGTCTCGACGAGAGCATGCCGCCGGACGACGAGACGCTCGAGGACGTGCTCGCCGAGCTGGACGAGCAGGTCGGCCTGGACCGGGTGAAGCGCGACGTCCAGTCGATGGTGAAGCTCATGCAGACGGTCCGGATGCGGCAGGAGGCCGGGCTGCCGGCGCCGCCGTTGTCGCGGCACCTGGTGTTCGCGGGCAACCCCGGCACCGGCAAGACGACCGTCGCCCGGCTGTACGGGCGGGTGCTGAAGGCGCTCGGGCTGCTCCGGAAGGGCCACCTCGTCGAGGTCGACCGGACGGCGCTGGTCGGCGAGTACGTCGGCCACACCGGGCCGAAGACGACCGCGGCCGTGAACCAGGCGCTCGGCGGGGTGCTGTTCATCGACGAGGCGTACTCGCTGTCACCCGTTGGCATCGGCAACGACTTCGGCGCGGAAGCCATTGCCACGCTGGTGAAACTGATGGAGGACCACCGCGACGACCTGGTCGTGATCGTCGCCGGGTACGTGAACGACATGGGCCGCTTCATCGGATCCAACCCTGGCCTGTCGTCCCGGTTCACCCGCACGCTGATGTTCGAGGACTACACCGCGGCGGAGCTGGTCGCGATCGTCGAGCACCAGGCCGGCGGCCACCAGTACGAGGTCACCACCGACGCCCGGACCGCCCTCTCCGACCTCTTCGAACGGATGCCCCGCGGCGAAGGCTTCGGCAACGGCCGGTCGGCCCGGCAGATCTTCCAGGCGATGACCGAACGCCAGGCCCACCGCCTCTCCGAACTGACCGCCCCCACCCCTGACCAGCTCGTCGCGCTGGAGGCAGCCGACATCCCACTCCTGACGTCCTGATCAGAGCTACTGGGCGACGCCGTACAAGCGGTCGCCCGCGTCGCCCAGGCCGGGGACGATGTAGCCCTTGTCATTCAGGTGGGAGTCCATGCCGGCGATCACCAGGTTGCACGGTACGTCGAGGTCGGTCAGCTCGCGTTCGACCCGCGCGACGCCCTCCGGGGCGGCGAGCAGGCAGATCGCGGTGATGTGGTCCGCGCCGCGGTCGACCAGGAACTGGATCGCCGCGGCCAGCGTGCCGCCGGTGGCGAGCATCGGGTCCAGGACGTAGCACTGCCGGCCGGACAGGTCCTCGGGGAGGCGCTCGGCGTACGTCGACGCCGTCAGCGTCTCCTCGTTGCGCACCATGCCGAGGAAGCCGACCTCCGCGGTCGGCAGCAGCCGGGTCATGCCCTCGAGCATGCCGAGCCCGGCGCGCAGGATCGGCACCACGAGGGGCTTCGGGGCGGCGAGCTTCACGCCCTCGGCCTCCGCGACCGGCGTACGGACGGTGACCGGACCGGTACGCACGTCCCGGGTCGCCTCGTAGGCGAGCAGCGTGACGAGTTCCTCGGTCAGCCGGCGGAACGTGGGTGAGTCCGTCTGCTCGTCGCGCAGCGCGGTGAGCTTGTGGGCGACGAGCGGGTGGTCCACGACGAGGATCTGCATAAGGCCGAACGGTACCGTCGGCGATTCGGCGCGGGGAAGCGCGCTCGCTGGCACACTGGAAACTGCATTGGATTCTGCCCTGTCGCCCTCCAGGGAGTGAGCCGATGACCGAGAAGACGCCCGAGCAGCTCGACCGCCTTCGGCGCCGCGCGGCGTTCCTGCGGGAGCGCGAGGAGGCGCTGGCCCTGCGCGACCGGATCGCGCCCCGGCGCGCCCGCGCCCGGCAACTGCGCGAGGCGATGCGCTGGGCGACGTACCACCACTGAGCGGACCGCCAGGCCATCACAATCGCACCGGCCCGCCCGCCGCAGGCGAGCGCGGCCCGAAGAGACGCAATTGTGATGGCCTGGGCGTCCGCAACCCCCCACAACCCCCGCGACTCTGCGACCATGAAGGCGTGTCTGATACGGCTGTGCCGATGCCGCGACTCCGTCGCGGCGGGCCATGGGCCTGTTACTCCCGGTCTTCCCTCGTCGCTCTGGTCGCTCCGCTCCCGCCGCTCCTCAGTCCAGACCGGGAGGCCCCATGACCGTGGACCTGGATTTCGCGGTCGCTGCCTACACCGAGGACGGGCATTGGACCGTCACGCCGCTGGTTCTGCGCGGTGAGCTGGACCTGGCCACGCTGGTCTCCGCGCTCCGGCGGTTCCCCGGTGACGCGGGGGTGCTGGGGCTGGTCTCGGTCGACGAGGACTTCTTCGTGCTGGTCCGGGTCCAGGGCGGGCGCGCCCGGCTGCTGATCTCGGACGTGACCGCCGCGACCGAGTGGCCGCTGGCCCGGCAGATCGTCGACGAGCTGGACATCCCGCTGGCCGATGACGACGACGAGCAGGTGCCGGCCGGCGACCTGGCGATCATCGCCGACCTCGGGATGACCGCGATGGACCTCGGCGCGCTCTGCGACGACGTCGACCTCTACCCGGAGGAGATGCTCGAGGAGATCGCCGAGGAGCTCGGGTTCGGCAGCCAGTTCCACGACGCGGTCGAGGCCGTTGGCTAGCCCGCTGCTGCGCCGGGAGTGGTCGCGGTTGATGGCGCTCGCGCTCGAGGAGGGCGAGCGGGCGCTGCCCGACGTACCGATCGGCGCGCTGGTGGTGACCGAGGACGGCGAGATCATCGGCCGCGGGCACAACCAGCGCGAGGCCACCGGCGACCCGACGGCGCACGCCGAGGTACTGGCGATCCGCGCCGCCGCCCGGCACGTCGGCGAGTGGCGGCTGACCGGGTGCACGCTGGTCGTCACGCTGGAGCCGTGCACGATGTGCGCCGGGGCGATCGTGCTGTCCCGGCTGGAGCGGCTGATCTTCGCGGCGTACGACGAGAAGGCCGGCGCGGTGGGGTCGTTGTGGGACGTCGTACGGGACCGCCGGCTGAATCACCGGCCCGAGGTCGTGGGCGGTGTGATGGCCGACGTGGCCGGTGCCCGGCTCCGCGATTTCTTCATCGGCCACAGACCTTGATATTGTCCTCGGCGGTGGCGTGTCCGAGCGGCCGAAGGAGCGCGCCTCGAAAGCGCGTGACGGGCAACCCCCGTCCGAGGGTTCAAATCCCTCCGCCACCGCCAACCGCCTTCGGGCGGCAGATAGCCGGAGACCCTGATGCTGTGTGATGCGTCAGGGTTTTCGTCTCTCTGGACCTGACTCGGGACCCGACGCTCGACGAGAGGCCCCCCAATGGACGTTGCTGAGCTCGACCGGATCCTTCTGGGGAGCGCGGCTGTCCTGCTGGTGGCCGTGGTCGCGGTCCGGCTGTCCGCCCGGATCGGGCTCCCCTCGCTGCTGATCTACCTCGGCATGGGGCTGGTGCTGGGCGAGGCCGGCCCGGGGCACATCCACTTCGAGAACGCGCAGCTCGCGCACGCGCTCGGGTTCGCCGCGCTGGTCGTGATCCTGACCGAGGGCGGCCTGACCACCCGGTGGAACGAAGTACGGCCGGTGATGCCGCTCGGGCTGGTGCTGGCGACCGTCGGGGTCGCGATCAGCGTCGCGGTGGTGGCCTGTGTCGCGCACTTCGTACTCGGGCTGAACTGGCAGCTGTCCGTACTGCTCGGGGCGGTGACGTCGCCGACGGACGCGGCGGCCGTGTTCTCGGTGCTCAGACGGGTGCCGATCCGGCCGCGGCTGCGTGGGGCGCTGGAGGCGGAGTCCGGTCTGAACGACGCTCCGACCGTGTTGCTGGTCACACTCGTCAGCACCGGCGAGGTCGGCGAGAAGGGGCTGCTGGCGTTCAGTGGGCTCGTTCTGTACGAGCTGGTCGTGGGAGCGCTCTTCGGGCTGGCGATCGGCTGGGTGGCCGTCCGCCTGATCCGGCGGATGGCGCTCGGGTCGGCCGGTCTGTACCCGGTCGCCGTACTCGCGGTGGCTTTCCTCTCGTACGCCGGGGGCTCCGTGCTGCTGCACGTGTCCGGTTTCGCCGCGGTGTACGTGACCTCGCTGGTGCTCGGGCGCGCGGAGCTGCCGCACCGGATGGCGACCCGGTCGTTCGTCGACGGGATCGCCTGGCTGGCGCAGATCGGGCTGTTCGTGATGCTCGGGCTGCTCGCGTCACCCGGCGCCTTCGGGTGGAACGACCTGTTGGTCGCGCTGGTGATCGGGATCGCGGTGACGGTCGTCGGGCGGTTCGCGTCGGTGGCGATCTCGGCGGCACCGTTCCGGTTGCCGTGGGCGGAGCGGACGTTCATCTCCTGGGCGGGGCTGCGGGGCGCCGTACCGATCGTGCTCGCGACCATTCCGCTGGCCGAGGGGGTGCCGCAGGCCGAGCGGATCTTCGACGTGGTGTTCGTGCTCGTCCTCGTCTTCACGCTGCTGCAGGGGCCGTCGCTGCCGTGGCTGGCGAAGCGGCTGAACGTCCTCGACGAGAACGCGGCGCACGAGGTCGACATCGACGTGGCGCCGCTGGAGTCGCTCGGCGCGGACATGCTGCAGGTGCACGTCCCGAGCAAGTCCCGGCTCGCCGGTGTCGAGATCGGCGAGCTACGGCTCCCGCCGGGCGTGTCGGTCTCGCTGGTGATCCGCGGCGACCAGGCGTTCGTCCCGGACCGCCGTACTGTGCTCCGGGCCGGGGACTCGCTGCTGATCGTCACCCCCAGCCCGGTCCGCGAACAGGCCGTACGCCGCCTCCGCGCCGTCTCCCGGGCCGGCCGCCTGGCCGGCTGGTTCGGCGAACGCGGGCGAGAGCAGCACTAGTTCGGGTTCTGCCCCGACGGGATCGGCTGTGGGGTGTGGACGACCGGCAGGCAGACCGACGTACCGGCCTTGACCGCGACCGACGGGATGCCCTTCAGCTTCACCGAGCCGAAGCCGGCGCCGATCACCAGGTCGACCGTGTGGTCGGTCCGGCCGTCGGCGATCATCTGGGCCTTCTGGTTCAGCTGACCCGCGACCAGCAGCATCTCGGGCGCCGTCGCGCTGGCACCGCGCAGCGCCACGATCGGGGTCTTGTCGCCCTTCGGCTCGTTCGCGATCTTGTCGATGTTGAACCCGCGCTTCTTCAGCGCGTCCGCCACCCGGCCGGCCGAGCCCGCGCGGGCGCCGCCGTTGTAGACGTTCAGTACCACCTGCTTGGGCAGCAGCCGGTTGTTGGTGAGCGTCTGCTCGGTACAGGTCGGGTCGGCGCTGGAACTCATCAGCGACTTCCAGCCCCACCAGCCGCCACCGGCCAGTATTCCGAGCAGGATCACCATCGTGATCGGCGTACGCCACCGGATCCGCGAGTGCGGTCTCGGTTGCGGATGGATCGCTGTCATTTGCTCCACCCCCCGTGAGCGGCAGCCATAGGTCAGTCCACTACCAGTACCCGTGCGTGGAGGACCTGACGCTGCTGCAGCGCCGCACGCAGCGCGCGGTGCAGGCCGTCCTCCAGATACATGTCGCCCTTCCACTCCACGACGTGCGCGAACAGGTCGCCGTAGAACGTCGAGTCCTCGTCCAGCAGCGCGGTCAGGTCCAAGGTGCCCTTGGTCGTGACGAGTTCGTCCAGCCGAACCTGCCGTGGAGGCAGGGCGGACCAGTCCTTGGGCCGCAGTCCGTGGTCCGGGTACGGCCGATCGTCCCCGACGCGCTTGAAGATCACCTCCCGGAGTCTAGCCGGGGATCAGGTCCCGCGAGGAGGTCATGAATGTCACCGGAACAGTCAACAGCCGTTTTTCAACCTTTCGGAGGAGTACGGCGTCAGACCCGGACAACGACGGTGCACGTCACTGGCGGGCACCTGAACGGGGGTTAACGTCATGCGAATTCTTCCCAAACTCGGCCTCGTCACGGCGGCCGTACTGGCGGTCGGCCTCGGAGCCGCGGTGCCGGCCGACGCCGGAACGGTGGCCCAGGTGAAGGGTGCTCAGGCCCGCCTGAACGCGCTCGGCTGTACGTCGGGACCTGTCTACGGCCAGGCGGGCGCGATGACCCAGGCCGCCACCGCGCGCTTCCAGTCCGCGAACGCGCTCGGGCAGACCGGGCTGCTCAGCGGTACGACGTACACCCGGCTGATGGGGTCGTCCGCGAAACGCTGCGACGTCCGCGCGGTACCGGGCAGGTCCGGGAGCGGGCGCCGGATCGTGATCAGCCAGACCCAGAACTGGCTGTGGGCGATCGATGCCCAGGGCAAGGTCGTGCGGCAGGGCGGGATGATCGACAACCCGCAGTACCTGAAGCCCGGCAGCTACCTGAGCGGGAGCCGGTGCGGCAAGGCGGCGCGGATCCGGCAGAACACCGACGGCGCGCGGCTGTACCTGAACAACTTCGTCCGGTTCGCGCCGTGTGGGATCGGGTTCCACCAGGTCCCGACGTACAAGACGAACGGCGCGCAGATCCACCCGGACTGGTTGCTCGGCACCAACTACCGGGCCTCGCACGGCTGCATCCGGGTCTCGGCGTCGATGTCGGCGACGATCTGGTCGTTCGCGGCGGCCCCGACGCGTGTGATCGTGCTGCGCTGAGGTCTAACATTCGAGCGGGTTATTTCCGTCAACCGGGGAAAGGCACGCTGAGATGGCCGAGAAAGCCGACGTCGTCGAGACCGTCAAGCAGGGATACGCGTTCGAGGGAGCCGCTCTCGAGCTGGGTGCGCTGCTGGTCGACGGCGAGCCGAAACCGGAGGCGGCGGTCCGGATCCCGCTCGGGATGATGAACCGGCACGGTCTGGTCGCGGGTGCCACCGGTACCGGTAAGACGAAGACCCTGCAGCTGATGGCCGAGCAGCTGTCGGCGGCCGGGGTCGCGGTGTTCGCGGCCGACGTGAAGGGCGACCTGTCCGGGATCTCGCAGCCCGGAGCGGGCGGCGACAAGCTGCTCGCCCGGATGAAGGCGATCGGCCAGGAGTGGACCGCGAGCGGGTTCCCGACCGAGTTCTACGCGCTCGGCGGGCAGGGGACCGGCATCCCGATCCGCGCGACGATCACCTCGTTCGGCCCGGTGCTGCTGTCCAAGGTGCTCGGGCTGAACGACGTGCAGGAGTCGTCGCTCGGGCTGATCTTCCACTACGCCGACAAGGCCGGGCTGACGCTGCTCGACCTGAAGGACCTGCGGTCGGTCATCCAGCACCTCACCTCGGACGAGGGCAAGGAGGACCTGAAGGAGCTCGGCGGGCTGTCCGCGGCCACCGCGGGCGTCATCCTGCGGGCCCTGATCGGGTTCGCCGACCAGGGTGCCGAGGCGTTCTTCGGCGAGCCCGAGTTCGACACCGCGGACCTGCTGCAGCAGCGCGACGGCAAGGGCGTCATCTCGCTGCTCGAGCTGCCGAACCTGCAGGACCGGCCGGCGCTGTTCTCCACCTTCCTGATGTGGCTGCTCGCGGACCTGTTCCACGACCTGCCCGAGGTCGGCGACGTCGACAAGCCGAAGCTGGTGTTCTTCTTCGACGAGGCGCACCTGCTGTTCAACGACGCGTCGAAGGCGTTCCTGGACTCGATCGCGCAGACCGTCCGGCTGATCCGGTCGAAGGGCGTCGGCGTGTTCTTCGTGACCCAGACGCCGAAGGACGTGCCGGACGCGGTGCTCGCGCAGCTCGGCTCCCGGGTGCAGCACCAGCTCCGGGCACACACCCCGAACGACGCGAAGGCGCTCAAGGCGACCGTGTCGACGTTCCCGAGTTCGTCGTACGACCTCGGCGAGGTGCTCACCCAGCTCGGCATCGGCGAGGCGATCGTGACCGTGATGAACGAGTCCGGCGCACCGACCCCGGTCGCGTGGACCCGGCTCCGGGCGCCGCAGTCGCTGATGGCGCCCGCGACGGCGGAGCAGCTGACCGCGGCGGTGCAGGCTTCGCCGAACAACGCGAAGTACTCGGAGGCGGTCGACCGCGAGTCGGCGTACGAGATCCTCGCGGCGAAGGTCCAGGCCGGTGCGGCCCAGGCCGAGGCGGAGAAGCAGCAGGAAGAGGCGCCGGCGCCGCGACCGCAGAAGCACGAGAAGTCGATGGTCGAACAGGTGATCGGCTCCACCGCCTTCAAACAGTTCGCCCGCTCCGCCGGCAAAGAAATAGTCCGAGGCCTCTTCGGCGCCGCCCGCCGCCGCTAACCGACCCCCCGGGGGCGGCTTCCGCCCCCGGGACAGGCCGACCGCTCCCGGCCCCACCGCTCCCGGCCCCACCGCCCCGGCCCACGCCCCCGGGTCGGGCCTCACGACCGCCCCTACGCGAGACAGACCCAGCCGACCAACCCAAGGCCTGGGCTCCGGCCCCTGCGCGGAGTCTGCCCCGCCGGCCGGCCCGCCGCCGGAGCGGCGGTGCGCCCTCACACGGGGCGGCTTCCCGCCGCTGCGGCCGTATCCACCGCACCCGCCGCCGAGGCACCCCGCTGCACCTGCCGCCGAGGCACCTGCTGCACCTGCTGCAGGGTGGCCTACCGCACCGCGAGTGCTGGGTTGGCGCCCCACAGCCCCGCCCCGCAGGGGCAGGTGTTTTGCTGTTTTGCAAGGGAAAACCTTCGTTTGATTGTTGATCAAACGACTGAATCCTGAAGTAGCGGCGATCGTTCTCAACTCGTCATCCGGCACCGCGCCGCGACCGATTGGGCCTGGGCGCCCACTCGTCGTACCGTGTGAGGTGATGGTTGCACAGAGTAGGCAGGCGATCCGGACCTGGGCGCTCTGGACCCTGACGGTCCCGGCGTTCCTGCTCGTCGTGCTCATCGACCTCGGCGCCATCGGGTACGGCGTACACGCGTTCACCGACCGCCCCAGCTGGCGCGGCCTGGACGTCGTGTTCGCGCTCACCGTCTCCGCGCTGATCGCCGTCGAGGGCGCCCGCCGGGTGGAAAGCCGCCGGCGCCGCGGCGGCGCCCTCCACAAGGACCTCGCCCCGGCCTGGATGATCGCCGCGGCCGTCGTCCTCCACCCCGCGCTGGCGATCCTGGTCGTCGTACTGCTCCGGATCTGGTGGCGGATCCGCGCCGGCAAGTGCATCCCGTACCGCTGGGCGTTCTCGACCGCGGTCTGCGTCCTCGCGGTCGGCGCGGCGCACGCGGTGTTCGTCTCCGCGCGGCACCTGACCGGCGGCGGCGACCTCGGCCTGGTCGTCTCGATGGCCGCCGGAGGCTTCGCGTACGTCGTCACCGACACCCTGCTGTGCGGCCTGGCGATCTCGCTGATCGTCCCCGGCAGCAACCGCCGCGAGACCGTCGGCGACCTCGACGACCTGTGCACCGACGCGACCGCCGCCACCCTCGGCTGCCTGCTCGCGGCCGCCTGCCTGGTCACTCCGTGGTTCGCGTTCGTGGCGATCCCGATCACGCTGACCGCGCAGCGCGCGCTGCTCCTCGGTCAACTGGAGACCGAGGCGCAGACCGACCCGAAGACCAGCCTGACCAGGGTCGACTGGTGGCGTCGCCGTACCGAGCAGATGCTCCGCACCGCGCGCAACCAGCACGAGCCGATGGCGGTCCTGCTGATCGACATCGACCACTTCAAGCTCGTCAACGACCGGCACGGCCACCTGGTCGGCGACGAGGCGCTGCGGGCGGTCGCGACGATCCTGCGCAGCGCGATCCGGGCCAAGGACGTGATCGGCCGGTTCGGCGGCGAGGAGTTCGTGATCGCGCTCCCGGACACCGGTATCGACGAGGCGACGGTGACCGCGGACCGGCTCCGCAACGCGGTCGCGAACAGCCCGCTGGCCGCGATGTGCGCCGGCGTACTCGACGATCCGGACCTGGACCCGGACACCTTCCAGCTCACCGTGAGCATCGGCGTCGCGGTGTACCCGAACGACGGATCGGCCGTCGACGACCTCCTCCTCCGCGCCGACCGGACGATGTACGCCGCGAAGGCCGCCGGGCGGAACCGGGTCCGGCTGGCCGCGGACACGGTCCTCCTGCACCAATTCCCGGAACAGACAGAACCTTTGGCTCCTGCCCAGCGTCCTGTGAGGTGAGGACGGCAGGACGGAGAGCGCATGGCGGCGACGGGGAGTCGTGACGACGACTTCACGGCATTCGTGCTGGCCAGATCCGCGCGGTTGGTGCACTTCGCGCGGATGCTCTGCGGCGACGCCGGCCTCGCCGAGGACCTGGTACAGACCGCGCTCGAGAAGGCGTACCTGCGCTGGGACAAGATCGAGATGGCGGACCCGTTCGGGTACGTCCGGCGGGCCGTGGTCAACCTGCACCTGTCCTGGGTACGCCGCCGCCCCTGGCGGGAACGCCCCAGCGGCGACGCGGCCGAACTCGACCTGTTCCTGGAAGCAGAGTCCGACCCGAGCACCGGCATCAACCACCAAGTCGCCGTACGAGCCGCCCTCCAAACCCTGAGCCGCCGCGAACGGGCCGTCGTCGTACTCCGCTACGTAGAAGACCTCACCGAACGCGAAACAGCTGCCACCCTGGGCGTCGCGCTCGGCACAGTCAAAAGCGCCAACGCCCGAGCCCTCCTGAAACTACGCACCTCCCCAGAACTGACCGAAGCAGGCGACCGCCCATGACCAACAACCTGCCCCCAGACCTGCCCGGGAAGCCCCAAACGCCGCACGCCAACTCACACACCAGCACCCCCCGGGGCTGCCTGTGGTTGGGGCTGGGTGGGGTGGGAGTGGTGTGTGGGGGTTTGAGGGTGATGGTGGGAAGGGGGTTGGGATGACCGACGAGCAGGGGAGTGTGGTGGAGGAGGAGCTTCGGGTTGCGTTGGCGCCTGACCATTCGATCGCGCCGCTCGATCCGTCGCGGGTGATCGCGGGGGCGCGGCGGCGGAGGTTCCGCGGACGGGTGACGGCTGCCGCGGCGGCTTCGGTTGCTGTTGCCGGGGTGGTCGTGCTTGCGGGTGTTGTGGGCAACGGTTCGCTGCGGGGCGACGTACCGCAGCCCGCGAACCCACCGTCCACCGTGCCCGCTCACCCGACCACCCCGACCACCCCGACCCCCACGCCCCCACCCACCACCCCCAAGCCGACCCCGACCGTACCGCCCACCGAGCCACCATCCGTCCGCCCAACCGCTACCCGAACCGGCGCCGCACCAGCAACCCCCACCAACCTCCCAACCCCACCCGGCGCCCGCACCAACAGACCCACCCACGCCCCAACCGCCACCCCCACCGGCCCCGCAACCAGCCTGCCCAGCATGACCACACCCCCCACCTCCCGCCACCGCCCCACCCCCTCAACCCCACCCACCCACCCCCCGAACTAACCACGCACCTCGAACTAAGCGAGCACCCCGAACAACCGCGTGTACCGCACCAACCGGGTGCGCCGTGCCGACCGGGTACTCCGCGCCGACTGGGTGCCCCGCACCGACCGGGGGGCACCAACCGAGCGAACGACGTACTCGGCGGCGGGCGGAACCATTTCGGATGCGGGTGGCGTCCTTCAGCCCGACCGAACATCACATAGGTGCGGAGGGCAACAATGAACGAGGTAGGCCGGAACCGGCGTACGACCCGGATCGTGCTCGGTGGACTCGCCGCCGCGGCGGTGGTCGGCGTCGCTGTCGGCGGTACGGCGATGGCTCGCAGCAACAACGCCGACGCCGACGCCGTGGTCCAGGGTGGTCCCGTAGCCACTCCAGCCCAACCAACCACCAGCCCCACCGATGCCACCCCCTCCGCCACGCCCACCTGCTGGACACCCCCGGCGCCAACTCGGGTAACCCCCACCGCAACCACGTCCCCCACCTCGGCGACCCCAAGCCGCCGAGCAATCCCGACCCCCACGGTGGCAACCCCAACCCGAGCCATCCCTCCAAGCGTTCGCCCAACTCGCCGAGCCGCAACCCCAACCCCGCCTCCGATCACGCCCCCGAGCGCCCGTCCGACCCCGGCTGAGCCGCCGACAGTGAGTCCGACCCGTCGCGCCGTACTGCCGCCGACGGAGCCGCCCACGGTAAGCCCGACCCGTCGCGCTGTACCCAGGCCGACGCCGCCTCCCACCGTGAGCCCGCGCCACGTCGCGACTCCGACCCAGCCGCCGAGCCTCCGCCCAACCCGCGGGACGGTGCCCACGGCAACCGTCTCACCGAGCGCCGTCCCGAGCGCCCGCCGCGTCGCAACGCCGACCCTCCCGCCGACGGTGTCGCCGAGTGCGGTACCGAGCGCGGTGCCGAGTTGCGAGTCCTCTGGTACGCCGACCGCATCGCCCTCGGCCCCGCCGACCCGTACGCCCGGTCCGCGCCCCACCCCCACCGAACCGCCGACGCGCACCCCAGGCCCGCGCCCGACGCCAAGCGAACCGCCGACCGTCGCCCCAACCCGCGCCCCGCGCCCCACCCCCACCGAGCCCCCGACCCGCACCCCCGAACCCACCCGCCCACCAACGGCCTCCCCACGCGGCAAGTAGTCCCTCCCACCCGCCCCCGCGTCGTGCGGGCCGCCTCCAACCGAGCGCCCGACCCGCACCCCGAGCAGACCATCGGGTGTCGGGCGCGAGAGGCGGTGCCTAACCACCCGAGCCCGTGTCGTGCGGTCCGGCTCCAGTCGAGCTGCCAGCCCGCACCCCGATCACACCAGCGGTCTCGCCGTGCGGTGGGCGGTGGGCGGTGGGCGGTGAGCGGTGGGCGGTGGGCGGTCGGCCTGACGGCCGACACTCACCGAGCCGGGGCCAACACACGCCGGCGCCGCGTTATCCGCCGAGGGGTCTGGAGCGGTGCCGAGCCCGGACCCCCACCACTCACCAAGCAGGCAGCCGCAGGTTCGCTGGAGGGCAAGCGGGGCTGCGGTTGCTCTGTTGTGGTCGTTTGGTGAGTGGTGGCGGTCCGGCTGGTGTAGGAGGTTGTGTGTTGTCCGCCTTGGTGGCGTGGGTGTTTGGCGGGCAGCCGGCGCGCTTGCGGGTGTTCTTGCAGGTGGTAGGTGCTCGGATGGCCACCACTCACGAAGCAGGTGCCACGCGCGCGGCGGTGTGGTCAGCAGGCGTGCGTGCTTCTTGGCGACGGTTGGTGAGTGGTGGCGGTCCGGTGGGTGCAGGTTGTGTGTTGGATGTCTTGGTGGCGTGGGGGTTTGCAGATCGGCCGCGTTCGCGGGTGTTCTCGCAGGTGGTAGGTGCCCGGACCGCCACCGCTCACCAAGTAGGTGCCGGCTGGGTGGATAGCAGGCGTGTGGGCGCGGGTGGTGAGTGGTGGTGGGCGGAGCTGCAGGCCATCACAATCGGTGGGGCTGGGGGTGGTTGTGCGGGGGACGGCGGGGTGGTGGGGGATTGTGATGGGGTGGGGGTCCGTGTCTCGGTCGCCGCGGGGCGGTCGGTGGCCGTGATGGGGATGCTTGGTCGGGAGCGTGGGGACTGACAGGTGGGCGCCCGCAGGGTTGGTGTGGGCGCCCCGGGGGTCAGCAGGTGCCGAAGGTGCCGGTGTTTACCCAGGCCTTGGCTACGTACATGCCGGCGTTTACGCGGAGCCAGACGTTGCTGGTGCCTTGGGAGCCGGTGACGGATTCGCCTGTGGTTTGGCATTCGACGGTGACTTGGGCGGACTTGCCGGCCATGCCGACGACGGCGCCGGTCGAGTTGGGGGCGTTGCGGACGTTCAGGTAGCCGGACGAGATGGAGACGGTGCCGCGGCCGCCGTCGCCGGTCCACAGGTAGGTGACGTCGACCCAGCCGTTGTCGGCGAGCTTCAGCGCGTCCCAGAACACGCCGTCGGCAAGGTCGATCCCGGCCGGGTTCGCGACCGTACGGCCGAACTGGTCCTTCCCGCCGTTGTACCCGTTCTGGTACGCCGCCTGCGCCTCCGGCTTGCCCTGGGCGAGGTCCTTCCACATTTCGCGGGTCGCGCTCGGGTTCCAGTAGTCGTCCTTGGTGTTCCACGGGCCGACGTCCCACACCGGCTCGAAGGCGCAGCGCGTCGCCGTGCAGACCTTGACGGAGTACGTG
Organism: Kribbella polygonati; assembly: GCF_050320105.1. Classification (NCBI taxonomy): domain Bacteria; kingdom Bacillati; phylum Actinomycetota; class Actinomycetes; order Propionibacteriales; family Kribbellaceae; genus Kribbella; species Kribbella polygonati. The sequence goes on along the minus strand of NZ_CP190129.1, from coordinate 5,995,720 downwards.
CCGGATCCGTTGCCGGCCAGGCCGCGCCGGGACGGGAGCGCGACGAAGTGGTCGCGGCTGGCGATCACGTGGCCGTTGGCCGTCGTACCGCCGACCAGACCCTCGCGGGTGGCGAACACGTGCGACTTCAGCGGGGCGGCCTGGATCGTCATCCGCGGTGCGGCGGCCTTGTCGGTCGGCTGGACGGTGACGTCGCCGACCCACGGCTTCCCGCCGGTCGGCGGTGCCAGCACGATGATCCGGACCTGTACCCGGTCAGTTGCCGCCGGCAACGCGGTCGGCGTACCTGACTTGGCGGCGGTCCACTCGGACCACCTGTCGTTCGCCCACGCGCGTACGTCGACCTCGGCCGACGAACCGGCGGGTACGCCGCTCGTGTACCCGACGATCACCGCGGACGTCGGCGTACCGAACCGGACCGGGGTCAGCTCGGCCAGGCCGGAGCGCTGCTTGATCTCGGCGGCGCCGATCGTGGCGGCAGCGTCGCCGAGGACGATCCGGTTGCCGTCGAGCTTCACGTTGCTCGAGTCGGCCGGCCGGGCGGAGACGGCGACCGGTGCGGTCGGGGCCGCGGTGCTGGGTGAGGCCAGCGTAAAGGTCGCGGCAAGGATGGCCGCGGCAGCCGTCAGACAGGCTGCGGACGTGCTTGTACGAGTGATACGCATGGGCGGAACCTCCGGGGCGGTGAAGGTGTGTGCTCACCCAATGTGACTCATGAACGTCGCTTGTGGCTAGCCCGTCAATAAATTTCTTCGAAGGAGTTGGTGACGAAACAGAACCCGATCGGTCGCTCACCGGGTTTGGACCGGTGTGACAGAGGCTGAGGCTGAGGAGATTCGATGACCCGGACCGCGGACGCCGACTTCGAGCGCTTCGTGCAGGCGCAGTCGACCCCCTTGCTCCGCTTCGCGGAGATGCTGTGCGGAGATCGGCACACCGCCGAGGACCTGGTGCAGCAAGCGTTGATGCGGTCGTACCCGAAATGGCACCGGCTGGAGGGCGACCCGATGCGGTTCGTCCGCCGGGTGCTGGTGAACCGCTTCCTCAGCCAGGCCCGCCGGCGCTGGAACAACGAAGTACCCAGTGATCCGGTGCTCAACGATTGGGACCAGCGAGCGGTGGCGGACTTCGCCGGGGAGGTGCAGACCAGGGAGGCCGTGCTCTCGGCCCTGAGTGGTCTGACCGTCCGGGAAAGAGCCGTGGTCGCGCTGCGCTACTCGCAGGATCTCTCCGAGGCCGAGACCGCCGAGCTGCTCGGCATGGCACCCGGGACCGTGAAGAGCACGGCATCCCGTGGGCTGGCCAAGTTGCGTCTGGCACCCGACCTGATCGACAGCGGAGTTGGAGGAAACTGATGAGTGACGAGAAGCGAGTACGCGACGCTCTCACGTACGAGATGGAGCCCTGGCAGCCGAACGCCGCCGACCTGATGCGGCGCGGCAAGCGGCTCACCTGGCTGCGCCGCGGGCTGGCCGCGGCGGGTGTCACCGCCCTCGCCGGAACCGTTGCGACGGTGTCCGCGGCGGTGGGTGGACCGGCGCCGGTGAAGAACCTGCTGGCCGGTGGCGGCAAGCCGCCGGTGCCGGCCGTGGTCCCGACCGACACCCCGAAGGTGCCGACGGTCGACCCGACCTGTCTGCCGCAGCAGCCGGCCAAGCCGCAGCTGCCGAAGGTGACGGTGTCGGTGAACAAGACCATCGACCCGAACACCCCGCCGTCGGTCCCGGCCAAGCCCACCCTGCCGACCGGCAAGCCGAGCCTGCCGTCGAAGCCGAGCCTCCCGACCGCGATCCCCACGCTGCCGAGCAAGCCGACGCTGCCGTCCAAGCCGTCCCTGCCGGGCAAGCCGGGTACGCCGACGCTCCCCGGCAAGCCGTCCCTCCCCGGCAAGCCGACCCTCCCGCCGAAGCCGACCCTCCCGTCGACCAAGCCCACGCTGCCGAACGTGCCGACGACCAAGCCGACCCTGCCAGGCAAGCCGACCCTGCCGGGGAAGCCAACGATGCCGGGCAAGCCGAACCTGCCCACCAAGCCGTCGCTGCCCGCGAAGCCCACGCTTCCGGAGCCGACCGCGGTCCCGTCGCAGCAGCTCCCCGACTGCGTCCACGGCGTACCGACCGAGAAGCCGTCGCTTCCTGAGCCGACCCTCCCGGGCAAGCCCACCGACAAGCCGTCGCTGCCGAAGCCGTCGGCCTCGGTCTCGGCCGGTGTCGAGGTGACGGTCGACCCGGGTACGCCGGCGGTCCCGACCGCGAAGCCGACCCTGCCGTCGAAGCCCACGCTGCCGTCCAAGCCGACCATCCCGGCGCCGACCGGAAAGCCCAGCTTCCCGACCCCGGGCGTCCCGACGTCGTTCCCTACCGGCCACCCCTCCATCGGCCGCTAGGGCTCCCGGCCACCGGCGAGTAGGTCAACCCTGCAGGCCTACTCGCCGGTGGCACCATCCACGAGTTCGCGGGCCACGTCCAGGTGGCCCGCGTGCCGGGCGTATTCCTGCAGCACGTGAAACAGGATCCAGTTCAGCGTCGGCCGGTCGTCGGTCCCGAAACGGCCCCCGGCCGACGCACTCTCGGCTGGATCCCGGCCGCTCACCACCTGGCGGGTGAACTCCCCACCCGCGTGCAGCTGAGCGAGCAGCCCGTCAAGAGTGTCCTCCGGCGCGAGCGTCCAGCGCCCGTCCGGGTTGTCAGCAGAGTCGCCCCACGGGTGCTCGACCTGCTCGGCGGTGAATCCCCACCGCAGCCAGCGCCGTTCCATGAAGATCAGGTGCTTCAGCAGCTCCAGCGGCGTCCAGCCCGACGGAAGCCGGCTGCTGCGCAGGTCGGCGTCGCTCAGGCCGGTCAGCTTCGCCGAGATGATCCCGCGGTACCGGTCGAGGTACTGCAGGTGCAGCTCGATCGTGTCCGAGACCTCCCGGCCCGGCTTCACGACAGCGCCCGCAGGTACTCGGCGGTGGCGTCGTCGGCTGGGTAGAAGGACTCGATCATCAGCTCCGACACGGTCACGTCCAGCGGCGTACCGAACGTCGCGATCGTGGTCAGCAAGGACAGCTCCCGTCCGTCGTGGGTGAGTTCGAGCGGTACGACGACATCGGTCGGGCCTGGCGCGGCCGGCTGGTCGTGGACGGCGTACTCGCGGAGCTCGTCGTACAGGTCCTGCAGCTCGGGGTCCGCCGTACTGGCGACCTGCCGCTGCAGGCTGGTCAGTACGGCGGCGCGGACGTCGGCGAGGTTGCCGATCCGCCGGGCCAGGCCGTCCGGGTGCAGGGTCAGCCGGAGTGCGTTGACCGGTGCCTGCAGCAACTTCTCGTCGACGCCCGCGGTGAAGATCGCGATCCCGGCGTTCGCCTCGACGATGTTCCACCAGCGGTCGACGACGAGTGCCGGGTACGGCGCGTGGGCCTCGAGCAGGCGGCGCAGCGTCGTACGGATCGCGAGCATCGCCGGCGAGTGCAGCGACGCCTCGCTGTAGATCGGCGCGAAACCGCCCGCCAGCAGCAGCTGGTTGCGGTCCCGGAGCGGTACGTCGAGGTGCTCGGCCAACCGCAGCACCATGTCGCGACTGGGCTTGGACCGCCCGGTCTCGACGAAGCTCACGTGCCGCGTGGACACCTCGACCCGGTTCGCCAGCTCGAGCTGACTGAGCCGCCGGCGTTCCCGCCAGCCGCGCAGGAGCTGCCCCACCGGGCGCTGGAAGGTCTCCTCGATCGTCGCTGCCATAGCTCCGACGTTATCGGGTCGCTCCTGGATGACATAGACAGTTCCATTACCTGTGACGTCATCGACGGTACGCCGGGTGTGGCGGCAAGGTTCTGGTCAGCAGAACCGACCAAGGAGGAAACACCATGAACGCCAAGGCTCTCGCCGACCAGTACTTCACGATGTGGAACGCCGCCGATGCGGACCGCCGGGCCGAGCTGATCGCGGCCACCTGGACCACGGACGCGACCTTCCAGGACCCGAGCTTCGAGACCACCGGACACGACGAGCTGAACAAGCTGGTCGGCGCCGCGCAGCACATGTTCCCGGGGCTGAGCTTCGTCCGGATCGGCGACATCGACGAGCACCACAGCTACCTGCGCTGGACCTGGCACCTGCAGGCCGAGGGGCAGGAGCCGGTGGCGGGCGGCACCGACGTCGTCGTCCTGGACGCCGACGGCAAGATCCAGAAGCTGATCGGGTTCCACGACTTCGCACCGGCGCACTGATACCCGGGTATGCGACCGGGGGATGACGCCGGACTAGCCGAACGGTTGATGTGATCCGGGTGAGCTGCCGCATAGGTTGGCGGGCATGTGGAGATCGTTGACGGCGGCATCGATGGCCGGAGCCGTGGTGTTCGCCGTCGTACCGGCAGGTACGGCGGCGGCCGCGGAATCCCTGTCCTGGAAGGAATGTAGGCCCGGCGCGGTCGAGCAGTGCGCGACGCTGACCGTGCCGCTGGACTGGTCGAGACCGTCCGGTCCGACCACGAAGGTCTTCGTCGCGAAGGTGCCGGCGAAGGATCAGAAACACAAGCTCGGTGCGCTGTTCTTCAACCCGGGTGGGCCCGGTGGCGCGGGCGGGTCGATCTTCGCGGCGGGGCTCGCGGATGCTGTTCTGCCGCAGTTCCGGGACAGGTACGACCTGGTCAGCTTCGATCCGCGCGGGACCGGGAGCAGCAGCCAGCTCGACTGCGGCCCGGTGCTGCGCCGCGGCGTACCGGTGTTCCCGAAGACGAAGGCGCAGTACGACGCTCTCGTGGCGTCGAGCCGGGCGACGGGTGAGCAGTGCCTGAAGCAGCACGGCGACCTGATGCGGAACCTCGACGCCCGGACGGTCGCGCACGACATGGACGCGATCCGGGCGGCGCTCGGCGAGTCGAAGTTCAACTACATCGGCCTGTCGTACGGGTCGTATCTCGGCACGCTGTATGCGCAGCAGTTCCCGCAACGCGTCGGCCGGATGGTGCTCGACGGGATCGTCGACCACAAGCAGGATCCGGCGAAGTTCATGCTGGACGAGGCGAAGGTGATGGAGGACGGCTTCAACCGGTTCGCTGCCTGGTGCTCGAAGGAGGCGTCCTGCGCGTTGCACGGGCAGAACGTCGGCGCCGTCTGGGACCGGACCGTGGCGAAGGCCGACAAGACCCCGCTACCAAGCCCGAGAGGCCCGGTGAACGGAGACGTGATCCGGATGGCCTTGCCGAGTTTGTTGCCCTTGACATCAATGGTGTCGGACAATTGGCCGGCGCTCGCGACCGCGCTCGCGAAGGCGGCGAAGGGCGACGGCACCGACGTCGCGAACATCAGCTACGTGGGCGATCCCGAGACGGCGTACGCGGCGGTGTCCTGCATGGACCTGCCAGGTGAGCTGCGTGGGTACGCCGATGTGCGCGCCCGGCTCGCGCTGGCGAAGGCGGTCGCGCCGCGCGTCGGTGCCGCGGTCGAGGGCTGGGCGATCACGGCCGCCTGTGCCGGCTGGCCGATCCCGCCGAGCAATCCGTGGCAGGCGACGCCGGTGCACGGTGCGCCGCCGATCCTGATCACGTCGACGCTGCACGACCCGTCGACGCCGGTCGTCAACGCCCGCAGCCTGGCGCGGCAGATCGACAACAGCCGACTGCTCACCGCCGACACGTTCGGGCACACGGCGTACTTCAACTCACAGTGCGCGCGCGACGCGATCACGACGTACCTCCTGAAGGGACAGATGCCTACGGACAGCTGCTAATTCGGTCGCGCCGTGTTGGTGGCGGGCGCACCATGGAACGCATGCTCACCACCGAGGAGCTGGAAATTTTCGAGCGGGACGGGATCGTGAAGATCCCGTCCGCGTTCTCCGTCGACGAGGCTGCCGGGATGCGCGACGTGCTGTGGCGCGAGCTCTCCGAGCGGCACGGGATGGACCGGGACGACCGGACGACGTGGACGGTGTTGCGGCCGACCGGTCTGAAGACGACGAAGTTCGACCGCCGGGCACACGCGATCCTCGGGCCGCGGGTGCGGTCCGCGCTCGACGGCCTGCTCGGCGAATGGCTGGAGCCGAAGCACCAGGGACAGGTGCTGGTGACGATGCCGGAGGGTGTGCCGTGGGCGGTGCCGCATCGGCAGTGGCACACGGACGCGGGCTTCGAGGAGCCGTTGCACGCCGTGAAGATCTGGGCGTTCTACGACTCGGTTGGTCCAGGAGGCGGTGGTACGCCGCAGGTCGCGGGCTCGCACCGGGTGTTCGAGCGGTTCCTGACCACGACCGAGGAGCGCGAGTTCAAGGCGGTCCGTGACCAGCTGCTGCGGTCCGATCCGTGGTTCCGGAACCTCACGTCCGAGGAGCGTACGGTCGACCCGATGGAGCCGGTGGACCTGGACGGTCTGCCGGTGCGCGTCGTCGAGCTGACGGGTCAGGCGGGTGACGTGTACCTGACGCATCCGTGGATCCTGCACTCGATCGCGCCGAACGCGGCCGACGTACCCCGGATGATGCGCAGCCGGTTCATCTACCGAGCGCGGTGATCAACCGGGCGCAGCGGACCGGATCTTCGGTCAGCCCGACCGAGAGCCCCCACAGCCAGTAGCCGACGGTCCGCCAGATCACCCAGTCGCGCGCCCGGTCCCGCTCGAGTGCGGCCTCGGCGACGGCGAGGTCGAAGTACTCGACGATGTCGTGCATCTCGTCCAGCCGGGTCCACAGCACCCGGCCGAGATCGAACTCGATGTCGCCGCGGTACAGCAGCGGGTCGACGGTCAACCACGGCTCCCGGGTTCCGGCGAGGACCTGGTCGGAGTGGAAGTCGCCGTTGACCGCGAGCGTCGACGTGGTTTCGGTCGGGGCGACGTCGACTGCTTCGCGCAGGACAGCCACGTCGAACGGTCGGCCGAGCTGCTCCCACCGTGGCTCCAGCTCGGCCGTCCAGGTCGTCACGAGGTCCGCGGTCGACGGCGCGTCGTCCGGCCCCGGCACGGCGAGCCGGCGCATCAGCCGTCCGAGTACGGCGGCCGCCTCGTCGATCGGTCGGCTCGTCAAGGGCGTGGACAACCGCTCCAGCAGCATCGCCCCAGCCTCGGCGTCGGCGTCGTACAGCTGGGCCATGCCCCGGCCTGCCCACCAGTTGAGCGCCCAGACCTGCTCGTCGACCTCGGTACCCGGCGGCGACATCCGCAGGACGAACTCCGCACCGTCCCGCGCAACCGGGATGACGATGGCGTTCGACCCGTGTGCAACCGCTCCCACGACGGTCAGATCCCACTCCGCACACTGCCGGTCAACCGCCGCCGGCAGCCCTTCCAGCCACTCGCCGCCCTCCGTCCACCACCGCGGCATCGCCAGGAACGCCTCCGGCAACTTGATCATCGCGTCAACTTATCGGGGCATCTCGGGGCATTTCATCCGATTTCGATCTGGCCTCCCCGGCGGCGGGCTCGGGGATCATGATGTGGGGATGGTTGATGTTGACGGATTGCAGTTCGACGCGCAGGTGTCCCGGCGGATCGAGGCGGTGTACACGACGCCGGACGTGGTCGAGCAGCGGCAGGCGGTGCGGGCCGCGCTGGCGTTGCGGCCCGGTGACCGGGTGCTGGACATCGGCGTCGGGCCGGGGCTGCTGGCCGCGGAGATGGCCGGCGAGGTCGGGCCGGACGGGCGGATCTGCGGGATCGACATCAGCGACAGCATGCTCGCGATCGCGCGCACCCGCGCCGACGTACCGGGCGGACCCGGGGTCGAGCTCGAGCAGGCGTCGGTCGACCGGATCCCGTACCCGGCGGAGAGCTTCGACGTCGTGGTCTCCACCCAGGTCTTCGAGTACGTCGAGGACGTGGCCGGCGCGCTCCGCGAGGTACGGCGGGTGCTGCGGCCGGCGGGTCGCGTCGTACTGCTGGACACCGACTGGGGTTCGGTGGTGTGGCGGTCGAACGACGATCCGCGGATGGCGCGGGTGCTGACCGCGTTCGAGGACCACCTGGCGGATCCGCACCTGCCGCGGACCTTGGCCGACGTACTGGTGAAGACCGGATTCACGCCCACGCACCAGCAGGTGGTGCCGATCCTGAACACCGGGTACGACGAACGCACGTTCAGTGCCGGGCTGATCGACATCGTGTCGGACTTCGTCCCCGGGCACGGCGACGTGACGGCCGAGGAGACCGCTGCCTGGGCGAACGACCTGCGCGGCCTCGGCGACAGCTACTTCTTCAGCCTCAACCGCTACCTGTTCGTCGCGTCCGCATTGTGAGAGTTACCGGAGTCGGCGGGTGCATCCTGGGAGTGACACACCCGCCGCGCCGGTCGTTCTCCCGCCCCTCAGTGGGAGAACTCGCGGCTCGGTGAACACCACCCATGCCCGAATGGCACTGACCGAACCGCGGGACCACCTACTGGTACCCCAGATTCCGGCCCGGCACACCTCCCGGCACGCTGGACGGCCGGAAAACTTCACATTCCTCAAACCTTCGAGGGTCCCTGACCCGGCAACGGCCTACGCTGTACGCCGATTTCGCCGCACCGGGGGTCGGTGCGCGGGGAGGATCCGCCATGCCGGAAGTGTTCGACGACGAGCTGACCGAAGACCAGCTGGACGAACTGGAGGCGCGCGGCGCGGCCGACGACGCCGAGGTCCTGCTCGGGTCCGGAGAATTAGATGCCTGAGGCAAGGATCAGCTGGCGCGGGTTCACCATGAACAGGCGCACCGTGGCGATGGTCGAGGCCGCCGAGCGGCTGTACCACTCGAAGTTCGCGATCCTGCAGGGCTCGTACAACGCCGGCGGCGTCGAGGCCTCCGCCGGCACCCACGACGGCGGCGGCGCGGTCGACATCGACGTACGGACGAAGAGCGCCGCGCAGCGGGTCGCGGTGGTGAAGGCGCTCCGCGAGGTTGGGTTCGCCGCCTGGCTGCGGACGCCGGCGCAGGGCAACTGGCCGTACCACGTGCACGGGATCGCGGTCGGGGACAAGGACCTGTCGCGGGGTGCTGCCGTGCAGGTGGCGGAGTACCACCGGAAGCTGAACGGGCTGGCGAACCGCGGGAAGGACGACGGGCCGCCCGGGTACTACGGGATGACGTGGGAGCTGTATCTCAAGGCGCATCCGCCGAAGGAGCCGGTGCCGGACTCGACGATCTCGCTGGCGGCGATGGCGTACGCGCGGACCCACGACGCGATGACCGGGGTGTGGGGCGCGGACCGGGCGCGGGTGGTGGCGTGGGCGGCGCATCCGCGGGTCGGGGCGATCACCAAGGCGGAGACGGTGCCGGCGGCGGGGGTGCCGTGGCACCTGCACTTCCAGCGGGTGATCCGGAAGGTCCAGCTGCACTTCAAGCTCGAGGTCACCGGCATCTTCAACACCGCGGTAGCCAACGAAATGAAACGCTACGGCTACAAGATCGTCGCCTGAACTAGCCCCCAGCCCCTCACAACTCGTCCCCAGGCCAACGACAAGGCCCCACCCCCTTCAATCCAACGACAAGGCCCCACCGGTAGCAGCCGGTGGGGCCTTGGTGGTCCACTACCGCCCGGGCATCCCCGGTGCAGCTGTGGAGGTGGAGAGCGGAACCGACGCCGATGCAGGGGTCAAGACGTCAGCTCCGCTTGTCTGTGGAGTTATCTCGGATCCACCGCCCACACATGCGCGTGGTGGAACTCGAGGTGCTGCTGCAGCGCGGCCGGAGAGCCGCCGGGGTTGCCGAGCCCGAGGTGGTTCATCGTCGGTACGACGACCGCCCGGACGTCCGAGCGTTTCACCTCGTCGAGCAGTGCGTGGAAGGCTGCGGACTCGGCCGAGTCGCGCTCGGTGTACACGGTGCCGAGGGTGAATCCCTCCGCGCTGGCGAAGGCGGCGAGGGAGTCCGTCGCCGCGGCCAGTTCCTCCGCGCAACTCAGCGCGTCGGCCCGTACGTACCCGAGCAGCGTCGGCCGGGTGGTCATCGTGCCGCGTCCACCACCGGCTCGCTCGTCACCCGGAGGGAGGCGAAGCGGCGCCGCATGGCTTCCTCGTACTGCACTGCCTGCTCCGCGTCGGCGGTGTGGTCCGCGATCGGGTGCGCGCCGAACCAGACCCGCACCCGACGGTGTGTTGCGGGGGCTTCGAGCGTCTCGGTCATCGCGGTTCCTTCGGCAGTCTCGGTCTCACCCCGGACGGCTTTGTCCGGCGTTGAGATAAAGAACACCAAACCTGACAGCCCTTCGGAACACTTCGGTAGGGACCTTTACAGAGCCTTGACGCAGAGTAGGGAAACCTTCGAACGTGCAGGTCAACGCCGTCTCCGGACGGTCACCGACCCCTCAGGAAAGGTGTCAAGAATGTTTGCAGCTATTTACCGGTAACGATTCGGAGACGCCCCGGGTTATTCGACGAGGAGCGAAATCTATGACGTCCTGCTAACCCTTTGCGCGCAGCTGCTTACGGACCGGTACGGCGGCGACCAGGATTCCGAGTACCGCGGCCGCCAACGGCACCGTGAGGCCGGTGCGGAACTCGTCTGCGGTCAGGTCGCCGGCCAGGACCGCGGCCACCACGGCCAGACCGAGTGCGGACCCGAACTGGAACGACGTCGTCAGTACGCCGCTCGCGAGCCCCTGCTCGTCCTCCGCCACCCGTTCGGTCGCGGCGATCGTCAACGGGCCGTACGACAGCGCGAACGCGATCCCGAGGAGCAGGAACGCCGGGAGCATCGCGGCGAAGCTCCGCCCCAGCGGCAGGAACGCGCCGTACGCCATGGCAGCGAGGACGAATCCGCCGAGGACCACCCGCCGGCCGCCGTACCGGCTGACCAGCCACGGGGTGAGGGTTGGCGCGAGGACGGCGTCGATGCCGATCACCATCAGCGCGAGCCCGGTCTCCAGCTCCGACCAGTTGCGGAGTTCTCGCAGGTACAGCACCGCGATGAACTGGAATCCGGTGAACGAGCCGACCAGCAGGACCGCGCCGAGGTTCGCTCGGACCAGGGCGGCGTTGCCCAGCAGTCCGAGTCTGATCAACGGCGTGGACACTCGCCGCTCGATGAGCGTGAAGACTGCCAGCAGGACGAAGCCTGCCGCGGCTGTCGTCAGCGTATGGGTCGCCGGTACGTCGGGTGCGCGGACGACGGTTGCCACCAGCAGAAGCATCGAACCGGTCAGGGTGAGTGCGCCGCCGAGGTCGAAGCCGCCGCGGTTCCGGACCGCGGTGTCGCGGGGGATCAGCACGAGCGCCCCGGCGAGGAGTACCGCGGCGACGATCACCGGCGCGAAGAACACCCATCGCCAGTTGACGGCGGAGAGCAGTCCGCCGGTGACCATCCCGAGCGAGAACCCGCCGGCGGCGGTACCGGCGTACACCAGCAAGGCCTTGTTGCGCTGCGGTCCCTCTGGGTAGGTCGTGGTGATGATGGACAGCCCGGCCGGGGTCAGGAACGCGGCCGCGATGCCGGTGACGAAGCGGGCGAGGATCAGCACCCAGCCCTCGGTGGCGAACCCGCCGAGGCCGCTGAACAACAGGAAGACCACGAGCCAGCTGACGAACATCCGGCGCCGGCCGAGCAGGTCCGCGGCGCGGCCGCCGAGCAGCACGAAGCCCCCGTAGCTGAGCGCGTAGGCGCTGACGATCCATTGCAGTTCGCCGACGGCCAGGCCGAGCTCGGCCCGGATCGACGGCAGCGCGACGCCCATCATCGAGACGTCGATGCCTTCCAGGAAGATCGCGCCGCAGAGGACGAGGAGTACGGCCCAGGCGCGGCCGGTCAGGCGCTCCGGGGTGATGGTTGACGACACAGGAGTGGTTCCTTTCATGGTTACCTCTTGTAACTGACCCCATCATCAGGAACCATCGGGAATCGTGGAAGAAGGCACTTCAAAGGAACCGAGTCACTCCTGCTGCACCGAGGAGGCGTTCCAGTGGGACACCCGGGAGGACTGCGACGTCCGGCAGATCCTGGATCGGATCGGGGACAAGTGGTCGCTCCTGGTGATCGCGCTGCTGGACAACCGGTGCATGCGGTTCACCGAGCTGAAGAAGACGATCGATGGGATCAGCCAACGGATGCTGACGGTCACGCTCCGGCAGCTGGAACGTGACGGACTGGTCAGCCGGACGGTCCACCCGGTCGTGCCGCCACGGGTCGACTACGAGCTCACGCCGCTCGGCGTGACGTTGCATGCGACGATCCAGTCGCTCGTCACCTGGACCGAGACCCATCAGGCGGAGATCGCTACGGCTCGGGCGAGGTACGACGCGGTCTCGTGAAGCTTGCCGGGTGCCGAGGTACGACGATCAGCGTCAGCCCGGCCGCGCCGACCGCCAGCGCCGCCAGCAGGTTCAGCGTGGTCGGCAGGCCGATCGCGAGCGTGATCGCGGGCGCGACCAGCCCGCCGAGCAGCAACGCCAGCGAGTCCGCGGCGAAGAAGATCGCGCCGACGCTGGCCAGTACCGCAGACGGGGCCGCGCGCTGGATCGTCGTACCGGCGGTGATCAGCAGGATGCTGCCCGGGAAGCCGATCAGCACCGCGGCGGCGACGGCGATCGGGACGCTCGGGGCGTTGAAGAGGGCGAAGTACGCCGCGGCGCTGGCAAGCTGGGTGACTGTCAGGAGTTCGCGGATGCCGAGCAGGCGGGCGGCGCGGGTGCTGAGGGCGGCGCCGACGAGGTACCCGGCGCCGAGGCCGGAGATCAGGTAGCCGACGACGTACCCGGGTGCGTGCAGGCGGTCGACGGTGAACGGGACCAGCAGGGCGGTGAGGCCGGCGTTCGCGGTCAGGAAGACGGTTTGGCCGATCAGGATGCCGCGGAGCGCGCGGTGTTCGACGGCGGCGCGGAGACCTTCGAGGGGGCGTGGCGGTACGGCGGTGGTCGCGTGGCGGCGGGTGCGGACGGTGGCGATCACGGCTGCGGATACGAGGTAGCTGACGATGTCGAGCGCCAGGACGAACTCGATCCCGGGGCCGGCGAGGAGCAGGGCGCCGAGCGGTGGCGCGGCCAGGCGGAGGACGCTGCCGGTGACGGCGTTCAGGGCGTTGGCCGCGGCCAGTTCGTCGCCGGTGCCGACGACGGCCGGGAGCAGCGCTCGGGCGGCCGGCCGGAAGACCGTGGTCGCGGTGTTTTCCAGCAGGATCGCGAGATAGATGAGCCAGACGTGGTCGCGGTCCGCGAACAGGATCAGCGCGACCGTGCCGGCGCTGACGAGATCGGCGATCCACATCGCACGGGCGAGGTCCCAGCGGTCGAGGAGTACGCCGGCCCAGGGGCCGATGAGCAGGGCGGGGAGTGCTTCGAGGGCCAGGGTCAGGCCGGTGGCGACGGTGGAGCCGGTGAGCGTGAAGACGTACACCGGGATCGCGACCACCAGCAGCCACGATCCGATGCCGGAGACGGCGCCGCTGAGCCAGAGCCGTCGGAAGTCTCGGTTCCTCACGGCTCGAGAATCTATCTTGAGGAGATAGACATCGGCAAGACTGTTTTGTGAGAATAGGTCGCATGGAGCTTGGCGACGTACTGCGGGACCGCCGGAAGGCCGCCGGCCGGACCATCGCGTCGGTGGCGGTCGACGCGGGGCTGTCGGTCCCGTACATCGCGAACCTGGAGAACGGCCGCGGCAATCCCACCCTCGCCGCCCTCGACCGCCTGGCGACGGCGCTCGGCGCCCGCCTCGAAGTCCGCATCGACGACGAGGAGCCCGCCCCACCTCCGTCCGTCGCCGCGGACCTGGTCGCAGCCTCCGACCGAGCCGGCAAGGTCCTCAAATCCCTGGGCCGCTCCCACGCCACGGCCCGGCGAGACCTCATCACTACCCTCGACACCCTCCAGTCCCTCCTCGGCCATCCACCCACCTCCGCAGACCTGAACCGCCTCCTGGATCTCGTCCAGCTCAGCCAGCCGGAACTCGGCTGACGTAGGGTCCGCGGTGTGGAGATCGGGGCGCGGATCGCGCGGGCGCAGGTAGAGGGGCTGGGACGGTCGCGGCGGCAGATTGTCGCGGGGCCGTTGGCAGGGATGCTGCACGACCGGGACGACTGGTACCTGTCGACGATGGTCGCCGCCGAGCCGGGGGACCCGTTCGGCCTGGACGACCTCCCGTGGGCGCTCGAGACGATCCGCCAGGCGTTCGCGGCCGAGGGGCGCTGGCTGAGCGCGGAGCTGGTCGAGGAGGCGAACCCCGGCCTGGCCGAGGCCCTCGAGGCGAACGGCATGACGATCGTCTCCCGCCTGCCGCTCCTCGTCGTCGAGCCCGCCGACCTGATCCTCCCCGACCTGCCGAACGGCGTGACCGTGCGGGTTGTCGCGTCCGAGAGCGACCAGAAGGTTGCCGACGCGGTGTCCTCGGAGGCGTACGAGATGCCCGACTCCGGCTTCGCGTTCAAGCCCGACCCGGTCGACGGCGGCGCGGTCCTCGTGTACGTCGACGACGTACCGGTCGCCACCGCCGCCTGGACCGCGGTCGCGGACGCGGTCACCGAGGTCGCCGGCGTCGGCACCGTCCACAGCCACCGGCGCCGCGGGTACGGCGGTATCGCGACGGCGTACGCGACCGCGAAGGCGTTCGAGCTCGGCGGCGCGACGCTCGCCTGGCTGACCCCGGGCGACGACGGCGCGGACCGCGTGTACCGCCGGCTCGGCTACGCGCCGAAGGCAACCGCCGTGCACCTCGGCGACCCGGGCGGGCACCTCGCCGACCTCCGCTGACCGGCCCGATGCAACGCCGCGGCCTCCCCGGCTCGTATCGAGGGGGACAAGCGGAGAGCGGGAGGACGACGGGTGGACCGGGACCAGGAGTATGTCGAGTTCGTGGCAGCGGCGGGCGGTGCGTTACGCCGTACCGCGTTCCTGGTGTGCGGGGACTGGCACCGGGCCGACGACGTCGTACAGGAATCGCTGGTCAAGCTCTACCGGTCGTGGACGAAAGTGGACCGGCAGGGCAATCCGCTGGCGTACGCGCGGCGGATCGTCGTCAACACGGCCCTGGACAGCGGCCGGCGCTCCTGGCGCCGGGAAGTGCCGACCGCTGACCTGTCGACCGACCGGGTCCGGCCGGGCGACCACGCGGACCTCGCCGGCGATCAGGCCGAGCGTGACGAGCTGCTGACCGCGCTCGGATCGCTCGCACCCCGGCAGCGCGCCTGCGTCGTGCTCCGGTACTACGAGGACCTGTCGGTCGAGCAGACCGCCGCGATCCTCGGGTGCTCGGCGGGTACGGTGCGCAGCCAGTCGGCCCGCGGTCTCGAGACTCTCCGGAACGCCATCGATCGGAACCGGCAGATCGGCCGGACCCGGTGAAGGAGAACGAGATGGACGACATCGGCGCCGAACTCCGGCGGCTGGCGAACACCGACCCGCTGGACCCGATCGACGGGCACGACCTACTGACCCGCGGCCGGCGCAGCCGTCGCCGGCGCAGGCTGCTGTCGGCCGGCGGCGGCATCGTGGGCGTCGCGGCGGTCGCCGTCGCGGCGAGCCTGCTGCCGCACGCCGGTACGGCCTCCGACCAGCCTGCGGTCAGCGGCCCACGGACGCCGGCGACGACGGCCAAGCAGGCTGACTTCACGGCCGTACCGGGCGTCCCGCGCGGCGAGGCCGGGATCGGCCTGAAGCTGTCGAAGGCCGACGCGATGCGGCTGTGCGAGGTCAGGTATCCGCAGTACCACCAGCCCTTCCGGGCGAACTTTCCGTGGCGGACGACGATGACCGTCATGCGGCAACTGACGACCGGTGATCCCGCCGCCGCCTCGCTGTGCACGATTCCCGGCGGCGACCGGCCGTCGGCCGCGCTGATCGCGGCCGCGCAGCAGGACCCGCTGCCGACGACCGAGGCAGGGCAGCTCCGCAACTGCTCGGTGCAGTTCTGGAGTGACCTCACCAAGTGGAAGGTCGTCGCCC
Organism: Kribbella polygonati; assembly: GCF_050320105.1. Lineage (NCBI taxonomy): Bacteria > Bacillati > Actinomycetota > Actinomycetes > Propionibacteriales > Kribbellaceae > Kribbella > Kribbella polygonati. The sequence goes on along the minus strand of NZ_CP190129.1, from coordinate 5,979,904 downwards.
GCGAGACGCAGCCGGGGGCTGGTGCGTCCCTGATCGCGCTGTCGCCGTCCGGCCGGCTGGTCGCCGAGTGTCAGCTGAGGACGAAGTGGACGCCGGCCGCGGAGTCCGGGTCGGGAATCTACCCGGTCGCGACGCTCACTCCGCAGCCGTTCGACCAGAACTTCGACCTGCCCGGTGGTCAGCAGTGCGCGACGATCAAGCCCTGCCCGGGCTGGGCGTACCTGGACAGCGGCCGGGTCGCGTCGAACATCGCCAGGATCCGGATCGAGCCGGTCGCCGGCGGCAAGCACGACATCCCGGTCACCGACGGCTGGTACGCCGTGGCCTGGCTGAACGGCAACAAGCAAGGCCTCCCGGACGCGAAGCTCACCGCGTACGACAAGCACGGGAACGTCCTGAAGGTCGTCAACCACTAGGGCTGCGGGATCCGGGTGAGTGTGGTGTGCAGCGTCTTGTAGGCCGCCCGGGCGGTGAGGCGGCCGGCGGCGACCGAGTCGCCGGCCGTGCGGCCGAGGGAGATCAGCGTGCTGGCCAGCCAGTGCACCGGCAGTTCGCGGGTGATCTCGCCTTCGCGCTGGCCGCGGCGGATCAGCTGCTCGAGGCGCTCCGCCACCGGGTCGTGGCCGGCCGGTACGTGCAGCAGCAGCGGGTGCCGTTCGAACGTCCGCCAGGCCAGGTCGATCAGCCCGAGCGTGTTGCCGAACGCCGAACCGTGATCGAGGTCCAGGTCGTCGACGGCCCGCAGCGTCTCCGCGGTGAGCTCGCCGAGTACGGCGTTCAGCAGCGCGTCGCGGGACGGGAAGTGCGCGTACACGGTCTGCCGGGTGACGTGCGCGGCCTCGGCGATCCGCTCCAGCCCGGCGTCCGGGTGCTCGTCGAGCAGCTCGAGCGCCGCGGCCAGGATCGCCGAACGACTGCGCTCCGCGTCCGCGCGACGCCGACGTACCGGCTCGTTCTCTGACACCCTGTCAAGGTTAGCCGTACTACGTCGGGCGTACCGGGCAAGCCGCCCAGTGGCGGACGCCACGCCGGTGGAGCGCGCGGCAGGCTCACGGCATGGACCTTCGTCGCCTCTTCGCCGCGGTCGGCGGGCTCGCCGTGGCCGTCTCGTCCCAGATCGCAGTGCCCGCGGATGCCACCACGGTCGTACGCACCACCGCCGGACTCGTCCGCGGAACGGTCGCCGATGACCATCGCGAGTACCTCGGCATCCCGTACGCTGCACCGCCCGTCGGCCCGCTGCGCTGGCGATCGCCGCGGCCGGCACCGCACTGGCCCGGTGTCAGGGACGCGACCCGACCCGGGCCGAGCTGCCCACAGTTCGCCCCGGACGGCAGTGGTGTGACGGGCCAGGAGGACTGCCTGAACCTCAACGTCTGGGCACCCGCCCGCGTCGGGAGCCGGCTGCCGGTCGTCGTGTGGATCCCCGGCGGAGGGTTCGTGACCGGCGCCGGCAGCCAGTACGACCCGACGCGACTCGTCACCCAGGGCGGCGTCGTCGTGGTCACGCTGAACTACCGCCTGGGAGCGTTGGGGTTCCTCCGGTCTCCGGCGCTGGCCGCCGAGGACCGGGCCGCGGGCACCTACGGTCTCGCCGACCAGCAGGCGGCGCTGCGATGGATACGCCGTGACATCGCGGCATTCGGCGGCGATCCGCACAACGTCACGGTTGCCGGCCAGTCGGCCGGTGGATTCAGCGTCTGCGCGCACCTGGCGGCACCCGCCTCCCGCGGGCTGTTCGACAAGGCCGTCGCGCAGAGCGGTCCGTGCGGCAACCCGCTGGTCACCCGGCCTGAGGCGGAACGTCGCGGTACGGACGCCGCCGCCGCGCTCGGCTGTGCGCCCGGTGACCTCGCCTGCCTGCGCTCGAAGCCCGCTGCCGATCTCGTCCGGCTCGGTGCGGACAAGGTGTTCACCGACACCGCTCCGATCAGCGCGCTGCCGTGGCTGCCGGTTGCCGGGACTGCGTTGCTGCCGGAGCAGCCGATCGCCGCGATCCAGGACGGCACGGCAGCTCGGGTGCCGTTCGTCCACGGCGGTACGCGCGACGAGATGTCGATCTTCGTGGCGTTGAACCACGGCACCGAACGCCCGCTCACGGCGGATCAGTACGCCGCCGCAGTACAAGAGCTGTTCGGCTCCGACGGCGCCGCCGTACTGCGCAGGTATCCGGTCGGCCGCTACCCGAGCCCGGGCGAGGCGCTGTACCGGGTGCTCAGCGACTGGGGCGGGAAGCTCGGGTCGTGTTCGATGCTGCCCGCCGACGACGGGATGGCCCGCAGCGGTCCGGTGTATGCGTACGAGTTCGCCGAGGACAGCGGGCCGGTACACGGGATGCCGTTCCCGCTCGGGGCGCCGCACGGCAGCGATACGCAGTACCTTTTCGACGGCACGTTCTCGCCGACGCACCCGCACACCCCGGAGCAGCGGGCACTCGCCCGGAGCATGGTGGCGTACCTGGCGCATTTCGCCGCCACGGGTGACCCGAACGGGCCGGGGCTGCCGCGTTGGCCGGCGTACCGGCACGGCACTGTCCTGTCACTCGCGGGCGGCCCGGACGGCATCGCGCCGACCGACCTCGACCGCGAGCATCAGTGCGGTTTCTGGCGCACCGTCCTCCGGTAGGTCAGCAGCGTGACGCCGCTCGGGAACGACCTGCAGCTCAGCAAGCTCAGTTGTTGTGCTTCGGGGAAGAGGCGGCGGCCGGTCGCGACAGCGGTCGGGTAGACGAAAAGGCGGTACTCGTCGACGAGACCGGCGGCGATCAACTGGTGGGTCAGGTCGATGCTCCCGGTGCAGACGATCTCGCCGCCGGCGGTCTCCTTGAGGCGGCGTACGTCGTCCAGGCCGCGCAGTACGGTCGTCGGCGTCCAGCCCGGATCCTGCAGCGTCGAGCTCACGACGTACTTCTGCACTGTGTTGAGGTACGTCGAGATCCCGGTCGGGTCGTCCGTCTGCGCCGGCCAGTAGCCGCGCAACTGCTCGAACGTCACCCGCCCGGTGAGGAACCCGTCCGCCCGCGCCATCTGCTCACGAAGCTCCGCGAGTACCTCCGTCCCACCATCAGCCGGACCGAACCAGTCCCCTGCCTCGATCACACCGTCGACGGTGACGTTCTGAGTAACAACCAGGTCGCGCATCAGGCTCCTCCTCGCAAGATCTACCCGCTACGTCGGACCCGGCCGCCCCCCTTCGACATCACCGCACCACAAATCCGGCCCCCGGACCGCATCGGCAAGCGAGCCCTCATCCATCGGCCCATCGGCACGACGCCGATCGGCACGACGCCCACCCACCCCGATTGCCCTGACCACCAGACCCGCCGCGCCTCTGACCGCCGGACCCACCGCGCGCCCGACGACCACCGCCCGAGCCCGGCCTCTGACCGCCTTGACCGTCAGACCCACCGTGTCCCGGACCGCGGGACCCACACAGCCTTGACGACCACCGCCCGAGCCCCGCCTGGCCGCCTTGACCGCCGCCGGAGGCCCTGGCCGCCTGACCCCGTCCGCGCCCTTCGACGTCAGCGGACCGTGAAGCCGGCCTTGCGGAAGGCGTCGGCGAGTGAGGTTTCGTCCATCGGGGTGTCGGCCTGCCGGCCGCCGCGGTTGCCCTGACCGCCGGACCCGCCGCGCCCCTGACCACCGCCGCCCGGCCCACGCCCCTGACCGCCGCCTGACCCGCGACCCTGGCCGCCCGCGCCACCGCCGCCCGGCCCACGCCCCTGACCGCCGCCTGACCCGCGACCCTGGCCGCCCGCGCCACCGCCGCCTGGCCCACGACCCTGGCCGCCTTGACCGCCGCCGCCCGGACCGCGGCCCTGACCTGCGCCGCCACCCGGACCACGGCCCTGGCCGCCTTGACCGCGCCCCTGCCCCTGACCACCGCGGGCGCCGCCCTGACCCGCGCCTTGGTTTCCGCGGTTCTGACCGCCGCGACCACCAGAGACGCCGACCTCGTCGTCCAACCGCAGCGTCAGCGAGATCCGCTGCCGCGGAATGTCGACCTCCAGAACCTTGACCGTCACGATGTCCCCGACCTTGACGACCTCGCTCGGCTCCTTCACGAAGTTCTTCGACAGCGCCGACACATGCGCCAGCCCGTCCTGGTGCACACCGATGTCGATGAACGCACCGAACGCCGCCACGTTGGTGACCTGACCCTCGAGCCGCATCCCCGGCTTCAGGTCCGCGATCTTGTCCACACCCTCCGCGAACACCGCGGTCTTGAACGCCGGCCGCGGGTCCCGCCCGGGCTTCTCCAGCTCGGCCAGGATGTCGGTCACGGTCGGCAGCCCGAACATGTCGTCGACGAAGTCCGCCGCCTTCAGCCGCTTCAGCTCCGCGGACCCGATCAGCGCCTTCACGTCCGACCCGGTCGCGTCCAGGATCCGCCGTACGACGGGATACGCCTCCGGGTGCACGCTGGACGCGTCGAGCGGGTCGTCGCCGTCGGGGATCCGGAGGAACCCGGCCGCCTGCTCGAACGCCTTCGGGCCGAGCCGCGCCACCTCGCGGAGCGCCGTACGGGAGCTGAACGGGCCGTTCACGTCGCGGTGCTGGACGATGTTGTCGGCCAGGCCGGGGGTGATGCCGGAGACCCGGGTGAGCAGCGGCGCGGACGCCGTGTTCAGGTCGACGCCGACCGCGTTCACACAGTCCTCGACGACCGCGTCCAGCGAACGGGACAGCGAGTTCTCCGGGAGGTCGTGCTGGTACTGCCCGACGCCGATCGACTTCGGGTCGATCTTCACCAGCTCAGCCAGCGGGTCCTGCAGCCGGCGCGCGATCGAGACCGCGCCGCGCAGCGACACGTCCATCCCGGGCAGCTCCTGGGACGCGAACGCGGACGCCGAGTACACCGACGCGCCGGCCTCGCTGACGACCGCCTTGGTGAGCTTGAGCTCGGGGTGCTTCGCGATCAGCTCGGCGGCCAGCTTGTCGGTCTCGCGGGACGCCGTACCGTTGCCGATGGCAATCAGCTCGACGTTGTGCGCGGCCGCCAGCGCGGCGAGCGTGGCGATCGACTTGTCCCATTGGTTCTGCGGGACGTGCGGGTAGATGACGCCGGTGTTCACGACCTTGCCGGTGGCGTCCACGACGGCGACCTTCACGCCGGTCCGGAAGCCCGGGTCGAGGCCCATCGTCGCCCGCGTACCGGCCGGGGCGGCCAGCAGCAGGTCGCGCAGGTTCGACGCGAACACCCGGATCGCCTCGTCCTCGGCGACCTGCCGCAACCGCATCCGCAGGTCGATGCCCAGGTGCACCAGGATCTTCGTCCGCCACGCCCAGCGGACCGTCTCCACCAGCCACTTGTCGGCCGGGCGGCCCTGGTTCTCGATGCCGACCTTGCGGGCGATGGTCGTCTCGTACTCCGTCGGCCCGTCGACCTCGACGCCGGCCGGCAGCGGCTCGACGGAGATCGTCAGTACGTCCTCCTTCTCGCCACGGAACAGCGCCAGGATCCGGTGCGACGGCATCTTCGTGAACGGCTCGTCGAACTCGAAGTAGTCCGAGAACTTGGCGCCGTCGGTCTCCTTGCCCTCCCGTACGGCGGACGCCAGCCGGCCCTGCTCCCACAGCCGCTCGCGGAGCTCACCGATCAGGTCGGCGTCCTCGGCGAACCGCTCGACCAGGATCGACCGGGCACCGTCGAGCGCCGCCTGCGGGTCGGGGACCTCGGCGTTCACGAACACCGCGGCGGCCGCGATCGGCTCGACGTCCGGGTCCGCCATCAGCCCGTCGGCGAGCGGCTCGAGACCGTTCTCCCGGGCGATCATCGCCTTCGTCCGGCGCTTCGGCTTGAACGGCAGGTAGATGTCCTCCAGCCGGGACTTGGTGTCCGCGGCGAGGATCTGCTCCTTCAGCGCGTCGTCTAGCTTGCCCTGGCTGTTGACGGACTCCAGCACCGTCTGCCGGCGTTCCTCCAGCTCCCGCAGGTACCGCAAGCGTTCCTCGAGGGTCCGCAGCTGGGCGTCGTCCAGCATCCCGGTGACCTCTTTGCGGTACCGCGCGATGAACGGGACCGTCGAGCCCTCGTCCAGCAGCGCCACCGCTGCCCGCACCTGGTTCTCCCCGACCTCCAACTCGCCGGCGATCCGCTGCTCGATCGACTGCACGACCACGTCCGTTCCCCTCTACGTCCACCAACCACCGAGCATTCTGCCCCGGCCAGGCCCCATATCCTTCCCCATCCCACCCCCCACCCCGAAACCCGTCCCATTCCCCCTGTGGACAACCCCATGCGATCATCCCGCTGGGGAGGAACACATGGGCCAGTTCAGCAGGTACGTCGAGAGCGGCGATCCACCGCCGGTCCTCAGGCGCGGATTCTTGATCATCGTGCCGTGCGCCGCGGTCCTGAACGCGATCTTCGCCCGGCAGCTCGACGAGATTCTGATCGCCGTCATGATCACGGTGCAGTTTCTCCCGGCCGGCATCGCCCCGAACCGACAGCGCACCGCCGTCGAGGCGCTGAACCGCCGCCCGTTCCTCCGCACCGCGTTGTGGTGCATCCTCGGCATCGGCTGGTTGTTCGTCGTGCTCTCCCAGTCCCTCAGCCGCCTGACCAGCCTGTACATCGCGATCCCAGCAACCCTCGCCCTAACAGCAGCCGCCGCCGCCCTCGGACACAAGCGCCGCCGCTCCACCCAGGCCGCCCAGCCGTGAAGCCCGCCGTACGACGACTAGCCGAGGGCTTCCTGTCCTTCGACGACGCCATCGCCCGGCGAGCCTCCCAGCGACCTGGGCGCACGAGGCGCCTCCTCGCGCTGGCCGTTGCCCTGGTCAGCCTGTACGAGCTGACCGGCGCGAAGACCTGGCACGACGGGCTTTCTGCTGCCTCAGTGCTCCTGTGGGCAAGTATGCTGGCAATCGCACCACGCGGCCTGTGGGACGGACGTGCTCAGTTGTGGTCGAAGAACCACCCACTCCTGTGGTGGCCGGCAACCGCGCTGTTCGTGAGCGCCGCAGGCTTCCTGGCCGTCTCAGGGTTCACCGAGGACTGGAAGTTCAGTGTGGTGATGGTGGTCGTCCTCGTCAGTCTCGTGGTCGTCAGAGCCGTCGCGTCCAGCCTCAAACACCCTTCGTCCTCTTGACTACAGTCGAGTTCGCGACCTCGGACGGCAGACAGGTGCCGCGGACCGGCACCCGCTACGCCATGCCGCTCCAGGTCGTCTACCGAGCCTTGGATCCCTCCGCCGTGCTCGCGCGCCGCGACACGGAGCGCTGGCTCGCGCAACGTGACAGACGTTTGGCGTACGGCGCCCTTGTCCGTCAGCGGCGCCCGCCGTCGCGGGCTTGCCTGGTGGACGTGGTACTCGGCCGGTACGGCGAACTCCCCGTGAGTGGTCACGGGGAGTTCGGTGGGGTGGAGGGTCAGGCGGCTTCGCAGAGGAGTTCGGGTTCGGGGTCTTCCGTTGCGGCTGCCTGCTTGGTGGGGCGCATGACGGTTACCGCGATGGCGACCGAGGCGGCCACGATGGCGGCGGCTACGCCGAAGGAGAAGTGGTAGCCGTCGGTCAGGGCGTCCAGCGGGGACTTGGTGCTGGCGGCGGTGCGGGTGGCGGACAGCGTGGCCAGGATCGCCAGGCCGAGGGCTGCGCCGACCTCGCCCATCGTGCCGATCAGACCGCTGGCCAGGCCGGCGTCCTCCGGCTTCACGTCCGACATCGACAGGCCCATCAGCGCCGGGAAGCAGATGCCGCCGCCCAGGCCGAGAAGTACCAGCACAGGCAGTACGTGGACGAAGTAGTTGCCACCGACCGGCGCCTGCGTGAACAGGGCGAGCCCGACGACGATCAGCGACAGCCCGGCGATCAGCGGGCGGCGCGGGCCGAACCGCATGACCAGCTTCTCGGAGTACTTCACCGACAGGAGCCCCATCACCACGGTGGTCGGCAGGAAGGCCAGGCCGATCTCCAGGGCGTCGTACCCGAGGACACGCTGCAGGTAGAGCGACCCCAGGAAGAAGATGCCGAACATCCCGGAGCTGGACAGCGCCTGGACCAGGTTGGCGCCGGTCAGCGTGCGGGAGCGGAAGATACGCAGCGGGACCAGCGGGTTCGCCGCAGTCGCCTCACGGACGATGAACAGCGCCAGCAGCACCAGCGTGACCGCAGCCAGGACCAGTGTGCGCGGTGCGGTCCAGCCCAGCTCGGCCGCGGGCTTCACGATCGTGAACACACCCACCATCAGCGCACCGGTGATCAGTACAGCCCCCGGTACGTCGGTACCGCGTCCCAGCCCGAGGCCCTTGTCCTTCTCGATCAGCTTTACCGCCAGGGCGGTCGTCAGTACGCCGATGGGCAGGTTCACGAAGAAGATCCAGTGCCAGCTGATCGCTTGCGTCAGTACGCCGCCAGCCAGCAGACCAATGGACCCACCGGCGGACGCCACGAACGCATACATGCCGATCGCCTTCGCCTGCTCCCGCGGCTCGGGGAACAGCGTCACGATCATGCCCAGGATCACCGCCGAAGTCAGCGCACCGCCGACGCCCTGGACGAAGCGTGCGATAACCAGCACCTCTTGCGAGCGTGCCAGGCCGCACAGCACCGAGGCTGCGGTGAAAACGACCAGCCCGGCCGTAAAGACGTTCCGCCGGCCAAGAAGGTCGCCCAGGCGACCAGCCAGCAGCAGGAGCCCGCCGAACGCGATCAGGTACGCGTTCACCACCCACGCGAGCGAGGAGCTCGTGAAGCCCAGGTCGTCCTGGATGGCGGGCAGGGCCACGTTCACTACGGTCACGTCGAGGACGATCATCAACATGCCCGCGCAGAGTGTGTAGAGCGCCAACCAGCGCGAGCGGCCGCCCTGCGCGGCCGGCGTCGTCGCCAGGGTCTCGGTCGTCGCGTACATTCCGGTTCTCCTTGCAGTTCGTCGTAGTGGCCTTACACCTCTACGTCGAACCGGGACAGCTCAGATTGACACGTCTTCAGAAGTTTTTTGCCGCCGCGGTCGAGACAGCCAGTACGCCGTGAGCGCCGGGACCAGGCCGCTCCCGACTACGAGCAAGGTCGGCACCTGCGACGCCAGGGCGAACCAGGTGAGCAGGATGACGACACTGCCGGCCACCGGAAGCGGGCGGCGCAGCAGGAACAGGCTGGCCGACTTGAACAGCGTCTTCATGGTGGCCGTGGCAGGTGCTTCCGGGAGGATCGCCAGGCCGCTCAGGTAGAGCCCCAGGATCATGCCGGTGAGCGGGATCAGGATCGCGAGCGCGACGATCCGCACCGGCCCCGCGGCGTACGCCCAGAAGGAGATGCCGAACGCGAGCATCAGGCCACCGGTCCACAGGCCGAACCCGGGCAGCCAGTGCTGCTTCATCATCACCCGGAACTCAGCGAAGAACCGCCGGAGCAGCCTGGGCCGCTCCTGGCTGATCGCGTCCGGCAGCACCCGCTGCATCGCGAACGCCGCCGGGAACAGGGTGAGGATGCCGACGCTGAGCACCAGGAACGTCAGCTGCAGCATGAGCAGGTCGCCGACCACCGCCAGCTTGCTCAGCACGGCACTCGTCCGGTTGGCCTTCTGCACCGATCGTCTCCTCGTTCCGTCCGGGCGGGACCTGATCGTATGATCACGAACAATCACTGACAGATCAGGGGGCTGCATGCTTGCACAGGAGCGCCACGAGCTGATCCTGCGCAGCCTGCGGCGGCACGGGCGGCTCCGGGTCGCCGATCTGGTCGACGAGCTCGGCGTCTCCGCGATCACAGTACGCCGGGACCTGGCCGAACTGGACTCCGCCGGCCTGCTCCGCCGCGTGCACGGCGGCGCGATCGGGACCTCCGCCGCCGACCAGGCGAGCCCCGGGAACCGGCTCACGATCGGCATCGTGGTGCCGAGCGCGAAGTCGTACTACTCGGATGTGATCCGCGGCGCGGAGGCGATCGCCGACCGGTACGGCGCCCGGCTGGTGCTCGGCGTGTCCGGGTACGACGTGACCGCCGAGCGTGAACGGCTGGACAAGGTGCTCGGCATCGGGGTGGCCGGCCTGCTGATCAGTACCGCGCTCGGCGACGGCGACGCGGACCGGATGGACTCCCGGCTCGACGACATCGACGTACCGGTGGTGCTGATGGAGCGGGCGTTCGGCTTCCCGGACGTGGGCCGCGAGTACGACCACGTCCGGACCGACCACGCGTACGGCGCGATGCTGGCGCTACGGCGCTTCGTGGCCCTCGGCCACCGGCGGATCGCGATCAACCTGCAGTCCACGGTCACGGCGTACTGGCTCCGCCTCGGCATCGAGGCCGCCGCGAAGGCCCTCGGCGTCGAGGTCTTCCTCTCCCCGGTCGACCTCCCCGCCCACGGCGAGGACCCCGGCGCGGTCGCCCAACTCGACGCCTTCCTCGCCGAATGCGAGTCCTTCGGCAGCCGCGCCGTCCTCGTCCACTCCGACGAACACGGCGCCAGCCTGGTAGAACGCGCCATGGACCTAGGCCTCCGCGTCCCCGAGGACCTCGCCGTCATCGCCTACAACGACGTCACCGCCTCCCTGGCGGTAGTCCCCCTCACAGCCGTCTGCCCACCCCGCCGCTCCCTGGGCGAAACCGCCTGCGACCTCCTCCTCCGCAAACTCCAGTCCCCCCGAACCCCCACCCAACACCTAAGCCTCCTCCCCACCCTCAACACCCGAACCTCCTGCGGCACAGCAGAACAACCTCTTCCCCGGTAAATTCAGAGGACTGCACCAGAACCGGGGAGAGCCAAGATGGAGTACGCGGAGTTCGAGGTCGAATACAAGCGGCTGTCCGAGCTGATCATGAGCGGCCGCAGCGACCAGATCCAGCCTGCGGACATCACCCGGCTCCGCGCGCTGGCCTCCCAGATCGATGACGAGGACGACCGAGAGGACGCCCTCCTGGAGGTCTCGGGAACCGAATACGTTCTCGCTCAAGGCCCTGATGACGAGCCACCGTCGGAGATCGTCAGGCAGGCACGTGCCGTGTACGCCGAAGCCGACCGCAACGACGGCACCGCAGCCGAACGCCTGGCCCGCGCAGAGGCGGGCATGCGAGAACTCGAGCGGATCGCGCAAGCCGGCGATCCGGACGAGCGGCGGGCGATCGGCTCCCTCGAGCACACACTGATGATGCTGATCGGCGCCTTGCGTAACGAAGCGCGATGAAAGTCACGACGTTCCGGGAGCTGATGCGCGAGCAGGCGAACGCCGCCGTGCAGGTCTCGGGCGCTCACCACTCGTCCTGGAACGGACGCCTCGGAGCACCGATCGCCCCCGGATCGGACCTGGGCGGTACGGCGAACTGGGACAACTCGATCTCCTACAACCCGCGGCATGTGGACGAGCGCCTTCAAGAGATGTTCCGCAACAGCCGGGTACACAATCAGGACCGTTCCGAGCTGGTCGGATACCGCGACGCGATGCGGGTGGTGCTGCACGAGAACGTGCACATGTTGTCGTCCGAGGGCCGGGACCATGCGCAGTCGCAGGCAGCCTTCACAACAAGTCCGGGCGTACGCCCGCTCGAGGAGGGCGTGACCGAGCTCTACTCTCACCAGGCACTGAACGACTACATCGACGAACTGGGAGTCGATCAGGTCGCGCCGGGGATCAAGGACGTCAAGAGTGGGCAGGTCTACAAGAACTTCACACCTGCGGTCGAGGCCTTCGCCGAGACGGTAGGGCAGAAGTCCGGTATGCAGCGCGAAGAGGTCATCAAGTCACTGGCCGTGGTACCTGCTGATCAGAAGTTCCAAGTGGCCGCGGCGGCGATGTACGACAACAGCCGCTTGCCCGGGATCCTCCCGGAAGACCAGCGACAGGCAGCCATCGGAAAGATCGCGACGGCAATGAGCTCGGAATTCGGCCGGGTGACGAAGCTCCCCGAGGGAACTGGGGCCGATGCACGGCGCAAGATCGGTGTGGATGCCGCCGCTCAAGGGTCGAAGGTGATGACCCAACTGAAGAAGCAATGGCAGATGCCGGCGCCAGGGCAGCAGGTGCAGCGTGGGGTTGGTGCTGAGCAGCAGCAGACTGCCCAGCGCGGTCAGGGGCGTCAGGCGGACCTGGGCCAGGGCCGTCTGTCGCAGCAGGGCCCAGGCACTCAGCCCGGTGCCGGTCAGGGGCGTGGTCAGGGCTCGCAGCCCGGGACGGGACAAGCGCCGCAGCCAGGTCGTGGGCAAGGGACGCAAGGCGCGGGGAGTCCGGCTGCGCTTCCGCCGGATATTGCGGCGGCGGCTCGCGCCGGGCTGTCCGGGCCGCCGTTGGCCTCCGCCAGCCGCCTTAGTCCTGATCGGCAAGGTGCCCGAGGGACTAGCTCAACCACCCCAGGCGTCCAGCGCCAAGGCCCTGAAACGCAACGCTGATAGGAGCCGAGAGGCAGCGAATGCAGTACGACGAGTTCAGGACGGCGTACGACCCGGTGTTCGACGTTCTGGATGCCAAGACCTTGCCTGACTGGCTGCCCGGCGCCGTGGCGCGGTTGAAGGAACTTGCTCGCTGGCGGCGACGATCGAGGACCCCGCCGCACCGCGGAGTTCGACATCGCGGATGTCGAGGGCAAGCCGGCATGACGGCCATCGGTGAGCTGGCCGAGGCAAACCCCGGTGACAAGTCCGCGATGCTGGATCTGAACGAGTCTCTCTACATGCGTGTCCTCTCGCTGCAATCGGGTCACACGTGAAAACGAACCTCCAACGCTCAACCCCCGGCGACACCGCGGAAGGTGCCCGACCCGGTAACTTGTAGGACGGAATCAGCGAGTCGCGGCGCGGATGGGGGACATGAACCACCAGAACTTCGGCGCCGACGAGTTCAATGCGGATTATCAGCGTGTTCTGAGATCGGCCTCCGAGATCAGCGGGCCTGCGCTTGCCGCGGAGATCCAACGCCTGCGGGGCCTGGTGGTGTCTTTGGCAGACCCACGTGAGCGACGGGATGCCGAGAACGACATCGCGATGCTGGACGACATTCTCGCGTACGACGAACAGCCGGGTGTCTCGCCCGCAATGGCCCGGGCAGAGCGGGCCCACGCGGCGGCAATGGCAGACGGGGGTAGTGACGCGGACGCTCCGCAAGGTCCTAGCAGCAGGCGAGGAGTGGGATACCAAGCGTTCAGAGCGGAGTACCAGCGAGTGTTCGACGTTCTGGATTCCCAGACGCTGCCCGATTGGCTCCCCGCAGCCATCGCCCGGCTCAAGGAGCTCGCGGCCGACATCGAAGATCCGACCGACCGCCGCACCGCCCAGAACCAGATTGCTTCGATCGAGGACATCCTCGACGAGGAGCTGGACGGTCCGCCGACCTCGTCGGCGATGATGGAGGCTATTCGCGTCCACAGCCGGGCCGGTCGCGGTGAAGGTACGCCGGCGGAACGGATTGCTCGTGCCGAAGCCGGTATGGCGGTCATCGGCGAAATCGCCGAGGCGAACCCCAGCGAGGAGGCCTCGATCCTGGATCTCAACGAGCCCCTCTACATGCTGATCTTGTCGCTCCGATCGGACCGGGACTGACGAGGTATCCCACAGTCGGCAAACGCATCAGAATCTGGGGAGAAGCAGGTGGAGTACGCCGAGTTCGAGGTCGAGTACAACCGGGTGCTCGACGATGCGCCTGGTCTGAGCGATGCGGCGCTGGCGGCTGAGATCAACCAGTTACGACGGCTCGCGGCCCAACTCGGCGACGTAGTTGATCGTCGAGACGCGAACAGCGCGGTCGAGGCGTTGGCCGGAGTGCTCGCTGTGGGCTGGCCGCCCGCTGCGTCGGCGGTTGAGATCGAGGCCGAACGCGTGCACGCGATTGCGAATGCCGACGGTGGTACCGCCCACGAACGGATTGCCCGCGCTGGCGCGGGGATGGCAGAGATCAGCCGCCTGGCCGCCACCGCCGATCCGGCTGACAAAGCCGGGATTCTCGAGCTCAACGAGTCCCTGGTGCTTCTCATTCAGGCGCTGGAGCCGCTGCGGTGATGGAACTCTGATCGGTCTGGTTCCGGTTTTGATCGAATGTGATCGTTCGAGCGGTGAGGTATTGACTGGGAAAGCCCTTACCCATACCTTCGCTGCACTTGGAAGGACAGGCCGCGAAGGAGTTGCCCTGTGAGACGTGGTGTGGGACTTACTCTGCTGGTCGCTGCGCTCGGTGTGGTGGTCAGTAGTTGTGGCAACGGGGTGATCGACAAGAGCACGGACGGGGTGCCGCCGGCGGAGGCGACCGGGACGTTGCGGGTGCTGATTCCGTCGTTCCCGCCCAGTACGAAGGGGCGGGAGGCGTTCCAGAAGGTTGTCGACGACTTCCACAAGACCTATCCGAAGATGAAGGTCGAGCCGGACTTCGCGACGTACAAGAACCTGAACGAGAAGATGTCGACCTCGATCGCGGCCGGTATCCCGTACGACGTGATGGTGACCGGGGTCGGCTGGGTGCAGCCGTTCGCGTCGAAGCGGATCTTCGAGGATCTCGGCAAGTACGGCGTGACGCCCGACTTCATCAAGGAGAAGAGCACGCCGGCGCTGATCCCCGCGGTCACGTACGACGGCAAGCTCTACGCGTACCCGCTGGTCGCCGACGCCCGGGCGGTCGCGCTCCGCAAGAGCGCGTTCATCGAGGCGGGCCTGGACCCGAACAAGCCGCCGACGTCGCTCGAGGAGATCAAGGCCGACGCGGAGAAGCTGACCAAGCGGGACAAGAACGGCAACATCACCCGCAGCGGGTTCGACCTCGCGTCCGCGAGCGGCTTCCGGCAGTCGTTCACCACCTTCCTGGCCTCGACCGGTACGCCGCTGTACGTCAAGGGCGAGCCGAACTTCGACAACAAGGCCGGCCTCGACACGCTGCTCTGGATCAAGTCGATGATCAACAACGTGCAGCCGTACGGCCAGACGAACGCGGCGCAGCAACCCCTCGTGCTCACTGGTGAGGCCGCGATGGGGATCGTGAACGGCGGCGTCGACTGCTCCGCGGACGGGATCGGCCAGAAGAACTGCGACGACCTGAAGTTCTTCCGCTTCGACAGCGGCAAGGAGATCGAGTACGTCGGCGGCGACCTGGCGTCGATCGGTTCCCGCAGCCGGCACAAGGACGCGGCGTGGGCGTTCATCCAGTCGCTGACGACACCGTCGAGCCTCGACATGATCGCCAAGTTGAACAAGAAGGTCCCGGCCTACAAGGACGCCAGCAACTCACCACAGGCGAAGTCGAACCCGCTGAGCCAGTTCGTCGCCGACGGCCTGGTGTATGCGGTCAACGAGAACGAAGTACCGGGCAACTGGCTCGAGATGCGCGGCAACTTCGACATCCAGCTCACCCAGGCGGTCCTTGGCGAGAAGGATCCCGCCAAGGTGCTGCACAACCTGGCAGGACAGTCCAGATGAGCACAACTCTCGAACGCCCCGCGCTCACGACGGCCGGCAGGACGGCACAGTCGAAGGACAGCCGTGCGCTGATCCGCAACCAGGTCCGGGCCGGCTGGGCACTGCTCGCGCCGGCGCTGCTGCACTCCGGCATCTTCATCGTCCTGCCGGTGATCTCCGTCCTGGTCCTCAGCCTGACCGACTACAGCTTCGGCGACTCCTTCGACTGGGTCGGCTTCCGCAACTACGCTGACCTGTTCCGGGACCCCAATTTCGGGGCGTCGCTGTGGCACACCGTGCTGTACGCGATCGTGGTGATCCCGATCTCGATGGCGGTCTCGCTCGCGGTCGCGATCGGCCTCAACCAGAAGATGCGCGGTCTCGGCTTCTTCCGGACCGCGTTCTACATCCCGACGGTCACCGCCACGGTCGCGGTGGCCACGATCTGGCTGTGGATCTACAGCCCGGGATCCGGCCTGGCGAACGGGTTCCTCAGCCTGTTCGGGTTCGCTCCGAACCAGTGGCTGGCCAACCCGGGGACCGCATTGCCGTCGCTGATGGTGGTCGGGATCTGGCAGGGCCTCGGGACCAAGATCATCATCTACCTGGCCGCGCTGCAGGGCGTGTCCCGGGACCTGATCGAGTCCGCCCAGCTGGACGGTGCGGGCCGCTGGCAACGGTTCGCCAACGTCACCTGGCCGGCGATCGGGCCGGTCCAGTTCTTCGTCCTGATCACGTCGATCGTCGGCACCTTCCAGGTGTTCGACCTGGTGTACGTGATGACGCAGGGCGGCCCGGGTTCGTCCACCCGGGTGCTGGTGATGGACATCTACCAGAACGCGTTCCAGAACCTGAAACTCGGCTACGCGTCCGCCGAGACCGTGATCATGATGATCGTGATCGCGATCTTCATCGCGGCCGGACGCCTGCTCCAGAAGGCGGATACCAATGACTAGCGTTTCGTTGCCGGCCATCGGTGCCGCGAAGCCGCCGGCGGTCCGGGCAGGCCGGATCCTGCTGTACGTCGTACTCACCGTCGGCGCGCTGCTGATGATCGTGCCGTTCGTGTGGATGGTGCTGACCGCGTTCAAGAGCAACGGGGAGATCGCGAAGTTCAGCTGGCTGCCGCAGGAGCTGCGCTGGCGGAACTTCGTCGACGCGATGCAGACCGCGCCGTTCCTGCGGTACTTCCGGAACAGCCTGTTCATCGCGGTCGGCGAGACCGCGTTCACGCTGGCGGTCTGTACGACGGCCGGGTACGCGCTGGCGAAGCTCCCGGTGCGCGGCGGGAAGGCGTTGCTGAACTACTTCATCGTGCTGCTGATGGTGCCGTTCCAGATCATCCTGGTACCGCTGTTCCTGATCGTGAAGTCGATCCCGCTGTTCGGCGGCAACAACATCCTCGGCCAGGGCGGCATCGGCTGGCTGAACTCGTGGTGGGGCCTGATCATCCCGCTCGGCGCGGCGCCGCTGTTCACGTTCCTGGCGCGGCAGTTCTACGTGTCGCTGCCGGACCAGCTGGCGCAGGCGGCGCGGGTGGACGGGCTCGGCGAGTTCGGGATCTTCTGGCGGATCATGACGCCGCTGATCAAGCCGGCGCTGATCACGATCGCGGTGTTCCAGATCGAGGCCGCCTGGAACGGGTTCCTCTGGCCGCTGATGATCACCACGTCGGACGAGATGCGCCCGCTGCAGCTGGGGCTGGCGATCTTCTCCCAGAACCCGGCCGAGATCCAATGGCCGTACCTGATGGCGGGTACGGCACTCGCGACGCTGCCGATGATCGTGCTGTTCGTGTTCGCCCAGAAACGCTTCGTCGAAGGTATGGCGAACGTGGGGATCAAGGGCTGATGCCGATCGTCTTCGTCGACCTGGAGACCACGAGCGTCCGGGAGCCCTGGCTCCCGGACGGCCGCCAGATCTGGCAACTAGCGGTGATCCGCCGCGAGGACGACGGCCGCGAGACGCCGTACAACCGCTTCATCCACGTGGACGAACTCGACCTGTCGACGTCGACAGAACGCGCGTTGGAGATCAGCCGTTTCCACCGCCACCCGTCCCTGAACGGCTCCGCCGAGGACGTCTGCAGCGGCCGGGAGGCGGCCCAGTTGATGGCACACCTCACCGCCGACGAGCCCCTGTGGGTCGGCGCCGCACCATGGATGGACGCGACCGACGTACTCCACCTGATGCACCTGCACGGCCTGGTGGGGTCCGCGCCCGATGTGCCGTGGGACTTCCGGCTCGTGTGCGTGATCAGCCAGTTGCTGGGGCGGACCAAGGCCGCGCCGACCGCCGAGGTCGGGGAGATGGCTGCCGCGGTCGGGGTCGACCAGTCGGCGTACGCGATCCACGATGCGTTGGCGGACACGTATTTCGTGCGCGACGTGTACGACGCTCTGCAGCGGTAGGCGGATCCTCGAACAGGTGCTCACCCCGCCCCGGGTGAGCACCTGCGAGGCCCCCCTCAATGCGGTGATCCCGAAGAAACACCGGAGCTTCCCCTCGGCCCCCCGCTGGGTCGCTCACTCGTCTTATCGGCGTCTTGTGCGACTCGTTACAGCATTTCTGAGAATTCTCTCCCGCATTTCCCGCGGTACGACGTTTCGCACGCGATCGACGACGGTCGGTACGCAATCAGCGCACGTGGCTGTGGACGACGTACCGCACGACCGGTTCGAGGTTGGGACACATGGCCGTTGTCTCCGGCCCGGACTCGGGTAGTATCTGCGACGTGACTGCCGGGTCGGCTTCGAGCCATTACCGAGTTGGGTCCCCGGCTGCGTTCTGAGCGGCGCGCGGGCCCCGCCCGCCTTCTCTGATGTCTGCGTTCCCCTTCACGACACCAGAGAAAGAAGCGAATCCTGAACGATTTCACCGCACAACTCATCGCCGAGTTCAAGGCGAACTCCGGCCGCGTCGGCGGCCCGTTCGAGAATGCCCGGTTGTTGCTCCTGACAACCACGGGCGCCCGGACCGGCGCGCCGCGGACCGCGATCCTCGGCTACTACCCGGACGGCGACCGGGTGCTGGTCGTCGGCTCGGCCGGCGGCAGCCCGAAACACCCGTCCTGGTACCACAACCTGCGGGCGAATCCGCAGGTCAGCGTGGACACCGGCCTGTTCAGCTACCCGGCAACGGCCGTCGTACTGCGGGGTGCCGAGCGCGACGAGGTCTTCGCCCGACTGGTCGAGGCCGACGCCGGGTGGGGCGACTACCAGGCCCGTGTGACCCGCACGATCCCGGTCGTCGCGCTCGTCCCGGGCGGACCGCCGGGCGGGCGCGGCTCGCTCGCCGACGCACTGAAGAACATCCACGCCGCGTTCCGCCGGGAGCTGGACCTGATCCGCCACGAGATCGCCACGTCCGGTGCCGCCGGGCTGGGCGCACAGCTCCGCATCAACTGCCTGACCGTCTGCAAGGGCCTGCACTTCCACCACACCGGCGAGTCGACGATGCTGTTCCCCAGCCTGGTGGAGCAGTACCCGGAGCTGACGGACGTGATCGGCGTACTGCAGAAGGAACACGACCAGATCGCAGTACTACTGGGCGAGCTGGAACAAGCCGTCACGCTGGAGCAGGTGGACGAGCTGATCGCCCAGCTCAACGCCCACCTGGACCGCGAGGAGGAGGCGCTCCTTCCTTATCTATAACGGTTTCCGGGCCAGCAGCGCGTAGGTGTTGGGGAGTCGGCCGGACCAGGCGGCGGCGCTGGTGCCGTCCTGCGGTCGCCAGAACGGTTCGGCGTACTCCTCGAGGACCTGCAGGTGCAGGCCGGCCGTGCTGATCGCTGTGACGACCTGTCCGAGGGTCCACTGCCACTCCTGCGCGCCGTTGCCCGGGAATGTGTCGTTGATGTTGGTCTTGGCGAAGTAGCTCCGGTCCGGGCGGATCCGTGCCTCGTCCTCGTCCCACGTCCACAGCACTACGGCCGGGTGGCCCTCGTACACGAACAGGTGCCCACCCGGCCGTAGCACTCGCGCCACGTCGCGCGCCCACACGTCGATGTCCCGCATCCAGATCAGCGCGCCCTTACCGGTGTACACGAGGTCCACGGCGGCGTCCTTGACCGGTACGCCGGGCAGTTCCGCCACGACGTACCGGCAATCGACCGCCACGTCCCGCGCGCGCCGCTGCGCTGCCCCGGCTGCGACCGAGCTGTAGTCCACGCCGAGCACTCGTCGGGCGCCGGCCTTCACCAGGCCGACGTCGTCGAGCCCGTGCCCACTCTGCAGGTGCACGACGAACGGACCGGTCGCCAGCACGGGCGCCAGCAGCTCGTGCTCCCGCTCCTCCAGCAGCCCGTCACCACGAGCCGCCTCCAGCAACTCGTCGTACTCCCGGACATGCTTGGTGGAAGCCTGCTCCCAGATCGCCCGATTTCCCATGACTACAAGTCAGCCTGATGGGACCTACCCGGGGCAACCGCAATTTCACTCGTTGTGGAGAACTTGCGCGATCGTCGTACGGGCGGCTGTCCGCGCGGGGAAGTACGCGCCGGCGGCGGCGATCGCAACACCGGCCAGGACCAGGAGAGCCAGGAGGCCGAAGGGGTAGACGTGGAGCATGAAGGCGGGCAGCTCGACCTGGGCGCCGTTGGCCATCGCGGGTACGACGAGGCGGTGCGCGACGATCCCCAGCGGAATGCCCAGCAGGCTCCCGACGGCGCCCAGTGCGGTCATCGACACGACGACCATCGCGGTGACCTGCGCCGGCGTCATACCGATCGACTTGAGCATCCCCAGGTCACGGCGCCGCTCACGGGTGTTCAGTACGACAGTGTTGAACACCCCGAGCGCCGCGACGGTGCCCAGCATGATCGTCAGCAGGACGACGGTCGCGACGACGATCGTCACGAAGGTGCCCGATTCCTGTCCGCCGGCCTCGACCAGACCCGAATCCTTTGCCTGTACGGCCGTCACGAAAGCGTCCAGGTTCGTACCGGGCTTGACGTTGATCTCGTACAGATTGGCCCGCAGCGTGGGAGCGATCAGTTTGAGCGTGTCCCAGTTCGACAGCACCTCGTCCCCCGAGTTGTAAAGGGCCTTGCCGACGATCCGCACCGGGACGTTCTTGCCCTCGAACTGCAGCGTGAGCGTGTCGCCGACGGCAAGAGCCCGCTGGCGCAGGAAACGCTCGGACACGACCACCTGTCCGGCGCCGTCGAACCAGTGACCGTCGAGGAGCCGGAAGCCGACCTGCTCGACGTCCCCGCGGTAGAACGACACCCGGAGGTCCGTCTGTGTTCCGGCCAGCCGCATCCCGAGCTCCGTGCTCGGTGTCACCGACACCGCCCCGGGAATCGACCGCAGCAGCGCCTCGTCGGCGGCATCGGTCAGCTTGGCCACTGGTGGGGCGCTGGCACCCGGAGGAGGAGGCCCCCCGAGCGCGGCCGGCGCGAACATCGACAGGTCGACGGCACCGGCCCGGCTGGCGGCGGTCTGGTACGTGGTCAGCGACTTGCCCAGCCCTACCGCGAGAGTCACGCTCGTGACGCCCAGTACGACGGCGGCCAGCGTCAGCGCCGTACGTGCGGGCCGTGCGAACGGAAGGCCGAGCCCCAGGCTCACTGAACGCGGCAACCGGGTACCGCTGAGCCAACGCTGCGCGCGCAGGCCTCGCCCGGCCCGCGGTGCGCTGCCCGCGCTGATCGCTTCCGACGCTGACAGGCTCCGTGCCCGCAACGACGGCAGGAGAGCAGACAGGGCAACCAATGTAGGTACACCCAGCAGCGTGGCGGCATCTACCCAGATCGGTACGGTGACACCGTTCGCCCCGTAGTTCTCGAACGCCTTTGTCAGCAAGGACTCCGCGAGTACGTTGCCAAGTACGGTGCCGATCGCGCAGCCGGCGATCGCGGGGATCGAGATCATCGCCAGGTAGACCGCCATCACCTGTGTCGGCGTGAAGCCCAGCGCCTTCAGTACGCCGATGTGCTTGAAGCCGGCGACTACGGCACCACTGACCACGTTGGCCACGATCAGTACCGCAACAGCGAGCCCTAGCCAGCCGAACACCATCAAGAACGGTACGAACGTGTTTGGCTCACCAGTGGCGAGCGCCCGCAGCCCAAGGTACGACTGGGTGCCCACCAGTGCGCCGGCCGGGAGACCTGCCGTGACCGCGTGCTGACCGGCGGACACCTGCGCGTTCGTGGCGGCCTGCACGAACCGGTACAGCATCTGTGTCGACGTCGGCTTGAAAGACGCCATTTGCTGCGGGGTGACCCACGCGTCGGCCGACTGGCTGACGCTGTACGCGAACCCGACAACGGTCAGCCGCGCGCCGCCGGGTGCGGGGACGGTCGATCCCAGCGTCGCCTCTCCACGCCCACCGGTGTCGGTGGGGTTCCGGTTGAGCACGATCTCGCCCGCCTTGTCCGGCCAGCGTCCCTTCCATACGTTCAGCCGGTCGACCGGTCCGTTCGGGTCCGCGCGCCCTACCGTTACCAGAGAATTCGAATCGCCTTTAGGGCTCGAGCCGAGGTCGAGCGTCGTCATCGCGAACGGCCCGGCAAACGCCTCGGCCCCTGACGCTTTGGCTGTGAGGTCGCCGTCGCTGACCTTGCTCCGGTCGTACGACGCCACCAGGTGCGCACCGCTCTGCCGCGCGTACGCCTGGTCGAACGGACCGCTAGACGCAGCCAGCAGGCCAAGCGCGACCACGATCATCGTTGTGGAGAGCAGTACGACGACACTGATCACCACGGTCTGCACACGCCGCCGCCTTACCGCTGCACGGGTAACCGGCCAGACCGCGCTCACGACGTACGCTCCAGGCTGCGCTCTGCCGCGATCTGCCCGTCGACGAATTCAACGACCCGGCTGGCGCACCGTGTCGCCAACTGCTGGTCATGGGTGACCAGGAGGAGCGTCTGACCGATCTGGTTGAGGTCCAGCAGCAGGTCCATCACCTGCTCACCCGCGCGAGTGTCGAGTGCTCCTGTCGGCTCGTCCGCAAGGAGGATGGCCGGCCGGTTCATGAGCGCTCGGGCGACGGCCACACGCTGCCGTTCACCACCGCTCAGCTGTGCCGGGTACGTGTTGCGGCGGCTCGCGATGCCGAGTTCTTCGAACAGCTCGAGCGCACGCTTCCGCGCGGGCGCAGCCGCCGTACCCGTGAGCTGTGCGGCCAGCGCGACGTTGTCCAGGGCCGACAGGTCGTCCAGGAGGTTGAAGAACTGGAAGATCATGCCGATCCGCCGCCGGCGGAACAGGGCGAGCCCCTTCTCGTCCAGCGTGCCCAGGTCGTCCCCGTGGACGACGACCGAGCCTGAGGTCGGCCGGTCGAGCCCGGCGACCATGCTGAGCAGCGTCGACTTGCCGCTACCGGACGGTCCCATCACAGCGACCGCCTCGCCGGCGTGGATCTCCAGCGACACCCCGTCGAGTGCGACCGATTCGCCGTACTCCTTGCGTACTCCAGTGAGCCGTACGACCGCGTTGTCCTCCGTCATGCTGCTCACGCTAGGGCTGCCCGGCACGTCCTGACGTCACCCTGCCGGGCTAATGTCCGCGGGCTGTCATCCTGGAGATGTACGGCGTGCTCCTGCCGGATGATGCGGGATCGGGAACGCCTTTGGGACAGTAGGTCACGTGATGTGGTTGCTAGTCGCGTTGCCGGCCGTGGCTGCCGTCTTGCTCGCGTTCGCCTACGTACGGGCGCGACGGGCCCACACGCGCGCGCTGGAGGAGCGTGGCTGGTTGCTTGAGCGCGAACGCGAAACAGCCGCTCAGAGCGCGGTCGACGCGGAACGGGCTCGCATAGCGCACGACTTGCACGACATCGTGAGCCATAACGTCAGCGTGATGGTCATCCAGACCGGTGCGGCCCGGCAGGTACTGGCCACGGCCCCAGAGGACGCAGAAGCGGCCCTGCTCGCAGTAGAGGCTGCAGGCCGCGACACGATGGCTGAGCTACGCCATCTGCTCGGTGTACTCGCTCCCAAGGGCGACGACGACACCCTGTCGCCGCAGCCGAGTCTGACCCGGCTCACCGAGCTGATCGACCGTATGGCCTTCGCTGGGCTGGCTGTCGACGTACGGATCTCTGGCGACCCTTGTCCGCTGCCGACCGGCCTGGACGTCACGGCGTACCGGGTCATCCAGGAGGCGCTGACGAACGCGTTGCGCCACGGGGACGGCGTGAAGGCCGAGGTGACGGTCCGGTACGCGTCTCACGCCCTCCGGGTCGAAGTACTCAACACAGGCCCCAGTGTGCTGACCGGTGGTCGGCCCCCAGTTCCAGAAGGAGACGGGCGCGGGCTGCTGGGGCTCAAGCAACGAGTAGCCGTGTACGGCGGCCAGTTCGACGCCAGGCGCCGTCTTGGTGGCGGCTACCGCGTTCGCGCCAAGCTGCCGCTGGAGCGCCCGTGACGCGGGTCCTGATCGCAGACGACCAGGCCCTGGTTCGTACGGGCTTCCGGATGATCCTCACCGCCCGCGGCATCGAGGTCGTCGGGGAGGCCGCGGACGGAGCCGAGGCAGTGGCCGCCGTACGACGGTTGAACCCGGACGTCGTACTGATGGACATCCGGATGCCGACGATGGACGGACTCGAGGCGACCCGGCAGATCCTCGCCACGCCGACGTCGTGCCGCGTGCTGATCCTCACCACGTTCGACCTGGACCGGTACGTGTACGCCGCCCTGGCCGCCGGCGCCAGCGGGTTCCTGCTGAAGGACGTGACTCCCGAACACCTGGCCGCCGCCGTACACCTGGTGACCACCGGCGACGCGCTCCTGGCCCCGTCCATCACCCGCCGCCTCGTCGAACGCTTCGCCACCCCACAACCGGCCCTGCACCGCGACCTCTCCACCCTCACCCCGCGCGAACTGGAAGTCCTCACCCTCATGGGCCAAGGCCTCTCCAACGCCGAGATCGCCACCGCGCTGACCCTGAGCGAGGCCACCGTCAAAACCCACGCGGCCCGCATCTTCGCCAAACTCAACCTGCGCGACCGCTCCCAAGCAGTCGTCCTCGCCTACGAAACCGGCCTGATCACCCCCGGCGAGGGGAGGTAGCCTCTGGCATGAGGGAAGACGTACTCGCCTGGGCGGCCGCTGTAGTCGGCCCCATCCTCGAAGTCCACCCACTCCACGACGACCAGGGCCCCTGGCGCCTGGTCACCCGCGACCGCTCCGTCGTACTGCGTGCCCCGACCCCGCGCATCGACACCGCGAGGATCGCGACCGCCGCCGCAGCACTCCAGCTGGCCGAGCGGTACGGCGTACCCGCGCCGCGCCTGATCGCCACGGACCCGGCCGCCTCTCTCGAAACCGTCGTACCGGGCACCTCCGACTGGCCGGTCGGCACCCCCGAGTCCCTACGAGCCGCCGGCGCCACCTTGGCCCGGCTGCACACCATCCCGCTGGAGCCCTCCGCCCATCTCCCGTTCCGCCCACGTCCGATCGCAGTCGACGACTTCGCCACCGACCGCCGCACCGGCCGCATGCCCACCACGCCGTTGCTGGAAGAGGCCGACAACATCGTCCAGGCCCACGGCCTCCCACCCGGCCCCTCGGTCTTCATCCACGGCGACATCTGGCCCGGCAACCTCATCTGGTCCACCAACACCGTCGCCGCCCTCATCGACTGGAAAACCGCCGGCGCAGGACCGCCCGGCGTAGACCTGTCCGAACTCCGCAAACAAGCCGCCATAACCTTCGGCCCCGAAGCCCCCACCCACGCCCTGACCGGCTGGCAACAAACCACCACCCACGAAGCCAGCCACGTTCCCTACTGGGACGCAGTAGCCGCCCTGAACACCCCCACCACCCTCTACAGCCCCACAGCAACCACCCGCCGCAACGCCTTCCTCACCCAAGCCCTTACCCAACTCCGCTGAAACAAACAAAGACCCGGACCACCAACCAGCGGTCCGGGCCTTCGAAGTGGCGGAGGATACGAGATTCGAACTCGTGAGGGGTTGCCCCCAACACGCTTTCCAAGCGTGCGCCCTAGGCCTCTAGGCGAATCCTCCAAGCGGAGAGGATACCGGTCCGTGGTGAGGAATCCGAAATCGGGGCGGCGGGCTAGGGTCGGGTGGTGGCTGAGTTGGGGTTGCGGGTGATCGGGACCGCGGACGTGGACGCGGTGCAGGCGCTGATCGAGGCGGATCCCGGGTATACGGAGCGGATCACGGGGTATCCGCCGGGGGCGGCGGATGCGCAGAGTCTGTTGATGATGCGGCCGGAGGGGCTGGCTGAGGAGGCCAAGGTCGTGTTGGGCGCCTTCGGCGGGCAGGGGCTTGTGGCTGTTGTCGACCTGCTCAGGGGCTACCCCGTGGACGGTACGGCGTTCATCGGCCTGCTCCAGATCCACGCGGCGCAGCAGGGGCGTGGTTATGGCAGTACGACGTACGGCCTGGTCGAGGGGTATGTCGAGAGCACCTGGCCGGAGGTACGGACGATGCGGCTAGCTGTTGTCGACACCAATGCGGAGGTCGCTGCGGGGTTCTGGCAGCGGCAGGGGTTCGAGGCGACGGGTGAGGCGCGCCCGTACCGGTACAACAAGCTTGAGTCGACCGCACGCCTCTATGAGAAGCAGCTAGTCGAGTAGTACGGGCGCCAGCGCTTGCCACTGGTCTATCGGCTGCGGTCCTGTCACGCCGGTGATGACGTTGACTGCTACATGGTCGGCGCCGGCATCCAGGTGCTCCGTCAGCTTGGCCTTGATGTCCGCGGGGCTGCCCCACGCTGCCAACGCGTCGACCATGTGGTCCGGGAGCTCCGCCTGGTCGCGTTGGCTGAACCCCTGGCGCTGCAGCGAAGCGACGTACCCAGGGATCGTTGTGAAGAAGCTGATGGTGTCCCTTGCGATCGCCCGGGCCTTGTCCGCATCTGTCTCGAGTACGGCGAGGTGGCTGACGGCCAGGAGCTTGTTCGGCCCTAGGACCTTCCGGGCCTCGGAGGAGTACTCCGCACGCGTCAGGAACGGGTACGCGCCGGCCGTACGCTCTCCAGCGAGCTCTAGCATCCGCGGACCTAGTGCCGCGAGCACACGCCTCTCGACAGGCACGTCCAGCTCGTCCAGGTAAGCGTTCAGCCTGGCCACTGGCTTAGGGCCGTGCGCTCCACCGATACCTACGGTGAACCGACCAGGCGCTGCTGCCTCCAATGCGGCGTACGTCGCACTAACGTCGGCCGCGGCGTACGTCACCACCGCCAAGATCCCACTGACGAACTTGATGGCTGACGTAGCACCCACCAGGTCCTTGATGGTCTGCAGCCCAGGCAGTGGCCCGCCGGACAGCCAGATCACCGGCCACCCCTGCTCTTCAGCTGCCCGCGCCGCCGCCAGCGACTCCGCGCTGCTGGTCAGACCGGTCGTGATCCCGAAACGCCCAAATTGATGATCCGTCACCCAACCAGCTTGACCGCAGATGCGGCCGACCGCACCCTTGTTCGCTCAGAGCGAGAGCGAGCGCGGTACGTCGTACACGGCCGGCCCGGCGTCCGTGAAGTCGAACCCGTGGAACCCGCCCTGCCCGATCGGGTTCCCGCACAGGAACCGGACGTGGACGCCATCCGGATCCAACGCGTCGATGCCGAGCCCGAACGGACCACTGTCCAGGATCTCCGTGTGCTCGATCCCCAGCTCGTCCCAGCGCGCCACCAGAGCGTGCAGCGACTCCGGCGAGTCGACCTCGAGCGCGAACACGTCCAGCCCTTCGACGGACGGCGCGCCCGGTACCGCGGCCCGTTCCCGGAGCGCGACGACGTACCCGGTCTCCCGGTCCGCCAGCGCGACCCCGCGCAGTACGCCGCCCTCGTGGAACTCGGCCGCGAGCTCCAGATCCAGCGCACGCCGGTACCAGTCAGTGCTCGTCCGCAGATCGTTCACCGGCCGCTTGACCTGCCGGATCCGCGCCACCCCCAGTGCAGTCATGTGCCGAGGGTAGGAGTCCGATTCCCGGTTGGCGAGGCCCATCCCGTACACTCGTTGCTGGTTCCCCGCGTGGCGGTATCTCGCCCAATCCCCCCAGGGCCGGAAGGCAGCAAGGGTAAGTGAGCTCTTCCGGGTGCGCGGGGAATCCTCATGTCTAGGCTTAGGGCTCCCAGATCGAAAAGGAGCCCGATGAACCCCGAGAGCCGTTACCTGCAGGACCTGATCATCGCCGAGCTCGATGTGCCTGCGGCGTTCGACGTGGACAGCGAGATCGAGCGGCGGGTGGAGTTCCTGGCCGACCGGCTCCGGCGGACCGGCGCGACGGCGTACGTGCTCGGGATCAGCGGCGGGGTCGACTCCTCCACCGCGGGACGCCTCTGTCAGCTCGCCGTCGAGCGGGTGCGGACCGAGGGCGGCCAGGCGACGTTCGTGGCGATGCGACTGCCGTACGGCGTGCAGGCGGACGAGGCCGACGCCCAGCGCGCACTCGACTTCATCAAGCCGGACGAGACGCTCACGGTCGACGTGCAGCCGGCGACCGACGCGATGGTGGAGTCGGTGCGGCACTCTGGGCTCGGCGACCGCGAGGACTTCCACGTCGGCAACATCAAGGCCCGTCAGCGGATGGTCGCGCAGTACCTGGTGGCCGGCGCCCGCGGCGGTCTCGTGGTCGGCACGGACCACGCGGCGGAGGCCGTGATGGGGTTCTTCACGAAGTACGGCGACGGGGCGTGCGACCTGACCCCGCTGTCCGGGCTGAACAAGCGGCGCGTCCGCGCGGTCGGCGAGCGCCTCGGCGCCGGGCCCGAGATCACCGGGAAGATCCCGACCGCGGACCTCGAGACGAACAACCCGGGCGTCCCGGACGAGGCGGTGCTGGGCGTGACGTACGACGAGATCGACGACTTCCTCGAGGGCCGGGAGGTCGACGAGAAGGCGGCCAGCACGATCATCGCGACGCATCGCCGTACGGCGCACAAGCGGGCCGTCCCGCTCGCGTTCAGCTGAGGAAGTCGGTGACCAGCCGGGCGTACACGTCCGGCTGCTCCGCATGCAGGAAGTGCCCGACGCCGGCCGCGTAGTAATAGATGCCCTGCCGTACGTCGGACCGGAACAACTCGATCTCCTCCGCGCTCGTGGCCGGGTCGTACTCGCCCTTGATCAGCAGCGCCGGCTGGGTGAGCTGACCGAGGTACGGCAGCACCTCGTCGGCGAAGCTGGACGAACTGGTGATCTGCTCGGAGAAGTGGCCGGACCGTCGATGGAACTCGCCGTCGATCTCGGTGTCCGCCGGGAGCTGGAGGTCGCGCGCGTCGGGGCCGGTGTAGATCTCCATCCGGCGCTCGCCGAGCCGGATCAGCAGGTCGACGCGCTCGTCCCACATCGCCTTCGTCGCCGGCCCGGTGTGCGACGGGAACTCGGCGTCCGGGAGCAGCCGGAGCGCGGCGTGGGCGAGGGTGTCGCTGGCGAGCACCATGTCCCAGCCCGGGTTCTCGAAGACGACCTTCGTGATCGCCTGCGGGTGCGTCGCGGCGTACCTGAGCGCGATGCGGCCGCCGTACGAATGGCCGATGACCGACCACTGCGCGATGCCGAGCTGCTCGCGCAGTGCCTCGTAGTCGGCGATCAGGTCGAGCTCGCTGACCGGGCCGGTGAGCGGGTCGGACTGCTGTACGCCGCGCTGGTCGACGCCGATCAGGTGGAAGCTGCGGGCGAGCCGGTCGCCCTGGAGCTTCATGAAGTCGTACGACCCCGCGCCGGGGCCGCCGTGGATGAACAGTACGGGCGGAGCGTCCGCGGAACCGCGCTGGTCGACGTACAGCCTGGTGTCGCGGATCTTCGTCAGCATGACGCGAGCCTAGTGTGGGCGCGACCTATGCGGTATGGGCCAGTTGCATCTGGCGGATGCGGTTCGCGAGGCGGGCCAGGCGGATGGCTGCGATGTTCCGGTACGCCGGTCGCAGGACGGTCGCGAGCGGCCCGGACTGCTCGAACGTGTGGGTGACCCGGCTGTCGTCGCTGATCGTCCAGGTGCCGACCTCGCGGAAGCCGGGGACCTGCCAGACGATCTCGACCCGGTCCGCCTCGACGACCGTGTACTGCAACTCGCCGCTGAAGCCGGGGCGCACGCGGAGCGCGTACCGCGTGCCGGGGTTGGTTTCGCGCGGGCCGTCGATGGCGACGAACGCCTCGTTCCACTCCGGCAGGCCGAGGGCGTCGAGCAGCACCTGCCGGATCGCCGCCTGGCCGGCGTGGATGGTCTCGGTGGCCTGTTCCATGACTAGTTCTCCTGATGGGCGAGTTCGGGACCCCGGCGGCGGGCCAGGGCGGCCCCGGTCGGGAAGGCGTCGGCGAGCGAGCGAAGCGTGCTCATGGTCTCGTCGAGCGCGTGGCCGGCGAGACGGTCGTGCATGGTGCGGTGCAGCCGGTTCTCCGCGGTGACGATGCGGCGGTGCAGTGCCCGGCCCTGCGGCGTCAGGCTGAGCGTGAGGTAGCGCCGGTCGACCTGGTCGATGCCGCGTTTCACCAGTCCTTGGGCGACCAAACGATCGACGAGCCGGCTCGGGCTGTTGCCGGTCTCGCAGACCAGCAGCCCGCCGAGCGCGCTCAGCGTCATCGGACCGTGGTCGCGGAGGACCCGCAGAACCTCTGCCTGGGAAGGCGTGATGCCCAGCGGGCGCAACTCGGCGGCGAGCAGCCGATTGCCCTCACGCTGGATCGCCAGCACGAGATAGCGAAACTCCTCGACAACCTTCATGCCAGATATATTACACGACACGTATGTCGTGTCATCTATCTGGCGCGGATTTCTCCGGTTTGTTGTTGCCTGCGGCTCCAGTTCCGGATGAGTTCCGGAGAAAGTCCGGTCGAGGTCATGGTCAAGGCGCAGCGCGGCTGGCACAGTGGCTTCATGAAGGGTCTGATGCAGAATTACCAGCTGTCGCTGGACACGATCTTCCGCCGGGCCGAGCAGTTCTACCCGGACAAGACCGTCTACACAGGCGGCCCGGCGCCTACCAAGCTGACGTACGGCGAGTGGGCCGACCGGACCAGACGCCTGGGTGGGGTGCTGGACACGCTCGGGATCACCGCCGACGGCCGCGTCGCGACGTTCGCGTGGAACTCGGGACGCCACCTCGAGCTGTACTTCGCCGCGCCCTGCACCGGCCGGGTGCTGCACACGCTGAACATCAGACTCTTCCCGGACCAGGTCGTGTACATCGCGAATCACGCCGAGGACGAGGTGGTCTTCGTCGACCGCTCACTGCTGGGGCTGTTCCTGCCCCTGCTCGAGCGGCTCCCGGAGCTCAGACACGTGGTCGTGATGGACGACCTGCCGCCGGGCGCTCCGACGGCGGTGGAGATCCCGGACGACCCGCGGTTCCACGACTACGAGGAACTGCTGGCAGCCGCGTCCCCGGTGGAGTTCCACGTCGAGGACGAGAACCAGGCCGCCGCGATGTGCTACACGAGCGGTACGACGGGCAACCCGAAGGGCGTCGTCTACTCGCATCGGTCGACCTGGCTGCACTCCATCGGCGTACTGACGAACGCCGGGATCGGGCTGACCGAGACCGACACGGTGATGCCGGTCGTGCCGATGTTCCATGCCAACGCCTGGGGGCTGGCGCACGCCGCACCGATGGCCGGCGCGTCGCTGGTGTTCCCGGGGCCGGACATGACTCCGCAGGGGATCCTCAAGCTGCTGGTGGAGCAGGAGGTGACGCTGTCGGCCGGCGTACCGACGATCTGGCAGGGGTTGCTGCCGTTGCTCGACGGGGTCGAGTTGCCGAAGCTGCGGCGGATCCCGTGCGGCGGTTCCGCCGTGCCGGAGGCGCTGTCCGAAGCGTTCCGGAAGAAGCTCGGCCGGCCGATCCTGCAGGCGTGGGGGATGACCGAGACGAGTCCGGTCGCGACCGCGTCCCACGTGCCGGCGCGGAACAAGGACCTTCCCGAGGAGGAGCAGGCACACCTGCGCGCCCGGGCCGGCCTGCCGTTGCCGGGCGTCGAGGTGCGGATCGTCGAGCCGGGGTCGATAACGCCGCTGCCCTGGGACGACGAGGCCACGGGCGAGCTGCAGGTGCGCGGGCCGTGGATTGCCGCCGAGTACTACCGGCCCGACGACGGTGCGCAGCTGAACACCGAGGACGGCTGGATGAAGACCGGCGACGTCGCGGCGATCGACGGGTTCGGCTCGGTGCGGATCGTTGACCGGACCAAGGACCTGGTCAAGTCCGGCGGCGAGTGGATCAGCTCGGTCGAGCTGGAGAACCTGCTGATGGCGCATCCCGCCGTCAAGGAGGCGGCGGTGATCGGGGTGCCGCATCCGAAGTGGGACGAGCGACCGCTCGCCTGCATCGTGGTGCAGGAGGGTGTGACCGTGACCGGGGACGAGATCCTCGACTACCTCCGGCCCCTGGTCGCGAAGTGGTGGCTGCCGGACGCGGTCGAGTTCATCGACGAGGTTCCGAAGACGTCAGTCGGCAAGTTCTCGAAGAAGGATCTCCGGACCCGCTTCGCCAACTACCACCTGCAGTAAGGCTCAGGAGAAGTCGACGCCGAAATGGTTGTGGAGGTGATGCAGGGTCGCGTCGACGAACGCGGTCGGCCAAGGGTTGCCGGTGAGTTCGGCCAGCGCAGTGCCGCGGGTGATGAACTGGCGGCAGATGTACTGGTTGGCCGCGACGATGTCGGCCGGGTCGGTGCCCGCGGCCGGGATGGCCTCGAGCGCTGCGCGTTGCTCGTCGGACAGCAGCGCGTTGAGGCGCTTGGCGCCGCTGGTCCGGCGTACGCCGCGTTCGGCGAGCATGAGCGTGACGAGCTGGTCGCGGACGACACCGACGCCCTGATTCGCGACCACCCGCTCGTCCCGGCCGAGCACCGTGACCAGGTTGCCGAGGAAGTAGAAGAAGAGGTGTACGGCGCCGGCGGGCCAGTACGGCTCGGCCGGACGCCCGCCCTTGGGCTCGATGTCGCCCTCCGGGAACAGCGTCCCGTCCCGGTCGAACAGCACCTTCACACCGTCGTACTGGAACCGGTCGAACCCGGCCAGCGGGTGGATGATCAGGTCCACGTGCAGCCAGTCCGGCGTGATCCCGAGGCCGCCGATCATCCCCGGCAGCCGGTCCGCCCAGACCGTCGGTCCGGTGAGCTCCCGCAGTACGTCGTCCCAGTGCTCCGTGTACCAGTCGGTGCTGTCGTCGGTGACCACCAGATGCACGTCGACATCGCTGAACCGGTCGGCGGCCCCGGTGGCGTAGCTGCCGATCAGGTACACCCCCAGCACCCGCTCGTCCGCGGGCAGCAGCTCGGCCGCCCGCTTGATCACTGCCTGCTGCTGTTCGTCCCCAGCCGTCATCCCACCCACAGTAGGCGTCGTCGCGGTCACGTCGCCCGGCCTCCGCGCGCCTCCGGCGCCGAGCCGTGGGTCCGACCGGGTGCGATGGGTGTGGGGCAGGGAAATGTCGGCGGTCGGCGCTAGGGTTGCCGGGTGGAAGCGCCCCTTGCCTTGTATCGCCGGTACCGCCCGGAAACGTTCGCGGAGGTGATCGGGCAGGACCATGTCACCGCGCCGCTGCGGAACGCGCTGAGCAACAACCGGGTGAATCACGCCTACCTGTTCTCCGGACCGCGCGGCTGTGGAAAAACCACCAGCGCGCGGATCCTCGCCCGCGCGATCAACTGCGAGAAAGGCCCGATCGCGGAGCCGTGCGGGGTGTGCAAGTCCTGCACCGACCTCGCCCGCGGCGGGCCCGGCAGCATCGACGTGATCGAGATCGACGCCGCGTCGCACGGTGGTGTCGACGATGCGCGTGACCTGCGCGAGCGGGCGTTCTTCGCGCCGGTCGAGAGCCGCTACAAGATCTACATCATCGACGAGGCGCACATGGTGACCACGCAGGGCTTCAACGCCCTGCTGAAGCTGGTCGAGGAGCCGCCGCCGCACCTCAAGTTCATTTTCGCGACCACCGAGCCCGACAAGGTGATCGGGACGATCCGGTCCCGTACGCACCACTACCCGTTCCGCCTGGTGCCGCCGAAGGCGCTCGCCGACTACATGGCGACGCTGTGCGAGGCGGAAGGCGTGTCGATCGAGCCGGCCGCGCTGCCGCTCGTCGTACGGGCCGGTGCCGGGTCGGTGCGTGACTCACTGAGCGTTCTCGACCAGCTGATCGGTGGCGCCGGGCCGGAGGGTGTGACGTACGAGCTGGCCGTCGCGCTGCTCGGGTTCACGCCGGACTCGCTGCTGGACGCGTGCGTGGACGGGTTCGCGGCCCATGACAGCGCGACGGTGTTCGAGACGGTCGAGAAGGTGATCGAGACCGGGCAGGACCCGAAGCGATTCGCCGAGGACCTGCTGCGGCGGCTTCGGGACCTGGTGGTGCTGTCTGCGGTGCCGACCGCTATTACCTCCGGGCTGATCGAGGCCGCCGAGGACCAGGGCGAGCGGCTGCAGACCCAGGCCGCCGGGATCGGCCCGGCGGAACTGACCCGAGCCGCCGACATCGTCGCCGCCGGCCTGCTGGAGATGCGCGGCGCCACCGCACCACGCCTCCAGTTGGAGCTGATCTGCGCCAAGGTGCTCCTCCCCGGCGCCGACGACTCAACCAACGGCATCCAGGCCCGCCTGGACCGCATGGAACGCCGCCTCACCATCGGCGTCCCCGGCGACGCCGCCACCGCTCCGACCCCATACCCAGGAGCCGCCGGTACACCCACCGGAGGAGCCGCTGGTACGCCGGCCGCTGGAGCCGCTGGCACGCCGACCGCTGGCGGAGCTGCCGGTACGCCGGGATTCGCGGGAGCTGGTGGTACGGCGGCCGCGGGTGCTGCCGGGCCAAGCGGATACGCGGGAGCCGGTGCGACGGGGTACGCCCAGCCGGACGCCCCCGTGGGACCTGCCGCCGACGCCGCCTCCAGCCGAGCCGCGGCCAGAGCAGCCGCAACCGCCGGCACCCGCCCAGCACCGGCCGGCCCAGCTGCAGGCGCCGCAGCGGGACCCGCAGACAACGCTGCCGATGGTGCCGCCGGTAGTGCTGCAGGTGCCGCGGTTGGCGGTGCACCTGCCGGGGCCACCGGTGGTGTTGCAGGTGGTGCAACTGCCGGGGCCGCCGGTGGTGTTGCTGGCGGTGTGGATACGGCTGACGCAAGTGGTGCTGCAGGTGTTGCACCTGGCAGTGCGTCCGGCTCCGCCCACGGTGCCGCTCCGGGGGAGTCCTCCGGCGTGGCCGCGGGTCATGTGTCTGAGACTGGTGGGTCGCACGCGGGTAGCCCGGCCGGTGCTGATGGGTCGGCGGCCGGTGGGGCGGCAGGAGCGCCGTCTG
This sequence comes from Kribbella polygonati, assembly GCF_050320105.1. Taxonomy (NCBI): domain Bacteria; kingdom Bacillati; phylum Actinomycetota; class Actinomycetes; order Propionibacteriales; family Kribbellaceae; genus Kribbella; species Kribbella polygonati. Next base: position 5,945,374 of record NZ_CP190129.1, on the reverse strand, counting down.
GTGCCGCGGCTGGTGGTGCTTCAGGCGGCTCTGGGTCGGCGGGTGCCGACTTCGCCGGCGGGGCCGCTGCGCCGGCGGCGAGTGCTGGCGGTGGTGCCGGTGGCCACGGACCGGCTGGAGCGGGAGCTTCTGCGGTGCGTGGGTCGGGCGCGGGTGCGCGTACTGGTGCCTGGGGTGATGAGACGGAGGTGGCTCCTGCGGCTGGTGGTTCTGCGGCGGGTGGCGGTCCGGTGAGCGGTGGCGCTCCCGCTGCGGGTGGTGCTGCAGCGAGTGCGCCTGCGGCGGGTGCTGCGGCGGCGAATGCTCCTGCTGTGGGTGGGTCTCCGGCGGGTGCTGTGGCTGGGGTCGGTGGTCCGGGGGCGGGTACGCCGGGGGCTGGGAGTGTGGGGCTGGGGGATATTCGGCGGCTGTGGCCTGAGGTGTTGGAGGCGGTTAAGGCCAAGCGGCGGTTCGCCTGGATCATGTTGAGTCAGAACGCTCAGGTGATCGCGATCGATGAGCAGACGCTGACTCTCGGGCTGGTGAACGCCGGGGCGCGGGAGAGTTTTGCGCGGTCCGGGAGTGACGAGATCCTGCGGCAGGCGATGATCGACACGATCGGCGTGAACCGTCGGGTCGAGGCGGTCGTGGACCCGTCGACCGATCCGGGTGCAGGCGGGGGCGGCGGCTCGACCGGTCGCCCCGGGCCGCAGCAGCCGGGCGGCGCAGGCGGTCCGGGCGTGGGCGGTCCGGGCGGGCAAGGCGGTGCCGGTGTCGGTGGTTCAGGCGGTGCCGGTGTCGGTGGTTCAGGCGGTGCCGGTGGTGGCGGTGGTGCCGGTGCGGGCGGCTGGGGTGGTGGGCCGGGCGGAGGTGCTGCGGCTGGCCCGGGGATAGGTGGGCCAGGGGCCGGCGGTACGGGCGCTCCGGGCGGCTCGGGCGCTCCGGGCGTCGGTGGGTTTGGCGACGGCGGCGCGGGTGCGCCGAGTGCGAGTGGACAAGGTGTAGGCGGCTCCGGTGCGGGTGCACCTGGCGCGAGCGGGGCTGGCGCGAGTGGGGTCGGGGCGGGTGGGGCTGGCGCGGGCGGGGTCGGCGCAGGTGGCTCGGCTGGTGGTGCTGGTGGAGGTGGGGCGGCGGCTGACGGGCCGGGGGGTGCTGGCTGGGGTGCAGGTGGGCCTGGGAGTGGTGCACCGGGCGTCGGCGGAGACGGTGGCGCTGGACTAAGTGCTGATGGGCCCGGTGGGGGCGGACCCGGCGCTGGTGGATCGGCCATAGGCGGGGCGACTGCTGGTGGATCAGGTGTTGGTGGACCGGGGACGGATGGACCCGGCGCGGGTGGGCCAGGTGCCGGTGTTTCTGCGTCTGGTGGGGCTGTGGGAGGGACGGCGGCGTACGGGGCCGGTGTGAGTGAGCCGGGTATTGGCGCAGGTGGTACGGCTGGGGCGGCACCCTCGGGTGACAGCGGTCGTGCTGGAGCGCGGTCGGGGCAGTGGGACGGCGGGGCGGTGGCTTTGCAGGAGCCGCCGGACTCGGAGTACGACGTACCGCCGGAGGATCCGTGGGATGCCGGGCCGGTAGATCGGGGGCAGGCTGCACCGGCCGGACAGCAGCCCGGTGGGCAGCGGGGTGGGCCGGCTGCTGGGGTGGATCGGCGGGAGCAGGCGGCTAGTAAGCGGCGGGCGGCGGAGGCGGCGGTGGCTGCTGAGCAGGCTCGGGAGGCCGCGGCTGCGGCGGCTGCGGTGCCTGATGTGCCGTTGACGCCGGAGGAAGAGGCGGACTCGATCGGGGAGGACGACATGGTGCTCGAGGAGGACTCGCGGTCGCATACGGATCTGCTGCGGGACACGCTCGGTGCACAGATCATCACCGAAGAGCCGAACTGAGTTCATCTGTGCGCCACCCGGTGGCAAACAGGTTCGTCCACAGGACTCGGAGCATCTGTACGGTGTCTGTCCGCACAATCCACAGGTCTGTGGATAAAGATGTCCACAAGGTTGTGGATAAGTTTGGGGAGAACCTGCGGTTTTCGGCCGCGAGTGGGGTTGTCAGGGCGACCGGCTAGTGTTGAGGCTCCGGCTCGGAGTTTGTCCACAGCCGGGGTCAAGGAAGCGGTTCGGACGAGGAGATCGCAGTGTTCGACGGTGGCGGTGCTGGGGGCTTCGACATGTCCAACCTGCTCGCGCAGGCGCAGGCGATGCAGAACCAGTTGATGGAGGCGCAGGCCGACCTCGAGGGGCAGGAGATCGAGGGCTCGGCGGGTGGCGGTCTGGTGACTGCTCTGGTGTCGGGTACGGGTGAGTTGCTCAGCCTGGACATCAAGAAAGAGGCTGTCGACCCGGACGACATCGAGACGCTGGCCGATCTGGTCGTCGCCGCGGTGCGGGACGCCTCGGAGAACGCGAAGCAGGCCGCGGCCGCCGCGATGGGACCGCTGGCCGGTGGGCTGGGCGGTGCATTCGGTGGCGACGGTGGCGGCTTCCCTGGGTTCGGCGACAGTACGCCGTCGGCGCCGGCCGGGTTCGGGCTGCCCGCCGCTGCGCGGCCGGCGGTCGGCGCGGGCGAGGATGAGTCCGGAGAAGCGGGCCGCGACGACCAGCCGGGCACCGGCGGTCCGGCAGGCGCGAGCGGGGCCGGCCAAGCGGGCGACCGCGGCCAGGCAGGCGAGAGCACGCAGGCCAGCGAGAGCACACAAGCCGGCACGCAGGCCGGCGAGAGCACGCAGGCCGGCATGCGGGCCGGCGAGGGGAAGCAGGCAGGCTCGGATGGGCGTGGGGTCGGGTTTGTGAACCCGGGGAGCGGGGCCGGCGAGTCCGGTCAGAACCCGGGCTGACGTGTACGAGGGGGCCGTTCAGGATCTGATCGACGAGCTGGGGCGGTTGCCCGGTGTGGGGCCGAAGTCCGCGCAGCGGATCGCGTTCCATCTGCTCGCGGCCGACGAGACCGACGTACGGCGGCTCGCGCACGTGCTCGTGCAGGTGAAGGAGAAGGTCAAGTTCTGCGAGATCTGCGGCAACGTCGCGGAGGACGTGCAGTGCCGGATCTGCCGGGATCCGCGCCGCGACCTGAGCCTGATCTGTGTGGTCGAAGAGGCCAAGGACGTGGTCGCGATCGAGCGCACCCGCGAGTTCCGCGGCCGGTACCACGTGCTAGGCGGCGCGATCTCGCCGATCGAGGGCATCGGGCCCGACGAGCTGCGGATCAAGGAGCTGATGCAGCGGCTGGCCAGCGGCGAGGTGACCGAGATCATCCTGGCCACCGACCCGAACCTCGAAGGTGAGGCGACCGCGACGTACCTGAGCCGGCTGCTGCGGCCCATGGGCTTGCGCGTCACCCGATTGGCTAGTGGACTTCCAGTAGGCGGTGACCTCGAGTATGCCGACGAGGTCACACTCGGACGGGCGTTTGAAGGGCGACGATCGATCGATGACTGAACCAACCGATATTGCCGCACGGGCTTTGGCCACCGACAGCGAGGACCTGACCGAGTTCGCCGAGCAGATCGCCGACCAGGTCCGCAGCTTCCTGATCTCGGTGCGCGACATCGCCGCGCAGCCGGACGAGGACGGCGTCGACGAGGGCCTCGCCTCGCTGCCGTACCTGCTGCTCGAGGTGAGCCAGCTGCTGCTGGCCGGCGGGCGGCTCGGCGCGTTCGAGGACTTCGTGCCGGAGGAGCGTTTCGAGAGTGACGCCGGCCCGGACCCGGACCTGGACGCGATGCGGGACCGGCTGGCGGTGCTGTTCGAGGGCCTGGACGAGTACGCCGAGGTCTTCGACCCGTACGCCGCGCCGCCGGAGATCACGGTCAACCGGCTGTCCGACGACCTGACGGCGATCGCGACCGACCTGGTGCACGGCCTCGCGCACTACGAGGACGGCCGGGTCGTCGAGGCGCTCTGGTGGTGGCAGTTCTCGTATGTCTCCACCTGGGGTGCCGCGGCGAGCGCCGTACTGCGGGCCATTCAGTCGCTGATCGCGCACGACCGGCTGGAGCCGGCGCACGACGCGGAGACCGAGGCCACCGACCGCGAGCTCGTCGAGGTCGCCGAGGAAGCCGTTCAGCGCCGGTAGCCGTGTCCGTTCTCGAGCTGGTACGGCGGCTGCCCGAGCCGGCGGTGGTACGGCGCGTGAGCCGGGCGCTCGCCGTGCTCGACGTGGTGCTGAACGACGACGAGCAGACCAGGTACTACGAGTTCGACGCGCGCTGGTCCGCGACCGAGGAAGCCGCGTTGATGCGGGACGGCTCCGGGAACGAGTACTCGATCGTGTTCTCGCCGGACGGGGTGTTCGGGTACGGCTTCGACCACGAGTCACCGTCTGCGCGGGGAGACCGGCGCGGGCTGGTCGACATCGTACCCGAGGTGTTCCACGAGCAGCGTGACGACAAGGCGTTCTGCGACGACGGGGTGCCGCGGGCGACGGTGTGCTTCTGGCGTACGACGGACGACACGGCGTGGCGCTGTGGACCGGTCGAGGGTGGCGCGGACGGGGCGGACGAGCTGTTCGAGCTGCTGGCGGACGGCCGGCCCGAGGCGTACCTGACGTTCGCGGAGGAGTACTACGAGGTCGCGCTCGACCTCGACGCCGTCCGGCACGTGTACGCGCTGATGCCGTTGACGGAGTACGTCGTCACGTCCCTCAACCGCGAACGCCGCCTCGCCGACCTGACCGAAGAAATCGCCGAGATCGGCTACCCCAGAAGCTAATCGGGCAGCATCGGCATCTCCAGGCCTTGGGACTTGCCGAGGAGGATGCCGCGGGTGATGGCGGTGGTGCCGAACTTGTCCTTGACCTTGTCGAGGGCGCTGTCGAGCTCGTTGTTCGCGGCCTTGTCGAACGGGAGCGCCAACTGCAGGGCGGCGTCGTTCTCCAGGTTGCCGACCGAGATGCCGATCATGGTCAGGCCCTGCGTGGCGATCAGCGGCTGGGCGCCGCGCAGCAGGGCGCGCGCCGTCACCAGCAGGGCGCGTGTCTGATCGGTTGCCTGGGGCAACGTGTGGGAGCGGGTCGCGCGGCTGAAGTCGTCGAACCGCAGGCGCAGCGTGACCGTCCGGCCGGAGCGGCCCGCGGAACGCATCCGCCGGGTGACCCGGTCGACCAGGCCGGCGAGCACCGCGTCCAGGGTTGCCGGCGACTTCGGCGACCGGCCGAGCGCGCGCTGGGATCCGATCGACCGGCGCCGCCGCCCGACCTCGATCGGCCGCGGGTCGCGGTTGTGCGCGAGCGCGTGCAGATGCCGCCCGGAGGCGCGGCCGAGCATCGCGACCAGCGCCGCCTCGGGCAGCATCGCGACGTCGCCGACCTTGGTCAGCCCGCGGTTCCGGAGCTTCTCCGCGGTCACCTCGCCGACGCCCCAGAGCCGCGAGACGTCCAGTGGATGCAGGAAGTCGAGCTCGCCCTCGGGTGCCACCTCGAGCAGCCCGTTCGGCTTCGCGACCCCGCTCGCCACCTTCGCCAGGAACTTCGTCCGCGCCACTCCGACGGTGATCGGCAGCCCGACCCGCGACATCACCTCGGCGCGCAGCCTGGCCGCGATCTCCACCGGCGTACCGCGGATCTTCCGCAGTCCGCCGACATCGAGGAACGCCTCGTCGATCGACAGCCCCTCGACCAGCGGCGTGGTGTCGTCGAAGACCTTGAAGACCGCCCGGCTGGCCTCGGTGTACGCCGACATCCGCGGCTCGACCACGATCGCGCCCGGGCACCGGCGGAGCGCCTGGCCACCGTTCATCGCGGTCCGCACGCCGTACGCCTTCGCCTCGTAACTGCAGGCGAGCACCACCCCGGCGCCGACGATCACCGGCCGCCCGCGCAGGCGCGGGTCGTCGCGCTGCTCGACCGACGCGTAGAACGCGTCCAGATCGGCATGCAGGATCGTCGCCGCGCCTGATATCGACACGAACATATGTTCGCATAGACCGGGGACAAAACGAGATAGGGAGAATTCCCGAGGCGCCGGACATCGATGTCAGGAAACAATGCACGTTATGGACATGTCGGCGTACCGCGACCTGTGGAAGACCCGTGGCGTGATGGCGTTGCTCGCCTCGGCGCTGATCGCGCGGCTGCCGGTGCTCGCGACGATGGTCCCGCTGTCCTTCCTGGCCAAGGACGCGGCCGGCAACTTCGGCTGGGCAGGGGTGGTGGCCGGCGCCTACTCCGTCGGTACGGCGGTCGCCAGCGTGGTCTGGTCCCGCATGGCCGACCGGAAGGGCGCCCGCAAGGTCGTCATCGGCACCGGCATGGCCTGGGGTGCGTCGATGGCCGTCGTCGCGCTCCTCCCGTACAGCTGGTACCGCCTGCTCCCCGTGGCGGCCGCGGTCGCCGGCGTCTGTGTGGCACCGGTCACCTCGGCGCTCCGGGCGAACTGGCCGCGGATCGTGCACGGCTCCCGGCTGCGGGCCGTGTACTCGCTGGACGCGACCGCGCAGGAGTTGCTGTTCGTCATCGGACCGATGACCGGCGCGGTCATCGTCAGCTTCGCGAGCCCGCGGGCCGGTCTGCTGGCGTGCGCCGTGCTCGCGGCCGCGAGCATCTGGTGGTTCGGCCTGAGTCAGCAGTCCGGCTCGCACCACGACGAGAACTCCGGCCCACGACCGACCGCCCGCGAGCTGCTGTTCCATCAGCATCGTGCCCCGCTGCTCGTCGCCTGGGCGTGCCTCGTGATGGGATTCGCCGCGATGTCGCTCGGCATGGTCGCCGTCGCCGACCAGCACGGGAACCGGCTGATCGCGGGCGTCCTCGAGATGGTCGCCGCGATCGGCAGTGTCAGCGGCGGCGTGATCAACGGCGCGCTGCCCGGCCGGCGGAACTCGTACGTCTGGCGGCGGATGCTGGCGCTCGCGGTACTGATCTCCGGCTGCGTCCTGGTGACCTCGTCGGTGGTCGCGCTGGCGGTGATGATGTTCGCCGCCGGCTGCCTGATCGCGCCGACGATCGCCGCGGTGTACGAGCGGATCGGCGAGCTCACCCCGCAGACCGCGCACACCGAGATCTTCGGCTGGGCGCAGAGCGGCGGCATGGTCGGCGCGGCGGTCGGATCCGCCGTGGCCGGCGCGGTGGTCGAGGCGTTCGGCGTCCGCTACGCGTGGGTCCTGGCGGCCGGTCTCGCCGTACTGGCGACCCTGTCCCTGCTGCGCGTGCCGCCCCACCGGCCCTCCGGCATCAGCGTCGTCGACGGTACGGCGGTCGCTGCGTAACGGACCCGGTAGTTCGCCTCGAGGACGCCGCCGTCGCGGGCGCACATCGAGATCAGCCGGAGCTGCCGGCGGTCCAGCAACGTACCGCGGCCGGCGGCGACCGGGTGGACCAGCAGCGACACCTCGTCGACCAGGCGCCACTTGAGCAGCGAGCGGATCAGCGTGAGGCTGCCGATCACGTGCAGGTCCTCGCCCGGCACGGACTTCAGCGCGGTCAGTACCCGGCGGGTCTCGCCCTGCAGCATCTCGGTCCCCGGGCGGGCGACGACGGGGCGGGAGCCGACCACGAGGTTCCGGGTGTGTTCCGGTACGCCGAGCGAACCGGCGTACCGCTCGAACGTCCTGCGGCCGAACAGCACGGTCCCGGCCGCGGGCGTCAGCTGTCGGAGCGCGCCGCGCGGCAGCCACTGCTCCGGGCGCTCCACGATCCCGTCCTCGGACATGCACAGCCTGGCCACTATGTTCCGCATACCAACCCAGATGCGGGCGCGGACGCAAAGGTTATGGGCGGCGGCCGCGGTGCAATTCGGCCTCCAGCGCGTCCAGCCGGTTGGTCCAGAACTTCCGGTACCGGTCCAGCCAGGTATCGATCTCCCGCAGCGGCTCGGGCGCCACGGCGTACAGCCGCCGGGTGCCGTCGACGGTGACGGTCGCGAACCCGTTGTCCCGCAGCACCTTCAGATGCTGGGACACGGCCGGCTGGCTGATCCCGAACTCGGTGCCGATGGTGCCGGCGATACTGCCGGCCGGCAGCTCGCCCTCGGCGAGCAGCTCCAGGATCCGGCGCCGGACCGGGTCGCCGAGGATGTCGAACGCGTGCACCCGCCAATTATTTCAGCGATGGCTTATACGAACAAGGACCATTTCCCGCTTGAACGACGCGCGGTCGGGGAACCTTCGGTGCGGACGGTGATCTGCCGGACCGGGTGCTGGTCAGCCGGTGGGCAACGGTCAGGTCACGGCTAGAATGACCCCCGAGACTACGCCTGGTGCAACGCCGCACGGCGTACCGCAACCAGTGGTTTGAGGAGACAACACTGTGGGACGCGTCGTACACAAGTACGGCGGTTCTTCGGTCGCCGACGCCGATGGCATCAAGCGCGTGGCCCAACGGATCGTCGCGACGAAGAAGGCCGGGAACGACGTGGTGGTCGTCATCTCCGCGATGGGGGACACCACCGACGAACTGATGGACCTGGCCCAGCAGGTCTCTCCGCTGCCGCCGCCGCGCGAGCTCGACATGCTGCTCACCTCGGGTGAGCGGATCTCGGCCGCGCTGCTCGCGATGGCGATCGCCAACCTGGGCTACGAGGCACGCAGCTTCACCGGCTCGCAGGCCGGCGTGATCACCACCTCCGCGCACGGCAACGCCCGGATCATCGACATCACCCCCGGCCGGATCGAGGAGTCGCTCGGCGAGGGGCACATCGCGATCGTGGCCGGGTTCCAGGGCGTCGCCCAGGACACCAAGGACATCACCACGATGGGCCGCGGCGCCTCCGACACCACCGCGGTCGCGCTGGCCGCCGCGCTGGAGGCGGACTACTGCGAGATCTACACCGACGTGGACGGCATCTTCACCGCGGACCCGCGGATCGTGCCGGCCGCGAAGCAGATCCCGAAGATCTCCTACGAGGAGATGCTCGAGATGGCGGCCTGCGGCGCGAAGGTGCTGCACCTGCGGTGTGTCGAGTACGCCCGCCGCTACAACGTCCCCGTCCACGTGCGTTCCTCCTTCTCGCAGAAGGAAGGCACCTGGGTCGTCGATGCGAAGGAACTGGATCAAACGATGGAACAGGCGATCATCTCCGGCGTGGTGCAGGACACCAAAGAGGCCAAGATCACGGTGGTCGGCGTCCCCGACAAGCCGGGTGAGGCGGCCCGGATCTTCGAGACCGTCGCCGGTGCCGACACCAACATCGACATGATCGTGCAGAACGTGTCGGCGGTGGCCACCAACCGCACCGACATCTCGTTCACGCTGCCGCGCGCCGACGGCGCCCGGGCGATGTCCGCCCTCGCCCGGATGAAGGACGAGGTCGGCTACGAGCAGTTGCTGTACGACGACCGGATCGGAAAGGTCTCGGTCGTCGGAGTCGGAATGCGCTCGCACCCGGGCGTGTCCGCGAAGTTCTTCTCCGCGCTCGCCGACGCCGGCGTGAACATCGAGATGATCTCCACCTCGGAGATCCGGATCTCGGTGGTCGTGGACGAGAACCTGGTGAACGCCGCCGTGACCGCGGCGCACACCGCATTCGACCTGGACGACGAGCACACCCAGGCTGTCGTGTACGGAGGAACGGGACGGTGACCCCTGTGAGCGCTGTGGAGAACGCGATCGAGGACCGGACGGGTCTGCCCTCCCTGGCGGTGGTCGGTGCGACCGGCGCCGTCGGGTCGGTGATGCTGACCCTGCTCTCGACCAGGCAGAACGTCTGGGGTGAGATCCGGCTGATCGCCTCCGAGCGCTCCGCGGGCAAGCAGCTCGTGGTCCGTGGCGAGACCGTCGAAGTGATCGCGCTGAGCGAGGACGCCTTCGACGGCATCGACGTCGCGATGTTCGACGTACCGGACGAGGTGTCCGCGCACTGGGCGCCGATCGCGGCCGCCAAGGGCGCGGTCGTGGTGGACAACTCCGGCGCGTTCCGGATGGATCCCGACGTACCGCTGGTGGTTCCGGAGGTGAACGCCGAGGCCGCGCGGAACCGGCCGAAGGGCATCATCTCGAACCCGAACTGCACGACACTGTCGATGATCGTCGCGATGGGTGCGTTGCATCACCGGTACGAGCTGGAGCAGCTGGTGGTCGCGTCGTACCAGGCCGCGTCGGGTGCCGGGCAGTCCGGGATCGACGCGCTGTACGACCAGTTGGCGAAGGTCGCGGGGAATCGTGAGCTCGGGAGTTCACCGGGGGATGTACGGCGGGTCGTCGGGAACGACCTCGGTCCGTTCGCGGCGCCGCTGGCGTTGAACGTCGTACCGTGGGCCGGGTCGTTGAAGGACGACGGGTGGTCTTCGGAGGAGCTGAAGGTACGCAACGAGTCGCGGAAGATCCTCGGGCTGCCCGATCTGAAGGTGTCCGCGACGTGCGTGCGGGTGCCGGTGGTGACGACGCACTCGTTGTCGGTGCACGCACGGTTCGTGCAGGAGGTCGACGCCGACGGCGCTCGTGAGGTACTGCGGGACGCGCCGGGCGTGCTGCTGTTCGACAATCCGGCCGAGGGCGAGTTCCCGACGCCGGCGGACGTCGTCGGCACCGACCCGACCTGGGTCGGCCGCATCCGCAAGTCCCTCGACGACCCGAACGCCCTGGAACTGTTCGTCTGCGGCGACAACCTGCGAAAGGGCGCGGCGCTGAACACGGCCCAGATCGCCGAGGTCGTCGCCAAGGAGTTCATCCCCGCCGAGGCCTGAAAGAGGGGCCTACAGCGGGCCCCCCGTCGGTTTACAGCCAGTTTTCTCGGGCGGCGTGTAGGGCTAGTTGGAAGCGGGTGCTGGCGCCTGTGCGGTTCATCAGGCGTTCTAGGTAGCGGAAGAACGTGCGGCGGCTGATGCCGAGGGTGCGGGCGATGGTGTCGTCCGCGGCGCCGGTGGCCAGCAGGGCCAGGAGGCGGCGTTCGATGGGCTCCAGGCGGTCGTCCTCGGTGCCCACCGACGCGTGCAGCGGCAGGGCGTTGCGCCAGCACAGCTCGAACATGCCGATCAGTGCGGTCAGCAGGCTGCTCGGGCGGATGATCAGCAGCGAACGGTTCACCTCGGTGTCGCGCACCGACATCGACACGTACGCGATCGAGCCGTCGATGATCGTCAGCTTCGCCGGTACGTCGGGCAGCACCCGCGCCTGCTCACCCGCCTCCACACACGGGAGGATGTTCTCGGTCAGGTACCCCGGCACCTCGACCGACTCCGGCGAGTACACGACCCGGTAGGCGACGCCGCGTTTCAGGTGGTCGATCTCCTCCTGGTTCGGGCCGCCGATGTAGTACGGCGGGGAGTCGATCGCGAGGATCTCCCGCTGCACGCTGTTCTTGATCTGGTGGATCCGCTCGACGATCGCGTTGCCGGTGACGACCTCGATCAGGTGCGTCGTCGACTCGCTGTGCACGGTCCGGCGGAACTCGTCGTACGCGTTCAGCACCTCGATCCGGGCCTGCTTCAGCTCGGACTCGCGGCGCAGCGTCATCGCCTCCAGGCCGGCGTCCGGCGGCACCGGCAGGTACCGGGAGTGGTCCGAGCCGGACCGCCGCGCGAGACCGGCCTGGACGAGCCCGCTGAGCGTGCTGTCGATCGAGCCTGTCCGGTCCTGCACCGCGTCGTCCAGTTCGACGATCGACGACGGGCCGGTCCGCAGCAGATGCTGGTAGACCCGGATCTCGTCGTCGTTGAGTCCGAGCACCCGCAAATGGTCGGCACGCTCCGTGTCCGTTGTGCTCACGACTCTTCCCTCCCTGCCGATTGCCGTCACCTCCCGCTACCGTCCCTCCAGGTTAGAGGGGCCGATCCAGCACGGAAGGCACTGTCCGTGTCGGGCCGGACGCGCGCAGCGATATTTGTTGTCCTGTCAGCATTCTTGTGCCGTGTCACCATCTGGCCACCATTTCCGCGCGGTAGTGAGCGAGAATTGAGGTCCAGCAGCCCGGCGACGGACCACCTGAGCGCCGCCGGGCTGCTGTTCCAATTCTGGCCCGTGCCGGCTGTCCCGTCAGCGATGCCGGTTTCGGTTGGATCTCGATCCGGCGCATCGGTGCCCTCGCACTTCCGTGCCATCACCCGCTGTGCCGGAGGGTGTACAAACTGTGGCATCTCCAATCGTGAGGCCGATTGAGGAGGAGTGCCCGATGCGACCGGTTCCGCCGTGTGCCGCCGCCCGTCGTGTCCGGTGTGCCGTCCCCAGCGCGAAGGCATCTTTGCAGGGATCCCGCGTAGCGCTGTCCTCCACCGTCGGACTCGGGAGGCCGATGACCGCCGCCCTGGTCATCGCGCCGCAGGATCCGGTGCCGCCGTCCGCGACCGCCCAGCGCGGACCAGGGGCCGGATCGATGGTGGAACCCCGGGAGTTGCCGGCGGGTGCTCCGTGGACGGTGAGGCTGTTCACGGCGAGTCCGGACGTGCTGTTGCGTGTCACGTCCGGCCCGACCGCGCGGCTCTCGGGGTCCTGCCGCTGAACTGGTGTGCCGCGTCACGCCAACTTCGCGCCGGAGCGTAGCGTCGTACCTGATGATTTGACCGCGATTTGACTTGCCTGGAAGGCGTTTTGGCCGCCACTGGCTGTCAAATGTATATTCCGGATAACGATCGGCGAAGGACGACGCAGGTGTTGTGGACGCAGCGGGGAACGACGTTCGGTAGCCGTCCGTACGTCGTTGCTCACTAAGGAGGACCGCTGTGTCGTCGGCGTCCGAGCGGATCCGCTACTCTGCTTCCCGGTCTGCGTGGCCCGCCGCCGTACCCCGCGCGGTGTCCGCCGAAACCCAGGTGATCGGCCATCGTGGATCCAATTTCCGGCAGAGAGAGGCATCGCCTGCATGAACGCGACTAGCGTCGACGAGGAGTTCAACCCGTCGGTGCACGTGTACGAACCGCACAAGGTCGGACTGCCGGCCCTGCGCCCGTACTTCAAGGCGCTGTGGCAGCGACGGGAGTTCGCGGCGGAGATGTCCCGGACGAACATCCGGGGTGCGCACACGAACACCTTCTTCGGCCAGGTTTGGCTGGTGCTGAACCCGCTGCTCCTCGCACTCGTGTACTACCTGCTGACCGACATCATCGCCGGTGGCAGTGCCAAGGTCGATGCGGGGCTGCGGTTCGCCCACATGTGCGGCGGCCTGTTCGCCTTCTACTACTTCTCGGGTGCGATGACGGCCGGTGCGGCCAGCGTCGTTGGCGGCGGCAAGCTGCTGCTGAATCAGTCGTTCCCGCGGATGTTGCTGCCGCTGTCGGCGGTGCGGACCGCGTTCTTCCGGTTCGTGCCGACCCTGGTGGTGTACCTCATCATCCACGTGCTGATGAGGCAGAAGCTGCACTGGCAGATGCTGCTCGCGCCGATCTTCCTGGTGATGCTGACGGTCTTCGCCTCCGGCATGGGGATGATCTTCGCGGCCCTCCAGGTGTACTTCCGGGACACCGCGAGTTTCCTGCCGTACTTCGTACGCATCTGGCTGTACATGTCCCCGGTGCTGTGGTTCGCCGAGCAGGCTCCGGCGAGGCTGAAGGGCTTCATCCAGTACAACCCGCTCTATCCGCTGCTCGGCGGCTGGACCGACCTGCTCGTCAAGGGGCACGTGCCGGATATGAAGCTGTGGATCGCCGGCGCGTTCTGGGCGATCCTGGCCTTCGCTGTCGGGGCGTTGTTCTTCATGTCGAGGGAGCGTGATTTCGTTGTCCGTCTCTGACACCGAGAAGATGCCGATGCAGAAGAGTCAGTCCACGGTTCCGGCCGTCAAGGTGCAGGACGTGTCGATCACCTACCGGACCACGTTCGAGCGGGTGCCGACCTTCAAGAGCGCGATCGTCCGGCTCGGCCGCGGCGAGCGCGCGGTCCGCGAGGTCAAGGCCGTCCAGAACGTGTCCTTCGACGTGAACCACGGCACCACGATCGGCATCATCGGCGCGAACGGCGCCGGCAAGTCGACGCTGATGCGTTCGATCGCCGGCATCCTGCCGCCGACCTCGGGCCGGATCGAGGTGCACGGCCGGGTCTCCACGCTGCTGTCGCTGGGCGTCGGCTTCAACGCCGCGCTGTCCGGCAAGGAGAACGTCGTCCTCGGTGGTCTGGCGGCCGGACTCAGCCGCAAGGAGATCGAGGCGCGGTACGAGGAGATCGCCGAGTTCGCCGAGCTCGGCGACTTCATGGAGATGCCGATGCGGACGTACTCGTCCGGCATGTTCAGCCGGCTGGCGTTCTCGGTCGCGGTGCACATGGACCCGGACATCCTGATGATCGACGAGGCGCTGTCCGCCGGTGACGCGTCGTTCAAGACCAAGGCCGCGGCGAAGATGGCCGAGCTGGTCTCGAACAGCCGCACGATGTTCCTGGTCAGCCACGCGATGAGCAGTGTCCGCGAGATGTGCAACGACTGCATCTGGCTGCACAAGGGCAAGCTGATGATGCGCGGCGCGCCCAACGAGGTGATCCAGGCCTACACCAAGTTCCTGCAGGTCGGGGAAGAAGAAGCAGTCTCACTCGAGGACCTCTGAGGCGATGTCACGCAGTACGGCGCCGGACGTGGGGATCATCACGACCGGCCACGACGTGGCCGATGCGCGCCTGCACAAGATCACCGCGGCCCTGCAGCACCGCGACCTGAGGGTCGAGCTGTGGGGCCTCGGCGATGCGGCGGGCGGTCCGGCCGGTGCCACCGTGCACGCCGGGCCGCGCGGCAACCTGGTGCAGCGCCTGGCCCGGACCGCCGTACTGCCGTGGCGGACCAGCGCCAAGGTGGTGATGACGGTCGACCCGGACATGATCCCGGTCACCCGGTTCGTCACCGCGCTCCGGCGGCGCAAGCTGGTCGTCGACGTGCACGAGGACTACGAGCGGCTGCTGGCAGACCGCGCCTGGGCGAAGGGCCCGGCCGGACTGCCGGCCCGGCTGATCGTCCGGGCGGGCTCGAAGCTGGCCGCGGGCGCCGACCTGACGGTGGTCGCCGACTCGCACCTCGCACCGCACCAGGCGAAGCACCGCCTGGTGGTGCAGAACCTGCCCGACCACGGCTTCCTGGCCCCGTCCCCGCCGACCGGCGCCCCGCGCGCGGTGTACGTCGGTGACCTGCGCACCAGCCGTGGACTGTTCGACATGGTCGAGACCGTCGCCGCGGCGCCGGAGTGGTCTCTCGACCTGGTCGGCCCGGTCGCACCGTCGGACCGGGACCGGATCGAGGCCCGGATCGCGCAGCCCGACCTGGGCGGCCGGGTCCGGTTGCACGGGCGCCAGCCACCCGCCGACGCGTGGCGGATCGCACACGGCGCCTGGGCGAGCCTCGCCATGCTCCAGCCGACCCCGGCGTTCATCGAGGCGATGCCGTCGAAGATCTACGAGTACCTCGCCAGCGGCCTTCCCGTGCTGTCCACCCGGCTGCCCCGGCAGTCGAAGGTGATCGAGGAGTCCGGTGGCGGAGTCCTGGTGGACTCGGTGGCGGAGGCGTCGGAGATCCTGCGGCGCTGGGCCGCGGACCCCGGTGAGCTGGAGAAGCTGCGCGACCACGCGCTCCAGTGGGCCAGCGAGCACCTGCCCACGACCACGCCGTACGACAACCTGGCCGACGCGATTCTTTACCTGCTAAGAGGCTCTGCTTCTTCGAAAGGACGTGCATGACCGACCGCCCACACCTGTTGTACGTCGCCTGGGGCTTCCCGCCCTGCCGGGGCGGCGGTGTCTACCGGGCACTGGCCACGGCCAACCGGTTCGCCGCGCTCGGCTGGAAGGTGACCGTGCTGACGGCCGACCGCGACACGTTCTTCCGGTTCACCGGTGCGGACCTGACCCTCGAGGAACGGGTCGACCCGTCCGTCGAGGTCGTCCGGGTGCCGTTCGAGTGGCCGATCCTGGAGGCCGACCTGCGCCGCTGGTCCAAGCGCCGCGCCTCGAACCCGAAGCTCTGGGCCAAGTGGCGCACCAAGCAGGACCAGATCCCGTTCCCGGAGAGCGGGTACGGGCCCTGGCGCTCGGTGATCGAGAAGGCCGCGGAGCGGATCCACCGTGCGCACAAGGTCGACCTCACCGTCGCCACGGCGAACCCCCACGTCGCGTTCACCGCGGCGTACCACCTGCACAAGAAGTTCCAGGTGCCGTACGTGATGGACTACCGGGACGCGTGGCTGCTGGACGTGTTCACCGGCGACCGGCTGCACGAGCCGAACAGCCGGGCCGCCCGCTGGGAGAAGAAACTGGTCGAGTCCGCTCGCGAGGTCTGGTTCGTGAACGACCCGATCAAGGAGTGGCACGAGAAGCTCTACCCGGCGCAGGCGTCGAAGATGCACACGGTCGCGAACGGGTTCGACCCGGACCTGGTGCCGGACACCCAGGACCGCGGTGCGGTGACCGATCGGCCGCTGGTGTTCGGGTACGTCGGGACCGTGTCGCCGAAGGTGCCGCTGAAGGAGTTCGTCGAGGGCTGGCAGCTCGCGAAGGAGCAGTCGCCGGAGCTCGAGGGCGCTCGCGCGAAGATCTACGGATACCTCGGGTACTACGCGCAGCCGCGGGCGGACATGCTCGCGACGATCAACGCCGCCGCGGACGCCGGGGTCAGCTACGAGGGCCCGGTCGGCAAGGCCGAGATCGCGAAGGCGTACGACGAGTTCGACGCGCAGCTGCTGATGCTGGGCAAGGGGCGGTACGTCACCAGCGGGAAGGTGTTCGAGTACCTCGCGACCGGGCTGCCGGTGGTGTCGGTGCACGACCCGGAGAACGCGGCGTCCGACGTACTGCGGGGGCATCCGTTGTGGTTCCCGGTGGCGGACGTGACGCCGGAGGCGATCGCGGCGGCGCTGATCGAGGCGGCGCACGCGGCGCGGACCGCGGACGAGGGGATCCGGGCGAAGGCGCGCGAGTTCGGTGCGTCGTACCGGCGGGACCTGCAGCTGGATCCGCGGATCGAGTCGCTGGCCGCGAGTGTGACGGGGGTGGCCGCATGAGCAACGTCGTACTGCTGTCGACGCGGCGACTGCCGCCGACCTACTTCGACCAGGTCCGCGAGGACCTCGGCGACCAGAACCTCACCATCGACGTGGTCGGCTGGGTCGCCCCGTCCGCCTGGGTCGCCGACAAGGTCAACACCTTCACGCTCATCGGTCCCGGCCGCATGCCTGCCGCCCCGGACCCCGAGCCGGAGCCCGCCACCGAACCCACCGACGAGGCCCCCGACGCCGTCATCGCCCCCGAGGCAGTTGCCGCCCCGGAGTCGGTGGCCGAGGACGAGGTCGCACCAGCCGCGGCACAGGTTGCTGCCGCCGGTGGCGAAGCCACCACGCCGACCGACGAGCCGGAGGACGGCGCGGCAGCCGCCGACGGGTCCGGCGGGGAGGCGAGCGCCGAGGGCGCCGGGGCGAGTGCGGCTGCGCCCGCCGCCTCCACCAGCAGCGCGGTTGGCGCCGGAGGCGCTGCGGCGGAGGCGTCCGCCGGCCTGGCCGGGACTTCGGCCGCCTCCTCCACCCCGCGTGCCGCGGCGAAGGTGCGGCCTACTGGGGCCAAGCGGGTTGTGAAGGCGGTGGAGTGGCGGGCTCGGAAGGCTCGGAAGGTTGCGGGCAGGATGTTGCCGCCGGCAATCAAGGGGTCGGCGCCGGTGAAGTTCCTGCGGGGGCAGCGGGCCACCAGTGACCTCGGGAAGAACTACTGGGAGCGGGTCCTCAGCCGGCGTGACGTGCTGACGACCATCGACCAGGCGGACGTCGTGATCGCGCTGGACGCCGGTGCGATCTGGGCCGGCTGGAACCTCGGTCAGCGCAAGGCCAGCACCCCGGTGGTGCTCGGTCTGCCGGCGGCCCGTCGCGAGCTCGACATGATGAAGGCCCCAGTAGGTAATGGATGACACAGTGACGGTGACGCGTGCGATCCGCGAGCACCTGCCGGCGCCCTTGGCCCGGACCGCGGGAGCGGTCCGGCGGCGCCTGCGGGGCGTGCGGTACTCGTTCGCGCAGCTGCCGGCCTTCCCGCCGGTACCGGCGACGCCCGTGCGGATGCTGGTCGGACCGACCAACTCCGCAGGGCAGGGTCACGCCTGGGCACAGGCCGCGAACACCCTGCCGGACGTCGCCGCCGTCTCGTTCGCCTTTCACCGCAAGGGCCGCTTCCAGTTCGCCGACGACTACGGCGTACCGCTGGCGTGGTTCGGCCAGCCGCGCTGGCAGCGCGCCCAGCAGCGGTACGTCGCGCAGTACACGCACGTGCTGGCCGAGTCCCTGCGCCCGCTGTTCGGCGCCCGCGGGTACGCCGACGCGCAGCCCGACATCGAGGAGCTGCTCGGCAAGGGCGTCAACGTCGCGCTGCTCTTCCACGGCTCCGACATCCGCCTGCCCAGCCGGCACGCGAAGCGCGAGCGCTGGTCGCCGTTCGCCCCGGGTGACGACCTGACCGAGCGGCTCGAGCCGCAGGCACGCCGGCACGCCGAGCTGGTGGAGTCGTTGGGCCTTCCCGTGTTCGTCTCCACGGTCGACCTGCTGGACGACGTATCGAACGCCCACTGGCTGCCGGTCGCGATCGACCCGGCGCCGTGGCAGGCCGCCGCACGCCCCCTCTTCAGTACGCCCAAACCGGTCGTCGCGCACGTCCCGTCGAACGCGAAACTCAAGGGCACGCAGGAGATCGACGAGGTCCTCACCGACCTCCAGGACCGCGGCGTGGTCGAGTACCGGCGGATCACCGGCGTCCAGCACCAGGACATGCCGGCGGTGATCGGCGACGCCGACATCGTCGTCGACCAGCTGCACATCGGCCTGTACGGCGTGGCGGCCGCGGAGGCCCTGGCCGCCGGGCGGATCGTGGTTTCGTACGTCGGTGACGAGGTCCGTCGCCGGGTGCGTACTCTGACTGGGCGAGAGGTGCCGATCGTCGAGGCGGATCCCGACACCCTGGGTGATGTTCTCGGCGGGCTGATCGCCGACCGTGACACCGCTGCCGAGCGGGCCGCCGCCGGCCCCGGTTTCGTGACCGAGCTGCACGACGGACGCCGCTCGGCCGAAGTACTGAGAAGTTGGCTCATCCCGAAGGAGACCCTGTGACGTCCCGCATCGCGCCCTCCGCCGACGTCGACGACAGCGCCGAGATCGGCGACGGTTCGTCGGTCTGGCACCTGGCCCAGATCCGCGAGAACGCGGTCCTCGGCAAGAACTGCATCGTCGGCCGCGGCGCCTACGTCGGGACCGGGGTCCGGATGGGCGACAACTGCAAGATCCAGAACTACGCGCTGGTGTACGAGCCCGCGTCCCTCGAGGACGGCGTGTTCATCGGCCCGGCGGTGGTGCTCACCAACGACTACTTCCCGCGCGCGGTGAACCCGGACGGGTCGCCGAAGAGCGGGCACGACTGGGAACCGGTCGGGGTGACGATGAAGGAAGGCTGCTCGCTCGGTGCGCGCAGCGTCTGCGTGGCCCCGGTCACCATCGGCCGCTGGGCGACTGTCGCCGCCGGTGCGGTGGTGACCAAGGACGTGCCAGACTTCGCGCTGGTCGCCGGGGTTCCGGCCCGTCGGCTCAAGTGGGTCGGCAAGGCCGGGGTTCCGCTGCTCTCCGTCGGTGACGGCGAGTGGAAGTGCCCGAACACGGGCGAGATGTACATCGAAACCGACGGGCGGCTGCGGCCGGCCGGAGAAACTCAGGAGGAGAACTGATGGTGCAGCCGATTCCGGCCGCGAAGCCGATCATCGGGAAGGAGGAGCGCGAGGCCGTCGACCGGGTGATGCAGTCCGGCATGCTGGCCCAGGGCCCCGAGGTGGCGGCG
Source organism: Kribbella polygonati (assembly GCF_050320105.1). NCBI lineage: Bacteria > Bacillati > Actinomycetota > Actinomycetes > Propionibacteriales > Kribbellaceae > Kribbella > Kribbella polygonati. The sequence goes on along the minus strand of NZ_CP190129.1, from coordinate 5,925,769 downwards.
TTCGAGCAGGAGTTCGGCGCAGCGCTGGTCTCCGGCCGGGCGTGCGTCGCGACGAACTCCGGTACGTCGGGCCTGCACCTGGGCCTGCTGGCCGCGGGTGTCGGACCGGGTGACGAGGTGATCGTCCCGTCCTTCACGTTCGCCGCGACCGCGAACAGCGTCGCGCTGACCGGTGCGACCCCGGTGTTCGTCGACATCGAGCCGACGTACTTCTGCCTGGACCCGGCCGCGGTCGAGGCCGCGATCACCGAGAAGACCAAGGCCGTCATGCCGGTGCACCTGTTCGGCCACCCGGCCAACATGACCGCGCTGCAGGCGGTCGCCGACAAGCACGGCATCCAGATCTTCGAGGACGCCGCGCAGGCGCACGGCGCGACCTGGAACGGCGCCCCGGTGGGCACCTTCGGCGAGTTCGCGATGTTCAGCCTGTACCCGACCAAGAACATGACGTCGGGTGAGGGCGGCATGAACTCGGTCGCGAACGCCGACCTCGAGCGCCGGATGCGGCTGTTCCGCAACCAGGGCATGCTCAAGCAGTACGAGAACGAGGTCGTCGGCCTGAACAACCGGATGACCGACCTGCACGCCGCCATCGGCCGGGTGCAGCTGACCAAGGTCGGCGGCTGGACGAAGCAGCGGCAGGAGAACGCGGCCTTCCTGGACGCGAACCTGCAGGGCGTCGGCATCCCCGCGGTGGCCGCCGAGGCGAGCCACGTGTACCACCAGTACACGATCCGCGTCACCGAGGACCGCGACGGCTTCGCGAACGCGCTGCGGACCGAGTACGGCGTCGGCTGCGGCGTGTACTACCCGATCCCGAACCACCGGCTCCCGTCGTTCCAGCGTGAGCTGGACCTGCCGGAGACCGAGAAGGCCGCGGCCGAGGTGCTCTCGCTGCCGGTCCACCCGTCGCTGTCCGAGGACGACCTGAACCGGATCGTCGCCGCGGTGAACACTGTTGCGAAGGCGGGTGCGTGATCATGGCGAACCTGCGTGCGGGCCTGATCGGCCTCGGCATGATGGGCCGGCACCACGCCCGCGTCCTGGCGTCGCTCGAGGGCGTCGACCTGGTCGCGGTGGCCGACCCGGGCGGTGACAAGTTCAGCGTGGCCGGCGGTCGTCCGGTGCACGAGAACATCGAGCAGCTGATCGCCGAGAAGCTCGACTACTGCATGGTCGCGGTGCCGACCCAGTACCACGCCGAGATCGCGAAGGCGCTGGCCGAGGCCGGCGTGCACGCAATGATCGAGAAGCCGCTGGCCGGTTCGTCGGCCGAGGCGACCGAGATCGCGAAGGCGTTCGAGGCGGCGGGCCTGGTCGGCGCGGTCGGTCACATCGAGCGGTACAACCCGGCGCTGCAGGCGCTGCGGGTGCGGCTGGAGGCCGGCGAGCTGGGCGACATCTACCAGATCACCACCCGCCGCCAGGGCCCGTTCCCGGCCCGGATCGCGGACGTCGGCGTGGTGCTCGACCTGGCCACCCACGACATCGACCTGACCGCGTGGGTGACGCAGTCGCCGTTCGTCACGGTGGCCGCGCAGAGCGCGCACAAGTCCGGCCGGCAGTACGAGGACCTGATCGCGGTGACCGGCAAGCTGGCCAACGGCACCGTGACCAGCCACCTGGTCAACTGGCTGTCCCCGATGAAGGAGCGGCTCACCGTCGTCACCGGTGAGAAGGGCGCGTTCATCGCCGACACCCTGACCGCGGACCTGTCCTTCCACGCCAACGGCACCGTGCAGACCGCGTGGGACGACGTCGCGCACTTCCGCGGTGTCAGCGAGGGCGACATGATCCGGTACGCGATCAGCAAGCCCGAGCCGCTGAAGACCGAGCACGAGGCCTTCCGGGACGCGGTGCTGGGCAAGGAGGCGGACATCGTCACGCTGCAGCAGGGTCTGACCACCGTCAAGGTGGCCGAGGCCGTTCTGCAGTCGGCCTCCGAGGACCGCACCGTCGCCATCGCCGGGGAGAGCTAGTCGATGAAGGTCCTCAGCGTTGTCGGTGCGCGCCCGCAGTTCGTGAAGCTGGCGCCGGTCGCGGAGGCGTTCGCCGCCACCGATCACCAGCACGTGATCGTGCACACCGGGCAGCACTACGACAAGAACATGTCCGACGTGTTCTTCGCCGACCTGCGGATCCCGGACCCGGACGTCCACCTGGGCGTCGGGTCCGGCAGCCACGGTGTCCAGACCGGCGCGATGCTGGCCGCGATGGACGCCGTACTCGACGAGCACAAGCCGGACTGGGTGCTGGTCTACGGCGACACGAACTCGACGCTGGCCGGTGCGCTGTCCGCGGTGAAGATGCACCTGCCGGTCGCGCACCTGGAGGCCGGGCTGCGCTCCTTCAACCGGCTGATGCCGGAGGAGCACAACCGGGTGCTCACCGACCACGCGGCGGACCTCCTGCTGGCCCCCACCCAGGTGGCGATGGACCACCTGGCGAACGAGGGCCTGACGGGCAAGTCCCGGCTGGTCGGCGACGTCATGACCGACGTGTGCTTCCGGGTCCGGGACGCGGTGCAGGACAAGCCGCTGGACGGCCCGTTCACGCAGGGCGAGTACGTCGTCTCGACGATCCACCGGGCCGAGAACACCGACGACCCGGAGCGGCTGGCCGCGATCGTCGACGGGCTCGCCGCGGCCGGTACGCCGGTACTGCTGCTGGCGCACCCGCGGCTGGTCGCGAAGTGCGCGGAGCACGGCATCAAGCTGGAGCGTCCGGACGGTTCGCTGCACGTCCGGGAGCCGCTGGCGTACCCGGAGATGGTCCAGGCCGTGCTCGGCTCGGCCGGTGTGGTGACCGACTCCGGTGGTCTCCAGAAGGAGGCCTTCCTGCTCGGCCGGGTGTGTACCACGCTGCGCACCGAGACCGAATGGGTCGAGACAGTGGCGGACGGATGGAACGTGTTGACATCCGACGTGAGTAAGCTGCCCCAGTTGGCTGCACGGCCGGCTCCCACGGGGGGACGCCCAATGCCGTACGGCGACGGTCACGCTGCGGAGCGTGTCGTCGCCACTCTCGCGGAGTAACCACATGACGAAGGCCGCCGAAGAGAACCAGACAGAGCCGACCCAGGACGCCCCCAGGTCGGCCGCTGTCCCGACCCCACCTCCCGGCGCGCCTGTCAGCACTACCTCCGATGCGAGCCCCCCGCGTCCGAGCGGACGATTGCCACGAGTCGAGTCGCTCACCGGTTTGCGCTGGTGGGCGGCCTTCTTCGTGTTCTGCCATCACATGACCCAGCTGGCGCCGCTGCCGATCTACGACTTCCTGAAGTACGGCGTCTCCGGCGTCACGTTCTTCTTCGTGCTGTCCGGGTTCGTGCTGACCTGGTCGGCGCAGCCGGGGACGAAGATCCGGACCTTCTACCGGCGCCGGTTCGCGCGGATCTTCCCGCTGTACATCCTGACCCTGGTGGCGGCGTTCTTCGTCTTCTACCGGGTCGACCCGCCGGCCGCGATGCCCTGGATCAAGCCGGTGTCGCTCACCGCGCTGGCCCTGTCCGGGCTGCTGCTGCACGGCTGGTCGAACAACCCCACCGTTCTGTACGCCGGCAACCCGGCGGGCTGGACGCTGTCGGTCGAGGCGTTCTTCTACGCGTACTTCCCGTTCGTGTGGCGGCTGACGCGGCGGCTGAAGACCGCGGGCGGCCTGATCCTGTGCGTCGCGGTGATCGTCGTCAGCGGCGCCTACAAGCTGGCGCTGTTCCACTACAAGACCCAGATACCGATCCTGCCGCAGCCGGTGCTGCACTCGGTGGCGTTCCTGTTCGGTATCGGCCTGGCGATCGCGCTCCGGTCCGGGTGGAAGCCGCGGATCCCGGTGTGGTTCGCGTTCCTGGTCACCGGCGGCGGGCTGTACGTGCTCTGGTACTCCGGCTCGCACCCGGCCAACTTCCCGGGCGCGGTCACCATGGGACTGTGCCAGAAGGAGATCCTCACGCTGCTGTACGGCTTCCTGATCCTGGCGGTCGCGGCCCGCGACATTCGCGGCGGCCGGTCACTGCTGCGCAGCAGGCCGCTGGTCGCGCTCGGCCAGTGGTCGTACGCGTTCTACCTGGTCCACGCGACCATCATGTACGCGATCAAGGAGTACCACGGCATCGCCGGCCCGATCGGCTGGTCGAACCTGACCTGGTACGCCGGCGTACTCGCCCTTTCGATCTTCGCCTCGGCGGTGCTCTACAAGCTCGTCGAGCACCCGATGGAGCGGCTGCTCCGAGGCAAACGATGAAGAATCACAACCTAGTGGAGTTGCTGTGCGTGTCAGTGTTGTTGCCTTAGGCAAGATCGGACTGCCGTTGGCGGTCCAGTTCGCGGCCAAGGGCCATCAGGTCGTCGGCGTCGACATCAACGAGAAGTTCGTCGAGCTGGTGAACGCCGGTCAGGAGCCGTTCCCGGGTGAGGCCCACCTGCAGGAGCTGCTCGCCGAGACCGTGGCCGACGGCCGCCTGCGGGCGACCACGGACTACGCGGACGCCATCCCGAACAGCGACGCGGTGGTCGTCGTCGTGCCGCTGTTCGTGGACGAGAAGACCGGGCAGCCCGAGTTCGGCTGGATGGAGAACGCGACCCGTTCGCTGGCCGAGCACCTCACCCCGGGGACCCTGGTCAGCTACGAGACCACCCTCCCGGTCGGTACCACCCGGAACCGCTGGAAGCCGATGATCGAGGAAATCTCCGGTCTCACCGAGGGCACCGACTTCCACCTGGTGTTCTCGCCCGAGCGGGTGCTCACCGGCCGGGTGTTCGCGGACCTGCGGAAGTACCCGAAGCTGGTCGGCGGCCTGTCCGAGGAGGGCGCCAAGCGCGCCACCGCGTTCTACGAGGCCGTGCTGGACTTCGACGAGCGTCCGGACCTGGACCGCGCGAACGGCGTCTGGGACCTGGGCTCGGCCGAGGCCGCGGAGCTCGCGAAGCTGGCGGAGACGACGTACCGGGACGTGAACATCGGCCTGGCGAACCAGTTCGCCCGGTTCGCCGGCCAGAACGGCATCGACGTACACGCGGTCATCGAGGCGTCGAACTCGCAGCCGTACAGCCACATCCACCGGCCGGGGATCGCGGTCGGTGGGCACTGCATCCCGGTGTACCCGCGGCTGTACCTGTACACCGACCCCGAGGCCACCGTCGTCCGGGCCGCCCGCGAGGCGAACGCCGGGATGCCGGACTACACGATCGGCCTGCTCGAGGGCGCGTTCGGCGAGCTGAAGGGCGCCAAGGTCGTGGTGCTCGGTGCGTCGTACCGTGGTGGCGTGAAGGAGACCGCCTTCTCGGGCGTGTTCCCGGCCGTCGAGGCGCTCAAGGCGCGCGGTGCCGAGGTGACCGTGCACGACCCGATGTACACCGACGAGGAGCTCCAGGGGCTCGGCTTCACGCCGTACACGCTGGGCTCGCCGGTGGACGCGGCGGTGCTGCAGGCGGACCACGCGGAGTACGCGCAGCTGAGCCCGGCGGACCTGCCGGGCGTGAAGGTACTCGTCGACGGTCGTGACCGCACCGACCCGGCCAAGTGGGCCGGCGTGCGGCGGATTGTGATCGGAAGGTCGGTCAGCCAGTGACAGATGCCGGCCTGCGGGTCGTGATGATGGTCGCCAACGACGTCACCAACGACAGCCGGGTCCGCAAGGAGGCCGCAGCACTGGCCGAGACCGGAGCAGAGGTGACTGTGCTCGGGGTCTCGGCCAACGGCCTCCCGTCGAGAGAGATGCTCGACGGCGCGCTGATCGTCCGGGTGGCGGTGCCTTATGCACTGCGTGAGGAACGGAAACGAAGCCGTACGGCGCACCGCAACTGGCGGCCGCCGTTGGTGGGCTATCGGTACCGCGCGACCTATGTGGCGCGTAGCCAGCGGATCGCGGCCGAGCTCAAGGAGCTCAAGGCCGACTCCGGGCACGCGATCGCACGGGCCAAGGCGGGCCAGGGAAACCCGATCAAGTACAAGGCCGGCGTGGCCACCCGGCTGCTCCGGCGGGCGCGCTGGAAGGCGGCCGAGCGGGCCGCCTGGGTGCGCAAGGGCGTCGGAAACAAGGCCGACGCTCCGTTCAAGTTCAGCTGGCGGGCGTACGACGGTGTCCTGCACCGGCTGCCGTGGCCGGCGCCGTGGCGCAAGCTGCACCCCGAGGCGCTGGACCTGGAGATCGCGTTCGGCGACCTGATCGACCGGATCGAGCCGGACGTGGTGCACGCGCACGACATGCACGTGGTCGGCGTCGCGGCCCGCGCGGCCGGCCGGGCGAGCCTGCGCGGCCGGCAGCTGAAGGTCGTGTACGACGCGCACGAGTACGTCGCCGGCCTGTCGCAGTACGGCGCCCGCACTCGGCGTTCGATCGCGGCCTGGGCGAACCACGAGCGCGAGTACATCGGCGACGCCGACCGGGTGATCACGGTCAGCCCGGCGATCGCGACCCGGCTGCAGGCCGAGCATCACCTCGACCACCTGCCGACCGTGGTGATGAACACGCCGAACCCCGCTGACGTGTCGGTCGAGGTGTCCGACATCCGCAGCGTGATCGGTCTCGCGTCCGACGTACCGCTGGTCGTCTACAGCGGCGGCGTCACCCGGGCGCGCGGCATCCACACGGCCGTGCAGGCGCTGGTGGACCTGCCGGACGTGCACCTGGCCGTCGTGTGCGTGCCCGCGGTCGCGAACGACGCGGTCCGGGCGCTGCAGACGGAGGCCGCGGAGCTCGGGGTCGAGGACCGGCTGCACTGCGTGGACCCGGTCGGGCCGGACGAGGTGGTCGCGTTCCTGCGTACCGCCGACGTCGGGCTGATCCCGATCCTGCGGTACCCGAGCCACGAGATGGCGCTGCCGAACAAGCTGTTCGAGTACGCGTTCGCCGGGCTGCCGGTGGTGGTCAGCGACATGCCGAGCATGAAGGACTTCGTCGGGCGTACGCGGATCGGAGAGGTCTTCGTCGCGGAGGACGCGCACGACCTGGCGTCGAAGGTCCGGACCGTGCTCACCGACCTGGACAGCTACCGCGAGCGGGTCGCCGATCCGGCGTACCAGCAGGAAGTGTCCTGGGCCGGGCAGGCCGCCAAGCTGCGTGAGCTGTACGGCGAACTGACCGGCAAGCAGCTCGAGGTCCGCCGTCCGGGCGGCAAGATCGAGAAGACCGGGACGCACCTGCTGCTCGGTCCGGTCAACAGCGCGGGTCAGGCCTGGCTGTGGGCGACCGCGCTCGAGCGTGCGCACCCGGACGTCAAGGCCGAGTCGCTCACCACGGGCAGCGGCGCGTTCGACTTCCGCGTGCACCGGACCGGGACGTACCAGCAGTACCGGACGGACCTGCGCTGGCAGCTGGAGCTGACGTCGTACGCGTTGCGCGAGGTGACGCACGTCCTGTTCGAGGCCGGCCGGCCGATGTTCGGGCAGCTGCCCGGCGACATGTGGACGGCCGACGTACCGGTGCTCGACCAGGCCGGGATCAAGCACGGCCTGGTGTTCCACGGGTCGGAGATCCGGGACCCGGCGCAGCACCGCGACCAGTACCGGTTCTCGCCGTTCCGGGACCCGGAGGACGAGCTCACCCAGCGGTTGCAGTCGGCGAACAACAACGTCCGCCGGCACCTCCGCCGCTACAACGGGGCCGGACCGATCTTCGTCACCACGCCGGACCTGCTCGAGTTCGTCGACAACGGCATCTGGTTGCCGCTGAGCGTCGACATCGACACGTTCGCCTCGACCCAGCCGGTGCTGGAGCGGGAGATCCCGGTGGTGCTGCACGCGCCGTCGGCGAGCGCCCTGAAGGGCTCGGTGTACGTCGACCCGGTGCTGAAGGACCTGGACGCGCGCGGGCTGATCAAGTACCAGCGGGTGCAGGACGTTCCGCACAAGGAACTGGCCGAACTGGTGAAGAGCGCCGACATCGTGGTCGACCAGATGCTGCTCGGCTCGTACGGCGTGTTCGCGTGCGAGGCGATGGCGGCCGGCCGGGTCACCGTCGGGCACATCGCGGACCCGGTCCGGCAGTTGCTGCCGACCGACCTGCCGATCGCCGAGGCGACGCCGGACGACCTGGCGGAGGTGATCGAGCGGCTCGTCGCGGAGCGCGACACCGCCCGGAAGCTCGCCGACGCGGGACCCTCGTTCGTGCGGGACCTGCACGACGGCCGGAAGTCGGTCGAGGTGCTGCTGCCGTTCGTCCGGAACGAGTGGGTTCGCGAGGACGAGAGCGAGTAAGTGCGGATTCTGATGATCGCGCAGTCCCCGATCGCCGGGGACTCGCGGATCCTGCGGGAGGCGACGGCGCTCGCCGCGGCCGGTCACACGCTGCACGTGATCGGCCGCGACGTTCCGGAAGGCTTCGAGGTGGGGCCTGGGATCACGGTGGAGTCCGTCTCCCGCTCCTCCGGTCTGCGGGCCGGGAGCGGCGGGCTGACCGTCGGGCACGGGCATTCCGGTCCGAAGGTGCTGGCCAAGCGGTTCGGCCGGTGGCTGCTGCTGCCGGAGCACCGGGCCCGCACGGAGAAGCAGTGGCGGATCGCGGCGGCCCCTCGGGTTGCAGCGGCTGGTCCTGTCGACGTCGTGCATGCGCACGACTTCAACACGTTGGAGCTTGCCGCGGAGTACGCCGCGCAGTGGTCGGCGGCGCTGATCTACGACAGCCACGAACTGTGGTTCGACCGGGCACTCCCTGGTCGTCCCACTCCGCTGTGGCGTGCTCGTGGGCGACGGTACGAGCTCGCGCTCGCCTCGCAGGCACGAGTTGTCTTCACGGTGTCGGACGGGATCGCCGCGCGGCTGCGGTCACGTGGGCTGACGGACGTGCGCGTCGTACGGAACACGTTCCCGCGCGCCGACGACGTACCGCCGGCTCCTTCGAAGCCGGAGGGCCTGCTGTACGCCGGGCGAGTAGGCGCGGGGCGCGACCTGTCGACCGTGGTCGCGGCCGCTCGTGAGCTGGCGCCGTTCCGGACCGTGCTGATGGGGTCGGTGGATCCCAACTACCGCCTCGACCTGGGGCCGGTGGAGACGGTGCCGGAGCGGTCGATCGACGAGGTCGACGACACGCTGCGGACGTACGGCATTTCGTTGGTGACGCTGACGAACACCTGCGAGAACCACCGCCTCGCCCTTCCCAACAAGCTCTTCCACGCGGTCCGCGCCGGCGTCCCCGTGGTCGCCGCCGACCTGCCGGAACTCCGTGCGGTGGTGACCGAACACAACCTCGGCACCCTCTACGAATCGGGCAATCCGCACTCGCTGGCGGCGGCCGTCCGAACCCTCGTCGACAATTACCCCACGTACACCGACGGGATCCGTACGGCCGCCAAGACCCTCAACTGGGAACAGGACGCCACCACACTGGTGAACGCCTACGCAGAACTAGCGTGATGCTTCCACCATCTGCTTCATCAGCTCCACCGGGTCCTTCTCCGGCTCCGGCTGGGCGAGCTGGCCGGCGGCTATGCGCGACTGCGGCGTCTGGGCTGTTTGAAGGGCCTGCGTGTAGCCCGTCAGCGGGAGCGTGAGCGCGGAACGCGCCGGGTCGAGCGTGATGGTCGCGCCCGTGAACGGCACCGACGGGTTGTCCGGTTCGACCGTCAGCACGAGGCCCAGGCGATGCCCGGCCGCGAACACCACATCGTCCGCGTTCAGCTCGAACGACAGGTTGTACCAACGATCCGAACGCAGCGGTTCCTTGGTGTACAACGACTTGTAGTGCCCGACGTCGGCCAGCGTCCGCACCACCACCGACGTGTCCGAGATCGCGGTGTTGATCTGCGTCTGCGCGTAGCACCCAGTGTCGAGCGCGTTCCCGCCGCCCCAGCACACCCGGGTGTTCGGCACGTTCGTCACGTTCACGTACCGGTTCGCCGTACCGTAGTCGACCAGCCGCGCTTTGATGCCTGCGGCAACCTTGTCGACCCGCACCCGGACCGACACCTTCCCGGTCCCGCTGAGCCGGACCGCCTTCGTCAACGGGTCGCTCAGGAACACCGCCCGGTCCGTCCGCGCCGCAGTCGGATCGAGTACGACGGTGTCCTCGGACTCCTTGCTGGTCCCGGTGAAGCTGACCGGCTCGCTCGACGCGCCGGCGATCGACAACCCGCCGGCCTTCGCACCCGCCTTGCTCAGCTTGAGCGTCGTCTGCCGGGACCCGGCCGCCGGCCAGCGCGGCTCGTCCACGAACGACCCGTCCTCGCGCTGGATCGTCGCCTGCGGCGTGTCCATCACGTCGTTCTGCAAGCCCTGCAGCCAGTAGTCGAACCACGGATGCAGCTTGTTCACCCACTCGTCGCGGAAGCTGAACCCGTCCAGGTGCACGCCCTGGTGCAGGAAGATCTTCCGCGGCACGTTCCGCTTCGCGAGCTCGTCCCACCACTCGCCGAACTGCCGGGTCTTGACGTTCTCGTCGCCGAGCCCGTGCACGACGTACACACTGGCCCGCACCTTCGACGCGTCCAGCCGATAGTTCCGCGGGTCCCACCACTTGCTGTACGAGCCGGTCGGCGTGTCGGACGCCTTCTCGATCTCGTCCGTCATCGCCACGCACCGCGGCGACGCGTCGTTGCTCACGTAGTCGTGCAGGAAGCCCATGTACTCGTCGTAGAACGGCACCCCGAACCCGCGGGTGTAGTCGTACCAGCTGGAGATCGCCGCGATCGGCACGATCGTCTCCAGCCCGCGGACGCCCGTACTCGCGACCGAGTTCGCGATCGTCCCGTTCCAGGAGACGCCGATCATGCCCGCCTTCCCGGTCGACCAGTCTGCCTTCGCGGCAGCGCCGTCCGGCGTGTGGGCGGTGGTCCGGTTGTTCAGCCAGTCCACGACGGACTTCGTCCCGAGTACCTCGAGCTGCGCGCCGACGTCGCTGCACCCGGTGGAGCGGAACGTCCCGGGCATGTCGACGAACGCGACGGCGTACCCGCGGGGCACGAAGTAGTTGTCCAGCCAGCTCCCGTACACCTGCCGGGCGCCGGCTCCGTCGAAGTAGCTCGCCGGATCGCTCGCGTAGTACGGCGACGCCTGGATGATTACCGGTACGTCGATACCGGCCGCGGTCGCCTCACCCGGCCGGATGATGTCGACCGTGACCTGGTCGGTGATGCCGTTCGCGTCCCCGTCGAGCCCGGGTACGTCGACCCGCACCCGCTCGTGGATCGCCTTGCCGTAGTCGTACGCCGGCACCGTCTGCGTCCCCTGTACGAAGGGTTTCGCGGTCGGGCCCGCGGCCGCGGTGAGGGCGGCGGCCGGCGCCAGAACGGCGGCGACCAGGAGTGTGAGCCCAGCTCGTAACCGAGTTGTGCGCATTCGGGTATCCCCCTATGGGCGGTAGGTGAACGACTATTCTGTGCACAGAACTCACTCGCTCGCTCACTTCCCGTGTCTTCGCACGGGTAATACTTCACTCGCAACTTTCGCGCTCCGCCCGGCATCAGGTGATCTGAAGGGGGCTGATCCCATGCTGAGAACGGCCATCGGACTGGGCGCGCTCGCGCTCTCGCTGGGTACGACGATCCATCCTGCCGCCGCTGCACCTGCCGCCTCCGGCGCGCGGACGGCCGCGACCGCGGCGTGCGCGCTCGGGCTCGGGTCTTTCGCGAGCAACGGCGACATCGACAGTCAGGTGCTGACGGCGGCCGGCGCGAGCGCGGTGCTGCGTACACCCGACGTGTACAACACGCCGTACAACGTGGGCCAGCCGACGTCGTTCACCGCCGTACCGGCCGGGAACGGGCGGACCACGCGCAGCGGGAAGGTGGTGTGGGGCAGCGGGTACCTGATGCAGAGCACGTACACCATCGGGCGCGACGGGAAGGTCGTCGGGACGCCGGTGTTCCAGCGGATCGGGAACGGGTGGGGCGGGCGGTTCCTCATCCAGTCGCAGTACAAGGCCTCTGCCGGCAGCAAGCCGACGCGGACGATGCTGTACCAGCAGGATCAGTACGGGTTGTTCGGGCGCTGGACGGATGTGGGGAAGGGGCTGCGGAACACCGGGTACGTGACCGGGATGAGCTCGATGAAGTCGTTCACGCTGATCGCGGCGACGCCGACGTACGACATGTTCCTGGCCAACAACCGGGCCGGCGGTCTGTATATGGTCAAGATTCCGGTCACTGTTCCGTTGAAGCCGATCATCACCCCGGTGCGAACCTCCAGTTGGCAGATCTTCGAACAGCTCGTCTCCGCGCCGTGCGGTCGGAACGGGACGCTCCTGCTCGGCATCGACAAAGACACCAACACCGGCTACCTGTACGCCGTCGGCCACGCAGCCGGCACCAAAACCGTCATCAAGTCCCTGGGCAAGGTCCCCACCACGTTCCCCGACTGGAACTACTTCCCCTTCACCCCGGCCTACAACCCGTTGAACGGCGGCTGAAGCACCCGCCCCGGCGGCGAAAGGACACGCCTGCGGCGCGGCTGTGTTTTGGCCGACTTCGTCGGCGCGCGGGAGGTTGATGCGGGGCGGGCCGCTCCGGCGGGGTTGGTGTGGTGGGTGGGAAGGTCACGCCTGCGGCGCGGCCGTTTGTTGGCCGACTTCGTCGGCGCGCGGGAGGTTGACGCCGGAGGGGTGCTCCGGCGGTGTTCGACGCGGTCGGCCCGATCGGCGGCTCGGCGCGGCGGCTGTACGACGCCTGGCACGCGACGATTCAGAGTACGAGGTGCAACTTCACGTCCGCGACGGCGACCTCGATCCGCTGACCCCAGCCCACGCTCAAGGTGTCGGACTCCATGCCGTCTCCGAACACCACCAGGTCCGACTCGGCGGTGATCGTCAGCGAGTCCGGTGCCTTGAGCAACCCTTCGGTGTTGTCCGTACCGGTCGCCGGTGACGGCCAGGCCTCGCGGACGAACCAGCACAGCACCGGATCCGTCGGCGTTGGCAGTACCAACGGACTCCGGCGTTCCTGCCAGGCGGACCGGCACCAGCCGGTCGACCCGGTGCCGGTGCCGACCAGGATCCCGGACGACGACTGCCGCTCGGGCAGCCCGTCCGGTGGCGCGAGCTTGTACCGCGCGGACTGGTGGCTGTGGTGGCCGACGTACACCTCGTTCAGCGCCAGCAGTTGCTGCCCGTCATCGGTGCTCGCGGCAACCATTGTGCGTTCCACGCAATTCAGTGACCTGAGCAGGCCCGCGATCGCCGAGGGTTCGTGCGGGACGAGTACGCCGGGGTTGCGGGCCGGCTCGGGGTTGATCCCGATCACCGGCTGGCCGTCCAGGTACTTCGCCACGTTCGCGACCAGCCCGTCCTGCCCGACCGCGATCACCACGTCCTCCGGGCCGAACCCGAACCGGTCGAGGTCGTTGCGCTCGGCAACCGCTCGCCGCCAGTCCAGCGGAATCGCCGCCGACACCGTGGCGAGCGCGTCCTGCTGCGCCTGGTGCCGCACGTCCAACTCGGCCAGGTCCCGCCCGCGGCCGGCGAGGAAGAACCCGGCCTGTTGCCGCGTCCCGTGCCGGGCGATCAACTCGGTGAGCTCGGTTGCCCGATGCACGATCACCGCGCGGGGTGGGAGGCTCATTCGGCGCCCCCTGCAGTCCGGGGCGGCTGCTCCCCGGCGGTCAGCTTGGTCAGCAGCGGGGTGATCAGGTCGGGCGTCAGGTTCAGCGTGCCGATCTCCGGCAGGGCGCCCTGCTTGATCGCCATCGCGAGGATTGTGCCCTGGTCGAGTTCGGCGTACGCGTCCAGCAGCGCCTTCTCGGCCGCTGCCTCCGCCGTACCGATCACGCGCTTCGCATCCGCCTCGGCCTCCGCGAGCGCGCGCTGCCGGCCGGCCGCGGCCTGGGTCTCGATCTGGCCGGCGGCCGCGGCCTCGGTGGCGCGGGAGCGTTCGTTCTGACCGCGCTGGTTGACCAGCTGCTCCTCGCGGCGGGCGAGTTCGATCTGGTTCTGCAGCTCGTTCTCCGCGATCGACCGCTCGCGTTCGACGGCGAGTGCGCGCCGTTCGTACGTCGCCTTGTCCGCCGCCTGCTGCACCATCTCGCGGGTGGGCGTCTGCAGCGCCTTCTCCACGTCCCGCTCCGCCCGTACGGCGACCACCCGGACGTCCTCGACGCCGATGCCGAGCCCGGTGAGCCGCTCGTCCGTGCGCAGCCCGGCGCCGACCGCCGTACGCAGCGCGGTCATGCCTTCGGACAGCGCCTCGGTCAGCGACATCCGGGCCAGCAGATCGAGCGCGGTCTGCTGGGCCAGCTCGGTCAGCAGGCCGCCGAGCTGCTCCAGCGGCGTGGACCGCCACTGCCCGCTGGTCGGGTCGATGCCGAAGTCGAGCCGGCTCGCGGCCAGCGCCGGGTCGATCACCCGGTACGTGACGGTCGCCTGCACCGCGACGTCCTGGAAGTCCTGTGTCCGCCCGTGGAACAGCAGCGGCTGCTCGCGGTCGTCGACCGGGACCTCGCTCAGCGACGAGTTCAGCGCCCTGAACCAGAACGCCTGGCCGGCGCCGTCGTGCGCGAGCTTGCCGTTCCGCAGGTGCCGCACGTGGGTGGTCGGGTTGGCCCGCAGGTGACTGATGAAGCCGAACCGGGTGATGTCTGCCATCTCTTGCTCTCCTTGTCGTCACTATGACGATAAGGGTCGAGGTGACTTCTCGTCAAGGTGACGATTAGAGTGGGCGGCATGGACTTCGTGCCGCTGGGCCTGGCCACCGACCTGGTCATCCTGACCGTCCGCGACGGTCGCCTGCAGGTGTTGCTGATCCGTCGCGGCATCCCGCCGTACGCCGGGCAGTGGGCGCTGCCCGGCGGCTTCGTCCGGCCGGACGAGGACCTGGAGGCGACCGCACGCCGGGAACTGGCGGAGGAGACCGGCCTGTCCACCGAGCGGATCCACCTCGAACAGGTGGCGACGTACGGCGCTCCCGATCGCGACCCGCGCGGCCGGGTCGTCAGCGTCGCGTACCTGGCGCTGGTCCCGGATCTGCCCGCCCCGGTAGCCGGCTCGGACGCGGCGTCCGCCGGCTGGATCGACGTACGGGAGGGCGGCGAGCTGGCGTTCGACCACGGGCGGATCCTCGCCGACGCGGTGGAGCGGGCCCGGGCGAAGCTGGAGTACTCGCCGCTCGCGACCGCGTTCTGCCCGCCGGAGTTCACGATCTCCGAGCTGCGCGGCGTCTACGAGGCCGTCTGGGGCATCCCGCTCGACCCGCGCAACTTCCACCGCAAGGTCACCAAGACCCCCGACTTCGTCGCACCCCTGGGAACCACCACAACCCGCGACGGCGGTCGCCCCGCCCAACTCTTCCACCGCGGCACGGCCACGACCCTCCACCCACCGATGACCCGTTGACCTCCAGTCCACTGCAGGTGGTTGCGTGTCCCGCATGACCTTCGCCGGACGCCACGTCCTCGTCACCGGAGCCGGCCGCGACACCGGCCGCTTGCTCGCGCTCGCCTTCGCCGCCCGCGGTGCGCACGTCCTCGCCACCGCCCGTACGGCGGCCGCGGCCGAGGAGACGGCCGCGCTGATCCGGGCCACGGGCGGCCTTGCGGCTCCCGCCGTACTCGATCTCGCCGATCCCGCGTCGATCGAGCGACTGGAGGTCGAGCGGCTCGACGTACTCGTGAACAGCGGCGCTCGCTACCTGGGGCCTCAGGCTGATCCGCAGGACATCAGCGAGACGATTGCCGGCGCTGCCGCGGGGACCGTGCTGCTTACAGAGCGCCTACTGCCGCTGCTGAGGGCTTCTGCTGCAGCTGACATCGTCAACCTGATCTCGGCGGCCGGGGAGGTCGGTCAGCATCGCTCAGACGCGCATGGCGCGTTCTACGCCGCCAAGCACGCGCAGGCCGGGTACGCCGAGATCCTGTCCGAACGGCTGCGGCCGGAGGGGATCCGGGTCATCTCGCTGTTCCCGCCCGACTTCGTGCAGGACGGGCCGCGGGAGAGTGGGTGCGAGTTGACGGCCGCGTCGGTGGTCGAGTGTGTGCTGTTCGCGGTGGGTCAGCCGCGGGACTGCTTCATCCGAGCTTTCGCGTTCGAACAGCTAGCTCTTCCGCGGTGATCAGGTTGGTGTGGGTGCCGGCGCTCGTGCAGGCCCAGGAGGCGGCGAGGGTTGCGGCCTGGGCTGCCTCGTGCCACGAGGCGCCGTCCAGGTAGAGGGCCAGGAAGGCGGCTACGTAGGCGTCGCCGGCACCGTTGGTGTCGACGACGGGGCGGTCGGGGAGGTCGATGGCGGGGAAGTGCCGGACCTTCTCGCCGCGGAGGTGCAGGTAGCTGCCGTCGGCGCCGGCCATCGCGACCACCACGTCCGCGCGGCCGTTCGCGAGGATCCACTCGACGCCGTCGTCCGGGAGTGCGGCCTTCGAGACGAACACGATGTCGGATGCGGTCGCGAAGTCCTTGTGGTGGTCGTTGCGGCCGTCCCAGTCGTGCAGGTCGGTGGAGATCGAGCGGTCCGCGGCGATCGCGTCGCCGAGCGCGTCCCGGGCGAAGTCCATGATCGAGACGTGTACGTGCTCGGCGCGCCGGATCAGCGGCCGCCAGAGGTCCGGGTCGACGCGCAGGCCGGCCGGGTGCCGGGCGTCGTACATCGACAGCCGGCGGCCGTCCGGGGCGACCAGGTTCACCGACCGGCGGGTGCCGCTCGGGTGCAGCACGACGCGCAACGGGATCCCGAGTTCGGCGTACGTACGCCGGATCCGCGCGCCCTCCGGGTCGTCGCCGATCACGTCCACCAGCCCGGCGTTCAGCCCGAGCAGGTGGCAGCCGAGCGCGACCCCGTGCCCGGTGTGCGCCAGGTACGTCTCGATCGGTTCGCCCGGAACCGTGTCCACATCCGCCAACGGCAGGCTCGGCACCCGCACGATCGTGTCGATGCCTACCCCGCCGATGACCAGCACATCCAACTCCACGGGTCCCGTCATACCCGACTTTCGCCAAGGATCACAGGTGTCTTTCGCCAGCTGACTGACAGTCCACAGCCGTGCACTGTCAGTCCCCGGAGTGCTACTGCTTGATCGGTGCCCCGGTCTTCTCCTGCAGCTCGTCGAATGTGACTCCCTCGGCGAGCTCGACCAACTGCAGCCCGTCGTCGGTCACGTCGAGCACCGCGAGATCGGTGATGATCCGGTTGACCACCCCGCGGCCGGTGTACGGCAGGTCGCACTCCGCGAGGATCTTGTGCGAGCCGTCCTTCGCGACATGCTCCATCAGCACGATCACCTTCTTGGCGCCGTGCACCAGGTCCATCGCGCCGCCCATCCCCTTGACCATCTTGCCGGGGATCATCCAGTTCGACAGGTCGCCGGTCGCGGACACCTGCATCGCACCCAGGATCGCGGCGTCGATCGCGCCGCCGCGGATCATCCCGAAGGACAGCGCCGAGTCGAAGAACGACGCCCCGGGCAGCGTCGTGACGGTCTCCTTGCCGGCGTTGATCAGGTCCGGGTCCTCCTCGCCCTCGACCGGGTACGGCCCGACGCCGAGGATCCCGTTCTCGGACTGCAGGACGACCGTGACGCCGTCCGGGATGTAGTTCGGCACCATCGTCGGCAGCCCGATGCCGAGGTTCACGTACTGCCCGTCCTCGAGCTCGGCCGCGGCCCGGGCCGCCATCTGCTCACGCGTCAACGGCATCTCAGGCATCCTTCCGCGGCTGGACCGTACGCTTCTCGATCGGCTTCTCGATGTCCTTGCCGACGGCAACGACACGCTGGACGTAGACGCCCGGCAGGTGGATCGAGTCCGGGTCCAGCTCACCAGGCTGGACCAGCTCCTCGACCTGCGCGATCGTCACCCGGCCGGCCATCGCGGCCAGTGGGTTGAAGTTCCGCGCGCTGCGGTCGAACACCAGGTTCCCG
This sequence comes from Kribbella polygonati, assembly GCF_050320105.1. Lineage (NCBI taxonomy): Bacteria > Bacillati > Actinomycetota > Actinomycetes > Propionibacteriales > Kribbellaceae > Kribbella > Kribbella polygonati. The sequence goes on along the minus strand of NZ_CP190129.1, from coordinate 5,908,006 downwards.
TGGGTGTCGCCCTTGAGCGCGTGCACCAGCCCGAAGTCGGTGGTGATCGACTCCTCCAGGACGTACATCGTCCCGTTGATCTCCCGGGTCTCCTTCGGCTCCGACGCCTTCGCGACCGACCCGTCGGCGTTGTACAGCTGCGGCAGCCCGCCCTCGGCGACCTGGGTGCCGACGCCGGCCAGCGTGTAGAACGCGGCGATCCCGCAGCCGCCCGCGCGGAGCTTCTCGGCCAGCGTGCCCTGCGGCGTCAGCTCGACCTCCAGCTCGCCGGACAGGAACTGCCGGGCGAACTCCTTGTTCTCCCCGACGTACGACGAGGTCATCTTGGCGATCCGCTTGTCACCGAGCAGGATGCCGAGTCCCCAGCCGTCGACGCCGCAGTTGTTCGACACGACGCGGAGTCCGGACACCCCCTTGTCGTGCAGCGCCCTGATCAGCTCCATCGGGTTGCCGGACAACCCGAACCCGCCGACCGCGAGGCTGGCCCCGTCCTCGATGTCCGCCACCGCTTCCTGCGGCGACCCGTACGTCTTGTCCATCAGCTGCTCCGTTGCAGTGTCGGTCCCGATTCGCTCCGACTCTAACCAGCGCCGCACCTCGCCGCGATGTGGCTGACCCCACAGTCGCGCCGGGCGATATCCCCAGGGGTACTACGCCGACGCTTCGGACGCGTTCAGCGCGGCCAGCTCGTGCAGCGCCTCGAAGTGCGCGTCAGGCAGCTCAGGGATCGTCAGTACGGCGGACAGGTGCGCCCGCGCCGCCGGGAGGTTCCCTGAACCGCGCAAGGCCCGCCCCAGCCCGATCCGGGCGGCTGCCACGGTCTCCGGAAGGTCCGCGTGCTCACCGATCGACAAAGCGCGGCTGTAGTCCTCGTGAGCGTCCTCCAGCTTGCCCAGCCGCCGGTAGAGCTCAGCACGCTCGCACAGCAGTAGCGCAGTCTCCTCGGTGAGGCACAGGTGCTCTGCCAGCTCCAGGGCCTCGGTAGTGGCGTCCAGAGGCTCGTCCACGACCTGCCGGAGCGCACTGAGCGCCAGGAACATGCCCCAGCGGTCCTCCAGCATCCGGAACCGCCCCAGCGCCGTACGCAGCGCCTGTGCGGCCTCACCGGGAGGCCCTGGCGTCGTAAGACCCGGGTACCCGCGGCACAGCTCAACGGCGGCCCGGGTCCACGCGTCGCCGCTCTCGTTCCGCTCCAGCACCTCGTCGACCACGGCGGCCGGCTCGAACGGCCCGAAGACCAGTGACCACAGCAGCACGGTCACGGAGTACTGGAACGGCGCTGTGGTCGTCAGGACGATCTGCTGCGCGAGCTCGACCTGCTCCTGCTCCGCGGACGCGGCGCCGTGGATCACGGCCAGCAGGTACTCCTCGTCCAGGCCGACCGGGACGGTCCGGCCGAGCATGCTGAGCACCCGCTCGGCCGCCGCCGCAGCCTCGTCCTGGAGCCCGTGCGACCACCAGTACGCCGAATAGCGCGCGACCAGCCGGAGGGCGGTCCGCAGGTCGCTCTCGCACGCGCGTTCGATCGCGCTGACGACCTGGTCCGCCTCCAGCCCGTGTGGTTCGCCGGAGCCCCCCAAGTTCACGTGCTTCATTGTCTCCCGGTCGTGTTAACGCCGTGTCACGGGGCCCTAGAAACGCAGCACGCCCCAGGTGGACGGCTGGTGCATGTCCTCGATTCCCTGCGGTGACCAGACCCAGAACTCGATCTCCTCACCCTTCACGTAGGCGCCGTCGACGACCTCGTGCGGCCACTGGCAGCGCATCAGGTTCATCCGCCACTCGTCACCGGGGTTCGGGGGCGTGGCGCGGCCTTGGTTGTACGCCGCCAGGTCCGCCCACGGTACGGCGAGCTCGACCGTCCAGCCCTTGTCCGTGTCCGACGGGTCGTTGAGCGTGCCGTCGACGTGGATCGCGGTCCGCAGGCCGGGCAGGTTCGTCGGGTCGATCGGGACGCCGCCGTCGACGTACGGCTTGGGCAGCGTGAGCTCCCAGATCGTGCCGAGCGGGTTGATCTCGAACTCGTAGTAGTTCTGCCCGTCACCGTCCGGATCGAGGAACAGCTCGAAGTTGTTCTCGAAATACAGCCGGCTGTTGTGCTCGGTCATCGTCGACCAGACGTGCGGCTCCTCGAGCTCGCCGCCGACGTACAGGTACCGGTCGTCGTACATCAGCTTCGACCGGGTCCGGAACCGCGGCGCCGGGCCGTCCGCGATCGGCACGAAGTCGGTGGTCCAGGCGGCGGACGCCCAGGCCGGGTCGGTCAGGGTGCCGTCCAGGTTCGGCGCGGTGGGGGTCCGGCGGCACTCGTAGACGGGCAGGTCAGGCATCGGCACGCTCCAGCAGTCGGGCGACGAGATTGGCAAGCAGGAAGGTGACCGCGGTCAGCACCGGTACGGCGGCGATGATCCACGGCGAGTCGAGGTGGCCGGTCAGGAACGCGACAACCAGCGCGACCATGAAGGCCACGCCGAGGAACGGGATCAGCCGCGGGTGCGGCATCGCCAGCCGGCTCAGTGTGAGCCCGCCGAGCACCATCGTCACGCCCACGATCAGCACCAGCAGCGGCAGGCCGAGCGCGCCGCAGTTCGTGGTGTCGCGGAACCGCTCGCAGCCACGTTCGCCCAGCCAGACCCCGGCGATGGTCGCGAACCCGCAGAGCAGCCCGACCACGGCCAGAATCAGTGCCGGCGGCAACGGCGGCGCGTCGTACCGCCGCGAACGCTGCTCGGCGGCCTCGTCGTCCTCCTCCTGGCTCATTGCCGCAGGTTATCGGGCTCCCAGAGAGTTAGCGATGGCATCGCGCACGTCGGTTTCACTCGGTACGGCGATATCCCGCTCGGCCGCGAGCTCCGCGAGCGAGACCATCGTCACGTCCTGCAGGCCGCAGCTCGTGAACGTGTGAAAAACGGTCATGTCCGGGGCGACGTTCACCGAGAACCCGTGGCTGGTCACGCCGCGCCGGATCCGCATCCCGATCGAGCACAGCTTCCGCCCGTCCGGTGTCCAGACGCCGACCAGGCTGCTCGCGCCCTTCGGCGTGTCCCGGCGGACCAGCGGGAACCCGAGCGAGCCGAGCGCCTCGATCAGCCCGTTCTCGACCCAGCGCACGATGTCGACCGGGCCGCGCCGGTGCAGGTCGACGACCAGGTACCCGACGAGTTGGCCGGGACCGTGGTACGTCGCGAAGCCGCCCCGGTCGACCTCCACCGTGGGAATCCCGGCCGCCTCCACGGGCAGGTCGTCGAGGATCGTCCGCGGGCCGTACGTGATCACCGGGGGATGGCTCAGCAGGAACAGCCGGTCCTCGGCCTTCCCCTCGACGCGCTCCTCGACCCAGCCGCGCATGTTCTTCGCCGCGACGTCGTACTCCACCTCACCGAGATCAACCCGCTGCATGCCTTCACACTAGGCCGTACGGTGCGCGGTGCAGGATGTCGTACAGCACCTGGCGGTAGACCTTGCTGCCTTCCGGCTGCAGCCACGCGTGCAGCTCACGTGCGGCGGACCGTGCCGCCAGGCAGGTGACCTTGGCGTCAGCACGGTCCTGGGTCCGCACGGTGGCGCCTGTGTCCGGGTGAATGACCAGGAAGCCGCGTACGTCGACCTGACGCAGCCGGCCGCGCCAGGACTCGACAGCAGCCTCAAGAGCGGGCGCAGGGCTCTCCCAGGGCTGCCCGTTGAGCTGCAGGCCCCCGTAGGCGTCCAGGGAGTACGTCCCGCCCGGGCCGACGATCGAGACGATCAACGCGGCCCGATGGCCGTTCAGCAGCAGGTGGTCGACAACCATGGCCCCGAGCTGCGCCCCGTTGACGAGCTTCGCACCGGGCAACGCGGTCAGCACCGGGTCCAAGAGCTTCGCCGTACGTCGGTGGAGCATCACGTCGTACGGCGAGATCGACGCCGCGAGCGTGTCCGCGACGAGCGGCTCACCCGGCTTGCCCCACAGGTTGAACTCGAACGCCGCCTCCCGGTCGATCGCGACGTCCAGTTCGTGGTACTTCGACCAACGGCCGGTGATGAACCGGGTGATCACGAGACCGCCGCAGATCGCGCCGAGCACCAGCCGCTCGAGCGTGCTGCCTTTGTGTGCTGTGGACAGGCTCAGGATCAGCATCAGCAGGTAGAAGACGGCCGTGAGGCCGCCGATCACCTTGAACAGGCCGTGGAGCGGCACCCGCCTGGTCCAATGCGGAGGCAGGGCCAGGAACACCATCGCGGCGGACCCGACATCGAAGACGATGTCCCAGAAGCCGACTCCGCTGGTGACCACGATCCAAGCGACCAACAGTGTGAAGCACACCAGCGCCACCAGTGCGGGGATCCGCCACTGGCCGAAGGTCGGGTAGATCAGCACTGGGCCGGCGCCGTCCGAGCGCACCGGGTCCGGGCCGGAGGGTTCGCTGGACCACGGCTGATCGGTCGACCACGTCCACTGGGGCTCGGGATCAGGCTTCGGCTGCCGCGGCGGCTCGGGGTGCCGGGGCCGCGGCGGGGTCGCGTGGCCGTCGAGGGAGCGGTCGTACGCGGCCCGCTTCGCCGGGTCCGAGAGCGTGGTCCACGCCTCCTGCACGAGCCGGAACAGCGCCGCGTTGCCGCCCTGGTCCGGATGCACCTTCAGGGCCATCTTCCGGTACGCCGACTTGATCTCCGCCGCACTGGCCGAGCGCTCGACGTTCAGCACCTCGTAGTGGTCGGCCCCGCTCAACCCCGCACCTCCGCGACACGTCCGAAACGCACTGAGGGCCAGTCACCGCAGTGACTGACCCTCAATGGTGGTCGGGCTGACAGGATTTGAACCTGCGACCTCTTCGTCCCGAACGAAGCGCGCTACCAAGCTGCGCCACAGCCCGAAGTCGCGAGTAGCTTACATGGGCTCAGCGTCCGGACGAAATCGGGTTAATCCGGGGCACCAAAGTGAGCAGCGTCGCCTCCGGTCGGCAGGCGAATCGGACCGGCGCGTACGGCGACGTACCGAGGCCTGCCGAGACGTGCAGATCGGCCTGGCGGCCGTTGTATCCCCAGGTCGAGAGGCCCTTCACCCGGGACGTGTCGAGGTCGCAGTTGGTCACCAGCGCGCCGTAGACCGGGACCGCCAGCTGGCCGCCGTGCGTGTGCCCGGCGAGGACCAGCGGGTACCCGTCGCCGACGAACCCGTTCAGCACCCGCTGGTACGGCGCGTGCGTGACGCCGATCGACAGGTCCGCCGCCGGGTCGACCTCGCCGGCGACCTCGTCGTACCGGTCGCGCTTGATGTGCGGGTCGTCGGTGCCGGCGAAGTCCAGGCGCAGGCCGTTCACCTTCAGCGTTGCCTTCGCGTTGTTCAGGTCCGTCCAGCCGGCGCCGGTGAACGAGCGGCGCATCTCCTCGAACGGGAGGTCCGGGCCGTGCGGCTTGTGCCGCTGCTTGTTCGCGGGCAGCAGGTACTTCCCGGGGTTCTTGAAGTGCGGCTTCCAGTAGTCGTTGGAGCCGAAAACGAACACGCCGGGCAGGTCGAGCAGGTCGCCGTACGCACGCAGCAGCGGGCGGACCGACTCCTCGTTGGAGATGTTGTCGCCGGTGTTGACGACCAAGTCCGGCTCCAGCGCGGCGAGGTCGTTGACCCAGCGGATCTTCCGCTCCTGCGCCGGCATCAGGTGCAGGTCGGACAGATGCAGCACCTTGAGCGGCGCGCTCCCCTCCGGCAGCACCGGCACCGTGAACCGGCGCAGCGTGTACCAGCGCACCTCGATCCCGGCCGCATACGCGACACAGGCGGCGCCCAGAGCTGTGACCACGCCAGTGGTCTTGAGGGCGGTCCTCGCGATACTCATTTCTCCAGCCTGCCACAATCATGGTCATGTCCAACTCCGGAATGAAGCAGCGCCTGCACGACGACATGACCGCCGCCCTCAAGGCGCGCGACGAGATCCGCAAGTCGACGCTGCGGATGGCGCTCACCGCGATCACCAAGGCGGAGGTGTCCGGCAAGGAGGCCCGCGAGCTCAGCGATGCCGAGGTCGTCGACGTACTCAGCTCCGAGGCGAAGAAGCGCCGCGAGTCCGTCATCGCCTACCGCGACGCCGGCCGCGCCGAACTCGCCGACAAGGAACAGGCCGAGGCGGACATCCTCGCCGAGTACCTCCCCGAACAACTCACCGAGGACGAGATCAAGACCCTCGTCACCGAAGCCATCGCCGCCACCGGAGCCGCCGAACTCGGCCCCCGCGGCATCGGCAAGGTCATGGGCGCCCTCCAGCCCAAGGTCAAGGGCAAGGCCGACGGCGCGGTCGTCTCCGCCGAAGTAAAGCGCCAACTCGGCGCCTGAACGAACGTGAAGCGCCGGCTCGGCGTCCGCAACGAAGAGGGCCTCGTCCGTCGCCGGACGAGGCCCTTTCTCGCTTAGCCGTGACCGCGGCCGCCACCACCACCGCCGCCTCCGCCCCCACCGCAGTTGGGGTACTTCGGGTTCCACGGTGGGCAGTTCGGGTTGATGGTCGTGGTGGTCTTCGGGGGTGTCGGGGTGTTGGTCGAGCCCGGCTGGTTCTTGCCTCCGCCGTTGGAGATGTAGATGGTGACCAGAGAGCCGGCCGGGGCGCCGTCGCGCTGGCGGGGGTCGGTGTAGGCGACGGTGCCGGCGGTCTCCTGGGAGTTGACCGTGCCGGAGGCGATGGCGACCTGGAAGCCCATCTGCTTGAGCTTGTTGGACGCGTCCTGCGGGTTCATCCCGTTCACGAACGGCAGATCCGTGACGTCTCCCCGCTGAGTCTTGTCCGACGGCGCCACGAAGTGCGTGGTCGGCGTCCCCTGCAGCGCGGCCTGCATCGCCGCCTCCCAGATCGGCCCGGCGGTCCCGGAACCGGACGCGTCGCCCATCGTCTGGCCGTTGAGGGTCTGGCCGATCAGCTTCTTGTAGGGCAGAGACGCATCGGCCACGGTCGCGGCCGCTGCGAGCTTGGTCGAGTAGCCGGAGTACCAGACAGCCTTGGCCTCGTTGATGGTTCCGGTCTTACCAGCCAGGTCACTGGACCCGAACTTCAGTTTGCTACCCGTGCCGCCCGTCTCCATCACCTGGTGCAGGACGGCGTTGACGCCGTCGGCGACCCCAGGTTCGAGCACCTGCTTGCAGTTCGCGCCCGGGATGTTGACCGGCTTGCCGGCCGCGTCCTTGACCGAGGTGATCGACCACGGCGTGCAGTACATACCCCGTGCGGCGAAGGCGGCGTAGGCATTCGCCAGCTGCAGCGGGGAGATGTAGCCGACGCCGAGAGTCATCGACGCGACCTGGTCGAGCGGACCGAGAGTCTGGGCGTCGTACATGCCCAACTTGCCCGCGAGCGTGGCGATCGGGCAGAGGCCGACCCGGAGTGACAGCTGCAGGAAGTAGGTGTTCGTCGACTTCTGCGCGGCCTCGATCATCGTCGGGTCCGGCACGTTCTTCGTCGAGTTCTTCGGCGCGTAACCGGCCGGGATCTTCCGCGGGCCGTCACAGGTCGTGTACTTCATCCCGCCCATGTCCAGCGGGCTGGGAGAGTTGATCTTGTAGTTGAGCGGGATCTTCGCCTGGATCGCGGCGGCGATCGTGAACGCCTTCATCGTCGAGCCGTTCTGGAAGCCGCCGTAGCCGCCCTGGTACGTCTTGGGGGCGTTGTAGTTGTAGGCGGTCTGGCCGCGTCCGCTGCCGTACTTCACGCTCTGCGCCATCGCCTTCACCAGTCCGGTGCCCGGCTCGACCATCGTGATCGCGGCGATCGCGTCGTCGGTGGGCTTGGAGTGAGTGTCGATCGAGCGCTGCGCGTCGGCCTGGATCTTCGGGTCCAGCGAGGTCTTGATCGTGAGACCGGCGGTCTTGAGGTAGTTCAAGCGGTCGGTCTTGGACTTGCCGAAGGCCGGGTTGTTCTCGAGCTCGCCGACCACGTACTCGCAGTAGAACGGGTACGGCCCGTTGGCGCAGCCGAGATTGTTCGGGCGGACCTTGTTCGGGTCGATGACCGGGGTCTTGAGGGCCGAGTTGGCCTGGGCGACCGAGATGACGTTCAGCTGGAGCATCCGGCGGATGACCACGTCACGGCGTTCCTTGGAGCGCTTCGGATAGTTGGTCGGGTCGTAACCGGTCGGGTTCTTCACCAGGCCGGCCAGCATCGCGGCCTGCGGGAGCGTCAACTGGGACGCGTTCACCGAGAAGTAGTGCTGGGCGGCGGCCTGGATGCCCCAGGCGCCGTCGCCGAAGTTCGCCAGGTTCAGGTACTTCTCGAGGATCTCGTTCTTCGAGTACTGCTTCTCGACCGCGATCGCGTAGCGCAGCTCGGCGATCTTGCGCTGGTAGGAGTCGGCGGTCGCGGCGGCGACCTCCTCCGGCGTCTTCGCCTTCTCGACCAGGCTGATCTTCACGTACTGCTGGGTGATGCTCGAACCGCCCTGTTGCACGGAGCCCGCGGACTGGTTCTGCAGCAAGGCGCGGAGCGTGCCCTTCGCATCCAGCGCGCCGTGCTCGTAGAACCGGTCGTCCTCGATCGCGACGATGGCCTTCTGCATGATCGGCGCGACGTCCTTGAGCTTCACCGGGACCCGGTTCTGCTCGGCCAGGGTCGCGATCACCGAGCCGTCCGCGGCCAGGATCGTGCTCTTCTGTTTGAGCGGTACTTCGTCGAACTGCTGCGGCAGGTCCTGCAGCGTCGCGGAGGTCTTCTCCGTGGTGAATCCGGCGAGGCCGGCGAACGGGACGGCGAGACCGGCAGCCAACGCCCCCGACAGCACGCTCACCCCGAGGAACAGAACCACAGATTGGACGACTCCCCGGTCGCCCTTTTCCCTGACGCGCATGGTTATAGAGACTACGGGATCGGCCGTTTGGGTTACGGCCACGCCTATGAGTTCAGTCACAGCCGCTGGACAAAGTTCATCCAAAAGGAGGACAAGGGCCCGGGCGACACGCCCGGGCCCCTCTCCGTACTGCGTTATGCGGCGTACTGGTGCGCCTGCACCTCGGCCGGCTCCAGCGCCAGCTCCAGCACCTCGCGTACGTCGCTCACCGGGTGCACGGTCAGCTCCGCGAGCACGGACGCCGGCACGTCTTCCAGGTCCGGCTCGTTCCGCTTCGGGATCAGGATCGTGGTCAGCCCGGCCCGGTGGGCGGCGAGCAGCTTCTGCTTCACGCCACCGATCGGGAGCACCCGTCCGGTCAGCGACACCTCACCGGTCATCGCGACCTCCGAACGGACCGGCCGTCCGGACAGCAGCGACGCCAGCGCCGTTGTCATCGTCACACCCGCCGACGGTCCGTCCTTCGGGACGGCACCGGCCGGTACGTGGATGTGGGCGTTCCGCTCGGCCAGGTCGCCGACCGGCAGCCCCAGCTCCGCGCCGTGCGAGCGCAGGTACGACAGGGCGATCTGCGCCGACTCCTTCATCACGTCACCCAGCTGCCCGGTCAACGTGACTCCGGTCGGCCCGGTCTCCTTGTCGGCCAGCGACGCCTCGACGAAGAGCACGTCACCACCGGCACCCGTTACGGCCAGGCCGGTCGCCACACCCGGCAGCGCCGTACGCTCCACCGACTCCGGCGTGAACTTGGGCGAGCCCAGGTACTCCTTCAGGTCACCGGAGCCGATCGTCAGCCGGCCCAGGTCCTCGCCCAGGGCGAGCTTGGCCGTCACCTTCCGCAGCACGCGGGAGATGCCACGCTCCAGCTGCCGTACGCCGGCCTCCCGGGTGTACTCACCCGCGAGCAGCCGCAACGCCGAGTCCTCGACGGTCACTTCGTCCGCCGTCAGGCCCGCCCGCTCCAGCTGACGCGGGAGCAGGTGGTCACGGGCGATGACGACCTTCTCGTCCTCGGTGTACCCGTCCAGCTGCACCAGTTCCATCCGGTCCAGCAGCGGCGCCGGGATGGAGTCCAGTACGTTCGCCGTGGCCAGGAAGACCACGTCGGACAGGTCCAGCTCGACCTCCAGGTAGTGGTCCCGGAAGGTGTGGTTCTGCGCCGGGTCGAGGACCTCCAGCAGTGCGGCGGTCGGGTCGCCCCGGTAGTCCGCGCCCACCTTGTCGATCTCGTCCAGCAGTACGACGGGGTTCATCGAACCCGCCTCGGTGATGGCCCGGACGATCCGGCCCGGCAGCGCACCGACGTACGTCCGGCGGTGACCGCGGATCTCGGCCTCGTCCCGGACGCCACCCAGCGCGACCCGGACGAACTTGCGGCCCATGGCCCGCGCCACGGACTCACCCAGCGAGGTCTTACCCACGCCAGGCGGACCGACGAGCGCCAGTACGGCGCCACTGCGGCGACCGCCGACGACACCGAGACCACGGTCCGCGCGGCGACGCCGTACGGCCAGGTACTCCGTGATGCGCTGCTTCACGTCATCGAGCCCGGCGTGGTCCGCGTCCAGCACGGCCCGCGCCTCGCGAATGTCGTAGCTGTCCTCGGTCCGCTCGTTCCACGGCAGCTCGAGGACGGTGTCCAGCCAGGTCCGGATCCAGCCGACCTCGGGGGACTGGTCGGACGTCCGCTCGAGCTTGTCGACCTCGGCGAGCGCGGCCTTGCGGACGTGCTCCGGCAGGTCGGCCGCCTCGACGCGGGCCCGGTAGTCCTCTTCCTCGGACTCGGCCTTGCCGTCCAGCTCGGCCAGTTCCTTGCGGATCGCGGCCATCTGCTGGCGCAGCAGGAACTCCCGCTGCTGCTTCTCCATGCCCTCCTGGACGTCCTTCTGGATCGTCTCGGAGACCTCGAGCTCGGCGAGGTGGTCCTTCACCCAGCCGATCAGCTTCTCCAGCCGCTCGGAGACGTTCGCGTTCTCCACCAGCCAGGACTTCTGCTCGTTGCTCAGGTACGACGCGTAGCCGGCCAGGTCGGACAGCTCCGACGGGTCGTCGACCTGCTTGATCGAATCGATGACCTGGTACGCGCCGCGACGCTGCAGCACGGAGGTCGTCAGGGTCTTGTACTCGCGGGCCAGCTCCGCCGAGCGGTCGTCGGTGATCTCGTGCATCACCGTCGCGCCCACCCAGAGCGCGGCACCCGGACCGGTGGTCCCGGCGCCGATCCGGACCCGCTGGGTCCCCCGGATCACGGCCGCCTGGGCACCGCCCGGCAGCCGGCCGATCTGCTCGATCTCACCGAGCGTCCCGGCCTTCGCATATTTCCCGTCCAGTCGCGGCACCAGGAGCACCTGGTCCTGACCCGCGGCCTGCGCGGCATCGATCGCCGCCCGGGCCTCGCTGTCGGCGAGTCGGACCGGCACGACCATCCCCGGCAGGACCACGACGTCGTCCAGCGGCAGAACAGGAAGATTCAACGTATCGGTCACGCTGTCACACCCTTTTCAAGATTGAGTCTGACAGGCTCAACCACGGGTGTAAGCAGGTAATTCCCGGCCCGATTTCACCGTGAGCGAACTTGTCGGATCCGCCGGGTCCAGTTCGTGGAGATGTCGACGCGGGCAACGAGTCCGCAACCGAGACGACTTACGGAGCAGCCATGAGCCAATACATCATCTACTTCAACCAGCAGTGGGTGGGCGATCACAGCGAGGAGTGGTTCAAGGGGCGCGGCCCGCTCGCCAAGGCGGTCGTGCAGGAGATGAAGGACGCCGGCGTCTACGTGTTCGCCGGTGGGCTGGAGGAGGACATCGACAAGGCCTTCAGCGCCGACGCGACCAGCGGCACGCTCGAGGTCACCGATGGGCCGTTCGCCGACACCAAGGAGTACCTGGGCGGCTTGAGCATCATCTCCGTGGCGGACGACGACACCGCGAAGGTGTGGGCCGGCAAGATCGCCGAGGCGTGCGGCTGGCCCCAGGAGGTTCGACGGATCGGCTGAGGTCTTCCGGACCGCCATCCAGCTGCCTGGATGGCGGTCCGCGCTAGGCGGTGAGGAGTTCGCCGATCGTTCGCAGCCCACCCAGGTCGTGGACGTCGTCGGGCAGGGCGGGGACCTCGATCGTGCGGATCGCCCGGTGGCCGCGACGGAAGCGTTCGGCGCGCTTGTGGTCGCCGACGACCTGCTGCATCTTGTCGGCGTGCAACCGCAGCACGGCGGCGGTCAGCGGCGACTTGTCCGCTTCCTCGAGCTTCTCGGCGGCAGCGAGTGACCGCTCGGCCGACAGCTCTGAGGCCTGCGTCGTCGTCACCCGGTTCAGTACGACGCCGGCCAGCGGCATTCCCTCGGCCCGCAGCCGCTCGGCGAAGTACGACGCCTCCCGCAGCGCGTCGTTCTGCGGCGCGGCCACCACGAGGAACGCGGTGTGCGGCTCGCGCAGCAGCGCCACGGTCTGCTCGGCCCGCTGCCGGAACCCGCCGAACAGCGTGTCGAACGCCGCAACGAACGTCTGTACGTCGGTCAGCACCTGAGCGCCGAGCACCTTGTTCAGCACCGACATCGCCATGTTCACGCCCGCCGACATCAACTTGAACGGCCCGCGCGCCGGGGCGAGCAGCAGCCGCAGGAACCGCCCCTCCAGCAGCGAGGCGAGCCGCTCCGGCGCGTCCAGGAAGTCGAGCGCGGAGCGGGACGGCGGGGTGTCGACGATGATCAGGTCCCAGTCGCCGGTCCGCTCGGCCTGGTGGTGCAGCTGGCCGAGCTTCTCCATCGCCATGTACTCCTGCGTCCCCGCGAACGACGACGACAGCGCCTGGTAGAACGGGTTCGCGAGGATCTGCTCGGCCTTCTCCGGCGTCGCGTGCTGCAGTACGACGTCGTCGAACGTCCGCTTCATGTCCAGCATCATCGCGTCCAGCCGGCCGCCGTTCGTCGGGTTCGCCCCGGCCACCGCGCGCGGGACGTTGTCCAGCTCGGTCAGCCCGAGCGACTGCGCCAGCCGCCGCGCCGGGTCGATCGTCAGTACGACGACCTTCCGCCCGCGCTCGGCCGCCCGCAGCCCGAGCGCGGCCGCCGTCGTCGTCTTGCCGACCCCACCGGCACCACACGTCACGATGATCCGCGTACCGGCGTCGTCGATCAGCGCATCCAGATCCAGCTCGCTCACCGCCCGAGTCCTCCGCCCGCTCGCACCCACACCACTCTCACGCCCCGCCGCGTCATCCGCGCAGCTCCTCGGCGAGGTCCAGCAGGGCTCCCTGGTCGATCCCCTCCGGCTGCAGCGTCAACTCGGTCACCTTCTTGCCCAGGGCATCGATCCGGTCGCGGTTCTCGCGTTCCAGCCCGACCCGGACGGCGTAGTCGCGGGCCTCCGCTGCGAGCGTCCCGACCAGGTCGTCGCCGATCGTCAGCCCGGCCGCCTTCAGCCCGCGGGTCAGCTCGGCGGCGGGCAGTTTCTCCTTCACCGCAAGGGCGAGCGCGTCGTCGTCGAGCGGGCTGTTCCGGACCATGTTCACCACGATCGACCCGATCGTCAGGTCCAGCTTCTGCAGCTGCTCGACCGCGTCCAGCGTCTCCTGGACCGGCATCTCCTCGAGCAGCGTGACCAGGTGGATCCGGGTGATGTCGGAGCGCAGCATGCCCATGATCGCGTCCGCCTGGTTCCGGATCGGGCCGACCTTGGCGAGGCCCGCGACCTCGGTGTTCACGTTCAGGAACGGCGCGATCCGCCCGGTCGGCGGCGCGTCCAGTACGACGGCGTCGTACGCGAGCTTGCCCTGTACCTTCCGGCGGGTCGCCTCGTACACCTTGCCGGTCAGCAGTACGTCGCGGAGCCCCGGGGCGATCGTGGTGACGAAGTCGATCGCGCCGACCTTCTCCAGGGCCTTCCCGGCGCGGCCGAGGTGGTAGTACATGTCGAGGTACTCGAGCAGCGCGGCTTCTGCGTCCACGGCCAGCGCGAACACCTCCCCGCCGCCGGGGCCCTGCGCGATGCGGCGTTCGACGTACGGCAGGGGTGGTACGTCGAAGAGCTGGGCGAGGCCCTGCCGGCCCTCCACCTCGCAGAGCAGGACCCGCTTGCCCTCCTCCGCCAGGGCCAGGGCCATGGCGGCCGCAACGGTTGTCTTCCCGGTGCCCCCCTTACCGGTGACCACGTGCAGTCGCGCCATAGGTCCCAGGGTAGGACGTGGCGCAGCACACACGGTTAGAGTCCCCTGTTATGAAGAAGTTCGAGTACTTCACCGCGCCGCTGCTGGTCCACTCGACCAAGGAGATCCTGGACAACTTCGGCCAGGACGGCTGGGAGCTGGTCCAGGTCGTCCCGGGGATGAACCCGGAGAACCTGGTCGCCTACTTCAAGCGGGAGATCGAGGACAAGTGAGCCACCCGGAAGAGAAGCTGGCCGAGCTCGGCCTGAAGCTGCCCGAGGTCGCGAAGCCGGTCGCCGCGTACGTCCCGGCCGTCCGGACCGGGAACCTCGTCTACACGTCCGGCCAGCTGCCGCTGCGCGAGGGCACCCTGATCGCCACCGGCAAGGTCGGCGACGCCGTCACGCCCGAGGTGGCCAGCGAGTGCGCCCAGCAGTGCGCGCTGAACGCGCTCGCCGCGGTCAAGGCGGAGATCGGCGACCTGGCGAACGTCCAGCGGATCGTGAAGGCGGTCGCGTTCATCGCCTCCACCCCCGACTTCACCGGCCAGCCCCAGGTCGCGAACGGCGCCTCCGAACTGTTCGGCCAGGTCTTCGAGGCGGCCGGAGCCCACGCCCGCAGCGCGGTCGGCGTACCGGTCCTGCCGCTCGACGCCCCGGTCGAGGTCGAACTGATCGTCGAGGTCAGCTGACCGCTCGTGCGAGACCTCACCTCGCAGTTGATGACCGGCCGGATGGCGGAGACCGCCCTCGAGTACGCCCACGGCACCCGTACCGCGACCCCCGCCCGGCCGGCATCCACCGTCATCCTCCTCCGCAACGCACCCCTGGAGGTGTACCTGCTGCGGCGGCAGCGGACGATGGCGTTCGCGGCGGGGATGACGGTGTTTCCGGGTGGGCGGGTCGATCCGACGGACTCGACGGTGGCGGACTCGTGGTTCGGGCCGGCGCCGGGGTGGTTCGGGGAGCGGCTCGGGTGTTCGGCGGAGATGGCGGCGGCGTACGTCGCGGCCGCGGTGCGGGAGACCTTCGAGGAGTCCGGCGTACTGCTCGCCGGCCCCACCCCCGACGCGGTCGTCGACGACACCACCGGCGCCGACTGGGAGGCCGACCGGGTCGCGCTCGAGACCCGCGAGCTCGGCTTCTCCGAGTTCCTGCACCGCCGCCACCTGCTGCTCCGCGCCGACCTGCTGCGGCCGTGGGCGCACTGGATCACCCCGGAGTTCGAGCCCAAGCGGTACGACACCGCGTTCTTCGTCGCCGCGCTCCCGGCCGGCCAGGTCACCCGCGACGTGACGAGCGAGTCCGACCAGGTCACCTGGATCCGCCCCGCGGACGCGGTACAGGCTGTCGACGCCGGCGAGATGCTGATGCTGCCCCCGACGTACGTCTGCTGCCACGACCTCACCCGGTACGGCGACGTACCGGCGATCCTGGCCGCGGCCGGCGACCGCGAGATCCGGGCGATCATGCCCACGGTGCGCGTCGACGGCGACCGGGCCTATCTGGAGACCACATGAAAGTCACCGACTACGCCACCCTCGTCCGCGCCGGCAACCCGGGCCTGATGACGCTCGACGGCACCAACACCTGGATCCTCCGCGCCCCGGGCAGCGAGCAGTCCGTCGTCGTCGACCCGGGTCCGCTGATGGAGGACCACCTCCGCGCCGTACTCGAAGCCGCCGGCAAGGTCTCCGTCGTACTGCTCACCCACAAACACCTCGACCACTCCGAGGGCGCGGCCTGGTTCGCGAACCAGGCGGGCTGCGGCGTCCGCGCGGTGGACCCCGAGTGCCGGATCCCGACCGACCACGCGCACGGCCTCGCCGAGGGCGACGTGATCACCGCCGGCGACCTCCGCGTCGAGGTCCTGCCGACGCCCGGCCACACCCTCGACTCGGTCTGCTTCTGGCTCCCGCAGGACGGCTCGCTGCTCACCGGTGACACGGTCCTCGGCCGCGGTACGTCGGTGGTCGCGTACCCGGACGGCGCCCTCGGCCCGTACCTGGACTCCCTCGACCGCCTCCGCGCCTTCGCGAACTCGGCGGCCGACGTACTGCGCCTGCTACCCGGCCACGGCCCCGTCGTCGACGCCCCCGCCGATGTCCTGTCGTACTACGTCAAGCACCGCCAGGACCGCCTCAACCAGGTCCGCGCCGCCGTCGCCGAAGGCCACACCACCCCCGAAGCGGTGGTCGAACACGTCTACGCCGACGTGGACAAGACCCTCTGGCCCGCCGCCGAACTCTCGGTGCGGGCGCAGCTGGATTACCTGGACAGTTAGCGGGCGCGGCGCTGAAGGCGGTCGACGTCCAGGAGTACGACGGAGCGCGGCTCGAGGCGGACCCAGCCGCGGGAGGCGAAGTCGGCCAGCGCCTTGTTGACGGTCTCGCGGGAGGCGCCGACCAGCTGGGCGAGCTCCTCCTGGGTGAGGTCGTGGTGGACGTGGACGCCGTCGTCGGCGGTCCGGCCGAAGCGGCTGGCGAGGTCCAGCAGCGCCTTCGCGACCCGGCCCGGTACGTCGGAGAACACCAGGTCGGCGACCACGTCGGAGACCTTGCGGAGCCGGCCGGCCAGCTGCAGCAGCAGGCCGCGGGCGACCGCCGGGCGGCCGTCCAGCCAGCGGAGCAGCTCGTCGTGGGTCAGCGACATCAGCGAGGCGTCGGTGACCGCGGTGACGGTCGCGGACCGCGGGCCCGGGTCGAACAGCGACAGCTCACCGAACATCTGGCCCGGCCCGAGGACCGCGATCAGGTTCTCCCGCCCGTCGGCGGAGGTCCGGCCGAGCTTGACCTTGCCCTCGACGACGACGAAGAGCCGGTCACCGGAGTCGCCCTCGTGGAACAGCACCTGACCGCGGCGCAGCCGACTCTCGGTCATCGAAGCAGCCAGTGCGTCGGCGGCTTCGTCGTCGAGCTGACTGAACAGCGGTGCCTGTCGGAGCACTGCGGCATCCACTTTTGGCCTCCTAGGACCTTCGACCACGACTCCGGACGTGGGATCCGCCACGTCCGTCGACCGATATGTGTACACCCGGTCGCCACAAAACCGTAGCCCCTCGGGTGTCGGCACCGCCACGTAGGCTTGCCTCCATGCCATCCCCGCGTGTCGCGGAGCCGCTTGCGGCGGTCCCGCTGAAGCTCCCCCGCAAGGCCCCCGTGTACGCCGACGAGACCCATACCCAGCTGGTCCGCCGGGCCCGCAAGATGCACAAGGTGCTGACCGAGACGTATCCGGACGCCCACTGCGAGCTGGACTTCACGACCCCGCTCGAGTTGCTGGTGGCCACCATCCTGTCGGCACAGACCACCGACGTCACGGTGAACAAGGTGACTCCGACGCTGTTCGCGAAGTACCCGACCGCCCAGGCGTACGCCGAGGCCGACCGGGACGAGATGGAGACGATCCTCAAGCCGACCGGGTTCTTCCGGGCGAAGACGAACAGCGTGATCAAGCTCGGCCAGGCGCTCGTCGACGACTACGACGGCGTCGTACCGGGCAAGCTGGAGGAGCTCGTGAAGCTGCCCGGCACCGGGCGGAAGACCGCGAACGTGGTCCTGGGGAACGCGTTCGGCGTGCCGGGGATCACGGTCGACACGCACTTCGGGCGGCTGGTCCGCCGGTTCGGCTGGACGACCGAGGAGGACCCGGTCAAGGTCGAGCACATCATCGGGGAGCTTTTCCCGAAGAAGGACTGGACGATGCTCTCGCACCGCCTGATCTTCCACGGCCGCCGCCGCTGCCACGCGAAGAAGCCGGCCTGCGGCGCCTGCCCCATCGCCCAATGGTGCCCCTCCTACGGCACCGGCCCCACCAACCC
The DNA here is from genome assembly GCF_050320105.1 of Kribbella polygonati. NCBI lineage: Bacteria > Bacillati > Actinomycetota > Actinomycetes > Propionibacteriales > Kribbellaceae > Kribbella > Kribbella polygonati. The sequence continues at coordinate 5,890,240 of NZ_CP190129.1, read as the reverse complement.
GGAAGCCGCCGCCAAGCTGGTGAAGACCCCCGCATGACCCCACACCCCCGCTCGTCACCCCACCACGCCCTCGACGGCCCACCCGCCCGGCAGCCGTCCGGTGGTGCTACCGCCCGCCCGTGGTCCCGTTGGGTGGGGTGGGTGCCGGTGGTGGTGATGGTTGGGGTGTTGGCGGGGTGTGGTTCTGAGGCTGCGGATGGGGCGGGGACGCCGTCTGTGGGGGTGACGGGGGAGTTGGTGGGTTGTACGGCGACGCCGTCGAAGCCGGTGGTGAGTAATGGACTGCCGGATGTGAGCCTGCCGTGTCTGGGGGACGGACCGGATGTGCGGCTGGCGGACCTCCGTGGTCCGTTGGTGCTGAATGTGTGGGCCCAGTGGTGCGGCCCGTGCCGTGCGGAAGCGCCGTACCTGGCGAAGCTGGCGAAGTCCGGCAAGGTCGGCATGCTCGGCATCGACTACGACGACCCGCGCCCGGAGCTGGCGGTGAAGTTCGCCCGCGAGGAAGGCCTCGCGTACCCACACGTGAAGGACCAGGACAAGTCGATCCAGCGCGCCCTGAAGGTCGGCGGCCCGCCGCTGACCGTCTTCGTCGCGAAGGACGGCTCGATCGCCTACGTACACCGCGGCGTACTGACGTCCCAGCACCAACTCGACCAACTGGTGCAGGACAAACTCGGGGTGACCCCATGAACGAGATCCCCGACTGGCTGCACCCGTTGGCGAAGGCGTCCGAGAACGTCGACCCGAACCTGCTCTCCCGCTTCCTCCCGCCCGACGACCCCTCGGTACGCAAGTCCGCCGTCCTGATCTTGCTTGCCGACGGCAACGCCGAGGGTCCCGAGGTGCTGCTCACCGAGCGCGCCTGGACACTCCGCAAGCACGCCGGCCAGATGGCGTTCCCGGGCGGCGGCGCGGACCCGGAGGACGGCACCGGCGACGCGGGACTGGTCCGTACGGCGCTCCGTGAGGCCGAGGAGGAGACCGGCCTGGACCCGGCCGGCGTGGTCCCGTTCGAGATCTGGCCGGCGCTCTGGGTGCCGGTGAGCAACTTCGGCGTGTCGCCCGTGCTGGCCTGGTGGCGTACGCCGTCACCGGTCGCGGTGGTCGACCCGGCCGAGGTGGCGTCCGTGCACCAGGTCCCGTTGAGCGCGCTCGCGGACCCGGCGAACCGGATCAGCTGCCTGCACCCGAGCGGCTTCACCGGCCCGGCGTTCACGATCGGTGACCTGTACATCTGGGGGTTCACAGCCGGTCTGCTGGACAAATTGCTGCTGCTCGGCGGCTGGTACCGAGACTGGGACCCCTCGAACGTCGTACCGTTGCCCGACCGGCTGGTCGAGGCGGCCTGGCGCAGCGAAGGGCGCCGGCCGGAGGACGTCCGCCGGATGACGGCGATCGAGCACGACCTCGGCCACGCGCAGGGGCCTGATCCGAAAGGTGTGGAGTGAGCCACCTCGACTGGGCGTTGCTGATCGTCACCGCGCTGGTGGCGATCTCGGGGTATGTCGAGGGCTTCGTGCTGGGCGCCTGCGCCACCATCGGCCTGCTGGTCGGTGCCGGGCTCGGGGTCTGGGGCGTGCCGAAGATCCTGGACAACTTCTCACCGAGCGTGACGGTGTCGTTCGTCGCGCTGGTGCTGGTCGTACTGCTGGGCGCGGCCGGGCGGACGATCGGGGCGATGATCGGCACCCGGGTCCGGAACCGGCTGTCCTGGAAGCCGATCCGGTTCCTGGACGCGCTCGGCGGCGCCGCGCTGGCGGCCGCGTCGGTGCTGATCGTCGCCTGGGTGCTCGGTGTCGCGGTCAGCGGCGCGCGGATCCCGAGCGTGACGTCGGCGGTCCGCGGGTCGCATGTGCTCGCGAAGGTCGACGAAGTACTGCCGGCGAGTGCGGACCGGGCGCTGGCGTCGTTCAACAACGTGGTGAACACGGACCTGTTCCCGCGGTTCCTGGACCCGTTCGTGCCGGAGCGGATCCGCGAGACGCAGCCGCCGGACGCGGCGATCTCCCGGCAGCAGCCGGTCCGGGACGCGTACAGCCGGATCGCGAAGGTCACCGGTGTCGCGAACTGCTCCCGCGGTCTCGAGGGTAGCGGTTTCGTGTACGCCCCGCAGCGAGTGATGACGAATGCGCACGTGGTCGCCGGCGTCAGCTCCCCGCAGGTCGAGGTGAACGGCAAGAAGTACGACGCGAAGGTGGTCGTCTTCGACCCGGAGACCGACATCGCGGTGCTGTACGTGAAGAACCTGAACGCCACTCCGCTGTCCTTCGACCTGACTGGGAAGGCGGACGCGTCCGCGGTCGTCCTCGGCTACCCGGAGAACGGCCCGTTCGACGCCGAGCCGGCCCGGATCCGCTCCGAGGAGCGCCTCCGCGGCCCGGACATCTACGGCGACAAGACCGTCACCCGGGACGCGTTCTCGATCTGGGCCTCGGTCCGCCCCGGCAACTCCGGCGGCCCGCTGCTGTCCAACAAGGGCACCGTGTACGGCGTCGTCTTCGCCGCCTCGGTCGAGGACAACCGCACCGGCTACGTCCTCACCGCCCAGCAGGTAGCCGCCGACGCCCGTACCGGCGCCACCGCGACACAGGACGTCTCCACTCAATCCTGCACCTGATGCAGCAGGCGGGCACGCCCGCCGCGTTGACCTGGTGTGACGGTGCTGATGAGTGAAGTGGAGTCGACGCACTCGTACGTCGATGTCGTGCAGGCGAGTGAGCGTCGGTTGTTGCGGCTCGGTGTGATGCTGACCGGGAACGAGCACACCGCAGAGGACCTGGTGCAGACAGTGCTGGCCAGGGCCCACCGGAAGTGGGTACGGATCAGCGGTCTCGAGCGTCCGGAAGCCTACCTCCGCAGGATGGTGCTGAACGAGTTCCTGAGCTGGCGCAGGCTGCTCAAGAACAAGGAGGTGCTGCTGGCCGAGCCGATCGACCGGCCGACCTACGACGACATCGGTCCGCGGCAGGCGCAGCGGGACGCCATCTGGCAGCTGCTGGCCAGGTTGCCGCGCAAACAACGCGCCGTCATGGTTCTGCGGTACTACGAGGACCTGCCGGACGCCGAGATCGCTGAACTTCTGGGCGTGGCCGCGGCCACCGTCCGATCGAACGCCGCCCGCGCGCTGTCGACCCTGCGCCAATACCTGACCGCCGAGGAGGCGAACGGACATGCCTGATCTGACCGACGAAGAGCTCGGTACTCTGCTGCGCGAGACCTTCGCGGACCGCGAGGCCAGGGTCGGCCAAGCGCTACCCCACGAGAACCACGTACCGTCCGCACACATGCGGCGCAGGGCAATTCCGGTCCTGCTGGCCGCGGCCACGGTCCTGGTCGTGCTCACCGGGACGCTGTACGGCGTCCAACGCATCCCCCGGACCACCACGACCCAACCTGCCGCCGCTGTGTCCCGGACGTCGACCACCTACACGACCAGGGACGCCGACATCTGGGGCCTGGCAGTCGGCGTGATGCTCCGGTCGTTCAAGAATCCGCAGCCGAAGCCGGCCGGGTTCAGCCGGTTCACCAAGGCAGTTGTAGTCGACAGTTCGAGCGCGGCACCGGGCCGGGTACGCCCCGGACCGCAGTTCTCCCCGAACCAGCGGGTGATGATCGTTGCGCACACGATCCGGCTGATGCCGGTGCGGGTTCTCGACCGGTCGCTGCCCGACGATGTGAGCTGCGCCGACTATCCCGAGACCGCGATCATCCAGCTCAGCGACGTGCTTGACAAGGGCAACTATCTGGAGGTCGACGTGGCACTGTCGATGCCGACCGGATGCCAGGGCACGACCTCGGCGCGATACCGGGTCGAGCCGCGAGGCGCACACTGGGTCATCACGCAGAACCTAGGCCCCTGGAACCGCTGACTGCCGGGTCGTCGACAGCCAGTCGAGGAGCACACGGTTGAAGAGGCCGGGCGATTCCTCGTGCGGGAAATGCCCGGCCGTGGTGATGAGCTCGTGGCGGAGCGGGGCCGTGACCAGGTCCGGCGGTGTGGTCGCGGTAGGGGAGACGGCCGAGTCCTGGGCGCCCTGGAGTTGCAGGACAGGTACGGCGACCGGCGTACGCATCAGGTTCGAGTACTTGCGGCCGTCCGGGCGCAAGCGGGACCGGGCGAACCAGCGGTGGTACTCCAGCGCGCAGTGCGGCGCCGGCCACACCTGGAGGGCGGCGCGGTACCGGCGGGAGGCCTCGGCGTCCGGGAACGGGCCGCCCGGCGCGGCCCAGGCGCGGAGCAGGCGTTCGATGTGGATACCGTCCTGCGCGAGCAGCCGGCGTTCGGGCAGGACCGGCAGCTGGAACCAGGCGGTCCGGGTCACCGCCTTCGTCTGCCCGGAGCGGGTCAGCAGCAGCGGGTGCGGCGCGGACACCGCGGCCAGCGCGCGTACCTGACGGGGCGCCAGTACGGCGGCCGACCACCCGATGAACCCGCCCCACCCGTGCCCGACGACGACCGCGTCCGTCGCCCCGAGCGAGCGGATCACGCCGGACACGTCCGCGGCCGCGGTGTACGGGTCGTAGCCGCGCGGCGTCTTGTCGCTGGCGCCGTACCCGCGCAGGTCCATCGCGACCGCGCGGTACCCGGCGGCCGCGACCACCGGGAGCTGGTGCCGCCAGGCCCACCAGAACTCCGGGAAGCCGTGCAGGAACAGGACGAGTGGATCGTCCGCCGCGCCACACTCCGCGACGTGGAACCGTGCCCCGTTGGCCGCGACCAGTGAGTGCGACCAGGGGCCGTCGACCAGCAGGTCGACGACTCCCGCCGGGCTCAGCGCCGTACGCCCGGCTCGGGCAGCGCGTACGTGGTGTCCTCGTCGTGCCCCTTGCCGATCGCCTTCAGCGCCTCGACCGACTTCTTCGAGCTCTCGATCGTCCGGGTCGGTCCCTTTGCGCTCTTCAGCGCCCGGAGCCCGATCAGGACCAGGATCGCGCCGATCAGCAGGAACGCGCCGGCCACGATCAGGAACGCGATGGCCGGGTGCAGGCCGGCCGCGACCAGCCCGTACGCCGCGGAGATGCACAGCAGGATGACCGCGAGCAGTGCCAGGAAGGCAGCCGCCGCGAACATCCCCGCCCCGGTGCCGGCCGCGACCGCGGTCTTCTTCAGCTCGGTCTTCGCGAGCTCGACCTCGCTGCGGATCAGGCTGGACAGTTCCTTGCTGACGTTCGCGACCAGTTGGCCGACCGTGGGCTCGTCGTCCCCGTTCATCGACATCGCAACTCCTTCCGGACAGGCCTGACACTACCGTCAGTGCCCACGGTCAATCGGCGTACGCGCGGTTGCGGCGAGCCAGCAGCAGACTCGCGATCAGCGCCGCGAGCACCGACGCGACCAGTACGGCGGCCTTCGCGCGCTCGATCTGGGCGACGTCGGAGCCGAACGCGAGCTGCGCGATCAGCAGCGCGACCGTGAATCCGATCCCGGCCAGCACCGACACCGCGGCGACGTCCCGCCAGGCCAGGTCCGAGTTCAGCTCGGCCCGCGTGAACCGCGCGGTCAGCCACGACCCGCCGAACACCCCGATCGCCTTCCCGAACAACAGCCCGGCCGCCACCCCGATCGCGACCGGGTCGGTGAGCATCTCCCGGACGGCGCTGCCGCTCAACGTGACGCCCGCGGCGAACAGCGCGAACACCGGTACGGCGACGCCCGCGGACCACGGCCGCAGCCGGTGCTCGATCCGCTCGGCCGGCGCCTCCTTCTCCGCCGGGTCCGCGACCACCCGGGTGACCAGGCCGAGCGCGACGCCCGCGATCGTGGCGTGGATCCCGGACTCGTGCATGAACCACCACGCGCCGAGGGCGATCGGGATGTAGAGGAACGGCGTACGGACGCGGCGTCGCTGCAGGACGTACCAGAGCGCGATCAGGGCGACGGCGGCGAGCAGCGACAGCAGGTGGAAGCCGTGCGAGAAGAACACCGCGATGATCAGGATCGCGCCGAAGTCGTCGACCACCGCGAGCGTCAGCAGGAACGCCCGCAGGGCGCTCGGCAGCGACGAGCCGACGATCGCCAGCACGGCCAGGGCGAACGCGATGTCGGTCGCGGTCGGTACAGCCCAGCCGTGCGGGTTGCCGCCGGCGCTGACGTTGACGATCACGTAGATGATTGCCGGGAGCATCATTCCGGCGAGCGCTGCGACCACCGGGACGACCGCCTCGCTGAGCTTCGACAGCGAGCCGACCACGAGCTCGCGCTTCAGTTCGACGCCGGCCAGGTAGAAGAACAGCGTCAGCGCGCCGTCCGACGCCCAGGCCTCGACCGTGAGCGGGCCGAGCTGCGCGTCGCGGAGGTGGTGGTACGCGTCCTGCCACGGCGAGTTCGCCCAGACCAGCGCGACGATCGTGGCCGCGAGCAACAACAACCCGCCGGTGGTCTCGGCGCGCAGCATGTCGGCGAGGAACGCGCGTTCCCGCCCGAGGACACGGGGGAACGCACGCTTCTTCTGCCGGATCCGAGGGTGCTGGCTCATGTCGGCCCTTCGTTTTCGGGGTCGTTCGGACGGACGCCGACCAGACTTCCCGGCACACCCTCCTCGGTATTTTACCTGGTGATCTCCGCCGCCAGCGCCTCGAAATCGAGGACCTGCCTGTCGGGCGTGCGGAAAGCCCGTGGGTACGGCGTTCTCCTGCGGTCGACGTACGCCGTCCGCAGGCCGGCCCGGGCGGCGCCGTCGATGTCCCAGGGGTGGACCGCGGCGAGCGCCATCCGCTCCACGGGCACGCCGCAGACCTCGGCGGCGTACCGGTAGGCGTCCGGGTGCGGCTTCCAGCGGCGCGGCACCGATACGTCCAGCCGGTGCTCGAGCAGCGGCAGGATTCCGCCGTTCTGGAATATGTTTTCGGACATTCCTGCCGCGCCGTTCGTGAGCGTGACGATCCGGATTCCCGCCTCGCGGATCTTCCGCAGCCCGGGCGCGACGTCCGGGTGCAGGGGCAGCCTGGTGAATCCGGACAGCACGCCTCCTACCACTTCCTCCGTCGCTTCCGCCCCAGCAGCGATCAGTTGCGCCTCAAGCAGGTCGGCGGCCAGGTCGCGGAAGGCGGCGTACTCGCCGACCGCGGTCAGCGCGAACCCGTCCCGCAGGATCGCCGTGAACCACTCGTCGAGCCCGTGCCGGGGCAGCCCGGCCGCCTCGAACCCGTCCCGCAGCGGCTCCATGTCGGTCAGGGTCTCGTTGACGTCGAGCACCAGTACGTCGAGCATCAGGACTCCTCATATCTTGGATCGGTCGTTCCAAGATATGATGCTGGGTATGCCGGATGTCAAACACTTCGACGAAGCGGACGTGCTGGCCGCGGTCGAGCAGCTGTTCTGGCGGCGCGGGAGCGCGGCGACCGGGATCCAGGACGTGGTCGCCGCGACCGGGCTGAGCCGGTCGAGCCTGTACAACGCGTTCGGCGGCAAGGACGCCCTCTACGCCGCGGCGGCCCGCCGGTACCTGGAGCACCGGTCCCGCCCCATGTTCGACCAGCTCGCCGCGGACGGTCGCGGGCTGGCCGCGGTCCGCGCGTTCTTCGAGAAGCTGCTGCGGCTACGGCTCTCGGGGGAGTACGCCGGCTGGGGCTGCATGATGGCGAACGCGAACACCGAGAGCCCGCCGGACGCCGTACGGACGGTGCTGTCCGAGCATCACGCCGTACTGCGCGACTCGCTGGCCACCGCGCTGAACGTTGCGCAGGGCAACGGCGAACTGCGGCCGGGGACCGAGGTGGAGGACGCGGCGGAGTTGCTGACGCTGCTCGCCTACGCGATCAACCTGCGGTCGCGGTCCGGGGCGACCCGGGCCCAGCTCAAGGCCGCCGTGAGTGCCGCACTGACCGCGCTCGCGGCCTAGTCGGTCCAGACCCGGGGATCGGGCCCCTTCGGGACGATGCCGGTCGGGTTGATGGTGTCGTGCGTGACGTAGTAGTGCCGCTTGATCTGGTCGAAGTCGACGGTCTCGCCGAAGCCCGGCTGCTGGTAGAGGCGGCGCGCGTACGCCCACAAGTTCGGGAACTCAGTCAGTTTCTGACGGTTGCACTTGAAGTGGCCGTGGTACACCGCGTCGAAGCGGACCAGTGTCGTGAACAGCCGGACGTCCACCTCGCGCAGCGTGTCACCGAGCAGGTACGGACGGTCCCGCAGCCGCTCCTCGAGTACGTCGAGCCGCGCGAACAGCACGTCGTACGCCGCCTCGTACGCCTCCTGGCTGGTCGCGAAACCGCAGCGGTAGACGCCGTTGTTCACGTCCCGGTAGATCTCCTCGATCAACTGGTCCATCTCGGCGCGGTCGTCCGGGATCAGCCGCGGCGCATCGGGCCGGTGGAAGTCGACCCACTCCGTGGAGAGATCGAGCGTGATCTGCGGGTAGTCGTTCGTGACCACCTCGCCGGACAGCGTGTCGACGATCGCCGGCACCGTCACGCGGCCGTCGTACGCCGGATCGGTGCGCAGGTACGCCTCGGAGAGGAACGCGATGCCGAGCACCGGGTCGCGGCCGTCCGGGTCCAGGGTGAACCGCCAGCCGCGCTCGTCCCGGACCGGATCCACGATCGCCAGGCCGATCGCGTCCTCCAGACCGAGCAGCCGGCGGACGATCACCGACCGGTGTGCCCATGGGCAAGCCAGGCTGACGACCAGCCGGTATCGGCCCGGCTCGACCGGCCAGCGGCCCTGGTCGTCCGGTCCTTCGCCGGGCGCGGACGTCGACTCCCGGCTGATCCGGCCGGTGAACCTGTTGCCCTGCCGCTTCCACTCGCCGGTCTTCGACGTCTCCTGTGCGAACTGTGCCGGGGTCATAACGCTAAAACTACCCTCGCTGGCAATTGGCTGAGCCTGTGGAACGTCACTGGCCGTGAAGTGGCAGCGGACGTTACAGTCGGACTGACATGGTCGGCCGGGACAACGTCGTCGCGGGCGGCCTGCGCGGTACGACACACCGCGGCCCGCGTTCCCCGGCAACCGGTTTGCCGGGCAGAGTCTCAGGGATACTTGACCTCATGGCCCGCCCACGGAACAACCCCGGTGATCTCGCCGAGCTCCCCACCGAGCTCCGCACCGATCGCCCGAAGGGTGACCAGATCCGCGAGATTCTGGAGAACCTCACCCGCTCGCTGGCCGTCGGCACCGTGCTGCCGTCCGAGCGCGTCCTGGCCGAACGCTTCGGCGTCGCCCGGATGACCGTCCGGCAGGAGGTCGACCGCGTCGTGGCCGAAGGCCTGGCCAACCGCCGCCCCGGCGGCGGCACCTTCGTCGCCGAACCGCGCCCGTCCCGGATGCTCGCGTCCTCGTTCAGCCAGGACATGACCAACCGCGGCATCCGCCCCGGCGCCAAGGTCCTCGAACACCGCGTCGGCGCCGCCGATGAACACCTCGCCCGCGAGCTCGAGGAGCCGGTCGGTACGCCGGTCCTGCACCTGGTCCGCCTCCGCACCGCCGACGGCGACCCGATGGCGATCGAACGCACCACGCTCTCCCTGCACCGCTACCCCGGCCTGGACGAGATCGACTTCACCGAGAAGTCCCTCTACACCGAACTCTCCACCCGGTACGGCGTCACCCTCGGCATGGTCTCCGCCTCCATCGTCGCCGCCCCACCCGAACCCGCCGACGCCGAACTCCTCGAGATCGACAGTTCCACCCCCTGCCTGATCATCACCTCGGCCCCCCGCACCGCCACCGACCAGGTGATCGAATTCGGCATCTCCATCTACCGCTCCGACCGCTACGACATCACCGTCGCCTACCGCGCCACCTGAGCTGTGGCGGGGTAGTAGCCCCCCGCGCGCTACGCAGTCGCTCCGGTCGCTCCGGTCGCTCCGCGCCCGCCACGCGCGCTCGCTCCCGCGCCCGCCACGCGCGCTCGCTCCCGCGCCCGCCACGCGCGCTCGCTCCCGCGCCCGCCACGCGCGCTCGCTCCCGCGCCCGCCACGCGGGCTCCCACCCGCCCCGGGCTGCCGCCCCGGGCTGCCGCCCGGAATCCACTTCCGGCCAGCGCGGGGAGTTGTCGGCTGCCGCCGACGAGTTGCTCGCGTGCGACTGCTAGAAGGAGCACGTCGCAAGCCGGCGCGTGGATGAGTGGCGCGGGCACCAACCGCACCGTCCACCACCGAGCCGATGCGACTCGGCCCGTACTGCTGCCGCCACTTCGACGGCCGGCGACTGATCCTCCTACGATCCTGCGCCACCACAGGACGTTCACGGTCGCGCCACCAGGAAGGACAACCTCCCAGGACATCACCAGCCGCGATCCGTGGCCGCGGCGGGCATACCACCAGTCGCCACTCACCACGCTCGGGTTGTCGGAGGGCGCCGACGTAAGCCTTCGCACGCGAGCGCCAAGGAGCAACTCGTCGGCGGCAGCCGACAAGAACCGGGCGCCAGCCCGGCGGCGGGTGGGAGCGCGCGAAGCAGGTGGGGGAGGGAGCGTAGCGACCGGAGCACCTGCGGAGCACGCGGGGGCTGACCACATCCGCCCGGTTCACCACATCCGCCCGGTTCACCACCAGGTCCTACACGTTCAGGCTGCGGAGGACGTTGGGGGGTTGGCCTCGGGTGGTCAGGCGGGTTACTACCTCTACGGTGAGGGCTTGGAGGAGGAGGGCTCCTACGGCGGTTGAGGTGGCGCCGGTGGGTTCTGGGGTGCCGGGGACGGTGATGAGGGCGTCGCCGGGGGTGCCGCAGTTGTCGATGACGGCGTCGGCGGTTTCGAAGAGGCGTTGGCCGTTGGGGGCTCGGGAGGTGATCGCGGTCGAGTGCGCCAGGGAGGTCAGAGCGATCACCTTCACGCCGCGGGCGCGGGCGCCGAGGGCGAACTCGACCGGTACGGCGTTGCGGCCGGAGTTCGACGCGATCAGGAGGACGTCGCCCGGTGCGAGCGGGTTGATCTCGAGGAGGACCCCGGCCAGGCCGGGGAGGCGTTCCAGGAGGGAGCTTTTCTGGAGGCCCTCGTGGAGCATCAGGCCGGGCTCGAGGATGGCGCGGACGTCGGCGAGGCCGCCGGCGCGACCGTACAGTTCCTCGGCCAGCGTGTGGCTGTGCCCGGTGCCGAACACCCAGAACGTCCGGCCGTCCGCGAGCGCGTCGGCGACCAGCTCCGCCGCCACCCGGATCGCCCCCAGTTGCGTCTCGGCCGCCCGGTGCGCGATCGCCAACGCCTTGTCCAAGTACTCCTCGGCCCCAGCCATGTCCCGAACCTATCGTCCGTACGCCGGACCCCGCGAGGCCCCCGTCTAGACCAGTACGCCGTACGCCTCGCGGTGCCGTGACGGGTGGTCTACCTCGTCGACGAGCGCGACCGCGAAGTCGGCGTACGAGATCCGTGCGCCGGCGTCGGCCGGGCCGGCCCGGTAGCTGCCCCGCGGGGAGAGGTCCGAGAAGTCACCGGCCGGGGCGAGCGAGACCCAGTCGAGGTCCGACGCCGCGAACACGTCCAGCGCGGCCTGGTGCGCGAGGAAGAACGATCGGTACTTCCGCGGGTACCCGTCGGTGTCCATCAGCAAGGTCTCGTCCGCGGTCGGCAGGATCGACGCCAGCCCGACCCACACCAACCGCCGTACTCCCGCCTTCCCCAACCCCTTCACCAACGCCCGCGCCGACCGCGGGAAGAAGCCGTCCCCGGCGCCATACACCCCGGCGATCACCGCATCCCGACCAGCGGCCAACTCCGCGATCCGCTCCGAGTCCAGCACATCCCCGGCTGCCGCCTCGTCGCCCCCGCCACGCGCGACACCGAGTACGTCGTGCCCGCGACCTCGCGCCTCCGCAACCGCCGCCGAACCGGCCCGGCCTCGGGCGCCAACTACCAGAATCTTGCTCACCGCAACCTCCTCAAGGAATGGGTACGGCGACCGTAGAAGGAGGGGTGGTTACCGATTGGATACCTTGGAAGACATGGTTGCCCTGCGCGCGGACATGTTCGAGGAGATCTGCCCGTCGACCGTGCTGCCGTTCCGGATCGGCGGCGACAAGTGGGCCGCTCTGGTACTGGCGTGCCTCGAGGGCGGTCCGCGCCGCTATTCCGAGCTCCGGATCCCGCTCGCCCGCGTCAGCCCGAAGGTTCTGACCCAGTCGTTGCGTGCGCTCGAACATGACGGTTTCATCACCAGGACGGTCGACGAGCGCCGGGTAACGTACGAGCTCACCCTGCTCGGCCGCAGCCTGCTCGGACCGCTACGGCAGCTGTGCGACTGGGCCGAGGAGCACTGGGACGAGCTCCTGGATGCGCGCGAATCGTAGGCATGGCCAATAGATCGCCGGTTGCGAACCGTTGACGACCTAGACTGCGCGGGTGGATGAGCAGACGCCGAGCGCCCTGACCCAATTGCCGAGCTGGTTGCTGACGCAGAGTGCGGCCCAGGCACACCGGATCGTCACCGAGTCGTTCGCCGCCGGAGGTGCGCGGGCGTACCACTTCCGCCTGCTCGCGACGCTGGTGGAGTTCGGTCCCGCCAGTCAGGCGGAGCTCGGGCGACGCAGTTCGATCGACCGCAGCGATGTGGTTGCCGCGCTCAACGAGCTGGAGGCGGAGGGGTACGTCGAGCGCAGCCCGGACCCGGCCGACGGCCGCCGGAACATCATCACGATCACCACCGCCGGCAAGCGGCACCAGCGGCGGCTGACCAACCTGGTCGGCAAGGCGCAGGAGGAGATCTTCGCCCCGCTCTCGGCCACCGACCGGAACAAGCTGAGCACGATCCTCGGCAAGCTCCTCACGTACCACCAGGAGTAGCGCTCAGGCGACCGGCAGCTGGGCCCGGAGGGCGGCCTGGGTCCGGCGGACCCGGAGCTCGCGCGCGTGCACGCGGCGCCGGGCGGCGCGGGAGATCTTCCGCGGTTCGTCGGTGACGGCGGGCGGTTGCATGGTCGGCCGGGTTGGGTTCACATCAAGTCCGATGCAGGATTCGCCCGTTTGGTTCCGTCGTACGCCGAATTGACCCGATCGCCGCCCTACTCTGCGCGCATGCCGACGCCGAGGCTGGTCGCGATCGCGCTGGTCCTGGCCGTCCTGGCGGGCTGCCAGGCGAAGGTCGACGCGAAGTACCCGGGGGCCCTGGCTGCCTGCGACCTGCTCACGCGGGACCAGGCGATCCGGGCGACGGACGTCGGCGCGAAGCTGAGTACGGCGCAGGCAAAGGAGTCGCACGTCATTGTTCCGTACAAGTACTGCGTCTGGTCCTACAAGCAGCCCCGCGCCCACTGGTACTCGGCGTACGCGCAGGGTCCGATCGAGCGGCGGCTCAAGATCTCTGTCAGCGTCCACACCGCGAAGCAGCACGGCGCGACGGGCGCGATCGCGGAGTACGACGGCCAGCGGGGCAGCATGGTTGCAAACCACGCAACGGTGGGCGACGTGCCGGGGATCGGTGAGGAGGCGTTCCTCGCGACCGACGACTTCCAGGGGCTGGTGACGTCGCGGGTCTGGTTCCGGCGGTCGAACGCGGTCGTGGAGGTCGAGCTGTGGGGCACCGACTGCTGCGTTCAGAAGACCGTCGAGACCCAGATGCAGGCTGCGAACCGGCGGCGACTGCTGCTCGCGGCGGCAACCGCCGCCGACCGGACTTTGCAGGGCCGCTGAGCCCGGGAACCGTCCTGTTCGGCGCAGATTCGGAGCGGCTGGGCGATACCCCGGTTCCTTGCAAGGGGTTGCATTGGTAGAAAGGTAGCCGGGCGCGCGGCCGCGCCGAAGCCAGCGAGGAGGAGTCGTCGACGTGACGGATCAAGAACCACCGCAGTCCGAGGCACTGTCGAACCTGATGCACGAGGAGCGTCGGTTCGAGCCGCCGGCCGAGCTCGCCGCCAACGCGAACCTGAAAGCGGACGCCTACGAGAAGGCGGCGGCGGACTTCGAGGGGTTCTGGGCGGAGCAGGCCAAGCGGTTGACCTGGGCCACCAAGCCGACCGAGGTGCTGGACTGGAGCAACCCGCCGTTCGCGAAGTGGTACGCCGACGGCAAGCTGAACGCGGCGTACAACTGCGTCGACCGGCACGTCGAGAACGGTCTCGGCGACAAGATCGCGTACTACTTCGAGGGTGAGCCCGGTGACACCCGCGAGATCACCTATGCGCAGCTCAAGGACGAGGTCAGCAAGGCGGCCAACGCGCTGCTCGAGCTCGGCGTGAAGGCCGGCGAGATCGTCGCGATCTACATGCCGATGATTCCCGAGACGGTCGTGGCGATGCTCGCCTGCGCCCGGATCGGCGCACCGCACACGGTGATCTTCGGCGGCTTCTCGTCGGACGCGTTGAAGGGCCGGATCGAGGACTGCGACGCGCGCGTGGTGATCACCTCGGACGGCGGGTACCGGCGGGGCGCCGCTTCGGCGCTGAAGCCCGCGGTCGACGCCGCGCTGGTGGACTACCCGAAGGTGCGCAACGTGCTGGTGGTGAAGCGCACCGGGCAGGAGACCGCCATGGTCGAGGGGCGCGACCTGTGGTGGGACGACTTCGTCGGCAAGCAGTCGACCGAGCACACGCCGGAGGCGTTCGACGCCGAGCACCCGCTGTACGTGATGTACACCTCGGGCAGCACGGGCAAGCCGAAGGGCATCCTGCACACCACGGGCGGCTACCTGGTCGGTACGTCGTACACGCAGTGGGGTGTGTTCGACCTCAAGGCGGACACCGACGTGTACTGGACCGCGGCCGACATCGGCTGGGTCACCGGGCACAGCTACATCGTGTACGGCGCGCTCGCGAACGCGACCACCTCCGTGATGTACGAAGGCACCCCGGACACCCCGCACCAGGGGCGCTGGTGGGAGATCGTCCAGAAGTACAAGGTGTCGATCCTGTACTGCGCTCCGACGGCGATCCGCACCTTCATGAAGTGGGGCGCCGACATCCCGGCGAAGTTCGACCTGTCCTCGCTGCGGGTGATCGGGTCGGTCGGCGAGCCGATCAACCCGGAGGCGTACGTCTGGTACCGCGAGCACATCGGCGGGGACAAGGCGCCGGTCGTCGACACCTGGTGGCAGACCGAGACCGGGATGCACATGATCTCCCCGCTGCCGGGCGTCACCGCCGGCAAGCCCGGCGCCGCGATGAAGGCGATCCCGGGTGTGGCGGTCGACGTGGTGGACGACGCGGGCAACCCGGTGCCGGACGGGTCCGGCGGGTACCTGGTCATCACCAAGCCGTGGCCGGCGATGCTGCGCACACTCTGGGGTGACGACCAGCGGTTCGTCGACACGTACTGGTCGCGCTGGCCGGGCGTGTACTTCGCGGGCGACGGTGCGAAGAAGGACGAGGACGGCGATCTGTGGCTGCTCGGCCGGGTGGACGACGTGATGAACGTGTCCGGGCACCGGCTGTCGACGACCGAGATCGAGTCCGCGCTGGTCTCGCACCCGAAGGTCGCCGAGGCGGCGGTCGTTGGCGCGTCCGACCCGACCACCGGTCAGGCGATCGCGGCGTTCGTGATCCTTCGCTCGGAGGCCGGCGACGGCGGTCCGGACGTGGTGCAGGAACTGCGCAACCACGTCGCGAAGGAGATCGGCCCGATCGCGAAGCCGCGGCAGATCATGGTCGTCTCGGAGCTCCCGAAGACCCGCTCCGGCAAGATCATGCGCCGCCTCCTCCGCGACGTCGCCGAGAACCGCGAGGTCGGCGACGTCACCACCCTCGCCGACTCCACCGTCATGGACCTGATCAAGACCAACCTGGACTCCGGCAAGTCCGACGAGGACTGACAGCACCGCGCACACCCCCGGTGCCCGGGAAACCCCGGGCACCGGACATCCCGCGGACCGCCATCCCGGCGTCCCCCCGCGAGTCGTGGCGTTCGGTTCTCGCCCTCATCGCCGAGTCGTGGATCGGGGCGGGTATTCGCCGCCGATTCTTACGACTCGGCGGAGCCGTCGAGCAACGAGGGGAGTTGGGCGAGGGTGGTGACGGGCTCGGGTGGGAAGGGGTGGGCGGGGCCGATCGGGCCTTCCTCCGGGCCGCGGAGGTAGCGGTGGACGAACTGCTGGGTGGCCGTGAGGGTGTCGGCGCACTGGGCCGGCGTGATCTTGCCTTCCCGTAGGGCCTCGGCCAGCTCGTCCAGGTCCAGGACCTGGTACCGCTGGGCCGCCGGCGGTATCAGCAGATCGACGTACATGTCGTGCACGACCAGCCCGCGTTCGGCGTACTCGATCTCCACGAGGTCGACGTACCACCAACCTTCCATCACCCCTTCGAAGACCGCCGGCCTGGTGAGCTGTACGCCTTCCCCGACGAGCAGGTAGCTGCGGTCGACGGTCGGCCGCCCGGCGACTTGGTACTGCGGCAGGATCCGCACGTCGTAGGCGACGATGTTCCCGAGTTGCCGGCCGTGGCACCACTGGCTCGTTCGGTGGAGGACCTGGACGTCGGTCATGCGGGGCGTGCCCGGAGGATGATGATGCCGACGTACTTGGACAGCCACGCCTGCTTGTGCGGGTAGCGCGCCTTCTTCTCCTCGGACAGTTGTGGCTCGAGGATTTCCTCGACCCGGAAGCCGTTGCCGGTCAGTGCGTTGTGGATGGTCGAGAACGTGTCGGTGGTGTGCGTGACGGTGATCTCCGGGTTCCACAGCGACGGGTACGAGTACGGCCCGACCGCGTGGTACGCGTCCCCGATCCCGACCCCGTCGCGCTCGGAGCGCTCGACGGCGTACCGGATCGGGTGGGCCATCGAGACCACCAGTACGCCGTCCTCCGTCATCAGCGAGCGCACCGTGCGGAGTGTCCGGGCGCGGTCGCGCGCGTAGGCGAGGGTCTGGAGGAACAGGACCACGTCGAACCGGCGGCCCTTCAAGGCGTCGAGTTCGTCCAAACACGACAGGTCGGCCCTGTGAAAAGCGACCTCGGCCGGCCCTGCCAGGAACTCGGCGCCGATGTCCACCCCGACGGCCGACGCGGCGCCGTGGTCCGTGACGAGTTCGATCGCCTTCTGGCCGTTGCCGCAGCCGACGTCCAGGATCGTCCGGCCCTCGACGGAGCCGATCATCGACCGCTGGGCGTCCCACTCCATCAGCCGGTCGAGCGAGTCCTCCCGCGATCGGCGTTGCTCGTAGTCGGTGGTCAACGTCTGCCACGGGTCCATGGCCGCGAGGCTACCGGGTGGTGGACTGGGGTGGGACTACCTTCTGGGGGTGACTATGGCGATCCTGGCGGTGGTGCATGCGGGGTTGGCGGCGGCGTGGGTGGGTGGGATGGCTTACTCGTTGTTCGTGGTGCAGCCGAAGGTGAAGAAGTACTTCGGGGCGGATCGCGAGGGGCGGGAGATGCTGACCGCGGTGATTGCCTCGGGCAACCGGTGGAAGGTGGTCGGGCTGGTGGCGGCGATCGCGGTGACCGGGGTGGGGATGCTGCTGATCGACCACGGCAACTGGCAGATCCACGCGGTCAAGGGGCTGCTGTTGCTGATCGCCACCGGGATCTTCTGGTACGTGTCCTGGCGGCACTGGCCGCAGCGGGTGTTCGCGACCGCGGCCGAGCTCCCCGTCCTGCAGCGCCGCCTGGTCAAGCTGGCGACGGCGATGCTCGGCCTCGCGGGGCTGGCGTTCGCGCTCGGGGTCGTCGCCACACACGTCTGAGAGTTTGATCACGGAATCGAGCGTTGTCGTCACTCTCTGCCAGAAATACATTGGAATGGAATGTATCTCTGGCAGAGGGGAGCGACCGGATGTGTGGCATCACCGGATGGGTGGCGTACCGGCAGGACCTCGAGGCGGAGCGGGCGGTCGTCGACGCGATGACCGAGACGATGTGTTGTCGCGGACCGGACGCGCGCGGCACCTGGTACGCCAGACATGTGGCGCTCGGCCACCGCAGGCTCGCGGTGATCGACCTGCCCGGCGGCGAACAGCCGATGACGACCGAGGTCGGGGACGTCACGCTCGGGATGGTCTACAGCGGTGAGGTCTACAACTACACCGAGCTGCGCGCCGAGCTCCGCCGCCGCGGCCACCCGTTCACGACCGACTCGGACACCGAGGTGGTACTGCGGGCGTACGCCGAATGGGGAACCGCGTTCGCGGAACGGCTGAACGGCATGTACGCGCTGGCGATCTGGGACCCGCGGACCGAGACCCTGGTGATGGTCCGCGACCGGATGGGCATCAAGCCGTTCTTCTACTACCCGACCGCCGACGGCGTGCTGTTCGGCTCCGAACCGAAGGCGATCCTCGCGAACCCCGCCGTACCGGCCGTGGTCGAGGTCGACGGACTGCGCGAGCTGCTCACCGTGTCGAAGACGCCCGGTGCCGCACTGTGGGCCGGGATGCACGAGGTCGAGCCGGGGACCGTCGTCACGGTCGACCGGAACGGCGTTCACACCAACGTGTACTGGCGTCTGGAGACCAGGCCGCACGTCGACGACCAGGACACCTCGGTCGCGCACGTCCGGGAACTTCTCGACGACATCACCCGCCGGCAGCTCGTGGCCGACGTACCGAAGTGTGTGCTGTTGTCCGGCGGCCTCGACTCGAGCGCGATCACCGCGCTCGCCGCCGGCCAGTTGGCCGAGGAAGGGCGGAAGGTCCGCAGTTTCGCGGTCGACTTCGTCGGCCAGGAGGAGAACTTCCGGCCCGACGAGCTCCGCGGTACGCCGGACACGCCGTACGTGCACGACGTCGCGGACCTGGTGCACTCGCAGCACTCGGACATCGTGCTGGACAACGCCGCGCTGACCGATCCGGAGATCCGCCGGAAGGTTGTCCGCGCCAACGATGCCCCGCTCGGCGGCGACATCTTCGGGTCGCTGTACCTGCTGTTCTCGGCGATCCGCGAGCAGTCGACGGTCGCGCTGTCCGGCGAGTCGGCCGACGAGGTGTTCGGCGGGTACCTGTGGTTCCACGATCCCGACGTACGGAACAAGCCGATCTTCCCGTGGATCGCGTACCTGGCGTCGCGGCGGAGTGGGAACCACGCGCACGTACTGCGGAAGGACGTGCTGAAGCAGCTCGATCTCGGCGGGCATCTGCGCGACCGGTACGCCGAGGCGGTCCGCGAGGTCGAACGGCTGGACGGCGAGTCCGACGACGAGTGGGCGATGCGCAAGGTCTGCTACCTGCACCTGACCCGGATGGTGCGGATCCTGCTGGACCGCAAGGACCGGATGAGCATGGCGGTCGGGCTCGAGGTCTGCGTCCCGCTCTGCGACCACCGGCTCGTTGAATACGTATACAACACGCCGTGGTCGCTGAAGACGTTCGACGGCCACGAGAAGAGCCTGCTCCGGGCGGCGACCCAGGACGTGTTGCCGCAGTCGGTGGTGGACCGACGGAAGTCGCCGTACCCGCAGACGCAGGACCCGGCGTACGTCGCGACGCTGGCCGGGCAGGTCCGTGAACTCGTGGCGGAGCGGCATCCGGTCTTCGAACTGGTGGACCGCGACAGCGCGCTGCAACTGGCGACCGCGGCCGACGGCTCGGCCCGCCGGCTGCTGGAACAGACGCTGTCGCTGGCCACCTGGCTGGATCTCTACCGGCCGGAGATCACGTTGCCGCGGTAGGAGAAATTTGGACGACTGTGCCAGGATGGCGCTTCCCGACGGAGGTGATCGCGATGGCGCAGGAAGCATTGCAGCTGCTGGTCAGCATGCACCGGATCGTCCGGCACCTTCGCCGGAGCCGCACCACCACCCTGATGCACCCGACGCAGTTCCTGGCCCTGATGCTGATCGCGGACGAGCAGCCGATCCGGATCGGTGAGATCGCCGCCCGGGTGCCGTGTTCGCAGCCGACCGCGACCACCACGGTCGCGGGCCTGGAGGAGGCCGGCCTGGTCCGGCGCGAACCGGACCCGGTCGACGGCCGTGCGACCGCGGTCGTCCTCACCGACGCGGGCGCCGAGACCGTGGCGGCGTCCGGGCAACAGGCGGCAGACGAACTCGCGAAGGTCCTCAGCCGCCTCGACGAAGCCGACCGCACGCTCGTCCTCCAAGCCGGTGCCGTGCTCGCCCGGGTGACCGACGACCTCTAACGCAGCCCCGGTACGACGCTGACGGTGTACGGCGGCGTACCGGGCGCAACGTCGAGCTGGCTGTTCACCCACAGCAGCCGGCCGCGGTCGCGGGCGATCGTGGTCGGCGTGGCACCCGCCGCGCCCGGGCTCGAGTCCGCGATCAGCGTCGCGGTCGTGAAGTCGTCGTTCAGCTGCGCGAACCTCGTCACGTACTTCCCGGCGCCGGCGTTGTAGACGGCGTACAGGCGGTGTCCTTCGAGCAGGTAGCCGTCGCCGGAGAGGATGCCGTTCGGGACGTTCACGACGCTGACCTGCTTGGTCCGCAGGTCGACGCGGTACGTGACGTCCTGGCCCTGCTCGCCGATCAGCAGCACCTTGCCGTTGGTGACGATGCCGTTCAGGAAGTACGGCGTCGGCTGGATCCGGTCGCGGGTGATCCACGGTTCGAGCTCGCCGAGTCCGGCGGCGGTGAGCGGCGCGCGCCAGAGCTGGTTGTGCGCGGAGTCCGTCACGTACACGGCGTCGCCCGCGATCGTGAAGTCGTTGAGGAACGAGCCGTCGGCCGCCTTGCGTACGGCGAGCAGCCGGCCGTGGGCGTCGTACAGGAAGAGCTTCGAGGTGCTCGCGCCCGCGATCAGGACCCGGCCCCAGCGGTCCACGTGGATGCCGGTGGCCGACGTACGGCCGTCGCTGCCGGGCGCGAGGAACGGGGTGAGGTGCGACGTGCGGGTGTCGCCGCGGTACACGGCGCCGCTGCCGACGCTGGTCACGTACATCGTGCCGCCCGGCGTCACCGCGATCCCTTCGAGGGTGTCGCCGGGAGTCGTGGACACGACGTACTCCGTCGGCCGGTGGACTGTCGTCGCGCCGGCGGCCGGGGCGGTCAGGAGCAGGAGGACGGTGAGGAGCGCGAGACGTTTCATCCGGCCAGCGTCCGAGGGTACGGCGCGGCGCCGCGACCGGATTCGGTCTGAACCGAAGGGGTCTGTCGCGCGGTCCTCGCGGCGTCCACAATCGGGGGATGATCAGGGTCCACTTCACCGCGGCGGACCTCGGCCGGATCACGTTCCCGGTCGAGCCGCACCCGCTGTGGGAGGCCGCGCTCGCGGCCCGGGCCCTGGGGGACCGGTCGATGACTCCGGCGGTACGGCGCTGGCGGCGGTCGGCGGCGCCGCGGGTGCGGGGGTCGATGCGCCCGCTGTTCAAGCTGATCTCGCCGACCGGGATGTTTCCGGACTTCCTCACCCCGGAGGTGCCGGGGCAGGGGCTGGACTCGTCCGTCGACGTGTTGATGGACACGCCGGCGGACGTCATCCGGGAGGAGCTGGAGCCGTACCTGCCGCCGGACATCGACCGCTATCTGCGCGGGTTGCTGGCGGGACGGGCCGGATCGCGGCGGGCACTGGGGATCGCCGTCCGGGAGTTCCACCAGCAGGTGCTCGCGCCCACGTCGGGGGAGCTGCAGCGGCGGTACGGCGCCGACCTCGGGATCCGGTCGCAGGCCTTACTGCACGGCGGGATCGACGCGCTGCTGTCGTCGCTGCACCCCGACGTCGAATGGAACAGCCCGGTGCTGACGACATACGGCCACACCGACGGCCCGCCCGCGGACATCCACCTCGACGGCCGCGGGCTGGAGCTCTACCCGTCCCCGCTGACCACCACCTGCCTCGCGCTGGACACCCCCGGCCTCCGCCCCGTCCTCGTCTACCCCTGCACCGACCTGACCGACTCCGACGAGGACACCACCACCGCCGACCCCCTCGCCGACCTCCTCGGCCGCACCCGAGCCGCCGTACTCCGCTCCCTGATCCACCCCGCCACCACCACCCAACTCTCCCACCGGGTAGGCATCTCCCTCGCCTCCACCTCCGACCACACCCGAATCCTCCGAGCCGCCGGCCTCATCACCACCCACCGAACCCAAGGCACCGCCCTCCACACCCTCACCCCAGCCGCCCGCCCACTACTGGCGGGCGAATCCCGAGGCATCCCAGGGCAGATCGGATAGGGGCCGCCGCAGGGAACGGCCCCTAGCAGGGGATCAGTTGCGGTGGAGGGTGAAGGTTGTGGTGGTGTTCTGGATGTCGGTGGTGTTGTTGGTGAGGGTCAGGTTGGTGAGGGTCAGGTTGGTGAAGGTGGCCTCGCCGGTGGCGGGGCCTTGGCCGGGTTCGGGGAGTTCGTTGGCCCAG
This sequence comes from Kribbella polygonati, assembly GCF_050320105.1. NCBI lineage: Bacteria > Bacillati > Actinomycetota > Actinomycetes > Propionibacteriales > Kribbellaceae > Kribbella > Kribbella polygonati. Next base: position 5,868,134 of record NZ_CP190129.1, on the reverse strand, counting down.
ATGGCGAAGCCGGACTTGGCGTCGAAGGCGTCGCCGGACTTGTGGGCGCCGGTGATGGTGGTGTTGGTGAAGACCGTGTCGGCGACCGGGAACTGTGGACTGCCGTTGACGTAGTTGGTCTGGAACATGATCCCGGAGTACGTCGGGTCGACGATGTCGAGGTCGGACACCCGGATGCCCTGGAAGATCTTCGACGCCGAGAAGACCCACACCGCACCGAACGCCTGGTTGCCCCAGAAGTGGCCGCCGGAGCGGACCACGGAGACGTTCTGGAACTGCGTCGGCGGGGTCGCGCCGAAGCCGTTCATCGGGATGCCGAAGTCCAGCGAGCTGATCGTGATCCCGGGGTACGTCAGCATGTCCGCGGCGTACAGGTTCCGGAAGACGTTGTTCGTCCCGCCGTACACCGCGAACCCGGCGGCCCGCCAGGTCAGCGTCGCGGACAGGTTCTCGAAGACGTTGTCCCGCACCTCGCCGCCGCCGTTGTCGGTGGCGTTGAACAGCGCGAAGCTGTCGTCACCGGTCGACCGCGCCTCGTTGTTGCTGACGGTGTTCCCGGCCGACCCGTTCGTCATGTTGATGCCGTCGGCGAACGTGTCCCGGATCCGCGAGTTCCTGATCGTCGACGTGTCGGTGTTCGAACCCCAGTACAGGCAGACCATGTGCTCGACCCAGACGTTGTCGATGGTCATGTTCGCGGTGTTCGAGAAGTCGAACACCTTCCCCGGCCCGTCGATCCGCGACGTGTAGTTGCCGAAGTACGCGAACCCGCTGAACGTCGACCCGTTCGCCGACGCCTCGGACCGGAACCCGATGTCGGTGTTGTCCTGCGTGTCCGGCGCGTGGAACCGGGTGAACCACGGCCCGGCCCCGACCACCTTGACCGCCTTCCCGTACACCTGGAACTTCGACGACGTCTGGTAGTCGCCCGGCGGCAGGTACACGCCCTGCAGCGAGCTGTCCTGCCGCACCTGGTCGAGCGCGTTCTGCACGTCCTGCTGCGTGAACCCGCTCGGCGTCACGAACCCCGCACCGGGATTCGGGACCACCACCGCCGCCTCGGTGTCGACGAAGTCGATCGAGTACGTCGTACCGTTGGCCGGATCCTTCTGCAGCCGGATCTTCGTCCCGGCCGGGTACGTCTGGTCCAGCATCAGGTTCGCTTCGTCGTAGATGTGCCGCGCCGGCCCCGACCCGGGCGAGTTGTTCGGCGACGCCTCCGCGCCGTACAGCCAGGCGTACTTCGAGGTGAGCGGCAACGTCTTGGCGAAGGCCCCGTTGACGTAGACGCTGAGCGTCGACGACTGCCCGCCGCCGCCCGCGGAGTCCGGGATCGAGAACCGGGTGACCAGCGTGTTCGTCGCGGCCCGGGTGGTGAACTCGACGTACGCGCCGTTGCTGTTCAATGTCACCGCGCGCCGCCCGGACGCCTCGCCGGCCAGGTCGCCGATCGTCCGGTTCGGGCCGATGACGGTCGCGCCGCCGCCGACCGCGGCGTCCTCCGCCTCGAGGTGGTCGTACGGCATGCTCGCGCCGCGCCCGACGAAGAACGGCCGCTCGCTGGTGTTGTTGGTCCGTTTCACCGGCAACTCGTTGGCGTCGTCCGCCAGTACGACGCGCACCGTGTAGCGCCCGTTCGCCGCCGTCCAGTTGCCCAGGGCAACAGCAGGCGTGGTCGCGCCGGCCGCGATCGAACCGTTGTACGAACCGGTCAGCGTGGTCACCACGGACGACCCGTTCAGCACCGTCAGCGTGATCCCGTGCGTACCGGACGCCGACGCGACACTGCCCTGGTTCTTCAACGAAACCGAGAAGGACACCGAGTTTCCCGCGGACGGATTGCCCGGCGCCCAGTTCACCGCGGCGGCGACGAGATCCGAGCTGGCCACCGGCGTCACCACCAGTGGTCCAGGGGCGTTCGCGGTGTTGTTCCCGTCGTTCTGCTCGATCACCGTGTTGGCCTCGTCGACCTTCGCGCTCAGGGTGTACGAGCCCGCGTCCCGGGTCCCGATCGACGCGCTGACGGTCGTCGACGCGCCGGCGGCCAGCGCGCCGACGGCCGCCGTACCGACCTTGGTGTCGCCGAGGTAGAAGTTCACGTCGGTCGCGCCTGAGCCGGCCGTACCGCCGTTGTGCACCGTCGCCCGCACCGTGATCGGGTCGGTCTCGACCGGCGCCGTCGGTGTCCAGGAAACGCCGGAAAGCGTCAGATCCGGATTGGGCGCCGGTACGCCGAGCACCTGCAGCTCGGCCACCTGACCCGCGGGCGCACCGGTGTTCCCGGTGAAGTTCAGCCGTACGTCGGCCACCCGCGCGCTGACCGGGATCGTCACCGTGTTCCCGCTCGCCGGATCGAACGAGTAGTTGGCCGATGCAACGATCGTCGTGAAGTCGGAAGCGCTCTGCTCGCGCCCGAGGATCGAGAACGTCTGCATCCGTGCGCCCCACGCCGGATCCGGGTTCAGCCGGACGACGACCGAGCTGACGTCCACGTTCGCACCGAGCTGCGTCGTCAACGTCGCCGGGTTCGCGTTCCCCTCCCAGTACGTCGTGACGTCGTCGTCGTTCGCGTTCGCCGGTATGTAGGTGAACGTGTATCCGGACGCGGTGATCGGCTTGTGCAGCGCGAGGTTGCTGCTCGGTCCGCCGCTGCCGTTCCGCGTCACGGTGTTGCTGTTCGGCGATTGGTTGCCCGCGGCATCCTTCGCACGCACGTAGTACGTCACCGAGACGTTGGCCGGCTGGTTGTCCGTGTAGGTCAGCCCGGTCACGCTGGTGCGCAGCTGCCCGTTCGCGTAGACGTCGTACCCGGTGACGCCGACGTTGTCGGTCGACGCGTTCCAGGTGAGCTTGATCTGCCCGGCGCCGGGCTCGGTGAAGGCCAGGCCGCCCGGGGCGGTGGGAGCCTGGGTGTCACCGGTGGCCGGCCCGTAGACCTCGAGTTCGGACAGCTGACCCGCGGGCCAGCCGGTGTTGGCCGTGATCCGGACCCGGACGTACCGGGTGGTCGCCGTACCGTAGTCGACCGTCACGGTGTTGCCCGGCGGGCTGAAGGTGCGGGCCGCGGACGCCGAGAGGTTGGTGAAGTTCTGTCCGTCGGTGCTGCCCTGGATCGTGAGGGTCTCGTCCCGGGCGCCCCAGTTGGTGGTCGGGAGCTTGAGTACGACCTGGTCGGTGGGGACCGATGATCCGAGGTCGACCTGCACCCACTGCGGGAACGCGTTGTTCGCGCTCTCCCAGTAGCTGCTCTGGTTGCCGTCGGTCACGTTCGACGCGACGTAGTTCTGCGTGCTGCTGCTGGCCGAGGCACGAGACCTCTCCTGATGGGGCGGACAGAGAAGAGTTCAAAACTTTCGCCGACTTGCTAATTTCTTGCGCGGCGCGTGGCTCATTGTTACGGCAGGCTAACGTGCGTCAACGGCTCACGACAAAGGGCCGGCTCGCACAGTGCGAGCCGGCCCTGAGGGGGTACTGCGTCAGTGCTTGGTGGCACCCTCCGCGCCCGCGCCGGTGAACGCGCGGACCGTGAGCTCGGCGTACCGCTGCTCGCTCGACTTGTCCTTGCCGAGGTACGTCCCGAGCACGCCGAACAGGAAGCCCAGCGGGATCGACACGATGCCCGGGTTGGAGAGCGGGAACCAGTGGAAGTCCGCGCCGGTGATCATCGACTTCTCGCCGTTGCCGGACACCACCGGCGAGAAGATCACCAGCACCACCGCGGAGATCAGGCCGCCGTAGATGCTCCACACCGCGCCCGAGGTGTTGAACCGCTTCCAGAACAGGTTGAACAGCAGCGCCGGCAGGTTCGCCGAGGCCGCGACCGCGAACGCCAGCGCGACCAGGAACGCGATGTTCAGCTTCTGCGCCGGGATCGCCAGTGCGATCGCCACCGCGCCGATCCCGACCGCGGCGAACCGCGCGACCCGCAGCTCCTGCTTCTCGCTCGGCTTCTCCTTCGCGATGACGTTCGCGTAGAGGTCGTGCGCGAACGACGACGCCGACGTCAGCGTCAGCCCCGCGACCACCGCGAGGATCGTCGCGAACGCGACCGCCGCGATCAGCGCCAGCAGGATCGACCCGCCGAGCGACCCGGCGCCACCACCGACCGACTCGGCCAGCAGCGGCGAGGCGACGTTGCCCTTCGACTCCGCGACCGCCGAGCCCTTGGCGGTGTTCAGCAGCGCCGCGGCGCCGAACCCGAGCGCCAGCGTCATCAGGTAGAAGACGCCGATCAGGCCGATCGCCCACTGCACCGAGCGCCGCGCGGAGCGGGAGTCCGGCACCGTGTAGAAGCGGATCAGGATGTGCGGGAGGCCCGCCGTACCGAGGACCAGCGCGAGGCCGAGCGACAGGAAGTCGATCTGGCCGGTGAAGTCCTTGCCGTACAGCAGGCCCGGCTGCAGGAACGATTCGCCGTGGCCGGACTTGGCCGCCGCCGAGCCGAGCAGCGTCGAGAGGTTGAAGTGGAACTTGAGCAGCACCAGGAACGTGATCACGACGGTGCCGGCCATCAGCAGCACGGCCTTCACGATCTGCACCCAGGTGGTGCCCTTCATGCCGCCGATCGTCACGTAGACGATCATCAGCGCGCCGACCAGGACGATCACCGCGGCCTTCAGGCCCTCGCTCTTCACGCCGAGCAGCAGCCCGACGAGCGAGCCCGCGCCGACCATCTGGGCGAGCAGGTAGAAGATCGACACCACGATCGTCGACGTCGCGGCCGCGGTCCGGACCGGCTTCTGCTTCATCCGGAACGCGAGCTGGTCGGCCATCGTGAAGCGGCCCGAGTTCCGCAGCAGCTCGGCGACCAGCAGCAGGGCGACCAGCCAGGCCACCAGGAAGCCGATCGAGTACAGGAAGCCGTCGTACCCGTAGAGGGCGATCTGGCCGGAGATGCCGAGGAACGACGCCGCGGACATGTAGTCGCCCGCGACCGCGAGGCCGTTCTGCGCGCCGCTGAACGAGCGGCCGCCGGCGTAGTAGTCGGCCGCGGTCTTGTTCTGCCGGGACGCCCACCAGGTGATGTACAGCGTCACGGCAACGACCGCGGTGAACAGCGAGATGGTCAGTGCCCGGTTGCCGGGCTCCGTCGCGAGTGGGACGAGCAAGGCGTTCACCGGCGACGCTCCCTCTTGTACTTGGCGTTCAGCCCGTGGGCCAGCGGGTCGAGCTTCCGGTTCGCGAACCGGCCGTACAGAGCGGCGATCACGAACGTCGACACGAACTGCAGGAGGCCGAAGATCAGCGCCACGTTCACATGGCCGACGACCTTGTAGCTCATGAAGCCACGGGCCCAGTTGTTGCAGGCGACGTACGCGAGATACCACGCCATGAAGGCGATCGTCCACGGTACGACGAAGTTCTTGTAGCGCCGTTTCAGCTCGGTGAAGTCGGCCGCGTCGTGGACCGCTTCGTACGCGCGGGCGTCCCGCTCGCGCACCATCTCTTCGTCCATGAGTTCCCCTTCACTGGACCGAACAGGTGCACGTTAGCGGCTTCAGAGGTGCGGCGCCACGGGACCGCTGATCGTACGGCGGTAGTTCGCGAACTCGCTCGGGTGCGCCCGGAAGCAGTCGGTGAAGTACGGCATCCGCAGCGGCTCCGGCGGCCGGGCGGTGTGTTCGTAGATCAGGTTGACCTGCTCCAGCACCTGCTCGCGCCGGGACTCCTTGAGTACGGCGACCCGCGAGTGCGACTGGGCCAGCTGCCGCAGGCCGCCGCGGTCCAGGTCGTGCCAGTGCCGGAACCGGGCCTGCTCGATCATCGAGAACAGGTTCGACCCCTCGAGGATCGGCATCGGCTCGAACCGGTCGCTGCCCCCGAACCCGTCGCCTTGGATGACTTGGTGGATGCGGCGTACCCACGGCACCACGGTGTCCGGGTTGTTCCAGAGCAGGCCGAGTACGCCGTTCGGCCGCAGCACCCGGGCGATCTCCGGCAGCGCCCGGGCGGTGTCGAACCAGTGGAAGGCCTGCCCGACGATCACCGCGTCCACCGACGCGTGCGCGAGCGGGATCGACTCGGCCGCGCCGGCCATCGTGTCGACCCCGGGGCGCCGGCGGCAGACCTCGAGCATCTCCGGCGACGGGTCGACCGCGATCACGTGGTGCCCGAGCGCGGCGGCCACCGCGGACAGCTTGCCGGTCCCGGCGCCCAGGTCGAGCACCTGCAGCCCGCGGCCCGGGCCGAGGATCCAGGTCAGCGCCTCGAACGGGAACGTCGGCCGGCCCGCGTCGTACGCGGCCGCGACGGCGCCGAAGGACCTGGCACGCGCCGCGTTCACGCCGTGGTCGGCGCCCCCGGCCGGATCGTTGGTGGTCATCACGGCAATTCTGCCGTAGCCGAGGGCATGAAACCTGCTACTCGCCGAGTTTCTTCTGTTCGATGTGCGCGTTCAGGGTGGCCAGCTCCGGGTGCTCGTCCAGGATCCTGACCAGGTCGGCGCAGCCGAGGTGGGACGCGTCGAAGTCCTCGATCAGGGCGTCGAGCAACTTCCAGTCGTCCGCGGTGTCCAGCGTCAGCCGGTACTGCGACCCGCCGCCGGACCACGGGAGGTTCAAGAGCCGCATCTCGCCCGACCGGTTCTGGTGCAGGTACGACGTGACGTGCTCGCGGTCCGCCTTGAGCGTGGCCTTCCGCTCCGCGTCGTACAGCCGGGCCGCGGAGAAGATCTCGAAGTCCATGCCGCGCGGGTAGGTCCGCTCCAGGCAGTTCGAGATGTAGAGGTCGAGGTCGTTCTCGGCGCGCCAGCGATCGACGCCCGCGGCAACGATCTCCGGATCGATCAGCGGGCAGTCCGAGGTGACCCGGACGATGCCGTCCAGGTCGTGCTCGCGGGCCGCACCCGCGAACCGGCTCAGTACGTCGTCCTCGCTGCCGCGGAACACCGCGAAGCCGTCCTCGTCGCACATTTGGACGACCAGGTTGTCGTTGAAGTTCGTGGTGGTCGCGACGATCACCGGCAGACCGGTGCGGCTCAGCCGGTCCAGGTGGTGTTCGAGGTACGAACGGCCGGCCACGGTCAGCAGGACCTTGGCCGGCAGGCGGGTGCTCGTCACGCGAACCTGCGTGATGATCCCGATCTTCAGCTGTTCCATCGGAACATCTCCCGGATTTCTGCGGGTCCGGCGACGTGGTCGACGCCCAGTTCGGTGTCGGTGAACTCGCGTGCGACGTCGGCCGGTACGTACGGCTGGTCCATCTCCGGCCACAGCCGCTTGATCCGCGCCTGACCGCCGAACGACGGGTGCTCGTTCTCCAGCACCATGGGATCACCGTAGACCCCGGCCCGCAGGCCGAGCGAGCCGCCGTACAGAACGGCGGAACTGAGCCGGTTCGACGCGACCCGCTCGTGCTTGCGGAGTTCGCGGAGCTGGTTGAGCAGGAACTTCGCGTTGGTACGCCGCCAGTGCAGGCCGCGGTAGCCGTGCGTGATCACCCGGAATCCGGCGTCCCGGTAGACGTTGCGGATCGCCGGTTTGCCGTACTCGTTCCAGTACAGGCAGACGGTCACCGGGCCGGTCTCGTGCTCGTTGATCGAGGCAACGATCCGGCCGTGGTCGCCGAGCACGTGCTGGCCCTCCCAGCCGTGGAACGGGTAGAAGATGGTGCCCTTGGCCCGTTTGTCCGGGGTGGCGAGGTCCGGGTGGGTCTTCAGCAGGTACAGCCAGACGGAGCCGATCACCGAGTAGCTGCGCAGGCCGAGCGCGTGGCCGCGGCGCCGGACGCTGTCGGACCAGACGAACTTCGGCATCCCGGGCGCGAAGTTCGTGCCGTACGCGAACCCGTCGAGGATGTTCCAGCCGTGTTGCAGGTAGCCCCAGATGCGGGGTGGCTTCGACAGGCCGGCGTACGTCGCCATGATGTTGGCGTGCCCGTAGAAGTGGTTGGCGTGGTGCATCAGCGGCGTACCTTCTTCAGCACGCGCTTGAGGCGGCGGCGGATGACGCGGGCCGGGTTCAGCACCGCATGGCCCACGCGGTACGGGCGGGAACGGCGGATGCCGGAGGCGGTTCCTTCGAAGAGGATGGCGCGGGCGCTGGCGTCGGCGAGCTCTTCGGCCAGGCGCGCGACGGTCTGAAGTTGCTCGGCGCTGCCGCGCGGCCGGATCACCTCGTCCGGCGTGAACTCCGGCTCCGGCACGGTGATGCCGGCCATCGCCGCCAGCCGTCCCGTCAACTGATGCGCATCCGCCGCGGCCGGCCACGGCACGCGACCGCCGCCTTCCAGCACCCGGGTGGCGAACCGCCGCAGGTGCTCGACGACATCCAGCTCCTGCGGCTCCCCGAACAACCGATAGGAGCCCCCGTCAACAATCACGTTGTCCGGCGACCCAGCACCCCCTGCACCCAACCAAGCCACATACTGCGGCACCACCCGCCGCAACTCCGCCTGATCATCACATCGCAGCGCCATCAGCAGATGCTCTTCCAACAAGACACCTTCGCCCTCAGGCACGACCCCCACCGGAAGAACCGCCGGCGTCTCCGCCCCCACCACGAAGTACCAAGCTGGCGCCAACTCGAACGCGACCCCCGCCTCGGCCGCGTCCAGCACCACCCGGTACGGATCCATCAGCACCGGCCCTTCGTTGCGCGAAGCAACAGCCCGCGCCGCGACCACCGCCGCCAACCCGTCCACCTCGGTCAAGGCCACATCGGCCTGCACCAACGAGGGGAACACCGCGAACGTCTGCTCAACCTGCAGACCCGCACCCGCAACCGCCACCGTCACCCGCTTGAGCCCGGCAGGCGCCCGGTCTCCGGCCTCGCGCCCCCAGTCCTCGTCCCGCGGCAACGCCGCCGAGATATCCGGCTGCACCAACCGCTCGAACCCGAACCCGTTGGCCGCCCCCAACAACAAGATCCCCTCAGGCCTGAGCAGCCCACTGAGCCGCGCCAGACAATCCCCCCAACCGAACCCGCCGCTGTCGGGCCCCACCAACCGCTCAAGCCCGTCCAACGCCACGACCACGTCGTACCCGCCACCAGCACCGCCCACAGCACCTGCGGCGCTCGCACCAGGCACCCCACCACCCATCCCGCGCCTGGTCCCCGCCGTTTCCTCGACCGCGAAGCGGTCGAGGGAGCCGCAGAAGACCTGCCCCTTGGTGGTGTCGAGGAGTTCGGCGAGTTCTTCGGCGTCGGGCGCCGAGCGGACCAGCAGGTCGACCAACGTGACCTGCGAGGCGACGTACTCGACCACCTCGGCGGCGTGCGGACCGGCGAGCAGGACGTTGGCGTCGGGCGTCAGGGTGGCGGCCAGGAGTGCTTGGGCTGCGGCTCCGGCGGCCGCGGGACGGGCGTCGCCGGGGTGCAGGTCCGACCAGTTGAGCATCTCTCCGCCGACCAGGTTCGATCGGGTCACAGTCGTCACGCTATCCAACCAAGTTCAGAAGGGTCTCGATCACCCGGTCGACGTCGCCGTCGGTGAGGTCCGGGTAGAGGGGGAGGGACAGTTCCTCGGCGTAGAACCGTTCGGCGTTCGGGCAGAGGCCGCGCCGGTAGCCCTGGCGCGCGAAGACCGGGTGCCAGTACACGGGGATGTAGTTGACCTGTACGCCGATCCCGGCCGCGCGCATCCGTTCGAAGAGCTCCCGCCGGCGCCCGCCGAGGACGCGGAGCGGGTACAGGTGCCACATCGGGTCGACGTCCGCGCCCTGGACCGGCGTACGCAGACCGTCCACCCCGGCGAAGGCCGCGTTGTAGCGGGCGGTGATCTCCGCCCGGCGGCGCTTGAACTCCGCGAGCCGCCGGAGCTGGGACAGGCCGAGCGCCGCGCCGAGGTCGGTGAGGCGGTAGTTCACACCGTACTCGTGGACCTCCTGGTGCCACGGGCCCTCGTCGGTGAGCTCGAAGCGGGACGGGTCGCGGACGAGCCCGATGAAGTGGAACTCGTGGGCGCGCTGGGCGATCTCGGGGTCCTTGCAGACGACGGCGCCGCCCTCGCCGGTGGTCAGGTTCTTCGTGGGGAAGAAGGACATCGTGGTGACGTCGGCGAGGTCGCCGACGGGGCGGCCGTACGCCGAACCGCCGACGGAATGGGCTGCGTCGGCGAGGGTTTTCGCGCCGACCCGGTCGGCCAGGGACTGGAGGGCCGGGTAGTCGGCGGATTGGCCGGCGTAGTCGACCGCGGTGATGACCCTGCACCGTTCGGTGAGTGCGGCGTCCACAGCCGAGGGGTCCAGCAGGCCGGTTTCGTAGTCGATGTCGGCGAAGATGATCCGGGCGCCGAGGAGGGCGGCGCAGGAGGCGGTGGCTACGAACGTCATGGGGGTGGTGACGACCTCGTCGCCGGGGCCGAGGCCGAGGGCGGCGTACGCGATGTGCAGCGCGGCCGTGCCCGACGTACAGCTGACGGCCCGGTGGCCGCCGGACAGTTCGGAGATCGCGGTCTCGAACGCCGTGACCGCCGGTCCGGTGGTCAGCCAGTCGCCGCGCAGGACCGCGGTGACCGCCGCGATGTCCTCCTCGGAGATCGACTGGCGCCCGTACGGCAGCACGGTCACGCGTCGCTTTCGAGGATCTTGCGGATCTCCTCGATCGAGTACCACTGGTCGTTCGTGTCGGACGCGTAGTGGAAACCGTCCGGGAGCGGGAGGCCGTCGGCGGGCGGCTGGTAGCCCCAGGTGGCGAGGTCCGGCTGCAGCACGAACCGGTTGCCGAGGGACACCGCGCGGCGGCCTTCCTCGGGGCTGATCATCTCCTCGTGCAGCTTCTCGCCGGGGCGCAGGCCGACGTCGTGCATCGCCGCGCCGGGCGCGATCGCCGCGGCCAGGTCGGTGACCTTCATCGACGGGATCCGCGGCACGTACAGCTCGCCGCCGGTCATCTGGTCGAACGTGTCGACGACGAACTCGACCGCCTGCGGCAGCGTGATCAGGAAGCGGGTGCAGCGCAGGTCGGTGATCGGCAGCGACTGCCCGGCCGCGTGCAGCGCGCGGAACTTCGGGATGATCGAGCCCCGGCTGCCCATCACGTTGCCGTACCGCACGACGCTGAAGCGGGTGTCGTACGCCGCCGCGTAGTGGTTGCCGTTGATGAACAGCTTGTCCGCGGTCAGCTTGGTCGCGCCGTACAGGTTGATCGGGCTGGACGCCTTGTCGGTCGACAGCGCCACGACCCGCTTCACGCCGCTGTCGATGGCCGCCTCGATGATGTTCTGCGAGCCGATCACATTGGTCTGCACGAACTCCCACGGGTTGTACTCACCGCTGTCGACCTGCTTCAGCGCGGCCGCGTGCACGACGTAGTCGACCCGGTGCATCGCCCGCAGCAGCCGGGCGCGGTCCCGGATGTCGCCGAGGAAGAACCGCAGCCGCGGGTCGTCGCCGAACGACTGCCGGACCTCCCACTGCTTCAGCTCGTCGCGGCTGAACACGATGATCCGCCGCGGATCCAGCTGCTCGAGCGCATGCCGTACGAACGTCCGGCCGAAGGACCCGGTACCGCCGGTGACCAGGATGTCGGAGCCGGTAAGGATTGACACGCGAGCGGGACCCCTTCTGACGGACAGTTCCGAACTGCGCACACGCGGTGCGGACCTCGAAACAATAGCTGCCCCGTGAACGACCCTTTCAATCCCGGTCTCGACCCGGAGTAATCAAACGACCGCTCGACCACCCGTCCGAACCGGACCCGCGGCAGCCGGTACGGTTCGGGCGTGGAGCGCGTCGGGGTGCGATGTGATGTGGGGCCGGCCCGGGGGATCGGGCATGTGATGCGGTGCCTGGCGCTCGCCGAGGAGGTACGGCGGCGTGGGGCGGAGGTGGTGTTCGTCTGCGACGCGCCGACGGTGCCGTGGGCCGCGGCGCAGATCGCCGCGCGCGGGATCGACGTACAGCCGGCGGTCTGGGCGGCGGGGGAGCACGTCGAGGTGTTCCGGCGGCTCGGGCTGGACGCGGTGGTGTTCGACTCGTACGACCTGGACGCCGCCGTCTACCGGGCGGTCCGGGCGAGCGGGCTGCCCACGCTGGCGATCGTCGACGGCGACCTCCGCGGTGCCGAGGCCGACGTACTCGTGGACCAGAACCTCGCGGCCGAGCTCGACCGCCCGGCGCTGCCGCCGGACACCCGGCGGCTGGCCGGCCTGCCGTACGTGATGATCCGCGACGAGATCCTCGCGCACCGCCCGGACGTCGCGCCCGCCGATCGGCAGCACGGCGTACCGGAGGTGTTCGCGTTCTTCGGCGGCACGGACGCCTTCGGCGCGGGGCCGTACGTCGCTCAGGCGCTGGCCGCGACCGGGCTGCCGTTCGAGGCCACGGTGGTCGCGCCGGGGCCGGACCTCGCGGCGCGGATCGGCGAGGTGGAGCTGCAGCCGCATCAGCGGTTGCGGGTCATCGGGCCGACGGATCAGCTGGCGGCGCGGGTGCGGGCGGCGGATCTGACCATCAGTGCTTCCGGTACGTCGACGTGGGAGCTGCTGTGTCTCGGGGCGACGGCCGGTCTGGTGTGTGTGGTCGACAACCAGGTGATGGGGTACGAGCGGGCCGTCGACACGCGCGCGGCCGCGGGGCTCGGGCTGTTGAGTGCGCTGCAGGAGGATCCGGCGTCGGCGGATCAGACGTTGAAGCGGCTGCTGACCGATCCCGCGGAACGCGGCCGGCTGGCCCGCGCCGGGTGGGAGCTGGTCGACGGCCGAGGCCGAGAACGCGTCGCAGACGCCCTACTGCAGCTCATCTGAGCCCGCTCGCCGCTGGCGTTCAGCGGGGCGGGCGCGCTGCTCCTTCTCATCTCAGTTCGTAGATCGTGGCGTCCAGGGTGGCGTGCCGCAGGCGGACGTAGTTGCGTAGCGACGGCGAGACGGTCCCCGCGCGGTTGTCGGCGTACAGCCAACGGACCCCCGCCTTGCGCAGGCGTTCGATCGTGGTGGGGGACGGCGCCTTGAACACGATGTCGTTGGCGGCGAGCTGTTCGCGGTTCCAGTACGGGATCAGGCTCGGGTTGCCGTCCTCGGCGAGGGCGATCCGGTTCGCCTGGTTGGAGTACGACCAGCCCTCGACGAGTACCGGCCGCTCGGACAGGGCGGCCAGCCAGAAGTGCCGGCTGTCGCAGAGCCCGTCGCGCTCGATGATGCAGTGCGCGTTGGTCGCGATCAGCTCGCCCGGCTTGCTGTTCCGCCGCAGCCACCGCGCCGCACCCGCCTCCGCTGCCGTCGCCCCGCCCCGGAACGGATGCGCGAACACCAGGTTCGACGCCGAGTCCGACACGAACGCCTGCAACGGCACCAACGCGGCCCCGATCATGCACGCCGCCACCGCGCCGCCGAGCAGCGCCACGAAGAAGTTCCCCGGCCGCCGTGCCAGCTTCCAGCCCACCGCCACCAGCACCGCCACCGCCGCGGCCACCGCGATCGTCCACAACCACGGCCCCTTGATTCCGCGCAGGTCCGCGGACTCCGACCGTGCCACCGCGAATCCGATCAGCCCGAGCAGGCCCGCGGCTCCCACCAGTACGACGGCCTTCCGGTCGCCGAGCCGGCCGACCAGGTTCGCCAGCCCGGCGGCCGCGAGTACGGCGATCATCGGGAACGCGGTCCGCAGGAAGTACAGCTGACTGACGCCCGACTGGGTCGTCAGCACCGTCCCGAGCAGGCCGGCGACCGCGACCCCGACCAGGAACACCGACCCGGCGTCCCGCCACTTCCGCCCGAGGAAGAACAGCCCGGACGCGGCCAGCGCCCAACTCAGCAGAGTCGTTGCCCCCGTCAACAACTGGGCGTGCGGGTTCGAGACCAGCAGCGAGAACGGCGCCAGCTGGACGAACGTCTCGAACGGCTTGATCTGCGTCCCCCAGGTGCTGCCGCCGAAGATCGTCACCAACGCCGCGACGAACACCGCCAGCGCCACCAGCCCGCCGAGGAACGCCGGCCGCGTCGGCCGCCGCATCAGCCCCAGTTGCAGGAACGCGAACGCGAACCCCACCCCGACCACCGGCAGGATCGTCGACTTCGCCCCGGCCGCGACCAGCGCGAGCAGCACCAGCAGCACCCACCGCGCCTTGGGCTTCCCGTCGCTCCGCAACAGGTCGACCGCCACCACGCAGAGCGCCAGCGCGATCAGCACGCCGAGATTCTGCGTCGGGCTCAGGTACGCCGCCACCGCCGTCGAGATCCCGCCCAGCCCGGCCGCGGCCAACGGCTGCACCGCCCCGCCGAGCCCGGCGACGAACACCGCGAGCGGCCCGGCCCAGGTCGCACCGGACTCCGCCGACGGGGTGAGCCGGGTCGCGAGCGCGAACACCAGCCCGCACCCGGCCAGGAACAGCGGCAGCCAGCTCAGCGAATGGATCAGATCGGTCAGGTCGATCCGGGTCCCCCACTGCGTCGCGGCCGTCGCCTGGTGGAAGAACGTGTGGTACTTCATCGGCTCGCCGCCGAGCCACAGCGTCGAGATCGGTACGTCGTACTTCGCGCTCGCGGCCAGCGCCTGCTGGAACGCGAGGTCCGGGTAGGCACGCAGTGGATCGGTGTACGCCGGCAGGAACTGCCCCGGACCGCGCCGGTACACGATCAGCAGCACAACCGCGGTGGACCCCGCCAGCAGCCACGCCTGCAGCGGCCGCAACGGCCGCTCCACCCGGCGCCAGACCCGCGCCCGGGCGTCACGGTCCAGGAACACGACCACCAGTACGACGGGCGCCCACACCCACGACCACGCCTGCAGCCCGATCGAGGCGCTGGCGAGATACACCAGCACCTGCCCCGCCGTACCAACCGCGAAGCCGGCCGACAGATCCTCCACCAGATTCCGCCGATACCCGCCGACCAGCCGCCAGAGCGCGAACCCGGGCAGCATCACCGCGACCACCGTGAACAGCACGAACCGCACCAACTCGAAGACCGTCGAATGCAGCGCAAGCAGCACAATCGCCAACACGACAACACCCAGCCCAGCCACCACCCCAGCCAGCGAAGGCCCCCCAGTCCGCGGCCCCCGCCGCCTCGCTTTCGCGCGCATGTCGTAACACTAATGTGAAACTGATCGCGCTGGGAACGCAGCCTGTTACTCCGTGTAGGCTTTGCGGCCTATGAGTTGGTACGAGGCGCTTGAGGCCGGGGAGTTGGCGGTGCGGCCGTCGGTGGATGCGGCTAAGCGGTTCGGGGTGGCGATCGATCGGATGTCGGTGTCCGCGTCGGCCGGTACGCCGCTTGCGGAGGTGTTGGCCGCGGTTGAGAAGTCGACTGCCGATGTGATTGTGCTGCGGTACCCGGCGCGCGAGACCACCTGGTTCGCGGCGTTGGCGAGTGGGCCGCGGCAGGCGTTGCTTGCCGACACTGTCGTCTGCTGGGCGCTTCCGGTCGGCAAGGGCCGGCGGCCGGCGCCGCTGGCCGGGTTCAGTACGCAGATCGAGGCCGACGTCGACGACGACCAGGTGGACGACCTGGTCGCGGACGTCTTCGGCGACTCCGGCAACCATTACTGCTCCAACCCCGTGTTCGACCGGGCGAAGGCGCTGGCCGGCCGCCAGGAGTGGGCCCGCCGGCGGATCGCGGACGCCGGTGCCGTCGTACTGCGGGGTCCGGACCGGCGGGTGCTCGCGCTGGCGGCGCTCGACCAGCAGCGCTCGTGGACCGAGATCCAGCTCGCCGGCGTGGTCCCCGCCGAGCAGGGCCGCGGCCGGTACGGGCACCTGCTCGCCGCGGTCGAGGACGCCTGTACGACGCGGCGCCTGGTCGTCACCGCCCAGGCCCACCAGACCGGTATCCAGCGGATCTGGTCCCGGTACGGGTTCGAACCTGTGCATAACCTCCTGACCGTTCACCTCGTTGCCGCTACGTAGGCGAGTAACTACGGCGAGGGAGGGCACACCGGAGTGACGCCGCGGTTGAGCGTGGTGGTGCCCTTCTACGGGGTCGGCGAGTATCTCGGGGACTGTCTGGAGTCGATCGCCCAGCAGGCCTGGGGTGACTTCGAGGCGATCCTGGTGGACGACGGGTCGCCGGACGACAGTGCTGTCGTCGCGAAGGAGTTCTGCGCCCGGGACGAGCGGTTCCGGCTGATCCAGCAGGACAACGCGGGTCCCGGCCCGGCCCGGGACGCCGGCATCCGGGAGGCGACGGGTGAGTACCTGGCGTTCGTCGACGGCGACGACCTGGTCTCCCGGTACGGCTTCGCCGCGCTGGTCCGGACCCTCGACCGCACCGGCTCGGACTTCGCGGGCGGCAACGCGCGCCGGTTCAATAACAGCTTCGGCGTCCGGCCGTCGTGGTTGCACAAGCAGCCGTTCGCCCGGGTCCGGCACGCCACGCACGTCACCGAGTTCCCCGACCTGGTCCTGGACCGGATGCTCTGGAACAAGGTGTACCGCCGCTCGTTCTGGACCGAGTACGGCTACACCTTCCCGCCGATCCGGTACGAGGACTACCCGGTCGCGCTCAAGGCGCACCTGGACGCGATCACCGTGGACACGATCACGCAGGCCGTCTACTACTGGCGCGAGCGCGAGTCCGGCGAGTCGATCACCCAGCAGAAGTTCCAGCTCGGCAACATCCGCGACCGGGTCACCTCGGCCGGGATGGTGCTCGACCTGGTCGAGGATGCCGTTCCCGTGGTCCGCCGGCGGGTGCACGCGCACCTGGCGCAGATCGACGTACTGACGCTGATGTCCGCGTTCGGGTCGGTGCCGGCCGACGACGAGCAGGCGCTGGTGGACCTGTCCCGGGTGCTGCTCGACCGGCTCGACGAGGACGTGCTCGCGAAGACCCACCGGTACGACCGGATCCAGCACGCCGCGCTCCGGGCCGGCGACGTCGACCTGCTCCGCCGGCTCGCGGACTTCCGCAACTCCGGCGGTCTGCGCGGCGGCGCCCGGGCCGCGGCCCGCGGGCGGCGGCTCGAGTACAACTACCCGGGCCTCGGCGAGTCCGCCGTACCGCGCCGGCTGTACGGCGTCCGCGACCAGGACCTGTCGCTCGCGACCAGCGTCCGCGAGGTCGCCTGGGTGGACGGGAAGCTCTCGGTCAAGGGCACCGCGGAGATCCGCCATCTGGAGACGGACGGTACGTCGACCCTCGAGATCGCGCTGGCCGTCGGCGACACGAAGTACCCCCTGCCGGTCCGCCGGTACGCCGCGCTGGATCTGCACGGGACCCGGACGCCGGTCGGGTTCGAGGTGCTGCTCGACCGCGAGCTGCTCGGCGAGTGCACGGCCGCGCCGGCGCACTTCGAGGTGCGGATGCGGTCCGGGCGGCGCGAGCGGACCGGGATGCTCGGCGGGCAGGGACCGGGGAGCCCGGGCTGGCCACCCGGCGCCTGGATCGACGCCACGAACTGGATCCAGCCGGGCCCGGGCAAGTACGGCTGGTTCTCGCTGCGGCGGCTGACCGATCCGTGCCGGCTGACCGCGGCCGAGCTCGTCGGCGACGAGCTGGTGCTGCACGGGCAGGCGTCGTTCGACGAGCCGGCGCTGTTCCTGAGCCGCCCGGTCGTCGGCGGCGAGGAGGAGGTGCCGCTGGAGGTCGACGGGCGGGCCTTCACCGCCCGGCTACCGATCCGCGACATCCTCGCCGCGGCGAACCACGACGACCCGTTCGGCCGTCGCACGACCCGGGTGTTCCGGGTCCACGGCCCTGAGGAGCAGCAGCGCGTGCTGCTCTGGACCGCGGGCGACACCGCGCTGACGCGGGTCGTGGACGATCGCATGGTCACACTGACCCGGTCCACCGGCGGCTACGTGAACCTGCACGAGTCGCCGATCCGGACCACCGCGGTCTCGGCCGTCGTCGAGGGCGGCGAGCTGGTCGTGTGCGGCGCGGGCGGCGACGCGACCTTCGGCTGGCGGCGGTACCTGACCGACTCCGACGACCACCTCGACGTCCCGTGCCGCCGTACGACGCACGCCGACGGCAGTTGGTCCGTGGCCGCCGACGTG
The DNA here is from genome assembly GCF_050320105.1 of Kribbella polygonati. Taxonomy (NCBI): domain Bacteria; kingdom Bacillati; phylum Actinomycetota; class Actinomycetes; order Propionibacteriales; family Kribbellaceae; genus Kribbella; species Kribbella polygonati. Next base: position 5,850,261 of record NZ_CP190129.1, on the reverse strand, counting down.
GCCGCGCTCGTCCCGGTGACCGCCGTACAGGTCTCCGTCGATCCGCTGGCGGCGCTGGCCGACTGGATCCTGTTCGCAACGTCCGCCGACGGTACGTCGTACGCCGTCCAGTGCGAGCCGTTCCTGTGCAGCCGGTTGCCGTTGGCAATAACACACGGCACGCACGCGCTCGCCGTCCGACCCCATGCCGGCACTCTGCACGTCGAGGTGCGCTGATGCATCACCACAACCACTACTACGGTCAGACGCACATCCTGTCCCGGTACGCCGGGTTCGACTTCGACCACCCGCCGCGGCTGCGGGGCTACCTGCAGCACGGGTGGAACATCGGCTGCGGGTGGAACCCGGTGCACGAGTTCTACGACGGCGCGTGGCGGTTCACCTGGAGCGACGCGCCCAAGCGCCGCGGGCATTCGCTCGGACGGCGGAACTACCACAGCATCGGTGCGCCGTTCCTGTACCTGACCGAGCTGGAGCCGGAGCCCGAGGAACCGGTCGAGCGTGAAGGCACACTGTGGTTCCTCTTCCACGGGTGGGAGGGCGGCAAGATCCACGGCGACCACCAGCGGCTGATCGACGAGATCCGCGAGACCGAGCCCGGCCCGGTGACGTTCAGCCTGTACTACACCGAGTACGACCGGCCCGAGGTTCGCGGGTTCTACGAGGACGCCGGGTTCCGGGTGGTGTCGTTCGGGCGTCGCGGGTTCTCGTACGAGGGGACCGAGCGGCGGTTCCTGTTCAAGCAGCTGGCCGAGCTGCGCAAGCACAAGCGGGTCGCCGCGAACCGGTTGTCGACGGCGATCTTCTACGGCGTCGCGGCCGGCTGCGAGCCCGCGGTGTACGGCGACCCGATGGAGATGGACGGGGAGAACCCGCTGTTCGGCGGGCAGGCCCGGATCGAGCGGCTGTGGCCGGAGATGCTCGGCAAGACCGTCGACCTGGAAGCTGCCCGCGCGACCACCGACCTCGAGCTCGGTCGCCTCTGGATGATGCCCGCCGCGGAACTGCGGTCGCTGTTCGATTGGAGAGAGCGTGTCTGAAGTCCAGGTCGTCCGCGGGGAGATGCAGCCGTGGACCGATCGCACGTCGCCGCGGCCGGCGCTGGCCGCGTTGCTCACCGACGTCGTGCCCGCGAACCGGCGGACGCTGATCCTCGGGCCGCACGCGCCGCAGCTGATCGAGTCGGTGCTCGCGCACTCGGCCGACGTGACGATCCTGGTCCGCTCGGTCGCGGACGCACAGCAGCTCGGCGAGGACTTCGGACCGTGCCTGCAGGTGATCGCGGGCGCACTGGACGGGCTGCAGACTTCGCCGTACGACGTGATCATCGCGTCGGACGGGCTCGACCGGGTGCTCGGGTACGACAGCTCCGACCTGTCGTGGGGTGAGCGGTTGGCGGCGGTGGCCGCGCTTGCCGCGCCGGGTGCGGTCGTGGTGCTCGGGCTGGAGAACGAGTTCTCGCTGCTGAACATGCTGGACAGCCGCCCCGCCGCGGAGCGCCACGGCGACGACGAGTGGCGGCCGCTCCACGATGACGCCTCCCGGCCGGTGTCGGTGGAGCAACTGCGTACGGCGCTGCCGTGGCAGGCGGAGGTGTACGCCGACTTCGCGTCCCGCACGTACGTCCGCGCCGACGTCGCCGCGAACGCCCGCCCCGGTGAACTCCCCACCCGGTTGGCGGTCGCCGCGCTGGAGCAGACCGACGTACCACTCCTGTCGCCTGCCCACGAGGGCGTGGACACCGCGGCCCGCGCCGGCCTCCTCGGTTCGGTCCCCACCGGCTGGCTGGCCGTCATCGGCGCCCAACCGTCCCACGACATCTACACCGAAACCGCCGGCACAGTCCTCACCGCCAACCAAAACCTCACCGGCTGGGACATCACCGTCACCGGGGACCCCGCACCTGCCACCGAGCTCTCGTTCGACCCCTCCGTCGTACCCACCACGATCTCCTCGGGTGTTTCTGTCGAGAGCGTGCTGTTCCGGCTGGCCTCGGCTGAGGACGTGCCTGGGTTCCGGAAGCTGGCGGCTGAGCTGGGTGAGTGGGCGACCGAGTCGCGGGTGGTGCTTCGGTGGGACGACGTGGTGTATGACGGCGAATCCTTCGCGCACGGGGTCTCGGGGTGGGTGGCCCAGGACTGTGTGGACAAGGAGGATCTGCTGGCGGCTGCGTGGGTCAGGTTTCATGAGCGGTTGGTGGGGCAGCAGCGGCGGCATCCGTGGCCGCCGTGGATGGTGGGCGACGATCTCGTGTCCGCGTGGCTGGGGATGTCCGGGGTCGAGGCTCCGGAGCAGACGCAGGCGACCTCTCCGGACACCCCTCCCGCAACGAGCGAACAGGTTGCTCGGGGCAAGCAGATTGCCGCCGCCCTGGCGGAGGTGCTCGGAGCTCACGATGACCTCGTCGACGTGCGGACGGCGCTCGTCGAGGCCGAGGCGGCCAAGCACGAGCTGTTCGAGCTGAAGGGCCACGTCTACGGCCTGGAACGGACGCTCGGCTTCCGGAACAAGGCGATGAAGACCCGCGAGAACCGCATCCGCGAACTCCGCGGCCAGCTCCAGAAGGTCACCGCCGCGCACGAACGGATCCGCGGTTCCCGCACCTACGCGATGTCCCGGGTGTTCTTCCACGCCGCCCAGGTCCGCAAGCCGAAGGTGGTCGCCCGCAAGATCTCCCGCAAGATCCGGAAGCGATGAGCGCGCCACGCCTGAGCGTGGTAGTTCCGTTCTACAACGTGGGGGCGTACATCGGGGACTGTCTCGACTCGATCGCGCGGCAGACGTTCGCGGACTTCGAGGCGATCCTCGTCGACGACGGATCACCGGACGACAGCGCGGTGGTGGCGAAGGAGTTCTGCGACCGGGACTCCCGCTTCCGGATCGTGCAGCAGCCGAACGCCGGCCTCGGTCCGGCGCGCAACACCGGCGTCGAGCACGCGAGCGGGGAGTACGTCACGTTCGTCGACAGCGACGACCTGGTGACGCGGCACGGGTTCGGTCTGCTGATCAAGGCGCTCGACCAGACCGGGTCGGACTTCGCCGCCGGCAACGCACGGCGCTTCAACAACAGTTACGGCGTACGGCCGTCCTGGCTGCACGCGCAGGCGTTCACGGCCGAGCGGCTCGCCACGCACATCTCGGAGACGCCGCAGCTGGTGCTGGACCGGATGGTGTGGAACAAGGTGTACCGGCGGTCGTTCTGGGACGAGTACGACTTCCGATTCCCGGCGATCCGGTACGAGGACTACCCGGTCACGCTGAAGGCGCACCTGGACGCGGTCACCGTCGACACGATCGCGGCGCCGGTGTACTTCTGGCGCGAGCGGGAGTCCGGCGACTCGATCACCCAGCAGAAGTTCCAGCTGGCGAACATCCGCGACCGGGTCGTCTCGGCCGGGCTGGTGCTGGACCAGGTCGAGGACGCCCTCCCGGCGATCCGGCACCGCGTGCACGCGCACTTCCGGCAGATCGACCTGCACGCGATCCTCTCGGCGTTCGGCACCGTCCCCGCCGACGAGGAGCAGCATCTGGTCGAGCTCACCACCGAGCTGCTGGACCGGCTCGACGACGCCGTACTGACGAACTCGCCGCGGCTCGCCCAGCTCCAGTTCGACGCGCTGCGCGCCGGTGACCTGGAATTCCTGCACGCGGTCGCGCTCGACCCCGACACGGCCCAGGACGCGCTGCCGCGGGTGAAGACCGACTACGCCCTGGCGACCAGCGTCCGGGAGGTGGCCTGGATCGACGGCGAACTCGCGGTCCGCGGCACCGCCGAGCTGCGGCACCTGCAGGCGAAGCCGTCCAGTCTCCGCATCGGCCTGATGGTCGGCGGCTGGAACCACCGGCTGCCGGTCCGGCGGTTCCTCGCCGAGGACCTGCGCGGCGAGCAGAACCTCGTCGGCTTCGAGGTCCGGGTGAGCCCGGCGCTGCTGGCGAAGTGCCCGCCGGGGCCGGCGCACTTCGACGTCCGGCTGCGCGCGGGCGGGATCCGGCGGCGGGACAGGCTCCGCGGCCAGAAGGCCGGCAGCCCGGGCTGGCCGCCCGGTGCGTGGATCGACGACACGAGCTGGATCCAGCCGGGGCCGGGCAAGGACGGCGCGTTCGCCGTACGGCGGCTGGTGGACCCGTGCCGGGTGACGACGATCGAGCAGACCCCGGACGCGCTGGTCCTGCGTGGGACGTCGGCGTACGACGAACCGTCGCTGTTCGTGAGCCGGCCGCTGTCGGGTGGTGAGGAGCAACTGCCGCTGGAGCTGCACGGGCGGGACTTCACCGCCTGGCTGCCGATCGGGCCGATCCTCGAGGAGATCAACCCCGACGACCCGTTCACTCAGCGGACGACGCGGGCGTTCCGGATGCGCGAGCCGGGCGGTCGCGAGCAGGTGCTGCTGTGGACCGCGGGCGACCGGCTGGTGTCGCACGCGGAGCGCGGCCGGGTCGTGATGCTGACCCGTTCGACCGGCGGGTACGTCAACCTGCACGAGTCGCCGATCCGGACGACCGCGACCGCTGCGGTTGCCGCGGGCAACAAGCTGGTGGTGCGCGGGCCGGACTGGGGCGACGTGGCGTTCAGCTGGCGACGGTACCTGCCGGACTCCGACGACCACGTGGACGTCGACTGCCGCCGTACCGTCTCCGACGACGGCTGGGCCGCGGTCGTGGACCTGGAGGCGCTGGAACCCGCGGAGTGGATCCTGTTCGCAACGGCCCCGGACGGCACCGCCCACGCGGTCCAGTGCGAGCCCTTCCTCTCCAGCCGCCTACCACTGACCGTCACCCGCGGCCCACACACCTTCACCGTCCGCCCACTCGCCGGAACCCTGCACCTCGAGGTCTGCTAGCGCCGGGCGATCATCAGTTGGTGGGTGACGGGCCAGTCGACCGGGTCGCCGTCCGGGGTGGTGATGGTGGCGACCGGGGCGATCCGGTGGGTGATGACCCAGTCGTTGCGCCAGGCGTGGGACGACGGGTCGATGGTGAAGCCGGCCTGTTCGGCGACGGCGGTCCAGCCGGCGAAGTTCAGGCCGCAGAACTGTTCGTGGGTCTCGCTCAGCCAGTTGTCGACGTAGTCCTTGCGGGTCAGGAAGTCCATCGCGTCGGCCAGCCGGAGCCGGATGCCGTCGCCGCGGACGTCGTACCCGAACGGGACCTTCGCGTTCCGCCGGAAGTCGTGCGCGAACTGGAAGAACCGCGCCCGCGTCGACAGCTTGCCGACGTACGCCGCCGGGTCGTCGAGGGCCTCGAGCTCCGTCACGTCGTCCGGGTTGGCGCCGTCGCTGTCGTCCAGCCGCAGTACGACGGAACGGTCCGGCTCGTCCGGGCCGCAGACGTCGGAGTTGATCCACACGCCGTGCGGGGCGGTGTGCGCGAACAGCGCGTTGGCGAACCGCTGCACGGTGGCCGGCCGCGAGCCGGCGGCGTACGACCAGATCTCGTGGGTGAGCGCGAGCGTCAGCGTCGTGTCGATCGACCGCGGCGGGAAGACCGCCGAGCCGAGCATGTTGCGCTGGTAGAAGTAGACATTCGGGTTGGTGAAGAGGCCCTGCTCCTTCTTGTGTACGCATTCCGCGTACAGGTGGCGGGCGACCTCGACGCCGATCAGGTCCGACTCGTGGAACCGCGGGTCGCGGTCGACGAGCTGCAGCGTGGCGCCGGTCGCGCAGCCGATGTCGAGGATCCGTCCGGGCCGTACGAAGTCCTTGATCTGCTGCCATTTGCGGTCGGCGGCGGTCTCGAACGCGTCGGCGTACGTCTTGTAGTCGCGGGTCGTGGTCAGCCCGCCGTCGTCACCGACCACCGGGTCGTTCACGCACCGCGCGACGTGCGCGTCCAGGGCGTACCGCTCGAACACGTCGACGGTCGCCGGGTGCGCGAGCTGCTTCCACGTGTCGTTGCCGTCGGCAATCATCAGCAGCACGTCCCAGGGTCGCGCCGTACCCTCCGGCTCGACCCCGATCACCGGATACCCGAGCCGCTCGTACAACTTGCTCACCTCAGGCGTCGAACACGCCACCACGGTGTTGGCGGGCGTCAACCGGACCAGATCGTCCGTCCCCGCCTCGATCGCCTTCACCGTCACCTCGGCGAACTCGTCCGTCGGCGGCGTGTCCACCACCCCCACCACCAGCGACCGGATCCCCTCCACCACACTGAACCGCTCGATCGCCGCCTCCCGCCGATCGAACCCCACCGGATTCCGCTTGGTCGTCCGATGATTGGCCGACGTCACCGCCCACACCACGGTCCGCCCGGAGAACCCCCGCAAGAACTCCCCCTGAAACCGAGTCAACACATGATGCCGCCCCGGAAACAGCAAGTACTCGGTCATCCCCGTCCTTCCCTCGAGACCTGGTGCAGAAGAACCTCAAGAGTAGTTAGAGGAGGTCCCAGGTGAGGGGGGTGCCGGCGGGGACCTCGGTGCGGAAGGGGCGGCCCGCTACTTGGGGGTAGAGGTCGGGGGCGAGGCCGCCGGCGGGGCGGATGGAGCGGACGTTTTCGGGGGTGATGAGGTCGCCGGGGTGGACGTCCTGGGTGACGTAGAGGGAGCGGCGGAAGCGGAGGACGTTCTGTTCGGCCTGTTTGGGGCCGATGACGGGTTTGCCGAGGGAGAGCTGCGCAACCCGGGTGCTTTCGACGAGCAGCTCCAGCTCCCAGGGCTCCAGGGAGAAGGCTGAGTCGACGCCGCCGTCGACCCGCTTCAGCGTGACGTGTTTCTCGATCACGGTGGCGCCCAGGGCGACGGCCGCGACGGCGGCGCCGATGCCCATCGTGTGGTCGGAGAGGCCTACCTGTACGTCGAGGGCGTCGCGGAGGACCGGGATGCCGCGGAGGTTGGACTGCTCCGGCGGCGCCGGGTAGCTCGCCGTACAGGAGAGCACGATGATCTGCTCGTTCCCGGTCGAGCGGGCGGCGCGGACGGCGGCGTCGATGTCGGTGAGTGTCGCGGAGCCGGTGGAGATGATGATCGGCTTGCCGGTCTCCGCCATCCCGCGGACCAGCGGCAGGTCGCCGATCTCGTTCGAGGCGACCTTGTACGCCGGTACGCCGAGCTTCTCCAGGAAGTCGATCGCGGTCCGGTCGAACGCGGACGAGAACGCGATCATCCCGAGCTCGGCCGCCAGCTCGAAGATCGGCTCGTGCCACGCCCAGGGCGTGTGTGCCTCCCGGTACAGGTCGTACAGCCGCGCGTCGCTCCACAGCTCGTGCTCCGACGGCAGCCGGAACGCCGGCAGGTCGAGGTCGAGCGTCATCGTGTCCGCGGTGTACGTCTGCAGCTTCAGCGCCTGCGCGCCGGTCTCCGCGACCGCCCGGACGATGTCCTTCGCGCGCTCCAGGTCGCCGTTGTGGTTCCCGGACATCTCCGCGATGATGAACGGCTGCTGGTCCGGCCCGACCGGTACGTCGCCGATCTCTATGGTCTTCACGCTTTCCCCCTTCGACGGTCCTGTCCGCGCAGGCTGATCGGTATCACGGTGAGCTCGCGTCCGTCGGCGTACCGAGTCTCCGGCGTACCCTCGGTGAACCGGAAGCGCCGGTTCATCTGCCGGACCACCGTGTTGTGCTCGAGCACCTCGCCGGTGAGGACGCCGAGCCCGAGCTCGTCGAACGCGTACGCCGTGGCCTCGCGCATGATCTCGATCCACGCCGGCAGCGTCTCGCCGCGCTCGGCGAGCCCGTCCGCGTCCAGGAAGAACCCCCACGCACCCGTCGTACCGTCGAGGTCGAAGAAGTTCACCACGCCCGCGGTCGCGCCGTCGCGCGTGTAGATCAGCACCCGCCGGGACGGGTCGACCGACGTCTTCGCCCACCACGCCGCGTGCTCGTCCGCACTGATCTCGTGCGAGGTGATGCTCACGTCCCGGTTCGCCTGCTGGTTCCGCAACCGCCGGATCGTGTCGACGTCGTCGTCAGTCGCAGTCCGCAGCATGGTCCTAACCTAGCGTCTTCTCTAGAACGACCAGATGTGTAAACATCTTTCGACTTCACCTTGAGAGACGGTCGGAGAGTGACATGAGAGTCTGGCGAGCTATGGGTGTTCTCGGCGCGACAGCGGGGCTGTTGCTGGGCGGATTGACCGGTACGGCGTCGGCCGCGGACCAGCAGGCGTGTACGCCGAGCACGTCCACCCCGCTCCGGCAGTTCCGGGCGAGCTGGATCTCGTCGGTGGTGAACATCGACTGGCCGTCGAAGACCGGGCTGAGCGCCGCGCAGCAGCAGGCCGAGCTGATCGGCTGGCTGGACGACGCGGTCCGGCAGCACCACAACGCGGTCGTCCTGCAGGTCCGCCCGACCGCGGACGCGTTCTGGCCGTCGAAGGTGGAGCCCTGGTCGCAGTACCTGACCGGCAAGCAGGGCGGCGACCCGGGCTACGACCCGCTGAAGTTCGCGGTCGCCGAGGCGCACAAGCGGAACCTGGAGTTGCACGCCTGGTTCAACCCGTACCGCCTCTCGATGGGCACGGACCTCAACGCGCTCGTGCCGACGCACCCGGCGCGGCTGCACCCGGACTGGGTCGTGTCGTACGGCGGGAAGCTGTACTACAACCCCGGCATCCCCGCGGCCCGCAAGCTCGTCGAGTCCGCGATCATGGACGCGGTCACGAACTACGACATCGACGGCGTGCACTTCGACGACTACTTCTACCCGTACCCGGTCGCCGGTCAGACGTTCGACGACGCCGCGACGTTCGCGCAGTACGCCGATGGCTACACCGACCTGCAGGCCTGGCGGCGACACAACATCGACCTCCTGATCAGTGAGCTGAGCCAGCAGATGCACGCGATCAAGCCGTGGATCAAGTTCGGCATCTCGCCGTTCGCGGTCTGGCGGAACAAGGCGACCGACCCGGAGGGCACCGACACCACGGCCGGCGTGCAGACGTACGACGACCTCGCCGCCGACACCCGCAAGTGGGTCCGCGAGGAGTGGATCGACTACATCGTGCCGCAGGTGTACTGGGCGCGCGGGTTCGCGCCGGCCGACTACAACAAGATCGTGCCGTGGTGGGCGGACCAGGTCCGCGGTACGCACGTCCACCTCTACATCGGCGAAGCGACGTACAAGGTCGGGACGTCGACGCAGTCGCCGGGCTGGTCGGTGCCGACCGAGCTGAGCGACCACCTGGCGTTCGACAGCACGATCCCCGAGGTCAAGGGCAACATCTTCTTCTCCGCGAAGGACGTCCGCGCCGACCGGCTCGGCGCGACCTCGCTGGTCAACACGACCTGGTACTCGCGGCCCGCGCTGATCCCGGCGATGCCCGCGCTCGACTCGCGCGCGCCGCTCCCGGTACACGCCGTACACGCGTCACGGACCGCGGACGGCGTACAGGTGAAGTGGTCGCGGACGTCGGCCGACACCACGTCGTACGCGATCTACCGCCGCGAGCTGAAGGGCGACGACCACTGCCCGGACAACGACGCCCGCAACCTGATCGCGACGGTCCGATCGACGGGCGCGACCCAGTCGTACGTCGACCCGACAGCGGTCGCGGGTACGGCGTACCTGTACTCGGTGACCGCGCTGGATCGCCTGGCTAACCAGAGTGTGGCGATCCCGGCGGTGTCGATCCGCTGATCGTCGCCGGGCTGCTCGGCTGGTACGGCGGCAGGGTGGTCGGGAGGCTCCCGGTCGGGAACGGTTGGGTCCCGGTCGGGAGGCTGACGCTTGGGAACGGGACGGTCGGCTGGGTCCCGGTCGGGATGGTCGGGGTCGGGTACGGCGTCGTGGTGCTGCCGGGTGAGCCGCTTGTCGACGAGGACGGGAACGGCGTCGACGGGTCCTGCGAAGGGCTCTGGGTCGGTGACTTCGACGGGTACGGGTTGGCGGGTGGCGGCGGGTAGATCTGGTAGACCCGGACCGAGCCGAGCTGGAACCGGAGCTCGGTCAGCTTGTCCAGGTTCTTCGGTGGCGCGGCGACCCGCTCGTCCAGGAGCAGCCACTGCACGTCGTACTTCGTCCGCAGCGTCTCGATCGTCTGCCGGGTCGGGTTGCTGAACACCTCGTCGTTCAGGGCCAGCAGGTCCTGGTCCCAGTACGGCCCCTGGACGCCGGCGGGGTAGCTGTCGTCGGCCCGCGCCTGGTACGACCAGCCTTCCACCAGCACGCGCCGCTCGGCGTACCCGGCGATCCAGTACGACCCGGTCCGGCAGTGCGACGCCCGCGCCTGGTGGCAGTGGACGTTGGTGGCGATCCGGTCGTCGGACCCGGAGTTGCGGCGGATGAAGCGGGCCGCCTCGATCCCGCCCGGCGCGATCGACTCGTACGACGTCAGCGGCGGCGTCGCGAACCGCCGTACGGACGCGACCGTCGGGGACACCGTGGTCCCGACCAGCACCGCGACCGCGATCACCGCCCAGGTCCGGCGGGATCCGCGTAGTACCAGCCCGAACACGCCGATCCCGAGCGCCGCGATCACCAGCGCGACCGCGAGCGTCTGCCCGAAGCAGTTCGCCGAGGTGCACGAACGCGGCGACTGGTGCCGGCCCCAGTAGATCGCCGCGACGCCGATCGCGACCGCGACCCCGGCGATCCAGTACTGCCTCCGCTTCAGCGACCCGAGGCCCCAGGTCGCGAGCAGGACGCCGAGCACGAACCCGGTCCGTACGAAGAACAGTTGGGTGTCCCCACGATCCGCGAGCAGTACCGCGCCGAGGACGGCCGCGACGAAGCCGGCCAGCAGGAACACCACCATCACGTCGCCGCGCCTGATCAGCAACGCGCCGACCAGCGGCATCACCCACCCGACCACGACCACCGCGGCGATCACGGCCACCGCGGACCCGCCACCCATCCGCTCCGCCAGGCTGTGGAACGTCGCGCCCGGGTCGAACCGTACGGTCGAGGCCGCGCCCCGCAGTACGAAGAAGAAGGTCAACGCGTACGCCGCCGCGACACCGACGCCCAGGACGAGCGCGCGCAGGTTCAACCGGCCGCGGCGCACCGTCAGGTAGATCCACGCGACGGCCAGACCGGTCGCGTACACGGGCAGCGTCGTCGCCTTGGTCAACGCCAGCGCCGCGACCAGCACCCCGGCCGCGACGTACAGGCGGAACAGTTGCGCCCGCGTCGTCCCCGGTCGCCGGCGCAACAGCAAGGTCGTCACCGCGATCAACGGCAGCAGCAACACCGTCGAGAACGCCTGCGGCGGGTTGGTCAGCCCGCCCAACGAGAACGGCCCGTCCGCGAACACCCGGTCCGACACGGCCCACGGCCAGGCGACCAGGTCACCGCCTGCCACCACGAGACCGGCAGCGATCGGTGCGGCGACCGCGCGACCGGTCAGCAGCATCCCGACCGCCGCCGCGCCGAGCACGGTCAGCAGCATCCACGCGAAGGGCACCATCCGGTGCGTCAGTACGTCGAGCGGCGCGGTGGTGATCCAGTGCGCGGACGCCACCTGCGCGTACGCCGCCCAGTGGCCGGTCAGCCAGCCGCCGTCGGCGTACGGGATCCGGGGCGGGAAGTGGTGGGTCAGCTCGGCCGCGATCGCGAGGTTGTGTGGCGCGTCCGAGCTCGTCCGGAGCGCGTCGGAGCCGGTCAGCGGGACGAGGTGCGAGCCGACCCGGACGAACCAGGCGGCCGCGACCCCGACCGCGACCATCACGCCGGCGGTCGACCACCACGGCGTCGGCCGCTCCGGGAGCTTCGCCCGCGGCAGCGCCCGCCACATCCCGAACGCCAGCGCCGGCATCAGCAGCGCCGCGAACGGCATCTTGAACAGCATCCCGAGCGGGTACAGCAGCGCCTCGGCGGCCATCCCGAACGCCGTACCGAGGACGACGTCCGCGGCCCGCCACCCCACACCGCCGGTCAGCCGCCGCCAGAACATGGTGCCCGGGATCACGATCACGACCAGCAGATAGCCGAGGTACGCCGCCGGCATCCACACCGGGTGCTCCTGCAGCGCCACGAACCACGCGATCGGCAGCACCGGCAGGGTCACCATCGCCGCGGTCAGCTTGCCCCGCCCGGCCGCTCTGCTCATCGGGGAAGTCTATGGGGCGGGCGGACCGCCCCCACTCACCAACATCCGCCGGCGGCCGCGGGCGGACGGGAGCTGAGCGAGACGAGGTCGGCACGCCAACCATTGGTGAGTGCGGGAGGTCCGACGCTAGGCTTCTGGACTATGAGTTCGGTGGATCGGGGTCGGGTCAGGGAGTTGATGGGCGCGGTGCTGTCGGCGCAGGGCCGCACGTTGCCGGCCGACGACACGGCGGATCTCCGGGAGATCGGGTTCCGGTCGCTGGACTTCTCCGAGCTGGCCCTCCGGGTGGAGGACGAGCTCGGCGACGAGCTGAACTTCGATGCCCCCGGGCTGCGCCGGATCGCGACGGTCGGCGACGTACTGGACTTCATCGAGCAACTCCAGTCCGCGTGAACACCAAGCGCCGCACCACCGCGCTGATCGGTGACGACAACACGGTCGTCGTCGCCGGCAAGCGGCTGACCTGGCGGACGCTGCACAAGCTCCCACAGCTGCCGTCCCCGGCGGCCGTCCTGGTCGGCAACGGCGGCGACGCGCTCGCGGCGCTGCGGCACCACGCGGTGCACGGCACCGAGCTGCTGGTCGCCACCGAGTCCCGCGTCGACGACCTGATGCGGGAGGAGCTCGGCGAGTCCGGGTTCGCGGTGGTTCTGCCCGATGGGGAAGTCACCCCGGCGAAACTGAAGCGCGTCGAGGAGTCCGGCCGCGCCTGGCTGCTCACCTCCGGCTCCACCGGCCGCCCGAAGCGGATCGGCCACACGCTCGAGACCCTCACCACGGTCACCGCCGACCAGCCGCCGCGGACGTGGCTGCTGCCGTACTCGCCCGGCACCTACGCCTGGTGGCAGGTGGTCACGCTCTCCCTCACCCAGGCCGACCAGGGCCTGGTCGTCATCGAGCCACACGAGCTGGAGGACTGGCCGGCGATCGCGGCGGAGCACGGCGTCACGGCCGCCTCCGGTACGCCGACCTTCTGGCGGCAGGCGATCTACCGCGACGCCGACGCGCTGGCCGCCGTACCGCTGGAGCAGATCACGCTCGGCGGCGAGCCCGTCGACCAGGCGATCCTCGACCAGCTCCGGGAACTGTTCCCGAAGGCGCGGATCTCCTGGATCTACGCGTCCTCCGAGGTCGGCGCGTCGATCGTGGTGCACGACGGCAAGGCCGGCTTCCCGAAGGCCTGGCTGGACCGCGACCCGGACCCGGAGCGGCCGGTGCTGAACGTCGAGGGCGACGAGCTGGTGATCCGCTCGCCGCACCACGGCGCCGGGCTGGTCGGCGCGGTGCACACCGGCGACCGGGTCGAGTACGACGGCGACCGGGTACTGATCACCGGCCGGCTGGACACCGACGAGATCAACGTCGGCGGCTCCAAGGTGTCGGCCGGCGTGGTCCGGAACGTGCTGATGGGCCATCCGGGTGTCTCCTGGGCGCGGGTGTTCGCGCGGAAGGCGCCGCTGGTCGGCCGGATGGTGGCCGCCGAGGTGGTCACGAACGGTTCGCTCGGCCCGATCACCGACGCCGACCTGGTCCAGTGGTGCTCGAGCCGGCTGCCGGACTACGGCGTACCGCGGCGGATCAGGTTCCTCGACGAGATCCCGCAGAAGGAAACCCTGAAGAGTGATGTCTGACACTGTGGTGCCGCCCGCGTCGGTCGTGCTGGTCTCCGGCGGGTCCCGCGGCCTCGGCCTGGCGATCGTCACCGACCTGCTGACCGCCGGCCTGAAGGTCGCCGCTTTCGCCCGGACCGTCACGCCTGAGTTGGCGGCGCTCGGCGAGAAGTACCCGGAGCACCTGCACCACGGCTCGGTCGACGTCAACGACAGCGCCGCCACGCAGGCCTTCGTCAAGGCCGTCGAGGGCACGCTGGGCCCGATCGATGCCCTGGTCAACAATGCCGCGATCGGCCAGGACTCCCTGCACGTCCACACGTCCGCGGAGCACCTGGCCGAGATCATCCAGACCAATCTCACGTCACCGCTCGTGCTGACCCGCTTCGTCCTCCGCCGGATGCTCGCGAAGGGGCTGAAGGGCCGGATCGTCAACATCACCTCGATCTGCGCTCAGCGCGGCTACCCAGGCCTGGTCGCGTACTCCGCCACCAAGGGCGGCATGGACGCGGCCACCCGCTCACTCGCCCGCGAACTCGGCGGCCGGATCCTCGCGAACGCCGTCGCCCCCGGCTTCTTCGCGTCGGAGATGTCGGCCGTGCTGGGCCAGACCCAGCTCGACCAGATCACCCGCCGAACCCCCACCGGCCGCCTGACAGAGCCGGAGGACGTCCTCCCCCTGGTCCGCCTGCTCCTACTGGAAACCACCAACCTCAACGGCCAGGTCCTGGTAGTAGACGGCGCCGCCTCCATCTAGCCAAACGCCGGCGCCAAACGCCGGGTCCGTGCACAGGTACTGGGGGCTCGGCACCCGCAATAACCTGTTCACGGCCTCCGCCGCGCGGGCCCGGCCCCGACTGCCAGTCAGTCCGTCGCCACCTCAACCGGCTCCGCCGCCGCCACCGGTTGCGCCGCCGGCTCTGCCGTCACCGGTTGCGGCTGCGGCCGGAACCAGTTCCACGGGCGGACGGTGAGGACGATCATCGTCAGGCAGAGCGCCGCGTAGACCAGCGAGCCGATGAAGGCGGCATGTACGCCGTCCACCAGCACCTCGCGCGGGATCCGGGACGTCGAGTTGCGGCTCGCCGTACCGAAGATCGTCACCAGGATGCCGAGGCCGAGCGCGCCGCCGACCTGCTGGACGACGTTCAGCATGCCCGACGCCGCGCCCGAGTCCTCCGGGGCGACGCCCGAGATCGCACGGCCGACCAGCGGGATGAAGATCATGCCCGCGCCCGCGCCGAACAGCAGCAGCGGGCCGACCACGTCGTGCAGGTACCGGCTGTTCGCGTCCAGCTGGGTCAGCCAGACCGTGCCGAGCGTGACCAGCGTCGACCCGGCCAGCAGCAGCTTGCCGCCGTCGATCCGCTGGACGAGCTTCGGTACGACGCGCGACGCGGTGAACAGCAGACCGGTCATCGGCAGGAAGGCCAGCCCGGCCGCCAGCGGGTTGAGCGCCAGCACACCCTGCAGGTACTGCGTGAGGAAGAAGAACATCCCGAACATCGTCCCGACCACGAGCAGCATGGTCAGGTACGACGCCGACCGTACCGGCGACCGGAACAGCCGGAGCGGGACGATCGGGTGGCTCACCCGCTGCTCGACCAGGACGAACGTGACCAGCAGGACGACGCCCGCCGCGAACGCCACCAGTACCTCCGGCGACGACCAGCCCTTCTCGGCGACCCGGATGAACCCGAACACCAGCGAGGTGATGCCGAGCGTCGAGGTGAGCGCGCCGGCCAGGTCGAACCGGCCGGTCTCCCGCTCGGTCTCGGTCAGGACCCGGCGTGCCGCGAAGACCAGCGCGATCCCGATCGGGACGTTGACGAACAGGCCCCAGCGCCACGACGCCCAGTCCGTGAGCATGCCGCCGAGCACCAGCCCGAGGCTGCCGCCGCCGGACGAGACGAGGCTGTAGTAGCCCAGCGCCTTCATCCGTTCGGGACCTTCGCGGTACGTGAGCATCAGCAGGGTCAGCGCCGCCGGGGCCGCGATCGCGCCGCCGATGCCCTGCAGGACGCGGGCGGCGAGCAGCAGCTCGGCACTCGGCGCGAGACCGCCGAGCAGCGAGGCGAGCGTGAAGATGCTGACGCCGGTGACGAAAACCCGGCGCCGGCCGAGTAGGTCGCCGGCCCGGGCGCCGAGCAGCAGCAGGCCGCCGAACGCGAGCGCGTAGGCGTTCTGTACCCAGGACAGGCTGGACGGCGTGAAGTGCAGCGCCTGCTGGATGTGGGGCATCGCGATGTTCACCACGGTGCCGTCGAGGATCACCATCAGCTGGGTGACCAGGATGACTGCGAGTACTACCCCGGGACGCCGCGTGGGCGTGCCGGGATCGGCGCCCGCCGGCGCCGCGGTTGTTGCCGACATATTGCTCCTTACCCCGGAGGGGCTACAGTTGTGAGAGAAAGCGGAGACTTCCTCCGGATACAATACGGAGGCATCCTCCGCTTTGCAAGCGATATTGTGAGCTGACCTCGGGAGGAGGCTGGATGGCGCCGGACCCACTGCCCTGTACGCGGCCGACCCGCGCGGACGCGGCCCGGAACTACGACCGCCTGGTGACGGCCGCCCGGGAGACGTTCGCCGAGCACGGCACCGACACCTCGCTGGAGGAGATCGCCCGCCGGGCCGGCGTCGGCATCGGCACCCTCTACCGCCGCTTCCCGAACCGGACCGCGCTGCTGGAGGCGGTCTACGTCGACGAGATCCAGTCGGTGGTCGACCGCGCGTACGACTTCGACAAGGAGCTCGGGCCGTTCGAGGCGCTGGAGGCCTGGCTGCGCAGTTTCGTCGGGTACGGGTTGTCCAAGAAGAGCCTGTCGCACGAGCTGTCGCTCGCCATCGGCCGCGAGTCGCCGTTCTTCCAGGCCTGCAAGATCAGCGTGCAGGACGCCGGGAATCTGCTGCTGGACAAGGCGAAAGCGGCCGGTGAGGTCCGCCCCGAGCTCGAGCTGGCTGATGTGATGCGGCTGGTCGGCGGCATCACGCACTCACCGGAGACGCCGCCGGAGCAGGCGCATCGCCTGCTCGACATCGTGCTCTGCGGGCTCAGGCCCGCAGCTCAGCCAGTGAAGGGTTAGCCGCGTCCCGCTCGGTGTAGCTGAGCGGCAGGTCCGGCCAGTCGATCGCGAGCTCCGGGTCGAACAGGTCGACCGCGACCCGCTCCGGCGACCAGTGCTCGTTCACCAGGAAGTTGTACGTCGTGTGCGGCGCCAGCGTGCAGAACGAGTTCCCCACTCCGCGCGGCACGTAGAGCGCGTCCGCCGTACCCAGCTCGAACGTCTCCACCCGGCCGAACGCCGGACCGGGACGCAGCTCGGCGATCGCGGCGAACACCCTGCCGGACGTCGGCGACAGGTACTTGTCCCACGGCTCGGCGTGGATCCCGCGGACGATCCCGGCGTCCTCGAAGTACGCGACGTTGTGCTGGACGACGTCCATCCCGAGCGCGGCGAGCTTCTCGCGGTGGAAGTTCTCCTTGAACCAGCCGTCCGGGTTCGGCTTCAGCTCCAGCTCGATCCGCAGTACGCCGTCGATCGACGTCTCGTGCGCCCTCATCGGCGCACCTGCCGGCGGGCGTCGAGCTTGGCCTGGTCCGCGGCGGTCAGCCCGGCCTCCCAGCCGGCGCCGTTGGTGATCCGGGTCCGCCGGGTCGTCGTGTTCGGGAACAGCCTGGTGAACAACGCCTCCACCCGCTCCTCGCGCTGACTCAGCGCCGGTAGCAACCGTTGCGCGTCGGTCTCCGGTACGGCGGCCTCCGCGGCGGACGCGGTCGCCTGCAACCGCTCGCCGATCCGCATCGCGTACGCCATCAGGAAGGACTGCCGGAACGACCGCGTCCGCCCGGCTTGCTTGCCCGCGGCAAGCATCGCGCGATTCGCCTGCACCAGCAGGGAGGTGCTGAGGATCTCGGTGTGCTGCAGATCCAGCTCGGCGCCGACGACCGTGACCACGGCCAGCGAGTCGATCACGACCGTACGGCACCGGTTCGCGGCCGCGACCGCGCCGACCAGCTGCGCCTTCGCCGACACGTACGGCGTGTCCACCCACAACCGGCGCGCCGCCGAGTCGTCCGGCAGCTCCTGCTCCGCCTCCACCAGCGCACTGTCCAGCGAGAACTTCGCCATCAACTCCTGCGCCTTGCCCGACAGGGCTTCCGCCTCGTCCGGGAACTCGGTCGCCTCGGCCTTCGCGAGCAGCGCCCGGATCCGGGCGAGCATCTTCCCGTTCGCCGGTACGGCGGTGCCGCGGCCGGCACGGGCCGGGGACCCGGGCAGCGGGAACAGCCGGGCCATGATCGGCAGCGTCTGCAGGAATCCGGCGAGGGACAACGCATGATGGATCACGAGGTACCGGCCGAGGCGGGCGTCGGCCGCCCAGGACGTGAGGTCCAGCGGCGCGAACGGCCGGGCGACGCCGAGGTCGGTCAGCTGGTCGAGCCAGCGCGGGTCGATCGTGTCGGCGCCGTACGCCTGATGCTCCGCGGAGATCGCGGCGAGCAGCAGCGGCTCGATCCCGGTGTCCAGCTCGCGACGCCCGTACTGGACGACGTCGGCCGGCGCCCAGCCGCGCTCCCAGGCCGCGCGGACGAGGCTGGCGAGAAAGGCGTGCAGGCAACGGTCCACCAGGGCCCGGTCGCGCTCGTCGTACGCCCCGAGCCGCGCCAGCTGCGCATCGGCCCGGTCGTCACGCCGGGCGACGCTCGCCGCCGCGATCGGTAGCAGTCGCAGCACTTCCTCGTCACTCACGCCGCAGAGTCTGGCACCGGGAGTGTTTCCCGCTCAACCGGGATCACGATCCCTTGTGGACAACCGCCCGGCTGCTGATCCTGACAGCAGGAACAAAGGGGGAGGGGAAATGTCTCAGCTTGCGGAAATGGGGGTCGACGCGCTGCGCTCGACTCTGGAAGGGCCTGTGCTGCTGCCGGACGAGGAGGGGTACGACGAGGCACGGCGGTTGTGGAACGCCGCGGTCGACAAGCACCCGGCCGTGATCGCCCGGTGCCGCAGTGCGGCCGATGTCAGCCACGCGGTGCTGTTCGCGCAGAACCGTGGACTGGAGGTCGCGGTCCGCGGCGGCGCACACAATCCGGGCGGCGCGAGCGGCGTCGACGACGGGTTGGTGATCGATCTCAGCCTGATGAACGCGGTGACGGTCGACCCGGTCGCGAAGCTGGCCCGCGCCGGTGGCGGTGCGCTGCTCGCGCAGCTCGACGCGGCGACCCAGGAGTACGGTCTCGCGACACCGGCCGGCATGGTCAGCCACACCGGCGTCGGCGGGCTCACCCTGGGCGGCGGCATGGGATGGCTGACCCGGAAGTACGGACTCAGCATCGACAACCTGGCGGGGGTCGAGATCGTGACCGCGGACGGGGAGATCCGCCGGGCGTCCGACGACGAGAACGCGGACCTGTTCTGGGCGGTCCGCGGCGGGGGCGGGAACTTCGGGGTGATCACCGAGTTCGAGTTCCGGCTGCACCAGGCCGGGCCGATGATCCAGTTCGGGCTGGCGTTCTGGGACCTCGACCGGGGCGCCGACGTGCTCCGGATGGCCCGGACCGTGATCCCGAAGCTGCCGGACGACGTGAACGTCGTGGTCGGCGCGATCAGCGCGCCGCCGGCACCGTTCGTACCGGAGGCGCTGCACTTCCGGCCCGGGTACGCGTTGATCGTGATCGGCTTCGGCTCCGCCGACGAGCACGCCGGGGTGCTCGAGGAGATTCGGTCAGCGGTGCCTCCGTTGTTCGACTTCGAGAGCCCGATGCCGTACGTCGCCCTGCAACAGATGCTGGACGAGGCGAACGGGTGGGGTTTCCACGCCTACGACAAGGGCTGCTACCTGGACGACTTCACCGACGAGGCCATCGCGGTGATCACCGAGCAGGTGCCGCTGAAACAGTCACCGGGCTCGGTGATGCTGTGCTACCGGCTCGACGGCGCCTACTCGAAGGTGCCCGAGGACGCCACCGCGTTCAGCGGCAGCCGGGCGCCCGGCTACGGAGTCTTCATCGTCGCGGTGTGCCCGACGCCCGAGATGCTGGCGCACGACCGGGCCTGGGTCCGGTCGTTCTGGGACGCGATGGTGCCGGTCGGCCGGGGCATCGGGAGCTACGTGAACGCGATCAGCGATCTGGACGTCGAGGACCGGGTCCGGGCGTCGTACGGCGCGAAGTACGACCGGCTCGCGGACATCAAGTGGAGGTACGACCCGGACAACGTGTTCCACCTGAACTCGAACATCAGGCCAGCGCCAGTTGGTAGTTGACGTACTTCTGGTGGGTGCTGAAGCCGAGCTTCTCGTACAGGCCGAGGGCGCCTGTCGGGTTCTCGGCGTCGACGCCGAGGGCGCCCCGTCCGTACCCGGACCGGGCGGCCTCGGCCAGCACCTTCGCCAGCGCCGCGCGGGCCAGGCCACGGCCGCGGTACGGGCGCCGGGTGCCGACCTGGCCGATGTACAGCTCCCGGATCCCGGTCGCCGCGGTGTCGGCCGGGTACTCGTAGCAGTTCACGTACGCCGCGATCCTGCCGTCCGCGATCACCAGGTACGACTGCGCGGCGCGGAACGCCCGCGACCCGATCGTGCGCGACCGCCAGGCCTCCGGGGTCGGACGTGACCAGCCCCAGTGCTCCGAGAACACCTCGAAGTGCGTCTCCCGCAGGTCGTCCTCACGCGCGGCGTCGAACGGGATCAGCTCGAACCCGCCCGCGAGCTGTACCTCGGGGACCGGCTGGTCGAGCGGGCGCCGCATGTCGAAGTAGTACCGCACCGGCTCGAAGCCGAGGCCGGTCAGCAGCTCGGTCGCGCCGGCGTTGGTGGCGACCGCGCCGGCCCCGACGTACCCGGGAACCTCCGGGAACGTCGCCTCGTGCAGCTCCCGCGCCCGGTCGATGATCCACCGCGTCAGCTCGGTCCCGAGGCCGCGCCCGCGCCAGTCGGGGTGTACGACGCCGTCGGTCCGCACCCGGTCGAGGTCGGTCGCCGAGTGCGAGGCGAGCGCCAGACCGTAGCCGACCACCTGGTCGCCGTCCCAGAACGAGATCGTGTCCCGCGCCAGCTCGAGCCCCGGCCGGCCGAGCTCCTCCGCGACGTCGTCGGCGTCGAGGTTCTCCCCGTCGTCGTCGGCCACGACCTTGGCGGCCAGCAGGACCGCCACCGCCGCGGCGTCGTCGAGCGTCAGCGGCCGGGCCTCGAGCCCCTCAGGCAGGTTCATGCGTCGAAGGTACGGCGTCAGCAGGCCGGGGGCACATCAATTAGGCGAGCTGCTCCGCCAGCCAGCGGACCGCCATCGGGTACCGGTACTCGATCCCGCCGTGCGTGCCCTCGAACAGCTCGAAGTGCATCCGCCCGTCCGGTACGCCGCCCTGCTGAGCGGCCCGGTGGAACGCCGTCGCGCCGAGGTCCAGGTAGTACTCGTCCTGCTTGCCCGCGTCGATCCACACGGCCCGCAGCGAGCGGAGTGCGCCGGCGTACCGCTCCTGCTTCGCCATCTCGACCGGGTCGAACGACATCCACCGCGACCAGACCTCCGGCACGATCGCGCCGACGTCGTCGAACGGCAGCAGCACGGTGCCGTCCGGCTCGGCGGAGTACGCCGACGCGTACCCGTACATCTCCAGCAGGTGCAGGTCCTCCATCGTGGTCCGCCCGGCCCGGGTCTCGAGCACCTCGAAGTACTTCTCGAAGCTCCCGTCGTACTTGTCCCGCAACGTCCGCGCCCGCTCCGGGAACTCCGGCCGGTAGCAGACGTCGAACAGCGCATCGCCCGCGTGCGTCGCGAGCGCACCGAACACGTCGGGCCGCATCAGCGGCGTCACCATCGCGGTGTACCCGCCGCTCGACTTGCCGGTGATCGCCCGGTGGTCGCGGTCCGGGATCGTCCGGTACGTCGCGTCGACCCACGGCACGATCTCGTCGCACAGGTACGACTGGTACTGCCCGGTCCCGGGCGAGTCGAGGCACTGGCTGCCGCCGTACCTCGTCCAGGAGTCGACGAACACCACGACCGCCTTCGGCGCGCCGTCCGCGGCGAACATCGCGTCCAGCAGCTCCGGGTACGGCTGCCGGAACGGCGACCGGTTGAACCACATGCCGACGTGGCCGGTGTAGCCCATCGTTACGTAGATCGACGGGTACCGCGCGTCCTCGTCGTCGTAGCCGGGCGGCAGGTAGACCAGCACCGGCCGCTCGTGCGGATCGCCGAGCGGGTTCCCGCGCAGCAGTTCGCTGGTGTACGTCGTCTGGTCCAGGCGTCCTCGGTACTCCGCGGACCACGGCAGCATGCGGTTCCTCCTACATCGCGTCGGGGGCCTCGATCCCCAGCAGGCCGAGTCCATCCTGCAACACCTTGCGGGTTGCCGCGCAGAGGGCGATCCGGCTTGCCCTGGTCTCGCCCGCACTGCTCAGTACCGAGCACTGCTCGTAGAAGACCGAGAGCGCGGACGCCACGGCATACAGATAGGTGCAGAGTCTGTGCGGCTGGAGCGTCTCGGCGACCTGCTCGACGGTGGCGGCGAAGCCGGTGAGCAGGAGAGCCAGCCGTTGCTCCGCCGGCTCTGTCAGCTGGGTGACCTCAGTCGCTTGTGGGGCCTTGGACAGGAGCCTCGTGAGCCGGGCGTGCGCGTACTGCAAGTACGGACCGGTGTTGCCGGTCATCGCGACCATCCGGTCCAGGTCGAACACGTAGTCGTTGCCCCGGTCGCTGGAGAGATCGGCGTACTTGACCGCCCCGATGCCGACCGCCCGTGCGGTTGACTCCCGGTCTGACGCTCGTTGCACTGCACTGTTCAGCAGGTCGACCAGCTTGACCGTGCCGCCCTCCCTTGTTTTGAAGGGCTTTCCGTTCGGTCCGAGTACGGTGCCGAAGGAGACATGTTCCGCCGGTACGTCCAACCAGCCGGCTGTTCTCGCGAGCGTGAAGATCATGTCGAAGTGCAGCGCCTGCCGATGGTCGACGACGTACACGATCCGGTCGGCGTGCAGTGTGTTGACCCGATGCCGTACGGCGGCCAGGTCCGTTGCGCTGTAGCCGAAGCCGCCGTCGGATTTCCGAACGATCACCGGAAGCGGACTGCCGTCGCGGCCCTGGAACCCAGGAAGGAAGGCGCACAATGCGCCGTCCGACTCGGTCAGCAGACCCTGCTTGTCCAACTCTTCGACTACCTGCGGCAGGTCGTCGTTGTATGCACTCTCGCCAACCACGTCCGTCCGCTGCAAGCCGGTCCCCAGCAGCTCATAGACCTTGTCGAACTCGTTCAGCGAGACCTCGACCATGTGCCGCCACATCGCCCGCGTCTCCGGGTCGCCCGACTGCAGCGCGACCACCCGCAACCGGGCCTTGTCCGCGAAGTTGCCGTCGGCATCGAAGTGTTTCCGGCTCCGCTCGTACAGCTGCTGCAGTCCCTCCAGATCAAGGGATTCCGCCGCGATGCCCTCCTCGAGCAGCTGCTCGATCATCATCCCGTACTGCGTGCCCCAGTCGCCGACGTGGTTCTGCCGGATCACGTCGTACCCGGCGAACGTCAGGACGTTGCAGAGCGCGTCCCCGATCACCGTGGACCGCAGGTGGCCGACGTGCATCTGCTTGGCGACGTTCGGCTGCGAGTAGTCGACGACGACCTTCTGGTTCTTGCTTTCGAACGTCTCCGGGTTGTTGACGGCGGCGGCCAGCGTCTGCGGCAGCAGCGTCAGGTTGATGAAACCCGGTCCGGCGATCTCCGGTGGCTCGCAGAGGTCGTCGAGTTGCAGTTCGGAGACGAGGCGTGCGGCAATCTCCCGCGGTGGTTGCTTGAGTTCGTTGCCGATCCGCAGTGCGAGATTGGTCTGGTAGTGGCCGAACTCCGGCTTGGTGCTCGACCGCAGCTCGGGATCGTAGGTACCGAAGGCGGCTGCGGCAGCTTGGATTCTTTGCGACAGGACAGAATGCAGTGCGGACATGACAGAGTCCTTCAAGGGAGACGCGACTGGAACAGGCTGAGGTGTTCAGACAGCGCGTCGTCGTCGCAGGCTGAAGCGCACGCGAAGGGCGTGGGAGGGCTTCAGGCTGATCGACATGTCAGCCATTATGCACGAAGTACGCCGACGGCGCCGGGGTCCGGTCGGCCAGCGGCACGATCGCCGGTACGTCGGTCTCGCCCAGCAGCACCCGCCGGACCACCCGTTCGGCCGCGTGCCCGTCGTCGAACTCGCAGAACTTCTCCCGGTACAGCTGCCGGTGCTTGGCCGCCTCGGGCGCGGCGAACGTCCCGTTCCGGAGCACGTCGAACAGCTCGGCCGCGGACCGCGCGACCACGCCGGGCGAGAACTCCGTGACGTCGAAGTACGTGCTCTGCCGGTGCTCGTCGTCCACGTGCAGGACGATCGGCCGGTCCAGGTTCGCGTAGTCGAAGGTGATCGACGAGTAGTCCGACACCAGCACGTCGGCAGCGAGCATCAGTTCCTCGACCGGTGCTTTCGGCAACAGCACCCGTGCGTTCGGGCCGGCGGCGAGGGCCAGCTGGCCGGGGTCGAGGCCGTCGCCCGACGGCGCGTACAGGACCACCAGGTGCGAGTCGTCGTACCCGAGGCGGGCCCGGATCGCCCGGACCTCGTCGAGGGTCGCGGTGAGCAGCCGGTCGTTGCGCGGGTAGCCGTACTCGAGCTCCTCGAAGTACGCCGGGTACGTGCGCTCCCAGATCTCCGACGAGTACCGGTTCGAGGACAGGTTGAAGTCCCAGCGGTCGACCTCGCGCATCAGCTCCTCCTGCCCCTCGGCCGGCAGCCGCACCGTCGTCAGCGGCGTACCGTGCTGGGTCTGCAGGTGGATCTGCCCCTCGCGCTTGTCCAGGTCCTTCGGCCAGTTGGTGTTGCTGACGAAGTACGTCGCCTTGCCGAGCAGCTTCTCGTACGCCGGGGAGCCCGCGACGACGTACTCGACCCCCTCCGGGATCGCGCTCAGGTGCTCGCCGTCGACGACCCAGACGCCGCGCAGGTGCGGCGCGAGCACCGCGGCCTGCTCGTAGATCGCCCGCGGGTTCCCGGCGTACTGCTGGAACGAGTACGAGCCGTAGGCGACCAGGTTCGGGTCGAGCTTGCCGCGGCGCAGCAGCTTGCCGACCGTCTTCCGCGGGCTCGGCACCTGCAGCATCCGGGCGCTCAGCTTGAGCGTCGAGTAGGTCGCGTAGTCGTCGTGGACGACCAGCCAGCGCTTGAACCCGCGGGCCGTCCGGTCGGTGCTGTACCCCTCGGGCTTCCAGCGCTTGGCGAACGCGTGCGCGGCGTGGAAGAACTCGGCCCGGTCGTCGGCGTCGATCCGCTCGGGCTTGGCCAGTACGGCGAGGATGTGGTCGAGCGACCGGTCGAACGCGAACCGGCGCCAGCCGGTCAGCTCCGGGTCGGACTGGATGAAGGCGTGCACCCGGTCGTACTGGTCGAAGATGTCCCACTGCCGGCGGCCGCTGGTGGCGTGGATGTTGCCGCCGGTGCGGTGCTGGCGGTAGTGCACGACGATCCGGTCGAGGGTCGCGATCCGCTCGGCGGTCAGCATCGTCGAGTACGTCCACGGGGCGTCCTCGTAGAAGCCGGACGTGAACGCGAAGCCGTGCCGGGTGAGGAACGCCCGCCGGTACGCCTTGTTCCAGACGACCTCGAGGAAGGTCAGGAAGATCGGCCGCTCGGCCGCCGTGAACACGCCCGCGCCTTCGCGTGCGAACGCCTCGTGCCGCTGGCTGCCGAGCACCCGGCCGTCCCAGAAGATCCGCTCGTAGTCGAACATCACGATGTCCGGCCGGTCGGTGTCGTCGATCCGGCCGGCGATCGCCGCCAGCGACCCGGCCGAGTAGGTGTCGTCGGCGTCCAGGAACAGCACGTACTCGCCGCGGCACTCCTTCAGCCCGGCGTTCCGGGCCGGCCCGAGCCCGAGGTTCTCGTCCAGGTGCAGCACCCGCACCCGCGGGTCGGCAGCGGCGTACTCGTCCAGGATCCGGCCGGACCCGTCCGGGTCGGCGTCGTCCACCCCGATCACCTCGAAGTCGGTGAACGACTGCCCGAGCACCGAGTCCAGGCAGGGCCGCAACCACGCCCGCGAGGCGTGACAGGGGACCACGATGCTGAACTTGGGGGCCATGCCTCGTCATCTTAAGGTCAGGGCATGAGTGTTGATGTGTTCGAGCCGTTGGCGGGGCTGGAAGGGGTCGGGTCGGCGGCCCAGGCGGCCCGGGACGCGGTCGACGTACTGCTCCGGGACCGGGGGCTGCGGCGGGTCGGTTCGGACATGACCGCCGAGGCGCTGCTGCGCGGCGCGCACGCCTCCGCGGCGCTGGCCGGCAGTACGTCGGCGGTGGACGAGGTACGGCGCGGTGCCGCGGACGGGCTCGCCTCCGGGGCGGTCCGGATGACCGGCGAACTGATGGCGCTGGCGCGGCAGGTCGACAAGGCGCCGGTGCAGGTCTGGACCAGACTGCACCAGTTGGCGGCGGCCGATCTGACCGGAGAGGACCAGTTGGGTCATCTGCGGACCAGTACGGAACCGGTCCCCGACGACATCCCGGGTCTGCCCCCGGCACCGGCTGCCGACGAGATGTGGGAGCGGTTGAGCGCTCTCGCGCAGAACCTCACCCGCCCGACCAGGGCGCCGGGTCTGGTGGTCGCCGCGATCGTGCACGCCGAACTCGCCGTACTGCGCCCGTTCCCGGTCGCCAACGGACTCGTCGCCCGGGCCGCCGAGCGCTGCCTGTTGGTTGCCCGAGGCATCGACCCGGTCGCGGTGACGGTCCCCGAGGGTGGTCACTATGTGTTGCGGGCAACCTATGCGCCGGGTCTTTCCGACTACACAGCGCGAGGTCTGACCGGAGTTCGTGACTGGTTGCTGCGGTCCTGTGAAGTCGTGACAAAAGGTGCCGAGCTCTCGCCGCTCGCAGCGTCCTGACGTGCCGACGGCGCTCTCTGGTGAGAGCGCCGTCGCTGACACGTCACCCTGGTTACCATGCGTGCACCGGTTTGCCGCCTCAGGACGATGCCTGGGTCGCGCTGCCCCTTTGGGATGGGCTGGTCGCCGCGTGGGTGCCTGGGTTGTCGTGCAATCTCTACCGGACCCGAGGGCCCTTTGTTGATTCCTTTGTACTCCTGAAACCCCTTTCTGTGAAGGGGATGCGGCGTCTTCATGGAGTTGAGAACAATGAAGCTATCTTCAGCTTTCGGTCGTCAGGGCACGCCGCCGGGAAGCCATCAGAAGTGCTCCCGCGGCCACCGCGGCGATCACGCCGGCCGCTACCGCGGGTCGCCGTACGCCGTGGAACCCAGTGTGCTCCGAGGGCTCGGCGAATTCCAGGATCGGCCAGCCGCGCTCGGTCGCGACCCGGCGCAACGCCTTGTCCGGGTTGACCGCGAAGGGGTGCCCGACGGCGGCCAGCAACGGTTCGTCGGTGATCGAATCGGAGTACCCGTAGGAGGTCGCGAGGTCGTACCCCTCGGTCGCGGCCAGCGCCGCCATCGCGGTCACCTTGTGCGGACCGTACGCGTACTCGGCGATCTCGCCGGTGTACTTGCCGTCGGCAACCACCATCCGGGTGGCGATCACCTTGTCGGCGCCGAGCATCGCGCCGATCGGCTCCACCACCTCGGCGCCGGACGAGGACACGATCACCACGTCCCGGCCGGCCCGGTGGTGCTGCGCGATCAGGTCGACCGCCTCGGCGTGGATCATCGGCCGGACGATGTGGTCCAGGGTGTCGGCGACGATCGCCTTCACGGTCGAGACGTCCCAGCCGGTGCACATCGCCGAGATGTACTCGCGCATCCGCTCCATCTGGTCGTGGTCAGCGCCGCCGAGCAGATAGACGAACTGGGCGTACGCGCTGCGCAGCACGGTCCGGCGGTTGATCAGCCCGCCCGCGTAGAACGGCCGGGAGAAGGCCAGGGTGCTGGAGCGCGCCAGAATGGTCTTGTCCAGATCGAAGAATGCTGCCGATCGCGCCGTCATGGAGTCGAGGATAGGCAGTCGCGCGAAACGCCCGAGAGACCCGGGCTTTTGCGTGGGCCGGTATCCCGTTAGACTGGACGGCAGTGTGACAGTGACACTGGCCGGGACGGTCCGATCGGACGAGTTCAGGCCCTGGGCGACGCACCCGCGGTTGAAATCGAACCGAGATGTGTGGAACCTGGAGTTGGGGGGTACATACCCCCTGACAGTGGCAGACTGTCGCCTCCTGAACGGCCCCCGGCTCCTCCCCCCGAGCCCGTGGCCGAAGACGGCCCCCGGTCACCCCCCCGCCGGGGGCCGTCGCCTTTCTCCCTCCAGGCCAAGAGCTTGTAAAGATTCTCGCTTTTCTGCGCGTGGGAGCGTTCTCACTTTATGCAGGGTCTTGACAATGTAATTGACTGGTCACAGGTTGTAAGGCATGAAACCGCCTGCACACCGCCCCCAGGCAGCGGTCGTCATCAGCCTGCTCGCCGTAGTCATGGCCTTCCTGGTCCCCGGGTCCGCCACCGCATCCCCCCATCGCGCCGCTGAAGCCGGCAATCTCGTCACGAATTCCGGCTTCGAGTCCGGCACGCACTCCGGCTGGAACTGTCCGGCCGGCGGCGTCACCACCTCCGCGCCACACTCCGGCTCGTACGCCCTGTCGGCGACGCCCAGCTCGAGCGACATCGCCCAGTGCTCGCAGTCGATTGCGGTCCAGCCCAATACGGCGTACACGCTCTCGGCCTGGGTCAAGGGATCGAACGTGTACCTCGGCGTGGACGGTGGAGCCTCGACGTGGACGACCAGCTCAGGTTGGTCTCAGCTGACGGTTCCGTTCACGTCCACGGCTTCCACAGTCACGATCTACGTCCACAGCTGGTACGCGCTCCCGGCGTACCAGGTCGACGACGTCGTACTGGACGGCCCCGGTGGGGCGCAGGACACCACGCCGCCGACGACACCGGGTGGCCTGGCTGTTGGCAGCCCGACCGCCAGTTCGCTCCAGCTGACGTGGTCGGCGGCGTCCGACGCGAACGGGATCGACCACTACGACGTCGTACGAGGGACCGGAGCGGCTACCAGCGTCGGCAATGTGACGAGCTGGACGGCTACCGGTCTGGCCGCGGCTACGACGTACTCCTTCAAGGTGCGGGCGTGTGACCCCAGCGGCAACTGCTCGCCGTACGGCGCGACTGTGTCGGGCACCACGTCCGAAGGCGGGTCGAATACCGGGAGCTTGCCCGCGCATGTGCTCACCGGTTACTGGCAGAACTTCAACAACGGTGCGACCGTGCAGAAGATCTCGGACGTGCCCGCGGCGTACGACCTGATCGCGGTGGCCTTCGCGGACGCCGACGCGTCGAAGCCCGGCGGCATCACGTTCAACCTGGACAGTGCCGGGCTGGGCGGGTACACGGTCGACCAGTTCAAGGCCGACATCAAGGCGAAGCAGGCGGCCGGTAAGAAAGTCATCCTGTCGGTCGGCGGCCAGAACGGCAGCATCTCGGTCGGCGACTCGACCGCGGCCGCCAACTTCGCGTCCAGCGCGCTGTCGGTGCTGCGGACCTACGGGTTCGACGGGATCGACATCGACCTGGAGAACGGCGTCAACGCGCAGTACATGGGCCAGGCGTTGCAGAGTCTGCAGAGCCAGTTCGGCAGCGGCCTGGTGATCACCATGGCGCCGCAGACGATCGACATGCAGAGTACGTCGGCCGAGTACTTCAAGCTGGCGCTGGCGATCAAGGACATCCTCACCATCGTCAACGTGCAGTACTACAACTCCGGCTCGATGAACGGCTGCAACGGGCAGGTGTACTCGCAGGGCTCGGTGGACTTCATCACCGCACAGGCGTGCATCATGCTGCAGGGCGGCCTGCGTCCGGACCAGGTCGGCCTGGGCCTGCCGGCGTCGTCCCGGGCAGCCGGCAGCGGGTATGTCGTCCCGTCGGTCGTCAACAACGCACTGGACTGCCTCACCAAGGGCACCGGCTGCGGCGCCTACAAGCCGAGCTCCCCGTGGCCGTCGCTGCGTGGGGCGATGACCTGGTCGACCAACTGGGACGCCTCGAACGGCAACCAGTTCGCCTCCCAGGTCGGCGGCCACGTGCACGGTCTGCCCTGATCATGCACAACTATCGACCTGCTCCGGTGCTGGAAGCGCTCGGTGTCTGCTCGGAGGACGAGCAGCTCTACCGGGTGCTTCTGGCCCGCCCGGAGTCCACTGCTACCGACCTGGCCACTTCCGTCGACTGGCCCGCCAACCGGGTCAGCCGGCACCTGCGGTCGCTGTTGTCGCTCGGCCTGGCGTCCCGTACGCCGGGCCGCCCGGCCAGGTACGTTCCCGCCGTACCGGAGGCTGCTGTCGAGTTGCTCGCGCTGCGGAAGCAGGCCGCGATCGTCGAGGCTCGGCTGGGGGCTGCGCTGCTGACCGCCGAGTTCCGGCAGCCGGACGCGTTCACGGTGATCCGGGGGACCGAGGCGATCGCGCAGCGGTTCTACCAGGCGCACCAGTGCGCACAGGACGAAGTACTCGTGCTGGACCAGCTGTTGGTGTCCACGCGTCACGGGGTGACGTATCGGACGATCTACGACATGGACTCGCTGTCGCAGCCGGGAGACCTGGCCGCCGCCCGGTCGTCCGGCTGCTGCCGGATGCTTCGCGACGTACCGCTCAAGCTGGTCGTGGTCGACCGCCGGTTGGCCCTGCTGCCGACCGGTGCGGACGTGGTCGTGGAGCTCGGTCCGTCCAGCCTCCTGGACGCGTTGCTCCGGCTCTTCGACCTCTTGTGGCAGCAGGCCAGCCCGCTGACCCCCGCGGTCTCCGAGGGCCCGCTGACGTCGGACGACCGGCATCTCCTGTCGCTCGCCGCTGCAGGCCTTACGGACCAGGCCATCGCCCGCCGCCTCGGAGTCGCGCAGCGGACGGTGGAACGCCGCATGCAGCGGATCTTGCGGGCGCTGGATGCCACGACGCGCTTCCAGGCCGGTCTGCGTGCGGGGCAACAGGGACTGCTCGTTTAGTCGGTGATGTCGGCCACGGTGGCTTTCAGTACCTTCGTGAGCGCCTGGGCGTCCACCGTGATGCCCACGCCGTGGTCCCCGCCGCCGATGGAGATCGTGCCGGTGATCCGCTCGTCCGCGATCACCGGCCAGTCGTGCGTGCTGCCCAGCGGCGTGATGGTCCCGCGCACGTACCCGGTGACGTCGTACGCCGTGTCCTTGTCGGGCATCGAGATCCGGTTCACCCCGAGCAGCGCGCGCAGCTTCGGCCAGGCGATCTCGCGGTCACCCGGTACCAGGACGAACCGGTAGTCGTCGTCCGAGAGCCGTACCACGATCGTCTTGATCAGCCGGGCGGGTTCGATCCCGCGCGCGGCAGCGGCCTCCTCCAACGAGTTCACGCGGCCGTGCCTGGTCACCTCGTAGCTCAGGCCCAGTTGGTCTGCAGCATCCGTCGCCTTCGTCACCGGATCAGTTTCGCACCTACGGGAAGCCTGTTTACTGGTTTTGCACCCGGCTGGGAACGTTCTTCAGCAGCAGCGCGAGGACCAGTGTCACCACGAACAGTCCACCGGCCTCGGCCGCGACCCCGGTCCACTGCGCCCGGCTCCACGCCGTACCGGCGAGGCCTCCGAACACCGAGGAACCTAGGTAGAACGAGAACAGGTACATGCTCGAGGCTTGGCCGGTCCCGACACCGCTGGCGTGTGCTCGCGCCGGCACCCATCCACTGGCGACCCCGTGCACCGCGAAGAACCCGGCTGTCATCACGGCGAGCCCCAGCACGATCAGCGGGAGCGGTGCGGCCAGGGTGATCGCCACACCAGCCAGGGTGATCAGACAGCCGATCGGAACCACCTTGCGCCGGCCATAGCGGTCGGCCAACGTCCCTGCGGTCGCTGAGCCGGCCGAGCCGAGCAGATAGACGCAGAACACCAGCCCCGCTGCGCCGGCGCTCAACAGGTACGGCGAACCGGACAGCCGGAACACCGCGCCGTTGTAGACAGCCACGAACGCGCCGACCGCTGTCGCGGCGATCCCGTACAGCGCGAGCAGCGCCGGATCCCGCAGGACCCTGCTCGAGAACAGTCGCGCCTGGGTGGGGCGGAAGTTTCGCGACGCGGGCAGGAGCAGCCAGACGGCGGCCGCACACAGTACGCCGACCAGGGCGATCCCACCGGTCGCGAAGCGCCAGCCGCCGAGGTCGGAGAGCCCGCCTGCGATGAGGCGACCCGCCATACCGCCGACCGCCGTACCGGCGATGTAGAGACCGCTGGCGCGGGCGTGGCTGTCCTGGTGGACCTCTTCGCGCAGGTAGGCCATGGCGACCGCTGGGAGCCCGGCCATCGAGATCCCCTGCAGGGCTCGTAGGGCGAGCAACAGGTGCCAGCTGGGCGCGAAGGCGCTGAGTAGCGCAAAGAGCGAGGTCGCCGCGACCGACCAGCGCATCAGGTTGGTGCGGCCGAGGACCTCTGAAGCCGGGCCGGCGACCAGCAGGGCCAACCCGAGGCCGAACGTGGCGAACGACACGCTGAACGCGCTCTGGCTGGGGGAGACGTGGAACGCGGTGACCAGCTCCGGCAGCAACGGCTGGGTGCTGTAGAGCAGGGCGAACGTCGCGAGCCCGGCCGCGAACAGTGCGACGGACAGCTTGCGGTACTCCGGGTCGCCGGGCAGGTACCCCGGCCGGCGTGCGACGGACTGGTGCATGTCTTCGACGGTCGCACTGTTCGGGCGATACGTAAAATGTCGATCTCAGCAGAAATCGATACCATTTCCGTATGCATGTCGAGGATCTGCGGTGGTTCGTGGTGCTGGCCGAGACCGAGCACCTCACCGAGGCGGCCGCGGCGCTCGGGACCAGCCAGCCGAACCTGACCCGGTCGCTGCAGCGCGTCGAGCGGGCGTTCGGGGTGCCGTTGTTCGAGCGGGAGCGGCGCGGCGTACGGCTGAACCCGTACGGGCGGCTGGTGCTGGAGGCGGCGCGGGCGGGGACCGCGGCGGTCGACACCGCGCAGCGCCGGATCGACGCGCTGCTCGACCCGGAGTCGGGGACGGTCCGGCTCGCGTTCCTGCACTCGGTGGCGACCAGCCTGATGCCGGACCTGCTCAAGGCGTTCCGCGCGGTGGCGCCGCACGTGGAGTTCGAGCTGCGGCAGGAACCGGCGCACGACATCGTCCAGGACCTGGAGAGCGGGGAGGCCGAGATCGCGATCATCGCGCCGCGGCCGGACCCCTCGCGGTTCGGCTGGCAGCTGCTGGAGCGGCAACGCCTGCTGCTGCACGTACCGCCCGGTCACGCGCTCGCCTCGCGGCGTCGCGTCGAGCTGGAGGCGGCTCGCGACGAGGCGTTCGTGGGGCTGCAGCCTGGGTTCGGGTTCCGGCGCGTGACGGACCGGTTGTGCCGTGAGGCGGGGTTCAGCCCGCAGCTGGCGTTCGAGGCAACCGACCTGGCGACGATCGACAGCCTGGTCGGAGCGGGGCTCGGCGTAGCGATCCTCCCGGCCGGCGCGGTCCGCGGGAACGACAGCGGCGCGGTCCCGGTTCCGCTTGCCGGCGTACGGGCGCAGCGGGAGATCGGGATGGCCTGGCGGTCGAGTACGCCGTTGACGCCCGCGGCGGAGCGATTCCGCGCGTTCGTGCGATCCCGCCCGGTGACGACCAGTTGACTGCCGGAGCAGTGACTTTCGTAGCGTTCGTCCGATTTTCCCGGTGTCGACTTGCAGAGAGAGGGCTTTCCGCCGCACCCTTGCCTGCGTGAGGAAGCGTCTGGGTGGGTTCCGGCCGAGTCGCCGGCTGCTGTTCGCCGCAGGAACCGCGGCGGCCGCGTCGACGGTTGCGGCCGGCAGCACGGTCGAGGCGAGTGCGGCCATCTCTCCGGGTGCGTACGGCTCCGGCGTACTCAGCGCCTGGGAGGGCTTCGCCAAGGCGATCTCGAACGAGGCCCAGATCCGCCGCACGCGGGAGACCGACGGCGTCTTCATGTTCGGCGACAGCATCGGCGTCCAGGACGGTCCCGCGCTGGCCCGGCAGCTGGCGCAGCTCGGCATCAACATGGCCGTCCACAGCTGGGCCGGCCGTCCGGTCACCCCCGCGGTCGACGCGCTCGAGGCCTGGGCGGCGCAGTACGGCCTGCCGCACCGGATCGTGATGTCGGTCGGCTCGAACGACATCTTCGTCCCGCCCGTGGTCGCCGCCCAGATCGAGCGGACCATGCAGATCGTCGGCGACGAGCGGACCGTGTACTGGGTGAACATCCAGGCGGCGCGGACGGCGCTCGGACCCGACATCAAGGTCGCGGACCAGCGCAACAGCGCCTGGATCAACCTGCAGCTCGCGGAAGGCGCACGCCGGCACGACAACCTGCGGATCGTGCACTGGGCCGAGCACCTGGCGTCCAGCCCGAACCGGCTGTCCCGGCTGCTCCGCGACGGCCTGCACCCGTCCAGGCCGCTCGGGCAGAACGCCCGCAACGGCCTGATCGTCTCAGCCATCAAGTCCAGCTGAGACGACCAAGCCGTTCCGGCTAGAAGCCCGCGGTGATGCGGGTGAAGTCCCAGTCGCCCTGGGCAATGCCGCTGCAGTTCGACACCACACCGCCGCCGGCACAGCCGCGGTCGCGGTTGACCGACCAGAACGCCAGCCGGCCGAGCCCGTTGCTCTTCGCCCAGTTGGTGATGTTCTGCCAGGTCGCGGTGGTGGTCATCTCCTGCTGGTCGGACAGGCCGTTCATGCCGGAGAGGCCCTGGTGCGCGTAGGCCTGCGCGGTGGTCCAGCCGAAGGTGGACTTCAGCTTGTTGTTCAGGCCCTGCTCCGCGGCCACCGTGTCGTTGTAGATGTTCGAGCTGCCGAAGTCGAACGGCATCAGCGTGAACACGTCGATGTCCGCGCCGAGCGCCTTCGACTGGTCGATCAGCCGGTTGCCGTAGTACGTCGGGCCGGTCGTCGACGTACCGAACGTGACGATCGTCCTGATCCCCGGGTTGTTCTGCTTGACGATCTTCAGCGCGGTCAGGATCCGGTCCTGCACGGCCTCGTTCTCGAACTCGTCGGAGTTCTCGATGTCGATGTCGATCGCCTTCAGGCTGTACGCGTTGATCACCTGCTGGTACGCCCCGGCGAGTGCTTCCGGCGTACTGCAGTTCGGGCCGAGCTTGTTGCCGCTCCAACCGCCGAACGACGGTACGACGTCACCGCCGGCTGCCCGGATCGCCGCGATCGCGTTGGCGTCGGCGCCGCCCTGCAACGGACGGCTGCCGTCCCAGGCCGGGTTGCAGCCGCCGGACGAGAGCACGAACGCCATCGTGAATGCCTTGATGCCGGTCGCGTTCATCACGGTCGCCGGGCTCGGCGGGTCGCCCCAGCCCATGTACAGGTACGGCGCGGCCTGCGGAGACCCGGTGTTGCCGCCACCGGTGCCGGTCGTCACCGAGACGCTGCTGCTCTTGGCGCCTTCCCCCGCACCGTTGGACGCGCTGACCTGGTAGCTGTACGACGTGTTCGCGGACAAGCCCGAGTCCGTGTACGACGTACCTGTCGGTGAACCGACCTTCGTACCGTTGCGGTAGACGTTGTAGCTCGTCGCGCCGGATGCTGCGGACCAGCTCAGGTTGACGGACGTACCTGACGCCGTACCGGACAGACCTGTGGGTGCGCCGGGGACGGTGCCGCCTCCGCCGCCGGAGCACGAGCCGCTGTTCAACCGGCACGAGGCGATGCCGGGGAAGTTGCCCGGGCTGCCGTTGAAGCCGAAGGACGCGGTCGCGCCAGGAGCGAGCGGACCGGCCCAGCTCGGCGGGGTGAACGTGTGCGTCTGGCCGCTGCTGGTGTGGTTCGCGTCCCACGTGCTGGTGACGTTGTAGCCGGACGGGAAGTCCAGCGAGACCGACCAGGTGCTGAGCGAGCTGGTGGTCCCGTTGGTGATGGTTACCTTCCCCTCGAAGCCGGTGCCCCAGTCGGACACTTTCGTGAAGCTGGCAGTGACTCCTGCCGCACTGGCCGCTTGCGCGGTCAGCAGCGCGACAACCACCGCGGCGATGGCTGCTATCGCCAGAGAGATGCGTTTCATGATTCTCCGATCAGTGGGCGGTACGTGATCAGACCCGTCCCCAGAGTGCGGGGACGTTCGGCGGCTCCCAGCCGACCAGGGAGGTGTGTGCCTGGATGCACTTGTAGGTGACGCCGTCGTACGTCACGAGCGCACCGGTCGCGTACGCCGTGTTCGGCGCCCACGGCGACGCCTGCCCCGGAGGGGTGGTCGGGGGCGTGGTCGGGGGAGTCGTGGGCGGGGTTGTGGGCGGCGTGGTCGGCGGTGTCGTCGGGGGAGTCGTCGGCGGCGTGGTGGGCGGGGTGGTGGGCGGCCCGCTGCAGCCGGCTGTGCTCGCGTTGACGGAGTCGACCACGTTGTTGAAGAGCGTGACGCCCGCGTCCAGTGCCTCGAGCGAGTACATCATCGCGCCGGCCAGCCCGTTGCAGTGCTGGTAGTCGGCCTTCGCCTTGATCGACTGGGCGTTGTCCCCGGACCAGAACGTGCCGTTGCTGTAGAACCAGCTCGACTGAGTGGCGTCGTCGAAGTGCGTTGCCGAGGGGTTGTCCACGAAGCCGGTCAGCTCCTTGTAGAACGAGACCCCAGGCACGTTTCCACTCAACGCATGCCCGTCAGCCGGCCCGGTCGCCGTCTGGTACTTCCCGTTGTCGGTAGCCGGCACGCCCTTCCATCCCCTGTAGTAGAAGGGATATCCGATGCTCAGCTTGTTCGCCGGGAACCCGCCCGGGATGCCGTACGCCGAGTCACCTGTCGTCCACGCCTTCACCGCGGAGTCGACCGAGTACTTGCCCTGTCCCGGCGGGATCGGGCTGCTCGGGTCGTTCGGCGCCGTGTACAGCGGGTCCTGGAAGTTCGTCGGCCCGGTGGCCTCCCAGCCGCCGTGCATGTCGTACGTCATCACGTTGTTGTAATCGAGGTACTGCCCGACCTTGTTGGTCTCGATGTTCGCGATCTTGTCCTGGCCGGCCGGGGTGGCCGCGGTCAGGTAGTACTTCTTGCCGGTCTGGCCGCCGTACGCGTCGAGCTGCGCGCGGAACTCGGCCAGCAGCGACGTGAAGTTCTGCTTGTCGGCGGCGCTGTAGTGGTTGCCGACATGGCCGTTGGGCGAGCCCGGGTACTCCCAGTCGAGGTCGACGCCGTCGAAGATCCCGGCCGCGGAGCCCGCGCCGCCGAAGCCGTCGATCACCGGCAGGTCGCCCTTCAGGAACATGTTCAGGCAGGAGCTCACGAACGCCTTGCGGGACGCGTCGGTCGCGGCGGCGTCGGAGAAATACTTCGAGTACGTCCAGCCGCCGATCGAGATCAGGATCTTCAGGTTCGGGTACTTCGCCTTGAGCTTCTTGAGCTGGTTGAAGTTCCCCTGGATCGGCTGGTTCCACACGTCGCCGACCCCGTCGACGCTGATGTCCGCGCCGTACGACTTGCCGTAGTCCGCGAACGCGTCACCGGCACCGTCACCGGCGTTCGGGTTGTTCTCGTCCTGGGACGCGGCCTTGTTGGCCATGAAGCAGGTGTGGCTGGCCGGGTCGATGTTCGCGAAGGCGTAGTTCAGGATGTCGAGCTTGCCGGCGGCACCGGTGGTGACCAGGTTCTTCGGGTAGAAACCGTTGGCGTAGATCCCCCACTGGGTGAAGTACGCCGTCTTGACGCCCCCGCTGGTCGCCTGGGGCGCTGCGGTGGCGGCGTTGGCCGCGGTGGCGTCCGGGGTCGCGAGAGAGACGCCGGCGGCGGTGATCAGGGCGGTTGCCGCGACGGCGGCGGTGGCTGCGAGCGTGCGCAATCGACTCATCAGGTTCCTCCGGAGCGATGGGACGGAAGCGGTCCGGTGAAATTTAGTTAAAGACGCTTCGAAAGGAACCGTAACCGTTCGGGGCGTGTTGGTCTCGGGCTCGTCGTGGCGGGTTCCCGCTGCTGACGGAAACCCGACAGCCCTTTGTCCACAGGGATCCGATGCCGTGTCCGCAACCCCTCGAAGAACGGCATGTTCTAGGCATGGACACCAACCCACCACCACCATCGGTGCTGATGGCAACGACCGACGAAGCCCTGCTCGACGACCTCCTCCGACTCGCCGCGGCCGCCTCCGTCACGCCGCACATCGCCCACGACCTCCGCACCGTCCGCCTCCACTGGCACAAACCGTCCCTCATCGTCATCGGCGCCGACCTCGCCCAACCCCTGGCCCGCGCCCAACCACCCCACCGCCACGGCGTCGTCATAGCCACCCCCACCCCACCACCCACCAACCCCCACCCCGCGGCCAACCCCCACGACGCCGCCAATCCCCATCCCGTCGCCTTCGCCATCGGCGCCGACCCGCACCACGCCGCCGACCCCCACAACGCTGCGAACCCCCACGACGCCAGCGACCTCTACCGAGCCGGCAACCCCCACAACGCCGGCGACCTCAACCACGCCCGGAACCTCCACCACACCTCCGACGACCACCACGCCGACAAGCTCCACCACGCGCCCAACCCCAACCACGCCGCCGACGTCCACCACGCCGACAACCTCCACCAGCCTGCCTTCCCCAACGACGCCGCCGACCTCCACCACCCAGACAGCCTCAACCAGGCCGCCTTCGCCATCGGCGCCGACCTGATCTGCCGCCTACCCGCCGACGAGCCGCTGCTCGCCGGCAAGTTGGCCGACGCGCTCGACGGCGTCCCCCGCACCGCTGTCACGCTGGCCTTCGTCGGCGGCTGCGGGGGAGCAGGCGCGACCACCCTGGCCGCCGCGGTCGCGGTGCTCGGCAACCGCCGCGGCCTACGGACGATGCTCATCGACGGCGACCCGCTCGGCGGCGGCATCGAGCTCGCCCTCGGCATCGAGCGCGACCCCGGCGACCGCTGGCCCAAACTCCTGAACGCCTCCGGCCGCGTCAGCGCCGCCGCTCTGCGCTCAGCCCTCCCGTCGGTCGACGGCCTGGCAGTCCTCTCCTGGGACCAGTCCGACGTCACGGTCCTGCCCCCGGACACGATGAGCTCGGTCATCAGCGCCGCCCAACGCAGCGCCGACCTGGTCGTCCTCGACCTACCCCGCCGCGCCGACCCAGCCGTCGAAGAAGGCTTCATCCGAGCAACCGCAACCCTCCTCGTCGTCCCCTGCGACGTCCGCTCAGTAGCCGCCGCCAAACGCCTCTCCGGCCCCCTCCGCTCCGTCGCCGGCGACCTCCGCGTAGTAGCCCGATCCTCCCGCCCCGGCCTCTCCCCCCTCGACGTCGCCACCCACCTCTCCTTGCCCCTAGCAACCAAACTCGGCACAGACCCCAAAATCCCCACCGCCATGGACGAAGGTCACTTCACCCCCCACCGCCGAAGCCCTCTAACCCAAGCCGCCACCACCCTCCTAAACCTCTTCCCCCTCCCCACCTAACCACCCACACAACCCCTCGCCCACCACGCCGACCCACCCCACCAGCGCCCTACCGCCTCACCCGCCCCTCAACGCCCGCCCGCTCCCACCTCCGACGCTGCCCCACCTGCCCACCCGACCTCCATCCACACGCCAGCCCCACCCCCACCGGCCAGCCCGCCCCCGCAGCCCCACCTGACCAACACCACCGCCCGACGACCGCCCCGCGTCCCCGCCCACGCCACCTGGCGACGCATCACCGCAACCACCCCGCCTCCCGACCTCGTCAACTCCCGCGTCCCCACCCCGCTGCGCAGGCGCTGCTGCCCGCCGCCCCTCTCCCCGCACCAGCCCGAGCTGATCAACACCGCCCCCCGAACGACCGGTCCCGCCTCCCCGGCCCGCCAAGCCCCGCCCGCATTCCCTGTCCCACATGACCACTGCCGCCGCCCATGACGCCCCGCCCGCCGTCACCTCTCTGGAGCTCACATGACGATCACCGCCGTCCCCGACGACCTGCTCGACCGCGTCCGAGGCACCCTCGCCATTACCGGCGCCCCACCAACCCCCGTGCACGTAGCAGCCGCCCTCCGCGCCGACGGAACGATCTACGGCGACGCAATGGTCCTCGCAGTCGTCACCGCCCTCCGCCGCGAAGCACTCGGCGCCGGCCCACTCGACAGCCTGCTCGCCGAACCCGGCGTCACCGACATCCTGGTCAACGGCCCGGACGAGGTCTACATCGACCGCGGCCAAGGCCTCGAGTTCGTCGCGATCCGCACCGGCGACGAGCAAGCCCTCCGCCGCCTGGCCACCCGCCTGGCCGCCGCAGCCGGCCGCCGCCTCGACGACTCCACCCCGTACGTCGACGTCCGCCTGTCCGACGGCACCCGCTTCCACGCGGTCCTGGCCCCCATCGCCGCCCCAGGAACCTGCCTCTCGCTACGCATCCCGTCCCGCAAGGTCTTCACCCTCGACGACTTGATAGCCGCCGGCGCCCTACCCCCAGCCGGTGCCGCCATCCTCCACGACCTCCTCGACTCCCGCGTCGCCTTCCTGATCAGCGGCGGCACCGGCACCGGAAAGACAACCCTCCTCAACTCCCTGCTCTCACTCACAAACCCCGCCGAACGCCTGGTCCTGGTAGAGGACGCCAACGAACTCCGCCCCGACCACCCCCACGTGGTCCGTCTCGAAGCCCGCCCACCCAACATCGAAGGCGCCGGCGAGATCTCCCTCCGCGACCTGGTCCGCCAAGCCCTCCGCATGCGGCCCGACCGCCTGGTAGTCGGCGAGGTCCGCGGCCCCGAGGTAGTAGATCTCCTCACCGCCCTCAACACCGGCCACGAAGGCGGCTGCGGCACCATCCACGCGAACTCCGCCGCCGACGTCCCCGCCCGCCTCGAAGCCCTGGGCGCCCTGGCCGGCCTCACCCAACCCGCCATCCACAGCCAAGCGGCGTCAGCCCTCCACGCAGTGATCCACCTGACCCGTTCCCCAACCGGCCGCCGCCGAATTGCCGAGATCCACACCCTCACCAAGCCCCCGAACGCACCCCTCACCACCGAACCAGCCATCACCTTCCACCCCGACAACACCCACACCCTCCACCCCGCCGCTCACCTCTTCACCACCCTCCAACCCACCTCATGACCCCACCCGTCCTAGTCGCCCTCCTGGCCCTCCCCATGAGTCCACCCCTCGCCGCCGCCCTTCTAGCCCTCCTGACCGCCACCCTCGCCCTCCCACCCCGCTCACCCCTCCACCGCCTAACCCCCCGACAACCCCGCCGTCACCCAACCCGCCCCCGCCGCTGGCTCGCCCACCGCCAACCTCCAGGCACCAATCCCACCCACACCGAACCTCCGAACACCGACCTCACCCACACCCAACAGCCGAACATCGACCTCACTCGCACCCAACAGCTGAACGCCGACCTCACGCACACCCAGCCGCCGACCACCGATTCCGCCCGGACTCAACTCCCGGGCATCCAGCTCACCCGCACACAACGTCCGGGCACCGACCTCACCCAAACCCAACCCGCAGGCACCCAAGCCACGCGCACTCAACCAGCCAGCCGCCACCTCCGCACCCGACTGGCCCGCCCCTGGCTCCTCCTCCCACCAGCGGCCGCAGCCCTCATCAGCACCCAAGCCCTCGTCTCCACCCTCGCCATCACCGCAGTCCTCCTCCTGGCCGCCAACCAACGAGCCCATCACCAACGCCAAAAGACAATCGCTACCCGCCGCGCCACCATCATCGAAGCTTTGGACGTCCTCTCCGCCGACCTGACAGCCGGCCGCCCACCAATCGCCGCCCTGGAAGGCGCCGCCTCCATCAGCCCCGACCTCCAACCGGTCCACGCCGCCGCCAAACTCGGCGCCGACGTCCCCACCGCCCTCACCAAAGCAGCCACCACCCCTGGCGCCACCAGCCTCCGAGCCCTCGCAGCCGCCTGGCGAGTCACCGAACAATCCGGCGCCACCTTCGCCGCCCTCACCGAACGCCTCGCCAACTCCCTCCGAGCCGACGAAGCCATCCACCGCCAAACCGAAGCCAGCCTCGCCACAGCCCGCTCCACCGCCAGAATCCTCGCCACCCTCCCCACCGCCGGCATAGCCCTCGGCTACGCCCTAGGCGCCCACCCCCTCACCTTCCTAACCACCACCCCACCCGGCTACATCTGCCTAACCACAGGCCTCCTCCTAACCACCACAGGCCTCCACTGGACCACCCGCCTCTCCACCCCACCCCCATAGCCAACACGCCCCACGCCCCAAACCCCCCACATCCGCTCTCACCGGCCCACACCCGGCGTCAGCCGCCGTACTCAACGAGACCTCACATGCCCCAAGCCCTCGCCGCCGCAGCAACAGTTGCCCTAAGCACCTACCTGTTCATCCCGCCCCACCCCGACCTCCGCCGCCTGACTCCGCCCCGACAACGCACCAACCCCCGCCCTCCACGCACCCACCGCCTAGCCGCAACCGCCGCCGCCCTAGGCGCGCTTACGCTCCTCGGCTTCCCATGGGGCCTCATCCCTGCGGTCATCGCCTACTACGCGATCCCCAAAGCCCTGTCCCGTCTAGAACCTGCAGCCACCAGGCAACGCAACCAACAGATCTCCAACGATCTCCCCCTAGCCATAGACCTGCTGACCGCCTCCCTACGAGCCGGCCGCCCACCCCAACACGCCCTCGCCCTAGTTGCAGAAGCCCTCCCCGGGCCACTCGCTGACACCTTCACCAAGGTCGCCCACCACCTAGCCCTAGGCGCCGACCCAACCACCGCCTGGTCCCACCTCAACTCCGAACCTTCCTGTGCGCCCATGGCCCGAGCAATCTCCCGCTCCCTCCGCTCCGGGGCGCCCCTCTCCAAAACCCTCGAGCACCTAGCCGACGAAACCCGCCGCGCCAACCACCACGCCGCCGACCAACAAGCCCGCTCCGCCGAATCCCGAGCGACCCTCCCCCTAGGCCTCTGCTTCCTGCCCGCCTTCGTCCTCCTCTCAATCGTCCCCACCATCGCCGACGCCCTGATCCCTTTCCTGCTCCACCCCTGACTTATCCACAACTCAAAAGCCCTTACAAAAAAGGCGACCCAACAACGGCATGTTCTTTGTCGAGTCGCCAACACTCCGCCAGCAGGAGGCAAAATGCCCACCCAAGCACCCGCCACCAGCCCCCAAGCAACACCCGCCGCACTACCCGCCATCAGAACCCACCCAACACTCGCCCCCGCACCCTCCCACCCATCTGGCGCGAAGCAGCAACCCGCCAGCGCCGGCCAGCGCGACCCGCTGCCCCCGACCTTCATCCCCGAGTTCGCCGGCCCCAGTTCAAACACCTCCGCGGCAACGGCAACCAACTGCAGTCCGCTCCTCCCCGACGCACCCATCCCAATCACGCCCACCGCCAACGCGCCCATTCCCCTTCCCGCCAAGACGATCCGGCATCGCAGACCCCGCTCAGACAAAGGTGCAATAACCGCCGAGTACGCCGTACTCATCGTCGGCGTCTGCGGCTTCGGCGGCGCAATGGTCGCCCTCCTGAGATCCCCCGCAATGCAGACCGTCCTCAAAGGAATCGTGAACTTCGGCCTCAAACTCGCCGGCGTAGAAGGCGTCCACCTCTAACCCGACCGCCAACCCGCAATCGAGCCGTACCTGATCACATCCGGCTCTACCCCTCAATCCGGCGGCCGGTCGGCCCTCCCCCTCCCGGCCGGCCGCCACCCGGGAGCCCCAATGCACCACCAGACCTCCGCCACCCCACTCCCTGTCCTCCAGACCACCTCCTCGAGCCCCGACGCTGTCGCCGTCGCGAGCGGCACGGGGGCCGACGGTGGGCCTGTCGTCAACGAGCAGAGCGCGTTCGGCGGCCGGATCGTCCCTAGACGGCGGCGCAGGAGGGCTCGGGGTCGAAGAGGTGACCGAGGAGCGGTCACGGCTGAGATGGCCATGGTGCTCCCTGTGCTGATAGCCCTGCTGGTATTGGGGATCTGGATCATCGGCCTGGTCATGATGAACATTCGCTGCATCGACGCCGCCCGCGACGTGGCACGTGCTGTGGCGCGAGGCGACTCACCTGAAGAGGCGGAAGCGATCGGTCATCGCACGGTGCCCACCGGTACGATCACCATCACCCGCGATGACTCAGACATCCATGTCACCGTGACAGCTGAGCCCACCCACAACCCACCACTCCTGGCCTTCATCACACCCACGCAGCTCACCGCCAAAGCCACCCTCGAATCCGAGCCCGGCACGCCATGACCGGCTCCCGCAGAGCGCGTGCCGGGACGCCGCATCCCAAGCAGCCGGACTTGGGCACGCCGAGCTCGGGCGTGCCGCGCTTCGGTAGTCCGCGTTTCCGCAGCCCGCGCTCGGGTATGCCGCGCTTCGGTAGTCCGCGTTCCCGCAGCCCGCGCTCGGGCATGCCACAGTCCGGCGATCGCTGCTTCGGGGGCCTGCCCTCGGGCGCCATCCGTGCTGGATCCGCTCGTGCTGACACGCCTCGCGATAGGTCGGGTCGTACTGGGATCTCGCACGCTGGAACCGCTCACGCTGGAACCGGTCGTGCTGGAACCGGTCGTGCTGGAACGCCTCACGATGTGACGAGTCGTGCTAGGACGGCTGAGGTCGAGGCGGGTCGAGGTGGTGTGAGGCGTGGTCGTGTGGGGCGGTCTGAGTGTGGGAGTGCGACGCTGCAGGTGTTGTTTGTTGCCGTGCTGTTGTTCGCGGTGTTTTCGGTGGCTGTTCTCTGGTCGGCGATTTCTACGGCGCGCCATAAGTTGACTGCTGCGGCGGATTTGACTGCTCTCAGTGCAGCGCAGGCTCTGAACGCATCGCCTGCCGGCCCTGGTGCGTTGGGGCCGCGGGTGGTGGGTACGCCGGATGCGCAGGCTGCGCTTGGTGGTCCGGGTGTGGGGGCTTGTGTGGTGGCGCGGCGGGTGGCGGTGGCTAATGGGGTTCGGATTGCTGGGTGTGAGGTTGTGGCGGATGCGGTGACTGTTGAGGTTTC
The DNA here is from genome assembly GCF_050320105.1 of Kribbella polygonati. Lineage (NCBI taxonomy): Bacteria > Bacillati > Actinomycetota > Actinomycetes > Propionibacteriales > Kribbellaceae > Kribbella > Kribbella polygonati. The sequence goes on along the minus strand of NZ_CP190129.1, from coordinate 5,805,791 downwards.
GGTGGAAGTGGATCTTCGGGTGGTGCGGCCTACGCTTACGGCACGTGCTCGGGCGGGGCCGGTGTGAGCCTGTGGTGTCAGGCAATTGTTGCGGTGGGTTCTGGTGTGGTCGCGATCTGGTCGCAATCTGGTAGAGATGCCGCGTTGATGTGGACGGCGTATGCGGCAGCGTTCCATCATCGGGAACCGAGTACTGCTCATTTCCGGACGTACTTCCCCGGCGCCCGGACGGTTACCTCGGAGGCTCGCTTGCCCGACCGGATTCGGCTGCTGCTGGTCGATGACCAGATCCTCAGCCGAGGCTTGCTTCGTAGCGGTCTGGAGCGTGAGCGCGATCTGGAGATCGTTGCCGAGCTCAACCGTTCCGACGACGTCGTAGGTGCCGCGAAACGGCATCGGGCGAACGTCGCGCTGGTCGATGCCGGCGGGCCGGGGAACGACAGCATCACGGTTACCACCAAGCTGCGTACGTCGATGCCAGAGTGCCGGGTCGTCATGTTGACGACGTACGGGCGTCCGGTGCACATGCGTCGGGGACTCGATGCGGGGGCGAAGGGGTTCGCGTTGAAGGGGAGCCCGGCGCCGCAGCTGGCGGATGCCGTACGGCGGGTGCACCTTGGGCTGCGGGTGGTCGATGCGAATCTCGCGGCGGAGAACTTGCGGTATTCGGAGACTCCGCTGAATGAGGAGGAGACCGACACGCTGCGCGCCGCACGTGATGGCGGGTCGGTGTCGTTGATGGCGCGGAAGCTGGACGTGTCGGAGCGCGTGGTGCGTACGCGGCTGTGGTCTGCCATTGGTAAGACGGGTGCGCGTACACGGTCCGACGCCGTACAGGTGGCTGAACAGAACGGTTGGCTGCTCGACTAGCTGGCGGTGCGTCGGCTCGACCGCTGGGTGTGTGCGAGCGGTCCGGACGTACGGCGCCTCGGAGGCGGTGCTCTCTGTTGGGAGAGTGCGCGATGCGGTTGAGGTGTGCGGTCGGGCTGCTGCGGCGTTGAGTGGGGTGGATTTAGGCCGAGGGCCGTTGGGGAAGGGCGTCTAGTTGGGATAGGAGCCAGTTGGGGCCGGTGGGGGTGGCGCCCGTGGGGGTTAGGCGGTCGCGGAGGGCTCGGTCGGCGGTTACTACCGTGATGGTGGGGTGGGGCTGGCGGGTGGCGGCTTCTTGGGTGACGGCGACGATGGTGTCGTCGCCGGAGCCGGGGGCCAGGACTACCTCGAGGTTTGTCGGGGCGGTGTCGCCTGAGGTGGCTTGGCGGGCGGCGCCTTCCAGTACGACGATCACGGTGGTGTCGGGGGACTGGGCCTGGAACGCGGAGAGGCGGGTCAGGAGGCGGCGGGCTGCGCCGGCGCGGTCTCGCCACCAGCCGTCAGGGCGGGAGCCGATCACGTTCGCGGCGTCGACGACGATTACTTGAGTCGGCTCGCTGTCCATCGGTCCAGTTTGCACGTGAGTACGTGTGGGCGCCGCGGCTGGTGGTCACGTCGGCGGCGGGTCGGTGCGTTGGGGCGAGCTGCGTGCGGCTTCTGTGGCGGCGCCGGCGACGCGGTCGTGCGGTGGCGGTCGTGCGGGTCGTGCGGGGTCGTGCGGTGGTGCGGGTCGTGCGGTGGTGCGGTCGGGTCGCCCCGGCCGAGCAGGTGCGCGGACCCGACCGAGCGCGGGCTGCTTCGGTTGCCGGGTGCGGGCGGTGCAGCGGTGCGGGGTGCGGGTGGTGCAGCGGTGTGGTGCTGCGGCGGTGGTGCGGGTCGTGGGGTGGTGTGGGCGGTGTGGGCGGTGTGGGCGGTGTGGGCCGTGTGGTGGTGCGGGCGGTGCGGTGATGCGGGTCGGGTGGTGGTGTGCGGCGTGGTCGGGTCGGCGTCGGCTGAGCAGGTGCGCGTACCCGGACCAGCGTGGGGCGCTCGGGCTGCTGGCGTGCGGGAGGTGCGGTGGGACGGATCGTGCGGGTGCGGTCGGCGTGGTGGTGCGGGTCGTGTGGTGATGTGGGCGGCGTGGTTGGGGTCGGCGCCGGGCCGAGCAGGTGCGCGGACCCGACCCGGGGCGGGCTGCTCGAGTTGCTGGCGTGCGCGTGCGCGTGCGCGGGTGCGGGCGGTGCAGCGGTGCAGATCGTGCGGTGGTGCGGTGGTCTGGGTCGTGCGGGATGCGGTGGTGCGGGGCGCGGTGGCGCGGCACGGCGCGGTTCGTACGGGCGGTGGCCGTGTGCGGTCGGTGTGGTGGCTCGGGCGGTGTGGTGATGCGGGCGGTGTGGTGGCTCGGGCGGTGTGGTGATGCGGGCGGTGAGGGGTGGTGGTGCGTGGGGCGGGGTGTCGTGGCGCGGCGCCGGTCGTACGGGCAGGGGTGGGCGAGTGGTGTTGGGGTGGGGGCGGGGTTAGGTGCAGGTGGAGAGGAGGTGGCCGGTGTGGGTTATTAGGAGGTGGGGGCCGGGGGTGGCTGGTAGGTGGGTTTCGGGGGTGGGGATGGGGTGGCGGGTGCCGTCGGGGGTGATTACGAGGGTGTTGGGGGCGTTGAGGGCGATTAGTTCGTCGTTGGCTCGGACCAGGACGGGGGCGTTGTAGGACCAGGAGAGGGCGGTTCGGCCAGCGCGGAGGGCTTCGAGGGTGGCGGGTACGAGGTCGGCGGGGGTTTCGGCGGAGGCGTCTACGGCGATCCAGGTGGTGGGGGTGCCGGGTGGGGTGAGGGATGTCGGGTTGTGCCAGTCGCTGCCGCCGATGGGGGCGGTTTCGAGGCCCCAGGCCTGCCACCAGGCGACGGGGCCGCCCCAGGTGTGGTCGAGCCAGGAGGAGTGCCAGATTTCGGCGAGGGGTGGGTGTTCGGGGAGTGGGTGGCGCCAGGAGCAGTCGCCGCCGAGTGGGTGGTTGATGGAGAGGAGGCCGCCGCGGGCGGCGACCTCCGAGACCCAGGTGGCGGCGGGGCGACGGAAGTCGATGAAGCCGATGTCGCCGAACGCGTTGGCGTGGCCGGTGTCGGTGGTGACTTCCTGGCCGGGGATGAGCCCGATGCCGAAGCGGTCGCTGAGGGCGGGGAGTTCGGTGTGGTGGGCGACGGTGTTGTGGTCGGTGACGGCGAGTACGTCGAGACCGGCCGAGACGCCGAGGGCCGCGAGGTTGGCGATCGGGGTGGAGCCGTCGGAGTGCAGGGAGTGCGCGTGGAAGTCGCCGGCGATCCACTTCAAGCCGGACGAGGCAGGCAGGGTACGGCGGGGTGGGCGCGGGGGTACGGCGACAGCGGCCGTGGCGTCGGCGTACTCCATCAGGCCGGGGATCACGGTGACGGGACCGGTGACTGCTTCGACGAGGAGCTCGACGCCTTCGACGGGTACTCGGTGGAGGCCGAGGACGATCGACCAGGTGCCGGGTTCGAGCTCGCCGGGGAGGTAGCCGGGGGTCGCGGCGTCGGGGGTGATCGCGAACGTCTGGCGCGCGCCACCGGACCAGCCGCGCCAGCCGTCGGCGCCCTCGCAGCCGAGGTCGATGACTGCGCCGTCGACCGGCGGGACGGTGAGGGTGACGAGGAGGCCGGGGCAGTCCGGCGGGATGTCGACGGGCAGCGAGTGCCAGACGGATTCGGCGCGGTCGTCGAGGGTCCAACGCCGGCGGTACGACGTGACTGCCATCAGCTAGGTCTCCAGGCGTGCGGTCAGGCGACGGAGGCGGGTTCGTGGGTGAGGAGTTCGCCGGTCTCGCGGTCGTACAGAAGGACGCGCGAGGCGGGGGCCGTGAGGTTCACGGGGGTGCCTGGGGCGGGTTCGGATTCTTCGGGGACTGTGACGCCGACCAGCGTGCCGGCGCAGTCGACGGTGACCAGGGACTGGGTGCCGAGGTTCTCGGCCACCACTACCGTGCCGCGGAGGGCGGGGCCGGTGACGTCGCCAGTGGTCAGCGTCAGGTATTCCGGGCGGATGCCGACCGTTACCTCTGCTTCGGCTGGAGTGGAAGAGGGCAACGAGCCGCCGGCGACCGACACGACCGCGTCGGCGCCAGAGGTGACCTTGCCAGCGAGGAGGTTCATCGGCGTGGAGCCGATGAAGTTCGCCACGAAGGTGTTCGCGGGGCGGGCGAAGACCTCCCGCGGGGAGCCGAGTTGGCGGAGTTTGCCGGACTCCATCACCGCGATCCGGTCGGCGAGCGCGAGCGCCTCGGCCTGGTCGTGCGTGACGAAGACCGTGGTGATGCCCAGGTCCCGCTGCAGCTTCTTCAAGAACGTGCGAGCTTCCAGCCGGAGCCGGGCGTCGAGGTTCGACAGCGGCTCGTCGAGGAGGAGCACCTTGCCTTCGGAGGCGATCGCGCGGGCCAGCGCGACCCGCTGCTGCTGACCACCCGACAGCTGGCCGGGCTTGCGTTCCAGCAGCCCGTCCAAGGACAGCTCCCCGGCAGTACGAGTAGCCACGGACGCGCGGGTGGCGGCGGCAACTCGACGTACCTTCAGCGGGTACGTGATGTTCTCGGAGACGCTCATATGCGGGAAGAGCGCGTAGTCCTGGAAGACCATCGCGACGCCGCGCTTGCCCGGTTCCGTCCGGGTGACGTCGGTAGCGTCGATCCGGATACTGCCCGAAGTTGCCGTCTCCAGCCCGGCGATCGTCCGGAGCAGGGTGGTCTTGCCGCACCCGGACGGGCCGAGCAGGGCGAAGAACTCGCCGTCGGCAACCTGCAGGTCCAGCCCGTCGACGGCGCGGACGCCGTTCGGGTAGACGGTTGCGAGGCCTTCGATGTCGATGCCCGCCATCAGCTCTTGATCCCTCCGTGGAAACGGAACCCGTAACGCGAGTTCACCAGCAGGTACAGCACGACGACCGGGATCGAGAACAGCAGCGAGAACACCGGCAGCACCTGCAGGTTCACGCTGCCGCCTTCGTCGGTGAGGGTCTGCATCAGCACCGCACCGGGCTGCTTGTCGATCGACCGGATGAGCAGGAAGGGCACCAGGAAGTTGCCCCAGGAGTTGACGAACGCCCAGACCATGATGGTGGCCAGGCCGGGACGCGCGACCGGCAGTACGACGTCCCGCAGGATCTGCAAGGTGGACGCGCCGAACACCCGGGCCGACTCCTCGTACGACTTCGGCACCGCGTCGACGAAGTCCTTCAGGATGAAGATCGCCGCCGGCAACAGGCCACCGGTCATCACCAGCGCGACGCCGAACCGCGAGTCGATCAGCCCGAGCTGGAACATCATCACGAAGATGGGCACCATCGCGGCGGTACCGGTCACCACCGACGACAGCAGCAGCAACCCGTACAGCAGCGCGTCCCGTCCCGGGATCCGCACCCGGGACAGCGCGTACGACGCCAACGCGGCGAACGCGGTCACGGCCACCGCCGTGGTGATGCAGATCAGCAGGGAGTTGACCATCGAGTGCATCGCGTACGGATGCGCGAACGTCTTCCGGAAGTTCTCCAGCGTCCAGTCCGGCCAGCGCACCCCGAGCCCCGGCGACGCGTCGAACGGCGCCGATGCGATCCACAGCATCGGTACGGCGAAGAACAGCGTGATCGCGCAGATCAGCACGTAGAAACCGATCCGGCGCACGACATAGGCCCCGGTCATGAGCGCCTCCGCAGCAGCCGCAGGTAGACCAACGACACCAGCAGGTTGGCGATCAGCAGCAGGAACGAGATCGCCGACGAGTACCCGAGCTCACCGCCCTGCAGCGCGACGTTGTAGATGTAGACCGGCACCGTCTCGGACTCGTGGTTCGGCCCGCCCTTGGTGAGCAGGAACGGCGAGAAGTCGTTCGCGGTCCACAGCGAGATCAGCAGCGTGTTCGTGAGTACGTGCCCGCGGATGTGCGGGAACACGATGTCGCGCAGCGTCTGCCAGCCCGATGCGCCGACCATCCGCGCCGACTCGAGCTGCGACGGCGGGACCGCCTGCAACGCCGACGAGTAGAGCATCATCGAGAACGCCGTACCGCGCCACGTGTTGAAGACCACGAGACAGGCCATCGGGTAGTCGATCAGCCAGGCAGTTCCTTGCGTGCCCAGGATCCCATTGAGAGTCCCGCCGTCGCGGTCGTAGAACGCGACCCACAGGTACGCGACCACCGTCGACGGCAGGATCCACGCGAGCAGCGTCAGGGCCTCGACCGTACGCCGGACCGCCGGGCGGGCGCGCCGCAGTACCCAGGCGAGCGTGAAGCCGAGGATGTTCTGCCCGATGATCGCGGACCCGAGGACGAACAGCATCGTCAGCCACAACGCGTTGTGGAACAGCGCGTCGTCCAGGGCGCGGGTGTAGTTCGACAGCCCGACCATCGACGGCGACACGGCCTCGACGCCGGTCAGCCGGTAGTTCGTGACGCCGATGTAGATGGTCCAGAGCGCGGGGAAGATCAGGAACGCGCCGATCAGCAGCAGTGCCGGGGCGATGAAGCCCAGCGCGCGGCCGACCCCGAGCCCCGCGACGTCCCGCGCGGGGCCCCGGCCCCGCGCGGGTGCGGTCACAGAAGTCATCAGTTACTGGTGACCTTGTCCTTGCCGCCGGCCGCGGCCTCGACGGCCTTCTGGTACGCCGCGGCCGCGTCGGCGGTGCTCTTGCCGCTGATCACGTCGGCGGTCGCCTGCTGCAGCGCGGCCGACACCTTCGGGTACTCCGCGCGGCCCGGACGGTACTGCGTCACCGGCAGCACCTTGCCGGCGATGAAGCTCAGCATCGGGTCGCTCTTCAGTACTTCGCTGTTCACGTCGGACCGCTGCGTGATCTTGGCGGCGCCGTCCAGCGAGGCCTTCACCATGTCGGCGGAGTTCATGAACTGCAGGAACTCCCACGCCTGCTGCGGGAACTTCGTGTTCGGATTGATCACGGTCGCGCCGCCGCCGGACATCGAGACGAAGTCCTGGCCCTTCACGCCGGCGCCCGGCTTCATCGCCGGGATCATCGCCCAGCCGACCGCGGTGTCCCGGTCGGCCATCTTCGCGACACCCTCCTTCGGCTCCACCACGCTGCGCCAGAAGTAGTCGCTCTCCAGCAGGATGCCGATCTTGTTCGCGGCGAACTCGGCGAAGGACTTGTCGCGGCCCTTGGCCTCCTTCTGCAGCACCGGGTCGCCGAGCCCGGTCGAGTAGACCTGGTGGTAGAAGTCCAGCACCTGGCGCAGCTGCGAGGTGTTGCCGAGCCACTTGCCGTCGGAGTTCACCGTGGCGCCGGTGCCGACCAGCAGCGGCAGCACGCCCTGCATGGTGGTCGCCTCGCCCATCGCGGTGCCGGCGTTGATCTGGATCGGCGTGACGCCGGAGATCTTCTTCAGCGCCTGACCGGCGGAGATGATGTCGTCCCAGGACTTCGGTTGCCAGTCGGCGGGCAGCCCGGCCTGGGCGAACAGCTTCTTGTTGAAGTACAGGACACGGCCGTCCGTGCCGCCGGGGACGCCGTACCGCTTGCCGTTGTAGCTGCCGAGGGCCTGGACCGACTCCGGGATCTGCTGCCAGCCGTCCCAGTTGTCCACCTTCGCGGCGTCGCCGACGGTGTCGGTGAGCGGCTTGATGTAGTTCGCCTGGGCGAACTCGCCGACCCAGATGCCGTCGATCTGGAACAGGTCCGGGCCGGACTTGTTCGACAGGTCGAGGGACAGCTTCTGCTTGTAGACCTCGTCGTCGGAGCCGTCGCCCTGGAACTTGACCGTGACGTCGACGCCCTTGCCCTTCTGCTCGGCGACGAACTTCGGGATCAGCACGTCGGAGATGAAGGTGGCGCCGGCGCTGCTCTTGCCGCCCTTGACCGAGTTCGAGCCGAAGGTGAGCTCGACCTTCTTGGCGTCGGAGTTCCGGTTGGCGTCCTGGCCGCCGCTGTTGCTGCCGGAGCCGGACGATCCGAGACATCCGGTGAGCAGGGCGAGGGCCGCGGCGCCGAGGACGCCGGCGGTCGTGAACCGCGAGAGTGATCGCATCAGGGCTCCTTGCAAAGTGGTCCAGCGAGCGTGCCGGTCAAACATTGGCATCATCGGGCGACTATGTGAAGACTTTTTCCCAACCCGGCGGCGAACGTTTGCCAAGCGCAACCAACCGTGGTCTGTCAAGCCGGGATCCCACGGGGAGGATTGCGGAAGAGTTAAAGGTCGCTCAAGGTTCTGTGGCAACAGGTAGTTGACTAGATACACAGGGTGAGCGAGCGAGCTACATTCTTGCCGATCGGAGCTTCAGGGATCGGAGGTGAAATGACGTGAGACTTCTCCACGGAGTTGCGTGCCTGGTCGACGAACTGCTGGGTTGCTGGTGCTGGTGGTGACGGCCAGGGCGGTGACGACGCCGGGCTCCCGCTGACGCGCAAGCAGCGGGTATTCCGGTCCTCATCCCCGAGCACCGCCCCCGACAGAGGAGAAGACAACAAGCGGCCGGCCCCGACGATGTCGGGGCCGGCCGTCCTCTCGTTGGTCTGGTCAGCTCTGGGCCAGTTGCATCATCTGCTTCGGTAGCGTGGTCATCTGGGCCGGGATCGGCACCTGTGGCCGGAGCAGCGACAGGAGGCTGGCAGCGGCGCCCGCGATCGGCAGCGGCAGTGCCAGGCCGAGCGATGCGAGCAGTGCGTTCACCAGCGCCAGTACCGCGCCCAGGATGTCCAGGCTCGGAACCGGGAGCCCCGCCCAGGCCTCGATCGGAGTACTGGCGACGCTCATGCTGCCGGTCGGTTGTGCCTGCTTGGCCTTCCCCTTGCCAAGCAGCGACGTCAGGGCGAGGCCGCTGGCGGCGTTCACGAACGTCCCGGAGCTCTCGTCGTAGTTCCACTTCTGCCCGTCACCGTTGCGGCAGGGCAGAACCAGCAGTGGCGCTGCGGCCGGCACCTTGGCCAGGTCCGCTCCGCTGTCCAGGCAGGCGCCGGTCGTCGCAAGGGCGCCACCGACGCTCTTGCTCATCGCGACCTGCAGCTGGCCGGACTCGGTGTAGATCCACTCCTGGGTCTTGCCCTCCTTGCCCGGGGCACACGCCATCATGACCGCCATCGGGACCTTGTCGGCCGCGACGAACGTCAGGCAGTAGCGGGTGTCGGACCTGGTGGCGATCTGTTGGGCCACGCCCACCGTCACGCCCGGAGCCTTCGAACCGCTGGGTGCCGGGTTCGCGGCCTGGGCCGGTATCGCGGTGGCGATCGCGACGCTGACGGCGAGCACCACCACTCCGGTGCGGCTGAACAGCTTTCGGATGATCAAGACAACCTCCAGAGGTCGTGCTATCTCACGGCGTCAGGTCGTCGGGACCCCGTGGCGCGAGCCGGTATGCCGGCAGTGACTCAGCGCGACGTTGACGCCACAACAAGTAATGCACAGGACCGGCCGTGGAGGTTATGCCGATTTCCGGAAACTTGATGCCAATGGCAACTAACTGCCAAGGCAAGATCGTTGCGCAAGGCATCGGAATCGATTTGCCGGATCGCCGAAAGATCGTCGAGCGCAGGGCGAAATGCTACCGCAACACAAGCGTTTTCCGGTTACTGTTCATGCCTTTGGCAACGAATTGGGATCCTCGAGTTCCGCCGGGGCGTCGTCGCGCTCCGTGGGCGGCTCCGGTGCGTCGTCACCGTGGGTGACCTTGGCGCGCAGGTCGCGCATCTCCTTGCGGCGCCGCAGGTCCCGGCCGAGGCCCTTCTTCAGCAGCCAGAGGCCGGCCACCAGCGCCGCGCCGGTGATCGCGCCGAGGAAGTACACGGTCGTCGCCGACATGCCGAAGTGGACGCCGAAGACGTCGAGCTTCGTGGCGGCACCCGACGACACCGAGACACCGAGCCCGAACAGGACCGCCAGCGCGATCAGGACGATTCCGAGAACGGCCATGATGCCTACCTTTCAGGCTTCACTGCTCAGTAATGCCGAGAGCAGCGCGACCGCGCCGCTCTTGTCGAGTGGGTTGTTCTGGTTCCCACACTTGGGCGACTGTACGCACGACGGGCATCCGTCCGTGCATTCACAGTGTGCAATCGCCTCGCGTGTCGCGGTCAACCACTCGCGCGCCGCGGCGTACCCGTGTTCGGCGAAGCCGGCGCCGCCCGGGTGGCCGTCGTACACGAAGACCGTCAGCCGGCCGGTGTCGGCGTGCTTGGCGGTGGAGACGCCGCCGATGTCCCAGCGGTCGCAGGTGGCGAACAGCGGGAGCAGCCCGATCGACGCGTGCTCGGCCGCGTGCGCGGCGCCCGGTACGTCGGCCAGCCCGAGCGACTCGACGACGCCGTCGGGCATCGTCCACCAGACCGCCTTGGTCCGCAGCGTCCGCTCCGGCAGGTCCAGCGGCTGCTCGTCGAGTACGTCGCCGGTCGCGATCAGCTTGCGCTGGAACGAGATCACCTGGCTGGTCACCTGGACCCAGCCGCGCGACAACTCCGCCGTACCCCAGTGGCAGGTCTCCTCGGTGGCGAGGATGCCGATCTCGGTCACGTCCCGGGCGAACGTCGTGTAGTCCGGCGACGCGGGCTCGACGATCGCGGCGTGCCCCTCCAGGTCCAGCGAGCGCACCAGGTACGACTCGCCGGCGTGGACGTAGACGGCGCCCTCGTGGACCGACGAGTGCGCCGAGCCGCCGTCGACCGTGCCGAGCAGCCGGCCGGTCCGGTCCTCGACGATCTGCACGGTCTTCCCGCCGGCCGAGCGGATGTCGATCGCGTCGACGGCCCGCTCCCGCCGCGTCCAGAACCACCCGTGCGGCCGCTCGCGCAGTGCCCCCTGCTTGACCAGTTGGGCGATGACGGACGCCGTCGTACTGCCGAAGATCTCGTAGTCGTCGGTCGTCAGCGGGATCTCCTGCGCCGCCGCGCACAGTTGCGGACCCAGGACGTACGGGTTCTCCGGGTTGAACACGGTCGCCTCGACAGGACGGCCGAAGATGGCGGCCGGGTGCCGTACGAGGTATGTGTCCAGCGGGTCGTCCCTGGCGATCAGCAATGCCACCGCGTCGCCACCGGCCCGGCCTGCGCGTCCGGCCTGTTGCCAGAGCGAAGCGCGCGTACCAGGCCAGCCGGAGAGCAGTACTGCGTCCAGTCCGGCGATGTCGATGCCCAACTCGAGAGCGTTGGTCGCGGCGACACCCGTAAGCTCGCCGCTCTGAAGCATCCCTTCGAGCCGTCGGCGTTCTTCCGGCAAGTAGCCGGCCCGGTACGCCGACACCTGCTCGGTAAGCGCCGGGTCGACCTCGGCCAGGTTCTCCCGGGCTGTCATCGCAACCGCCTCGGCCCCGCGGCGCGAGCGGACAAAGGCGACAGTACGGACACCCGTGACGACCAGGTCGGTCAACAGGTCCGCCACCTCGGCCGTCGCGGACCGTCGTACTGGGGCGCCGTTCTCACCGTGTAGAGAGGTCAGAGGCGGTTCCCACAAGCCGAAAGCGACCCCGCCGCGCGGAGAGCCGTCAGCTACGACCTCCTCCATCGGGAGCCCGGTCAAGCGTTCACCTGACAGCGCGGGCTCGGCAACGGTCGCGGATGCGCAGACGAAGATCGGATGCGCGCCGTACTGCGCACAAACCCGTCGCAGCCGCCGCAGTACGCCGGCCACGTGTGCGCCGAACACGCCCCGGTAGTGGTGGCACTCGTCAACCACGACGTACTGCAGACAGCCCAGAAAGCGGGCCCAGCGTTGGTGGTTCGGCAGGACTGAACGGTGCAGCATGTCCGGATTACTGAGCACGTACGTCGCGTGGTCGCGTGCCCAGTCCCGCTCGGTCCGCTCGGAGTCGCCGTCCAATGTGGTGGCACGCAGACCAGGCACGGTGTACGACGAGACGGCGCGGAGCTGGTCGTGCGCCAGCGCCTTCGTCGGCGACAGGTAGAGCACGGACGCCGTACGACGATGTGGTGAAGCGGCCTGCGCGATGCTCAAGGTGGCAAAGGCAGGCAACAGGTACCCGAGCGACTTGCCCGAGGCCGTGCCGGTCGCCACCACCACATGCTTCCCGGCGTACGCCGCTTCGGCCGTCGCGACCTGGTGGGTCCACGGTGCCGTGATGCCGGCGTCGCGCAGCTGGCCGAGGACCTCGGGCGGAACCCAGCGCGGCCAGTCGCACGTCTGCCCGAGCCTCGGCGGGACGGACTCGACGTGAGTCAACCGGTCGTCGCGCCCGGCGGCCAGCCGTTTCAGGACGGCCGCCGCCTCACCACCTGCACGCATACAGGGAGACTAGTCGCCGCTACGGACAGCCGTTGGCTGAGCGTGAGCTGAGAATGCACGTTCCGATGCACGCGGCTTTTTCCGGACGGGAATCGACTTCCCAGGGCCGAGATGAAAGAGTTTTCGGCAACGGGTCTTACTCACGGTCCGTACATGGTTGAATGCAGCAGTTCACGGAATCGGAGGCCGAAGTGGATCTGTCGCTGACCGCGCGCGCCGAGGGCGGGCGGACCGTCATCGAGGTCGCGGGGGAGATCGACGTCTACACCGCACCGAAGCTCCGCGAGAAGATCGCCGCGCTCGTCGACGACGGGGTCTTCGACCTCGTGATCGACCTGGAACGCGTGGAGTTCCTGGACTCCACCGGGCTCGGAGTTCTCGTCGGCGGGCTGAAACGGGTGCGCACCCACGACGGGTCCCTGTCCCTGGTCTGCACCCAGGAACGGCTGCTCAAGATCTTCCGGATCACCGGCCTGACGAAGGTGTTCGACATCCACCCGGACGTCGCATCCGCTATCTGATCAAGCGAAAACGTGACTCCGTTACTACCTTGAGTGACCGTCCCGCCCGGGTTCCGGCACAGGGGTTGCCGTTTCGGTCTTCTATGGCGTAGACCACCCTGTCGTCAGGTCTGGTTCGGAACCCGTTAGAGTAACCCACCGCGCCAGTCCCCTGGCGCTGTGTCGTATTTCCCCAACCCTTCGGTTGCGGCAGACGGGGGCCGTCAGACCTGCATGGGTTGCCTACAAGGAGGACGGATGTCCGCGCTGCTTGCTGCACAAGCGGTGGATCTTTCGTCGAGCAACACCACACTGGTGATCGTCGTCGGAGTGATCGCGATCCTCGCGGTCGCCATTGCGATGGTCTTCCGGGGCCAGGTGCTTGCCGCGAACGATGGCACCGAGAACATGAAGACGATCGCCGCCGCGGTCCAGGAAGGCGCAGCCGCCTACCTGAACCGGCAGTTCAGGACGCTGTCGATCTTCGCCGTGGTCGCTTTTCTGCTGCTCTTCCTGCTGCCCGCGCACAGCGACGGCGGCAACCAGACCACGCTGAAGATCTTCCGATCCGTCTTCTTCCTCGTCGGTGCGGGCTTCTCCGCCCTGATCGGCTACCTGGGTATGTGGCTCGCGACGCGCGCCAACGTCCGGGTCGCCGCGGCCGCCCGGGACGAAGGCCGGGACCCGGCCATGCGGGTCGCGTTCCGGACCGGCGGCACTGTGGGAATGGCGACCGTGGGCTTCGGCCTGTTCGGCGCCGCGCTCGTCGTACTGATCTTCAAGGGTGACGCCCCGACGGTGCTCGAGGGCTTCGGCTTCGGCGCCGCGATGCTCGCGATGTTCATGCGGGTCGGCGGCGGTATCTTCACCAAGGCTGCCGACGTCGGCGCCGACCTGGTCGGCAAGGTCGAGCAGAACATCCCCGAGGACGACCCGCGGAACGCGGCGACGATCGCCGACAACGTGGGCGACAACGTCGGTGACTGCGCCGGTATGGCGGCCGACCTGTTCGAGTCGTACGCCGTGATGCTGGTGGCCTCGCTGATCCTGGGCAAGGCCGCGTTCGGCGAGCAGGGCCTGATCTTCCCGCTGATCGTGCCGGCCATCGGCGCGATCACCGCGGTCGTCGGCGTCTTCCTGACCCGCCCGCGGACCGGCGAGAACGGTCTGCGCACGATCAACCGCGCGTTCTACATCTCCGCGATCATCTCCGCCGTGCTGTGTGCGGTGGCGGCGTTCGTCTACCTGCCGAGCAGCTTCAAGGACCTGACCGGCGCGGCCGGTACGGCGATCGCGGACAACAGCGGCGACCCGCGGCTGATCGCGACCGTCTCGGTGATCATCGGCATCGTGCTGGCGGCCATCATCCTGGCGCTGACCGGTTACTTCACCGGCACCGAGGACAAGCCGGTCAAGGACGTCGGCAAGACCTCGCTGACCGGCGCCGCGACCGTGATCCTGTCCGGTATCTCGGTCGGCTTCGAGTCCGCCGTCTACACCGCCGTGGTGATCGCGGCGGCCGTGTACGGCGCGTTCCTGGTCGGTGGTTCCGGCATCGTGGCGCTGTTCGCGATCGCGCTCGCCGGGTGCGGTCTGCTGACCACGGTCGGCGTGATCGTCGCGATGGACACCTTCGGCCCGGTCTCCGACAACGCGCAGGGCATCGCCGAGATGTCCGGCGACGTGGACGGCGAGGCGGCCCAGATCCTCACCGAGCTGGACGCCGTCGGCAACACCACGAAGGCGATCACCAAGGGCATCGCGATCGCGACCGCGGTGCTGGCCGCGACCGCGCTGTTCGGGTCCTTCACCGACGCGATCCGGTCGGCGCTGTCGCAGAACTACGCGAAGTTCGAGGCGGACGCGCTGGTGTTCAACCCGGGCACGCTGGTCGGCCTGATCCTCGGTGCCGCGGTCGTGTTCATGTTCTCCGGTCTGGCCATCAACGCCGTCGGCCGCGCCGCCGGCGCGGTGGTCTACGAGGTACGCCGGCAGTTCCGCGACATCCCCGGGATCATGGAGGGCACGGGCAAGCCGGAGTACGGCAAGGTCGTCGACATCTGCACCCGGGACTCGCTGCGTGAGCTGGCCACCCCGGGTCTGCTGGCGATCACCGCGCCGATCGCGGTCGGCTTCGGTCTCGGCGCCCCGGCGCTGGCCGGCTACCTGGCCGGTGCGATCGGCGCCGGCACGCTGATGGCGGTCTTCCTGGCCAACTCCGGTGGTGCCTGGGACAACGCCAAGAAGCTGGTCGAGGACGGCAACCACGGCGGCAAGGGTTCGCCCGCGCACGAGGCCACCATCATCGGTGACACCGTCGGTGACCCGTTCAAGGACACCGCCGGCCCGGCCATCAACCCGCTGATCAAGGTGATGAACCTGGTCTCGGTGCTGATCGCCCCGGCGATCGTCGGGATGTCGAAGATCGGCGACAACCCGAACACCGCGCTGCGGATCGTCATCGCGGTCGTCGCGGTGATCATCCTGGCCGCGGCCGTGTACGTCTCCAAGCGTCGCGAGTCGGTCATCTCCGACACGCCCGCGGAGGCGAAGGCAGCCGCCTGACGTAGGCAACCCACGCAACGGCCCGCCGGTCCACACCGGCGGGCCGTTCCGTATCTCTGGACCCGGCCCACCCGCCCCGATTACTGTCGTCGTACGACGGACTGCGGGGAGGTAGTGGTGCGACGACTGTCGGCGTTGCTGCTTCTCGTGCTTGGCGGGCTGCTGGTCGCGGGGCAGTCGGCGAGTGCGGTGACGGCGCAGCCGGATCCGACCTACCTGAACGCCGCCCATCAGCTCAACCTCACCATCATCGAGGCCGCGCACGCGGCGACCACGGCGGCGAAGACCGCGTGTGTACGGCGGGCCGGTGCGCAGCTGGAGAGCGATCACCGCAAGCTCGCGGCGCAGGAGCTGGACGTCGCCACCCGGCTTGGGATCGTGCTGCTGACCGTGCCGTCGCTGGCCCAGCGCCAGCAGCTCGACGCGCTCGCCGCGAAGGGCGGGAAACCGGGGTACGACGCCGCGTGGCTCGTGCTGCAGCGGCAGCAGCACCAGAAGTACCTGACGCTGGTGAACGGCGATCTGCCGAAGAACGCGTCGCCGGCCGTGGAGTCCGTGGCCAACGCGGCCAAGCCCGTGATCGAGATGGACCAGCGGCTGATCGCCGGCAAGTGCAAGACAGGCACCGGCACTCCGGTGGTCTCGACCGGCAGCGGCGGGCAGCACGCCGACGCGGTGCTGGCGCGCTCACGGCTCGCGCTGATCCTGCTCGGGCTCGGCGCGGTCCTGCTGCTGGTCGGCAAGTCGATCTCGGTACGCCGCCGGCTGCTCGGGATCGCGGCGCTCGGGGCCGGGCTGGTGCTGATGTTCGGCGGTCAGCCCGGGAACACCGGAAAGGTCCCGGACGCGAGCGCGGCGCTGTCCGACCGGGAGGCCGCCGTACCGCCGGTGAAGCTCAAGCTTCCTGGATACCTGGAGGCGACGGTACGACCGGTCGCGACCGGTGCGGACGGGCAGCTCCAGGTGCCGACGAGCGCCGACGTCGGCTGGTGGGCCGCAGGCGCGGCGCCCGGCGCGGAGGGCGGCACGGTACTGCTCGCGGGCCACGTGGACACCACGCAAGGGCTCGGGGTGTTCGCCCCGCTGTCCGGGGTACCGGTCGGCGCCAAGGTCGCGGTGACGGCCGGGGACGGCGACGTGCACTGGTACCGGATCGTCGCGCGCCGGACGTACAAGCAAAGCGCTTTGCCGTCGGACCTCTTCCACGGCGCCGTGAAGCCGCGGCTTGCGCTCGTGACCTGTACCGGTCCGTACGACCACAAGGCGCAGCGCTACAGCGACAACCTGGTGCTGTACGGCGTACCGATGGACTGAAGTACGCCCCGCTGTCGACTTTCGGCTGATGTGCTCACCCCCGGGATGGGGGATCGTCGGGGTCGTGGTCAGGGTTTCAACCGATGGCAGCAGCGGTCGTGCGGACGGCAGAATCAACCCACGGGTGGACACACCGGATCCGCCCGGGGTCCGATGCCTTGCACCGTCTGGACCTCGATACTGATCTCATCACCACAAGACCCGACCGCCCGGGAACGGTTCTCACGCCACCGAACGAGGAGTTACGGCGATGATCGAGGCAAAAGGCCTCACCAAGCGATACGGCGAGACAGTTGCCGTTGACAACCTGTCTTTCGAGATCAAACCCGGTAAGGTGACCGGCTTCCTCGGTCCGAACGGTGCCGGCAAGTCCACCACCATGCGGATGATCCTCGGACTCGACACCCCGACGTCCGGTGTGGTCACGATCGACGGGCAGCGCTACCGCGACCTGAAGCGGCCGCTGACCAAGGTCGGCGCGCTGCTGGACGCGAAGTGGGTGCACCCGAACCGCTCGGCCCGTGCGCACCTGGCCTGGATGGCGGCCTCCAACAAGCTGCCGAAGGCGGCGGTCGACAAGGCCCTCGACATGGTCGGCCTGCACTCGGTCGCGAACAAGCGCGCCGGCACCTTCTCGCTGGGTATGTCGCAGCGGCTCGGCATCGCCGGCGCACTGCTCGGCGACCCGGAGGTGCTGCTCTTCGACGAGCCGGTGAACGGCCTCGACCCGGAGGGCATCGTCTGGATCCGGACCTTCATGCACCGGCTCGCCGACGAGGGCCGGACCGTGCTGGTCTCCAGCCACCTGCTGTCCGAGATGGCGCTGACCGCCGAGGAACTGGTCGTCATCGGCCGCGGCAAGCTGATCGCGCAGAGCAGCACCCAGGAGTTCGTCGACCGCGCCAGCGGTACGACGGTCAAGGTCCGGACGCCGCAGCTCGACCAGCTGGCCGGCATCCTGAACGAGCAGCAGCTGAAGACCCGGATCGAGGACGTCGAGGACGAGGGCAAGGTGCTGTTCGTCGAGGGCGACCTGAAGACCGACCAGATCGGCGAGACGGCCGCCGTGCACGGCATCGTGCTGCACGAGCTGACGCTGCAGCGCGGTTCGCTGGAGCAGGCCTTCATGCGGATGACCGGGGACTCCGTGGAGTATCACGCGTCGGAGGACATCGCCGCCGTCACGCACCTCGAGGCGCCGTCCGGCGCCGAGGTGGCCGCGGGTCCGAAGGAGGACAACTGACATGTCGGTCATCAACGTTGAGCGGATCAAGCTCTTCTCCACCCGCTCGCCGTGGTGGTGCATGGTGGTCGCGGCCGCGCTGTCCCTGGGGCTCGCGGCGCTCGCCACCGGCTTCCTCAAGGGTGCCGACGAGCAGCGTGCGACGATCTTCATCACCCAGGGCGGCACGTCGATCAGCCAGATGGTGATGATGGTGATGGCAGCCCTCGCGGTCACCACGGAGTACCGGTTCGGCACCATCCGGACCAGCTTCCAGGCGGTTCCGCAGCGCGCCCGGCTGCTGCTCGGCAAGACCGTCGTGGTCGCCACCCTGGCCGGCCTCGTCGGCGAGATCGCGGCCTTCGGCGGCTGGGGGATCGGCAAGCTGCTGGCCAGCGGCGCCGACCTGTCGATCAACACCGGCGCCGAGTGGCGGATGCTCGCCGGGCGCGGCATCGAGTTCTTCCTGTCCGCGGTGATCGCGGTCGCGGTGGCGATCCTGCTCCGGCACACCGCCGGTGCGATCGCGCTGCTGATCCTGTGGCCGCTGGCGGTCGAGCAGCTGTTCAGCCTGATCCCGAAGGTCGGCGACGACATGACCAAGTGGTCGCCGTTCCAGAACGCGAGCGCGTTCATCGCCCAGGGCAACGACGGCGGACTGGCCGGCAGTGTCGGCGACGCCAGCAACTATGCGCTGGGGCCGTGGATGTCGCTGTTGTACTTCGCCGGCTGGGCCGTCGTCCTGATGGCGATCGCTCTCTTCACGGCGAGCAAGCGCGACGCATGACAAGACCACCCCGGTCGGAGGTTGAGGGGCCCTGACCGGGGCGCGGGGCCCGGCCGGGCTGAGGGGTCCTGGCCGCGAACGGCCCGTGGTGCATCCGGGAGACCGGACGTACCACGGGCCGTTTCCCGTGCCCCCGGGACGGAATACCGTGCCGCGCATGACCGATTGGGTGCAGGTCCGGGAGAACGGGTACGCCGTACCGGAGGGGCGGCCGGTGCGGGAGCTGGTGGCCGAGCTGGTGGGGATGCTGCGGTCGCCGGATCCCGGCGTACGGGATCGGCAGGCGTACTCGACGCTGGCGACCTGGATCGACCGTGGGGTGCTGTCCGGGCCGGAGCTGCGGGAGCTCGGGGACGGGCTGGTGCCGCGGTTCGCGGACCCGGAGATCCAGGCGCGGACGTTCGTACCGCTGATCCTCGACTCGATCGTGACGGCCGGCGTCTTCGAGCCCGGCTGGGTGCCGCCGTTCGAGCGCTGGTACGTCGGGGAGCGCGACCTGCGCGGGTACGACGAGAAGCTCGGCTGGCTGCACGCGGTCGCGCACGGGGCCGACCTGCTCGGGGCGCTCGGGCAGCACGCGGCCGTGGAACCGGTGCAGATGCTCCGGCTCGGGATCGGGCGGCTGCTGACGCCGACGCCGTACGTGTTCCGGGACATGGAGGACGACCGGCTCGGGTACGCGCTTGCCGCCACGCTGACCCGGGCGGACCTCACCGGGGACGACGTGACCGACTGGCTGGACCCGGCGCTGCGGGTGCTGTCGAACCCGCCGGCCGAGGGGATCACGCCCGAAGTGACGAACTTGGTCCGGACCTTGCGGGTGCTGTACGTCTTCGCGGACCACGGACTCCGGATCGGCAGTGCGAAGAAACTCACACCGATCCCGCGGCGCGAGCAACTGAAGGCCAGGCTCGCGGACGTCCTGCGGATCTTCACGCCGTACTGGCTCTGAGGCATCCGACTTTCGTCTGGTTTTTCCCTGAATCCTCCCCGAGACACGGCATGTCGAGGTCCAGGGCGGCGTAGAGGTGGTGTCAGGTGGCAGTGGAACCTCGGTCCGTGACAAGGTTCTCTGCTGGTACTCCGCGGCCCCCTCCCGTGGTGGTGCCAACGCCACTACCGCAGTAGTGCCAACACCATCAGATCTGGTCCCCGACGACGTTAACTTTGAGTCACAACAGCCGTTCGGGGGCGCAGTCGAGAGAGGGCGCGTAGAAGTCATGGTTGCGACATACCTGAAGCGTTGGGTCGGCAACCGGATCCTCAACAGGGCCACCCGGAAGGGCGGTCTGGACCTGTCGAAGATGCGGATGTTCCCCGACTCGGTCTCGATGCCGCTGCGCCGGCACGGCCTGGACCCGGTGCCCGAGCTGGCCGCCGTCCGGGAGACCGAGCCGGTGCACAAGCTGGCCCATCTGTTCGGGCTGAACGTCTGGGTCGTGAGCGGACACGCCGAGGCCAAGTACGTGCTGTCCAACGAGGAGGACTACAGCCACGACATCCGCCCGCTGGTCGGGTCCGACCCGAACAAGCCGTCCGAAGGGATCGGCGGCCTCGGGTTCACCGACCCGCCGGACCACACCCGGCTGCGCAAGCTGCTGACGCCCGAGTTCACCAAGCGGCGGCTGGCCCGGCTGGAGCCGGCGATCGAGAAGATCGTCAACGACCAGCTCGACCTGATGGACGCCAAGGGCCCGGTCGCCGACATCGTCTCGGACTTCGCGTTCAACGTGCCGTTCCTGCTGATCGCCGACCTGCTCGGCGTCGAGGAGCAGGACCGGGACCGGTTCCGCGCCCTCGGCCCGGCCCGGTTCGACATGTCTGGCGGTGGGATCGGGCTGTTCGGGTCGGCGTCGGAGTCGCGCGAGTTCCTGTTCGAGATCGTCCGCAAGCAGCGCGCGAACCCGGGCGACGGGCTGATCGGGTCGATCATCCGCGACAAGGGCGACGACATCGACGACGTCGAGCTCGGCGGGCTGGCCGACGGCGTGTTCCTCGGCGGGTACGAGACGTCCGCGAGCATGCTCGCGCTCGGCACGCTGGTGCTGCTCCGCGACCCGGAGAACTTCGAGCGGATCCGGAACGAGCCGGGCGCGGTCGACGTGATCGTCGACGAGCTGCTCCGGTACCTGACCGTCGTCCAGGTGGCGTTCCCGCGGTTCGCGCGGCACGACCACGAGCTGTTCGGGCAGCCGGTGAAGAAGGGCGACCTGGTCGCGGTGTCGCTGTCCGGCGCGGACCGGGACAAGGGCGTGTTCGGCGCCGACGCCGAGGACTTCTACCCCAAGCGCACGGTCTCGTCCGCGCACCTCGCGTTCGGGCACGGCATGCACCGCTGCGTCGGCGCCGAGCTGGCCCGGATGGAGCTCCGCGCCGCGTTCACCGCGCTCGCGCACCGCTTCCCGGACCTCGCCCTCGCCGTACCGGAAGACCAGCTCCGCTTCCGGGACTTCTCGATCGTGTACGGCGTCGACTCGCTGCCGGTCCGCCTGCACGCCGCGGCCGGTACCGAACAAGCGGCCGGCTAGCCGGTGCCGGACGGGGGATACGCCGCGGGGCTGCCGCGCAAACGGGTCGCGGCCGGGGTGCTGTTCCGGTCGGCGGACGGGCGGGTGCTGCTGGTCGAGCCGTCGTACAAGCCGAACTGGGAGATGCCCGGCGGGGTCGTCGAGGCGGACGAGGCGCCGTGGGACGGGGCGGTCCGGGAGCTGGGCGAGGAGCTCGGCACCGACCGGCCGGTGGGGCGGCTGCTGGTCGTCGATCACGTGCGCGGGTACGACGGGCGTCCGGACGGCATGATCTTCGTCTTCGACGGCGGCGTACTGGACGACGCCGATGTCGCGGGCTTCGTGTTCCGCGACGGGGAGATCCTGTCGGCGGGGATGTACACGCTCGAGCAGGCGCGCGGGCTCGGCAAACCGATGCTCGCGGAGCGGCTGGCGGCGGCGCTGGCAGCGGTCCGCGAGGGGTCGGTCGCGCTCTGCCGGGACGGCGTACGAATCTCTTGACAACGTTTTGGCGGTCCCACCGCGTCTCGGTGGGCGTCGGAACGGGGCTGCGAAGGGATTCGGCATGGAACCGGAGTTCGAGGCGTTCGCCGTGGCGCGGCAGGGGGCGTTGTTCCGCTACGCCTATCTGCTCGTCGGCGACCGCGGGCACGCCGAGGATCTGCTGCAGGAGGCGTTGACCAAGACCTTCATGCGCTGGCACCGGCTGCGGGACTCCGCGAACGCCGAGGCCTACACGCGCCGGGTGATCACCAACACCGCGTTCAGCTGGTTCCGCCGGAAGGGCTGGAGCGAGAAGCCGCGGGACGACGTACCGCCGCTGCCGCACACCGACGACAGCACGACCCGGATGTGGCTGCGCGCCGAGGTCCGCAAGTTGCCGCCGCGGCAGCGCGCCGTGCTCGTGCTGCGGTACTTCGAGGACCTCAGCCTGGCCGAGACCGCGCGGACCCTCGGGTGCAGCGAAGGGACCGTGAAGAGCCAGGGCAACCGGGCACTCGCCCGGCTGCGCGCCACCCTCGGGCCGGAACAGACGCTGATCATCGAAGAGGTGGTGCTGTGATGAACGCCCTGCTCAAGGACGCCTTCACCGAGGAGGCCGAGGCCGCGGGCGAGCCGAACCTGGACCTCGGCGCGATCGTCGGCAACGGCCGCCGGCGGGTCCGGCGGCGCCGGATCACGACCCTGGTGGCAGCCGTGACCGCGGTCGTGGCGGTCGCCGGTGGCGTGACGGTGGTCCGGGCGATCAACCGGACGGACACGGTGGTGCAGCCGGCCGGACCGTTCGCGGTGATCCGCGCGACGTGGGCCACCGGGAAGGTCATCCACTACGGCAGCACGACGTACCAGTCACCCGTGACGATCGCGTCGTTCGTGCAGACCACCGCCGGCTTCGTGGTCGCCGGGCCGGACGGAACCGTGTACGCGCTCGACGGGACCGGCCCCGCGCAGGTGATCGGCCGCGGCGACAAGACCCAGCTGCTCGCCGCGGGCGGCGCGATCGCGGGCTGGGTCGATCAGCATGCCGCGACGGCGGAGTTCGTGCTGTACGACTTGGCGGCCGGACGGGAGCTGGTCCGCACGGCCGACAAGCCCGGCAAGGGCGCGACCAACTCGGAACCGCCGCACGTGGCCGCGATCGACGGGGGTACGGCGTACCTCGCGGCCTCGGACGGTCTTCGTCGGCTCGATGTCGCCACCGGGCACAACGAGCTGATCAAGTCCGGTGCCCGGACAAGCTTCCTGCGGGCCGCGCGCGGCGGGCAGCTCGTCTGGGAACATCCGGCTGCCCAGGCAGGTAACGATCTCGCCGTCGACCAGGACGTGAACGCGGCGTCGCCGCGAACCTTCTTGGGCTGGGACGCGAACCTGTCCCCGTCGGGGCGCTACCTGCTCACCGACAAGGCCGACGAAGTCCGGATGTTCGACCTCGGCTCCGGCCAGCAACTACCGCTGAGGTTCGCCGGGTACATCTTGATCGTGCCGACACAGTGGTCTACCGGCACCACCTTCTACGCGGTCGGCTACCGCTCGGCGGGGAGCGATCCGGTAGACCTGCTGAGCTGTTCGGCCACGTCGTTGAGCTGCGCGGTAGCCGTCCCGGAGATCGCGCCGACCGCAACTCTGCCGTCCGCGTTCCAGATCCCGATCGGGGCTCCGCTCGGGTGACCCGCCGGGCCACCGAGACCCGGGAGTGCCGCAACTCGCAGTACGGTGGTTGTGGCACTAAGTGGCCGTTGGCGGGTTCGGGCCGTGACAGGACGTCGAGAGCGTGGTCACAATGGGCGGTCCGGCCCGAGAGGCGGGTGTCGGATCAGGGAAGGGCCGTCGGCGGGTATGGGGAATGGCGAGATGGCGGCGGACGCTCCGCTGACCGCCCGGATCGCCGCCGCGATGACCGCGGCCCAGTCGGGTGGGCAGGCGACCGCGGCGGCCGAGATTGAGGCGATCCGGGCCGAGCTGGGCGGCGTACCGAGTTACACGCTGGCGGCTGCGGAGTACGTCCGGGGCGTGACCGCGCACCACGCCAGCGACGCCGACGAGGCGCTGCGGGCGGTGGACGCGCTGATCGAGGTGGCGCGCGCGATCGACGAGCCGGGCTGGGAGGCGAACGCGCTCCCGATCCGGATCATCAACCTGGCCCGCAGCGGTCGCGGCGGCGACACGGTCAACGACCTGGTCGGCGCCGAGGCGGCGTTGAACCGGACGAGGGACGCGGGCCTGATCGCCTGGGCACACACCGGCCTGGGCTACGCGTACGACGTACTGCGGCTGTTCGAGCTGTGCATCCCGCACTACGAGCTCGCGACGCAGCTGGACGACGACGTGTTCGAGCTGGCCGAGTCGCTGGCGATCGACCGGCTGAACCTCGCCGAGACGTACCTGCGCTGGGCGCACGAGCTCGAGCGGCTCGGCGATCCCTTGTACGCAAAGGAAATCGAGGAGCGGCTGGCGTCCGCGGCGTACTGGGCGCGGGAGGCCGAGCGGGTGATCGTCGACGACGAGAGCCAGGAGTTCTGGAAACTCAGCGCCCGGCTGTGGCTGGCCGCGGCCGCCACCGAACAGGACCCGGAGCAGGCGGTCGGTGAACTGACCGAGATCCGCGACGAGATCAGCAAGCTCGGCGAGACCGAGCGGCTCGCGATCGCCGGCGCGTACCTGGCCCGGGCGTTGCGCGCGAACGGCCAGGCCGAGCAGGCGAAAGCGGCCGCCGACCGGGCCGCCGCGGACCTGATTCCGTTGGCCGACCCAGCGACCCACATCCTGGTCCTGCAGACCCGTTCGGAGATCGACGCCCTCGACGGTACGCCGGGATCGCTGGCAGGACTGGCCTACGCCCGGTCCGTGGCGCGCGGCTGGTGGAAGGAGCGGCAGCGCGCGCTGAACGCCGTACGGCATGCCCTGGCCGCGCACGATCTGCCGGCCCGGCACGATGCCGAGTGGCACGCGGCGCGGCAGGATCCGCTGACCGGGGTGGGCAACCGGCGGGCCATGGACGAGCGGCTGACCGCGGCCCGGGACTCGGGGCGGGCAGTGACCCTGCTGGCGCTCGACGTCGACGACCTGAAGATCGTCAACGACACGTTCGGGCACGCGCGCGGCGACGAATTGCTGCAGGTTGTTGCAAATCTGCTGGTTGAACAAGCGCGCGCGACCGATGCCGTGGTTCGATCGGGTGGCGACGAGTTCTTCGTGGTGCTCGACCAGCCCGACGCCAAGGGCGGCGCGCAGCTGGCCGAGCGGATCCGGGTCGCGGTCGAGGCGATCGCGGCGACGACGGAGAAGCCGTGGTTGCGCCGGCTCGGGCTGAGCATCGGGTACGCCGCGACCGCCGAAGGGCTCGGTGTGGAGCAGCTGGTGCCGCGGGCGGACCGACGGCTGTACGAGGACAAACAGCGGAACGCGTGAGATCGGGGGGTGTGGTGCGGGAGACGTCGGGGGTGACGGCGCGGATCGCGGCGGCGATGACCAGGGCCCAGTCGGGCAACGCGGTCGACGCGATGGCCGAGATCAACGACCTGCTCGCCGAGCTCGACCCGGCGCCGAGCCACGAGCGCGCCGCCGCCGAGTACGTGCGGGCCGTCGCGGCCCACCACGCCACCGACTCGGTCGAGGCCCTGGACGCGGTCGACGGCTGCATCCGGGTCGCCCGGGCGATCGACGAGCCCGGCTGGGAGGCGAACGCGGTAGCGCTCCGGATCGTCACGCTGATCCGGACCGGCGAGGGCGGCGACTCGGTCGCGGATCTGGTCGCCGCTGAGAACGCGCTGTCCCGGACCCGGGACCTCGGGCTGGCGAGCTGGGGACACACCGGCCTCGGGTACGCCTACGACCTGCTCCGGCTGTACGAGCTGTGCATCCCGCACTTCGAGCTGGCCGCCGAGGGCAACCACGACCCGCTCGGCCTGCCCGAGTCGCCCGCCATCACCCGGCTGAACCTGGCCGAGTCGAACCTGCGCTGGGCGCACGAGCTCGAGCGGCTCGGCGACACGACGTACGACGAGGAGATCCAGGAGCGCCGGCGGGCCGCGCACCGCTGGGCCGGCGAGGCGGTCGACGCGATCCTGGCGGCCGACCTGCTCGGGTACTGGCCGATGGCCGGGCGGATGTGGCTGGCGGCGAGCAACGACGACGCGGACGCGGCCGAGGCGGCGGTGATCCTCAAGGACTGCCGGGACCAGCTGGCGAAGCTGGGCGACCTGGAGCTGGCCGCGATCGCGGGCACCTACCTGGCGAAGGCGTACCTGACGCTCGGCCGGACCGGGGACGCGCTGGACGCCGCGGACCGGGCGGAGAGCGACCTGCCGATGATGTCGGACCCGCCGGTGGAGGCGCTGGTCCGGCACACCGTCGTCCAGGTGATCGCCGCCTCCGGCGACGCGGGCGCGACCACCGGGCTGCAGTACGCCCGGGCGATCAGCCGCGGCTGGTGGGCGGAGCGGCTGCGCGGGCTGTACGCCGTACGCAGCGCACTCGCCAACCACGAGCTGTCGATCCGGCACGACGCCGAATGGCGGGCCGCCCGCGAGGACCCGCTGACCGGTGTGGGGAACCGGCGCGCGCTCGACGAGCGGATGTCGGCCGCTCAGGACTCCGGCCGATCGGTCGCGGTGGTGGCGATCGACGTGGACAACCTCAAGGTGATCAACGACAGCTTCGGGCATGCCAGCGGCGACGAGGTGCTGCGCCGGGTCGGGTCTCTGCTGGTGGAGCAGTGCCGCGCGGAGGACGTGGTGGCGCGGGCGGGCGGCGACGAGTTCGTCGTCGTACTGGACAACCCGGACGAGCGCGGCGCGCCGGAGCTCGTCGAGCGGATCAAGAACGCGGCGGATCGGGAGGCGGCCGCTGCCGAGGCGCCGTGGTTCGCGTTGCTCCGGTTGAGTGTCGGGCAGGCCAGCAGTACGGACGGGACCTCGGTTGCGGATCTGCTGACCGAGGCCGACCGGCGGATGTACGCCGAGAAGCGCCGGCGGCGGCGTCAGTAGTCGAGGAACCCTTCTACGACAAGGTTTCTGACCTGGGGCAGGTAGTCGGACAGTACGTCGACCACCGGGCGGTCGGTGAGGTCGGCGAGGGCCGCGAGGATCTGCCCGGTGCTCAGGTCGCCGTCGCAGGCGCCGACGAAACCGGCCATCACCGTATCCACCTGCTCCGCGCGGCGCATGCCGCGTTGCCGCCTGAGCACGATCGTCGCGGGGTCCTCGGCGCCGGGCCGGCCGCTGGTCTCCTGGACGACGTCGTCGGCGACGCGCAGGTGCAGCGCGGTCAGATCCGCCGGCAGCCCTTCCTTGCGTTCGAACCGGTGCAGAACGTGCGGGCCGATCGGGCGCTCGATCTCGTACGGCCAGGACTCCGCGTCGAGCTCGCCCGGAACGTTGTGCAGGGTGATCCAGCCCATCCCGATCGCCTCGACGTCGTACTTGTCGAGATAGCGCATCCATTCGTCGTACCGCGTCGGGTACTGCGGGGTGCCGTGCAGGCCGGCGTCGCGGAGCCAGAGCTCGACGTACTCCGAGGTGTCGAGCTGCTCGCGCTGCACCGCCCAGGCCGCGCGGTCCGTCGTCCATCCGGCGAGGCGGTCCTGCCAATCCTGCCCGCGGACGCACGTCCAGTTGGCCAGCAGCTGGCACCAGCCGCCGTCCGTCAGATGGTCTGGCGCCTGGCGGACCAGTTGTTCCACCACGGCGTCACCGGTGAAGCCGGTCTCGCGGTAGGTCAGGTCGCCACCGGGCGGGGAGATCACGTACGGCGGATTGCTGACGATCAGGTCGAACCGCTCACCCCGCACCGGCTCGTACAGACTGCCGTCGCGGAGCTCGAGGTCGAAGTGGTTGAGTTGCGCGGTCGCCCGCGCCAGCTGGAGCGCCCGCGGGTTGACGTCCGTCGCGGTGACGCTCGCGGCCCGTCGGGCGAGGTGTAACGACTGGATCCCGCACCCGGTCCCGATGTCCAGCGCGCGCTCCACCTTCACCGGCACGGTCAACTGCATCAGGCTCAGACTGGCCGGCGCGATCCCCAGCACATAGTCGGACCGCATCGCCTCCCGCCGCCCGTCCAGCCCCGGCGTCAGATCCGCCACCACCCACCACTCGAGCGCATCCTCCGCGAACGGCCGGATGTCGAGGACGGCCCGCACCTCGTCCGCACTCCGCTCGACGATGCCCGAAGCAACCAGATCGACACCCGGAAACGCCTTGTCCACAAGCTCTTTCGGCACAGCCCGCTGCAGCAGGAACAGCCGGATCATCGTGTCCAGCGCATCCCCCGCCGCGGTACGCCGTACCGCCGGCCCCGTCTCGTTCCGCGCCAGCGCCGCGTTCGCCTGCACACCCAGCCGCCCGGCCACCCCATCCACCGTGTACCCCGCGCCGGCAAACGCCGTACGCAACCCGTCTACCGAACTCCCCGTCAGCTCCTCCATGCCCAACATCTTCCCACCCGGTGAGAGGAACACAGAGCTCAGTACGGACGGGGAGCTCGAACGCGTTCGTACCGGCCTCGACTGCAGAGAGCGCCATCATCTGGAATCTCGACGCTCCGTGAACCGGACGCTCCGCACCGACGTCCAGCGTCAGCCCGGTCTCCCGATCAGTCACCACGTAGATGGCGTCGAAAGCACCCCCAGCGAGTGCTGTCCGGACGGCGGGCCGGCGCAGGTGAAGAAGGTATTCAGGGGCCGAACGTCTCGGGTCCTGAGCACCAAGCGGGCCCGTGCCGTGGGAAACCATCAGGTGAAGTTGCCTGATCCAACTCTTCGCCGGACGGGCCTGGACGTCGGTTGCGGCGTCCACGCCCGTCCATGTCAGTTCTTGGTGCGAGTGCGTAGGTGACCGGCGCATCCAAGCCCGCCAGGCACCCAACTCCCACTATATCTTTGTCTTTTGTTTGTTCTTTTCTCTTGATTTGCCCTTGTCTTTTAGTACTTCCTTTCCTTCTTGACTATTTACAGCTGAGTTTGGCGTCGGCCCAGTCGGCGTGGTCGCTGGTGTTGCCGTCGCCGGCGTCGGTTACCTGGAGGGTGAGGGTTTGGGCGCCGGTTACGTCGACCGTGGTCGAGGCGGTGGGGGAGGTGCCGGTCAGTTGGTCGGAGGTGTACTTGGCGGTGCCGTCGGTGAGGACTTTGAAGGTGACCTTTCCGCGGTCGTCGACCTCGTCGTCGACGCCGAGTTTGCTGGTGAAGGTGGTGCAGTTGCCGCCGAGCCGGACGGAGACCGAGGACGGGGCGTGGGCGCCGAGGCCCTTGGCGTACTGGACGCCGTTGAGGGTGATCGGGCCGCCGTCTCCCGCGGCGTCCTCGCCGTTGCTGTGGTCGCGTTCCACCGGTCCCCAGCCGTTCGTGGCGTCGAGGAACTCCAGGTCGCTGACCCAGTTCTCGCCGGTCGGTGCCGGTGGCAACGGCTTGTCGGCGATGGTGGCGGCGAAGAAGCCCAGTCCGCCGCCGGGGAGCTTGATCGCCTTGACGGTCTTGCCGGGATCCAGCGGTACGGCGGTGTAGAAGACCCGGTAGTCCGTCGTCGTGTTGCTCAGGCCGGCCGCCGTATAGCGGCCCTTCACCGACACCGCCAGCTTCGCGCCGCCCGTGGTCGGGTCCTGGCAGCACCAGTTCGGCAGCTGGAACGTGCCCTGGGACGTCGTCCCGTCCGTGTAGATGATCGTCACCGTTCCGCGGGCGTTCAGGCTGGCTCCGGCGCCGAGGAGTGCCAGGTGTGATCCGGTGCCGGAGACGAGGATCGGTGCGGACTGGTTCTTGACGAGGTTCGGCGTACCGGGTGCGCCGGTCGGCCAGGTGAAGTTCGCGCCCTGGACCGAAACCGTTGCCCCGGGCTTGTATCCGGCGGCCGCCAGCGCCTCGCCGTTGAAGCTGTTGCCGGACCCGTCGAAGTTGCCCTGCTTGTACGTCGACACGTCGCTCACTCCGACCACGTTCGCGGCCTGCGACAACGATGCGTACGGCAACTGCGCCGTGCCGCTGGCGGTGTTGGAATAACTCTTGCTCTGGGCAACGTATGACGCCTGCAGCGTCAGCGTGAAGCTTGCGGGTTTGACGTCCGCGCCGGGCGTGACCTGGAGTTTGGTCGTCACGCTCTGACCGGGTGCGACGCTGGAGAACGTGTTCGGCCCGGCGACGGACCAGCCGGACGGGACCTGTACGTCGAGCTGCACGTTGCGGACCGTCGTACCGGTGCCGTTGCGGAAGGAGGCGGTGACTTCGGTCGGCTGGCCCGGTGCGTTCCAGAGCGATGGAGTGGTCAGCTCAGGAGTGCCGAAGGTGTTCGTGACGTCCGGTCCGCCGACGGCCGAGGTGCCGTCGATCTGAACCACGGCGCTGCGTGCGGTGGAGATCGACCCGGTGGGGATCCGAATCACTCCGTTCGAGTAGCTCCAGCTGATGGCCTTGCCGTCAATGGATACCTGGTGGGGTGCGCTGCCGGTGTGGAGGGTCAGGTCGTACGCCCGCGCGGCTGGTTTGCCGTCGTAGGCGCCGATGCTGGGGCCGATGTCGACGCTGATGTCGCCGCGCCCCTGTGAAGGTGCGTTGACCGAGAACGTCTGGGTGGCGGACTTCGTCGAGCGCGTCACCCGGTCGTCCTCGTACATCGCGAACGACGACTTGCCGGACGGGTAGATGTCGACGCTGATCGGGTCGCCCGGTTGCTGCTCGACCGCGTTGTTGATGCCGGGCTTCCACATCGGCACCACCGCGCCGGCCTTCACGAACAGCGGCAGCGTGTCGAGCGCGGCGTGGTACCCGTTCACGGTCGTCGGGCCCTGGTACACCCGCCCGGTCCAGTAGTCGATCCACCGGCCCGCGGGCAGGTAGATCCCGTTCTTCACCTCGTCGGCGTCGTACATCGGCGCGACCAGGAACTTCTTGCCGGCCAGGAACTCGTACTTGGTCGTGTCGTCCCAGGTGCGAGGGTCGTTCGGGTACTCCAGCACCAGCGAGCGGTCCAGCGGCGCGCCGGTCCGGTGCGCCTCGGCGGCATACGTGTAGAAGTACGGCAGCAGCCGCTCGCGGAGCTTCAGGTACTTCCGGTTGATCGCGGTGTACGGCTCGCCGTACGCCCAGGGCTGCTTGTACGCCGGCGTCGACCAGCCGGACATGCTCATCAGCGCCGGGTTGAACACCTTCCACTGCAGGTCACGCACGTACGACGTCGCGCTGCCGCCGAAGATGCCGTCGACGTCGCCCGCGCTGTAGGCGATCCCGGAGTTGCCGGAGCCGGTGATCGCGGGGATCTGCCACTTGATCGCGTCCAGCGAGCCGCTGTGGTCGCCGGTCCACTGCACGGCGCAGCGCTGCGCGCCGGCCCAGCCCTCGACCATCCACGCGAACCCGCGGGCGTTGCTGTACTGCTCGATGCCGTCGTGCGCGGTGTCGCACGCGCTCAGCGCGTACCGGTACCCCGGGCCGACCCACGCGACGTCGAGCTTGCGGACGCGCACGCCGGCGTCGCCGACCTCGGCGGGCTGGCGGTCCAGGTTGGACTGCGTCCACAGGCCCATCTGGATGTTGCGGGCGCGCAGTTCGTCGCCGGTCTGCTTCAGCGCGGGGATGTCGCGCTTGCCCCACCAGGTGCCGTCGACCTGCTCGGAGTCGGTGTTCGCGGAGTACCCGCAGCCGTAGTCGTCGTTGACGAGCATCCAGCCGCCGGGCATGTCCTGGTCCTTGAAGCGTTGCGCGACCTTGACCGCGTCCAGCGTGGTGACCTTGTCCGGGTTGACCTTCCAGTCGTTGCTCGGGTCCGGGTCGGTGGCGTAGTGCCCGCGGTTGTAGCAGTCCGAGTCGCCGTACTCGAGCCCGTAGATCGGCGGCATGAACGGCCGGCCGGTGAGCTCGGTGTAGCGGTCGAGGGACGTCTTCAGGTCGCCGACGAAGTAGTACGCGTCGAAGCGTTTCTCGTCGTGGGTGCTCACCACCGGATCGGTGAAGCTGTAGCTGCCGGGGCTGAACGTGTTGCGGAGTACGCCGTACCCGGCGGTGCTCATGTAGTACGGCGACGCGTTGGGGTTGCCGCCGTCCTCCCAGTTGAAGTCCTTGGAGATCTTGATCGTCTGGTCGCGGTGCGAGAACCGGCCGTTCTGCATGCCGCCGCCGAAGAACTGCTCGCTGGCGCCGCGGTTGAGGGTCTGGGTGGTGGACGTGTCGGTCCACGAGAGCGGCGCGGCCTCGGACCAGACGAGCTGGCCGTCGGCGCGGTAGACGGAGAACTTGAGGGGTTGTTTCTGGGCGCGTACTTCGATCTTGCCGGTGCTGAGCGAGTAGTACGTGCCGCGGTCGCGCCAGGTGGTCCGCGGGGTTCCGTAGTCGGTCTTGGTGACGATGGTCGAGCCCTCGCCGGTGCTCGCCGGGTCGGTGAAGTTGCCGTCGGGGGCCATCCACAGGCGGAACACGTCGTCCTTGAGGAACAGGACGCGGACCTTCGCGGGGCCTGCGGAGAGGGTGTACGTCGCCTGATCGGCCGAGAACGCCGTGACGTCACCGAGAGTGGTGCCGGCGGCCCGGGCGGGACCGGCGGTGTACACGAGTGCACCGGCGAGTAACGCCAGGGCGACTACTGAACGTTTCATGCGGACAAAGATGCTCACGAGTGCCTCACTTCACGCATCAATGAACAAGATGTGCACAGTGAAGCTCATCGATCGCGGATTGTCATCAGGTCAGCTTCATCAAGTTGAGACGGTGTCGCCATCACGGGGTGAAACGGGACGATGACGATGAGTCGCATGGCGAACCCACGTCCCACCGGCCCCAGCAGCCCCAACCTCACCAGGCGCGCACTGCTGCTGGCCGGCCTGGCGGCCGGCGGGGCGGTAGTAGGAGCGGGCGCCGCGCACGCCTCACCCTTCGACCCCAGAGCCGGCCGCCAGGGCGGCCCCACCGGACCCGCTGGGCCGGGCGGACCCGGAGCGCCGGGTGGGCCGGGTGGGCCGGGCGGACCCGGAGCGCTGGGCGCGGCGGGTGGGCAGGGCGGGTCGGCTGGTGTTGGCGGAGGCGGTTGGGCTGGTGAGCCCGACGGGGCCGGGGTCATGGAGCAGTTGCGGGCGGCGGGCGACCCGGACTTTCGTCCGGTGCGGTTCAGGTTGCCGGCGCCTACTGGGCGGAAGGCGTTGGGGACGACGGCTGTGCATCTGGTCGACAAAGGGCGGATCGATCCGGCGATGCCCAGTGGGCAGCGGGAACTGATGGTGAGTTTCTGGTATCCGTCGGGGATGTCCGCGACCGCGCCGTTCGCGAAGTACATGCCGGCGCGGACCGCGGTCGAGGTGGACGCGATCTGGACCGGCGAGGACGGGCTCGCGCTGCCGAGCGGGTCCTTCGACTTCGGCAACACCGTCACGCACGCGCGGCTCGACGTACCGATGCAGCCGCTCCGCCACCCCGTCGTACTGTTCTCGCCCGCTTACCAGACCAGCCGCTTCGTGAACACCGCCCAGGTGGAGGACCTGGCCAGCCGCGGGTACGTCGTGGTCACGATCGACCACTCCCACGAAACGCCGGTGGAGTTCCCGGGCGGACGATTCCTCCCCGGTACGTCGCAGGACCCGCCGCAGCCGTCCGGCATCCGGGCAGCCGTCGGCACCCGCACCGCCGACGTCCGGTTCGTCCTCGACCAACTCCAGCGGATCGCCGACGGGGACGATGTCGACGCGGACGGCAAACCCCTCCCGGACGGGTTCGCGGACGGCCTCGACGTCGGCAGGATCGGCATGTTCGGGCACGCGCTCGGCGGCTACGCGACCGGGAACGCGATGCTCGCCGACGAGCGGATCCTGGCCGGCGCCGACCTCGACGGCACGCTCCAGGACGACCGGCTGAAGGGCCCGCTCGGCGACGTCGCCGAGCACGGGCTGGACCGACCGTTCCTGCTGTTCGGCTCCGCCGAGACGCAGCGCACCGAGCCGGGCAAGGACTACTACGACAAGTCGTGGGCAGCGTTCTGGGCGGCACAGCGCGGCGGCCGGCTGAACCTGACACTGGTCCGGTCGAAGCAGAAGGCGTTCACCGACTACCAGTTCGTCTTCTCCCAGCTGTTCCACGCGATCTACGGCGAGGACCCGATCGTCTCGTCGGTGATCACGGCGCTGGTCGGCAGCACGAAGCCGGCCCGCAGCGTGCTCGCCCAGCGCGAGTACCTGGCCGCGTACTTCGACCTGACGCTCCGCCGGCGGCCCGCGCTGCTGCTCCGCGGCGACTCCCCGAAGTTCCCCGAGGTACGGTTCGTCCGCTGAGACGGCGTACGCTCGATTCGTCGCCGGGGGCACACTGTGGTGGGATCGCGACGCGCCGTGATCGTGGGGCGTTCGCCACTTTCTGGCACCCTCGGAGGCGTACGGGGCCGTTTGCGGTTACCGTGCGTTGAGAAATTGCATTGCCGTCGGCCGTACCCTGTCCACGGGCAGGGTCGGTCTGTGCTCGGGGGAACAGGCGTCGGACGAGGGGCGTTGTCAGCAGGACGAGAAGAGTAGGGAGCGCAGTGGCAGGGGCAGCAGGGACTAAGACAGCCGCAGGGACCCGTTTGGTGATCGTCGAGTCGCCGAAGAAGGCGCGGATGATCGCCGGCTTCTTGGGGTCCGGGTACGTGGTGGAGTCCAGCTTCGGCCACATCCGCGACCTGCCGAGCGGGGCGGACGAGATCCCGGCGAAGTACAAGGGCCTGCCGTGGGCACGGCTGGGCGTGAACGTCGACGAGCACTTCGACCCGCTGTACGTCGTACCGGCCGACAAGAAGGCGCAGATCCGCAAGCTCAAGGACCTGCTCAAGGGCGCCGACGAGCTCTTCCTGGCCACAGACGAGGACCGCGAGGGCGAGGCGATCGCCTGGCACCTGCTCGAGGAGCTGAAGCCGAAGGTCCCGGTCAAGCGGATGGTCTTCCACGAGATCACCCCGAAGGCGATCCAGGACGCGGTCGGCAACGCCCGGGACATCGACGAGGACCTCGTTGACGCCCAGGAGGCGCGCCGGATCCTGGACCGGCTGTACGGGTACGAGGTCTCCCCGGTGCTCTGGAAGAAGGTCATGCCGCGGCTGTCGGCGGGCCGGGTGCAGTCGGTCGCGATCCGGATGGTGGTCGACCGCGAGCGCGAGCGGATCGCGTTCCGGAGCGCGTCGTACTGGGACCTGGACGCCACGCTGGACGCCGGCGAGGACCGGAACCCGCGGCAGTTCGGTACCCGCCTGGTCTCGGTGGACAGCAAGCGGGTGGCGCAGGGCCGCGACTTCAGCTCGATCGGTGAGCTCAAGGGCGCGAACACCGTCCACCTGAACGAGCAGACCGCGACCGGGCTGGCCGCCGCGCTGCGGGAGTCGCGGTTCACGGTCCGGTCGATCGAGTCCAAGCCGTATACCCGCAAGCCGTACGCGCCGTTCCGGACCACCACGCTGCAGCAGGAGGCCGGCCGCAAGCTCGGCATGTCCGCGTCGCAGACCATGCAGGTCGCCCAGCGGCTGTACGAGAACGGCAACATCACCTATATGCGTACCGACAGCGTCACGCTGTCGGACACCGCGATCACCGCCGCCCGGGCGCAGGTCCGGGAGCTGTACGGCGCGTCGTACCTGCCGGACAAGCCGCGCGTCTACACCTCCAAGGTGAAGAACGCGCAGGAGGCACACGAGGCGATCCGGCCGGCCGGCGAGACGTTCCAGACGCCGGCACAGACCGGGCTGAGCGGTGCCGAGTTCCGGCTGTACGAGCTGATCTGGATGCGGACGATCGCCTCGCAGATGCGGGACGCGGTCGGGAACAGCGTCTCGATCAAGATCGACGCCACCGCCGGGACGGGCGAGCAGTGCGAGTTCACCTCGTCCGGCCGGGTGATCACCTTCCACGGGTTCCTCAAGGCGTACGTCGAGGGCGCGGACGACCCGTCCGCCGGGACGGACGACCAGGAGACGCGGCTCCCGGACGTGGCCGAGGGCGACGTACTGCCGGCCACCGAGGTGGTCGCGTCGGGGCACGAGACGAAGGCGCCGGCGCGGTACACCGAAGCCACGCTGATCCGCGAGCTGGAAGAGCGCGAGATCGGGCGGCCGTCGACGTACGCGTCGATCATCGGCACGATCCAGGCCCGCAACTACGTCTACAAGAAGGGCCAGGCGCTGGTTCCGGCGTGGCTCGCGTTCGCGGTGGTGCGGCTGCTCGAGGAGCACTTCACCCGGCTGGTGGACTACGCGTTCACCGCGACGATGGAGGACGTGCTCGACGAGGTCGCGGCCGGTGACCTGCAGCGCGAGGGCGTGCTGGCCCGGTTCTACTTCGGCGACGACCAGCTCGAGGGCCTCAAGTCGATGGTCACCGACCTGGGCGACATCGACGCCCGGGAGATGTCGACGTTCCCGGTCGGCGGGGACGACAGCGGGATCGTCGTCCGGGTCGGCCGGTACGGGCCGTACGTCGAGGACAAGGACGAGCGGCGCGCGAACGTACCGGAGGACCTGCCGCCGGACGAGCTGACCGTCGACAAGGCGCGCGAGCTGCTGGAGCAGCCGTCGGGCGTCGAGCACGAGCTGGGCAACGCGCCGGACACCGGACTCAAGGTCGTCGCGAAGGCAGGCCGGTTCGGGCCGTACGTGACCGAGGTGCTGCCGGAGGACGCGCCGAAGAGCGCGAAGCCGCGCACCGGGTCGCTGCTGAAGTCGATGACGCTGGACTCGATCGGTCTCGACGACGCGATGAAGCTGCTGTCGCTGCCGCGGGTGGTCGGGGTCGACCCGTCGAACGGCGAGGAGATCACCGCGCAGAACGGGCGGTACGGGCCGTACCTGAAGAAGGGCACGGACTCGCGGTCACTGTCGACCGAGGAGCAGATGTTCGAGATCACGCTCGAGGAGGCTCTGAAGATCTACTCGGAGCCGAAGCAGCGTGGCCGCCGGGCCGCCGCACCGCCGCTGAAGGAGCTGGGCGAGGACCCGGAGTCCAAGAAGCCCGTGGTGGTCAAGGAGGGCCGCTTCGGCCCGTACGTCACCGACGGCGAGACCAACGCGACCCTTCGCAAGGACGACTCGGTCGAAACCATCTCGCTGCTCCGCGCGGCCGAGCTGCTCGCGGAGAAGCGCGCCCGCGGCCCGGTGAAGCGGACGGCGAAGAAGACCGCCGCCAAGAAGACCGCCACGAAGAAGACGGCCGCGAAGAAGACCGCGACCAAGAAGACCGCAACGAAGAAGACTGCGGCGAAGAAGGCGACAACGAAGAAGGCTCCGGCGAAGAAGTCCTGAGCGTCAGCGGCCGGAGCCGGTGATGCCCACGATGACGAAGTAGAGCACGAGCCCGAACATCGCCAGGAACGCGATCACGACCGGAAGCACCAGCCACAGCGGTGCTTTCCGGCCGCGGACCGCGACGCCGGTGCTCTGGCTGAGAATCTCCCGCGCGACGAGTCGCCCACGCCGCCACCTCCCGGAGACGGTCACCTCTTCCCCCTCGACAACCTGGCCCTCCAGGGCGAGTGCGCGCAGTTCGACCTGTACGGGCGACAGTCCGGGCTGCTCGAGCCGGAGGGTCAGCACCTGGATCGCGCCGTTCTCCGAGCGGGCCTCGGAGCGGTACTGCACGTTCCGTGCGACACCGCGCAGTTGGGCCGGGCCGCGGCGGACTATCGCGTTCGGCTGATCACTCATCGGAGTTCCCTCGGGGTTGGACGTGGTAGGAACGTACATTGGGTGGCGTTGGAACCGGTGGATTTGCGAGGAGCGCGGATGACGAGTGCTGTCGAGGTCAGCGCGCAGCGGCTGCGGGAGCGGGGGGAGCGGGTCACTCCTGCCCGGCTTGCGGTGGTGGAGGTGCTGGCGGGCACCGAGGAGCACCTCAGCGCGGAGCAGATCGGCGAACGCGCCGAGCAACTGCGGCCCGGCATCCACCGGGCGACCGTGTACCGGGCGCTCGACGCGCTCGGCGAGTTCGGGCTGGTGACGCACGTGCACCTCGGGCGGGCGGGTACGACGTACCACCTGGCCGGGGACCTGGCGCCGCGGCACCTGCATCTACGCTGCTCCGAGTGCGGGACCGTGTACGACGCTCCCGGCGACACCCTCGAGTCCGCCCGCAAGAAACTCGCCCGCGACCTCGGCTTCCACCTCGCCCCGGAACAGGTCGCCCTGGTCGGTGTCTGCAAGAACTGCCTGACCGCACCCCCGGGCTA
The DNA here is from genome assembly GCF_050320105.1 of Kribbella polygonati. Classification (NCBI taxonomy): domain Bacteria; kingdom Bacillati; phylum Actinomycetota; class Actinomycetes; order Propionibacteriales; family Kribbellaceae; genus Kribbella; species Kribbella polygonati. The sequence goes on along the minus strand of NZ_CP190129.1, from coordinate 5,768,169 downwards.
GGCTGCCCGTGTGACCGCCGCTGTGATTGACCTCTCCCCTGCCGGCTTCTCCGTGGACGGCGTCGATGTCGGACAGTTGCCGCTTCGGATCGACGTACTGTCCGGGCACTGGGGCGCACCGGCCCGGTGGGACGGCAAGGCGGGTTCGGTCGTGACCTGGCATGATCGCGGGATCTACGGCCACCTGCTGGACGACGAGCACGTCAAGACGCTCGCTCTCCAGTTCCTCCTCGAGGAGGACGGTCCGCGCTACTTACCGACGGCTCCGTTCTCCGGGACGTTCCGGATCGACGGAGCGGCCGTGGAGCACAAGCTTCCGGAAACGGAAGGCCCCGTGAACCTGCACGGCGTCCGCCACTATGTGACGTACGTGGGCGACGCCCTGGAAGCCGTCGAGATGAGCAAGCCGGTGCAGGACGACAGGCCGGCGGAGGATCACAGGTACGCCGTCCGGCCGGCCGCGGGCGCGCCGCTGGTCTTCACCGACCTCAACCTCAAGCTCGCGGTCCTCGACGAACTGATGTACCAGCAGGAGGTCATCGAGCCGAAGTTCTCCCTGGCCGAGTTCGTGCGCTGGTACCGGGACCGCCAGATCGACCTGGCCACCGAGGGCGCGACACCGGTCCCGGAGGCGCTGGCCTGGTTCGAGCGGCTGGAGATCGACGCGGCGACGGCCGGCCAGGTCCGCAACCTCGTCGTCGACGCCGGGAACGAGATCTACGGGCAGATCGCGCCGCAATGGGACGGCGAGGACAGTACCTTCGACATCGGCTCCTGGGAGGATCTCGCGTTGCTGCCCAATCTCGAGCACATCGACTTCATCTCGCTCACCCCCGACTCCGCGACGCTGCAGGCGCTGCGTGACCGCGGACTCGCTATCGAGGACTGAGCGTCGAGGCTGTCCATATCTGTTGATAGGTGTGGAGTTGTGAACAGTTAGGCCTTAGGGTCGACTTTCGTGACTCATTACGTCGAGGACTTTGCTTCCGGGGCGAACGTGCTGCCCCCGCGTTCGTGGCTGGATGACGACTCCGGGCGGCTGCCGCTCAGCGGGGACTGGAGCTTCCGGCTGTCCCCGAGCGTCGCGGACGCGCCGGACGACCTGAAGGACCCGGACACCTCCGGCTGGGACACCATCGCGGTCCCGGGCCACTGGCAGCTGAGCGGCTACGGCAAGCCGGCGTACACGAACGTGGTGTACCCGTTCCCGCTGGAGCCGCCGTACGTGCCGACCGACAACCCGACCGGCGACTACGTCCGCACGGTCACGGTGCCGGCCGACTTCGCCGGCGCCCGGGTCGTGCTCCGGTTCGAGGGCGTGGACTCGCGGTTCGCGGTGTACGTGAACGGTTCGTACGTCGGCTGGTCGTCCGGGTCCCGGCTGGTCTCGGAGTTCGACGTGACCGACCTGGTTGCCCCGGGCAAGGACGCGCGGATCGCGGTCCGGGTGCACCAGTGGTCGACCGGCAGCTACGTCGAGGACCAGGACATGTGGTGGCTGTCCGGCATCTTCCGCGAGGTGAACCTGCTCGCGCTGCGCCCGGACGCGCCGACCGACGTGTTCGTGAAGGCGGCCTGGGACCACGTCGACGGCGTCGGCACACTGCTCGTCGAGTCCGACGTACCGGGCACCGTGTCGGTCCCCGAACTCGGGCTCTCGGTGCCGACGGGCGAGCAGGTGCGGGTCGAGAGTGCGCAGCCGTGGAGCGCCGAGTCGCCGCGGCTGTACGACGCCGTACTGCGGACCGCCGGCGGCGACGTCCGGCTGCGGATCGGGTTCCGGACGGTCGCGATCGTCGACGGGATCTTCACCGTCAACGGCAACCGGGTGCTGTTCAAGGGCGTCAACCGGCACGAGTTCCACCCGGACCGCGGGCGGACGCTGACCGAGCAGGACATGCTCGACGACGTACTGATCATGAAGCGCGCCGGGATCAACGCGGTCCGCACCAGCCACTACCCGCCGCACCCGCACTTCCTGTCGCTGTGCGACGAGTACGGGCTGTACGTGATCGACGAGTGCGACCTGGAGTCGCACGGGTTCGGGTACGAGCCGCAGCCGCCGAAGCTGCCGAACCCGGTGATGGACCCGCGGTTCCGCGACGACCTCGTGGACCGGATGCGGCGGACCGTGCACCGGGACAAGAACCACCCGTCGATCGTGATCTGGTCGCTCGGCAACGAGTGCGGGATGGGTTCGAACCTGAAGGACATGTACGACGCCGCGAAGGAGCTCGACCCGTCGCGGCCGATTCACTACGAGCGCGACACCGAGGCCGAGTTCGTCGACATCTACTCGCGGATGTACACCTCGCCGGAGGGGTGTGCGGAGATCGGTGCGGACCCGGAGCTGTACCGGAACCTGCCGTTCATCCTGTGCGAGTACGGGCACGCGATGGGGAACGGGCCGGGCGGGCTGCTGGACTACCGGGAGGTGTTCGAGAAGTACCCGCGCTGTCAGGGCGGGTTCATCTGGGAGTTCATCGACCACGGCATCCGGACCACGATCGACGGGCGCGAGGTGTACGCGTACGGCGGCGACTTCGGCGAGACGATCCACGACGGCAACTTCGTCTGCGACGGGCTGCTGTTCCCGGACCGGACGCCGTCGCCGGGCATGCACGAGTACACGAAGGTGATCGAGCCGCTCCGAATCGTTGCTGACGGCAACCGGGTGGCGATCACCAACCTGTACGAGGTGCTGGACACGAGCCACCTGCAACTGTTGGCCCGGGTCGAGGCGGAGGGTGAGATCGTCGCCGACGGTAATCTGCCGATGCCGACGATCGCTCCGGGCGAGACGGCCTCGATCGAGCTTCCGCCGGGGATCCTGCAGCAGCGGGAGCGTACGGAGGCTTGGCTGACGGTCACCGCCGTGCTTGCCGAGGCGACCCCGTGGGCGGACGCCGGTCACCGGATCGCCTGGGGTCAGATTCGTCTCGACGAGCCGGCTCCTGTGGCTCCGATCGCGACCGGTACGCCGGCTGCTGGTGTTGCCGGGGTTGGCGGGATCACCGTCGGCGGGCTGCGGAACGTGCGGCTGGACGTGTGGCGGGCGCCGATCGACAACGACACCAACCCGGGTGTCGCGGCCAAGTGGCGCGAGGAAGGGCTGCACCGGGTGCAGCACCGGGTCGTGTCGCAGGCGGAGCGGGACGGGGCCTGGGAGGTTGTCACCCGGACGGCGCCGCCGCAGCTCCAGTGGGGTCTGCGCAGTACCTGGCGCTGGTCCGCCGTCGACGGCGCGACCGTGCTCGAGTTGAGCATCGAACCGGAAGGCCTGATCCCGGAGGTGCTGCCGCGGCTCGGCATCACGTTCGACGTACCGAAGGCCGAGCGGGTCGAGTGGTTCGGCACCGGCCCGAACGAGGCGTACGTCGACACCCGCGCGGCCGCCGCGGTCGGGAAGTACGCCGCCACGGTCGCCGAACTGCAGACGCCGTACGTCCGCCCGCAGGAGAACGGCCAGCGCATCGACACCCGCTGGGCCACGATCGACGGCCTGCGCATCGAGGCGCTCGGCGAACTCTTCGGCCTCACGGTCCGCGACTGGACGACCCACGACCTGGAAACCGCCCACCACGCGGCGGAACTGGTCCCCGGTGATACCACCTACGTCACCCTCGACATCGCCCAGACCGGCGTCGGCACCGCGGCCTGCGGCCCCGCCCTCCCGGACCGCGACAAACTGAAGACCGCCCCCGCCACCCTCACCCTCCGCTTCACCCACTGATCCCACCCCGCCGCGCCCGCCTACCCCTCCTACACGGCCGGCGCGGCGGGGTGTGTCAGCTCAGATGGCGATGGCTGGGCGGGGGTGGGTGGGGATGGGTGGTGGGTTGTAGGTGTGCCAGGCGGTGGTGAGGCGGTGGACTGCTTCGGTGAGGTCTTTGGGGTGGGCTCGGAAGTGTAGGCGGAGGTAGGTGTTGCTGGCGCCGGTGATGTCGAGGCCGGTGCCGGGGAGGACGGCCAGGCCGTGTCTCAGGGCGGTTTGGGCGAAGGAGTTGGCGTCGCCGTACGGGAGGCGTACCCAGAGACACTGGCCGCCCTTGACTGGTGGGATGTGCCAGTCGGGCAGTGCGGCGGTCAGTTGCGAGTGCAGGTGGTCGTGGCGAGCCTTGAGGGTGTTGTGCAGGTCAGGAGCGTCCAGCAGCGGCAGTAGGTGTACGGCGGCCAACTGGGTGGGCACGTTGCCGCCCAGGTCGTGTACGGCGCGCAGCCGGGCCAGCCTGTTGATCAACGGGGGCGCGGCCCGTACCCAACCGATCCGCAGACCACCCCAGATGCTCTTGCTGAGTGAGCCGATCGAGATCACCGCATCGCCGTACGCCGCCATCGGCGTGACCACGGGCTCTCCCGGGAACGCAAGATCGGCCGGAACCTCGTCCTCGATCACAGGAACGCCCGCACTGGCCAGCCGCTGCCGGGCCAGCGCGGACAGCACCGACCCGGTGGGGTTGTGGTACGTCGGGATCACATAAGCCACCGCCGGCCGCCGCTCCCGGACCGCGGCCTCCAGCCCGTCCAGCCCAACCGGCAGCCCACGCAGTACGGCGCCCTCCTCCCGGAAGACCTCCAGCGCTCCCGGGTACGTCGGTGCCTCCACGATCACCTGGTCACCCGGCGACACCAGCGCGTGCGCCAGCAAGGACAGAGCCTGCTGACCGCCGTTAGTGACCATGAGCTGCTCCGGACGCGTCAGGACCCCACGAGCCGTGTACCGGTCCGCCAACGCCTGCCGCAGTGACGGGTGGCCGTACGGGTAATACCCGATGTCGTTGTCCACATCGGCAAGCTCAGGCGCGATCTTGGCGAACGCCTCCGCCAACTGCGGCGGCGGGTCCCCGGGCGCGGCACAGATGGCCAGCAGTACGTCGTCGTCCCGCGCCTCCAGCGAGCCCAGGAAGATCGGGTCGACCGGCGCGTCCTCCACCTGCTCTTCCCGAGGTACGCCGGCCACCCGCGTCCCGCTGCCCTGGCGTCGGGTGATCCGCCCTTCGGCCCGGAGCAGGTCGTACGCCGCGACCACCGTCGTACGGCCGACCGCGAGCGCGGCCGCGAGGACACGGTCCGGTGGCAGCAGTACGCCGGGCGGGAGTTCGCCGTCGTCGATCAGTTGCCGCAGCCGGGAAGCGAGCAGCAGGTAGAGCGGGCCGCGGCCGGACGACCAGCGGCCCAACCGGTCAGCCACCTCGATTGGTCTCATCTGCGAACCAATTCTGCCGGATTGGCTCTCCAGCCGCGAGCGGTGGCGCTGAACGATGGCGGTATGCCGAAGTTTCCGCGCCACCAGATCATGTCCCTGACCGCCGACCAGGCCCGCCACGAGCTCGGCGAGAGCTACGGGCCGGACCTCCGGCTCGCCGAGCTGCTGATACCGGAGCTGGGCGATCTCGAGCTCGGCTACGGGACGGCGGCCGGGGACGCGCGGCTGCGGACCGCGATCGCGGAGCGGCACGGCGTACGGGCCGATGACGTCGTCGTGACGGTTGGTGGGATGCACGGGATCTTCCTGCTCGCGTACCTGCTGGCGGAGCGGGGCGAGGTGGTGACGACGGCGCCGGAGTTCCCGATGACGCGCAGCGCGTTCGAGACGGTCGGGGCGTCGGTGCGGGTGGTCCCGGTGAGCTTCGACGACGGGTATCGGGTACGGGCGGACGCCGTACGGGCGCAGCTCACGCCGGAGACGAAGCTGGTCAGCCTGGCGACACCGCAGAACCCGTCGGGGGTCGCCGTACCGCTGCCGGTGCTGCGGGAGATCGTCGAGGCGATGGACGAGATCTGCCCGGACGCGTATCTGCTGGTGGACGAGACGTACCGGGTCGCGACGTACGGGAGTGACGAGGCCGCGGCGACGGCCGTCGGGCTCGGGCCGCGGGTGGTGTCGGTGGCCTCGTTGTCCAAGTGCCACGGGGCGGCAGGCTTGCGGATCGGGTGGGTGATCAGCACGGATCCGGCGTTGGTGGAGCGGTTGGTGACGGCGAAGTTCAGTACGGTCGTGTCGGTGTCGCCGGTCTGTGAGGCGCTGGCGGTTCGCGTGTTCGACCTCGAGAACTTGGCCGAGCGAAGCAGCTGCTTGGAGCAGAACCTTCTGATTACCCAGGACTGGGTAAACGCGAACAGTCGGTTTGTGGAGTGGGTTCGGCCTTCGGCGGGGGCCCTGTGTGTGGTTCGGGTGAAGGTGGATGTGGGGCGGTTCAAGGAGGCGGCGGCGCAGGCCGGCGTACGGCTGGCTGACGGGGACTGGTTCGGGGACGAATCGCGGGTGTTCCGGCTCGGGTTCGGTTATCTGCCGGCGCCCGATCTGAAGGCTGCGTTGCACGCGTTGACGGGCGCCTTGGAACAGGCGGACTTGGGGATCTGAACGGTCGGGCTCGGATCCGGAGCGTGCGGCTTGGGCGCCGAGCCGGAGGGGCTGAACAGCGCGGTCCCGGCGATGCCGACCGTGCCGACGAGGGTCGCGATCGCCGCGACGCCGACGGGCGCGCCCGAGCCGCGTCGGGGCATCCGGTGTCTGCTGTGGTGCGCTTTGACGTGGCTCATCAGGCCCCCGAACGCTCGACTACTTTCAGTGTGGACCCGATGCCGGAGAGTTGCGATCGGGATGCGTGTCGGGCTGTCCGGAGTGCCCACTAGGCTTGCGGTGTGCCGGAGGCCTATGACCCGCTGACAGATCCTGCACCGGCGCACGATGTGCGCGCGGTGCTGCGGATCCGGGCGTTCCGGCGGCTGTGGATCGGGTTCGGGCTGTCCAGCCTGGGCGACTGGATCGGCCTGCTGGCGCTGACCGCGATGGCGAAGTCGTTCGCCGGCGACAACTACCAGCTGGCGAACTTCGCGATCGGCGGCGTGCTGTTCCTCCGGGTGCTGCCGGCGCTGGTGATGGGACCGGTCGCGGGCTGGGTCGCGGACCGGCTGGATCGGCGGGCGACGATGATCGTCGGCGACCTGGTCCGGGCCGCGTTCTTCGTCACGATCCCGATCGTCAACACGCTCACCTGGCTGCTGGTCGCGACCGTGCTGATCGAGATCGTCAGCCTGATCTGGGGCCCGGCGAAGGACGCCAGCGTGCCGAACCTGGTGCCCCGGCACCGGCTCGAGGCGGCGAACCAGCTGAGCCTGATCACGACGTACGGCTCGGCCCTCCCGGCCGCCGCGCTCTTCACCGCGATCACGCTGGTGACCCGCTGGGCCGGCGACTTCTCGATCCAGCTCGCCGTCTACGTGAACGCCGCGACGTTCGCGATCTCCGCGCTCGCGATCGTGTCGGTCTCCGAGATCGGCCGTGCGGTGCACGAGCACGAGGACCACCCGACGCTGTGGCGGACGATGGTCGAGGGCTGGTCGTACGTCACCGGTACGCCGGTGGTCCGTGGGCTCGTGGTCGGCATCTCCGGGGCGTTCGCGGCGGGCGCGGTCGTGGTCGGCCTCGGCCGGACGTACGTCGAGGACCTCGGCGCGGGCGACCCGGGATACGGCGTGCTGTTCGGTGCGGTGTTCGGCGGGCTGGCGCTCGGGATGGGGTTCGGGCCACGGATCTTCTCCGGGCTGTCGCGGCGCCGGCTGTTCGCGGCCGGACTGGTCGGGTCCGGGATCTGCCTGGCCGGGCTGGCGTTGATCCAGCAGATCGAGATCGCCACGATGATCGCGATCCTGCTCGGGTTCTGCGCGGGCGGCTCGTGGGTGTCGGGCTACACGCTGCTCGGTCTCGAGGTGCCGGACGCGGTCCGCGGCCGGACGTTCGCGTTCGTGCAGTCGGCGGTGCGGACGGTGCTCGCGGTGACGCTGGCGATCGCGCCGTTCGCGGCGGGTGCGATCGGCCGACACACCTGGACGATCGCGGGCCACTCGGCGACGTACAACGGCGCCTCGATGACGATGGTGATCGCCGCCGTGGTGGCGGGCGTGATCGGGCTGCTCGCCTGGCGGCAGATGGACGACCGGCCGGGCGTGCCGTTCTGGCGCGACGTACGGCGGAGCTTCGGCAAGACCCGCGGCGACTACCCGACCACCGGGTTGTTCGTCGCGCTCGAAGGCGGTGAGGGCGCAGGCAAGTCGACCCAGTCCGCGTTGCTGGTGAAGTGGCTGGAGGAGCAGGGCCAGCAGGTGCTGCTGACCCGCGAGCCCGGCGCGACCGAGCTCGGCAAGACGCTCCGCCAGATCGTCCTCGACCCGGCCACCGGCGACATCTCGCACCGTGCCGAGGCGCTGATCTACGCGGCCGACAAGGCCGAGCACGTCGACGCGGTGATCAAGCCGGCGCTGAAGGCCGGCGCGGTGGTGATCACCGACCGGTACGTCGATTCCGCGCTCGCGTACCAGGGCTCCGGGCGGGACCTGGACCTGTCCGACGTCGAGCGGGTGAACCGCTGGGCCACCGACGACCTCCGGCCGAACCTGACGATCCTGCTCGACCTGCCGCCGACCAGCGGGCTCGGCCGGTTCAAGGAGCGGGACCGGATCGAGGCGCAGGGCGCCGAGTTCCACGAGCGGGTCCGGCACGCGTTCCTCGAGCTGGCCGCCGCCGAGCCGCAGCACTACCTGGTCGTCGACGCGTCCCTGGACCGCGAGGACATCGCCCGGCAGATCCGCGCGCGACTGCAACCAATGCTTCCGAAGGTGGGCCTATGACAGTACCGATGCCGCGACTCCGTCGCGGCGGGTCATGGGGCTTTTGCTCCCGGCCTTCCCTCGTCGCTCTGGTCGCTTCGCTCCCGCCGCTCCTCAGTCCAGACCGGGAGGCCCCATGACCGGCTGGGACGACCTGGTCGGGCAGGAGCCCGCGGTCGCCGTACTGCGGAAGGCCGTCGACGGAGCGGCCGCCGTACTGCGTGGCGAACGCGGCGCTGCGGTCGCCGGGATGACGCACGCGTGGCTGATCACCGGACCGCCCGGGTCCGGCCGATCGAACGCGGGGCGCGCGTTCGCGGCCGCGCTGCAGTGTGCGGACAACGGCTGCGGCGAGTGCAACGAGTGCCGTACGGCGCTCAGCGGGGCACACCCGGACGTGTCGCTGATCCGCACCGAGCTGCTGTCGATCCGGGTCAGCGAGGTCCGCGAACTGGTCCGGCGGGCCGCGATGAGCCCGACCCAGGGCCGCTGGCAGGTGATGGTGATCGAGGACGCGGACCGGCTCACCGAGCAGGCCGCGGACGCGTTGCTGAAGAGCATCGAGGAGCCCGCGCCGCGGACCGTCTGGGTGCTGTGCGCGCCGACCGTCGAGGACGTCGTACCGACGATCCGTTCGCGGTGCCGGCTGCTGGTGCTGCGGACGCCGCCGGTGGCGGCGGTCGCGGAGATGCTGAGCGCGAAGCTGGGCGTGGACGCGGACCTGGCGTGGTTCGCGGCGCGGGCCGCGCAGGGGCACATCGGGCGGGCGCGGGCGCTGGCCCGGGACGCCGAAGTCCGGGACCGGCGGGCGCGGGTGCTGGAGGTTCCGTTCGCGCTGCGTGATCTCGGGGCCTGCCTGAAGGCGGCGCAGCAGTTGGTCGACGCGGCCAAGGTGGAGGCCAAGGCCAGCGCGGAGAAGGTCGACGAGAAGGAGCGCACCGCGCTCGAGCAGGCGCTCGGCGTCGGCACCAAGGGCGCCAAGCCGCGCGAGGCGAACGCCGCGCTGAAGGAGCTCGAGGACCAGCAGAAGGCCCGCGCGAAACGGTGGGAGCGCGACGTCCTGGACCGTTCGCTGGTCGACCTGATGGCGCTCTACCGGGACGTGCTCGTGGTTCAGACCAGGTCCGGCGGCGAGCTGATCAACGCCGAGCTGCACCGCAACATCGAGCAGCTCGGGACCCGGACGACGCCCGAGCAGACGATCCGCCGGATCGACGCGATCGCGACGGCCCGCGAGGCGATCGAGGCGAACGTGGCGCCGCTGGTCGCGCTGGAGGCGATGACTGTGTCGCTGTTCGAGGGCCGCAGCGACGGGTTCACGATCCCGCGCCAGGTACGCCGCTGAGGCGTGACTCACGTCCGATAACTGGGCGGCGGGTGTAACACCGAGACGGGCGGGTCCGATGACTGGGTGTCCGGGGTAGCCCGGCGTACCCTCCCGGAACGGACCGCGATGAACCAGCCCTCCTCCCCGATCCAGCCGGTGCGGCAACCGCTGCCGCCGGCCGAGTCGTGGCTGGAGGGCGTCCCGACCCCGGTCAAGCGCCAGGACGGGTACGCCGTCGCCGCGCTCGCGGTCAGCCTGCCCGGGCTCGTACCGCTGGCGGTCGTGCTGGCCGGGATCGCGCTGCGCCGGATCAAGCGGCTCGGCGGGCACGGGAAGCGGCTCGCGTACGGCGCGTTGCTGGTGTCGCTGTGCTGGGTGATCGCGATCGGCGTCGCGGTCACGCTCAACCTGGTCGCCGAACACCGCCGCGGCATCGGCCGGACCGTGTCGATCTCGCACGTCGACGTCGGCCGCTGCTTCGACGCGGACCTGGAGTCCGACGCGCTGCGGCTGGTCCGGATCGCCGACTGCGCGGCGCCGCACACCGGCGAGGCGTACGCGAAGGTCCAGGCGGCGCTGGTCGGACTGTCCGGGACCCAGGCCGGCGCGGAGGCGACCCAGCAGTGCGCGGGCGCGTTCGTCGATTTCGTCGGGAAGCCCTACGAACGGTCCCAGCTCGACATGTACTACGTGGTGCTCGAGGACCACGCGGTTGCTGACGGCAACGTCCTCTGCCTGCTCGGGATGCCGGGAACGCACCTGAGCGGTACGATGCGCGGAGCGCAACGGTAGCGCCTGCGGGGGATTGGGAGACAACGTGACTCAGCCGCCGTACGAGCCCGAGCCGCCGGAACGGCCACAGGACGTGCCGCACGACCCGACCCGCTCGTTCCCGACGTACGGCCGGTCCGGCGAGCCGACGGAACCGCTGCCCACGGGTACGCCGACGGAGCCGTTGCCGACACAGCCGCCGACAGAGCACGCGGCCGGTACGTCGTGGGCCGCACCGGGGCAGCAGTCGCCGTACGGGCAGTCGCCGTACCAGCAGCAGTCGCCGTACGGGCAGGGTGCGCCGTCGCAGGGGCAGCCGGGGCACGGGCAGCCGTCTTACGGTCAGGCGCCGTACGGGCAGGCTCAGCAGGGGCAGCCGCCGTATGGGCCGTCGGCTTACGGTCAGGCGCCGTACGGGCAGGCTCAGCAGGGGCAGCCGCCGTACGGGCCGTCGGCTTACGGGCAGGCGCCGTACGGGCAAGCGCCGCAGGGGCAGCCGCCGTACGGGCAGCCCGCTTATGGGCAGGCGCCGTACGGGCATGGGTACGGGCCGGGGCAGTATCCGGCGGCGTACGGGCAGCCGCCGGCGGCGTACGGGTACGGCTACACCGGCGGTTCCGGCGGGACCAACTCGCTCGCGACTGCCGCACTGGTATCGGGCCTCGGCGGCATCGTGATCGGCGTCTCCGCGCCGGTCGCGGTCGGCCTCGGCATCGCGGCGCTCGTCCAGATCAGCCGCCGCCCACAGCAAGGCAAGGGCATGGCGATCGCCGGCATCATCATCGGCGCCCTCGTGACCCTCGGCTACATCGCCCTGATCGCCCTGGTGATCGCGTTCGGCTCGTCCACCGACACCTCGGGCGCACCCGGCCCGGGCTCCTCGAGCGTGTATGTCGACGAGCTCGCGGTCGGCGACTGCTTCGACGAGACCAGCGTCGAGGACGAGGTGATCCAACGCGACTGCCCGGTCGAGCACGACGGCGAAATGGTCGCCTCCGTCACCCTCCCCGCCGGCGCCTACCCCGGCGACAAGGCGATCGACGACGCCGCCGACCAGGCCTGCGCCGGCCCGTTCGGCACGTACGTCGGCAAGTCCCGCGACGAGTCCGAACTCGAACTCGCCTGGTGGACCCCCGACAAGCGCACCTGGAACTCCGGCGACCGCCGCGTCCTGTGCGCCGCGTACGGCCCCGGCACCGGCAAACTCACCGGCACCGTCAAGAACAGCCACCGCTGACCGGTTGCTCACAGCAACATCCACCGCCAGGCCCCCGCCCGCCCGGTACGATGCGCGGAAACTGGTACCCCCTGGGAGTAGCGTGACGCAGCCACCGTACGGGTCAGACCCCAACCGTCCGCAAGACGTGGTCCGCCCACAACCGCCGTACCCGCAGTACGGACAACAGCCTGGTTATGGGCAACCCGGGTACGGCCAACCGCAGTACGGCCAGCCTGGGTACGGCCAACAACCCGGCTACCCCCAACAGCCCTACGGCCAACAGCCCTACGGCTATGGCTACGGATACGGCTACCAAGGCTCCTCCGGCGGCACGAACGGCCTCGCCACCGCAGCCCTCATCTGCGGCCTGAGCGGCCTCGTTATCGGCATCTCCGCCCCAGTAGCCATCGGCCTCGGCATCGCCGCCCTGGTCCAAATCAAACGCCGCAACCAAGAAGGCAAGGCCATGGCCATCGCCGGCCTGGCCATCGGCGCCGTCCTCACCCTCGCCTACATAGCCTTCTTCACCTTCATCATCGTCCTAGGCACCACCTCCCACACCGACTACGGCGCCCCCACCCCAACCACCGCCCAACACGACCCCGCCCCCCACGCAGCCGCACAAGCAGCCTCCCGCGCGCTACGCACCCGCTAGCTTCGTCGCTCTACTCCTCAAACACGCCCGCTCCGCGCCCCCCACCCACCCCCGGGCTACCGCCCGGAGCCTGCGCCTCCGCCGCGGGCTCCGGCTACCGCCGCGAAGTTGCCGGCTGCCGCCGGCCTAGCGCGAGCTGCCGCTCGCGAGTGACGACTAGGCCGCTGCTCCCCGACCAGACGAATCGCGACGGAGGGTGCCAGTTGGCCGCTCGGCTACGAGAGACTTGTGATGACAGCTGGTCCGGCAGGCCGCGGCGCAGCACGTAGGTTCAGCGAAGCGCCGCCGAGTCGGGCCCTGAAGCCCGGGCCACGAGTCGTCTTAGCTACCTTCGTGCCCGACGATCCGTAGGCCCTCGTACTCGGCGAAGTCGATGAAGTCCTTGACGTTGAGTGTTGCCAGCGGCAGGTCGTAGACCAAGCAGCAGGCCGCGATCCAGCTGTCGTTCTGGGGACGCGCACGGCCTAGTCTGGTGGCGTACGCGGAGATCTCGCCCCATCGTCGCGCCACAGCCTCGTTGTAGGGCAACGTTGGGCGAGTGCTTAGCCAGGACTCGAGTCCTGCGACCTTGGACGGGCCCCAGTTGCGCAGATGGGCCCAGCGGCTCAGCTCTCCGAGGGTGACAAAGGTGATTCCGATCTGGGCGCCGAGTAACTCGCGAAGCAGTTCCGGCGGAAGGCTGCTCTTGATGCTCAAGGACGCCACATCGGTGTCGAGCACGATCCTGCGTGAACTCACGCGACGTCGGCCCGCCGCATCGTGCCCAGATCGGCGAGGAACTCATCCACCTCGCCGTCGTCGAAGACTCCGTCCGCGGCGAGGTCGTCGGCAGAACACACCGGGTCAGATCCTCGGAACAACTCGTCAACAGTCGTGGCGCCGTTGGAGCCTTGGCCCGAGTGTTCGGCGTTGTCCGCAGTCATGACGTCACCTCCAAGATCGACTACTCGCTGAGTATCCCACGCTGGGCAGACAGTTTTTGTGAATCGATATGCCCAGTACGTTGTCGCGACCGGCAAGTTCATCGGTGCTGCCTTGCGAGCAGTGGTGTGAGGTCCGCCTCGACATCGCGCCCGCGCGGGAGTTTGCCTGTGTCGGAGCGGTGGCCTGGTAGTCACCCGCGAGCGGCAGCTCGCAAAACGCCGGCGGTAGCCGGCAACCCCGCGGCGCTAGCCGCAACCCCGCGGCGGAGCCGCAGTTCGCGGCGTGAGCCGCACCCCCGCGGCGGTAGCCGCAGCCCGCGGCGGAGCCGCAGATCCGGGCGCTAGCCCGGGGGTGGGTGGGGCGCGCGGAGCGGACGCGTCTGAGGAGCGGAGCGACGAAGCTAGCGGCTGCGGAGCACGCGGGGGCTGTTCGTGCGGCTGTGTAGCACGCGGGAGGTGTTCGGGTGGTTGCGTTGGGGGGCTGATTCGGACGTCTGCAAGTAGTCTGGCGGCGTGGGTATGGTCATGGCGGTGTCGTTCGAGCGGTACGGGCGGCTTTATTACCTTGATCCGGGGGAGTTTCGGCCTCGGGTGGGGGACAAGGTGCTGGTGCCTACCGATGACGGGCCTGAGGTTGCGGAGTGTGTGTGGGCGCCGCAGTACGTGACCGAGGAGGTCGGTGGGCTGCCGGCCTGTGCGGGGATCGCGTCGGGGGCGGATCTCGAGCGGGACGAGCAGAATCGGCAGCGGCGGGCGGATGCCCGGGTGATCGCGAAGCGGACGATTCGGCAGCACGGATTGCCGATGAAGGTGGTCGGGATCGATTTCGTCGATCGGCGGCCGGACATCGACCAGTTGGTGATCGTGTACTTCTCGGCGCCGCACCGGGTGGATTTCCGGGAGCTGGTACGGGACCTGGCGCGGGCGTTGCGGGCGCGGATCGAGTTGCGGCAGGTGGGGGCGCGGGACGAGGCGCGGTTGCAGGGCGGGATCGGGCCGTGTGGGCGGGACCTGTGTTGTGCGACGTTCCTGAAGGACTTCGAGCCGGTCAGTGTGCGGATGGCGAAGGACCAGGACCTGCCGCTGAATCCGTTGAAGATCTCGGGTGCGTGCGGCCGGCTGATGTGCTGCCTGAAGTACGAGCACCCGCTGTACCAGGAGTTCAACGCGAAGGCCCCGGCGCTCGGATCCGCGGTGGAGACCCCCGCGGGTGATGGAGTGGTGGTCGGGCACAACGTGCCGAGCGACACCGTGGTCGTCCGGTTGGCGGCTTCCGGTCGGCGGTGTGCGTGCAGTCGGGCGGACGTGTGTTCGCCGCGGCAGCAGTACGAGGCGTCCGGTACGACGACCCCGGACGCGCCGCCCGTCGTACCCCAAGAAGCACCCGTGCCCGAAGAAGCAGCTATACCCGAAGAAGCACCGGCAGTGCCTGACGAGACCCGGGAAGAGCGGCGGGCAAGGAAGCCGCGCCGGCGGCGCCGGTTGCATCACGACGACGAGGGAGACACCCACCAGTGAGATTCGGCAGGCCGACCGTACTGGTGGCAGCTCTTGCGGTGCTCGCGAGTGGGTGTGGGGTGGCGAGTCGTGCGCAGGACGCCGGCAACGGTACGGCGCCCGGGGTCGGGGGCAATCCGCCGAGCGGACCGGTGGGGCCGGTCCCGGCGGGGCTGGAGAAGTTCTACCAGCAGCGCCCGGACTGGCAGCGGTGCGGGACGAACCAGGTGTGCGCGACGATCCAGGTGCCGCTGGACTACACGAAGCCGGCCGGTCAGACGATCGAGCTGCGCGCCCGGAAGGTGCTCGCGAAGGACCGCGGCGGCCGGATCGGGACGCTGTTCATCAACCCGGGCGGCCCGGGGGCGAGCGGGCAGGAGTTCGCGGCGCAGGCGCCGATGCTGTTCGGGTCGTCGGTACTGCGGAAGTTCGACGTCATCGGCTGGGATCCGCGCGGGGTGGGCGAGTCGACGCCGGTGAAGTGCCTGGACACGGCGCAGCTGGACGAGATGATCGCGGCCGACGGCAGCCCGGACAACGCCGCCGAGATCGCCGACCTGGACAAGCAGTCGAAGGAGTTCGCGGCCGGGTGCGAGCAGCGCTCCGGCAAGCTGCTGCCGCACGTGAACACGAAGGACGCGGCCCGGGACATCGACGTACTGCGGGGTGTCGTCGGCGACCCGCAGCTGTACTACCTCGGCATGTCGTACGGGACGTACCTGGGCGCCACGTACGCCGAGGAGTTCCCGAAGAACGTCGGACGGATGGTGCTGGACGGCGCCGTCGACCCGGCGATCACGTCCGAGCAGATGGGGATCGAGCAGGCGAAGGGGTTCGACAAGGCGCTGGACGCGTTCGCGGAGGACTGTGCGCAGCGTTCCTGCAAGCTCGGCAGCAGCAAGGACGAGGTGCTCGCCAAGGTCGACCAGCTGCTCAAGGACACCGACGAGAACCCGCTGCCGGGCGACGGGCAGCGCAAGGTCACGCAGGCGCTGGCGATGCTCGGCCTGGTCTACCCGCTGTACCTGAAGGAATTCTGGCCGCGGCTCGAGGACGCCGTGGCGGCGGGGCTGTCGGGTGACGGCAGCCGGCTGCTCGCGCTGGCCGACGAGTACACCGACCGCAAGCCGACCGGGTACGCCGACAACTCGAACGAGGTGCAGATCGCGGTGAACTGCAGCGACCGCCCGGACGCCACCTCGATCGCGCAGATCCAGGCGGACCTGCCGAAGTTCAAGGCGGCGTCGCCGCGGTTCGGCGAGTTCATGGCGTGGTCGTCGGTGGCCTGCGTGAACTGGCCGGTGAAGCCGACGAACACGCCGCACCCGATCAAGGCGGCCGGTGCGAAGCCGATCATGGTGCTCGGTACGACGCGCGACCCGGCGACGCCGTACGAGTGGGCGGTCGGGCTGGCGCACGAGCTGGAAAGCGGTGTCCTGGTCACCCGGGACGGCGACGGGCACACGGCGTACCTGTCCGGGAACGCCTGCGTGAAGAACGTCGTCGAGAGCTACCTCGTGCAGGGCAACACGCCCGCCGCCGACATCAAGTGCTGATCAGTTGGGCCGGTTGTCGCCGGGGGAGACCGGCATCTTGAGGGTGTCGATCGCGTGCTGGAGGACGGCGCGCAGGCCGGCCTCGTCCTGGGGGCGGCCGCCGACGGTGACCTCGACGGCGGACGTCTTGCCGTCGTCCAGCGAGATCCAGCGCGACAGGCCCATCCGCGGCCCGCGGATCTTGTCGACGTACGTGTAGACGAGCAGGCCGTTGTCGCGGCTCAGCACCTTCAGGTCCTTCTCGTCGATGCTGCGCTCGCGGTTGCGCACGAGCTCGTCCGGGGTCTGCTTGCTGCCGCGGGTGTCGAACCGGAGCTGCCAGACGCCGGTCGGGTCGAGGAACTTCGGCCGGGTGCCGCTCTGCGCGCTCTTCCAGCCGGTCGGCACCTCCGCGGACACCGGGTCGTTGTCGGTGCCGAAGTTCTGTACGACGTACTGCAGCCCGTCGGCCTGCAACCCGTTGCCGTGGCTCGGCGTACTCGAAGGGGCCGGGCTGACGATGCCCACCGGCTCGTCGTGCGCTGTGAACGGGTTGCCGCCCTTGACGACGACGACCGTGCCGAACGCGACCACACCGACGGTCATTCCCGCCAGCGTCATCAGCAGCGCCTGGTGCCTGGGCGTGAGCATCCCGACCTCGCTTCCCTCTCTCCCGCCCGATTATCGCCGACGAGAGGGGCGTCACCGCAAACCGCCGCGTACGCTGGCACGTCGTGGAGACGTCAGACACCGCTTTCCAGCAGGCCTTGCAGCATTACGACGACGGTACGGCCGAACGCGCCGAACTGAAGCTGCTCACCAAGGTGTTGCTGAACCGCCTGGTCGCGAAGGCGCCGGGGCACGCGGTGGAGGTACGGGTCCCGCCGTACGGCGCGGTGCAGTGCATCGAGGGCCCGCGGCACACGCGAGGTACGCCGGGAGCGGTGATCGAGATGCCGCCGGAGCTGTGGATCGAGGTCGCGCTCGGCCGGACGAGCTGGGCGGACGCGCGGATGTCGGGGAAGCTCCGGGCGAGCGGCGAACGGACCGATCTGACCGCGCTGCTGCCGCTCACGAACAGTTGACGAACACCCCGTGAACAACCGAGCCGCGGCCCCCGATAGGAACGCCGCGGCTCGGAACTGAGGGGATTCTCAGCTGACCCAGACCGTGGTGCGACCGAAGATGATCGCGAGCTTGCCGTCGCCGCGCATCTGCAGCACGGAACCCTTACGAGTGGTCTTGGAGGCCCAGAGCGGCTTCTTGGCGGCGCTGTACACGACGAAGTTGCCGTCGGTCTGCATGGTCGCGAACGCGCCCTTGCTGACCGTCTTGGTGCTCCAGATCGGCGTCTTGCCGTATCTCACGACCACCAGGTTGCCGTCGGCCTGCATCTGCGCGCGGTACACCCGGTTCTGCGAGTACAGCGCGACCGGGGAGCTCAGGACGCGGCCCGGGTACAGGTTGACCATCACCATGTAGCGGGACCAGACCGCCTTGCGGCGGACGTTGTAGAGCACCAGGTTCGAGTCGTCCTGGACGTTCAGGATCGCGCCGGTGCTGCCGGCGGTGCCGCTGGCCCAGACGACCGTACGGCCGGAGACGACGACCAGGTTGCCGTCGGGGCGCATGATCAGCGAGGAGGCCTTCCGGTTGGTCATGGTCGCCCAGATCGGGGTCCGGCCCTTGACCAGTACGGCGTTGCCGTCGGTCTGCATGACCAGCGTGTAGACCTTGTTCAGCGAGCGGAGGTACTGGCCGGGCTTCAGGTACTGGCCCGGCCGGAGCAGCCCGCCCGAGGGGGCGGCGGTGGTGGTGGTGACAGCCGTCTGCGACGCCGGGGCGGCGTGCGCGGCCGACGGAACAAGCAGGGTGGCACCGGCCGCCGCTCCCACGGCGAGGCCGGCGAGCAGGCGGGTGCCGACCGACTTGATCGAGATCATGCGGTTGTTCTCCGATTCCCGAGGATGGCCGGGACCTTTCCCGGCCGCCGAGATTGACGCCTTGGGCAACCAATCGGTTGTCACGCTAGGACGCTGCCGGGTCGCGCCCGGATCCTTTCGACGGTGGTGGAAAGGCTGGCGGTTAATCAGGTTCGTCCAGGGCGGTCGGACCTGTCACCATGTTCCGGTGGCAGCAAGTCTTCGTACGCGGCTGGCCCGGTTGCGTGTCGATCTGACCCCGTGGCGTGGTTCCCGCGACTTCCGCATCCTGCTGGTCGCCGGCTCGGTCTTCTTCCTCGGCGGCATGGTCGGGTACGTCGCGCTGCCGTACCAGCTGTACCAACTCACCGGCTCGAACTTCGCGGTCGGCGCGATGGGCCTGGTGACGATCGCCCCGCTGGTCGTGTTCGGCCTGTACGGCGGCGCGCTCGCGGACCACGTGGAACGCCGGAAACTGCTGGTCGGCACCGGGATCGCGCAGGTCGTGATCTCCGCGCTGATGGTGGCGAACACGCTGCTCGCGCACCCGCAGGTCTGGCTGATCTACGTCTGCGGCGCGCTGAACGCGGTCGCGTCCTCGCTGCAGCGCCCGTCGCGGGAGGCCCTGCTGCCGCGGGTGGTGAAGCACGCGGAGATCCCGGCCGCGGTCGCGCTCAGCTCGCTGACCTCGCAGATCGGGCAACTCGCCGGCCCGGCGCTGGGCGGCGTACTGGTCGGGTCCGTGGGCGTGACCTGGGCGTTCTCGGTCGAGCTGGCCGGGATCGTGTTCGCGACGCTGCTGTACGCCCGGCTCGGGTCCTACCGGTCGAAGGAGTACACCACGGCGCCGAGTCTGCGGGCGATCGGCGGCGGGGTCGTGTACGCGTTCCGCCGCAAGGACCTGCTGGCGACGTACCTGGTGGACATGGTCGGGATGTTCCTGGCGATGCCGATCGTGCTGTTCCCGGCGTTCGCGACCGCCGTACTGAAGGAGCCGCGGCTGCTCGGGCTGCTGTACAGCGCGGAGGCGATCGGGGCGATGTGCGCCTCGCTCACCAGCGGCTGGGCGAAACACGTCCACCACCAGGGGCGGGCGGTCGTACTCGCGACGATGGGCTGGGGCGCCGCGGTCGGGATCGCCGGGTTGGCGCCGAATATCTGGTTCGCGATCGGGTTCTTCGCGCTGGCCGGTGCTTGCGACATGGTGTCGGTGCTGTTCCGCTCGGTGATCTGGAACCAGACCATCCCGGACGAGATGCGCGGCCGGCTGGCCGGGATCGAGATGCTCGGGTACTCGCTCGGCCCGCTCGGCGGTCAGGCCCGCTCCGGCCTGGTCGCCGACCTGACCACGGTCCGCACCGCGATCGTCAGCGGCGGCATCATGTGCGTCGCCGGCGTGATCGCGACCTCGGTCTGGCTGCGCGAGTTCTGGCGGTACGACGCCCGCACCGACGAACACGCCGTCCGCGAAAGGCAACTCCGCGGCGCCGGATAGAGTCTCAGTCACCATGCGTACTCTGATCGCCGCCGGGCTGGCCGTCGTACTGCTCGCGGGGTGTGGTGGTCACGGGCAGGAGACCGCGCCGAGTGTGGCGCCGCTGGTGTCGGTGAGCGGGTTCGACACCCCGTCCGCGACGCCGTCGGACACGCCGTCGCCGACCGCGTCGGCGACGCCCGTCGAGACGCTGTGCACCACGATCGACGAGACGTTGGTCCGGACCACGCTCGCCGTACCGGTGGTGAAGATCGAACGCCAGAACCCGCCGGCCGAGATCGACATACCGTCGTACGACGTCTGCCAACTGACCCTGAGTACGGCGGCGAACGGGCCGGTGCTGCGGATCGGGGTCTCGGTGCTGCAGGCAACCGCCGCGACGCTCGCGGCGGCGCGGAAGGCGTACGCCGCGCACGGGCGCGAGCCGGCCGTGACCGCGCACGTCGGCCAGGGCGGGTACGGGACGAGCCAGTTCCTGGTGTTCCTGCTCGACGGCCGGCTGTACAAGCTCTCCGGTCCGCAGGCCACGCTCGCGAAGTACGTCGTACTCGGGCAGGAGGTCGCCCGGCAGGCGCCGAACCTGCCCGCGCCCGCGCTGGAGATCACCCGGCCGGAGTGCGATCGCGGGTCGGACGCGGCCGCGCAGGTGATGGGTGTGCCCGCGACGGCCCGCCGCGACGGCGAGACCCTCGTCGGCGACCCGGTCTGCGGCTGGATCACCGCGACGAGCGTGCTGTACTCGACGGTCCGCCGGGAGCCGGACGCGAAGGCGTTGATGGCCCCGCTCCGGAACGCCTCGACCTCGCAGTCGATCCCGCTCGGCGACGAGGGGTACATCGACACCGCGACCGGCCGGACCACGATCCGGGTCGGCGACGACAAGCTCGTCGACCTGGTCCCGCTGCCGGCGCGCGCGATCAACCCGGACCTGATGACCCAGTTCGCGCTCGCGTTGTCGTCGCTCTACACGCACTGAGCCGGGTGCTATGGTGACCGCGCCGTGGTGTTCGGGAAGCCGGTGAAGTACCGGCGCGGCCCTCGCCACTGTGATCGGGATGTGCACCTGTCGTACCCGTGAGGGGACCACTGGCCGCGTGCGGCTGGGAAGGTCAGGCCGGTGGACGCGGTACCCGTCAGCCAGGAGACCGGCCACGGCGCTGACCCGTCCACGAGGTGCTGGAGGAGCGGTCCGTTCATGGCCGTCGTACGTGTGCTTGCTGTCGCCCTGTCGTTGACCCTGCTGGCCGGCTGCGCGCCGTCCGCCGCGGAGAGTCCCGGGGCCACCACGGTGAAGAACTGCGGGATCGACGTGTCCGTCGACGGCCCGCCCAAGCGGGTGTTCGCGGCGTACCAGCCGGCGATCGAAATGGCCCACGCGCTGGGTATCTCGGACCGCTTGGTCGGTACGGCGTACCTCGACTCGCAGGTGCTGCCGGAGTACGCCGCCGCGCAGTCGAAGGCGAAGTACTTCAAGAACCTGCCGAGCCGCGAGGAACTGCTCAGCCTGCACCCGGACTTCGTGCTGTCCGGGTTCAACGACGTGTTCAGCGCCGCCGGGAGCGACGCGAGCTTCGGCAGCCGCAAGAGCCTGGCCGACCTCGGCGTACAGACCTGGATCTTCAGCCCGCTCTGCCCGACCGCGGACGGCAAGGGCGACGAGGCGATCGACCCGGCGACGGTCTCGATGGACAACGTGTACGCCGACCTGCGCGACCTCGGTCGGCTGTTCGGCGTCTCGGACCGCGCGGAGCAGGTGATCGCCGATCAGCGGAAGCGGATCGCCACGGTCGCTGCCGCGGTGAAGGATGCGCCGCGGCCGACCGTGGCGATCGTCCGGCCGGGGCTGGAGGGCGGCGGGATGACCGTGTCCGGCGGACCGGACTTCGGCACGGTGCTGATCCGGCAGGCGGGCGGCGTGAACGCGTTCGCCGACCTGACCTCGAAGCGGAACGTGCAGATCAGCGTCGAGGAGTTCATCAAGCGGGACCCCGACTACGTGCTGATCAGCGGGTGCTGCGACGCCTCGCTGACGCCCGCGGCCTCGCAGCCGGACGTGCGGAAGATCCTGGACAATCCGGCGTTCGCGAATCTGAAGGCGGTCCGCTCCAAGCACGTCGTACCGTGGCTGTTCGCGAACCACTCGGCCGGCGTCCGCGGCGCGTACAGCACCGAGAACCTCGGCCACATCCTGCATCCCGACCTGGTCAAGTGAAGCGCGCGGCCGGTCTGGTCGCGGTGCTGGCAGTCGTCGTCGTGCTGTCCTTGTGCGTCGGCGACCGCTGGATCGGGCCGGGCGAGGTGTACCGGGCGCTGGTGGACTTCAGCGGCAGCGACACCGACCGCGTGGTCCGGTACCTGCGGCTGCCGCGGACCGTCGCGGGGGTGCTGGTCGGCGCCGCGCTCGGGCTGTCCGGGGCGCTGATGCAGGGCGTCACCCGGAACCCGTTGGCCGACCCCGGCATCCTCGGCGTGAACGCCGGCGCCGCGGTCGCGGTGGTCGCGGCGATCGGGCTGTTCGGCATCCACAGCCTGACCGGGTACGTCTGGTTCGCGATGGGCGGGGCGCTGGTGACGACAGTGGCCGTCTACCTGGTCGGCGCGGTCGGCGGTACGACGCCCCTGAAGCTCGCGCTGGCCGGTGCGGCGATCTCCGCGCTGCTCGGTTCGATCACGTCGGCGGCGACGCTGACGGACCTGTCGACGCTGAATGAGTACCGCTTCTGGGTAGTCGGGTCGTTGTCGCTGGCGGACGTCCGGATTGTCGCCCAGGCGGCGCCGTTCGTTGCTGTCGGCATCATTCTGGCGTTGGTGCTCGGGCGGTCGCTGAACCAGCTCGCGCTCGGCGACGACCTCGCGCAGGCGCTCGGCACCCGGGTGTTGCTGGTGCGGGTACTGGCCGGTCTCGCGGTGGTTGTGCTGGCCGGTACGGCGACCGCCATCGCGGGGCCGATCGGCTTCCTCGGGCTCGCCGTACCGCATGTCGCGCGGCTCGTCGTGGGGCCGGACCAGCGCCGGATCCTGCCGTGCTCGATGCTGCTCGCGCCCGTCGTACTGCTGCTCGCCGACATCGTCGGGCGGGTTGTCGTACGCCCGGCCGAGTTACAGGTCGGGATCTTCACCGCGCTGATCGGTGCGCCGCTGTTCATCGCCCTCGTCCGCCGAACGGCCGCGTCATGAAGGTCGGCGTGGTCGCATCGGTGCTGACTGTCCTCGTCGGGGCCTATGCCCTGACCCACGGCGACTACACGCTGTCGATCGCCGAGGTACTGCGGACCTTGTCCGGGCACGGGACCCTGATCACGTACGACGTGGTCGTCGACAATCGGCTGCCCCGGGTGCTGACCGGGATCGGGGTCGGGGCGGCATTCGCGATCTCTGGCGCGATCTTCCAGCGGCTCGCCCGGAATCCGCTGGTCAGCCCGGACTTGATCGGTGTGAACGCCGGGGCCGCGTTGGCCGCCGTACTGGTCATCACTATGATCGGCAGCGGCTGGGTTCCGCTCGGGGCGCTGACCGGATCGTTGCTGGCGGCAATCAGTGTGTACCTGCTGGCGTACCGGAACGGGATGTCGGGGAATCGGCTCGTGCTGGTCGGCGTCGGGGTGACGGCGATCGTCGGGTCGTTGACGGCGTACCTGCTGACGCTCGCGGACATCTACACGGCGAAGAGCGCGTCGATGTGGCTGGCCGGGAGTCTCGCGGGGAGGTCGTGGACGCACGTCGTACTGATCGGGACCACGTTGGTGGTGGGGGTGCCTGCGGCGGTGGTGCTGACACGGCAGTTGCGGGTGCTGGAGCTCGGCGACGACGTGGCGCGGGCGCTCGGTGGGCGGGTCGAGCTGGCGCGTGGGGCGTTGATCGCGCTCGGGGTCGGGCTTGCCGCGTTCGCGACGGCGGCGGCCGGGCCGGTGGGGTTCGTGGCGTTGGTGGCGCCGCAGTTGGCTCGGCGGCTGGTTCGCCGGCCCGGGCTGGTGGTGCCGGGGGCGATCGGGGCGTTGCTGGTGGTCGCGTCGGACCTGCTGGCGCGGACGGTGGTCGCGCCGACGGTGCTGCCGGTGGGGGTGGTGACCGCGTTTCTCGGGGCGCCGTACCTGCTGTATCTGTTGACTCGTTCTAGGTGACCTTCGCGATGGTGGCGATCGCGTCGGCGATCTCGGTCGGGGTGCGGGCGGCGTACCCGAGGACGAGACCGGGGGCGTGCGGGAGTTGGCAGTGCCACGACAGTGGGTGGCACTTCACGCCTGCGTCCAGGGCGGCCGCGGCCAGCGCGACGTCGTCGGCCTCGTCGAAGGTGATCGTCAGGTGCAGGCCGGCGGCGGCGCCGTGGATTGTTGCTGTGGGCAAGTGGGTGCGGATCGCGGCGACCATCGCGTCGCGGCGGGTGCGGTGGCGGCGGCGCAGCAGACGGAGCTGGCGTTCGAGTTCGCCGGACTCCATCAGGTGCGCGAGCGTCAGTTGCGGGAGGGCCGCGTTGCCGAGGTCCGCGAGGCGTTTGCGGGCGATCACTTCCTCCTTGTACTGCGGGGGCGCGAGCATCCAGCCGATCCGGAGCGCGGGGGCGAGCAGCTTGGAGACGCTGCCGACGTAGAACACCTGGTCCGGGAGCATCGCGCGGAGTGCCGGGACCGGCGGGCGGTCGTAGCGGTGTTCGGCGTCGTAGTCGTCCTCGAGGATCAGGCCGCCGTCGGTGGCCCATCGGACGAGTTCACGGCGGCGTTCGCCGTCGAGAACCACGCCGGTCGGGAAGTGGTGCGCCGGGGTCGCCATCACCACGGCGGCCTCGGATTTCCGCAGTACGTCGACCTGGAGGCCGCGGTCGTCGACCGGGACGGGTGGGGTGCGCATGCCCCAGTTCTGCAGGTGCTGCCGGGAGCCGAGCGAGCCCGGGTCCTCGACGGCGATCTCGTGGACGCCGTGCCGGCCGAGCAGTTGCGCCACGATCGCGATCGCCTGTGCGACCCCCGCGACCACGATCACGTCCTCCGGGTCGGCCGCGATCCCCCGGTACCGCGCCAACCACCCTGCCACCGCCCGCCGGAGCACCGGCGTCCCCGCGGGATCGCCGTACCCGAACTCAGCCGCCCCCAGCCCACCCAACACCGCCCGCTCAGCCCGCAACCAAGCCCCCCGCGGAAACGCCGCCAAATCCGGCACCCCCGGCGTCAAATCCACCCGAGCCCAAGCCCCCCGCAACTTGTCAAAAATCCCAACATCATCCCCAGCCCAACCCCCACCATCCACCCCACCCCGCGCCCCCGCTCCACCCACCGCCCCCACTCCACCCGACCCACCGTCTCCCCCCACCGCAACCACTCCGCCCGACCCACCGGCTCCACCCACCGCACCGGCTCCACCCAGCGCGCCTGGTCCACCCACCGCACCGGCTCCGCTCGCTCCGCCCAGCGCACCCGCCCCGCGCAACTGACCGACCCCGCCCGGCACACCGGCTCCGCCCGCTCCGCCCAGCGCACCCGCACCGCCCAGTCGGCCAGCCTCGCCCGGCACGACGGCCTCGCCCAGTGCGCCTGTTCCGTCGGGCACATCTGCTCCGCTAGGCACGCCGGCCCCGCGTGCTCGACCCAGCGCACCCGCGCCGCCCGGCACGCCGGCTTCGCCGGGCCGACCTGCTCCGCTCGCGCCGCCGGGCGCACCGGCTCCGCCTGCTCCGCGCGCTCGACCAAGCGCGCCCGCTCCGCCCAGCGCACCCGCCCCGCGCAACTGACCGGGCCCGCCCGGCACACCGGCTCGGCCTGCTCCACCCAGCGCACCCCCACCGCCTGCTCCACCCAGCGCACCCGCACCGACGGCTTGGCCCTGGCCGCCCGCACCGCCGGCTCCGCGCGCTAGACCTGATCGACCTGCCTCGGCGGTTCCACTCGCTTCGCGTGTTCCACCCGCTTCGCGCGGGGTGCCGGGCGGGTGGGCCGTGGTGGTGTCAGCTCGCCGTAGGCCCAGGCGGCCGAACCCGATCGAGCGGTTGGCGAGGGGTGCGGCGACGACGATGGTGCCGGAGCGGCCGCGGCCGACTACTTGGCCGTCTTCGGTGAGGCGTTGGTAGGACTCGGTGACGACGCCTCGGGAGATGCCCAGGTCGGCGGCGAGCGTGCGGGTTGCGGGCAGGCGGGTGCCGGTGGCGAGTTGCCCGCTGGAGATGGCGGCGCGCAACCGCTCGGTGAGCCAGTCGGCGAGTCCGCCGGCCGGTGCCTCGGACGGGTCGAGCTGGAGGAAGTCGGCGCCGCCTTTGGACCGGCCACTTGGTGCCGGATTGGACCTGTTCACTGGACCATTGTCGCGCGACCGTGGAGGTATGGGAACCGACTACGTCCACGGCTACACCCCGGCGGAGACCCGCCGGCTCACCGACCAGGCCGGCACGCTTGCCGACCTCCTGCACGGCGGTACGACGTACCCGGCCGGCAGCCGCGTCCTCGAGGCGGGCTGCGGCGTCGGCGCGCAGACCGTCCAGCTCGTCACCCGCAGCCCGGGCATCGACCTGGTCGCGATCGACATCTCCGAGGCCTCGCTCGCCCAGGCGAAGGCCCGGGTCGCCGAGCACGCGCCGTACGCCGTGGTCGACTGGCGGCACGCGGACCTGCACGAACTGCCGGACGAGAAGTTCGACCACGTCTTCGTCTGCTTCGTCCTCGAACACCTCGCCGACCCGGTCGACGCCCTCACCCGTCTCCGCCGCCTGCTCAAGCCCGGCGGGACCATCACCGTCATCGAGGGCGACCACGGCTCAGCGTTCTTCCATCCGCCCAGCCCCCGCGCCCAGGCCGTCGTCGACTGCCTCGTCGACCTCCAGGCCGCGGTGGGCGGCGACTCGCTGATCGGCCGCCGCCTCCAACCGCTGCTCGAGCAGGCCGGGTACGACGACGTACAGGTCGAGCCCCGCACTGTGTACGCCGACCAGAACCTCCCGCACCTCGTCGACGGGTTCACCCGCAAAACCTTCATCGCGATGGTCGAGTCGGTCCGCGAACGCGCGATCGCCGCCGGCCTGCTGACGGCCGCTGAGTGGGCCGCCGGCATCGCCGACCTGGAGAAGTCCGCCGCACCCGGCGGCACCTTCCACTACGCGTTCTTCAAGGGAGTGGGGCGGACATGATCGGCTTCCTGATCCTGATCGCAGCGGTCTGCCGGGCCCTGAACCGCAACCAGCGCCGCCAGCTCCGCCCGACCGTCGGCGGCGTCACCGATCGGGATCTACAACGATTGGTGGACGATCTCAGGGCCAGTTCATGAACGCCTGGTAAACAAGGAGGATGGCGCGGACCGAGCAGCTCGAGATCGAGACGAAGTACGACGTCGGCGAGGACGCGATCGTGCCGGCGCTGCACGAACTCCCCGGTGTCGCGAGCGTCGCGCAGCCGGTCGAGCTCGACCTGGAGGCGGTGTACTACGACACCGCCGACTTCGACCTGGCCGCGCACAGGGTCACGCTGCGGCGGCGGACCGGCGGCGAGGACGACGGCTGGCACGTGAAGTTCCCCGGGACGGCCGGGCGGCTCGAGGTCCGGTACCCGCTCGGGCGTTCGGTGCGCAGCGTGCCGATCGCGGTCGTCCGTACGGTCCGGGTCCACGTCCGCGACCGCAAGCTCGAACCGGTGGTCACGCTGTCGACCCGGCGGGTGGTGCATCGCCTCCTCGACGCGGACGGCGCAGTGCTCGCGGAGCTGGCCGACGACCACGTGACCGCGACGGTCGCGGGCGCCGAGCCGGAGAGCTGGCGCGAGTGGGAGGTCGAGCTCGCCGGCGGCGACGCCGTGCTGCTCGAGGACGCGGGCGAGTTGCTCCGCTCGGCGGGTGCGCGTCCGGCGGGCGGCCCGAGCAAGCTGGCGAGGGCGCTCGGCGACCGCGTCCCGGCGTACGACGAAGGGGCCCTGCCGGCGAAGCCGCGGACGTCGGACCTGTTCCGCGCGTACGCCGGCGCGCAGGTGCGGGCGATCCGGGAGCGGGACCCCGAGGTACGGCGGGACGTGCCGGACTCGATCCACAAGTTCCGGGTCGCGACGCGGCGGCTCCGGTCGGCGCTGGCGACGTACCGTCCGGTGATCGACCGCGCGGCCGGCGACGTACTGCGCGCCGAGCTGAAGTGGCTCGCCGGCGAGCTCGGCGTCGCCCGGGACGCCGAGGTCCAGCGCGAACACTTCGCGGCCGAGGTCGCGGAGCAGCCCGCCGAACTGGTGATGGGCCGCGTCGCGGGCCGCATCGACGACCATCTCCGCCGCGTCTACCGCGAAGGCCGCGCCGGCGCGCTGGCCGCACTGGAGAGCCCGCGGTACTTCGAGCTCCTCGACGCCCTCGACGAGCTGATCGCGAAGCCGCCCCTGACCGGCGACGACCGCAAGGCCGCGAAGCAGATCCGCGAGCTGCTGGCCCACGACTACGACCGGATGCGCAAGGCCGTACTCCGTTCCCAGCAAGCGGAGACGACCGCGGAACAGGACCACGAGCTCCACGAGTTACGAAAGTCCGCCAAGCGCCTGCGCTACGCCGCCGAGTCCGCCGTACCCGTCCTGAACGCCGAGGCCACCGACCTGGCCGCCCGCGCCGAACAGGTCCAGGAGATCCTCGGCGAACACCAGGACTCGGTCGTCTCCCGCGACCTCCTCCACACCCTCGCCCTCCAGGTCCACGCCGAAGGCGGCAACCCCTTCACCTACGGCCGCCTCCACGCCGCCGAGGAGTACCGCGGCAACACCTCCCGAGAGGCCTTCTACAAACTCTGGCCCACCCTGGAATTCCGACTGTGATGTGCCCCGCGGTGTAGACCCCGGCTCCTCCGTCGCCGGGCTCTACACCGCTCCCACCCACCCGTGGCTGTGCGCACGCACCGCACTCCGCACAAGACCTCGCCCCCACGGGCGCTGGTTGTCCGGTGCAGGCGCTACACTGAATCACATCAAGGCATTGTGATTCAGTGAGGGAGGTTGACCGTGCAGACCACCGAGATCGGGGCTCTGATCGAGAGGGCACGAAAGGCAGCAAGCCTGAGCCAACGCGGGCTTGCAGAAGCAACCGGAATCTCACAGGCCACGTTGTCCCGGATCATCTCCGGAGCGCGGACGGCGAAGATGCCCGAGATCGTGCTGATCGGGCAGGCGACCGGGTGGACGGTCAGGCAGCTGACGGGCGCTTCTGACCTGGCCGGCCGGGTTCAGTGCGCGGCCCGCGGCACGAACGACTCCGACATGGACGGAATGCGGGAAGCGTTGATGCAGTACCTGGAGCTGGACAGCTACCTCGACGATCAAGCGATTCCCGGCACGGTCTGAGGCGCGAGGCGAACCATCATGAATGCCGAAGCCGAAGGCCGGGCTGCCGCCGAGGAGTTCCGCTCCGAGCATCGTCTCGGTGTGCAGCCGCTGGGCGATCTCGTCGCGATCATCGAGCAGACGACGGGCATCGACGTGGCGGTGCTCGACGTAGGGCCGGACGAACACGGCCTGACGATGCGCGATCCGGAGCGTCGAGCTGTGTTCATCGGTGTCGCCCGGACCAGGCACCCGATGCGCCAGCGGAGCTCGCTCGCGCACGAGTTGGCGCACGTCCTCTTCGAGGACTGGATGAACGCCGGGGCGAGCGAGTGGAAGATGTATAAGCCCCAGGAAAGCCGCGCGGATGCATTTGCCCGGCACCTGATCGTGCCGCTCGAAGGGCTTGCGCAGTTCCTCGATGGTCAGTCGACGGTCACTCCGGCGAGCCTTTCCGCGATCGTTCAGCGGTTCGTGGTTTCACCGTCGATCGCATCGATCGCCCTGCATCAGGCGGGGTACATCGATGCTGCGATGAAAGAGCGATGGATGGGATGGTCGACGCCTCAGCTGGCCGTGCGCTTCGGGTGGCGGGACCAGTACAGCGTCATGCAGGCGGACTCCGATCAGCGCAGAGCCCCGCAGCGATTGCTCGCCCGGGCGATCCGTGGATACGTCGAGGGCGTGCTCTCCGCACAGGCGATCGCGACACTGCGCGGGGTCTCGCTCGCCGAGGTTGAAGCGGAGTTGCGAGAGGCCGGCCTTGTTGCCGACGAGCCGCCGGTCGGATGGGCTGATGCTGGCGATCTTCCGCCTGTGGACGTCGACCTGTCCGCGCTGACCGACCTCGACGGCACGGCGGACGAGTCAGCACCCGCACAGGACGAGGCCAGATGAACCACCGGCCGATCATCGATGCTGGGCCTGGTTTGAACTTCTTCTCCATCCACAAGGAACGGCTGCTGTTCGGAACCCTCGGACAACTCAGCGCACCGGAGACGGTTCGCGACGAGATTCTCCGAAAGTCCCGTGAGGACAGACGATTTCGCGCTGCATCGGTCGTCTGGGGGAAGCTGCGTTCGACGGACCTGGGAGAGATCATGGTCATCGCTCGCGCTGTCGTCGCAGCCGAGGGCGGCGATGCAGTAACCGTCCTCATGGATGACGGCCAAGGAGCCCGGCCGGCCTCTGCGGAGATGCGACGTATGCGACGGCTGCGCGCCACTGATGGAACGGCTGGATCCATGAGCCTGATCAGCACGGTTACTGTGCTGGATCGTGCGGCCGGCGGATCGTATCTACCTGACAAGGGCGCGCTGCGAGACACCTACAAGCGATTGCGTGAACTCGACGACCGGCGCCTCTGGCCGACGTCACGTACGAGCGGGTGGGATGCGGGCGGCTATTTGTTCGCGGGCGTGGGGGCAGGATTCGAATGGCCTGGGGCAGGCTAGGGCGTGTTCTATGAGGGACTTGGCTGCTTGGGCTCGGGTGATGCGTTCCTCGAGGTCGGTGACGTGTTGGCGGAGGGCGTCGCGGTGGTCCATGGGGTTGGTGGTGGTGAGGAGGGCGCGGAGTTCGGGGAGGGTGAAGCCGGCGTCTTTGCCCATCAGGATCAGGGCTACGCGTTCCAGGTCGGCGTGGTGGTAGGTGCGGGCGTCGTTGGGGTTGCGGGTGGGGTGCAGGAGGCCCATCGACTCCCAGTGGCGGAGGACGTGGGTGGCGAGGCTGAAGCGTTCGGCCAGTTCGCCGATGGTGAATTCGTCGCTTGCCTTCATGTGTACATTAATCGCCACGCTGGCTGGTATGGACAAGCAATCGGTCGCCGTGACCCGCGTGAACAACTCGTGCGTACTGCTCGAAATGGACGGCCATGCCGTTCTCACCGACCCCTGGTTCACCGAGCGGTGGTGGTTGCGCCGCGGTGAGCGGCTCGGGCTGCGGGTCGAGGAACTCCCGCCGCTGACCGCTGTCGTGGTCACCAACATCGCCACGAACCACTGGGACCTGCGCGCCCTGCGTGCACTGCCGGCGAAGGCCGGTACGCCGTTGTTCGTGTCGACCGCCGGGATGGCCCGTCGTGCGCGCGCACTCGGGTTCGCCCGTGCGGAACGCCTGCGCTGGGGTGACTCCCGCGAACTTGCTCCGGGCCTCGACCTGCTGGTGTTCCGGCCGGCCGGACCGCGGTGTTTCCCAACAATGCTTACGTTTTCGACACCGCCGCAGGTCGCGTGTTCTTCGGCGGTGAGATCGCCGACGCCGCCGGGTTGGAGCAGCACAAGCCGGTCGACCTCGCGCTCCTGCCGGTCAACGGCCTGCGTTCACCGCTCGGGCAGCGCCTGGTGATGGGCCCGGCCGAGGCGATCGCCGGTTCGGCCGCGCTCGGCGCACGGGTCCTGTTCCCGGTTCACGACGCGCACGGCCACGATCCGTTCTCGCGCCTCTTCCACCCCGGAGGTACGGCGGCCGACGTCGTACGGCTGGCCGGTCCCGACCTGGCGGTGGCGGCCCTGCCGCCGGGCGAACGGTGGGAGCTCGGCTGACAACAGGAAACGGACCCAGCGGGAGGGTGCCGGGTCCGCTTCTTGGGGCGGGGGTGGGGCTGTCAGGCAGGTTCGCGTCGACTCAGCAGGGCCTGCCTGACAGGTCTTCTAGTGCGACACCGCCTTTTCGGCGCCTGCGCCGGTGAGGGAGCGGACCTCCATTTCGGCGAACTTGTCGACGTCGACCGGCTCCTTGCTGGTGATCGTGCCGAGCCAGCCGAGCAGGAACGCCAGCGGGATCGAGATGATGCCCGGGTTGTCCAGCGGGAACCAGTGGAAGTCGACACCGGTGTCGGTGATCATCGACAGGCTCTTGCCGGTCTTGGCGTCGACCTTGCCGGAGACGACCGGACTGAACACGATCAGGATGATCGTCGTGGCCAGGCCGCCGTAGATGCTCCACAGTGCGCCGCGGGTGTTGAACCGGCGCCAGAACAGCGAGTACAGGATCGTCGGCAGGTTCGCACTCGCCGCGACCGCGAACGCGAGCGCGACCAGGAACGCGATGTTCTGCCCGTTCGCGAAGATCCCGCCGATGATCGCGACCAGGCCGATGACGACCGCGGTCAGCCGCGCCACCCGGACCTCGCCGTCGCCGCTGATCTGGCCCTTCTTGATGATCTGGCCGTAGATGTCGTGCGCGAACGACGTACTCGCGGTGATCGTCAGCCCGGCTACCACGGCGAGGATCGTGGCGAAGGCGACCGCGGAGATGACGCCGAGCAGGACCTCGCCGCCGAGTTCGTAGGCGAGCAGCGGGGCGGCCGAGTTCGCCTTGCCGGGGGCCGCCTTGATCCGGTCCGGTCCGACGATCGCGGCCGCGCCGTACCCGAGCACCAGCGTGAACAGGTAGAAGATGCCGATGATCCAGATCGCCCAGCTGACACTGCGCCGGGCCTCCTTCGAGTCGGGCACGGTGTAGAACCGCATCAGCACGTGCGGCAGGCCCGCGGTACCGAGGACGAGGGCGAGCGCGAGCGAGATGAAGTCCAGTTTGGTGACACCGGTCAGGCCGTACTGCAGGCCGGGGCTGAGCAGCTTCTCGCCGGCCGCCGGGCTCTTGTCGACGGCCGCGCCGAGCAGGCCGGACAGGTTGAAGGTGTACTTCGCCAGCACCCAGAGCGTCATGATCCCGGCGCCGATGACCAGGAGTACGGCCTTGACGATCTGCACCCAGGTGGTGCCCTTCATGCCGCCGACCAGCACGTACACGATCATCAGGATGCCGACGACGGCGATCACGAGGCTCTGCCCGGTCTTGCCGTCGACGCCGAGCAGCAGGGCTACAAGACCCCCGGCGCCTGCCATCTGCGCCAGCAGGTAGAAGAAGCAGACGCCGAGGGTCGAGATCGCGGCGGCCATCCGGATCGGCCGCTGCTTGAGGCGGAACGACAGTACGTCGGCCATCGTGAACCGGCCGGTGTTCCGGATCAGTTCGGCGACCAGCAGCAGCGCGACCAGCCACGCGACCAGGAAGCCGATCGAGTACAGGAAGCCGTCGTACCCGTTCAGCGCGATCGCGCCGGCGATGCCGAGGAACGACGCGGCGGACAGGTAGTCGCCGGAGATCGCGATGCCGTTCTGCGGGCCGGTGAAGTTCCGGCCACCGGCGTAGAAGTCCGCGGCGGTCTTGTTGTTCCGGGAGGCCCGGAACACGATCGCCAGCGTGGCCAGCACGAACAGCGCGAAGATCAGGATGTTGACGGTCGGGTTGCCGACTATTGCCAGCGGCAACATCAACTGGGCGGTCACTGCGGTGCTCCCTCGATCTGGTGGCGGAGCTTCTCGGCGTCCGGGTCGACCCGGCGGTCGGCCCAGCGGACGTAGATCATCGTGATCGCGAACGTCGACACGAACTGGCCGAGGCCGAACAGCAGTGCGACGGTGATGTTGCCGCCGCCGATCCGGTGCGACATGAAGCCGTGCGCGTAGTCGGCGAGCAGGACGTAGACGAAGTACCAGACCAGGAACAGCGCGGTCATCGGGAACACGAAGCGCCGGAACCGGCGACGCAGCTCGGAGAAGTCCGGTGAGATCTGGACATCCCGGTACGTCGTGAGTTCCGGTTCGCGAGTGGATTCACTCATGCGGGACCTCCAACGGGGATCACGCCGGGCGGTAGGGAGCCGGCTGCCCCGTACTGTGTCGTGGCTCACTGCCGTCCCGACAGCACCGGCGCGCACCGGTCGCTCAGCGGAGCACACCAGTCGTTCGGTGGATCATTCAACTGCGGTGAACGGTAGGAATCACGCGACGAACGGCGGACGCCCACCACTCACCAACCCGCCGACGGCGGCGGCGGTCAGGTGGGGCGCGACGCGCGGGCGGGGCTGGACGAGCGGTTGCTGAGTGGTGCAGGTCCGCGGTCCACATCGACGGCTTCCGGCGTGTGCAGCCGGACCATGCTGCGGGCGGTGCCGGCCGGGATCTTGTCGGGCGTCAGCTTCGAGACCACGATGACGGTCAGGAACGCGAGCGGCATCGTCCACGCGGCCGGCTGACCGACGAGCGCCCGTGGCCACCCGCCCTGCGGCCCGCCGGACACGTTCACCAGGGCGGCGGCGCTGGCCGCGATCCCACCGACGACGAGCCCGGCCGCGGCACCGGTCGTCGACATCCGCCGCCACCAGATCCCGAGCACCAGCAACGGGCAGAACGTCGACGAGGCGAGCGCGAACGCCAGCCCGACGGTGTCGGCGAGACTCAGCGCACCGGTGACCGTGAACGCCAGGTACGGCACGATCATCGCGATCAGTGCCGCGATCCGGAAGCTGTTCACCGCGACGTAGTCCCCGCTGGTCCACCGGTGCAGCCGGCTCCGCAACAGGTCCTGGTCGATCACCCCGGCGATCGCGACGGTCAACCCCGACGACGTCGACAGGAACGCCGCGAACGCCCCCGCCGCGACGAGTGCTCCGAGCAGATCCCCTGCTGTACCAGGGAAAACCCGTCCGGGCAGCTCGAGTACGACGGTGTCCCCGCCGGTGCTCACCAGGTCCGGCGCGAACGTCCGCCCGAGTACGGCGTACATCGGCGGGAAGAGGTAGAACAGGCCGAGCAACGCCAGCACGACCACCGTCGTACGACGGGCCGCCCGGCCGTCGGGGTTGGTGTAGAAGCGGACCAGGACGTGCGGGAGGCCCATCGTCCCGAAACAAAGGGCCAGCAGCAACGAGTACGTCGCGTACAGCGGGTGGTCGCGCCCGCCCGCGCGGGACAGCGGCTCGGCCCACGCGGCCGCGGCGCCGTGCAGTGAATCGAGGACGCCGGTCGGCTGATGCCAGACGAGCAGGATGACGAAGATCGGCGCGGCGAGCGCGGTCAGCTTGAGCCAGTACTGGAACGCCTGCACGAACGTGATCGAGCGCATCCCGCCGGCGGCGACGTTGATCACGACGATCACCGTCACGACCGCGGCCCCGACCTGCGGCGGCGCGCCGGTCACTGTCTGGACGGCCAGGCCCGCGCCTTGCAACTGCGGCAGGAGGTAGAGCGTCCCGATGCCGACGACCAGCCCGGCGCAGATCCGTCGTACGGCGGCCGACTCGAAGCGGGTCTCGGCGAAGTCGGGCAACGTGTACGCGCCTGACCTGCGCAGCGGAGCGGCCACCAGCACGAGCAGCATCAGGTAGCCGACCGTGTAGCCGACGGAGAACCACAGCATGTCGGCGCCGTTCACCAGGACGAGGCCTGCGACGCCTAGGAAGGATGCGGCGGACAGGTACTCGCCGCTGATCGCGGACGCGTTCCAGCGCGGCGAGACCGCACGGCTAGCCACGTAGAAGTCGCTGGTGGTCCGGGAGATCCGAAGGCCGAAGAGACCGATTCCGATCGTGGCCACGACCACCAGCCCGATCGCGGTCACGCTGATCGCGGGAGACATCTACTGCCGTCCTACGAACTCTGTGAACTCCGCTTCGATCCGCTCGGCGTTACGGACGTAGATGCGGGCCGCTATGTACACCACGGGGTACACGAGGATGCCCAGGATCACCCAGGGCAGTGGGAGGCCAAGCACGGACAGCGTGCGCGTGGGAGGGACCAGCCAGAACAGCAACGGAATGCTGCCAAGGACGAGCAGCACGCTGCCGATGACAGCCAGCGTCAGCCGCAACTGGGACTGCACCAACGACTGCATGTAGACCTGGCCGAGTCTTGTCTGCTCGTCGATCTCCCTGGTGCCGGTAGGAGTCCCTGGCCGGCGTGCTGCGCTCGCACGTGGGCTGGTGACGCGTACGCGCTTAGGTCCTTCCGGCGTACTCATCGGGAGCGGACCAGGAGGTCGCGGAGCTCGCGGGTGTGCCGTCGGCTGACCGGGAGCCAGTCGTCGCCGACCCGGACCGAACAGCGGCCGCCGTCCACCCGCATCTCGTCGACGTGCTGCAGAGCGACCAGGGTGCTCCGGTGGATCCGGGTGAAGCCCGCGTCGCGCCAGCGCTCCTCCAGCGTGCTCAGCGGGATTCTTACCAGGTGGGAGTTCTGGCCGGTGTGCAGGCGCGCGTAGTCGCCCTGGGCCTCGACGTACCGCACCGTGGAGCGCTGGACGAACCGGGTGATACCGGCCAGCTCGACGGGGATCACCTCGTCGTCGGTCTCGTCAGCTGTCTGCAGAGCGGCCGGAGCGCCCTGCGTGACGACCCGGCGTACCGCCTCCGCCAGGCGTTCCTGGCGGACCGGCTTCATCACGTAGTCGGTCGCCTCCAGGTCGAACGCCGCGACCGCGTGCTCGTCGTACGCCGTCACGAACACGATCTGGGGCCGGCTGGCGAACTTGGACAGCACCCGCGCCAGGTCGATGCCGTCCAGGCCGGGCATCTTGATGTCGCAGAACACCACGTCCAGGTCCGTCGCCTGCAGGATCTTCAACGCGTCGGGCCCGTTCGAGGCGGTCCGGATCTCCCCGATCCGCGGGTCCTGGCCCAGCAGGTACACGAGCTCGGCCAGCGCAGGCTCCTCGTCGTCCGCAACCAGCGCGCGCAGGGGAGTCATGGCCACACCTTAGGTGGACGCATGCACTCCTGAGGAGTATTTGGGGATCCGGAAGGTCACCTTGGTGCCGGCGTCCAGGGCGGTCTCCACGATCAGGCCGTACGTGTCGCCGTACACCTGGCGGAGCCGGGCGTCGACGTTGCCGAGGCCGACCGAGTCGCTGCTGGAGACGCCGGACAGGGCCGCCCGGATCACCTCCGGGTCGCTGCCCGCGCCGTCGTCCTCGACGCTGATCTCCGCCTCGTTGATCCGGTCCCGGGCGCGGATCGTGATCGAGCCGGCCCCTGCCTCGAGGCCGTGCCGTACGGCGTTCTCCACCAGCGGCTGCACCACCAGGAACGGGATGACCACCGGCAGCACCTCCGGAGCGATCTGCAGCGACACCTTGAGCCTTTCGCCGAAGCGGGCCTGTTCCAGCACCAGGTAGCGCTCTACGTTGCGCAGCTCGTCCGCCAGCGTGGTGAACTCGCCTCCACGCCTCAACGCGTATCTGGAGAAGTCAGCGAACTCCAGAAGCAGCTCACGCGCCCGTTCCGGATCTGTGCGGACGAACGACGCTATGGCGGCGAGAGCGTTGTAGATGAAGTGCGGGCTGATCTGAGCGCGCAGGGCCCGTAGCTCGGCCTCCATCGCGCGCGTCCGTTCCTTGTTGAGCTCTGCCAGCTCCACCTGGCCCGAGACCCAGCGGGCGACCTCGTCGGTTGCTCTGACCAGCGCGGCCGACGTGCTGTTGCTGTACGCGACCAGCACCGCGACGACCCGTTCCTCGGTGACGATCGGCGCGACCACCGCCGTACGGATCGGGCACTGCGGGTCCCCACAGGCCACGTCGTGCGCACCCAGTACGGCGGTACGGCCTGAGCGCAGCGTCGGCGCGGACAGGTCCTTCGCGTCGCGGCGGTGGTTGCTCTCGTACGGACCGCCGACGCCGTCCCAGGCCAGGACGCCGGACGCGTCGCAGATCGCGATGGCCGCCGTACCCAGGAGGTCCCGGAGATGGCGGCTCGCCTTGCCGGCCGCGGCCGGGGTCAGGCCTTCGCGCAGGTGCGGGCTGGCCAACGAGGCGGTATGCAGGGTCGCGTACGTCGCCTTGTCGGCCGGAGTCCCGAAATGCTTCCGCCGGCGCGTGAACACCCCCTGACGGTAACCGCTCAGCCCACTAAGCCCTCAAGTGCGCGGCCTGAACGCCTCCAGCGCCTCCGTGTCGGAGTACGTGTGCAGCAGGTACTCCTCGACCCAACCGGTGCGGCCTGGGTACGTCGACTCGCTGACGATCCGCTCCGCCGCCTTCACCGCGTCGATCGGCGTGTGGCGCAGCTGTACGCCGTTCTCGGACAAGAGCGCCCAGGTGGGACCAGGAGCGCCGTACGGCATCCCCACGCTGCCCGCGTTCACCACTTGCCGCCTGTCGACCTGCCGGGCGTACGGCATGTGCGTGTGGCCGCAGACGACAGTCCTGACGTCGTTCGGGAGTGTTGAGAACACCTGTGCCCAGCGGGAGATCGGGCTGTCCACCAGCACCATCTCTATGTCGTCACGAGGCGTGGCGTGGCAGAACAACACGTCTCCGATCGTCACGGTCAACGGCAGGCCCGCCAGCAGCTCCACTTGATCGGGCCGCAACTGCTCGGCCGCCCACGGAGACACAGGGTCCGGCGGCTCCTCGTCGTACGTCCCGCGGACCATCTCCACCAGCTCCCGGTCCGCGTTGCCCCGTACCCACACCACGCGGTCGCCCAGGGCCGTCAGTACGTCCAACGTCTCCACAGGCATCGGCCCACTGGCTATGTCCCCGGCCAGCACAACAAGATCGGCGTCCTGCACCTCAGGCTCGGCCAGCACACCCTCAAGCGCAGGCAGCACCCCATGGACATCCGCAAGCACAGCAATCCGCTCCATACGAGTCAGTCTGCTGCCGAACGCCCTGCAGCGCCCGTCCGGTCTGCTCAGGGCAGATCAAGCGCCGATCTGCAGCTCACCCTTGGCGAGAGGTGTTGCGAGCTCACACGCTCCGCTAGCGATCGTGCAGCGCACGATGGCGGCCGGGGTACCTTCGCCGTTGTCGGCCAGCAGCAGGAGGTGCTGGTCGTCCTCCGGAACCGCCTGCCGGAAGACACCGCTCCACTCGTGGATCAGGTTGCCGTTCTTGGCGTCCAGCGCGGCTGCGATGCCCTGGCCGTAGCCGTCCTCGTACTTCGGGCCGGCGATGACCGTGGCCGCGTTCGGGGTGAAGCCCGCGATGATGTAGTCGCACGTACGCCAGAGGCGTGTGCCCGTCGGTACAGTCAGCAGACTGCTGCAGCTGTTCTGGTTCGCCTGGGTGGTGATCGAGCCCGCGGTGTCGACGCTCGAGACGGCCATCGCCGACGGGATCGCCTTCAGCTGAGTGGCCTTCGAGTCGCCGGGCGTCCACTCGAAGAGCGTGGTGGTGCCGTCGATCGTGGTCGACGCGTCGAAGTACACCTTGCCGTTCGTGTAGCCGCGGAGCATGGCGTTCCAGACGCCGGGGACCTGGACCTTCTGGACGTTCTGGGTCTTGGCGTCCTCGGAGTACACCGTGACGCCGGCCGTCTGCTCGCCGGTGGACTTCAGTTTGGAGCCCAGGTACGCCGCAGCGGTGCCGTCGGCGGTGGTGAAGATCTGGGTGACGTCCGGGGTGTGGCGGATCAGCTTGCCGTCGTCGCTGAACGTGAGCATCTCGTTGCCGAAGCCCTTGGTGACCACGGCGAGTGAGGTGATGCCGAGGCGGGCGACCTGCTGGATGTCCATGGTGCCGGGGATCGTGACGTCGTTGCCGGCGCCGCCGCGGATCGTGCGGCCGGTCAGGTACGCGACCTGCGGTGCCCGGCCCGGGGTGAGCTTCTTCAGGTCGATCTTGGTCTTCGGCAGGCTCGCGGGCGTGCTGGTGGTCGCCGACGGCGTACTGACGGGCCTGCTGACGGGGGTGCTGATGGGCGTGGCCGGCGGTGTCGCTGAGGGCGACGTCGAGAGCGGGACGGCCGCGGCGTCGGTGGAGGGCTGCGGGCCCTGGCGGTACGCGAGCGCTCCGCCACCGGTCACAGCGGCCACAGCGACCGCCGCGACGAGGGCGGCCAGGCCGCCGTTCTGCACGCGCATCGGCGAACTCCTTGCACAGTCATGGTCAGGTCACGGTCGGTACGGACCGTGCGGCGGACCACGGTCGGAGCGGGCGGCCGGCCCCGCTGTCGGGGACTGTGACGCCCGGAAATGCCGCTTTGTTCACTCCCGCGAACGGGTCGCAGGTCAGATCGAGCATAATTGCGCCATGGACCAGCCTGACCGGATCGGCCGGTACTCCCTGGTCCGCCGGGTGGGTGCCGGAGGCTTCGCGACCGTCTGGCTGGCCCGGGACGAGCAGCTCGACGCCGAGGTCGCGGTCAAGATCCTGTCCGAGAACTGGGTCGAGGACGAGGACGTCCGCCGCCGGTTCCTGGCCGAGGGCCGGTTCCTGCGCAAGGTCGACTCGCTCTACGTCGTCGGCGTGCACGACATCGGCGAGGCCGACGACGGCCGCCCGTTCATGGTGCTCACCTACGCCGACGGCGGCACGCTCGCGGACCGGATCAAGGCCGGCCCGCTCGAGTTCGGCGAGGCGGTCCGGATCATCACCCAGGTCGGCCGCGGCCTCAAGCACCTGCACGCCCGCGGCGTGCTGCACCGCGACGTGAAGCCGGCCAACGTACTGTTCCGCTCCGACCCGAACGGCGACCGCGCGATGCTGTCCGACCTCGGCCTGGGCAAGTCGCTCGCCGAGGTCTCCCGGATCACCATGCCCGGCGGCACC
The DNA here is from genome assembly GCF_050320105.1 of Kribbella polygonati. Lineage (NCBI taxonomy): Bacteria > Bacillati > Actinomycetota > Actinomycetes > Propionibacteriales > Kribbellaceae > Kribbella > Kribbella polygonati. Next base: position 5,727,621 of record NZ_CP190129.1, on the reverse strand, counting down.
CCGGCGTACGTCGCTCCGGAACAGGTGATGGGCGAGCGCCTCGACCACCGCGCCGACCTGTACTCGCTCGGCGCCGTCGCGTACGCCGCGTTCACCGGCCAGGCGCCGCACGGGGTCGCCACGCTCGGCGCCGTGATGCAGATCGAGAAGCCGCCGCCCTCGATGACCACCCTGCGCGCGGACATCCCGGACGCGATCGACGTCGTCGTACGGCGTGCTCTCGAGCCGGACCGGGATCAGCGCTGGCCGGACCTCGACAGCTTCCTCGACGCGCTGCGCGAGGCGCACACCACCGGTAAGGTCCCGGCGCGGCTGGTGCCGGCCGCCGAGATGCCCGCGCCGACCGGGACGACCGCCCCGGTCGACCAGGCGACCGCGTTGTCGAACGCCAACGAGCCGACGGTCGCGTCCAAGCCGAGGCGCCGGCGCGCGGGCGTGATCACCGCGCTCGCCGCCGTCGTGCTGGCCGCGGGCGGTGGGTACGGCGGGTACGAGTACGTGCTGACCCGGCCGGTGACGGTGACCGATCCGCCTTTCACCGTGGAGGTTCCGCGGTCGTGGGGGCAGAAGGCGGTCAACGATCAGACCTCGCTTCTCGTCAGCTCGAACACCCGCGCGTGGCAGTCGAGCGCGAGCGTCGAGGGGGTCTACGTCGGCCTGGTCCAGGCGAGCACGCTGCCACGGGCCGTCACACCGCCCGACGGCTGCACCGCGGGCGGGCCCGACACACGTGACAACACGGTGACCTTCCAGCTGACCTGCGGCCGTGGTCCCGCGGTCGTCGAGCAGTACCGCCAGGAGAACGGCGTACAGGTGCACATCCAGGTGCGGGCCAAGGACGCGAACACCAGGACCGACGTACTGAACTCGGTGCACTACACGGCTCCCTAGGATCCCCAGCAGGGCGACGCCGTACCGTAGGCCCATGACCGATCTGTCCGCGGCGATCGACCGCGTTCTGCCCAGTGTCCGTGCCGACCTCGAGGACCTCATCCGGATCCCGTCGGTCAGCTACGAACCGGCCCGTGCGGCCGACGTCCAGCGGTCCGCCGAGGCGACCGCGACGTTGTTCGAGGCCGAGGGCTTCACGGTCAAGATCGTCCGCGCCGGCGACGGTGCGCCGGCCGTGATCGCGAAGAAGCCGGCACCTACCGGGAAGCCGACCGTACTGCTCTACGCCCACCACGACGTGCAGCCGACCGGGCCGGTCGAGCAGTGGACGTCCGAGCCGTTCGTGCCCACCGAGCGTGACGACCGGCTGTACGGGCGCGGCGCCGCCGACGACAAGGCCGGGATCGCCGCGCACCTGGCCGCCGTACGGGCCTTCGGCAACGATCTGCCGGTGGGCGTCACGGTGTTCGTCGAGGGCGAGGAGGAGATCGGCTCGCCGACCCTGCTGCAACTGCTCGACGAGTACGCCGAGGAGCTCGCCGCGGACGCGATCGTGATCGCCGACTCCGGCAACTGGGAGGTCGGGCGGCCGGCGCTGACGGTGTCGCTGCGCGGCCTGGTCGAGTCGTACGTCGAGGTTCGAACGCTTGATCACGCCGTACATTCCGGGCTCTTCGGCGGACCGGTCCCGGACGCGCTGTCCGCGCTCTGCCGACTGCTCGCGACCCTGCACGACGACAAGGGCGACGTCGCGGTCGACGGGCTGCACGCGTCCCGCGCCGCGGATGTCGTGTACCCGGAGGACCGGCTGCGCGCCGAGTCCTCGGTCCTCGACTCGGTCCGGCTGACCGGCTCGGGTTCGCTCGTCGACCGGCTGTGGACGCGGCCCGCGGTCGCCGTCGTCGGCATCGACGCGCCGTCGGTGGCCGAGGCCAGCAACACGCTGGTGCCGGTCGCGCGGGCCAAGGTGAGCCTGCGGGTCGCCCCCGGTGACGACGCCGTGAAGGCGAGCGCGGCGCTGCGTGACCACCTGGAGAACAATGCGCCGTGGGGCGCGCAGGTCACCGTGACCGAGGGCCAGACCGGCCAGCCGTGCAGCGTGAACGCCCGCGGTGCCGGGTACGAGGCGGCCCGCTCGGCGTTCCAGGAAGCCTGGGGCGTGGAGCCGATCGACATGGGGATGGGCGGCTCGATCCCGTTCATCGCGGAGTTCCAGCAGGCCTTCCCGGCGGCGACCATCCTGGTCACCGGCGTCGAGGATCCGGACACCCGCGCGCACGGCATCGACGAGGGCCTGCACCTCGCCGAGTTCCGCAAGGTCTGCCTCGCGGAGGCCCTCCTTCTTCAGAACCTCGCCAACCAGGCCTGACCAGGCTTTCCGGCGACCCAGTGTTTGGCATAGGTTTCGGCGAGTGAAGATCGCAGTCGTACGGGAGACCAGGCCGGCCGAGCGCCGGGTCGCACTGGTGCCGGAACATGTCGCGAAACTGATCGAGCTCGGCTACCAGGTCGCGGTCGAGCCGGCCGCCGGTGAACGCGCGCTGTTCTCCGACGACCAGTACCGGGAGGCGGGCGCCGAGGTTGCCTGGGGCGCCGATCACGCCGCCACCGTGGTGGCCTCCGTACAGCCGCTGGAACGCGAACGCCTGCAGCGGCTGCACGCCGGTACGGCGCTGATGTCGTTCCTGCCGACGAACCCGCCGGATGTGGTCCGCACCGCAACGCGGGCCAAGCTGACGGCGTTCGCGATGGAACTCATCCCGCGGATCTCCCGGGCCCAGTCGATGGACGCGCTGTCCTCGCAGGCGCTCGTCGCCGGGTACCGGGCCGCGATCGTCGCCGCCGAACGGCTGCCGCGGTTCTTCCCGCTGAACATGACCGCCGCCGGCACCGTCCCGCCGGCCCAGGTCCTGGTCCTCGGCGCGGGCGTCGCCGGCCTGCAGGCGATCGCCACCGCGAAACGCCTCGGCGCGGTCGTCAAGGCGTACGACGTACGGACCGCCGCCGCCGAGGAGATCGCCTCGATGGGCGCCGTACCGATCGAGCTCGAGCTCGGCACCCTCGACGGCCCCGGCGGGTACGCCCGCGAGATGACCCCCGAACGGGCGCAGCTCCAGCGCGAACTGCTCACGCCGTACGTCGCCGCCGCCGACGCGCTGATCACCACCGCCGCCGTACCGGGCCGGACCGCGCCGATGCTGGTCACCCGCTCCATGGTCGAGCAGATGAAGCCCGGCTCGGTCGTCGTCGACCTCGCGTCCGAGCAGGGCGGCAACGTCGAGGGATCGGTCGCCGGCACCGAGCTGACGATCGGCGACGCGCTCGTCTGGGGCGGCGCGAACGTACCGTCGCAGATGGCCGGCCCGGCATCGCGGCTGTACGGCCAGAACATCGCGAACCTGATCCGGCTGATGACGCGGAACGCCGCGTTCGACCCGGACTTCGAGGACGAGATCGTCCGCGGCTGCTGCGTGACCCACGACGGCAGCGTGCTGCACGAGCCGACCCGTGCCCTGCTGGAAGGACCCCAGGCATGAGTGAATCGATTGCGCTGCTGACGATCTTCGTCCTCGCGGCCTTCGTCGGCGTGGAGGTGATCAGCAAGGTCTCCTCGACGCTGCACACCCCGTTGATGTCCGGGGCGAACGCCATCCACGGCGTCATCCTGGTCGGCGCCATCATCGTCACCGGCGCCACCGACTCGGTGATCGTGATGATCGTCGGGCTGCTGGCCGTCGTACTGGCGACCGTCAACATGGTCGGCGGCTTCGTGGTCACCGACCGGATGCTCGAGATGTTCAAAGGTCCGGGGGCTCGCAAGAAGGAGCTGCACAAGTGATCCCCACCTGGGCCCAGATCGGCTATCTGGTCTCCGCGGTCTGCTTCATCGTCGCGCTGAAGGCACTGTCGTCGCCGCGCAGCGCGCGCACCGGCAACCTGATCGGCGCCGCCGGTGCGGTGCTCGCGGTGCTGATCACGTTCGCGGCGTACAAGCCGCACCACCTGGCGCCGATCCTGATCGCGCTGATCATCGGCACCATCGGCGGGGTGATCGGCTCGCGGCGCGTGCAGATGACCCAGATGCCGCAGCTCGTTGCCTTGTTCAACGGTGTCGGCGGCGGCGCGGCCGCGCTGGTGGCGCTGCTCGAGCTCGGTGAGGTGACCGCGGACGCGACCGTCGCGGCGATCGCCACCGCGTTCACGATCCTGGTCGGAGCGATCAGCTTCGCCGGCTCGGTGGTGACGTTCGCGAAGCTGCAGGAGCTGATGACGACCCGGCCGGTGACGTTCCCCGGTCTGCCGGTGCTGTTCGTGGCCTCGCTGCTGGGCGGCATCGCGCTCGGCGTCTGGCTGGTGTCGGACCCGCGCGTGTGGGTCGGCGTACTGCTCTGCCTCGTCGGTCTCGCGATCGGGGTCATGCTGGTGCTGCCGGTCGGCGGTGCCGACGTACCGATCGTCATCTCGCTGCTGAACGCCTTCACCGGTCTGACGGTGGCCGCGGGCGGTTACGTGCTCGGCAACACGCTGCTGCTGGTGGCCGGCACGCTCGTCGGCGCCGCCGGTACGTTGCTGACCAAGCTGATGGCGGACGCGATGGGACGCTCCGTCTTCAACATCCTGTTCGGGGCCATCCGCGGCGGATCGACGCTCGGCGCCGGTACGGCGTCCGACCGGCCGGTGATCTCGGCCGGCCCGGAGGACGTCGCGATCCTGCTCGGGTACGCCAACAAGGTCATCATCGTGCCCGGATACGGGCTGGCCGTCGCCCAGGCGCAGCACACGCTGCGCGACCTCGTCGAGGAACTGCACGGCCGCGGCGTGAAGGTCGACTACGCGATCCACCCGGTCGCGGGCCGGATGCCGGGCCACATGAACGTACTGCTCGCCGAGGCCCAGGTCCCGTACGAGCAACTCCGCGAGATGGACGACATCAACGGCGACTTCAAGACCACCGACGTCGTCCTGGTCGTCGGCGCCAACGACGTCGTCAACCCCGCCGCCCGCACCACCCCGTCCGCCCCCATCTACGGCATGCCGATCCTGAACGCCGACGAGGCCCAACGCGTCATCTTCCTCAAACGCTCCATGCGCCCCGGCTTCGCCGGCATCGAGAACGAACTCCTCTACGACCCCAAAACCACCCTCCTCTTCGGCGACGCCCGAGACACCCTCACCAAACTCCTAGCCGCCCTAAAAACGATCTAGCCGCCTCCACCCTCGCCCGCCTCCACCCTCGCCCGCCTCGACCCGCTCGCCCGGCTCGGCTGGCTCGCCCGGCTCGGCCTGCTCGCCCGGCTCGACCGGCTTGGCCGCCTCGGCTCGGCTGGCTCGGCTGGCTCGGCTCGGCCGGCTCGCTCGGCTCGATCGGCTCGGCTGGTCGATGAGCCGGCCGCCCTCGGGGAGTTGCTCGACCGGCACGCGGACGACGTACGGGCGCTCGCATTCCGCCGGGCAGCCTCCTGGAATGCGGCCGACTCATCGACCGCCCGAGCCGTTCCTCGGAAACTATTCGGCGCCAGGCGCCAAAAAAGCTCCGCAAACCGCCTGGCCGCCCCGCAGATGTGCACCTTCACCGGGCAAATGAGCCGCCACTTCAGCGTGCCGAGACCGAGCAGCGGAGGCATCCGTCCCGCCCCGCGCAGCCCACACCCGTGGCCGCCCCCGGCCAACGACCTCCCCCGGCCAGTGTCGCGCGTTGCCCCACCCCGCCCCCTCTGTTTGACTTCCATCCCGAGAGACCACGGGCGGCGCACCCATTCCTCTCACCCCACCCTCATTCCAAGGAGCCCCCTTTGCCCCACCACCCCCAAACCCTTTCCCAAGCCTGGGACTGGGGCTAATCCACCCACCCCCGCTGCGCCGCCCGAACCCCCAACTCAAACCGCCCCGAAGCCCCCACCTGCTCACTCAACTTCGCGACAATCCGTCGAACTGTTCGCATCGAGATCGCGAGCTTGCGAGCGACCTGCTCGTCGGTCGCACCCTGAACAAGGAGCTTCAGTAGTTCGCCTTCCTGAGCTGTGATCCCGCGAGTTCTGCGTGGTGTCGCTTCGCCGAATGCGTCGTCTGCGTTCTCCCAGTACTGCAAGAACATCTCTTCCGCGAGCCGCACCACAGCGCGGCTGTGGTGCACGACTGCGCCGACCGAGGTGTCGTCCGGGTCGATTCCCATCACGGCCGATTCACTGTCGAAGATGAGCAATTTCATCGGCAACGAGGGTGTGGTTCGTACCTTCGCTCCGTACTCGCTGAAGTAAAAGAAGTAGCCGTCCCTGAATATGCGACGCTTCATTTGGGCTTCGACGATGAGATAGCGGGTCTCGACTCCCCGCTCGAGGTGCGGCTGGTCCGGGCGCTCGTTGGGGTGTCGGTCCGGGACCTCTCCTCCGACATAGGGAAGCATCGCCCAGGCGGACTTGAGCGGACGGAATTGCTGCATCCGTTCGTAGGCGCGCTCAGATCCCTCCAGCACCTCGACGTCGCGCGCAGTTCGCCCAGCCAAAAACTCGGCGTAGTCAGCGATAAATTGCCCAGCAGCCAACTTGTCGTGCCGCAGCTCCGCAGTGAATGCGTCGAGCTGCTTCTGCCGTTGAGTAGCGAGGCGCTCCAGCCCGACCGATGGATGCAAGGGGTATTCCTCGTCCGGCATATTCCAGCGGGGAACGAGAAGTCCGAAGTCACGGAGGAGTCCAAGCGCTACAGCGACTGCTTGCTCCGGCAGCTTCAGGTGTGCGCAGAGATCCGCCAGACGTGAACGCAGGGCAAGTGAGGGTTCCTGCAGCAGCACGCGATAGACCGCAAGGGTGTCCCCGCTCACGCCAAGTGACTCGAACAAGCCCTAGACCCAGCCGCGCTTCGCTGCTGCCACGCCGAGTTCGAAGCGGCTGGCGGCGTCGAGGCGTTCGGAGAGGTTGGCGGTGATGCGGCGGGCGGTGCGGAGGGAGATGCCTAGGAGACGGGCGACCTGCTCGTCCTTGGCGCCGCCGGCGAGGAGGCGTAGTACTTCGGACTCGTGCGGCGTGAGTGGCGTCTCGTCGTCGCGGTCGTCCGGGTCGAACATCTCCGAGGCGCGCGACCAGTAGGCGTCGAACAGCGCGAGGGCAACCGAGACCACGGCCGGGGTGCGGTGGATGACAGCGCCGGCGGTCGGGTTCTCCGGGTCCATCGGCATGACCGCGACCTCCTCGTCGAACAGCAGGAGGCGCATGGGCAGCGTCGGCGTGACTCGGACCTCGCCGCCCAGCCGATGGATGGTCGCGGCGTATCCACGCGCTTGCTTGGATTCGGTCATGCTCTGCAGGTAGACGGTCCGCATCTTGATGCCGCGCCTCAGAACCTCGGTGTCCGGGGACCTGTCTGACGGTGGCATCGATTCGTCGAAGTGCGCGGGCACCAGGCCCCAGAAGGTCTCTCTCGTCTTCAAAGCGAGCTCTTCGATCCGCCGGGAGGCGTTCGCGCGGCCCTTGAGGACCTCGACATCGCCGCTGCTGCGGGACGTCAGCAATTCGTTGTACTGCTCGGCGACCACCTCTGCCGAGGCTTCGGCTTCTTTGAGCTCGCCGAGCATCTTGTTCAGCTCGGTGCGACGCCGCTCCGCGAGCCCGGTCAGACCGACGCGCGGGTGGACAGCATGCTCTCCGTCGGGGTTCGTCCAGGTTGGAACCAGAAGTTCGAGCATGCGGAGCTTGTCCATCAACGCCTGAACATCCGCCAGCGGCTTCTGCAGTAGCGAGGCAATCTGCTCGGGCGTACTGTCTGGGTGGTTGAGAAGGGCGTGATAGACCGCGAAAGTGGCTTCGTCCACCCCCAGCGGCTCGAGCACGATCCTTCTCCTCCAGAACTTGTCGGAACCGACCATATACAGAGTGCGTCGACATTGAGCACCTAATGGTGGTTCGGATTATTTCTGAAGGGACGATACGTGATCAAGAAGTTGCTGGCTGTGGTCGGCGTCGCGATGCTTCTTGTAGTCGGTCCCCCGACATCGGCTTCGGCGACCGGCAGTGACGAGAAGCCCTGCGTCGCCTGCTGGTAGCTGGACCGGGTACCCCGAACCGTCCCGTAGACTGCTCGTGTGGCTCGTGGCGATGGTCGGCTTACTCATGAACTCGACCCGCAGGATCTGGGTCCGCAGGACGCTTGTGGCGTCTTTGGGGTCTGGGCGCCGGGTGAAGAGGTTGCCAAACTGACGTACTTCGGGCTCTATGCCTTGCAGCATCGGGGGCAGGAGTCGGCGGGGATCGCGGTCAGTAACGGGAGCCAGATTCTCGTGTACAAGGACATGGGGCTGGTCAGTCAGGCCTTCGACGAGGCGACGTTGGCGTCGCTGCGGGGGCATATCGCGATCGGGCACTGCCGGTACTCGACGACCGGGTCGAGCGTGTGGGCGAACGCCCAGCCGACGTTCCGCAGTACGGCGACCGGGTCGATCGCGCTCGGGCACAACGGGAACCTGACGAACACCAGCGAGCTGGCCGCCAGTCTCGCCGGTGAGGGTGATCTGGATCTCGGTCTGGACGCCGACGTGGACCACGCGAAGGCGAACGCCAAGCACAACGCGTCGAGCGACACCGACATCCTGACCTCGATGCTGGCCGGCTACCCGGATCTGACGATCGAGCAGGCCGCGGCGCGGATCCTGCCGAAGGTCAAGGGTGCGTTCAGCCTGATCTTCATGGACGAGAACACCCTGTACGCCGCCCGCGACCCGCAGGGCATCCGCCCGCTGGTGCTGGGCCGGCTGGAGCGCGGTTGGGTGATCGCCAGCGAGACGGCCGCCCTGGACATCGTCGGCGCGAGCTTCATCCGCGAGGTGGAGCCGGGGGAGATCGTCGCGATCGACGCCGAGGGGCTGCGGTCGACGAAGTTCGCCGAGCCGGACCCGAAGGGCTGCCTGTTCGAGTTCGTGTACCTGGCCCGCCCGGACACCCAGATCTCCGGGCAGCGGATCTACTCGACCCGGGTCGAGATCGGCCGCAAGCTGGCCAAGGAGCACCCGGCCGAGGCGGACCTGGTGATCGCTACCCCGGAGTCCGGTACGCCGGGCGCGATCGGGTACGCCGAGGAGTCCGGCATCCCGTACGGCTCCGGCCTGGTCAAGAACGCGTACGTCGGCCGCACGTTCATCCAGCCGAGCCAGACGATCCGCCAGCTCGGCATCCGGCTGAAGCTGAACCCGCTGCGCGAGGTGATCGAGGGCAAGCGGCTGGTGGTCGTCGACGACACGATCGTCCGCGGCAACACCCAGCGCGCCGTGATCCGGATGCTGCGCGAGGCCGGCGCGAAGGAGATCCACGTCCGGATCACCGCGCCGCCGGTGAAGTGGCCGTGCTTCTACGGCATCGACTTCGCCAGCCGCGCCGAGCTGATCGCGAACGGGCTGAACACCGAGGAGATCTGCCGTTCGCTCGGCGCCGACTCGCTCGGGTACATCAGCCTGGACGGCCTGGTCGAGGCGACCACCGTGCCCATGGACCGGCTGTGCCGCGCCTGCTTCGACGGCGTGTACCCGGTCGCGCTGCCGGATCCCGAGCAGCTCGGCAAGCACCTGCTGGAGGACCCGCTGCGGACGGACGCGGACGGACTCGCGACGGTGGCCGGTGGGGCCGGCGCCGCCGACGCCCTCAGCCGCCCGTAGCGCCCGCGACCGTCGGCCGCAGCCGGCGACAGCCCGTAGCACCCGCGACAGGAAGAGAAGAACAGTGAGCGAAGGGGCGAGCTACGCCGCCGCCGGGGTCGACATCGAGGCCGGTGACCGGGCCGTCGAGCTGATGAAGGAGTGGGTGGCGAAGGCGACCCGCCCGGAGGTGGTCGGCGGGCTCGGCGGGTTCGCCGGGCTGTTCGACGCGACCGCGCTGACGTCGTACCGGCGGCCGCTGCTGGCGACGTCGACGGACGGGATCGGGACCAAGGTCGCGATCGCGCAGAAGCTGGACAAGCACGACACGATCGGGTTCGACCTGGTCGGGATGGTCGTCGACGACCTGGTCGTGTGCGGCGCGGAGCCGCTGTTCATGACCGACTACATCTGTACCGGCAAGGTGGTCCCGGAGACGATCGCGCAGATCGTGAAGGGGATCGCGGAGGCGTGTGTCGAGGCCGGTACGGCGCTGGTCGGCGGCGAGACGGCCGAACACCCGGGCCTGCTGGAGGCGGACGAGTACGACGTCGCCGGCGCGGCGACCGGGGTCGTCGAGGCGGACGAGGTGCTCGGCGCGGAGCGGGTGCGCGCGGGGGACGTCGTACTGGCGATGGCGTCGTCGGGGCTGCACTCGAACGGGTACAGCCTGGTCCGGCATGTGTTCTTCGACCGTGCGAAGTGGACGCTCGACCGGATCGTCCCGGAGCTCGGGACCAGCCTCGGTGAGGTGCTGCTGACGCCGACCCGGGTGTACGCGAAGCACTGCCTGGAGCTGATCCAGGAGCTGAACGACGGCGACAGCACGCCGCTGCACGCGATGTCGCACATCACCGGCGGCGGCTTCGCGGCGAACCTGGCGCGGGTCATCCCGGACGACCTGTCGGTCCGGATCGACCGGTCGACCTGGACGCCGGACCCGATCTTCGGGCTCGTCGGGCTGCTCGGCGACGTACCGCTGCCGGAGCTCGAGAAGACGCTGAACATGGGTGCCGGCATGGTCGCCGTCCTGGACCCGTCGTCGGCGGATGCCGCGATCCAGGCGCTGGCGGCCCGCGACATCCCCGCCTGGGTGTGCGGTGACGTCACCGCGACCGCGGGCGGCACCGTCACCCTCGAAGGCACCTACGCCAAGTAATCCACCAGACCACCTGCGGGTGGGGTCCTGATCGGGCAGTCCGACGCCTCGGGCTGCCCGTTCTGCTGATCCGCCACAGGTGGTGCTGGTGTGTTGGAACACGTCGGGCGCACGGTGAACTGCTCAGCCACCCCGCGAGGGGCGCCTGAGCAGCTCAGCCGGGCTAATGCTTACCGACGGGGGTGGTAGTCGTCGGCGTCGTAGTCGTCGCCGTCGTTGTCGCCGTTCGCAGAAGCGGTGCCACCCTGCTCTCCGCCGGACAGCTCTCGCTTGAGCTGGTCCAAGTCGGTGTCCCAGGTGCGGTACTTCAGGTCGCGTGCGACCTTCGTCTGCTTGGCCTTTGCACGGCCGCGCCCCATAGCGTCGACCCCCTCGCACAAGTCAACCGGGTACGCTGCGTGGCGCCCACGGATCAGTCGTCAGTAATCGTGGTTCAAGGATACCCGGAGCGGCGGATCGACACACGCACCGCCCCCTCGTCGGGCCCTTCAGAGGTCCGATCACAGCATCGGCGGGGTGGGCCGATCCCCTCAAACCGGCCCACCCCGCCGCGTCCGGCCCCCGCTACTTGACCTCGCGACGTGAGCTTGCCCACAGTCCGACGATGGTCGGCAGGACGATCCAGACCCCGACCGCGGTGAGCGTCTCGGCGGCCAGTCCGTGCAGGTCCCGCTCCGCGATCCGGCCCAGCGCCCCGAACACGTCGAGCCACTTCGCGTTGTCCTTGAACAGCGCCGGCCCGGCCAGCGACCACGCGGTCGGCGCGATGAAGTAGATCAGGATCGCGACCGCGGTCTGCGGCACCACGGCACCGAAGGCGGCGCCCATCACGACGTTCAGCGCCACGGTCAGGTACGCACCGAGGAACTGGCCGCCCAGGCCCGCGTACGACATCGAGCGGTCGGTGAGCGCCCCGGTCAGTGCCGTGGTGGCGAGCGCCAGCGCGATCACCCCGGTCATCACGACGGCGCTCAGCACGACCGCTGACACGAACTTGGCCAGCTGGACCCGGACCCGGCGCGGCGACAGCGTGAAGGTGGTCAGCGCGGTCCGTTGGGTCCACTCCGAGGTCATCGCCATCACACCGATCACCGGCAGCAACAGCATCACGCCGGTGGAGGCGGCGCCGAGGAAGCCGTCGAACCCGGCGCCCTTGGCCGGCAGGTGGGTGGCCTGCCAGGTGAGCGCGGCGAGCGCGATCAGCAGGATGCCGGCGATCAGTACCCGGCCGCTGCGGGTGTTCACGGACTTGCGGAGCTCGATCGTGACGAGCTTCAGGAAGGACTGCCCGCGGGCGGGCGGCAGGCTGGTCGCCACCTCGCTGCGGTGCTTGGCGTTGGTCGCCGGCGCGACGTCGGTCACGGTGGTCATTTCACAGTCTCCAAAAGGTGGGGTGATCAGGCGGCCGCGGGCGTCGCGGTGAGCTGGAAGAACAGGTCCTCCAGGCCGGCGCCGTCGCTCTGCCGGAGCTCGAGCAGGATCTGACCGGCAGCGGCGGCGGCCCGCCCGACCTGCTCGGCGGTGGCGTCGGCGCGCAGCGCGCCGTCCGGTGCGGCGTCGACCTGCAGGCCGGCGGCGGTGAGCGCCGTACGCAGCCCGGCCGGGTCGAGTCCGCGGACCAGCGTGCCGGTGCCGGCGAGCAGCTCGTCGAGCGAGCCGTTGGCGACGATCCGGCCGCCGCCGATCACGACCAGCCGGTCGACGGTCGCCTGGACCTCGCCGAGCAGGTGGCTGGACAGGATCACGGTGCCGCCGCGGGCGGCGAAGTCCTGCAGCAGCCCGCGCATCCAGCGGATGCCCTCCGGGTCCATGCCGTTCGCGGGCTCGTCGAGGATCAGTACGGCGGGGTCGCCGAGCAGCGCGCCCGCGATGCCGAGCCGCTGCCGCATGCCGAGCGAGTACTGCCCGACCCGGCGCTTCGCGGCGTGGCTGAGGCCGACCGCCTCGAGCATCTCGTCGACGCGGGCCTTCGGCACCCCGAGCAGGCTGGCGCTCAGCAGCAGCGTCTCGCGGCCGGTGCGGCCGGGGTGCTGCGCGGCGGCGTCGAGCATGACCCCGACGACCCGGCCCGGGTTCGGCAGGTCGACGTACCGCTTGCCGCTGATGGTGGCGGTGCCGGAGGTCGGCGGCGTCAGCCCGGTCAGCATCCGCAGCGTGGTGGACTTGCCGGCCCCGTTCGGCCCGAGGAAGCCGGTGATGCTGCCCGGCTGGACGGCGAACGAGACGTCCTGGACAGCCGTGGTGCTGCCGTAGCGCTTGGTCAGGTTCTCGACGGTGATCATGACAACGAGTCAACCGTCCGGGACCCCCTCGGCACATCGGACGACCGGTTGCTCCGACCCCCTACGAAAGTCGCCCACCGAGCCCCCGGAACCCACCCGGAAGGGGGACGTGATCGCGTCGTCGGTCGAACTACAGTGACTGAATGCGACGGTTGCGCCGGTGGTACGCCTGGTGGGTCAGGCATGCCCCGCGGCTGCGCGACATCCTGTACGTCGGCTTCAGCCTGCTCACCATCGTGGCCCAGGCCGCGTCCGGCGGAGGCGGCTGGAGCCCCAAGGACTGGTATGTCCTGGGTGCGGGGATCGTTGCCTCGGTCGCCCTGTTCTGGCGCCGCCGCTTCCCCGTGACGGTCACCGTGATCGCCGTTCTCGCGATGCTCACCGGGGGAATCTTCGTCCCGATGGGCCTGGCCCTGCTGACGTTGTCGATCCGCCGCCGCGACTACGCACTGGCCATCCTGGGGGTGGCGGCGTACGCGGCCTATGTCCTGAACGGCCTGGGCAACAGGAGCCAGATCTGGGTCTCGGTCTTCACCGGGCCGTTCCTGGTCGGTACGTGGATCGCGATCGGTGCGTACGTCGGTGCCCGCCGCGACCTGATGGCGTCGCTGCGGGACCGCGCCGAGCGGGCCGAGGCCGAGCGCGAGCTGCGCAGCGAGCAGGCCCGGCTCGGCGAGCGGTCCCGGATCGCCCAGGAGATGCACGACGTACTGGCGCACAAGGTCTCGCTGATCGCGCTGCACGCCGGCGGCCTGGAGGTGAACCCGACGGTCGGCGCGGACAAGGTCGAGGGCTCCGCGCGGCTGATCCGCGAGACCGCCCGGCAGGCGATGGAGGACCTCCGCGAGGTCCTCGGCGTACTGCGGTCCGACGTGAGCGTCGCGGGCGCCGACCTCGCCCCGGTGCCGAAGGCCTCCGACCTGGAGCGGCTGGTCGCCGCGTCCCGGGACGCCGGCGTGACCGTCGGGTATGACGGGGCGCTGCCGGACGACGTACCGGTGGCCGTCGGCCGGACGGTCTACCGGGTCGTCCAGGAGTCGCTGACCAACGTCCACAAGCACGCCCGCGGCGCGGCGACCGACGTACAGGTGCACGGTGCCCGCGGGACGGGCGTGACCGTCCGGGTGACGAACGTGCGGCCGGTGGCGGCCGGGTCGCTGCTGCCCGGAGCCGGCGCCGGGCTGGTCGGCCTGCGCGAGCGGGTGGAACTGGCCGGCGGCCGGTTGTCCACCGGGCCGACCACCGACGGCGGCTGGCGGGTCGAGGCCTGGATACCGTGGGACGACCATCGGCAGGACAGCGAGCCGGTGCTCGTGGACGAGGGAGAACGATGACGCGGCTGCTGATCGTGGACGACGAGGCGCTGGTGCGGGCCGGGCTGAAGATGATCCTCGAGTCCGACGAGGAGCTCGAGGTGGTCGCCGAGGCCGAGGACGGCGCGGACGCCGCCGCGATGGTCAAGGAGCACCGGCCGGACGTCGTGCTGATGGACATCCGGATGCCGCGGCTGGACGGGCTGGCCGCGACCCGTGAGGTGCAGGCGCTGCCGGATCCGCCGAAGATCGTCGTACTGACGACCTTCGACCTGGACGACTACGTGTTCCGCGCGCTGCAGGCCGGGGCGAGCGGGTTCCTGCTGAAGGACACGCCGCCGCGCGAGCTGGTGCAGGCGATCAAGGTGGTGGCGGCCGGCGACGCGATGCTGTCGCCCGCGGTCACCCGGCGGCTGATCGGGCACTTCGCCGGCGACCCGCGCGCCGACCGGCGCCGGACGGCGCAGGAACGGATCAGCAGGCTCACCGAGCGCGAGCGGGAGGTCCTGGTCGAGGTCGGCCGCGGTCTGCAGAACGCCGACATCGGCCGGAAGCTGTTCATGAGCGAGGCCACCGTGAAGGCGCACGTCTCCCGGGCCCTCGTGAAGCTGGACGCGAGCAACCGCGTGCAGGTGGCGATCCTCGCCTACGAGGCCGGACTCCTGGACGGCTAGCGCCTGCGCGCGTACACGATCGTGAGCGCGAACGTGAGGATCGAGAGCGGCCAGAGTACGGGGTAGAACCACCCTGGGGCCTGGTGCCAGATGAACAGCTCCTCCCCGGACGTGAGGAAGATGTGCAGCTGGGACTTGCCGGTGGCGTGTGACCGCTCCACGAGTGCCCGCGTGTAGGCGTAGGTGCTGGCGCCGATCGAGACGACCCAGAGCGTTACGACCAGTCGCTTCACGCACGCCTCCGCTGTTGAAGAGCGGTCAGCGTAGGAGCCCGGGGTGAACAAAAGGAAACCGGCCCGCGCCGTCGGAGGGGTGGGGGGCGACGGCCCGGGCCGGTTTCGGAAGTCAGCGTTCCTGGGGGAGAGGACGCTGACGACCGGCGGCGCCCGCTTTGGGGGAAGGGCGCCCGCCGGTCAGGACTCAGACGCGTCCGAAGGAGACGCTGCTGCTCCAGATCTTCGACTTGGCCACCGGACGTCCCGGCTTCGAGGCCTGCCACAGCATGTTCCCGCCCGCGTAGATGCCGACGTGGTACACGCCGCCGCCACCGTTGTGGAAGAACACCAAATCTCCCGGCTTCGCGGCGCTGCGGCTGATGTGCTTGGTCGCGGCGTACTGCTGACGCGACGTGCGGGGCAGCTTGTGACCGGCGTACTTGTACACGTAGCCGGTGTAGCCGGAGCAGTCGAAGCCGCTGGTGCTCGTGCCGCCGTAGCGGTACGGCGTGCCCTTGAGCTTGGCTGCCTCCTGGAGCACCTTGGTCCGGAACGTGCCGACCGCGGCCGAGCCGGAGCCGGAGCCGTGGTTGCCGTAGAGCACCTTGTGCTTCGCGGCCCAGGTCAGCCGGCCCCAGGTGTTCTTGTCCGTGTAGCCGGTGGCCCGCAGGCCCCAGGACGTCTGGAACTTCTTGAGCACGGCGACGGTGCTGTTGCCGAAGTAGCCGTCGGGACCCAGGTGCAGGGCCTTCTGGACGTACTTCACGGTCGGGCCGGAATCGCCCTTCCGGAGCAACGGCCGGCTCGGGATGCTCATGTGACCGCGCTGCTGAGCGGCGGTCATGGTGGCCGCGGACGCGGTCGCCGGGGTGGTGCTGATGCTCAGTGCGGCTCCACCACCGACAGCGAGACCGACCGTGAGGACGGCGGCCGCGGCACGGGGTGCACCGGACTTGCTGGTCCTGCGGTGCTTCGCCAGTGTCCGGCCGGTGGGCCGGTCGGTACTGGAATCAGCAGGCGTGACGGCGCGCGAAAGCGACGTCCGTCGGGCAGTGACGGGCATGGTTGTCTCCCGACGCCTGTGAAGTTAGCTGTCGGGTTCGGGCTGGGATTCATAGCCCGGTCCGCTCCCGCGGACTTCACCCCAGGGTTTCGACCACTCACGGTCGAGACCCAACTTCCTGGGTCCCCCACCTCCGCCATTGGTATTCGAGGGGAGCACACGAGCCTGGCGGAGCTCGGCGTTGACTCGTGTGCGGTTCGTGTTGGTTACCGAACCGCCGACGACTGTATAACAGAACGATCACGACGCAAACCCTTCAATCCACAAAGCCGCTCCAGAAAGGGCCTGGATGGTCCTCTGACGGGTCAGCAAGTGTGGATGAACACCAGGTGTCCTGAGCGCGTCTGAGCGGGGCGCAGGCGGCTTCTGAGGGCTTCCGTGTGGTCTCCGTCACAGTTGCCGGTGGCTTTCTGTGACAACGGGCACAGAACGTGGTCAGGCCACCCTAAAGTTCTTGAGCATTCAGCAATTCGCGGAAGCGCTCCAGGCCCACGTTCCCGCCGGACAGCACCACTCCGACGCGCTCCGGCAGCCCGTGGATCCGGCCGGCCAGCAAGGCCGCCAGCGCGCTCGCCCCGCTCGGCTCCAGGACGATCTTCAGCCGCTCGAACGCGAACGCCATCGCGGCCACGATCTCCTCGTCGCTGACCAGCTCGAACGACTCCACCAGCCGCCGGTTCACCGCGAACGTCAGTTCGCCCGGCGTCTCGATCGCCTGCCCGTCCGCGATCGTCCGCGGTACGTCGATCCGCACCCGCCGGCCGGCCGCCAGCGAACGGGCGTGGTCGTCGCCGGCCGCCGGCTCGACGCCGATCATCCGGATCCCCGGCGACAGCAGCGTCGCCGCCGTCGCGCAACCGGCCATCAGCCCGCCGCCCCCGACCGGGACCAGCAGCGCGCCGAGGTGTCCGACGTCCTCGATCAGCTCCAGCGCGACCGTGCCCTGGCCGGCCATCACGTCGTAGTGGTCGTACGGCGGGATCAGCGTCCGCCCGCGCTCCGCCGCCAGTTCCGCGGCCAGGGCGGTCCGGTCCTGCGTGTACCGGTCGTACGTCACCACCTCGGCGCCGTACCCGCGGGTCGCGGCCACCTTCGTCGGCGGGGCGTCCGCCGGCATCAGGATCACCGCCGACGTACCGGCCATCGCGGCCGCCAGCGCGACGGCCTGTGCGTGGTTCCCCGACGAGTACGCCGCGACGCCGGCGGCGAGCTGCTCCGGGCCGAGCCGGCTGATCGCGTTGTACGCGCCGCGGAACTTGAAGGCACCGATCCGCTGGAAGTTCTCCGCCTTCAGGAACACCCGCGCCCCGACCCGTTCGTCGAGCGTCCGCGAGGTGAGCACCGGCGTACGGTGCGCCACCCCGGCGAGCCGGTCGGCGGCGGCCTGGACATCTGTGAGACTCAGCCCGGTCATGAGAAGAAGTTAGGGCATGTCAAGGAGCGCCGGCCCGCTCCGTACTGATGGATGAAGGCGCCCGATCGGCGGGGGCCGGTCCCGAAGGAGAGCACCGTGAAGTACCTACTGGTCCTGAACATCAACACCGAGATCCTCGAGGCGCTGCCGGAGGCGGAGCAGCAGGCCATCGGCGCCGGGCACCAGAAGTTCATGGACACCATCAAGGCGTCCGGGGAGTTCGTCGCCACGTTGGCGCTGACGCAGCCGGCCGAGTCCGCGGTGGTGAAGGTGCGCGCCGGCGTACCGGCGGTCACCGACGGGCCGTTCATCGAGTCGAAGGAGTTCCTCGGCGGGTTCTACCTGATCGACGTGGCGTCCCGCGAGCGGGCGGCCGAGCTGGCCGCGATGATCCCGGACGCCGGCATCGAGGGCCTGGGCGTGGAGATCCGCGGCGTGGTGTTCTCGGAAGGGCTCTGAAAAGACCGAGGGGGTTCTCCGCGCGGCGGCGGAGAACCCCCTTGTTTTATTGAGGTATCAGTCAGTCTGGTCGTCGACGTTCGCCTCGGCGGCGTTCCGCTTGATCGAGTCGATCCCGTTGAGTGCGGAGGCCTTGGTCTTGTAGCTCTCGCTGCTGGTGGCGATGACCTCGCCGTTCCCAGCCTTCAAGCGGAACCGGAACTCCCCGGACTTGTCCTTGTACAGCTCGAACTTCCCCGCCATCGGTGTACCTCCATAGAGAGTGGAATCGCTCCGCTTCGGAGCGTAGTCCTCCCCGGGCGGTTCGTGCCGCTCAGACACTCCTTCTCAGGTACCGCTCAAGCGCGTACGCCGCGGATTCCGGCGACCACCAGGTCGACGCCGACCGCGTAGTACCGGTCCTGCGACGACGGGCAGACCAGCGCGCCCGCGGCCGACGTCACCAGCGGGTACTGCGTCGGCGACAGCGCGCCGAGCGACGCCCGCTTGCGCCGCAGCGACGCTTCGCGCGCCTCCGGGTCGCTCACCTCGCGGGCGACCGGGTCCGTGGTGACGAGTGCGATCAGCGAGCAGATCGACTGCCGGCCGATCTCCGCCGCGTCGTCGACCGAGAAGCCGCCCTCGATGAGTAGGCCCAGCGCCCGCTCGGCCAGCTCCAGACCGGGCTCGGCGACCAGGATCCGCGCCAGCGTGAGGTCCGCCAGCCGCGGGTGGGCGCGGAGCGCCGTGACGAACGCGGTCAGCAGCGCGTGCAACTGCTGGTCCCACGGCGCGTCGGTCGGCTCCGGCAGTACGACGTCCGCGAGCAGCCGGTCGCCCAATGCGGCCAGGAGATCGTCCTTGTCCTTGAAGTGCCGGTACAGCGCCATCGGCGTGACGTCGTGCTGCGCGGCGAGCTTCCGGAACGAGACAGCGGCCGGGCCTTCGTCGTCGGCGATGGCCAGTGCGGTGTCGACGACCCGCACCGGATCGAGCCGGCGGGCGGTCTCCTTGGTGATCACGTTGACAAGTCTACACCGTAGACCTACTGTCTACTCCGTAAGCTTACGCCGTATACATACGGCGTAGACATCACTCCGAGTAATGAGGTACGGCGATGCGACGCAGTCCTTGGGCCACCCTGGCGGTGCTGGCCCTCGCGCAGTTCATCGTGGTGCTCGACGTGACGATCGTGAACGTCGCGCTGCCCCACATCCAGGCGGACCTGAAGTTCTCCGCCGACTCCCTGCAGTGGGTGATCAACGCGTACACGCTGCTCTTCGGCGGCTTCCTGCTGCTCGGCGGGCGGATGGCCGACCTGCTCGGGCCGCGCCGGGTGTTCACCGCGGGCCTGCTGCTCTTCGGTGCCACCTCGCTGATCGCGGGGCTGTCCAACTCGCCGGAGTTCCTGATCGGGGCGCGG
The DNA here is from genome assembly GCF_050320105.1 of Kribbella polygonati. NCBI lineage: Bacteria > Bacillati > Actinomycetota > Actinomycetes > Propionibacteriales > Kribbellaceae > Kribbella > Kribbella polygonati. The sequence continues at coordinate 5,708,132 of NZ_CP190129.1, read as the reverse complement.
GCGGTCCAGGGGCTCGGCGGCGCGCTGCTCTCGCCGTCGGCGCTGGCGATCCTGACGATGACCTTCGCCCACGGCCGCGAACGCAACATCGCGATGGGCGTCTGGGGCGGCCTCGCCGGCCTCGGTGGAACGCTCGGCGTCGTCGCCGGCGGCGTACTGGTGGATTCCTTGAGCTGGCAGTGGGTGTTCTTCGTGAACGTCCCGATCGTGCTCGCCCTGGTCGCGCTGATCCCGGTCTTCGTGCGCGACGTACGGCACTCGACGGGCCGGCGTACTTTCGACACTCTCGGCGCTGTTCTCGGCACGGCTGGGCTGATGGCTGTTGTTTACGGCGTCGTACGCTCGGAGCCTTCCGGGTGGGGTTCGTTCGAGGTTATCGGCGTACTGACGGCCGGTGTCGTGCTGTTGGGTGCGTTTGTCTTTGTCGAATCGCGGTCGGCTTCGCCGCTGGTCCCGCTGCGGTTGTTCCGGTCGCGGGCGTTGAGTGTTTCCAGTGCTTCGCTGGCGTTGAACGGGGCCGGGTTCCTGTCGATGTTCTTCCTGACCGCGATCTACCTGCAGCAGGTGCGCGGCGACAGCGCGCTCGAGGCGGGCATCCACTTCCTGCCGATGGGTGGCGCGGCGATCGTCGGTGCGGTGCTCGCGTCGCAGCTGGTGCAGCGGCTCGGGACCCGTACGGTGCAGCTGGCCGGTGCGGTGCTGAGCCTCGTCGGTCTGCTCCTGCTCTCCCAGGCCGACGCGACCGGCAGCTACGCGAGCCAGTTGCTTCCGGGCCTGATCGTCTTCGGCTTCGGCATCATCGGGGTCGGCGTACCGGGTCAGATCAACGCGGTCTCCGAAGTACGTCCGGTCGAGGCCGGCGCCGCGTCGGGCGTCGTCAACGCGATGTACCAGGTCGGCGGCGCGCTCGGGCTCGCGATCGTCACCACGCTGTCGATCACGCACACCACCAACGAGCTCACCCACGGCGCGACCCAGCTGCAGGCGCTGCAGGCCGGGTACGAACGTGGTCTGCTCGCGGCCGCCGTCTTCGCGATCGCCAACGTCCTGCTGACCCTCGCGACCCCGCAGCTGCAGCCCACCTCCGAACAACTCACCGAGGCCACCGCCGCCGCCTGACGTTGCGCACGGCAACCATCCTGGACGACTGGGTGGAACGCGTAGTCGCTTTACGGGGTGATCCCTGATGCTCACGGGGTCCGGAGCCGGTTGGGTTGAGGCAACGGACCTTGTGAGGAGATGGCGATGCTGGTGGCGTTGGTAACTGCTGGAGTCTTGGCCGCGGTTCCGTCCGGAGGTCTGCCGGACGTGAAGGCGATCGGGGCGGTGGCTGAAGTACGGGACGGCGGGCACGTGTGGCGGGGGAGCAGCGGGGTGGCGGAGCTGGGGACGTCCCGCCCGGTTCCGGTGGCGGGGCGGTTCCGGGCCGGGAGTATCACCAAGACGTTCGTCGCCACCGTCGTACTGCAACTCGTCGGTGAAGGACGGATGCGGCTGGACGACCCGGTCGAGCGCTGGCTGCCCGGCGTCGTACCGAACGGCGAGAACATCACCGTCCGCCAGCTGCTCAACCACACGAGCGGGCTGTACGACTACAAGAACACGCTCGCGATGCCGCCGAACGCCGAGTTCTACACGTACCAGTTCCGCACCTGGACCGCGGCCGAGCAGATCCAGCGGGCGCTTGCGCATCCGCCGGTGTTCGACAAGCCCGGGTCGCAGTTCAACTACTCGAACACGAACTACCTGCTGCTCGGCGAGATCATCGAGAAGGTCACCGGGCAGACGTACGGCGAGCAGGTCGAGCGCCGCCTGATCCGGCCGCTCGGCCTGCACGGTACGACGATGCCGGGCACGTCGACGTACATCCGGGGAGCGCACCTGCACGGGTACGTCCCGAAGGACGGCGGGCTGGTCGACTTCACCGAGATGAACCCGTCGCTGTTCGGCGCCGGCGGCGAGCTGATCTCGACCACGCGCGACCTGAACCGGTTCTTCGCCGCGTTGCTCGGCGGCCGACTGCTCCCGGCGCTGCTGCTCGCCGAGATGAAGACGCCCGGGACGGAGGGCGGCACGTACGGGCTCGGGCTGTCGTGGCACGACACCTCCTGCAAGGTGCGGGTGTACGGCAACGACGGCGACGCGCTCGCGTACCAGGCGTACTCGTACGCCACCGAGGACACCCGGCGGCAGGTCACCGTTGCCGTCACACCCGACTTCAGGACCAACCCGGACGCCTCCGTCGACGCGTTCGTGGACCGGGCGATCTGCCGCTGACACTGGTCACCCCGTGTGACATTGCCGGCGGGACGGTTTGGTGATCGGGCGAAACGGCGACACTGGTATGGATGCTGTGCTGCCATCTCCCGAAGGGGTCCGGGACCTTGGAACTCGCCATGCTCGGTGCCGACGACTGGCCGATCGCCCGAGAGGTACGCCTCCGGGCCCTCAAGGACTCACCGTCGGCGTACCTCGCCGACTACGAGGACGAGGTGACCGTCGGTGAGGACGGCTGGCGGGAACGCTTCACCCGGATGCACTGGGTCGTCGCCCGCGACACCGCCCGCGTCGTCGGCATGGCAAGCTCCGTCCGCGTCCCGGGCCGCCCGCCGTACGAACGCCACATCGAGGCGGTCTGGGTGGACCCGCGGTACCGCCGCAACGGCGTACTGCGGGCCATCCTCGCCCAACTCGCCACCGCCGAACCCGCGGTCACCGAATGGCGAGTCTGGGTCCTGGACACCAACACCGTCGCCCGCCACGTCTACGACCACCTCGGCTTCACCCCCACCGGCGAACGCCAACTCCTCTCAGACGGCTCCGGCCGCCGCGAGATCCGCCTGCGATTCGGTGCGTAGCCCGTACCCGCAGGAGACCCAGTTCGTCAGCCGCAGCTGGCTCAACGCGTCTTCCTTGCGCTGCCCCGACGGGAGGTTGGCGAGCATCTTCTGCCAGAGCTCCTCGTCCTCCTGCCAGGCCTTGATGAACTCCACGCACAGGCTCGACGAGCTGCGGTGCGCCCACGTCTCGGCGGTCTCCAGCGACCGGACGATGCGCGGGAAGTCCTTCTCGTCGATCGACGCCTTCGCGCGCCGCACGGCGGCGAGGGTGTCCTCGATCGTCTTCAGCCGGATGCCGCGGAAGCGGTCCCAGTACGACGGTTCCATCGCCAGCCGGAGCTGCTCCTCGAACGGCAGGCCGGGCTGGCTCTCGAACGCCGCGTAGAGCCCCTCGGCGAGCAGGTCGCCGAACTCCTCGCGGGCGGCGCGCTGCGGATCGGCGAACGGTTCGTACGCGAGCTGCCGGACCTCGCCGATCTTCGGGATCGCCCGCCGGGCGGCGTACCGCGCGAAGAAGAACCAGTCCTCGTTGTAGATGTCGGCGAAGAAAGACAGCTCCGGGCTCTGCAGATCGACACCGAGGACAGCGCCGCTGACGAACACGTCCTGAGGCCCGACCTTGCCGCGCGCATGGCAGACCACCGAGTTGTCGGGGAACTCGCGGCTGGCCATCGACGCGACCGGGTACCGGTCGAGGTAACCGGTCAGCCGCCTGACGTCCCCGGACTTCAGGCTGCGGATGTCGTCGTCGACGAACAGGATCTTGTTCCAGCCGCGCAACCGGCCGTACAGCAGGCCGAGGTTGCGTTTCGCGCTGAGGTCGCTGGACCGGTTGGCCGAGGCTTCCCGGAACTTGGGCGCCGAGGTCTTCGGGACGGGGCACGGTGGGCGGTAGCCCTCCGGCACCTGAATGACCAGCGCCTCGGCGTACAGCGTGCTCTTCACTCGTTCGACGACCTTGTCCTGCAGCGCCTCACGGCTGCAGAGGACGACGAGCGGCACGCGCAGGTCGGCCGCCAGCGTGATCACGGGCTGCAGCTCGGATGCCCGGCGCGCGGCCGGTACGACGATCGCGTCGAGCTTGCTGCTCGCGGCCGGAGCCGCCGGAGCGGAACCGTCGCAGAGCAGGCCCGCGTGGGACGACTGGATTTGTCGGGATCTGCGGCTCATTCGGTGTCGTCCTCCGGTGACCATTCGTACAGTCGGTTCTCCTCGATCTCGAGGTCCGGCGTGACGGCCTCGCCGTTCACCACCGGGACGCGCATCAGCAGACCGAAGACGCCGCCCGGGAACCGGTTGGCCAGGTACGTCTCGTTGCGCTCGCGGACCGCGTCGTCGGTGAGCATCCGGACCGCGCCCAGGACACCGCGGCTGTAGACGCCGTTGCAGATCGTGATGGTCCGGCTGTGGTTGAACGGGTTGGGCAGCCGGGCGAACAACGCCACGTCCTCGACGAGTTCACGCGGCTTGTCGCCCCGCCACACGTCCTGCGTCTGGTCCGCCTCGAGGTCGGCCGTCGACGGCGCGCCGTCCTCCTCGGGGTCGAAGTCCTTACGCTCCTCCCACACCGGCCGGTACTCCTGGCCGTCGCGGGACCGGAAGATCTCGCCGTCGACCAGATCCGGCACCGACAGCTGCCGGATCGGCAGGTTGTCGAGCACCCGCAGCAGCCGGCTCGTCACCCGGTTCCAGGCGATGCCGCCGACCAGGATCATGTGGCCGGACAGGTGGTCCGCGCTCACCTCGGACGGCAGCCGGTGCCGGACCCGGAGCTCCGGGTTGGAGGCGCGCACGTGGCCCCACATCTCGATCAGCGCGTCGAGGTCGGCGTACCGGTAGAGCTTGGTGAAGTTCGGGTTGTCCGGGTCGGCGAGCGACGACCGGCCGTCCTCCGGGATCTCCGGGCAGATCAGGGTGATGCGGCCGGATTCGAAGTCGAAGGTGTAGGAGCCGCTGGAGGTGGGGGTGCCGGTCTGGTGGTGCCGGATGTCGTCGCGGAGGCCGACGAGTTCGCGGTGCAGGGCGCCGAAGCGTTCGCGTTCGGCGGTGTTCAGTTCCTGTTCGCGGGGGACGCGGTCGGGGACGACCGTCATCGCGAACAGCAGCGCGTACGAGCGCAGCCGCTCTTCCGGGGGCAGCTTCGGGTTGGACTGCGACTCCCAGGAACTGATCGTCGCGACGGCGACGCGGACCTCGCCGGCGCTCAACGCGTTCGACAGGTCCTTCTGGGTCAGTCGCTCGGATTCCCGAAGGTCCCGGAGTCGCCTGGCGAGTCGTACGGCCTCTGGAGAGGGGGCCACTCTCACTCCCGAAATGGTCGACCAAACAGCGGAGGCGGCGGATCGGCTGATCGTACACCCGGCTCTACCCGACTTCACCGAGCCCCACTGTAGTGCGGCGTCCGAGGGTCGCTCGTACGTCGTGCCGTTCGTGGACCGGCGGGCATTCGGCCGGAGATCGCTCACCCCTTGTTCCTGACAAACTGGCGATCGACCCTGGTTACACCGTAGCTCTACCGTAGTACCGAAGTCGACCTGAAGCCAACTGAAGTCATGGCGACGCGCGGACAGATCGAAAATCACGGCAGCTGTCCGGCCCGCCGACGGCCGCGGCCGCACGACGGGACCTCCGGCGCAGCGTGATGAGGTTGACGGCCTCGTTCCGCTCAGCGCACCACGGACCGTCGTACGACCCCGATAATCGGATGCCGGCGCGAACTGCCTGTGACAAGCCGTTCAGCCAGAACCCTTGAATTCCTTCGCATTCCGGACGGTCCCCCGTCATAGTGGTGATCCGTGAGCGAGGTCCGAGTCGTCGTCGCCCATGCCGAGCGCGCGACCTTGCGCGTCGACGACATGTTCCTGAAGGTCGACCCCGACCAGGCGCGGATCGACCGCGAGGTCGAGGCCATGACGCTGGCGCCGGTGCCGACTCCGACCATCCTGTGGCGCAAGCCACCCGTCCTTGCACTGTCGGCTTTGTCCGGATCGGTGCTCGGCCGCATTGGTCAGCCGTCGACCGCGTCCCCCGAAGCCTGGGCCGCAGCAGGCGCCGCCCTCCGCCGCCTCCACGACGTACCCGCGCCACCCTGGCCAGGCCGCGCCGGCCGCTCTGCCGACGAACTGACGACTGACCTCGACCGCGAATGCGAGTGGCTGATCACCAACGGCGTACTCCCCGCCGCCCTCGTCACCCGCAACCACGACCTAGCCGAGTCCGCCCTCCGCCCCTGGACCCCAGCCTTCACCCACGGCGACCTCCACATCGCCCACGTCTTCGCCGAGGGCAACCAACTCACCGGCGTCCTCGACTGGTCCGAAGCCGGCGGCGGCGATCCCCTCTACGATCTGGCCAGCCTGACAGTCGCCCACCAGGACCACCTCCACGACGTACTCACCGGCTACGGCACACCCGTCGACCTCGACGTGATCCACGCCTGGTGGTCCCTGCGCACCCTGCTGGCAGTCCACTGGCTACTCGACCACGGCTACAACCCATCCACCCCCGGCGGTGCTGTCGACGTACTAAAAGCCCAGCTCTAGCAGGCCGATCCACGGATGGCTGTCGCCCTTCGTCTCCGCAAGCACCCGCGCCAACCACCCACGAGCTTCAGCAGTCAGGTGCGGCACCGTCGCCTCGAAGTCCGCCTGATCCTTCGGCCGAGTCTGCAGCCCCTTGAACAGCAACACGAGCTCCGGCCGCAGGTACGGGATCCCATCGGCGGTGTGGGCGATCGCGTCGTCGTACGGCCGATGGATCTTGCGATCGAGCGAACAGATCCAGTTCGCCCCGTCGTCAGGCACGCGCATCACGTCAACACACCACAGCCCCGTCGAAGGATCGCGCGCCATCGTCTGCTGATACTCGAAGTACGCCGCACCAGCGCTATCCACAGGCCAGAACCCCTCGCGACCCGCCACGAAGAATTCGTACGCAGACAACCGCTCGCGAATCAGACCGAAGTCCCCCAGGGAGTAGCAATCTCCAGATCCTCGTGCTCACGAGTCTGCCGCCTGCGGACAAAGAAAATCCCTCCCCGTGAATGGAGAGGGTTTGTGGTGGTCAGGGGCGGTCTCGAACCGCCGACCTTCCGCTTTTCAGGCGGACGCTCTACCAGCTGAGCTACCTGACCGGGGAGAAAGTTTGGCGGCGGTGTTGTGGACACCGCCGCCTTCTCCTGGCGACCCAGACGGGACTCGAACCCGCGACCTCCGCCGTGACAGGGCGGCACGCTAACCAACTGCGCCACTGGGCCTTGCGACTCGATGATCGTACAGCATCTTCGAGCTAGGTTTTGCATCGGCCTTCGGCCGTATCCCCAACGGGATTCGAACCCGCGTTACCGCCTTGAAAGGGCAGCGTCCTAGGCCACTAGACGATGGGGACTCGGACCCGCGGGAGCCGAAGCTCCAGGGACAGCCGTAAGCATAGAGGAGACCGCGCCAGCTTCCAAAACGAGATACTGGTGGGGTGATCGAGATGAGCCGGGCCGCGTTCGAGGGGCTGGTCGCGCAGGCGCTGGACGAGGTTCCGGAGGAGCTGGCGGGGCTGATCGACAACGTGGCGGTGTTCGTGGAGGACGAGCCGCCGGCGGGAGATCCGGAGCTGCTCGGGATCTACGAGGGGATCCCGCTGACCGAGCGCGGGCACTACTACGGCGGGGTCCTGCCGGACCGGATCACGATCTACCGGAACCCGACGCTGAAGATCTGCGAGACCGTCGACGACGTGGTGGAAGAGGTGCACATCACAGTCGTCCACGAGATCGCCCACCACTTCGGTATCGACGACGCCCGGCTGCACGAGCTCGGCTACGGGTAGGCCGGGCGGCCGGAGTGGGGTAGCCTCGGCGCGGCCGGGTCGGGGTCCGGTACAGCTCACTATTTGAACGATCTAGCGAGGCTTCGCCATGAGCGATCCCCAACCGCCCGCCTGGAACCCGCAGGACCGCCCGTCCCAGCCGTACGACGGCCCGCCGCACACCGCGCCGTTGTCGCAGTACGGCCGGCCGCCGTCGCAGCAGGGCCACCCGCAGTACGGCAACCAGCCGCAGGGCCACCCGCAGTACGGCTACCAGCACTACGGCAATCAGCAGTACGGGAACCAGCCGTACGGCGCCCCTCCCCAGTACGGCGTGCAACCGCAGTACCCCGGGAGCCAACCGCCGCCGCGCAAGCCCAAGCGCCCCTGGCTCCCGATCGGTGCCGGTGCGGTGGTGCTCGTCCTGGTGGCCGGGGTCGTCGCGTTCGTCGCAACCCGTGGTGGGGACGACACCGCCGGCGCCGGCCTCCCGACCGCGACGTACTCCGACGCCGTGACCACCCCGAGCGCCGACCCGGCCACCGAGCCCCCGACCCCGGCGTACACCCAGTCCGCCACGCCGGCACCGGAGCCGACGCCGGCCCCGGAGCGGCGGAGGACGCTGAAGGACATCGACACCGGGCTCCTGGTGTACGACGACGTCTACGTGCAGCCGGTCAAGGGCTGGCGAAAGCTCTACGCGACGAAGTCCACGATGACGCTCGGGCCTGCGAGCAAGGGGGCGATCATGCTCGTCGTCGTCAACCCTGTCGGCTATCCGGCCGCCAAGACCGTGCCGATCATCGTCCGCGACGTCATCGGTCTGGACAAGCTGACCGGAGTCGTGAAGGGGCCGGTCAAGACGCTTCCGCCGGCCAATTCGAACATTCAGAGCCAGGCTCAGATGTCGTATTCCGGGCGGCTGCGGCAGAACGGCGCTTCAGTCTCGCTGACTGCCAGGTGTACGACCATGACCGGCGTGGAGTCGGTGCACAACGTGACCGTCTCCGTCTGTGTCGAGGCTCGCACGGATCTCACGGGTACGGCGTTCCGCGACGCCGACCGGATGCTCGCGTCCGTGGCGCGGTCGATCTGATGCGGGTCCGGGCCGTGGTGCTCTCCGGTGGACTGGCTGTCCTGCTGGTCGGCCTGTTCGCGGCGGCCGGTCAGCTGACGCCCAGGGCTGAGCCCGTGCCGGAGAGCAGGGCGCGGTTCAACGACCCGAGGCCGGCGCAGGTGACGCCGTCACGCAACCCGCGGCGGGAGCCGGACGTGGACCGGGGCCGGCCGATCAGTGACGGGGTCTTCATCGAGGTTGCGGACGGCTGGAAGCGGGTGAGCAGCGGCCCCTTCACGCTCGCGCTGGTCTCGTGGGAGCGTGGCGCCGCGTTCGTGCTCACCGGGTCGACCCGCCCGGTGACGTCGGTCCCGCTGTTGCGCCCCGACGCCGAGGGGTTCGCGCAGACGATGGAGCTGTACGGCGTCCGGATCGGCCGGGTCCACCCGCTGCCGGCGCCGAACCGGAACATCGTCGAGGCCGCGGCGATCAGTTTCACGGGGCTGCGCAAGCTGGACGACGTGACGTACTCGCTGAGTGGCGAATGCGTCCGGTTGCGGGGCGCCGCGGACACCAACGACGTCAGCGTGAGCATCTGCTGGTCGGCGTACGTGCAGGACCTCGGGACGGTGCGTCCCGAGGCCCAGCGGATGATCGCGTCGGTGGCTCGGTCGATCTAGGAGCGGCCGAACAGCAGCTTCCACGGCATCAGGGCCGACTCGAGCTGCACCTTGAGCGACATCTTCGAGACGCCCTCGGTGCGCTCCTCGAACCGGATCGGCGTTTCGGCGATCTTGAGGCCGCGTTTGACCGTCCGGTAGTTCATCTCGACCTGGAACGAGTACCCGTTGCTGGCGATCGACGCCACGTCGATCCAGCGGAGGGTGTCAGCCTTCCAGGCCTTGAAGCCGGCGGTGGCGTCCTTCACGTGCAGGCGCAGGATCGCGTTCACGTAGAAGTTCGCCCAGGCGGACAGCGCCCGGCGGTGCCAGCCCCACTCGGCCGCGGCGGAGCCGCCGGGGACGTAGCGGGAGCCGATCACGACGCCGGCGTCGGTGGTCCGCAGCAGCTCGACCATGGTCGGGACGACCGAGGCGGGGTGCGACAGGTCGGCGTCCATCTGGATGACGATGTCGGCACCCTCGTCGAGCGCGCGGGTGATCCCGGCGACGTACGCGCGGCCGAGGCCGTCCTTCACCGTCCGGTGCAGTACGCCGACCTTCTCCGGCGACTTCTTCGCCAGCTCGTCGGCGACGTCGCCCGTACCGTCGGGCGAGTTGTCGTCGACGACCAGAAGCTCCAGGCCGGGCAGGTTGAGGTCGGACAGCAGTCCGGCCAGCACAGGCAGGTTGTCCCGCTCGTTGTAGGTCGGTACGACGACCACGATCTTGGCTAGCTCACCCATGACTTTCCTTCGTCGGAGACACCGGAGGCTACCGCACCCGGTGGCCTCGAAGGTTCAACGACCTCAGAAGTCCGCAAGTGCCTCGGCGGCGGTGCCGTAGATCCGGAACTGTCCGCCGAGCCCGGTGACGCTGAGTGGACGGTCGACCGGGCGGCCGACGCCGACCAGCGCGAGCGTGATGTCGTGCTGCCCGGCGAGGTTGCGGGCCTCGACCAGGTTGCCGAGGCCGGCGGAGCTGCAGAACGTGACCGCGGACAGGTCGATCAGCACCCGCCGGACCGGCGGCGCGACCGCGGCGCGGATCGCCTCGGCGGCGAACTCGGTGCTGGCGATGTCGATCTCCCCGGACATCCGGACCAGCAGGACGCCCGGTTCCAGTTCGACCGTGACAGCGTCGAACGTGGTCTTGATCATGTCGCCGCCCCGCGGCTCTGGCTGGCTTGTCACGCGGGTGTCTCCCCCGGGGTAGCGCCACGAACGCGGGTCCTGGCGGAACGGAACTGCCCTGCCCCCACACCGTATGCCTGATCGCGCAGGCGTCACAACGGGTCTCACGACGATGGAACCCGGAGCGTGACCTGGCGGACCTGAGAGTGGTGGTAAACAAGGCGGTATGGGCGTTCTCGACAGGGTCGGAGGGATGCCGGTCTGAGTACGACGCAACTGCTCGCCGACGTCGACGCGGCCGCCGACCCGGCAGCCGCGGAGCTGCTCGCGCGCTACTTCAAGCTCGGCCCCGGGGAGTACGGGTACGGCGACCGGATGATCGGCGTCAAGCTGTCCACGATCCGCGGCATCCTCAAGCCGTACCTGCGGGCGGGCCTCCCGCTCGACGACCTCGAGCAGGCCCTGACCAGCCCGGTCCACGAGCACCGCCTGACGATCCTCTGCCTGCTGGCCGACCGCGCTACCCAGGCACTCAAGCCGCGTACGGCGGACCCGGACGAGCTGCGGGCGCTGTACGAGATCTACCTGCGCAACACGGCGTACATCAACAACTGGGACCTGGTGGACTGCAGTGCCCCGCAGGTCGTCGGCGGGTACCTGCTCGACAAGCCGCGCGACCCGCTGTACGAACTCGTCCGCTCGACGTCCCTCTGGGAACGGCGGGTCGCGCTGGTCGCCACGCAGTACCTGATTAACCAGGGCCAGACCGCCGACACCTACAAGCTGTCCGCCCAGGTGCTGGACGACCGGGAGGACCTCATCCACAAGGCGTCCGGGTGGATGCTCCGCGAGGCCGGGAAGCGCGTCGACGAGACCGAGCTACGGGCGTTCCTCGACCGGTACGCCGGCCGGATGCCGAGGACCATGCTCCGCTACGCCATCGAGCGGCTCGACCCGGCCAGCCGGCGGCGGTACCTCGACGTACCGAGAATCCGGTAGGTAATTGCCGCGAGCAACAAATAGCCGGGGATCAGCAGTAGTACGTCGGGACTCGCCAGGTCGGCCGACCAGCCCGCCTCCCGGGCCGCCCCGTCGAGGCTGATCCGGTTGACGGTGAGGAACGTGAGGTGCGTGCCGATGCTCGTCCACAACGACCCGGTCGCCTGCCGGGCCGCGATCAGTGTGAACCCGAAGATCGTCAGCAGGATCGGGTACGACACCGGATCCTGACCCGCGGGGACGAGGCGGATCGTGTCCGGTGACGCGGTCAGGATCGCCTGTACGACGGTCGAAAGCCCCGGCACGAGCAGGAACAGGAACGTCGTACCGACGGCCGCGATCGCCCCGCGGTAGCGCGAACGCAGCGCCGTCCAGGTGTGCCCGCGGAGACAGATCTCCTCCGGGAACGCCTCGAGCAGCGTGGCGATCACCGCGTTCGTGATCACGAAGACGAGCACGTCGCCGAGGTGGAAGCGGCCCCAGGAGATCCACCCGGCAAGGGTGCCGAGCCCGAGAACGGCGATCGCGCTGCCGCCGGTGACGGCCACCCCGGTGCCGAAGCCGCGCAGCCCCTGCACCAGCCCGAGTTCGGTCCGCCGGCGGAGCGGCCGGATCAGCAGGACGGCGACCAGCGCGCAGACCGCCGCCGGTACGTAGCGGTTGCCGATCCGTTCCGAGACCGCTCCCGCGGCGCCGAGCGCGACCCCCATCGCGATCGCCCCGAACGCCGCCCTGCCCCAGACCCGCACCGGTTTTGACACGATCGTATCTTAAACCGGGGGGAACAAGTCGACAAATCAGTTCTTGCTGTCCGCGTACGGCGGGGCCTCCAGCGCGCAGTGCGGGTGGTGGTGCACGAGACCGGGCCGGACGCGTTCGCCGAGCGTGAACCAGGCGATCGCGCCGCCGGCCGCGGCCAGTACGGCGGAGATCACCAGCGCGTTGCCGAAGCCGTTGTGGAAGGCAACCGGATCGCGGTACGCGTCACCGGTGATGCCGGCCGCCATCGGGATCGCGGCGACCGCCATCAGCTGCGCCGACCGGGCGACCGCGTTGTTCACCCCGGACGCGATCCCCGCGTGGTGGTCCGCGACCGACGACAGCACGGTCGCGGTCAGCGGCGCCACGGTCGACACGAGCCCGAGCCCGAGCAGTACGACGGCCGGCAGTACGGCGGTCACGTAGCCGGAGTTGGTGTCGATCCGCAGCATCAGCAGGAACCCGCCCGCCATCAGCAGCGGCCCGACGGTCATCGGGATGCGGGCGCCGATCCGGTCCGACAGTCCGCCGGCGTACCCGGACAGGCCGAGCATCAGCGCGGTCATCGGCAGCAGCGACGCGCCGGCCCAGAGCGCCGAGTAGTGCAGCGCCGTCTGCAGGTACACCACGACCAGGAACGTCGCCGTACCGAGGGCGCCGTACACGACGACCGTGACCAGGTTCGCGCCGGTGAAGCGGCGGTTGGCGAAGATGCCGAGCGGCAGCATCGGATGCGAGCCGCGGCGCTCGGCCTCGACGAACCCGGCGAACGCGAGCAGGCCGATCGCCAGGCTGACCAGGATCACCGGGTCGCCGAAGCCGTGGTCGCCGGCGCTGATCAGGCCGTACGTGAGTCCGGCCAGCCCGACGGTCGCGAGGATCGCGCCGGTGAAGTCGAGCTTGCCGCCGGCCTCCTCGTCGCGGGTCTCCGGCACATGCCGCAGCGTCACCAGGACGGTGACCAGCGCGAGCGGCGCGTTGATCAGGAAGATCAGCTGCCAGTACCCGCTGTCGACCAGCGTGCCGCCGACGAACGGGCCGACGGCCGCGGCGACCGACGTCAGGCCGGACCAGGTGCCGACCGCCTTGCCGCGGTCGGAGTGCCGGAACGTGGTCTGCAGGATCGCCAGGCTGCCCGGCGTCAGCAGCGCGCCGCCGATGCCCTGCAGGACCCGGCCGGCGATCATCACCTGGAGGTTCGGCGCGAACGCACACAGCACCGAGGCCGCCGCGAACCAGATCACGCCGACGACGAACGTCCGCCGCCGGCCGAGCCGGTCACCGAGCGAACCGCTGAGCAGCACCAGCGAGGCGAGCATCAGCATGTACCCGTTCACGATCCACTGCAGGCCCGCCATGTCGGCGTTCAGGTCCTTGCCCATCGCGGGCAGTGCGACGTTCACGACCGTCCCGTCCAGGAACGCCATCCCCGACCCGAGCGCCGTCGCGGCCAGCACCCAGCGACCGCGGGCCGTGCCGAGCGCGATCTGCCCTTCAGTACTCATGCACCTCAGCGTGGCAGATCGAGCTGCAGGACCACGAGAGCCTTTCCTGCCGGGATGCCTGGTTCGATCGCGAGGTGCGGTGGATCGCCGACGGCGCAGCGCGGCTCGGGGAGCAGCGGGCAGACGGCGTTCAGCAGCCCGCTCGTCACCGTGACGTCGGTCGGCAGCGACCCGTCGGCGCTCGCGGTCAGCGGTCGGACCACCGCGCCCGCCCGGGGCGACCGGGACGGGGTGGCCAGTACGGCCGACCCGGACAGCCGGTACGTCAACCGGATCCGGGTCGCGGCGGCGATCAGCGGGATGTAGTCGGGCCCGTCGAGCGTGGTCTCCGTGAGTGGTACCGACTGGTCGTCGGCGATCACGTTCAGATTCGTCACCTGCGGATTCGTCGGCGACATCAGGCCGGGCAGCTGGGCGCCGGACGCGGGCAGCTGCAACTGCAGCACGTCCGTGGCCGCGGACAGCCGCAGATCCTCGGTCATGTCGAACGAGCCGTCCGAGCGCGGTACGACGGTGAGCCCGACCCCCGGCGTGGTGGATCCGGTCGCCGTCGGCGATGCGGCCGGGCGTGCGCTGTCCAGTCCGGGACTCGGCGCCGTCGGTACGGCGGAACCGCCCGAACAGGCGGCGGCCGCGCCGTACCCCAGCAACAGCGCGACCGCCGTCAGACTCCGGACCGCTGTCCGCATCTGGACCGGCACCCCCCGGATATCAGACCCGTGCGTCCCCTGGTGGCCGGGTCGAAGTGGATTTAGGATACGCCCGAATTCGTGGGGGCGGGCAATTCCAGGAGGGGGAGAAAATGCATGGACGGGACGTGTCCGGGCAATCTCGGACAGTGCACAAAAGGGTATCGAGAATTCTGGGTCCGGTAATTCTGATACTGCTCTCGGTAGTGGTGGCGCGGCCGGCCGACGCGGCGGTCGGCGCCAACCTGTACTTCGTCCAGGGTCTGCCCGGGCAGACCCTGGACATCAGCGTGGACGGGCGTCAGGTGGCCACCGGTGTGGCCGGTGGGAAGCTGATCGGGCCGTTCGGGGTGGCGGCCGGGCAGCGGACGATCACCGCGAAACAGGGCGGTAAGACAGTGATTCAGCGTGCGGTCACGGCGGCGTCCGGGGCGAGTCTGGACGTGGTCATTCATCAGCCGGTGTCGCCGGGCGGCGCGCCTTTGATCACGACGTACGTGAACAAGTTGACCGGGGTCCCGAAGGACAAAGCCGGATTACGGGTCGCGCACGACGCGGCGGTCGGTCCGGCCGACATCCGGGTGAACGGAAAGGTACTTTTCCAGAACGTCGCGAACGGGGAATCACTCGACGTGGTCGTGCCGGCCGCGACGTACCAGGTGGAGATCGTGCCGACCGGCGCGACCTCGCCGGTCGTCCTCGGTCCGCTGGCGCTGCCGGTCAAGGCCGGGTACCTGACCCGGGTGTTCGCGATCGGTGCGCCGAGCCAGAAGACGATGACCGTCGCGCTCGGCACGATCAAGGTGCCGGCCACCGGGTCGGACAAGCCCACGGTGGTGAACACCGGCACCGGTGGACAGGCGGCAGCGCTCGACCAGGCGCAGAGCTCTGCCGGCCAGTCGGGGCTGTGGATCGTGGTGTTCCTCGCCGCGCTCGCGTTCGCCGTCGGTGCCGGCCGGAAAGCGGTCCGTCGCTGAAACGCCTCGGCATCGCGGTGTGCTGTCTCGCCTTGGCCGGCTGTTCGGTCGGGGCGAGCAGCGCTGCGCCGATACCGACGGCGACCTTCACCTTCCACACCACAGGTACGCCGCCGGCGACCGCGACGTCCGTACCGCCCGGACAGATCGGTACGCCGGCACCGAGCCAGCGCGTGCGGTTCGTGCCGCAGTTGGTGGTCCTGCCCGGCGGCAGTCACGCATCGGTGCTCACGGCAACGACCGTCGACGGGCTGCTCCAGGTGCCGGCGAAGGCGCAGAACGTCGGGTGGTGGGACGGCGGCGCCGAGGCCGGCGACCCGTACGGCTCGGTGGTGCTCGCCGGGCACGTCGACACGAAGACCGAGGGCCTCGGGTACTTCGCCCGGCTGCGCGACGTACGGCCGGGCGAGGTCGTCGTACTGCGGGGCTCCGGGCACACGGCGGCGTACCGGGTGGTGTCGGTCGCGGCGGTCCGGAAGGACGCGCTGGCGACGACGAGCGGGGCGTTCGACCAGACGGTGGACCACCGGCTGGTGCTGATCACCTGCACGGGGGCGTACGACGCGTCCCGCGGCGGATACCAGGACAATCTGGTGGTGACCGCCGTACCCACCGGCCCGGCGCAGTAGGCTCGACGGCCATGGCCAGGTATTTCGACATCCATCCCGAGAACCCTCAGCGGCGGTCGATCGGGCAGGTGGTGGACCTGCTGCGCGAGGACGGGCTGATCGCGTACCCGACCGACTCCTGTTACGCGCTCGGCTGCCAGCTCGGCAACCGGGACGGCATCGACCGGATCCGTACGATCCGGCACCTGGACGACCGGCACCACTTCACGCTGGTCTGTGAGAACTTCGCGCAGCTCGGGCAGTTCGTGCACATCAGCAACGCGGTGTTCCGCTCGATCAAGGCGGCCACGCCGGGCAGCTACACGTTCATCCTGCCGGCCACCAAGGAGGTCCCACGCCGGCTGCTGCACCCGAAGAAGAAGACCGTCGGCGTGCGGATCCCGGACCACGTCGTCACCCAGGCACTGGTCGCCGAACTCGGCGAGCCACTGGTCTCCAGCACGCTGCTGCTGCCCGGCCACGAGGAGCCGATGACGCAGGGCTGGGAGATCAAGGAAGAACTCGACAACCAGATCGACGCGGTCATCGAGGGCGAGGCCGGCACCGAACCGACCACCGTCGTCGACTTCTCCGACGACGTCCCCGAGGTCGTCCGGATCGGCGCCGGCGACCCGACGCCGTTCGAGTAGTACTTACCAGCGGTCCCAGTGCAGGACCTGGTCGCGCGGGACTCGCTTGGCCGGGCGGAAGTCGGTGCCGATCGTGAAGGCCAGCGGGATGAACGCGGCCAGCATGACCTCGTCGTACGGGACGCGGAGGATGCCGGCGAGTTCGCGTTCGAGCGGTCCCTGGGCGGTGGTCCAGACAGTGCCCAGGCCGCGCTCGCGGGCGGCGAGCATGAAGCTCCAGACGGCCGGAAGGATCGAACCCCAGGTCCCCGCTTGAACGGTCGCCGGCGCGCGGTCGGTCCGCCCCTCCACGGCCGGGATCACGAACGCCGGCACCCGGTGGATGTTGTCGACCAGGTACCGCAGGCTGTCGAACACCCGCTCCGTCGACCGGGCGTGATGGTTCATCCGCCGTACGTCGTCCGCGCTCAACGGCTGCCCCGGCGCCTGCGCGACGGCCCGCCGGAAGATGTCCGCGACGGCCCGGCGCTGGGCGTCCTCGGTGACGACCAGGAAGTGCCAGCGCTGCCGGTTCCGCCCGGTCGGTGCCTGGGTGGCGAGGTCGACGCACTCCTCGATGAGCTTGCGCGGAACCGGCCGGTTGAGGTCGAGCCGTTTCCGCACGGCGCGGGTGGTGGACAGCACCTCGTCGGCGGATAGGTTCAGGGCCATCGGTAAACCATCCTTTAATAGATAGTCTGTTTTGGAACTACTGTAGACTGTCCGGGTGGCTTACACACTCGATCTCAGTCCCGACGAGCTGCTCACCACGACGCGGACGGTGCGGAAGCGGCTCGATCTCGGGCGGGCGGTGCCGATGGAGGTGATCCGGGAGTGTCTGGAGATCGCGCTGCAGGCACCGTCGGGGAGTAATCGGCAGACGTGGCACTGGGTGGTGATCACGGATGCGGAGAAGCGGGCCGCGGTAGGTGAGTACTACCGGCGGGCCGTCGAGCAGTACCTGGCGGGTCCGGGGGCGGCCGGGAAGCTGCATGCGGAGGATCCGGAGCGGGGTCCCGTGCAGCGGCGGGTGGGGGACAGCGTGGCCTACCTGGGGGAGCGGATGGGGCAGGTTCCCGTGCTGGTCATGCCGTGTCTGCAGGCGAAGAACCTGCCGGCGGGAAACCAGTCAGGACTGTGGGGCTCGATCCTGCCGTCTGCGTGGAGCTTCATGCTCGCCGCCCGCGCTCGCGGTCTGGGTACGGCGTGGACGACGCTGCACCTCACGTACGAGCAGGAGGTGCAGGAGCTGCTCGGGCTGCCGGAGGACATCCGGCAGACCGTGCTGATCCCGACCGCGTACTCGATCGGGACCAGCTTCAAGCCCGCACCACGTCAGCCGCTGGACGACGTACTGCACATCGACGGCTGGTGAGTCACCGCACCTCCAGCTCCGCCAGCTGCATCCGGTAACCGCCCTCGCCGTCCGGCCGCAGCTGGGTCCCGCGGACCTGCACGTACCGCGCCGTCCGAACCGGGAAGGTGTGGACCACCGGAGCCGAGCCCGGCTGTACCGCACCGCTGACCGTGGCGGCGGCCGTCCAGGTCACACCGTCCAGCGACGTCTCCACGGTGTAGTCGATCGGGAACCCCTGACCCGTGCTCGCCCCGTCCGACCGCCCGTACAGGTCGACCCGGCTGATCAGGCTCGGCCCGCCGAGGTCGACCCGGACCGACTGCGCCGACCCGGCCGGGACCGACTCGCTCGTCCAGCCCATCGTGTTCCACAGCCGCGACTGCCGCGCGCCGTCGGTCAGGTTGGCCCGCAGCCAGCCCTCGTTCGGGTACTCCGAGGACGTCGACGAGCTCACCGCCCGCCCGGCCGCGAGGTTCCCGCCCGCGACCTCCACCTCGGCGAACTGCATCCGGGTCGCCCCGAACGGATCCGGGCTCAGCCGCGACCCGGTCACCCGCACGTACCGCACATCCCGCGCCGTGAAGGGCACGGTCTGTACGCCGCTCGGCCGCGCCTGGTCCTTCCGGTCCGCGACCGTGGTCCAGGTGGACCCGTCCGCCGACACCTCGACCGTGTAGTCGACCGGGAACCCGGCGCCGAGGTTGCCGCCGTCCGTCCGCGGATACAGGTCGACCCGGCCGATCGACCGGACGGCGCCCAGGTCCAGGTTGAACACGGCGCTCGGACCCACGTCGCTCGTCCACCCCATCGACGACGCGTCCGACGTACGCCGGCCGTCCACCGCGGCGGCCGGGCTCCAGCCGTCCCGGTCGTACGTCGAGGAGACGGTCACCGCGGCGCCTTCGGCCGGGTTCACGTCCGGGTTGACCCGGACGTTGTCGAAGGCAACGTTCACGCCGCCGCTGGCAAGGCCGAACCCGCCCGCGGTGAAGGACGGGTCGGTCACGGACAGCACCTGCGTGGTGCCGACGTACACCGTGATTCGGGACCCGCGCGCGATCACGCGGAGCCGGTTCCACTGGCCCTTGACGTAGGGTGCCGCGGCGGCGGCGAGGGTCTTGCCGCCGCGGTAGACGAAGACCTCGCCGTTGTTCCGCTGGGCGACCAGGTACCCGGTGTCGAAGTCGGTCGGGTTCAGGTTGCGGATCACCATCCCGGCCCAGTTCGTGTCGCCGCCGGTCGCGTTGACGCCGCGGATCTGCAGGTCGACGGAGGCCGCGACATCGCCGTACGCGCGTGCCTCGAGGCCCGCCACGTAGTCCCACTGGGACGTGTCGGTCTGGGTGAGTGCGCCGCCGGAGACGGACCAGGTCCCGCCCTTCGGTTGCCAGGACTGCGAGCCGTTCGCGAAGTCGTCGGCGTACGGATAGACCTGGTCCGGGCCGCCGGCCGCGAGTGCGTCGAGGACCTGGCGGTGGACGGTGTCCGAGGCGACGCCGGACTTGTCGGCGGTGAAGGAGTTGGTGATCAGCGAGTTCGCGAGGGCCTTCGCCAGGACGGGCTTGGTCGCCGCGAGCTGGGTGAACAGCTCGTAGTCCTCGATCCCGTCGAGCTGGGCCTCGCTGCGGATGCTGTCGTACAGGTCGTACGCCGCCTTGTTCGGCCGGACCAGGTACGCGTCGCCGGTCTGGGCGCCGTCGAAGGTGTCGATCGGGGTGTCGTTGCCGCCGTACCAGTAGTTCCAGCCCCAGTGCAGGTAGCCGACCGCGCCGGTCTTCCAGGCCAGCAGCGGGGTCAGCCGGGTGCTGTCGAGGTACGACATCAGGAAGCGGTTCAGGTACGTGCCGCGCGGGACCGTGCAGTTGTAGAGCCAGAGCTCCTTGCCGTTGAGCTTGTCGGTCTGGAAGTAGCCCGCGTTCTTCTCGTACAGGTCCATCAGCGGGGTGTTCGCGGTGACGGTCGCGGGCGGGTTCATGATCGAGAGCTGGGCCTCGTTCAGCCGAGGGTTCGGGAAGTGCTTGCGGTAGATGGCGTACATCCAGTTCGCCGCGTCCCGGTCGGCGCCGATGGTGGTCTCGTCGTTCGCGCTCATGTAGAAGATGTCGGTCAGCCCGAGTTGGTCCAGATGTTGCTTGAGCGCGGCGAAGAGCTTGTCCAGGTACGCCGTGGCCTCGGGCGTCCCGGTCGGTACCGGGACCATCTGGGTGGACCCGTCGGCGGCGCGCTGCAGCATCTCAAGTTGCGGGCCGTGACCCGAACCGCTCGCGTTCAGCAGGTGCGGTGTGTGGATCCACTGCAGGGCGCCGGCGTCCTGGTAGATCTTGACGAAACGATCGAACGACTGCCACCCGAAGCTGTAGTTGCCTGCGGCATCGATCGTGGTGTTCGGGATCAGCAGTGCCTGGAAGTCGGCGAACACCACGTTGTTCCGGTGCTTGGCGTGGTCGCGCGCCATCGCGGTGATCACCCGCCACCAGTTCTCGTCGTACATCCGCACGCCGTACTGCAGTGGGATCGCCTTGATCGTGCCGGTGTAGTCCCAGCCCGCTGACGTTGTCCAGTTGTTCATCCGGAACGTCGACCGGTCGGTCGGCGGGATCGTCGACGGGTAGACCGTGACCCGGACCGGTACGACGGTGTTCCCGGCGCTGCTCTGGACGGTCGCGGACCCGGTGTAGACGCCGGGGGCCGCGCCGGCCGGGACGTGGACGCTGTAGTGGTACGGCTGGGTGACGTTCGCGGTCAGGGTCCGGGGCGTGTTCTCGACGAGCGCGTCGTAGTACGCCGAACCGGTGCCCTGGATCTCGACGCCGGCGCCGATCGGGACGACGTTCGGGTGCAGGTACTCGCGGCGGACCGTGATGTCGGTCAGCGTCGCGCCACCCGGGCCGGTGAGCGGGGTGGTCGCGATCGACACGTTCTGGACGGCGGCCGTGGGGCGGATCGCGACCTGGGCGGCCTCGGTCTCGTTGCGGGCGGCGTACAGGTCGATCGTCGTCGGCGCGTTGTTGGGGCGGGCGTCGTACGGGAAGAGGCGGTCGGACGCGTTGTGGGTCCAGACCGTGGGCGGCTCGGCGCGGGCCGGGAGTGGGAGCAGGGCGGCCAGCAGTACGCCGGACAGTAGGGCGGCAGGCGTGCGCATCGGTGTCCTCCGGGGCGGTGAGGATTTACGCACGAGTGTCTCAGGAGGCGGCCATTTCCTCTATGGTCAGACCACTCAGCACCGAGCGCGGTTCGGTGACGGTGAGGTCGACGGCGGGGTCGGCGTCGGCGTCCTTCACCTTGACCAGCAGCCAGTCGCCGCCGGTCCGGGTGAACGCCCAGGCGCCGTTCAGCTTCACGCCGTGCAGTTGCACTTTCAAGTGCCCGCGCTCGATCGCCTCGGCCGGATCGACGAGTTGGTGCCGGTCGTCGCGGGTCAGGTTCGTGTAGACGCCGGCGTCCCAGACGATCACCGCACCGCTGCCGTACTGCGCCTCCCGGTGCACGCCCTCGTACGACGCGTACTCGAGGTCGTGGTCCGACGTGAAGACCGCGAGCCGCTTCACGATCGGATCCAACGACGGCCCGCGCGGCACGGCCCATGACTTCAGCACCCCGTCCACCTCCAGCCGTACGTCGTAATGCAGCCGCCTGGCGTCGTGCAGTTGCACTACGAAGATGGGCCGGGGCGATCCAGACATGAGGCTCCGTACGATTTCGAGTTACCGCTAACGGTCTGTCATCCTGCGGTTGTAGGCTTGCGTCTGGTTGGGAAACCAGCCCCCAAACCTCCTCCATCATCCGCCCCTGTCCAGAAGCAGGTGCCATGCCCGTAGCCCCCTCACCGGCGCGGCCGATCGCCGTTCAGATCCTGATCGGCGGCCGCTGGATCGCCGGCCAGGAGCTGGGTCGCCGGACCGGGACGGCCGGGACCGACGAGATCCTCGTCAGTCACCACGGCCATCTCGTCTGGGTCGACTCCAGCTCCGTCCGCGAAAGCTGATTTCCCTTACCTTAAAGGGTTTTCAGCAAAGAGTTTTCGCAACCAGGTTGCCGATCTCGACCGCCGACGGCGAGCCCGTCGGGTCGAACAGGACCCTGGTCAGCGCGAACGTGACGCCTGTGCGGGTGTCCGCCCAGGCGACGCTCCCACCCATGCCGGGCCAGCCGAACGACGCGGGACTCTCCTCCGCCGTCGATCCGAGCCGCCCGATCGCGTAGCCGAGCGCCATCGTCGCGGGGTTGCCCAGCAGCTCGTCCGGCATCGTCACGGAGGGTCCGGTGATCACCGGTACCGACTCGGGCCGGACCAGCCGGACACCGTCGACCTCGCCGATCAGGCCGGCGTACAGCTTGGCGATCCCGCGGGCGTTCAGGACTCCGCTGGACGGGTCCTCGACCGCGAGGTTCTCCGGCTGGTTGAGGTACGCCGCCCGCGGCATCGCCGACGGCGGCATCACCTTGGCGAACAGCTCGCCCAGCATCGCGAACATCGGGTCCGCGCCCGCGGGCTCCACCAGCGTCACGAGGCGGTCCCGGTGCGCGGCGGGCAGCCCGAAGAACACGTCCCCGGCGATCCCGAGCGGCTCGGCGATCTCTCGCAGTACCTCGGTGATCGTCCGGCCGGTCGCGCGCCGGACGATCTCGCCGACCAGCAGGCCGAACGTCTCCGCGTGGTACGTCAGCTTCGTCCCCGGCTCCCACCACGGCTCGGCGGCCGCCAGGTACTCCGTCTTGCTCAGCAGCGTCTCGCGGGTGGTGTCCGGCGGCAGCGCGGGCAGGCCGACGGTGTGCGTCAGCACGTGCCGCAGCGTCGCCTTCTCCTTCCCGTGCGCGCCGAACTCGGGCCAGAGCTCCACGATCGGCCGGTCGTAGTCGAGGACGCCCCGGTCCACCAGCACGTTCGCGACCGTCGCGGACGCGCCCTTGCCGGTGGACGCGGCGTAGAACAACGAGTCCGGGCGTACGCCGTCGCCGGCCACCGCGTCCACGACCAGCTCGCCGTGCCGGTACGCCGCCACCTGGATCCCGAGGTCCGTCTCCACCAGCTCGTCGATCCGCTGCTGCACTGCACTCTGAAGGTCCATACAGGTACGTCGTAGCACGGACCGCTCGCTTTACACGTAGTCGAGGGCGAACCTGACCGTGCGCTCGATCTCCACGTCGGTACCCACCGGGCAGAACAGGAACTCCGTCGTACCGGCGTCCTTGTACTGCTGCAGCTGCTTCGCCACCGAGGCCTCGTCGCCGACGACCGCGGTGTCCTCCGGCCCGGCGTTGCCGCCGCGGTCGAGCACCGCGCGGTACGCCGGCATCGAACCGGCGGCGCCGTAGTGGTCGCGGATCCAGGCGCGGGTCGCGTCCGGGTCGTCGGTGACCGCGACACAGGCGCCCGCGACGACCTGCGGTGCGGGCCGGCCCGCGGCGGCCGCGGCCCGGTCGATCGTGGGGCGGATGAAGTCCTCGATCACGTTCGGCGTCGCCCAGCTGGTCGTCGTACCGGCGGTCAGTTCGCCGGCGGTCCGCAGCATCCGCGGGCCGAGGGCGGCCAGGATGAGCTCGGGCGCCGCGGTGCCGGGGACGGTGACCTGGCCGCGGGCGGTCAGCCGTTCACCCGCGTAGTCGGTCGGCGCGCCGGTGAGCAGCGGGCCGAGGGCCTCGACGTACTCGCGCACGTACGCCGCGGGGCGGTCCATCGAGAGGCCGAGCATGCCCTCGACCATGTGCGGGTGGCTCGAGCCGACGCCGAGCGTGAGCCGGTTGCCGATCAGCGCCTGCACGCTGAGCGCCTGCGCCGCGAGCGCGAGCGGATGCCGCGGATACACCGGCACCACGCCGACGGCGTACCCGACGGTGCTCGTGTACGGCGCGACGCCCGCGATCAGCGTCAGCGCGTCCCAGCCGAGCCGCTGGCTGAACCAGATCCGGTCGATGCCGGCGTCCTCGGCGGCCTTCGCGGCGGCGCCGAGCTCGGCGACCGTCCTGCCCTCTTCGTCGATCCACAGTCCGATCCTCATGTCTGTAGTCAACGGGTGGCGAGGCCGCCGACCCAGACGCAGTTACGCTGTACAGCGATAAGGAGTCGTGATCGCCGATGGAGCTGCGGCAGCTGCGGTACTTCGTCACGGTCGCCGAGGAACTGCACTTCGGCCGCGCCGCCGAGCGGCTGAACATCGTCCAGCCCGCGGTCAGCCAGCAGGTCGCCCGCCTCGAACGCGAACTCGGCCTGCGACTCCTCGACCGCTCCTCCCGCCACGTCCGCCTCACCGGCGACGGCGAACGCATGCTCCGCGAGGCCCGCGCCGTCCTCGCCGCCGCCGACCAGGCCACCGAGGTCGCCGCCTCCCTCGCCGCGGGCATGTCAGGCACCCTCCGCATCGGCACCGCCCCCGGCCTCCGCCACCGCCTCGAACGAGGCCTCGCCACCCTCCGCGCGCGAACGCCGGATCTCGCCGTCCAACTCAGTTCCGGGACTACGGCTGAGTACCTGACCGCGCTGCGTTCGGGGGAGCTGGACATCGCGTTCGTCCGCGGAGAGGTCGCGGCCGCCGACGTACAGGTGACCGAACTGTGGCGCGACCCGCTCTCGGTGCTGGTACCAACCGCCTACCGTGCGGACGACGGGGTGAAGCTGATCGACCTGGCGGACCTCCCGCTCCGCCTGCCGGCCGACGACCTGTGGCTGCGCGACCACCTGCCGGCCGCGTGCCGGGAGGCTGGATTCGAGCCGGTGCTCGGGCGGCCGATCGAGGACTTCGAGGCGGCGGTCGTGGAGATGTCGACCGGCGCGCCGGCGTGGACGGTGGTGTACGGAACGGCGTGTGAAGCTGCCGAAGGTGCTTTGTGGATGGGACCGTTCAGCCCGCCCAGGACTGCCCCGGGGAACCTGCTGACCTTGGCCGGCCGGTCGGGCGAGTGCTTGGCGCGGTTGGTCGCGGCGTTCGGTTGAGAAGGTCTCCGGCGGGCCCTGACAGCTCCGCCGGAGACCGGTGTGTTGAGTACTCAACAAGCACCGGATCGTACGGGGCATTCCGGGTTTCGAGGAGGGCCCGTCTCATAATTCATCCGACAACCGTTTGATGGCTCCCGGTGAACAGTTGCTGACGGCGCGGGATTAAAGTTGGTAGTTGCAACCAAATATCGGGCTGGGTGAGGGCAACGCCGGCCGTTTCCGCCTCGGAGCAGTGCACCCCACTGCCCCGGTCGTCGCGTTCCCGCCGTACGAAACGGAAGCTGATGTCTGCCACCCAGACCGAGCCGGCCACCGCCGGTCACCCCACCTATCGCTCGCGGTACGCCGAGCCCCAGCGCGCACCGGCCGCCGCACCGCCACCACCGCCGTCGGCCGGTGATCCCGAGCTCACGCACCGGGAGATCCTCGAGATCCTCGCCGGGTTGCTCGCGGCGCTGTTCACCGCGGTGCTCAGCTCGACGATCGTCAGCAACGCGCTGCCGACGATCATCGCGGACCTCGAAGGGACCCAGACGCAGTACACCTGGGTGGTCACCGCCAGCCTGCTCGCGATGACCGTGGCCACACCGGTCTGGGGCAAGCTGTCCGACCTGGTCAGCAAGAAGCTGCTGGTGCAGCTCGCCATCGTCATGTTCGTGGTCGGCTCGATGCTCGCCGGCGCCTCCCAGACCGTGCCGTTCCTGATCGGCGCGCGGGTCCTCCAGGGGCTCGGGATGGGCGGGTTGATGGCGCTCGCGCAGGCGATCATCGGCGCCGCGATCCCGCCCCGCAACCGCGGCCGGTACTCCGGGTACATGGGTGCCGTGATGGCGCTCGCGACCGTGTCCGGCCCGCTCGTCGGCGGCGTCATCGTCGACACCTCGTGGCTGGGCTGGCGCTGGTGCTTCTACGTCTGCGTGCCGCTTGCCGTGGTGTCGCTGATCGTGCTGCAGAAGTTCCTGCACCTGCCGCTGGTGAAACGTCGCGTCCGGATGGACTACCTCGGAGCCGTCCTGATCGCGGGCGCCGCCAGCCTGCCGCTGATCTGGGTGTCGTTCGCGGGCGAACACTTCCCGTGGTGGTCGTGGCAGACCGGTGCCTACCTCGGCGGTACGGCGGTGCTCGCGATCCTTGCCGTGGTGGTCGAGACCCGCGCTGCCGAACCGCTGGTGCCGGTCCGGGTCGTCCGCGAGCGGACCACGGCGCTGGCGATCCTGGCGAGCCTCTCGGTGGGGATCGCGATGTTCGGCAGCGCGGTGTTCCTCGGGCAGTACTTCCAGGTCGCCCGCGGGTACAGCGCCACCGAGGCGGGACTGCTGACGATCCCGATGATGTTCGGGTCGTTCCTCGGGTCGGTCGGGTCCGGGCAGCTGATCACCCGGTTCGGCAAGTGGAAGCGGTACCTGGTGATCGGCGGACTGTGCCTGACGGCCGGGCTCGGCGTACTCGGGACGATCGACCACGAGTCGCCGTACTGGTACGTCGGCATCGGCATGCTCGCGATGGGCATCGGCATGGGGATGACCATGCAGAACCTGGTACTCGCGGTGCAGAACACCGTCGACGTCAGCGAGGTCGGGGCTGCCTCGGCGACCGTGACGTTCTTCCGGAGCCTCGGCGGTGCGGTCGGGGTGTCGGTGCTCGGGGCGGTGCTGGCGACGCGGGTGACGAAGCTGATCACCGAGCACCTGCGCGAGCTCGGCCCGGGCGCGGCCGCGGCGGCGCAGGGTGGATCGGGAAGCGTGCTGGACGTGAACTCGCTGCCGGCACCGGTGCAGGCGATCGTGCGGCACGCGTACGGCGATGCCACCGGGCGGATCTTCGTGATCGCTGCGGGGGCTGCCGTGGTGAGTTTGCTGGCGGTGCTGTTCATCCGGGAGGTGCCGCTTCGGCGTACCGTCGCGATGGGTTCTGCCGCTGCTCCGTCGGAGGAGGGTGCTGTGCGGGAGACCGTTCCGGATGATCCTGCCGAGCGGGCCGCCGTGGTGGCGCTGGACGTGATCACGTCGGCGGAACGTACGGCGCGGGAACGCGAACGCGAGGCCAGCGAACGGGTCCAGGCGGCGGCGACCACGATCCGGCAGATGCGGACCGATGTCGCGGACCTGTTCACCCGCGTCGACCAGCAGATCGCGGCCCTCGAGAACACCCTCCCCGACGCGGAGGTCCCGCCGGCCGCGGCCGCCATCCTCGACTCCCAACGGCCCGCCGGCGAACTCGTCGACGAACTCCGCCGCTACGAACTGAGCGTCCTCAGCGCCAGCCAGCGAACAGCAGACCACCTCCGCGAAACGGCCCGCACCGACGCCGAATCGGTCCGCACCACCGCGCAGACCGACGCCGAAAGCCTCCGCGCAACGGCCCAGGCCGAAGCCGACAACCTCCGCACCACGGCCCGCACCGAGGCCAACAACCTCCTCACCGAGGCCCGAGCCGAAGAACAGGAGATCCGCACCCGCATCACCGACCTCGAGGCCGTCGAACGCCGCCTCCTGACCACCATCCGCGACGGCCTCTCCAACACCCCCACCCCATCCCCATCCCCCACCCAACCCACCACCACCGCTCGCGCTGCATCTATGGCTACCACCGCACCCCTCGCACCCGCGGCGCCGCCTGCTACCACCGCGCCCGCCGCACAGCCGGTACCCGCGGGACCCGCCGCGCCCGCGCCCACCGCCGCGCCGGCGGCCACCAGCCCGTCCGCCGCACCGGCGGCCACCAGCCCGTCCGCCGCACCGGCGGCTACCGCACCACCCGCGCGTCTGGCGCCGGAACCGACTCACCCGGATGAGCACCCCACCCACGCGGCTCCCGCGCCGCAGCCGACTCACCCGGATGAGCACCCCACCTACGCGGCCCCCGGCACCCACCAGACCCACGCTCCCACCCACACCACCGGCAACGGCTACCCGGAGGAACACCAGCACCGCCAACCGTTCGGCTGAGACGAGGTGCGGACCTGAGGGCCATCACAATCCGTCCCCCGACCGGCCCGTGAGGCGGGCCGGCCGCTCGCCGGGTCGATTGTGATGGCCTGGCGATCCGCCACCTGGGGCCGGTTGCCGGGGTTGGTCAGGTGGACGGACCGGCCCGCCTTTCCACCCACCCGGCGTGTCGGGGGTGGCGTGGGCTGACCGGCCGGTCCTTCCGCCCGCGTAGCGGTTGTCGGGCGACGTGACCACCACCGCGAACGCCGTCCAGCCGGGTGGTCGGGTGGGCTGACCGGCCTGTCTTCCATCCCAGCCTGCAGGTGTCGGGGGTGGGGAGGGGCCCGTCTTCCACCCACCCTGCGTGTGTCGGGCTGGGGACTGACCGGGCCGTCTGCTGCGCCCACCCCGCGGGTGTCGGGCTGGGGACTGACGGGCCGTCTGCTCCACCCACCCCGCAGGTGTCGGGGGTCGGTGGGAGGATTTGGGGGACGGGTTCTGGTGAGGAGTGGTGTGGGGTTGTGGGACGTGGAGCAGGTGCTGGGGCTGGCGTCTGATGCTGCGTCTGCTAAGGCTGGGCAGGGGCTTGGCCGGCGGGAGAAGTGGACGGGGGCCGGAGCGTCGGAGCGGGCGGTCTGGGGGTTGTGTCAGGGGAGCGGGAAGCAGCCGTACCAGACAGCCGTCGAGCTTGCGGGTCCGGCGTACAAGTGCTCCTGTCCGTCCCGGAAGTTTCCGTGCAAGCACGCGCTCGGGCTAATGCTGCTGCTGGCCAAGGGTGAGCTGTCCCCGGCGGATGAGCCCGACTGGGTGACGAGCTGGCTCGACCAGCGGGCCGAGCGTGCCGAGCGGGTGGAGCGGAAGCCGGGCGAGGTCGCGGACCCCATCGCCGCCCAGGAGCGTGCCGCCCGGCGTGCGGAGCGGGTGTCTGCCGGCCTCGCGGAGCTGGCCGGCTGGCTGGACGACCAGGTACGGCAGGGCCTCGGCGGTTTCGACCAGCGCGCGTACGGCGAACTCAACCGCCTCGCCGCCCGCATGGTCGACGCCCAGGCCCCGGGAGTCGCCGGGGCAGTACGCCGAGCCGCCGGCGTCGTCGGACGCGGCCACGGCTGGCCGGGCGAACTCCTCGAGGAGCTCTCGCTGATCCACCTGATCGTCGCCGCCCACGCCCGCCTCGCCGACCTCCCGCCGTCGCTCGCCGACACCGTCCAGTCGCGGATCGGCTGGCCGACCGAGACCGCCCGCGTACGGCTGGAGGGCGAGCAGGTCCAGGACGACTGGCTGCTGCTCGGCCGCGTGATCGAACCCGACGACCGGCTCACCGTCCGCCGCGTGTGGTTGCGCGGGGCAACGACCGGCCGGATCGGGCTGATCCTCACGTACGCCGCCGCGGGCCGCCCGCTCGACCCGCTGCCGGCGCGTCCGGGCGAGTACGTCCCGGGCACGCTCGCGTTCTACCCGGGCGCCCTCCCGATGCGCGCGATCCTCACCCAGACCGACCAACGCCAGCAGGCACCACGCCCGCACGGGCACACGGTCCAGCAGGCGTTGACGTCGTACGTCGAATCGCTCGCCGCTGACCCGTGGAACGAACGCTGGCCGCTGGTGCTGCACGACGTACGCCCGGCCCGGAACGGCGACGGGTGGGCGCTCGTGGACGAAGCCGGCGACGGGCTGGAGGTCCTGCCGGGCTGGGACCCGCTGAAGGTGCTCGCGGTCTCGGCCGGGGATCCGATCACGGTCGCCGCCGAGTGGAACCGGGCCGGTCTGCGCCCGATGACGTGCTGGCGCGACGATCGGCCGGTGACGCTGTGAAGGGGTGGGACGGGCTGGTCAGCTCGGTGCTGCTGGGGACCGATCGGCGGCCGGCGAACTTCGACGAACTGCCTGAGTACGTGCGGGAGCGGCTGGGCGACGGCGGGCTGCTGGATGCGGCTGCGCTGGCGACTGTGTACAAGCGGGCCGGGCGGAAGCCGTTGCGGGAGTTGACGCCGGTGGAGCCGGCCGGCGGTGAGGATCGGCCGTTGCCGCGGGCGGCGGCGGTACGGCGGTTGGCGGCGATGCTGGGCGGGTTCCAGACGGTGGTGTTGGGCGAGTGGCTGCGTACGGCGGACGCGAACGGGTGGGGTGTGCCGCCGGAGCAGCTGCCGGCGTTGGCCGACTTTGCGCGGAACCGGGCCGAGTACCGGCCGTTGGTGATCACGGCGGCCGGGCGGCGGGCGCGATGGCTCGCGGAGCTCAACCCCGAGTGGCGGTTCCTGCAGGCGGTCGATGCTGAGGGCAACGATCCGGGGCTGTGGACGCACGGGAACGCGGTCCAGCGGCGGGCGTGGTTGCTGGGGCTGCGGCGCCGGGATCCGTCGGCGGCGCGGGAGGACCTCGCGGAGGTGTGGCCGAACGAGTCGGCTGCTACGCGGGCCGACTTCCTCGGGTTGTTCGCCGAGGGGTTGTCGCTGGCGGACGAGGAGTTCCTGGAGACGGGCCTGGACGATCGGTCGCGGGAGGTACGGCGGGTGGCAGCGCGGCTGTTGGCGCGGTTGCCGGGGGCGCGGTACGGCGTACGGATGAGTGAGCGGTTGCATGCGCAGCTGGTGGAGTCGCAGGGGGTGCTGGCGGTCGACCTGCCGCGGAGCCTGACCGCGTCGATGGAGCGCGACGGGCTCGACTCGGCCAACCCGGAGGGGATCGGGAAGCGCGCCTGGTGGTTCCACCAGATCGTCGCCAACACACCCCTCAGCACCATGGACCTCGCCTGGCTGAAGCTCCCCGTCGAGGGCTGCGCCCCGGAAGTCCTCCAGTCAGCTTGGACGGAGGCCGCAATCCGCGAGGGCGCTGCGCGCCCGCCCGCCGCCCCGGGCGAGGCGCCCGGCGCGGGCGGTGGGATGGTCCCGCCACGCGGAGGTATCACCGCACGCGGGACCACCACCGGGGTGGCCGGCGACGCCGGGCCGGCGGGCGGGCCTGGATCGGGTGCTGCGCCCGGCAGGGCCGGGGGTAGCGACGCAGCCGGCGAAGCCGGGGTGGGCAGGACGGGGGGCGCAGCCGGGGTGGGGGAGGTTGGCGGCGCGGAGTTGGCGAGTCGGTGGGCGCGCGAGTTGTTGCTTGGGAATGCCCACACTGGTAGCCGGAATCCGGCTGAGCTCCTGCGCTTGTTGCCCGCTGAGGAGTGGGCTCAGTCGGTGAATGCGCTGCGGAACACGGTGGATGTGGCTGAGTTGGTGGGTGGGTTGCCGGTGCCGTGGCCTGCGGAGTTGGGGAGGATGGTGCTGGATCAGCTCGGCAAGGTGGGCACGAACCGGGCGTGGGCGCGGCTTGCGAGTATTGCGGCGCGGGCGGTGCCGCCCGACGTACTGGACCATCCGATCACCCGCGACCCGAGCGGCGACGAGGACACCTGGCGCCGCCGGCTCGTCGAGACCCTGACCTTCCGCCGTGAAATGTACGAGGAGCTGACATGACCGAGGTTCTCCGCCCGCACGCGGAAGTCGAGTACGCCGACGAACTGCGGGCACTGCGCGCCGCCGACGACAAGCCGCGCCCGCCGGCCTGGCAACTCTCGCCCGGCGCGGTCGTCACCTACCTCCTCGGCGGCAAGGCGGGCAGCACCGAGATCTCCCCGAAGTACGTCGGCCCGCGCCGCCTCGTCGAGGTCGCCGTCGCCACCCTTGCGACCGACCGCGCTCTCCTGCTCCTCGGCGTACCGGGCACCGCGAAGACCTGGGTCAGCGAACACCTGGCCGCAGCGGTCTCCGGCGACTCCACGCTCCTCGTCCAAGGTACGGCGGGCACCGCCGAGGAAGCCATCCGGTACGGCTGGAACTACGCCCAGCTGATTGCCCAAGGCCCCAGTGAGGCCGCGCTGGTGCCGAGCCCGGTGCAGCGCGCGATGACCGAGGCGAAGATCGCCCGGATCGAGGAACTGACCCGGATGCCGTCCGACGTGCAGGACGCGCTGATCACGATCCTGTCCGAGAAGACGCTGCCGATCGCGGAGCTGGCCACCGAGGTCCAGGCCCGCAAGGGGTTCAACGTCATTGCCACCGCCAACGACCGGGACAAGGGCGTCAACGAGCTGTCGAGCGCACTCCGCCGCCGGTTCAACACCGTCGTACTGCCGCTGCCCGACTCGGCCGAGGACGAGGTGGAGATCGTGTCCCGGCGGGTCGCGCAACTCGGGTCCGCGCTCGAGCTTCCGCAGCCGGACGACGCGCTGGAGGAGATCCGCCGGGTGGTGACGATCTTCCGCGAGCTCCGGTCCGGGCGGACCGAGGACGGCCGG
The DNA here is from genome assembly GCF_050320105.1 of Kribbella polygonati. Taxonomy (NCBI): domain Bacteria; kingdom Bacillati; phylum Actinomycetota; class Actinomycetes; order Propionibacteriales; family Kribbellaceae; genus Kribbella; species Kribbella polygonati. The sequence goes on along the minus strand of NZ_CP190129.1, from coordinate 5,675,980 downwards.
ACCGCGGTCAAGTCGCCGTCGGGCACGCTGTCGACCGCGGAGGCGATCAGCGTGGTCACCGGCGGTCTCGCCCTCGCCGCGCATTTCGGTGACGGCGTACTGCGGCCGACCGACGTCGCGGGCGGCATCCTCGGCGCGGTCGTCAAGGACCCGTCGGCGGATCGGGTGGTGTGGTCGGAGTACCTGGAGACCGTCGTCCGTGAGCGCGACGACTGGGCGCCGTTCTACCGGGCCTGCCGAGAGATCTCCGGATGACCGTTCATCTACTGGGGATCCGGCACCACGGACCCGGGTCGGCCCGGGCGGTGGCGGGCGCGCTGGCGGAGCTGCGCCCGGACGTGGTGCTGATCGAGGGGCCGCCCGAGGCGGACAAGATCGTCGAGTTGGCGGCGTCCGAGGAGATGGAGCCGCCGGTCGCGTTGCTCGCGTATGCGGTGGACGATTCGACCCGGGCGGCGTTCTGGCCGTTTGCCGTGTTCAGCCCGGAGTGGCAGGCGATCCGCTACGGGCTGGCGGCGGGTGTCCCGGTGCGGTTCTGCGATCTGCCGGCCGCGCAGCAGTTCGCCTCGTCGGGCGGGCGGTCCGCGGCGGCGATGGATCCCCTGGCGACGCTGGCCGCGGCCGGTGGGTACGACGACCCGGAACGCTGGTGGGACGACGTGATCGAGTCGCGGCGGGACGGCGCCGAGCCGTTCACGGTGATCGCGGACGCGATGCGCGAACTGCGCCACGGCGAGGAGGCGGTGGGGCGGGAGGCGCAGCGCGAGGCGTACATGCGGACCGTGCTGCGGAAGGCCCAGAAGGAGGGCTTCGAGCGGATCGCGGTCGTCTGCGGCGCCTGGCACGTCCCCGCGCTCGAACTTCCGTTGCCCCCGGCAACACACGACCAGCGCATCCTGAAAGGCCTGCCGAAACGCAAGATCGCCTGCACGTGGGTGCCGTGGACGCACGGCCGGCTGGCCGCGACCAGCGGGTACGGCGCCGGTATCACGTCACCGGGCTGGTACCACCACCTGTTCACGGCGCCCGACCAGATCACCGCCCGCTGGCTGTCGAAGGTCGCCCAGGTACTGCGTGACGAGGACCTGCCGGTGTCCAGCGCGCACGTGATCGAGGCCGTCCGCCTCGCCGACACGCTGGCCGCCCTGCGCGAACGTCCGCTCGCGGGCCTCAGCGAAGTCACCGAGGCCACGCGGGCCGTGCTCTGCGGCGGGAACGACGTACTGCTGGATCTCGTCACGCGGGAAGCGGTCGTCGGTGAACTGCTCGGGTCGGTGCCGGGCGCGACGCCGCAGGCGCCGGTCGCGGCGGACTTTGCGGCGCAGGTACGGCGCTTACGGATGAAGCGGGACGCGGCCGAGCGCGTGATCGAGCTGGACCTGCGGAAGCCGAACGACCTGGAGAAGTCGAGGCTCCTGCACCGGTTGCGGATTCTCGGCGTCCATTGGGGGGTGCCGGCCACGGACGAGCGCCGCGCGCAGGGGACGTTCCGCGAGATGTGGCGGCTCGCGTGGGACCCGGGGCTCGAGGTGGAGCTCGTCGCCGCGGGCGCGCACGGTACGACGGTGCTCGACGCGGCGACGACCGTGATGCTGAAGGCGGCCGACTCGACCACGCTGGCGGACGTCACGGCCGCGCTGGAGAAGTCGCTGCTCGCCGACCTCGCGGATGCGCTGCCGCCGCTGCTGCGGGGCATCGACACCCGCGCCGCGGCCGACGCCGACGTGGGCCACCTGATGGCGGCGCTGCCGTCGCTGGCACGCGCTTCGCGGTACGGCGACGTCCGCGGGACCGATACGGCCGGGCTGGCGGCGGTCGCGGGGCGGATGGTGTCGCGCGTGTGCGCGGGCCTGGCGCGGACGGTCCACGGGCTCGATCCGGAGGCCGCTTCCGCCGTACAGGAGCTGATCGACGGGGTGCAGGACGCGACGGCATTGCTGGCAGAGGACGTCCGGGCCGAGTGGCTGAACACCCTGCAGGGGCTGAGCGATCGGGCTTCGGTGCCGCCGTTGATCCGGGGGCGGTTGACGCGGCTGATGCTGGACACGTCGCGGTTGCCGGACGGAGAGGTCGCGCTGCGGCTCGGCCGGTCGTTGTCGCCCGGTACGCCGACGGCGGACGCGGCCGGGTACGTCGAGGGATTCCTGGCCGGTGGCGGGTTGCTGCTGGTGCACGACGAGCGGCTGCTCGCGCTGGTGGACGCGTGGCTGGGCGGGATCCCGGACGACGCGTTCCTGGAGGTGCTGCCGTTGCTGCGGCGTACGTTCGGGACGTTCGCGGCGCCGGAGCGGCGGACGATCGGGTCCCGCGCACGGGTGCTGAGCGATCCGTCCACGGTGGTCGTTGCCGATGACAACGAGCTGGACGCCGAACTGGCCGCGACCGCGCTGCCGGTGGTGGCGCAGCTGCTGGGAGTCTCATGAACGAGCGACTACGCCGCTGGCGGCTCGTCCTGGGCGCGGAGGCGGAGGAGGAGACGGGCACGACGCTGTCGAAGGCCGACCAGTCCGTCGATGCCGCGCTGGCCGCGCTGTACGACGCGGCCGAGGGCGGCGCGGGTACGCAGCGGGCCGCCGGGCTAGGGTCGTCGGCGCCACGGGTGGCGCGCTGGCTCGGGGACATCCGGCAGTACTTCCCGAGCACCGTCGTACAGGTGATGCAGCGGGACGCGGTCGAGCGGCTCGGGATCACCCGGATGCTGATGGAGCCGGAGCTGCTCGGCGCGGTCGAGCCCGACGTACACCTGGTGTCCACGCTGCTCGCGCTCAACGAGGTGATGCCGGAGGAGACCAAGCAGACCGCGCGCGAGGTCGTCGGGCGGGTCGTCGCCGAACTGGAGGCGCGGCTCGCGGAGCGGACCCGCGCGGCGGTGACGGGCGCGCTCGACCGGGCCGGCCGGACGTCGCGGCCGCGGCACTCGGACATCGACTGGGACCGGACGATCCGGGCGAACCTCAAGCATTTCTCGCCCTCGCTCGGGACGATCGTGCCGGACCGGCTCGTCGGGTACGCGCGCCGCAACCACAGCGTGCAGCGCGACATCGTGCTGGCAATCGACCAGTCCGGGTCGATGGCGGAGTCGGTCGTCTACGCGTCGCTGTTCGGCGCGGTGCTCGGCTCGATCCGGACGCTGCGCACGTCGCTCGTGGTGTTCGACACCGCGGTCGTGGATCTGACCGATCAGGTGGAGGACCCGGTCGACGTACTGTTCGGGACGCAGTTGGGCGGCGGTACGGACATCAACCGGGCGCTCGCGTACTGCGAGGACCTGGTCACGAAGCCCGCGGAGACGGTGCTGGTGCTGATCTCCGACCTGTACGAGGGCGGCGTACGCGAGGAACTGCTGCGGCGGGCGCGGTCCCTGGTGGAGTCCGGCGTACAGGTGATCGCGCTGCTGGCGCTCGCGGACTCCGGCACCCCGTCGTACGACGCCGAGAACGCCGCGGCGCTGGCCGACCTCGGCGTACCGGCGTTCGCGTGTACGCCGGACCAGTTCCCGGACCTGATGGCGGCGGCGATCCGGCACGAGGACATCACCACCTGGGCAGCAACCAACATCACCTGAGGGCGTCACGCAGGAGGGCGCGGGCCGAGTCGCGCATCAGGGCCGCGGCCTCGGAACGCGACAGGCCGGCGATGTCGGTGAGCCAGACGAAGGACTCGATGCCGGTCGCGGACCGGATCGCGACCGCCAGCCGACGGACGTCGAGATCGGGACGGCTGTCGCGCAGCGGGGTGAGCGCGTCTTCGATCCAGCCGATCGCCCGGCCGCCGCGCAGTACCGGCTGCTCGGCGTCCGGTTCGAGGGACAGCCGCAGCTGGGTGCGGAGTTGTGGCTCCCAGTCGAGCGTGATCCGGGTGAATTCGGCCATCACGGCGTCGAGCCGCTCCTCGGGGCCGGCCGGGGCGGCATCGTCCAGCAGGCTCTTGGCCTGGATCTCGGGGTGGGCCGCGAGCAGGAGCGCGCGCTGGTTCGGGAAGTACCGGTAGGCGGTCGTCCGGGAGATCCCTGCCTCGCCGGCCGCGTCCGCGACACTCGGCGACGCGCCCCGGGCGAGAAGGGCCCGGGCGGCGGCGACCAACGCGTCCCTTGTTCGCAGCTTCTGCCGGTGCCGACCAGTGGCTTCATATGGGACGGTCATGCCATCATGGTACTCACGTACCACGAACGGAGGGGGCTATGAGCGACGATCCGGCGGTCACCAACCCGGAGTTCTACTCGGTGGTCTTCGAGAACGACCGAGTGCGCGTGCTGGAGTACCTCGACCAACCGGGGGACCGGACTGCTCCGCACTCCCATCCCGACAGCGTGATGATCACGCTCAGCGCCTTTGTCCGGCGCATCTCCGCCGCTGGTCAGGAGGTGCGCGTCGAGCTGCCGGCGGGCCAGGCGCGCTGGCTGGACGCACAGCAGCACGCGGGCGAGAACATCGGCGACACCAGGACGCACTCGATCTTCGTCGAGCTCAAGGAACCCAAACCCGGCGCCGAGACTGCCGCGGTGCTGGGCCCGAGACGCTAGCCTGCGATCTCCAGGATGTCGATGGGCGTGTGCGGGTCCGCCTCGGCGAAACGGAGAGCCCACTGCACGGCTTCCTCCTTCGAGTCGACGCGGATGATCGAGACGCCGGCGACGAGTTCCTTCGTCTCCGCGAACGGCCCGTCGATCACCCGCGGCTGACCCGGCACCGGGAACGTCACGCGGGCGCCGCGGGAGCTCGGCATCAGCCCCTCGCCGAGCACCAGCACCCCGGCCTGCCGCATCTCCTCCAGCACGGCGTCGGCGCGCTCGAGGATCTCCGGGTCCGGCGGGTTCCCGGCCTCCAGGCTGTCGTTGGTCTTGTGCAGCAGCATGTACCTCATAGCGCTGACCTTAATGCTCGCCAGAACCGTTCCGGGATCTCCAGATCGAGCCACGCCGCCGCCTCCGCGATCTCCCGCGGGCTCCGCGCCCCGACCACCACGGCCGGTACGGCGGGGTGCCGCAACGGGAACCGCAACGCCGCCGCCAGCAGCGGTACGTCGTACGTCCGGCAGACCTCCCGCAGTACGTCGATCCGCCGCAGCACGTCCCGCGGCGCCCGCGCGTACCCCGGCGGCGTACCGGCCGCGGTGTCCGCGAGCACCCCGCCCTGGAACACCCCGGCCGCCAGCACCGCCACGCCGTACTTGCGGCACAACGGCAGCAGCTCGTCCGCCCCGGTCCGGTCGAGCAGCGTGTACCGTCCGGCGAGCAGCACGAGGTCCGGGCCGCCGTCGGTCTCGCGGACGAACCGCGCGGCGACGTCGGCGTGGTTCACCCCGAGCGAGATCGCCCGGATCGTGCCACGCCCGCGCAGCTCGGTCAGCGCCCGGAAGGTCTCGGTCGACGCCCGCGGGAAGTCCAGGTCGGGGTCGTGGACGTGCAGGACGTCGATCCGGTCGATCCCCATCCGTTCCAGACTCGCCTCGAACGAGCGGATCGTGCCGGCGTACGAGTAGTCCAGCCGCGGCCCGACCCCCGCGGGCGGCTCCGCCCAGATCGGCTGCAGATCCGGACCGCCGGGCTCGATCAGCCGGCCGACCTTCGTACACAGCACGAACTCCTCCCGCGGCCGCCCGCGCAAGGCGAGCCCGGCGCGCTGCTCGGACAGCCCGTACCCGTACACCGGCGCGGTGTCGAACAACCGCACGCCCAGCTCCCAGGCCCGGTCGATCGTCGCCACTGCCTGCTGCTGCGGAACCGCCGCGTACATCCCCCCGACGGACGCGAGCCCGAGCCCCAGTTCGCTGCCCCGCAACCCCGTCCGCCCGAGCTCCACCGTCCGCATACGCCGGACGCTAACCGCCGCCACCGACAATGCCCGGACCGCCAGGCCATCACAATCGGCCGCTCCGCGCGCCTCCCCGCCTGGGCTCGACGGCCGCGGGCAAATTGTGATGGCCTGGGGATCCGGGACCTACAGCCGAAGGGTGCTCGGGGCGTAGTAGCTGCCCGGGTCGTCGCACACCGGCGCGTCCGTGAGCTGCGCCGGATCCTGCATCAGCAGGGCGTGGCCCTTCGCGATCGCGGGCTCCAGGTACTCGTGACCGGGCAGGTCCGCGACCGCCGTACGGCAGCCGAGCGCCATCCCCTCGAACAGCGCCGTCGTCGAGACACCGACCTGGTACGTCGCGCCCGCGAGCAGGTCGAGCGTGCTCCCACCCGTGGACAGCCGCACGCCGGGCGGGATCGTGTAGTCGGCGGGGCGCTCGCTCGGGTGCAGGCGGTACAGCACCTCCAGGTCCGGGTGCTGCTCGGCGATCGCCCCGGCCGTACGCACGAGCTGGGCGCCGATCGTGCCCTGCGAGAGGACGACCACGCGGTTCGTCTTCGGCTCGGGTGTCGGAAGGAACGTAGCGCCGGTGACATTGGTCCGCATCCCCGCCGGGAGGTCCGCCACGTCGGTCCAGTACGACCCGAAGCACCACAGCTCGTCCGGCTGATCCGCGACCTCCGGCCGGCCCGGGTAGCTGTACCCGAGGTGGAACGGGCTGATCGCGCCGTGCTGCAGCTCCACCACCCGGATCCCCAGATCGCGGGCCGCACCAACGATGTGCTGGTGGAAGTACGCGACCACGACGTACACCGTCTCGATCCGGTGCTTCCTGAGCAGCGCGCGGTAGAGCGCCCGCAGCCGCAGATGCTTCGGCACCTCGCGCGCGAGCAGCGCCCCGACCGGGACCCGCACACCGGTCAGTTTCTCCAGCGCTCCCGAGGCACCCCGGTCGTCGACGGTGCCGCGATGCACCGCACCGGCCGCCGACGTGAAGAAGTCGAGGTTCTTGCTGCCGTCGAGTGGTACGCCGTTGATCCCGGAGTCCAGGATCAGCGCACGGTTGCCGAGCAGCGTGCGGAGCTCGTCGGTGTAGATCTCGACACCGTCCGGTTTCCGCGGGTGCGGGACGACCAGCGCGTCGTACCGGCCGGGGAACGGGCTGCGCGTGACGATCCCGCTGATGTGCCGCGCGACCAGGGCAGCCTTGTCGTACGGGGTCCGGCGTACCGGATGGGGAGCGCCGTGGATCCCGCCGCGGCGGGTCAGCTCATGGAAGACGCGCATCCGGATGATCGGCCAGGGATGCATCCCCTTGATCTGCCACGTCAGCAGCTCCAGGTCCTGCTCCACCGTCCAGATCGCCCGGCACAGCTCCGCCACCGTCGGCCGAACCGTGCCGTTCCCGGTACTCGTCATGGTTGATCCCAACTATCCCGGCGAGACTACCGACGCCCGAGAAGAACCGGCGGACTGCCTTCAGCAGGTGCGTCTTCCGGCCGAGCAGCAGCCCGGCGAGGGCGAGCCCGAACGCGGAGACCACCCGGGCCGAAGCATAGGCCAGCACGAGTACGTAGCTGATCGCGCCCGGGCGGATCAGCAGCCGGCTGATCGTGTCGCCGCTGCCCGACCGGAACGCCCGCCGTACCAGCCAGCGCAGCGTCGTCCGGCCGACCGGGACGTCCTCGGCGATACACGCCTCCTCGCACCACACGATCCGGAACCCGGCCCGGTGCACGCGGAGGAAGAAGTGCAGGTCGCTGGAGCCGGTGTACCGGAACGCGGGGTGGAACCCGGGCGTGACCGCGTGGTAGACGCGGCGGCTGACCAGCGTGTTGTTCGTGTACGCCTTCTTGAGCTCCTCGCCGGTCGCGTGCCGGCCGGTCGAGTCGTGGACGTCGCTGTAGTGGTTCCAGGGCGGGGCGCCTTGCGGGAGATTGCCTTTCACCGGGCCGGTGACAACGTCGGCGCCGGTGGTCTCCCACGCCGTCAGGAGCGTCGCCAGCCAGCCGGGCGGGGCGACCTCGTCGTCGTCCACGAAGATCAGCGCATCGTCGTTCCAGCACAGCTCGACCGACCGCTCCCGGGCGAAGGGGATCCCCGGCTCCGCTTCCACCACCGACTCGATCGGGTACGGCGTACCCTCCCCGAACTCCTCCAGCACCCGCGCCGCCGACCCGTCCGCGTCGTTGTCCACCACCACGATCCGGATCGAGTACTCCCCGCCCGCCGGCAACTCCTGCGCCTGCAAACTCGTCAGCAACCCCCGCAACAGAGCAGGTCGCCTGAAGGTAATCACCGCAATGGCGACGCAGGTGCTCATGGCGCCCGAGACTATCGGTCCCCACCAGCATCCACCCAGTCACCAACCGTATCCGCCACCCCCATGTGGGTTTCCCCACCCCTCCACACCGGCTCACATGCCGGACTCCCGCATCCGTCGGGCCCGGCCTGTCAGGCGTCGGACGCTCCAGGTTCCCAGCCAGTTCGGTGGGCCCATGCCTCGTCGTGCGGCTTGAACACGATGACGATCACGAGCGCGCGGGGAGTTTCTTGTCGAGGGCTTTCAGGCCGGTGGCCAGGAGCAGGCCGAGGACCAGGACGAGGGCGGCATTGCGAAGGGCGGTGGCGAGGCCGAGGTCCGTCACGTTCAGGAACGGATACGGATACCAGTGCGTGAACGCGCCCTGCGTGAAGATGTACACGAGCCACGCGAGCGGCCACACGAACGCGAGTACGACGGCGCGCCAGGTCAGCCGCGGCCGCGGCCCCAGGTACAGCCAAGCCGCGAGCGTCGTCCACGGTGAGATGTAGTGGAAACCGATCGTTGCCGCCAGCGCCCAGCCGGTGAGGTGGACCTGCGGCGCGAGCACGATGGCGAACACCAGCCCGGCGATCACGATCCCGAGCAGCGAGTCCAGGCGCACCACCCGCCAGAACGCCCCGTCCCGCAGCGGCCGCAGTACGAGACAGACGGCCGCCGCGAGGACGATCAGGTTGCTCTGGATCGTGAAGAAACTGAACAACCGATACAACCGCGTCCCCAGCCCCACCGCGCCCCCGGTGTCCCCCGAGTTGGCGTCAGCCCCTCCGGCGAAGATCAGCACCAACTGAATCACCAGCGACGCGAAGATCACCGCCGCGATCCCACCATGCACCCACCGTGAGAGTTTCGACACCCTCGACATTGTCCGAGGCGACGAGCGCGCACCCGGCGAGGCGCGCCGCACCGCCTTCCTCAGGATCGTCAGGTCGGCCTCGGCGAGAACCCGCGGAGGAGTCCTAGCCGGCAGGTACGACGGAGATCAAGGTGAGCCCGAGGTCGCGGATCCGGGCCAGTACGCCGTGCAGCTCCGACTGGTCGGCGATCGTGCCGCGGAGTGTGGTGGTGCCGTCGGGCTGGGCGGTGACGGTGAAGTCGGCGAACCAGCCGGACCAGTGCGGGTCGATCCGGCCCGCGACGCGCAGTTCGTACATCAGGCCCGCCGCCGGACGACGTACTCGGCGATCGCGGCGTTGACGACCCAGCCGGCGCTGATCGGGAGCGCCGTACTGAGCTCGCCTGTCCCGAACAGCCCCTGCCCCACACCTTGTGTCAGCACCTGTGTCCCGGCGCCGAGACCGAGCGCGTACGCGCGGATCATCCAGGCCCGATGTACTCCGATCGCGCCCCGCCGGATCGCGCCGACGCCGAGGACCAGGCAACTGCCCATCGCACTCGCGACGGTGAGCCGGACCGCCCACAGCACCGGCCCGCCCGGAGCGCCGGAGTAGAACAGCGTCATCCACAACCCCGAGCCGGCCACGAGCAGGCCGGCAACAACGAGTACCCGCCCCGCTCGCCGATGCCAGTCGCGATGCGTACGCCGTACCCGCGCGGAGAACTGAAACGGGCCGACCACCGCGTACGCCGCAGCGCCGAGGACATGTACGACGACCGGCACCGGTGAAGCGTCGATGCGCGGGTTGTCCGGCATCAGCGCCGGGCCGCCGGCGACCTCGATCAGCCGGAGCGTCCCGGAGGCCAACGGGACGATCGTCAGCAGTACCAGCGCGAACGGGACCCAGAGGTCCGACCGCGCCGCCCTCATCGTGCGACCGCGACGGGCTGCCGCAGAGCGACGGTGGTCCGCCAGAGCGAGATGCCGAGCCCGATCATCGCGATGCCGTTCGGGTACGCGAGAAGGCGGTAGAACGCGTCCGGCATCACTGCCAGCGCAGCCGACACCAGACCGCCGACCGCGAGCAGTACGGCGGCCCAGCGCGCCACGACGCGGGCACGGAACAGCGCGATCCCGAGCAGCAACCCTCCGGCCAGGTAGGCGAAACCCTGCAGTTGCAGCACCACCCGCAGCGGGCCGATGTCCCCGGCCGGGTGGCCGCCGGTCGAGGCGGCGAGGACGTCGCTCACGTACGCCGGGTTCGTGCCGGCGATCGACGGCAGGACGTAGCCCGAGACGAAGGTCGTCGCCAGGATCGACAGGTAGCCGAGGCTGAGGACGACGTACCCGATCAGGCCGAGGAGGCCGTTCCGGCGGAGCTGGCTCAGGTACAGGCCGGCGATCCCGGCCAGGGCCAGCGACGCCATCACCAGCTTCAGCGTGGTGCGCACGAACAGCTCGGTGGTGACGATCGAGTGGATGTCCACGTGCGGGTGGCCGATCTGGACGCCGATGAAGATCGCTCCGGCGGCGGCCGCGGCGATGCCCGCGGCCCGGGTCAGGTCGGTGGTCGTGATGTTCATGTCCGAACTCCCTTGGTTTGCTGGATGTTCGGAACGTAGGTCGCGAGGTGGTGAGCCGGCGTCACCACATCTGGTGACATCTACAGCAGGCCGCGTTCCCGGGCCCGGCGGACGGCGCCCGACCGGGTGGTGGCGCCGAGCTTGGTGAAGATGCGTTTGGTGTGGGTGCGCAACGTGTTGAGCGACACGAAGAGGTGGCGGGCGATCTCGGGTCCGGTGAGCTCGGTGTCGAGGAGCCGCAGTACGTCGAGCTCGCGATCGGTCAGTGGCTCGACCATCGCGGCCGGTTGCGGGGCCACGAGCCCCTCGTCGATCAGTAGACGCTTGTACTGCGCGGGTTCCGGCGTTTCGGAGAACGTGCGACGCAAGGTCTCGGCCGCTCCGGCCCGATCCCCGCGAACCTGCTGAGCGAGTGCCCGCAGTACGCCGATCTCCAGCAGGCTGCCGGCCCGTCCAGCCGCGTCCGCCTCCAGGCCGTCGAGCAGTTCGCGGACGTCCTCGCCGCGGCGGATCATCAGCCGCGCAACGGTGAGCCGGCCGTACTCGTTCAGGTAGGAAGGCGTGTTCGGAATGTCGCGCGCCCACGCCTCGGCCGCGACCAGGTCGCCGGCCGCAAGGTGTATACGGGCCCGCAGCGCGGCGATCGGCCGTACGTCGGGATACGAGCCGGGGCGGTACCGGCGTTCCGCCTCGTCGAGCAGCCGTATCGCGTCCGCGAAATCCCCACGGGCCGCCCGGACCTGGGCCATCACGACGTACCAGCGATGCCGGTTCTCGGTGATCGATCCGTGTTCCGCCAGCGTTTTCGCGAGCTCGAGATGGGTCTCCGCGCTCTCCAGGTCGTCCAGTTCACGGTCCAGCTCGGCCAGTCCGACGTGCAGGTCGGCCGTCACGCGTGGGTACGGCGGCCCGTTCCGAACGGCGTTCTCCAGCGTCTCCGAATAGGTCTTCCTGGCCCGCGACGGCCGTCCCGCCGCCGTCCAGAGGTCACCCAGCACGATCGCGGCGTCCTGCTCGTCGACCAGGTTGCCCGCCGCGTGCAGTTCGCGCACGGCCGTCGAGAACGTCGACAACGCGTCCGCGACATCACCCTTCGCCCACGCGGCCAGTCCGAGGAACCCACCGCCGGCACCCCGGACGAAGTGATCGTCAGGACCCGCCAATTCCAACGCCCGCTCCGCACACCGCACGGTGGCCTCGACCTCACCCCGCGCCTGCGCCAACGCGGCCCGGTAGATCAGGATCATCGCCGGCGCCGTCCGCAGGTCCTCGGTGTCCGCCCACGTCCCGGCGATCTCACCCGAGCTCAACGCGGCATCGGCATCGTCGAGCCGCCCCTCCATCCCGGCCAGGTCCCCGGCCGTCATCGCCGCCCACCCGGCAACGATGCTCAACACGGGATTCCACCGTACGACGGAGTCCGGCAGCGCCCCGATCCACTCGAGCAGCAGCGCGTCCTGCCGCGTACGCCGTACCTCAGGCAGGGCCTCCTCGACCAGCCGCCCGGCCCGTGCGTGATCGCCGGCGGCCAGCGCATGCCGTACCGCTTCGGCCGTCGAACCCTGCCCGGCGTACCACTCGCTCGCCGCCCGATGCAGCCGCGGCAGCTCCTCCGGATACTCAGCCTGCAGCCGTGCCTGCAGGACGTCGCGGAACAGGTGGTGGTACCGGTACCAGTTCCGGCCGGCGTCCAGCGCGACCAGGAACACGTTTGCGCGATCCAGTTCCTCCAGCACCTTCCCGCCCGCCGTCTGACCCGTCACCGCGTCGCAGAGCGGACCCGTCAGCCGATCGAGCACCGACGTACGCAACAAGAACTCCCGCATCTCCGCGGACAGCCGGGCCAGTACCTCATCCGCCAGGTAGTCGATGACAAACCGATGGCTGCCGGTGAACGCCGCGATGAAGCCCGCGACGTCGGACACACCACGCAGCGACAACGCCGCCAACTGAAGCCCGGCCGCCCACCCTTCGGTCCGGTCCTCCAACGCCTGCACGTCCTCCGGAGCCAGCCGCAACCCCATCACATCGTTGAGAAACGCCCCCGCCTCGGCCGCGGCGAACCGCAGATCGTCCACCCGGAGCTCCGTCAGTTGCCCGCGGCTACGCAACCGGGCCAGCGGGAACGGCGGGTCCGCCCGCGTCGAAACGATCAGGTGCAACTGATCCGGCAGATTGTCCAGCAGGAACGCCACGGCCTCGTGGACGTCGAGCGACTCGATCACGTGATAGTCGTCCAGCACGAGCACCGCGTTGCAGTCCGGCTGCTCCGCGTAGTCGTTGACCACTGCCGTCAGCACAGCCGTCACAGGTACGTCGCCCTGCGGCTGGGCGACACGAATGCCCGGCAGCGCGGCCCACAGATGCGTCAGGAACCGCGCCGGCGCGTTGTCGCCGGCGTCGAGCGACAACCAGCCCGCCCGTTCCTGCCGCCCGACCCAGTCGCCGATCAGGGTCGTCTTCCCGAAACCGGCCGGCGCCGAGACCAGCGTGAGCCGGTGACCGCGCTCCAGCGTGCCGTCGAGCCGCTCGACCAGCCACGGCCGCGCCACCAGCCCGGACCGCCGAGCCGGCGCGAACAGCTTCGTGGCGATCACCCCCATCGACACGCTGCGATCATAAGTCCGGAAGTCTGTAACGCCGAGGGTCCTCCCGACGATTTAGGACCAGACCGCATGTGGTCTTTTCCCGCCCTGTCGAGGCCCTTTGGGGGTTTGTGGTGTTCAGTAAGCGTTTGCTGCGGCTGGTGTTGCCCGCGGCGATGATCGCGGGTGGCGTCGTGGTCGTCACCGGGTCGAGCGGTTCGGCGGCCGAGCCGCGTCCGTACCGGCCGCCGTTCGCGGCGGGGAAGCACAAGGCGGAGTACGACGCGCACTCCGTGATGGTGAAGTTCAAGCCGAAGGCAACCGCCGCCAACCGGCGGGCCGCGGTGTCGCGGTACGGCGCGACCGCCGAGGACCCGGTGGCGTCGAACGCGGTGAAGCTGACCAGTGACCTGCCCGCGACGGACCTGCTGAAGAAGGTCAAGGCCGACCCGACGGTCGAGCTGGCCTCGCTGAACTACAAGCGGTACATCTCCGCCGTCCCGAACGACGAGTACTACGCGACCGACCAGAAGACGTACCTGAACACGGTCCGCGTGCCGCAGGCCTGGGATCTGTCCAAGTCGACCGGCAGCCAGATCGTCGCGGTCCTCGACACCGGCGTGGACGCCGGCCACCCGGACCTCGTCGGCCACCTGGTCCCCGGCTACAACGCGGTCTCCAGCACCCGGCCGAACCCGGTCGACGACCACGGCCACGGCACCATGACGCTCGGTATCATCGCCGCCGCCGCGAACAACGGCATCGGCGTCGCCGGCGTCGGCTGGAACGTGAAGGCGATGCCGGTCAAGGTCCTCGCCTCCGACGGCGGCGGGTACGATGCCGACATCGCCGAAGGCATCGACTGGGCCGTCGCCCACGGCGCCAAGGTCATCAACATGTCCCTCGGCGGCCCCGACGACAACCCGGTCCTGCACGACGCGGTCACGCGCGCGTACGACAAGGGTGTCACCGTGGTTGTGGCCGCGGGCAACGACGGAGACGCTGCCCTGCAGTATCCGGCGTCGTACCCGGAGGTGATCGCCGTCGCCGCGACCGACGCCGGCGGGACGCTCACCGACTTCAGCTCGTACGGCGACTGGGTGGACGTCGCCGCGCCGGGCGTGGACATCCTGTCCACCGGTTCGCGATCGTTGACGCCGCCGGGGTACGAACCGTACTGGTACTGCACCGGCACCTCCTGCTCCGCGCCGATCGTCGCCGGCCTCGCGGCGCTGGTGAAGAACAAGTGGCCGACGTTCACGCCCGCCCAGGTCGCGCAGCGGGTCGAGGGCCTCGCCCGGGACGCCGGCCCGCGCGGCATCGACCCGTACTACGGCCACGGCATCGTCGACGCCTACCAGGCCCTGGGCGGTCGGTTCACCACCGACTTCCCGACCGCTGCCGCGGACGGTGACGACCAGCCCAGCCGGGCGCGGAGCCTGGCACTCGCGTCGCCGGTGACTTCGACGCTCGGCATCGAAGGCGACGTCGACTGGTACTCGTTCCCGTCCGCGTCGGCGCAGGATGTCCGAGTGTCTGTGCAGGGGCCGCTGTACGACTCCTCGACGTACTCGCAGAACGTCGGCCCGTCGTTCACCGTGTACGACGAGAACCTCAAGCCGCTCGCGCACGCCGAAAAGCCGTTCCCGCCGGTCGATTCCGACGGCTACGAGATCCCGTCGGTACTGTCGGCCGAGCAGAATGTCTCCTTGCCGGCCGGAACTGCGTATGTTGCGGTTCGCAACGTCAACGGCTCCAGGGTCACGCGCCCGTACACGGTGCAGGTAGTGGGTTCGCCCACCCCGGGTACGGCGTCAGGTACGGCATACCCGCTGCGGGACGTCGTACCGGCGGATCTCGCCTCCGGTGTGGCGGCGTCGACCGTACCGACGGTGACCTTCGCGCGGGACATGGACGCGGCGTCGGTGACCGGCAGCACCTTGTACCTCCTGGACGGGAAGACCGGGGCGCGTGTCGCCGCGACCACGACCTTCGACGCGGCGTCGCGCAAGGCCACCATCACTCCGCAGCAGCCGCTCCTGGACAACAGGGCGTACAAGATCGAGGGTGCCTCGCTGCGGGAGGCGGACCAGACCGTCGTACCGACTCTCCACACGGTCTTCAGTACTGCCGATCTGGCTCCGCAGAAGCTGACTGTGTTCAGCGGTAGTGGTGCCTACCTGGCGGCCAGCCTGGCGTGGACGATTCCGTCGACGCCGGATCTCGACCAGGTGATCGTGCGGCGGAACGTGGGTAGTAAGGCGCCGACGCCGACGACCGGGACGTTGGTGTACGCGGGGACGGGGACCTCGGTGAAGAACACTGGGCTTGCGCAGAACACGACGTACACGTACGGCGCCTGGGTGCTCGATCGGACCGGGCACTACAGCCCGGTCGCGGTCAAGCAACTGCTCGGGATGAAGTCCGGGATCGCGGTGACGTCGACGTTGGTCAACTACGGTGGGGCGATCACGGTCAAGGGGAGCACGCTGCGGATCGACAACAAGGCGTATGCCGGGTTGCCGGTGAACGTCTACGTTCGGCCGAAAACGTCGTCGAAGTTCACGCTGCTCGCGGCGTTGAAGACCTCGTCGACCGGGACGTTGTCGGTGGTGCACAAGCCGTTGGTTTCGTCGGTGTACATGCTGACGTTCCCCGGGAACGCCGACCTGATGGGGACCCGGACCGTGGACGTCACCGTGCAGGTGCGGCCGACGATCTCCGCCACGCTGTCGCCGGCGGCGATCAAGCTCGGGAAGACGACCGCGTTCAGCGGGTACGTCGCCCCGGCGCACGCGGGGAAGGTCGTGTACCTGCAGCAGTACGGCAACAAGGTGTGGAAGTCGATCGCGTCGGTGAAGCTCAGCACGTCCGGCAAGTACGCGTTCGGTATCCGGCCCGCGGTGCGCGGTCAGGTCGCCTACCGGGTCTGGTTCCCGGCCGACGCCGACCACGCCACGGCGTACACCGTGAACAAGATCGTCACGATCAGCTGACCGACTGACATGGCCCCCACCCTGACCGGTGGGGGCTATTTCAGTTCGACCGTCCACGGCCCGCTACGAAGGACGGACCAGTCCGCCGTGGGCGTGAGGGCCACGGAGTACTCCGTGTAGAGCTGGTAGGTGCCGGGCAGCAGCGGGGACCGGGTGCCGCAGTGGTCCAGCGGCACCGGGATGGTGAGCGTCTCGCTGGCGCCGGCCGCCAGCGTGAGCTGGATGGCGTTGGCAGCGATCGGGCCCATGGTGGCGACCACGGTGCCGTTCTTGACGACGACCACGCGGACCGCGTTCGCGGTCGACCCGTTGACGGTGGCGCGGGAGTCGTTGGTCAGTACGCCGGTCACCCGGCCGTACCCAGCCGCGCGCTGGATCGTCTGCTCGGCGATGGTCACGCGGAGCGGCGACTCGGCCGGATGCTGACCGGTGAGGGCGGCACCACAGCCGTGGGGAAACGGCACCGGAGCGGCCACCGGCGCCGCCACCTGAGGCGCCTCGGGGCGAGCGGCCCAGAAGACCGCGGACATCACCGCCGCGGTGGTCACGGCGGCGGTGACGGCGACGAGCCCGGTCGTCCGCCGACGCCGCCGGCGGATGCGGTGCGCTACGGCCTCCTCGGCGATGCCGACCGTCTCACTGCCGGCGGCCGCGGTGTTCAGCAGGTCGTGCAGGTTGTTGGACGTCATCGGACCCTCTCCTCATTCGTGCCGAGCAGCCCGGCGAGTTTCGCTTTCGCGTCGGACAGGTGGCGCTTCACGGTTCCTTCCGCGCACCCGAGTTGGTCGGCGATCTCGGGGACGGTGAGGTCCTCGTAGTACCGCAGGACGACGCACGCCCGCTGTTTCGGTGCGAGCGTTCCGAGTGCTCGCCGTACGGCGTCCGCGTCCGCGAGCCGGTCGTCGTCGTGGACCGGCGGGTCGACGAGCAGGTGCCTGGTCGCGTTCCACCGGAGCAGCCGGCGGCGGGTGTCGACGTACTGGTTGAGCATCGCGCGCCGTACGTACCCCTCGAGCTGGTCGATATCGCCGCCGCGCCGCAACCGGCCCAGCACGCGGACCAGCGCGTCCTGCACGAGGTCGCTCGCCGTACTCGTGTCGCCGGTCAGCAGGTACGCGTACGCGCGCAGCGCGCCGCCCCGGGCGGTCAGCAACTCCCGCAGGTCATGCTCCCAGCCGGTCATCGTCACCGTCCTTCCTCCACACCCAGGACGATCGGCCGGCCCGAAACGTTGGGTCGGATTGCTGTACCTCTTAGTACAGTGGCCGGGTGGAGACGGTCGAGCGGTTGATTCGCAGTACGCAGGAGCTGTTGTGGGAGCGCGGGTACGTCGGGACCTCGCCGAAGGCGGTGCAGCGGCTGGCGGACGCCGGGCAGGGGAGCATGTACCACCACTTCACCGGCAAGGCCGAGCTGGCGAAGGTGGCGATCGAGCGGTCCGGCGCCGAACTGCGGGAGGCCGCCGAGGAGCAGCTGGGGAGCGACGGTACGGCGGGATCGCGGATCGAGGGCTATCTGACCCGCGAGCGCGACGTCCTCAAGGGGTGCCGGATCGGGCGGCTCGCGGCGGACCCGGAGGTGGTGGCGGATCCGGTACTGCGGGAACCGGTCGCGGAGACGTTCGCGTGGCTGCGGCAGCGGCTGGCGGAGGTGGTTGCCGAGGGCAAGCGTACCGGTGAGTACCCGGAGTCGCTCGACCCGGAGCGGACCGCCGCGACGATCGCCGCCGTACTGCAGGGTGGGTACGTACTCGCCCGCGCGGCCGATGCGCGCGAGCCGTTCGACCTGGCCGTCAGGGGACTGATCGACCTGCTGGAGGCGAAATGAAGATCGGCGCGGTGTTCCCGCAGCTCGAGATCGGGGCGGATCCGGCGGTCGTCCGCGAGTGGACGACGACGGTCGAGGCGGCCGGGTACCACCATGTGCTCGCGTACGACCACGTGCTCGGCGCGGATCCGGCGAACCGGCCGGGCTGGACCGGATACACCGACAAGTCTTTGTTCCACGAGGTATTCGTGCTGTTCGGCTATCTGGCCGCGATCACCACGACGCTCGAACTCGTCACCGGTGTGCTCGTGCTGCCGCAGCGCCAGACCGCGCTGGTCGCGAAGCAGGCGGCCGAGGTCGACGTACTGAGCGGCGGCCGGCTGCGGCTCGGCGTCGGGATCGGCTGGAACCAGGTCGAGTACGACGCTCTCGGCGTACCGTTCGAGAAACGCGGCGCCCGGCTCACCGCACAGGTCGAGCTGCTCCGCAAGCTCTGGGCGGACCCGGTCATCTCGTACGACGGGGCGTTCGACCACGTCGTCGAAGCCGGGCTGAATCCGCTGCCCGGGCGGGAGATCCCGATCTGGTTCGGCGGCGGGGCGGACGCCGTACTGCGGCGTACCGGGCGGATCGGCGACGGGTGGATGCCGCAGTCCGCGCCGGACGAGACCGCGCGCCGGCAGCTCGCGGTGATCCGGCAGGCGGCCGAGGACGCCGGGCGCGACCCGGGGCGGGTCGGCATCGAGGCGCGGTTGAGCCTCGGCGCCGTCCCCGAGCAGGAGTGGCGCGCGTACGCCGACGGCTGGCGCGACCTGGGCGCCACCCACCTGTGCGTGAACACGATGAACCTGGGACTGTCCCGGCCGGAAGAGCACGCCCAGGTGCTGCGGGAGGTGCTCCCGAAGCTAGTGACTGTTCGCGGTTGAGCCGCGGATGGCCAGTGGGCACGGCAGCGTGATGACCTCGGTCGGGCGGTCCGGGTCGGCGATCCGGTCGCGGAGCAGCTGGATGCCGGTCTCGACGATGCTGTGCACCGGCTGCTCGACCGACGTCAGGTCGAACGCCTCCCAGGCGGCCATCTCGGTGTTGTCGAAGCCGATCACCCAGACGTCGTCGGGGACGCGAGCGCCCACGGCCCGGGCGCCGTCGAGGATGCCGAACGCGAGCAGGTCCGTGACGGTGTAGATCGCCGTCGGCGGCTTCTTCCGGGACAGCAGCTTCACCGCGGCGGCGTGGCCGGCGGAGTGCGGGACGTCCACCGAGACCACGTTGCCCGGCTTGATTTTCACGCCGGCGTCGGCCAGCGCGGCCCGGAAGCCGAGGTCGCGGTCGCGGGACGTGTTCCCGGTGGGGGCCAGCGTCACCAGGCCGATGTCGGTGTGCCCGTGGTCGACCAGGTACCGGCCGGCGTCGTAGGCGCCCTGGTAGTTGTCGCCGACGACCTGGTCGCAGTCCAGCCCGTCGATCCCGCGGTGCAGCAGCACCGTCGGCGTCCCGGACGCGAGCGCCATCGCGTGCAACGTCGAGTCGTACGTCGCCGACGTCAGCAGGAACCCGTCGACCAGCCGCTGCTGCAGGACCTCGGCGACAGCTTCCTCCGGGTCGTGCTCGATGTTCCAGAGGATCATGTGCTGACCCATCGAGCTCAGCACCCGGCCGATCTCGTCCAGGAGCTCTGCGTGGAACGGGCTGGTCACCCGGGTCATGAAGACGCCGATGGTGTCGGTGCGCCCGGTCTTCATCGCCCGGGCCAGTGCGTTCGGCTTGTAGTTCGCGTCCTTCAGCACCTGCAGCACCCGCGCGCGGGTCTCCGCGTTGACCTTCGGGTTGTTGGTCAGCACCCGCGAGACGGTCGCCTGCGAGACGCCCGCCAGGCGGGCGAGATCGCGGCTCGTCGGTGGTCGTGACATCTGCGCCTCCCCTCGTTCCAGGATGTGAACCCTACTCAAGAGTCTCCGCCCGAGCCGTTGACCACGCCCAAACCGCTGTGTATACGTATTCAATGTCTGAGTGTATACGTATTCATCCCCTCGTGGATGGGAGATTCCGGTGCAGACACAATCCCCAGACCTGAACCGCCGCAGGTTTCTCGCCGGACTGACGGGACTCACAGCTGCCGGCTTCCTGGCCGGCTGTGGTGGCAACGGCAACGCAAGCAGCGGTGGCAAGAAAGGCCTGACCTTCCTGAACTGGGAGCAGGTCAAGGGCAACCCGTTGGAGCAGGCGATCCAGGCGTTCGAGAAGCAGTCCGGAACGCAGGTGACGATCCAGCCCGCGGTCACCCAGGAGTACGACACCAAGATGCGCACCCTGATCGCCGGCGGCAGTCCGCCGGACGTGATGCGCATCAACGACGACTTCGTCCGCGGCTTCTCCGAGCAGGGCGCGCTGCTCGACCTGCAGCCGTACATCGACAAGGACAAGCTGGACACGTCGCAGTTCGCCAAGGAGACGTTCGACTTCCCGAAGCAACCCGACGGTTCGCACACGGCGTGGGTCCTCGGGTACGAGCCGCGGCTGATCTTCTACAACGCCGACCTGTTCAAGGCCGCCGGCGTACCGCTGCCACCGACCACCTGGTCGTCGGACGGCTGGACCTGGTCCGACTTCGAGGCAGCGGCGAAGAAGCTCACCGACCCGGCCAAGCAGCAGTACGGCGCGCTCGTCTACCTGGACACCGGCTACGAGCAGACGTTCACGGTGAACCATGGCAGCCAGACGGGCATCTTCTCCAAGGACGGCACCCAGTTCACGCTGTCCGACCAGAAGGAGTCCGAGGCGCTGCAGTGGGCGACGGACCTGACCTGCAAGGACAAGGTGCAGCCCCCGTGGTCCGCGCTGCAGCAGGACAACGTGCAGAACCAGATGTTCGCGCAGGGCAAGATCGCGATGATGTTCGCGACCTTCGGCACCGTGCCGTACCTGCGGCAGACCATCAAGGACTTCACCTGGGACGTCGCTCCGCCGCCTGGTGACGTGGAGCAGAAGACCGAGTCCAGCGTGATCGTGTTCTGCGTCCCGAAGAAGGCGAAGAACCCGGACGCGGCCTGGGACCTGCTGAAATACCTGGCCAGTGAGGACGGCGGGAAGATCCTGCTCCAGGGCGGCGCGTTCACGCCGATCAACCTGAAGGCCGCGGCCGAGCTGGCGCCGAACGGGAAGGCACCCGAGCACATCGGGCTGTTCGCCGAGGCGGCGAAGCACCTGACCGCGACCAACCAGACCAAGAACACGATCGGCGCGCGCGAGCTGTACCGGCCCGCGCTGGACACGGCCTACAACTGCGAGAAGCTGGTCGCCGACGTGCTCCAGCAGATCAAGCCGCAGGTGGAGAACGCCTTGAAGGGTTGATGTCGATGGCAACCATCACGATGGCACGCGACCCCGCCCGCACGGTCGCGCAGGCCGACATCCGGCGGGCGCGGCGGAAGCGGAACCTCACCGGCTGGCTGTTCATCAGCCCGATCGTGGTCGGCGTGCTGGCGTTCCAGTTCTTCCCGATCCTGGTCTCGATGGTCGCGTCGCTGACCGACTGGAACGGCATCGCGGCACCGAAGTTCGTCGGGCTGAAGAACTTCACCGAGATGTTCACCGACGACCCGCTGTTCCTGCAGACGTTCAAGAACACGGTGTACTTCACGGTCGCGAGCATCCCGCTGACGATCGGGATCGGCCTGGTGCTGGCGCTGCTGTGCGCCCGGCCGATCAAGGGCGTGGCCTTCTTCCGGACGGCGTACTTCGCGCCGTACGTGACGAACGTGGTCGCGATCGGCTTCGTCTGGTTCTGGTTCTTCCAGCCGGGCAACGGCGTGATCAACGGACTGCTGCACCAGGTCGGGATCGACGGCCCGCAATGGCTGTCGAGCTCGGCCTGGGCGATGCCCGCGGTCATCGTCGTCAGCGTCTGGCAGGGCATCGGCTACCCGATGATCATCCTGCTCGCCGGCCTGCAGGGGCTGCCGGCCGACCTGTTCGAGTCCGGGAAGCTCGACGGCGCCGGCGCCTGGCAACGGCTGCGGTACATCACGCTGCCGCTGCTGACCCCGCACTTCCTGTTCCTGCTGATCACCCAGTTCATCTCGACGTTCCAGGTCTTCGGCCTGATCTACGTGATGACCAAGGGCGGGCCGGGGCACGCCACCAGCGTCTACATCTACAACATCTACCAGAACGCGTTCAGCTACGGGAAGGTCGGCTACGCCTCGGCGATGTCGTGGGTCCTGTTCGTGGTGATCGCGGCCGTCACCTACCTGCAGTGGAAGCTGCAGAAGAGGTGGGTGTTCTACACATGAGACTCGTCTCCAAGACCTCGCAGTACGTCGTCATGGCGCTGTTCGCGGTCGTGTTCCTGGCCCCGCTGGTCTGGATGATCAGCGCGTCGCTGCGGCCCGAGGCGAAGGTGCTCAGCGTGCCGCCGAAGTTCCTGCCGACCGACGCGCACTGGGACAACTACCGGCAGGTGTTCGAGCTGATCCCGGTGTTCCTCTGGAACAGCGTGAAGCTCGCCGGGCTGAACGTGGTCGGCATCCTGATCGTGGCGTCGATGGCCGGCTTCGCGTTCGCGCGGCTGAAGTTCGCCGGCCGGGACATCGCGTTCATGGTGCTGCTCGGTACGTCGATCATCCCGGGCATCGCGTACCTGATCCCGCAGTACATCGTGTTCCAGCACATCGGCTGGGTGGACACGCAGTACCCGCTGTGGGTGCCGAAGGTGCTGACGCCGGTGTTCGCGACGTTCCTGATGCGGCAGTCGTTCATGACGATCCCGCAAGAGCTCGAGGACGCCGGCAAGATCGACGGTGCGTCGACGTTCGGCATCTACTGGCGGATCATGCTGCCGCAGACCAAGCCGGCCCTGGCCGCGATCGGGGTGTTCACGTTCCTCGAGTCGTGGAACGACCTGTTCGGGCCGCTGATCTACATCACGTCCGAGAACCTGCAGACGCTGCCGGTGGCGCTCGCCCAGTTCCAGGGCGAGTACTTCACCCAGATCAGTCTGCTGATGTGCGGTGCGACGGTCTCCGTCGTACCGGTGATCGTCGTCTTCCTCTTTGCCCAGCGCTATTTCATCCAAGGCATCACGATGACAGGAATGAAGGGGTGAGCATCGTGCCCGAACGGGTCGTTGCCATGCAGATCGGAGCCATCTCGTTCGTCGACGAAGGCGTCGACCGGACACTCGACATCCTGGCCGAACGCGGCGCGGTGAACGCGCTGTTCCTGGCCACGCCGACCTGGACCCGGGGGACCGGCGGCCGGCAGATCCCGGGTCACCCGCTGCCGGACCACGGCGGGCAGGAGTACGACCTCGGCTGGGTCGGCGGGAACTACGCGACCCCGCATCCGCAGTACTACGGGAACACCGTGCTGGGCGCGGCCGGGGACGCGCCGGAGAACCCGGAGTTCGACCTGCTGGGCGACGTGATCCCGAAGGCTCGCGAGCGCGGCATGCAGTCGTTCGCGTGGATGGAGGAGAGCGGCGGCGCCCGCCAGTTGCGGACGTACCCGAACTTCGCGAAGGTGCTCGAGGTCGACGCCTGGGGCCGGCCCGGGCGGCGGCCGTGCTTCAACAACCCGGACTACCGCAACTGGCACCTCGGGTTCGTCGAGGACTACGTGCAGAGCTACGAGCTGGACGGGCTCGCCTGGTGCTCGGAGCGGCCCGGTCCGCTCAACCTGCTGATGCAGAGTACGCCGGACGTGGCCGAGGTCGGCTGCTTCTGCTCGCACTGCAGGGCGATCGCGCGGGAGCGCGGGATCGACGTGAACCGGGCGATGCAGGGCTACCGCGCGCTCGTCGACTGGAACCAGCGGGTCGGCGCCGGCGAGCGGCCGGTGGACGGCGCATTCGTGACGTTCTGGCGGATCCTGCTGAACTTCCCCGAAGTACTGGCCTGGCAGACGTTGTGGACGGAGAGCCAGCGGCAGCTGTACCGGGACATCTACGGCGTGACGAAGGCGATCTCCCCCGAGGTGCAGGTCGGCTGGCACGTCTACCACAACATCTCGTTCAGCCCGTTCTATCGCGCCGACCAGGACTACGCCGAGATGGCGAAGTTCTCGGACTTCATCAAGGTCGTGATCTACAACAACTGCGCCGGTCCGCGGTTCTTCACCTGGGTGAAGAGCATCTGCGGCGCGCTGTTCGCGGACGCCGACCCGGAGGACGTGTACCCGTTGATGATGAAGCTGCTGCAGCTCGACGAAGGTGACTACGAGAAGCTGCCGCAGGCCGGTTTCACCGCGGAGTACGTACGGCGGGAGACCGCGCGGGCCGTCGCCGGGGTCGGCGGGCAGAGCCGGATCTACCCGGGCATCGACATCGACATCCCGGTCGGGGTCGCGAAGCAGCGCGGGCTGGAGTCGCCGCGGGACCTCGGCAGCAAGATCAACTGGGACGACAACGAGGGCGAGCTGACCCGGTGTACGCGCGAGTCGGTGCGGGACGCGACGCTGGCGGCGTTCGCGGGCGGCGCGGAAGGCGTCGTACTGAGTCGCAAGTACTCGGAGATGCTGCTGGAGAACCTCTCCGGCGCGGGTGACGCGGTCCGGGGATTGTCGTGAAGCCCTGGTACCAAAGGACTTTCCGCTGGGCCCAGACGAACCTCACCGAGAAGGACCCGGCGCGGTACGACGCCGACTGGTGGCGCGCGCAGTGGCGCCGGACCAAGGTGCAGGGCGTGATCGTCAACGCCGGCGGGATCGTCGCGTACTACCCGAGCAAGTTCGAGCTGCAGCACCGCGCGGAGTACCTCGGCGACCGCGACCTGTACGGCGAGATCGTCGGCCTGGCGCGCGCGGACGGGCTGACCGTCCTGGCGCGGATGGACTCGAACCGGGCGCATCAACCGCTGTACGACGCGCACCCGGACTGGTTCGCGATCGATGCCGACGGCAACCCGTACCGGGCCGGCGACCTGTACGTCGCCTGTGTGACCGGGCCGTACTATCGGGAGTTCCTGACCGGGATCCTCGAGGAGATCATCGAGCGGACCGCGCCGGACGGGCTGACCGACAACAGCTGGAGCGGCCTCGGGCGGGACTCGATCTGCTACTGCCCGAACTGCCGGGACAGCTTCGGTCAGGACCTGCCGGAAACGGTCGACTGGTCGGATCCGACGTACAAGCAGTGGATCCGGTGGAGCTACCAGCAGCGGCTCGCGGTGTGGGACCTGAACAACTCCGTGACGACGAAGGCGGGCGGCCCGGACTGCCTGTGGATCGGCATGAACGGTGGGGACGTCGTTGCCCAGAGCAAGCGATTGCGGGACGACGTGGAGATCTGCAAGCGGGCGCGGATCTTCCTGCTGGACTCGCAGTGGCGGCACGACGAGTCCGGGTTCCAGGCGAACGCGGACACCGGCAAGCGGCTGCACGGGCTGCTCGGGTGGGACACGCTGATCCCGGAGAGTACGGCGATGTACGACGCGGGGACGCCGACGTTCCGGCTCGGGAGCAAGCCGGAGCCGGAGGCGCGGATGTGGGCGCTCGAGGGCTGGGCCGGCGGGATCCAGCCGTGGTGGCACCACATCGGGTCGGTGCACGAGGACCGGCGGCAGTACGCGACCGCGGAGCCGTTGTTCGCCTGGCACGAGGCGCACGAGGAGTTCCTGGTCGATCGTGAGCCTGTTGCCACGGTCGGGTTGTTCTGGAGCCAGTTGAGCGTGGACTTCCACGGGAAGGACGAGCCGGTCGAGGTCAGTCAGCTGCCGTACCGCGGGTGGGCGGATGCGCTGATCAGGGCGCGGGTCCCGTACTTGCCTACGCAGGTGGTGGATGAGCGGTTCGAGGTGCTCATCGTGCCCAACGTCGGCGTGCTGACCGACGAGCAGTGCGCCCAACTGGAGGCGTACGTCGCGGCTGGAGGAAGACTCGTCGTGACGGGGGAATCGGGGCTTTACGACGAGTGGGGCGATCGGCGGGACCGTTGGACAGTGGGTGAGCTGCTGGGGGTCCGGCACCAGGGCAAGCGTTGGGGTGACGGATCGGTGGGCGACTGGGAGACGTACGACTCGCACAGCTACCTGCGCATCGAGGACCGGGAGGTGTTCGCGGGCGACACCGACGTACTGCCGTTCGGCGGGCAGCTGGAGGTGGTGCAGACCGACGCGCGGAAAGCGCTCACCTGGATTCCGCCGTTCCCGATCTACCCGCCGGAGAAGTCCTGGATGGCGGAGCCGCGGACCGGCGTACCGGCGCTGGTGCTCGGCGAGCGGACGGCGTACCTGGCGGCCGACGTCGACCGGCTGTACGCGAAGCACCACCATCCGGACCACGGCCGGCTGCTGGCCAACCTGGTACACCACGACGGCATCCCGCTGCGCGTCGACGGTCCCGGCGTACTGGATTGCCAGCTCTACCGGCAGGGTGACCGGCACATCCTGCACCTGGTCAACCTCGACCAGGGCGGCGCCTGGCGCGGGCGTCTGCAGGAGCTGACGCCTGCGGGTCCGTTCGCGGTGTCGCTCAGAGTGAGCGCCTCCCGGGCCCGGCTGCTCGTCTCACAGCAGGAGGCGGAGGTGCAGCAGCGCGACGGCTGGATTACCGTGTTGGTATACCGGATAACGGATCACGAAATCGTAGTTCTGAGTTAAGGAGCCCCTAGTGTCAGTCGACGTCACCGGCCCGCTGCACGAGCGGTACGACGAGATCCTCAGCGAACGGGCGCTCGGCCTGATCGAGACGCTGCACCGCGCGTACGACGCCCGCCGGCGGGAGCTGCTCGGCAAGCGCGCGGAACGGATCGCCGCCATCGCGGCCGGGACGGAGCTGGGGTTCCGGCCGGACACGAAAGCTATTCGCGACGACCCGGAGTGGCGGGTCGCGCCGCCCGCTCCGGGGATCGTCGACCGCCGGGTCGAGATCACCGGGCCGACCGACCGGAAGATGACGATCAACGCGCTGAACTCCGGCGCCAAGGTCTGGCTGGCCGACCAGGAGGACGCGAACACGCCGACCTGGGAGAACGTCGTCGGCGGCCAGCTGAACCTGCTGGACGCGATCACCCGGAAGATCGACTTCAGCACCGGCGGCAAGAGCTACAGCCTGAAGCCGGACGACGAGCTCGCGACGATCGTCGTCCGGCCGCGCGGCTGGCACCTGCCGGAGAAGCACATCCTGGTGGACGGATCGCCCACCTCGGGATCGCTGGTGGACTTCGCGCTGTACTTCGCGGCCTGCGCGCAGTTGCAGCTCGACCGCGGCCAAGGCCCGTACTTCTACCTGCCGAAGATGGAGTCGCACCTCGAGGCGCGGCTGTGGAACGACGTGTTCGTCACCGCGCAGGAGGCGCTCGGGATCCCGCGCGGCACGATCCGGGCGACCGTACTGATCGAGACCTACCCGGCGGCGTTCGAGATGGAGGAGATCCTCTACGAGCTCCGCGAGCACTCGGCCGGCCTGAACGCGGGCCGCTGGGACTACATGTTCAGCGTGATCAAGACGCACCGGACCAGCGGCAAGGCGTTCCAGCTGCCGGACCGGAACAGTGTGACGATGACCGTGCCGTTCATGCGCGCGTACACCGAGCTGCTGGTGCGGACCTGCCACAAGCGCGGTGCGCACGCGATCGGTGGTATGGCGGCGTTCATCCCGAGCAAGGACCCGGCGGTGAACGAGCAGGCGTTCGCGAAGGTGGAGGCGGACAAGACCCGCGAGGCCGGCGACGGCTTCGACGGTTCCTGGGTCGCGCACCCGGGCATGGTCGACACCTGCCGCGCCGTGTTCGACTCGGTCCTCGGTGACCGCCCGAACCAGATCGACAAGCTCCGCGAGGACGTCACGGTGACGGCCGCGCAGCTGCTCGACGTCGCCGCCACGCCGGGCGAGGTGACCGAGGCCGGCCTGCGCAACAACGTCAGCGTCGCGCTGCAGTACCTCGCGGTCTGGCTCGACGGAACCGGTGCGGTCGGCATCTTCAACCTGATGGAGGACGCGGCGACCGCGGAGATCTCCCGGTCGCAGATCTGGCAGTGGCGGCGCAACCAGGTCACGTTGGACACCGGCGACACGGTCAGTACCGAGCTGGTCGAGCGGATCGCCGACGAGGAGATCGCGAAGCTCGGCGACCCGGCCCGGTACGCCGCCGCCCGGTCGCTGTTCCTCGAGGTGGCGCTGGCCGACGAGTACGTCGACTTCCTGACGCTGCCGGCGTACGAGCGCTTCAGCTGAAATAATTACGGTAATGGCCGTAAAGCGTTGACTCCGACGCTTTACGGCCCTACGGTCGCGCCATAAGTCGAGTTCAGGACGCCAGAAAGGCGGCACTTCCTTGGCTATGCGCGCCCATCCCCCGGTTGGTCAGACCCGCCGTGACTTCCTCCGGCTGTCCGGTCTGACGATGGCCGCGATCGGCGGCAGCTGGTCGTTGACCGGCTGCGGGCTGTTCGGTGACGACAGCAAGGCTCCCGACGGGCAGTCGACGCTGACGATCGACTACGTTCCGGTCGAAGTGCTGGATCCGCAGGTGATCACCAACGGCATGTGGATCCTCAGTCGCGGGATCTCCGAGGGCCTGGTCACCCAGAACGAGAAGGGCGACGCGGTCGTCCCCGGCGTCGCGAGCGAGTGGAAGATCTCCGACGACCACCTCACGTACACCTTCACGCTGCGCGACAACGCCCAGTGGTCGGACGGCAAACCGGTTGTCGCGCAGGACTTCGAGCGGACGTACAAGCGGCTGTTCACCCCGGCGGGCGGCTCGGCCGGCGGTACGACGCTCGGCGCGAACAGCTACCAGACCGCCACCGGGATCAAGGGCGCGCAGGACTTCCTGTCCGGCGTACTGACCGACTGGACCAAGGTCGGCGTGCACGCGAACGGGGACCACGAGCTTGTCCTCACGCTCGCGAACCCGAACCCGGACTTCCTGCTCGCGCTCACCCATCCGGCGATGCTGCCGCTGCCGATGGACCTCGTCGAGAGCAAGCCGAAGGACTGGCAGAACCCGCCGAACTACGTGTCCAACGGGCCGTACACGGTGACCGAATGGGTCGCGAACTCGCGGCTGATCCTGGCACCGAACGAGAAGTACTGGGACCGCGGCACCGTGAAGCTCGGCCGGATCCAGGTCAACCTCGTCGAGCCGAGCGCGGCCGCGACCGCCACCGTGCCGTACGAGAACGGCGAGACCGACCTCGTGCAGCTCGCCGGTCCCGACGTACTACGGTTCCAGAAGAGCTCGACGTTGTCGAAGGAACTCAAGCAGACCGAGAACTACAGCATCCTGTACCTCGCGAAGCTCCGCAGCCAGAACAAGGCGATGGACGACGTGCGCGTCCGCAAGGCGCTGTCGCTGGCGCTGGACCGGAAGACGTTGGCCGGCGTGCAGCCAGGTCAGCAGCCGGGCGTTTCGCTGGTGACCAGCCGGACGAACGGCTGGGACGACAGCATCGCGATCAAGGAGGATGTCGGCGAGGCGAAGCAGTTGCTCGCGCAGGCCGGCTACCCGAACGGTCAGGGGCTGCCGCCGATCCGGTTGCTGGTCGGCGTACCGGACACGACGCTCGCGGACGCGATCGTGGACAGCTGGACGAAGCAGCTCGGGATCAAGGCACTCGTCGACCATGTCGAGGCCGGCGTCTACACCGAGCGGCGGTGGCAGGTGCAGAAGGGCGACTACATCGGCTTCTACTACGGCACGTTCGCCGGGCTGCCGACGTGGCCGACGATGGTCGGGTCGCTGTGGTCGCCGCAGAACGTGCAGGAGATCAGCCTGCCGAGCGACCAGTGGCAGAAGTACCAGGCGGTGCAGGACGACAAGAACCTGACGCCCGCTGCCAAAACCGCACAGCTGAAGGCGATCCGGACCGGGTTCGCGGCCAAGCCCGCGCTGGAGATCGGCACGCTGGTCGACCAGGCCGCGGCTGAGGCCGACGACGCTAAGCGGCTGGCCTTGTACAAGCAGGCGGCCAAGCTGCGTGAGGAGCAGTACCTGTACCTGCCTGTGCTTTGGCAGAGCCTGTTCCATGCGGTCAAGCCGAAGGTGCACGGCCTGCAGTTGCGGGCGTACCCGGACTACTTCTACCTCAAGCCGCTCAGCGTGGTGAGCTGACCGTGCGGCTCGCCGTCTACATCGGCAAGCGCCTCGTCCGGCTGGTCCTCTCACTGATCGCGGTCTCGATCCTGACGTTCACCCTGCTGCAGCTCGCACCCGGCAACTTCGCGGACCTGCAGCGGGTGAACAGCGGCGCCACCAACCTCGGCGGCGTCGGGACCGAGTCGATGGTCGGCGAGCTCGAGTCCCGGTACGGCGCGGACGTGCCGGCCTGGAAGCAGTACCTGATTTTCATGAAGGGCGCGGTGCACTGGGACTTCGGGCCGTCGTACAAGTACGCCAGCCGGAACGTGCAGGACATCATCGCCGAGGCGTTCCCGATCTCGGCCACGCTCGCGGTGCTGGCGGTCCTGCTCGCGCTGCTGATCGCCGTACCGGTCGGGGTGTTCGCGGCGCTGCGGCAGAACTCCAAGTCCGACCACTCGACGATGTTCGTGGTCACGCTCGGGCACGCGTTGCCGAGCTATCTCACCGCGGCGTTCATGATCCTGCTGTTCTCGGCCACGCTGAAGCTGCTGCCGTCCGGCGGCTGGAACGGGCCGAAGGACCTGGTCCTTCCAGTGCTCGCGTTGAGCCTCGGCCCGGCGGCGGTGCTCGCGCGGTACGTGCGATCGAGCATGCTGGAGACGTTGCGCGAGGAGTACATCACGGCGGCGCTCGCGAAGGGCGGACCACGGCGTACCGTCATCGTCCGGCACGCGCTGCGGAACTCGCTGATCCCCCTCGTGACGGTGGCCGGCCCACTGCTGGCGGCGTTGATGACCGGGACCGTGTTCGTCGAGGCTCTGCTGCGGATCCCGGGGCTCGGGCTGTACTTCGCCAACGCCGCCGCCAGCCGGGACATGCCGCTGCTGATGGGTACGGCGTTGTTCTTCGCGCTGATCCTGATGGTGACGAACCTGGTCGTGGACCTGGCGTACGGGCTCCTCGATCCCCGAATCCGTGCTGCCGGAGGTGGTCCCGTTGACGGCGACTGAGGTTGCCCGCGGGCCGTGGGCGCGGGCCTGGTCGCGGTTCCGCAAGCATCGGCTGGCGTTCTGCAGTCTCGTGTTCTGCGCGTTCCTGATCCTGGTCGCGATCGCCGCGCCGCTGATCGCGCCGTACGGCTATGAGGAGACCGACATCCAGCACAAGCTGGCCGGGCCGGGCTCCGCGGGGCATCTGCTCGGGACCGACCTGCTCGGCCGCGACATTCTCAGCCGGCTGATCTATGGGCTGCAGACCGCGTTGACCGTGGCGTTCGGCGCCGAGTTGACGGCGCTCGTGTTCGCGTTGGCGATCGGGCTGCTCGCGGGATACCTCGGCGGGCGGGTCGAGCAGGTGCTGATGGCGTTCACCGACGTGATGTACGCGTTCCCGAGCTATCTGTTCGCGGTCGTGATGGTGACCGTGCTCGGGCGCAGCATCTTCGCGCTGGTGGTCGCGATCGGGATCGCCTCCTGGGTCACGCAGGCCCGGCTGGTGCGGGCGCAGGTGCTGACGCTGAAGCAGCGCGAGTACGTCGAGGCGGCCCGGTCGATGGGCGCGAACGGCACCACGATCGCGATCCGGTACATCCTGCCGAACGCGATCGGGCCGATCCTGGTCACGACGAGCTTCGCGATCCCGGCCGCGATCGCCGCGGAGGCGGGGCTCGCGCTGCTCGGGCTCGGCGTACAGCCGCCGACGCCGTCGTGGGGCGCGATGATCAGCGACGGCAGCCGGTACCTGCTGGCCGCGCCGCATCTGCTGGTCGCGCCGGCGGTGCTGTTCGCGCTGACGCTGCTGGCATTCACGTGGATCGGCGACGGCGTACGGGACGCGTTCGACGCGAGTGGGGAGCAGCGATGAGCCTGTTGTCGGTCCGGGAGCTGCGTACGACGTTCCGCCGCGACGACGGTGAACCGCTGACCGCCGTCGACGGCGTCTCGTTCGACGTCGAGCGGGGCCAGGCGCTGGCGGTCGTCGGAGAGAGCGGGAGCGGCAAGAGCGTGACGATGCGCAGCGTGCTGGGCATTCTGCCGCGCACCGCACGGGCCTCAGGTCAGGCGATGTACGGCGACCGGGATCTGCTCGCGCTCGGGGACAAGGAGCTGCGCCGGATCCGCGGCCGGGACATCGCGATGGTGTTCCAGAGCGCGATGGAGGCGATGAACCCGACGCTGACGCTGGAGCGGCAGCTCACCGAACACCTGATCTGGCACGGCCTGTGCACGAAGGCCGAAGCCCGCAAGCGCGCGATCCGGGCACTCGGCGACGTCGGCATCCCGGACCCCGAGAAGCGGATCCGCACGTACCCGTTCCAGCTGTCCGGCGGGATGCGGCAACGCGCGATGATCGCGATGGCGATGGTGACCGAACCCGCGCTGCTGATCGCGGACGAGCCGACCACCGCGGTCGACGTAACCGTGCAACGCCAGATCCTCGACCTGCTGGCGGGGCTGAAGGAGCGCGGCACCGGGATCGTGATGATCACCCACGACCTCGGCGTCGCGCGGTACTTCTGCGACGACGCCGTCGTGATGTACGCCGGCCGCGTCGTCGAACGCGCGCCGATGGGGGCGCTGCTCGACGATCCGCGGCATCCGTACAGCGTCGGCCTGCTCGGGTCGGGCGTCGAGGTCGGCGGACGCGACCTGCCGTTGCGGCCGATCCCGGGCAGCCCGCCCGATCTGTCCCGGCGGCCGGAAGGCTGCCCGTTCCATCCGCGCTGCCCGCGGGCCGAGCTGCCGCGGTGTGAGACCGAACAGGAAACGCTGACGATCGGGCCCGCCCGGGATGCCGCCTGCTGGAAGGTGACCGCCGATGTCTGAGCCGTTGATCCGCGCCACATCAGTGACGAAGGTGTTCAAGACCCGGGCCGGCGAGGTGCGGGCCGTCGACGACGTGTCGCTGAGTGTGAACCGCGGCGAGACAGTCGGGCTGGTCGGGGAGAGCGGCAGCGGGAAGTCGACGATGGCGCGGCTGATGATGGGGCTGCAGACGCCGACCTCGGGGCGCGTCTCGTTCGACGGGCACGACCTCGGGACGTTGCCGGAGCGCGAGCTGCGGGTGCTGCGGCCGCGGATGCAGATGGTGTTCCAGAACCCGTACGGGTCGTTGCTGCCGCATTTCAGTGCCCTTGGCAACGTGATGGAGCCGTTGCGGCTGCACGACCGTGGCTCCAAGGAGTCTCGGCGTACGTCGGCGTTGGAACTGCTGGAGCTGGTGGGGATCAACCCGCATCATGCGGAGCTGTATCCGCGGCAGTTCTCGGGTGGACAGCAGCAGCGGATCGCGATCGCGCGGGCGTTGGCGCTCGAACCCGAGTTGCTGGTGTGTGATGAGCCTACGTCGTCGTTGGATGTGTCGATCCAGGCGCAGATCCTGGAGTTGTTCACCGATCTGCGGGAGCGGTTGGGACTCGCGTTTCTCTTCATCTCGCACAACCTGGCGGTGGTGGAACGGCTTGCTGATCGGGTGGCGGTGATGAACAAGGGCCGGCTGGTCGAGGAGAGCGCTACGGAGGAGCTGTTCCGGGAGCCTCGGGATCCTTATACGCAACAGCTTCTCGCCGCTGTTCTCCCGATTCGCCAGGAGAGCTGAGAGACTGCTTGGTGTGTATACGCCGACTGCACGGGAAATCTCGCTCGCCTTCGACCTGGACTCGTCCGACGAGTTGGTCCATGTGCGGCGCGGGGACAACGATGCGTGGCGGTTGGGCTCGTACTTTCTGAAGGGGTACTTTCCGTCGACGGGTGGCCAGTTCAACGGCGACGGGCTGATCGATCAGCTGACGGTCGCGATGGCGTTCGAGCAGCTCGCGCTCGACGCCGAGGTGGACATGCCGACGCCGGTGCGGCCGGTGGATCCGTACCTCGGCTGGCTGGTGCGGATCGAGGACCGGTTGCTCCGCGTCCACCGCTGGGTCGAGCATGATCCTGCGCCTGTGGACGTCTCGGCCTGGCTCGGTCGCACGATGCTGCAGATCCACCAGTTGCAGCCGCTCGGCGAGGCCCCGCTACCCCGCTGGTGGCGCGACTCGGTCCGCTCACCCTCAACCTGGGAAACCTGGCTGGCGAAGTCCGACGGCATGCCCTGGGCCGCGTCGTACGCCGAGGCCCTCCCACACCTGCTGTCCGCCGCCGAACGCGTCACCACCATGTGCGACTCGGTCCCCGACCTGGTGACGACCCACGGCGACTTCAAGCCCCACAACATCGTCACCTCACCGTCGGGCCCGGTCCTCGTCGACTGGGACAGCGTCCGCACCGACAGCGCCGCCCTCGAAGCAGCCCGCGTCGCCTACATCTTCGGCGCCGGCAACCCCGACCGCACCGCCGCCGTCCTCACCACCTACACCGGCGACCTCACCTGGCCCGGCGAACACCTCTTCCTCAGCGTCACCAGAAACCACCTCCAAGTCCTCGGCGACCACCTCCAGGCAGCCCTCGGCGAAAGTCCCCCAGCCCGCTGGATGGGCAACCCCACAACCATCCACAAAGCCATCACCACCACCCTCCAATCCCTCCCCACCCACCTCACCGAACTCCAGAAGCTGGCAGCTGCAGTCGCAGGACGCTACGTCAGGTGACCACGCGAGGCCTGCACTTCACGAGAGCGTTCTTCGAGCTGCAGGCCTTCTGGGTCGGGCGTGTCGTCGAACTGGCGCACATCGATCGACTGACCGCATGGCTTGACTGGACCAGCATGTCCGCGTTGGTGGACTCCGATGGATGGCACGCGATAGACAGCGCGGTCCACAACGGTGATCCGGCCCAAGCGGCGTACCGGTCATGGCTTGCTCTGCGAGCGGCTTTGGGTACGTCGCAGCATGGTTGCTTCTGGTACGAGGTCGAAGACGAAGGCCAGCAGATCCGGCTGCATTTCGCGAACCGCGAAGGCCCGGGTGCACTGGAGCCGGGTCGACGAGCTGTTCGTCGTGCGGAACTGGCCAGTGCGTTGGCTGATGCTTGGAGGGTCGCGCCCCAGGCCGAGCGCCTCCGTGGTGGTTCGTGGCTGTATCACCTCGCCGGCTATCGCGCGCTCTTCCCGCCGAACTTCCTGGCGGGAGCGAGCGAGGCTGACTCTCGTGGCGAGGTCGGGCAGTTGGCGCTGTGGGGACAGTTCGTCAGAGGCGACGGTGGGTTGTACCTACCTCGCACGGAGCAGTTCGTCAGAGCCTGCGAGCAAGCCACGCAGGTCGACGACCTCGTCGCGGCCTTCCCGCTGGCGAAGCTCGACGTGGTCGGCTCCGTCGACGACGTTCTCGACTGGGTCAAGCTAGCTTCACCGGGGCAGGGCGTTGGTGATGGCGGTGGCGAGGGATTGGGTTTGGGTGGGGGTGGCTAGGAGGTAGGGCTGGGGGAGCCAGAGGGTTTCTTGGGAGAGGGTGTCGGCGTTGGGGCAGGGGGGGTGGGGGTAGGGCTGGCCCAGGCGGTTGGTGATGGCGGTGGCTTCTTGGAGTACTGCGGTGTTGCGGTGGAGGGGGACGTAGCCGGGGGAGGCTTTGTCGAAGCCGGAGGCTGTGAGGGACTTGAGTACGGCGTCGCGGTGGTTGGGGATGCGGAGCATGAAGAGGTGGCGGCCATGGGCGGTGATCGCGGGGTCTTCGGGAGCCAGGTGGACGCCCTCTACGGTCGACAGGGCGTCCGTCAGGTGGCGGGCGTTGCGTTCGCGGAGGGCTTGCAGTTCGGGGTGGCGGCGGAGTTGGACGCGGAGTACGGCGGCCTGGAACTCGGTCAGGCGGAGGTTGTAGCCGACCGACTCGTGCTGGTACCAGCCGCCGCCCGGCACCCGGCCCACGTTGACCAGTGAGTAGACGGCACCGGCGAGTTCCGCGGAGTCGGTGAGTACGACGCCGCCCTCGCCGGCCGTGATGTTCTTGCTGCTCTGGAAGCTGAACGTGCCGAGGTCCCCGATCGCCCCGACCGGCCGGCCCTTGTACGCCGCCCCGTGCGCCTGCGCCGCGTCCTCGACGATCGTCAGCCCGTGCCGTTCCCCGAGCGCCGTGAACGCGTCGAGGTCCGCCGGCCGTCCGGCGAGGTGGACGACGACGATCGCCTTCGTCCGTTCGGTGATCGCCGCCTCCGCGGCCGCCGGGTCGAGCAGGTGCGTGTCCGGGTCCACGTCCGCGAACACCGGCACCGCCCCGACGAACAGCGCCGCCGACGCGGTCGCGATGAACGTGTACGGCGGCACGATCACCTCGTCGCCGATCCCGACCCCGGCCGCCCGGAGCGCCACCGCGATCGCGAGCGTCCCGTTGGCCAGGCAGATCGCGTGTCCGGCCTGCTGGTACGCCGCGAACTCCCGCTCGAAGGTGGCGACGGTGTCCCCGCTGGTGCTGCCCCACTTGCCCGAGTTCAGCACCTCGAGCAGCGCCTTGGCTTCCTCGTCGTCGTACCGCGGCCACTCCGGCATCATGGCGTGATCACCCATCTGTTGTCTCCGGCAACGATATCCGCGGTCAGCTCGACGAAGATGCGGCCGTACCGCTGCACGGCCCGCGCCGATCCCTCGCCCTCCTTGACGATCGGGTCCCGACTGGCATCCGGTACGGCGAGCAGCACCGCCGCTCCCGGCATCGCCTCGGCCGCCTGCGCGGCGATCGTGAACCCGTCCGGATGCGGATCGATCGACAGCGTGACGCCGCGCCGGCTCCGCTCCCAGGTGTTGAGTTGACCCGCGGTCCACCACGGCATCCCGCGCCGTCGCGCCTCCGCGGCCAAGTCGATGCACGCGGCGCGGGTCGGCGGGCGCCAGCGCAGGTGCGGCCCGTGGAACAGGAAGTGCGCGACACCGTGCACCGCCTCTGCGCCGTCCAGGATCACGTCGCGGACGGCGGCATGCCCGGCCCAGGCGAGATCCTGCGTGTGCAGCGGCAGGTTGAGGACGTCGTACAGCCGGTTGCCCTCAGCAACCGGTCCCATCGGGAACGTCAGATGTGCGGTGCCGAAGGTGAATCCCACATCCCCTTGTTTACTGGGCCCGCGGGACTCGTCGATCTGGATGCCAACCCGCTCGCACCACGAGTAGAACTCGGTCCACCCTTCCCAGCGGGTGTAGTGGTTCTTGTTCGAGACGATCTGCTCGGTCCCGGTGACGGCCTGCGCCCACGCGTACTGCGCGCGCAGTTGCGGCCAGCCCCACACCACGAGGTCCGCGTCGCCCATCGCGTTGTAATGCAGGGCGTTCTCGTGCCCGGCGGCGGTGATCTCCACGTGTAGATCCGGGGAGTACCCGCCCGGGAACAGGTGGCACCACGTCACCTTCACGTCGGCCTCGGCGAACGCGTCGAGCGCGGCCTGCCCTTCCTCTTCGACGTTCCCGTCCGAGTCGTGTGACATGTGCGCGACCGCGTCCACCCCGGACGGCCAGTACCAGAGCCACGGCACCGCGGCCCCGGTCTGCGCGGCACTCCACCACAGGCTCTGCGCGAACAGCGCGCACCACCAGTCCGCCTGCGGCTGGTCGAACATCGGTACGGCGCTCGGCGGTGGATACGTATGCACGAACCCGTCAACCAGAGCGGGCTCGCCCGGCGGCATCGCCCGGTCGTGCTCGAAGCTGAGCGTCATCCCGTCCTCGCACTTGAGGATCCCGTCGTCGATCGGTGCCGTACCGTCCGCGGCGGGCGCGCCGTCCGCGGTCACGGCGTACCCCTGCCGGATGCGGACGATCGTCTGCCACAGGTCGACGCCGTACGTCAGCACGAGGCCCGCGCCCAACCGCCGAAGCGTGACCGCGGCCGTGTCGTCCTGCCATCGCGCAATCACCTCGGCGTCGGCGACCAGCAGTCGTCCACCGATCGCGTGCAGCCCCCGCGGCGGCCCGTACGACCAGACCGACTCATCTACACGTGTCACCTGACCATCGGGTACGGCGACGTACGCCGAGACGCCCGCGAGTGTGCACAACGAGCCCGGATCTCCGACGACGATCAGCGCGCCGCCGGCCCGAACCCAGGCCTCGATCCGATCGGTAGGACCGGGGGCAGCGACGACCAGTACCGAGACGTCGTCCGGAATGTCGTCAGGGGAGACCACCGCGTACGGCAGCCGGAGTTGGCCGAGGATCTCGTCCAGGTAGACCCACCAGGCGTCCTGACCCGCCTGGTGAGCCTGCTCGGTTGCCACCCGGTTGTCCACCACCGCGATTGCTGGCATGCCGACCACCCTGCCTCAGCAGCAGAGCTTCGGCAAGGCCCGAATAGCAGTTATGGATGTCCGTAATAACTCAGCGCGGGAGTTTCTCGACCAGCAGCTGGAACGGCCGCGGCGGCCGGCCGAGCTTGTTCGAGCGGGGTGGCGGCATCGGCCAGGCGAGGCCTTCGTCAACGAGCGTGGTCAGCGTCCGGCGGGCGGTCCGCAGCGTGACACCGAGCAGTTCGGCGACCTTCTCCGCATCCACGACTCGCTCGGTGTCGTTCGCCTTCTCCAGCTGTTCGGCCAGTGTGGCGAGGATCTGCAGCGCCCGCGAGTCGCCCGGCACCGGGCGTTCCGCGGCCCGGGTGCGTTCGCCCGGGATCTGCAGCACGAACCCGTGCGGCCCGACCACGAACGCCGTACCGCCGCCGGCTGCCTTGTCGACCGCGGACTGGGCGTTCACCTCGGCCTCGCGGGTCGACGTACCGAGGCCGATGCCGACCTCGAGCCGGATCCCCAGCTCCTCGGAGATCCGGTCCAGGAACGGCGCCATCGACAGGTTGTCGGTGGCCAGCCGCAGCGAGCCCATCGTGGTGACGATCAGGAAGCTGTGCTCGTCGCGTGGCACCACCGCGGCGTCCATCGGCCGGGCGTCGCGGAGCAGTTCGCGGTGCAGCGACAGCCGCAGCTCCTGGTACCAGTACGCGCTCGCGCTGGCGTGTGCCGGCAGCGAGGCCGCAGGCACCCGGACGATCATCGTGACGATCCGGGACTCCTCCAGCTTGGCGCCCCCGCCCATCAGGATCGCGGTGGTCAGCGCCTGCCGGATCGTCATCGAGGACGGCGTCATCCGCAGCGTCGGTACGCCGGCCTTCCGGAGCGCGACGTCGACGGTCGGCACCGTGGTCACCGCCCCGGTGGTCCGGCCGCGCTCGTGCAGCATGCGGTGGAAGTCGAGGAACTCCTCGGCCGACTCCGGCCCGGCGTACTCCTTCAGCCGGACCCCGGCGACGCTCAGCCCGATCTCCTCGTAGACGTGCTTGAGGTCCCGGCGAGCCATCGTGTCGACGCTGATCCGGGCCGGGTCGAAGACCTTCTCCAGTACGCCGCGGAGCAACGCCGAGAACAGTGCGGGCCCGCCGCTCGGGACGTACGTCGCCGGCACCGGCAGCCCGCCCGCGACTGCCACGTCGTACGGCAACGGCCCCGCGAACAGGAAGACGTCGACCCGGGAAGCGATCCGCGCGGCCTGCTCGTGTGCGGCGTGCTCGTCGGCGTACACCGCGGTGACCAGCCGCAGCGCCGGGTTGTCCAACTCCCGGGCCAGGTTGACGATCCGGGGCACGATCTGGTCGGCGCCGACGACGCCGACGGTGACCTGTTCGTGGGTCGGCATGTCAGCGGGGCGCGTCGACGTTCACGGTCGGGATGCCGCCGCCGGCCCGCGCGATGATCGCCAGCGAGGGCTCGGCGCCGGGGTTGCTCTCCCGGTGCACGGTGAACGCAGGTACGTGCACGAAGTCGCCGGCCACCGCGTCCAGGTACTCGTCGGAGCCTTCGAACTCCAGCCGGAGCACCCCGGACACGATGTACAGGCTGCTCTCGTTCTTGTCGTGGTGGTGCCAGCCGGAGGTGATACCGGGCTGGGTGATCACCTGCCCGGCCCACAGGATCGGGAGCTCGAACGCCCGCATCCGGAGCATGCCGGACGTCGGGTCGGCGGCGACCAGGTCACCGGCCTTGATCACGCGAACGGGGTCGGACATGCCTTCAGTGTTGCAGCAATGCCTCGGCCACGGGTGCGATCTCGGCGTAGACGCCAGGGTCGCCCGGCTGCGCGCAGCCCTGCCCCCACGACACGACCCCGAGCAGGCGCCCGTTGAGTACAAGCGGTCCGCCTGAGTCGCCCTGGCACGCGTCCGTACCGCCCTTGAGATAACCGGCGCACACGTTGGTGGCTGCGGCGTACCCGTTGGCCACGTAGCTCTTGTTCGCCAGGCACGTCTTGTCGCCCAGGTCCGGTACGGCGGCCTTCTGCAATGTCTCGTCCGGCCCGGTGTCCTGCGTGTCGCCCCAGCCGTAAACGGTCGGTACGGCGCCTGCCGCGTCCGCACGGGCCCGTGTCTCGAGCGGCAGTACCGGTACGCCGGTGAACGGCTTGGCCAGGGTCAGTACGGCGACGTCGTACCGGTTGTTCTTCGTGTTGTAGCCCGGGTGGATCCACACCTTGCTGATCGCGGACACCCGTCCGGACAAGCTGTCACCCAGGTCGGCGCGACCCTGTACGGCGTAGTACGTCGAGGTCGCCTCGTCCATGCAGTGCGCGGCCGTGACGATCTTGTCGGGCTTGATCAGCGTCGCACCGCAGTACCGGCCGCTGGACGACTCGGACTGCGTGGTGTTGAGCGCGA
This sequence comes from Kribbella polygonati, assembly GCF_050320105.1. Classification (NCBI taxonomy): domain Bacteria; kingdom Bacillati; phylum Actinomycetota; class Actinomycetes; order Propionibacteriales; family Kribbellaceae; genus Kribbella; species Kribbella polygonati. The sequence goes on along the minus strand of NZ_CP190129.1, from coordinate 5,635,522 downwards.
TCGCCCACGGTGCCTCGCTGACACTCGTCACCGTGCCACCAACGATGCACGGCTTGGCGCCGGCCGTGAGGGTCAGCAGTCCAGCAACGACGAGTACGCCCCGTGAGAGTCTCATCGCTTTAGGTTAGCGAACGACTGGAGCCTGCAGGCTGCCGTACCTCTCCATGCGTTGCCAGCGGAGTCTGGTACCGGCCAGCGCGGTGAAGACGGACTGGATCACCACGAGGTACATGAGCTGCCGGTAGACGAACTGCTGCAACGGCAGCGTCCACAGCGGCCCAGGCCGCTCCCCGTCCAACCGGAACGCGTAGAACCCCATCACCAGCTGCAGGAGCACGAAGCCGGCCCAAACGCCGAGCACACGCACCGGGTTGAGGAAGATCAGGCCGTAGATCGCGAACACGTCCACCACCGGCGCCAGCAACGGCAGCAGTACCTGGAACAGCATCAGGTAGGTCAGACCGCGCCGGCCGAACTTACCGGCCCGCCCGCGCTGCACCATCGCCCCGCGGTGCTTCCACATCGCCTGGAGCGTCCCGTAGCACCAGCGGTACCGCTGCCGCCAAAGAGCGCCCATGGAGGCCGGTGCCTCGGTCCAGGCCACCGCACTCTCCTCGTAGACCACCCGCCACCCGTCACGGCACAACGCCATGGTCAGGTCGGTGTCCTCCGCCAGCGTCACGTCGCTGAGCCCGCCGATGCGTTCCAGCGCCGTACGCCGGAACGCGCCGACCGCGCCGGGCACCGTCGGCATGCACTCGGCGAGGTCGAACAGCCGGCGGTCCAGGTTGAAGCCGATCACGTACTCGATGTGCTGCCAGCGGCCGATCAGCCCGCCGCGGTTGCCGACCTTCGCGTTGCCGGACACCGCGCCGACGGCAGGGTGGCCGAACGGCTGGATGAGCTTGCGGATCGCGTCCGGCTCGAACACGGTGTCGCCGTCGACCATCACGATCAGCTCGCACCGGGCCGCCTTCAGCCCGGTGTTCAGCGCGACGGGCTTGCCCGCGTTCTCCTGCCGGATCACCCGTACGCCGGGGATCCGCAGCGCCTCGACGATGTCCGCCGTACCGTCGGTCGAGCCGTCGTCGACGACGATCACCTCCAGCGGATGGTCGGACGCGACCAGCGAGCGGATCGCGGCCTCGATCCCGGCGCTCTCGTTGTACGCCGGAACGATTACGCTGACCGGCTCCGTCACCGGCGGCCCGTAGATCCAGCCGCGCATCCGGGCGTGCCGGCGGGCGGCGACGACCGTGGCGATCGCCCGCAGCACGCTGAGCGCGCCCGCGGCGTACAGCAGCCAGCCGATGACGCTCAGGACCCAGTCGCTGATCCGCATCACCCAGATGACCGCAAGGCCGCGCCCGCGGTCCAGCAGCCCGGCCTTGTGCGTCGGGTCCGGCAGGCCGACGGCTTCGCTCACGGTCGCGAAACGGAAGCCACGTGCCTTCAGTCGCGGCAGGAGCTTGTTGAGAGCCTCCACAGTCTCGCTGCGGTCACCACCGGCGTCGTGCATCAGTAACACCTGCCCGGCTGTGCTGCGGGGCATCGAGTTGGCGATCACCTGGTCCGTACCGGGCCGCCGCCAGTCCTCACTGTCCTGACTGGTCAGTACGGCGAGGTACCCGGCGTCGCGCACCTGCCGGAGCGCCTTCCAGTCCAGGTCGGTCAGTGCGCTCGGCTCAGACGAGTACGGCGGCCGGATGAGCGTCGTGGTGACGCCTGTGGCGCCGGCCAGGATCAGCTGGCTCTGCTTGAGCTCAAGCGAGCGCCGCCACGGGGCCGCAGTCGACAGGTTCGCGTGCGTGAACGTGTGCACGGCGATCTGGTGACCCTCGGCGACTATCCGGCGGGCCAGGTCCGGATGCTTGGCGACCGCGGTCCCGACGACGAAGAACGTCGCGTGCACGCCCTGTGCGCGCAGCACGTCCAGGATCTTCGGCGTCCAGACCGGGTCCGGGCCGTCGTCGAACGTGATCGCGATCGTCCGGGCGTGCGGCGCGACCGACCGCGGCGTACCGTCGCCCGCGTCGATCACCGGACCGCCCTTGACGATCTGAGGTGGCACAGTCCCGGACCCGCCGACCGGCTGGACCGCTCCGTCGGGTGCTGTGCCGAACATGTGGTTCGTGTAGCCGTTCAGCAGCAGCATGGTCGACAGGCAGACCAGCAGCATGGTCAGCACGATCCAGTGCGTCCGGAGCGGAACCTGCTTCGCTCGGCGCGCGACCGGCCGGCTCACGGGGTGGGCGTCTTGGTCTTACCGGGCGGTGCGGTCGGCTTCTTGCCGTGCGTCGTGGTCGTTGTGGCGGTCGGCGCCGGCGTCGTCGGGGCCGTCGTGGTCGGCGTCGCCGTCGGCGCCGTGGTACCCGGCGGGGCGGTGGTGGTGGTCGTGGTCGGCGGTACGGCGGTCGGCGGCACGATCGTCGTACCGACCGTCGGCACCGTCGTCGTACCGGTCGTCGGCGCGGTGGTCGAGCCGGACGTCGGTGCCGAGGTGGGTGCGGTGCTGCTGTTCGTCGACGGAGCGGGTGTCGACGAGCTGCTCGACTGCTGGGACGGGCCGCTGCCGGGGGTGGACGAACCGGTCGTCGGCAGCGGGGTCTGGATCGCGGCCTCGACGGCCGGCGTCTTCTGATGCTTGGCCTTGGCGGGCTCGGGCAGCGGAATCAGCGGCGTGTCCATGCGCGGCCCGCCGAGCAGACTACTGGTCATGAGCACCAGGTAACCGACAGTAGGCACGGCCAGGAAGGCGCCGGTTCTTCGGAGGGTGCGACGACGACGCCCGGTCGAGTCAAGGAAAACGGGCCGCCGGGGGGAAGGCGGTTTCACAAGCGTTGGAGCTTAGCGTAACTGCAAGAATTTTGGGATGTTCGCCGTCTTGCAACTTCCTGCAGGCACTTGATTGTCAGGTGGTGCCGCTACTGTCGTCAGGTGCAGAAATGGCCTGGTCGTCCCTACCCTCTCGGCGCCACGTACGACGGCGCCGGGACGAACTTCGCGGTGTTCTCGGAGGTTGCCGAACGAGTTGATCTGTCGCTGCTGGGCGACGACGGGACCGAGCAGCTGGTGCAGCTGACCGAGGTGGACGGCTTCGTGCACCACGCCTACCTGCCCGGCGTCCAGCCCGGCCAGCGGTACGGGTTCCGCGTGCACGGCCCGTACAACCCGTCCGCGGGCGACCGGTGCAACCCCTCCAAGCTGCTGCTGGACCCGTACGCGAAGGCGGTCGACGGGCAGATCGACGGCGACGAGTCGCTGTTCAGCTACCGGTTCGCGAAGCCGGACGAGCTGAACACCATGGACAACCGCGAGCACACGATGCTCTCGGTGGTCACCAACCCGTTCTTCGACTGGGGCAACGACCGCCCGCCGGGTCACGCGTACCACGAGACGGTCATCTACGAGGCGCACGTCAAGGGCCTCACCAAGACGCACCCGGGGCTGCCGGAGAACATCCGCGGCACGTACGCCGGGATCGGCCACCCGGCGATCATCGAGCACCTCAAGGAGCTCGGGGTGTCCGCGATCGAGCTGATGCCGGTGCACCAGTTCGCGCAGGACGGGCACCTGCAGGAGATCGGTCTGTCGAACTACTGGGGCTACAACACGATCGGCTTCTTCGCGCCGCACAACGCCTACGCCTCCACCGGCACCCGCGGGCAGCAGGTGACCGAGTTCAAGGCGATGGTGAAGGCGCTGCACGAGGCGGACATCGAGGTGATCCTCGACGTCGTTTACAACCACACCGCCGAGGGGAACGAGTTCGGCCCGACGCTGTCGTTCAAGGGCATCGACAACGCGGCGTACTACCGGCTGGTGGACCAGGACAAGTCGCACTACTACGACACCACCGGCACCGGCAACAGCCTGCTGATGCGGCACCCGCACGTCCTGCAGCTGATCATGGACTCGCTGCGCTACTGGGTCACCGAGATGCACGTCGACGGCTTCCGCTTCGACCTCGCGGCCACGCTGGCCCGCCAGTTCCACGAGGTCGACCGGCTGTCGGCGTTCTTCGACCTGGTCCAGCAGGACCCGGTAGTCAGCCAGGTGAAGCTGATCGCCGAGCCGTGGGACGTCGGCGACGGCGGCTACCAGGTCGGCAACTTCCCGCCGTTGTGGACCGAGTGGAACGGCAAGTACCGCGACACGGTCCGGGACTACTGGCGGGGCGAGAAGTTCACCCTGGCCGAGTTCGCGTCCCGGTTGACCGGCTCGTCCGACCTGTACCAGGACGACAGCCGCCGGCCGCTGGCGAGCATCAACTTCATCACCGCCCACGACGGCTTCACGATGCGCGACCTGGTCTCGTACAACGAGAAGCACAACGAGGCGAACGGCGAGGGCGGCAAGGACGGCGAGAGCTTCAACCGCTCCTGGAACTGCGGCGCCGAGGGCCCGAGCGACGACCCGGCCGTACTGCGGCTGCGGGACAAGCAGGAGCGCAACTTCCTCACCACGCTGCTGATCTCGCAGGGCGTGCCGATGATCGCGCACGGCGACGAGCTCGGCCGCACCCAGCGCGGCAACAACAACGTCTACTGCCAGGACAACGAGATCTCCTGGATCGACTGGAACCTGCAGGAGCCGCAGAAGCACCTGCTCGAGTTCACCCGGTCGCTGGTCAAGCTGCGCAACAACCACCCGGTGCTGCGCCGCCGCCGGTTCTTCCACGGCGACACCGGCATCGACGGGCTCGGCGACCTGGTCTGGTTCAACCCGAACGGCACCGAGATGCAGAACGGCGACTGGCAGCGTGACGACACGCTCGCGATCGCGGTGTTCCTGAACGGCGACGCGATCTCCGAGCCGGACCCGCGCGGCGAACCGGTCGTCGACGACTCGTTCCTGGTGCTGCTGAACGGCAACTTCGAGCCGGTCGACTTCCTGCTCCCGCCGGAGGAGTACGGCGAGACCTGGACGGTCGCGGTGGACACCACGACCGCGACCGGCATCGGCGACACCGAAGCGCACGCGGCCGGTTCGACGGTCCAGCTGGAGGCCCGGAGCACGCTGGTGCTCACCCGCGCGAGGCAGGTCGGATGACGCAGGTCCCGCAGGCCACCTACCGGTTCCAGCTCCGCGCCGAGTTCGGTTTCGACGACGCGGCCGGGACGGTCCCGTACCTGGCGAGCCTCGGGGCCTCCCACGCCTACCTGTCGCCGATCCTCCAGGCGGCACCCGGTTCCACCCACGGGTACGACGTGGTCGACCACAGCCGGCTGTCCGAGCCGATGGGCGGCCGGCCCGCGTTCGACCGGCTCGCGGCCCGGCTGGCCGAGTACCGGCTCGGCGCGATCGCGGACGTCGTACCGAACCATGTCGCCGTGCCGACGCCGGAGAGCCTGAACAAGGCGCTGTGGTCGGTGCTGCGGCTCGGGCCGGGTTCGCAGTACGCGGACTGGTTCGACGTGGACTGGGGTGCGGGGAACCAGCCGTTGCTGATGGCCGTGCTGGGCCAGCGGATCGGCAAGGTGCTCGCGGACAACCAGTTGGCGGTCGAGGACGACGTACTGCGGTACTACGAGCACGAGTACCCGTTGCGTCCTGGGACCGAGGCCCTGCCGCTGGAGCAGCTCGTCACGGAGCAGTGGTACCGGCTGGCGCACTGGCGGGTCGCGGACGAGGAACTGAACTACCGGCGGTTCTTCGACGTGGACACGCTGGCCGCGGTACGGCAGGAGGTGCAGGAGGTCTTCGACGCCACGCACCAGCTGCTGCTGGCGTTGCTGCAGGAGGGGAAGCTCAACGGCTATCGGATCGACCACCCGGACGGCCTGGCCGACCCGCGTGGGTACCTGCGCCGGCTGGCCGAAAGAACCGGCGGTGCGTGGGTCGTGGTGGAGAAGATCCTCGAAGGCGATGAAGAGCTACCCAGCGACTGGCCATGCGCCGGCACCACCGGGTACGACGCTCTGCTGCGCGTAGGTGGTCTGTTCATCGACCCCGCCGGCGCTGCACCGCTCTCGGCACTGCACTCCGAGCTCACCGGAGCCCCTGCTGATTTCGGTCGCGTCGTGGAAGAAGCGAAGCGCGAGGTCGTCCGGAACGGGCAGTACGCCGAGGTGCATCGCCTGGTCGAACTACTCGCCCGCATCTGCCAGGACGACGTACGGCTGCGTGACCACACGAGGAGGGCGTTCCACGAGGTCGTGGCCGAGCTGCTCGTCCACTTCGACGTCTACCGCGCGTACGTCGTCCCTGGTGAGGAGGCGCCGCCCGCCGCGGTGGCAGCGATGGAGCGGGCCGCCGAGAAGGCGCGGGAGAACCTCGACGAGGACCGGCAGGCCACGCTGGACGTCGTACTGCACCTGCTGCTCGGGCGGGAGTCCAGCACGATCGACGAGCAGGCACGCGCGGAGCTGATCGTACGGTTCCAGCAGACGTGCGGGCCGGTGATGGCCAAGGGGGTCGAGGACACCGCGTTCTACCGGTGGCTGCGGCTCACGTCGCTCAACGAGGTCGGCGGCGACCCGGAGCACTTCGGGGTCTCACCGGAGGAGTTCCACGCGTACGCGGCCCTGCTGAACAAGCACTGGCCGAAGTCGATGACCACGCTGTCCACACACGACACCAAGCGCTCTGAGGACGTACGGGCGCGGCTGGGGGTGCTGTCCGAGCGGCCGGCCGCCTGGTCGGAGGCCGTGCGCGACTGGCGCCGGTTGGCTGAGGACCACCGGAGCCCGTTGCTGGACGGCAGTACGGAGTACCTGTTCTGGCAGACCCTTTTCGGCACGTGGGACGACGGCCCGCTCGCTGAGGACCGCATGCAGGCCTACTTGTTGAAGGCGATCCGAGAGGCCAAGAAGCTCACTTCTTGGACCTCACCGGACGAGGAGTACGAGCAGACCGTCGCAGCCTTCGCAACGGCCGTGCTCCACGACAAGACCGTTCTTGATGCGGTACGGCGTTTTGCGGACGACCAGAGCGACTACGTGAGAGCAGCCACGCTCGGCCAGAAGCTGGTGCAGCTGACGATGCCCGGCGTACCCGATGTGTACCAGGGGACCGAGGTGGTCGACCTGTCGCTGGTGGATCCCGACAACCGGCGGCCCGTGGACTACCAGCAGCGCATCGAACGGCTGCAACGGCTGGACGCAGGAGGTAAGCCGCAGGACCTGTCCGACGAGAAGCTGCTGGTGACGTCCCGGGCGCTCCGGCTGCGCCGGCAGTACCCGGACGCGTTCGCCGGGAGCTATACGCCGCTGCCGACGTCCAACGGTCACGCGGTCGCGTTCGCACGCGGAGACGCGGTCATCACCGTGGCCACGCGGCTGCCGGCAGCCCTGCGGCGGCTGGGCGGCTGGGGTGACAGCACAGTGGTCCTGCCCAGCGGGCGGTGGAAGAATGTGCTGACAGGTCGGGAGGTCGCCGGTGCTGCCCGCATCGACGACCTGTTGACGGACCTGCCGGTCGCCTTGCTGGTCAGGAGCTGACATGCACACGTTCCGCGTCTGGGTGCCGGAGGCAACCACCGTAGACCTGGTACTGCGGGACGGCGTGCTGCCGATGCGGTCCGTCGACGAGGGCTGGTGGGAGCGCCGGGTCGCCGAGGCGCACCACGGCACCGACTACGCGTACGCCGTCGACGGCAGCGACCCACTGCCCGATCCGCGCAGCCCGTGGCAGCCGGACGGCGTCCATGGGTTCAGCAGGGTGTTCGACGCGGACCGGTACGAGTGGACTGACGACAGCTGGACAGGCCGCGACGTACGGGGTGCTGTCTTCTACGAGCTGCACATCGGGACGTTCACGCTGGAGGGCACGCTCGACGCTGCCGCCGAGCACCTGGACTACCTGGCAGTCCTGGGTGTGGAGGTGGTCTCGCTGATGCCGGTGGCCGCGTTCCCCGGCGTCCACGGTTGGGGGTACGACGGCGTCGACCTGTACGCCGTGCACGCGCCGTACGGCGGACCGGAAGCGCTGCAGCGGTTCGTGGACCGCTGCCACGACGCAGGGCTCGCCGTGTGCCTGGACGTGGTCTACAACCACCTCGGGCCGAGCGGGAACTACCTAGGGAGCTTCGGCCCGTACTTCACCACCCGGCACGACACCCCGTGGGGCCCTGCCGTCAACCTGGACGACACGGGCAGCACCGAGGTACGCCGGTGGATCTGCGACAACGCCCTGCGCTGGTTCCGCGAGTTCCACCTCGACGCGCTGCGGCTGGACGCCGTACACGCGCTGGTTGACGACAGCCCGGAGCACCTGCTCCAGCAGCTGTCTACTGAGACCGCTGGGCTCTCCCGGGAGCTAGGGCGGCCTCTTGGGCTCGTGGCTGAGTCAGACCTCAACGACCCGCGCACGGTCGAGGCGGTGGCTGTCGGTGGGATGGGGATGACGGCCCAGTGGAGCGACGACTTCCACCACGCGCTGCACTCCCTGCTGACCGGGGAGCGGTTCGGGTACTACGTGGACTTCGGGGATCCGGCGGTGTTCGCGAAGACCGAGACAAAGGTGTTCCTGCACGACGGGACGTACTCGACGTTCCGGCACAAGCTGTGGGGGCGGCCGGTGGATCCGCGGACGCAGCGGGGCGGGCAGTTTCTCGCGTACACGTCGAACCACGACCAGATCGGCAACCGGGCACTCGGTGACCGGCCGGCGCTGACGCCGGGGCAGTTGGCGATCGGTGCCGCGCTGGTACTGACGTCGCCGTACACGCCGATGCTGTTCATGGGCGAGGAGTGGGGCGCTTCGACGCCGTGGAGGTTCTTCACCGACTTCCAGGAGCCGGCCCTGGCGGACGCGGTGCGGACCGGGCGGCGGCGGGAGTTCACGGAGTTCGGGTGGGACGCGGACGAGATCCCGGATCCGCAGGACCCGAAGACGTGGCGGAGTTCGGTGCTCGACTGGTCGGAACTGGACGAGGCGCCGCACCGGGACATCCTCACCTGGTACCGGCATCTGCTGACGTTCCGGGCGCGCATGCCGGAGTTGCGGGACGACTCGCTGGAGTCGGTCGCGGTGGCGTTCGATCCGGGCGGCGGGTGGCTGGTGGTGAGCCGGGGCAGCCTGCGAGTGGTGGCGAACCTGGCCGCGGAGGCCGCGGTGGTGCAGGTCGACCAGGTGCCGGAGTACCTGGTGATGTCGTTCGGTGGGGCCGAGGTGATCGCGGACGGCGTCTGGTTGCCGGGTCACGGCGTCGCGATCGTCGCCGTGTAGGACTTTCCGAACCCGTGCACGTTTGTGGGCCAATCCAACAGAAGTTGGCGTTCGACCGTGTTGATCCGTGGTGATTTCCGGAATCGCTTGTCTGGCGGTGTGGTCGTGACGGACTGTGGATCTGCCAGCAGGGGACGGGGGATCAACGGGAGGTTCCGGATGACAGTCGGAGGCGTCGACACCTACTACGACTACGAAGAAAAACAGTGGAAGAGCCGGAAGCTGGGCGGTGGCCCGATCCACCACGGCCCCGTCTGCCCGGCCCCACGCACCCCGGACCACGCGGTGCAGGACCCAATGCCCCACGAGCGCCACGCCGCCGGTCGCTCTCACGACCTACCGAAGCACACGCTCAACTGAATCCCCCGGTGACAGGGCCCGCCAGACCAGGTCACCACAGCACCGACCAGCGGTCGTCGCCACAACCCCGCGACGACCGCTGCGCCTGTTCAGCAGGCGCGGTCGAGCAGCCAGCCGCGGTCGGCGGCCTTCATGCCGGCCTGGAAGCGGCTGCGCGCGCCGAGCCGGTGCATGAGCTGCGCGACCATCCGGCGGACCGTCCGGACCGAGATGTCCAACTGTGCGGCGGCCACCTCGTCGGTCGCGCCGAGCGCCAGCAGCCGCAGCATCTCCTGTTCCCGCGGTGACAGGCCGGTCTCGTCCGGCAGGTCGCGGCCGGCCAGCGGCACGGCGTCCGGCCAGATCCGCTCGAACAACTCGATCGCCGTCACCACCACGCTGGTCAGCCGCAGTACGGCGACGCTGCCGGTCGCGGTACCGGCGGGCAGTACGGCGACCGACCCGTCGATCACGATCGCGTTCATCGCGACGTGCGGGATCGTCCGGACCGCTACGCCTGCCTGGGACAGCGCGCCGACGTGCCGGCCGACGGTCGGCATGGTCCGGGTGTGGTCCGGGAAGATCGCCCGGCACCGCACGCCGCGCTTGAGGTCCTGCGGCCCGAACGTCGGACCAGTCAGGGTGTCCATCGCGATCACCTCGTGCTCGGCGGACGCGAGCAGCTCGGCGATCCCGCCGTGGGCGGGGAGCTGCCGGAATCCGGACGGCCGGTCGAGCATCGTGACAGTCATCGGATCGAGCTCCCCGGGGGCAACGTGGGCGGACTGTGCATACGACCGACGATCGCGGGCGGCGATGACATTTTGATGACACGGGACGGACCGGCGGCGGCCTCGGCGGGAGACAGGCCGGGGCCGGGAGCGGGGTAGCCCGCGGGTCGCATAGAGTAAGCGTCGTTCTCGATTGGAAGGGTTCCGTACGATGACCGATGCGAACGAGCAGGCGCCGTACCCGGGCTTCGACATCACCACGCCGAGCATCGCCCGGACGTACGACTACCTGATCGGGGGCAAGGACAACTTCGCCGTCGACCGCGCCTTCGGCGACCGGTTCATCAACGAACTGCCCGGCTCGCCGGTGATCGCGACCGACAACCGCGCGGTGCTGGTCCGGGCCGTCGACCAGATCGTCCGGACGACGCCGATCCGGCAGTTCATCGACCTCGGCAGCGGCCTGCCGACCGCGAACAACGTGCACCAGGTCGCGCAGCGGTTCGCGCCCGAGACCAAGGTCGTGTACGTCGACAACGACCCGATCGTGCTCGCCCACGGCCGCGCCCTGCTCGCCGAGAACGACAACACCAAGGTCATCCAGGCCGACCTCCGCGACCCGCAGAGCGTCTTCAAGGACCAGGCAGTGCAGTCCCTGATCGACTTCGAGAAGCCGGTCGGCGTGATCTTCAGTGCCGTCCTGCACCACGTCAACGACGACGAGGACCCGGCCGGCATCGTCTCGTTCTGGAGCGACCGGATCGCGTCCGGCAGCCACGTCTTCGTCAGCCACTTCCGCAGCCAGAACGACCCCCGCAGCCAGGAGCTCGAGCAGGTTCTCCAGGGCTCCCTGGGCCGCGGCCGCTGGCGCACCGACGACCAGATCCTCGCCCTCTTCGGCGACACCTTCACCGTCCTCGAGCCAGGCCTCGTCGCCGCCGCCGAATGGCGCAACGACGAGGAGCCCGACGACCTGACGGACTACCAGCAACTGATCGCCGCGGTCCTGGCCGTCAAGAACTGACAGTCCCTAACTCAGGAAGCCAGCCGCATCTCGAGAGGTGATCCGGCCGGGGCCGCCGTGGCGCCGGGTCGGCGTGGCCGTGGTCGGTCTCATCGGAAACATTTGGCCGGATAGCGGCAACTTTGTTCCGCAGTGCGCCTGTTCCGCGGTGGGTGATCGCGACCGGGGGAGCTGTCGGGGCGGTGTTAAGTCCGCTGGAGGAAGGCGAGCTGCGCCGTCTTCGTGGTGCCGTCCGGGTGGATGATCTTTGCCTCGGGGCCTAGGGTGAAGCCGCTCCGTTGGAAGCGGGTGATCGCCGGTGTGTTGCGGGCGTCCGGGTCGACGACGATCCGTGGGTTGCCGAGCTCTTCGAAGACGAACGCGAGCAGCACCTCGATCAAGCTTCCGGTGAAGCCTGGGCGGGCCTCGCCGGGGGCGATCAGCAGGTGTACGCCGAGATCGCCCGCCTCGACGTCGTACGCCGCGCCGACCGGATCCGCCCGCGGGTCGTACGTCTGCAGCAACGCCGCCGGTGCCCCGTCCAGGCGGACGACGTACACGTGATGCGTCGGCACCGAGTCCAGGAACCGGTAGATCTCCGCGATCTCGTCGCGCGACAGCGACTGCATGCCCCAGAAGACCGCGCGCTCCGCCGTGACCCATGCGTGGATCAGGTCGAGGTCCCGCTCCGGATCAGCCTCCTCGATCCGGACCGTGCCGAACCCGTCGACGGTCCGCTCGTAGCTGCCGTCCTCAAGCACGCCGGGGTCGTCGACGGGTGCGAGAGAACCCTTCAGCCACAGCGGAAGCTGGTCGTGGTGGTGCGGATCGCCGAGTACGCCGGACGCGCCGAGCGGGACGATCCACCGGCTGGCGGAGCGATCCGCGAGGTCCCACGCGTACCGGGCCGCCGAGGCGCGGATCGACACGTCCGTCAGGCCGGGAAGGCTCGACGTGGACAGCACGCAGTGGTGGTCGCCGGACAGGCCGAGGTCGAACGGCTGCTCGGACGACGCGAACACCGGGCCGCGCAGCGCGTGCAGCGGCGCGAGCTGGTGCGTCTCGCCCCACGGCGGCCGCGGGCTGTTGGCGGCGACCTCCTCCAGCGCCTCGCGCGCGAGCCAGCCGACGTTGATCTCGGGGATCAGGTCCGTGGCGAGCAGGTTCTCGAGCGCGTACGAGACGTGCGCCAGCGGGTCCATCCACGGCGTGAAGATGTCCGCGACCTCGGCGTTCTCGAGCATCGTGAAGTGGTCGGTCAGCCGCGAGACGAGCGCCTTGCGGACCGCGGCGTACGACGACGCCGTCGTACTCGTGGCGTCCATGTGCCGGTCCCAGGCGAGCAGCTCGTTGCGTAGGGCAACTGCTTGCGAGGAGAGATCGTCGAGGCCGGTCAGCAGGTCGAGGACGGAGCCGGCCGAGCCCAGATAGGTGTCGCGGTGGATCGTCGGCATGTCGTCGGCCGTCCAGTCCGCGCGGGCGTTAAGCAGTTCCCGGATCCGATCGGCGCGGTACGGCGCCGCGAACTCCACCCCCAGCTCCGCCGCCAGTTCCCGCGCGTTGGCCATCACCGCCGGCCCGTCGACCTCCGCGCGCGGCATCGCGTGCCACCCGTCCCATTCGTGCCCGGGTTCCCAGGCCGGTACGACGCGCAGCATGTTGTCCCGGGCCCGGCGCGGTACGACACCGGCCGTCCGGTGCAGCAGGCCGCCCTCGGTGTCGGCGGCGAGTACGACGTTCACCGGCTCCACCCAGTCCTCGAACGCGGCGTCGACGTCGGCCACGGTGGTTGCCCGGAGCAACCGAGCCATCACCTCGAAGCCGAGCTTGCCGGTCACTCGCGGGGGATACCGGAGCGAGAACGGCTGCGCGTTCGACGGGCCGGAGATCACCGGTCCGCGGTCGGTCTCGATCACCTCCAGTTCGACGGGATCGCCGCCGGCCACCTCGACCACCTCGGTGTGTGCGGCGGCCGGCTTCCACCCGTCCGGGCCGAGCGCTTCTACACGTGTAGCCGTCCGGCGGAGCTGTTCGGCGTACAGGTCCTGGTAGTCCGACATCGCGTTGGTGATCGCCCAGGCGACCTTGCCGGTGTGGCCGAAGTGCGCGAGTCCGGGAACGCCCGGAACGGCCAGGCCGAACACGTCGTACTCGGGGCAGGTGAGGCGGACCTGCTGGTACACGCCGGGGTTCTCGATGTACCGGTGCGGGTCGCCCGCCACGATCGGCCGGCCCGACGCGGTGTGCGTGCCGGGGATCAACCACCCGTTGCTCCCGGAGCCGTGCGGGCCTTCCGACGAGAACAGTTCGAGCGCCTCGTCGCCGAGGATCGACGCGACATGCGTCCGCCAGAGCTTCGACGGGAAGCCGGCGAACAGGATGTGCACGGTCAGCCAGATCCCGAGCGGCGCCCACGGCTCCCACTGCTGGGGAGTCAGCCCGGTCTCGGCGAACTCCGGCGCCCGCCGCGCCGCGCCCGCCAGTGCGTGGTTCACGCCGTCGACGTACGCCGAGACCCACTCCCGCGTCTCGCCGTCGAGCGACTCGAAGCACTTCTGCGCCGTGTCCGCGAGCCGTGCCTGCCGGGCGAACACGTCCCACCCGACCGCCTCCACCCCGAGGAACGCGGCGCTCGTCCCGAGGCACCGCCGCCGCTCCAGTTCGAGCTGCCAGGCCCGGTCGTGCGCGACGTTGACGCCCTGCAGGTAGACCAACGCGAGCGGATCCCCGGCCTGCAGGTGCGGTACGCCGTACGAATCCCGGAACACCCTCGCGTTCACTACATCCCCCTGCTCTTTGAGGTTAGGCTCGGCTAACTTCCGCGGCAACAATAGTAGGGTGCCGGCTGTGATCACCACGCTCGACGTTACCGACCGTCCGTTGGCCGAGCGGCTGCTGGCGGTTCAGCACGCGGCGTACGCCGTCGAGGCCGAGCTGATCGGGTTCGACGGGATCCCGCCCCTGCAGGAGGGTCTACACGAGTTGATGGCCTCCGCGGAGCACTGGCTCGGGGCGTACGACGGCCCGCTGCTCGTCGGCGCGGTCGCGTACGAGTACCCGGACGAGCGGACCGTGGAGATCTCCCGGCTGATCGTGGACCCGGCGTACGCGCGGCGCGGGCACGGACGGGCCCTGCTCGACCGGCTGGACGAGCTCGAGCCGCGGCCGGTCAGCGAGGTCTCCACCGGATCCGCCAACCTCCCGGCGGTGAACCTGTACAAGTCCCGCGGGTACGCCGAGACCGGCCGCGTCGAAGTTGCCCCCGGCATCTACGTCACGCGGTTCCGTCGCGGGTCCTGACCTGCTCGAACCCGTAGTACAACGCCAGCAGGAACACGACCACCAGCGTCAGTTGCGGTGACACGAACGAGAACCCGATGGTCGCCGCGTAGATCACCGTGCCCACCGAGTAGCGCAGCAGCGACTTGCGGATCTCGGCCTTGGACATCGTGTGCTCGACCAGGTGGTGGCGCAGCACGTACCACCAGATCAGGCTGAACGCGATCGCCGCCAGCGTCAGCGTCGCGCTGTAGACGGCGGCCGCGACGTGCCCGTTGCTCGTCTTGTCCTCGAGGTGTTCCGCGAACAGGCTGGTCGGGAACGGCAGCAGCGTCACCCACAGCAACAGCAGCAGGTTGAGGAACATCAGCCCGCGGTCGGCGCGCTGGATCTGGCGGAACATCGAGTGGTGGTTGACCCACATGATGCCGAGGATCGCGAAGCTGGCCAGGTACGCCGCGAACTGCGGCCACTCGCGCAGCAACGCCGGCCACAGCCGCTGACCCTCCGCGAGCTTCGGAGCGTGCAGCTCGAGCACGAGGAGGGTGATCGCGATCGCGAAAACGCCGTCGCTGAAGGCTTCCAGCCGATTCGTCTCGGCAAGGTCGGACTGGGTACTCACGGGCACCCAGTCTGGGCCAGTGGGGGTCAGTCCGTCGACAGAGAAAACGCCGTCCAGCTGATCGCCGGTAGCGTAACCACGAGCTTTCCGTCGACGAGCTTCGCCGACTCGAACGGCTGCGCGGTGACGCGGTCGGGTCGTGCCGCCGAGTTGACCGCGTCCGGGTCGTCGTCGTGCACGATGACGGCCTCGGCGAGCGACGTGACGCCGGTGCGGCTGAGGTCGATGGTGACGTCGACCGGACCCTCGGCCGAGCGGTTCACGGCGAACACGGCCAGCCGGCCGTCGTCGTACGTCGCGACCGCGTCGACCGCCGCGACCTCGCCGTACCGGGCGGTGGCGACCGTGGGGGAGTCGGTCTCGACCCGCAGTACCTGGCCGGCCGCCAGCCGGGAGGTGATCGCGAACGGGTGGAACGTCGGCTGCCGCCAGGCCGCGCCGCCCGGCTCGGTCATGATCGGCGCGATCACGTTCGCGAGCTGTGCCAGGCAGGCGACGCCGACCCGGTCGCTGTGCCGCAGCAGCGAGATCAGCAGGTTGCCGACCACCACGGCGTCGGTGACGTTGTACTCGTCCTCGATCCGCCGCGGCGCCACCTCCCACTCCTCGCCCGGCCCGTCGGTGCGGCGCGAGCGGTCGCCGTACCAGACGTTCCACTCGTCGAACGAGATCGCGATCTTCTTGCTGCTCTTGAGCTCCGCGCCGACATGGTCCGCGGTCGCGACGACCGAGTCGATGAAGTGGTCCATGTCCACCGCGGACGCCAGGAACGACGCGGTATCGCCGTCGTCGTTGCCGTAGTACGCGTGGCAGGAGATGTAGTCGACGAACTCGTACGTCTCGCGCAGGACGTCCCGTTCCCAGGTGCCGAACAGCGGCATCTTCGACGAGGACGAACCGCAGGCCACCAGTTGCAGGTCCGGCTCGATCATCCGCATCGCCCGCGCGGTCTCGGCCGCGAGCCGCCCGTACTCGGTCGGCGTCTTGTGCCCGACCTGCCACGGCCCGTCGAGCTCGTTGCCGAGACACCAGAGCTTGATCCCGTACGGCGTCGCGCCGTGTGACACGCGTAGATCCGACAGCGCCGTACCGCCGGGGTGGTTGGTGTACTCGAGTAGATCGAGCGCCTCCTGGACACCGCGGGTACCGAGGTTGATCGCCATCATCGGCTCGACGCCGGCCTTCGCGCACCACTTGCTGAACTCGTCCAGGCCGAACTCGTTGGTCTCGACGCTGTGCCAGGCGAGGTCGAGCCGCCGCGGCCGCTCGTCCCGCGGGCCGACGCCGTCCTCCCAGCGATAGCCGGACACGAAGTTGCCACCCGGGTAGCGGACCACCGAAACGCCCAGCTCACGGGTCAGTTCCAGGACGTCCTTGCGGAAGCCGTCCTCGTCGGCGGTCGCGTGGCCGGGCTCGTAGATGCCGGTGTAGACGCACCGGCCCATGTGCTCGACGAAGGTGCCGAAGGTCCGCCGGTTGACCGGCGCGACCACGAAGGCGGGATCCAGGGTGAGGCTGGCAGAGGTCACGGGCGCATCCTTCTACATCGGTGTACTACATCGGTGTAGAAGATCATCCGGTGACCAACCGGCCCAGGTCAAGTGGTCAGCCGCGGGTCGATTCCCGCAGGTGCAGCTCGTACGGCGCGACGATCTCCGCGGGCGCCGCGTCGTCGCCGCCCAGCCGGCGGACCAGCAGGTCGACCGCGGTCCGCGCGATCTGGATCCGCCCGGCGTCGACCGTCGTCAGCGCCGGACTGCTGAACGCCGACTCGTCGATGTTGTCGAACCCGGCCACCGCCACGTCGTCGGGC
The DNA here is from genome assembly GCF_050320105.1 of Kribbella polygonati. Taxonomy (NCBI): domain Bacteria; kingdom Bacillati; phylum Actinomycetota; class Actinomycetes; order Propionibacteriales; family Kribbellaceae; genus Kribbella; species Kribbella polygonati. Next base: position 5,618,564 of record NZ_CP190129.1, on the reverse strand, counting down.
ACCCGCACTCCGCGCCCGATCAACGCCCGCATCGCACCCAGCGCGAGCAGGTCGTTCAACGCGAACACCGCGTCGAACTCGACCCCGCGATCCAGCAGTTCCCGCACCGCGTCGGCACCACTCGACCGCCGCCACGCCCCACCCGGCACGGCCAGCTCCGCCACCACCGGCACGCCGTACTCGGCCAGCGTCGAGGTGTAGGCGCCGTACCGGATGGCCGCCGTGCCGACCTGTTCGCCCGGGCGGACGCCGATCACCGCGATCCGCCGGCGGCCCTGGTCGAGCAGGTGCCGGATGACCGCCTTCGTCCCGTCGACGTTGTCGATCATCACGTGGTCGACCGGGCCGTGGAAGATCCGCTCGCCGAGCAACACCATCGGCGTCGACGTCCTCAGCTCGTCGACGTCCTCCGGGCCGAGGCCGAGCGGGCTGTAGAGCAGCCCGTCGACCAGGTGGCCGCGCGGCCGGGCGAGCGCGGACAGCTCACGTTCGCGGTCGGCGCCGGTGGTCTCGATCATCACGGTCAGCCCGTGTTCCCCGGCGGCCTCGATGGTGGCGTCGGCGAGCTCGGCGAAGTACGGATTGCTGAGCTCGGGGACGGCGAGCGCGATCACGCCGGTGCGCCCGGACTTGAGGTTCCGGGCGGACATGTTCATCCGGTAGTCGAGCGCGTCGATCGCCGCGAGCACCTTGGCCCGGGTCTCCTCGCGGATGTACGGATACCCGTTCATCACGTTCGACACGGTCTTCGGCGACACCCCGGCCGCGCGCGCGACATCGCGCATCGTCACCGCCACGGCGTCACCATGGGCGCCACCGTAGTGCACAGACCGCCGAGTGGGTCAGTCCTCAGGTGCCGGGCGGCGCGGGGGATTCGGCTGCGGACCGGCGGACGGGCCGCCCGGGTGCTCGGGGATGTCCGGCTCGTCGTCCGGGGTGAACTCGACCCCCTCCTCGCGGAGCGTGTCGTCGACCGCGGGATCCATCTCGTGACCGGGATGCGGCAGACCGGGCCTGTCGAAGCTCATGACACCCTCCCTGACGAAACGTTGCCTACGACTCACGATACGACTGTCGATTATCCTTCGGCGGTGTCCCACGCAGAGCAGCTCGGCAGGTCGATCGATGCCCTGATCGCGGCGTTCGACGAGAACGACTCCGAGGCCTACGCCCGGGCCGGCCAGCAGTTGGTGGAGGCTGCGCAGCAGACGAGCCCCGAGGTGCTGGACCGCGCCGTCGGGCGGCTCGTGCCGCTGGTCGCCGACATCCACCCGGCGAGAGGAGCCGGCCTCGCCCGACTGGTGGGGTCGATGGTCGGGACCGCTGGTACGTCGGCGCCGCAGGTGGTGCCGACGCTGGTGGAGCGCGCGTGCGAGGTGATGGAGCAGGCGCTCGCGTTCGTGGCGTCGTACCGGGAGATCTTCGGCGCGGAGCCTGACCGGGACGACGAGACGGTCGTCGAACGGTACCTGCAGGCTGCCGACGAGCGTGGTATCGAGCGGCCCGACCGGTACGCCGCCGCGTGGGAGCTGGGCGAGAGCTGGGTCCAGCCGGTCCTGTTCCTCTGCCAGCGCGCCGACGTACGCCGAACTCTGCCGCAGCGCGAGCGTCTGCGCCCGCTGGTGGAGCAGGTCGAGGACCTCTTCCCCGGCGTCGCGCCGTGGCTGCTCGGACTGCTGCGCGTGCTCGACGACGAGCCGCTGATCGTCGTGCACCGTGAGTCCGGGCAGGTGTTCCGGGCGACCATGACCGGCGTCGCCGACAACTTCCAGCTCCACACGCTGCTCGCGGCGAAGCTCCTCGGCCCCAGCCCTCGGCGGGGACTGTTCGCGCGCCGGCGGTCGACGTCCGCGTACCTGCCCGGCGAGGCGCCGACGGCGGCGATGATCGCGGCCGCGGACGGCTCCGGCGAGCTGATGCCGCCCGGCGGCGTCGTCGGCCGGTTCAACCTGGTCGACGCGAACGGAGCGTGGATCTGGAACGAGGGCCGCCCGGACGAGATCCCGGTGGTGCGGGGCGCCCGGGTGGTGGTGCTCGACCCGCCGGCGTACGAGCGGTCGTGGAACACCGGCCGGGTGTACCCGCTGATGACGGCGACGATGGACGTCGAGCCGGTGAGCGAGCCGGAAGCGGCCCAGTGGCGAAGCGTCGTCTCCCCGGCCGAAGCTGGTACCGGGGAAGAGTTGGTCGTTACCGACGACCTGTCTGTCCCGCTCCCGCCGGGCCGCACCGTGGCGGATGTCGTCGACCTGGTGCTCGGTCTGGTGGACAGAGGAGCGTCCGCCGACGAGGTCGAGGGCGCACTCGGCCGCGAGTTCGGGCTGAACGCCGACGACGCCGCGCTCGCGCGGGACCGGGTGTTCGGCGGACTGGTGCGCGCCGCGACGAAGAACCCGGCCAACGCACCGTCACCGGTCAAGGACCCGATCGCCCACGAGTCCTACCGCCGCGGCGTCGCCGACCCGGGCCTGGTCCGGAAGCACAACCCGGACCTGGACCGGCAATAGGGCTCGTCAGCGGTCGGTCAGCGGGCGGCGGCGCTGGGTGACGTCGGTGAGGGACTGGGGTGCCCAGGCCATGTCGGCGCGGTAGAGGTCGGTGCCGGGTGGCACGATCTCGTCGATGCGGTCGAGGGTCTTGTCGTCAAGGGTCAGGTCGGCGGCGGCGATCAGGCCGTTCAGTTGCTCCATCGTGCGCGGGCCGGAGATCACCGACGTGACCGCCGGATGCGCGGTGGCGAAGGCCAGCGCCAGTTCGGGCAGCGTCGTACCGATGCCGTCGGCAACCTCGACGAACTGCTCGACGGCGTCGTACTTCACGGCGTTCGCCGGCAGCGTGGGGTCGAAGCGCTCCGGGGCCATTGCGGCGCGACCGGACGTCATGTCGATCGGCTGGTTCTTGCGGATCTTCCCGGACAGGAAGCCGAAGGCCAGTGGGCTGTAGGTCAGCACGCCCATCCCCAGACGCCGGCACGTCGGCAGGACCGACCGCTCGATCCCGCGGGCCATCATCGAGTACGTCGGCTGCATCGTCCGGAACCGCCCGTAGCCGCGGCGGTCGGACACGTGGTACGCCTCGACGATGTCCTCGGCCGGGAACGCCGAGCAGCCGAACGCGCGGATCTTGCCCGCGCTGACCAGGTCGCTCAGCACCCAGAGGGTTTCCTCGATGTCCGTGGTGTGGTCCGGGCGGTGGATCTGGTACAGGTCGATCCAGTCGGTGCCGAGGCGGCGCAGGCTGTCCTCGACCGCGCGGGTGATCCAGCGGCGCGAGTTCCCGCTCCGGTTCCGGCCCTCGGTGAACGGGAAGTGCACCTTGGTCGCCAGTACGACGTCGTCGCGGCGGTCCTTGAGCGCCTTGCCGACGATCACCTCGGACTCGCCGGCGGAGTACATGTCCGCGGTGTCGACGAAGTTGATGCCCTGGTCCAGGGCGGCGTGGATGATCCGGACACAGTCGTCGTGGTCGGGGTTGCCGACCGCGCCGAACATCATCGCGCCGAGACAGTGCGTGCTGACCTCGATCCCGGTCCCACCCAACGTGCGGTAACGCATCTCCGTAGCTCCTTCGTATCGGTGCCCCGACGCTAGGAGCTAGAGCGCTGTCTAGGTCAAGTCCTGCCTAAGGTGGTCCGCATGGACATGTGGGATCCGCAGCCGGGTTGGTTGAACACCGCGTCGTACGGACTGCCGCCGCGGGTGGCGTGGGAGGCGTTGCAGGCGGCGTTGGCGGACTGGCGGGTCGGGGCGACCAGTTGGGAGCCGTGGGACGAGTCGACGACGCGGGCGCGGGAGTCCTTCGCGCGGCTGATCGGGGCGGACGCGGCGGACGTGTTCGTCGGGAGCACCGTGTCGGCCGCGGTGGCGCCGATCGCGAACGCGTTGCCGGACGGCGCGAAGGTGCTGACGGACAACGTCGAGTTCACGTCGAACGTGTTCCCGTGGCAGGTACACGCCGACCGCGGCGTCCAGGTGGTCGCCGTACCGTCCGCGGAGCTGGTCTCGTCCATCACGCCCGGGGTCGACGTCGTCGCGGTCAGTGCGGTCCAGTCGTCGACCGGCGACGTACTCGACCTGCCCGCGGTAGTTGCCGCAAGCAAGCAGATCGGCGCGCTCGTGGTGCTCGACGCGACCCAGGCGGTGGGTTGGCACCCGGTCTCGGTGGACGGCGTGGACGCGCTGATCGCACACAGCTACAAGTGGTTGATGTCGCCGCGCGGCGCCACCTTCGGGTACCTGTCGCCGCGGCTGCAGGAGCTGTGCCGCCCGTCGGCCGCCGGATGGTACGCCGCCCGCGACGTCCACGGCTCGTACTACGGTCCCGCGATGGAGCTCGATCCGGGGGCGCGCCGGTTCGACCAGTCGCCCGCGTGGTTCAGCTTCGTCGGCGCCGCGCCGGCGCTCGAACTGGTCGAGCAGATCGGCGTGGACGCGATCAACAAGCACAACCTGGAGCTGGCGAACGAGTTCCGCGCCGGGCTCGGCCTGGAGCCGTCGAACAGTGCGATCGTCAGTACGGAGCTGGCCGGCGCACAGGAGGCGTTCGCGGCGGCCGGGATCCGCGCGGCGGTCCGCGACGGGAAGCTGCGCGCGTCGTTCCACATCTACACGACGCGCGCCGACGTACATCAGGCGTTGTCGGCGCTCAAAACTGGTGGTCTAGATCGGGGTTAAGGTGCCGACATGGGTGGACTGAGTATCGGGCAGGTGGCGGAGCGGACCGGGCTGAGCGTGCACGCGCTGCGGTTCTACGAGCGTGAGGGCCTGCTCGCCGATCAGGTACGGCGGGAGTCGAACGGGCGGCGGGTCTACACCGAGGACGACGTCGAGTGGCTGGACATGTGCATCAAGTTCCGCTCGTCCGGGATGCCGCTGGACACGATCCGCAAGTACACGGACCTGGTCCGGCAGGGCCCCGGCAACGAGGCGGACCGGCTCGCGCTGCTGAAGAGCCACCAGGACTACGTCAGCGCGCAGATCGCCGAGCTCAACGAATGCCTGAACGTGATCACCTGGAAGGTCGGGTGCTACCAGGAAGCCTTGGACGCCGGCCAGGCGGACTGCCTGTGGACGGCGCCCCCGGCGCGCGACGAGAAGAGCGAAGCTTCCTGAGGTCAGAGCGCCGACTCCATGGCGGCGAGGGTCTTGCGCATGTTGGCGGCCAGCTCGTCGAGGCGGCCCTGGATGATCTCCGCGGCGCGGTCCGGGTACTTCACCACTCCCATCCGTAGCCCGCTGTCGCCCGCGCAGTGCGTGAACGTCTGCCGGACGAGGGTGGCGTCACCGCGGTCCTCCAGCTCGTAGGTCCAGTTCGCGAGCGGGATCTCCTCGCCGCCGTACACGTCCCAGCCGAACCGCGTCGGCTCGTCGTACGCGGTGATCTCGCAGGTCACGTACGTTTCGAACCCGTTCGCGAAGCGGTTCCGCGCCTCGAAGCGCGTGCGCGGTTCCAGCCAGGCGCCGTAGTAGCACTCGGGGCTCCACTCGCCGTACCGCTCGATCGCGGTGACACCGGCCCAGACCGTGCTGGCCGGCAACTGCATCAGTACCTCGACACCGGTGGTCGCACCGGTCACTCCGTAATCGTTCATGCCCCGTACGTCGGACGCGTCGTCAAGGCCTCGACATTTTGGGTCAGAGGTTCCACGGGCGGGCTCCGGGGTCGATCGGGAGCAGGCGGGCGGCGATCGCCTCGGACGGGCCCGGGGCGACGACGGCGAGGGCGTCGGCGACGGCCGGGCCGCGGAGCATGGCGGCACCGTCGTGGCCGACCGGTACGGCGCCCTGCGGGGTGAGGCGGATCGGGACGAGGCGGGTGTTGGTGGGGTGGCAGGTGACGCCGCCCGGTACGGCGATGTTCGCGAGCGTGGGCAGGCTCAGTCCGCGCAGGCGGGTGATCGCGGCGACGCCGAGGGTCAGGAACGCGACCAGCGCGGCGTGCGGGTTGCCGGGCAGGCCGAGGACGAGGCGGCCGTCGGGGAGCTGTGCGAGCGCTTGCGGGTGGCCGGGGCGGCAGGCGACGCCGTCGACGATCAGCTCGGCGTCGAGGTCCGTGAGTACGGCGCGGAGGTGGTCGGCGGGTCCTGCCGCCGACGAGCCGGAGACGAGGACGAGCTCGGCCTCGGTTTCCTCGAGGGCAGCGACCAGGGCGTCGCGGTCGTCCCGTAGGTGGGTGAGCGGACCGTTCCTGGCGCCGGAGCGGGTGATCAGGCCGGGGAGCATCGGGCCGATCGCGTCGCGGATCCGGCCGGGCGAGGACGGGCCACGGTGGACGAGTTCGTCGCCGGTGATCACGGCCGCGACGGTGGGTGGTGGGACGACGGTCAGGCGGTTCAGGCCGACGGTCGCGGCGAGCCCGAGGACGGCCGGGTCGACGACGATGCCTGCCGGGAGGAGCTGGTCGCCGGGCTTGCACTCCTCGCCGGCCCGCCGGATGTGCCGCCCGGTCTTGGCCGGTCCTTCCAGGTGGTCGCCGGTGACGACCGCGTCCTCGGACCGGACGACGGAGGTGGCCCCTCGCGGCACGGTCGCACCCGTGACGATCCCGGTCGCCTCGCCGTCCGCCAGTACGCCGGGGTCCGCGGCTCCGGCCTCGACATGCCCGACGATCCGCCACGGCCCGTCCCCGTTGACGGCGTACCCGTCCATCGCCGACCGATCCACCGCCGGCACCGCGACCGGCGCCACCAACGGCGTACCCAACACACACCCGTCGGCGTCCGCCAACTCCCGCGAAACCACCCGCCCAGGCCGAGCCACCGCAAACGCCAACCGCCGAGCCACATCCCACTCCACAGCATCCCGCCGCCGGCGCGCACGCATCTCCCCGGGCCTGTCCTCCACACCCCCACCCTCCCCGACCGTCCCCCCGTTGTCGAACCGGCCCGGCACGACCTCGGTCACAGAGACTGGAGTTTCTGAGCGGCGAGGCGTGCGGTGGGGGTGAGGTCGGTGGCGCCGGAGTTGGCGTGGGTGATGAGGGCTTGTTTCATGCGGGGGTCCCAGACCGCCTTCATGTGGTTGGCGATGGCGGTGGCGGCTTCGGTGGGGGAGCGGTGGGCGAACTGGGCGGCGATCTCGTTCGCCAGCCGCACGTACGGCGGCACGCCCTCGCTCATCGGTTGCTGCCGGCAACCGCCGGCTCAAGGGCGGATCCGACCGGGTGTGGGACCAGGTCGACCTGGACCGCGGTGACCTTGTACTCGGGGCAGTTGGTGGCCCAGTCGGAGTTCTCGGTGGTGACCACGTTCGCGCCGCTCACCGGATGGTGGAACGTCGTGTAACAGACCCCGACCGGCATCCGGTCCGAGATCCGGGCGCGAAGTTCCGTCCGCCCCACCCGGCTCGACAGCGCGACCAGATCGCCGTCCGTCACCCCGCGCACCTCCGCGTCGTGCGGATGGAGTTCCAGCACGTCCTCCGGATGCCACGCCACGTTCGCCGTCCGCCGAGTCTGCGCGCCGACGTTGTACTGCGACAGGATCCGCCCCGTCGTCAGGATCAACGGGAACTTCCGCGTCGACCGCTCCGACGTCGGCACGTACACGGTCTCCATGAACCGCCCCTTGCCGCGGGTGAACTCGTCCTCGTGCATGATCGGCGTACCGTCCGGGTGCGTAGCGTCGCACGGCCACTGGATCGAGCCGACCTCGTCGAGCTTCCCGAACGAGACGCCGGCGAACGTCGGCGTGGTGAGCGCGATCTCGTCCATGATCCGTGCGGACGAGTCGTAGTGCATCGGGTACCCCATCGCCTGCGCGATCTCGCAGACGATCTCCCACTCCTGCTTCCCGGTCCGCGGCGCCATGATCGGCCGCACCCGGTTGATCCGCCGCTCGGCGTTCGTGAACGTGCCGTCCTTCTCCAGGAACGATGTCCCCGGCAACAACACGTGCGCGAACTTCGCCGTCTCGTTGACGAACAGGTCCTGGACGACGAGCAGTTCGAGCGCGCCGAGTGCGGCGAACACGTGCTGCGTGTTCGGATCCGACTGCGCGATGTCCTCGCCCTGCACGAACAGCGCCCTGAACGAGCCGTCGATCGCCGCGTCGAACATGTTCGGGATCCGCAGCCCGGGCTCGTTCAGGATCGGCGTACCCCAGAGCTGCTCGTAGACCGACCGTACGTCGTCGTCCGACACGTGCCGGTAGCCGGGCAGCTCGTGCGGGAACGAGCCCATGTCACACGATCCCTGCACGTTGTTCTGCCCGCGCATCGGGTTCACGCCGACGCCGGGCCGGCCGATGTTGCCGGTCGCCATCGCGAGATTCGCCATGCCCATCACCATCGTGGAGCCTTGGCTGTGCTCGGTGACGCCGAGGCCGTAGTAGATCGCCGCGTTCCCGCCGGTCGCGTACAGCCGGGCCGCCGCGCGAATCGTCTCCGCCGGTACGCCGGAAAGCTCGGCAACCGCCTCCGGACTGTGTTCCGGCTGCGCGATGAACCGTTCCCAGGACTCGAAGTCCTCGCACCGGCTGTTCACGAACTCCCGGTCCACCAAGCCTTCGGTCACCACCACGTGCGCGAGCGCGTTGACGATCGCGACGTTCGTCCCGGGCGCGAGCTCGAGGTGGTACGCCGCCTCGACGTGCGGCGAGCGGACCAGGTCGATCCGCCGCGGGTCGATCACGATCAGCTTGGCGCCCTGCCGGAGCCGCTGCTTCATCCGGGACCCGAACACCGGGTGCGCGTCGGTCGGGTTCGAGCCGATCACCAGGATCACGTCGGCCGCGTCGACGGAACGGAAGTCCTGGGTTCCGGCGGACTCCCCGAAGGTCTGCTTCAGTCCGTACCCGGTGGGCGAGTGGCAGACCCGCGCGCAGGTGTCGACGTTGTTGTTCCCGAACACGGCACGCACCAGCTTCTGGACGGCGTACACCTCTTCGTTCGTGGTCCGCGACGAGGTGATCGCGCCGATCGAGCCCTGCCCGTTCCGCTCCTGGATCTCGCGCAGCCGCCGGGCCGTGAACGAGATCGCCTCGTCCCACGACACCGTCCGCCACTCGTCCGCGATCGTTTCGCGCAGCATCGGTTCGAGGACCCGGTCCGGGTGGCTCGCGTACCCGAACGCGAACCGGCCCTTCACGCACGAGTGTCCCTCGTTCGCCCCGCCGTTCTTGTACGGGACCATCCGGACCAGCTCGTCACTACGCAGCTCGGCCTTGAACGAGCAGCCGACACCGCAGTACGCACAGGTCGTCAGCACGGTCCGCGTCGGCATGCCGAGCTCGACCACGGACTTCTCCTGCAACGTCGCGGTCGGGCACGCCTGTACGCACGCGCCGCAGGACACACAGTCCGACTCGAAGAACGGTACGCCGGCACCGGCCGCGACCTTCGAGTCGAACCCGCGCCCCTCGATCGTCAGCGCCAGCGTCCCCTGTACTTCGTCGCACGCGCGGACGCACCGCGAGCAGGCGATGCACTTCGACGCCTCGAAGTCGAAGTACGGGTTGGAGGAATCGGTCGGCAGATCGAGGTGGTTCGCGCCGGCCTCGACGCCGGAGCCGTACCGGACCTCGCGGAGGCCGGTCACGCCGGCCATATCCTGCAGTTCGCAGTCGCCGTTCGCGGAGCAGGTCAGGCAGTCGAGCGGGTGGTCGGAGATGTACAGCTCCATGACGCCGCGGCGGAGTTTCCCGAGCCGCTCGTTCTGCGTACGGACCACCATGCCGTCGGCGACCGGCGTCGTACAGGAGGCCGGAGTGCCTTTCACCCCGTCGATCTCGACCACGCACAACCGGCACGACCCGAACGCCTCCAGGTTGTCGGTCGCGCACAGCTTCGGTACGTCGACCCCGGCCTGCTTCGCGGCGCGCAGTACCGACGTACCGGGCGGGACCTGGACGGCGACACCGTCGACGGTCAGCGCGACCGTGGCCTCGCCGGGACGGGCCGGCGTACCGAAGTCGGGTTCCTTCAGGAGCGTCATACGGTGAAGTCCTCTCCGAAGTGGCGGACGGCGCTGCGGACCGGCATCGGGGTGAGGCCGCCCATCGCGCAGAGCGAGCCGTCGGTCATCAGCTCGCACAGGTCCTCGAGCAGGACCAGGTTCTGTTGCCGGTCGGTGCCGGACACGATCCGGTCGATCGTCTCGGCGCCGCGGACCGCGCCGACCCGGCACGGCGTGCACTTGCCGCACGACTCGGCCGCGCAGAACTCGAACGCGAACCGTGCCATCGCGGCCATGTCCACGGTGTCGTCGAACACCACGATCCCGCCGTGCCCGACCATCGCGCCGGCGGCCGCGAACGCCTCGTAGTCCATCGGCAGATCGAACTGCTCGACCGGCAGGTACGCGCCGAGCGGCCCGCCGACCTGGACGGCCCGCACCGGGCGGCCGGTCGCCGTACCGCCACCGAAGTCGTTCACCAGCTCGCCGAGGGTGATGCCGAACGCGGTCTCCACGATTCCGCCGCGGGCGACGTTGCCGCCGAGCTGGAACACGCTGGTACCACGGGAACGGCCGACTCCGTGGGCCGTGTACGCGGCCGCGCCGGTGGCGAGAATCGCCGGGATCGTTGCCAGCGACAACACGTTGTTGACGACGGTCGGCCGGCCGAAAAGCCCTTGCAAGGCGGGGATTGGAGGTTTGGCGCGGACCATGCCGCGCTTTCCTTCCAGGCTTTCCAGCATGGAGGTTTCCTCGCCGCAGATGTACGCGCCGGCGCCGACGCGGACGTGCAGGTCGAAGCCGAACCCTGAGCCGAGCACGTCCGGCCCCAACCAGCCAACCTCCCGTGCCTGCTCGATCGCGGCCTTGAGCGTCGCCACCGCGTCCGGGTACTCCGAGCGCAGGTAGACATACCCTTCCGCGGCGCCGACGGCGTACGCGGCGATCGTCATCCCCTCGACGAGCGTGAACGGGTCGCCCTCGATCAGCATCCGGTCCGCGTACGTACCGGAGTCGCCCTCGTCCGCATTGCAGCACACGAACTTGAGGTCGGCCTCGGCGTTCAGGACGGTCCGCCACTTGATCCCGGTCGGAAACCCAGCCCCGCCGCGTCCGCGCAGTCCCGAATCGACCACACTCTCCACCACATCGGCCGGTGACATCGCGAGCGCGGTCCGCAGCCCGGCCATGCCACCGTGTGCCACGTAATCCACGCTGGACAAGGGATCCACAACCCCAACCCGAGCGAACGTCAACCGCTCCTGCCGCCGCATCCACGGCAACTCCTCCACCAGCCCGAGACAAGGCCCAACCTCCGCCCCGTCCAGCATCCCCCCGGCCACCAGCCCGTCCACATCCTCAGCCGCGACCGGCCCGTACCCGACCCGCCCCGCCACCGTCTCCACCTCGACCAACGGCTCCAGCCACAACATCCCCTGCGACCCGGTGCGGACCACCTCCACCCCGTCCACCAAGCCGATCCGCTCAGCCACCTCGTCCGCCCCGACCGAACGCGCCGCCGAGTCCCTCGGCACATACACCTTCATCGCGCCTCCCCGAGGAGGGCGTCCAGGCGGGCCGGCGTCACCCTGCCGTACAACCTGCCGGCGACTTGGACAGCTGGGCCCAGTGCGCAGTTGCCGAAGCAGTAGATCTCTTCGAGGGTGATGCGGCCGTCGGTCGTCGTCTCGCCGAAGGAGCAGCCGACGGAGCGTCGGGCGTGGTCGGCGAGGGGAACCGCACCGACCGAGCGGCACGCCTCGGCCTGGCAGATGGAGACCGTGGTGCGGCCGGCCGGAGTACGCCGGAAGTCCTTGTAGAACGTGACGACGCCGTGCACCTCGGCGACCGCGAGATTCAGTACGTCGGCGATCACCGCCACGTCGGGCTGGTCGACGTACCCGAGTTCCTCCTGCACTGCATGCAGGATCGGCAGCAACGGCCCGCGGAGCCCGGCCAGCTCCGTGGCGATCTCGCGTACGCGCCGGGCCCGGACGGGGGCGGTGATCACGACCTCACTCGTCATGTATACAACATTCCGTCGCCTGGGGCTCGCAGTCAAAGCAACGCTGCCTATCACCTGATAGGCAGCGGCTATCACCGCGTCGGGCCGTAAACGGCGCTCGGCCGATCCGCCACGAACGCCCAGTACCGGTCGCCGTACGACCAGTGCCACCACTCCGTCGGGTAGTTGACCATCCCGGCCGCCGTCAGTACGTCGGCCAGCAGCGCCCGGTTCGTCCGCGCCTCGCGGCCGATGTTCTCCGCCGCGAAGAAGCACGCGCCGTTGCTCTGCTCGGGTGTCGCGTCGATCGGCGTACCGAGATCCAGCGGCCCGTGCGCCCCGATCAGCGTCAGGTCCACCGCCGCGCCCGCGACATGCGGCGCCACCTCGATCGGCGACACGAACCGGCTGGCCAGCACGCGTACGTCGGCCTCCGCGATCCCGGGATGTAGCCGCGCCAGCTCCGCGCAGTACCCGTCGTAGATCTCCCGCTGGCTCTCCGCCGGCCGCAGCCCCTCGACCACCTGCAGCCGGATCCCGGCCGGCAGGAACGTGTCCGCCAGCGCGAGCCGATCCGCCACGCCCTCTCGCGCGAACTGCTGCCCGACTGCTGACAGTCCTCTGGTGGACAGGTCGACGAGCCGCTCGCCGTTCTCGATCGCCGGGATCGCGGTGATCCGGTCGTCGCTCAGCAGCACGGTCATCCGCGCGCCACCGCCGTACGGATCAGGGTGTCGACGACCTCGGCGTACGACAGCCCCGCCGCCGCCCACATCCGCGGGAACTGCGACGCCGGCGTGAACCCGGGGAATGTGTTGATCTCGTTCACCACCGGCTCCCCGTCGGCCGGTACGAAGAAGTCGACCCGGGCCAGCCCCGCGCAGCCGAGTACGTCGAAGACCTCGATCGCCGTACGGCGCAACCGGTCCGCGAGCGCGGCGTCGAGCGGCGCCGGTACGACGAACCGGGTGCCGCCGCTGTCGTACTTCGCGGCCGCGTTGAAGAACGGCTGCTCCGGATCCGCGTGGATCTCCAGCGCCGGCGCGGTCTCGATCCGCCCGTCGGGGAACTCCAGCACCGCGAGGTCGATCTCCCGGCCGGTCATCTCCCGTTCCACCAGGACGTCCGGCGCGGCGTCGGCGACCGCGGCGAGCAGTGCCGAGAGGTTCGTCGCGCGGGTGACGCCGAAGCTCGACCCGCCGTTCGCGGGCTTCACGAACAGCGGGTAGTCCAGCCCGGCCGCCTTCAGTTTCTGCATCATCGCTTCGGTGTCGGTCACCTCGTTCCCGCGCAACGCGACCCCTGGCGTGACCGGAATGCCGGTCGCCGTCAGCACCGCCTTGGTCAGGTGCTTGTCGAGCCCAATTGCGCCGGCCGCGACGCCGCTGCCGACGTACGGGATCCCGAGGGTGTCGAAGAATCCTTGCAGGCGGCCGTCCTCACCGCCTGCGCCGTGCAGCGCGGGGATCGTGACGTCGCACGCCTGCAGGATCTCGATCGCCTCGTGCTGCCCGTCCTGCCAGTTGCCCTCGGCATCGATCACCATCGGGATCGCCGTATGGCCGAGGAGATCGACCGCCTTCGCGATCCCCCTGCCGCTCGCCAGCGACACCTGGTGCTCCGGACTCGCACCACCCATCACGATCGCGACCCTCATCCCGCACCTTCCTCGTAACGCCGGGTGATCCGGCTGCCGATGCCGCAGTAGATCTCGTGCGGGATGGTGCCCGCCCAGTCGGCCCAGTCCGCGGCCGTCGGCTCGCCGGCGGTGCCGGGGCCGAAGATGGTGACCGCGGCGCCGGGTTCGACGGGCAGGTCGCCCGCGTCGACGACGAACTGGTCCATCGCGATCCGCCCGATCACCGGCGTTCGTACGCCGGCACACAGCACGCTCGCGCGCCGCCCGGCGACCCGGGGGATCCCGTCGGCGTACCCGATCGGGACCAGGCCGATCGTGGTGTCCCGCTCGGCGACGAACTCGTGCCCGTACGAAACCCCTTCACCCGCGCGGATCCGGCGTACCTGGGCCAGCTTGCTCACCAGCCGCATCGCCGGCCGCAGTCCGATGCCGAGCTCGTCGATCCCGTACAGCCCGGCGCCGACCCGGATCAGGTCGGTGTCCGGTGCGTCGAGCGTGAGCGCCCCGGCCGAGTTGGCCAGGTGTACGACGGTCGGCCGCAGCCCGGACCGTCGCGCGAGACCCACCCCGGCCCGCAGGAATTGCAACTGCCGCTTGCTCTCCACGGCGTCGGCGGAAGCGCCGTGGGAGAGATGCGACCAGATCCCGCGGACCGTGACGGCGCCGAGCGCCTCGTAGTGCGCCGCCGTTCGGGTGAGCTCGATCCACTGGCCGGGTGCACTGCCGGCCCGGTGGAGCCCGGTGTCCAGCTTCAGGTGCACGTAGTGGACGGATGGTGTGGAGACAACGCGCTGGAGTTCGGCGACGGTGGAGACACTGACGTCGACGTCGGCGAGGAGCATCAGTTCGGCCGCGTCGTACAGCCAGGTCAGGATGGGTGTCTGAATGCCTGCCGCGCGGAGCTGGAGCGCTTCGGCGGCGTGCGCGACGCCTAGCCAGGTCGCGCCGGCCTCGATCGCGGCACGGGCGACCGGTACGGCGCCGTGGCCGAAGGCGTCGGCCTTGACGACCGCCATCAGCTGCCGCGGAACACGTTCGCGGAAGCTCCGGACGTTGTCCCGGACGGCGGAGAGGTCGACGACCGCTTCCGCCAGTCCGGCGATCCCACGCGTTGCCGGGCGGTGGTGGGACTGGACGAGGTACATGCCGATCATTGTTGTTTCTGGCAACGATCGGCATCATCGGAGTCAGGACGGATGTCTGCCGGTGCCGACTACGACCGTGGTATGACACCGCTCATCCCGGTGGATGAAATCGTCCGGTCGGGCGAACTTTCGCCGATACTGGAGCGGTGGAAGCCACGGATCACCTGCAGGACTCGCTGACGGCCGGGATCGCGCTGGCGAACGCCTTCGGTTCGGCGATGCGGCAAGGGCGGCCGGCGCGGGCGGTGGATGCCGCGGCCGTGGACGCCGTACTGCGGTTGACCACCAAGCGGCCGCCGGTCGTCGATCCGGCCGACTACGCGGCCGGTGCGAAGACGCTGTACGAGGCGCTGAGTGCGCTGCCGGATGTCGACGCGGCCGCGGCGCTGGTGAATCGGCTGCTGCAGGAGACGAAGGCGGCGCCGCAGCTCACCCGGGAGGTGGGGGAACCGTGGCATCTGCACTTCGGTAGTCCGGACGGGGCGGCCGGGTGGCTCGCCGAGTTCGCGACCGCGGTGGCGATGTTGCTCGGGAGCGCGGAGCTGGAACGGGTACGGCGGTGTGCGGCGGCGCGGTGTGACGACCTGTTCCTGGACTCGACGCGGAGCCGTACGCAGCGGTTCTGCTCAACCGCCTGCCAGAACCGGACCAAGGTCGCCGCGCACCGGGCCAAGACGAGCACCTGACGCCGTCACCATGGTCGCCTCGGTCGCCCAGCCGAGCTTCCGGTACAGGTGGAAGCCGTCGGTGGTCGCCATCAGCAGACCGGTCCGCGCCCCACGTTCGATCGCCCGCCCGGCCAGCGCCCCCATCACCACACTCCCCAGCCCACGCCGCCGATGCGCCGGATCGGTCTGAACATCGTGCACCACAGCATCCACCCCAACCACCACCACCATCCCCCGCGCCGCCACCACACCACCCCGCTCGACCACCCGCACATACTCGAGCGTCCTGTCCACCGTGAACTCAACCTGGTATCCGTCGGCGGCTTGTGGCTGTGGATGTTGGTGGAGGGGGATGGACATGAGGGTCTTGTGTTCGGGGAAGGGGTGGGTGCCTGCGGCTAGCAGTTGTGCCGCGACCTGGGCGCCGGTGTGGGTGGTTACCGTCAGCCAGGTGTCCGCCGGGAGAGCGGACGCCAGGCGGGCCACGGTTGGTGCGTCGTCGGAGCGGGTGAACAGTTCGCGTTCCCGCCCGGGCAGCCGCAGTACGGCGACGTACGCGTCGGGGTACTCGATCACCGGCTCCAGGCCGCGACACAGCCGCCAGCCTTCCAGCCATCGCCTCATCATGACAACGAGTGTAACCGACTAGCTAGAAATAGACAGTTACTCGGTCCCGAGAACGAAGGTCTGGATCGCGACCACCGCCGCCCCCCGAGCCCACTCGCTGAAGTCGGCCGGCTGCTGGACCATCGGCAACTCAGCCGCCGACGGATGCCGATCGGCGTGCAGCCCGGCCAGCAGGTCCTCGCGTGCGACTTCGGCGAGCCGGATCCCCTCGCCACCGAGCACGACCAGCTCCGGCATGGTGAAGTTCGCCGCGGCCGCGATCAGCTTCCCCAGGGCGCGTCCAGCCCGCCCGACCAGCTCGCGCGCCGCCGGTTCCCCCTTCGCCGCGAGATCGAGCGCCTCGTCGTACCCGACCGTCCTCCCCAGCGCCGTACCGAGCTGGCTGGTGATCGCGCCGACCGTCAGCAGACTGAGCGCACACCCGCGGTGCCCGCGGTCGCAGAGCGGGCCGTCCGGGAGCAGTGGGTAATGCCCGATCAGCCCGAGCGTGACGTCCGGGCTGTCCACCACTTGGTTGTGGACGACCAGCCCGTACCCGACCCCGGCGCCGACCGTGACCAGGATGAAGCGGTCCGAGTTCCGCCCGGCACCGAACCAGTGCGTGGCCTCGGTCAGCGAGGTCAGGTCGTTCGCGAGCACGATCGGTACGGCGGTGTGCGCGGCGAGGATCTCGCCGAACGGTACGTCGACCCAGTTCAGGTACGGGCCCCACCGGACCTCGAACCGGTTCGCCACCCGTCCACCGATCGAGACGCCCAGCCCGGTGAGCGGCCGGCCGCCCGGAACCTGGAGCTGCAGTTCGTCGGTGATCTCGAGCACCAGTTCCGCCACGGCCGACGGCGTCTGGTCGAGGATCGGCCGCTCGACGCTGGCCAGCACGTCGGCGCGCAAGGTCGTCAGTACGCCGATCGCGGAGTCCCCGGTGAGCTTGATGCCGACGAAGTGGTGCGCGTTCGCGTCCAGGTCGAGCGGCTGGGACGGACGGCCGACCCGTGCGTCGGTCGGGCCACCGTCGACCTCGACCAGCAGACCGGATTCGACCATCGGCTTCGTCAGCCGGGTCAGACTGCCCGGTGAGAGCCCCACCCGCCGGGACAGCTCGGCGCGCGACAACGGCCCGTCCAGCAGGATCTCCAGCGCCACCTGCCTCGATGGGCCCGCCAACGGCCGCCACTCACCCATTGCGCCAGCGTAACGTGGCGGCGTCGGCGGGGACCGGGCTTGTGACGCCGAGACGTGACCCGGTCCGCGGTACTGACCGCACAAGTCCCGGCGTCAAGCTCATCTCGCAGTATGCAACGGATTGCCTGGTACAGCGGGTCGACAACGGTGTCAGATCGTCGTCAGTGCGGGAGTTTGCGCGTATCGATGAGTTGCTGGGCGACGTCGCGCAGTTTGGTGTTGGTGTCCTGCGAGTACCGCTTGAGGATCGCGAACGCCCGGTCGCCGTCCACGTCGAAGCGTTCCATCAGGATCCCCATCGCCTGGCCGACCAGCTTCCGCGCGTCGACGGCCTGCGCCATCGTCTCCTCGTGCCGCGCCGACGCCACCGCGACCGACGCGTGCTGCGCGAGCACGTACGCGATCGCCTCGTCGTCGGCGGTGAACGCGTCCGGCTCGGCGGCGTACAGCCCGAGCACGCCGACCGTACGTCGCGGTGCGTCACCGGTCGCCAACGGTACGTCGAGCACGCTGCGGATCGCCGGCGCCTCCGTGCGGAGCTCGGGCCAGCGGTCGTCGGTGGCGGTGTCGTGGATCAGGACCGCCGTACGGTCGCGCAGCGCCGTGATCAGCGGGCCACTCTCCGTGGCGATCTGCCGTTCGTAGAAGGCGGTCACGACCGGATCGGTCACGGCGGCGATCTCGGCCTGCGAACCCCGGGTGTACAGGGCGACACCGGCATACGTGCAACTCAGGGCCTGCTGGGCGAACTGCACCACCGCGTCGATCGTCTCCTCGACACCGGGCGCGTCGTGCAGCTCGATCGCCAGCCGGGCGAACGTGTCCGCCGAGTTGGCGAGATCGGGCTCAGTCACTGGAATCTCCAGGGCGTGGACTGCGGTCGGGCACCGCACATCATGCAGCCCGACGCCCGAAGAGTGTTAGCCGCCCCGAGAAACAAGGTCATCCGCTTACAGTGTGCGTATGGCGGACGTGGCTGGTCTGTTGGGTGGGCGGACCGACTGGCGGCGGGAGTTCGCGGCGCCCTTGCGGGCGTTCCTGCGGACCGAGGCGGGGAGCTCGGGGGTGCTGGCCGCGGCGATCGTCGCCGCGCTGGTGTGGGCGAACGTCGCACCCGGGACGTACGACGACTTCTGGCGGACCGACCTGTCGATCGGGCTGGGGCATCGCGAGCTGGGGCTGGACCTGCGCGAGTGGATCAACAGCGGGCTGATGACGCTGTTCTTCCTGGTCGTGGGCCTGGAGGCGCGGCGCGAGTTCGACCTCGGCGACCTGCGGGAGCGCAGCCGGTTCGTGCTGCCGATGCTGGCCGGCGTCGCGGGGATGGTCGCGCCGGTACTGATCTACACGGCCTTCAACGGCGGCGGGCCGGGCGCGCACGGGTGGGGCGTCGCGATGTCGACCGACACCGCGCTGGCGCTCGGGCTGCTCGCGCTGGTCGGCCGCGGCGTACCGGATCGCGTGCGGGTGTTCCTGCTCACGGTGTTCGTGGTCGACGACCTGCTCGCGCTGGTGGTGATCGCGGTCGTCTACAGCGCGGACGTGAAGCTGCTGCCGCTCGTACTCGCCGTCGCCGCCTTCGCCGTGGTCCTCACGCTGGCCTTCCTGAAGGTGCGCAAGCCCTGGGTGTACGTCGTTCTCGGCGTACTGATGTGGGCCGCCCTGCTGAAGAGCGGCGTCGACCCGGTGGTCGCCGGGCTGGCGATCGGCCTGACCGCGTCGGCGTACTCGCCCGGTCGTGAGGAACTTGAGGAGGCGACCGGCCTGTTCCGGCTGTTCCGCGAGCAGCCGACCCCGGAGCTCGCGCGCTCCGCGACCGTCGGCCTGACCACCACGATCTCGCCGAACGAACGCCTGCAGTTCCTCTACCACCCGTGGACCAGCTACCTGATCGTCCCGCTGTTCGGCCTCGCGAACGCCGGCGTCACGATCGACGCCGGCTTCCTCGGCCGCGCGTTCAGGTCGCCGATCACGCTCGGCATCCTGCTCGGGTACGTCGTCGGCAAGCCGCTCGCGGTGACCGGGATCGCCTGGCTGCTCGAACGGATCAGCGGCGGCCGGGTCCGCCCGGGGGTCGGCTGGGCGTCGGTGCTCGGCAGCGGCACGATCGCCGGCATCGGCTTCACCGTCTCGTTGCTGATCGCAACCATCGCGTTCGGCGGCACACAGCTGGCCGAGGCGAAGGTCGGCCTGCTGTCCGCGGTGATCGTGGCGTCGGCGCTCACCTGGGCGGTGTTCCGCGCCGCGAAGCTGCTGTCGCCGCCGAAGAAGGCGCTCGCGCTGCTCGGCGACGCGGACCAGCTGCTCGACCTGACGGATCCGGTCGATCCGGAGCGCGACCACATCCGCGGCCCGGCGACCGCGTCGGTGACGCTGGTCGAGTACGGCGACTTCGAGTGCCCGTACTGCGGGCTCGCCGAGCCGATCGTCCGCGACATCCTGCAGGACGACGACCTGCGCTTCGTCTGGCGGCACCTGCCGCTGTCCGACGTCCATCCGCGGGCCCAGATCGCGGCGGAGTTCGCGGAGGCCGCCGGGGCGCAGGGCTCGTTCTGGGAGATGCACGATCTGCTGCTCGCGAACCAGGAGAACCTGCAGCCGAAGGACCTGATGGCGTACGCGGAACAGCTCGGTCTGGACACCGATCGGTTGCACGACGAGGTCAAGCGGCACGTGGCCGCCGCCCGGGTGGCGCAGGACGTCGAGTCCGCGGACACCAGCGGCGTCTCCGGTACGCCGACGTTCTTCGTGAACGGGCAGCGCCACTACGGGGCGTACGACGTGGACACCCTCAAGCAGGCGATCAAGGTGGCGCGGGCACGGTCGAAGATCCGCCGTGGCTGAATCTTGATGTACTAGGGCATTTCTGCCACTGTCGCCGTACGGCGGAATCCCCGACGCTGGGCGTCATGACCAAGCAGATCGATGAGGCCGCCGTCGCGCACTTCGCCGGGCGGCTGGCGTACGAGACGGACCCGGCCGATGTCGCCGCGGACATCGGCGCGGGCGTGACCGGCTGGGTGCTGATCGACAGCCGCAGCCGGGAGAGCTGGGACCAGGGCCACGTACCGGGCGCGGTGCATCTGCCGCACCGCGAGATCACCGAGCGGACGGCGGCCGATGTCGTACCGGCGGGGGCCACCGTGGTGACGTACTGCTGGGGTCCCGGATGCAACGCGGCGACGCAGGCGGCGCTGGCGTTCGCGCGGCTCGGGTACCCGGTGAAGGAGATGATCGGCGGGTTCGAGTACTGGGTGCGCGAAGGCGGTCCGATCGAGACCGCGGCCGGCGTCGAACGGCGCGAGTCCGACCCACTCACCGCACCCCGCGGCGTCGCCTGCGCGTGCTGAACCGCCTGTGACTGTTGAGGTTTTACAACCCTTGAACACGCCGTGGTGAAACGCTGACTCCCTGTACGTTACGCTCGGACGAGAGCCGACGTGAGGAGACAGCGTGACCGATCAGCCGAGGTACGACGGCGGACTGGTCGCGTTCGGCATCGACACGGCGAACCCGAGTGTCGCCCGGGTGTACGACTACTTCCTCGGCGGCAAGGACAACTACGAGTGTGACCGGGAGTTGTACCGGCAGATCATGAAGGTCGCGCCGGAGGCTCCCGAGTGGGCGCGGGCGAACCGGCGCTGGCTCAAAGAGGTCATCACCTGGCTCGCCGAGGAGCGCGGCGTACGGCGCTTCATCGACGCCGGCTCCGGGCTGCCCACCGCCGAGAACACCCACCAGATCGCCCAGGGCGTGAACGTGGAGTCCCTGGTGGTGTACATCGACAACGACCCGTCGGTGGTCGCCCACGGGCGGGCGTTGCTGCTCGACAACGCCCGGATCCAGTTCGTCGCCGCGGATCTGACCAAGCCGGCCGAGGTGCTGGCCGAGCAGCCGATCGCGGACCTGCTGGCCCCCGGTGAGCCGGTCGCGCTGGTGATGGCGCTGATGCTGCACCACATCGCGGACTACGACGAGACCCTGGCGGTCGCCCGGCAGTACGTCGAGGCGCTGCCGCCCGGGTCGTTCCTGGCGATCACGCACGCGTGCAACCCGGGTGACGGCGGCGCGGTCGACGAACTGGTCACCGAGCTGCAGGAGAAGATCAAGCACGCGTTCCCGACGCTGGCGTTCCGCTCGGTGGAGCAGATCTCGTCGCTGTTCGGCGGCATGGAGATCCTCGAGCCCGGCGTCGTCCGGCTGGTCGACTGGCACGTCCCAGGCGGCCGCGTCGACGAAGAACCCGAACCCGGCGTCCGCGACGCCATCTACGGCGGCGTCGCGGAAAAGGCCTAACGCCCGGCCAAGTAGTCCGCGTTGCCGCGGATGGCGGCTTCGTAGCGTTTGATCTCGGCGGAGTCGACCTTGTCGGCGATCACCAGCAGCAGCGTGGCGAGGGCCTTGTCCTGGAGACCGGCGGCGTGCAGCGTGAGCGCCTTGAAGACCCGCAGCGAGTCCGATTCCGGGTACTCCGCGCACGCCTTCTTGAACAGGTCCAGCGACTCGTCGAAGCGGCCGAGGTTCCGCAGCGTGCTGCCGTACTGCAGCAGGCACTTCCGCCGGGTCTCCCCGCTCAGCCCGGGCAGCGCGCGCTCGTAGTACCCGACCGCGGCCTCCTCCTGCCCGGCGGTGTCGTACGACCCGCCGACCTCGTACAGCACGTACGGGTTGTCCGGGTGCTCGCCGAGCAGCTTCTCGAAGAACGCGATCGTCGGCCCCATGTTCGCCCGGTCCCGCCGCGCGAACCCTTCCTGGATCGTCGCGGCGAGTTCGGGAGTCAGATCAGTGGTCACATCACCATCATGCCGCGCGCCGGGCGGATGTTCTGGTTGAGGTGGAACACGTTCTCCGGGTCGTACGCCGTCTTCAGTGCGACCAGCCGCTCCAGCTTCGCGGGCGGGAAGGCCCGCTGGATCGGGTCCTCGTTGAGCGTGTTCACGTACAGCCCGCCGGAATACGGTGCCAGACTGGCGGCGTACGACCGCAGCATCCCGATCTTGGTCTCGTCCTCGGCCGGGTCCTCCCAGCGGGTCGCGGTGACGAACTCGAACAGCGTGTCCCGGTGGCTGAACGCCGCGTCCCCGTCCGGCACCTCGGCGATCGCCCCGCCGTACGCCTGCAGACTCGCCCCGACGCCCGGGTTCGCCACCAGCGCGCGGATCGCGTCGTCCGGCAGCGACTTGAAGTAGTGCCCCTTCCAGTACCGGCGGAACCGGTGCCCCTGGACGTTGTCGTCCCGCGTCTGCAGCTTCAGGTACGTCGTCTCCTCGACCAGCTCGTCCGTGACCGGCCCGAGCGCCCGGAACGCCGGCAGCAGCTCCTCCCCACCGTCGCCGACCCACACGTACCCGACCGTCACGGTGTCCGCCGCGATGCTCGCCGTGAACGTCGCCTCCCGCGGCGCCGTGGCGTTCAGCTCCCGCCACCCCCGCAGTACGTCGAACCCGGCCGCCGTCGGGTACGTGAACTCGACGATCAGCGCCCGCGTGCCGATCTCGTGCAGCCGGAACTCGAACGACGTGACGATCCCGAAGTTCCCGCCGCCGCCCCGCAGGCCCCAGAACAGCTCGGCGTTCTCGTCCGCGCTCGCGGTCACCACGTCACCGTCCGCGGTGACGACCTCGTACGAGATCACGTTGTCGCAGGCCAGCCCGAACCGCCGCGCCAGCCAGCCCATCCCGCCGCCGAGCGTCAGCCCGCCGACTCCCGTGTGCGAGACGTTGCCGGCCGTGGTCGCCAGCCCGTACTCCTGCGCCGCCCGGTCCAGTTCGCCCAGCAGGGCACCGCCCTGGACCCAGGCCAGCTTGGCGTCCGGGTCCACGCGGACCGCGCCCATCGGCGTCAGGTCGATCATCAGCCCGCCGTCCGGGACCGCGAGACCGGCGATGTTGTGCCCGCCGCAGCGGACCGCGATCTCCAGGTTGTTCGCCCGGCCGTACCGGACCGCTTCGGCCACCTCGGCGGTGCTCGAGCAGCGGGCGACGACCGCCGGCCGCCGGTCGATCATCGCGTTCCACACGGTCCGCGCCTCGTCGTACCCGGCGTCCCCGCTGCGCAGCATCTCGGTCATCGCTCTCATCTCCCCTGGTGAATCGGTGGTGTGCACAACCCTGACAGCGCGGCGGTACGCCGATAAGGTCCAGTTCTGTGAGCCGAATGAGGACCAGTTCCGGGGCCGGCGAACTCCTGGTCGAACTGCACCGGGACAACGGCGTACCGCTGCACCAGCAGCTCGAGAGCGCGATCCGCACCCGGATCCGCGCCGGGCTGCTGCGCGCCGAGACCGTGATGCCGTCCACCCGGGCGCTCGCGCAGGACCTCGGCCTGTCCCGCGGCGTGGTCGTCGAGGCGTACCAGCAGCTGGTCGCGGAGGGGTACCTGATCAGCCGCGGCGGCGGGTACACGCTGGTCGCGGACATCGCCGTGGTGTCGCCGTCGGCCGCGCCGAAGACCAGGACCGGTCCGCCGCGGATCGACTTCCGCTACAGCCGGCCGGACGTGTCGCAGTTCCCGCGCGCCGCCTGGCTCCGGTCGGTCCGCCGGGTGCTGAACGAGACACCGAACCGCAGCCTCGCCTACATCGACGGCCGCGGCACGCTCGAGCTCCGCACGGCCCTGTCCGACTACCTCAACCGGGTCCGCGGTACGGCGGCGCGCCCGGAGAACATGATGATCTGCAACGGGTTCGCGCAGGGCTCACGGCTGCTGCTGCAGGTGCTGGTTGCCCAAGGCTACAAACGGCTCGCGGTCGAGGACCCGTCCGACAACGACCTGCGCGACGTCGCGCTGGCGGCCGGGATCGACGTGGTCGGCGTACCGATGCTGGAGACCGGCATCGACGTGGCGGCGCTGGCGCGGTCGGGGGCGGACGTCGTCCTCGTGACGGCCGCGCACCAGTTCCCGACCGGGGCGGTGGCGTCGGCGGAGACGCGGGCCGCGCTGGTCGCCTGGGGCGGGCTGGTGATCGAGGACGACTACGACGCGGAGTACCGGTACGACCGGGAACCGATCGGTGCGCTGCAGGGCCTCGCGCCGGACCGGGTCGCGTACGCCGGGACCGCGTCGAAGACGCTGGCGCCGGGGTTGCGGCTGGGCTGGCTGATCCTGCCGTCGTCGTTGGTGGAGCCGATGACACGGGCGAAGCTGATGGACGACCGCGGGTCGCCCGTACTCGATCAGCTGGCGTTCGCGGACTTCGTGGCGCGCGGCGAGTTCGATCGGCACCTGCGCCGGATGCGGCCGCGGTACCGGGAGTTACGGGACACGTTGGTCGAGCGGCTGGCGGCGCAGGTGCCGGAGCTGGAGCCGGTCGGGGTGTCGGCCGGGTTGCATGTGCTGACGTGGTTGCCACCGGGGCTCGGCGAGACGGCGTTGCAGGACGCGGCGTTGGAGCGGGGGCTCGGGGTGTACGGGCTGGCGCCGTACTGGCTGGCGGGTGAGGGACCGGCCGGGCTGGTCTTCGGGTACGGGTCGCTGAACCGGAGTGAGGTCGTCGAGGGCGTCGGCCTGCTCGCCGACGCGATCCGCTCGCTATGAATAACTATCCACTTCATTGCAATTCGATCCGGTCGGTTCTACGCTTGGTGGAGTGATCGCCGCAGCGCATATCGACACCTTGATGAACCAGGGCTGGCCCGCCGCCGACAACACCGAGCTCGACGGCTGGGTGGTCCGCCGCACCGCCGGCGTCACCCTGCGCGCGAACTCCGTCCTCCCCAAGGGTGCCCCGTTCGACCTCGGCAAAGCCTTGGAGTACGTCGAGAACCTGTACGCCGCGCACGACATCGCGCCGTCCTTCCAAGTCGGCCCGGCCGCCCAGCCCGGCGACCTCGACGACCGGCTCGCGGCCCGCGGGTACGAGGTCCGGAACCCGACGCTGGTGATGGGCGCCGAGGTCGCCGACGTCCTCGCGAACCTCGGCGAGCCGACGGAATCAGTGAATATATCCGCGGTGCCCGACGACTCCTGGATGGACTTCTGGTGGTCTGTCGACGGCCGCGGCGGATCCGCCGCCCAGGCCGCCGCCCGGCAGATCCTGAACCGGGGGCGCGCGCTGTACGGCGTGATCCCGTCCGGAGAACCGGTGAAGGCGATCGGCCGGCTCGCGCTGGTCGACGACTGGGCCGGGCTGTACTGCCTCGCCGTCGACCCGGCGCGCCGCCGGCAAGGGCTCGCCCAGGCGGTCATCCACGGCTTGTTGCAGGCGGCAACGACAACCAGCTGGGTCTGGCTGAGCGTCCTCGAAGCCAACACTGCCGCCCGCACCCTCTACGACCGCCTCGGCTTCCAGGCCGTGTCGCGGTACCACTACCGCGTCAAAGCGTGACCTTCTGCAGGTGATCGAGGACGACGAACTCGGCACCCGCCCGCTGCACCGACGTACGCAGCGGAGTCAGGTCGGTCCACGGTACGCCGGGTTCGTCGAGCGGCTTGTCGAAGTCGTCCCAGTGCGTCGCGATCACCTTGCGGACCGGCTTGATCGTCTGGAACAGCCGGTCGGTGATGCCCGGTTCGCCGCCGGGGGCCGCGAGTACGACGTCGACCTGGAGGTCGCGGAGCGCGTTCGGGTCGAAGTTCGCCGTACTCAGGCTGAGGATCCGGAGGCCGCCGATCGTGATCACGAACGCCAGCGTGCCGCCCTCGACCAGGTCCTCGATCACCCGCGGGCGCGGCGGGACGGCGTACCGGTAGCCCGGGTACGCGTACGTGTGGCGCTTGCCGCTGCACGAGTGGAGCGACGGGAACACCTCGATCGAGAAGCCTTCGAACGGTAGGTACTCGCCGCCGCGGACGGCGGAGAGCAGGTCGTCCGGGGTCTTCATCGCGCGGAGCAGGTTCGCGTGCGTCTCGGTGCAGAGGACGGTCGCCTGGGTCCGCTTGGCGACGTACGGGACGTCGGCCATGTGGTCGTAGTGCCCGTGATGCACGAGGATCGCGTCGGCGGTGCTCAGGTGCTGGTCGATCACCTCAGGCTTGATCACCAACTTCGTCTTCGGGTCGGCGCCCGCCGGCGTGAACGTCCCCGTCCTGAACCGCGTCAACCACGGATCCGTCACCACGACGGCCTCCCCACACCGAATCTCCCACGCATGCGTCCCGAACCAGGTCAACTCCACGGGCTCTCGGGTGACCTCAGCCGTTGCCTGATCTTCGAAGCCGATGACACCGACCGCCCCGACGGCCGCCGCACCGGCCAGCATGCCCCTCCGACTTACCTTCACGCTGTCTCCTCTCGTCGTCCCTGGGATGGCAGTCAAGGCGAGGACGATCGAGTCTGTCGAATATGCTCTCGGGCATGCGTCGATTGTCTGGAGATATCACCGCAGGTCAGCTGGGTCCTCATGCTGACTGAACGTCATCTCCAGATCTTCGTAGCGCTCGCCGAGGAGCAGCATTTCGGCGACGCGGCGCGCGTCGTCGGCATCACCCAGCCGCCGCTCTCCCAGGGCCTCCGCCGCCTCGAGTCCCTCGTCGGCGCCAAACTCTTCGAACGCGGCGCCGGCAGCGTGGAACTCACCCCGGCCGGCGCCGCCCTCCTCCCGTACGCCCGCCGTGCCCTCACCTCGCTCGAAGAGCTCCACCAAGCAGCTATCTCCCGCGACCCCGAAGGCCCCGAGATCCGCCTGGGCCTCACCCCCGAAGTCCCACCCGCCGCGGGCGCCGCCCTCGCCGCCGCCTGCGCCGCCGCCATCCCCGGCAGCCGCGTCACGGTCGTCACGTCCCCCACCTCCACCCTGGTCAACCAGGTAACCACCGGCCGCCTCACCCTGGCCGCCGTACAACACCCCACCGTCCTCGACGGCCTCGACGCCGGCCGAGTAGTCCTCCTCCCCACCTGGGCCCTCGTCCCGGTCAGCCGTTCCGCGGCCGAGGGTGTTGTGGGGTTGAGGGAGTTGCGGGGGTTGCCGGTGGCGGTGCGGCCTCGGGGGGAGGCGCCGGCGGCGCGGGACCTGTTTGTGGATACGTTGGGGTTGCATCGGCCGGACGGTGGGACCGTGGTGGTGACGGACGAGCGGGCCGGGTTGGCGATGGTGGCGGCGGGGCAGGCGATCGTGGTGACGGCCGACCCGACGCTGACCGCTCCCGGCGTACGGCGGTATCGGCTGGCCGACGACCCGCTCCCGCTGCGCCTGCGGCTCGTGTGGTCCCGCACGCGCACGCCGTTCCTCCGCCCGGACGACGTGATGGCCCAACTCACGGAAGCGCTCGCCTCGTGAACGCGCGGGTCCGTGGTGTGTTCGACGATGCCGGTGTCCGCGGCTGGCTGCATGCCGTTGCACTGGACGAGCCGGACGCCACCGTTGAGGTCGACGCCGACGGAATCGTGCCACTGGCCTCGGTCTACAAACTCCCGCTCCTCGCCGGCTTCTGCCGGCTTGTCGACCGCGGCGAGCTCGACCCACGCCGGCAACTGACCCTCGATCCGGCGATCAAGACCAGCGGCCCCACCGGCCTGTCCACGTTCGCCGACCCGGTCACCGCATCCCTCAGAGACCTCGCGCTGTCGATGATGACCCTCTCCGACAACGCCTCCGCCGACGCCCTCCTCGACCTCGTCGGCCTGCCCCGCCTGGCGGCGATCCTCACCGACCTCGGCCTGCGCCGAACGTGGGTACGCCGAGGCACGGCGGCCAACCTCCGCGACCTCCAACGCCGTACCGGAACGAACGACCCGGACGCCGCTCTCGCCGTACTCGCGGACAACGACCAGACCGACCCGGCCGGCGTCTACGAAGCCGCGAACGCCTCCGCCGGCACCGCGCGAGACATGACCTTCCTCCTCCGCCGCCTCTGGGCCGGCGAACTGCTCTCACCGACCCAGACCGAGTTCGTGAAGGCGACCATGCACCGCCAGATCTTCCTGCACCGCCTCGCGTCCGGCTTCCCGCACGACGGCGTCCGCGTCGCGGGGAAGACCGGTACGTTCGGCGCGCTCCGCCACGAGGTCGGCGTGGTCACCCTGCCCGGCGGGTCGGCGTACGCGATCGCCGTCTTCACGCTCGCCGCCCGCGGCGACATCCGCCAGCCCCGCGTGGACGCCGCCATCGGCGAGGCCGCCCGCCTCGCCGTCGACGTACTGCGTTAGACGATTGCGAAGGCCTCGATCTCGAGCAGTACGTCCGGGTTGAATAGGGCCGCCACCTGCACCGCCGAGGCCGCGGGCTTCGGGCCGGGGATGTACTTGTCGCGGACCGCCCGGATCGCCGGCATGTACGCCATGTCGGTGACGAAGAAGGTCATCTTGACCACGTTGCCGAACGTCGCACCGGCCGTCGCCAGGCAGCGCTCGAGGTTCGCGAACACCTGCTTGGCCTGCGCGCCGGGGTCGCCGACCCCGACGAACGCGCCGTCCGGGTCCAGCGCCACCTGCCCGGAGACCGCCACCCACTGGCCGGTTCCGGTCACCACGTGGCTGTAGCCGTTGCCGGGGGCAACGCCCTGGACCTGCGGATACTCCAGTTCAGTCACCTGTTCCTCCGTTCGGTGTAGGTCCCCATCCGATCACACCGGGGGTTGAGAAACCGGTTTCCATCGGGAGAGGATACGGAGGTGGGCCGGACACCGAAGGACACCATCACGATCACCGACGTCGCACGCGTGGCCGAGGTGTCGCGGGCGACCGTGTCCCGGGTGATGAACGGCCGGCTCAGTGTCGCACCCGAGATCGTCGCCCGGGTCCGGGCCGCCGCGGAGCAGCTGAACTACCGCCCGAGCGACCTGGCCCGGAGCCTGTCGCTGGGCCGGACGAACATGGTCGCGCTGGTCGTCCCGGATCTCGGCAACCCGCTGTTCCAGCAGATCCTCCGCGGCATCACGAACGCCTCGGCCGCGGCCGGGTACAAGGTGCTGGTCGCCGAGACCGACGAGGATCCGGAGGCCGAGGCGGCGATCGCGATCGAGGCCCGGCGGCGCTGCGACGCGCTGATCATGGTCTCGCCGCGGATGGACCAGCAGCGGCTGGTCGAGCTGCTGCCGCAGGTGCAACCGGTCATCCTCGTCAACCGCCAGGGACCGGCGGAGGTCTCGTCGGTCGTGGTCGACTACGGCCGCGCCGTCCGGATCGTCGTGGATCACCTCGTCGGCCTCGGGCACCGCCGGCTCGCGTTCCTGTCCGGCCCGCCCGCGTCCGCCTCGAACCAGTTGCGCCTGCGGGCACTCGAGGTCGCCGAGCGGGAGATCCCGGGGCTGGACCTGGTCCGGCTGGAGTGCGGCTGGTCGATCGAGGACGGGTACGCCGCGGTCGAACGAGTACTCGAGTCGCTGGCGACGGCGGTGGTCGCGTTCAACGATCTGGTCGCGTTCGGGCTGCTGGCGCGGCTCAACGAGGTCGGGGTCGCCGTACCGGCTGATCTGTCCGTGACCGGGATGGACGACATCGGGCTGGCGCGGTTCGCCGTACCGTCGCTGACGACCGTACGGGTCCCGCAGAAGGACCTGGGGGAGCTGGCGTGGCAGCGGTTGCTCGCCTCGATCGGCGGGTCGGCGGACGCGGCGGACGGCGTACCGGAGTTGCGGCTGGCGGTGCGGCTGGCGGTGCGGGCGAGTACCGGCCCGGTGCCGCGGGAGCCGCGGCCGGCGGCGTCGGACGACCGGATCGGGTGGCAGCAGCAGGGCGACATCTTCGAGCTGGGGAGTTCCGCGGGGCTGCTCGCGCGGTACGAGTTCGGCCGGCGGATGCCGCAGGTGCACGCGCCGCGCCCGTACCTGCATCCCGTCCGGACGCTCGGCGGGCATCCGTTGACCGAGGTCAGCCCGGTCGACCACCGGCACCACTACGGCGTCTCGCTCGCGGTCGCGCAGGTGAACGGTACGTCGCACTGGGGCGCGCGCACGTACGTCCGCGGCCAGGGGCCGACCCTGCTGCGGAACCACGGCCAGCAACGCAGCCGTGGCGTCACGGTCAACGATCGCGAACTGATCGACGACATCACCTGGTACGACGAACAGGGCCGTCCGCAGTTGGTGGAACGCCGGAGCCTCACGGGCGACCTGGCCTTCGGCGGCTGGCGTCTCGACTGGCGGAGCGTGCTCACCGCCCGGTACGGCTCGGTCCGGATCGACAGCCCGGCGACGACCGGCCGCGACGGGGCGGCGTACGGCGGGATCTTCTGGCGGCTGCCGTTCTCGGAAACTGTTGTCCTCAGCTCCGACGGCGAAGGGCTGGAGGCGGCGTTCGGATCGACGAGTCCGTGGATCGCCTTCGTACAGGGCGAGGTGAGTCTGTTGCTGGTCCAGCCCGAGCAGGTACGGCGGTGGTTCCTGCGGGTCGCGCAGTACGTCGGCGTCTGCCCGGCGCTGGCGTGGGACGAACCGTTGGTGCTCCAACCGAACCAGGAGCTGACGTTGTCGTTGACCGCCGTACTCCTGGATCGGTCGCTGGACGCGGCGGACGCTAAAAGGCTGGCAGGCCAGTTGTAGGGGACGACGCCAGCCCGGATTGCCAGCGGCGCGGGACGCGTCCGGCCAGGCGGGCGTTCCGGCCGGCGGAGACGGCGTCGCGCATCGCGGCGGCCATCAGCGCGGGCTTCTCGGCGCGGGTCACCGGGGTCGCCAGCATCACCGCGTCGCAGCCGAGCTCCATCGCCAGCGCGGCGTCGCTCGCCGTACCGATGCCGGCGTCGACCACCACCGGGACGTTCGCGGCCTCGGCGATCAGCGCGATGTTGTGCGGGTTCCGGATGCCGAGCGCCGAACCGATGGGTGCGGCCAACGGCATCACCGCCGCGCAGCCCGCCTGCTCGAGCCGGCGGGCCAGGATCGGGTCGTCGTTGGTGTAGGGCAGGACCGTGAAACCGTCCGCCACCAAGGCGTCGACGGCATCCAGCAACTCGATCGGTTCCGGCAGCAGCAGATGGTCGTCGGCGACGACCTCGACCTTGATCAGGTCGGTCTCCAGCGCCTCGCGGGCCAGTTTCGCGGTCAGGACGGCCTCGGCGGCGGTGTGGCAGCCGGCCGTGTTCGGCAGTACGTCGATGCCGTGCTTCTTCAGTACGTCGAGCACCGAGCCCTCGTGGCCGGTGCCGAGGCGGCGCATCGCGACCGTGGTGAGTTGGGTGCCAGAGGCAACCAACGCCTCCTCCAGCACCTCCAGGTTGGCGGCACCGCCGGTACCCATGATCAGCCGGGACGCGTACGTCCGCCCGCCGAGCTCGAGGGGATCGTCCATCTCAGCCTCCCTGCGTCGCGCTGACGATCTCGACCCGGTCACCCGGGCGGACCGTGGTCTGCGCCCACTCGGCCTTGGTCAGCACGTTCTGATTCACCGCGACCGCGATCCCGGTGCTCCGGTCGGAGTACTCCGCGACCAGCTCGGCCACCGACTTCCCGGCCGGCCCGTCGACCGCCGTACCGTTCACCCAGACGGATTCCATCCCGCTCCTCCCTACGCCGGAATTACCCGATTCAGGTTCAGCGGTCGGTGACGGCAGCCACCCTCTCAGCCCACTCCCTGCGAGCTCCCGCGGACATCTCGACTGTAGCTCACCCTCCCGATCGTTTCCGGATCGGGAGGGTGGCGTGGACGCTACGGGGTTGTCACCGCGGTGACGGTTGAGCCGGAGATGTACGTCGGCCAGGTGCCGACGGTGACGGTTACCTGACCGTTCGCGTTCGGGGTCAGGGTGTACGGGAGGCCGTACAGGCTGGTGACCTGGACCGGGCCGGTCGCGTTGACGGTCACGGTGGTGTTCGCGCCGGAGGCCGCCCAGATCGCGCGGAACGGCGTACCGTCTCCTGCCGCGTACACCTGGTCGATCAGGCCGTTGCCCGGGTACTCCTTGCCGAGGAACGTCGCCCCGCGGAGCTGTCGAGCGGCCGTGGCGTAGGCGACGTACGACGGTTTCGGCGTGTAGGCGCCGAGCGCGTCGGCCTCGTTGTGCACCAACCCGAAGTTGTTCTCCTGGTCGGCCGGGTTGATGCCGTCGTTCTTGAAGTCGTACGTGTAGAACCGGTCGACGTCGTGCCCGGGGACGTTGAGCATCGCGCGGGCGACGTACATCGCCTGCGTCGGTTCGCTGACCGGCGCGGCGCTGCCGGCACCGGTGTACCAGCCGGCCTCGGTGATCCAGATCGGTTTGTCGACACCGCCGTTGTACTGCCGGATCGTCGCCCGCACCTGGTCGAGGAAGGAGCCGAGGCTCTCGGGGGCGTTCAGGTAGTTGTACGGGTGCACCGACACCACGTCGAGGTACTTCAGCCCGCCGAGCTGGCAGAACTGCTGGAACCACGCCTGCTGTGTCACATCGGTGTCCCCGCCGCCGACGATCGTCAGGCCCGGGTGGTTCGCCTTCAGCTTCGGATAAGTTGCCTTGAGCAACGCGAGGTAGCTGTCCGGCGTGTAGTTGGACGGTCCGGCGGCGTTCACGTCCCACTCGTTCCAGATCGCCATGTTCTTCACCTGCGGGTACTGGCTCGCGAGCGCGTCCGCGTAGTTCGCGAACCCGGCTCGGCCCGCGTCGGTGAACGGCGCGTCGAAGAGGTCGCCCGCGACATCGTCGTACTTGGCGTTGCCGTAGTCCGCGATCAGCAGCGGGTCGATACCGCTGGACTGGAAGGCCTGCTGGTACGACGTGAACTTCGCCGGGAACGTGTAGCTGCCGACGGTCGTCTCGATGTCCGCCCATTTCGCCTCGTCGCGCGCGGTCCGCGCCCCGGACTGTGCGAGCAGCGGCATCACGTCCTGGTTCCAGGTCGCTCCGAAGTGGGTGCCGGCGCCCTGGTACGTCGGGGCCGTGGTCGCGGCGACCGCGTCGACGTTGACCGCTGCCGACGTACCGCTGTTGAGGATCGCGCTCTCGTCCAGCGTCAGCATGATCGCCTTCGCCGGGCCGTGCCAGATGCCGTCGTCGGCGCCGCCGAAGTGCAGGTACCCGGTGCCGTGGTCGAACTGGGTGACGCTGAGGTGCTGCCACGCGGACCCGGACACCGCGAGGCGCTGCTGGTGGACCTGGCCGGTCGCGTCCGTGAGCCGCAGGCCGATCGACGAGACCTGGCTCGATTTCACCCACAGATCAAGGGCTTTGAGGTCGATCGGTACGAAGGTGCGTTGAAGCGCGACGTAGTTGCCGCCGCCGGTGAAGTCGCCGCTGAGCTTGGCCGACTGTGCGCCGGACTGCGGCGACACGGTGTCGTAGCTGAGGCTGCCGGTCGCGCCCGGGAACTCGCTGCCCGGGTAGAACGTCCAGCCTTCCGCAGCGCTCTCGTAGTCGCCAAGCGGAGTAGTAGGCGCTGCGGCCGGCGCGTTGAGCGTCAAGTCGTCGAGGTTGACGCTGCTGCTCGTGGCACCGCTGATCGCGCCCTTGTCGAGGATGACCTCGACCTGCTTGGCCGGCCCGTGCCACACGCCGTCGTTGGCGCCGCCGAAGTGGCTGTACTGCTTGCCGCCGTCGAAGCGGGTGACGGTGAGGGGCTGCCAATCGGTTGCCCCTGACAACGTCAGGCGCTGCTGGTGCACCTGGCCAGTCGAATCGGTGATGCGGAACGTGAGGAACGACAGGTTCGACGTCTTTGCCCAGAAGCTCAGGCTGGTCGCGGCCACCGAGGGGAGGGTGCGGTTGACGCTGACGTACGCACCGCCGGCGCTGAAGTCGCCGGACAGCTTGCCGGAACTCGTACCGGAGTGGTTGTCGGTGGTGTCGAGCGCGAAGCTCCCGGTAGCGCCGGGGTACTCGCTGCCCGGGTAGAACGTCCAGCCTTCGGCCGCGTTCTCGAAGTCACCGACCCGGGTGGTGGTGAGGCCGGCGACTGGCGCCGTACTGAGCGGGCTGAGGATGGCGAACGTCGTCTTGGCGGTCGCCGTACCCGCCTGGACGGTGAGCTCGTACCAGCCGCGGGTCGTGACCGCGACCTGCAAGGTACTGGCGGCGGCCTGGCTTCCGCTGGCGACGACGGTGCCGTTGACGTCGGCGGCCGACCAGGTCACGGACGAGGCGTCCGTACTGAGGCCGACCTTGACCTGCTGGCCGTCGGTGAACACGTTGCCGAGGGTGATCGGGGTGAGGGCGAGGGTCGCGGCGTGGGCCGGGGTGATGGTGCCGATGCCGAGGAGGAGAACTCCGAGAACGAGCGCAACAGTACGTCTCATGCCGACTCCTGTTTCAGGGCGGTGGGTGGGACGCCGGCTGCCACGACGTGTGGTGCGAAATCGCTTTCGCAAACTATTGCCGGATGTTACGGCGGTGTCAACGGCTCGCTACCGGTCAGCAACGCTGCGAGTTCGGTCGGGCGGTAGAGGACCTGCTTGCCGGTGCGTTGCGGCTCGACCAGCCCGGTACGGCGGAGCAGTTGCAGGTGCTGGCTGACCGCGGACGGGGTGACCTGGAGTTCGCCGGCCAGGTCTGTCGTGGTGCGGGGGTGTGTGAGCAGGTCGAGGATGCGTGCTCGCGGCGTACCGATCAGTTGGGCCAGGTCTTGGTGGGACGGTGGTTCGGCGACCGACCACAGGTTCGCCTGACCGCGTGGCGGGTAGCCGAGCAGTGGATCGGCGCCCGGTTCGAACGGGATGACCGCGTGCGGGCCGAAGAGGGTCGGCTGGAGTACGAGACCGCGACCGTTGATGTCTTCTTGACGGGTCAGCGCGGCGACCTTGTCGACCTTGAGCAGACCGTCCGCGTAGCTGATGGCAGGGCCCAGCCCGTTGAGCATTACGCCGGTGCCGTGCTGAGTCAGGACGTGGCCGCGGTAACTGATGTCAGCGGAGAGCAGGGTCCGCATACGGTTCCAGTACGGCGCCATCATGGCCTGCCAGTACTCGCTGAGCGCGTTGACCACCTTGTCGACGGTCAGGGCCTCCGGGAGCTCGCCGTTCACGGCTATGAGCTGATTCTTGAACGTGTCCTGGTCTACGGCTGCGATCAGATCCAGCTCGTCGGCCAGCTGCGTCAACGGCGACGAGGGGCGCGGCGTGAGGAAGTCCGGGCTGCCCATGGTGTCGTTGACCAGCCACCGCAGTACGTCCCAGTCGAGCTCGGTCACCCGCGGCTGCACCGCGCGTACCCACCCGAGCTGCAACGGGAACCGCCCGGGCTCCCGCAGCGCCCGCAACGACAGCACCATCTCCGCGACCGGCGAGACCGCGAACCGTACGTCGGCAAGGTCCTGCGAATTCAGGACGTACGTCAGCACGGCGCGTCAGGAATGCTGCGGTCCGTTTCCGAACCCGATGTCGTTCGCGATGTCGAAGCTCTCCGGGCCGGGATCGACCCGCGGCTGCGCCACGTCCACCCCCAGGTCGAAGCCCGCTTCGCCCTCTTCCTCGGTGAGGTCCGGCTCGTCCGCGCTGATCGGCTGCTCCTCGATGTCGCTCATGACCGAAGTATGACGCCAAACTGTCGGCGGCCGGTGCGAAGGTTCGGGGATGGGGTTCCGAACGATGGACGACAAGGAAATGGCCGAGTTCCTGGCGCAGCCGCTGGTCGCGGTCTTCGCGATCGACGACCCGGGCTGGTCGCCGCACGTGACACCGGTCTGGTTCCATCACCTGCCGGAGGGCAACCGCTTCCAGGTGATGACGCCGGCCAAGTCGAAGAAGACCCGCCTGCACCGCACCGGCACGGGCGAGCTCTCCCTCTCGATCCAGACCGCCGACGGGCCGACCGCCCGCTACGTCAACATGCAGGGCGTCGCGCGGTTCCTCCCGCTCGACCCGGCGCTCCTGCAGGCGATGGTCACGAAGTACCTCCCGCCCGAGGCACAGGCGGCGTACCTGGCGAATCCTCCCGAGGACTCGATGTTCGACATCACGCCGCGCCGCATCACGACGGGGGTGATCGGCTGACAGTCCGGCGGGCTGCTTCGTCGTACCTGCATGCCTGAATACGTTCTCGACCAGAACCGCAGCCGGATCGGGTTCGTCGCCGCGCACCGGATCGGCAGCAGGGTCCGCGGTCGCTTCGACACCTTCGAAGGCGCCCTCGACCCCGCCGCCGGCTGGGTGACCGTCCAGCTGGACAGCGTCAACACCGGCAACACCCGCCGCGACGACCAGCTCCGCAAGGACTTCTTCGGTACGGCGACGTACCCGGAAATGACCTTCGTGACGACCGAGATCACCCCGCAGGGCACCGACCGGTACGACGTCACCGGCGAACTGACCCTGCGCGGGACGACCCACCCGCTGACGGTCCCGTTCGTCCTGACCCAGACCGCCGACGAGGCCCACCTGACCGCCACCGCCAAACTCAACCGCCACACCTGGCAGGCGAACTGGAACACCTTCACCACGGCACTGGTCCACCCCGAGGTGCTGATCGACCTCGACGTAACCGCCACCCGCTACTAGGCCACCCCGAGCGAGTTCTGATCTATACCACTACCCTCTCCACCCCCCGCAATCCGTCGCCCCGCCCCCCACCAAGCATTCCCCCACCAAACCTGACACACTGTTCCCCTCACCAACTGAGGGCCTCTAGCTCAACTGGCAGAGCAGCGGACTTTTAATCCGCGGGTTGTGGGTTCGAGTCCCACGGGGCCTACCAGCGGCAGGTCAGGGCAGCTAGCTGGGGAGTGGGTTCCAGCGGAACTGTTCGTCAGGGTCGTCGCGGCGGTCCAGGATGCCTGCTCGGTGGAGGGCCAGGAGTGCGTCGTGGAGGTTGTTGCCGGCGGGGTTGTCTGTCCAGAACGTTGCTTTGCTCGCCGTGAACGTCGGAGGTAGCGGCACGCCGATGGCGCGGGCCAGGAGCCACGCTGCGACATCCCAATCGACCCATTGGCTCATTGCATCCGGAAATGGCGGATCGCTCACGGAAGGATGTTCGCACAGGGTGCGGGTGAGTTGGTGCGGAGATGCGAACGGCTGCTTGGAGCGGAGGCGGTCGCCTAGCTCTGCGACGATGGCGGCATGGCACGGGATCAGGCAGCCGGCGGGCGGGTGCTTGTCGAGGTTGGCGAGTACTCCGGGGAGTCTGCTGTTGTGATTGCGGCGACTCAGCTTCGTGCGGCGTACTCGGAGCGGCGGAAGCGGCAGATCGTCGACGAATGAGTGGAGTTCTTCGGGACGGGCCAACTGCGATCCGGTCGCTCGAGTTCACGACTCGGACACCCAAGCGGCTGTTCGAGGCATTGTCGACGCGGCACCAGTTGGTGTCGCTCCAAGTCAAGTGAGGTGGCTACGACGATCTTGCGGTTCTGGGCGGAAT
Source organism: Kribbella polygonati (assembly GCF_050320105.1). Classification (NCBI taxonomy): domain Bacteria; kingdom Bacillati; phylum Actinomycetota; class Actinomycetes; order Propionibacteriales; family Kribbellaceae; genus Kribbella; species Kribbella polygonati. The sequence continues at coordinate 5,581,272 of NZ_CP190129.1, read as the reverse complement.
GTCCAAGGTGCACACACTGCGGCTCTCTGGGGCTTCCAGACCCGAGACCTGACTCATGTTGTGCGCCTCCGATGCGTGGAGACGCTTCAGATGGAGGGCTTGGTGGGTGTCGTCGATGCGGATCCTGTCGGGACATGCCGGCACTGAAGGAGCTGGAACTTGGCGGAGACTGGATCAGCCCGCGGAACGTACACCTTCGGCCGGTCGCCTTTCTCGCTCGGCTGCCTCAACTCGAGTCTCTCCTCCTCCACACTTTGATCGTCGACGATCTGGACTACACGCCGCTTCTGTCGGTGCCGAACCTGAAGAAGGTTCGCATCCGGGCTGTACGAGGGGTGACGCCGACGTACGACGAACTCAAACGTCGGCTGTCGTGGGACGGCTGACGGAGGGATGCGGGTCGAGCTAGCAGATTGTTTGGGTTGGTGTGTGGAGGTTTTGTTGCGGTTTGGGGGCGGTGTGGTGGTGGGTTTGGGGTGGGTCGAATGGTTTGTGGGGTGGGAGGGGTGGGGTTAGCGTCGGTTGGTGTTGCGTAGGGCAACGAAAATTGACGTGAGGAGCTTGTGGATGAGGGCGATCGGGCGAGTGATGGTGATGGGGGCGGCTGCGGCGGCTTTGGTTGTGGGTGGGGGGACGGCGGCTCATGCGCAGACGGAGGCTGAGCACACCACTACCTGTGCGACCGAGGATGCGTGCATCAAGTTGATGAACATCACGCGGCACAACGGGTATCAGGTGTCTGATGTCTGGTATCGGGACCCGGATACGACTTGTGCGCCGGAGTGGGGCTGTGCGTACGGGTGGCAGTTCCAGTGGTGGGATTGAGGTGAGGTGGCGGGCGGCGTCCCGGCTCGGAGGTGGGGTGCCGCCCGGCACGGTTGGGGGTGAGTTGTTTCAGGGTTGGTTCCAGGTCGGCCATGGTTCGGATGCCTAGTTGGTGGGACCAACGAGCATGGGTCTGGTCGAAGAGGGTGATCATCTCGTGGCCTCGGGGTGTGACCTGGAGGAGCGGGCGTCGGTGGGGTCGGGGGTTGTGGTGGTGTAGCCCGGTTGGGTGAGGGCTGCGATGGTTTTGGCGGCGGCCTGTTTGGAGACGCCGAGTTCGGCTGCCCGGGAAGGTGCGCCGGGCCGGTGCATCTGGGCGGGCGGGACATTGGCGGTACGGCGACGTACCGGGTGGTCGCGACGCGGCCCGAGCTTGTCGTGGGTTACACCGCGATCGAGACGACGTTGCCCGGGTTGGGGTTCGAGTTGCTGGCGGGTGCCTGGCACATCGGCGTGTTCGCGGCGGCGGGCATCCCGGAGTTGCTGCTCGCTGGGCGGGAGACGCGGTTCGTTGCGGAGTGCGCCGACTCGATGGGTTCGCGCGGGTAGGTGGGTTCGGCGGCGGGGCGGGGTTGTGCCGGTCGGGGCTCGCTGAGGCCGGCGGGTTCCGTGCGCTGGGGAAGACGGCTGTGGCGGTAGTGGCGGCGGTTCGGGGGAGTTTGCCGCGGGCACGATGCGGCTGGTCGCGACCGGCGGTGACAGCGGTGACGGCATCGGGCACACAGCGCGGTGGGAGCAGTTCGCCGCGGCGATGCTCAGTTTTGTCGGTGCCCGGTCAGGTGAGGTGTACTGAGTTCCATTCGAGGATGCGGGGGGTGGCCAGGCCCTCCAGGACGAACGGGTCGCTGGTGATGAAGCGTTCGGCGGCTTCGTGGGTGGTGAAGATGCCCATTGAGCCGGCTGTCGGGTCGGGGGGCTGGAACGGGCCCAGGGCGATCAGTCCGCCGCCGTCGGCGTGGAACTGCTCGTAGTACGCCTTGTGCCGGGGATATACCTCGAGGAGGCGCGCGCGGTCGGCTCCTTCGCGGAGGCTGTACAGGACGACATACTCCATGGGGTCAGTTTGACCCACCCGTTCGGTTTGATGGGAGCCGTGTGGGTAATTACCTTCTGTAGCTGATTGTGGTCTGTGGGTGTGGAACCGGCGTGCGGATCACTGCGTCGGAGAGGTTCGTTGAGTCCAGCGCAGTGGAGGTGTGCGGCGGTGTTGTTCCGGGTGCTGGGGCCTGTGGAGATCGATGGCACCGATGCGGTCAGCTATATCCGGGCCGACAAGCCCCGGGCGCTGCTTGCTCTGTTGTTGGTGAAGGCGAACAGCTGGGTGGGCGTTGGGGAGATCGTGGATACGGTCTGGTCCGGTAGGACGCCGCCTGTCTCGGCTGAGCGCAACATCGGTACGTACATCTGGCAGCTGCGTAGGACCCTGCCCCCGCTCGGTGTTGACGGGCAGCGGATCGAGAGTCGCTCCAAGGCGTACCGGATCCGGGTGGAGGCCGGTGAGCTCGACTCGGACCGTATGCAGACCTTGCTTGCCGCGGGTGGGGACGCTTTGACGGCAGGGGATGCGCCAACGGCGTTGAAGCACCTGGAGGCGGCCCGGTCACTCTGGCGGGGTACGCCGTACGAGGGCCTTGTCACTGACCAGCACCAGCCGGAGGTGACGCGGCTGGCTGAGCTGCACTGGTCGGTGCGGGAGCGGCTGGCGGACGCGTTGATCGGTACGACGCGGTTCGCGGACGCCGTGGCGCTGTGTAAGAGCCTGACGACCGAGGACCCGCTGCGGGAGACGAACTGGGCGCGGCTGGTGGTTGCGTACCGGGACGCGGGACGCCGGGCGGATGCGCTCGCGACGTACCAGAAGGCTCGGACCGCGCTGGTGGACGAGCTGGGGACCGAGCCGGGCCACGAGCTCCGGACACTGCAGCAGCAACTGCTCACCGACGTACCGCAGCAGCCCAAGGAGCCAGCCGGGCCATATGCGTACGTGCGGACCGTTCTGGATGCTGCTGGTGCCCTGGACGGGCCACACGCCGCGGCTGCTCGCCACTGGTTCGACACATGGCACGGCGAGGTCGCCGGAGCCGTCCGCCAGCTGCTGGCGGACGAGGACGTCACCAACGCCTGGCTGTTGATCAGCGCGCTGCACCAGTACGTCGAGATCGGTGGTGACGTCCCCAACTGGACCCCGCTGGTCGCTGTTGTCGCTGGTGCGGCCAGCTACAGCAAGGACTGGTACGGCGAGCTCATCAGCCGCAACATTCTCGGCAGCGCCCTGACCCGTGCCGGACGGATCACGGCAGCGCGGGCCGAGTTCACGGCCGCGCTGGGTATCGCCTCGGTGCACGACGACCGGGACGCCGAGGGGACCGTGCTGGTGAACCTGGCGATGGCCGAGGCGAGTGGTGGTGCGCGTCAGCAGGCTGCTGAGTACTTCCGTCGCGCGCTGCGGCTGCTGCCGGAGGGCCCGACCGCTGCGGACGCCCGCCAGGCGTTGGCCGACTTGGGTGAGCCTGAGGACCCGGCCCGCTCCACCGTGGCCTCTTGAGGTCAGCTTCCGACCTGATGTATCGCCGCTGTACCGCAGCTGGACAGAAGAAGGGCACGTTAGGCCTCATGACTCGCCTCGCCAGTGCGATCCGCCGCCCCGTCGCGTGGTGGACGGTCGCGGCCCTGGTCCTCGGGACGTTCATCGGGTACTCGGCGCTCGGCCGCGGCGCCCCGGCGGTCGCGTTCCAGCAGGCAGGGCACTGGGTCTACAACGCCACCCTCGGCGCGGTCTTCCGGGTCGACGGCGGCGGCAAGAACGTCGACGCCGAGGTCCGCGGTGTTCAGGCGGAGACCGGCAGCCAGGTCGTCCAGGGCGCCACCAACGGGTACGTCGTACGCTCCGACGGCGTGATCGTGTTCGGCAAGTCGAACCTGACCGTGAAGAACTCGGTCCGGATCGGCATCCCGGAGGAACCGATCGGTATCGAGGCCCAGGGCGGCCCCTATCTGGTCTACCGGCAGCATGGGCAGATCGTGCGGCTCGGTGACCAGCTGCAGACGATCACCGTGGGCAGTGTGGTGTCCAGCGCGATCGCTACGGCCGACGGTGCGCTGTGGCTGCGCGACTCGGACCACTTCTGCAAGCTGGCGCCCGCTGCGACGACGCTGGCCTGCGAGTTGCCCGCGCAGGGCAAGGACGCTGGTGCGCTGCTGAGCGTGGCCGGCAAGCCTGCGTTCGCCAACCTGAGTAAACGCACCCTGACTCCGCTGAGCGGTGAAAAAGCCGGCCATGCGGTGCCCTTGGACGTCTCTGGTGCGCTACCGACCACCTCTGTCGTGGCGCAGTCGGACGTCAACGGGCGCATCCCGATCCTGGCCGGCCAGCGGCTGCTGCTGGTCGACGCGGCAGGTGCCAAGGCGGCCGAGAGCATCAACCTGCCGCCGGGGCGGTACGACGCTGTCGCCGCGGCCGGTGCCTCCGTCGCCGTGGTGGACACCGACAAGCGCGTCGTACGTACGTTCGCGCCGGACGGCAAGGCGCTGCACACGCACGACCTTGGCAAGAAGAAGGGCGACCGCAAGGGCGGGCCACGGGTTACGGCAGGTCAGGACGGCCGGCTGTACATCGACGACGAGACCGGCCAGGTGGTGACCGTGGTCGACGGTGACGGCTCGGTCAGCGAGGTGGACGTGAACGGCGACGACAAGCCGGTGTCCCCGTCCGCCACCAAGCCGACCCCAACGCCGACCCCACCGACTCCCAGCAGTACGCCGACGTCGACCCCGTCGACCCCAACGCCGACGCACCGGCCGATCTTGCCGCCGGTCCCGGTGACGATCGGCAAGCCGCGTACCACCGAGACCGTGCTGCCGCCGCATCCGACCGAGCACAAGCCGAAGAAGACCGAGCCCACCCGGCCGACGACACCGCCACCGACTACCAAGCCGACCCCCAAGCCGACCCGGAAGCCCGTGCCGCCGCCAGCCGCGCCTGGTGCGCCTGGCTCGGTAACCGCCAAGCCCGGCAGCGGTAAGGCGACGGTTACGTGGACCGCCGCGCGGGCCAACGGTGCCGCGATCTCCGCGTACAAGGTGAGCTTCCGGGTCGCACCGGGCACGTACGTCGTCGGCCTGCCGGCGTCGGGCACAGCCACCGTCTCAGGCAGCTCCCGGAGCCACAGCTTCGGCCAGCTGCTCAACGGCGGCGGCTACATCTTCACTGTGCAGGCGATCAACAGCGTTGGGTCCGGACCTGCCGTGGACTCCAAGGTGATCTCGATCAACGGCCAGGCCGATCCGCCAGGCCCGCCGACGAAGGTCGCCGCGGCCGCGAAGCCGGACGGCTCGGTGGCTGTCTCCTGGAGCACACCCAACGCCGCGGACTACACGCTGAGCGGCTACACCGTGCTCGGCTCGGACGGCACGAAGCTCCAGGTGCCGACGTACCAGACCACAGCGACGTTCAACCCGCCCAAGGGCAAGGGGGTGAGCTACCAGGTGACAGCCACGAACAGTGCTGGTACCTCGGTGCGCTCCGCCGCCAGCCGCACCGTCTACCCGTACGGCCCGGCCGTTGCGCCAAGGGTGACGGCCAAACCCGGCAAGGGATCCCTCACAGTCAACTGGACCGTGCCTAACCTCAACGGCGGTCAGTTGGTGCACTACGTGGTCTCAGTGACCGGCCAGGCGGACAGGACGGTTACGACGACCAGCACGCGCTACACCGGTCTGGCCGCGGTCGGAGTGACGATCACCGTCGAGGCGATCACCCGTGAGCGCAACAACAGCAGCAGCCCAACAGCAACAGGTACTGCGGGCTCCACTATGGCGACGCCGACGGCCGGTGCTCCAGCGCTGCCTCCGGCCAGTGCGCCGGCTGGTGCCGTACGACGTACCGCACGCCGACGGAAGGACAGGTAGTGAGGATGCGGGACGGCAGCATGGAGCCGCAGCAGGCGTACGAGCTGATCGCGGCGAACGTGCAGCGGGTGATCCGCGGCAAGCCGCAGGTCGTGCGGCTGGCGGTCGCGACGCTGTTCGCCGGCGGGCACCTGCTGATCGAGGACCTGCCCGGCCTGGGCAAGACCAGCCTGGCCAGGTGTCTCGCGCGCAGCATCGGCGGCCGCTGGAGCCGGATCCAGTTCACGCCCGACCTGCTGCCGGGTGACATCACCGGCGTGGAGGTGTACGACCAGGGCCAGGGCCGGTTCGTGTTCCACCCGGGCGGCGTGTTCGCGAACGTCGTGCTCGCCGACGAGGTGAACCGCGGTACGCCGAAGACCCAGTCGGCGCTGCTCGAGGTGATGGCCGAGCGGCAGGTGACCGTGGACGCGGAGACCCACCGCGTGCCGGACCCGTTCATGGTGCTGGCCACGCAGAACCCGATCGAGATGGAGGGCACGTACCGGCTGCCCGAGGCGCAGCTGGACCGCTTCCTGCTGCGGATCGAGATCGGCTACCCGGACCACGACGCCGAGGTCGAGGTGGTCGCGCTGGACGGTGCCGGGCCGACGCCTGACGACCTCGAGCCGGTGCTCGACCCGGAGACCCTGCGCGCTGTCGTGGCCGCGGTGAAGTCGGTGTACGTCGACGAGGCGGTGATGGCGTACGCCGTCCGGCTCGCCGCGGCCACCCGTCTGCACAGTGCGGTCCGGTACGGCGCCAGCCCGCGTGGCAGCATCGCCCTGGTCCGGGCGGCCCGGGCCATCGCTGCCACGGACGGCCGCTCGTTCGTGACGCCGGACGACGTCAAGAACATCGCCCACCCCGTTCTTGCGCATCGTCTGGTGCTGACCGCGGACGCGACGCTGGCTCGGCGTACCGCGGAGAGCGTGGTGGACGACGTACTCGAAGACACCCCGGCACCCGGTAACCCCGTACGACGTGATCTCAAGCGGTCTCTTGGCGTCGTGTCATGACAACGCGGCTCACGCTGCGAGCCTGGGGAGTACTGGGCGGCTCTGTCGCCCTGTTGGTAGCGGGACAGCTGCTCGGCTATCCAATGCTGCAGGTGCTCGCCGGAGCAGGGCTGGCTGCGGTGCTGGTGAGCGTGTTGACCGTCGTACGGCGTCCGAAGGTCACAGTGGAGCGTGTGCTGTATCCGGACCGCGTCGAGTGTGGTCAGCCGGCCCTGGCGCGGCTGGTGGTGCGTAACGAGGCCACCCGGAGGCAGCCGGCGTTCGTAGCGGCTGATACGGCCGGCCAGCATCAGTCCGAGGTAGCTGTCGCCGCACTGGCACCCAACGGTGCTGCCACGTACCACTACGAGCTCCCAACCTCCCGTAGAGGCCCGGTGCCGGTAGGCCCGTTGATGCTCAGGCGGTCCGACCCCTTCGGGCTGGTGTCTTGCCGGGTGTCGATCGGTAACGCTGCAACGCTTCTCGTCCACCCGAAGCGGTACGCCGCCCGTACGGCAGCCGGCATCCGGCAGCGGCATCACTTCGAGGGCCCGGTGTCCCAGTTGCGCGGCTCGATCGATCTGCGGCGGCTGCGGGAGTACGTGCCGGGTGACGAGGTCAGACACGTGCACTGGAAGGCGTCTGCGCGCGCGGGGCGGCTGATGGTGCGGGAGTACGTCGACCCGGACCAGCCGCGGCTGCAGGTGCTGCTGGACACGCGTACGTCGGTGTTGACCGCTGACCAGTTCGACACCGCCGTCTCCGTCGCGGCCTCGATCCTGGTGGTGGCTGCGCAGTCCGGCCAGCGTCTACGCCTCACCACGCCGTGCGGTACCGACCACGACGTGCAGTCCGTCAGCGATCTGCTCGACGAGCTGGCGAGGATCGAGCAGTCGACGACCACGGCCAACCTGCTGGAGGCGTTGCCCGTCGCACGTGACGGTGGTGCGCTGGTTGTGCTCACAGGCGACGCAGCCGACCTGTCGACGGTACGGGCGAACTACCGGCCCGTCGTGTACGTCGACCTGACGCACGCGGAGGCCGCGCTGCATACGGCGGTCGGCGTATACGTCATTCACGCGGACAATGCGCAGACCGCTGTCGACGCCTGGAACGTCATACCGACATGAGCCGACGGCTACCGATCCTCGGAGTACTTGCCGCTGCTGTTGTAGCCGGCCTGCTGTTCGCGCCGCTCTTTGGTACGTCGGCTGTGCTCTGGCCGATGTTGTCGGTCGCAGTAGTCGCTTACCTGGTTGAAGAATCGATCCTGCACCGACCAGGGCTCGCTCGGTGGCGCGTACCGTTGACCCTGGTCGGTGGCGTTGTCGCGTTGCTGGCGGTCATTCCTGGTGCTGCTCGACGCCCGGTGTCCTTGTGGGAGGCCGTGACCTCTGGCTGGCGCCGTACGCTCGAGTCGACGTGGCCCGCGAGTCCTGTGCCTGATCTTGTCGCCTTCGTGCCAGTACTGGTTCTTCTTGCCTGTCTGATCGGTGCACGCGTGCTGCAACGCTCGCGGCTGTTAGCTTTGTTGCCTGCGGTAGCAGTGGCTGGGCTGTCGCAGGCCTACGTCACTGTGACCGGTTTCGACGCAGTGGTTGCCGGCTTGGCGTTAACAGCTTGCTGTGCGCTCGTCTTGTTGCAGTGGCCGGGTGATCGCGGCTCCTGGGTCCGGCTGGTTGCGGCCCTCGCGGCCATGGCAGTAGCCGCCAGCACGCTTGGTGTGGCGTTGCCGACGTCCAGTGCGGTGCACCTGCCGAAGCCGAGCCCTCCTGATTCTCCAACGGTGTTGAGCAACCCCCTGACCGAGATTGCCGAGCGACTGCACTCACCGGACACCGTGGTGTTCACAGCACGCGCCAACGGGCCCGTGGACCGCTGGCCGGTCATTGCACTCGACTCGTTCGACGGAGTGACCTGGACGGCCGCCCCGAAGTTCCAGCGCCTCGGCCGCGAGCTCCCGCTCGATTCACACGTGACGGTCCCGGTACGGCGACAGTCCGCGGACATCGCGCTGGCCGACTGGTCCTTGCCGTGGCTGCCGAGTCAGAGCCGCACCCTGTCCGTGGTTGACGACAAGCCGCTGCTGGTCGACCCGGCGTCGGGGGCATTGCTGGCCGAGCAGTCACGGCCGTCGCAGTACCGCGTCAACTGGGCCGAGCCGACGGTGGACGTGGACGAACTGGCGTCGGCAGGTGTCGACTCGGACCTGCGCAGCGGTGACGACCTGGGCGAGGTGCCAACGGGTATCGACGAGCTGTCTCGCACCATCGCCGGCGACGTCCGCCCGTCGTTCGAGCTCGCGCTGGTCCTGGAGAAGTACCTGCGGACCAACTACAAGCTCGCGACCGGCGAGAACCTCCCGACCGGCCACGGGTACGCCCAGCTCAACTACTTCCTCTTGCACAGCAAGCGCGGTACGTCGGAACAGTTCGCGGCGGCGTACGTCGTCATGGCCCGCCTGCTCGGGCTACCCGCGCGCCTGGTCGTCGGCTTCAAACAGCCGGACACACCGAGCCCGGACGGTACGTACGTGATCCGCAACCGCGACGTACTCGCCTGGCCGGAGGTCGCGGTCGCCGGTGTCGGCTGGGTACCGCTCGATCCAACGGGTACGGCGACGTCGACGACGAGCAAGGGCGGCCTGGCCGGTGCGGCGGAGAGTGTGCGGAAGAACTTGCCGTCCACGAAGGAGATCGAGCGCGAACATCAGTCCGAGCCGAACCTCCCTGCCCCGAAGACACCGGCCACGCACCACTTCCCGGGCTGGGCCGCGTTGCTGATCGCGGGAGGCGTACTGCTCGTCGTACTGCTGCTGTGGCTCGTCGGTGTCCCGCTGGCCAAGGCTGTACGTCGTCAACGCCGACGGCGGCACGGGACGCTCGGGGCGTGGGCCGAGGCCCGTGACCTGCTGCGGGACCACGGCATGCGGGTGACGCCGGCCGCGACCGCACGGGACCTGGCGCGTGACTCGGACGGAGCCGTGTCGCAGGCGATGACCTTGCTGGCCGGGTGTCTGGACCGGGCGCTGTGGTCCGGGCAGGACTCCGACCCGGACCGGGAGTTCGCGTGGTCCGCCGTACGGAAGGCCCGTCGCGGGCTGGCCGAGGGTCGGCTGTCGCAGCGGGTCAGGACGACGCTCAGTGCGCGCAGCCTGATCGGCTGATCAGCGTCCTTGGCACTGGGCGTCACGGATCGGGCGGGACTGGGACTGGCCCGGGTTGAGCCCGTCGGTGGCCTGGACCGCGAAGCAGTACTGCACCCCGGGCACCACGTTGACCCGGTACTTCGTCGCCTTGTAGACGAGCGTCGTCTTCGCCTGCTGGCCGGCCTGTGCGACCACTACCGCGTAGTTGACGTCCGACGGTCCGCTCCAGCTGAGGTCGACGTACGTGCTGTGGTCCGCGGGCGGGTTCAGCGTGATGACGAATGCCGGCGTGGACGACTGCGTCGGTGTGGGTGCGCTGATCGGTGGCTGGTCGGTCTGGCTCTTGCGGTTGGCCAGGGCGAAGCCCGTGATGAGCGCTGCGGCAAGTACTACGCCACCGGCTATCAGCAGGCGGTTGCGTCGCGGCTTTGCAGGAGCAGGCGGCTCCGGTGGTGCTGTCTGTACTTGCTGAACCGGGACAGGCGCTGGAGCGGCCACCGGCTGGCGTGGCGGTTGCGGCTGTGGCTCTGGCTGTTGTTGGGGCTGAGGCTGCGGCGCAGGAGCCGGGTTGGTTGCCGGGGGCCACGACGGCAGGTCCTTGCGTTTCAGGACTGTTGGCCGCGGGCGGATGGTCGGAGGGACCGGCGCCGGAGCAGTCGTCGGAGCGACCGAACGCGCGGCAGGCATCGGCGTTGCGGACGCCGCGAGTACACCCAGCGCGGCGGCGACCTCTGCAGCTGACCCGGGACGCTTGGCCGGGTCCTTCTCCAGCAGCCGCGCGATCAGCCCGGCGAACGAGTCCGGCAGTACGTCGAGACGCGCAGGCGGGTCGTTCAGCACCCGCAGGATGTGCTCGCCGGCGGTCTCGCCCATCCGGGCTGCGAGCGGGGGCTTGCCGCTGCCGGCGGCGTACAGCACGGCACCGAGTGCGTACAGGTCGGACGAGGCCGTCAGGGTGCCGTCGCGCAGGGTCTCTGGTGCGATGTACAGCTGGCTCGGTGAGTTCAGGGCGGCGTGGCCGGTGTGTTGACCGAGCCCTAGCGTGAGAGCGGACAGCTGGGGCCGCCCGTCCTGCTGCAGCACCACAGCACCCGGTGTGAGGCCACCGTGGACCAGTCCGGCCGCATGGATCGCGGCCAGCCCTTCTGCGAGCTGCTGACCCAGTACGGCGAGGTCCGCGGGAGAGCGGAGCTGGTCGCGTAGCTGGTCCGCCAGCGTGCCTGTGTCGACAGTGGTGATCAGGTACGGGTAGCCGTCGGTCATGCCCGGTTCCAGCACCCGTGCCACCTGCGGGTGGTCAACGCCTTGCAGGGCCTTCGCCTGCTTCGCAAAGGCGGCAGCAGTACCCGCGTCGACGCGCACGGGGTACACAAGGGCGCTGACCGTGGTCCCTTGCCGTAGGCATCGGTACACCTGCGGGATACCGGACCGGACCAGCACCACGTCCATACAGCCTGGAACGGCCGGTCCTGTGTCTGTCACGTTGTCCATCTTCTCTTGTGAACAGGTCGTTCGCCGCGACACCGGCGGCTGTGGCCACACTCTGGCCACATGCTGCAAGCCGTCCGCGCCTGTCCACCACGGCTGCCACGGTGAGTCGTATGACCACGTTGATGTTCCCGATCGGCCACTGCCTCGGGACGTACTACGCCAGCGCCACGGACAGTCATGTCCAGCAGGTGCGGCTCGGTGGCGAGATCGTGGGGCTGACCGACGACGAGTTCGCGGTCTGGTCGCTGGCCCACGGCCTGGCCGATGACCGCAGCCGCTGGGACCGCGGACGGATCCTCGAGTTGCTGGCCGGCAGCGGGTTTCCGGACAACCTCGATCAGCTGCTGGCCAGGAACCTGCTGGCAGAGGTGGACCTGGACAGCCCGGCGGACTTCGCAGCACGGCACCGGCTGCTCCCGCTGCACGTGGGCCTGGGGAACACTCCGGAGGTCACGGCCGTGTTCAGATCGGGTACGACGGAGGTCCCGCTCACGGGCATGACCCGTACGCTCTACGACCTCTGGTTGTCCGGTCACCTGTCTCCCAATCTCCTGGTGGCGTGCAAGGCCCACGACGCGGAGCTGACCGCCGTCCTGACCTCACTGCACGCGCTTCTCGCACCCAGCGCTGCATGCCTCGACCTAGCGACGGAGGAGCAGCCGTGATCTTCCCTGTCGGCCGTGGCGCCGGTCCGCGATCTGTTGACGAGTACGTCGTCCGCGTTGGCGGTACGGCGGAGGTCCTGAGCGAGTCAGAGTTCGCCGCTTGGGTACGCGCGCACCAGTCGGACTACCCCGACCAAGAACGCGTGGATGAACTGCTGCGGCGAGGGCTCTTGGTACGGGTTGACGACGTCAACACCTTCGCGCAGCAGTACAGGCTGCTACCGCTGTACATCGGGCTTGGGAACCGTCCGGACGACCCGGAGCAGTTCGCGATCGGACTGCCTGGCCTGGGGCCGCTGGCAGTTGTTCCGGCGACGACGTACGAGCTGTGGCAGTGGGGTTGGGTGGCACCGTCGCTTGGGGTGCTAGGCAGCATCGATGGCGTTCTCGAAGGGGTCTCCGCGTTGCTGGCGGACTTCGTCGCGGTGCTCGACCCGGTGTCATGAGACGGCCGCGGTCACGTCGTCCAGGCGGAGCGTACGCAGGTCGCTGACGGCCGGCATGCCGCCCAGGCGTCGCAGTCGCTGTGACTGTGCCTTGCGGACCCGGTCGAACAACCGCCGAGCATCGCGGGCGTTGCCGAAGTTGGCGGCCTGTGAGGCGACGGCGAAGTGCCGGTGCAGCAGGGGCTCGGCGCCGTCGTCCAGGTCGTACTCTTGCGCCGCGACCATTCGCTGCACGATCAGGGTGAGCTCGTCGGGGGAGTAGTTCTCGAAGTCGATGGTCTTCGAGAACCGGGACGCCAGGCCCGGGTTGGCGTCCATGAACCGGAGCATCTCGTCGCTGTAGCCGGCCACGATCACCGCCGCCTCGTCGCGGTGGTCCTCCATCAGCTTCACCAGGGTGTCGATCGCCTCCTGGCCGAAGCTGTCGTTCTCGGCACCCGCCCTGGACAGCGCGTAGGCCTCGTCGATGAACAGCACTCCACCGGTCGCACCCTCGAACACCATGGTGGTCTTCTCGGCCGTGTGCCCGAGGTACTGACCCACTAGGTCCCGCCGCGCCACCTCGTTGAACTGGCCCTTCGGCAGTACGCAGAGTGCAGCGAGCAGCTTGCCGTAGATCCGCGCCACGGTGGTTTTACCGGTGCCAGGAGCGCCCGCGAACACAAGGTGGTGGCTCAGGCTGCCGGTCGGTAGCCCTGCCCGCCGCCGCCATTCGTTGACCTGGATCTCGTCGATCAGGCTCCGTACTTCGTCCTTGACACTCGCCAGGCCGACCATCGTGTCCAGTTCCGCGAGCAAGGACTCGACGTCTGCGCCAGCAGGCTCGTCTGTGGTCACCCGGGCTTGCTCAGCACCTGTCACTGCGACCAGTTCGGGCTCGGCCAGCTCCAGCGCAGGCTCTGATGTGTTCTCCCAGCGGCAGGACACCACCTCACCACGGCAACGTCTCCCAAAGGCGACAGCCGGTCCGGCTACGTCACGGACCACGGTGTGCCGCAGTACCGCTGTGGAGTCGTACGCGATCAGGATGCCCGCTTCCGACGTACCGGAGATCGCGCAGGCGTCGATGGTCGGGCGGCCGTACTGGTAGGCGTAGACGCCGCGGCGGCCGCAGTCGACGAGCTCGCAGTCGTGCAGTACGACGGTTGCGCCGAGGCGGACGATGACGCCGTCGGCGGACACCCCGGTCACCTTGGTGTGCTCGACCTTCGCCGTACAGTCCTCCAGCACGAGCCCGTGCTCGCCGCCACTCACCTGGCAGTGCGACACCGCTACCTCGGCCGGACCGGTGACCTGGACGACCGGGCCGAAGCCGGCCGACAGGTCACACCGTTCGGCGCGTAGCGTCCCGCCGTCCAGCTGGATCGCCGGGGCGTCGCCGGCGCGGATCGTCACGTTCCGGAGGGTCAGCCGACCGCCGGACGTCCGCAGTACGGGCGCATGCGCGGCCGTGGCGTCGATGACCACGTCGTCGTCCGCGGCCAGGGTCACGGAGCGGTCGGCCAGGTCGATGGTCTCCCGGTAGACGCCGGGCGCGATCGAGACGACCGCGTCGTCGGGGGCGTCCAGTACCGCGGCCCCGATGCTCGGGTACGCCCCGGGACGGTCCGGCGACACCAGCAGGGTGCGGCTCATCGCGTACCCAGCCAGCCGCGCTCGGACGCCTTCAGCCCGGCCTGGAACCTGCTCTGTGCGCCGAGGCGGGCCATCATCTCGGACACCATCCGGCGGACGGTCCGGACGGAGACACCGAGCTGCGCGGCGGCCGAGGCGTCGGTGCCGCCGTCGCTGAGCAGCGACAGCACCTCACGCTCGCGGACGGTCAGGCCGGACGCGTCGCCCAGGCCGGTCGGCTGGCGGAGCGGGGTGGCCGCGTGCCAGACCCGTTCGAACAGCTCGGTCACCGCGCCGACAGCACTGGCCAGCCGGAGGATGCTGACCGCTCCACGACCAGTGCGGTCGGCGGGGAGCGCTACGGTCGCAGTGTCGACGATCATCGCGCACAGCGGGACCGTGGTCGCCGTACGGACCTGGGCGCCGTTCCGGGTCAGCTGTTGCAGCCTGCGCGCCAGCATGGGATCTGTGCGGGCAGCGTCCGGTACGAGGATGCGGTAGCGGACCGGTGGCGCCAGTACGCCCGTACCGAGTTCACGGAGGCCCGCGATGGGGTCGGCGAGCGCGGCCGTGGCCGGTGTACTCACCAGGACCTCACCGGAGGCCGACTTGAGCAGGCCCTCGATGGTGCGTTGGGCGGCGGCCGGGCTGCCTGCCCAGTCCAGGGCGCCGTTGCTGTCGCCCAGGGGCGCAGGGTGCCGGCGGGCGAACTCGCCGGCGATCTCCGCGGCGGCCACCCGGCTGCGTTCGAGGTCCCGGGTGACCCGGGCGAGGTCGGCCTCGCGTTCGGCGAGCAGGGCGGTCAGGCTGAGCCGCGGGTTGAGTGGCCGGACCGTGCGGCTGGAGCCGTCACCCGAGCTGTCCCGGGCCAGCAGGCCGAGCGTGGTCAGGTGCCGGATGACCTCGTGGGTGGACTCCTCGTCGAGGCCGAGCCGCTCGCCGAGTTCGGCGGCGGTCCAGGACGGCCGTTCGAGCACCGTCAGGTAGGTGCGCTCGGCGGTCGCGTCGACGCCCAGATGGGCGAGCCGCAGTCCGGTGGTGCGGACCTGCGGAGTGTTGGGCACGGCTCGCGGGTAGCGGACCGCACGGGGGTACGAAGCGCCTTCGACGGGCTCTGACTGGGACACGGGACACCTCGCTGGGATTCGGTGAGTCGGACGGACTCGATGGCGAACACCAGAACTGTCCCGGGCCGTCGTCCAGCGGGAATCTTGCGGCTGTCCACGCCTGATACAGCCGATACATTGGCTGTCCAGCGGCCGCCGTATCAGGGGAGAGCGGCGAGAAAAGCAGCCTTGTGCCGACCGGTCTGAGCTATGGCCTCCGGCGCGACAGGGGCGTCGGCCGGAGCCAGTACCAGCGCGTGGTCGAGGTCGCTGGACGTGCTGACAGCGACCGCGCCCGGCTGCTGCAAGGCGAGCCCAGCGGGTACGGCGTACGTCCGGAAACGGGCCGGGCCGACGGCCAACGCGTCCCACTCCTCGGTGAGCTGTTCTGGCGTCAGCGCTGCCAGTACCTCGGTCAGCTCGGCAGGACCGAGTGGTACAGCCCGGAAGTTGCGGCGGCGCAACCGGCGGGTCAGCCGACGGACCGTGTTGGTCAGCAGCAGCTCCAGCTCCGAGTCCTGCGGACGGTCAGCGGACCGCAGCGCCGTCAGCGCTATCCAGGCCCGACCGGGCCGCCGCAGCAGCTTCAGCCGTACGCCGGTGTTCTCGTCCAGCAGCTCCGCCGGCGTCAGCTCCGGGGGTACGTCGGTCTCCAGCAGCACCGTGAGCCCGTCCGACCGAACGATGGTGCCCGCCCCGTCCTCGAGCTCACCCCGTGCTCCGCCCAGCCCGTGGAACCGAGTGCCGCGCACCAGGTACGCAACGGCGAGGTACAGCCACTGGTAGGACCACAGCCCGCGCCGCCAGCTCGCAGTGAGACCAACGACGACCAGCCCGACCAGTGCGGCGACAACCGCAGTCACCCAGCCCCGGCCGATCGCAGCAGCGACCACAGCGACCGCCAGCTGCGAGCTGACCACCTGACCCACCCGCACGCGCGGCGTACGCCGTACTTCGGCTGGAGGCGCAGCGACCGGGGCAGGAGCCGCCGGAGCAACCACAGGCGCCACCGGCGCCGGAGGAGCCGGCCGTACGGCGGGCCGCGGCACCACCCGCGCCGGTACAACCCGCGGTGGCGCCACCGTACTCGTCACCGCGGCAGCGACCGCCTGCGCAGAGGCGGCCACCACCTGCGGGGCCGAGGTCGGAGAGGTCGTCACGTGAACAGCTCGTCATCGAGCGCCGGGCCATCACTACGGCGGCGTACCGGCGGCAGTGTGAACTGTTCCTGCGCAGTGCGGCCCTGGAGGTCGGACTGGACACCTGTACGACGCAGTGTCTCCTTGCGGCTGCGAGTGCGACTCTCGTTCGACCCACCGCCACCGCCGCCGCCCGACATCGGCGGGGCGATCGTAGGCATCGCCTTGGCAGCAGCTGCCGCCGCAGCACGCGCCGTACCGCCGGCCAGACCGGG
Organism: Kribbella polygonati; assembly: GCF_050320105.1. Taxonomy (NCBI): domain Bacteria; kingdom Bacillati; phylum Actinomycetota; class Actinomycetes; order Propionibacteriales; family Kribbellaceae; genus Kribbella; species Kribbella polygonati. The sequence goes on along the minus strand of NZ_CP190129.1, from coordinate 5,564,678 downwards.
CTCCGTCCCGGCCGCGATCCGCGCACCAGCCGAGCCCAGGGCGCCCGACTTGACGCTGGCCGCCGAGCTGGTGAGCGCCCCGAGCGACCCAGCCAACGCCGCCGCAGGCATCCCGCCGGGGAAGCTGCTACCAGCCGACGTGATCGCGGACACCGGTTCCGGCAGCGTGGTCGGCGGCGGTGTCGTCGCCCCACCCGCCAGCGTCGGCAGGTCCGAGTGGATGAGCGTCCCGGGCAGCTTCTTGAAGTCCGGCAGCTTCGTCGTCGACCCCGTCGTACTCCCCAGACCGCTCGACTGCATCAGCCCGGTGACCGTGGTCAGAAGACCGACGCCCTTGTCCATCGCGTTGAACAGCTTCTCCGTCGCATCGAGCACGTCGGACGCCGGTATGGCGGGAACCGGCGACGCGGGCGTCGGCGCCGCATCGGCACCCGGCCCCTGCCAGCCCTGAGCCGGCGGCGGTACCGCAGTCGGGGCCTGCATGACCACGCCGACCGCCTCCATCATCCCGGCGCCGACCTGCTGCAGCCCGACCGCGACCTGTGCCGCGAACGGCCCGATGATCGGTACGGCGCTCAGCGAGATGGCGGTGTCGTACCCGCTCTGCAACGCCGGCATGACCGCCTGCGCCGCGTTCAGCGCCGTACCGCCGAGCCGCAGCGCCGCGGACATCGCGCCGGTGTAGGCCGCCCACTCGCCGAGCGAGGCGAGGCTGCCGACCACCTGGCCGTTGAACGCGACCTGCGACACAGACCCGATGCTGAGCGGCCAGGTGGCGATCGCCGCGTTCGCGGCACCGAGGTCGCCGTGGGTGGCGAGCAGCTGCTGACAGGCCGAGCCCCACAGGTCGGCGCCCGCGTGCCAGGGTTCGGCGCGCTGCCCGTAGAGCATCGCCGCCATCGTGTTGAGTTCCATCCCGAAGTACGCACCCATCGCGGTCCCCGATCAGCTCGGGAGCTCGTCGGCCAGCGCCCGGTGCACGGTCGCGTTGGCCTGGTCGGCGGTCTCGAAACGGCCGGCGATCGACAGCGCCGAGTCGATCAGCGACGCGATGCCGTTGGTCGCCTGCAGCGTGACGGTGCCGGTGTGCTCGACGCAGAACCGGACGTGGGCCTCGACGGTCGCGCTCTCCGGCATCGGACCGGCCAGCGGCGGCGTGGCCTGGACCGTGGTCGAGACCGGGGTGACCGTGGCCAGCGGTGCCATCGCCGCGAACTGCCGCAACTCGTCGGGCACCACGGTCAGTGTGCCGATATCCATGCTTCCTCCTAGATTCATCAAGGGCCGATCGGGTACGTCGCCGCGGACGGGTCGAGCGCATGGCCCGCGGGCATCCGGCTGATCAGTTCGGCAGGCAGCCGCACCACCGGCGGCTGGGTGTAACCGAGGACACCGAGCACGTCGCGGCCGGCCAGCTGGTACCGCCGTCCGAGATCACTCACGAACGACAAGGCCCCTGACCCGGCCGGCTGTGCAGGTGAAGCCATCGACTCGACAACGGCGCCATGGCCTGGCGGTACGACGACCACGTCGGCCAGCGGCAGCCCGTTGGGGTCACGTCCTGCTGTCGCACCGGCGTCACCTGCTGACGGCAGTGACCCTGCCAGCGTGAAGCGCGGCCGGAACTGCCCGTCGGAGAACACCGCGCACACCGATACCCCGGACGAGTCAGGCCGCGCAAACGTCGGCCTGGTCGCCGGCAGGGCCGAATCGGACGTCGTAGTACCCACACCGCCCGAGACCTGCGCCACCACAGCTGGATCCAGCGACACCGCCTCGGGCACAGCACCTGGGTACGCCGCACGGGTTGCCGGAGCGGTGCGCTGTACGTCGTACTGCAGCGAGGTGATCGCCACCAGCCGGTCCCGCTGCAGCAGGTAGTACTGTCCCTGGCCGGTCGACGTCTGTACGACGTACAGCGTGCCGACGCGTCCTGGTCGTAGGAGAGCGGACGGGGTGCCCGCTCCGGGGACGGAGATCGGGCCGAGCGGCGGGCCGGACGGGATGAGGTCCAGCCAGACGAACGAGACCTGCATCCACACCTCGTCGTTCAAGGCGAGGGCTGCCGCGACGGTGGCCTGCTGCTGGATCAGGTGCCGGTAGCCGTGCCAGATCAGGTACCGGCGGCCGCCAGGCCCGACCACGAGCAGGGAGTCCGCTGTTGTACCGCCCTGCTCGGTTCCGACGAGAAGAACGGACTGGACGATCGGGCTGCCCGAGGAATCGGTCCCTGGCTTGGCACACATCGACCAGCCGCTGCCGAGCAGCCGTCCCTTGTCAGGCAGCGAGTCCGGCGCGTCGGCGATCCCTACCCGCTGGCCGCGCGGTACGCCGAGCAAGGACTTCGCCGACACCATCAAGGGAGTGCTGTACTTGTTGGCCAGCAGCAGGGCGGACACGTAGTTCGCAGCCGGGTAAAGGACGCCGTCGCGGTACACGTAGCGAGTACCTGTCTCCTTCTCGACGATCACGTGGTCGCCGGACTTCCAAGAGGTCTTCCCACCGGGCGAGAGCTGCCCGTAGACGCCGGTGCCGACCAGCACCAGTGCGGCGAGCCCGATTCCGACGAGCATGGCGACGATGCCGCGGCGGAACGGCGGGTACTCCGGGTCCGTCTCGCGCAGCAGCAACGCATGCGTCATCCGCTGCTTGACGAACTGGTGTGACTGCAGCTGATCCCGTTTGGAGGCCATAAGTCACCCACCCAGCCCACGGACGTACGCGTACAGCCCGAGCACCCACAGCACGACAGGAACCACCAGCAGCACCAGTACGACCTCAGCCAGCTCGGCGTACCGCGCCAGGTATGCCCCTGGCCGGTGCCGCGCGTACCAGAGCCCTAGGAACGCAGCCACGACAGCGAACACCAGCAGCAGGTACGGCGACTGCACCAGCAAGCAGCCGAGCCCTACCAGTCCAGCGAGAACCAAGCTCAGGCGGTGCGCCACCACAGGCAGCAGCCGCGATCGCAGCAGGCAAATGCCGACAACCAGCACCACCAGCACCCGGCCGGGCGTGGACGTCGACCGTGCGAGCACATACAGGCAACAGGCGAGCCCAACGGCCAGCCCAGCCAAGATGCCCGTGTAGAGCGCAGCAGACCGCAGTACGGCGGCGTGCACCAAACGGCGAGGTGGTTGCGGCGCGTCAGCCAGCAGGTCCGCAGTACTGGTAGGAAGAACGGGCTTGGGCAGCCGGCCGATCCGCATGGCCAGTGGAGCAGCTACTGGAATCAGGGCGACGGCCACTGCACAAACAACAGCTGCTGACCGCGTAGCGTCGAGCGCCCCACCTAACCCGCCGGCAACTAGCGCGAGCAGACCTGCGCTCACAGCGGCCACGAAGACCGCGGTATGGCGAGCAATCCCGACGTAGCCGAGCAACCCGAACAGTAGGAGTGCTGCGCCACCCGCGGTCAGCCGTGGTGCGCCCTCAAGCGCTCCACCAGTCACCGCGAATACCAAGGAGACCGCGCCTGCCGTCGCAGCGGCGGCACCGTCGCCGACAGCACGTGAGAGCAGGACCGCGATCGCCATCAGCACGCCCGCGGTCGCAAGAGCGAAGTACGGGCTGTGCATGAGGACCAGACAGGTCAGTAACGCGGCAGCAGCAGCGATCAACCCACACCAGCGGCTCGCTCCTGGTGTCCAGGCGCGGCCACCGGACCGGGCGTCGGTGGCGATCGCGTCCACGAGGTCGTCGTACTCGAGCTCCGGCCAGTGCTGGTGGGCCGGGGCGAGGTGCAGGATCTCGCCGTCCCGGACGCCCTGGCCGGACAGGTCCAGGTGCGTCTCCAGGGCCTCGCCGTCGGGACGGCGCAGTACCCAGCCGCCTTGCAGTGCGCCGAAGTCGGCGAGGTCGTCGCCGGCGTGCCGGAGGATCCCGGGCAGCACGTCGGCCACCGTCGACCGCTCCGGCAGGGCCAGGTCGATGCGGCGTTCGGGTGCGTCGATGGTGACCTTGACCAGTCCGCGAATGCTCACGTCCGTCACGGTGGCACGCGCCGAACCATCAAACCGGACGGCTGCAGCTTGTGGACAGTCCGCTAGTGGCCGCCGTCCCCTGTACCGCTGTCACGGCGCCTAGCGTCCTGGAACATGTCCACAGTCATCGTCAGCAGACCGCCGCGGCGCGAGGGCCCGGCGTTGCCGAGTGGCGACGTCACGCTCGACCCGCCGCCGGCACTGCCGCGTCCGGCCGGCAAGCAGCTCTCGCAGTACGTGATGATGGTGCCGATGCTCGCCGGCGGCGGCGCGATGGCGTTGATGTACTCGACGCTCGGCGGTGGCGGCAAGATGAGCTACATCGTCGGCGGACTGTTCGGTCTGTCGGCGTTGGGTATGGCAGCGGTCGCGTTCGCCGGCCAGGGCGCCCCGCGGCGGGAGATGGCGCGAGCGCGGCGCGGGTACCTCAGACACCTGTCCCAGCAGCGCATCCGCGCTCGGCGGGCCGTTGTACAGCAACGTACTGCGCTGTCTTATCTGCACCCGGACCCGACGCAGCTGTGGACGTTGGTGGAGAGCTATCGGCTCTGGGAGCGCCGTCGCAACGACCCGGACTTCGCTATCGTGCGGGTCGGCACCGGAGCGCAGCCGCTCGCCACACCGGTCGCTCCGCCCGACACAGTCCCGCTCGAGGAGCTGGAGCCGCTGTCAGCCGGTGCACTGCGCCGCTTCATCACGACGTACTCGTCCGTGCCAGGGCTGCCGGTGGCGATGGCATTGCGCGGCTTTGCCCGCGTGTACGTAGACGGTGACGGTGCGCAGAGCTTGGCTCGTGCGCTCGTGGCGCAGCTGGCCACGTTCCACTCGCCGGACGACCTGCTGATCACGGCTGTCGTCGGCCCGGAGACCAGAGCGGACTGGGAGTGGCTGAAGTGGCTGCCGCATGCGCACCACCCGGACAAGTCCGATGCCCTGGGTCCCATTCGCCTGATCAGCAAGAGTGTTCCGGACCTGGAGTCCGTGCTGGGTGACCTGCTCGCGCAGCGGCCCAGGTTCGACCCGGCGGCAACAAGCCGCGTCGACGGGCCACACATCGTCGTACTGATCGACGGCGGGGACGTGCTCGGTTCCGACCACCTGATGACTGGCAACGGCGTAGAAGGCGTCAGTGTCATCGACCTGACCACCCAACCGCCCAGGCTGCTCGACCGATCGAGTGTGCTGCTGGATGTCGGGGACGACGGCGCACTGACCAGTGTTACGACAGACGGCGAGTCTGAGGTTGGCATGGCGGACAGCTTCACGATCGAGGACGCTGACGCTCTGGCGCGCCTGCTCGCGCCGCTGAGGCTGTCGGCGGGTGGAGACGGTGAGGAGAGCTTCGCCTCGGTCTTCGGCCTCACGGACCTCCTGGGCCTCGGGGACCCCTACAACTTCGACCCTGCCCGCCACTGGGGTCCTAGGCCGAACAGAGACCGGCTACGCGTCCGCTTTGGTGTCACGGCGGACGGTACGCCGGTAGAACTCGACCTGAAGGAGTCCGCGCAGGACGGTATGGGCCCGCACGGTCTCCTGATCGGTGCGACCGGTTCTGGCAAGAGCGAGCTGCTCCGGACGCTGGTACTCGCACTAGCGGCCACCCACTCGTCCGACAGCCTCAACTTCGCACTGGTGGACTTCAAGGGCGGTGCCACGTTCACCAAGCTGGACAGGCTTCCGCACACCAGCGCGGTGATCACCAACCTCAGCGAGGAGTTGGCGCTCGTCGACCGGATGTCCGACGCGATCGGTGGTGAGCTGATCCGCCGGCAGGAGCTGCTGCGCCGGGCCGGCAACTACGAGTCGGTTCGCGAGTACGAGCTCGCCAGAGCAGCAGGTGCCGACCTGCCGGAGGTCCCGACGCTGCTGGTGATCTGTGACGAGTTCTCCGAGCTCCTGTCCGCGAAGCCGGACTTCATCGACATGTTCAACCAGATCGGTCGCCTGGGCCGTGCTCTCGGCGTACACCTGCTGCTGGCCAGTCAGAAGCTGGAGGAGGGCCGGCTGCGTGGGCTGGACGCGCACCTGTCGTACCGGATCGGTCTGCGGACGTTCTCTGCCATGGACAGCCGGGTGGTGCTCGGTATGCCGGACGCGTACGAGCTGCCACGGGCGCCGGGGCATGGGTTCCTGCAGATCGGTACGGAGACGCTGGTGCGCTTCCGGTCGGCGTACGTGTCCGGTGTGCATCGGGCGGCTGCGCACACGGTGTCCAGTGAGTTCGCGGACGACGTGGCTGAGTACACCAGTGCGTACGTGTCGATGCCGGCTGCCGTCGTACACGAGCAGCCGGAAGAGGACGGCGTGGGCGAGAAGCTGCTCGACATCCTGGTGGATCGGCTGGAAAACAAGGGAAAACCGGCCCATCAGATCTGGCTGCCGCCATTGGACGACCCGCCGCCGCTCACCGCGCTCCTGCCGGCGTTGACTGTCGACCCGGACCGCGGGCTCACAGTTGCGGCAGCCGCTGCGCAAGGGACGCTACGGGTGCCGATCGGCCTGGTTGACAAGCCGCTCGAGCAGCGGCGAGATCCGCTGACAGTGGACCTCGCGTCCGGCGCCGGGCACGCGGTCGTGGTCGGCGGTCCGCGCAGCGGCAAGAGTACGGCGATCCGCGCGCTCGTGTCGGCGCTCGCGCTGACGCACACGCCGCGCGAGGTGCAGTTCTACTGCCTGGACTTCGGTGGCGGCTCGCTCGCGGGGCTCCGGGAGCTGCCGCACGTCGGGGGTGTCGCCTCGCGCCTCGACGTCGGCGCAGTACGCCGGACGGTTGCCGAGGTACAGCAGCTCCTCGTCCAGCGGGAGCGGTACTTCGCGGAGCACGGCATCGAGGGCATGACGTCGTACCGGCAGCGGCGGGCGGCGGGGGAGTTCCTCGACGACCCGTGGGGCGACGTGTTCCTGGTGATCGACGGGTGGTCGGTGCTGCGTTCCGACTTCGAGGACCTCGAGTCGACGCTCAGCGAGATCGCCGGCCGCGGGCTCGCGTACGGCGTCCACGTGGTCGCGAGCTGTTCGCGCTGGTTCGACCTGCGCGGCACGGTCCGCGATCTGTTCGGGACCCGGATCGAGCTGCGGCTGGGCGACCCGTCCGACTCGGTGATCGACCGGCGCGCGGCGATGAGCGTACCGGCGGACAAGCCCGGCCGGGGCCTCGCCGACAAGGCGCAGCACTTCGTGATCGCCACGCCGGACGCCGGCCTCGGCCCGCAGCTCGCGGCCGCCTGGCCCGTGTCGGGAGCACCGCGCGTACGGCTGCTGCCGCTGCACCTGACGGACGAGGAGCTGACCGCCGTACTGCGGAGGAAACCCGTGCCGGGGCTGCCGATCGGGCTGGCGGAAAGCGATCTCGGGCCGGTGTCGGTCGACCTGGAGGCCGACCCGCACTTCCTGCTCTTCGGCGACACCGAGTCCGGGAAGACCGGGTTCCTGCGCCGGATCGGGCGGACGCTGACCGAGCGGTACCGCCCGGACGAGGCACGCATCATCCTGGTCGACTACCGGCGCTCGCTCGGCATCACCGGTGAACACGTGATGGGTACGTTCTCGGAGCCGCGCGGCGTCGAGGCGATGGTCGCCGACCTGGTCCCGGTGCTCGAACGACGGCAGTCCGGGGAGTGGACGGGCCCGCAGATCCACATCCTGGTGGACGACTACGACCTGGTCGTCGGCCAGACCGGCAACCCGCTCGCGGGCCTGATCGACTACCTCGCGCACGGCCGCGACATCGGCCTGCACCTGATCGTCACCCGCCGCAGCGGGGGCGCCGGCCGGGCGATCTTCGAACCGCTGATCGCGCGCCTGCGCGACCTCGGCACCCCCGGCCTGCTGCTCAGCGGCGACCGCGCCGAAGGCCCCCTGCTCGGCACCGCCCGGCCCGAAACCCTCCCGCCCGGCCGTGGCCGCCTGGTCGGCCGCCGCGGCGACGCCCAACTGATCCAGCTCGCCGAACCCGACCCGAACGGAGCCTGATGAGCAACCTCGAATTCTCGTACGCCGAACTGTCCGGGTTCGCGAACGCCGCCGACGGCCTCAAGGTGCCGGGCTTCGCGGACGACACCGGCGACGACCTGCAGGGCGACGTGATCGGCGGCCCGCAGGCCGCGCACGAGTACACCAAGCTCGCGATGCTGGCCGAGTACCACCTCGGACGCGGCCGCCGCGGTGTCGCGGCGTTCGCCAAGCTCTCCCGCGACATCGCCGAACACTTCGGGCAGCGCGACCAGGTCAACGCCGAAGAACTCAACAAGGTCTGGAGCGCGGAGCACCTGCCGATGATTGCCAACGGCAAGCAGGACAAGCCGCCGCAGCTGCCGGAGTACCCCGAAGACCGCGCCTGAGCCGACCAGGAGTACGAACGATGACCGACCACCATCAGCAACAAGGGCCGTATGCGTCCGAGACGGACGTCGGCCGGATGCACGCCGAGCTGCAGACGCAGAATCCCGAACCCTGGCACACCCACGCCCAGCGCTGGACCAACGCGTCGAACGACCTGCAGACCGCCTCCGGCAATCTCACGACAGCTTTGAACGACGTCCGCACCTGGCAGCAGAGCACCGGCTCCCAAGCCTGGGTGACGTTCCGGAACGAGACGGTGAAGGGCGCGGACTTCCTGCACAACTGGAGCGTCAAGGCGACCGACATCGCGAACCGCCTGAACACCATGGGCAACACGCTGACCGACGCGCGCGGCCGGATGGAGCAGCTGTTCGCCTCCTGGACCGATGCGCAGTCGAAGCTGACCTCGAGCGACGCCAATGTCAGGAGCTGGAGCCAACAGGTCTCGGACAACTCGGTCGCTGCCGCACAGGCCGAGATGAACACCGTCTCCCAGGCACTGATCCAGGTACTCGACAAGGTCAGCGCCGACTTCGCCAAGTGGGACGGCCCGGAGATCGGCCTGCCCGGGGATCCGCAGACGCAGCCCAAGGGTGACGGGACCGACACCTCCAAGGCCGGCGGAGGTGCCGACGCCGCTGGGCCGACCAAGGTGTCTCCGGACGACAAGAAGCCGGACGACAAGAAGCCCGACGACAAGCCCGCGGACAAGGACCCGATCGAGGAGGCCGGGAAGTTCCTCGACGTGGTCGCCAAGGTGCCGGAGATCGCGGACAAGGGCATCACCGCGCTGCAGCACCTCAAGGACCTGCTCACGCCGAGTACGCCGGCGCCCACCACGACGACCGGAACGACCGGAACCACCACCCCTGCGGGCCCACCGATGGACGGGTTGGTGGGCGATCATCCGTCGCTCGCCGGCAGTACGGGAACCACCACCGCGCCGGTGTTCCACCCGGACGCGACGCTCCCGCCGGTCGGCAACAGCGGATCCAGCGCCCTCCCGGTGGGTTCGATCGGCGGGAGTTCGCTCGGGCACCCGGCCGGTACCAAGGAAAGCACGCCCGTACAGAAGTCCACGACCGTCGCCGGTACGGCGGGCTCCGAGCCCACGCTGGCCGGCAAGACATCGACGACTGCCGCGACGGGCACCCAGCAGAGTACGCCGCCGATGTACCCGCCGCAGAACGGCGGAATGGGGGCCGGAGGCAACGGTGCGCGCGACATCAAGCCCGGTGCCGCGGGGAACCGCAAACCCGGGTTCAACGTTTCGCCCGAGCAGAGCGAGACCGAGCGGATGCGCCGCAACGGCGTGCAGTCCGATCTCCAGGGACGCAACGGCGAGCCGCGCGCGGCCGGCGTACCGCAGCGGAAACGCAAGCGGACGCCCGCCCGCGCGGTCGAACGCGACGTACTCGACGAAGACCTGTGGCGGATCTAGCCAGACCGCCGCAACGAGCGTGACACCGACCGGTGATCACGTACCGGCAATCCCAACAGAGGAGGAACCACCATGGCCGGTGTGGAGACCGAAGCCACCAGGATGGTGCAGACGGCCGGCGAGGCCGCCCGGATCGGCGACGCGCTGAAGTCCGTGATGACGATGCTCGACAGCTCGATGACCAGCCTGACCCCGATGGACGGCGAGATCAAGAACGTCTTCTGGCGGGGCCACCACAACCACCTCGAAGCGGTCGACCAGCTGTGCGCGAAGCTGCACCGGATGGCCGACGGCATCACCACCTCGAAGACCGCGTACGAGACCGAGGACGCCACCAGCCACACGGCGTTCGGCCGGCTCGGCGCGTCCATCGACACCACGGTGCTCTAGAAGGGACGCAGGATGATCAACTACCCGTTCGACCAGATGGCGCAGGGTGCCATCGACATGGCCTCCGCGAACAAGCAGGTGACCGACCTGCAGGAGCAGTTCCAGCTCGCGATGCGCAACCTGCTCGCCGCCTGGAAGAGCCAGGAGGGCTCGCCGCAGATGCAGCAGGTGCAGCAGCTGTGGACCCAGGCCAACGAGGAGATCAACCTGGTGCTCGGTCGCCGCAGCACCGCGCTGGACGACTCGTGGATCGGGATGAAGCGCGCCGACAACGCCGCCGCGACCGCCCTCGACCAGGTTTGACCCCGAACGAAAGGCCCGGCCTCCGTGCAGGAGGCCGGGCCTTCAGCCTGCCCGCCAGCCCCGCCGCCGGCCGAGCGGTACGACGGCCGCGGCGATCAGTACCAACCCCGCCAAAGCGCCGGAGAACACGACGATCCGGCGCTCCGCCGAGCCCCAGGCAGCGGTACGTCGTTCCGCCGTGGCGGGACGAACCCGGGGCAGTACGGCGGGTTTCGCGGACGCGAGGACGTCCTGCACGGCCCGGGCGGGGTTCACCACGCCCGCGCCGTACTCGTCCGCCGGACCGGGCGCGGGCGTGGCGGTCGCGATCAGCCGGTTCGCCACCTCGCTCGCCGTGAGTTGCGGATCGGCCGAGCGGACCAGGGCCGCCGTACCGCTGACGAAGGCCGTCGCGAAGCTGGTGCCGTCGTAGTACCGGTGGCCGCGGACCCGGGTCGCGGCCAGTACGCCGCCGCCGGGCGCGGAGATGTCGACGTACGGGCCGACCTGCGAGTTCGACAGCCGGGTGCCGTCGATCGTGATCGCGCCGACGCCGACGACACCGGGGTACGCCGCCGGGTACGTGACCGGGTCCGGTCCCTGCTCGGCGTGCGCGTTGCCGGCCGCCGCGACGATCAGCGCGTTGTGCTGCTGGGCGTACCGGACGGCGTCGCGGACCGGTTTCAGGTCGGAGTACATCGACAGCGAGATGTTGATCACCGCGGCGCCGGCGTCGGCGGCGTACCGGATCGCGCCGGCGAACACCGTGGCGTCGACCGACTCGCCGGTCTGCTCGCTGGCGTCCCGTTCGCTGACCCGGATCGGCAGGATCCGCGCGCCCGGGGCGACGCCGCGGAAGCCGATCCCGCGCACCGGCCGCGCGGCGATGATGCTCGCCACCGCCGTACCGTGTGACACGCAGTCGAAGTTCGCGCGCAGGTCGCCGGGCGTCAGCAGGTCGCGGCCGGGCAGTACGGCGCCCCGCAGCTGCGGATGGTCGGCGTCGACACCGGAGTCGATCACCGCGACGGTCACGCCGCGGCCGGTGACCTCTGGCGGCACCCGGTCCGGTGCCAGCCAGGTCTGGGCCCACGGCAACTTGTTCACCGGCGTACCGCCGGCTTCGGCGTTCTGGCACATGCCTGCCGGGGGTGCGGCGGCCGCGGTCGCCGGCAGGCCGGCCGACAACACCACGGCGGCGGCCGCGGCCCAGCGGCCCGTTCTGGCAGTCCTCATGGTCGCGACCGTAGGTCCCGGCCCGATCGGGCCACGGGTTCTGACCCCTTGTGGCCAAGGGCTGACCACGACCGCCATCCGGACCCGACCCTGGTGCCCATGGAACTGTCGGAGATGGGTCTCGGCCGGGAACTGCGGGCGGTCGGTCTGCAGAACGAGCTCGAACGTTCGCTGACCGCGATGAACGCAGTACATGCCGAGCTGGCGTCCGTGACCGCCACCGCGGTCTCGCCGGACCGGCTGATCAAGGTGACGATCGGCGCCCACGGCGACGTCCGGGCGATCGAGTTCGATCCGGACATCTTCGGCGCCCACGACCCGGCCGGCCTCGCGGCCGCCGTACTGGCCACGCTGGCCGAGGCGAGCACCATGATCGCCACCAAACTCGCCGACCGGTACGCCGAACTCGCGGAGCGACTGTCATGACGCGGGTGGACCCGAGCGCCGTGTACGAGGTGGGCGAAGGGCTGTACGGGACCGGGATGCAGTGCGGGCCGGCGCTGGCACAGGCGCTGGAGGCGATCAGCGTCGAGGCGGTGCAGGCGGCGTGCGGGCACGACCCACTCGGCAAGGAGACCTTCGACGGGTACAGCACCCGGATCGCGAGCCTGTCCGGGTCCGGCGCCGCGCTGCAGGAGAGCCTGACGAACATCGCCGTCGGCCTGTCCGGTGCCGCGGGCCTGCTCGAACAGACCGACGGGGAGAACGCGGAGCGGGTCACGGCCGCCGACCTCGGCCTGCAGCTCGACGGCACACCGCTGCCGGAGACTCCCGCCGTCCCGGCCCCCGAGCCCAGGTAGCCGACATGGGCCTGCCGCACCCGATCGTCGAGTTCCTCGGCCTGTTCGTCGGCGTCGACCCCGACGACTACCCGTCGGCCGACGAGGACGCGCTCCGCGAGTACGCCCGGCAGTACGACGCGATCGCGGCGGGCCTGCGGACCAGCGCGGGCGCCCCCTGCCAGACCGCGGCGCAGAAGCTGCCGCAGATCTGGTCGGGCGAGCCCGGTACGGCGCTGGGCGCGCAGATCAGCAAGTACGGGACGGACGCGCAGTCCGGTGGCGTGGAGGCGATCGCGCTGGCCGCCGAGGAGGTCGCGAACTACCTGCGCGACCAGGCGGACACGGTGTTCCGGGCGAAGGTGATGTTCTGGGCGCAGGTCGCGATCGGCCTGGCGATGTACGCCGTACCGGCGGGCAAGCTGATCAGTCTCGGGATGCGGTCGGTGCTGGCGAACGGGCTGAAGAACTTCCTCAAGCGCAAGTTCGAGCAGATCATCGGGCTGAGCGTCGCCGCGCTGCGGGCGCGTGCCGGGAAGGCACTGGCGCTGGCGCCGGTCAAGGTCTTCCAGGCGACCGCGCTGATCGCGGCGAACGGGATCGGACCGAACACGGTTGCCCAGGTGGCCGGGATCGTCACGGACCAGTCGCGGCACGGCGGACAAGATGCCCAGGGCAACTACGTGCACGAGACCGGGTGGAACTGGAGCGAGACCGGGACCAACGCTGCGGTCACCGTGGCCGCCGTACCGATCGCGGCGCTGGCTGGACTGGGTCTGGCCGGGGTGGGGAAGACGATTGTGGCGCGGATGCCGGCGCTGGCCCAGAAGGTGCCGGCGGTTGTCTCGCGACAGTTGGCCGGTGGCCTGACGATGGCGGTGACGATGCCGACGGCAACCATGATCGGGACGGGTCACGTGCCGACCGCCCGGGAGGCGTGGACGGAGGCTTGGCGGGCCGGGTTCATGGGGACGGCGGTACCGGTGCCTACCTCGCATGCGCCGGTGGTGCACGCGGGTGATCCGGTGCACGTGGCGCAGGTGCGGGAGCACTCCACGATTCCCGATCAGAGACCGCCGGACGACACCCCTCCATCGGTGGCTGTACGGCCCACGCCTGGTACGGGCGACGGGTCGGTGGCGCATACCGTCGAGCAGACCGCGAACGGTACGGCGCATGTCACCGGCGCCGAGGCGCGATCGGAGACCGGCGGTGTGATGGGCATGGGCCCGGCTCAGTCTGCCACCGGAGCCGTCCGGCCGGAGGTGCAGGCCCGCGCAGACGCTCGCGCCGGCACCGTCGACGGAACAGCCCCCACCTCGAAGACCACCCCCACAGAACACCGCACCGCGACCCCAGCCCCCGAAAAGACCACCAAGGCAACCGGCCCAGACAAACCCCAAGCCACAGAAGACCCCACAGCTAAACCAACCGCCCCAGACAAGCCCGCACCTGTGAACAAGCCAGCTGGTGCGGACAAGGCTGTTCAGGTAGGTGGGCACGAGACGAAGCCCGTCGAACCAGGCTCGCATCAGCCCCCGAACGGAAGCCACGAGACCCCCACCGGCAAGAAGCCCGAGGACTGGACTCAGACAGCGGCGCACCAGGCCGCGGTGGAGGACCGGGCGAAGGCCGCGGCGGACGCAGCACACAAGCGCGACCAAGCACGAGAAGACCGCGTGCACAACCAGTCGACCGAGGACGCCCAGCGTACGTACAAGGACGCCGAGAAGGAACGCGACCGAGCAGAAGCGGCTTACAACCGCGCCAGCAGAAAGCACGGCCCAGAGAGCCCACAAGCACAAGAACTGAAAGCTCGCCTGGAGGCTGCCAACGAGAAGCACCACACCGCTACTGACGCCCTGAAGACCGCCAAGGACGCCGACACAGCCGTCCGGGTCGCCGAGCTGGCGGCCGGCGCCAAGCGCCTGTCCCACCTGGCCGCCAAGCTCGACTACGTCCTCTCGCGCCTCACCCCCGCCGAACTCCGCCAACTCTCCGAGGGCAAGCTCGACGTACTCAAAGAAGCTCTCCCCGACGACCTCACCGAAGCCGACGCACGCCTGCTGGCGATCCACGAGCTGATCCACCGCACAGACCGCGACGAAGGCTGGGGCTTCGGCCTGAACTGGACCCAGCTGCACGCCGACGCCGCCCTCCGCGACGGCCTCCTGGTGGAGATGAAGACCGGCGAAGGAAAGACGGCGGTGGCTGTCGTTACCCTCGGCATGATCGCCGCCGGTGAGCCGGTCCACTTCATGACCTCGAGCAAAAGCCTCGCCGAGCAGGCCCACGCGTCGTTCCGCAAGGTCCTCGAACCACTCGGGTACGACGTCGTCCACGTCGACCCCGCCGTACGGTATCCGAAGCCCCACGGCCGGACCGTCTACGTCGGCGACGTCGCGGCGTTCGGCTGGAGCACGATCCGCGGCCACCGGGTGTACGGCGACCACGTCCTGGTCGACGAGATCGACGCGGTCGCGGTCGACCTGGCCGCGCAGCGCTACACCCACAGCGCCGGCAGCGGCCGGAAGGCCTCGGCCCGGACGCTCGCCGAGGTACGCCGGGCGAAGGAGGCGATCGAGGACGGCACCTTCAAGGAGTCCGACTTCGAGCGGACGTCCGCGGGCGCCAGGCTGAAGGACGAGGCTCGGCAGCGACTCGCGGACACCGAGTCGTCCGCGCGGAGCCTCAGACGTCAGGTCCGCCGGCTGGAGGCTGCCGCCCAGGCGAAGTACTTCCTGACCGAGGAGCGCCACTACTTCCGGCAGGAGATCGGCGGCCGGGAGACCATCGTGATCATCAGCGAGCACACCGGCGAGCCGCTGATCGACCGCGAGACCCTGCTCGAGCAACGCTGGACCGACGTCGGCCAGGCCCTCGAACAACTCCACGGACTCGAGGTACGCGCGGACCCGACACACACCAACTGGGTGACGACGCGGCAATTGCTCGGCAAGTACAAGAGCGTGCGCGGAATGTCGGGTACGGCGACGCTGGCCGCGGAGGCGATGCACGACCTGTACGGCGAGAAGGTCGGCGAGGTTGCCGGGATCGACCGGGCCAGGCCGTCCCGGCTGGAGACCCATGAACCGCTGACCGTGCAGACCCTGAAGGACAAGTACCAGGCGGTGATCGACCGGACGATCTCCGACCTGGCCAAGGACGGCGACCTGTCGAAGGGCGATCCGCAGCTGATCCTCGTCGAGCACAACGACGAGGTCGCGATGCTCCGGGACCTGATGAACGCGGCGCTCGAGAACCTCCCGGGCAAGGTCGAGGTCCAGATCGTCGACGCCCGCGAGCTGTTCAAGCTCGGCCAGGAGGTACAGAACCTCCCCAAGGACCAGCAGGACACCGCGGGCCTGAACCGCGTCCTGAAGCGGGCCGGCGAGCCGGGCACGATCACCATCGGCAACAAGGTGATGAGCCGCGGCATCGACATCAAGCCGCGCACCGAGGGCGGCCTGCAAACGACCGTCACGTACTTCGACCCCCAGTCGCCACGCACCACCGAGCAGGCCATGAGCCGCTCCGGCCGTCAGGGCGCACTCGGCCGAGCCGGTCTGATCACCTCCCACGAGGACACGCTGTTCCGCCAGAACACCGGGGCGCTGGAGGCCTCCTTCGCCTACCACGACGCTCCCTCGTCGGCCGCTCGCAAGCAGGCGTTCGACGACTACGTGACCGCAACCATCGCCCACGCGAGGGCAACAGCCCTCGGCCAGGGCGCCCAGACCGACCGCACCGTCCAAGCAACCGCCGCCGCCCTGAAGGTCGCGGAAACCAACCTCGACACAGCCCCCTACAAGCAGGCCGTCGAAACCGCCCAGCACGCCGGGCAACGCGCCCAGGTCGACAAGATCCGAGACATCGAACGCCAGGAGACCCGCGAGGACGACACCGCACGCAGCCGCCGGCTGCCCGACCAGCCGCAGCCCGATCCGCAGTCCCATCCGCTCGACGGTGTGGCGTACCAACGGCTGTCGCAGGCCGAGCAGGCAGAGGCCCGCGGGATCGTCGACACCCTCACCAAGCACGACCCGGTCCGGCTCGAAGGGATCCGGCCGCTGCTCGAAAGCTCGTGGCTGCGGTCCCTCGGCCCGGAGCGGCTGATGGAGGAGCTCCGGAGCTGGACGGGGCAAAGCTATCCGGACGTGTTCGGCAAGGGCGTCCTGTTCGGCATCGGGACGGCCGACGCGCCGGCGCCGATCCCGCTCGTCCGTCCGTCGCGGGACTTCGCCGACGCGGTCGATCTCGGCGTACACGAGAGTCTGCCCGAGCAGCTGACCGGCCCGGACGGCGCCGACTGGGCGATCAGGTTCTCCCCGGACAGCGAGAGCGCGCTGGCCGAACTCGACGGCCTGTACGGCGCCTACCTCACCGGCTTCGGCCCGCTGCCGTACGGGCTGGTGCGTGCCACCGTCGGCGACCGGCAGTACGTCGGTGTCGGCATGGCGCCGGTGCCGGGCGGGCCGATCGTGGCGGCGGCGGACGCCCCGGCGGACGCGATCGCGGAGGCCGCGCGGCGCCGGTCGCGGGTGACGTTCCGGACGGCCCGGCAGCTCGACGTCTTCGGCCGGTCGCTGATCGTCTCCGGGTACTCGATCAGCCGGGACCTGAAGTACTTCGTCGACGACGCCGGGACCTTCCGGCCGGTCGATCTGGCCGGCGTCGAGGAACTGCCGGCGGATCCGGCCGTCCGAGAGTCCCGGATGGCCGACCACTTCGCGTTCCTCGCGAAGCACCGCCGGCTGCTGGTGGAGGCGGCCGTGTCGAACGGGCTCGTCCCGGAGGAGACACCGGCTCCGGCGCGACCGGCGGTACCCAACCCGGCGGTTCGCGAACTTCTGTCGTACGAGAGCCTCACCGTCGAGCAGCAGGACCGGATCGTCGCGATCGTCGGACGCGTCACCGCGAACGACCCGGTGCTGCTGGACGGGATCCGGCCGCTGCTCGAGAGCCTGCTCGGCCCGGAGGAACTGCTGGCGGAGATCGAGACCTGGGAGGGCCGCGAGTACCACGAGGTGTTCGGCCGGGCGGCGGCACTGGGCGTCGAGGTCGCCCGGGCGCCGCGGCCGGCCGGGAGGTCGGCGTACCCGGTGAGCTGGGACGAGGCGACCCGTCTCGAGCTGGAGCCGGCGGCGTTGCGGCGCTTGAGCAGTGTCGGCATGGCGGGTTCGGTCGCGTCGCTCGGCGAGTACACCGGCGTGTTCCGGATCGACGGGCCCGACGGTCGGCAGTGGGCGCTGAAGTTGTGGCCCGCGCAGGGCTACGAGCGGCAGATCATGCGCGAGTTCGCGGGCCAGCGGGCTGCCGAGCCGACCGGGTACGCGCCGGAGTTGTACGGCCTGGTCAAGGCGACCGTCGACGGTCAGGAGTACGCCGGTGTCGCGATGGAGCCGGTGCCGGGCGGATTCATCAGCACCGTCAGTCTCGACCCGGCGGTGGTGGCGGAGGCAGATCGCTGGAGCGCCGCGGTCGACTTCACCACCGTTCGCCAGCTCGACCAGTATCTGCAACGCCTGGCGGACAACGGGTACCACGTGCAGGACGAGCTGCAGTTCCTGGTCGACGACGCGGGCAACGTGCATCCGATCGACTTCGAGGCCGTACGACCGCTGTCCGCCGGCGCCGTCGTACCGGCGCCCGGCGAGATCGGGCCGTTCATCGCCCGCAGCACCCGGGACAACCTGCTGACCCTGGCGATCGAGAACGCCCGCCGCGAGGCCGGACGGGCCCGGCTGGTCGAAGGCGTCCGTGGCGGGTTGACGCTCGCGGTCGCGGAGCAGGCGGTTGCGGACGCCCGGAAGCGGTTGCGGTTGCCGGCGAAGCTCGCTGTGCGGTTCGTGGTCGGTGCGGACAACCACGAGTTGGTGGCGAAGTACGGGATCGAGCCGGCGGTGGGTTCGCGGCCCGGGTACTTCCGGATGGAAGGTGGCGTCGGCGTCGTCTACGTCTCGGCCGCGGATCACCTGTCGGCGGAGGACGTCCGGGCGACGATCGCGCACGAGGTGATCGGGCACTACGGGTGGCGGCTCTTCGATCCTGATGATCGGGCGCAGTTGCTCGCCGAGGTCGACGTCCTCGCCCGCAGCCTCGCTCCGGAGGGGTACGCCCAGATCAGGGCGTTGTACGACGATCATCAGCCCGAGGAGTTCCTGGCGCGGCTGATCGAGGGTGGGCTTCCACGCAGGCTGGTCACCGCGGTGATGGCCGGGCCGTTCGGGCGGTTCCTGCACCGGCGGGGCTGGATCTCCGACGCGACGCTGGACCGCGCCCGCCGGCGCCACGAACTCGAGCCGCTGTACCGGATCGCCCGCCTCCTCGATCGCGCCGTACGCCGGAACCGGCCGCTGCACGACCCGGCGGCAGCGGTCGCGCGCACCCGCACCGGGCAACCCGGGCCGAGCATCGCGCGGATCCGGCCGGCGCGGATGAACAAGTACGACGGTGGCGGCCTGCCCGCGTTCACGACCGGGCTGGTGGAGTCGTCGTACGACGACCTCGACGACCGGGCGCTCGCGGCGGTGCTGCACCCCGGCACCGTGAAGCGGTTCCTCGTCACCGCGGTCGACGACAACCAGGTCGAGATCGAAGGCGCTCGCCTGACGCCGCACCACCTCGCGGTGATGATCGACCTGTACCGCAACGTCTCGGTGGTCCTCGACGGCGCCCCGCGCGACTTCGCCCAGCAGGTCGCGAACATCATCGGCGTCGAGGTCACGATCCGTACGGCGGAGGGCTGGAAGGTCCTGCACCCGCAGGCCGAACCGCCGCGCGAAGGCACCGTCGAACTCCGCGACGGCTCGTACCTGGTACGAACCCCCGCGCACCCCGACGGCCTCCGGGTCGACGACGTCGAGCCGCACCTCGGCAGGCTGCTCGGGATCGGCGGGTCGAAGGCGGCATTCGCGTTCTACGACAAGGTGGTGCTGATCGCGCTGCCCACGGTCGAGGTGTCGTTCCACACCCAGCTCAGCCGGCTCGAGGGGCTGCTGGAGAAGCCCGGTGCGGCGGACGTCATCGCCGCGCTGCACCCGACGACCGTGTTCGGCCGGGACGCGTTCGTGGCCGACCGGTTCCCGCGGATCAGCCGCGACGTGTGGGTCAGCGTCCCGGACTTCACCGCGCCGGACGCGCTCCGTCCGACGCAGGCCTCGCTCGACAGCCTGCTCGCGATCCGCGAGTTCTTCGTCGCGAACAACCTGACCATCGGCGACCTGCAGTTCGGCATCGACGGCGACGGCCGGTTCTGGGTGTACGACGTCGGCCGCGTCCGGCCGCTCGGGTACGACCTGCCGCTGGGCACGAACCTGGACATCTTCGTGAAGCGGAACCCGCTCGAGGTCGTCGACGCCTGGATCGCCTGGGCCGCCGCGAAGCACCCGTTCACCCCGAACGGCCGGCCCCGCCAGTCCCCGGCACCGCGTGAAGATCTCGAACCCCCGTCGTACGACTGGAACACCGCGGGCGATCACCCCGCCGCCCAGCTCTACCCGGACACACCCGAGGCGCGCGAGCGCGTGGTCGCGGAGCTCGAGCGTGCGTACGTCGCCGCGCGCACGGGCTACGGCCCGGTTCCGATCGGGCTGGTCACGACCGAGCTGGACGGGTCGCCGTACGTCGGATTCGCCGTGGAGGCGGTCGATCCCGCCGTACACACCGAGGCGGTCACGCTCGACACCGTCTATCAGTTGCACGAGTACGTACGTCGTTTGCAGGCCCTCGGCTACTACCCGGCCGGCGAGCTGCACGGTGCGGTCGACGCGAACGGCACCTTTCATGCGATCGACTCCACCGGGATCCGGCCGGTGCCGGGACGGGCAGAGGTCGCGCCGTTCGCGGATCAGTTGCTGCAGGCAGCGTTCGACAACGTGAAGCGGGCCTTTGGCAACCAAATCGGCCGGGACCGGCGGGTGCACCGGGATCAGCCGCGGGGTGGTGCGGGCAGTATCCACCGCAGCGACTTCCGTGGCGACGGCCGGCGCAAGCAGAAGGTGGCCGCGGTGTGGGCGGCCGCCGAGGACGCGCTGCCGCAGATCGCCGCCGCGGTCGGCACGGTGCATCCGGACGTCCGGGCGATCGCGCTCGACGCGAACCGGATCACGATCTCGTTCTGGCAGGCGCCGGACCTCACGGTCGAGCTGAGCGTTTCCGGCGACTTCACCAACGCCGGTCCGGTCCGCTGGGAACGCACTGCCCAGTCCATGCACTGGGCCCGAATCACCCTGTCCCCGCGAACGCGCGACGCCATCGTAGGCCGCGCTCTGACCAATGCCATCGCCGGCATCATCGCCGCTCACGGCGGGGCGAAACCGGACGCACATGATGAGGTGGCCAGGCATGCTGAGGTCGGTTACCTGGTCGTGCGGGTGGAGCGTGGCGAGTCGCGGTACCACTCTCGCAAGGAGCTTCGGATCCTCCTGCACCACCTCGGCAAGACCGGCGGCGACCTTCCGCCTGCTCTCCAGAAGCGCGTCGCGGCCGTGCTGCGCCAGAAGGCCCAGTCCAAGCTGGACAAGGTGGAAGACGGCTGGACCGACCCGGCCGCGTTCAGCCCGGTGCACCTGCCGTCGCTCGACACCAGCCAGCCGTTCGCGCCCGACCCGGCCGTGGATCGCTTTGTGCAGGGGCTCTTCCGCCATTTCGCGAAGCAGCCCGAGGTATCACCCGAGCCCGGCCTGTCGGTCAGCCGCCTGACCGTTCTCCGCGAGCAGCCGATGCTGCGGCAGTTCGTCAACTGGCACGGCCCGGCCAAGGCCGCCGAGCTCGGCAAACTGGATCCGACCCAGTTCGTTGCCCAGATCAACGCCTCCGACCGCCAGTCCGTCGCCGCCGCGTTCGCCCGTCTTCGCAGCCTGCTCCAGCAACGCGAGACCGCAACGACCGTACTGCGTCGTCGTACCGCGGCCCGCCAGTTCTCCGAACTCGCCCACGCGCTCGGCGTGGCGACCCACGACGACCTCCGCTCCGCCTTGCCGCACGACCTCGCGGCCGCCGTCGCCAACCTGAAACCCAGTCTGCTCCAGCGGGTCAACCGATCGATCGACGGCGGCGCCAAGTCCATGCCGGGACTGCGCGCCGACCTGATCCTCGGCTTCCTGGAGACCGTCCCGGCCGGGATCGCCTCCGCCGCCGTCCTCGCGGGCTACGGCCGCGTCGGTCTGGCCGCCGCCGTTCTGACCGGCGCCGTCGTCCTCTCCCCGGTCCGCACCCTCGCCAACCGGTACGTCGAATCGCGCGAGGAGCAGGTGAAGGCCGACCGCCGTACCTACCGCCGCACCCTCGACGAGCAGGCCCGTGAACCGCAACGCGCCATCCTCGGGGACGCGGTCCGGACCGCCTATCAGAAGGTCCTGACAGCGGCCAGCGTACCGAGCACCCAACGCCCGGTACCGCGCGCCGATCTGGCTGTCCCGGAGCAGCATGCCCCGGCGCTGACCACGCCGTGGTGGTCGTTCCCGCTGCGCAGTTCGATCCCGATCGCGGCCGCGGCGATCCCGATGGCGTTCGTCTTACCGCCGGTGGTCGTCGGTGCCACGGTCGGCCTGGCGGTCGCGGTCGTCGGCTCCACGCAGTACCTGTTCGCGCGGCATCAGGCGGCCCTCGACGACGAGCGTCGTACCCGCGACTACGAGTGGCGGAGCTGGCGGCAGCTGGTCGACGAGATCCGTGGTACCGCCGACCACCTGATGCGGTTGCGGGCCCTAGGCAACCAACTCGGGGAGCCGGGTGTAACGGTCCCGGACTTCGACTTCGAGGCGCCGACGGATCACACCGGTCGCGGCGTGGTCCCGGCCAAGCGGTACTTCGCCGGCCGCGAGCTGCCGCTCGGAGCGGTCCCGATGGCGCACCGCCTCACCAGCGTCTACCTCCAGCAGCAGCTGGACACCGCGCCCACCGCCGTACTCGAGGCGCTGTCCCGGCTCGGCACGATCGGTGCCGTGTCCGGGCTCGTCGAGGCCTTCCATGCCGAGGCGAACCGGAACGCGTTCGACCGCCGCATGCACAACTGGCTGGACCTGCTCCGGCTCTCGGTCCAGGCGTGTACGGACGAGATCGGCGACCCATTGCTGGCGCGGCTGGACGCCCTCGTGGCAGAGGCACCCGAGGACATGGTGTCCGTCCCGGTCCTGCCGCCCTGGTCGCCCGTGCTGCATCCCGACCGCGAGGCCACCACCGCACGGCGCTGGTACGCCGTCGGTGCCTTCGCCATCGGGGCGTCCGGTGTCGGGGTGGCGAGCTCGATCGTCGCCGGCTTCGACCTGGATTCGCTGTTCGTCTGGCAGGCCCTGGCGGCGGGCAGCATGCTTCCGGTCAGCTTCTACGCGAAGTACCTGCGCCGCCGGATGCGGGTCAAGGCGGACATGGCCGAGCGGGACCGCGGCGCCGAGAAGCGGGCCGCCGACGAACTCGACCGTGAACGCGCCGCCGTCGCCGACACCACGCACGAGGTCGACCGGATCGAGGACGCGGTCGCCGGACGGACGCCGCGGATGCGTCCGGCGCCGACCAGCGAGCTGACCACGTTCGTCGCGTTCGCGCGCCGCGAGGACCGGGGCTCCGCGGAACTCAGTCGCCTGCTGATCAAGCTCGAGAAGCTGGACGCCGACTGGCACCGGCTTCTCCAGCGGTACGACGAGTTGCACGAGCTCAGCGACGTACTGGTGGCGATCTCCACCACGCTCTCGCAGTACGCCGACGTGCTCCACAAGCTCGGCGTCGACCCGCACGTGCGGCTCGCCGGCCCGCAGGACCGTCCGGTGAGCGACTCGGTCCTGCACCACGACCCGGTGCACCCGAGGATCCTCTCCGACCGCCCCTGGTCCGGGAAGCCGGCGGACGCGGCGCTGATCGCGGCCAAGATCCACCTCGCCACCGACGACCGGTACGGGCCGTTCTCGCTCGCCCAGATCCAGGCGCAGGCGGCGACCGGCAAGCCGCTGATCGACATCGCGGCGGACGTGATCTTCGCCGCGGAACGCCGCCGCGGGCCGGCCCGGTCCGCCGGCACCCGCGCGTTGCAGGCACGGGTGGACTTCCTCCGCAGCCTGACCGCGGACCGGGCACGGGCGGTCCCGGCACGTCTCCTGCAGCAGCAACAGATCCCGCTCGACTGGCCGACGTACGCGCGGATGCGGATCGGCGCGATCCGGCAACAGCGCAACGACCTGATGGACCGCGCCGATGCCCGCACTCAGAGCGCGGCCGACACGAAGGACAAGGCCAAGGCGGCAAGGCACACCGCGATCGCCGAAGCCTGCACGACGGCGGTGGTCCAGGGCGAGCACGCACGTCAGGCCTGGCAAGCGTTCCGCGCTAACCAAACACCCGCGATGCTGGCGACAGCCCAGCAGGCCGAGAAGTTGTACGAGCAGCGCGTCGCGGAAAGTCTGCCGTCGAAGGACGTGTTGCCGACCGCGATCGTCTCCGGCGACCTTCCGCACCTGACCGCGCTCACCGACGAGCTGAATCACGCGCTTTCCCAAGCAGGAAAGGAGTTCCGCTTCACCCCCGAGCTGCTGCACCGCACCTTGCGAGCGGAAACCCGACGGCTGCTGTCGCCCGAAGGCCTGATCCTGACCGTCGGCAACGACCCGCGGGCGGACGTCAGCGAACTCGTCCAGTTCGAGCTGTTCCTCGACCCGAACCAGCTGCAGGAGGTCCTGAACCACCCGGTCACCTTCGAGGAGGGCCAGCTCGGCCAGATCGTGCAGGGCGGCACCAGCATCGGTACGACGACCACCACGACGTACGGCGGGAACGGCGCGGTGCATTTCGACGCCGCGCTGGCCGGGCTGCCGGACCACAACCCCGTGAAGGCGGTCGCGACGGCCGTCGCGCCGAGTGTCGAGTACGGGAAGCACACCGGGCTGAGCGTGACCGGCGGCGCGACCGAGTACGGACTGCCCGGCGCGGTCGACGTCATCCAGGGGGAGATCCTCAGGTTCCGCGCGACCCGGCCGCGCTGGACCTGGCGGATCCGGACCTCCGCGATCGGCGCCTGGTCCGAGCGGCACGTGGTAGCGGGTCAGGAGACGCTCGACCTCGGGATCAGCCACGCGTACACGGTCGGCGCGCCGGCGGACACCGTCACGATCGAGAGCCTCGGCGGCACCCGCGGTACGGCGTTGCCGGAGCACGCCACGGCCCGGGTCGACGGGCTCAGCAACCTCGCGGACCGGGCGATTGCGGGCCTTCGGCAACGACTGGGGAAGCTCGACCGGATCGGTCACGACCAGCTCCGCGGCATGCTCCTGGAGGATGTCCCGGGCCGACTCGCGCAGGCCACCCGCCCGGGCGGCCTGACCCGGCCGATCACCACCGGCGGCCGCGTGGTCGCCTACGCCCAGCTCGAGACCAAGGTGGTGCGGGAACAGACGACGATGCTCGGCGACAGCTCGAAGGACCACAAGATCGAGCGCCTCCGGGTCGGCTTCTCGGGTACGTCGGGCAGCCAGACCAGCTCGGCCGGCGGCTCGTACGCGTTCTCCGTGGGCGGTACGGCGGCCGAAGACGTGGGCCACACGCCCTGGGACTTCGGGCTGAGCGCCAAGGTGGGAGTCAGCACTGGATCTGACGTCACTGTCAGCACCGGCGACATGGCGATCCACCCCAGCGTGCAACGGGCCCAGCCGACCGTCGGCGTGAAGCTCCGGCTGGTCCACACCTTGACGATCCACGTCGTCCGCAAGCGCGACAGCTTCACGCTGACGGCCGAAGGCGACGCCGTACTGCGGATGCCCGAGAACGACGCGTTCCGCTACGGGCTCCCGGTCCCGGCGGCGGCGATCGTCCGCGGGGAGGACGGCAGGCCGCGGTACGGCAAGGACAAGCGGCTGCTGTTGCGCAGCGATCCCGTGCCGCAGCAGACGGCGTACAAGCTCCCGGTCTGGATGCAGGCGATCCGGGGCGCGGGACCCGCGCTCGTCCAGGAGCTCACCGGTGCCGACAAGGTACTGAAGGACTTCCTCGACCACCTGGCCGGGAAGGGGCTGATCCCGGACGGCCGGAGGAACCCGGAGCTCGTCGCGAGCCAGTTGGCGAACCTCGAGCGGGTCTGCGAGCAGCTCGCGCGGCATCGTCTGGAGACCGGGTACGACATCGCGGCTCAGGAAGGCATCCTCTTCCAGCTCGACGTGCACCGGCCGAGGATGCTTCCGGAGCAGCACACGTACCGGATCAAGATCTACCCGGACACGGCCAAGGCCGAGTTCCTCGGGCTGACCGACGGCGAGACCGTGGTCAACCTGGACATCGGCTCCAACAGCACCGGCAAGTCCGGCAGCTGGTCGCACAGCCTGCCCTGGAACTTCCGGGGCGGCTTCAGCAACAAGGCGAAGGTAGGGACCACTCCCGACGGCGGTCTGACCCGCGGGCGGTCGGTGCTCGGCCGGTCCATCAGCTGGGCCACCGGGAGCACCGTGAACCGGGTGTCGCTGACCGAGAGCACCGCGAAGGTCGCCGTCTTCGACGTACCGCACCGGATCGTCGTCACCGACCTGGCCGACGAGTCCACGCCGATCGCCGCCGACAGCGGCTCGGCCCGGATCGCGATCGACAGCGAGTTCTGCCCCGGTGAGCTCGCGCCGGCGCCGGCGATCCCGGGTGAGCTCGACCCGCTGCTGTTGCGCTCGGCAACCTTCCAGGCGGTCGACATCGGCGACCCGGTCGGCCGGCTGCTGGAACGCCTGCCGCAGCTCGCCCGCACGGACAGCTCGGCGTTGCACCACCTCAGCGCGTTCCTGAACCCACGCAACCTGGCGGCGCGGCCCGAGCTGCTGCTGGCGCCGTACCGCACCGGCCTGCTGGTCACGCCGGTGCCGTCGACGCCCGGACAGGTCGTCGCGCAGAACCGCATCACCGCGGGTCGCGCGAAGCTGACGGTCAGCACGACCCTGTGGAACCTCCGGTACGTCGGCTACGGCAGCCCGGTGAACGGCGAGATCAACCTGACCCTCGGCAGCACCGCCCTGACCACCGGTACCTCGAACGGGCGCTCCGTGTCGGGCGGCTTCACCGACGGTATGGCCGAGGCGGACGGATCGTCGTACGGCGGAACGCTCGGCGGCAGCCGCTCCGTGAGCGGATCGGCGAGCCGGACCGAGACGCAGATCGGCGGCATCGAGCGGCTGATCATCCGCAACGGGCAGCAGTACCAGTTCTGGGCCGATGTCGCGGTCCTCGCCGACCTGGAGGAGGCCGGGGCGAAGCCGCAACGGGTCGGCGTGGGCGCCGGCGGGCTGATGCTGACGATGCCGGAGGCCGACGTACTGCGGTTGTACGGCCGCGGCCGGCTCGACCTGCCCGAGCAGAAGGTTGCCGAGGTCATCGATCGGTTGCGCGACGGCAAGCTCAAGCTCGACCGGCGGATCGCGGTGTCGGTGCTCCACCGGTACGTCGTCACGGCCCGCCCGGCGGACGTGGCGCCGCTTGTCCGCCTGCTCACCGACGGGGAGCCCGCGCGACTGGCCGAGGTGTTCCGCAGGGCCAGGGAGCTGGCGGAGCAGCGCGAGCAGATCACGTTGCCGGTGCTCTTCGACGACACGATGGGCGCGGCGATGATCGACAGCTCGTCGGTGCGCGGGCCGGACGGCACCGAGTCGGACCTGTACCGCGAGGTGCTCGCCGTACTCGACGAGAACGCACTCGAGGACCCGGTCCTCTCCGCGGGCCTGCGCGGCGATCTGGCCGGGCTGCGGTGGCACGGGCACATCGACAACCTGCTCAGCCCGAGCGGGTTCGTCACCGAGTACCCGACCGCGCTCGGGCGGCCGGTGAAGGTGCGGATCAGGCTGCGGTACAAGGGCGGGTTCACCATGGACCGGCCGCCGGCCGAGGAGCACAACGCGAACGCGACGACGATCCTGCAGATCTACAACTACCTCGAGCTGAGTCGCAGCGTCACCCGAAGCCTGTCGCACGGTGGTGAGATCGACGGCGCGCTGTCGCCGCAGAAGCTCGGCGTCGGGACCGAGCTGAGTACGTCGAGCACCGCGTCGAGTACCGATCAGAACACCCGGATCACCCGGGTGCTGTGGGACCGGACCATGCGGGTCACTCGCGACTTCGAGCTGACCGTGGAGGTCAACGACTCCAAGGCCCGCACGCTGACCGGTGAGCTGACGTTGCTGGTGCCGCCCTCGGTCATCAACGCCAAGCCGGCGCAGGCCGACCCCCGGACGATCGCGCTGCCCCGCGGCGCGGTCCTCGGCGGTACGACGGCGAACGGGCTGTTCGAGACTGTGCACGACCGGTTGGGCAAGCCGGACATGCTCACCCAGGCAGGCGCGGAACTGCATCGGACGACGCTGGAGAACGTGCTGTCCGCCGCGACCCGGATGGCAGCCTTCGAACGGATCGCCTCACCCGACGGCTACGTGGCGGTCCGGCTGCCGGTCCCGGGCCACCGGTCGCGCACGGTCGCCGTCCACGTCCGGGCCGAACTGTCCGGGATGCGGTTGATCGCCGAGGACGAGACCCAGCTCGGCCAGATCGACCGCGAACAGCACGGCACCGAGACGACGACGAGCAGCACGCACCTGCTGCCCGCCGCCGGTTCGTACGGAACCTCGAACCCGGGCGCCGTCTTCGGCGTCGGCCTGACCGGCGGCGAGCAGGCCACCGAGAAGGTCACCGACAAGACCGGTGGACGGAACGAGACCTCGATGTACGAGCGCGGCCCGGTCGTGACGGTGCAGGTCGACGTCAGGTACCACCTCACGTACACCCGCGTGCACCCCAACCGGACCGGCCGCCCGGACACCGCGGTCGTGCCCGGTACGGCGAACCTCACGATGTACCGCCACGAGTACGAGGCGATCCTCGAGCGCCGGCGTCAGCGCGGCCAGGAGGGGTTGCGGCCGAGGTAGGCGACGATGCCGTCGAGGCTCTCCGCGTCGTCCCAGGCCAGGTCCGGCGCGAACGCCGCGCCGGGCGTCAGCCGGACGTCCCCGGCCGGTACGACGTGCGCCACGCTGTGCGCGGCCGCGAGTACGTCGGGGCCGAACGACACCGTCGTACCGAGGGACTTCGCGACGTCCCAGCTGTGGACGACGTAGTCGATGAAGTGGAAGCTGATCGCCTGCGCGCCCGGGAAGGCGGCGCCGAACTCGGCCAGCGGGAAGGTCCGCTCCGCGACGCCGGGCTGCGCGAACGCGTCCAGGACGTGCTCGGCGGACGCGACGTACGCCTTCACCGGGTCGTCGCCGAGGTCGCGGAGCTTCCAGATCTCCGGGTCGTCCTCGCCGCGGGAGGCGGCCGCGAACCCGTAGTGCTGGGTGGCCATGTGGGCGAGCAGGCCGTAGAGCGTCCAGGCCCGGCAGGGCGTCGGGCGGGAGAGATCGTCAAGGGTTGCCGTGCCGACCAGATCGATGCTGGTCCGGACGGCTTCGGCGTCGAGCGCCACGTAGTCAACAGTAGGCATGCGCTGATCATATGCGCCAGCTTATGATTGCGCCAGTGCTACCTTTTCGGGCATGGCCACCGAACGCTCCGACCTGGCAGCGATGCTGGCGCCGATCGTTCGGGAACTGATCGCGATCGAGCTGCCGATCCTGGCCGCGCACGACGTCTCGATGTGGGGATACGTCGTCCTGAACGCGCTCGACGAGACCCCGGTCCGGACCCAGGCGGCGCTCGCGGAGGCGATCGGGGCGGACAAGTCCCGGATCATCGGCACCCTCGACGAACTGCAGCGGTCCGGGCTGATCGAGCGCACCCCGGACCCCGACGACCGGCGGGTCCGGCTGCTGTCGATCACCCCGCGGGGCCGGGCGAGGCAGCGCGCGGTGCGGAAGGACATCCAGGCCGAGGAACTGCGGGTGCTCGACGGACTGCCGGTGGCCGACCGCAAGACGTTCCTCCAGCTGCTGCAGCGGTTGCACGCCTCCCGCTGACGGTGGAGGGCGTTCACCCGCGCGGGTGATCCGGCGCCCGCGGGCCGTCGGAAGACTGGCGGTATGCGACGAGCGGTGGTGGTGTGGGCGGCGGCGTACGGCGCCCTGCGGACCTGGTACCTGACCGGCCACGCGCCGGCGTGGAAGCTGCCCGGCGACGACCTGCTGGTCCCGGGGTGGATCGCGCTGGCCGGGTGTGCGGTGACCGCGCTCGCCGTGATCCGGATACGCCCGCGATTGCTGTGGGCGCTGGCGGCGGGCTGGCTCGCGGCGGCCGCGTTCGTCCTGCTCGACGCGGTCGCCTTCGTGTTCCGGGGGCTCGGCATCCCGTTCGATGCGCTCGGGATGCTCAGCCGGCTCGGGGCGGTGGTCGGCGCCGTACTGCTCGTTCGGCTGGCCCGGGCGCATCAGCCCGTTGCGAAGCCCTGGCCGTCGTGGGTTCCGGTCGCGGGCGCTTGCGTCGCGGTTGTGGCCTGCGTCACCCGGCTCGGCGCGCAGGCGGTGGTTGGCTTCGAGAAGTCGCCGTTCGGCGGCAACCTGTCGCTGCTGCTCTTCGAGGGCGGGTTCGTGCTGGCCGGGACGTTGCTGCCGTTCCTGCTCGTGCATCGGCTCGGACGGTGGTTCCCGCGCTGGCTCCTGCTGCTGCCCGGGTACGCGATCGGCTGCGGCATGTCGGCGTACTTCGGGGTCGGGCTGATCCAGATGATCGCCAACGTGGTCCAGGGGAAGGCGGTGTACGGCGACGTCGGGCTGCCGGACAGCTTCTTCTGGGTCGCGGTCCCGGCGTACCTGCTCTGGGGTGCCGGGCTGGTGGTGGCGACCCGCGGCTACCAATTCGCGACGCGGCGTTGAACCAAGTAGAGCGTTCAATCGTTCGAACCAGACACAGACACCAACCCCACCGCCCCGAGGAGTGAGGCCCTGTGCACGTGCTCGAACGTTTTCAGAAAGAAGTGATCGGCGTTTTCCGGATCGTCGTCGGATTCCTGTTCGCCACCCACGGCGCCGCCGCGCTGTTCGGCGTACTCGGCGTCGAGCAGGCCGGGCTGCTGGTCTGGCCGTCCTGGTGGGCCGCGCTGATCCAGACCGTGGCCGGCGCGCTGGTGATGATCGGGCTCGGCACGAGGTACGCCGCGCTGCT
Organism: Kribbella polygonati; assembly: GCF_050320105.1. NCBI lineage: Bacteria > Bacillati > Actinomycetota > Actinomycetes > Propionibacteriales > Kribbellaceae > Kribbella > Kribbella polygonati. Next base: position 5,534,184 of record NZ_CP190129.1, on the reverse strand, counting down.
CTGCTCCGGGTCGATGGCGTACGCGTACTTCACCGTGCACCAGGCCGGCGCTTTGCTGCCTGTGCAGAATGGTGGCGAGAAGGCGGCGCTGTTCTGCTTCGCCTTCCTGCTGATCGCTTTCCTGGGCAACGGTGCCTGGGCCGTGGAGCGGCCGGCCAAGGTGACCGTGCAGACAACCGCGGCCAACTAGGGATGATCGACAGGGCAGGAGCGCCGATGGCCGACGACCGGGCGACGCTGCTGCGCGAGCTGCACGACGTGCACGCGCCCGCGCTCTGGCGGTTCGTCGTCCGGCTGACCGGCGACGACCGGCTGGCCGAGGACGTCGTCCAGGAGACCCTGCTGCGGGCCTGGCGGCGGCCGAACATCCTCAGCGAGGACGAGCCGGGCGCCCGCGCCTGGCTGTTCACGGTGGCCCGCAACCTGGTCATCGACGACCGCCGCAGCGCCCGGGTCAGCCGGGAGGTCGCCAGCGACGACCTCCCGGAGAACCCGAGCGCCGACCACGCCAACGCCGTACTGGACGCCTGGCTGGTGGCCGAGTCACTGGCACAGTTGTCGGAGGAACATCGGCAGGTGATCGTCCGCGCGTACTACGGCCGCCGGACGGTCACCGACATCGCCGAGGAGCTGGACATCCCGTCGGGCACCGTGAAGTCACGGCTGCACTACGGGCTGCGGGCCCTCAAGCTCGCACTGCAGGAGAAGGGGGTCACGAGTCAATGAGCGACCCGTACCGCGACTGGGACGCGGCGTACCTGCTCGGCGCGCTGTCGGCGAAGGACCGGCACGTGTACGAGGAGCATCTGCACGACTGTGCGGACTGCTCGGCCGCCGTCGCGTCCCTGGCCGGCGTACCCGGAATGCTGGCCGCGCTGCCGGCCGACCGGGCGCTGGCCACCGTCAGCACCGAACCGCCGAACCTGCTGCCCGGGTTGACCCGGAGCGTGCAGCGCGACCGGCGGCGGCAGCGGATCCGGTACGGCGCACTCGCCTCCGCGATCGCGGTCGCCGCGGCGGTCGTCGGCGCGGTGGTCGCGGTCCCGTTCACGAAGGACGACCCCAAGGGCGACTACGTCGTACTGTCCCAGACCGTCTCGAGCAAGCTCTCCGCCGACGCCCGGCTGGTGCCGGAGCCGTGGGGTACGACGATCGAGATCAGCTGCAAGTACGACGAACTCGCGACGCCGAGCGAACGCGCCCGCGGGTACGAGCTGTTCGTCACCGACACCTCCGGGAAGGTCCAGCTGATCGCCAGCTGGACGTCCGCGCCCGGCACCACGGTCAAACCGGCCGCCACCACCAAGCTGAAGCGGGACGAGATCCAGGCGCTCGACATCCGCAGTTCCGAGACCGGACGGGTGCTGCTGGCGGTCCGGTTCTGATCGGCGCGCATGACAACCGCGCAGTGGGGAACCTAGGGGACAAGTTCGGCGATCGCTCGAGAGGCCGTCGATCCAGACCCCGGTGTTCAGGGACGTGCACCGGGGTCGCCGCTCGTCATCGTTCTGAAAGAAAGTTCCTGTGGACCTGTAACACTCGGGATGTCACCGGCGATACACCGTGTGTAACGCCACTTGAGCATCCCGTCCCAGGTCGTCCGCCCGAAGGACCTGGGCCGGGATCCTCGATGCGTATGAGGCGCCCGCAGCGTTACCTGCGAAGGCCCCCGGCGATCATCGCCGGGGGCCTTCGCGCTGCGTACCCTCCCTAGGACGCCTGCTCAGTCGGGCCTTCCGACGGCGGCAGCGCGATCCGGTCCGCCGGCAGGCGTTCCGTCCGCTCGTTCCCGTCGTCGCCCTCGTACTGCACCAGAGCGGTCCATCCCGATTCCTCGTGGTCGCGGCCGATCAGCCAGCCGCGACGCCACTTGCCGTCCGCGCGGACGACGACATGGCTGGGCAGAGGGAGTCGGGACACCAACTCGGTGCCGGGCTCGAACTCAGTCATGGCCGAAGGCTAAGTGCAATCCGGTCGCGGCGCCTCTCGAAAGCGTGTTCCGTCATCGGTTTCTCAGACTCCGGACTCCAGTCCAAACGCTTGTACGGCGCCGTGCACCCGCAGCGCGCGACCACCCGGAATGCGGGTCACCCAGCCGTTCTCGAGCGCGTGCGCGCACAACGCGGACCCGACCGCACCGGCCAGATGCGGCCGCCGCTCGGTCACGTCCAGGCAGGACCGCACCGCCGGCCGGCCCCGCCGTACGTCGAGCTCGATCCCGAGATTCCGCAACCAGGCTTGGCCTTCCGGCGTCAGCGCGATCCCCTCCGACCAGTCGATCAGCCCACGCTCGGTCATCGCATCCGCGAGCGCGACCCCGAGCTTCCCCGCCAGGTGGTCGTAGCACGTCCGCGCCCGCGCGAACGCGTCCCGCTTGCTCACCGCCTTGAGACTGCTGACCACCTCGGTACGCCGCGGCGCCAACGCCGCGAGCCCTTCGATCAACTCCGCGGTATCCGGACCGGCCAGCCGCACGTACCGGTGCCGCCCCTGCCGCACCTCGGTCAGCAGCCCGCCGTTCACCAGCAGATTCAGGTGCTCGCTGATCGTCGGCCGCGACACCTTCGCCAACCGCGCCAGCTCACTCGCGGTCCACGCCCGCCCGTCGAGCAACGCCATACACACCGTCGCCCGGGTCCCGTCCGCCAGCATCCGCGCCCAGCCGGCCAGCTCCTCACCCTCGGCAGTCATACCGCCCATCATGCCGCTCCGTTGGTTAGGCCCCGGCCGAACGGTCCCGTACGTACCGTCGACCGACGTGACCCACCTGACGATCGAACCGTCCATCCTGTACGTCGGCACCCCGGTCGCCCTGCTCACCACCCTCAACGAGGACGGCACCGCAAACCTCGCCCCCATGTCCTCCGCCTGGGCCCTCGGCGACGTGGTCGTCCTAGGAGTAGGCCTCGGCGGCCAAACCGCCAGCAACCTCCGCGACCGCCCCGAGGTAGTCATCAACTACCCGTCCCCCGACCAATGGACCGCCGTCGAACGCCTGGCCCCCTTGACCGCCGCCGACCCGATCCCACCCCACAAACAAGCCCGCTTCCACCACAACCGCACCAAGTTCACCACCGCCGGTCTCACCCCGACCCCCGCCGACCTCGTAGCCCCACCCTTGGTCGCCGAATGCCCCCTCCAATTCGAAGCCACCGTCGTCCACACCGCGGTCGATGCCAAAGGCAACTTCCTCATAGCCCAAGCCCAAGTCCTCCGAGTCCACGCCGCCCCCCACCTGGTCATCCCCGGCACCTCCCACATAGACCCCGCGGTGTGGTCCCCCCTCATCTACAACTTCCGCCACTACTACCCCCTAGGCCCCGAACTAGGCGAATCCTTCCGCACCGAAACCCCAAGAAACCAAGGAACGTAGGCAGCCCCCGCGTTCCCCGCAGGCGCTCCGGTCGCTCCGCTCCCTCCCACCCCTGCTACGCGCGCTCCCGCCCACCCCCGGCTTAGCGCCGGCCTTCTGCCCGCTGCCGCGGGCGGTCTGCGAGCTGCCGCTCGCGGGTGACTGCTTAGCGGACGTGGTCCGTGAAGCTGGCCGTGGTGGGTGGTGGATGTGGTCGACCCCCGGCGTGCTCCGCAGGTGCTCCGGTCGCTGCGCTCCCTCCCGCCCCTGCTACGCGCGCTCCCACCCACCCACCGGCTTAGCGCCGGCATGCAGCCCGCTGCCGCGGGCGAGTTGCGAGCTGCCGCTCGCGAGTGACTACTTCGCGGACGTGGTCCGTGAAGCGGATGTGGTGGGTGGTGGATCTGGTTGACCCCCGGCGTGCTGCGCAGGTGCTCCGGTCGCTCCGCTCCCTCCCGCACCCGCTACGCGCGCGCCCACCCACCCCACCGGCTTAACGCCGGCGTTCTGCCCGCTGCCGCGGGCGGTCTGCGAGCTGCCGCTCGCGGGTGACTACTTTGTGGACCTGGTCAGCGAAGCAGGACCTGGTGACTGGCGCGAGCAGTCATGTGAAGGGTGTTCCTGTCGAAGTGGGCGCGGCGAGGGAGAACGCCGCGCGACCCGAGAGCTCGTGAGCCGGCCGCGGACCACCCGGCTTGCGGCTCAACCGCTCGCCACCTACAGGTCATCGTGCCGAGACGACCGGCGAAGCTCCAAAACGCCGTCGACCTCAACGGCAACGCCGCAGCCACAAGGACTGTATCGGGTCAGAAGTACCAGAAGTTGTACATGTGGTGGCCGTGGACTGCCGCGTGGCGTGCGACGATCGCCAGCCCTTGGACGGCGTACTCGCCGTGCGACGCCGCCGCCGCAGACAGCGCCTCAGAATCCGCGACCGCCAACGCATGGGTGAGCGTGTCGGTGACCGTCACCAGACCGGCCTCCACGACGCCGGCGCCCTCGTCGAGGATTTCGGTGATCTGGACGCAGTGCCTGGGATCCGCCGCAATCTCCCGACTGTCCCGTCCAGTGAGGAGCGCTTCCAGCTCTGCCAGTGCTTCGGGCCGGAGTCCATCGTCATTGTGGACAGGAGGCCTCCCCAGCCAATCCCCGAGCTCCGCGATCGCGGTCTCGTCGTCCGGCGCCGCGAAGACTATGTTCATCTCTCCCACGAGCCGACATTATCTGCGCAAACACAGGAAGCCGCCAGGCCTTCGCCCAGCGCATCGGGAATCGAATCCGTACCGCCAACAACCGTGTCGACACCCCTCGACGTACCGGCAAGCTCCACCCGAGTGACAGCTACACCAAGATCACCGAGGTCGGGGTCCCCGAGGCATCGAAGCATGGCAAGACCGTTCGAACCGGCTGCTGGCGAGGTCCTGGAGTACGGCGAGAGCATCACCAATGGGCGAGCGACCGATAGGGGCGGCTAGGTGGCTTCCCGAGCCGTGCTCAACAGCCTTCATGGTCGAGCGATGCCCAGGAGCAAATGTATGGCCGCAGATCTGTTGGCGGATCACGCGGCGAACTTCGCGTGGCGGACTTCGCTTGGTGCGGTAGCAGGCGCTTGCAACGAGACTGCGTCCGTGGGCGGTGAGACAGCGAGCGAGGAGCCAGTTAGGCACATCGTGCGGACACATGCTGGACAAGCTGCGTTCGAGCAGGGTCTTCAGTTGGCGCTCGATGCTGTTCTAAGTTCAGAGAGCATGCACTCCACCGGAGACGACGACAAAGACAGGGTTCGTCAGGTGGCCGATCAGATCAGTCCTCGGTCAGGCTCGGCCCGCACGCGCGACGCCCGGCGCGAACGTCGATACGGTCTGCTGTTCGCCGGTGTGCACTGATTGCGTTCTTCATCGGACAGTAGAAGGCCTCGGTCACCCTTTGGCACTCAGCGGCGTTCGCGGACGTTCTCTTCGGATCGATCCTCGTCAAAGAGGCTGATGGCGGTGTCGGTTCCTACGAGAGCTAAAACTCTTTCCGGAGTTACGGCTCTTGCGGTACTCATCTTAGGAACAGGAGTAACTGCCGCACCGAAAGATGTAATTCAGAAGGTAACGCAACTAGGGGATCGTTGACGGTACGCACAGTGGGCTCGGGCGTCGGCGAGTAGTCCCCCGTTCGGGTGTGCTAGAACAGTGGGTGTGGAGCTGCTGCATCGGGGCAAGGTTCGGGATGTTTACAGCGATCGGCCGGGGGAGGTGATCCTGGTTGCGACTGATCGGGTGTCGGTCTACGACGTGGTGTTGCCGACGGCGATTCCTGACAAGGGGAAGTTGCTGACGAGTCTGTCGCTGTGGTGGTTCGAGCAGTTGGCGGATGTGATGCCGAACCATGTCATCTCGGCTACTGATGTGCCTGCTGAGTTCGAGGGGCGTGCTGTGCGGTGCCGGCAGGTCGACATCGTCCAGGTCGAGTGCATTGCCCGCGGCTACCTGGCCGGTCTTGGATGGGATGCCTATCGGGAGACTGGGAAGATCTCGGGCGTCGAGATCAAGCCCGGGCTGCTCGAAGGGGACAAGCTGCCTGAGCCGGTGTTCACGCCGACGACGAAGACGGCGCCTGAGGATGGGCACGACGAGCCGATGACCTTTGATGAGGTGTCGGATGCCGTTGGAGCGGAGCTCGCGGAGACTCTTCAGGAGAAGACGCTCGAGCTCTTCAAACGCGCTACCGCGATCACTGATGGTCGCGGCGTGCACCTAGCGGACACGAAGTTTGAGTTCGGGCTTGCCAAGGACGGAACGCTGGTTCTGGCGGACGAGGTTCTGACTTCGGACTCCTCGCGGTACTGGCGTGACGAGGACTGGAAGCCTGGACAGCGGCAGATCTCGTACGACAAGCAATTCGTGCGCGACTGGGCTCGGGATCTGGGTACGTGGGACAAGACCCCGCCTGGTCCCGAGATTCCGCCGGAGGTCGTTGAGGAGACCCGCGCTCGTTACGTTGCGATGTACGAGCGCATCACCGGCCTGAAGTGGGACTGAGGATGGCGACCTGGGACGAGATCCAGCAGGCACGGCTGAGTGAGGTGCTGGATCTACAGAAGGTGCACAAGCGCCTGCTTGCGGCGAAAGAGCAGGACGTTGAGCCCGATCCTCATGACGTTGAGATTGCGCGTTCGGTCGCCGCGACCGGTTATGGCGGTGTCGACCGCGTCAACGCTCCGGACGATTACTAGACCGCTGCAGGGCGTTGTGCCTATGCTACCCGTGTTCTAGAACACCAACCTGAGGACCTGAGGTCTGGCGATGCCCCCCAAGTTGGAGCGCCCGGCTCCGCCGTATCAGCAGATCGCTACGGAGATTCGTACGCGGATCTCCAGTGGCGAGTTGCAGGCCGGCGAGTTGGTGCCGTCTGTGCGGTCGCTGATGCGTGAGTACGGCGTGGCTATCGCTACGGCGCAGCGTGCGCTGTCGACGCTCCGTGCTGAGGGATACGTCAAGCCTGAGCGTGGCGTGGGAAGCATCGTGACGACCGAGGAAGAGCGCGGTCGGGCTGCGAATGACCGGGTCGACAACTCCCGGCGTACCGGCAAGATCTATCCCACGGGGAGCTACGCGAAGATCACTGAGGCCGGGATCGCTGAGGCGTCGGAGCAGGTGGCTGACGCCTTGGGGCTGAAGCCTGGCGATCCGGTGATTCGTCGCGTCCGGACGACCTATCGGTCGGATGACAAGCCGGCCTCCGCGTCGACGTCGTACTACCGCGGGCATCTGGCCGAGAAGGCGCCGCTGTTGCTGAGTCGGGAGCGGATCAAGGAGGGGACGTTCGCCTATATCGCGAACATCCTCAAGCGTGAGGTCGACGCGTGGCAGGACCAGTTCGAGTCAGCCGCTGCCACTGCCGAGCAGGCGGAGACGCTTGGGCTGGACGAGGGGGACCTGATCATGCTCGGGCGGAACTGGATCTACGACGACACCGGCGAGGTGCTGGAGTACGGCGAGAGCATCACGTACGGGCGCGTCACCTATCGGGGGCGCCTCGGCGATTCCCCGACCCGTGTTCAGCGTCCGTGAAGTTGACGAATCGCTCGGGTTGTCGGCTTGTCACGGTGTACCAGGTGTTCTAGTATCGGAACTAGAACACTATTGCTGGTAGTGCGACGGTTGCCGTGGTGGTGACCTCTTTGCGCGCGTCGGCTATTGGCCGATTCGATCAACCGCAGCTGCCAACCAAGAACGGCACTCGATCAGCCGTTCCCCAAGGACGCGTCTGGGTCCAGAAGATCCTGCCGTCCTCGCTCTGCTGACTCCCTCACATGGGAGGTCTTGTCATGCCCGGATCTACCTATGGTCGGGATCGAGTACGCCCCAGGCGCGGCACCGCGATCGGCGCGGTTGAGACGATCAACCGGAGGCGACGGTCGCCGATTGTCCTTGTCCTGTTGTGCTTGTGGCGTTGGCGCTGGGAACTCGCGTGCGTCGCGGCGTTCGTGGACGTCTACCGTCATCTCGTTATGACTGAGGGGCTGGGCCTCGAGCCGGTCGCGGCGCTGCTGGTCATGATCTCGCCGATGCCTGTCGTGGTGATCGTCCGTCCGCTTCGGCGGTTCGTTCGTGATCGGATCTTGTGCGTCTTCACGCGGCACCGGGTCCGAGTCTGTTTGGCTGAGATGAGAACACTGAATTGGTCGGGGCGGCTGCCATTGATTGTCGGATGCTTCGCCGCACAGAGTGGTGAGGTCGTGTGGCTGTGGATGCGGGCCGGTCTCTCTGTCGATGATCTGGCGACCAAGGAGGAAGTGCTGGCGTCGGCTTGCTGGGCGCGTCGAGTAGTCGTTGATCGGGCCCGCCGCAATGCTGCGCTGGTTCGCATTGAGATCGTTCGCCGCGGCCTCGTGGCAGGAGACGGACTTCGTCCCTTCGCGGGTGGAGTTGGCGCGCCGAGTATCTGGTGCGCAGCTGACTGGTGTCCCGACAAGGTGATGTGATCGGCCGATCTGATGCCGGCTGACGGAGCCAGCCGTGTGACCGTGCACATCGCGTGGTGACTGGCGATAGGGCATGACCTGTCGCCAGTCACCATGGGCTATCGGAGGTTCGTCGGATGACCAAGCGGTGGCCGTCGGAGTCGCAGTCCGCGACGGCGCGGGCCGCCTGCTCGAACGCGGGGTCGGGCGCGGCTCGCCGTTGGCGCCACTCACCACCCGTGCCACTCCACGGCGCCCGCCCCTTCTGAAAGCCCGCGCCACCCACCAGGCGCCGTCTTGCGCACCACACGGGGGTTGACCACATCCAGCACCCACTACGGCCAGCTTCACGGACCAAGCTCGCTAAGCAGTCACCCGTGGGCGGTAGCTCGCAACTCGCCCGCGGTAGCGGGCTGCACGCCGGCGCTGAGCCGGTGGGTGGGTGGGAGCGCGCGGAGTGGGTGCGGGAGGGAGCGGAGCGACCGGAGCGCCTGCGGAGCACGCGGGGGATGACCACGTCTACAGCAGGCGGAGGCGGTCTACTTCTTCGTCGCTTAGGAGGACGTCGAGGGACGCGAGTACGTCGGGGAGGTCGGTGGGGTGGATGGGGCGTGCGGTTGTCTCGCCGTTGGGGTGGTCGGTGTAGAGGGTTTCGCCTATTAGGCGGCGGACTTCGCCGTCTGAGACGCGCATTACGACCGGGCGGCCGGTGAAGGGGGAGTTGGGGTGGGTGGAGACGTAGTGGTGGTAGACCTCGTAGTCGATGGGGCGGACCGGTTCGTTGGTGGAGGCGTGTTGGGGGATCCAGCCTTCGGGGGTTTGCTTGGAGAGGGTCCACACCTCCTCGTCCTGGGTGAGGCGGTGGTTCCAGCCGGCCTGGTCGATGATGATGCCGTCTTTCAGAGGTGTCGGGTACAGCTGGCCGGCGCCGAAGCCCACGTCGGCCAGGAATTCCTCGCCGTCGACCCCGACCTTCAGTAGGGCGTGCGTCCGCGGCCCGGACTTGTGGGGTTGTACCCGGGCGACTCGGCGGTCGACGGCGTACCCGAGTTGTTCGAGGGCGGCCCCGAACAGCAACGCGTGCTCGTAGCAGTACCCGCCTCGCTGGCGCCCGACGAGCTTCGCCTGGATCGCGTCGAGGGAGACCCCGGGATGGGTGCCGAGGATGACGTCGATGTTCTCGAACGGGATCGCCAGTACGTGTGCACGGTGCAGGCTGCGCAACGCCTCGGCCGACGGCGCGACCCGTGGATGGTCGATCCTCGTCAGGTAGGCGTCCAGGTCCAGCTTCTCGATGTCCCACATGCCGATCACCTCACCAGCTCAAGTTCACTTGAGGTCAAGCTCGGTGAACAACGTGAGTTGAACGCCACCCGGCGTCTCCAGCCGCGCGTTCAGTGAGTTCCACGGCGTACGGGTCGGCTCGGCGAGCACCGTCGCGCCGGCCTCCGACAAACGCGCCGTGGTCGACGCGGCATCATCCACCTGGAGGGCGACGCGGTACTTCCCGGCCACCCGCCGCCCGACCTCGACCCGGTCGATGAACGACGCCTGCGCCGGATCCGCGATCTCGAGCGTCGCCCGCTCCACGGAGAGGATCGTCACCCGCCCGTCCTCCGACGAGTACGACGCCTGCTCCGGCAGCCCGAGTACGTCGCGGTAGAACGCGACCGCCTCGTCGTAGTCGTCCGCCGTGACCACCAACCGCAACTCCCGCACACTCATACGGCAAGTATCACCAGGCCTGGGTGAGCGCCGTACTGCTCGGGGTCAGCCGATACCCGGCGTGCGCCGAGAACTCGGCCGAGAGAGCGAAGCGGTCGCCGCGGACGATGGTGTGCCGCCATTCGACCGAGCGGTTCTGGGCGCTGCCCTGGCGGACGATCGAGAAGACGGCGGCGTCGGCGGGGCAGTGCAGGATCTTGCGTTCGGCCGCGGTCGGGGTGACGGCGCGGATGTCCTCGCGGCCGTGATCGAGGACGACGCCCGTACGGTTGGCGAGTTCGTTGTACAGGCTGGTGTGGGTGAAGTCCGCGTCGAGCAACGGTTCCGCGAGGGTCGCGGGGAGCCAGACGCGGTCGAGCGCGAGCGGTTCGTCGCCGGCGTACCGGAGGCGTTCGAGGTAGAGCAAGGGGATCGACTCCTCCAGGTCGAGGCGGGCCGCGACCACGCCGTCGGCGCGGACGTCGAGCGCCCGTACGACGCTGCGCTGCGGCAGGCCCGCTGCCTCGACGGAGGAGAACAGGCTGTACAGCGCGCCCATCGGCTGCCGGATCTCCGGTGTCGCGGCGACCCGGGGCTGGCGGCCGCGCTCGGCGACGATCAGGCCGTCGGTGCGGAGCTGGACGAGGGCCTGCCGGACGGTGTGCCGGCTGACCGCGTACTCGTCGACGAGCGCGAGCTCACCCGGGAACGCGTCGTCGAACTCCCCGGACCGCAGCCGCCGGACCAGGTCCGACTGCAGCTGCTTCCAGAGCGGCTCGCCGCCGCCTCGCTCCAGCTTGCGCACACGCGTTCCTTCCCGAGTTGCCAAATGTCCGGTCATCTCCTACCTTGAATGTACGTACATTTCCGGCAGAAGAGGAGCGGCTAGTGGTGCAGCTCGAGGTTAGGACACCTCACTACCTGGCCGCCGCCGTTCCCGCCGTACGCCGCCTCGGTACGGCGTTGTCGCGCCGCAAGGGTCTCCTGATCGTGCTCGCGGTGACGGCCGTCGCCGTACCGCTCGGCCGGCTGGTCCCGATCGTCGGCGGGCCGGTGTTCGGGATCCTGCTCGGCGTGGTCGCGGGCAGCGTGATCCCGGTGCTGCGCGCGGACGCCTGGCGGCCGGGGTACGACTTCGCCTCGAAGACGCTGCTCCAGCTGTCGATCGTCGTCCTCGGCACCGGCCTGTCGCTGCAGCAGGTCGCGCGGGTCGGCGTCTCGTCGCTGCCGGTGATGCTCGGCACGCTCGCGATCGCGCTCGGCGGCGCCTGGCTGTTCGGCCGGATCCTCGGCGTCCGCGGCGACACCCAGACGCTGATCGGCGTCGGTACGGCGATCTGCGGCGGCTCGGCGATCGCGGCCGCGACCGCGGCGATCGGCGCCAAGCGCTCCTCGGTCGCCTATGCGATGGCGACGATCTTCACCTTCAACATCGTCGCGGTGCTGACGTTCCCGCCGATCGGCCACCTGCTCGGGATGAGCTCGGAAGCCTTCGGCCTCTGGGCCGGTACGGCGGTCAACGACACGTCGTCGGTGGTCGCCGCCGGGTACGCGTACAGCCAGGCCGCCGGCGATCAGGCGATCGTGGTGAAACTGACCCGTTCGCTGACGCTGATCCCGATCGTGCTGACGCTGGTCGCGCTGAAGATCCGCCGCGAGAACCGCGCCGCCCGCGCGCTCGACAGGACCTCGGAGGGTACGTACGAAGGCGCCACGGCCTCGATCCGCAAACCGTTGCCGTGGCGCAAACTCGTCCCGCTGTTCCTGATCGGCTTCATCGCCGCCGCGGGCCTCCGCTCGGCGGGCGTCGTACCGGAGTCCTGGCTGCCGGCGCTCACCGTCGTCGGCAGCACGCTGATCACCGCCGCACTGGCCGCGATCGGCCTGTCGCTCCGCCCCCGCGAACTCCGCGACGCAGGACCCAGGCCGCTCTTCCTGGGAGCGATCCTCTGGATCCTGGTCGCCGTCGGGAGCCTTGTACTTCAGTCCTTCTCGTAAGCCGCTTGGCGTTCCTGGATCGCCTTGATCCGGGGTACGTCGAGCTTGTTGCTGCGGTCGAAGTTGTAGATGCCGTTCTCTTCCTGGAACACGTCCGTCAGCTGCGTGTAGCAGTAGCCGAACATCAGCTCGTTGTCGAGCAGCGCGTCGATCAGGCCGGCGAAGCGGACGTAGAAGTCCTCCTCGCTCGCGACCCGCTGGCCGTAGCCCCACGAGTCCGCGGAGTTGCCGCTCTTGCCCGCGGCGGCCTTCTCGGCGTTCCACCAGATGCCGCCGAACTCGCTGCAGAAGTACGGCTGACCGTCGTACGCCAGCGAGATCGGCTTGCCCTGCGGACCGCCGAGGTTGCCGTACGGCTTGTCGTTGACCAGGTCCGCCATCTGCTTCGCGAACTCGGCCGGGTCCTGCTCGTAGTTGTGCGAGTCCCAGACGTCGGTCTCGGGTACGCGGTGGCTGTAGCCGGAGGCGTCCAGGACCGGGCGGCTGGTGTCCGCGGCCTTCGTGGCCAGGAACATCGCGCGGGTGACGTCGTCGAGCTGGGTGATCCGGTCGTGCAGCAGCTGGTGCGTCTCGTTCAGCGGGCACCAGCCGACGATGCTCGGGTGGGAGTAGTCGCGCTCGACGGCCTCCAGCCATTGGCCGACGTACGTCGCGGTCGGCTGCTGGTTGTCGTTGCCGGTGTCGCCGACGCCGGAGCCCCAGTCGCCGAACTCGCCCCAGACCAGGTACCCGAGCCGGTCCGCGTGGTACAGGAACCGCTCCTCGAACACCTTCTGGTGCAGGCGCGCGCCGTTGAACCCGGCCGCGAGGCTGAGCTCGATGTCGCGCACGATCGCCGCTTCGGACGGCGCCGTCATCAGGCTCTCCGGCCAGTACCCCTGGTCCAGGACGAGCCGCTGGAAGACGTGCTTGCCGTTGATCAGGATCGCCTTGCCGTTGATGCTGACCGAGCGCAGGCCGGCGTACGAGTCGGCGCCGTCGACGACGTTGCCCTCGGCATCGATCAGCTCGATGCGTACGTCGTACAGGTGCGGGTCCGTGGTGTCCCAGAGCCGGACGCGGTCGGCCGGCACCTGGAGCGTGAGCCGCGGGGCCAGGTCCAGGTCGGCGCGGACCTCAGCGGTGGTGATCTCGCCGTCGGCGTCCTTCAGGACCGCGCGTACCTTCCAGCCGGGCTTGTTCGCGGAGAGCGGTACCTCGAGGTGGAAGCTGGAGCCGGCGACGTCCGGGGTGATCCGCGGCCGCTTCAGGTGCACCGTGGGTACGGCTTCCAGCCAGACGGTCTGCCAGATGCCGGTGGTGCGGGTGTACAGGCAGCTGTGGTTCGCGTATAGCTGGCTCTGCTTGCCGCGGGCCTGCGGGCCGCGGTGCGTGTCGCGGGCGCGGACGACGATGGTCGCCTGCTCGCCGGGCTTGGCGACGTGGCGCAGGTTCGCGCTGAACGGCGTGAACCCGCCGCGGTGCCGGACGACCTCCTCGCCGTTCACCCAGACGGTCGCGTCGTGGTCGACGGCCTGGAAGTGCAGTACGGCGTCCTTGCCGTCCCAGCCGGCCGGGATCGTCACGGTGGTCCGGTACCAGACCGCCTCCATGAAGTCGACGTCCTCGATCCCGGACAGCTCGGTCTCCGGGGCGAACGGTACGACGATCCGCCGCTCCAGCTCACGCTCCCGCAGGCCGCGCTCCAGTCCGGAGTCCGACCGATCGATCTCGAACTGCCAGTCGCCGTTCAGGTTCAGCCAGTCAGGCCGAACGAACTGCGGACGCGGGTACTCCGCACGAGGCTGCGTCATGAACTCTCCCGTGGTGCTGATCTGGTAGGGGCAGCAGCACTTTACAACGTTGGAATAACCCGGGCAACGGGGTAGTCAGGCAGTAAAGGAGTGTGCTCCTGTGCCAGCGGGTTCTAGGGTGGTTGGTGATGCAGCGTTTCTGAAGGTGTGGGTGGGTCTCGGCGGGCTCCGGGTGGGGTCGGCTTGGGGTGGCTTGCCTGCGCCGTGCTTCGACTGTTCTGTCGATCGCGAGCCTTCGGGAGCGTTCTTGCTCAGCATCACCGGCCATCTGGTTCTGCGTACGATCGACGGCGCCGCCGACCTCCTTGTCGAGGAGCTTCGGGCGATGTCGTCCGTGCGTTTCATCAAGCAGACATCTGCTGTCACGGTCGAGTGCGGCCTCGACGGGCCGTTGGACGAACTTGCGGCCTGTCCGCTCTACTCCGCCGTCCAGTTCGGCGACGGAAGTACGGGGCCGGGCTGGTCGAGCCGGTTCGGCCGGCACGAGCGGTTGCCCTGGTCAACCAACTACCTTGTCGCGGAAGTTCTCGTCCGGATGGCGAAGCTCCGTTCCGGGCAGCGGTTTCTCGACCCGTTCTGCGGGACCGGCACGATCCTCCGCGCCGCCCACCGCCTCGAGCCGGCCATCCGGCTGGTCGGTCTTGACCACGACCATCCCAAGGTCATGAAGGCCAAGGCCGAGGCCCTCCCGCTGGCCGACGGCTGCATCGACCGGGTGGTGGCGAACCTGCCGTTCGGGAAACAGGTCGGCAGCCACCGCGACAACCTCCGCCTCTATCCCGCAGTACTCCGAGAACTCGCGCGCGTACTGACCCCAGACGGCCGCGTCGTCCTCCTCACCGAGGACAAGCGGCTGCTCCGCGACGCCGTCCAGCGGAGCCCGTTCAAGGTCGTCCGCGAGCGCCTCTTCAGGTACAACGGCGCCACCCCGACGGCCTACGTGCTCACGCGGAGCCGAGCAGCCGGGCGCCGTTCTCCCAGCACACCGCGCGCAGCCAGTCGTCGCCGAGGTCCAGGGACTCCAGCGCCGTGAGCTGTACGGCGTACTCGTACGGGATGTTCGGGAAGTCCGACCCGAGCACGATCCGGTCCTGCACGTCCCGCAGCCGCGGCACCAGGTCCCGCGGGAACGGCATCATCGCCTCGACGAACGGCGTCAGCGCCATCGTCGTGTCCAGATGCACGTTCGGGTACGCCGTCAACGCGAGATGCTCGGCGTACTCCGGCATCCCCAGGTGCGCGATCACCGCTGTCAACGAGGGATGCCGCCGCAGTACCTCGCCGATCGGCCCGGGACCGGTGTGCCGCCCGGGGATCGGCCCCGACCCGCAATGCACGACGACGGGTACGCCGGCCTCGGCCAACTGCCCCCACACGTCGTCCAGTTCACCGGACCGCGGGTCATAGTCGCCGACCTGCACATGCACCTTGAAGATCCGCGTCCCCGCGTCGAGGGCCTCCCGCACGTACGCCGCGGCCGTCGGCTCGGGGAAGAACGTGCCGCTGGACACGCATCCGGGTGTCACCGCGGCGAAGTCCCGCGCCCACGAGTTCAGCGACTCGGCCATCCCCGGTTTGTGCGGGTAGACCAACGCCGGAAACGCCCGTACGCCAAGGGAATCCAGCGTTTTCAGCCGTTCCTCCACCGAGGTCCGGTAGGTGATCGGCCACTCGGTCCCGTAATGCGTCGACGCCTGGTCGAAGTACGCCCAGACCGCGTTCAGCACCCGGTCCGGCAGGAAATGCACATGGACGTCGACCAACCCGTCGAGACCGAGCCGCCGCCACCACGCGGGTACGCCGGAATCACGCATCGGCGACCCACAGATCGGTCAGCCCCTTGAAGTGCGCGAAGAACTTCTCCTGCTCGTGCGCCGGGTAGGTCGCCGCGACCGTCTGGCGCAGCACCCGCTCGAAATCCGGCCCGGCCACCCAGTCCCGGACCCGCAGGTCGAAGTCGCCCAGGTGCGACGCGCACCACTCCTGGTACTTGGCCGTCTCGAAGTGCTGGTCCGCGAGCGCCAGGTACCCGTCGAGCTTGGCGTCGTAGTCCAGCGAAGGGTCGTCCGCGATCTCGAAGTACCGCTCGGTGTGCAGGTCGACCGAGGAGCGCCGGCCGGTCGCCAGGCAGAACACCGACCACTTCACCAGCGCGCTCAGCGCCCACGGGAAGTAGTAGTGCAGCGAGGTGACCGCGACGTCCGGGCAGGCGTTGGCGTAGTCGATCGGGTGCACCGAATCGCCCTTCACCAGCATCTCGCAGGAGTTGAACTCCCAGCCGAAGAACGCGTTCACGATCCGGCTGATCGCGACCGCCTGGTGCCCGGCCGACGGCGACAGGAAGTCGTGCGAGACGGCGTACCGGTTGTGCATCGGCTGGTCCGGGCGGAAGTCCATCACCATCGTCTCGGCGCCGATCGACAGCGCCCGGGCGAACTTGTCGTAGTCGATGGTGGCCTGCAGGTGCATCAGCATCTCGCCGGACTCGTCGTACGCGCGGTGCAGGTCGTCGGCGTTCTCGATCCGGGACACGCCGCGCCAGCCGCCGCCGTCGAACGGCTTCATGTACAGCGGGTACCCGAGGTCCGCGGCCAGCGCGTCCAGGTCGAACGGCTGGTTGTACTTCGCCGACGTGTACGCCCAGCGCACGTTGTCGACCGGGTTCTTGTACGGCACCAGCACGGTCCGCGGGATCTTCAGCCCGAGCCGGAGCATCGCGCAGTACGCCGAGTGCTTCTCCATCGACTGGAACGTGAACGGGGAGTTCAGCAGGTACGTCCCGTTCATCAGCGCGGCCTTCTTCAGCCACTCGCGCGGGTGGTAGTACCAGTACGCGAGCCGGTCGATCACCAGCCCGACCCGGACCGGGTCGTTCAGGTCGAACGGCTCGATGGTCAGCCGGCGGGACCCGAACTCGTGCTCCTGCCCGTCGATCGTCACCGGCCCGACCCGCTGCAGCAGCGCCTCGAACGCCTGCGGCCAGTCCTCCTCGGCCCCGAGCAGCAACCCGATCAAGTGCCGCGAGCGATCAGCCACAGTCAACCTCCCGTACGTCGTGCTACGAGGGTATGTACCCGAACCCGTCCCGTCGACCGGAACTCCGGCAGGTCGCCGAACGTCCGAGCAGACGTGGACGCCGGAGAGCTCGCGCAGCGCAGCAGTACCGCGGTCCGGTCGCTGAACACGCTGCGCGGATTCCGGCGGCACACCGGCAAGGTGACCGGGCTGACGGTCGTCCTCGGTGCCTTCGGCCTGACCGGCCTGCTGGGCGGCGTCGTCGAGCTGGTCCGGGGCCGGCCGGACCTGCCCGCGTTCGCCGGGGCCGGCGTGCTGCTGCTCGGCGCCGCGATCGCCGTCCACCGGCTGCGCGGGCGCCGGCTGTACGCCGCTTACCGCCGCGACGGCTGGATCGCGGTCCAGGCACCGACAGGTTTCCTGCTGGACGCCGAGGCCTCGCCGTCAAGGCTGCGGTACGGTCCAGGCACCGGCGAGCCGCTGATGCTGATCGCCGCCGCGAACCTCCAGCCCGCCGACTTCGCCAAGCCGCTGACCGCCGTACGCCGGCACCTCGAAGGCCTCACCGACCTCGAACGCGACCACCTGGGCGAGCGCATCCGCCGGGCCGGGCTCACCAGGGCACTGCCCGCGGACCAGTTCTTCCCGGACACGGACGGCTGTCTGCTCGGCGTCGGGACGACCGACCTCGTGGTGGTCGTCCCGCCCGGTCGGCTGCTCCCCGTACGTCAGCAGAAGCGCGGCAGGTGATGCGCGATCTGCTGCCGCCACCACGGCCAGTCGTGCGCCACGTCGTACCCCCAGAGGTCCAGCTCGTGCGGGATGCCTCTGTCCTCGAGAAGCGCGGCGGTCTTGAGCGCCGACGGCAGTGAGCCGGTCGGATGAGTCTCCCAGTCGCCCTGCCCGACCGTGAGCAGGATGAACAGCCGCGATCGCAGCCAGTCCAGGTGGTCGCCGGAGAGGTTCGGCAGGTAGTCGGCGGGATTGTTGAAGTACGCCGCGTCGCCGCGTTCGCCCCACGCGTGCCAGCTCGCGGCGTCGTAGTTGCCGGACTGGCAGATGGCCACCGGGAACAGGTCGGCCCGCTTCAACGCGAAGTTGAGTGCGTGGAACGCCCCGAGGCTGCAGCCGGTGGTGATGATGTCGGACGCGCCCGGCGAGTCCGTGCCGATGATCGGCACCACCTGGTTCACGATCCAGGACTCGAACAGCTCGTGCCGCCGCGCACGGAGCTCCAGCTGGATGCTCCGGTCCGACCAGCTGACATGGTCGTAGGAGTCCACGCAGTACAGCTTCACCCGCCCCGCCTCGATCAGCGGTGCGACCGCGTCGACCATGCCGTTGTTCTCGTAGTCCCAGGCACGTCCCTGCTCGCTCGGGAAGACCAGCACCGGCCGGCCGAAGTGGCCGTACCGGATCACGGTGCCGCGGCGGTCAAGCCCCGGCGCCTCCAACTCGACCTGCTCCCGTTCCATCGGCCCCACCCCAGGTCTGTCGCAGTAGCTCCGTCAGCTCAGGATCCAGCACATCCCGCCACGCTGTGAAGTTGTGCATGTCCGGAGTTTCGTCGAGTACGACGGACAGCCCGAGCGCAGCCAGCTTCGCCGCCATCACCCGGTTGTTGTGCACGTTCTCCTCGGTCGTCCCGGCCGTCATCGCGACCGGCGGCGTACTCGGCGCGGCGGTCGCGGCCAGCACCTGCTCGACGAACCCGGTGACCTGGGCGTAGTACTCGAACCTGGCCTCCTGCGGATCGGTCTCCGGCGTGAAGAACGACCCCGACTGCAGGAACAGCCCGTCGAACGTCCCCGGAAAGTGCCACTCCGCGTGCAGCGCCGCGAGCGCGCCGAGGCTCGCCCCCATCAGCACGGGCCGCCAGCTCCGGTACTGCCCTCGCACCGCGGGCAGGACGTACTCCACGAGCGCCGACGCGTACGACGGGTTCGCGGCGTACCAGAGGTTGCGCGCGGTAGGACGGAGCAGCGCAAGCCGGAACGGCGGGAGGGCCCCCGACCCGACCAGCGCCCCGGCGTAGTGCGTGAGCCCGGCGTACGACGCGAACTCGGGCCCGTCGTGTGCCAGCAGCAACGGCAGCTCGAACGCGGGCGCGATCCCGTCGGGCGCCCACACCTGTACGTCGACCGGCCCGACCGGCGACTCCACGGTCGACGGCGTCAACGTCGAGGCAATCGGTGGTACGGCGATCCACGCGGGTTCGACGTACCCGGGCAGCGGCAGCCACGAGTGGTCCCCGAACGCCCCGCCGACCACCCGCGGGTTGGTCGGATCGGTCCGCATCCCGAGGTCCGCGATGTCGAACAGGTACTCCATCCGGTGCACCGACGGCCGCGGCAGCCGCAGCTCCCAGCCGTAGTCGACCGGCTTGAACTCGAGCAGTTCCGCCGGCAGACCCAGCTCCTGCCACAATCGAACGCCCGTGAACGCATGCGCAGCGTCACCGAGGCGGAACACCACCTCGGCCCCTTCGACCGCGCTCACGACAGCAGGCATCCAACCAAGGTAACGCTGACAACACCTGTCAGTGATCGGTTCTAGGGTGGGAGGCGTGGTCGATCTCACCGACATCCGCGCAATCACCGCGGACCTGCCGCGCAGCTACGAGGTCCTGGTCCGGGACCGGATCAAGTTCCGCGTGGGCCAGATCGTCTACCTCGCGGTCGCGCCGGACGAGCAGACCATCGGCCTCGGCTTCCCTCGCGAGGAACGTGCCGCGGCCCTCGCCGCCGAGCCGGACAAGTTCCTCCCGCCGCGCCCGTCCGACGAGCGCTACCAGTGGATCGAGCTCAACCTGGCGGCCGTCGACTACGACGAACTCCGCGAACTGATCCTCGACGCGTGGTCGCTGTGCGTCCCGAAGAAGGTCCGCGCTGCCTATTTCGGCGACTGACCGACCACCACCGGGATGCCGGGGGCACCGAGCAGGCCGAGGAGTTCGGTGGCTTCGGCTTCGACTGCTGTGCGTTCGGCGGCGGTCAGTGGGCGGTGCGGGGTGACGTCGAGGCTCTTGCCGCGGTGGTGGCGCCAGTCGGCGGTGTAGTCGCCGTCGATCAGGACGGTGCCCATCGCCGCGCCGTTGCCGGGCGGGAGCGGTACGGGGCGTTCGGCCGGGTTCACGCGGCGGCGGTCGGCGTGCGAGAGCAGGAGGTTGTCGTACTCCGGCAGGAACCGGATCGGCGCGGGCGTCTCCGGGTCGGGCAGCGGGCCGTCGGGTACGTCGTACAGCTCCCGCCCGTCCTCGTCGGCGTACGTCCGGAGCTCGAGCCGGTCGACCACCTCACGCAACTTCGTCAGCCCCGACCACGTCTGTACGTCGGCCACGCTCGCCGGACCGAACACCGCCAGGTACCGCAGGACGAGGTCGTCGATCGAAGGATCCGGCACCGGCGGGCGGCCCAGCCAGCTCTCGATCGTCTGCAGCGCGGCGGGCCCGGTCTTGCCCCACACCCCGCGCGGCGTGACCTGGACCGTGCCGGTCAGATAGCTCACGGCGTACGCGAGCGCGTTCGCGTCCCAGTCCGGCCAGCGTTCGCCGATCAGGTCCCGGAGCCGCGCCCGGCTGTACGGCTCCTGGCTGAGCAGCTCGGCGCCGTAGGCAACGACCGCGTCGACGTCCGCCCCGGCCAGTTGCTTGCCGAACGATCCCCGGAGCCCGCGATCCGCGACCGGATGCACGAGCCGCCACAGCATCAGGCAGTCGTCGGCGGTGACCAGATGGATGGTGGCCCGCTGCAACGAGGCCCGGACGACCTGCCGGGACGTCATCAGCCCGGACAGCTCGGCCGGGTCGAAGTCCTCCAGCCGGGACCACAACGCGACGTACGCCGCCAGCGGCGCCTGTGCCTGGAGACCGACCAGCCGTTCGATCAGCTCGGCCGCCGTACCCGGCTCGCGGCGCAACAACTGCTGCCGCTGGAGGAACGCACGATTCAGCTCGCGCCGGCTGAGCACTCGGGTAGTCATCGCGACAGCCTACGAAAGGCACGGCCGGTCATCCTCAGGTAGTAGACCGGAACCATCCTCACGGCCGATGGGTACGCCGCCTCCGCGACGCACTCTTGAAGTATGACCGGGGACTTCCTGCCGCAACGCCAGAAGGCGTCGGCGCTCAGCCAGATCGTGGCCGTCGTACTGATACTCGTCGCCGCCGCGGTGACACTCTGGCTGTTCCTCTAGGACTCCCAGCGAACGTCGGCCTCGCCCGGCCGGACCACTCCGGCCTCGTAGGCGACGACGACCGCCTGGACGCGGCTCGACAGGCCGAGCTTGGAGAGCACCGAGCTGACGTGGGTCTTGACCGTGGTCTCGCTGACGAACAGCTTGGTCGCCAGGTCGCGGTTCGACAGCCCGCGGGCCATCCAGACCAGGATCTCGCGCTCGCGTTCGCTGAGCTGCGACAGCAGACCGGACCAGCGCGCGTCGGGCTGCGCCGGCGGCGGGCTCGCCGTACCACCGTCGAACTGGCGTTCCAGCTCCATGCAGCGTTCCAGCAGCACCCGGGTCGAGGCGGGGTCGACGAGCGAGTCGCCCCGGTGCACCGCGCGTACGGCGGACACCAGCAGATCCGGGTCCGTGTCCTTCAGGAGGAACCCGGACGCCCCGGCCCGGACCGCCGCGAGTACGTAGGCCTCGTCGTCGAAGGTGGTCAGCACCAGTACGGCGGGACGCGAGCGCCCGGCCTCGCGGTTCGCCGAGGTGATCCGCTCGGTCGCGACCAGCCCGTCCATCACAGGCATCCGGATGTCCATCAGCACCACGTCCGGGTCGTACCGGTCGATCAGCCGGAGCGCCTCCTCGCCGTTCTCGGCCTGTGCGACCGTGGTCAGGTCGGGCTCGTGGTCGAGGATCATCGCCAGCCCCATCCGGATCACGCCCTGGTCGTCGGCGACGAGGATCCGGATCGGTTCGCTCACTTCTGCGGCGGCAGCCATGCCTGCACTCTCCATCCACCCAGGGGGCCGGCCGCGACGGCGAGGGTCCCGCCGACCGCTGTGGCGCGTTCCCGCATCCCGATCAGTCCGTTGCCGCGACCGCTTTCCTTGCGGCGCGCCGTCTCCAGTACGTTCACCGGCGGCGGGCCGCCGTTCCCGTTGTCGTCGATGGTCAGCAGCTCGCCCTGCGGTCCACTCTGCCAGGTCACCCGCGCCGCGGTGGCCTTCGCGTGCACCATCACGTTGGTCAGGGCCTCCTGGATGATCCGTACGGCGGTCAGGTCGGTCGCCGAGGTGAGCTGTCGCTGCCGGGGCGGGAGCACCATCGTGACGTCGATGCCGACCGCCTTCAGCCGCTCCCCCATCCGCGCGACGTCGGCCAGGTCCGGAACCGGCGCGGTCCCGCCGCCCGATCCGGTGTCGCCGGCGATCTGCGGCGACGCGGTGTTCAGCACCCGGACGGTCTCCCGCATCGCGGTCAGCGCCTCCTTGCCGCTGGCAATGATCCAGCGGATCGCCTCCCGCAGTACTTCGGGACGCTGGTCGGCCACCCGGTCCGCGGCCTGCGCCCGGATCACCACCGCGCTGACGTGGTGCGAGATCACGTCGTGCAGGTCGCGGGCGATCCGGGTCCGCTCGGCGACCGCGGCCCGCTCCGCCTCGACGGCGCGCAGCCGGACCAGTTCGGCGTTCCGCTGCTCGAGCAGCGCGACCGACCGCCGGCGCCGGCGGGTGTCCGCGCCGAGCAGCACCATCCCGCAGATCAGTGCCTCCGCGAACACGAACAGTGACACGTCGATGTAGGTGTACAGGCTGCCGACATCGCGGGGGAGGGCCTTGTACCGCGGGCCCAGGAGCACCATCCGGTTGACGTGGCTGAGGACGATCGCGACCACGGTCGGCAGCCCGATCATCAGCCCGGCCAGGCTGCCCATCGTGAAGAACAGACAGGTGAACCGGCGTACGCCGGCCGACGCCGCGAGGTACCCGACCACCAGCAGCGGGACCAGGTGGATCTCCGACTGCAGCGCCGCGTCGCTGATCTCCGGCTGCCCGAAGATCGTCAGCCCGAGCTGAGCGGCCAGCCCGGTGCCGACCGCGGCGTACAGGAAGGGATAGAGCACCGAGACGATCACCAGCATCGTCCGCGGAATCCGGCGCGCGAACGCGACCGTGGCGACCAGGAACACCCCGGTGACCACCGACACCGCCGGGTTGTGCGGCCGCAGCCAGGTCCCGTTGATCAGGTTCAGCGCCACGAACCAGACCACGCCGACGACCGCGGCGAGCAGCAGATCCTGCTGCGCCTGCGTCATCCGTCGCCAGAGTCCCATCACGTCGCCCAGCGTAGTCAAACGCTGTTTGCCGAAGCTTCATCTGAGCGGAGGGGCGTTCTCTCCAACTTTTGGAGGAGGCTCGGCGTCCGAACTGATACTCAGGGGCTACAGCTAGGGCCGCAGGACGGTCCCTGGGACGGATGCGCCCACCGCCCTGATCACGAAAGGCTGTACCCCATGACCGACGACCAGTTGCCGGACCGATCGAGGACGGCGCGTACGCGGTTGCTGTCCGTGACCGGGGTGGTCATGGTCGGTGCGGTCACCGGGTCCTTGCTGCTCTGGCACCAGCAGGTCGGGGACGCCCTCGGGCTCGGCGCGGACAAGCGGCCGGTGGTGTCGACGAACAGCGCGCCCGCGTACAGCGCCCCGCCCGCGACGACGGCGCCGACCCGGACGCCCACGGCCCGCCGTACGACGACGACTCCGTCGCGGACGACCACGAGCCCCACCAAGAAGGCGACGAAGAAGCCGACGCAGGTGCCGCGCGAGGAGGACATCGACGCGCTGTCCCCGAAGCTCGAGGCCCGGCTGAAGAAGGCGTTCGCGGCGGCCGAGGCGGCCGGCGTCCCGATCCGGATCAACTCCGGCAAGCGCAGCGCCGCGAAGCAGCAGCGGCTGCTGAACGAGGCGATCAAGAAGTACGGCTCGTACACGGCGGCGACCCGCTGGGTGCTGCCGCCCAAGTACTCCGCCCACGTGCTCGGCAAGGCCGTCGACATCGCTCCGGCGGCCGCGATGACGTGGCTGGACAAGAACGGCTGGCGGTACGGCATCTGCCGCCGGTACGACAACGAACCCTGGCACTTCGAGGCGATCACCACGCCAGGGACGAAATGCCCGCCGCGCGAGCCGCATGCGCTGGCCAAGGCAGACGACGACTAGGGGGATCCGGAAATGACCATGACCTACGCACAGCCCTTGACCCGGCGCTACACCCGCGCCCGGCTCGCCGTACCCGCCCTGTGGCGGCAGGTGATCCGGACCAGCGACAAGGCAGAGCCGACGATGGCGGAGCCGGACCGGTCCGCATACACCCAGCTGGAGATCTACGACGGCATCCTGGCCGCGTTCGAACGCCGCGACGAGGTGGCAGCGGTACTGCGCTCCGCCGGCGACCGCCCGGCCGCCGTCGGCCGGCTGCGCGCCGAGTTCGGCTTGACCCACCTGCAGGCGAGCACGCTGGTCGACCTGCCGCTGACCACCGAGTGCCGGGACCGGATCGCCCACCGCGCCGACGAACTCCGCACCGCGCTGCACCGCTGATCCCGCTCACAGTCCGTACGCGAGCCGCATCTCGGTGGTGGCGGCTCGCGTGGACCTGCGGTATTTGCGTGCCGTGGGGAGGATGGAAGCGTGATCACGATCGAGCAGGCCGGACGACTGCGTAAGGCCGGGGTGCTGTGGAGCCCCGGCGCCGGGGACCGGTTCGTCGTACCGGACCGGGACATGGACGAGGACGTGTTCGTGGTGAGCGACATGACCGTCGAGGTGCACGACTACCAGGGCAGCAAGGTGATCGGCTTCAACGGCACGACCGAGTGGGCCCTGGACAGCATCGAGCAGCGCGAGGTGATCTGGCTGCCGCGCGAGGAACAACTGCGAGCCCTCCTCGGCCCACACTTCCGCTCCCTCGAAGCGACCCCCGACGGCTACCGAATCACCCTCACCGACAGCACCCACACCGCCCCGGACGCCGAACAGGCCTACGCGGAGGCGGTCATCCACCTGCTGGGCGCTTAAACCCGCCGACCCACACCCCGCCCGCGCAGCGGGCGTCTGCGAGGCTCGTCGCCCCACCCCCCGCGCAGCGGGGGTGCCGCTAAACCCTCCAGTACTGCTTCTTGTCCTTGTCCTTCACGGTGTAGCCGAGGTTGGTGAGCTCGTCGCGGAGTTCGCGCAGGTCGGCCTTGCCCTTGTCGCCGTCGTCGAACGCCTTCGAGCGCACCTTGAGGATCGCGTGCACGGCCGGCGGCAGGTCCGGGTCGTCCTCGATCCAGCGCCGGAACTCGGCCTGGTGCGGATCCCCGGCCTCGGACCACGGATACCCGTGCGCACGGAACGCGGCCGCGATCTTCGGCGTCTCGGACTTGAACTGGTCATGCTTCTCACGAGCCAGCTCCCGCGAGCCCGCGTCCTGCAGCACGATCTCCTTGCCCTCCAGGAACGCCACCGACACCTTCTCGCGCGGCACCGTCACGGTCTTCTGGTGCTTCAGGAACTCGACCGACCGGTTGTCGATCGTCACCCGCAGCGTGTCGTCGAACGCCATCCCGGCCAGTACGACGCCGCCGACCAGCCCGACCACGACGCAGATCACCACGACCCACCAGCTGTCCCACGCGGCGATCAGCCGCAGCGGTCCCTGGAACGGCACCCACTCGTGCCCGCCGGCCCAGTGCGCGATCCGCGGCAGGAAGAAGCCGAGCACCAGCCCGACCAGCGGCAGCCCGCCGTACAGCAGCACCTTGTCACCGGTCGAGTGACCGATCACGGTGCTGTCCGGCGTACCTGTCGTCGACCCCATGCACCGAACGTAACGTGCACGCGCGAAACTTAAGTATCGAACGACGGCAACCGAAGGAGCCCGAGTGACCGACGGAATCTGGCTGCGCTTCCTCAGCGGACCGGACATCGACGAACTCGGCCTCACCCGGCTGGAGATCGTCGACGCGGTCGAGGACGCGGTCCGCGAACACGGTCTCGGGCGGACCGCGTTCGAGCCGCGCGTGCACCTCACCCCGGACAACGGCGGCATCGGCCATTTCAACATCCTCCGCGGGCACCTCGACGGGCTCGGCGAGCACGGGATCAGCGGCGTGAAGGTGGTCGGCGACTTCGTCCCGAACTACCTCAAGGGCCTGCCCAGCGAGCTCGCGATGGCGACGCTGTTCGACCCGGCCACCGGCGTACCGCTCGCGGTCCTCGACGCGACCATGATCACCGCGGCCCGGACCGGCGCGATGACGACCGTCGGCGCGCGGCACCTGGCCCGCCCGGACAGCAAGATCCTCGCGCACGCGGGCACCCGCGGTACGGCGTGGTGGAACGTGACGATGCTCGACGACCTGCTCGACCTCGACGAGATCCGGGTGACGTCCGCGCGGCCGGAGTCCCGGGAGAAGTTCGCCGCCGACCTCGCCGCCGAGCTGTCGACGCCGATCCGGGTCTGCGCGACCGCCGAGGAGGCCTTCGACGGCGCCGACGTCCTGGTCGAGGCCACCCGCCTCACCGAACCCGAACCACTCCTCCGCACGGCGGCGGTGCGGCCGGGGACGCTGACCGTACCGTACGGCACGGTGTCCGCCGTCGAGCTGGACCTGCTGGACGTGATGGACAAGGTGGTCGTCGACGACTGGCGGGAGGCGCAGTCGGGCCGGTTCGGATCACTCCGCCGCCACGTCGACACCGGCCGGTTGTCCCCGGACACGCTGTACGCCGAGATCGGCGAGATCGTCGCGGGCCGCAAACCCGGCCGCGAGAACGCCACGGAACGCACGCTGTTCTGGCACCGCGGCCTGTCCCTCCTGGACGTCGCGATCGCGCACCTGATCCTCCGCCGCGCCGAGGCCGCCGACGCCGGCACGATGCTCCGGTTCCACTGATGATCGACGAACCGGGCGACCTGGACCCGGCCAGTCCTGACCCCGTCGAGCTGTCACCCGCGCTCCTGGACCGCCTGGCCACCATCCGCACCGACGCCCTCAACACCCTCGAATCGGGCGACCCGGTGTACGGCGTGAACACCGGCATGGGCAACCTGAGCAAACGCCGTCTCACTACTGCGGAACAGAGCCGCCACCAACGCAACCTCCTCCGCGGCCGTGCGGTCGGCGGCCCACCCTGGCTGCCGCCGGACGAAGCCCGCGCTGTTCTGATCGGCCGGCTGCGCACGTTCCTCACCGGTGACGCGGCGGTGTCCGTCGGGCTGATCCACCAGTTGGTTGCCTTGATCAACAGCGGCCACCTACCGAACATCCCCGCCGAGGGTGCTGGATCGGCCGGCGAGATCATCCCGCTGGCGCATGCCTTCGCGTCCCTCGATCCCGGCCCGAAGGAAGGAATCGCCTTACTGGCAGGCATTCCCGGCGCGACCGGCCGCGCGGCGCTGGCCGCTGCCCGCGCGCATCAACTGGCCGACCGGCTGACGGCTGTGGGAGCGGCGGCGATCGCCGTGGTCGGTGCCAACCGCGATCCGTATCAACCCGCGGCCGGCCGCGGCGACGACATACTGACCGCCGAACTCTCCCGCCTCCGGGACCTCGCCGGCCCGGAGCCCGACCCGCGCAGCCTGCAGGCACCGGTCTCGTTCCGCGTCGCCGGACAGGTGGTCGCGCACGTACGGCGTACCCTCCGGCAACTCGACGACGCCGTCGAGCGCGCCTTCAACGGCGTCACGGACTCGCCCGCGTACCTGGACGGCGAGTTCGTCGGCACGGCAGGCTTCCACGGCCTCGACCTCACGGCGTACTGCGATCACCTGACCGCGGCCCTCGCCCACGCCGCCGAGGTCTCCACCGCGCGCCTGCACCGCCTCCTCGACCCCACCGTGACGGGTCTCCCGGCCCAACTCGCCCGCGACCCGGGACCGCAGGCCGGGCTGGTGGCCGTGCACAAACGCGCCGTCGCGATCACCCACCGGTTCCGCCGCCTGACGTTGCCCACGGCAATCAGTACGGCGGAGACGTCCAACGGCCAGGAGGACGTGCAGACGTTCTCGTGGGAGGCGGTCGGCAACCTCGGCGAGGCGATCCGCCTCACCCGCGAGACCACCGCCTGCGAACTCCTCGCCGTACGCCAGGCCTTCGCACTGTCCGCACGCCCCGTCCCACCGGGACTCCGGCCACTCTTCCGAGCCGTCGACGACGTCGTACCCCCGATCGACAACGACCGCCCGTTCGGCGAGGACCTGACCGCGATCCTCACCAACGTGCTGACGGGCTAGTTCGCGCCGGCGGACACGACCCGCTATCCACCCGTCCGCGACGCCGCCGAGTCGTGGCGAACGGCTCGCGCCCCTTTGTCGAGTCGTGAGGAAAGGCGCCAGAAACCAGCCGTAGTCCACGACTCGGCGGACAGGCACCGGTCGTGTCCAGATGGGTGGAGTTGTCCTAGCCCTTGGCGGTCAGCGCCTTCTTGAGCATCGGGATCAGTTGGGGGAGGGTCGTTGACGACGGCGGGATCGAGTTTGCCGGAGCTGTCCAGTGCGGCCATGAAGATCACGTCGGCGTTCAGCTTCGGGGTCAGCTCGGGCGAGATCTTCACGGAGAAGTCGCCGTTCTCCATCGCGTCGATCTGCGGGTTGGTCTTGAACCCGAGCGACGTCAGCAGCCGTATCCGCGGGTCGGACGGCAGCCACGCGTTCAGGCTGTTCGCCGAGTAGACGCCCGCGGTGATGACCTTGCCGGCGAACTCCGGGTTCGCCTTCGCGGCGTCGGTCACGAGCTTCTCGGTATCCCGCACGACCTGCTCGCCGGCCGTCGTCGTACCGGTCGCCTTCGCGATCTCGCGGACCTGGTCCTGCCACGGGACGCCGTACACGTTCTCGGTCCCGGCCGGCGCCGCGATCGTCGGAGCGATCGCGTTCAGGGTCTCGTACTCCAACTTGTCGTTGATCGTGTTCACGTACACGATCAGGTCCGGCTTCAGCGCCGCGATCTCCTCGTACTTCGGCTCCGACGCGGCGATCAGCTTCGGCGCCGGGCGGTCGCCGAGCGCGGACTTCACCCAGCCGCGCAGGTTCGGGTTCCCGAACCAGTCGGCGCCCGCCACCGGTACGACACCGAGCGCGATCGAGGCCTCCATGTCGCCGCCGCCGAGCGTCACCACCCGCTGCGGCCTGGTCTTGATCGTGGTCGAGCCGAACAGATGGTCGACCGTCACCGGGAATGCTCGCTTGACAGCTATGCCGATGGACGGCCATCCTTAACCACATGGTTTCAGAACCATCGGGTTATGAAGATGGGTTGACCGGTGTCTTCGGGGCGCTCGCCGATCCGACCCGGCGCGCGATTCTCACCCGGCTGAAGAGCGGTGACGCCACCGTTGCCGAGCTCGCGGCGCCGTTCAGCATGTCGCAGCCGGCCGTGTCCAAACACCTGAAGGTGCTCGAACAGGCGGGGCTGATCAGCCGCTCGCAACGGGCGACCGCCCGGCTCAGTCACCTCGAGGCCGAGCCGCTCCGGAGTGCGGTCGGCTGGCTGATGGACTACCGCGCCTACTGGACCGAGAGCTTCGACCGGCTCGACGACCTGCTGGAGGATCTGTGAAGGTCATCGCCGAGCCCGGCTCGCCGCAGATCGTCGTCATCCGCGAGTTCAACGCCCCACGGGAGCTGCTGTTCCGCGCGTACACCGAGCCCGACCTGGTGAAGCGCTGGCTCGGACCGGCCGGGCTCGAGCTTGTCGTCAACCAGCTCGACCCGCGCCACGGCGGCCGCTGGCGCTGGACGCACTACGACGCTGCTGGCAAGGGCTATGTCTTCCACGGGCTGTACCACGGTGAGCCGACCCCGGAACGGATCGTGCAGACGTACGAGTTCGACCAGGCACCCGGCACCGTCTACCTGAACCTGATCACCTTCGACGAGGCCGACGGGGTCACCACCCTCACCCAACGGACCGTGTTCTTCGCGGTCGAGGACCGGGACCTGTACGTCGACGGCGGCATGGAGCGCGGCATCCGCGCGTCGATGCGGCAACTCGCGGACCTCGTCACCGAACTGGAGCAAAACCCATGATGCTGAACGGAAAACACGCGATCGTGTACGGCGCGGCCGGCCCGATCGGCGGCGCTGTCGCGCGCGCGTTCGCCAAGGAGGGTGCCACCGTCCACGTGGCCGGCCGTACCGCCGAACCCCTCGACCGCCTGGCCGCCGAGATCCGCGCCGCGGGCGGCACCGCCGAGGTCGCGGTCGTCGACGTGCTCGACGAGCAGGCCGTCGACCGGCACGCCGCCGGACTCGACCGGATCGACATCTCGTTCAACCTGATCGGCCACAAGCAGTACTTCGGTACGCCGCTGGTCGACATGTCCCTCGCCGACGTCGAGGAGCCGGTGCGGAACATGCTGCGCACGTTCTACCTCACCTCTCGCGCGGCCGCCCGGCGGATGATCGAGCAACGCTCCGGCGTGATCCTGACCTTCGGCGGGTACGGCGACCCCGCGGCGAACCTGGGGGGATTCCAGGTCGGGTTCGGTGCCGTGGAGGCGCTCCGTCGCAGCCTCGCGCGCGAGCTCGGCCCGCACGGCGTCCGCGTCGTCACCCTGCAGACGAACGGCATTCCGGAGTCCAACCCGGACACCTACCCCGAGGACTTCCGTCGCGAGGTCGCCGCGCACACGGCCGCTCAGACCATGCTGAACCGCGCCGCAACCCTCGCCGACGTGGCGGCCGCGGCCACCTTCGCCGCCTCCGACCAGGCCGCTGCCTTCACCGGCACCGCCCTCAACCTGACCGCGGGCGCCGTCGTCAACTGAGGAAGTCGATCGCCTGTCCGTCGTGCTGTGCCGCCTGGAAGACGGGCCAGGCGATCGCGAGGTCCTGCCAGGGCAGCCCGACCGGTGCGTAGACGGTGACCTCGTCCGCCCGCCGCCCTTGCGCGGCTCCGGTCAGGACTTCGGTCAGCGTCGCGTGGATCGCATCGGCGGTGAGCCCAACGTTGCCCAAGGCCCCCATCTGGACGGCGAGCGTACGGTCGTCGACGATCACCCGCGCGGCGGACAGTAGGTCGGCCGACAACTCCACCTTGCCCGGCTCGTCGGCACCCAAGGTGGTCAGCTGCCGGCCCGGCTTCAGATCGGCCGCGGTGAGCAACGGCTCCCGCGACCAGGTGGCAAGGATGACGACGTCCGCAGCCGCGGCCACCTCCTGCGGACTGCCCACCGCAACCCCCGGAATCCCTTGCCCGGAAAGAAACTCGGCCGCCCGCCCGGGATCCAGATCCTGCACCACCAGCCGCCGCACCGGCCGAAGCGCGTCGAGCCCGGCCAGGGTCAGCTCAGCCTGGACCCCCGCCCCGACCACCCCGACCGTCCCACCGAGGTCGTCCCCGCCAGTGCCGGGCGTTTCCGCGAGCAGGTCTGTGGCGAGTGCTGCGGCGAGACCTGTGCGCCAGGCCGTGATCGTGGAGCTGTCCATCACCGCGAGGAGCGTTCCGTCTGCCAGATCGTGCAGGCAGACGACACCACGGAGTGCGGGCCTCGCGCCGGGGAACTTGGCGTTGACCTTCACCGTGTACGCCGGGATCCCCGGAATCAGTCCCGGCAGCAGCGCGGTCGCCGTACCGGGTCCGGGCAGGTCGGTCCGGACCCGCAGCGGCTCGATCGGGCTCGCCTGCCGGAATCCGTGCCGCAGCGCGGCCAGCACCGCGGGTACGTCGAGCACCCGCAGGATGTCCGACCGGGTCAGCAGTACGGTCATTAGGCAGGGGGCACCTTGTGGTCGGCGTACAGGTCGGGGATCGGGATCGGCATCCGCCAGAAGCGCGTGCCGGACTCGATCACGCCGTGCCGGACAGCCAGGTAGCGGAGCAGCCGGAGCGGGCCGGCGATCAGTACGAATGCCAGCGGGAGCTCGACCAGGAACGCGCTGAGCAGCGCCTGCGTCAGGTCGTCGCCGCGCTGGCTGGTCATCACGTCGACCCAGGCGTCGCAGATCAGCAGGACGCCGGACGCGAACGCGGTCGGGAACACGAACTGCTTGCGCTTCCAGCCGCCGATCGCGGTCAGCAGCAAGGTGGTCAGGAGCAGGATGTCGAACCCGACCCAGGTCGCGCCCCAGTTCCGGGCGACGTAGTGGTCCGGCAGGGTGAGCGCCAGGTACACGGTCCACGGGACCAGTACCGCGACACAGGCCATGATCAGCGCGGTCCGCCACTTGCGGATCCGCTCGATCGTCCGCCGGGACGGCAGCCCGCCCGGCCGCGGCACGAGCCGCAGGATCAACGCCCGCCGCTCCGCCGGCGTCATCGCCGCGATCTCTTCGTCGGTCAGCTGCACATCTCGAGTATGCCTTGTGATTGCATTCACAAACTAGTAGTCTGGGGTCAACTCCTAGGTGAGGTGCTGATCATGACCGAGCGCAAACCACCCGGCATGAAGACCCAGGACTGGGTCGAGGCTCAGCTCAAGCGTGCTGAGCAGGCGGGCGAGTTCGACAACCTGGCGCTGGCCGGGAAGCCGCTGGAACTGGCCGACGGGCACGACCCGGACTGGTGGGTGAAGGACTTCATCCGCCGGGAGAACATCGAGACCGACGCGCTGCTGCCGTCCGCGATGCAGCTCCGCAAGGAGAAGCAGCAGCTCCCGGAGAAGATCCGCGGGATGCGCCGCGAGTCCGAGGTCCGCGAGTACCTGACGGATCTGAACAACCGGATCCGGCTCGCGATCCGCGACACCAGCGGCCCTGTCGTCCCGACCGGCCCGGTGAACGAGGACGCGGTGATCGCCCAGTGGCGGATGGAACGCCCCACCCGCGAGCCGGCCACCCCGCGCCCGGCGCCGCCGAAGCCTGCGAAGAAGTCGCTCTGGCAGCGCCTGTTCAGCTGAGCAGTTCCCGCGCGGCTGCCTCGATGGTCTGCTCGCTGAGCAGTACGTCGTGCGCGGCCGCGCCCAGCGGGACGTACGAGTCGTAGCTCGTCACCCGCGCCAGCCGGCCGGCGTACCCGTGGTCGATCAGGGTGGCCAGGACGCCCTCGGACACCCCGCCCGACCGGCGGGTCTCGTCGGCGACCAGCACCTGCCCGGTGGCGTTCGCCTCGCGCAGCAGGTCCTCGACCGGCAGCGGCGCCAGCCAGCGCAGGTCGAGCACCCGGATCCCCGGCACCCGCGCGGCCACCCGGAGGCTCATCGGTACGCCGTTCCCGAACGTCACGATCGTCAGCCCGGTGCCGTCGCCGTACGTCCGGCCGCGCCCGATCTCGACCGGCGTACCGGCGTACGGCGCCAGCCACTGCTCGTCGCCGTCGGCGTACAGGTCCCGCCGGTGGTACAGCGCGATCGGCTCCAGGAACACGCTCACCGCGCCGGTCGCCCGGGCCGCGGCCGCGCACGCGTGCAGCATCCCGGCCGCGTCGTCCGGGCGGGACGGCGACGCGATCACGATCCCGGGAATGTCCCGCAGTACGCCGATCGCGTCGTCGTTGTGGAAGTGTCCGCCGAAGCCCTTCTGGTAGCCGTACCCGGCGATCCGCAGCAGCATCGGGTTCGCGTACTGCTCCTGCGAGAAGAACTTCAGCGACGCCGCCTCGCCGCGGAGCTGGTCCTCGGCGTTGTGCAGGTACGCGAGGTACTGGATCTCCGGGATCGGCAGCAGCCCGGACACGCCCGCGCCCAGCGCGAGACCGAGGATCGACTGCTCGTCGAGGAGCGTGTCGAACACGCGGGCCGGGCCGTACGCCTTCTGCAGCCCGCGCGTCACGCCGTACACCCCGCCCTTGCGGCCGACGTCCTCGCCGAAGACCATCGCCTCCGGGTAGGACCTGAGTACGTCGTTCAGCGCGCGGTTGATCGACTGGCTCAGGGTCAGGCGTTCGGCGGTCGGGGTGGGCCGGGGCAGGGCCTCGGCGACCGCGTCCGCGGGCGGGAAGCGCAGCGGTGCGGCGACGGCCTCGGCGGAGGTCAGCTGGGGGAGGCCCGCGACCTCGGCCGCGATCCGGAGCGCCTCCGCCTGCTTGTCGTCGTACAGCTCGATGATCTCGTCGGCCGAGTAGCCCGAGCCGAGCAGGTAGCGCGCCGTACCGAGCAGCGGGTCCAGCTCCTCGTCCGCGGCCAGCTCCGCGGCGGAGCGGTACGCCGTCTCCACGTCGGAGCCCGCGTGGCCGAGCAGCCGGACCGTGCGCAGGCGGAGGAACGCCGGGCGCCGGTTCCGCCGTACGAACGTCGCCGCCTCGGTCGCCATCGAGAGCGCCGCGTCCAGGTCGGTGCCGTCCGCGTCGAAGTACCGCAGGCCCGGGCGGGAGCCGTACGCCTGCCGGATCCAGCCGTCCGGGGTGCGCACGCTGATCCCGATCCCGTTGTCCTCGCAGACCAGCAGCAACGGCATCGGCAGGCCCTGGTACGACGCGTGCAGCGCGGCGTTGATCGCGCCGGTCGCGGTCGAGTGGTTCGCGGACGCGTCGCCGAAGCTGGTGACCACGATCGCGTCGTCGGGCCACGGGGACGGTACGCCGAGCTTGTGCGACCGGTTCAGCGAGAAGGCAACGCCCATCGCCCGCGGCAGGTGCGACGCGATCGTCGACGTCTGCGGGATCACCGACAGCTCGTGCCGGCCGAACACCTTGTGCCGGCCGCCCGCGATCGGCTCGCTGGTCGCCGCGGCGACGCCGAGCAGGATGTCCCGCAGTCCCTCCTTCGAGCCGCACTGTGCCGCGCGGGTCAGGTAGAACGCGCCGGAGCGATAGTGCAGCAGCGCCGGGTCGGTCGGTCGCAGGGCGGCGGCGACGGCCGCGTTCCCCTCGTGGCCGGCCGAGCCGATCGTGTAGAAGCCGGTGCCCTGGGACTGCATCCAACGGGCTGCCAGGTCCGCGTGCCGGCTGCCGAGCTGGGCGTCGTACAGGCCGCGGAGCAGCTCCGCGTCGTGCTCCCACGGGGCCGGGGCGAGGCCGCGGACGCGGTCGGCGAAGGTCCTCATTTCAACCATGATCCGGGAAGGTCTGTCCGATCACAGCAGCGACCACCAGTTGAACAGGTCACGCGGGGAACCGGGGCCAGGGGTTGTTCGTTCACCGGGCGAGGGGGACTCTGTGGGGTGTGGTGACGGTGAGTGAGCTGTGGTGATGCACCTTTCGCGGGTCGTGCGGCGGGTGGGAGTCGCGGCCGGCCTCGGAGTCGGGACCGCCGGCGCGATGGCCGGCGTGCTGCTGCTCGGGCCGTTGGCCGCGTCGATCCTGCTGGTCGTGGTGTTCGTGCTGGTCTGGCCGTTGGCCGCGGTGGTGCGGCACGTGACCGAGGAGGCGCCGTACGGTTCGGCGGCGCTGGTCGCGGCGACGGCGGCGGGCGCGGTGCTGTGCCTGCCCGGGTTGGTGCGGCTGCTCGCGTGGGGAGCACTCGGTGTGACGGCGGGGCTGATTCTCGCGGTGGTGTTCGTGCTGATCGATCTCGTCGTACCGGATCGTGAGGTGCACTGGCAGTCGCCGCGGAAGGCGCGCCGGCGGCGGAACCTGGAGCGGTTGACCGACGCCCAGCTCGCCGAGGACGAGAAGCTGATCGCGTCGCTGCAGTGCCCGCTGTCGATCGCCGAGCTGTGCGGCGTCTGGTCCGAGACCGCGACCCAACTGGCCCACGGCGCCGGCCCCCGCGACCGCCAGGCGGTCGCCGAAGTCCGCCGCATCTGCCTCGACGAGTTCGAACGCCGCAACCCCACCGGCTTCCACCGCTGGCTCGACGCCGGCGCCCCCGCCAACCCCAGCCGCTACCTCCTCCCCATCCCCGGCGAGTAACCCCGCCCCACCACGACCGCGCCCCGCCCACCACGCGCACCCCGCCCCCCACCACGGGCGCACCCCGCCCCGCCACGGCGCACCCCCGCGCCGCATGCGCGGACCACCCCGCGCCCGGCGGGCGCCCCCGCGCAGCATGTGCGGACCACCCTGCGCCTGGCGGGCGCCCCCGCGCAGCATGTGCGGACCACCCTGCGCCTGGCGGGCGCCCCCGCGCAGCATGTGCGGACCACCCTGCGCCTGGCGGGCGCCCCCGCGCCGCATGTGCGGACCACCCTGCGCCTGGCGGGCGCCCCCGCGCCGCATGCGCGGACCACCCCGCGCCCGGCGGGCGCCTCCGCGCTTACAGCCGGTTGTAGTGTTTGCGGGCTTCGCGGCTGTGTTTCTGGGCGTCTCGTGCTGTGCGGCGGGCCTCGTCCAGTTCGGCGCCCAGTTTGTGGACCAGCGCCTGCGCCTCGGAGAGGGCGTCTCGGGCGTCGTCCAGTTGTTTGTCGAGGTCCTCCACCTTTGCTTCGGCTTCCTGCGCCGCCGTGACTGCCTCCTCGAACGCCCGCTTGGCCTCCGCCTTCGCGGCCGCCTCGCGTTCCTCCTGCTCGCGCCGCGCCCGCTCCTCCTCCTGCTTCTCGACCGAGACCTCCTCGGCCTCCTCAGCCTGCCGAGCCGCCCGCCGTTCCCGTGCGGCCTGCCGGCGCTCGTCCGTCAACGGCGTGACGTTCGACGGCTCCCCATTCTCGTCCACCACCCCGAACCCGACGTGCCGCAACGCACTGCTCAACCGCCCCTCACGAACGGCGTCACCCGCCGCGGGGTCGATCAACGCGGCGTCCAGCGTCTCGCGCAGCTTCGTGGCGACGTCGGGGCTGAGCTTCTGCCCCCGGTCGCCCGCCAGCCGGGCCGCCTCCTTCGCGAGCTGGTCGAGCACCTGGTGACGCCTCGGAGTGAGCTCGCGGAGCCGATCACCGTCGAGGTCCGCCGTCGCCTCCCGGAACTCGTCCCCGAGCGCCAGCAGATCGTCGAGCTGGTCCGGCAGCTCCCGCGCCACCAGATTCGCGATCCAGGCCGCGACCGTCGGCTTGCGCAGCGCCATCAGCCGGGTCGACCCGAGCGGGTCACCGGCAGCCTTCAGCTGCTTGGCCAGCTCGTTGCGAGTAGCAATGAAGTCGGCCGCCGGCGCCGCGTACACCGCGTCCGCCGCCTCCTCGAAGTCCACACCCGCGACGCTACCGCACCGAAGAACGGGTAGTACCCGCCTCGCGCGCTCCTCACCCCGCCTGAAGCAGCCTGGAAAACCCGACCACTACCCGTTCTTCGGTACGGCCTCCGCCAGATCGGAGCGAAGCGTCTCCAAGATCCCGCGCAGCAGCCGGGACACCTGCATCTGGCTGACACCGAGCTCGTGCCCGATCTCCTCCTGGGTGAACCCGTTGCAGAACCGCAACTGCAGGATCCGCTTGTCCCGGTCGCCCAGATTCGCCACCGCCGGCGTCAGCCGGTGCACGTCCTCGACCAGGTCGTACCCGGCCTCGGCGTCCGCGACCATCTCCAGCAGACTCGTCCCACCCTCCGCCGAACCGGGCGCGTCGAGCGACAGCGTGCTGAAGC
Organism: Kribbella polygonati; assembly: GCF_050320105.1. NCBI lineage: Bacteria > Bacillati > Actinomycetota > Actinomycetes > Propionibacteriales > Kribbellaceae > Kribbella > Kribbella polygonati. The sequence goes on along the minus strand of NZ_CP190129.1, from coordinate 5,497,040 downwards.
ACCCGCGCACCGACGCGGCCTCCGCGACCTCGGCCGGATCGGTGCCGAGCGCCTCCGCGGTCTCCTGGTCGCTCGGCACATGACCGAGCCGCTGGATCAGCTCCGGCTCGGCGGCCGCGATACTGCCCTGCATCTCCTGCACCCGCCGCGGCGGGCGGATCGTCCACGCACAGTCGCGGAAGTACCGCTTCAGCTCGCCGCGGATCGTCGGTACGGCGTACGAGAGGAACGCCGTCTCCGCCGCCAGCCGGTACCCGTTGGCGGCCTTCACCAGGCCGAGGTACGCGACCTGTTCGAGGTCGTCGGCGTCGACGCCCTTGCTGCGGTAGCGGGAGGCGATCGAACGGGCCACCGGCGCGTTCAGCATCACCACTTGGTCGAGACAGGCCTGATGCCGCGGGTCGGGTACGCTGTCCGCCTCGAGCAACAGCTCGTGCGTCGCGTCGGCGATCGTCTGCTTGGACTCTTCGGTTGCTGCGATCGTCACGGGAGATACCTCGTCGTGTCGTCGTGCACTTCCCAGTGGCAGGGGGCTCAACCACCTGACTCCACCAGACCAAACTCGCGGTGCGAGTTCAAGTACTGGGCTGTTACGGGTGTTTCAAACGACTGTGGCCTGACAGTAACTGTCAGGTTTCGGTGGTTGGGTGCTCACCATGAACGAGTGCTGCGCCGTTGCCGACCTACGCCAGTACACGCTGCATCCCGGGCAGCGTGACACCTTGATCGAGCTGTTCGACACGTACTTCGTCGACGGGCAGGAAGCGACCGGGATGCACATCGCCGGCCAGTTCCGTGACCTCGACGACCCGGACCGGTTCGTCTGGATCCGCGGCTTCCGGGATCTGCCCGCGCGGGCGGACGCGCTGAACGCCTTCTATTACGGCCCGGTCTGGCGCGCGCACTCGGCGGCTGCGAACGCGACGATGGTCGACTCGGACAACGCCCTGCTGCTGAAACCGGTCCGGCTCGGCCCGTCGTACCCGGCGCTCGACGCCCCTCGGTCCGGCGACACGGACGCGGTGATCGCCGGTGCGGTGCACCATCGCGGCGCCGCGGACGACGGGTTCGTCGAGTACTTCGAGGACCACGTCGTACCGGTGCTGACCGCGACCGGGGCCGAGCCGGTCGCGGTGTTCGAGTCGTTGGTTGCCGAGAACAACTTTCCGCAGTTGCCGTTGCGGGACGAGGTGGTGCTCGCGTGGTTCGCCCGGTTCCCCGGGATCGCGGCGTACGACGAACACCGCCGGCAACTGGCCGCGTCGCGGGTCTGGCAGCAGCAGGTGCTGCCCGAGCTGGTCTGCCGGTCCACGAAACCGATGCAGGAACTCAGGCTGAGCCCGACCGCGCGATCCCAGTTCCGGTAAATACGTTGCGGAGCCCGCGCCGGGCGGGCATCCTGGGTTGGCCGAGCGGCGACGAGCGCTGCCTGGACCTGAGGAGGGCTGACGGATGGCCATCACTGTGCTGCGGCATGTCCGCGTCAGTATCTCTTCTTCGTTCAGGAGCATCCCCGTTGTCTTTTCCCGAGTACGAACTCACCGATAACTCCTTCACCTTCCAGTTCCAGTCGATCGACGAGAACCTGGGGCCGGACCAGCGGTGGTCCACCTGGCTGGACGTCGAGCGCGGCTCTCGCGGCCCGGAACCACGACCCGATTGGGTCGTGACGGAACAGGCCGCGATCGATACCGAGCTCGGCGTCCTCAAAACCGGTAAGGAAGCCGACGTCTTCCTCGTTGAACGGGCCGTCGAAGCCATCGGCGACAACCCGGCGAAGTCCTCGTTGCTGGCCGCGAAGCGGTACCGCACCGAGGAGCACCGGTCCTTCCACCGCAGTACGTCGTACGTCGAAGGCCGGCGGACGCGGAACAGCCGCGACAGCCGGGCGATGGCGAAGAAGTCCGCGCACGGGCGCAGCGTCGCGGCCGGCGGCTGGGCGTACGCCGAGTGGGAGGCCCTCAACCGGCTGTGGACGGCCGGCGTCCCGGTGCCGTACCCCGTACAGGTGGACGGCACCGAGCTCCTGATGGAGTTCATCGACGACGGCCAGGGCGGCGCCGCCCCACGGCTCGCCCAGGTCCGGCCGCCGAAGGACCTGCTCGAGGTCTACTTCGAGCAGCTCCGCAACGGCATGCGCGAGCTGGCCCGCGCGGGCCTGGCACACGGCGACCTCTCGCCGTACAACGTCCTCGCCCAGGCCGACCGCATCGTGATGATCGACCTCCCCCAGGTCGTCGACATCGTCGGCAACCCGAAAGGCATGGACTTCCTGCTCCGCGACTGCCACAACATGGCAACCTGGTTCACCAACCGAGGCCTAGAAACCGACGAACAAGAACTGTTCGCCGACCTCCTCACGATGGTGTTCTAGGAAAGGGCTGCGGCGGCGGCGCGGCCTGCGGTGCGGCCGGTGAAGAGGCAGCCGCCGACGAAGGTGCCTTCGAGGGAGCGGTAGCCGTGGATGCCGCCGCCGCCGAAGCCGGCTACCTCGCCGGCTGCGTAGAGGCCGGGCAGCGGGGTGCCGTCGGTGCGTAGTACGCGGGAGTCCAGGTCGGTCTGCAGGCCGCCGAGCGACTTGCGGGTGAGGATGTTCAGCCGTACGGCGATCAGCGGGCCGGCCTTCGGGTCGAGGATGCGGTGCGGGGGCGCGACCCGGATCAGCTTGTCGCCGCGGTAGTTCCGGGCGCCGCGGAGCGCGGTCACCTGCAGGTCCTTCGTGAACGTGTTGGTCAGCTCCCGGTCCCGGGCCAGGATCTGCCGCTCCAGGTCGTCGAGGTCGATCAGGTGCTCGCCGGTCAGGTCGTTCATCCCCCGGACCAGGTCCGGAAGGTTGCCGCGGACAACGAAGTCCTCGCCCTTGTCCATGAACGCCCGTACCGGCGGCGTCGCCCCACCGCGGGCCCGGCCGAGCACGCCCTTGACGTCCTTGTTGGTCAGGTCCGGGTTCTGCTCCTGGCCGGAGAGCGCGAACTCCTTCTCGATGATCTTCTGGGTCAGTACGAACCACGTGTAGTCGTACCCGGTCCGCATGATGTGCTCGAGCGTCCCGAGCGTGTCGAACCCGGGGAACAACGGCACCGGCAGCCGCTTGCCGGTGGCATCGAACCAGAGCGACGACGGGCCGGGCAGGATCCGGATCCCGTGCAGCGGCCAGATCGGGTCCCAGTTCTGGATGCCCTCGGTGTAGTGCCACATCCGGTCCCGGTTCACGTACCGGCCGCCGGCCCGCTCGGTGATCGCCAGCATCCGGCCGTCGACGTGCGCCGGTACGCCGCTGATCATCCGCCGTGGCGGTTCGCCCATCCGTTTCGGCCACTGCGCGCGGACCAGGTCGTGGTTGCCGCCGATCCCGCCGGACGTGACGATCACGGCCTGCGCGGTCAACTGGAAGTCCTCGACCTCGACCCGCGAGCTCGACACCCCGCGGGCGACGTCGCTCGGCTCGAGCACTTTGCCGGCCACGCCGTCGACCACCCCGCCCGTCACGGTCAGTTCGTCGACGCGGTGCCGGAACCGGAACTCGACCAGCCCGTTGGCGACCGCCTCGCGCACCCGGCGCTCGAACGGCGCGACCAGCCCCGGCCCGGTGCCCCAGGTGATGTGGAACCGCGGTACGGAGTTCCCGTGGCCGTCGGCGTGGTACCCGCCGCGCTCGGCCCAGCCGACCACGGGGAAGAACCGGACGCCCTGCGCGTGCAGCCACGGACGCTTCTCGCCGGCGGCCCAGTCGACGTACGCCTCGGCCCACTGCCGGGCCCACTTGTCCTCGTCGTCCAGCCGGTCGAACCCGGCCGACCCGAGCCAGTCCTGCAGCGCGAGGTCGTGGGAGTCCTTGATCCCCATCCGGCGCTGCTCGGGCGAGTCCACGAACATCAGCCCGCCGAACGACCAGAACGCCTGACCCCCGAGCGACGCCTCCGGTTCCTGGTCGAGCAGCAGCACCTTCCGGCCCGCATCGGCCAGCTCCGCGGTCGCCGCCAGCCCGGCCAGCCCCGCCCCGACGACGATCACATCAGCGCCCATTGGACTTCGGTGAGGGGATCCGCTGCTTTCTGCCGGGGAATTGTGGCCGCAGCTCCGCTGCTGATCATCCTCACCACCTCCTCTCCACTACTAGATACGTCCTGTGTGTATAACAGTGACGTGACTGTGAGACGGAAGGACACGGGGCGGCGGCACATCGCGCTGTGGGAGAGGCCGCGGAGGAAGTGATCCGGGCCTACAAGTTCCTGCTCCGCCCCACCAGCCGTCAAGAGCAGGCCCTTACAGAGATGCTGCGAGACCACTGCGCCCTGTACAACGCCGCCCTCCAGGAGCGCCGCGACGCCTACCGGCACGTGTCCAAGACGCGGGTCCGGTACGGAGATCAGTCCGCTCAGTTGAAGCACATCCGCGCCGAGGTCATCGAGCAAGCGCGGTGGTCGTTCTCGTCCCAGCAAGCCACGCTGCGCCGTCTCGACAAGGCTTTCCAGGCGTTCCTCCGACGGGTGAAGGCCGGACAGGCGCCTGGCTATCCACGATTCCGTGGAGTAGGCCGGTTCGACACGGTGGAGTTCCCGAAGGATGGCGATGGGTGTCGTTGGGATTCCAGCCCAGAAGGCCCACAGACTCGCGTCCGGCTGCAGGGTGTCGGTCATGTCCGTGTCCACCAGCACCGCGCCGTCAAGGGCCTGGTCAAGACCGTCTCGGTAAAACGAGAGGGTCGCCGATGGTATGTCGTCGTGGTCTGCGACCAGGTGCCCGCTGAGCCGTTGCCGGTCACCGGCAGCATCGTCGGTATTGATGTTGGCGTGGTGCACTTCTACACCGATTCCAGCGGCCACCACGAACCAAACCCGCGTCCTGGAAACGCCGCCGAGGCCGCCCTGATGGAGGCGCACAGGTACCTCTCGACGTTTCCTCGACGGTCCCGTTCCAAGCGTCGCCGCGCCGCAGCGCGGAAGGTGGCGAAGCTGCACCGCAAGGTCCAGCGACAACGGCTCGACTTCCACCACAAGGCCGCGCTCGCGCTGGTCCGTGGACACGATGTCATCGCTCACGAGTCGCTGAACATCGCCGGGATGACAAAGGTCCCCAAACCGAAGGCCGACGAGTCCGGAGGTTTCCTTCCCAACGGCGCAGCGGCGAAAGGTGGACTGAACAAAAGCATTCTCGATGCGGCGTGGTCGCAGTTCCTGAGCATCCTGGCGAACAAGGCTGAGAGAGCCGGACGCCAGGTGGTCCCAGTGAACGCGGCCAATACGTCTCGGACGTGCCCGGAATGTGGGCACTGCTCCAAAGACAACCGCCTCACCCAAGCCGACTTCCGTTGCGCGTCCTGCGGGTACGCGGCCAACGCGGACTATGTCGGCGCTTTGAACATCCTCAACAGGGCCGGGCTGGCCCTCTGCGATGTGGCCTAGCCGCTGACACAGGAAGCCTGCGGCTTCGGTCGTGGGCGGAGTCACGTCGACCATGTATAGCGCACTTGCGAAGATACGTCTGTGACGACTCTTTCTGCGCAAAACCTCGTGATTCCTGCAGCTTCGCTCGGTCCGGAGAACCCGCTGGCGCCACTGCGCACGCAGCGCGAGGTGCACCACGTGGAGAACATCGCCGAGCTCCCCGCCGACCTGCGGGCCAACATCGAGTACGGCGGCCTGCACAGCCCGCTGCCGTGCCTGAACCAGGACGCGTACGACCGCACGCTCGTCGAGACGCCGCTGCCCGCGCTCGTGCTGGAGAACGACCACGTCCGCGCGACCGTCCTGCCGAGCCTCGGCGGCCGGCTGTATTCGCTCGTCCACGACGGGACCGAACTGCTCTACCGCAACCCGGTGTTCCAGCCCGCGAACCTCGCGCTGCGCAACGCCTGGTTCGCCGGCGGGGTGGAGTGGAACGTCGGCAGCACCGGGCACTGGACCGGGACGTGCGCGCCGATGCACGCGGCCCGGGTCGACGGGCCGGACGGTACGCCGGTGCTCCGACTCTGGGAGCTCGAACGGACCCGGAACCTCGTCACCCAGCTCGACTTCTGGCTGCCCGAGGACTCGGAGTTCCTGTACGTCGGCGTGCGCCTGCAGAACCCGTCCGACGCCGACGTCCCGGCGTACTGGTGGTCGAACATCGCCGTACCGCAGTCGCCCGACCGGCGGGTGCTGGTGCCGGCGGAGCAGGCGTGGCAGTTCGGGTACGGGAGCCGGCTGGACCTGGTGGACGTGACGACGGACCTGACGTACCCGATCCGGCATCCGCGGGCCATCGACTACTTCTTCGAGCCGCTGGCGGGGGAGGCGTCGTGGATCGCGTCCGTCGATGGTCAGGGTGTCGGGCTGGTGCAGGCCTCCACCGAACGGCTGCGGGGGCGGAAGCTGTTTGTGTGGGGGCAGGGGGACGGTGGACGGCGGTGGCAGGAGTGGCTCGCGCCTGGGCTGAGCGGTGATGGGTACGCGGAGATTCAGGCTGGGTTGGCTCGGACGCAGATGGAGCATTTGCGGCTGCCTGCACACACCTCTTGGCACTGGCTTGAGGCGTACGGATGTCTGTCGATGGACGGCGACGTTGCGCACTCCCAGGACTGGAAGACAGCGCGGGACGGTGGGGCGGCTGCGTTGGGTCCGTTGCTGGGGGAGTTGGCAGGGCGGGAGCGGGAGTGGCTGCGAGTTGTCGATGCAGTGCCGGTGGAGCGGTTGGCGTTGGGGTCTGGGTGGGGTGCGTTGGAGTTGAAGCGGACCGGTTGGACTGTGTCGGCGGGTACGCCGTTCAGCGAGGACACCCTGACGGCCAGGGAGTCGGCCTGGCTGCCGTTGCTGGACGGGCAGTTGCCGGCGGACAACGACGTACCGGACGGGACCCTGGTTGCGTGGCGGGACCTGTTGGAGGCGGCCGAGGACAACTGGCTCGTTTGGTACCACCGGGGCGTGGCGAGGCACTACGACGGTGATGTGGACAGGGCCGTCGAGGCGTGGCGCCGGTCCGGGGACAACGCCTGGGCTCTACGCAACCTCGGTGTAGTTACGGGCGAGTTGGATTACTACGAGCGTGCTGTCGAGCTACAGCCCCAGTTGGTGCCGTTGGTGGTGGAGGCGGTCGCGGCCGCGCTCGACTCCGACGTACCGCGGGCGGAGCGGATGCTGGCGGCGGCCCCCGACGACCCGCGGGTGCAGCTGCTCCGGGTACGGCACGCGCTGGAGACGGGAAATCCGGCGAAAGCCCATGAATTGCTGGCCGCCGGGATCCAGCTGGCCACCGTCCGGGAGGGTGCGAACCCGCTCACCGAGTACTGGCTGGCCGCGGAGGAGGCGCTTGGCACGCAGCGGCCAGTACCGCCGCAGTACCAGTTCGGAATGGGCGAAAACTGACAACTACAGGTCAACTCTACCTCTAGAAACACCGCTCCACCGGACTCTACTATGGTCCTGTAGACGAAAAAGTGATCCTGTAAAAGTTTCGTGAAGTTACACGGAACCAAGTGGAGTCCGGTGGCGTCCCACCGGTGTACGGCAAGGGCCGTGCAAGGCAGTTTCGACAAACGACCGCGTCGCTCGCGGGCGGCGCGTCGGGGGTGAGTGCCATGTTGACGATCGTTGTACTAGGTGGGTTCGGCCTGGTGCTGGTGGTCGCGGCTTTCATCGTGACCGAGGTTCTGGCCGGCCTGCGCCGGGACGAACTCCCCACCGGCACGGAGGAGAAGACCGCGGGACGAGTGATCCGGGTGCGTGGCCCGGTCCGCGGCCAGCTGGCGAACGGTGCCCCGGCGGTTTACACCGAGGTCATCGTCGAGTACTACACCCGCCGGGGCGAGGGGCCGTACGAGGTCGCCCGCAAGTTCCCGGCCGGGAGCCGAATCACTTACGCGAAGGGTGACCGGGTGATCGTCGCGTACGACGTCCGCAACCCGCGCCGGGCCCGGCTCGCAGGCCGGGTCAGCCACTGGCCGACGATGGGGCCGTACTCCGCGGCCCCAGCGGCCTGACGGAACACCCTGCTTGAGTCCCCTCTCGGGCTCAAGCAGGCAGATGCGGGGCGAGCAGGTCGTACAGCACCGGCCGGCCCCGATCCAGGACGTACTCCGCCTCGTCCCCGGACAGCCGGTCCGCGAGGTGGGCCAGCGCCTCGCCCATCGTGATGCTGAGCGTCACGGCCAGCCGGAAGTCGCGGGTGTCGCGGGCACCGAACCGCGCCGCCAGAAGTTCCGCGAACTCGCCGGCGTGCTGGTCGTCGAACTCGCCCGGCTTCGCCTCCAGTTCCGGATCGCCGAGCCCGCTGAGCACGACCGCCTTGAAGCCCGGGTCCGTGCGGTGCATCTCCCGGAACGTCTCCAGCGTCACGTCCACGGCCGCGCGCCAGCTGGTCACCTCGGCCAGCCGCTCCCCGACCGCCTCGGTGTAGCGCGCCTGGTTCCGGCGCTCGATCGCTTGGATCAGGCTGCGCTTGTCCGGGAAGTACCGGTACACGCTGCCGACCGCGATCTCGGCCCGCTTCGCGACACCGCTCGTCGACGCCGCGTCGTACCCGCGCTCGACCACCTCGGCGCAGGCCGCGTCGAGGATCCGTTCGACCTGGCGGCTGGCCCGGTCCTGGGTGGGCGTACGGCGGAGCGGATACGCGCCCGATGTCACCATTCACTCATTGTCCACGGAACCGGGGACAGCGTTGCCACCTCTTTGTGACAGATTGCCGACAGTTGGTCATGACGGAGGGGAAACTTTTATGCGCGTCAACAAAACCGTCGTCGCGGGCCTCGCGTCCGCCGCACTCGCCGCGTCCGGCGTGGCCGGTACGGCGTACTCCCGGCACGGGTCGCAGGGCGACGACCTGCGGCTGAACCAGATCCAGGTGGTCGGTTCGCACAACTCGTACCACCGCGAGCTCAGCCCGGCCGAGCAGAAGGTGCAGCAGCAACAGAACGCCGGCTCGGTCGACCTCTGGTACTCGCACGCACCGATCACCCAGCAGCTCGAGGACCAGAACGTCCGGGCGCTCGAGCTCGACCTGTACCCGGATCCGCAGGGCGGGCTGTACACGTACCCGCTGATCCGCAAGCTGACCGGGCAAGGCCCGCTGACCGATCCCGCGATGGCGAAGCCCGGGATCAAGGTCATGCACATCCCGGACTTCGACTACAACACGAACTGCGACACGTTCGTGCTCTGCCTGCAGCAGGTGAAGACCTGGTCCGACGCACACCCGAACCACGTGCCGATCGCGATCAACCTCGAGCTCAAGCAGTCCGATCCGGCCGTCGTCGCGGCCGGTGGGGTGAAGGCGCCGCCGTGGGACGCCGCCAACCTGGACAGCGTCGACACCGAGATCCGCTCGGTGTTCAGCGAGCAGCAACTGCTCACGCCTGACGACGTACGCACGCCGGGTCTGACGCTCGAGCAGTCCGTGCTGACGAAGGGCTGGCCGAAGCTGAACAGCGTGCGCGGCCAGGTGATGTTCTACTTCGACAACGGCGGTCCGGGCGAGATCCGCGACACCTACACTGCGGGCCGGCCGAGCCTCGAAGGGCGCGCGGTCTTCACCCGCGGGCCGGAGGGCGCACCGGACGCCGCGGTCACCGAGGTGAACGACCCGCGCGGCGCCAACCAGGAGGAGATCCAGCGGCTGGTGCGGAAGGGGTACCTGGTCCGCACCCGCTCCGACGAGCCGATGGCGACGATCCGGGACAAGGACTACACCCGGCTCGGGATCGCGCTCGCGAGCGGTGCCCAGTGGGTGACGACGGACTTCCCGGTCGCCGGGATGGCGGCCCGGTACGACAGCGATTACGTCGCCAAGCTGCCGGGACACACTCCCGTACGATGCAATCCCGTCACCGCAGCCGCGAAGGCGGCCGTCTCGGAAGGGTGAGTCGATGTCGGAGCATGTGGTCGATGTGAGCTGGAGCCGTGGTGAGCGCGAGTTCACCTACGACGCCTACAACCGCGACCACGAATGGCGCTTCGACGGCGGGATCACGGTGCCGGCGTCGGCGAACCCGGCGTACCTGGGGAATCCGGGTCCGGTCGACCCCGAGGAGGCGTTCGTGGCGGCGCTGTCGTCGTGCCACATGCTGACGTTCCTGGCGATCGCGGCCCGGAAGCGGCTGGTGGTGGACTCGTACGACGACCACGCGGTCGGCGTGATGGCCAAGAACGCGGCCGGGCGGCTGGCGATCACGCAGGTGACGTTGCATCCGAAGATCGTCTGGGGCGGCGCCGAGCCGGACGCCGCGACGCTCGAGAAACTGCACCACCTGGCGCACCAGGAATGCTTCATCGCGAACTCGGTGACCACCGAGATCACCGTGGCATAAAACCACCCGCCGACCTGCCTGAGCCTCGCGCAAGCGGCGTCAGGACGGTCGGCGGGTGGTTTCGCGGTGCACCTCTGTGGCGGTGCACCGGTAACGGATCCGGGGGCGCCTCGCACTGGGGCGCCTCTGCGTTTGATGTGCGACTTCCGTGCGGTCTGGCTCGGTGGGCAAGACCGTCCGGGTGCGCCACCCGGTTCCGTTCGTCCGGCTGGCGCCTTACTGCTCGGCGGCGGCGTCGGTCCGGTCGTCGGTGGTCTGGTTGCTGTCGACGGCCAGCAGGTCCTCGAGTTCACGAACCTGCTCGGCGGCCATCGTGCTCATCAGTCGGTGGATCGTCATGCCGGTGAGACGCGGAGCGTGACGAGGTATGACGTCGAAACCAGTTGTGACCTGAGTCACTACTTCTCGTCGAGTCCGTCGAGCCGGAGGGGGACGAGTTTGCGGGCGTCGTCGTACGACGTGCCGGTGAGTTCGAGCAGGTCGATGATCGTCGAGCGGAGCTGGCCGAGGACGACGACCGCGGACAGGCCGGCCGGCAGCGGGAGTTCCGCCGTACGGCGGCCGAGCTCGCCGAGGACCCGGTGCGCCGCGACGTCGGCGGCCGGTTCGAACAGGGACTCGCCGATCAGCCGGGTGCCGTCCGCGAGCCGCTCCAGCAGCATCGGGTACTCCGCCGGCATGCCCTCGTCCCGCCATACCGACACCGCGCACCGGCGGACCAGCACCCGGGTGTTCCGGATCGCCCGGTCCAGCGGTACGACGAGGTCCGCGATCTCCTGGACCCGGCCGCGGTGCCGCCGCCGGAACGGGGACAGCCGGACCACCGCGACGCCTTCCTCGGCGGCGCTGCGCAGGTCGTCGAGCCGGGACTCACTGGCCCGGGCCCGGCGGAGCGCGTCGGTGACCGCCTCCTCGTCCCGGGACCGCAGGCCGTCCGCGGTCTCGTTGAGGATCTCGGCCAGCTCGCTCAGCACCCCGGCGGCCTGCTGCCGCGGCCGCCGGATCGCCGCGGCCGGGGCGATCGTCGCCGCCGCCAGCGCGACCAGACCGCCGAGCGCGGCGTCCTGCCAGCGGCTGAAACCGGCGTTCGGGTTCGGCAGCAAGGTGGTCACGATCGCCGCCTGGACACCGGCCTGGGTGGTCATCAGGTTGCCGGCTCCGAGCAGTACGGCGACGCTCATCGCGAGCGCGATCACGAAGATCAGCTGCGCGACGCCGGTCCCGAACGCCTTCACGAACAGGTCGCCCACGCCGACACCGACCGCGACGCCGACCATCACCTCGGCCACCCGGCGGAGCCGCTGGCCGAAGCTGAACCCGAGGCAGACCATCGCCGCGACCGGCGCGAAGAACGGCTGCTTGTGGCCGACGACGTACCGGGCGATGGTCCACGCGACACCCGCGGCCAGCGCGCACTGGGCGATGAAGAAGGCCCGGCTGCGCCAGCGGTCGATCCGGCGCCGGATCGACGCGCGCGACCGCCGCGCGGCTTGCGGGGCGATGTCGTCCCGCAGTTCCCGCAACTGGTCCAACGTCAGCCTGACCGGATCCACGGGCCCCATTCTCCGTTGAGCTTGATTCCCTCGTGTACGACGCGCCAAGGTTTGCACATGAGTGACAACAACCGTGAGGACTACGGCAGCTACTCCGTCGACGACGAGGATCAGCTGCAGCCGGGGGACACCCTCAACGACCGCGGCGTGGACGACCTGCTGGACGAGGGGTACTCGCCGCCGGAGAAGTGGTCCGCGGGCGAAGGCTTCGGTACGACGGCCGACGAGGCTCTGCAGGGCGAGACCCTGGACCAGCGGATCGCGCAGGAGGTCCCGGACGTCGACCCGTACGCCGAGGACGGCGAGGACGTCGGCGGACCCGAGGTCGGCAACAGCCGCTCCGGCCGGCTGGTCGCGTCCGACGAGGGCACCCGCGAGGACGACGACAGCGAGCTGTACGCCTCCGACGTCGGCATCGACGGCGCGGCCGCCGGCGCCGAGGAGGCCGCCGTACACGTCGTCGACGAGGACGACTTCGAACTCTCCGACGACGACGAGTCCGACCGCGAGACCTACCGCGACGTCGACCTGGGCGACGTCGGCGACCTCGAGGACTGAACTCTCCCCCGGCCGCTCGTGGGACCACCCACGAGCGGCCGGCGGTGTCAGCGGCGGGTGACGGTGACCTCGGCGCCGCGGCGGGGGACCAGGGTGACGTTCTTCGGTTGGGCCGGCTCCGGGGTCGGGTCGGGAGCCTGGAAGTTGAACGCGGCGAGGGCGGCGCGGAGGATCTCGGTGCCCTCCATCAGCGAGAAGCCGGCGCCGATACACCGCCGGGCGCCGCCGCCGAACGGCATCCACGTGCCGGGCGCGGGCGGGTCGTCGGAGAGGAACCGCCGCGGGCGGAACTCCTTCGGGTTCGGGAAGTGCTCGCCGTCGCGGTGGACCAGGCCGATCGCGGCCATGATCGTCGTGCCGCGGGGCAGCCGGTAGCCGGCGATGTCGGCGGTCTCGGTGAGCCGGCGGCCGACCTGGTAGACGACCGGGTGCAGGCGCAGCGCCTCCTTGACGATCGCCTCCAGTTCGTCGTCCGCGCCGGCGTCGGCCGCCCGCTGCCCGAACTCCAGGTCCGCCGGCCGCCGCGCCAGCTCGTGGAACGCCCAGGCCATCGCGGTCGCGGTCGTCTCGTGGCCGGCCAGCAGCAGCGTGACCAGCTGGTCCCGCAGCTCCACGTCGGACCAGTTGCCTGCGGCAAGGAGGCGCGACAGTACGTCGTTGCGGCCGGCAAACGTCTCGCGGCGGGCGGCGATCTCGTCGGACAGGATCTCGTCGATCTGCCGCTGGGTGTCGAGGAACGTCTTCCAGGGGCGGACCTTGAGCAGCGGCGGGTAGAAGCCGCCGAGCATGATCACCGGGGAGACCGAGACGATCTTGTCGAGCAGCGGGCGGAGGGTGTTCAGCCGGTCGACATCGGTGACGCCGAAGATCACCTGCAGGATGATCTCCAGGGTCAGGTTGCGCATCCGCTGGTGGACCTTGAACGGCGTACCGGTCGGCCATTTCGCGACCTCGGCCTTGGCCAGTTCGTGCACCATGCCGGCGTACCCGCGCAGCGCCGGGCCGGAGAACGCGGGCATCAGCTGCTTGCGCATCCGGACGTGGTCCTCGTCGTCGAGCAGCAGCAGCGAGTGCGAGCCCATGATCGGCTCCAGCACCGTGTTGCCCTCACCGGCATGCATCACCGTGGGCGGGCTGCCGAACACCTCCTTGATGTGCTCGGGCCGGCTCAGCACGACACACACCCGGCTCGACGGCACCAGCCGGATCGTGAACACGTCGCCGTACTTCTCCCGCATCCGCGGGAAGAACGTCTTCCGGTGACTCGCGAACAACACGGTCTGCACAAGCGTCGGCAACTTCGGCCCGGGCGGCAACGTCCGCGCCGTCTGCCGATCGAGGGTGCGGGAACCGAGCAATGGTGTCGGAGCCATACCCGCACGCTACGTCAGCCGAGTAAACACCGGGCATCGAGCAGTTCAAACCCAGCCACGCGCGGGGGCCGTGCACAAGATGCGGGGGGCTGGGACAGGAAATACCCTGTCCCAGGCCCCCGCGTGGGGTGCAAGCCTCCGCTGTCAGGCGCGCTTGAAGCGGAGCGTGAGGATCTGGAACGGGCGGAGTTCGAAGCCGACTCCGTTGTCCGTCAACTCGTGGTCCGCGAGGTGGCGTTCGAGGAGGTCGACCTCGGTGGCGGACGACGCGTTGAACGACGGAGTGACGGTCGCGCGGGAGCGGCCGCCGGTGGATTCGTAGAGGCGGACGATGACGTCCCCGGACTGGTCGTCGGCGAGCTTGACGGCCTCGACGATGACGTTCGGGTTGTCGAGCGCGACGATCGGGTCGACCGTGCCGGCGCCGTCGACGACGCGTTCCGGGAGGTTGATCCGGTAGCCCTCCTCGATCGCCTCGGGGATCCCGGCGCCGACGACCAGCGCGTGGTTGACCACGTGCACGCCCTGGTCGGTCTTCGGGTCGGGGAACCGCGGCGCCCGGATCAGCGAGGTACGGATCGTGGTCGTCGTACCGCCGTCCGCGCGCGCGGTCCGGTTGATGTCGTGGCCGTACGTCGAGTCGTTGACCACGGCAACGCCGTACCCCGGCTCGCCGACGTGCACCCAGCGGTGCGCCGCGATCTCGAACTTCGCCGCGTCCCACGAGGTGTTCTGGTGGGTCGGCCGGAAGATGTGCCCGAACTGCGTCTCGGACGCGGACCGGTCCGCGTGGACGTCGACCGGGTACGCCGCCTTGAGGAACTTCTCGGTCTCGTGCCAGTCCATCTCGGTCTCGATGTCGACCCGCTTGGTGCCCGGAAGCACCCGCAGCGTCTGCGTGACGGTCGACCGCCCGAAGGACCGCTTCACCACCACGACCGCCTCGCCGTCAGCGGTGCTGAAGTCGACGCTGTCGACCTCGGTGACGTCGCGGACGTTGTTCTTGTAGAACGAGTCGACGTCCCACGCGTCCCAGTGGTTCGGGGTGTCCACGTGCAGCTGCAGAAGGTTGCCCACGGCACCTGGTGCGATGACCTCGCGCTGTGCCTCGACGTCGTACAGCGAGGTGATCAGGCCGCGCTCGTCGATCGTGACCCGGATCAGCCCGTTGTCGATCACGCCGTTCTCGACGGTGACCGCCTGGCCCGCGGTGGTCGCGACGCCCGCGCCGAGACCGGCGATGCCGTTGCGGCCGTGCGGTGCGGCGTTGAACGTGATGGGCGAGGAGCCGGAGCCGGCGAGTGCTTGCTGTGCGCGGGAGATGATCGCGTCCAGCTCGTCGGCGATCTTGGCGTACGTGCGCTCCGCCTCGCGGTGCACCCACGAGATCGACGAGCCCGGCAGGATGTCGTGGAACTGGTGCAGCAGCGCGATCTTCCAGAGCCGGTCGAGGTCCTCGTACGGGTAGACGTCGAGCTTGCCCGCGACAACGGCCGCGGCGCTCCACAGCTCGGCCTCGCGGAGCAGGTGCTCGGTCCGCCGGTTGCCCTGCTTGGTCTTGGCCTGCGAGGTGTACGTCGCCCGGTGGATCTCCAGGTACAGCTCACCGGACCACACCGGCGCGTGCTCGGAGTACTCCTCCTCGGCCGCGCTGAAGAACTCCGTCGGGGACTCGATCGTCACCTTCGGCGAGGACTCCAGGTCCTTGACCCGGCGCGCGGTCGCGACGAACTCACGGGTGGGGCCACCACCGCCGTCGCCGTACCCGAACGGGACCAGCGACCGGGTCGCCGCGCCGTTCTCGGCGAAGTTCCGCTGCGCGTGCGCGAGCTCACGCCCGGACAGGTCCGAGTTGTACGTGTCGATCGGCGGGAAGTGGGTGAACACCCGGGTCCCGTCCAGGCCCTCCCACCAGAACGTGTGGTGCGGGAACTTGTTCTCCTTGTTCCAGGAGATCTTCTGGGTCAGGAACCACTTCGACCCGGACAGCTTCACCAGCTGCGGCAGCGCCGCGGTGTAGCCGAACGAGTCCGGCAGCCACACCTCCTGGGTGTCGATCCCGTACTCGTCCAGGAAGAACCGCTTGCCGTGCACGAACTGCCGGGCCAGCGCCTCGCTGCCGGGCAGGTTGGTGTCGGACTCGACCCACATGCCGCCCACCGGCACGATGTGGCCCTCGGCAACGGCCTTCTTCAGCCGCTCCCAGACCTCCGGGTAGTTCTCCTTCACCCAGGCGTGCTGCTGCGCCTGCGAGAACGCGAAGACCAGCTCCGGGTACTCCTCGGCGAGGGTGGCAACGTTGGACACCGTCCGGGCCACCTTGCGGCGGGTCTCCCGCAACGGCCACAGCCACGCGGAGTCGATGTGCGCGTGCCCGACCGCGGACAACTGGTGCGCGCTGGCATGCGCCGGCCGGCTCAGTACGTCGGTGAGCTGGGCGCGAGCGGCCGCGGCGGTACCGGCGACGTCCTCGTAGTCGAGCGCGTCCAGCGCGCGGCTCAACGCGCGCAGGATCTCCTTGCGCCGCGGCTCCTGAATCGACAGCTCCTTCTGCAGGCTGTCGAGCGCCTCGAGGTCGAGGATCAGGTCCCACACCTCGGCGTTGAACACCGCCAGGTCGGCGCGGGTCAGTTGGTAGATCGGGTGGTCGCCGAGGCCGGCGCCGATGTCGGTCTTCGCGTCCGCGTTGTCGAGCGGGATCTCCGGGTTCGCGGCCGCCTCGACGTAGAACTCGACGGTGTCGCCGGCGGAGGCCGCCGTACCGTCCGGGCCGAGGATCGAGAGCGGGGCGTACGTCTGCCGCGGGTGCAGGCCCTTGAGCGGCCTGCCGGTGGTGGTGTGCACCAGGCCCTCCGCGGAGAAGCCGGGGCCGCCGCTGAAGCCGAGGTCGATGACCGCCTCGATCTCACTGCCCGCCCACTCGGCCGGCACCTGGCCGCTGAACTTGAACCAGGCGGTGCCCCACGCGGGTCCCCACGGCAGGCCGATCTCGGCCTTCTCGTAGGTCTGGGCGAGCGCCTCGGCGGGGGTCACCGGCTCACCGGGTGCGTGCCACACCTCGATGTCCAACGGGACGGCCGCGCCGTAGATCGCGGGGCGGAGCCGCTCCCGCAGGGCGCGCCTGAGCCGCTCCTCGATGAGTTGACGGTCGTCGTGCACGAAATCAGCCTCCGGGAAAGGATCCTCACACGGCCGCTACGGCCGCACGGATGACAACGCTGTCACACCAACCCCGGGCGCGTCCAGACGCAGTTTCGCCACGAAACTCCGGGTAGCGGTTGGGTTGCGGGGCCGGGCACGGCTACCCGCTCGGCCTGATTGTTGTCTAGGTTGTCTGCATGGATCGCCCCCGCCTGCCCGCCTCCGCCCGGCCGACCGGCCTGACCCGCCGCAGCCTGCTCGGTTTCGGCGCCGCCGCCGCGTCCGGGCTGCTGCTGCCGGGCTGCTCCCGCGGCCGCGCGGACGAGCCCGCGCCGTCGGAGAAGGCCGTCTTCTCCACCGGGAACGCCGGTGGCGTCTACAACGTGTTCGGAGCGGCGCTCAGCAAGCTGGTCACCGAGGTCACGGGCGTGGAGCTGACGGCGGTGGTGAGCGACGGGTCGGTGGCCAACCTGATCGCGGTCGCCAGCCGCAAGGCCGACCTCGGGTTCTGTACGTCGGACACGGCGCTGGCCGCGTACGAGGGCACCGGCGCGTTCGCCTCCGGACGGCTCAAGTTCAGTGCGCTGGCCCGGGTGTACGACAACTACGTCCACGTCGTCGTACCGATGGCGTCGAAGGCGACCAGCCTGTCGGACCTGTTCCCGAACAGCGACGCCCCGACGCGGCGCACGGTTGTCGGCGTCGGGCCGAAGGGCTCAGGTACCGAGATCGTCGCGAACCTGATCCTGGACCGGGCCAGGGCCGACGCGATCATGGCCAACGCGAAGCTGGAACCGGCCAAGCGGCTGGACCCGGACAAGATCCAGGTGACCCGGCGGAACCTGTCGCTCCAGGAGATGGCCGACGCGATCCAGCCGAAGGAGCGCGAGACCCGGGGTTCGATCGACGCGTTCTTCTGGAGCGGCGGCGTGCCGACCGATCCGATCGCCCGCCTGCAGAAGACCATCGGTTTCCGGCTGCTGGACATCGGCGGTGTCGCGCAGGCGATCGCGCTGAAGGAGTTCGGGGGGTTCCTGGTCGCGCCGATCCCGCCGTCGCAGTACGGGCTGGCCCAGTCGGTGCCGACGCTCGCGATCCCGAACTACCTGATCGCCCGGACCGACCTGTCGGACTCGTGGGCCTGGTGGACGGTCAACACGCTGTTCCGCCGGCAGAACGACCTGGTCAAGGGCGTCCCGCAACCCAGCGACACCCCCGCGACCCCAGGCGCCAGCCCCACCCCCGCCGGCAACCCGGAGGCCGGCGCGCTGGACCCGCGCTCCGCGATCGCCACCATGCCGGTCCCGCTGCACCCAGCCGCCGAACGCTGGTACCGCCAGAACCACATCTGACCCCGCCCAGAGGCGGTCAGGCGTCGTAGTCCTCGAGGAGCGGGACGCGGACCTCGATCACCAGGCCGCCGCCGATCGGTGGGCGGGCGACCACCCGGCCGCCGACCCGGGCGGCCTCGGAGCGGACGATCGCGAGGCCCAGGCCGGTGCCCGGCATCTCCCGGTGGTGTGCGCTCCGCCAGAACCGCTCGCCGACCTTCTTCAGGTCCCGCGAGCCGAGGCCGAGACCGTGGTCGCGGACCGACATCACGACCTCGGTGCCGTCCCGGGTGACCGAGACCTCGACCGGCGGGGCGCCGTACTTCGAGGCGTTGTCGAGCAGTACGTCGAGGATGTCGTCGACCTCGAGCTCCGGCGCGACCCCGCCCGGGACCATCTCGCCGACGATCAGCTCCATGTCGTCCGCGGCGTACACGGCCTTCCAGCCGACCAGCCGCTCCTTGACCGCCTGGGCCAGGTCCAGCGGCTCTTCGTTGCCCTCGGCATCGGCCGACGGGCGGTCCGAGCCGGCCAGCCGGGACAGCCGCTGGACGATCCGGCCGAGCCGGTCGATGTCGCTGAGCGCGAACCGCGCGGTCGGGGACAGCCGGGACAGGCCCTCGATGTGGATCCGGGCCGACGTCAGCGGCGTCCGCAGCTGGTGCGACGCGTCCGCGACGAACTCGCGCTCACGCTGCCGGGCCTGGTGCAGGCTCAGCGCCATCGAGTTGAAGCTGTCGCCCAGCCGTCTCAGCTCCGGTGCGCGGCCGTCGGTCGACACCCGGGTGTCGAGCGCGCCGCGGGTGATCTGGTGGGTCGCGTTGTCGAGGTCCTGCAGCGGCCGCAGCACCCAGCGGGTGATCGGCCGGACGATGCCGACGATGATCGCGCCGATGCTGATCAGCAGCCCGCCGAGGAGCAGCAGCAGCCCGCTCTGCACCTGGTCACGGGCCTTCGCGGTCGGCACCCGCAGTACGGCGGCACCGAGCACGGAGCCGTTGTTGACGACCGGGCGGGAGACGATCATCTCGCCGGTACGCCACGGCCACATCGCCGGCGGCTCGGGTGGCAGCCGGCCCGCGAGCGTGCTGTGCAGCGCGGTCGCGATGTCGTCCTCCTTCACGTCCACGCCGGACCGGGAGGTGGCGATCACCCGGGAGTCGACGTCGACGACGAAGACGGGAGTGTTGTAGAGCTCCTCGTAGCGGACCGCGAGCTCGCGCAGGTTCGCGATGTCGCCGGTCTGCAGCGGGCCTTCGGCCATCGCGGCGAACCAGTCCGCGTCGTTGCTGCGGGACAGGAAGAGGGTGCGCGAGGTACTCGTGGCGATGAAGTTCGCCAGCGGGATCACCGCGACGATGGCCAGGGCGACGACCATCGGGACGAGGGACTGCAGTAGTCGACGGCGCAACGGTCAGTCCGAACCCAGGCGGTAGCCGACGCCGCGGATGGTCTGCACCAGTTCGGGCCGGCCGAGCTTGGCCCGCAGGCTGGCGACGTGCACGTCCATGGTCCGCGACGACGCCTCGAACACGGACTGCCACGCGTACAGCGCGACCTGTTCCCGGGGGACCACCCGGCCGTGGTGCGCGGCCAGTACTGCGAGCACGTCGAACTCCTTGCGGGTCAGACTGATGGGCTTGTCCGCCACCTGGACCGTGCGGGCCTCGATGTCCACGGTCAGGTCGCCGACAGTCACCCGGGGGCGGGGCTGCAAGAGACCGGTACGACGAAGTACAGCATCAATGCGGGCCAGCAGCTCGGAAATGGCAAACGGTTTCACCACGTAGTCGTCCGCGCCGCTGCGCAACCCCCGGACCCGGTCGGCCGCCTCACCACGCGCGGTCACCGCGATCACCGGCACGTCGGAGACCGTACGGATCTGCCGGCACACGTTGATGCCGTCCCCGTCCGGCAGCCCGAGGTCCAGCAGGACCAGGTCACCGGGGTCCGCCGCCAAGGCGTCGGCCGCCGTCCGCACGTGCGTCACCATCAGGCCGTAACGCCGCAGGGCGGGTATCAGGGCATTGGCGATATCGAGATCGTCCTCGACCAGCAGAATCCGGACCGCGCCACTCATGCGGTGATCGTAGGCCAGGTCACGGCCTCATGTGTCAGATCTTGGTAAAGACGTAATCACGTGACTCCACGCAGTGTTCGGCAACATTAGCCTTCCGGGCACAGGAGGGAGCCGGTCGATGACTGTCGGTATTGATGACGGGGAAGGGGCCGCCGCTCCCTCGGACGAAGAGCTGGCGGAGTACGAGCAGGAACGCCCGGCGCGGCGGCTGCGCCCCGGCCTGGACCTGGTGCTTTCGGTCTGGTGCGCGGTCGTCAGCGTCGGGGTACTGGCTCAGGTCTTCTTTCCAATACCACAAGGCACACAGTTCTACCTGGTGATCTTTCTCGCAGCGGTCCTGCCGATCACTCTGCTGTGTTACCGGGGCTTTCCGGGCCGTAGGGGCACGCACGACGACCCGGGGATCCTGGACTGGGTTCTGGCCGTGCTTGCTCTCGTTGTCTGCGTTTACCCGCTCTTGGACTTCGACGGGTACCTGGAACGCCGGCAGGCGCCTACTGCGATGGACGTGATCGCCGGGGCTGTTCTGCTGGTGCTCCTGCTCGAGGCCTGTCGTCGTACGACCGGCTGGGTGCTGCCGGTGTTTAGCCTCGTCTTCATCGCGTACGCGTACTACGGCGGGTACCTGCCGTACACGTGGGCGCTTGCACACCAGGGCTTCAACTTCGACGCGATCATCGCCCAGCTCACGATGGGTACGGCGGGTTTCTACGGGACCCCGTTGAGCGTGGCCGCGTCGTACATCGTGCTGTTCACCATCTACGGCGCGGTGCTCGACTACTCGGGCGCGGGCAAGTTCTTCATCAACCTGTCGTTCGCGGCGTTCAAACGCAGCCGTACGGCGCCCGGCCGGACCGTCACGCTCGCGGGCTTCCTGCTCGGCACGGTGTCCGGCTCCGGTACGGCGACCGCGGTGTCGCTCGGCACCGTCTCGTGGCCGATCCTCCGCCGGGCCGGCTACCCGCCCGAACCGGCGGGCGGAATGCTGGCCGCGTCCGGGATCGGCGCGATCCTGTCGCCGCCGACGCTCGGTGCGGCCGCGTTCATCATCGCGGAGTTCCTGCAGGTGTCGTACCTGAAGGTGCTCGGGTTCGCGGTGATCCCGACGATCCTGTACTACCTGGGCATCCTGCTCGCGATCGAGATCGACGCCCGCAAGCACGGGACGACCTCGGCCGCGGGGAATTCGGGGCAGTCGGCGTGGCGGCTGCTGGTGCGGTTCGGGTACCACTTCCTCTCGCTGTTCGTGATCATCGGCTTCATGGCGGTCGACGTACCGCCGTTCAAGGCCGTGGTCTACGCGGTGATCATCCAGTTCGGGCTGTCGTTCCTGGACCGCGAGCACCGGTTGACCGGGCGGCCGTTGTTCAAAGCGCTTGCCCAGGGCACCCGTTCGGTGCTGCCGGTGGTGGCCACCTGTGCGACCGCGGGCGTGATCGTCGCGGTCACCACGCAGACCGGTCTCGGCCTGAACCTCGCCGAGATCATCGTGAACGCCGCGCACGGGCTGACCGAGAACCACACCGTCGTCCTGATCCTGACCGTGGTGCTGTCCGGGCTGGCCGTGATGATCCTCGGGCTCGCCGTACCGGTGACCGCGTCGTTCATCATCGCGGCGGTGATCATCTCGCCGGCCCTGGTGAACCTCGGGGTGACGCAGCCCGAGGCGTACATGTTCATCTTCTACTACGCCGTACTCTCCGAGGTGTCGCCGCCGACCGCGCTGGCCGCGGTGGCGACCGCCGCGATCACCGGCGGCCGGGTCATCCCGACGATGTGGCAGGCCTGGAAGTACACGCTGCCCGCATTCCTGGTGCCGTTCGCGTTCGTGCTCACCGACAACGGCTCGCACCTGCTCGGTCAGGGATCGTTCGTCGGCATGGTCTGGACCACGCTGGTGTCGATGCTGGCCGTCGCGGCGCTGGCCGTGGTCACCGGCGGCTGGGTGTTCGTCCGGGCGACCTGGCTCGAGCGGGCAGTCTGCGTACCGGCCGCCGCGCTGCTGCTCTACCTGGCGCCCGTAACCATCACGGCCGGAATCTGTTTGCTACTTGTCGCCGTGGGCATCAACCTGGTCCGGCGACAGCGCCAGGCCACCGCCGAGGAAGGAACCGCATGAGATTTCGACCCGTTGTGGCGCTTCTCGCTGTCGTCTCGCTGGCCGCCTGTGGTGGCCAGCGGCAACCGGCCGGCTCCGCGGACGGCGGCGGCCGGCTGACGATTGCCACCGGCAACACGACCGGCGTCTACTACCAGCTCGGCGGTGCGTACGCCTCGGTGATCTCGCAGAAGATGTCCGGCTACCGCGCCACCGCGAGCGAGACCGGCGCCTCGGTACAGAACATCCAGGGCCTGGTCAGCGGCAACTACGACGTCGCGTTCTCGCTCGGCGACTCCGCGGCGGACGCGGTCAACGGCGTGAACAGCTTCAAGAGCAAGCAGGACGTGGTCGCGCTCACCCGGCTGTACAACAACTACACGCAGGTCGCCGTACGGACCTCGGCCGGCATCAACTCGATCGCGGACCTGAAGGGCAAGCGGGTCTCGACCGGCTCGCCGAACTCCGGCACCGAGGTGATCGCGCGTCGGCTGCTCCAGGCCGCGGGGCTGGACCCGGCGAAGGACGTCACCGCGCAGCGGCTCGGGCTGCCGGAGTCGGTCGACGCGATGAAATCCGGGTCGGTCGACGCACTGGTCTGGTCCGGCGGACTGCCGACCGGCGGCATCACCGACCTGGTCACCAGCATGGGCAACGGCGTGAAACTCTTGCCACTCACCGATCTGCTGCCCAAAATGCAGGAGAAGTACGGCGAGGTGTACTCGGCGGCGCCGATCCCTGCGGCGACGTACAAGCAGCCGGCCGACGTCGCGACGATCGTCGTACCGAACGTCCTGCTGGTCCGCAAGGACATGAAGGACGACCTCGCCGAGCAGCTCACGAAGACGCTCTACGACAACCTGGACGCCCTCGTCACGGTGAACGCCGCCGCGAAGGGCATCACGCTCGACAACGCCGACAAGACCGAACCGGTGCCGCTGCACCCGGGGGCGAAGAAGGCGATCGACGGCCTGCGATAACCCCACGAACCGTCCTCCCCCGCACACCAGGCGCAGCGGGGGAGGGCGCAGGGTCCCGGCACCGCAGCTCAGGCGCAGCGGTGCCGGGTCCCGGGCCGGCTCCCACAACCAGGCGCAGTGGGAGCCGGCACACCCGGCCCGGTCCCGGCGGAGGCATCCGCGGGGGCCGGGCCTCCTACTGCTGCGTGGTCCCAACCTGGCGGCGCCGGGAGATGGACAGGCCCTGCTAGGGGCGTGGTCCCGGCGGTCGGCACCGGGAATTGCGGGGCGTGGTCCCGGCTGGGGTGGGCCCCAGCTACTGCTGCTGCTCCTCCTGGTGGGGCATCGGGGTGCCGTACAGGTAGTGCGAGAGCGCGGAGTCGCGCTTCGGGTGGGCGTGGTACTTCGTCGGCACGACGCGTCCTTCGGCGCTGTCCCAGGCGTTGTCGGCCATCCGCCACATCCGGTGCGCGATCCGGCCGGCCATCCCGGTGTGCGGCGAGGCCGGGTGCGCCCTCGTCGGCGCGACCTCCTCGGCCTCGAGCAGGTTCTCGGTCAGCGCGTTCACGTCCGGCCCGGCGAGCTCCTCGGTGATCTGCCGGCTGTACGTCGCCTCCATCGCCTCGTGCTCGTCGAGCAGCCGGTCGATGTGCTGCCACAGGTCGTCGTGCTGGAGATGCAGGAACCGGCTGTCGCCGTACTGCCGTCCCTTCAGGTAGCGCAGTGAGCGCTCCAGTTCCTTCGCGTTCCCGACGTACTTGCCGACCAGCCCCGCCCCGTCCGGGAGCCGCCGGATGTACGGCACCAGCACGTCCTCGGCCGCCGCCAGATGCTGCGCCGCGATCGCGTAGAACCAGTCCGTCTGATGCCGGTGCTCCGGATGCGCCGCATCCGGATGATGAGCCGGCTCGGCCAACTCCCGAATCCGCGCGTGTTCGTAGGTCAGGGCCATTTCGAGCGTCGAAGCGGTCACGACAACCACCTCCAATGTCACCTCCCAGCCTGTGCCCATCCCCCCCAAACCGCAACCACCCCTAACCCCTCCGTAACCCCACCCACTCACCCTCCCCACTCGCCGACCGCTCACTCGCGCACCCGCCCGTCGCACACCGGCCCACGCCATACCCGCCCCACCGCGCGCCCGTCCACCGCACACCGGCCCACGCCATACCCGCCCCGCCGCGCACCCGCCCACGCCATACCCGCCCCGCGCACCGGCCCACGCCACACCCGTCCACCGCACACCCACCCACCGTGCACCTGCCCACCACCACAACCCGACACCCCTCCGCGGCCAGTCGCCTCCGGCACCGCCCACCCCTGGTCGCGCACCGGCGGCTCACCACCCCTGGCTCTCGCTCGCCGTGCAGCGCACCCACGCACGGCGCCGCGGACTGCCGATGGGTGAGGACCGTGCGGGTCACGTACGGCACCCGGGTACGGTGCGCGCCCGGGACCCGGGTATGGCGGCGCGCACAGGACGCGCGTACCGCGCCCGCGCATGAGGCCCGCGCACAGGACCCGCGCACGGGACCCGGGTACTGCGCCCGCCCACAGGACCTGTGTACGGCGCCCGGGTACGGCGCCCGCGCATGGGCCCGCGCAGGACCCGCGTACGGCCCTCGCGCGTGGGGCCCGTGCGCGGGCCCCGGTACGGCGCCCGCGCACAGGACCTGTGTACGGCGTCCGCGCACAGGACCCGCGCATAGGCCTCGCGTACGGCGGGCGGCTACGGCGCCCCGCGCATGAGGGCTGCGCACGGGACCCGGGTACGGCGGGCGGATACGGGGTCCGCGCACAGGACCCGTGCATAGGAACCCGGGCACAGGATCCGCGCACAGGACGCGCGTACGGCGCCCGCGCATGGGGCCTGCGAACGGGACCCGGGTATGCGCCCGGGTGCGGCGCCCGCGTATGGGGCGCGCGCACAGGACCCGCGTACGGCACTCGCGCATGGGGCCCGTGCACGGGACTCGGGTACGGCGGGCGGGTACGGCGTCCGCACATTGGCCCCGCGCATAGGACGCGCGTACGGGGCCACAGGACCGGCGCAAAGGACGCGCGTATGGCGCCCGCGTACGGGACCCGGATACGGCACTCGCGCATGGGGCCTGCGCACGGGACTCGGGTACGGCGGCGGGTACGGCGTCCGCGCACAGGACCCGCGCGTAGGCCCGGGTACAGGCTCGCGCGCAGGACCCGCGCACGGCGTCCGCGCATGGGACCTGCGCACGGGAGCCGGGTACGGCAAGGGGCTCGCCACGCTCGTGCTTCGGGTGTCTCGCCCGGAGGTGGAGGGCGCGTGTGTCGCGCTTGTGTGTTCGTGGGTGTCACACGCGTTGTGCAGGGCGCGGGGTCCCGGCGTCGGGGGTGTGGTGGGTTGGGTGGGGAGTGGAGGGTGGTGGAACGGCGAACGCCCGTCGTGAGGGCGGCGGGCGTTCGGGGGAGGGGTGGGGGTGGGGATTAGGCGTCGGAGCTTTTCTTCCAGAGGTTGATGCCGGCTTCTACGGCGTCGGCGTCGATGGCTTCTAGTTCTTCGGGGGAGAAGCTGAGGTTGCGGACGGTGGCGAGGTTGTCCTCGAGTTGGGGGACGCTGGAGGCGCCGATGAGGGCGCTTGTCACGCGGTCGTCGCGCAGGGTCCAGGCGAGGGCGAGTTGGGCGACGGACTGGCCGCGCTCCTTTGCGATCTCGGCCAGTGCGCGGACGTGCTTCAGCGTGTCCTCGGTCAGCGAATCCGGGTTCAGCGACTTGCCCTGCGCCGCCCGCGAGTCGGCGGGGATGCCGTCCAGGTACCGGTTCGTGAGCACGCCCTGCGCGAGCGGGGAGAACGCGATCACGCCGACGCCGAGCTCACCCACCGCGTCCAGCAGGTCCTCCTCGATCCACCGGTTCAGCATCGAGTACGACGGCTGGTGGATCAGCAGCGGCGTACCGAGCTCCGCCAGGATCCGCGCTGCCTCGCGCGTCCGGTCGGCGGAGTACGACGAGATGCCGGCGTACAGCGCCTTGCCGGAGCGGACGGCCGCGTCCAGCGCGCCCATCGTCTCCTCGAGCGGCGTGTCCGGGTCGAACCGGTGCGAGTAGAAGATGTCGACGTAGTCGAGGCCCATCCGGCTCAGCGACTGGTCCAGCGACGCGAGCAGGTACTTCCGCGACCCGCCACCCTGACCGTACGGCCCCGGCCACATGTCGTACCCGGCCTTGGTCGAGATGATCAGCTCGTCCCGGTACTGCTTGAAGTCCCGCGCGAAGTGCGTCCCGAAGTTCGTCTCGGCCGAGCCGTACGGCGGGCCGTAGTTGTTCGCCAGGTCAAAGTGCGTGACGCCGAGGTCGAACGCCCGCCGCAGGATGTCCCGCTGCGTCGTGAACGGCTTGTCGTCGCCGAAGTTGTGCCACAACCCCAGCGAGATCGCCGGAAGCTGCAGCCCGCTCCGGCCCGTCCGCCGGTAGGTCATCTGGTCGTCGTACCGGCCCGCAGCCGCCACATAATCAGTCACGAAGCCTCAGTCTGCCCCATCGGTCAGCAAGTTCAAACCCCCTTGTTTTTCAGCAGAAACGCCATCTCTGACATCAAGAACCTCACCTTCTTGATCGTCAGACGAGGTCGGCCCACGGGGCGGGTGGCGTGGTGGTGAAGAACTGCAGGAGGCCGAGCAGGCGGCTGGTCGTGGGAGCGGTCCAGTGGCGTTGGTTGGGCCAGGGGGCGGCCGGGAGCTTCGCGAGTGCCCAGGAGAGGTGGAACCAGAGGATCGCGGCAGCCAGCTCGTGCTCCGAGTCCGAGGATTGGGCGTGGTGCCGGTATGAGGGGAGCAGCGCGGCTACTTGGGTGAGGGGAAGCTTGGCGAAGTCCATGGCGGGTGGGGCCCAGGCGGCGTCGCCCCAGTCGATCAGCGCGCGGAGTTCGTTGCCGGGTCCGGCCAGAAGGTTGTGGGCGGCAACGTCTCCGTGGATCAGGACCTTCGGCCCGCCGGCGTCCACACGCTCGGCCAACCGCGTGAACCACCCGGTCAGCCAGGTCGCCGTTCCAGGATCGATGTACCCCCGGTCGGCGAGATCCTCGATCGTCCGCCAAGGATCACCCCAACCATCCTCTTCCACCTCAGACAGGTCAGCAGGGCCGGACTGCTTGATCTGGTGGAGTCGGGCGAGTTGTTCCGCGAGTCCGGCGGGGACCTCGGTGGGCTCGGTGCCGTTGACGCGTTGCATCACGGCGTACGGCGCGTCGATCACCTGCCGGTCGGCGTCGTACTCCACGATTGCCGGGGTCAGTACGCCGACCGATCGGGTGGCCGGCACGACCTGGGTCTCCTTGTGTAGGTCGTCCTCGTACCCGGGCCGGCTGACCCGCAGGAACAGGTCCTCGCCGAGCACGAAGCCCCGGTTGGCCACCCCGCCGGCGACCTCCCGCACCGCGCCGGGGTCGACCCCGTGCCGCCGTGCCACCGCGGCCACCCGGTCCAGGAAATCGTCCTGCTCGCCCAATCCACAGCTCCGTCGCTCGTCCGGACCGCCGCCCGCAGAGGCGGGTACGGCGACATCCACCGAGTTTGATGTACTGCGGGCGTGCGTGTCGATATGGATCCGGAGAGCGCCGGGCGCCGGGAGTTCTATGCACTGCTGAACTCCGTGGTCGTCCCGCGGCCGATCGCGTGGGTGTCGAGCCGCTCCGCCGCCGGAGTGCTGAACCTGGCGCCGCACTCGTTCTTCACGGTCGCGTCCGTGCAGCCGCCGATGGTGCAGTTCACCTCGGTCGGCCGCAAGGACAGCCTGAACAACGTCGAGGCGACCGGTGAGTTCGTGGTCAACTTCGCCGCCGAACCGCTCTACGAGCAGGTGAACGCCTCCGGGACGAACTTCCCGCCGGAAGTCTCGGAGTTCGAGGCGATCGGCGTCACCGCCGAGCCGTCCCGGACGATCGCCGTACCGCGGGTCGCGGAGTCGCCGGTCGCGCTCGAGTGCACGCTCCACACCACGCTGCCGATCGGCGACTGCACGCTGGTCATCGGGCAGGTCCGGCATCTCGCGATCGACGCCGCCATGCTGGACGGCAACCATCCGGACGTCCATCGGCTCCGTCCGCTCGCCCGGCTCGGCAAGGACGAATGGAGCACGCTTGGCGAGGTCCGCGAGATCTCGCGGATCCGCTATGCCGACTGGCCTGGTCATTTCACACCTCCAACTGGTTGAGATCAGCGGGTCTCTTCACGGATCGCGAGCCGACGCGCGAGCGCTTCGAGCTCGGCCGACGGCCGCACCCGCAAGCCATCGGTCAGTGGAGTGGTGGCGCGGTGCCAGACCAGCTCGGGCGTCACCAGATGGACCTCCGGAGACAGCGGACCCGGATCGCGGTCGTAGCAGCGGGCCGCGAGATTCAGCATCAGGCCCAGCGCCGGGAGCACGCTGAGGTCCTCGATGACGTGCAGCATCAGCGCGTCGCGGGCGGGAAGCGCGGCGAGCACGCCGTACGGCGCGTGCTGCACCTGCAGGCTCTCGCGGAGCACAGTGTCGAGGACGAGCGCGCGGGAGGCGGCGTACCCGTTCCCGCTGACCAACGCGATCCGGATGTCATGGTTGTCGAGGTACGTCACCTGGTCCTGGAGCCGGCGGAGATTGGTGAGGCCGAACCGGTCGGCGTCCGGCGGGCTCACCGACAGGTCGTCAGGCTCCAGGAACATGGTGATCAGGCCGTCGTCGACCGTGGACGGCACGGCGACCAGCCCGGGCAGGAAGTCCGGCCGGTCTGCGGACCAGTCGGCCGGCAACGCGTCGCGAGCCACGATCCGCTGGATCAGTTGACGCTCGGGATCGTCCGGCGGCGCCGGTGCGCCCGCACGGAACTGGCCGATGATCGTGGCAACGTGGTCCGCGACGATCTCGGGCCAGCGGTCCTCCTCGAAGTGGGCGACGACGCGGGCCAGATTGCTGATCCCGAGCACCGGTTCGCCGGCGGATCTCGCCGCCGGCACCAGCGCGGCGTCGCCGCGATAGGTGAGCGGCACGCCGAGCTCGGCGGCCGCCGTCAGTGCGAGCTGGATCATCCGGTCGGCCTGCCGCCGGGTCAGCGGTGGCAGCATCGGGTCGGGGAGGCCCGGACGGTCGTGGCAGTAGTCGTTGCCGTGGGCATGTTCGGTGGTGTCGACGGGCATCGCTGGCCTCCAGATCGGCGGAGCTGCGGGGGAAGTCGGCAGAGAAGGTACGAGGATCGGGCTCGCCTGGAACCGCCGATCGGGACCTGTGGACAACCGGCCGGATACGCTGCGGCAGTCGTACCGGAGAGTCCGGCAGGAATGTCCCGGCAGGAAAGTCCCAAGGAGAATGCGCATGTCCAGCAGCCCGGCGTCGCGGCCGACCTCGGAGACGCGGCTGTCGCTGTCGCACATCACCGCGCAGAACGAGACCAACCTGCTCGGTACCGTGCACGGCGGGGTGATCATGACGCTGGTCGACTCGGCCGCGGGCGTTGTCGCCGCGCGGCACTCCGGTGGTGCGGCGGTGACCGCGTCGATGGACGAGATGGTGTTCCTGGTTCCGGTCCGGGTCGGTGACGTCGTGCACTTCAGCGCGCAGGTGAACTGGACCGGGCGCAGTTCGATGGAGGTCGGTGTGCGGATCACCGCGGACCGGTGGGACGCGGTCGGACCGCAGGTGCACGTCGCGTCGGCGTACCTGGTGTTCGTGGCGGTGGACGAGAACGGGCAGCCGCGCGCGGTGCCGCAGGTGCAGCCGGTCACCGACGAGGACCGGCGCCGGCTCCGGGAGGCGGAGATCCGCCGCAGTCACCGGCTCGCGCGCCGGGCCGCGATCATCGCCTCACGCGAGGGCAACAACTGAACGCGCCGGCAACTGGGCGGTGGCCGAGGTTGAGTGCCTGGCGGCTGAGCGACCGGGCAGTTGAGCGTCCCGGCG
This sequence comes from Kribbella polygonati, assembly GCF_050320105.1. Classification (NCBI taxonomy): domain Bacteria; kingdom Bacillati; phylum Actinomycetota; class Actinomycetes; order Propionibacteriales; family Kribbellaceae; genus Kribbella; species Kribbella polygonati. The sequence continues at coordinate 5,466,758 of NZ_CP190129.1, read as the reverse complement.
ACTGGGCGGCCGACGGCTGAGTGGCCGGCAACGGGCGTCTGGCAACTCGGCGCCTCGCGGCCGGCAACTGGGCGGGCGACGGCTGAGTGGGCGGCAGTTGGGCGGTTGGGTGGGACTCAGTGCGGGGGTGGTTGGTGGGGCCAGTTGGTGAGGAGGTCGGATGCTGCTCGGGCTGCTACCTCTGGTGCCGTGGTCATTGCTGCGACCCGGTAGCTGACGAGCGCTCCCTCGTGGAGCAGTAGCAGGCGGTCGGCCAGCTCAGCTGGATTCGCGAATCCGGCGGCCCGTGCCTGTGCCTCGAACTCTGCGCGCAGCCACTGTTTCTGGCCGACGATCACCGGCATCGCCGGATGGTCAGGCGCGGCCAGTTCGACGCTCGCGTTGATGAAGCCGCACCCGTTCCGTGACCCGGCCAGCCAGTCCGTCAGGGCCGCGAACAGCGCCAGGATCGTCGCCTCGGGCGTGGCCGGGTTCCGCTCGGCCAGTTGGTCGTCGAGGAACCGGTGCCAGGTCCGGTCCCGTTCCTCCAGGTACGCCGCGATCAGCCGGTCCTTCGAGCCGAACCGGTCGTACAGCGTCTTCTTGGTCACGTCCGCGGCCGCGGCGATCGCGTCGACGCCGACGGTCCGGATCCCCTGCTCGTAGAACAGGGTCGAGGCGGCCGCCAGGATCCGCTCGCCCGCGGGTGTCAGCCGCGGCGCCGCGGGCACGCGTCGGTCCACGAGCAGTCTCATCTGCCGGTCCAGCATACTGACAGTATACCGACCGGTGTGGTTACTGTCCTGGACATGAAGGTACTGAGCTTGGCCGCCGGCGCCGGTTTCGTCGTGTTCTGGAGCTGCGGCTTCATCGGCGCGCGCTGGGGAACGGAGTACACGAACGCGTTCGACCTGCTCGCCTGGCGGTTCCTGGTCGCGGGCGCGCTCGCGGTAGTGATCCTCGCCGTACGCCGGCCGCGGATCTCCCGGCGGGACCTGGCGACCCAGGTGTGGATGGCGTTCCTGACCCAGTTCGTCTACCTGGGCCTGATCTTCACCGGGATCGACCACGGCATCACCGCCGGGGTGACCGCGCTGATCGGCTCGCTGCAGCCGATCCTGATCGCGACCGTCGCGGGGCCGCTGCTCGGCGAACAGGTGAACCGTCGCCAGTGGCTCGGCCTGGTCCTCGGTCTCGTAGGCGTCGGCCTCGTCGTCGCCGACGACCTCGGCGCCGGCCACGGCTCGCCAATGCTGTTCCTGGTACCGATCGGCGGCCTCCTCGGTCTGGTCGGAGGCACGTGCCTCGAGCGGAAACGCCGTCCCAGTACGAGCTCGCTCGAGGCTCTGGCTATCCAGAGCCTCACCTCGGCGGTCCTGTTCACCGCATTGGCCGCGTCGACCAACAAGCTGACGGTGCCGAGCGAGCCCGGCTTCTACGGTGCTGTCGTCTGGCTGGTTCTGCTGGCGACGGGCGGTGGTTGGGGCCTGTACCTGGTGAACCTCAAGCTCTCCGGTGCCACGAGGATCAGCTCGCTGCTCTATCTCGTTCCACCGACCACGATGCTGTTCGCGTTCTTGATCTTCGGCGAGACGATCGGTGTCCTCGCGGTCGTCGGCATGCTGATCTGTGCTGCCGCCGTACTGCGGATACGCTGCGGGGATGGCGGAACCCCGGTGGCTGAACCAGACGGAAGCGCAGGCGTGGCGTGCGTACATCGCGGCGCAGCGCGTAGTGAGCAGCCGGATCGAGCAGCAGTTGCAGCGCGACGCGGGCATTCCGCACACGTACTACGAGATTCTCGTCCGGCTGTCCGAGGCGCCGGGCAACCGCCTGCGGATGAGTGAACTGGCCGTCGCGACGCTCGGCTCCCGCAGCCGGCTCTCGCACGCGGTCAGCCGCCTCGAGCAGAACGGCTGGGTACGGCGCGAGGGCATCGAGTCCGACCGCCGCGGGCAGGTCGCGATCCTCACCGAGCTCGGCCGGCAGAAGCTGGTCGACACGGCTCCTGGGCACGTCGAGGAGGTACGGACGTCGATCTTCGACGCGCTCACCCCCGAGCAGGTCGAGCAGCTGTACGACGTGTGCGCGACGCTGGCGCGGCACTCGGGTGACACCGTGGACCGCGCGGCGTGGGAGCGAAGCTGAGATGAGACGCCCGGTCGCGCTGATCGCGCTGACTGCACTCGTCGTCGCCGGTTGCGGCGGCAAAGGCTCCCAACCGACAGCAGGACCGAGCACCGTCCCGTCGTCGACGGTCCCGGTGACCGAAGAACCGGGCAGCCCGGCCACCACACCCACCGCGAACACACCGAGCCCGACCCAAACACCGACGCCGACCCAAGCGCCGAGCTGTGTCGACCAGAAGCTCACGGCGCTCACCCTCCGCGAGCAGGCCGGTCAGTTGATCATGACCGGCATCGACGGCACCGGTATGACCTCCGCCCAGCGCGCCGTCGTACAGCAGCAGAAGTCCGGCGGCGTGTTCCTGGTCGGCAACGGTGGCAGCCTGGCAAGCACCCGTACGGCGATGGCCGCGGTGCGGTCGGCGGCCACCGTCGAAGGCGTCCGCCCGTTCGTCGCGGCCGATCAGGAGGGCGGCAAGATCCAGCGGCTCAAAGGCCCTGGGTTCGACCGCATCCCGGCCGCGACGGTCCAGGGCACCTGGTCGAGCTCGAAGCTCACCGCGCAGGCCCAGGACTGGGGCAGTCAGCTGAAGCAGGCCGGCGTCAACGTCGACCTCGCGCCGGTCGCCGACGTCGTACCCGCGTCGCTCAAGTCGCAGAACGCGCCGGTCGGCCAACTGGACCGCGAGTACGGCGACACGCCGCAGCAGGCGGGTCAGGGCGTCACGGCGTTCGTCCAGGGCATGCGCAAGGCCGGGATCGCGACCTCGGTGAAGCACTTCCCGGGCCTGGGCCGGGTGCGCGGCAACACCGACTTCGCGGCCGGCGTGGTCGACAACGTCACGGTCCGCGGTGACGCGGACCTGCAGCCGTTCGCGGACGGGATCAAGGCCGGTACGTCGATGGTGATGGTGTCGACCGTGACGTACAGCAGGATCGACCCGAAGAACCGGGCCGTCTTCTCGCCGACCGTGATCCAGGGCATGATCCGCGGCGATCTCGGCTGGCAGGGCGTGGTGATCACCGACGACGTCGGCTCGGCCGCGGAGGTGAAGGCGGTCCCGGCCGGCGAGCGGGCGACCCGGTTCGTGGCGGCCGGCGGCGACATCGTGATCAACGCCGAGTCCGGGCTGACCGCGACGATGGTGAACGCGCTGGTCGCCAAGGCCCAGCAGGACAAGCTGTTCGCCGCGCAGCTGACGAGTAGCGTGCGGCGTGTGCTGACCCTCAAACAGGACTACGGCCTCGTGAGCTGCGAATGAGTGAGGAAGAAGAGCCCGACTACCGGTTCACCCTCGCGAACGAGCGCACCTACCTGGCGTACCTGCGGACCGCGCTCGCCTGCTACGCCGGCGGCCTGTCCGCGGTGCAGTTCCTCGACCTCGGCCCGGACCGCTGGCCGGCCCGGATCATCGGGATCGTGCTGGTCCTCACCGGAATCGTCACCACCGCCGGAGCGTTCCGGCGCTGGCAGCTGAACCTGACCGCGATCCGTCGCGGCGGTGCGCTGCCGGCCAGCCGGCTGCCGCTGATGCTGGGGGCAACGATCGCGACGGTCGGCCTGATCGGGCTGCTGTTCTCGCTCTGGCGATGAGTGTGGGAATGAGCACACCGGATCCAGGACGGCAGCCGGAGCGGACGTTGCTCGCGTGGCGCCGTACCGCCCTCGGACTGATTGCCAACGGCACGCTGTTGCTCGCCTCCGGCCACGGGTCGTCAGAGGTCCGGACCGGTCTCGGAATCGTCGTTCTGGTGCTCTCCCTGGGCTGCTGGACCGCGGTGAGCGCCGTCTACCGGCGGTCCAAGGGCGGTGCCGTGCACCACCTCGGGCACGAGCAGGTGCTCCGGGTCGCGGCCGGTCTGGTGCTCGTCGTCGGGCTCTTCGACCTGTACGCCGTACTCACCCGGTGAAACCGATCGGTCACCTATCGTGAATGATGTGAAAGGCCAGTTCATAACGACGCGATACGTTGACCCGGCCGGATGCCGCGTCAGCGGTCCGTTCCCCCTAGCATGTTCACGGTTTGTCCCTCGTTCACCCGGAGCTTGAAGTGCCGTTACGTCTGCGTCCGAACGACCCGACGTTCTACGACCTTTTCACCGAGTCCGCCAACCACCTCGTGGACGGATCCCGGATCCTGGCGGAGCTGCTCGGCAGTACGGCGGGCACCGGGCTGTCCGCCAGCCACCAGATCGCCGCCCAGATGAAGGACGCGGAACACGCGGCCGACGAGACCACGCACTCGATCATCCGGCGGGTCAACTCGACGTTCGTGACGCCGTTCGACCGGGAGGACATCTACCGGCTGGCCTCGGACCTCGACGACGTCATGGACTTCATGGAGGAGGCGGTCGACACCATCCACCTCTTCAACCTGGAGAAGCTGCCGGAGGAGGTCGCCGAGCAGATCGAGGTGCTCCAGCGGGCCGCCCAGCTGACCGCCGAGACGATGCCGCGGCTGCGCACCATGAAGGACCTGGCCGAGTACTGGATCGAGATCAACCGGCTGGAGAACACCGGCGACGCGGTCCACCGCCGGGTGATCGCGAAGCTGTTCAGCGGCGACTACGAGGCGCTGACCGTGATGAAGCTGAAGACCGTGGTCGACCTGCTGGAGGCGGCGATCGACGCGTTCGAGCATGTCGCCAACACGGTCGAGCAGATCGCCGTCAAGGAGAGCTGAGCGTGGAGCTCACGCTCGTCATCGCCGTCGTCGTCATCGCGTTGGCCTTCGACTACACCAACGGCTTCCACGACGCCGCGAACGCGATCGCGACCTCGGTGTCCACCCGGGCGCTGACCCCGCGGGTGGCGCTGGCGATGGCGGCGGCCTGCAACTTCCTCGGCGCGCTGGCCGGTACCGAGGTGGCCGACACCATCGGCAAGGGCATCATCACCGCGCCGAGCGGCAAGCACGGTCTGGTGATCGTGATCGCGGCCCTGATCGGTGCCATCACCTGGAACCTGATCACCTGGTACTTCGGTCTGCCCAGCTCCTCGACGCACGCGCTGATCGGTGGGCTGGTCGGCGCCGGCCTGGCCTCGACCAGCACGGTGCTGTGGTCCGGGATCGTCGACAAGGTCGTCATCCCGATGGTGCTGTCGCCCGCGGTCGGCTTCACCGGTGCGTTCCTGCTGATGGTCGCGATCCTCTGGCTCTTCCGGCGCAGCAATCCGGGCAAGACCACACGCGGCTTCCGGATGGCGCAGTCGGTGTCGGCCGCCGCGATGGCGCTCGGGCACGGTCTGCAGGACGCGCAGAAGACGATGGGCGTCATCTTCCTCGCGCTGGTCACCACCGGCCACGCGCAGCACAGCGACGGTATTCCGCTGTGGGTCAAGTTCGCCGCGGCGACCGCGATCTCGCTCGGGACGTACTCCGGTGGCTGGCGGATCATGCGGACCCTCGGGCGGCGGATCATCCACCTGGACCCGGCCCGCGGGTTCGCCTCCGAGGCGGTGTCGGCCCTGGTCCTGTACGTGATGGCGATCGCTCTGCACGCCCCGGTTTCGACCACCCACACGATCACCTCCGCGGTGATGGGTGCCGGCGCCACCAAGCGGCTGTCCGCGGTCCGCTGGGGCGTCGCCAAGGGCATCGTCACCGCCTGGGTCCTGACCATCCCTGCCGCCGGCATCGTGGCCGCCCTCGTCTACGGCCTGGTCCATCTGGTCTTGGAGTAAATTCCCTGGACCGGTTCATTTCAAATTCACTCACCAGGCCTACCGTCGATCAAGGCTGCTGATCGTCCGCCCAGGGGAAGTGATCGCGTATGGACCTGTCGTTCCTCGTCGTCGTGGTGATCGTCACCGCGTTGGTGTTCGACTTCACCAACGGGTTCCACGACACAGCAAATGCGATGGCGACGTCGATCGCCACCGGCGCACTGAAGCCCAAGGTCGCGGTCGCGGTGTCCGCGGTGCTGAACCTGGTCGGCGCGTTCATCTCCACCGAGGTGGCCAAGACGATCTCCAGCGGCATCGTCGACGACGCCAAGGTGACCGTCCCGGTGATCTTCGGCGGCCTGGTCGGCGCCATCCTCTGGAACCTGATGACCTGGTACGTCGGCCTGCCGAGCTCCTCGTCGCACGCGCTCTTCGGCGGGCTGATCGGCGCCACCTGGATCGCGTCCGGGAGCAGCGCCGTACATTTCGGCACCGTCGTACAGAAGATCATCATCCCGGCCGTCGCGGCCCCGATCGTGGCCGGTGTGGTGGCGCTGCTCGGGACCTTCCTGGCGTACAAGATCACCGCCCGGGCCCGGAAGAAGTCGGTCGAGGACGGCTTCCGCGCCGGCCAGATCGCGTCCGCGTCGCTGGTGTCGCTGGCGCACGGCACCGGTGACGCGCAGAAGACGATGGGTGTCATCACGCTGGTGCTGATCACGTCGGGCAGCCTGCACTCCGGCGCCCGGCCGCCGATCTGGGTGATCCTGGCGGCCGGTACGGCGATCGCGCTCGGCACCTACCTCGGCGGCTGGCGGATCATCCGGACGATGGGCAAGGGCCTGGCCGAGATCGAGTCGCCGCAGGGCTTCTCCGCGGAGACCAGCTCCACGTCGGTGCTGCTGATCTCGTCGCACCTGGGCTTCCCGCTGTCCACCACGCAGGTCTGCTCGGGCAGCATCCTCGGCGCGGGTCTCGGCAAGCGGCTCGCCGAGGTGCGCTGGACGGTCGCCGGCCGGATGGCCGTGGCCTGGCTGCTGACCCTGCCGGCTGCCGCGATCGTCGGCGCGCTGGCCGGCGAGGTGGCCGACTCCGGCAACCTCGGCGTCGCGATCATCGCGGTACTGGCGATCGCCGCCGGTGGCGCGATCTACGCGGCCTCCCGGCGCCGCCCGGTGACCTCGGACAACGTCAACGAGTACCCGAGCTCGACCCCCGCCGCGACCACGCCCGCGGCGGCCTGAGAGGAGTACGGCGATGCACATCAACTGGAGCGCCCTCGGTGAGGTCGCACTGGTCAGCCTGATCTTCGGTGTCGGCCTGGCGGTGCTGTTCGCGTTCGGGGTCACCGCGATGTCGCGGCGTGCGGTAGCGATCGACGAGAAGCGGCAGCCGTCGTTCGTGGACACCGGCGTTGCTGCGCTGTGTTTCGCGGCCTGTCTCGCGGCTGTGCTCTACGGGCTGTACCTGATCATCCCGCAGTTCCACTAGCTAGCGGTTCCAGCGGCGTACAGCCTTGGCGACGTCCCTAGCGCGGATGGAGCCGAGGTTGTACTCCCATGCGGCCAGCAGGCGGCTGCCGAGCACCTCTGCGTCCAAGAACGTGCGCGGGCGTACGGCGACCGCCCAGGTGGCCGCGGCCGCGTGCCCCTGCTGGTGGAGCAGGTGGTCGACGGTGGCCTCGATACTGGCGCTCTGCTCGTCCGGCAGGCCGTCCGTGGCCCACTCCTGGACGATCTGCGGGTCGTCGGCCGTCATCCGCGCCAGGTAGGTCAGCGGGCCGCGCCAGAAGCCCTTGCTGCCGATGCTGTCCAGGGTCTCCAGCGGGAACCAGCCGTTCTGGTTGCGCCGGCCGTTGACCGCGGACTCGATCTCGCGGGCGCGGTCGTCGGTCAGGTCCCGGGTCGCCCAGTCCACGAAGTACGCGCCGGCGTCCGGGATGTGCTCGGCCACGTGCGGCGCAGGCGTCAGCGCACCGGGCTCGAAAAGATGCAGCTCTTCCGGTGAATCGAACACTTCCCTGCCCCCGCCTGCTCGAGTACGCGGGCCGCGGCAGCAGCCCGCCGACCAGGTACCCCCCAGGTGCCTGTCACGTCAACGAATGCTCTTCGTACCCTCGATCCGCCCCGAGGGTCAAGAGCTCCTCCGCCGTTCGGCCCGTCGCTCGAGCTCCTCCCGGTCCAGCCGCTCCGCCTCCTCCGGGGTGGGCGCGCCGCCGCCGTACGCGGCCGGCAGCCACCAGGCGCCCTCCGGCTGCTCCGGGTACCCGCGGATGCTCTCGTCGAGCATCCCGGCCATCGTCGAGCGCAGCCGGGCGGTCGCCTCCGCCGGGTCGTCGTCCGGCGTCACGGTGAGCGGCGCGCCGATGCTGATCGAGATCGGGCGGTGCCGGGTGAAGTCCCGCGGGTGGTCCTTGGTGAACATCCGCTGGGTGCCCCACAGGATCATCGGCAGCACCGGTACGCCGGCCTCCGCCGCCATCCGGACCGTGCCGGACTTGAACTCCTTCAGCTCGAACGAGCGGCTGATCGTGGCCTCCGGGAACACCCCGACCAGCTCGCCGGCCCGCAGGTAGTCGACGGCCGTCCGGTACGACGCGGCGCCGGCCTCGCGGTCCACCGGGATGTGGTGCATGCCGCGCATCAGCGGACCGGAGTACCGGTTCCGGAACAGCACCTCCTTGGCCATGAAGCGGACCAGCCGCTTCGCCGGCACCGCGCCGTACCCGCCGAGGATGAAGTCGACGTAGCTGATGTGGTTGATCGCGATCAGTGCGCCGCCGGTCTGCGGGACGTGCTCGGTCCCGGTCCGGCGGATCTTCAGATCCAGGGCCAAGAAGGCGGTCTTGGCGAAGCCGATGACGGGTGGGTAGACGAGGTCTCGCATGACCCGATTATGGTGGGCGCTGACAACTAGAGACCGCGGGAGCTCGCACCGTAGTGGGCTGAGAGGGCGGCTGGACCCAGGAATCTGACCTGGCCGGCGCCGCCGACCGCAGAACCTGTCCGGGTAATTCCGGCGTAGGGAGCAGCAGCATGGTCAATGTCAGCACCGGTCCCATCTCGGGGTCGGAGAAGATCTATCGCGGCGAGCTCGGCGTACCGGCGCGGCGCGTCAACCTCACCAACGGCGAGTACTTCGACCTCTACGACACGTCGGGTCCGTACACCGACGCGTCCGCGCGGATCGACGTACAGGCCGGTCTGCCGCCGTTGCGGCGGGACTGGATCGCCGGTCGCACCGGGCTGACCCAGCTCGGGCACGCGCGGGCCGGGACGATCACCGAGGAGATGCGGTACGTCGCCGTCCGGGAAGGGCTCGAGCCGGAGTTCGTCCGGGCGGAGGTGGCCCGCGGCCGGGCCGTGATCCCGGCGAACCGCTGCCACCCGGAGAGCGAACCGATGATCATCGGGAAGAAGTTCCTGGTGAAGGTGAACGCGAACATCGGCAACTCGGCCGTGTCCTCCTCGATCGAGGACGAGGTCGAGAAGCTCGTCTGGGCGACCCGGTGGGGCGCCGACACGGTGATGGACCTGTCCACCGGGAAGAACATCCACGAGACCCGCGAGTGGATCCTGCGGAACTCGCCGGTGCCGATCGGTACGGTCCCGCTCTACCAGGCGCTGGAGAAGGTGAAGGGCGATCCGGCGGCGCTGTCGTGGGAGGTGTACCGCGAGACCGTGATCGAGCAGTGCGAGCAGGGCGTGGACTACATGACCGTGCACGCCGGCGTCCTGCTGCGGTACGTGCCGCTGACCGCGCGGCGGATCACCGGGATCGTGTCGCGGGGCGGGTCGATCATGGCCGCGTGGTGCCTCGCGCATCACCAGGAGTCCTTCCTGTACACGCATTTCGCGGAGCTGTGCGAGATCCTGCGGGAGTACGACGTGACGTTCTCGCTCGGCGACGGGCTGCGGCCCGGGTGCATCGCGGACGCGAACGACGAGGCGCAGTTCGCCGAGCTGCGGACGCTGGGGGAGCTGACCCGGATCGCCTGGGACCACGACGTACAGGTGATGATCGAGGGTCCGGGGCACGTGCCGATGCACAAGATCGCGGAGAACGTACGGCTCGAGGAGGAGCTGTGCGGCGAGGCGCCGTTCTACACATTGGGGCCGTTGGCAACTGATGTGGCGCCGGCCTACGACCACATCACGTCGGCGATCGGCGCGGCGCAGATCGGCTGGCTGGGTACGGCGATGCTCTGCTACGTCACGCCCAAGGAACACCTCGGCCTGCCGGACCGCGACGACGTCAAGACCGGCGTGATCACGTACAAGATCGCGGCCCACGCGGCCGATCTGGCGAAGGGCCACCCCGGTGCGCAGGCCTGGGACGACACGTTGTCCAAGGCAAGGTTCGAGTTCCGCTGGGAGGATCAGTTCAACCTCTCGCTGGACCCGGACACCGCCCGCTCCTTCCATGACGAGACCCTGCCCGCCGAACCCGCGAAGACCGCACACTTCTGCTCGATGTGCGGCCCGAAGTTCTGCTCGATGCGGATCACCGCCGACATCCGCAAGTACGCCGAGGAACGCGGCCTGACCTCGGCCGAAGCCATCGAAGCCGGCTTCGCCGAGATGTCCGATACCTTCCGCTCCACCGACCAGAAGCTCTACCTGCCGATCGCGGACTGACCGCGGCCCCGGTCCGGCCCGGCCTCCCGGGCCGGATACGGGGAGTGATCGGGGTGAATCGGTTCAGGTTTTGGCCTTCACTCTGCGTGAATAAGGTTGTAGCCTTAACCCGTCGGAAGGAGGTGCGGTGATGGTCTTCGTTCTCACGGTAGATCAGCGGGGCAGCCGAAGCACGAGTGATCTCGTACCCGAGCTACTGACCGCCCTGAACCACCGGCCGCGGCGGACCGGGTTGTTGCGGAAGTTCGAGCGGACCGCCGGAGACGAGGTGCAGGGCGTGCTGGACGAGGCCCGGGCGACCGTCGACGTGATCGTGGAGCTGTTGCGGTCGGACAGCTGGTACGTCGGCCTCGGTGTCGGCGAGGTGAGCGAACCGCTGCCGCGCAGTACCAGGGCCGGCAGCGGGGACGCGTTCGTGTTCGCCCGGGAGGCGGTGACGCGGGCCAAGTCGAGCCCGCACCACGTGAACGTGGTCGGAGCGGACCCACACAGCGCGGAGCAGGTGGAAACGGTGCTGTGGTTGATGGCGTCCGTACTGCGGCGCCGTAGCGAGCGCGGGTGGGCCGTGGCCGACCTGTTGGCCGAAGGACTCACCAGGCGGGAGATCGGCGTGAAACTCGGCATCAGCCAGTCGGCAGTCACCCAACGGGCCCAAGCGGCCGGGTATGCCGAGGAGCAGCGCGGCCGGGTGCTCGCCGCGGACCTCCTCCACCACGGGGTCGCTGCGTGACGGCCCTGGTCCTCTCGCTGACCGCGGTCGCGCTCGTTCTCGCCGTACTGGCGTGGATCCCCAAGTCGGGGTCCAACCCCGAGATCGTCATCAGCGGCGTCATGCTCGCCTGCCTGGCGGCTGTCGGCGTACTGCTGCTCGTCAGCAACGGTGTGGCCGGCTGGGCGGAGCACTGGTGGGACGTGCTGCTCCTGGTCGCCGGAGGGCTCGCGGTGGCCGGGGGAGGGCCGCTGACGACGTCTGTGCTGGCTTTGGCGGACAGGCGCAGTACACACGCGCAATCCACGCAGAAAGCTGGAGAGGTGCTGCGTGGCGGCGCTCTGATCGGTGCGCTCGAACGGCTGGCCGTCTACGCGTCGCTGGTGGCGGGCTGGCCGGAGGGCATTGCGATCGTGCTGGCCATCAAGGGCCTCGCTAGGTATCCAGAGCTGCGCAGCCCGGACCAGCCGGCCTCCGTCACCCCGCAGGCCGTCGCAGAACGCTTCATCATCGGCACTTTCACCAGCGTCCTGTGGGCAGTCACCTGCGCGGGCCTCTTACGGTCACACTGACTGCACGACGTAGGTGTTGACGACCTTGTCGTGCCAGGTCTGCTTCTTGTCGTCCCAGAGGGGCCAGAGCGAGTCCAGGAAGCAGGCGTTGTTGAAGATGCCGCTGAGGAACTCCCGGAGGAAGGCGCGGCCGGCTCCGATGGGCTGGCCGGTTGCTGAGTCGACCAGGCGGAGGTGCAGGATGCTCTTGCCGATGCTCTGGCCGGTCTTGCCCTGGCGGAAGACCCGGTTCCACAGGCCCAGCCCGAGACTGGCCGCGAAGCCGACCAGGCAGACGACCCCCACGAGCGGCGGCATCGAGTCGTCCGCGGAATCGTTGGCCGACTGACTGATGGCCGTCCCGATCATCGCGCCGTACCCGAGCAGGATGGGGATCCCGGAGACCAGCCCGTCGATCAACGACGCGCCCACCCGCGGCAACCAGTCCGCCATCGGCGGCATCGGCGGCCCGTATCCGTAACCAGGCTGCCCGTAAGGTCCGTACGGCTGCTGCCCGTAAGGCTGTTGGCCGTATGGCTGTCCGTAAGCGCTCATTCGAGAGGTCCGTTCTGCTGGGAAAGCAGGACGCCGCGGCCAGTTGCGGGCCGCGGCGTCCAGGAGTTGCGGTCAGACCTTGACGACGTACGAGTGGTTGAGCTTGTCCGCGAAGGTCTGCTTCTTCTCGTCCCACAGCGGCCACAGGAAGCCCAGGTAGCAGGGCAGGCCGTCGAGGATGTGGGTGATGTCGCGCAGGATCGTCTTGCCGATGCCGAGCGGCTGACCGGTGTCGGCGCCGACCAGCTTGATGTTGACGATCTTCTTGCCCCACGTCTGGCCGGTCTGGCCCTGCTGGATCCAGCGGTTGTAGACGAACAGGCCGAGGCTGATCAGTGACAGGATCAGGCTGATGATGCTCACGCCGGTGCTCGAGTTGTTGCTCAGCGCGTTGCCGATACCGCTCGGGATGCCGACGATGAATCCGTCGATCAGGTAGCCGCCGACACGGAGCGGCCAGCTCGCCAGCTCACCGGACGGCGCACCGCCGTACCCGTAACCGGCCTGCCCGTACTGACCAGGCTGACCGGGGAAGCCGGGCTGCTGCCCGTACTGTCCCGGCTGCTGCGGGTACCCGGGCTGCTGCCCGTAACCCGGCTGCTGACCGTACCCAGGCTGCTGCCCATACTGCCCAGGCTGCTGGCCATAACCCGGCTGCTGCCCATAGCCCGGCTGCTGCTGCCCGTACCCGGGCTGCTGGCCGTACTGTCCCGGCTGTCCGGGCTGTTGACCGTACTGACCCTGTCCGGGCTGCTGCCCGTACTGGCCCGGCTGACCGGGCTGCTGGGGGTCTTGCGGGCCGTAACCCGGTGGTGGCGTCGGAGTGCTCACGACGATCCCTTCTGGCGATGGTGCGTTGAGGAGTGAGTTGCAGGCTAGTCGTCGGACGGATCAGATCCGCCGACGGATCCACCTGTTCGAGAGATACCTTTGGGTCGTGAGCGTCTCGCAGAGCGTCGTCCTCCGGCCCACCGGTCCGGTCCAGCCGCTGGACCGCCGGGTGTGGGGCCTGACCTCCGTCGGCGTCGGCGGGTTCCTGCTGGCCGGGGTGTACCAGTTGTCCGGGCAGCGGATCGGCATCCCGTGCGTGCTGCACGCGACCACCGGCCTGAACTGCCCGCTCTGCGGGTCGACGCGGATGGCCGCGGCCATGCTCCGCGGCGACTTCGGCGGCGCCTGGCACTTCAACCCCGTGGTGTTCGTGCTCGGCCCGCTGATCGGCGTCGCCGTCGGCTACCAGGTGCTCGTCTGGGCGCTCGAGTCGCTCCACCTGGTCAAACTGCCGCGGCTGCGGATGAGCCGCCGGGCCGCCGACTGGACTGTCTACGGCATTGTCGCCCTGTTCATCGTGTACGGCGTCGCGCGCAACCTGGTCTGACCGGCGGGCGACACCTGCCGCCCGCCGTACCGGCTACTGGTTCTGCAGCCGGACGATCGTGCTGATGATGCCGATGACCAGCGCGACGATGCCGCCGATCCACGCGACCCGCGCCAGCGTGTCGGACTGACCCTGCTCGCGGAACTTGCCCTGCGCGACGAAGCCCAGGACGATCGCGGCCGGGGAACAGCAGAACCAGCAGACGATGCCGATGATCGACAGGATCTTCGGCGTGTTGCTCGGCGGCGTGACGTTGCCGTAGCCGTTGCCACCGGGGTACTGACCGTAGCCGCCAGGCTGCTGGCCATAGCCGCCAGGCTGCTGCCCGTACCCGCCGGGCTGCTGCTGGCCGTACGCACCAGGCTGCTGCTGCCCATAGCCACCGGGCTGCTGCTGCCCGTAGCCGCCAGGCTCCTGCTGACCGTAACCTGGCTGCTGGCCGTAGCCCGGTTGACCTGGCTGACCAGGCTGGCCGTACTGACCCGGCTGCTGGCCGGGGTAGCCCTCCGGTCCGGTCGGGTTGTTCTGGTCGTCGCCGGGAGGTGGCGTCGGTGTGCTCACCGCGGTTCCCTTCTGAGAACGTCGTGGAATCAGCGCAGCCTATCTTTTCCGCAGGTTCGCAGTCATGCCCCCACTCCGGGGCCCGGAAACGGCAACGGCCGCCACGACAGGGCGTCGCGGCGGCCGTAACGGTACGGATCAGCCGAAGCGGCCGGTGATGTAGTCCTCGGTCGCCTTCTCGGTGGGGTTGGAGAAGATCTGCTTGGTCGGAGCCATCTCGATCAGCCGGCCCGGCTTGCCGGTCGCGGCCAGGTTGAAGAACGCGGTCTGGTCGGAGACCCGGGCCGCCTGCTGCATGTTGTGCGTGACGATGACGACCGTGAACTTGTCCTTCAGCTTCTCGATCAGGTCCTCGATCGCCAGCGTGGAGATCGGGTCCAGGGCCGAGCAGGGCTCGTCCATCAGGATCACCTCGGGCTCGACCGCGATCGCCCGGGCGATGCAGAGCCGCTGCTGCTGACCGCCGGACAGGCCCGCGCCGGGCTTGTCCAGCCGGTCCTTGACCTCGTTCCACAGGTTGGCGCCCTGCAGGGACTGCTCGACCACCTCGGTGAGCTTCTTCTTGTCCTTGACGCCGTTCAGCTTCAGCCCGGACGCGACGTTGTCGAAGATCGACATCGTCGGGAACGGGTTCGGCCGCTGGAACACCATGCCGACGACGCGGCGGACCGCGACCGGGTCGACCCCGTTGCCGTACAGGTCCTGCTGGTCCAGCGTCACCTTGCCCTCGACGCGGGCACCGGGGATCACCTCGTGCATCCGGTTCAGGGTCCGCAGGAAGGTGGACTTGCCGCAGCCGGACGGGCCGATGAACGCGGTGACCGAGCGGGGCTCGATCGTCATCGACACGTCCTCGACGGCCTTGAAGTCGCCGTAGTAGACGTTGAGGCCGCTGACCTCGATGCGCTTAGCCATAACGGAAAGGGAACCTCTCGCTATTTCGACTTGACGGCGCTGAACCGGGCGACCACCCGGGCCAGCAGGTTGAGGACGAGGACCAGCAGGATCAGCGTGAGTGCCGCCGCCCAGACCCGGTCGTTGGCCGGCTGCAGGGCCATGTCGTTGCGGTCCTGGTTGATCATCGTCGGCAGCGCGCCCATGAAGCCGCTGAACGGGTTCAGGTTGATGTTCTTCGAGTAGCCGACCAGGATCAGCAGCGGCGCGGTCTCACCCATCACCCGGGCCAGACCGAGCATCACGCCGGTGACGATGCCGCCGAACGCCGTCGGTACGACGACCTTCAGGATCGTCTTCCACTTCGGGACGCCGAGCGCGTACGACGCCTCCCGCAGCTCGTCCGGTACCAGTTTCAGCATCTCCTCGGTGGACCGCAGGACGACCGGGAGCATCAGCAGCACCAGCGACAGCGACACCGCGAAACCGACCCGGTTGAAGCCGAACACCGTGATCCAGACCGCGTAGATGAACAGCGCGGCGACGATCGACGGAACACCGGTGAGGATGTCGATCATGAAGCTGACCACCCGGGCGGCCCGGGTGCCCTTCGCGTACTCGACCAGGTAGACCGCGCCGAGGATCGCGATCGGTACCGCGATCACGGCCGTGATCAGGCCCATGATCAGCGTGCCCATGATCGCGTGGTACGCGCCGCCGCCCTCGCGCCGGACGGTGATGCCGCGCTGCGACTGGTTCCACCAGTCCGCGTTCAGCAGCAGGTGGTAGCCCTTGGTGACGACCGTGTAGAGGATCCACAGCAGCGGGATCATCGCCAGTACGAAGGCCAGCACCATCAGCACGGTCGCGAGCGTGTTCTTGAAGGCCCGCGCACCGGACTTGCCGGTCAGGTCCAGGGCCCGGCCGTCGTACGCCGCCTTGTCGGCTGTCGCGGTGGTCATGAGCCGGCTCCTTCGGCAGCAGGGGACGAACCGGCGCGCCGGTTGCGGCG
This sequence comes from Kribbella polygonati, assembly GCF_050320105.1. Taxonomy (NCBI): domain Bacteria; kingdom Bacillati; phylum Actinomycetota; class Actinomycetes; order Propionibacteriales; family Kribbellaceae; genus Kribbella; species Kribbella polygonati. The sequence goes on along the minus strand of NZ_CP190129.1, from coordinate 5,450,689 downwards.
GGTCCGCCGCCCGCCCGGAGCGCTGCGCTCGACGATGATCCGCGCGAGCGAGTTGACCAGGAAGGTCACCACGAACAGCACCAGACCGGCCGCGATGTACGCACCGGTCTTCTCCGGCGAGTCGAACTCCGCCGCGTTGTTGGCGATCTTCGACGCGAACGTCTCGCCGCCGGCGAAGATCGACGAGTTCCACGGGTCGTTCGCGTTCGGCACCGACAGGATGATCAGTACGGCGACGGTCTCACCGAGCGCCCGGCCGAGACCGAGCATCGAGGCGCTGACCACACCGGAGCGCCCGTACGGCAGCACGGCCATCCGGATCATCTCCCACTTGGTGGCGCCGAGCGCGAGCGCGCCTTCGCGGTGCGCGATCGGCGTCTGCGCGAAGATCTCCCGGCTGATCGCGGTGACCACCGGCAGGATCATGATCGCCAGGACGACCGACGCCGTGAAGACGACGCCGACGTCGCCGCCGGCCGGCGCCTTGAACAGCGGGATCCAGCCGAGCGCGTCGGAGATCCCGTTGATCACCGGGCGCAGGATCGGCGCGAAGAACAGGATGCCCCAGAGGCCGTAGATGATCGACGGTACGGCGGCCAGCAGGTCGACCGCGTGCGCGACCGGTGACGCCAGCCGCTTCGGGGCGTAGTACGTGACGAACAGCGCGACACCGACCGCGATCGGTACCGCGATCAGCATCGCGATGATCGAGCTGACCACCGTGGTGTAGAAGAGCGCGGCGATGCCGAACTGCGGGTCGTCGCCGCCCGGGTTCCAGACCCGGGAGAACAGGAAGTTGCTCTTGTCCCCGGCCAGCGCCGGGATCGCCAGCGCCAGCAGGAAGACGCCGACGAAAGCGACGATCAGCACCACCAGGCCGCCGGAGCCGCGGGCGAGCCCGCCGAACAACCGGTCGCCCAGGTGACCGACCGGGCCGAGGGCCAGGGCACGGTCGTCGTCGGCGTTCGCGGTGGGCGTGGCCGGCGTACCTTCCGTGCTCTCGACGCCGGACTCGGTCAGTACCTCGGTGGACTGCTGTGTTTCCTCGTGCTCGGCATGTTCGGCCGCCAGCTCTCCGAATCGCGGGGCCGGGCCGGCCGTGCCGTCCGGCCGGTCGGGCGGTGCCGTGCCGTCTGGACTACTCATCGATGGTGCTCCAAGCGCCTCGGTCGTGACGTGTGCCGTCGGGTCTCTTCAGTGGCACGAGCCCCGGCCGCCTCCGAAGACTCGGATCGGCCGGGGCTCGCATCAGTACTGCTTCGCGATCAGCTGATCGCCTGGATCGCGGCGACGACCTTCGTCTGGACCTCGGCCGGCAGCTGGCCGTAGTTCAGGTCGGTCAGCGAGGACTGGCCCTCGGCGCTGACGAAGTAGCTCAGGAAGCTCTTCACCATCGCGGTCTTGTCGGCCGGAAGACCCTTGGTGCAGGCGATCTCGTAGGTGACCAGGACGATCGGGTAGGTGCCCGCGGCCTTGGTCGTGTAGTCGAGCTTCAGCCCCAGGTCCTTGCCGGTCGGGTCGGCCGGCTTGGCCGCGGCGAGCGCCTTGCCGGCGGACTCGGCGGACAGCTCGACCGGGGCGCCGGAGCCGTTGTCGATCTGCGCGATACCGAGCTTGTTGTCGACCGCGTACGACCACTCGGCGTAGGTGATCGAGTTCTTGGTGCTCTTCACGGCCTCGGCCACACCGGAGGACTTCTCCTTGCCGGAGCCGGTGCCGGTCCATTTCTTGGCCGGGTCCTTGGTCCAGGCGCCACCACCGGCGGCCTTCAGGTACTTGGTGAAGTTCTCCGTGGTGCCGGACTCGTCGGAGCGGAAGAACACCGAGATCGGAGCCGACGGCAGCGTGACGCCGGAGTTCAGCTTGGCGATCGCCGGGTCGTTCCAGGTCTTGATCGTGCCCGCGAAGATCTTCGCCGCGGTCGGGCCGTCCAGGACCAGCTTGGACACGCCGTCGACGTTGTACGAGATCGCGATCGGGCCGACCACCATCGGCAGGTCGATCGCCGGGTTGCCGCCGCAGCGCTTGGTCGCCGCGGTCATCTCGTCGGGCTTCAGCGCCGAGTCGGAGCCGGCGAAGTCCACCTGGTTCGCGTTGAACTGCTTGATACCCGCGCCGGAACCGGTCGGGTTGTAGTTCACCGTGACGTCGGCGCACTTCTCGTTGTACTTGCTGATGATTTCCTCGATGGCGTTCTTCTGCGCCGTGGAGCCCTCAGCATTCAGGGTGCCCTTCGGGCAGTCGGCCCCGGCGGTGGTCGACGACGACCCTGCCGACGGCGAGGACGAGCCGGACGACTGGGGGTCGCTGCCACAGGCGCTGAGCGCCAGGACGCCGATGGAAGCCACGGCGACGGAGCCGACGCGGAACAGGCGATTGACGGACACGAGAGTGTTGCCCTTCTGCGGGAATCAGACTTCTGAACTTCCACAGACGGTAGGGAGACGAGGTGACGCGGCGGTCCGTCGCTGGTGAACGAGCGGTGAACGGTTCCGGTAGCGTGTGCGACGGCTGGCGTGCCGACAGGCGGCTAATAGGTGAACTGAGTTAAGAGCCGTCACTCTCGGTAGATGTAAACGGCTTCTCTCTCACGTTTCGGTAACGCTCAGCGCATCGATCCCGTGAACGATCGATTCCCCCACGGCCCGCGGCACAAGTTGCCCGGACAGGCATACGGTAGTACGCCGTCATGCCACCGTCGGCGCCTCGTTGATAACTTGCCGGTCACATCATTGGTCGGACCAATTGACAGTGTCAGCTGGAGAAGTCCTCCGGGGCCACGCCGTCCAGGAACTCCCGGAAGCGCTCCAGCTCGGCCTGCTCCTCCTCGGGAGTGGCGACGCCGGCCTCCCGCAGTACCTCCTCGGTGCAGCGGATCGGCGTACCCAGGCGGACCGCGAGCGCGACCGAGTCGCTCGGCCGGGCCGACACCCGGGCGCCGTTGGCGAGCACGAGCTCGGCGTAGAACACCGCGTCCCGGAGCTCGACGATCTCGACCGCCTCGATGTGCACGTCGAACGCCTGGATCAGGTCCCGCATCAGGTCATGGGTGAGCGGGCGCGACGGACGCAGGCCCTGCTCCTCGTACGCGATCGCCGTCGCTTCGACCGAGCCGATCGAGATCGGCAGGTAGCGGTAGCCCTCGGTCTCGCGCAGCATCATCACCGGGGCCCGGTTGGGCGATTCCATCCGGATCCCGATCAGTGTCAGTTCTCGCATCATCGTCATGGTGCGCCCCGAACCTCTCCTCAGACCGGCACCCGGTGGGGCGCCGGTTCCTCGGGTAGGAACATACCCGTCACCTCCAGTGTCCCCCGGACGCCCCGTCCGCCGTACCGGGATCGTCACCGAGCCGTGTCGCTAGGGAGCGCTGAAGCGTTCGGTGACGGTTTTGCCGTCCGCCAGCCGATGTGCCACCAGGAACGAGCCGGTGGCGAACTTGCCCACTTTGAGACCCAGTTCCCGGGAGAGCGCGGGCAGGACAGGCCGATGCGAGCAGATGACCGTCACCTTGCCCGGGCGCCACACCCGGTCCGCCAGACCGCGCAGGCCGTCCGGGTCCGCGTCGTACCCGCGCTCGGACAGCTCCGGCCACAGGTGGATGTGACGGTCGATCGAGGCGGCGTACGGCATCACCGTCGCGACGCAGCGCTCCGCGTCGCTGCTGATGATCCGGTCCGCGCCGAGCGCCTGCAGTACTCCGGTCAGCCGCTCCGCCACCGCCGTACCCGTGCCGCTGAGCGGACGGAGCGTGTCCTTGCCGTCCCAGTCCTTCCGCTTCACCGCGTCCGCGTGCCGTACGACGACCACCGTCGCGACCACCGGCACCACGTGCTCGAGCGCGTCCAGGATGTCCACGTCCCGCGGGTAGCTCAGCCTGCCGCGGGCCTTGTCGACGGACAGCCAGCTGATCTCGTCCACTTCGTCGTTCGGCTCGAACGCGCCGTCGTCGACCGGTACGGCGGACCAGTAGTGCACGAGCTTCTCCGCCGTACCGCCGTTCTTGCGGATCGCGTACCGCTGCGTGCCGAGCGGCGGGCCGAACACCACGCGCTGCCCGGTCTCCTCCTCGATCTCCCGCCGCGCACCGAGCAGGACGTGCTCGTGCGCGGTCAGCTTGCCCTTGGGCAGCGACCAGTCGTCGTACCGGGGACGGTGCACCAGCAGCACCTGCCGGGTGTCGCCGCGTTCCCGCCAGACGACACCACCCGCGGCGATAACGGTCGCCGGGTTGCTCATACGAACACCCTAGGGGTCAGCTGACCGGATCGATCGCGCGACGTCGGCCGCGGGTCCGGATCAACCGCTCCTGCAGGTCCCGGAGCGGCGTACCGTCCTGCGCGGTTAAGCGGGGGAGCCAGTTATCGTCCGGCTGCAGCCACCAGGAACCGGTGCCGTCGTCGAACGCCAGGTCGAACATGTCGCCCAGCTCCGTCACGTGGTCCGGCTCCTTCAGCTGCACCAGCACCTCGACGCGGCGGTCCAGGTTCCGGTGCATGAGGTCGGCGGAACCGATCCACACCTCCGGCTCGCCGCCGTTCTCGAACAGGAACACCCGGCTGTGCTCGAGGAACCGCCCGAGGATGCTGCGGACCTGGATGTTCTCCGACAGCCCGGGAACGCCGGGACGGAGCGTGCAGATGCCCCGGATCCACAGGTCCACCGGTACGCCGGCCTGCGACGCCCGGTACAGCGCGTCGCACAACGCCTCGTCGACCAGGCTGTTAACCTTGATCCGGATCCGCGCCGGGCGGCCTGCGTGGTGGTGCTGGATCTCCCGGTCGATCCGCTCGAGCAGGCCCCGCCGTACCGACTGGGGAGCGACCAGGATCCGCCGGTAGCCGGCGCTGCGGCCGAAGCCGGACAGGTGGTTGAAGAGCAGCGCTACGTCCTCGGTGACGACCTTGTCGCTGGTCAGCAGGCCCAGGTCCTCGTAGAGGCGGGCCGTCTTCGGGTGGTAGTTCCCCGTGCCGATGTGCGCGTACCGGCGGAGACCGTCCGGCTCGTCGCGGACGACCATCGACAGCTTGCAGTGCGTCTTCAGGCCGATCACGCCGTACACGACATGGCAGCCGGCGTGCTCGAGCTGACGGGCCCATTTGATGTTCGCCTGCTCGTCGAAGCGCGCCTGGATCTCGACCAGCACCAGCACCTGCTTGCCGGCCTCGGCCGCGTCGATCAGCGCGTCCACGATCGGCGAGTCGCCGCTGGTCCGGTACAGCGTCTGCTTGATCGCCAGCACGTGCGGATCCGCCGCGGCCTGCTCGATGAAGCGCTGCACGCTCGTCGAGAACGAGTCGTACGGGTGGTGGACCAGTACGTCGCGCTGCTTGAGCGCGTGGAACATGTCCGCCGGGTTCGACGTCTCCACCTCGGACAGGTGCGGGTGCGTCGACGGCACGAACGCCGGGTACTTCAGCTCCGCCCGGTCCAGGCTGGCGATCGCGAACAGGCCGCGCAGGTCCAGCGGGCCCGGGAGCTCGAACACCTCCGCCTCGGTGACGCCCAGCTCCGACAGCAGCAGCGCCTTCACCTGCGGGTCGATCGACTCCTCCACCTCGAGCCGGACCGGTGGGCCGAACCTGCGGCGCAGCAGCTCCTTCTCCAGGGCGGCCAGCAGGTTCTCCGCGTCGTCCTCCTCGACCTCGAGGTCCTCGTTGCGGGTCACCCGGAAGGTGTGCTGCTGGATCACCTCCATGCCCGGGAACAGCTGCCCCAGATGGGTGGCGATGACGTCCTCGAGCGGCACGAACCGGCCGTCCGCGACGTTCACGAACCGGGGGAGCAGCGGCGGCACCTTGACCCGGGCGAAGTGCTCGCCGCCGGTGTCGGGGTTCCGGACCACGACCGCCAGGTTCAGGCTCAGGCCGGAGATGTACGGGAACGGGTGCGACGGGTCCACCGCCAGCGGCGTCAGCACCGGGAAGATCCGGTCCCGGAAGAACCGGGTCATGTCCTCGCGTTCGTTGTGCTCCAGCTCGTCCCAGCGCAGGATGTCGATGCCCTGCTCGGTCAGCGCCGGCTGCACCGACTTCCGCCAGGTCTCCGCGTGCCGGTCCATCAGCTCGCGGCTCTTCGCCAGGCTCCGGTCCAGCACCTCCCGCGGCAGCAGTCCGCTGGCCGCACGGACCGCGACCCCGGCCGCGATCCGGCGCTTCAGGCCGGCGATCCGGACCATGTAGAACTCGTCCAGGTTGCTGGCGAAGATCGCGAGGAACTTGGCCCGCTCGAGCAGCGGGATCTGGTCGTTCTCGGCGAGCTCCAGGACCCGCTGGTTGAACGTCAGCCAGCTCAGCTCCCGGTCCGAGAACCGGTCCGACGGGAGGTCGCCGGCCGCACTGATGTCGTACGGCGGTTCTACGTCGTACTCCCGGTTGTGGGACGCCAGCAAGTCTCCAGCCACGTCGACAAGGATCGCACCGTTTCATGAACAACGGGTAGCCGTCCGCGCGTTGCCGAATGTGACGTTTTCGTTGCCTGCCGGACGCACTTGCTAGCGTCACTCCTCGTGAACCTACGACTGGACTCGGTACTGCGGGACACGCTGAACGCCTCGGCACTGCGGGCCGCGCTGAACGCCGTACAGGCGAACGCACTGGCCCCGCTGTACGCGCTGCCCCCCGCCGGACGCCGACGCCTCGCCGGCGCACCGATCCAGATCGACGGCAACACCCTCGACCCCGACATCCAGCTCCTCCTGCGCCTCGACAACCTGTTGCCCCACACAACCAAGACCGACGCCGCCACCGCCCGCGCCCACTTCCGCCAACTCTGCAAACTCATCCCCGGCACACCCCCCGAACTACAACGAGTAACCGACCTAACCGTCCGAGGCACCGCCGGCCAACTAGGCGCCCGCCTCTACACCCCCCGCCCCCTCCCACCCACCACCCCCTCACCAACCATCACCGGCACGTCCCCCACCGCAGCCCAACCTGCCACCGAACCCACCGCAGCAGGTACCGCCACCCCACCCCTCGGAGCCGACGGCCGCCCCGCGCCCACCACAGCCGGTGGCCCCGCCACAGCCGCCAGCGACCCCGCCACAGCCCCCGGAGCCGACGGCCGCCCCGCGCCCACCACAGCCGCCGGTAGCTCGACCGCAGCCGCAGGCCCCGCCGGTCGGTCCACCCCGGCCGCGGCGGGACCCGGTTCTGGTGCACGGGCCGGCCGAGGATCCCGGGACGGGATCGGCCGTGGGCTGCTGGTGTTCTTCCACGGTGGTGGGTGGGTGGTGGGCGACCTCGACACCCACGACGCGGTCTGCCGTTCGATCGCCGCCGAGGCCGGGATCCGGGTCCTGTCCGTCGACTACCGCCTGGCCCCCGAGGCCCCCGCCCCGACCGCCGCCGAGGACGCGATCGCCGCCTTCACCTGGGCCGTCGACCACGCCGATGACCTCGGTGTCGACCCGAACCTGATAGCCGTCGGCGGCGACAGCGCCGGCGGCAACCTGGCCGCGGTCGTGGCCCAGCAAACAGTCCGCCGCGACCTCCCCCACCCAGCCCTACAGGTACTCCTCTACCCCGCCGTCGACCTGGTAGCCCGCCGCCCCAGCCGAGACCTCTTCTCCGAGGGCTTCATCCTCACCGAAGAAGACATCATCTGGTACCGCGACATGTACACCCCCGACCCCACCCTCCGCCCCGACCCGATCGTCTCCCCCCTCCGCGCCGAAGACCTCACCGGCCTCCCCCCGACCTACCTCACCACAGCCGGCTTCGACCCCCTCCGCGACGAAGGCCGCGAATACGCCCAAGCCCTAGCCGCCGCCGGCAACCCCCTGACCCACATCCACCACTCCACCCTCCCCCACGGCCACACCAACCTCCTAACCCTCCCCGGCACCACCCGCCAAGCCCACACCCACCTCACCAACCACCTGAGGTCGGCGCTCAGCTAGCGACCTGCGGCCCGAGCGAGGTGAGAACCGACCTCACTGCCGCTTGAGTTCCATCTCGTACATGATCCAATTGCCACCCTGCTGGGAAAGCGCGAACTCTCGCGTGTACTTCGTGGATTTCAGCCTGATTGGCGATGCATTCTTTGAATTCCGACTGACATATGCGCCGACGGTGAGAGTTGCCGACCCGCCGATGCGTCCGCTCTTGTCGCGGAAGACCTCGGGAACACCAGTGATCTTCTCAAGGTAGTCACCTTGAAGCAGCCCGTTTGCTGCATTTGCTTTCGCGACGAAATCCGCGTACGACTTGCAGTTCACGCAGCCCTTTTCGCTGACGTCGAGCATGGGGGCCGTATCGCCGGTCGCGGAAGCGTAGTTCAGCAGGTCGCTGTAGTAGCGGACAAACTGCTCGGCTGCTGCAAGCGTGAGCCCCTCAGCGGCTGCCGGTCGTGGCGGTGGGGTAGTCGAAACCGCCGATGCGGCCGGCGGGGTTGCAGACCCCGTCGTGGAGGCCGTCTGTCCCGTTGAGGAAGTCGAGGGCGAAGCATCGCTTGATTCGCTGGCCGCGGGACCGTGTCCAGCACAGGCGGTTAGGCATGTAGTGATGGCGAAACAGACCGCTAGCGTGAATTGTGGCCTCTTGCGATATGTCACAAATTTGGTCCCTCTGACGTCAACAGGGCGCAGTCGTGGACGTGGGCGCGTGTCCGCGCCCACGGAAGGGCAGTACTGTGATGGGGCCGCGGCCGACGATGCGTGCAAAGCCAACCGGAGGAATTGCGTCACGGCTCGCCGCTACCGCCCTGGGTCGACCAGCACCGGTACGGCTTCGCGGACCTGGAGGAGGGTGGTGGGGCCGGTGATGGGGACGGTGCCTTCGATGTACTGCCAGCCGGTGTCGGCGACGTTGAAGCGGGCGGCGTAGTTGGTGGTGACGGTGATGCCTACGCCTTGGCGCTTGCGGTACTTGTGGGTGATGTCGGCCGACGGGTACGGCCTGCCCGGGGTGCTCGTGGTGACTGCCGGGGAGCCGTCGCCGAAGTCCCAGGTGTAGCTGACCGGCGTGGCTTCGACCACAACGGGGAAACCGAGCAGTGTCACGGTCGTCGTCGACACCTTGCTGTCGTCGGTGTAGACGATCGTCGCCATATTCACCAACGTCTTACCCTTCGGCTGCACCTTCACCGAGAGCCCAGGAAATACGACGTTCTTCGTCTCCGATCGCACCTCTTCCCAGGTGATGTCCTCCGGGCGCGGGATCACGACCGTGGGGATGATCTTCTGCCTGGTCAGACGCTTGTCGTCGCCACCCGGCTGGCACCGAGTGGGACCGGGAACGGTCCCGTCCGGCTGCATACGTCCACAGATGCCGGTGTTGATCCGCAACTCTTCGCGCGGGTCCACCGGCCGTTCGGGTAGCCGTTTCGGATGATGCTTGTTGCTCGCCGCAGTCGTGTCAGAGTTGTGACGCGGAGCGTGCCGGGTCTCTGTGTCGTCACGCACGTTGTTCCTGCCGTTCTGAGTGGTCGAGCCATCGAACGATGAGCCCCACCGCCGGCCCCGTCCCGACACGGTCGGCAGCGGCTTGGCCTTCGTCTTGGATGCCGATGCGACCGGACTCGCGCTCGCGTCGCTCGCTTCGACCGACGCGAGTACCGCCGCGGAGATACCGGCCACGACCGTCAACGTCGCGAGCGAGGCACCCGCGCAGCGAACGAAGGCCGACTTCATTCCTTGATTTCCATCTCGTACATGACCCAGTTCCCACCGCTCGCTGAGAGAGTGAACTCCATCGTCCCGGTGAGGTTCCCCTGCGGGACCGGGGATGCGCTGGGCGAGTCTCGTTCGGTGTACGAACCCGTCTTGAGTGTCGCGGAGCCGCCGAGGCGTCCTGACTTACCGCGGTAGATCTCCTTGACGCTGATCAGACGGTCGTTGTAGTCGCCGGCGAGAGTCCCGCGGCTTGCGTTGTACTTCTTCGTGTAATCGGATACTCCCTTGCAACCGATGCAGCCCTTGTCGCTTGCTGCCATCATCGGGCCGGTGTCGCCCGTTGCGTATGCATAGTTGAGCAGGGCGACGTAGTGCCCGATGAAGGCTTCGCCGGCTGCGAGGCTCGGGCCCGTCGCTGACGGCGGACGAGTCGGCGGAGCGGTCGGGCCGTTCGTGGAAGGACTGCTCCCCGTGGCCGTCGGTCCAGGAGACGACGGCGTCTCGTTGGCTGAGCCTGTCGGCGTCCCCGAGGCCGGTGGTGGGGCTGTGTTGGGTTGGGCGGCTTTGGGGCTGGGGGTGGTGCAGGCGGTTAGGAGTGTGGTGGTGGCTAGGCAGGCCAGGAGTGCTTGGGTTGGCCTGTTGCGGTGTGTCACGAGTGTCAGCCCTCCGTAGTTGACACGCATCGTAACCGGGGTGTCGGGGCGGGGGCCATGTCAAAAGGTGCAGCTGTGGATAAGGCCAGGAGCCGCTCGGCTGGGGGGTTAGAGGCTCGGGCGGCTCCTGGTTGATGGGGGGACGGGTGGGGGTGGGGGTTTATGACGCGGAGGGGTGGCGGAATCGGTTGTGATGGTGGTCACTGTGGGTGAGGGGCGTACTGGACGTCCAGGGCGGCTGTGGTGAAGCCGAGGGTGGTGTAGAGGGTGCGGGCGGGGGTGTTGGTGCCGTCTACGTAGAGGACAATCTCGTCGAGGCCTCGGTCGTTCTGGAGGTGGTGGAGGCCTTGGAGGGTGAGGGACTTGCCTAGGCCTTGGCCTTGGAAGGACGGGGAGACTCCGACGACGTAGACCTCGCCCACGCCGTCCTCGACCTTCGTCCAGTGGAAGCCGGCTACCTCGCCGGTTGCCGAAACGGCCAGGAAGAAGCCCTCTGGGTCGAACCACGGTTGCTGCAGGCGTTCAGCCAGGTCTGCGGCGGTCCAGCTGCCCTGTTCGGGGTGGCCGGCGAAGGCAGCGGCGTTGACCTCCAGCCAGGCGGCGTTGTCCTGGCCGGGGACGAACGTGCGTACGGCGATCCCGTCCGGCCACACGGGTGCCGGCAGAGCAGCCCTGGTACGGCGGAGGAAGTACAGCTCACGTGATACCTCCAGGTCGAGGCGCCGGGCGAGCTCGTCCGCTCCAGGCAGCCGCCCGTGGGCCCAGACGCGGGTACGGGCGCCGCCGTGGTCGAGCAGCATCCGGAGGAGCGCCGTACCGAAGCCCTGGCGGCGGTAGGGGACACCAACGACGAGTTCGGCGGAGCCGTCGGGGGACAGGGAGGCGTACCCGGTGAGGTTGCGGGCGCTCTGCAGGCCGCTGACCTCGATGGTGCCGGGCTCGCCGGAGTACGCGAGGACGTGGACGTCGCCGGGATGCTCGCCGTCGAGGTGCAACAGGGTGCGTTCGGACAGCGGGTGGACGCCGTCGCTTTCTGCTGCGGTACGGGCGAGTTCCGTGACGGCGGCGGCGGTGGCCGGGGGCAACGGGGAGGGAACGGCTTCAAGAGTCACCGGAACACAGTAAAAGGTTCAGCTGAGTTCATTCTCAGGTCCTGGAAAGAGGGTTTGCTGCTCAGGTAACTTCAGCGGACTCATCAACCACGAACACGGAGAACGACATGGCACGAGACAGAGCACGGCTGGGGGGACGGCGCGCTGCTGGTCTGCTCGCCGCCGGGACGGCCGTGGCGCTTGCCTTTGCCGCGGGGGGATCCCTCAGCCAGGCAGGGGCTGCGACCCAGTCCGCCGCCACGCCCGAGGTGACCGCCGTACAGGCGAAGAAGCCGACGCACTCGCAGATCCAGCTGCTGGCGATCAACGACTTCCACGGCAACCTGGAGCCGGCGACCGGTTCGGGCGGCAACATCAACGGCATCCCGGCCGGCGGTGCGGCGTACCTCGCCACGCACCTGAAGGAGCTCCGGGCCGCGGCCAAGGCCAAGGGGCAGGACTCGGTGACGGTCGCCGCGGGTGACCTGATCGGTGCCTCGCCGCTGCTGTCGGCGGCGTTCCACGACGAGCCGACGGTGGAAGCGCTGAGCGGGATGGGACTCGAGGCTGCGTCGGTGGGCAACCACGAGTTCGACGAGGGCTGGCACGAGCTGCTCCGGATGCAGACCGGCGGCTGCCTGCCGGACGGCGACGGGCAGAACAACCAGAACTCCTGCCCGGACCCGAAGCACCCGTTCGAGGGGGCGAAGTACAAGTACCTGAGCGCCAACGTGTTCTTCACGAACACCCAGAAGACGCTGTTCGCGCCGTACACGATCAAGTCGTTCAAGGACGGCAACAAGGTCGCGTTCATCGGTATGACGCTGGAGAACACGCCGAACATCGTGACCAAGTCCGGTGTCGAGGGCCTGACCTTCAAGAACGAGGTCGCGACCGCGAACGCGCTGGTCCCGGAGCTGAAGAAGAAGGGCGTGAAGTCGATCGTCGTGCTGCTGCACGAGGGCGGGTTCCCGGCCGACCCGAAGGCGTACAACAGCTGCCCGGGGATCTCCGGCCCGATCGTCGACATCAACGCCGGGCTGGACCCGGAGATCGACGCGATCATCTCCGGCCACACCCACCAGGCGTACAACTGCTCGCTGCCGGACAAGGCCGGCAAGCCGCGGCTGGTCACCAGCGCCTCGTCGTTCGGCCGGCTGGTCACCGAGGTCCGGCTGAGCATCGACAACGCGACCGGTGACGTCGACCGGACGAACACCCTGGCGCAGAACCAGATCGTCACCCAGGACGTCGTCCAGGACCCGAAGACGGCCAAGCTGATCGCGAAGTACAAGGCGTTGGTCGCGCCGATCGAGAGCAAGGTGATCGGCCACCTCAGCACCCCGTCGGTGGTGCGTACGAACGACGACTCGCTGGAGTCGCCGCTCGGCAACCTGATCGCGGACGCGCAGCTCGCCGACCCGTCGGTGGTGTCCGGCGGCAAGACGCCGGTGGCGGCGTTCATGAACCCGGGCGGGATCCGTGCCGACCTGGCGTCGAACGCCGGCGCGGTCACCTTCGGGCAGGCGTTCACCGTGCAGCCGTTCAACAACTTCCTGGTCTCGATGGACATGACCGGGACGCAGATCAAGGCCCTGCTGGAGCAGCAGTTCTCCGGCGTGAACGGCCCGGACGCCCCGAAGTACAAGGTGCTCCAGGTCGCGGGCATCACCTACACCTGGAACCCGGCCGCCGCGGCGGGTTCGAAGGTCGTGGCCGGTTCGATCAAGATCGGCGGGCAGCCGCTCGTCGACGGTACGTCGTACCGGATCGTCACGAACAACTTCCTCTCCGACGGTGGCGACGGCTTCCCGGCCTTCACCACCGCCGCCAACAAGGTGTTCGGCGGGCTGGACATCGACGCGTTCGCGAACTACCTGAGCGCGCACGACCCGTACACCCCGGTCGCCACCGACCGGATCTCGCTCGGTTCCTGACCGGCGTACCGGAAGGGCCGGTGCGGCGACGCACCGGCCCTTTTCGTATCCGCCGTAAGTCCCTGGTACCTTGCGTACTCAGGCACTTACGGAAGGTGAGCGATGGCGCACGTTGCTCCGACCTCGCACCGGCGGGCCACTCGCGCGTCGCATCGGGGTCATCGCAGCGCGGACGGCCCGGTGCAGATCACCAGTTGGCTCGGTCTGGCGTTCGCGTTCGTGGTCGGGTGGGTCCTGACGTTCCAGTCGCACGTCGGCGTGCACGCGGCCGGCATCACGATGCTGGTGATGCTGGTGCCGATCACGATCGGCACGTTGTTCGCCGGTTTCAAGCAGGGCTTCGGCTCTCGGCTCGTGGCGCTTCTGCCCGCAGCCGGGCTCGCTTTCACGCTGCTGAAGTTCTTCCTCTAGACCTGCGCGTCCGCCGGTTCCCGCGTGGTCGGTGCGGGCGGTACGACGAACCGGTACCCGACGTTGCGGACCGTCCCGATCAGCGCCTCGTGCTCCGGCCCGAGCTTCGCGCGCAACCGCCGTACGTGCACGTCGACGGTCCGGGTGCCGCCGAAGTAGTCGTAGCCCCAGACCTCCTGCAGCAGCTGCTCGCGGGTGAACACCCGGCCCGGGTGCTGCGCGAGGAACTTGAACAGCTCGAACTCCTTGTACGTCAGATCGAGCGCCCGCCCGTTCAGCTTCGCGGTGTACGACGCCTCGTCGATGACCACGTCGCCGCTGCGGATCAGCGTGGACTCGGGCTCGTCGTTCCGGGTCGCCGCGAGCCGCCCGATCACCAGCCGCAGCCGGGCCTCGATCTCGGCCGGGCCGGCGGTGTCGAGCAGCACGTCGTCCGCGCCCCAGTCGGCGTTGACCGCGGTCAGGCCGCCCTCGGTGACGACCAGGATCAGCGGTACGTCGATGCCGGTCGTGCGGATCAGCCGCGACGCGCTCCGGACCGCGACCAGGTCGCGCCGGGCGTCCAGCAGCACGGCGTCCGCGTCCGGGGCGTCGACGAGTGCGGCGACCTCGGCCGGGAGGATGCGGATCTGGTGGGGGAGCAGGGCGAGCGACGGCAGCACCTCGGTGGAGGCCTGCAGCGCGTTCGTCAGCAGAAGTAACGTGCTCACGCCGTCTCCTTGTGCTGATAGTGCACGTCAGGCCCCAACGGCGTCGTTGCCGGGGGCCTGGGACACACTGGTTCGCAACAGCAAGATGACATAATAGCGGAAGACCTAACCGATGAGTGAGGCGCGGATCAGATGCCGGAAGTGACCATCAGGTACTTCGCTGCCGCACGTTCGGCGGCCGGCAGCGCGTCGGCGACCGCAGAAGCGGGTTCGATCGGCGATCTGGTCAGCACCGTGTCGAGCGACCGGCCGGAGCTGGCGCGCGTGCTGTCGATCTGCACGTTCCTCCTGGACGGCGAGCGGGCCGACGCCAGTACACGGTTGAAGCCGGGCGCACTCGTCGACGCCCTGCCGCCCTTCGCCGGCGGCTGACCGGACTGTCGGCTGACAGGACTCCTCGCGAGGTACATTCGTCGCCGTGGCGATGGAGTCGGGGACGCTACTCACTACGGTGGGGCGGGCGGGGGTCCTGTTCGGGAAGGCCTGGCCGCGGTTGGCGGCGGTCTTCCTGGTGGCGCAGTTGGTGCACCGGGGCCTGCAGTGGGTCGCCGTACAGGCAGGGGCCAAGGCTGAGGCGGCCGGGATCGCCGTACTGGCGTTGCTCGTCGTCGTGTCGCTGGCGATGTACGTGACGATGTTCTTGGTGTTGCGGAGCGACCTGCCGTTCCACAGGCGTGCTGTTGCCGAGGGCATGCTCGCGCCGGACGGCATGGAGCCTGGTAGCGAGCACAAGCCCCTCGATGCGGTGGCTGCCGCTCTCTTGCCGTTCCTGGCGTTCTACGCGGCCTACAAGTTCCTGCAGAACGAAGCGCTCAACTACGAGTACCAGCTTGCGGTCAAGAAGGTGAACGACACCGTCGCGAACGTTCTTACCGGCGGTGTGGCCCCGCAGCAGTCCGAGGGGCTGCAGTCCTTGTCGACCTGGCTGTTCATCGGCCTCGGCGTCACGGCGTACCTGCTCCGCTTCGTGTTCAAGAAGTGGAAGAAGGAGAAAGAGGGCCCGGTCCGCAAGCTGTTCGTCACGTATCTCGAAGCGCTCTGGATCTTCGTTGTCGTGTACCAGGCGACCTCGGTGATCCCGCCGCCGATGACCTGGCTGAAGCAGCGCGTCGTCTGGCAATGGCTGCAGGACGGGTACACCTGGGTGCTCGACCATGTGCTCGACGTCAACCAGGTCCGCGAGGTGTGGGACGCGGTCACCGGCTTTGTCGCCGCGGGCATCGGTGACCTGTGGAGTGCCGCCGTACTGCCGTTGATGTGGATCACGATGACCGCGGTCATCTACGGCCGCGTCGTGCAGAAGCCCGACAAGGTGCGCTGGCGGTTCGACCGGATCACGCATCGCTGGCAGCAGACGCCGCGGATCGTCCGGGTGGCCGGCAACTCGGTGGTGGCCGACTGGAAGGAACGCTGGATCCCGGTGGTGCAGGCGTTCCGGCTGGTCGTGCGTTCGGGGCTGCGGCCGATGCTCGGGTACTTCCTGGCCTGGGCGGCGGTCACGTTCGCGGCCAGTGGCGTGTGGATCGCGCTGAAGCTCTGGGTCCTCGGGCCGCACACGCTGCAGTTCTGGCAGGTCGTCGACGAACCGCTGAGCCTGCTCACGGACGGCCTGAAGATCATGCTGCAGGTCAGCCTGCTCGCCGCGGCGTACGACCGGATGATCGGCGGCCTGGCCGGGTACCTCGGGCCGCGTACCCGTGCCGTCCACGAGCAGCCCGCGGGCGACCACGGCGTCACCGACCTGGGCGCCGCTACCTCGGGAATGCCAGGTACTGAGGGAGTTTCGTAGCCCACGTGATCGTCGGCTGCACGCTGCCGGCGACCGACTTCGGTACGACGAAGATCGCGACCGTCTCGAACGGCTTCCCCGCCGTCGGCTTCAGGTAGTACTGCGCGGAGGCACCCCGCCAGCTCGCCGGTTCGTCGTCCGTACCGCCCGTGCAGCCGGTCGGACGGTCCTGGTAGTCGTCGGCGACCACGGTCTCGTCCCACGTGCGGCCGTCCGGTGCGCGGAGGTGCAGCGAGCAACCGCCGAGGCCGTCGAGCGCGGACAGCTTGTCGACCTGCAACCGGAAGTACACGCGGATCCGGGTGGTGTCCGGCGGGAGCTTGTCCTCGGAGCTGTGCCCGCCCTGTAGCGGCTGCGGGTCCTGCTCGACGCCGGCGGCGTACCAGGTGGCGCCGTTGTACGCCGTACCGCCCGCCGCGACCTGGACGGGATCGCGCGGCTCGCCGTCGTACCAGGACTTGTAGTCGCTGTGCGTGGTCCACCAGCCGGCCAGCGGAATCGCCACGACCAGGGCGCCGAGCGCGATCGAGTTCTTCCGGAACCAGCCGCGCCGGGCCCGGCGCGCGCCGCTCACTGGTCGCTCGCATCGGTCAGGGCCACGACGTCCTCGACCTTCGGGGCGGCGTTGCCGAGCGGGACGGTGACCTGCGGCTCGAGGTCGTTCAGGATCGACTTCTCCATCACCAGGAACATTGCCCCCGGCACCTTGTCGGCCGGCATCTCGACCACGAACGAGCCGCGGACCGGGATGTCCGGGGAGAACTCGGACCCGGTCAGGTCGACCTGGTCGAGACCGCTGCGGTTCGAACCCAGGTAGGTGACGCCGTCCGCGGACCGGATCTTCACCCCCAGGATGTGCATCGGTTCGCGGGTGGCCACGACGGTCGCGTCGACGACCACGAAGTCGGTCAGCGAGTCCCGGTCCGGCGAGGAGTTCGGGATCCGGAGCTTCTTGCCGACCCGTACGTCGTTCACGGTCAGGTCGAACCGCGGCGTCTGCACCGCGCGCCCGACGATGCCCTTCACCGGAGTCGGGTCCTGGATGTCCTTCTGGTCCGGCGTCCACCGGTAGAGCGCGACGATCGCGACCAGCACGGCGATCGTCAGCCCGAGGTTGGCGAGCGTGCGGCCCTTCACTTGCGGTTGTCCTTCACCTTGACCGTGCTGTCCGCGACGATCTTGTCCGGCATCCACTTCTCGTGGTGGTCGAGGAGCGACTCGTCCACGTGCTCGTAGCCCTGCACGGTCAGGTTGACCTCGGTCGGGAGCTTGGTGCCCTTCGGGAGCTGCCAGACGAACGCGACGTCCTCGGTGGCATCCGGGGTGAGCACCGGGTTCATCGTCGCGTCGCGGAGGTTGGTCGAGCCGAGCGGTCCGGCGGTGTCCTTCACGCCGGGGACGCCGATCAGCCGGATCATGTCCAGCGACGGCGTCGTACCGGTGTGGTCGGTGACCTTCAGCTTGGTCACGACCGCCAGCAGGACGCCGCCCGGGTCCGGGGTGAACAGCGGCTTCAGGTCCTTGACGATGACCGCGCGCTGGATCGTCACCTCGTACTGCCCGGCGTCGACCGCGGTCCCGGCGGCCACCTGCGGCGTCTCGTCGCCGGCCTTCTTCAGCCCGCCGAACGCGGCGGCGACCGCCAGCAGTACGGCGCCGGCGCCGATCGACCAGGTCTTGACCGAACGGCCGCGCACCTTCAGATCCTGGAACTCCGGGAGCTCCTCCGGCTCCCCGGTTTCCCCGCTCCCCGTTTCCTGCACGCCCGCAAGCGTAACCAGCCGAAGGGGCCGATCAGTCGTTCGGCCGGCCACGGAGGCGCTTGGTCTCGCCGCGGCGCTTCTTGTCGTCCAGGCGACGGCGTACGGACGCCTTGCTCGGCTTGGTCGGGCGGCGCTTGCGGGGCGGCGGGGCGATCGCCTCGCGCAGCACCTCCGCCAGCCGTTCGCGGGCAGCCTCCCGGTTGCGGAACTGCGACTTGTACTCCGACGCCGCGATCGTCAGTACGCCGTCCACCAGCCGCGACCGCAGCCGCTCCAGCGCCCGCGTCTTCAGTACGTCGCTCAACGCCGACGTACCGGCCACGTCGAAGCTCAGCTCCACCCGGCTGTCCGTGGTGTTCACGGACTGCCCACCGGGCCCACTGGACCGCGAGAACCGCCAGGCCAACTCCCCCTCCGGCACCACCACCCCCGAACGCACCGTCACTCCACTCTCCACACCCCCATTAGACCGGAGCACAATCACCAGATGGATGCCTGCGTCTTCTGCGGACTCATTTCCGCGGACTCGGCCCGCTGGATCGCCAGGGAGCGCGCCGCGGTCGCGTTCCTCCCGCTCCCGGGCGAGGAGATCGCTCCTGGGCACACCCTCGTCGTACCGCGTCGGCACACCGCGGCCGGCGTACTCGACGTGCAAGCGGAGGACCTGGCACAGGTGATCGACCTGGCGCAGCGGGTTGCGCAGAGGATTGTGGAGCGGCTGGGTGCGACAGGGGTGTGTCTGTTGAACGCCAGTGGGCCCGGTTCCGGTCGGAGCGTCGACCACCTGCACTTTCACGTCGTACCGCGGTACCCAGGGGACGGGGAGGACAGCCTGCCGTGGCCGACCGGCCGTTCGGGGTACAGGCTCGCTGGTGATGTGCAGGAGCT
Organism: Kribbella polygonati; assembly: GCF_050320105.1. Classification (NCBI taxonomy): domain Bacteria; kingdom Bacillati; phylum Actinomycetota; class Actinomycetes; order Propionibacteriales; family Kribbellaceae; genus Kribbella; species Kribbella polygonati. The sequence goes on along the minus strand of NZ_CP190129.1, from coordinate 5,431,831 downwards.
TCTCAGTACGTGAAACGGGCGGTTGAAACGTGAACAGAGCGTCGTACCGTGGGTAGCTGTGAGTCTCGGGCTGTGGGTGCTGGCCGGCGCAATAGTCGCCGGTGTGGTTCTCAGCGTGCTCAAAGCGTGGGTGGACGGGCGGTTTCGGGGGAAGAGCGAGGACGACGTGGAGCGGGTGACGGCCGCGGAGGTCGGTGCGGAGCTGGGTGAGCGCGCGACGCTGCTGCAGTTCTCGTCCGCGTTCTGCGCGCCCTGCCGCGCGACCCGGCGGACGCTCGCCGAGGTCGAGGGCATGGTCGACGGTGTGCGCCACGTCGAGCTGGACGCCGAGTCGCACCTCGAGCTGGTCCGCCGGCTGGACATCCTCCGTACGCCGACCACGCTGATCCTGGACGCGACCGGAGCCGTGGTGAAGCGCGCCAGCGGAGCGCCCCGGAAGCCGGACGTGATCGCCGCCCTGGCCGCCGCGATCGACCGCCAGCCGAGCTGACATCGTCCGTTACGTGCCACCGGATGGCCAACGCCCCGGGACGTAGGCAAGACTTTCCCGGTGAGCTCTCAAGCAGCAGGTTGGTACGACGACCCCGAGGACCCGGCCCAGCAGCGGTACTGGGACGGCACAGCCTGGACGGATCAGCGTCGCCCGCAGCAGGGCCCACCGGCGTACCAGAGCCAGTTCGGCCAGCAGCGGGACTTCCCGCAGTACGGCGAGCCCGCGCAGCACGGCCAGGTGTACGGAGGCCCGCAGCCGCAACAGGCCCCGCAGCAGGACCAGCCCCGGTACGGCCAGCGCATCCCGGGCTACCAGCCACCACCGGCCCGGCCGCAGTACGGGCAACCGCAGTACGGCCAGCCCCAGTACGGGCAACCGCAGTACGGGCAACCCCAGTACGGCCAGCAGTACGGCCAGCCTCAGTACGGCGCCCCGCACCAGCCGTACGGCCACGGTCAGCCGGCCGGCTACGGGTACCCGGGCCAGCGGGTTCACACCACCCCGGACGGCCAGCTGCTTTCCGGCTGGTGGCGCCGGGTGTTCGCCCGCATCCTCGACGGGATCATCGCGGGCATCATCGGCCTCCCGCTGACCGGCTACTTCATCTACCAGTACTCCAAGGTGCTCTGGACCTACTTCCAGGACACCCTGGACCGGGCAGCCGCCGGCACGCCGACAACCAGCACCACCCTGCCGCCAGAGATCTACAAGTGGATGATCCCGGCCACGCTGATCAGCCTCGTGGTGTCGTTCGTCTACGAGTACCTGTTCCTCACCAAGAAGGGCGCTACGCCCGGCAAGATGGCGCTGGGCATCGCGGTCCGGCTCCGCGACGTACCAGGCAACCCGCCGGGGAGCGCGGTGCTCAAGCGGTACGGCCTGTACATGGGCATCGGTCTGCTCAGCGCGATCCCGCTGGTAGGCACCCTGTTCAGTTTCGGAGCGCTGCTGAACGAGCTGTGGCCGCTGTGGGACGACAAGAAGCAGGCCCTGCACGACAAGGTGGCCGAGACCAACGTCGTCCGGCGCTGATCCAGAATGTGATCAGTTGTCTCACTAGATGGGACCAACGGTAGCGGGCCCGCCCAGGTTCCGTACTCTCGACACGTGGTTTACACGACATGGCTGACGAAGCGCAGGGCAGTGGACAACTGCCGGGTGCGCTCATCGCTGTGTCGACGCCGCTGACCAGGCGGCGTCCCGAGCGCTGCGGAACCGGTCGCTGAGCACGGTTCCGCGTACGTCGTCTCCCGCACACTCGGGCGGGTTCCGGCTCGACATCCTCCTTCACCGGGAGTCGTCATGTCCGAACAACAGGCGGCACAGCAGGTCGATCCACGCGGTCTCCGGTTCGCGGCCGCGATCACCACGGTGGTCCTGGCGCTGACGCTGATCCTGAACAACCCCTGGCCGCTGGCGGTCCAGGCCGTCGTGTTCGCGGTCTCGGTCGCGTTCGGCGTCCAGGCATCGCCGTACGGCTGGCTGTTCAAGCGGCTGGTCCGGCCCCGGCTGGGCAAGCCGAAGGAGCTGGAGGACGCGGCCCCGCCGCGGTTCGCCCAGCTGGTCGGCCTGGTCTTCGCGGTCGTCGGCCTGGTCGGGTACCTGACCGGCGCCACGGTGCTGGGAGTGGTCGCCACCGGATTCGCCCTGGTCGCCGCGTTCGTGAACGCGGCCGTCGGGCTCTGCCTCGGCTGCGAGGCCTATCTGCTGATCCACCGCATTCGTACGCCATCCACCGCTACCAACTGAGAGGCAGCACCACATGAGCAGGGAATCCGCGCTCGTCTCGGCCGACTGGGTCGAGGAGCACAAGAACGACGACGGCGTTGTCCTGATCGAGGTCGACGAAGACGTCTCGGCGTACGACGCCGGCCACATCGCCGGCGCGATCAAGCTGGACTGGAAGGACGACCTGCAGGACGCGGTCCGCCGCGACTTCGTCAACCAGGAGCAGTTCAGCGCGCTGCTGTCCGAGCGTGGCGTGAAGAACGACGACACCGTGGTGCTGTACGGCGGCAACAACAACTGGTTCGCGGCGTACGCGTACTGGTACTTCAAGCTCTACGGACACGGCGACGTCCGGCTGCTCGACGGCGGCCGCAAGCGCTGGGAGCTGGACAGCCGCGAGCTGACCGACGAGGTCGTCAAGCGCGAGGCCACCCAGTACGCGGCGAAGGAGCCGGACCTGAGCATCCGGGCGTTCCGCGACGAGGTCGGCGAGGCCATCGGCGTGAAGAACCTGGTCGACGTCCGCAGCCCCGACGAGTACGCCGGCCGGCTGCTCGCCCCGGCGCACCTCCCGCAGGAGCAGGCGCAGCGCGCGGGCCACATCCCGACCGCGGCGAACATCCCGTGGAGCAAGGCGGCCAACGACGACGGCACCTTCCGCGCCGACGACGAGCTGAAGACCCTGTACGCCGACGCCGGCGTGGACTTCGGCAAGGACACCATCGCGTACTGCCGGATCGGCGAGCGCTCGGCGCACACCTGGTTCGTGCTGCACGAGATCCTCGGCCAGCAGAACGTGAAGAACTACGACGGCTCCTGGACCGAGTGGGGCTCGCTGGTCGGCGTACCCGTTGCCCTCGGCGACGAACCCGGAAAGGCCTGACACATGTGCGGAGCGAAGCAGGGCGGCCTCGACCTCAAGGGCGTCGACGTCGACAAGGAGGCCGTGATCCAGGGCCAGGTGCTGCGCGGCGAGGAGCCGGTCGGCGGCGCGTACGTACGGCTGCTGGACAGCACGGGTGAGTTCACCGCCGAGGTCCCGACCTCGGCCACCGGGCACTTCCGGTTCTTCGCGGCGCCGGGCAGCTGGACGCTGCGCACGCTGGCACCGAAGGCGCAGCCGGTCGACCGTCAGGTCGTGGCCCAGTACGGCGAGGTCGCGGAAGTGGCCGTCACTGTCTGAGCAGTTGCTCGTTACACAAGGTGCCACCCCCACCAGACGGTGGCCCACCCTGAAGTAAGCACCGAAGGGCCCGGACCTTGCGCGTCCGGGCCCTTCGGCATGCCCGGAACTCCTTGCCGGGCAGGGATTTCACCGGCATCGCATCCGGGTTACGGGGTCACCCGCGAATTCGGGCGGCAATGTAACGGTTTGATCTCGGAGCGGGGTCGGCTCGTCACCTAACGCAATCGGCTGAGTTGTGTCTGTGTCCTGACCCGCAGTTCGGGTCACGTCATCACTCAGGGAGGAGGGGTCAATGCGACCCCGCATCGGATACAAGAAGCTCGCTGCCGTCGGTGCTGCCGCGGTTGTCGGCGTGGCTTCTACGATTGCGCTGACGTCTGGTTCCGCGTCCGCCTCGCCGGTCTTCGGCTACAGCGGTTACTCGTACGGGACCGATGTCGAATCCGGGCTGGCGAACAGTGGCCCGCAGGTGATCAGCAAGTTCGGTTGCACCACGGACGCCAACAAGGCTGACAAGAACGACATCGCCGCGGCGAACGTGAACGGGCAGGCCATCGCGCGCACGGTCAAGACCGACACGCACGGGTTCAACAACGCCAGCGGTACCGGCGTCGTGAGCACCGCGACCGCCGCCGACGTCAAGGTCGGCAACCTGCTCACGCTGACCGGCGTGAAGACCACCACCACGTCGAAGTACTCGAAGGGCCAGCTGTCCTACACCGGCAGCACCACCTTCGCGGGCGTGAAGATCGGCGCGATCTCGGTGCCGTCGCTGCTGAACCCCGGCCCGAACACCAAGGTCGCCGTTCCGGGCCTCGGTTACATCGTGCTGAACCGTGTCGGCGGCGTGAAGACCGCGTCCGGCATCTACTCGTACGCGCAGGCTGTCGTGCTGCACGCGACGGTGAAGAACCAGTTCATCCCGCAGGGCGTCGACGTCGCGGTGCTGAAGACCCGTGCGGAGATCTCGAAGCCGGCCACCGCGCTGGTGATCGGCGACGCGTACGGCACCAAGGCCACGGCCGACAAGCTGGTCGTCTCCGACGCCACCTCGCTCCAGACCACCTGCCAGGGCACTGAGGGCAAGACGGTCCGGGTCGCGGTCGGCGAGCTGAACATCCCGAAGGTCGCCTACGTCGGCGGTGTCTACACCACCAAGAACGGCGCCATCGGTGCGGACAAGTCGTACATCAACTTCACCTCGCACGTCGCGGGCGTGAAGGTTGGCAACCTGTCCATCGGCGCCATCGAGTCCTCGGCCTCCGCGTGGAAGACCAAGGACAACAAGGCCGGCGTGAGCTCGTCCTCGACGATCGCCTCGATCAAGGTCGGCAACAAGACCTACGCGGTTCCGACCGGCGAGAACAAGACCCTGGACATCCCGGGTATCGCCCGCCTGACCTTCAACCAGGTCCTGCGGCAGAAGCGCTACATCGCGGTGAACGCGCTGGTCATCGACGTCTACAGCCTGAACACCAAGGTTGTCGTCGGCCACTCGGCCGCCGGCGTCGTCAGCTGATCACGGCAGACACCCTCTGAAACACGGCTGAGTCGAACCTCACCGACCCAGAGCACCGGCCCCCGGATCCCGCACGGATCCGGGGGCCGGTTCCGTTTATACGTCCAGAATCAGGGTGACCGGCCCGTCGTTGGTCAGGGCAACCTTCATGTCGGCGCCGAAGATCCCGCGCTCGACCTTGGCCCCCAGGTCCCGCAGTGCGGCGCAGAAGGCGTCGTACAGCGGCTCGGACACCGGCCCCGGAGCGGCCGCGCTCCAGGACGGGCGCCGGCCCTTGCGGGTGTCGGCGTACAGAGTGAACTGGCTGATGGCGAGGATCGGCGCCTGCTCGTCGGCGGCCGAACGTTCGCCCTCGAGGATGCGCAGCGTCCAGATCTTCGCGGCCAGCGCCGCCGCCTTCTCGACGGTGTCGTCGTGCGTGACCCCGAGCAGGATCACCAGTCCGGGCCCGTCGATCGCCCCGACCGTCTCGCCGTCCACGCTGACCGACGCCTGACTGACTCGCTGTACCACGGCTCTCATGGCTGTATTGTCTCGTGCAGGAGATCATCCGGTCACAGGACCCATTGACCGGCAAATATCCGTTTCGAGACCCGATCTGGCAGGATTCGTCCATGGCGTCGACTCTGATCACTGTTGCCCCCACCGGTGCCGAGACCGCGAAGGCGGACTGCCCGGCGTTGCCGACCACGCTCGACGAGCTGGTCGGGACGGCGAAGCGCTGCGAGGCCGCGGGCGCCGCGATGATCCACATCCACATCCGCGACAGCGCCGGCCGGCCGACCCTCGATCTGGGCCTGCTGACCGAGACGGTCGCCGCGATCCGGCAGAACACCGCGCTGGTCGTGCAGCTGTCGACCGGCGGCGCCGTCGCCGATCCGTACGAGCACCGGCTGCGCGTGCTGGACGCCGCGCCGGACTCCTGCTCGCTGACGATGGGAACGGTCAACTTCGGCGACGACGTGTTCATGAACCCGTGGCCGTTCGTCACCCAGCTCTTCCAGCTGACGCAGGAGCGCGAGGTCGTCCCGGAGTTCGAGCTGTTCGACCTCGGCCATGTCGCCGCGCTGCACCGGCTGCTGGACAAGTACGGCCTGCCGTACGGCGGACGCGTGCACTGCGACCTGGTGATGGGCGTGCCGGGCGGCATGCCCGGTACGGCGGACGCCCTCGTCGCCGCGGTCAACGCCCTGCCCGACGCCGTCACGTCCTGGTCCGCCACGGGCATCGGCCGTACGTCGTTGACGGTCGCGCTGGCCGCCCTGTCGAAGGGCGGCAACCTCCGCGTCGGCATGGAGGACACGCTCACGCTCGCGAAGGGCGTACCGGTCACGCACAACGCCGAACTGGTCGAACGCGCCGCGGCGCTGGCGACCCTGGCTCAGCGTCCGCCGATGTCTCCCGACGAGGCCCGCACCCTGCTGAACGTGAAGTAGGCGACCGCGCCGACCACCACGATCGTTGCCTCCAGCAATAGCCAGTCGCGGAGGTAGTCGCGGGGAAGAACGGTCGGGTTCGCCCCGGTGCCCTGCCTGACGATGAGCGGCAGGGCAATCAGGCTGGTGATCCCGACGTACAACAAGGTCGTCCGCACCACCCCGACCGTCCGATGCGCCCCTGGCCTGTGCGACCACCGCACCACCAACCACCCGACGACAACCGTCAGTGGAGCGAGCACGAAGTCATCCACCACTACCGCCCCACCCAGCCACAACGGCAACCGCACCAACCCCCGCACGTCCACGCTCTGCAGCAGCTCCCAACCACCCCACAGGGCCATCAGAACGCCGACGGCCACCAGACCGATTCGCACCTTCATGCGACAACCTCCAGCCGATGAACCCACTTCGTCTGCAAAACCCCCGGCCGATTAGGCGCGATGATCCGCGCCGGGAACCCGTGGTCCAAGGCAAGCTCAACACCGTTCAGCCGCAACGCCAGCAACGTCAACGGATCCGCCGCGAACTCCTCCGGCAACTCGCTCGTCCCATAGAACCCGCCCTTCTCCATCGACACAACCCGGACCCGCGACCTGGCCGGCGCTCCGCAGAGCTCCAGCAGATCCCGCACCCGGACCCCTTCCCACCTCGCGCCCTGGCTCCACCCTTCGACGCAGGCGATCGGCAGTGCGGACCGGCTCTGCGTCAGGTTCCGCAGCTCGTCGAGGCTGTACGACAGTTGCCGCGGTCCCACGACCGTGAAGCGCCAGTCCGCCCCGATCCCGGTCACCCCGGCCGCTTCCGCCGTACGGTTCACCGGCAGCCCTTGCGGGCCGATGTTCGGCTTCCTCGGTGCGAGTACGGCGACCGAGCCGAGCGGCGTCGCGGACTGGCCGGCCGTGGTGATCCCGACCAGCGTGGCCGCGCCCGCGACGGTGCGGAACAACCCGCGGCGGGTGAGCCCGGTGGTCTCGGCGGGGAGCGACTCGGGCCGGCGTTCCGGCGTACGCCGCCAGTTGGCGCGGATCAGCGGGAGCTTGACCGCCAGATGGACGAGCAGCGCGCCGACGATGATCCACGCGAGCGCGTAGTGCGTCTGGCGGAACGGGAACGGCCACGGGTACCACTGCAGCGTGTTCACGAACCCGATGAAGAGTTCGAGCGCCATTGAGGAGACGAGCACGAGGATCGACAGCCGCTCGATCAGCTTCGCCAGGTTGAGGTCCGGCTTCGCGAAGAGCTTCGGGTAGACGGTCCAGAGTTTGGCGAGCAGCAGCGGTACGGCGACGGTGCCGCTGATCACGTGGACGCCCTGGGTGACGCGGTACAGGTTCGCCGGGCGGCTCGGGACCGGGAGCCAACTCGGGGTGTCCTGGAGGAAGTGGCTGTAGAGACCGGTGAGAAAACAGACCACCACGGTCGTCCCGAGCCAGCGGCCGATGACGGTCGCCACCCGCGGATGGTGCAGCGGCGACGAGAACGTCGGTGGTGCTGGGAGCTTCATGGTTCCACTACAACCCAGCCGGAGACGGATGAACGGCGTACGACGGTTACTGCTCGCGAACGGCGTACCCGGAACCAGTTGTCCACAGGTCTGCGATCGGCGGCTCTCGGTGGTACCGATCGGGGCATACTCTGGGTCAACTTGACGAAGGGAGTGTGGCGGCGTGAAGACGCAGGAGCGGTCGTCCGACGACGACGAACGCGCGATGGCGGACCTGGCCGAGGTCGGCGACTGGCGATCGATCTGGGGTCCACCGGCCACCGGTGCGGAGGCGATCCGCGCGATGGTCGACCGCGTCACCGCTGCCACCGGCTGGCGCCCGTGGGCGCCGGGCGACATCGATCCCGACCGCTTCACCTGGGGCCTGGTCACCCAGCGCGAGACCGTCATGCTCGTGCTTCCCGACGCCGTGCTGCCGGAGAGCCCTCGCAGCGGCTGGTCGGCGTACGAGATCGGCCCGTCCGAGGTCCCACTCGCCGAGGAGAGCCTCGACCTGCACTGGCCCGCCCAGCTCCAACTGGCCCGGCACTTCTGGGGACCGCCCGTGTATGTCGGCCCCGGCGACGACGTGCGCATCCCGCCGGAGTGGCGCGGCCGCCGCCGGCACCTGGCCGTCTGGCTCCGACCGGGCGCCGAGTTCCACCTGTACGCATCCCAGCCCGGCCCCGACGAAGACGCGGCCGGCTTCGCATACTCCGTCTATGCCAGTGAGGTGTCGTAACCATGTCGATGACGCACACCGGTGACGAGCACCTCGACGAGATCCTCGGAGCGCTCCGGCAGGCCGGAGCGGACCTGAGGCGTATCGCCAGCTCCGGCCGCCGCCTGTCGCAGAACCTCTGGTCCAGGCTGAACCGATCGCAGCGGCAGCGCTCGGGCATCGAGCAGATCCGCAACGCACAGCGGTTCGACCCTCGGGTCGACCGTGCGATGCAGAGCGTCGACCAGCAGCAGCGCGCCCGCGCCGCCGAGGTGTCGTCGCTGCAGGCGTCCGTCAACGACAACGAGCGCCGGATCAGCGACCTGAACGCCCAGCGTCAGGAGCAACAGCAGCGGATCGACACGTTGCAGCGAGACCTGGACCAGGACCTCAATAACGACCGCGACCGCGACGGCATCGACGACCGGGTCGAGGACCGGACCGACCGCGACCGGAACCATGTCGACGACAACGTCGACCGCGACGAACGCATCGACCAGCAGAACGACAACGCCAACGACCGCGACGGCAACGGTGTCGACGACGCCGTCGAGCGCCGCGAAGAGCAGCGCGCCGAGGCGGACCGTGAGAGGGCCGAGCGGGACCGGCGCGAGGAGCAGGACCGCACGACCGAGGACGAGTCCCGCCGCGGTGTCGACCCGGCCGCCGCCGCGGGAACAGCCGCCGGCGCAGCCGTCGCCGCCGAGGAACTGCGCGACCTCCAGGAGAACCAGGACGAGCGCGACCAGTCCGACAAGGCGGACGACCAGCAACAGGCCGCCCCCGACAGCGACCTGGACACCGCCCCCAACACCACCGACCCCAACCGCGACCCCGCTCTGGACACGAACGACCAGGCGAACGCCGCCGCGGCCGACGCCACCGACCCCGACCGCAACCCGTCCCTCGACACCAACGACCCGGCCAACGCTCCCGCCCTCGACGCGAATGACCCGGCCCTCGACCCGAACGACCCGTCGAACGCCCGCGCCGACAACCCGTCCCTCGACGCGAACGACCCGTCCCTGGACACCAACAACCCGGCCAACGCCCCCGCGGTCGACGCCAACGCTGCCCCGGCTGTCGATACCAACGCCCCGGCGGTCGACGCGAACGAACCCGCCGTCGACGGCAACCCACCGGGTGTCGACGGCAACGAGCCCGGGGTGGACGGCAACGACCCGGCCCTGGACACGACCGACCGGGCCAACGCCCCCGCCCTCGACGCGAACGACCCGTCCCTCGACCCCAACAACCAGTCGAACCCGTACGTGACGGACAACCCGCAACTGGACACCCCCGCCGCGGACGCCCAGGACCAGAACGCGGACCTCAACACCGACCTGGACACCAACGGCCCGGAATCCACCACCGACCCGTACGTCACAGACACCTCCGCCGACCAGGACCTCACCCAGGACGGCGCGAACCCGTACGTCACCGATACCGCGGCGGACAACAGCCTGGACCGCGACGGCACCGACCCGCAGGCCACCGACACCTCGGCCGACCAGGACGCCCCGGACGTCAGCCAGGACGGCACAAACCCCTACGTCACCGACACCGCGGTCGACAACGACCTCGGCCAGGACAACCCCGACGTAGCCCAGCAAGGCACCGACCCGCAGGCGACCGGCACCGCTCGCGACACCAACCTGGCCCAAGACGAGGCAGACTTCGGCCAGGACCCGCAGCCCACATCCGACCAGGCTCCTCAGGTAGACGCCCAGCAGGCCGACGTACAGACAGCGCAGCCCACGCAGCAGTCCCAAGCACCCGAGCAGGGCACCGAAGGCCAACAGCAGCAAGGCCCAGAGGGCCAGCAACCCCAGCAGGGCGCCGACGGCCAACAGCCCCAGCAGCCCGGCCGGAGCGGCCCGAACATGCAGCAGGCCGCGTCCGCCACGCAAAGCGCCGTCGAGGCCGAAGCAGAGGCACCCGGCCAAGGAGGTGCCTCTCAGGGCCAGGGCCAAGGCAACCAGCAAGGCCCCCAACGCCGCCAGCCCGACGGCCACGCCGAGGACGCCCTCCTAGACGGCACCCGCGAGGAACACTCACCCGGCCGGAACATCTCCCCCCAAGAGGTCGCCCACCTGGCCGACAAAACCTCAAAGGGCCACGCCCACGCATCCGGAGCAACCAGCGCCGACGCCGGCGTAACCTCCAACGACCGCCCCGGCACCGCCGGCCAGCAAGCCCGCGACCGCACCACCGACCGAGGCGACCGAGGCCGAGGCGACGACGGCGGCCGCAGCCGCTAACCCCCACCGCGACCCCCAACACCTGCCCACCCACCACCCCCAGCACCCGCCCAGCACGTCCAGCACCGCAGACGCCAACCACCTGTCTGCGGTGCTGGCCTGTGCGGGCTGAGGGCGTCAGCAGCAACACCGTTCGCTGAGGATGCTGCGACTGGCTGTCGCGCGATGCCAGCCCGGCCGGCCTGATCGGGAACAGACGCGCCGGACCGGCGAGACGGTGGCCTGTGCTTCAGTAACTCAACCCGAGCGCGTGGAAGTCCGCCCCTAGGGGCTCGACGCGACTGCCCACCTCGGGCCCATTCGCATGCTCCATCTCTCAATCGTCCGCTCGCCTGCTGCACGCCAGGGCGAACGGACAATCTCAGCGGTCGACCGGCTCTGACACATGTGGGCGCTCGTATGCCATGCGCGAGTACCTGCCGCCGCCGAGAGGCTCACCGACCGGTGCCGGCTGGACAGCAGATCGAGGCGTCCCGCGAACCCAGCGAACCACACGCGAGTCCGATCGCCGAGTCGTGGCATTTGGCTGGAATGCGCGGCCGCGAGTCGTGGATCGAGGTCGCCGGCCACGGCGTGTCGCCCGCCGAATCCCGCGACTCGACGAACTGTTGTGCCCCCAGCGCACTACCTCGTCAATAGACGATTGCTTGGGTGTTTTCGGTGAGGATCTCTTCGGTGAAGGTGGGGGCGCCGGAGATACGGGTGCCGGGGAGGACGTCTGCTTCGGTGAGGTTGCGCCGTTTGGCGCACTGGGTACAGACGGTGAGCTGACCGCCTTCGAGGACCACGCTGAGGAGATCGGCGAGCGGGGCCGCGTGAGGGAGTTCGAAGGAATCGGCACGGCCAGGCACGGCGAACCACACTGCTTCGCCGGTGAGCCAAAGCGAAACCGTCGCCCCAGCGGCCACGGCGGAGGCGGCCACGGTAAACGCCTGATTGGCCCGCTCCGCTTCCTCCGCCCCCGCAGTCAACTTGACCACCAACGAACGAGACATCCCGCCACCGTAGCCGAACCCCGGCACCACCTCTCCACACCACAGGACCCGCACCAGAAGACCCAGGCGCCACAGGATCTAAACCACCGGACTCACGCCACGGCCCTCGCACCACGAGACCCGCACCACGGGACCCGCACCACGGGACCCGCACCAGGGGACCCCGTACCCGGGATGCGGTGCCACGGAGCCTGCACGACATGACCTTGCACCACAGGACCCATACGGCGGGAGCGCCGCCGTAGCAGCCCCGTCTACGGAAGTTTGCAACCGCGACACCGCACGACAGGGCCGGCCACGGGATCCTGTACCACGGGGTTTCGCGGTGGGAGCTCGCATCTGCGGGAGCCTGCGCACGGACCCGGCACCGCGGGACCCGGTACCACAGGACCCTGCGCGAACGGGGCTGTCCCACACCCCGGTTCCCGCACGGGGTCCCGTACGACGGGGGCGTCGCGGTGGAAGCCTGCATCTGCGGGAGCCTGCACCCGGACGCCGTACCACGGGGCCGTGCGTCGGGGTCCTGTACGACCCGGGGGTCGCGGTGGGAGCCCGCGTCGGCGGGAGCCCGCACCCGGACGCCGTACCATGGCCGGCCACGGAACCCGTACGACGGGGGTGCAGCTGTGAGAGCCCCGCGTCGGCGGGAGCCCGCACCTGAGATGCCGCACCACGGGCCGGGTGACGAGACCCGTACGACGGGTGCTGCGGTGGGAGCCCGCACCTGCGGGAGCCAGCACCCGGATGCCGCACGACGGGGGCTACCCCCACCACCGGGGAGGCCACGCCTCGAGGCCCGAGCGTGGGACGCCGCACTGCGGGTGCACCTTGGCCATGCCGGTACAAAACATGCACCCACCGACGCCGCCCACCACGGAAACCCGAGCCACGGACACCGCGGCACGGGAGGCCGTAGGCCGGGGTGCTGCGCGGTGGGAGGTCGTGTCTGCGGGAGTGTGCGTCCGGGATGTCGCGCGGGGGCCTGCGCCACGAACTGCACCGCGGGCGGCGTACCGCGAGGCCTGCGACGGAATGCGCACCACGGGGGGCCGTACGACGAGGTGCTGCGCGGTGCGGGGCCGTGTCTGCGGGATTGTGTGTCCGGGATGCCGCGGGGGTCTGCGCCACGGACCGGACCACGGGTGGCGCATCGCGGGGGCCTGCGACGGAACGCGCACCACGGGGGGCCATATGCCGGGCTGTCGTACGACGGGGTGCTGCGCGGTGGGAGGCCGTGTCTGCGGGAGTACGCGTCCGGGATGCCGCGCGGGGGTCTATGCCACAAACCGCACCACGGGTGCCGCACCGCGGGGCCTGCGACAGAACCCGCATCAGGGGAGCCCGTACTCCGGGAGCGTCGGGCGGTGGGAATCTCGCACCTAGGGCCGTACATCCGGGGGCGCACATGCGGGACGGTGCATGCGGACGTGCATGCGGGACGGGGCATGCGGGACGGGGCATGCGGGACGTGCGTGCGGGACGTGCGTCGGGGACGGGTATCGGGGACAGGGCGTGGGGGTGTGGGGCGCGGGAGGTGTGGCGTGGGACATGACGCTTGAGGTTGTGCCGTGGGGCTTGGTGCTTGAGGTGGGGGCGTGCGGGATGTCACGTGGTGGGGGAATGGGGGTGGGGTGGGGGGGTGCTTTAGACTGCGGGGGTGTTGCATGTTGTGTTCACCACGTTGCTGATTCTGGTCTGTGTGTTCATGGGCTGGTTCTCGGCGTTTGTCGTCTATCGGCTGTATCGCGGCCGTAACGCGGGCTGAGTGGGTCCCATGGCGTTTGAGATTCCGCAGGATCTGCATCCCGATCTGATGCCGCTGGCGTGGTTGGTCGGGCGGTGGGAAGGGCGCGGGCACGGGGACTATCCGACGATCGAGAAGTTCGAGTTCGGGCAGCAGATCGACTTCACGCACAACGGGAAGCCGTATCTGCATTACGTCAGCCAGACGTTCGTGGTCGGCGAGGACGGGACCAAGGAGCGTCCGCTCGCGGTGGAGACCGGGTTCTGGCGGCCGCAGCCGGACAACAAGCTCGAGGTGATCCTGGCGCATCCGACGGGGATCGCGGAGATCTGGTACGGCGACATCGACGGCGCCAAGATCGAGCTGCAGACGGACGTGGTGGCGCGCACCACCTCCGCCAAGGAGGTCACCGCCGGGCACCGGCTGTACGGTCTGGTGAACGGCGAGCTGCTCTGGGCGTACGACATGGCGGCCGAAGGTCAGGCGCTCCAGCCCCACCTCTGGGCCACCCTCGTCCGCAGCTGACCCACGCACGACAGCGGGCCAGCACCAACACCAATAACCACCTCTCTCTCGCGACCCCGCGCGCGGAACTTGAGCCGCCCGGCACCTGACCCGCGCGGCAGCCGACGCGGCGCACGCACCCCTGACCTTCGCGCGGCACCTGGCCCTCCGCCGGCACCCCAGCCGCGTGCTGCGGTTGGTCCTGCACAGGCACCCCAGCCGCGCGCGGCAGTTGGTCTTGTCGGTTAGCTTTCTGCTACCCAGGAGTACTCGACCTTCGGGCGGCCGCTTCGGCCGTCGTAGCGTTGGGTTCGGAGGGCTTGGCCCTGGTCGGCGAGGTGTTCGAGGTAGCGCCGCGCGGTGATCCGCGACGTACCGAGCGACGTCGCCACCTCCTCCGCGGTCCACCCTTCCCGGTCGGCCAGCAGTTGTACGACGCGGTCCAGCACCCCGCCGGCCAGGCCTTTCGGCACCGACGAGACGGTTGCCGGGTGCAACAACCGGTCCACCTCGTCCTGGTCCGCGACGACCTGACCGAGTGCGGCGGCCCGCCGTTGGCGTGCGTACGCCGTCAACCGGTCCCGCAGGGTCTCGAACGCGAACGGCTTCAGCACGTACTGCACAACCCCGATCCGGGCTGCCGCCTGGACCGCCGCGACCTCCCGCGCGGACGTCACCGCGACCACATCGGTCTGGTTGCCGAGGGCGCGCATTCGCCGGACGATGTCCAGCCCGTGCCCGTCCGGAAGGTTCATGTCCAGCAGCACCAGGTCGAGGCCCCCGCGGGCAAGCACCTGCAGCGCGCGCCCCGCCGTACCGGCGACGCCGACGCACGTGAAGCCGGGCAGGCGGTCGACGTACGTGCGATGGGCTTCCGCCGCGACCGGGTCGTCCTCGACGACCAGTACGCGTAGGTCAGGCACTCGCGCTCACCGCCCGCGGCAGCCGTACCCGCACGGTCAACGCGGGTACTTCGTCCAGCTCGGAATCAGGATCGACCATGAGCGAACCCTGCCACCGCTCGACCGTACTGCGCACCAGGACGAGCCCGAGCCCGTGTCCCGGCTCGGCCTTCGTCGTCCAGCCGCGCTCGAACATGTGCGCCAGCTCCACCGACCCCAGCTCGGCGCCGGTGTTCGTCACGATCAGGTCCACCGCGTCCGCGGTCGTCGCCGCCCGGAACTCGACCTTCCGCGGCGCCGGACCGCCGCGCGCGGCCTCGATCGCGTTGTCCAGCAGGTTTCCGACCACGGTCACCACGTCCTGCGCGGGCAGCCGGGTGTTCAGCGCCTCGTGGCCGAGGTCGAGGGTGAGTACGACGCCGCGCTCCTGCGCCTGCGACAACTTTGCCAACAGCAACGATGCGAGCACCGGGTCCCCGACCGTACCGACCACGCGGTCCGTCATCGCCTGCGCGAACTGCAACTCCGACACCGCGAACTCCCGGGCCCGTTCCGGCTTGCCGATCTCGATCAGGCTGACCACGGTGTGCAGCCGGTTCGACGCCTCATGATTCTGTGCCTGCAGCGATTCCGCCAAACTCCGTACGGCGTCCAGTTCGCCGAGCAGCCGCTGCAACTGGGTGTGGTCCCGCAGTGTGACGATCCGTCCGCGTCCGGACGGCTGCTGGTTCACGACCACGACGCCCCGCGCGCCGAGGTGCAGCTCGTCGTACGCCGTCCGCCCGGTCGCGAGGAGTTCCGCCAGTGCGGCGCCGAGGTGCAGGTCCTCCAACGGCGTGCCGGGTACGACGGTGCGGAGCCCGAGCAACGTCAGCGCCTCGTCGTTCGCGAGCTGGACCCGGCCGTCGGTGTCGAGCAGGATCAGCCCCTCGCGGGCGGCGTGCAGCACGCCCTCGTAGAAGTCGAGCATCCGCGCGAGCGACTGCGTCCCCACGCCCCGGGTGGCCCGGCGTACCCGCCAGGTGACGAGCGCGTTGCCGGCGATCGCGATCCCGAGCATCAGGCTGGCGATCCCGAGCATCGACCGCAGGTCGACCCGGAGCAGCTCCCACCAGCCCGGCGCGGGGAGACCGCTCACCGCCGCGTCCCGCAGGGCCTGGGCGCGGGAACGGCTCACCATCACGATCCAGGACATCGCAATGAGTACTGTGACCGTGACGGTCTGCAGCCAGAAGACCTGGCGACGCAACTCCCACGGCCTGTGCTTCATGGCGAACAGTGTGCACCGCGAACGATATGAACGAAATGCGCGCTTCTCCTGTGCGTCACGTCACAGTTACCCGACAACACCCCTCCCGCCGGCCGATACAGGAGTCCCACCATGTCGAGCCCGACCGAACCCCGCCCGACGCCGGTCCGCAACGACCGGACCCATTTTCTCTACATCGCCGTCATCGTCGCCGTCCTGCTCGGCATCGGTGTCGGCCTGCTGTTCCCCGACTTCGGCGTCGAACTGAAGTCCCTCGGGACCGGCTTCGTCGCCCTGATCAAGATGCTGATCAGCCCGATCATCTTCTGCACGCTGGTGCTCGGCATCGGTTCGGTGCGAAAGGCCGCCAGCGTTGGCAAGGTCGGTGGCCTGGCGCTCGTCTACTTCCTGGTGATGTCGACGGTCGCACTCGCCATCGGCCTGGTGGTCGGCAACATCGTCCAGCCCGGATCCGGGCTGAACCTGACCGACAAGCTGCGCGAGTCCGGCCAGAAGCAGGCTGCCGGCGCGCACACCACGACGACCGACTTCATCCTCGGGATCATTCCGAAGTCGCTGTTGTCGTCGCTGACCGAGGGCCAGGTCCTGCAGACCGTGCTGGTCGCCCTGCTCGTCGGCTTCGCGCTGCAGGCGATGGGCTCGAAGGGCCAGCCGATCCTGATCGGTATCGGTCACATCCAGCGACTGGTCTTCAAGATCCTGTCGATGATCATGTGGACCGCACCGATCGGGGCATTCGGCGCCATGGCGGGCGTCGTCGGAGCGGCCGGTTCGACCGCACTGGTCAGCCTGCTGAAGATCATGGTGGCGTTCTACATCACCTGCGCGCTGTTCGTGATCGTCGTCCTGGGCGCGATTCTTCGAGCGGTCACCGGTGTCTCGATCTTCCAGTTGCTGCGGTACCTCGGCCGGGAGTTCCTGCTGATCGTGTCGAGTTCGTCGTCGGAGACCGCGCTGCCGCGGCTGATCGGCAAGATGGAGCATCTCGGCGTGGACCGCTCGGTCGTCGGCATCACCGTGCCGACCGGGTACTCGTTCAACCTCGACGGGACCGCGATCTACCTGACGATGGCGTCGCTGTTCATTGCCGAGGCGATGAACACACCGTTCTCGATCGGGCAGCAGATCTCGCTGCTGCTGTTCATGATCGTGGCCTCGAAGGGCGCCGCCGGTGTGACCGGTGCGGGACTGGCGACGCTGGCCGGCGGGTTGCAGTCGCACCGGCCGGAGCTGGTCGACGGGGTCGGTCTGATCGTCGGCATCGACCGGTTCATGTCCGAGGCGCGGGCGCTGACGAACTTCGCCGGGAACGCGGTCGCGACCGTGCTGGTCGGCCACTGGGTCGGCGAGTTCGACAAGGAGCAGGCCAAGCGGGTGTTCGCCGGCAACGACCCGTTCGACGAGGTCGCGTTCGCCGCCGGTGACACCCACGGCGAGGCGGCCCCGCCTGCTGTTGCGGAAGCCCACGCGTAGACCATCTGTCCCACCCCTCAAGCACTGCCCGCCGGAGCCACAGCCCGGCGGGCAGTGCTGCGTGCGGACCGCCAGGCCATCACAATCGCCGCCCCGGCGCCGCTCCAGGCGGGGAACTCCGCGCGGGCGCACATTGTGATGGCCTGGGCGTCCGCTATGTCCCGTGCAGCAGCTCGACGACCGGTGCGAGGTCCTCGAGGTACGTCGAGTTGACCGTGATGTACGACGCCCCGAACTCGTCCCGCCGGCGCTGCAGTTCGTCCGCCATCTCCTGCGGCGTACCGCGGAGCAGCATCAACGAATCGCCGGCCTCGAGCACCTCGGGGTCCACCCCGGCCGCGCGTTTCGTCCACGGCGGCAGCTCGCGGGTGCCGGCCGCGAACAGGTTCATCGCCAGTTCGATGTCGTCCGCCCGCGCTCCGGCCAGTTCGCGCAGGTCCTTGACCAGCTGGGCGACCTCGGCGCGCGGTGTCATCGCGTCCTTCGCCAGCGAGACGATGTCGGCGCGGGCGGCGGCCAGTGCGAGCGCCCGCGGTCCACCCGCGGCCAGCATGATCGGCGTACGGCGGTCACCGTCGAGTTCCCGCAGCGTGTCGAGGGTCCGGCGTACCTGGTCGCGGCGTTCCTTCGCCGAACCCCACGGCAGGCCGATGTCCGCGGTCTGCTGCTCCGCGTCGGGGCGCCCGGTACCGATGCCGAACTCGAACCTGCCGTCCGTGAGTACGGTCAGCGTGTGCGCCTCCCACGCGGCCGCCCGCGGCGTACGCAACGGGGCCGCGACGACGAACGTACCGACCCGGATGTCCGCGACCGCGGCGGCCATCGCCAGCGACGGGAACGGCGACGGCAGTTGCAGGCCGTCCGGCATCAGTACGGTCGTGTACCCGAGCTCGGCGGCCCGGCGTACGGTCGTCGTCCACTCTGCACCGGTCCGCGGGCTGCCGACCACGCCGAACCGGAATCGCCTGTCGCTCATCGCCCTTGCTCCCCTCGATGGTGTGTTGTCTCCACACTGGACGTAGAGGGGGTCTGTCCACATCCCACGGCGGGAGTCCTTCGGTGTACGCCGAAGGACGTACTCTGGTGACATGTCACGCAACCGCAGCCCCCTGCTGGACCGCCCCGGCGCCGTCGAGGCGGACGGACTCGATGCCGGTGTCGCCGCGCACTACGGCTCGGATCTGCGCGAGCAACGGGCGCTGGTCGCGGGTACGGCGTTCGTGGACCTCTCGCACCGTGACGTCGTCACGATCACCGGGCCGGATCGGTTGACCTGGCTGCACGCGCTGACCACGCAGTACTTCGAGGGGCTCAAGCCGGGGACGTCCACGACGGCGTTGCTGCTGTCGCCGACGGGCCATGTCGAGCATGTGATGTACGGCGTGGACGACGGGGAGACGTTCTGGCTGCACACCGAGCCGGGTGCCGCCGAGGCGTTGGTGGAGTGGCTGCAGAAGATGGTGTTCATGTCGCGCGTCGAGA
The DNA here is from genome assembly GCF_050320105.1 of Kribbella polygonati. Classification (NCBI taxonomy): domain Bacteria; kingdom Bacillati; phylum Actinomycetota; class Actinomycetes; order Propionibacteriales; family Kribbellaceae; genus Kribbella; species Kribbella polygonati. The sequence goes on along the minus strand of NZ_CP190129.1, from coordinate 5,412,631 downwards.
TTGCGGATGTGAGCGATGAGTACGCGATCATCTGGCGGCCCGGGACTGCGGACGAGAAGCACCTCAGTCGGAGTGGCGAGGATTCGCTCGGTGGGCATGAGGTGTTCTTGCCGCGGGCGGAGCTGGCTGGGCTCGAGGGGCCGGCGGCGGGGGTTTGGGCGTACGAGGCGTTGCGGATCGCCGCCGGGCAGCCGCGGTTCGGGTTGGACACGGACGAGCGGGCGATTCCGAACGAGCTCGGGTGGCTCGGGGTCGGCGTCCATCTGAACAAGGGGTGTTACCGCGGGCAGGAGACTGTCGCGCGGGTCCACAACCTCGGGCGGCCGCCGCGGCGGCTGGCGCTGCTGCACCTGGACGGGTCGGTCGATCACCTACCGGCCCACGGGTACGCCGTCCGCGCCGGCGAGAAGCGGGTCGGCTCGATCGGCTCGGCGGCCCGTCACCACGAGCTGGGCCCGATCGCTCTCGCCCTGGTCAAGCGCAACGTGGACCCCGAGGCCGAGCTGCAGATCGTCGCCGAGGACCAGCCCACTGTCACCGCCACCCAAGAACTCCTGGTGGACCCCGAGGTCGGTCTTCACGTCCGCTCGCGTTTGTAAGACCTACGCGCGCAGGCGGCGGCCGGTGGTGGGCAGGCTTGCCTTGCTGGCCAGGCCAAGGGTGCGAAGGAACTGTTCCAACGTGAAGGCGGCCATGCCCAGGGCGACGGGGTTGCCGGGGACTTGGGAGGCCTCGACGGTCAGATCGGGGAGGGAACCCGGTAGGACGTGGTCCGGGAGTTCCAGGCGGACCGCGGGGATCAGCCAGGCGCTCAGGGCGGAGGTGGTCCAGCCGGTGAGCGTGATGTGCGAGATGTTCAGCAGGTTCACCAGGTCACCCAGCGACGCAGCGAGGTAGTGCGACGTACGCCGGGCGAGCTCCACCAGCGCCTCGTCGTTCCGCGCCAGCCCGTCCGCGACCGCGTCCACGAATCCGCGCTGCTGCGCCTCCCGCAGCGCCGCGTGATCCGGCGCGATCTCGGCCAGCGTGGCCTGCAACCCACACACCCCCAGGTAAGCCTCGACGCACCCTCGCCGGCCGCACCGGCAGGCTCGCCCGTCCAGCTGGAGCAGGGTGTGCCCCCACTCACCGGCGTTGTTCGCCTCGCCGCGCAGTAGCGCCCGGTCGATCACGATCCCCGCGCCGACCCCGGTCCCCAGGTTGACCACGGCCATGCTCTTCGCGGTCCGCCCGACGCCGAACCACAGCTCCGACAGCGCGACCGCCTTCAGCGGGTTGTCGACGTACACCGGCAGCCCGAGTCGTTCCGCGAGCAGCGCCTCGATGGTGACGTCGTGCCAGTCCCAGTTCGGCGCGAACACCGAGACGCCGGCGTCCGGGCGGACCTGCCCGGGCATGCTCACCCCGGCGCCGATGATCTGGTCCCGCCGGATGCCGCCGTTCGCAACCGCCGCGTCGATCGCGCGGACGATGCCGTCGACGACGTACGCCTGCCCGTTCTGGTGCTCGTCGAGCGGGACCTGGCTCTGCCCGAGCGGCTGCAGCAGTACGTCGTACACGGTCGCGTCGACGTACGTCTCGGCGACGTCGATGCCGAGGATCCGCCCGCGGTCGGGGTCGATGGTGAGCCGCTCGTACGGGCGGCCCACCGTGTTCTGCTCGACCGTCGCGATCCGCAGCACGCCCTCGGACAGGAACTGGGTGACCAGCGTGGCGACCGTCGCCGTGCTCAGCCCGGTGTGCCGGGCGATCTCCTGCCGGGTCGACGGCCCCAGGGCGAACAGCGCGTGCAGCACCTCGAACCGGCTCTCGTTGCGCAGGTCCCGAGACGTCTGCCGCGGCAACTGTCCTCCTCTAGTGGCTCTCGATCACGACTCTCCGAAGCTCCGGTACGGCGGGCCCGGCGGTGCCCTGGACCAGCAGCGTCAGCCCGGTCCATCCCGGCGGGATCCACAGTACGTCGGGATCGCCGCCGGAGAACGCCGGCCGGTCACCGAGCCAGACACGGCCGAGGCATTCTCCGGACGCCCACCCGGTGATCCGGACCTGAGTGCCCGCGGGCCGGATCAGCGCCCCATTCTCCAACGTTGGAAGCGCCAGGTCGAGCCACGCCTCCTCGCCTGGGCGGAGCGTCAGCGGCAGGTCGACCTCGGCACCTTCCTCGCGCTGCCCGGCGAACTCGGTGAGCAGTTCGTCGTCCTGCGCCGTGCACGTCCAGTCACCGATCGGACTGAGCGTGAGCAGCTCCGCGTGAAGTCCGCCGCCGCTCGGATCGTGGGAGAGCGTCACCGAGATCTGCTTGGTACCCGCGGGCAGCAGCACCCACGGGTCCTCGCGGTGGACGGTCAGCGGTACGCCGTCGTCCACGGTCACGCCGACCGGGGCGCGGACGCCGTCCAGGTGCAGCGCGGCCGGTCCGTCAGTGTCGATCCGTCGCGTGTAGCTGATCGGCGTACCGATGCGGGTGCTGCTCCAGCCGGCCAGATTTCGCAGCGGCGCCGGGTCGCCCGCCCAGTGGCCGTCGACGGTCCAGAGTGCGGAGATGTCCCGTGTTTCGACGACGTTCCAGAGCGTGCCGAGGCCGCGCAGGGCTCCGAGCCGCATCGACGGCAGTCGTACGTCGTCGAAGTTCGCGTGGCCCCAGATCTCGACGGTCGCGCGGAGCTCGCCCGCGAGTCCGCGGACGTCGATCCGTTCGGTCGCCCCGAAGCCCGCGAACGTGTGCACCCGGCCGCCGATCGACAGATCGACGATGTCGGCGGCCCCGACCAGCAGCAGTTCGCCGGTCAGCTCGGTGGTCGCCGTGTACGTCCCGCGCCCACGGTGTACCCCGAGCGCCTCCAGCGACGGCGGCACCTCATACGTCCCCGCTGGGATCGCAGGCGGGGCCGAGGCACGTCGCCGCACAGTCGCCCCCTGTTGCCTGGGGACCGATGGCTCAGCGATCTCGGGCGGCGGTTCGACGGTCACCGTCGTGCCTTCGACGATCCGCGTGGCGCCGACCGGAACTTCTTCCTTGGTGTCGCCAACGATCACGGTCACCGGCACGGACGAGCAGAACAGCAGGCCGTCCCGAGCGTCCACAAGATCCGCCGACGCGAGTCGCAGCGTCGTCTCGCCCAGCGGCAGGTCGAGCAGCATCAACGGACACGAATCCGCGCCCACCGCGACTCTCGTCCCGGCGACCGTCGCGCACCCGTCCGCAGCACCGAGGTTGGGTACGGCGACCAGCCGCCCGCCCCCGTCCAGCTCCAGCACCGAATGCGACGAACTCGTCGGGAAGTCGGCGACCACCTCGAGAGGCTCCCCAACCGTCGCCGAACCCAACCGCGGCCCGAGAGCCTGCAGTACCCGTGCCAGCACCTGCGCCTCGCCGTACTCCGGCCGCTCCACGCCGGTCGACGACACGTAACCCCCGAAGTCGTACCCGTGGCTCATGAAGTTCCCCGGCCGCCCCCAGTTCCCCGTCGACGGCGTGTACCCGAAGTTCCACCCCGACGACTGCAGGTACGGCGCGATCAGCGAAGCACCACTGGCCAGCAACCGACGTAGCGTCCGGTGTCGCCGGTTCGTCTCGGTGACGAGAAGAGGGAGATCACGAGCGGCGAGCAGGCGCGCGTACCGCCGTACCTCCTCCTCCACGAACGGCGAATCGTCGTCCGGATAGAAGTTGCACGCCGGTATGACGCCCTCGACGTCGCCGGTCGCGCCGTACAGATCGCCCTGTCCGGAACATGCGATCAGCGGTACGTCGATGCCGTGAGCAACGGTCTTGTCCCGCAACGCGGAGATGTACCCCGGCCGATCCGCACAGTCGAAGAAGTCCAGCTCGTTCTCGAGCTGCACCATGATCACCGAGCCGCCCGCGCCGTACTGACGGGCCGCCAGGATCGGCAGCACCTGGTCGAACCAGGCCATCACCTGCGCGAGGTACCGCGGCTCGTTCTGGCGCACGCGCAGCGCCGGGTCGAGCCCGAGCCACGCGGGCAGCGCGCCGCCGTCCCACTCCGAGCAGATGTACGGACCGGGCCGGGCGATGGCGTACAGCCCGCTCTCGGCCGCGAGGTCGAGGAAGGCCGCGACGTCCCGGCGGCCGTCGAACGACCAGCGGCCGGGGGACAGCTCGTGGAAGTTCCACGGCAGGTACACGTCGACGCAGGTGTACCCGGATCGCCGTACCTGCTCGAGCCGTTCCTGCCATTGCTCCCGCGGCAGCCGGAAGTAGAACAACGATGCGCACAGCACGACCCGCGGCGTACCGTCGATGGTGATGCCGCGGGCATCCAATGAGACTGTCACTTGACCCCTGCGCTTCCGCCGCTGATGTCCATCTCGTACAGGTACCGCTGCCCCAGGTAGTACACCAGGATCATCGGCAGCGTGAGCAGGATGGACCCGACCATCACCAGGTTCCAGGGCGGCGACTGCAGCGCCTGCGACGTACTGGTGATGTACTGCACGCCCAGTGCGAGCGGCATCTTCGACTCGTCGTTCAGGTAGATCAGCGGGCCCATGAAGTCGCCCCAGGTCGCGGTCAGCGTGAAGATCCCGATCGCGATCAGGACCGGGGCGAGCATCGGCAGCATGATCCGCCGGTAGATGCCGAAGAAGCCCAGGCCGTCGACCATCGCGGCCTCGTCGATCTCGCTCGGCAGCCGGGACACGAACTGCCGGACCAGGAACACGTTGAACGCGTTCGAGAAGAAGTTCGGCACGATCAGCGGCAGGTACGTGTTCACCCAGCCGAGGTCCTTGAACAGGATGAACTGCGGGATCATCGTGATCTGGGACGGGATCATCATGGTCGCGATCACCACGATGAACAGCGCGTTCTTGCCCGGCGCCCGCAACCGCGCGAACGCGTAGCCGACCAGCCCGCTGGACAGCACCTGACCGAGGACGGCGCCGGCCGAGATGATCACGGAGTTCAGCAGGAAGCGCTGCATCGGCAGCTCGGTGCCGAACACCCGGGTGAAGTTCTCCCAGTGGAACTCGCGCGGCAGGATCGTGAAGGTGTTCGCGTTCACCGTCTGGTCGCTGGACAACGCGATCGACACCACGAACACCAGCGGTACACAGAGGACGGCGGACACCAGGACGAGCGTCCCGTAGCTGAACGGCGTCGCGCGGAAAGCCCGCATCACCTCACCTCGGTCTCGTAGAACACCCAGCGACGGGCGGTACGGAAGGCCAGCAGGGTGAACACCAGGATCACCGCGAACAACAACCACGAGATCGCCGAGGCGTACCCCAGGTGGTAGAAGTTGAACGCCTGGTCGAACAGCAGCGGCACCATCGTCTGGCTGGCGTTGTTCGGGCCGCCCTTGGTCAGGATGTACACCTGCGAGAACACCTGGAACGCGCCGATCAGCCCCATGATCAGGTTGAAGAAGATGATCGGCGTCAGCTGCGGGACGGTGATGCTCCAGAACTGCCGGATCGGCGACGCACCGTCCACCTCGGCCGCCTCGTAGAGCTCCCGCGGGATGCCTTTCATTGCCGCGAGCAACAGTACGGTCGCACCGCCGGCGCCCCACACCGACAGCAGGATCAGCGCGGGCTTCACCCACACCGCCTCCAGCAGCCACGACGGTCCCGGGATGCCGAACAGGCCGAGTACGTCGTTCAAGGGGCCGGACGGTGCGAGCACCATCTTGAAGATCATCGCGGTGGCGACCAGCGGGACCAGCGTCGGCAGGTAGATCAGCGTCCGGAACAGCTTGCGGGCGCGAACCTGCTTGTGCAGCAGGTTCGCCAGCCACAGCCCGATCACCAGTCCGAGCGGGACCGAGATCGCCGCGTAGTAGAACGTGTTCCACAACGCCTTCCAGAACACCGGGTCGTCGGTGAGCAGCCGGGTGTAGTTCTGCAGCCCGACCCACTTCGGCGGTGTGAACGAGTCCCAGTCGGTCATCGAGATGTACACCGACGAGATCATCGGCCCGAGCAGGAAGACCACGAAGCCGATGATCCACGGCGACGCGAACAGGTAGAACCAGAGCGCCTCGCGACGGCGCAGCCTCGACATCAGGCGGGCTTGACGATGGACTCGAGCTGCTTCTGGATCGCGGTCAGCGCGGTCCGGGCGTCCTGCTTGCCGAGCCAGAAGTCGGCCAGCCCGTCGTCGAACGCCTTCTGCATCTCGTTCCACTGCGGGATGAACGGCGCCCGGTAGACGAAGCCGCTGGACTCGCCGAACACGTTCATGTCGACCGGCTTGGTCATCCAGGACGGCTTCAGGAACGCATCGCTCTTCTGTACGTCGAGGTTGGCCGGCACGTCCTGCCCGGTCGCGATGATCTGCTGCTGCGCGTCCGGTGAGGTGAGGAAGTCGATCGCCTTGAAGGCAGCGGCCGGGTTCTTCGCCGTCCGGGAGATGGCCAGGCCACTGCCGAACGCGGTCACCGCCTGCTGCTTGCCCTTCCACAGCGGCGCGATGTCCCACTCGATCTTCGACTTGGTCAGGCCGCCGATGCCCCAGAAGCCGGTGGTGTTCACCGCGACCTTGCCGTTCGCGAACGCCTGGTCGCCGCCGACGTCGGCGCCCATGTTCGCGTAGTCCTTCTGGGTCGGGACCACGCCGTGCTTGAAGACCAGGTCGCCGGCCCACTGCAGCGCCTCGACCACCTCGTCGGAGGCGACCGCGGGCTTGCCGCTGTCATCGATGATCTTCCCGCCGTTCTGGTACACGAAGCTCCACCACTGCGCCCACCAGCCGGAACCGGCGTACCCCCACTGCTTGCCCGGGACGGTCAACTCCTTGAACGCCGACAGCGCGTCGTCCCAGGTCCAGTCGGCGCTCGGCGCCTTGATGCCCTTGGCCGCGAACAGGGCCTTGTTGTAGAAGACGATCATCGCGCCGGAGCGGTCCGGGATCGCGTAGACCTTGTCCTGGTACGAGTACAAGTTGCCGATCGAGCCGAACCGCTTCTCCAGGTCGAGACCGGCCTTGCCCGCCAGGTCGTCGAGCGGCTGGATCTGGTTCTTGCTCGAGTACACGTTGACGCTCTCGGCGACCTGCATGATGTCCGGACCCTTGCCGCCGGCAATCATCGTCTGCACCTTCTGCGCGTACCCGTCGTTCGGGATCAGCTGCAGGGTGATCTTCAGCTTCGGGTACTTCTGGGTGACCAGGTCGATCCGCTTCTGGTACGTCGTCTTGTCGTTCTCGCCGCCCCACACCGTCATCACCAGGTCGGCGGCCTCCGCGTCGCCCGAGGCGGTCGCGGTCTTGTTGTCCGCTCCGCAGGCCGTCAGCGTGACGACGCCGGCCGCCAGTCCCAGTCCGAGAAATCCACGCCGTCCCAGCCGTGTGTCCATCGTCATCGCGTGACCCTCCAGCATGTTGGCTCCTGAGGGTTTCTGTTCAACCCTGAGGATTTGGGTGGCGGTTAAACTAACCATTGGAATAATCGTTGACAAGACCTCACCCCCCGAAAACCCGAACCGTGACCGGAGGTCGGCGAAAGGTCGCCGCTTCGCGGCGGCCGTCCTCTGCCGCCTTCGGCGGGTGCGCGTCCGGTACTTGGCCCCCACCGTCCTGGCGCCGGGCGATCGCCCGGGAGCGTGGTTGTCACGGTCGGCTCGGCGGATGGTACGAGGCTTCCCCGGGGGGAGGGGGTGATGGGCCAGGCGCCTGGGCTGGCTGCAGGAGGTAATACACCCCGGTTCGAATGGGAGATGCTCCTGGGCGGCGAAAGGTGTGCTGGATCATTCGCAACAGGGTGTTTTGCGCCTGTACAGTTCAGCCGTGACCGAACCTGTGATCCTGGCCGACGTCGTCCGCAGCGGCTTCGTCGAAGGCCACCACCGCGGCTCCGTCGTGGTGACCAACCCGGACGGCTCCGTCGAGTGGTCCGCCGGCATCGTGGACGAGCCGATGTTCCCCCGCTCCTCCAACAAACCCATGCAGGCCCTGGGCATGCTCCGCAACGGCCTCCCGCTCGAAGGCAAACTCCTCGCCCTCGCCGGAGCGTCCCACTCCGGCGAGCAGTTCCACTTGGACGGCGTACGGGAGATCCTCGCGAGTGTCGGCCTGGACGAGTCGGCGTTGCGTACCCCGGCGTCGTACCCGTACGACGACCAGGCCCGGGATGAATGGGTTCGGTCTGGTCACGCCCAAGAGCGCATCACGATGAACTGCTCGGGCAAGCACGCCGCAATGATCGCGACCTGTGTCCATAACGGCTGGCCGATCCACGACCCGGCGCGCGAGCAGAGCCCGGACGCCGTCTGGGGACACGACGACTATCGGTCCTCGGATCACCCGCTCCAGCGGGCGATCCGCACCGCGATCGAGGACACCGCGGGCGAAAAGGTGGCGCACGTTGCCGTCGACGGCTGCGGAGCGCCACTGCTGGCGATCAGCCTCGCCGGCCTCGCCCGTTCCTTCGGCCTCTTCGCCGCGTCGCCCGCCGACACCCACGAGGGTCGCATCGCGAACGCCTTCCGCGAATACCCCGAATACGCCAGCGGGAGCAGGCGCGACGAAGCCGCCCTGATGCGTGCCGTGCCCGGCCTACTCTGCAAGATCGGCGCCGAGGGCGTGTACGCCGTTGGGCTGCCGGACGGACGCGGAATCGCGGTCAAACTGGAAGACGGCGCTTCGAGGGCGTCGTCAGTGGTGATCGCAGCTGCGGTCCGTCGACTCGGATTCGACCAGGAGGTCATCGAGAAGCAGGCGGCCTACCCGCTGTACGGCGGTGGCATCCGAGTCGGCGAAGTTCGCCCCAACCAGGTGGCGTTCGGCTAGCAGCCAACCTCAGGTCGAGGCGATCTGGGCCGCCCGGATCAGGTCGCCTCGCAGTACGACGCGGCAGTCAGGTTCGCTGCCCGCGTGCGTGATTCGATAGAGCAGCCCCGGGCGGAGGCTGTCGAGAACCGATCCTGTCATGGCTGTCTGGCCGACCCGCCACGTGTCTCCTGCATGGTGCAGGATCGATGGCGCGGCGTCGACCGGGCCAATGGCAAGTGGTTCGCCGGATGCCGCGTACTTCAGGTCGAGCGTCCGGTGGACATGAGTCGGGCGAGCTGACTGGAGGCGGTCCCAAGCATCTGCCCCAAGACGTACGGCGCTGTGCTCGGTGATCGCGTCGATCTGACGTAGCTCGCCCTCCGGCGCCTGGATCGTGATGAGGTTCGGCGAGCCTGCCGCCCAGACGGCCCGGTCCATTGCCCTCCACTCGAACAATGCGCCGCTGGATCGTCCGGGCACTACGACGACGCGAAGGAGGCTCGCTCCGAGTGAGCGGTAGTACTTCTGGAGCTGCCGATTGGTGCGCCAGACGTCCCATCGCAGGATCGACAGCCCGCGGCGACGTCCGTACATGAAGCCTGCGTGGAGCAGAAGTCGTCCGAGTCCCTGCCCGGCGCAGTCGATCCGGGTGGCGATCTTCGACGCATACAGCGCGGGAACGCTGCGTTCAGATCGGCTCCAGAAATCGTGGTCGGCGCGCGTGCTGAGGGTGATCGTGCCGACGGGACGGCGGGCGCCGTCGAGGAGCAGCCAGGTCTCACCGGCGGCGATCGTCGCCGCAGTATCGCGTGCAGGATCCTTCTTCGACCATTGCGCGATACCGCGCTGGGCCAGCCATGCGGCACGTTCGGTCAGCAACTCCGCCACGGGCTCTGCGTCGTCGGACATCGCTCTGACCAAGGTAAACATCATGACTCAGGCCTCGCCGTATCCGTCGCTGGGCCCGTCGTCGTCTCCGTCTGTCAGCTGAGAGCCTTCGGAGAGTTGCCGACGAATCGCGTCGATTCCTCGGTCGCTTCCTGTCTCCCAGATCAGCCGGTTTCGACCGCCCAGCCGTACTGTCTGCGTCACACGCGTGACTCGCGTGTCAGTCGCTGCGGTTCGCGTTTGCACGAGCAGTGGAGCGCCGAGTATGACGCCAAGATCCGTCGAGTCGTCTTCGTTGGCGGCCGCATCGGTCACTTCGTCGCGGTGCGCGGTCTCCTGGAATCCCCGTTCAGCCAGGCGCCGGATCGTGCCTTCTTCGATGTCGTGTGGTGAGTCGAGCCCGGTCTTTGCTGCCAGATCTGGCGCGTACCAGCTTCGTTCGCGTGACCATGGCTCCCCATCGAGTAGCTGCAGCGTCGTTCGTTCGACAACGATCGTGTCGGCAGGTAGGCCCAAACGCCGCGCGACATGTGCGGGCGGCACGCGCATGACCATTGTGAATCGCTTGGTAGGGACTCGGCGCGCCCGGCGGGCGTTCTCGGTGAATGCGTCGGTTCCGGATCCGGGCCGCCCCGCCCGCAGCGCATCGGTGGCGTGGAAGTCTGTGCGACCGCGAGATCTGACAATCACGCCGCGCTTGCCGTTGACGTAGCCGGAGTAGGCAAGGCCCATGCGCTGGAGTTCGTTCACGGCTTGGCGTCCGGTCGACGGCGAAATCCCGTACTCGTCGGCGAGGTCCCGCACCGTCGGCAGGAAGTCGCCCGGGCGATAGGTGCCGGCGTAGATCGCGCGGGTCAGGTCCTCCAGCACCTGTTGATAGGCGTGCGCCACGTCTCGATTCCTCCCACGTGCTTGAGGTCAAGGGACTTGACTCTCACCGAACTGACAATACCTCTTGCGTGAACCAAAGATCTTGGTTGCTTGGTTGACACAAGCTCGCTGGGAGTGCACAGTTGCACTGAGCGTTCCGAATCTGACGTTCAGTGAGTGGAGGATCCTGTGACGGTTGACGAGCACGTGTTGACGGACGGCTTCGGGTGGTCATGGTCATGCGCCCGTTGATGCTCGGCTTCCTGCGAGTTGAAGGCATGCCGGCTGCCGAGATCGAGCTGACCGGACGGATGGCGGGCTGGGCATACCGAGAGGGGTATGTGCTCGGAGTGACCTACCGGGAGCAGCCCGGGAACGGCGCGTTCGAGTCACTGATTCAGGCAATCAAGCGGCATGAGGCGGCCGGAGTGGTCGTACCGAGCTTCGAACATCTTGGGCCGACTCCGGAGGCTCGCGTGCGAGCTGTCCGGGATCAAACGGGGGCCAGCGTCTATGCGTTGGAGCCAACGGCTGACCGCAGCAGCCGAAAGCCGGCCAGGTGAGAAGGCAGTGGCCGACGATCAGCAGGATTGGCGTGTCCAGCTCTGGCTCGGTGATCACCTGATCGAGGAACACGTTGCGCCGGCAGCGCTTGCGGCGCAGTACGCCAACGTGATCCAGCTGCGCATCCGGGGACTGCGTGGGCGCCGGCTGCGGTGCGAGCCGATACCTGAGCAGTCGCCCCAGCTGTCATCGGACCTGAGTTCGGCTCTCGCTGATGGACACAAGCACATCATGAGGAAAGGAAGCTGAAATGTATCGATACGCAGATCGCATTCCGCTTGGACCTGCCGTTGACCGACGAGTCGTGTCATGTCCGCGACCGTGGGGTCTGTCCCGTCTGGAGCCTTTCCTGTCGATAGACCAGGTCGACGAGATGGCTGTCGGCCTGGACCCGAAGACGCAGCTCGGCTGCTATGCGACACCTGACGGGACGATCGTGATGGCGCCGGGAAAGCATTCGAGGTCACGGCGCGGTACGGAGCGGGGCACCAAGACCGGCAACCGCAAGGACGGTTCGCGGCCCGGTGGTGACACCGACCACGAGCAAGACACCAAGCTGGACTGAGCGGCCGATGACAGACACGGATCGGCCGGTCGTGGTCGTCACCGAGATTGATGACGCGCATGCCGATCTCGTCATCGCGGAGCTTGGCAGGCGCGGCGTACCGGTCGCTCGGTTCGATCCCAGCGACTTCCCCGATCGGTTGTCGATGTCGGCGTACATCGGCGACCAGGATGATGCCCGCGGACTCCTCGGATGGTTGACGACCCCGAGCCGAGTAGTTGCCCTCAACACAGTCCGGTCCTTGTACTATCGGCGTCCGACTACCTTCTCCTTTGCACAGCTGGAGCCCCAGGCGGCGCGGTTCGCTGCGGCGCAGGCGCGGTTCGGCTTGGGCGGCGTCCTGGCCTCACTCCCTGGTTGCCGGTACGTCAACCATCCCAACGCGATCGGCGATGCGGAGTACAAGCCGGTGCAACTCGCCGCCGCCGTCGAGGTGGGATTCGACGTCCCGCCGACGCTGATCACCAGTGATCCGGCCGATGCGCGGGAGTTCGTTGCCCGGCAGCCAACGATCTACAAGCCCTTGTATGTCGGTGAGTACGAGACCGATGACGGCCAGGCGGCTTCGATCTGGGTCCGTGAGGTCATCGCTGACGAGCTGGACGACTCTGTCGGTTCGACGATGCACCTCTTCCAAGGCTGCGTCGACAAGCGGGCCGACCTGCGAGCCACGGTCATCGGCGACGAGGCATTCTGCGTGCGGATCGAGACCGCTGATCCGATGCAGATCGACTGGCGGTACGACTATGGCCAGCTCAGCTACACCGTCGTCAGGCCTGCTCCTGATCTGATCGCGGCGATGCGGGCCTATCTGAAACGCTTCGGGCTGGCCTTCGGGTGTTTCGACTTCGCTCTGACGAAGGAAGGCGAACCGGTGTTCCTCGAGTGCAACCCCAACGGGCAGTGGGCCTGGCTGGAAGACGAGACCGGCGAACCTATGGTTGCCGCGATGGCAGACCTCTTGCAGGGAGATGTCCGATGAGTGCCGGTGATTCGTTCGTGCAATCGATCGAGCAGAGGCGCCGGCTCGTCGAGACCCTCGTTCACGCCGGCGATCTACGGACGCAGCCTTGGCGACTCGCAGTGGAGGCAGTCCCACGAGAGGCCTTCCTTCCTTCGTTCTTCCGGCCCGTCGACGGGCCGGAAGGGACCCTCTGGGAGCCGGTGGTAGCGGCAGAGCAGGAATCACTGGCGCTGATCTACCAGGACGAAACCTGGGTTACTCAGCTCGACCGGGCGATCACCCCTGAACGGACGCAGTTACCCGTCGCGGGTGTTCCCACTTCGTCCTCGACGATGCCGGGCTTGGTTGTGCGAATGCTCGAAGAACTCCAGGTTGACGACACCGCCAAGGTGCTGGAGATCGGTACCGGGACGGGCTACTCGACAGCCCTGTTGAGCGAGCGGCTCGGCGGTGACCTCGTTACGTCAGTCGAATACGACTCTGTCGTGGCTGCTCGTGCTGCGAATGCCCTGCGGGCCGCCGGATACGCGCCAGACTTGGTGGTTGGCGATGGCCTCGACGGTTGTGCGGCGTCGGCGCCGTACGACCGAGTGATTGCGACCTGCTCGGTGCGGCGAATCCCTGTCGCCTGGCTCGAGCAGACACGCCCAGGTGGATCAATTCTCACAACCATGACCGGTTGGCTCGATGCTTCAGCGGGTCTTGTACGTCTCGAAGTGACCGGGAAGGGCCGTGCGGAAGGCAGGTTCCTCGGTACGACGGATTCGTTCATGCCCGCACGTCCGCACGACCGGCCGCCGCTGTCCGATGATCTCTTCGATTGGCTGAGCGAGTCGGCACCTGAAGAGCGCGCGACGCCGATCGGGCCCGAGGTTCTCGATCAGGTGGTGAACTGGACCTGCGCCTACCTCGCGCAGTTGGCTGTTCCCGATGCCCAGGTCATTGGTATCAGCGAGGGCGACGGTCCAATGGTCAACTACCTCATTGACGAGGGAAGGCGGGCGTTTTCGGCCCTGATTCCCCAGGCCGACGGCTGCTGGCGGGTGCGAACGGCAGGTCCCGTTGACCTCTGGGGGCAGGTGGAGGCGATGCATGCACGTTGGCAAGCCGCAGGTGAGCCGTCACTCGACTTGTTCCGGCTTGACGTCACACCCACTGCTCAGACAGTTCGCTTGATGGACTCCAACCAACCGTTCGGCTCGTTGCCGCTAGGAACCTGACCACTCCATCCACTTACTCTCGGTGAGCACCGAAGGTGACTACCGCCAAACCAATTGTAAACTTCTTTTTGTTCTTTTATTATTTGTTGTTTCTCTTTGTTCCTCTCCTCTCCTTCTTCTCCTCCGGGAGGTCCGGTCGAGTGCGTTGTGCGCCCGAGGGAGGCCTTAGAGATACGCCCGTTGTCGTATGCGTGCGGCGGCGGGCGTTTCTATCGTGGTCGTGTGGATGAGGCGATCGTGGTCGGTGGTGGGATCGGGGGGATGGCGGTGGCTGCCGCGCTGGGGTTGGCGGGGTGGCGGGTGCGGGTGGTGGAGAGTGCACCGGAGTTCCGGGAGGTCGGTGCGGGGCTTGCCGTGACTGCGAACGGGCTCCGGGCGGCTCAGGTAATCGGGGCGGGGGAAGCGATCGAGCGGAACGGGTACCGCCTTCGGCCGGTCGGGACCCGGCGGTGGGATGGCGAATGGCTGCTCAGGGCACCGGACGACGGCGGCACGTTCATGCTGGGGATTCACCGGCAGCGCTTGCACGACGCAGTCACCGGGGTGCAGGACGCGGAGCTGGTGACCGGAGCCCGGGTCACCGCGGTCCAGGCGGGTACGCCGGGCGGTGAGCGAGCACGGGTCTTCTGGGAGTCGGCCGACGGCGTCCACGAAGCGCAGGCCGATCTGGTGGTCGGGGCGGATGGCCTGCGGAGCGTGACCCGGAGCATCCTGTTCGGGAACGCCTTGAAATACAGCGGTTTCAGCTGTTGGCGAGCCGCCGCGCCGGACCGCACGCTGGACGATCGGTACGCGATGGTGTGGGGTCCGCGGGCGGAGTTCGGGGCGTTGCGGATCAGCCCGGACGAGGTCTACTGGTACGGGTACGTCGCGATGCCGAGCGGGCAGGTGATCGCCGACGAGGTGGGGGCCGTGCGGGAGTACTTCGCCGACTGGGCTCCCGACGTACGGCGGATGATCGAGGCGACCGGCGAGGTGATCCGGCACGACGTGTGGGTGCTGGAGCGCCCGCTGCCCAGGTACACCGACGGACGGGTCGTCCTGATCGGCGACGCCGCGCATCCGATGCTGCCGACGCTGGGGCAGGGCGCGAACTCGGCGCTCGAGGACGCGGTGTCGCTCGGGCTGCTCGTCCGGCCCGGACAGTTGCGGGCCGGCCTGGCGAAGTACGAGGAGGCCAGGTATCGGCGTACGCAGAAGCTGGTGAACAGATCGCAGTGGATGGGGCGGACCGGATCGCACCTCGGCCGCGGTCAATGGCTGCGGAACGCGATGCTCCGTCTCACCCCGCCGCGAGCGGCGTTGCGGAACGCGGCCCGGATCCTCGACTGGACTCCGCCCGGCTCATTTGGCGCGGAGGCGATCGACCGCCGGTGACGCGAAGGGGAGCGGTGCCGCCGGCGCGGGCAGCGAGTAGCCGGCGTACAGGCGGCGGCGGACGGCCTCCAGTGGGAAGGTCTCGCGGTAGATCGCGAGTTTCACGGTCACGCCCTCCAACGTTGCTCTGAGCAACATCTCCTCGACGGCCGGGTCGGCGGCGCCGCGGGCGGCGAACACGTCCCGGATCGCGTCCTCGACCAGCGACAGGCGTTCGGACTTGGCGTCCTCGACGCGGGCGAACACGTCGTGTGTGCCGGGCTGCATCATCAGGCTGATCGCGAGCCGCTGGATCGGCAGTGTGCCGGCCGCGGCCGTCAGCGCGCCGTCGATGATGCCGGCCAGACGTTCATCAGGAGTTCCCTGGATGGACAGGATGCCCGCGATGCCGTCCAGCCAGCGGTCCAGGAGCTCCGCGGCGAGCTGCTCCTTGGTGGCGAAGTAGTACGACACTAGGCCGCGGGAGACGCCCGCTGCGGCGGTGATCTCGGAGATCGAGGCGGCCTCGTAGCCCTTCGCGGCGAAGACCTCGAGGGCCGCGGCCAGGATCCGTTCGCGGGACCGCTCCCGCGCCTCCTGGTTCACGCTCGCCGAACGCGGCACCGGTCTCCTCGCACTGGTCAGGGCCCTGAAGCGCCGGGCAACCCCCACACCCCTGTGTGCCCGGCGCCTCGGGGCTGACCCCCCGTGGTTACGGCCCCTCCCCAGGCGCCGTCTATAGACTGGACGTCCAGTCAACAAAAGTCAAAGGCTGTCCCGTTTTCTGGACGCGAGCGGTGAACAGGTAAGATGTCGTTGCTGCGCCCTGTGTCGAGTGGCACGTGAAACCAGCCGTAGCCACCGCCAGAACCCTCTGACTGCTTGGAGCGCTTCCTCATGCCTGTCCGTAACGACCTGCGCAACGTCGCGATCGTGGCCCACGTCGACCACGGGAAGACCACCCTCGTGGACGCGATGCTGTGGCAGTCCGGCGCGTTCGGTGCCCATCAGCACGTCGACGAGCGGGCGATGGACTCCGGTGACCTGGAACGTGAGAAGGGCATCACGATCCTCGCCAAGAACACCGCCGTCCGGCACAAGATGGCCAACGGCGAGCAGATGACGATCAACATCATCGACACCCCCGGCCACGCCGACTTCGGCGGCGAGGTGGAGCGCGGGCTGTCGATGGTGGACGCGATCGTGCTGCTGGTGGACGCCTCCGAGGGCCCGCTGCCGCAGACCCGGTTCGTGCTCCGCAAGGCGCTGGCCCGGAAGATGCCGGTGATCCTCGTGGTGAACAAGGTGGACCGCCCGGACGCCCGGATCTCCGAGGTCGTCGACGAGACGTACGAGCTGTTCCTGGACCTGCTCGACCACGACGCCGACCAGAGCGCGCTGGACTTCCCCGTGGTGTACGCGTCGGCCCGCGCCGGCCGCGCCTCGCTGAACCAGCCGGCCGACGGCGGCCTGCCGGACTCGGAGGACCTCGAGCCGCTGTTCGAGACGATCCTGGCCAACGTGCCGGCGCCGGAGTACACCGAAGGCGCGCCGCTGCAGGCGCACGTGACCAACCTGGACGCCTCGCCGTTCCTCGGCCGGCTCGCGCTGGTCCGGGTGCACGAAGGCACGCTGAAGAAGGGCTCCCAGGTCGCCTGGTACCGGCACGACGGCACGATCCAGAAGGTCAAGATCACCGAACTGCTGGTCACCGAGGCGCTCGAGCGGGTCCCCGGCGACTCGGCCGGTCCGGGTGACATCGTCGCGATCGCGGGCATCCCGGAGATCATGATCGGCGACACCCTGACCGACCCGGACAACCCCAAGCCGCTGCCGCTGATCACCGTGGACGAGCCGGCCATCTCGATGACGATCGGTACCAACACCTCGCCGCTGGCCGGCCGGGTCAAGGGCACCAAGGTGACCGCCCGCCTGGTCAAGGACCGGCTCGACCGTGAGCTGGTCGGCAACGTGTCGCTGAAGGTGCTGTCGACCGAGCGTCCGGACGCCTGGGAGGTGCAGGGCCGCGGTGAGCTGGCGCTGGCCATCCTGGTCGAGCAGATGCGCCGCGAAGGCTACGAGCTGACCGTCGGCAAGCCGCAGGTGGTCACCCGCGAGATCGACGGCAAGCGGCACGAGCCGGTCGAGCGGCTCACCATCGACTGCCCGGAGGAGTACCTCGGTACGGTCACGCAGCTGCTCGCGGTCCGCAAGGGCCGGATGGAGCAGATGACCAACCACGGCACCGGCTGGGTGCGGATGGAGTTCCTGGTACCGGCCCGTGGCCTGATCGGGTTCCGGACCGAGTTCCTCACCGACACCCGCGGCACCGGCATCGCGCACCACGTCTTCGAGGGGTACGAGCCGTGGTTCGGCGAGCTGCGTACCCGCCCGTCCGGTTCGCTGGTCTCCGACCGCGCCGGTGCGGCGACGTCGTACGCGATGATCAACCTGCAGGAGCGCGGCACCATGTTCGTGGAGCCCGCCACCGAGGTGTACGAGGGCATGATCGTCGGCGAGAACTCGCGCGCCGACGACATGGACGTCAACATCACCAAGGAAAAGAAGATGACCAACGTCCGCTCGAACGCGGACGAGTTCGAGAAGCTCGTGCCGGCCCGGAAGCTGTCGCTGGAGCAGTCGCTGGAGTTCTGCCGCGAGGACGAGTGCGTCGAGGTCACGCCGGACGCGATCCGGATGCGGAAGGTCGCGCTGACCCAGATCGAGCGCGCCAAGCTGGGTCGCAAGACCAAGAGCTGAGCCGCCCAGGACACGAACCGGAAACGGTCGGTCACGGGATGCGGTGGAGATACATCCGGATGTGATACACCATTCCTCGGCCGGCGGTGGGGGCCGGCCGGGGGAAAGAAAGTTTTGATTCGTTACCAACCAGACGTGAAGTAGCGACGTCTGTCTTGTGGAAGCACTCTTTGGGGGAAGGACAAGGGAATCATGGGCATTCTGCGTAAGCTCGGCGCGACCTTGACGGCTGCCGCGTTCGTCGGCGCCGGAGCACTCTCGGCGACCACCGCGGCCGAGGCCGCACCGCGTCTCGCGGGGTCGGCGCAGAGCTCGACGACCGCGCCGAAGCCGGTGGGCCTGCCGCCGTCGGCCGCCCCGGCGGCCGCGAAAAGCACCGCCGTGAGCCAGGCCGCGGTGATGCGCAAGTACCGGCTGGACAGCCGGTGCATGACCCGGGGCCGGGTGCTGTGCATCAACAAGAAGACCCGCAAGCTGGTCTACCTGGTGAACGGCAAGCCGGTGCAGATCATGGACGTCCGGTTCGGCGCGATGAAGACCCCGACCCGGAACGGCGTCTTCAAGGTCTACCGCAAGTCGAAGAACCACGTCTCGACGCTGTACCACTCGAAGATGCCGTACGCGATGTTCTTCAGCGGCGGCCAGGCGGTGCACTACTCGTCGGACTTCCGCGCCCGCGGCTACAACGGCGCCTCGCACGGCTGCGTGAACGTGCGCGACAAGAGCAAGATCGCCTGGGTGTTCGCCCGGGTGCACGTCGGCGACAAGGTCGTCGTCTACAGCAAGTGAGCTGACAGATCGCCACAGCGGCCGGGGAGCTACTCCTCGGCCGCTGTCGCGTTCTGGAACGCCTTGTACAGCCGGGGTTCCACCAGGCAGAACGTTGCCGTCGACACCTTTGTCGACGTCCGCCGGAGCGTGCGTACGGCGATCTCCGCGGCCGAGCGGGCCGGCCAGCCGTAGATCCCGGCCGAGACCGCCGGCAACGTCATCGTCGCGACGCCGAGCTCGTCCGCGACCAGCAGCGCGTTGCGGTAGCAGGACTCGAGCAGCGCCGGATCCCGTTGGCCCGCGACGTAGTTCGGCCCGACGACGTGGATGACGTACGACGCCGGGAGCGCGCCCGCGGTGGTCCACACCGCCGTACCGGTCGGCGTGCCGTCCGGGTACCGCTCGACGAGCTCCGCGAGGATCTCCGGGCCGCCCGCGCGATGGATCGCCCCGTCCACGCCGCCCCCGCCGCGGAGCGCGTGATGGGCCGCGTTCACGATCGCGTCCGCGGGCACCGTGGTGATGTCCGCGGTGCTCAGCACGATCTCCATGAGCGATTCCTCCGGTACCCTGAGGGACCAACAATTTCGGTGGTCGGGACGTCCTACGAGTGTAGGAAAGGGGGCCTGATGCGCGGGCTGATCGTTCGGAAGCTGCTCACCTCGTTGGTCGTCGGCGGGGCGATCGCGGCACTCATGGGGGCCGGAATGACCGCGACCGCGAACACCGCGGACGTGCGCGCGACGCCGTTCGAGATCAGCGGCGAGCTGCCGATCTACCCGAAGGCCGTGTACAAGAACGGCTCCAGCGGGAAGGACGTGCGCAAGGTCGAGGCCCGGCTGGTGCAGCTGAAGCTGCTCGAGAAGCGCTACCAGGACGACGACTTCGGGACCATGACCCGGTCCGCGGTGAAGAAGTTCCAGAAGTCCAAGGGCATTCCGCAGCTCGGGTACCTCGACCAGAACACGCTGGACCAGCTGGTCAAGGCGACCCACGAGCCGACCCAGGCCGAGCTGTACCCGCCGGCGCCGGTGGTGGACGGCAAGAAGCTCGACCCGCGCTGCGCGACCGGGGTGGCGCTGTGCATCGACAAGACCACCCGCAAACTGCGGTACGTCGTCGACGGCGTCGTGAAGATGCAGATGGACGTCCGGTTCGGCGCGGTGAAGACCGCGACCCGGGAAGGCAGCTTCACGGTCGGCTGGAAGAGCCGGAACCACGTGTCCACGCTGTACGACTCGAAGATGCCGTACGCGATGTTCTTCAGCGGCGGGCAGGCGGTGCACTACTCGTCCGACTTCGCGGCCCGCGGCTACAACGGCGCCTCCCACGGCTGCGTCAACGTACGTGACCTGGCCAAGATCAAGATCCTCTTCGACGAGGTCAACGTCGGCGACAAGGTGATCGTGTACCGCTCGTAACCACGAGAACAGCTGACAGGTGCTGTGCCGCAGGTCAGAAGAGCTGACAGGCGCTGTGGCGGGTGATGGGCAGGACTGCCAGGCGCTGCTGGTCAGCGGGAGACCACCTGCCGGCCTGCCGAGCTGATAACGGCACTGCTCGCTGGTTGGTGGTCGTCAGCGCAGTTCGCGATGACGAGCTCGCGCTACCGCCAGACTGCCAGGTGTGGATCCCATACGAGGCCGTCGACGTTCGCACGTAGAGGCTGCTCGGCGAATCGGAGCACGTCGTCGAGGACGTCCACGAACTGCTCGGGCAGCTGGTGTGAGGTGTTGCGACGGCGCCAGGCTGCCCACCTGGTCTGGGCGATCCTCGCGTATCCGTCCAGGACATCTGCCAACGGGGCCAGGGTCGCGCCGCGGCCGTGGGCGACTTCTTGGATGGCCCGTTGCAGGTCGGAGCCGCTGATCGGATGACGTCTGGCCAGAGTGTAGATGTCGCCGAAGTCGCGCCAGCGGGTGTTCGCGGTGCCTCGCTGGACGGCGGTGACGATTTTCTCGGCGTGGACCATGTGGAGGGGGTAGCCGGCGATCCGGATCGGGTCGCCACCGCGAAGGCGGGGCACCTGGACCGTTGTCGGAGCGGGCCAGATCGGGTCGCCCACGTTGACATCGACATGGAAGGGCAGGCGGGCGCTGGCCAGCTGGGCATCAACGTGCACGCGCACACCGGAATATTGGTCCTCGTCGCGGATCACGTCTGCGGAGGCGGTGTCGGGGAAGAACTCGATGCCGTCGTCGTGAGCGACGCCGAGCACGGACCGCACGACCTTCAGCACAGCGTCGATGGAGTTGGCCAGGTTGCGTCCTGCGAGGTCAACGTCTTTGGTCGCGCGGCGGGTGTCGAACGCGGCGAGCAGGACACCGCCTTTGAGGACGAAGTTGTCGCGGACCGGGCTGGCGGCCAGGCGCGCGAGGAAGCCTTCGAGAACGTAGAGCTGGAGTAGTTCTTGGGTGGTGCGGCGGGTTCGCTGGGCCTGATTCTTGAGATCGAGATAGGCGTCGCCGGCCGGTGTGCCTCGCGAGATACGGTTCAAAGGAGGATCTCCATGGCGTGGCGCAGTGGTGTCAGGGTGCGAGGGAACATCTTCGCCAGCCGCAGGAGTTCCGATGGCTGTCCTCCCCCGCGCAGCCAGCGTTTGAGTGCTTCGTTGGCCAGGTCCGGGCCGTCGAGGTGGCGTAGCCGGAAGGCATCGATGATGCTGCGTTCGGCGGAGTAGATCCCGATGTTCCGGCCGGCCCCGATGTCGAGGGAGTCTCGGCCGATGGCGAAGGTGGCGGGATCGAAGCTTCGCCATCTGACCGGCGCGGTCGTTTCTGGTGTCCAGGCTCCGCGCGGGATCGCGATGTCGATCTCTGCCGGGATGTCGTCGATCAGGTCGTGGCGGGCTAGGGCGGAGCGCAGGCACAGTGTCGCCTGCGGTGATCTGGACGCGATCTCGATCAGGTCGTCGTCACCTAGCCAGTCGTTCTTGCGGTAGAGCCCGCGAGCCAGCGCAGTGATCTGGCCGTGGGTGATGAGGCTGCGGAGCTGGCGTTCACTGATCCGTTCAATGGCTTCGGAATAGCGGAAGGTTTCGGGCAACTCGTCGAGCAGTTCTTCGTTAGTAGGCACCGCACACCTCCTCCGTAGGAAATCCTCTACGTCAACATGCCTAGTGTAGAGGATTACCTACGGATCGGCGGGCTGTTGTGCCTTCCGGCAGGCGCAGCGCTTGTCAGCTCCCACTCTGGAGCGTGCAGCACTTGTTAGCTGTTCCCCGGGATGGGACAGGACCTGTTAGCTGTCGCCCGGGACGGCGCAGTACCTGTTAGTTCTTGTCGTACTCAGAGGGGGCGCGGCCCCCGGCGGCGGCGGAGGGCGCCCCAGCCGCCTCGGCCGCGGCCGGTGGCGGCGCGGAGGGCGGGGCGGGCGTCGACGAGGTAGACGGCGGAGGCGACGATGCCGATCAGGCCGAAGAAGCTCAGCCAGCCCTGGAACACCTGGCTGAGCGCGAACACGGCCAGGATCAGCACCCAGCCGGGCTTCGTGAGCTTGTCGGCAGCGATGAACACCGCCCGTGGCCGGAAGGCCGCGTCGGCGAGGGCGACCAGCTTGATCGCCATCAGGACCCACCAGATCACCGACAGCGGATCTGCGAATCCGGGGATCAGGCTTTGCCAGATGCTCATGCTACGAGCCTAACCGACAGCCGGGCGGCCCACCGCTGCTCGAGCGCAGCTGGGGACCGCCCGGTCACAGGATTCACCCCGAAGTGGGGGAGTCGTCACACTCGGTCGCGAATCAGTCGCCGACCTTGTCGGCCGCGGACTCGGCGGCCTTGGCGGCGGCCTTCGCGGTCTTGCGGGCGCTGGTCGCGGTCGCCTTCAGGTTGCGGGACGCGGTCTGCGCGGTCTTCTTGGCGGTGGTGCGGGTGGCCTTGGCCTTGCTCACCGTGGTCTTGGCGGCGGCCTCGAGGTCCTCGGTGGCCTGCTGGTGGCGGATCCGCTCGACCAGGTCCTTGCCGCGGCCGGCCAGGTCCTCGTACGTCTCCTCGGCCTGGCCGAGAACGACGGTGAGACCGGTCTGCGCGGTCTTCGGCAGCTCGCGGAGCTTCGCCGGGGCGGTCCGGGCGTCGGCGACGATCGCCTCGAAGCGCTTGGCCAGCTCGGTCTGCGCCTTGGTCAGCTCGGCCTGCAGGGTCTTCTGGTCGAGCTTCGCGAACCGGGCGGTCACGTCGACGCCGACGGCGCGGACCTTCTCGACCGCCAGGTCGCCGGCGCCGGCGATCGCGTAGAACGGGGTAACGGGCGTACGGGTAGCCATCAGGCTGCTCCTCGGGGTGTCTTGTCAGTCAGCAGTGGGGGTGTTCTCGCGGACGAACGACGCGTACACGTCCAGCAGCACTCGCTTCTGCCGTTCGTTCAACGCCGGGTCGAGCAGGACGGCGTCGACCACACCGGAGGGCTGCTTGCCCTCCTGGCTCTCGTCCGGATCGAGAATGCCGGCCCGTACGTACAGGGTCTCCGCGGAGATCCGCAACGCCTTCGCGAGCTGCTGCAGCACATCGGCCGACGGTTTCCGCAGGCCGCGCTCGATCTGGCTGAGGTACGGGTTCGACACTCCGGCCAGGTCGGACAACTGCCGCAGCGACAACTGCGCGTGCCGCCGCTGCTCGGCGAGGTACTCCCCGAGGGAGCCCACCGCCCCAGCCGCCCGATCACTCAACTTGGCCATGTACCCAGTGTGCTAGCAAGGTGCTTGCAATTGCAAGCAAGCCGGTGGTGAGTCCGCTCACGAGAAAAACTGCCCGCTACTGCGATGCATCGGGTAAAGAGCTGACACGTGCTGCACTCCGCCGGGAAGAACTAACAGGTGCTGTGCTGCTTGAAGCTGAAGAGCTCGCAGGCGCCGGTCAGCATCGAGTGTGCAGAGCTGTCAGGTGCCGACGCACTGAGGTCGGAGGAGCCGACAAGTGTTGATCCGCCTGAAGAGCAGCAGTAGCGCCCTGGGCAGAGGGGCCGTGGCGGGCGTGGATGGAAAGTAACCGCCCAGGTGATCTCTCACGCGGAGCGGCAAGAAATGCCAGGTGTTGTGCCGCCGGACAGCAACGAACGACTGCTGGAGCGGAGCCTGCCAGAGCAGGCGGTGCAGTACCTGCAGCCGCCATCACCTCATGGGGCCGCAGCATTCGTCAGCACGTCCCGACTGAGGTGGCGCAGCACCTGCGAGCTTTCTCATCTGATGTGGTGCAGCACTTGTCAGCTCTTCCCGACTGAGGTGGCGCAGCACCTGCGAGCTTTCTCATCTGATGTGGTGCAGCACTTGTCAGCTCTTCCCGACTGAGGTGGCGCAGCACCTGCGAGCTTTCTCATCTGATGTGGTGCAGCACTTGTCAGCTCTTCCCGACTGAGGTGGCGCAGCACCTGCGAGCTTCTCATCTGATGTGGTGCAGCACTTGTCAGCTCTTCCCGACTGAGGTGGCGCAGCACCTGCGAGCTTCTCATCTGATGTGGTGCAGCACTTGTCAGGTCTTCTCGACTGAGGTGGCACGGCACTTGCGAGCTTTCTCATCTGACGTGGTGCAGCACTTGTCAGCTCTTCCCGACTGAGGTGGCACAGCACCTGGCAGTTCTTCTGACGCTGGATCTACTGCTCCCGGTGGACCTTGTGCTGGGCGGCTTGGGCGCGGGGGCGGACCGTGATCCGGTCGATGTTCACGTGCGCGGGGCGGGTGGCGATCCAGGCGACGATCTCGGCGACGTCGTCGGAGGTCAGCGGCTCGCGGACCCCGGCGTACACGGCGTCGGCCTTGGACTGGTCGCCGTTGAAGCGGGTCAGCGCGAAGCCCTCGCTCTGCACCATGCCGGGCGCGATCTCGGTGACCCGGACCGGCTGGTCGTACAGCTCCAGGCGGAGCGTGTCGACGACCGCCTTCGCGCCGTGCTTCGCGGCGACGTACCCGCCACCGCCCTCGTACGCGACCTGACCGGCCGTCGAACCCATCACGACGATCGTGCCGCGGCCGGCGATGAGGGCCGGGAGCAACGACTTGGTGACCGCGGCGACCGCGATCACGTTCACCTCGAACATCCGCCGCCACGCGTCCAGGTCCGCCTCGGCCACCGGCTCCAGCCCGAACGCGCCGCCCGCGTTGTTCACCAGCACCTGCAGCTCGTCCCCGACCGCGGCGGCCAGCGCGGCGACGTCCTCGGCGGACGTCACGTCGCACCGCACCGCACGGCCGTCGATCTCCTTGGCCAGCGCCTCGATCCGGTCCAGCCGCCGCGCGGCGCAGATCACCTCGAAGCCCTCCCGGGCGAGGTGCCGCGCCGACGCGGCCCCGATCCCACTGCTAGCACCGGTCACCACGGCAAGAGGACGAGTCGTCATACCCCAAGCTTCTCAAACGCCTGCACCGGCTCGACGGGCTGTCTCACCGGCCGCCGGGCTGCCGCGACGACCGCCGCGAGCGCGACCAGGCTGATCGCCATGAAGCCACCGAACATTCCGAGGGTTTGTCCGTCGGGGTGGATCAGCGACTGGCCACGGAACGCCTGGACCGCGACGGTCGTCATCACACCGGCGTACGCGAAGGCAGCGACGCCGACGAGCCGCGCCCGTACCCGCTCCGGCCGCAGCCAGGTGATCCGGCGGCCGAGGAAGTGCAGTGCGAGCAGGACGATCAGCAGGAAGTGGATCGCGTGCAGCCCGACGAAGTGCGGGATCCGCAGGTCGCCGCCGACCGTGCTCCAGTGCGTCAACGGCATACCCGGACCGCCCGCCTCGACGCCGATCCCGTGGCTGCCGGCCAGCGTCACCTCGTGGCCGTACGCGTCCTTGACCTCCGTACGCTGCCCGTTCGCCCCGACCAGGTAGAACGCGAGCGCCATGCCCGCGACGGCGAGTCCGAGACCGACCCGGATCGCCCGGTTCAGCGGGGCGTCGCCGACGCGCTGGAACAGCAGCATGATCGCCACCACCAGGCTGGCGCCGAACAGGCCGAGTACGCCGGACATGAAGACCTGCTGGCCGACCTGGTTGAAGGTGTCGCCGGTGGCGTTGAAGTGGCTGAAGGTGCCGCGGGCGGCCTGTACGGCGATGAAGCCGACGTCGACGACTCCGGTGACCGCGAACACGGTGCCGGTCCACCAGCCGAAGCGCTTCGCCTTGCGCAGCTTGGAGAGCAGCCACGCCAGGGTGGCGCCGTACAGGACGAACGAGATGCCGAACTTGAACGGCTTGAGCCACACGGACTCGTTGAGGATCTCCCGGTGGTCGACCGCGAGCCCGACCCCGGACGTCAGGACCAGACCGGCCATGGCGAGCACCATCAGCATCAACGGACGATGCCAGGACTTGACTTCTGCAAGGGCTGTACGCATGTCTCAATGCTTTCGGCGAACGGCCGTGAGCACAGTGGGCCGAGTCCCTGCATCGTGGTGGTGGTAGGTCCACCAGCGCTCAGGCCTGGCGGGTCGGCAGGGCGATGATCTGGCGGAGGTTCACCTCGCGCCGCCGGCTGACCGCGAACGTCACCACGTCGGCGATGTCGTCGGCGTGCAGCGGCCCGATCTGTTCGTTCATCGACGCGATCAGGTCCTGCCCGGAGTCGTCGAGGTGGGTGGCGAGCTCGGTGTCGGTGAGCCCCGGTTCGACGTTCGTGACGCGGACGTCGTACGGCGAGAGGTCCGCGCGGAGGGCCGCCGACAGCTGGGTCAGGGCGGCCTTCGTCGCACCGTAGACGGCGTACCCGGGGAAGATCGCGTGCGCGCCGATCGACGAGATGTTCACCAGGTCCGCCGTACGGCCGTCGCCCGCCGCCTTGATCAGGTCGGGACTGAAGGCGTGGATCAGCCGGAGTACGCCGGTGACGTTGGTGTCGATCATCCGGGTCCAGTCGTCGAGCCGGCCGTCCGCGATCGGGGCCGCCAGCATCACGCCGGCCGCGTTCACCACCAGGTCGACGGTGCCGAGCCGCTCGTGGATCTTCGCCGCGCCGGCGTCCACCGAGTCCTGCCGGGTGACGTCGATGCCGACGCCGAACGTACGGTCGCCGAGTTTGCCGGCCAGGTCGTCGAGGCGGTCCTGCCGCCGGGCGACCAGGGCGACCGAGGCGCCGGCCTCGGCGAGCTGGGTGGCGATCGCGGCGCCGATTCCGCTGGCCGCGCCGGTGACTACCGCGTTGCGAATGCTCAAGTTGGTCATGGCATCGATCCTGGGGCGGTCGCCGCGGCTTACCCAGGTGTCTGCTGAGCCTGGTTCTGGCAGGACCAGGTTGGGGATCCGGCCGGTCTGGATACTGGAGGGCATGGATCGTCGTGCGGAGCTGAGCGAGTTCCTCAAGACCCGGCGGGCGCGCGTGCGGCCGGAGGAGCTCGGCATCAAGGTGTACAGCGGGCGACGCCGGGTGCCCGGCCTGCGCCGCGAGGAGCTCGCGCAGGCGGCCGGCGTCAGCGCGGACTACTACGTACGCCTCGAACAGGGCCGCACCGACAACGTCTCGCAGGAGATCCTGGACGCGGTCGCCGACGTACTGAAACTGACCGACGACGAGCGGAAGCACCTTGCCGTACTGGCGAAACCGGTCCGCCGGAAGCGCCGCCGTACGACGACGCAACGCGTCCGGCCCGGACTGCAACGGCTGCTCGACTCGATGACCGACGTACCGGCGTTCGTGCTCGGCTACCGGATGGACGTGCTGGCGTGGAACGAGCTGGCCGCCGCGCTGAACGGGTTCGACCAGAAGCAGCCGAACGTGCCGCGGATGGTGTTCCTCGACCCGGCGCTGCGGGACTTCTACCCTGCGTGGGAGGAGGTGGCGGAGGAGAGCGTCGACTACCTGCGGATGTACGCCGGGCGGCACCCGGACGACCCGGAGCTGGCTGAGCTGGTCGGTGAGCTGTCGATCCACAGCCCGGAGTTCCGCGAGTACTGGGCGCGGCACGACGTGAAGGACAAGACGTACGGGGCCAAGCTGCTGCACCACCCGGTGGTCGGCGAGATCGCGGTGTCCTACGAGACGCTGCAGCTGCCCGGGGACCCGGATCAGCTGCTGGTGACGTACACGGTGGAGCCCGGCTCGACGTCGGAGCAGAACCTCCGGCTGCTCGCCAGCTGGACGGCCGCGGACACCGGTCTGGCCGCGGAAGTCCCGGAGATACCCTGACCAGGTGACCGAAACCCCCGTCTCGCAGATCCGGCGGGTCGCGATGATCAGCCTGCACACGTCGCCGCTCGACCAGCCCGGGACCGGGGACGCCGGCGGGATGAACGTGTACGTCGTGGAGCTGTCCAAGCAGCTGGCCGGACTGGGGATCGAGGTCGACGTCTTCACCCGCGCGACCGCGTCGGCGCTGCCCGCCCGGGTGGAACTGCTGCCCGGCGTGACGGTCCGCAACGTTGCCGCCGGCCCGTACGAGGGCCTGACCAAGAACGAGCTGCCCGCCCAGCTGTGCACGTTCGCCCGCGCGGTGCTGCGCGCCGAGGCGATCCACGAGCCCGGCTGGTACGACGTGATCCACTCGCACTACTGGTTGTCCGGCCAGGTCGGCCTGCTCGCCCGCGATCGTTGGGCGGTCCCACTGGTCCACACCATGCACACGATGGCGAAGGTGAAGAACGCCAGCCTGGCCGAGGACGACGTACCGGAGCCGCCGGCCCGGCTGATCGGCGAGGAACAGGTGGTCGAGTCCGCGGACCGGCTGCTCGCGAACACCGACGACGAGGCGCGCGAGCTGATCTCGTTGTACGGAGCTGAGCCGGCGAAGGTCGGGGTGGTGAACCCGGGCGTCGACCTGGCGCTGTTCCACCCCGGTTCGCAGGCTTCGGCCCGGCGTGAGGTCGGGCTGCCGGAGGATGCCGTCGTACTGGCGTTCGTCGGGCGGATCCAGCCGTTGAAGGCGCCGGACCTGCTGATCCGGGCGGCCGCGCGGATGCTGTCGCGGGACCCGGGGCTGCGCTCGCGGCTGGTGGTGGCGATCATCGGCGGGCCGTCCGGGAACGGAATGGAGCACCCCGAGTCGCACGCGGAGCTGGCGCGGGCGCTGGGCATCGACGACGTCGTCCGGTTCGTGAAGCCGATGGAGCGGGCGCTGTTGGCCTCCTGGTACCGGGCGGCCTCGGTCGTGTGCGTCCCGTCGTACTCGGAGTCCTTCGGGCTGGTCGCGCTGGAGGCCCAGGCCTGCGGTACGCCGGTGGTCGCGGCGGCGGTGGGTGGCCTGAGTACGGCGGTCCTCGACGGGCGGACCGGGTACCTCGTACACGGGCACGGCGTCGACGACTTCGCCGACGCGCTGGCGCGGATCGCGACGGATCCGGCCGTCCGCGAGACCATGGGCCGCGCGGCGGTCACCCATGCACAAGGGTTCGGATGGGAACTGACCGCGCGCAGGACGCTGGCGGCGTACCGGACCTCAGCGCACACGATGGCGGCGGAGGTGGCTGGGTGAGGGTGTCGGCGGCGGACGTGATCCGGCAGGTGCTGACCGAGAACGAGCTGGAGTTCACCGAGAGCGAGCCGGGAGTCTTCGCCGCGGAGCTGCCCGGGGAACGGAAGCTCAAGACGGGCGTGACGCTGTCGGTCGGGCCGCAGGCGGTCCACGTCCATGCTTTCGTCGCCCGGCATCCGGACGAGAACCATGCCGCCGTCTATCGGTGGCTGCTGGAGCGGAACCTGAAGATGTACGGCGTCGCGTTCGCCGTCGACCACCTCGGGGACATCCACCTGGACGGGCGGGTGCCGCTGCACGCGATCACACCGAGTGAGGTCGACCGGCTGCTCGGGGCGGTGCTGGAGTACGCCGATTCGTCGTTCAACACGATCCTCGAGCTCGGGTTCGCGACGTCGATCCGGCGCGAGTACGAATGGCGGGTGTCGCGCGGCGAATCCACCCGAAACCTGGACGCTTTCAAGGGCTGGCTGGAGCCTCGATAACATGCGGGTATGACCTATCGCCTGATCCTGCTCCGCCACGGCCACAGCGACTGGAACGCCAAGAACCTCTTCACCGGCTGGGTCGACGTCGACCTCAACGCCCAGGGCGTCGAGGAAGCGCAGCGCGGCGGCGAACTGCTCCGCGACCGCGACCTGCTGCCCGACGTACTGCACACCTCGGTCCTGCGCCGCGCGATCCGCACCGCGAACATCGCCCTCGAGGTCGCCGAGCGCCAGTGGATCGACGTACGTCGCTCCTGGCGGCTGAACGAGCGGCACTACGGCGGCCTGCAGGGCAAGGACAAGAAGCAGACCCTCGAGGAGCTCGGCGAGGAGCAGTTCATGCTGTTCCGCCGCTCCTACGACACCCCGCCGCCGGCCATCGAACGCGGCTCCGAGTACGACCAGGCCGGCGACCCCCGGTACGCCGCCCTCCCGCCGGAACTGCTCCCGGCCACCGAGTGCCTGAAGGACGTCGTCGAGCGGATGCTCCCGTACTGGTACGACGCCATCGTCCCCGACCTCCGGGCCGGCAAGACCGTCCTCGTCACGGCCCACGGCAACAGCCTCCGCGCCCTCGTCAAACACCTCGACAACCTCGACGAGAAAACCGTCGTCGGGCTGAACATCCCGACCGGCATCCCCCTTTACTACGAACTCGACGACAACTTCAAGCCCGTCACCCCCGGCGGCGAATACCTCGACCCCACCGCCGCCCAAGAAGCCATCGAAGCAGTCAAAAACCAGGGCCGCTAACCCCAACCCCCAGCCGCGCCGACCACCAAGAACACGCCTCCGGCGCGGCTGCCTTCTTCCCGGCTCCGCCGGGCGCGCAAGGGGTGGCCGCTGGTCCGACGCACCGTCGCAGCCCCAGGCGGTGAGGCCGAAAGGTCACGCCTGCGGCGCGGCCGTCTGTTGCCGGCTTCGCCGGGTGCGCGTGGGGTGGCCGCCGGGCCGGGGTGCTGGCGCGGGCCCGGGTGGTGAGGCTGAAAGGTCGCGCCTGCGGCGCGGCTGTCTGTTGCCGGCTTCGCCGGGTGCGCGTGAGGTGGTTGCCGGGCCGGGGCACTGGCGCGGGCCTGGGTGGTGAGGTTGAAAGGTCACGCCTGCGGCGTGGCTGTCTGTTGCCGGCTTCGCCGGGTGCGCGTGGGGTGGCCGCCGCCGGGTGCTGGCGCGGGCCCGGGTGGTGAGGTTGGAAGGTCGCGCCTGCGGCGTGGCTGTCTGTTGCCGGCTTCGCCGGGTGCGCGTGGGGTGGCCGCCGGGCCGAGGCACTGGCGCAGACCTAGGTGGTGAGGTTGAAAGGTCGCGCCTGCGGCGTGGCTGTCTGTTGCCGGCTGTACCGAGCACAAGCAGCCCGCTCCCGGCCTCCGATGCGATTACAGAATGTAGGCGGAACCTGCTAAGTATGTTGCCTTCTGGGGTGGAAGGGAACACGTGGAACGCGGAATCGTGCAGTTCGCTGAATACCGGGCGTTCGAGGTTCAGCGTCAAGAGGCCAGCAACGCGATGATGGGACTGTTGGCCGGTGCTCAACTGGCTTCGCATCTGCTGCAGTTGACCGAGGGGTCGGACACCCTGCTGCCGGATGTGTTCCCGCGGGTGGCGCATATCCGCCGCTTCAACCTCCGGACTGAGGCTGCACGGACGATCCTGCAGTCCGCCGACACGCATCTCGGTGCGATGAGCGTTCCCTACGCCCTCGCGTTGCATGAGGATTTCCTCAAGACGTGCGTCGGACTCCTGATTCGTGATGGGAGAGCACCGTCCAGCGCAGGCAACGCGGTACTCGCGCAGTTGCACGATGCGATCGAGGCGGCCAGCGGGAGAACCTTCGACGGGGACAGCATCATCCAGATCG
Organism: Kribbella polygonati; assembly: GCF_050320105.1. NCBI lineage: Bacteria > Bacillati > Actinomycetota > Actinomycetes > Propionibacteriales > Kribbellaceae > Kribbella > Kribbella polygonati. The sequence continues at coordinate 5,381,208 of NZ_CP190129.1, read as the reverse complement.
ACACGATTCGGCTGATGCGCAACGCAACCATCCACAGCGGTGGTCGAGCGCATCAGCCGTTGGTCGACAAGGTCGCGCTCTGGACGCCAACGGCGGAGGCCGGATGGGTGAGGATCGCGAAGAAGTCCCTCGCGGGGATCGCGGCGGGCGATCGAGTGGAGTTCGGCCACCCCGAGCTGATCCTCACGTTGGCAGTGACCAAGTCCCTCGGACGGCAGGCGAACGTCATTCTGCGCGATTCTCTCAGCCGGAGCCTGTGGGCGAAGCTCGTCATCGAAGACGTCCTTGCCGAGGAACCTGGCATCTTGAACCGGCATCAGCTCGAGCGGAAAGCTGCGGGAAAGGCCCGACGGCACTACGCCGCCCTCAGGCTGACCAGCGCCGAGCTCACCGCTGCGATGCGCGTCGTACTGGCCGACACATGACGAGGGGCGGACCGCCGTGCGGACCGCCCCTCACGAAAAAGTGGGGCTCTGCCATTTGAGCTACGTCCCTCCAACGAGGGCGCCGGGACTCGAACCCGGATCGTCCACCTCAGTCGAAGCATCCGGCGATGAACCGCTGGGACTGACTCCCCATGCTCCGCTGCGACCAACTTGACTCCAGGTCAAGTCTATCACTGAGGCGATCGACTACGCCTCCGCACCGAAGGCGCCTCCGTAGTCCTGTGCACGACGGCCGTTCGCCGATGCCTCCACCCCGCGGGGCTTCCGCGCACCCCGGCGGAACGGAGGGTTCTACTCACGGCCCCGGCCGTTAGGTGCGTCTGTTGGTTGGGTGGGGGTGAGGCCTTGCCGTGGGGCGGGCTGGGTCTTAATCTCTTATTTACGGGATATAGTTTCAGAATGCTGTAGATATCCGTATTCCACCGCTCTGGAGGACGGAATGATGCGTCGTGTCTGGGTTTTGCTGGTTGTGTTGTTGTTGATTCCGGTTGCTGTGCCGCGGGCCAGTGCCGGGCCGCCGCGGGAGGCGATCCGAACTTCCAAGCCGTTCCTGTCCGCGATGGAGGGTGGGAACACGGTTGAGGCGAAGATCCGGGAGGCCGCGCCGCGGGCGGACGGGTTCCGGCATATCGATACGCCGGCGACTATTCGCCGGCTGCGGCAGCTGCACGCGACGATGTACACGTTCGGCATCTGGGACAAGGCGACCGACTGGGACGATTTGCGGCTGGAGTTTGCGCCGGCCGCGGCTCGGGCCGGGATCGACGTCATGGTGTACCTGGTGCCGCCGTCGGAGTGTTTCCTCAACTCCGCGCGGCATCTCGACGGCAGGTGTTCGCGGCCGTTCAACACCGACTACATCCGCTGGGCGACCGAGCTCGGCAAGCTCTCGCTGACGTATCCGAACATCAAGTCGTGGGGCATCGACGACTTCCTGGTCGGCGCCAACAGCACGCTGTTCACCAAGGAGTACCTCGGCCAGGTCCGCGCCGCGATGAACGCGGTCAACCCACACCTCAAGTGGTACGTGACGCTCTACTCGTGGGACATCACCCCAGCCACCGCCGACAAGATCAAGGGCGCCCTGGACGGCGTGATCTTCCCGTACACGGGCTACGTCAACAACTCGATCGACCCCACCTGGCTCGAACCGCGCCTGGACTCGTCCCTCGACGTACTGCGGCCCGCCGGCCTGAGCCTGGTCCTCCTCGTCTACACCGGCAGATTCCTCGACGGCATGATCCACCCCGACGAGCGGTACGTCGCGGACGTGATGCGCCGGGCTACGCCGTACCTGCAGGACGGCCGTCTCGACGGCGTCATCGCGTACGGCGCCCCGGTGCGGATCGACCTGCAGCAGCCGAGCTGGGACTACTGGGGCCACAGCGGAAACGGCCGGTTGAGCCTCAGTGTCGGCAACTTCACCTCGACCGTCGACGGGAGCTACGCCGCCGCGTCCCAGCAGATGGTTGTCTCCGGCAACGGGCCGCGCTCGATCACTTTCAAACACAGGGATCCCGATGTAGGCGGTCTCCGCGGGTACCAGTTCAAGCAGGTGCTCGTCGACGATCAGGTGGTCTGGCAGGCCGATGTCGAGGAGGATCCGAAGGAGACCTGGCTCACCACGACCGTCGACCTGACCGCGGCGCTGCAGGGCAAGACGTCGGCCAAGGTCACGTTCCGCCTGTTCGACCAGCGCGGGGTCGGCTGGTGGCCGCTGGACTGGAGCATCGACGACGTCACCGGCCGCGGCGTCGTCGTACGCAACGGCGGCTTCGAGCAGAACCGGGACTGGGAGCTGACCCGCAACTACCCGACGATGCAGCCGTACATCGACATCTACTCGATCGACCGGCCTGCCCGGATCTTCAACGCGATCGGTACGGCGTACGCCCGGTACCAGGGCCAGCCGTACGTACCGGTCCAGGGGCCGCGCGGGAACTCCGTGAAGATCGGCCCGGACAACCGCGCGATGTACGGCAACGGCTGGCTCACGTTCACCGTGCCGAACGGGCCGATCCCGGCGAACACCTGCGCCACCGCCACCCAGCAGGTCCGGGTGAAGCCGGGGCAGCCGCGCTACGAGATCTCGTTCTGGCACGCGGATCCGGAGCAGGCGCGGTTCGGTGAGATCTTCAAGCAGCTGTGGATCGACGGGCAGCTGATCTGGAGCCGGGATGCGGGCGACTACTGGCCGTGGTTCTACCTGAACGGTTCCGACCACCAGGGCGGCATCGACGTGACCGACTTCGTGAAGGGCAAGCCGTCGGTGTCGATCCAGTTCGGGATCTGTACCAGGCAGGCGGTCACCAGCCCGGGCCTGTTCGTGAACTTCGACCATCTCGAGGGCGTCAACCTCGACATTCACAACCCGGGCTTCGAGAACCGCTCGGCCTGGTCGCTGACCGCGAGCAGGCCACTCCAGGCGGACATCGCGATCGCCCGCTGAACGCAAACAGGCGCCCCCGGCAACGAGCCGGGGGCGCCTGCCGTGATCGGTTGGTCAGTCGTTGCCGTTCGGGTTCGGCGCCGAGGCGCCGGCGCCGGAGCCGGCCGCGGTGCCGCCGACGGCGACCGGGAGCTCGCCGGTGACCAGGTACACGACCCGGCGGGCCATCGCGACCGCGTGGTCGGAGATGCGCTCGTAGTACCGGCTGAGCAGCGCCATGTCGACGGCGACCTCGACGCCGTGCGGCCAGTCGGCGTCCATCATCAGCCGGAACTGGTTCGAGCGGAGCTTGTCCATCTCGTCGTCGCTGGCCTCGAGCTTGCCGGCCGCCTCGACGTCGCGGGAGGCGATCACGTCGCCGGCGGCGTCGACCATCTTGCCGGCCACCGAGCCCATGTCCTCGATCACGTCGTGCAGCTCGGTCGGGATCGCGGGCGCCGGGTAGCGCATCCTGGCGATCTTCGACACGTGCGCGGCCAGGTCGCCCATCCGCTCCAGGTCGGCGACCATCCGCAGTGCGGCGACCAGCATCCGGAGCTCGTTGGCGACCGGCGACTGCCGCGCCATCAGCTCGAAGACCTTCTCCTCCACACCCTCGCCGGCGGCATCGAGCTGGATGTCGGCCGCGATGACCTCCTCGGCCTTGCGGATGTCGGCCTCCAGCAGGGCGGCCGTCGAGCGGCGTACGGCGGTGGACACCGTCCTCGTCATCCGCTCGAGCTCGGCGAGGATGTCGTCGAGCTGCTCGTGGTAGCTGTCACGCATGGTGTTCGAATCCGATCTGTGGTGTCCGGTGCCGCGGCGGGGCATCAGCAAGGTACCCGCCCATCGGTGACCGTATGCCGTCGAGGTTGCCGGACGGCGACGAGTGGTGAACGCCTGATGAACAGTTGAGTCGTGTCCCGGTCATCCGGTGCTCATTCGGTCTTTCCCTGCTGGTTGCCCGCGTAGCATCGTTGCCGTGGACCCCACGCTGGCTGCGGTGCTGGGCGGCGTCATCGGCGCGGCCCTGGCCCTGCTTTCGCTCGGAGCGATGATGCTTTCCGAGCGGGCCCAGCGCAAGATCCCGGAGTCCCCGGAGCCGATCGTCCCGGCCGGCGTCGCCACGGTGCTGTCGGTACTGCGGTCCTCGGCGGTCGTGATGGGCCCGGAGGACCAGGTCCTGCAGGCCAGCGCCCCGGCCCACGTGCTCGGCATCGTCCGCGGCGAGCGGCTGGTCGTGGACGACATCCTGACCATGGTCCGGATGGTCCGCCGGGACGGGGAGATCCGCCAGCAGGACCTGGAGATCGTCCGCGGCCGGCTCGGCGCCACGCAGTACGTCAGCGCCCGGGTAGCGCCGCTGGGCAGCCAGCTGGTCCTGGTGCTGGTCGAGGACCGGACCCGGGAGCGCCGCCTGGAGGCGATCCGGCGGGACTTCACCGTGAACGTCAGCCACGAGCTGAAGACCCCGGTCGGCGCGCTGATCCTGCTCGCCGACGCGGTGTCCGAGGCGTCCGACGACCCGGAGGCGGTGCAGCGGTTCTCGGACCGGATGCGGATCGAGGCGTCCCGGCTGAGCCGGCTGGTGAAGGAGATCATCGAGCTGTCCCGGCTGCAGGGCGACGACCCGCTGGAGAACCCGGGTCCGGTGGACGTCAACTCGATCATCGAGACCGCGGTGGACCGATGCCGGATCGACGCCGAGGACCGCGACATCAAGATTGTCGTGAAGACCGAGCCCGAGCTCGAGGTGCTGGGCAGCGAGGACCAGCTGGCGATGGCGATCGGCAACCTGGTCGAGAACGCCGTCAACTACAGCCCGGACGGCACCCGGGTCGCGGTCGCCGCGCACCCGATCGGCGACCTGGTCGAGGTGACGGTGTCCGACCAGGGGGTCGGGATCCCGAGCAGCGACCTGGAACGGATCTTCGAGCGCTTCTACCGGGTCGACCGGGCCCGCAGCCGGGAGACCGGCGGTACCGGGCTCGGCCTCTCGATCGTGAAGCACATCGCCTCGATCCACGGCGGCGACGTCCGGGTCTGGAGCGTCGAGGGCCAGGGCTCCACCTTCACCGTGAGACTCCCGTTGCGGTTCGAACCCGCACCGGGCCAGACCGACTCCGCCGTGCAGGAGGAGGCGGCCGTAAACCTGACGCCTACCCCGTCAGGTCAGATCGCAAAGGAGACAGCTTCGTGACCCGAGTGCTGGTCGTCGAAGACGAAGAGAGCTACAGCGACGCGCTGTCGTACGTGCTGCGCAAGGAAGGGTTCGAGGTCGCCGTCGCGGAGACCGGGCCGGACGCGCTGGACGAGTACGACCGCGCCGGTGCGGACATCGTCCTGCTCGACCTGATGCTGCCGGGCCTGTCCGGCACCGAGGTCTGCCGGGCGCTGCGCAGCCGCGGCAACGTCCCGGTGATCATCGTGAGCGCCAAGGACACCGAGGTCGACAAGGTCGTCGGGCTCGAGCTGGGCGCGGACGACTACGTGACCAAGCCGTACAGCCCGCGCGAGCTGCTGGCCCGGGTGCGCGCCGTACTGCGGCGTGGCCAGGACGTCGAGCTGCTGCCGGACACCCTGGAGGCGGGGCCGGTGCGGATGGACGTCGAGCGGCACGTGGTGACGGTCGGCGGTACCGAGATCCGGCTCCCGCTGAAGGAGTTCGAGTTGCTCGAGATGCTGCTCCGGAACACCGGGCGGGTGCTGACCCGCGGCCAGCTGATCGACCGGATCTGGGGCGCCGACTACGTGGGCGACACCAAGACGCTGGACGTGCACGTGAAGCGGCTGCGTTCCAAGCTCGAGAAGGACCCGTCGAACCCGCAGCACCTGGTCACCGTGCGTGGCCTGGGGTACAAGTTCGAGTCCTGAGTCACACCCCCGCGGGTCGCGACGACCTATCGGGTTAGCTTAGGCTCTCCTTAGTTGAGGCAAGCTAAGGAGAGTCACTCATGTCCTGGTCCCGAACCAAGGTCGTCAGTGCCGTCACGACGGTGCTGCTCGCCACGACCTCGCTGGCCGCGTGCGGCAGCGGCGACGACAAGGCGGCCGTCGGATCGGGCGGTACGTCGTCCGCCGGGTTCCCGGTCACGCTGAAGAACACGTTCGGCGAGACGACCATCACGAAGAAGCCGGAGCGGATCGTCACGCTCGGCTGGAACGCGCAGGACGTGGTCTACGCGCTCGGCGAGACCCCGGTCGGGATGCCGAAGGTCACCTACGGGCAGACCGCCGACGGCGTCACCGCGTGGGACGCGGCGAAGTTCGACAAGTCGAAGACGACGCTGCTGGACACCGGCGACAAGTACCCGTTCGAGAAGATCGCGGCGCTCAAGCCGGACGTGATCCTGGCGCCGTACGAGGGGTTCGACGCGGCGACGTACAAGACGCTGAGCGACATCGCGCCGACCGTCGCGTACCCCGGGGCGCCGTGGCAGACGACCTGGCAGGACCAGACGCTGCTGGTCGGCGAGGCGCTCGGCAAGAAGGCCGACGCGGAGAAGCTGATCACCGGTATCCAGGACAAGATCAAGCAGGTCGCGGCCGAGCACCCCGAGTTCAAGGACAAGACCATCACGGTCGGCTCGTTCGGCGCCGAGAACTACATCTACATGCCTGGCGACCCGCGGGTGCAGATCCTGAACGAGATGGGCTTCAAGAACGCGCCCGGTGTCGAGGCGCTGGAGAAGACCAACTCCAAGAAGGAGTTCTCGCTGACGATCAGCAAGGAGAAGGTGGCGGACGTCGACGCCGACGTGCTGATCGCGTACGTGGACGGGATCGGGACGCAGAAGTTCCTGGCCGACCCGGTCTACTCGTCGCTGAAGGCCGTGAAGAACGGCGGCGCGTACCCGCTGCAGGACCAGCAGGTGATCTCCGGGATGAGCGCGGTCAGCGTGCTGAGCGTCCCGTGGGTGCTCGACAAGGTCATCCCGGGCCTGTCGAAGGCGGCGTCCGCAAGCAAGAACTGACAGCTCCGGTACGGCGCGCCTCGGCCACCGGCTCGCCGTACCGCAGCAGAACGGGCCGTCCCGCGCCGGGGCGGCCCGTTTCTGTACAGGTGGTTACTGCGCCGGCGGCGGGGTCGGCGAGTAGTGGTCGTCGGCGAGGACCGGGACGTACGCCGAGATCGGTGCGGCCGTGCCGAAGGTGATCGTCACGTTGACCATCTGGCCCGGCTTCGCGCCGGTGACGACGATCGCCGGACCGCTGTCCTCGGCGCCCGGGGTGGTAGCGGTCGGGGTCTCGGTCGGGGCCGCCGGGGTGGCCGTCGCGCCGGGCGTGGTCTTCGCGCCGGGGGTCGCCGATGCGCCGGGGGTGGCCGGGGTCGCAGTACCGGGGGCGGAGGCCTCGGCGGCGGTGGTGCCGGGCAGCAGGAGCGCGGAGTTCGGCGCCAGGTCGACCGGGGCCTTGATCCCGGCGAAGGTGACCTGTCCGGCCTGCCAGCTGCCGTCCTGGCCGTCCTGGGTGCCGGCCGGCGCCTGTGCGAACCCGACCAGGGTGTCGGCCTCGCCGCCGTCGTTCACGATGACGCCGTGCAGCTCGCCCTTGCCTTCGGAGTCGGCCAGCACGAGCAGGTTGCGGACCTTGATCTGACCGCTCTCGACGTTCGTACCCTCGGCGGCCTGGTACGGCTGCAGGGTCGGGGCGTCGAAGCTCGCGCTGCACGCCCCCAGCGCGAGACTGAGGGTGACGGCGGCACCCGCCAGCGCGGCGCGCCGGGCGAACCGCGAGGACAACGTGATCGGCACTGGAATCCCTCTCGTGCAAGCTGATTCAGCACTGTGTGCGGACAACTGCGGACTACTCTGGAGCTGTTGCGGACACCGTCAGGCAGCGGCCTCCGGCGCCCCAAAGCGTAGCCCTCGGCCGTCGCGGTCCCGACGCCGGGATCCTGATCACCGATGTCCGAGGCAACGGCACACGCGCGCACGAAGCATTCCCCAGACCGTTTGTCAAGGCGGGAAGTGGGCCCTGACCAGCGCAAACGCCCCAACCGGACCAGCGACCGCGTGGTAGGATAGATCTTGGAAAGGGGCACTTCACACATGACTTTCACAGTCGGCGAGACGGTTGTTTACCCCAATCACGGAGCGGCCGTCATCGAGGACATCGAGACCCGTCAGATCAAAGGTGAGGACAAGACCTATCTGGTCTTGAGGATCGTCGCTCAGAACGACCTGGTCGTCCGGGTCCCCGCGTGCAACCTCGATCTCGTCGGCGTGCGTGACGTCGTGGATCAGGCTGGCCTGGAGCGCGTCTTCGACGTGCTGCGCGCACCGCACACGGAGGAGCCGACCAACTGGTCGCGTCGCTACAAGGCGAACCTGGAGAAGCTGCACTCCGGTGACGTGCTGAAGGTGGCAGAGGTCGTCCGCGACCTGTGGCGCCGCGAGCGTGACCGCGGTCTGTCCGCCGGTGAGAAGCGGATGCTGGCGAAGGCTCGCCAGATCCTCGTCTCCGAGCTGGCGCTGGCCGAGCACACGAACGAGGACAAGGCCGAGGCCATCCTCGACGAGGTCCTCGCTTCCTGAAGTCGCAACCTGCATGAGTAGCGCGGTCGTGATTCCCGCGGCCGGGCTGGGGCTGCGGCTTGGTGGTGAGACACCGAAGGCATTTCGAGAGGTCGGTGGCGATTCGCTGCTGGTCCACGCGGTGCGTGGCCTGAAGGCAGCGTCCGCCGCCGACCTCGTCTGCTTCGTGGTGGCGGTGCCGCCCGGTTCCGAGGAGACGGTCGGCAAGGAGCTGGCGCCGTACGTCGGTGACGCCCGGCTGCTGGTGGTCGCCGGCGGTGCCGAGCGGCCCGATTCGGTGCGGGCGGCGCTGGACGTGCTGCCGGTCGACGGGATCGACTGCATCCTGGTGCACGACGCGGCCCGGGCGTTCGTTCCCGCGGACGCGATCGAGCGGGTGGTCGCGGCGGTGCGGGACGGGGCCGAGGCCGTCGTACCCGTGGTGCCGGTGACCGACACGATCAAGGTGGTCGGCCCGGGCGGCGAGGTCGTCGACACGCCTGACCGGTCGACGCTGGTCGCCGTACAGACGCCGCAGGGGTTCGCGCCCGACGTACTGCGGCGTGCGCATGCGGCCGGGGCGGACGCCGGGGTGACCGACGATGCGATGATGTGCGAGCGGATGGGGGTCACCGTGCGGACGGTCGAAGGGTCGCCGGACGCTTTCAAGGTGACCCGGCCACAGGACCTGTTGCTGGCAGAGGCGCTGCTCGCGGAGAGGCGGCTGTCGTGAAGATCCCGCGCGTCGGCAACGGTGTCGACGTCCATCCGTTGGAGGACGGCCGTCCGATGTGGCTGGCCGGCCTGCACTGGCCCGACGAGCCGGCCGGTCTGGCGGGGCACTCGGACGGCGACGCGGCGGCGCACGCGATCTGTACGGCGTTGCTCACGGCGGCCAAGCTGGGTGACCTCGGGTCGAACTTCGGCACGTCCGAGCCGGAATGGGCCGGTGCCGCCGGCGTCACGCTGGTGGCGGAAGCGGCCCGCCGGGTACGCGCCGCCGGGTTCGAGATCGGCAACGTCACCGTGCAGGTCGTCTGCAACCGCCCGCGGATCGGCACCCGCCGCGAAGAGGCCGAGAAAGTCCTCTCGTCCGCCTGCGACGCCGAGGTATCGGTCAGCGCCGCAACCACCGACGGCCTAGGCTTCCCAGGCCGCGGCGAAGGCATCCTCGCCCACGCCACCGCCCTCATCTACTGACCCGCCGTGTCGGCCATCGCCCTGGTCTACTGATTCCGCGATGTCGGCCAGCGCCCTGGTCTACTGACCCCCCGCCGTGTCGGCCGGCGGCAGTTGATGGGCACTGTGCGGTCACGCCTCCTCGGCACGGTGCTGGGGGAGCGGAGCGTGGAGTTCGACCGGGGCGTTCGAGAAGCGAGCGGCGCGGGGGTTGAGTTCGTTGCCCAGGTGTTCGGTGAGCAGGCCGTACAGCTCGGGGCGGCGGCCGCGGAGCCAGCGGCGGCCGGTCGAGAGTGGGACGAGGGACAGGTCGAGGTCGGCGGTGACGACTGCCTCCGCGGGGACGGGGGTCTCCGCGACGATCCGGCCGTACGGGTCGAGGATCATGCTGTTGCCGGTGCGGAGCTCGTTGTCGTCCCGGCCGACTCCGTTGCTGAAGAGAACGAACAGGCCGTTGTCGTGGGCACGCGACGGGAGCCAGCGCAGCAGCCACTCGCGCCCGCTCGGCCCGTTGAACGCGCCCTCGACCGCACCCGGGTCGGTCAGCCGGTGCTCCCAGACCGACAGCGGGATCGGCTTCATGCCGTACGGGCTGCGGGAGTTCGTCCCGCCGGTCTGATGCGGCGCGAGCAGGACCGTTGCGCCGAGCAACGCGGTGATCCGGACGTTCTCGACCAGATTGTTGTCCCAGCAGATCAGTACCCCGGCCCGGAACCCCCACGGCGTGTCGAAGACCGTGTACGCCGACCCGCTCGCGATCGCCTCGTGCTCGAACGCGTGCAGCTTCCGGTGCACGTGGACCCGCCCGTCCGGCAGGCACACGGCGTACGCGTTGAACAGCACCCCGTCCGACTCCTCCAGGAACCCGACCCCGATCCCCGCGCCGAGTTCCTTGGCCAGGGCAAGCACCCGGGTGACCAGCGGACCGTCGGCCGGCTCCGCGAGTTCGTGCAGCCGCTTGCGCGTGTGGTTGCGAAGGTGCCAGTAGCCGAGCAGGCACAGCTCCGGGAAGGCCACCAGCCGGGCACCGCCGTCCACCGCCTCCCGCGCCAGCCGCTCGACCGTGCCGAGATTGGCGGCCGGTTGGTCGGGGGTCGGCTCGAACTGGACCACGGCTGCGCGGAAGGTCGTCATACAGCTATCGAAACGCCGGTCCATCCATGACGTCCAATCACTGTTTGCGCGGATTCCATATCCTGACGTTATGGATCTGCGGCTGCTCCGGGCGTTCGTCACGGTCGCCCGCCTGCGGAACTTCGGCGCTGCGGCCGCCGAGCTGTCGACCAGCCAGCCCGCGCTGACCAAGCAGATCCAGGTCTTGGAGCGCCGGGTCGGCGCGGTGCTGTTCAGTCGCGGCCGGCACGGCGCCCGGTTGACCCCGGCGGGGGAGCTGCTGCTTGCTGACGCTCTGGAGTTGCTGGACCGCTCGGAGGCCTTCGAGCGGCGGGCCGCGCAGGTCGCGTCCGGCGTCGTTGGATCGCTGGCGATCGGCTTCGGCCTGTCCGGGATCGAGCTGGCGCCGCGGGCGGTGGCGCTGTTCCGGAGCCGCTGGCCGGGGGTGACGATCTCGCTCGAGGACCTGCCGTCGACCGTGCAGTGCGAGCGCCTGCTCGCGGGCAGCCTGCAGATCGGGTTCGTCCGCCTGCCGGTGCCCGCGGGCCTCGAGCATCTCCGGCTGCGCCGCGACCGCCTGGCCCTCGCCGTACCGGCCGATCAGGACCTCCCGCGGGACCTGGTCAGCTGGATCGACGCGCGGCCGCTCGTCCGCCTGACGCCGGCCCGCGGACCGGGCCTGACCGCACAGATCAACAGCCTGTACGCCGAACTCGGTTGCCACCCGCAAGTACTCCAGGAGGCCGGCGATCTGCAGACCGTGCTCGCGCTGACCGCCGCGGGCGCGGGGCCGGCCGTCGTACCGCAGACCGCCGAACGGATCGCGCCGCCCGAGGTCCGGCTGGTGCCGCTCCCGGGCCGCGCCGCCACCTGGTGGACCGGGGCCGCGTGGGCGACCCGGACCCCGCTCACCGAGCGTTTCGTCAAGGCCGCCGCCGAGATCGCCCGCACCACCTAGCGCCCTCCCGGGGCTACGCCGAGTCGTGGATCGAGGTCGCCGAATGCGGCGCGGCGCCCGCCGAATCTCACGACTCGACGAGCGCGCGGAGTGCGCGGGGGCACTACGGGGTGATGGAGGTCCAGAAGGCGCACTGGTGTTCTTGGGCTAGGTCGGCCGGGGCGATGGCTGTTGAGTCGAGGGACTGGACGTGGTCCTTGTCCTGGAAGGGCTGCCAGCGGGGCTGGTTCGGGCCGTTCGGGTTTCCGGTGTGTGCGAACTGAGTCCAGTAGCTGATCATCGTCGCGGCGAGTTGCTTCTGTGCGGGCGTACTCGGGCCTGGGAGCTGCTCGTCGTTGAAGAGGTACTGCAGTTCGGCGCCGTGGAACGCGCCGGTCGGGAAGTTCGGCTTCGGGAGCGTGGTGAACCACGGCGCGGTCGTGTCGGCGAACTCGTACGCATAGAGCGGCGTGTGTGCGGCGAGTGCGCGATCCCGGGCGAGAACCGGGCAGCCCCACGCCCAGTCGGTGACGACGGCCGACAACGCCTCGCCGGCGGATCGGAACTTGCCGACGGGATAGCGGGCCAGGACCCGTGCCGCGTCGGCCGGATCGAAGAGCGTGTGGATCTGCTCCCGGTAGCTGGTGGGGGTCGTGACCTGACCGGTCGCGGTTTCGATGGCCGCGGTGAACAGGTTGTGTTCGTCTCGGGTGGTGCCCTGGATGATCGGGACGTGGTTGAAGCGGCCGGTGGCGAAGGCGCGTTCCGGGCTGATCGGCAGCATGCCGCCGCCGACGGTGGGTCCCGATCCGACCCCGTCGTCGGACCACTTGGCAAGCTCCTCGGTGGACTTGGACCGCAGGCAGGCCGCGGCGGCCGCCGGGCGGGAGCAGCCGAGCTTGGATGCGACCTCGAGGCCGTGCTGCTCACGTTCGGAGCGCGGCAGCGGGAACCAGGTCGGCGGCCCGGGCGACCAGTTCCTTCCGGTGCACTCGGCACTCTGCACGATCGCCTTCTGGAACAGGCCCGCTGAGCCGGGCGCGGCCAGCTGGGAACAGACGCTGGTGCCGCCGGCCGACTCGCCGAAGATCGTGACGTTGCCCGGGTCGCCGCCGAACGCTGCCGCGTTGCGTTGCACCCACCGCAGCGCGGCCTGCTGATCTTCGAGGCCGAAGTTGCCCGAGAGCTGACGCGCTCGGGCGTGGTCCAGCGCCGGATGGGCGAGGAAGCCGAAGATACCCAGCCGGTAGTTGGGGCTGACCACGACGACCTGACCGCTGTTCGCGAGTTGCTGCGCGTCGTACAGGCTGCCGGCTCCGCTGATGAAGCCGTTGCCGTGGATCCACACCATGACCGGCAGCTTCCGGCCGTCGCTGCCGAGTGGGGTGGTGACGTTGAGGTAGAGGCAGTCCTCGGTGGTGCTCGCCGGGTCGATCAGCCCCTCGGCCTGGGCACATCGGTTCCCGGGCTTGGTGGCGTCCCGGACGCCGCGCCAGGACGCGGCGCGCTGCGGCGATGCCCAGCGAAGCTTGCCGACGGGCGGAGCGGCGTACGGGATTCCCTGGAAGAGCCGGGCTTGTGCGGTGAGCGTGCCGCGGACGGCGCCCTCGTCGGTGGAGACCACGGTGGGGGTCTCCGCCGTACGGCGACCGTCGGCCTCGGCCACTCCGCCGCAGGCGGCCACCGAACTCGTGAGCAACGCTGTGATCACCAGCGCCCCGAGTCGGCGGCGCTGCCGGTGGTGCTGATCCTGCTGTCGCATAACTCGCTCACATTCCTTCGACTGTATTCGTGTGTGGGTCACACTAATATAAAGTGTAAGGTACACACGAAGTCAATCCGGGAGGAGCCGGCCCTGATGCCGTCCGACGAATCGCAGCTGCCGCCGGGGCTCGTACTGGCCTGGGGCCGGCCGGCCAAGTCGCACCGGCTCGGCCGGAAGCCGACCCAGAGCGTCGAGCAGATCGTCGACGCCGCCCTCGAACTGGCCGATGCCGACGGGTTCGCCGCGCTGTCGATGCCCAAGCTCGCCCAGAAGCTCGGCCTGACCGCGAACGCGATCTACCGGTACGTCAGATCCCGCGACGAGTTGCTGGTCCTGCTCGCGGACGCCGCCTGGGGGCCGGCGCCCGACCTGCACGCCGCCGACTGGCGCGCGGGCGCAACCGGCTGGACCCGGGCGATGGTCGATCGCTGCGACGTACACCCCTGGCTCTGCGATCTCCCGATCCGTGGCGCGCCGATGACCCCGAACCTGCTCGGCTGGGCGGAGGCGATCCTGAGAGTGCTGACCGGCGCCGGGCTGAGCCCCGCCGAGAGCCTGTCGTGCGGGCTCCTGCTGGACGGGTACGCCCGGCGGACCGCCGCTGCTCGGCGCGACGTACAGGACAGCACCACCACCCCCGTGGAGCCGGCCGCGGTGGCCCGGTTCCTGGAGCCCCGCCTGCAGGAACTCGGGTACTCGATCCTGGCCGGGCTGATGGCCGGCGACCAGTACACCGACGAGGTCCACGACGACGACGTGGCCTTCGGGCTGGAGCGGATCCTCGACGGTATCGACGTACTGATCGTGCGGAAGCGGGGCTGACGCCCTACGGGCCGGAGCTGAAGCGTGGGTTGACGACGTGCGGGACCTCGCCGTGCCGCCGCCGGTTGGTGATCGCCGCGGCCACGACGATGCCCGCGGCACCGAGCAGCAGAAGGATGCTCGACACGACTTTGGCGGTGACGTGCAGCGGCCCGTCGAACTGCGCGGGCAGCACGTTGTGCGGGTCGACGATCAGCCGGACCTGGCCGTTCGGGAAATGCTTGTAGTCGCCGCTGCTCATGTCGTGGCTGTGCCCGTCGGGGCAGTCCGCGGTGAACGACTGCACCCCGGTGCCGTCGTAGCCGCGGACCTTGCACGTCACGACCCGGCCGACGTGCGACAGCACCAACGGCGTCGGCGTCATCAGGAACGGCACCGCCGCCATCCCGGCCGCCGCCGCCCCGAGGAACCCGAAGTACCCGCCGCCGAGCGTCGCGATGCCGATCACGAAGAACCCGCAGCCGAGCACCGTCGCCAGTACGGCGAACACGACGTTGTGCGGCGGCAACGCGTACAAGCCGCCGGCCAGCACGAACAGCACCGCGCCGATCGCGATGTTGCGCCAGGTGGGTCCCTTCGGCGAGCCCGGGCGGCGGAGCCGGCGACCGGCCACGATCACGATCAGCAGGATCAGCGCCGTACCGCCGTAGAACTCCCACCCGACGCTCATCGGCTCACCGCCTCCGGGGCAGTGGCGGCAGGTCGTACGAGTCCAGCCACGCGGCGAACAGCTTCCGCAGGGCGTCCTCGTCCGGGCTGAACGTCGTCGCCAGCGCGACGAACTCCGCCGTACTCACGGACCCGTGCCGGTGCGTCTTCGTCCAGGTGCGGAGCAGTTCGAAGAACGCGTCGTCGCCCAGGTGTTTCCGCAGTACGTGCAGGGTGATCGCGCCGCGCTTGTAGAGCCGGTCGTCGAACATCAGCTCCGGCCCCGGGTCGGACAGCAGCAGATCCTGCTCCAGGCCCTTCAGCCGGCTGTGGGCCTTCGCGACCTGCTGGTCCGCGGTCAGCCCGCCCGACTCCTCCGACCACAACCACTCGGCGTAACAGGCGAAGCCCTCGTTCAGCCAGATGTGCTGCCAGTTCGACGGGGTGAGGCTGTTGCCGAACCACTGGTGTGCCAGTTCGTGCGCGACCAGCCGCTCGGAGCCGCGCCGCCCGTCCACGTGGTTGCTGCCGAAGACCGAGATGCCCTGCGCCTCCAGCGGGATCTCCAGCGGGTCGTCGGTCACCACGACCGTGTACCCGCCGAACGGGTACGGTCCGAACAGCCGGCAGAACAGCTTCATCATGTCCTGCTGGCGCCCGAAGTCCTGCCGGAACTCGCGGATCTGCCCGCCCGGCAGCACCCCGCGGATCGTCACCGGGGACGTGGCCAGGTCGACCTCGTCGTACCGCCCGATTTGCACGGTCGCCAGGTACGTCGCCATCGGGGCCGCCTGGTCGAACACCCAGGTCGTCCGGCTGGCCTTCACCCGCCGGGACACCAGCCGGCCGTTCGCGACCACCTGGTACGGCGAGTCCGTGGTGATCGAGATCCGGTAGTGCGCCTTGTCGGCGGGGTGGTCGTTGCACGGGAACCAGGTGGCCGCGCCGCTCGGCTGGCTGGCCACGATCACACCCTCGGTGAGTTCCTCCCAGCCGAGCTCGCCCCACGGGCTGTCCTCGGGCTTCGGGTTCCCGCCGTACTGGACGTCGATCGAGAACTCGGCGCCGTCCGGGATCGGCGCGGTCACGTAGAGCTTGCCGGCGCGCTGGCTGAAACGCTGCGGGCGGCGGCCGTTCACCGCCACCTTCGACGCGCGGAGGCCGGACAGGTCGAGGCTGAAGCGGGTCAGCGGCTCGGTGGCGAAGGCGGTGATGGTCGCCTTGCCGCT
The DNA here is from genome assembly GCF_050320105.1 of Kribbella polygonati. Lineage (NCBI taxonomy): Bacteria > Bacillati > Actinomycetota > Actinomycetes > Propionibacteriales > Kribbellaceae > Kribbella > Kribbella polygonati. The sequence continues at coordinate 5,365,125 of NZ_CP190129.1, read as the reverse complement.
CAGCCGGTTGCTGCTGACCCGATAGTCCAGCTCCAGGTCGTACGACTCGACCTTGTAGCCGGGGTTTCCATGGCTGGGCACATAGCGGTCAACCATCAGCCCTGCCAGGGAGCGATCGGGTTCCCAGCCCAGCGTGTACCCGCTGGAACACCTTCACCACGCATCACGAGAGACACCGGGCCGATGGTAGCCCCTGCTCCGATCCCGGCGGCCGGGAGGACGATGCCGTGCGGGCCGAGAGTTGCCCCGGGCCCGAAGGTGACTGTGTTCATGGAGAGAACTCGATCATGAAAAAGGTGCGTCTGCAGCACACAACCGCGATTCACCGTGGCGCCGTCGCCCAGGGTGATCAGATCCGCCTCCGGCAACCAGTACGTCTCGCACCAGACGCCCTTGCCGATCTTCGCTCCGAGTGACCGCAGCCAGAGGTTGAGCACCGGCGTACCGGCGGCGGCGTTCGCGAACCAGGGCGCGGCGACGAGTTCGACGAAGCTGTCGACCACCTCGTTGCGCCACACGAACGAGCTCCACAGCGGGTACTCGACGGCGCGGGTGCGGCCGACGATCAGCCACTTCGCGACCGTCGCCATCCCGCCCGCGACCGCGCCGGCGGCCAGGATCACCGCGCCGGACAGCAGCACGGCGAGCCACGGACCGAGCCAGATGTCCAGCGCCTGCAGCCCGAACAGCACGCCGAGCCCGATCAGCACCGTGCACATCATCGGCACGAACCGGCACAGCTCGACCAGCGCGCGAGCGACCTTCAGCTTGTACGGCGGGTTGTACGTGCGGCTCTGGTCGCCCGAGACGGCCTGCCGGCGGAGCTTCACCGGCGGCGAGCCGAGCCACGACGTACCGGCCTTGGACTTCTTCGGGGCCGCCGACAGCACCGCGACCAGGCCGTTCTTCGGGACCGAGCGCCCTGGCGCGGTCATCCCGGAGTTGCCGAGGAACGCGCGCTTGCCGACCTTCGCGCCGGCCACGTGCAGCCAGCCGCCGCCCAGCTCGTACGACGCGATCATCGTGTCGTCGGCGAGGAACGCGCCCTCACCGACCGTGGTCATCTTCGGCAGCAGCAGCACCGTCGACGCCTCGACGTCGCGGCCGATCTTCGCCCCGAGCGCCCGCAGCCACCAGGGCGTCAGCAGGCTCGCGTACAGCGGGAAGAGCAGCGTGCGGGCCGAGTCCAGCAGCCGTTCGGTTGCCCAGACCTGCCAGCCGATCCGGCTGCGGACCGGGTAGTGCCCGGGCTTGATGCCGATCCCGAGCAGCCGGACGCCGATCAGGGTCAGTACGGCGATCGTCGCGAAACCGACGACCGTCATCAGCGGGACCGCGGCCAGCGCGTGCAGCGCCGCCTGCTGCAGCGTCGACGTACCCCGGACCGAACGGCCGAGGACGGCGAACGCGGCCACGGCACCGGCGACCGGGATCAGCGACATCAGCGCGGACTGGGCGCCGTACGCCGCCACCCACCACGGCGCGCGGTTCGGCCGGTGGTCCGGCCACGGGTGCCGGGCGCGGCCGATCCGGGCCGCGGGGGAGCCGGACCAGCGCTCGTTCGCGGGGACCTTGCCGGAGACCGCGGAGCCGGCCATGATCTCGGCGCTCCGGCCGATCTCGGCGCCGGGCAGCAGCGTGCTGCGGGACCCGACCACCGCGTCGGCGCCGACCGACACCGGGCCGACGTGCAGCTGGTCGCCCTCGGTCCAGTAGCCGGCCAGGTCGACCTCCGGTTCGATCGAGGCGCCGCGGCCCATCGTGAGCATGCCGGTGATCGGCGGCAGCGTGTGTAGGTCGACGCCGCGGCCGATCTTCGCGCCGAGCGCGCGGGCGTAGTAGGTGATCCAGGGGGCGCCGGCGAGGTTCGCGGCACCGGCGGCGTCGGCCAGGTTCTCCGCGGCCCAGAGCCGGACGTGCACGTTGCCGCCGCGCGGATAGGTCCCGGGGCTGAGGTTGCGGAGCAGGATCCGGGCGCCGATCACTGCGATGCCCATCCGGCCCGCCGGGCTGATCAGGAGCAGCCAGCCGGCCAGGATCCACCACCACGACACGGTCCTCGCCCATGGCAGCGGGTCGATCAGGGTGGCGAGCAGGTTGTTCAGCGTGAACAGGTAGACCAGCCAGCGGACGCCGACGACGGTCTGCAGGATCAGGGTCAGCGCGGTCTGCAGGAGCTGGGTGCCGCGCGGCGTCGGCCGGATCTCGCGCAGCTCGACGGGCTCCTGCGCCGCGGGCTGGAAGTCGTCGAGCCGCTCCGCGAGCGCCCCGAGCCGCGGGTACTCGTAGATGTCGCCGACCGTCACCTCGGGGTACTGCTCGCGCAGCGCCGACACCAGTTGCGCCGCCGCGAGGCTGCCGCCGCCGTGCAGGAAGAAGTCGTTGTCGGGCCCGGTGACCTTGGCGCCGAGGACCTTCGTCCAGCGCTCCGCCAGCCAGCCCGCCGTACCGCTGAGCTCGGCCGCGGGGCCGTCGCTGTCCATCCCGGGCAGCGGCCAGGGCAGGGCGTTCCGGTCGACCTTGCCGGACGTCCGGGTCGGCAGCGTGTCGACGATCGCGAGCAGCGGTACGAGCGCCGCGGGCAGCGCCTCCCGCAGCCGCTCGGTGGCCTTCGCGTTGTCGAACGCGTCCGGATCCTCCGGTACGACGTACCCGACGAGGAGCTGGTTGCCCGCCGCGCTGTTCCGTACGGCGGCCGCGGCGCCGGTCACCCCCGGCAGCGCCTGCAGGGCGGCGTCGACCTCGCCGAGCTCGATCCGCCGGCCGCCGAGCTTCACCTGCTCGTCGGCGCGGCCCTGGAACAGCAGGCCGAGCGGGTCCGAGCGGACCAGGTCGCCGCTGCGGTACGCGCGTTCCCAGCCGAGCGTCGGCATCGGCGCGAACTTCTCCGCGTCCTTGGCCGGGTCGAGGTACCGGGCCAGGCCGACGCCGCCGATGATCAGCTCACCGATCTCGCCGTCGGCGACTTCGTTGCCCGCGGCATCCACTACCGCGAGGTCCCAGCCGTCCAGCGGAAGCCCGATCCGGACCGGCCCCTCGCCGGTCAGCTGCGCGGCACAGGCGACCACGGTCGCCTCGGTCGGGCCGTACGTGTTCCAGACCTCGCGGCCGTCGACCGCGAGCCGCTCGGCCAGCTCGGGCGGGCAGGCCTCGCCGCCGAAGATCAGCAGCCGGACCTGGTCCAGTGCGTCGGCCGGCCAGAGCGCCGCGAGCGTCGGCACGGTCGACACGATGGTGATGCCTTGGGCAACCAACCATGGTCCGAGGTCCATCCCGGTCCGGACCAGCGACCGCGGCGCGGGCACCAGGCAGGCGCCGTGCCGCCAGGCCAGCCACATCTCCTCGCAGGACGCGTCGAACGCCACCGACAGCCCGGCCAGCACCCGGTCGTCCGGCCCGATCGGCTCGTTCTGAAGAAACAGCCGGGCCTCGGCGTCCACGAACGCGGCAGCCGAGCGGTGCGTGACCGCGACCCCCTTCGGTACGCCGGTCGAGCCCGACGTGAAGATGATCCACGCGTCGTCGGTCGGCTCCGGCCCGCTGCCCTTGGCCTCCGTCGTACTCGAGGAATCCATCCGTGCGGAGTACGGGTAGTCGAAGGCGCCGTTGGCCGCGTCGTTGTCGATCGGGTCCGGCTGCGGGCGGGTCAGCGTGAGCGCCAGGTCGTCGCCGACCGTCGCCGCGACGTCCGCCTCGCCGAACACCAGCTCGGCGCGTTCCTCCGGGTCGTCGGCGTCGACCGGGACGTACGCCGCGCCGGCCTGCAGGGTGCCGAGAATCGCCACGTACAGGTCGTTGTGGCCGGACGAGATCCGGATCCCGACCCGGTCGCCCGGGCCGATCCCGGCCGCGGTCAGCCGGCCCGCGAACTTGCCGGTCTGCGCCAGCAGCTCGCGATAGCTGAGGCTGACGCTGCCGTCGTCCAGCGCCGGCTCGTCGGCGTATCTGCTGGCCGTCTCCTCGAGCACGTCCACCAACGTCCGCGCGGCCGTCGCCAACTCCCCGCGTCGCAACGTCACGGGCGGATAATACGCCGCTCAGTTACCAGTTCGATAACCAGAAGCGAACACGTGGGTGTGTCCATCAACCGCTTGAGCTAGACCGGGACGTTGACCGCGTTGTCACGACTCTTGAACATGCGGTGAAGGTAAGGCCGGTCGCCGGGGACCCCTCCCGAGCTCAGTCGTCCAGTACGTCGAGGTCCCGCGGGACCAGCGTGGTCGTCAGCAGCAGCGCGCGGAACAGGCTGTCGTTCAAGGCGTTGCCGACCGGCTCGCCGACCTCCTCACGGGTCAGCCCGGGTACGCCGTCCCGCGACAGGCGGGTGCGTACGTTCGACACCAGGTGCTCGACCCGCTTGGCCGTCCAGTTCTCGTCGGGCCGCAGCTCCGCGAGCTGGTCCGCGGCCTGTCGCCAGGAGATCGGCAACGGGTGCAGGTCGTGCAGGAGGTACCGCTGGCCGACCACGATCAGTGCCAGCTTCTCCGGCGGGGACAGCTGCCAGGTGCGCGGGGGCTGCGTTGGGTCACGTGGCCGCAGTACGGGGCGGCTGCCGCTGTCGCCGACGACGTACACCTGCAAGAGGTGCTCGCGACCGCTGGTGCCCTGGACGAACAGCGGCGTGTAACCCGGAGCGAGTGGCATCGGGTCCTCGCCGCCGAACAGCATCTGCTCGCGGGGGAATCGCACCGGCAGCCGTCCGGTCACCGCGACCCACCACTGACCGCCCCGGTAGCTGATGGACCCGTGCATGCGGCTGACGCGCTGGTCGTCCTCTCCGACCGACACGTGCACCTCTGACCGGTTCCGCCCGAACAGGATGGTCCGGTGCGCACCTGGGTCCGCGCTGACGCCGCCCTCGACACTCAGCACGAAGATGGTGCCAGGCTGTGCGTCGGGTACGCCGCTTGCCAGGCTGCGCTGGTTCTGGGGGAGTCTGCGGATCGCGTCCATCGTCACGCCTTCGGGAGCTTCGGGCCGGCTGCCTCGGCCAGCTTCGTCGCCAATCCGCACAGCGTGACGGGTTTCGCCGTACCGGCGATGGACATCGTCACCAGCTCCTCCTGGTCCTGCCCGTCCGCGTCGACGAACTCCCGGAACGTGATCACCACCGCACACGTGCCCGGGCCGTCGTTCTCGTTCGACAGGATCGCGGACCGGCCGCTGATCTTCAGCGGCTGCCCGTCCGTCGAGCCCGGCTGGTTCCGGTCGAAGTACAGGTCCACCTCGAGGTCGGTCGTCGTACTGTCCCAGCCGCACCTCCAGTTGCCGAACGACCTGTCCGGCTGGGACGCGTCGACACCCCGGATCAGCTTGAGCGCCTTGCTGTCCAGCAACGTGCACGCGTCGACGTACGCCAGCGAGTTGGCCGGCAACGGCGTCTTACGGCGGGGGATCGGGCCGGCCCGCAGTACGCCGATTGCCTTCTGCGTAACGGCCTCTGCCATCCCGCAGACATTCATCCCGGACCCGTGCGTGTGCTTGGCGACCACCAGGATCTGCGTACGGTCGGACAGCACCAGCAGTCGCTCGCAGCTGTCGCCACCGGACTTCTCCCGGGTCACGGTCCGCAGGTTGCCGGTGAACTTCTGTACGTCGCCTCTCGCCGTCTCCGTGCCGGGCAGGTTCAGTTCCGCGCGTACGTCGGCCTCCTGGTCGCCCTTGCCGGTCACGACCACGTCGCAGCGGTCGAAGTTGCCGTAGTCCGGCTCCAGGGTGGTCTCGCCGAAGCTCTTCAGGGAGGCCTCATCGATCAACGCGCAAGGGTCGACGGTCAGGGGGTTGCCGACGGGGCTGGTTGTTGGTGTTGACGAGGTTGTGGTTGTTGGTGCGCTGGAGGGTTTCGAAGGATCCGGGACAGCCTTCCCGATCAGTACGCCCAGGACTGCTACTACAGCGACGCCTGCAGCGGCTGCGGGGATCGCCCATCGTTTGCGGGGACGGGGCGGCGGCGTGTGGCCCAGTTCTTGGAGGACCTGGTCGATGGTGGGGCGTTCTGACGGCTCTACCGCGAGCATGCGGGTGATCAGCGGGGTCAGCTCGCCGCCATGCTTGAGCGGGTCGAGCTCACCGCGCGCGGAACGACGCAGTACCGCCAAGGGGTTCGGGTCGGTGCCGAAGGGGGAGTGGCCTTCCAGTGCGCTGTAGAGCACCGCGCCCAGTGAGAAGACGTCGGACGCCGTCGTCGGATCGTTGCCGTCAGCCACTTCCGGGGCGAGGTGGGTCGGCGTACCGACGGAGGTGCTGTCGGTCAGCGTCGCGTCGGCCCACAGCCGCTGCGAGATCCCGAAGTCCGCGAGTTTCGCCGTACCGTCGGCCGTGACCAGGACGTTCGCCGGCTTCAGATCCCGGTGCAGGATGCCGGCCGCATGCACCGCCCGGAGCGCGGACGCGATCTGGGCGCCGATCCGCGCCACCTGGTCGACCGGCAACCGCCCCAGCTCGTCCAGGCTGCGCGACGGCAGGTACTCCAGCACCAGCCAGTGCTCGTCGCCGTCGGAGACCACGTCGAAGATCGTCACCACATGCGGATCGTGCAGCCGGGCACCGGTCCGGGCCTCGCGCCGCAGCCGTCGCCCGTCCTGGTCGTCGACACCGGCGTGCGCCCGCTTGAGCGCGACCGTACGGTCCAGTTGCTGATCGTGGGCACGCCAGACCGAGCCCATGCCGCCCGCGCCGAGCGGTTCCCCCAACAGGTAGCGGCCCCCGACCAGGCGCCCAGTCACTTCACCAGATCCGCCGATACCGCAAAGGTGTCGCAGGCCTTGTTCGCGCCGACGTTGAACCCGTTCTGGATCCAGAACCCCTGGCTGGTGGCCAGACCGTGCGTACGCTCGTCCTCCGGCGTGTCCGGCGACTCACCGAAGCTGTTGCTGGACTGCTCCTTGAACTCGTCCAGCCGGTTGGTCAACGGGTACGTCTTCGCCACGGCCCGGCTGAACACGCCACCGAAGCAGGACGCCTGCAACTCGTTCCGCCGCGAGCTCTCCAGCTTCTGGTCCGGGTGGTCCTGCAGGTACGCTGCCCGCGCGTAGAACAGGCCGGTCACACCCTGCACGTGGTGCCCGTACTCGTGCGCGATCGTCATCAGGTAGGCCAGGTCCTCCTTGGGACCGAAGGCCTTGTCCATCTGCTTCACGTCGACGTACATGATCTGGTTGCCGTAGCAGTAGAACGCCAGGACCCGGCCGGACAGCGGCTCGAAGTTCCCGCACGCGGTCTGCACCGGCTTGTCGAAGACGACCAGCCCGGGGTCCGGCTTGTCCTGGCCGAGCTCGTGGAAGACCGGGCGCCAGGCGTCGTTCAGGCACTTGAAGAGGCGCTGGTAGTACACCTTCTGCGCGGCCAGGCCCCCGTTGCCGAGGTCGGCCGACTTGCAGTTCTGTTCCTGCAGCGGGCCGGTCCGGTAGACGTCCGCGTTCAGCAGGAAGTCCTCGGCGGTGCCCTTCTCCGGGTTGGTGGTCGGCGTCGGCACGATCGACGGGCCGGTGATCTTGGGCTCGACGGGCCCGGACGCGGTGGAGGTGCTGCCGCCGGTCCACAGCACGATCGCCATGATCGCCGCCGCGATGCCGATGACCACGAGGAGCGAGAAGCCGAGCAGTACCAGGCGGAACGAGCTGTCCCGCCGGGGCGGCGGCTGGAACCCGTTGAAGTGGCCGGGACCGCCGTACGGCCGGCCCTGGAACTGGCCCTGGTACGGCGCTTGACCCTGTTGCTGGGGCCACGGTGCGGACTGCGGCGGCGGGAGGACGCCGGGCGGCGGGCCGAGCGGGCGGCCCTGCTGCTGGCCCTGTGACTGGCCTTGCTGCTGGCCGCCGTAGCCGTACGGGCTGCTCACAGCTCTTGGCCTCCCTGTGGTCGGGTCACGCGGTCTGTCGGGTTCGCTGCACGAACCGGCACGAGACTACCCTCGACCCATGTCACCGAAGCGCCGCCTCCTTCCGGCTGCCCTCCTGATGTCCCTGACCGCCCCGGTCGCCGGCCTGTTCGTTGCCCTCAGCCCGGTGTCCGCCCAGGCCGCCGTGACCGCGGACGACCAGATCACGGCGTACACCGCGGACGCGACCCTGACCAAGGACGGCCAGCTGCAGGTCAAGGAGACCGTGGACCTGGCTCCCGGCGGTACGACGTTCAGCCGGACGCTGTCCACGCGGGTCCGGGCCGACGCCGACCGGGACCGGACGTACGACCTCAAGGACGTCTCTGCGACGGTGAACGGGCAGCCCGCGCAGGGCTTCCAGAACCAGAGCGTCGACGACGGCCGCAAGCTGACGCTGAACGTCTCCGGGAAGTCCCAGATCGTCTACAACTACACCGTCGGCAACGTGGTCGCCGACTCGGTCGACGGCCGCGAGGTGAGCTGGCCGGTCGTGCAGGGCTTCGGTGTGTCGATCCCCCAGGCCAAGCTGAACATCAGCGTCCCGTTCGCGACCTGGGTGACCTGCTTTGCCGGGCGCACCGGGTCGAGCATGCCGTGTACGACGTCGCAGCTGGGGGAGTCCGCCGAGCTCGAGATCCAGCAGAACGGCGTACCGGCGGCCGGGCGGGTGACGTTCCTGACCGGGCTGAGCGACCAGGCCACGGTGCAGCCGAACGCGAAGTACACGACGCCGTGGTCGCTCGGCCGGGCGTTCACCGTCGACTCGACCACCGGCGGGCTCGCGATCCTGATCTTCGGCATCGGGCTGCTCGGCGCGGTCGGCCTGTGGTTCTTCCGCGGCCGGGACGCCGCCAAGGTCGGCCACGGTGCGCCGGAGCGCCCGGTGCTGGACGGCGCCGACGGGCCGCAGTTCGCCGCGCCGGACGGTATCCGGCCCGGCCAGGTCGGCACCGTGGTGGACGAGTCGGCCGACGTCGTCGACATCACCGCGACCCTGCTGGACCTTGCCGTCCGCAACTACCTGACGATCGTCGAGCAGCCGCGGGACTCGCACTTCGGCAAGCTGGACTGGGAGCTCAAGCGGCTGCACCCGGGCGGTCCGGAGCTGCTCGCGTACGAGAAGGCGTTGCTGGACGCGGTGTTCGCGGACGGTGACGCCGTACTGGTGTCCGCCCTCGGGCACTCGCTCCGGCCGCGGCTCAACCTGGTCCGGGAGCAGCTGTACGCCGACGTCGTCACGCAGGGCTGGTTCAACAACCGCCCGGACGCCGTACGGAACCGTTGGACCACGGCGGGCGTGGTGCTGCTCGGCGCGGGCGTCGTACTGACGATCGTGCTCGCGATCGTCAGCAAGTTCGCCCTGGTCGGGTTCGCGGTGATGGCGGCAGGGCTGGTGCTCGCACTGGTCGGCCAGGCCGCACCGGCCCGTACCGCGCGCGGTGCCGCCGTACTGGGCAGGGTGTTCGGTCTGCAGCACTACCTGGCCAACGAGACCTCCGCGGACCTGCCGGAGGGCAGCCGGCTCGAGTTCGCGTCCCGGTGCCTGCCGTACGCCGCCGTACTCGGGCTGACCGAGAAGTGGGCGCAGGAGATCGCGGCCACCGATGACGACGACGACCCGGACGAGGGCATCGGCTGGTACTCCGGCCCGGAGAACTGGCACCTGTCGAACATCGGGGAGTCGCTGAGCAACTTCGTCACGTCGTTCGGCGGCTCGCTGAGCAACGCGCGGCGGCTGTTCGGCTAAGACGCGCCAAGAGCCGGCCCATCGTCGTGATGGGCCGGCTCTTTTTGTCTCAGTTGACCCGTACGGGCGCGGCGGTGAAGGTGTTGCAGGAGTTGGGCTGCTTGCTGTTGTAGCCCGCGATCGACCACTGGTAGTTGCTCACCCGGTTGCCGTGGTCGTGCCCACGCGGTACGGCGTAGTCGTCGCCCATGTGCGCGATCAGCAGCCTCCAGTTCGCGAGCAACGGGCCGGACATCGGGGTGAACTGGGCGTTCGCACCGAGGTAGACCGCGCCCAGGCAGGTCGCCTGCAGCTCACGCCGACGGCTCTCGGTCAGCTGCTGCGTCGCGTTCATGCTCTTCTGCCGGGTCAGCGACGACGCGAGGATCCCGCTCAGCTTCTGCACGTGGTGCCCGTACTCGTGGGCGAACGTGTTCAGAATGATCGCCCGCGCGTAGACCGGGTTCTTCGCGTAGTTCACGCTGTCGACCGTGAACGGCAGGTAGATCGTCTCGTTCGCCAGGCAGTACGCCGCCCGGACGCTGCGCTGCATCCCGCACGGCGACGACAGCTTGCCGACGTACACGACCGCCTTCGGGCTCCGGAACGGCAGGTTCGCCTTCTTCATCGCCAGCCACCAGGTCCGGTTCAGGCACAGCATCAGCCGGGTGTAGTACTGCTGCGTGGCCGGCACGGTCACCGGCGCGAACGCCGGCTCCACACACTTCGACGCCGCCACCGGGCCGATCGTGTACAGCCGGCTCCCCTTCACCACCTCGTCCACCGTCGGCCCCCGCGGACCGGTCGGCGTCGGCGACGAAGGCGTCGGGGACGGCGACTCCGAAGGCGTCGTCGACGCCGGGGCGGTCGGGGTCTGCTTCGCCTCCGCGTCGCCACCACCGACACTCCGCACGATCAACGTGATCCCGGTCGCGAGCACGAGGACGGACAACGCGACGATCCCGATCAGCAACGGCCGCGTCAGCCGCTTCTTCTTGCGACGGCGTCCGCCCGGCGGCTGCGGAATAGGAATGGGCGGATACTGCCACGTAGGCGCCTGCTGCACAGGCTGCCCCATCGGCCCGATCTGGCCACCGCCAGGCCCGCCCTGAGCTCCCTGCCCGCCCTGCGAGGAGTGCCGCCCGCCCTGCTGTCCCTGAGGCGGCAACGCATTACTCCAAGGCGAAGCCGGCTGCTCCTGGTTTCCCTGCGCGCCCCACAGATAAGACCCCTCAGAATGCGGCCCTGACTGCCGCGGCCCCTCCTGCTGCGAAGGCGACGCCTGCCAAGCACTCGACTCAGACTGCGTCCGCCCCCCGGTCTGCAGCGTCCAAGACTGGTTACCCCAAGACCCACCACCCTGATCACCACCGCCCTGATCACCACCGCCCTGATCACCACCGCCCTGTGAGCCACCGCCCTGTGAGCCACCCGCCTCACCGGCCTGCGACCCCCACGACGCGCCCTGCCCAGACCCGCCCGCAGACGACCCGCCGCGGGTACCACCCGCGGGGCCGTCAGCCGACGTACCGACGCTGCCGTCACCCGATGTACGAGCGCTGCCGTCACCCGACGTACGAGCGCTGCCGTCACCCGACGTACCGGAGTTGCCGACGGGCGACGTACCGGAGACGCCGAGGGGCGACGTACTGGAGTTGCCGTCAGCCGACCTACCGGAGGTGCCGGCGGACGACGAGCCGGAGCTGTTGCCGGGGGACGTACCGGCGCCGGACGAACCGTCCGGCTGACCCGCGCCGGTCTCCACAGGCTCGGACCAGGAAGGCCGCGGCTGCCACGGGTCCGGCCCGTTCGTCCCGGACTGCCCCTGATTCGGCTGCCACAAGTCAGACGTACCCGAACCAGTCTCACCCGGCTCGCCCTGCGACCACGCCGGCTTGGAAGGAGCCCAATCCGGATTAGCCCGCCAAGCCTCCTCACCCCCCAGCCCAGAACCGGCCTGGCCAGGCCCGGACTGCCCGCCCCCGGCCTGGCTCGGCCCGGACTGACCAGGCGCGAACGGTCCACCACCGGGCTGACCCGCGCCGGGCTGACCTGCGCCGGACTGACCTGCGCCGGGCCGACCCGAGGTCGGCTGGCCGGGACCCGGTACGCCGGAGCTGTACGAGCCGGAGGTAGAGCCGCCGGGACCAGGTTGACCCGTGCCGAACGGGCTGGCCCCAGGCCCGCCGGGACCCGCTTGACCCGGACCCGGCTGCCCAGGCCCGAACGACCCGGAGCCCGGACCCGCTTGACCGGAGCCGAATGAGCCGGCACCCGCCTGAGCGGGACCTGCCTGACCAGGGTCGGACGAGCCGGGGCCGGGACCCGCTTGACCGGGACCTGCCTGGCCAGGGCCTGCCTGGCCAGGGCCGAAGGAGCTAGGGCCAACCTGACCCGAGCCTGGTTGGCCGGGGCCTGGCTGACCGGGGGCGTATGGGCCGGAGGTCGGAGCGCCGGGGCCTGGTTGGCCCGGACCGTACTGACCTGGACCGTACTGGCCCGGGGCCGGCGCGCCTGCGGGGCGACCCGGGGTGGGGCGGTTGGGGGAGGACTGGTTGTCTGGCTGGTCGGGATGTTCGCGGCGGTTGGGGTCCCAGCCGCCGTCGAACCAGTTGTTGGGCTGGGTGTCGGGCTGACCCGGGTTCTGGAACTCGCGCTTGGCCTGGTTGTCGCCACTCCACCAACTGGAACCCTGACCGTCCCCACCAGTCGGCTGCTCACCGGAAGCAGGCGCCTGCGGACCGCGCTCGTTGTCCCGCGCCCCGAACCACCCACCGGACGCACCTTGCCCACCCCCGGCCCCACCGGAAGCAGCAGCCCCGTCCTGACCACCAGCCTCAGGCCCCCGCCGAGAAAACCAACTTTCCCCAGACCCAGGCTTCCCCACCCCGGACCCGCCTGGACCGCCAGGGGTTGGGTTGCCGGGACCGTTTACGCCAGAGGTGCCCGCGCCGGGGTTGCCGGTGTTGGGGCCGTACTGGGTGGGTGCGCCGGGGTTGTTCTGGCCGGGGCCGTAGTTACCGGGGCCGGACGTCCCCGGGCCGCCGGGGCCGCCAGGTCCGCCTGTGCCGGGGTCGCCAGGGCCGCCTGTGCCAGGTTCACCTGTGCCGGGGCCGGCGGGGCTGGGTGTGCCTGGGGCTGGGGTGGTGGGGTGGTCAGGAACGGGCTCCTGTGGGCGGTCCGGCTGGGGTTCAGCCGGGTCGCTCCCCGGGGGCTGGTTCCAGTTGTCCGACATCGATGCTCCTCACGACCTTGCTTGGCGTAGCTCGTTGGTGGGGCGCCGAAGCCGCCTCCCCCGGCACATACTCTGCGCGATCCGGACCCACCAGGCTAGCTAGTTCGGCAGGTCGCCCGGCAGTTGGTTCGGCAGGAGTGATCGGACCGTGCTCTCACTGGACCTTGCCGGCCGAAGCGGACCAGGTGTTGCAGACGCGTGGGTCGCGGGCGTTGTAGCCGCGGAGGGCCCAGTACTGGTGGTTGTTGGCGTCGCCGTGGTCGTTGTTCAGGTCGGTGACGTGGCCGATCAGCCAGCGCCACTGGAACTGCGCCTGCCCGGTGACGGGGTAGCTGTTCTTGTTGGCGCCGATGAAGATGTCCGAGAAGCAGGAGGCCTGGAGTTCGAGCCGCCGACTGTCCTGGAGTTCCATCGCGTAGTTCGGCCGCTCGTACCGGATCCGCGCGTACGCCTGCAGGATGCCCATGTTGTTCTGTACGTGGTGCCCGTACTCGTGGGCCATCTGGTGCAGCATCCACATCCGCGCCCACACCTTCTGATAGCTCTGTGGGTACCGGTTGTAGTTGCCGGTGTCCTCGGTGAGGTTCATGTAGATGGTGTCGTTCGTACCGCAGAAGAACGGCGGGTTGGCGTCCGAGTGGGTACCGCAAGGCGACGACACAGACCCGCTGAACGTGATCACGTGTGGCGCACGGAACCGTCCGCCGGACTTGGCGACCATCGGAGCCCAGGCCTTGTTCAAACAGCCCAGCAGGTTCTTGTAGTTCGCCCTGGCTCCGGCTGCGCTGCTGGGCCGTGCACTGGCCTCCTTGCAGCGCACAGACGACATCACACCGGCCTTGTACAGGGCGTTCTTCACAACAAGATCGCTGTCCGAAGGGCCAGGGTTGGTCGGCTTCGACGTGGTCGTCGTCTGCCGGCTGGCCGTCGGGCGGGTCGGCTGGGTGGTGGACTGCGTGGTGGTCGGCTCGCCCTGCGTGGAGGGCGCCTCGGTCGGCTCCGTCGGCCGCGTCGGGCTGTACGTCGTCGTGATGCTCGGCTCGGACACCGGGTCGCTGTTGTGCTTCAACGCCGACGACAGCGCCTTCAACGCCGTACCGCCGATCACGAGCACACCAAGAACCACCAGTACGGCGATCAGCGGGCCACGGCCCTTCTTCTTCGGCGGCCGTGGTCCACCAGGCGCGGCGCCCCAGCCGAACTGCTGCTGCGGCTGCCCCGGAAATGGTTGCCCTGGGTAACCAGGAGGCCCCTGCCGCGGAGGACCCTGGTACGGCGGTCCCTGCGGCGGCCCTTGGTACGGCGGACGGCCAGGCGGCGGTGTTCCGCCGTACCCGGGCCCCTGCTGCCACGGTTGCTGTGGCTGCTGCGGCGGGTACTGCTGACCGGGCGGTGGTCCCCATTGGTTGCCTGACACCCCCGTGACGCTACCGGAGTGCGGGCTCAACTTTGCCCGCGGCTGGGGTCCCCCGTTGCGTGCCTGACACCCGGCGGACGCTAGGGTGCCCGGTGTCAACCTGACCCTCTCTCTACGGTGTGATTGGGCGATGCGTCTACGTCTCCTCGGGCTCTCCCTGTGTGCCCTCGGCCTGCTCGGCCTGTCCGCTGTCCCCGCGGGCGCGGCCGGGACCGGTGCCGCGGCCGGAAGCAGCGCGACCGCCGACCCGGTGGTCACCAACTACGACAGTCAGGTCCGGGTCGAGCGCGACGGCCTGCTCCGGGTCTCGGAGACCTGGAAGCTGAGCAACGTGAACGGGACCTTCACCCGGTTCGTGGTGACCCGTGACCACCTGGACAACGACATCGACCACGTCCAGGAGATCGGCGACCTGCAGGTCAAGGCCGGCGGCCAGGACAAGAAGACCGAGGTGAAGACGGACGGCGACGTCACCTCGATCGCGGTCCCGGACGTGACCAGCAGTACGACGGAGCTCGACTTCACGTACACGGTGAAGGGCGCGGTCTCGAAGACGCTGGACGGCACCGAGGTGCAGTTCGCGCCGCTGACCGGGATCAGCATCCCGATCCAGGAGGTGAACACGGTCTTCAGCGTCCCGGACGTGACGCACGTGGCCTGTTTCGCCGGCCCGGTGAACAGCAACGTCCCGTGTTCGCTGGCGCAGATCGGCGAGACCTCGGGCCCGACGTTCAAGCAGACCGCGCTGCCGCCGGGCAACACGGTCCGGATGATCGTCGGCTTCCCGAAGGACCAGATCGCGGCGAACACGATCGTCGAGTACCGGCACACCTTCAAGCGCGCCTTCTCCACCGACGCCGCGCAGCTGATCACCGCGCTGCTGGTGCTGCTGCTCGGCGCGATCGCGCTCGGCGTGCTGTACCGGCTCCGCGGCCGCGACCAGGTGGACCCGCGGCGCGTCGTACCGGCGTCGCTGTTCAGCCTGGGCACCGACGCGCGGATCGACTTCACGCCGCCGTCGGACCTGCGGCCCGGTGAGGTCGGCACGCTGATCGACGAGCGGATCGACCCGGTCGACGTGACCGCGACGATCATCGACCTCGCGGTCCGCGGCCACATCACGATCATCGAGCTGGACAAGCGCAGCGAGTACGCCCGCGGCGACTGGGAGCTGCGCCGGGTCGCGAACGCGCCCGCCGAGGAGCTGCACCGGTACGAGAACGTCCTGATCCGGGCGATCTTCGGCGACGCCGACTCGGTGCTGGTCTCCGAGCTCGGCAAGCAGGTCCGCGCCGGTCTCGACCAGGTCCAGGACGCGCTGTACGACGGTGTCGTGAAGCGCGGCTGGTTCACCGAGCGCCCGGACCGGACCCGTTCGCTGTGGGCGACGATCGGCATCGGCACCACCGTCGTCGGCGTCATCGCGACCGTACTGCTGGCGCTGCTGTCGACCTGGGGTCTGCTCGGGCTCGCGATCACGCTGGTCGGTGTCGGGCTGCTGGTGATCGGCCGCTACATGCCGGCCAAGGCCCCGGCCGCCGGCCGTGTGCTCGGCCAGGTCGCCGCGATCCGCGGTGAGCTGCTGGAGATGGACGTCAGCGAGCTCCCGGCCGACCAGGCGGTCGACCTGTGCTCGCGGGCGCTGCCGTACGCCGTCGTGCTCGGCGGCTCGGAACGCTGGATCGACGCACTCGTTGCCACCGACACCACACCGGGCGTGGAGGACGAGGGCTTCCCGTGGTACCGCGGCCCGGGCGGCTGGCACCTGCAGTACCTGCCGGACTCGCTCCGCAATCTCACCACGAACCTGACCGGCGCACTGTTCGCCCGCTGAGTTCTCGAAGAACAGAGCCCGCCACGCCGCCCCGGCGTGGCGGGCTCTGTCGTCTCACCAGTTGTGTTGCGGATCAGAAGGCGCCGGCAGCGCAGTGCCTTCCGGATGCACCACGTAGACCAGTCCGCCCGAGTGTGGCACCCAGGCGTTCTCGAACGCGGTCCGGTCGTACGTCGTGCGCACCTGGTCGTTGCTGGCGATCAGATGCGACGCGGGGTCGTTGACGATCACGTTTCCGGCCTGGTCGAACCCGACGATCACCATCAGGTGCCCGTTCGTGCCGTACCCGGCGCCGGGCAGGTCGCCCTTCTTGAACGACAGCGACGCGATCAACGGGATCCCGGCCTTGATGAACTGCTCCGCCTCGGTCAGCGACCGCAGCCGCGTGACGAACGCGTCCACGCCGCGGGACCCGGCGTACGCCGTGTTGAACGGCCAGTTGCCGGCCCCGTCGTACGCGTAGTCGAACACCGAACGCGCCGAGTGGTCCACCTGCGGGTCGGTGTACGACGGATCCACCCACGCGGTCTCGGCCGCCGTCGGACCGGCGCCCCAGTAGTCCAGCACCATCGCGGTCGAGGTCGCCGAGCACCAGGCCTCACCGCCACCGTCCCACTGCGGGTACTGGCCGACGTGTGTCTCCTGCGAGTACGTCGGAACGTTCAGTACGACGCCCTCCGCGCCGCCGAGGGGGCTCGCGGCAACCTTCTTGTCGGACGGCAGCGCCGACGCCATCGCGCCGACGGACCGAACCACCGGGGCCTGGGTGGTCCCGCTCAGCCGGTACAGCGTGACCTTCAGCTGCCAGCGGTCCAGCCACTTGCCGGTCGCGGCCTGGAAGGTGTCGACGGCAACGGATCCGTCCGCGTCGCCCTGGCTGGGGACCGAGGTGCGGTGGATGTCGCCGGCAGCAGTGTCGTCGCCGCCCGACCAGCGGCCGAGCACGTACCACTTGGTGGCCGTGCCGAGGTTCGTCGTACCGGCCAGCGACACCTCGACCCAGGTGCCGGGCGGGGTGGTGGCATTCCAGGACGCGACCAGCTCGGTCAGCCCGAAGCCGGTGCTGACCGGCGGCGACACCCAGCTCGCCCGGTCGTACGACTTCGCGGTGCCGTCGCCGAACGGGTCGACGTACGACGTGGTGCCGGTCGACGTACCGAACGTGAGGGTGCCGTCGGCGACCGTTGTGCCAGACTGCTGGCCGGCCAGGAAGTCCGCGGTCGACGTCCAGCTCCGGTACGCGATCGCGCGCTCCGAAGCAACCTTCACAGCTTGGCTCGGCACGGCGCCGGTACTGAGGACCACAACCCCCAGCATAATGGAAAGAATTTTACGAGCGGTCGTCCCACTCGGTGTAGAGCATCGCGAAGACCAGTTCATCGGTCCACTCGCCCTTCAGGTACTCGTTCCGCACGAAGTGCGCCTCCTGGCGCAGCCCGAGACGCTGCAACAGCTTCACCGAGCCGGTGTTGCAGGCGTCCAGCCGGGCGATGATCCGGTGCAGGCCGAGCTCCTCGAACCCGAGGCGCAACAGTTCCACCGAGGCCTCCGCGGCGTACCCGTGACCGTGCGACTCGGGGTGGAAGACGTACCCGATCTCGCCGGTGCGCTGCTCGGTGCTGTTCAGGAACAGCGTGACCTCGCCCAGGTGCCGGCCGGTGTCCCGCAGGATCACTGCGACGGTGAGCGCTTGACCGTCGGTGTCCATGGGGACATCGGCCAACCTGCCGGTGAGGGCCTCTTTGACCTGCTCGGGCGTCCGTACGTCGTACAGCAGGAAACGCGTGACGTCCGGGTTGGACTGCAGCTTCAGCAGGTCGTCGTAGTCGTTCTCGACGTAGCGTCGAAGGGTCAGGCGGTCGGTCTCGATCGGCAGCGAGTAGCTCACCGATCGAGACTATGCGACCGCCGCAACCCTTTTAGCCGTTGGCGAGCGCCTGCAGCCGGCTGTAGTCGCCGTTGAAGTGGTCCTGGTCGAGCGGCGACGAGGTCCACTGCCAGAAGGTGTAGAACGGCCACCCTCCCGGCAGCGTGCCCACAGTGGACGAGTAACGCGCAACCCAGAGCGGATTGGTGGTGTTGAACGCGGTGCTGTTACCGGTGCAACGGCTCCACCAGTCGTAGTTGGTGTAGATCACCGCGTCGCGGCCGGTCTTGGCCTTGTACGTGTTGGTGAAGTCGCGGATCCAGCTGACCATCGCGGATGCGCTGAGCCCGTAGCACGTCGCACCGTACGGGTTGTACTCGATGTCGAGGGTGCCCGGCAGGGTCTTGCCGTCCCTGGACCAGCCGCCACCGTGCGCGACGAAGTACGCGGCTTGTGTTGCACCGCTGGAGTCGCTCGGGTTGGCGAAGTGGTACGAGCCGCGGATCATGCCGACGTTGTACGACCCGTTGTACTGCTGGGCGAAGTAGGCGTTGGTGTAGTAGGTGCCCTCGGTCGCCTTGACGTAGGCGAACCGCTTGCCCTGGTTCCACCAGGAGGACCAGTCGACGTTGCCTTGGTAGGCGGAGACGTCGATGCCTTCGACAACCGCGGTGGTGCTCATCGGCGACGCCGCGGTGCTGGTCGTGGTCTTGTTCTGTGTCCAGCCCATGTAGCCGCCACCGGCAACGGTGACGCCGTGCTGGCGAGCCTGCGCGGTGGGCTGATGGGCGTTGCTTGCTTGGGCGGAGCCGACCGAGGCCAAGAGCAGGCCGAGGGTCGCGGCGACACCCGTGAAAAGGGCGGACTTCACGGTTTCCTCCAGAGCGAGATGAGGGGCGGACAAAGCGCTCAGCGGAGGTCTTACCCGACTTCGGAGGAAATCAACCCTTTACACCTTGCGTTCGGTCATCATTTACCGAACGTACGACGCGGGCGCGACGAACGTGTTGCAGGACGCCGGGCTCCGGCTGGTCCAGCCGGCGTTGGTCCACAGCGGGTACACGGCACGGCTGCCGTGGTCGGGCTGTACGCCGTACTCGTCGCCCTGGTGCGAGTGCAGCCACTGGAGCTGGTACTTCTTGTCGCCGGTGATCCCGAAGGTGGACCGGTTGGCGCCCAGGAACACGTTGCCGAAGCAGCTGGCCTGCAGTTCGGTACGGCGGCTGATCTCGAGCGCCTTGGTGTTCGACGACGCGTACCGGAGGTTCCACGACGCGGTCAGGATGCCGACCATGTTCTGCACGTGGTGCCCGAACTCGTGTGCCACCGTGTCGGCCATCTTCATCCGCACCCAGTCGCTCTGGTACGAGATGTTGCCGTTCTTCCCCCAGAAGGTGACGTCCGTGCCGGCTTCCATGTAGATCGTCTGGTTCGTCGGGCAGTAGAACGAGATCCCGGCGCCGCTGCCGCCGCCGCACGGGCTGGTCGCGGAGCCGGCGAAGATCATCAGGCTCGGCGGGCGGAAGCGCCCCCCGGCGTACTGCACCTGCCGCGGCCAGGCGCGGTTCAGGCAGACCAGGACCGCGGCGTAGTACTTGCGCGCGTTCGTGAGGCTGGTCGGGCGGTACCCGGGCTCGCGGCAGCTCACCGACTTCATCACACCGGACTTGTAGACCCGGTTCTTGGTCACCATCACGTTGTCCGACGGCGGGGCGACGGTGGTCCGGGTGGCGCTGGGCTGAGTCGTCGTCGTGGTGGTGCGAGCGGGCTGCGTCGGGTGGGTGGTCGCCGGCGCGGAGGTCGTCGCGGGCTCGGTCGGGTAGGCGGAGGAGGTGGTGGGCTCCGGCTGCGTGTAGGTGTCGTCGCCGTTGTGCTTGAGGATCGAGCTCACCACGAACAGACCGACGGCGCCGAACAGCAGCACGAGCGGTACGACGATGAACGGGGCCTTGCTCCGCTTCTTCTTAGGCGGCTGCGGAGAGAAGCCGAACCCGGGGCCGGGAGGCGGACCCCAGTTCGGCGGTCCGGGCGGCGGGCCGTACTGCGGGCCGTACGGCTGCTGCGGTCCGGGGTACGGCTGCTGCTGCGGCGGCGGACCGGGGTAGGGGTACTGCTGCGGTGGCGGTGGGTACTGCCCTGGTGGCGGCCCGTACGGCCCTTGGTTCGACACTGACCCGTCCTCCCGGAGATGTGCTGTGGATATCTTGTCAAGGACGGGTGCCACTTCCCGTTACCCTTGACCGGTGACACTTCGCTTGTACGACACCGCAACGGCAGCAGTGAGGGATTTCGAACCGGTCCATCCGGGCAAGGTCGGGATCTACCACTGTGGGCTGACGGTGCAGGGTGCCCCGCATGTCGGGCACATCTACAAGGAAGTGGTGTTCGACGTCCTGCGCCGCTGGCTGGAGCGCTCCGGGTTCGAGGTCACCGTGATCGCGAACGTGACCGACATCGAGGACAAGATCCTCGCCAAGTCGGCCGAGCGCGGCGTCCCGTGGTGGGCGCACGCGTACGAGTTCGAGCGCGAGCTGCACTGGGCGTACGACGTGCTCGGCTGCCGCCCGCCGACGTACGAGCCGCGCGCCACCGGGCACATCCCGGAGATGCTCGAGCTGATCGAGCAGCTGATCGAGCGCGGCCACGCGTACGTCGCGCCCGACGGGTCCGGCGACGTCTACTTCGACGTGAAGTCCTGGCCGGCGTACGGCGAGCTCTCGCACCAGAAGATCGCGGACATGGAGCCCGCCGAGGACGCGGATCCGCGCGGCAAGCGGGACCCGCGCGACTTCGCGCTCTGGAAGGGCTGGACCGAGGCGACGCCGCGGACCGCGTCCTGGCCGGCGCCGTGGGGCCGCGGTCGCCCGGGCTGGCACATCGAGTGCTCCGCGATGGCCGGGAAGTACCTGGGCGAGGAGTTCGACATCCACGGCGGCGGGCTGGACCTGCGGTTCCCGCACCACGAGAACGAGCTAGCCCAGTCGACCGCGGTCGGGCAGCGGTTCGCCCGGTTCTGGATGCACAACGCGCTGGTCACCACGGCCGGCGAGAAGATGTCGAAGTCGATGGGCAACAGCGCCGTCGTACGGAACGTGGTCGAGCGGGTCCGCCCGATCGAGCTGCGCTACTACCTCGTGCAGTCGCACTACCGGTCGGTGGTGGAGTTCTCGTTCGAGGCGCTCGACGAGGCGGCGAAGAGCTTCCAGCGGCTCGAAGGTTTCGTCGACCGGGCCGCCGAGGTGACCGGCGGGGCCGGGCCGGCGGCCGAGCTGCCGTCCGACTTCGTCGCCGCGATGGACGACGACCTGGGTACGCCGGCGGCGATCGCCGTGCTGCACAACACCGTCCGCGACGGGAACAAGCTGGTTGCCGACGGCGACTCCGAGGCGTTGCGCGAGGCGCTCGCGGCGGTGCGCGGGATGCTCGGCGTGCTCGGGCTGGATCCGCTGGCCGAGCCGTGGGTGTCGCGCACCGGCGGCAGCGACGAGCTGACCGAGGTTGTCGACGGACTGGTGAAGGCGCTGCTCGAGCAGCGCCAGGCCGCCCGGCTCCGCAAGGACTACGCCGCCGCGGACGCCGTCCGCGACCAGTTGAAGGCGCTCGGCGTCGTCATCGAGGACACCCCCCAGGGACCGCGTTGGTCACTGGTATCTACCGAAGGAATCTGACGTGCCAGGCAGTAGTCAGCGCAAGGGAGCCATCCGGAAGAAGCCGCGGGGCAACCCGACGGCCGGTTCCGGTGGCCGGGTTCGCCGCGGTCTCGAGGGCAAGGGCCCGACGCCGAAGGCAGTGGACCGGGTCAAGCACCCGGCGCACAAGCGGGCGAAGGCGGCCGAGCGCGCCAAGGAACGCGAGGGGCGCAGCCGCCGGCCGGCCCGCAAGGACGCCGACTCGACGGTCGAGTGGGTGTACGGGCGGAACCCGGTCGTCGAAGCGCTCCGGGCCGGTGTGCCGGCGGCCGCGCTGCACGTTGCCGAAGGCACCGAACGGGACGCCCGGCTGCGCGAGGCCTTGCTGGTCGCGGTCGAGACCGGCGTCTCGGTGCTCGAGGTGCCGCGCTCCGAGCTGGACCGGGTCACCGCGGGCGGCGCGCACCAGGGCGTCGCGCTGCAGATCCCGCCGTACGAGTACGCACACCCCGACGACCTGCCACAGCGGGCGTACGACGCCGGCGAGGTGCCGCTGATCGTCGCGCTCGACGGCGTGACCGACCCGCGGAACCTCGGCGCGATCACCCGGTCGGCGGCCGCGTTCGGCGCGCACGGCGTCGTCGTACCGGAGCGCCGTACGGCGTCGATGTCGGCGTCGGCGTGGAAGACGTCGGCCGGCGCCGCGGCCCGGATCCCGGTCGCCCGGGCCGGCAACCTGAACCGGGCGCTGAAGTCGTACAAGGACGCCGGGCTGCTGGTGATCGGCCTGGACATGAACGGTGCGGTCGAGCTGCCCGAGTTCGAGGCCGCGACCGAGCCGATCGTGCTGGTCATCGGCTCCGAGGGCAAGGGTCTGGCCCGGCTGGTCCGGGAGAACTGCGACCTGATCGTCTCGATCCCGATGACGAGCGCCACCGAGTCGCTGAACGCGGGCATCGCGGCAGGCGTCACGCTGTACGAGATCTCCCGCCGCCGCGGCTGACCCGTTCCGGACGCGAACCGTCCGGAACCTGCTCTACCGTCGCGTTCATGGAGAACTTCGAACAGGCCGACCTGAGCGGGGCGCACTTCAGCCAGGTGCGCCTCAACAGCGCGAGCTTCCGTCAGGTGTACCTCAACGACGCACGGTTCCGGCTGGTCGACCTGACCGGGGCCGTGCTCCGGGAGGTTCGCCTCACCGGCGCCTCGATCGACGGCGCGGACCTCAGTGGCCTGACGATCGACGGCGTCGAGATCGCCCCACTCGTCGAGGCGGAACTGGTCCGCCGCCAGCCGGCCCGCGCCCTCCGCCGCGCGACCGACGTCGTCGACCTGCGCCGAGCCTGGCAGCTGCTCCAGGACTCCTGGCAGCAGACGTACGACCACGTCGCGACCCTCCCCGAGGGCGCCACCGGCATCTCGGTCGACGGCGAATGGACCTTCGCCCAGACCCTCCGCCACCTGGTCTTCGTCACCGACGCCTGGCTGGGCGCCGCCCAGCAGTCGACGAAGTACCACCCCTGGGGCGTGGCCTTCACCGACATCGCGGACTTCACCGACCCCACCCCGCTGGGCCTCGACCCCGCCGCCACCCCGACGTACGCCGAAATCCTGACCCTCCGCAAGGACCGCGCCGCCGCCGTCCAGTCCTTCCTGGCCGACGCCACCCCAGCCGTCCTCGCCGAACCCCGCCAAGGCCCACCCTGGGCAGACGAACCCCTGACCACCCTCACCTGCCTCCACGTCCTCCTCGACGAAGAACTAGAACACCACCACTACGCCACCCGCGACCTCGCCACCATCGAGCACCAGTGACCGCACCCGGCCTGCTGGAACAGATCGCCGAGGTCGGCGAGGAGCCACTTCACTTCGACCCGGTGGACTTCCTGGCCGAGTACCGGTCAAATGCCTGGTTTGTGGCCCAACACGACATCTGCTCCTGCGGACCGGCTGCCGTTCAACGTTCCCGTCGTACCAACTCCGCTGAGGAGCATCGTCGAGGGATACCTGCGCTCGGCCGGGTACATCTCCTGGAGCCACCTGCATGACGAAGGCTTGGAGGAGGCGCAGGAGCTGACCGTCGAGGTCTGGTCTGTGCCTGTGGCTTGACTACCTGGCTGCGCCCCGGCCGGGTGGGGCCGGGGCGCAGGGGTGTGGATCAGTAGACGCTCACGCCGTAGCGGGAGAGGGCTTCGGTGACGGGCTGGAAGTAGGTGGTGCCGCCGGAGGAGCAGTTGCCGGAGCCGCCGGAGGTGAGGCCGAGGGCTACCGAGCCAGCGAAGAGGGCGCCGCCGGAGTCGCCGCCCTCGGCGCAGACGGTGGTCTTGATCAGGCCGGTGACGGTGCCTTCGGCGTAGTTGACGGTCGCGTTGACCGCCGTGACGGTGCCGCTGTGCACGCCGGTGGTGCTGCCGCTGCGCTTGACCGACTGGCCGACCGTCGCGTTGCCGGCGGACGTGATGTCCTGCGAGGACCCGTTGTACAGGTCAACGGTCCCGGGGTGGTTCGTGTACGACGTGCTGTACTTGACGATCGCGTAGTCGTTGCCCGGGAAGCTCGACCCGTACGTCGTACCGAGCAGCGTGGTCTTGCTGGAGTTCGAGTACCAGCTGGAGGCGATGTTGCCGCAGTGACCGGCCGTCAGGAAGTAGTACGTGCTGCCGCTGCGGACGTTGAAGCCGAGCGAGCAGCGGTACTGCCCGCCGTAGATGGCGTCGCCGCCGGCGATGTACTTGGTCAGCTTGCCGGACATCTTCTCGAGCTTGATCCGGCTGCCGAACTGCTTGGTCACACCGGTCAGCTGCGCCAGCTTCGCGCCGGTGACGGTGCTGTCGTACGACACGATGATCCGGCCGTTCGGGTCGGTCTCCCAGGCGGTGCCCGGGATCGTCGCGTTCTCGGCCAGTGTGGACGTGATCGCGGCCGCGGACAGTGTGGCCGGGTTGACCGGTGCGGCCGAGGCCTGCGTTGCCAGGAGTCCGGCGGCAGCAAGCCCGGCCGCGGCCAGGAGAGCGGTGGTACGGCGGAGTGGGAACATGGTTTCAGCCTCCTCACGATGAGGACGCCTTCGGGGCGGGGCGTCCTTGACTTCAACCGTGACGAGTCCTACCCAGTATCTCCCTGAGTATTCAGGCAATCTCGGAGCGTAGGGGAAACCTGCGCCCGGGATTGGATCAGTAGATGTAGACCCCGTACGCGTTCAGCGCCTGCACGACCGGCTGGAAGTACGTCACGCCACCCTGCGTACAGTCACCGGAACCGCCGGACGTCAGCCCGAACGCGTACTGCCGGTAGAACAGCGGGCCGCCCGAGTCGCCCGGCTCGGCGCAGACGCTCGTCCGGATCAGGCCGACCACCCGGCCGTCGCCGTAGTTCACCGTGGCGTTGAGCCCGGTCACCCGGCCGCTGTGCAGGCCACTGGTCGCGCCGGAGCGGTACACCAGCTGGTTGAGACCCGGGTTCATCGCCTTGGTGATGTCCTGCGAGTGGCCGTTGTACAGGTACACGCTGCCGCCCGGGGGCTTCGTCTTGATGTCTGTCCGGTACACAACCAGCGCGTAGTCGTGGTACGGGTACGTCGCGTTCCAGACAGCGCCGGTGTAGACCGCGTGGTTCTGGTCCTGGTACCAGCGGGCCGCGTCCTTGCCGCAGTGGCCGGCGGTGAGGAAGTAGTACTTCCCGCGGCGCTGCACGTTGAAGCCGACGGAGCACTTGTAGTTGCCGCCGTACGTCGCCATACCGCCGCTGATGTACTTCTGCAGCTTGCCGGGCAGCTTCTCCATCTTGATGTTGGTGCCGAGCTGCTTGGTCAGGCCGGTCAGCTTGGTCAGCTTCGTGCCGGTCACGGTGGAGTCGTACGACACCACGACGGTGCCGTCCGGCTTCGTCATCCACGCCGTACCCGCGGTGTGGATCTGGTCGTTCAGAGTGGCGGTGATCGCCTTGGCGGACAGGCGGGGCGGCTTCACCGGATCTGCCCCGGCCGGTGCGGCGGCGGTGAGGGCGAGAGCGGCGGCCGCCACCACGGCCGCGGTTCGTCGGAGAGATTTCATGGTGATCAGCCTTCCGGGGCGTACGGCTCTGATGCACGAGATGGCAGCAAGAGGACGGCTTCCCACCCTAGAGGGCAGGGTGGTTCAGTCGAGCCGCAGGGAGTGCAGAACGAAGGACGCGAGTTCGCGGTAGGCCTCGGCGTCGTTCAGGCCGGTACGGCGGGCGATGTCGCCGCGCTGGATCGCCTGCATGGTGTGCGCGATCATCTCGGCCGCGAACGCGATGTCGACCTGCCGGAACGTCTTGTGGTTGATGCCGTCCTCGATCAGCTGCCGGACCCGCTCGGCGGCGATCCGGGTGTTCCGCTCGTACACCGACCGGGCCGGCGCGAACGTCGCCACGTCGTCCAGGAAGGTCCGGCTGGCCGGTCGGAGCGCGTCCGCGACCGCGCCGAGGTACGCCGCGATCCGCCGGTCGTGCCGGGTCTGCCGGACCACCGCGGACTCCACCTGCGCGGTGGCATTCTTGAAGTAGTGCTTGACCACCTCGACGGCGAGCTGTTCCTTGCTCGGCGCCAACGCGTAGAGGGTCGTCTTGCTGCAGCGCAGCTCGGCGGCCAGGTCGTCCAGGGTGAACCGGCTGAACCCCTGCTCGAGGAACAGGGACAGGAGCCGGTCCAGCAGCTCGGACTGCCGGCGGGTACGTCGGCCCGGAACGACTGTTGTCATATCGAGACAGCATAGAACGATACTGGATTAGATGCGTCAGTATCGTTTGGAGTATCATTTCGTCAGCTGTTGAGAGGGGTTCCTGATGGCCGTCGACCGGCTCCTGCCCACTGACGAATCCGTTGACCTGCTCGCCCTGGTCCGGGACCTGTGCGAACACGAACTGGCGCCGCACGCCGCGCACGCCGAGGAGACCGAGGCGTTCCCGCGGGACGCCTTCCGCACGCTCGGCAAGGCCGGCCTGCTCGGCCTGCCCTATCCGGAGCAGTACGGCGGCGCCGAGCAGCCGTACGAGGTGTACCTGCAGATGCTCGAGGAGATCGCGTCCGCGTGGATGTCGGTCGGCGTCGGCGTCTCGGTGCACACGATGACGTCGTACGGGCTGGCCACGTTCGGGAGTGACGAGCAGAAGGCGCGGCTGCTGCCCGACATGGTCGGCGGCGAGCTGCTCGGGGCGTACGCGCTGTCCGAGCCGCAGGCCGGGTCCGACATCAGTTCGATGACCACCCGCGCCGTCCGCGACGGGGATTCGTACGTCCTGAACGGCACGAAGGCCTGGATCAGCCACGGTCCGTACGCCGACTTCTTCACCACGTTCGCCCGTACGTCGGACGACCGGAAGCACGGGATCTCCGCGTTCCACGTCCCGGCCGGCGTCGACGGGCTGAGCTTCGGGGCGCCCGAGCGGAAGATGGGCCTGACCGGGTCGACGACGACGCTCGTCAACTACGACGATGTCCGGGTCCCGGCGGCGAACCTGATCGGCGCGGAGGGCGACGGGATGCGGATCGCGCTGTCCGCGCTCGATTCCGGCCGGCTCGGGATCGCCGCGTGCGCGGTCGGCCTGGGGCAGGCGGCGCTCGACCTCGCGACGTCGTACGCGCAGGAGCGGCAGCAGTTCGGGCAGTCCATCGCGGACTTCCAGGGCGTCCAGTTCCTGCTCGCGGACATGGCCGCGGCGGTCGAGTCCGGGCGGGCGACATACCTGCACGCGGCCCGGCGGCGCGACCTGGGCCGGGCGTTCACCCGGGAGGCCGCGATCGCGAAGCTGGTCTGCACGGACGCGGCGATGAAGGTCACCACCGACGCGGTCCAGGTGCTCGGTGGGTACGGTTACACCCGGGAGTTCCCGGCCGAGCGGTACATGCGTGAGGCCAAGGTGACCCAGATCTTCGAAGGTACGAACCAGATCCAGCGGCTTGTCATCAGCCGTGACCTGTTGAGGAGCGCTTCATGAAGTTTGGTCCGTCCGACGTCGCTCTGGTCACCGGTGGAGGTTCGGGGCTCGGGGAGGCGACCGTACGGCGGCTGGCGGCGGACGGGCTCGGCGTGGTGATCGTCGACCTGCCGTCGTCGGCGGGCAAGGCGATCGCGGAGGAGCTCGGCGACCGGGTGGTGTTCGCGCCGACCGACGTCACCGACGAGGCCGCGGTGACGGCCGCCCTGGATGCCGCCGCAGCGCTCGGGACGTTGCGGGTCGCGGTGAACTGCGCCGGGGTCGCGACGCCTGGCCGGGTCGTCGGCCGGAAGGGCCCGTTGCCGCTGGCAACCTTCCGGCAGGTGATCGAGATCAACCTGATCGGCACCTTCAACGTCCTCCGGCTCGCGGCCGAGCGGATGATCGCGTCCGAGCCGGCCGCGGACGGCGACCGCGGCGTGATCGTGATGACCGCGTCGATCGCGGCGTACGACGGGCAGATCGGGCAGGCGGCGTACGCGGCCAGCAAGGGCGGCATCGTCGCGCTGACGCTGACCGCCGCGCGCGACCTCGCCGACAAGGGCATCCGGGTGCTGACGATCGCCCCGGGCACGATGGAGACCCCGATGCTCGCCGGCCTCCCGGAGGAGACCCGGACGGTCCTCGAACAGCAGGTCCCGCACCCGTCCCGCCTCGGCAAACCGTCGGAGTACGCCGCACTCGTCCGGCACATCCTCGACAACCAGCTCCTGAACGGCGAGGTCATCCGCCTCGACGGCGCCCTCCGCATGCCCCCGCGCTGATGCGCGTCCGTGGGCGTGTCTCCCGATCCCACGCCTACTGCGCGGCACCCGGCGGGCACCTCGCCGAGCGGGAGCGAAGGGAACGATGAACCACATCGACCCCTCCGCTCCCGCTCGCCGAGGCACTCCGCCGAGCACCTGCTCGCTACGGCGCGGGATAGGGAGACACGCCCTGGCGATCCTGCTCCGCGCGGGATCGCCGTTCCTCCAGCTGTGGTGGCGCCTGCGCAGGCCCACCACCTTCGGCGTGAAAGCTCTGCTGCGACTACCGGACGGCCGTTTCCTGGTCGTCCGGCACTTGTACGCCGACGTCCACCGCTGGGCGCTCCCCGGCGGCGGCTACAAACCCACCCGGGAAACCCCGGCCGAAGCAGCCGCCCGCGAGGTCCACGAAGAACTCGGCCTCAGCGTCCGTCCGGCCGACTTCACGACCCTGAGCAGCACCGTCACCACCCTCGAAGGCAAACACGACACACTCACGATTCTGACTGCCTTCGCCCCCTCGGAGTCCACCATCCTTTCCGCGGAGATCGCCGAGGCCCGTTGGGTGAAAGACCTTCAGGAACTGGGCGATGCGCCGCTGTCGAAGTGGTTGCTTTCGGCCCTCATCGAATAGTCCTTTCGGGGTTGCCCGAAAGCAGGTGCGGATCTCGTGGTCCGGTCGACATGCTCGAAGTGTTCCGCCAACCACCACGAAAGGTACGGATCATGAGCATTCGCAGGGTTTTCTACGGTGTCCTGGCCGGTGGCGCGCTCGCGGCGGGCAGCTTCGCGGTTCCCGCGGCCCAGGCGGCACCGGCCGCCCCGGCCACTTCGACGGTCGTTGCCTCCGACAACTGGGAGTACGTCGGCGACTTCTTCTGGCAGTCCGACTGCCACGCCGCCGGTGCCGCCGGCACCAAGTGGACGAAGTACAAGTGCATCAACGGCTCGGCGTTCCCGGGTGACGACTACGAGCTGTGGGTCGTCTACAACAAGTAGGCCCTCGCTCAGAGCGGTGCGCTGAGTTCGAGCCAGCGGACGCCGTGTGCAGGCACGGTGTCCGCGCGCTCGGTGGTCGGCGTACCGGTCCACAGGTCGCGCGCGGGAGCGGGGAGTTCGGCGGGCAGCGTCACCTCTCGAGGTCCGGCGCCGGTCCAGAACAGCGCGGCATACGAGCGGTCGCTGCCCTGGGCGGTCCAGACGATCAGCTCGCCGTCGTCCAGCGGCTCGCGGATGATCTCCCGGCCGTCGGACGACGACCGGAGCAGCTCGGCGAGCGCCGGATTCGCCAACAGTGCAAGGGTTTCCGGCGGAGTCGTCGGCAGGTCGCCGCCCATCATCAACGGCGAGCGACCCATCACCCAGAGCGTCAGCAGCGTCTTCTGCTCGTCGACGGTGAGCCGGCTCATCCGGTCGTCACCGCGCTCGGCGCGGATGCCGATGTGGCCGAGCGGCAGCATGTCCGCGTCCGCCCAGCCGCCGTCCTGCTGGAACGGCGACCAGCGCGCCAGCCGGGCGAACTGCGCGTGCACGTCCTCCCAGCGATCCCACAGGTCGTCCGAGATCCGCCACATCGTCGCGTTCGTCCGCAGGTGGTCCAGGTGATGGGTGGACAACTGGGTCCCCGGCGACAGCGACAGCACGATGTCCCGCTCGCTCCGCTCGATCGCCCGCGCGTACGCCGCGATCTCCCGGTCGTGATACGGCGCCAGCATGTCGTCGGCCTTGACGAAATCCACACCCCACGCGGCGAACTGCGCCACCTGGGCGTCGTAGTACGCCTGTGCGCCGGGGTGGTCGTGGTCGAGCCCGAGGTTGTCCGGGTTCCACGCGCAGACGTGGCCGTGGTCCGCGACGTCGCGCGCCGTCCACTCGGTCCCGTACACCGGCAGGTCCAGTTCGACCGCCCGCCGCGGGATCCCGCGCATGATGTGCAGCCCGAACTTCAGCCCGAGCGCGTGCACCTTCGCCGCCAGCGGCCCGAAGCCGGCGCCGTCGACGGCCGAGGGGAAGCGCGACGGCGCCGGCAACTGGCGGCCGTGATCGTCCAGCACGACCGGCGCGTTCTCGTTGTAGCCGTGCGACCGCGCCGTCGGGTCGTACCAGGCGATGTCCACGACGATCGTGTCCCAGCCGAAGGCCAGCAGTTGGTCGTGCATGACCTGCGCGTTGGCCAGTACTTCGTCCTCGGTCACGGTGGTGCCGAAACAGTCCCAGCTGTTCCAGCCCATCGGCGGGGTCACCATTCCGCGAACGATCCGTCGTCGTGCCGCAGGACAGGGGAGCGCCAGCGGTGCGGCTCCGCGGCCGCCGCCCGGACGACCTCCTCGTTGACCTCGATCCCCAGCCCGGGACCGGTCGGGCGCCGCACATGCCCGTCGGTGAACGCGAACACCTCCGGATCGACCAGGTAGTCCAGCAGCGCGTTGCCGCCGCCGTACTCGATGCCGAGGCTCTGCTCCTGGATCAGGAAGTTCGGGATCGCGAAGTCGATCTGCAGGCTGGCGGCCAGCGTGATCGGCCCGAGCGGGCAGTGCGGCGCGACGCTCACGTCGTACGTCTCGGCGAGCGCGGCGATCCGGCGGACCTCGGAGACGCCGCCGGCGTGCGAGATGTCCGGCTGGGCGACCGCGATGCCGGTCGGTATGACGTCCCGGAAGTCCCAGCGGGAGAACAGCCGCTCGCCGATCGCGATCGGGATGCTGGTCGACTCGGCGATCCGGCGCAGGTCGCGGGAGTACTCCGGCGTGACCGGCTCCTCGACGAACATCGGCAGCAGCGGCTCGAGCAGCGGCAGGATCTGCCGGGTGGCCGCCGTACTGAACCGGCCGTGGAAGTCCAGCGCGATGTCGATGCCGTCGCCGAGCGCGTCCCGGAGCGCCTCGACCCGGCTCACCGAGGCCCGCAGCTGCGCGGCGGACGGGATCGGCGGCAGCGCCTCGGACAGGTTGAGCTTGAGGGCGGTGAAACCCTTCGCCACCTTGGCCTGCGCCTCGTCCACCAACTGGGCGTTGTCGCGGCCGTGGACCCAGGTGTAGACCCGCGCCCGCTCGCGGACCGGCCCACCGAGCAGCTCGTGCACCGGAACCTCGTGGAACCGGCCCTTGATGTCCCACAGCGCCTGGTCGATCCCGGCCAGCGCACTCGACAGCACCGCGCCGCCGCGGTAGAAGCCGCCCTTGGCCATCACCTGCCAGTGCTCCTCGATCCGCAGCGGATCCGCACCGACCAGATACTCCATCAGCGCCGCGACCGCACCCTGCACGGCCTCGGCACGCCCCTCGACGATCGGCTCACCCCACCCGCTGATCCCCTCGTCGGTGTCGACGCGCAGGAACTGCCACCGCGGCGCCACCAGGAACGTTTCATATCCGACGATCTTCACACGGCCTCATTCGGTTGGCGGTCGGGCGCGGCAAGCAGGGCCGCGACGAGCTGGTCGGTCTGCCGGAGCACCAGGGCGGCCGCACCGGAGGCACCGGCGCGGGCGCCGAGGTCGAGCTCGGCGGCGACCACGTCGGCGTCCCGGGTCAGCGACATCGCGGTCCGCCGGAGGGTGCCGCGGATCGGCTCCAGGATCAGGTCGCCGGCCCGGGCGAGCTCGCCGCCGACGATGATCCGGGCCGGGTTCAGCAGGTTGCAGATGTTCGCGAGCACCCGGCCGGTCAGCTCACCGGCTTCACGGAGCGCTTGTAAGGTTTCCGGCTGTCCGTCCGCCGCGGCGGTGAGCAGCTCGTCGAGGCCGGCGTCCGCGCCGAGCGCCGGCTCGAGCTTTGCGAGCACGGCCTGCAGTGACGCGTACTGGACCAGGCAGCCGCGATTCCCGCACGGGCACGGTGGGCCGGAGGTGTCCGCGGACAGGTGGCCGATCTCGCCCCCGCCACCGCGCGCTCCGCCGTGGTGCAGGTTGCCGTCGACGAGCATCCCGGACCCGATCCCGGTCGAGAGCCCGACGTACAGCACGTCGGCCAGGTCGCGGCCGGCGCCCCAGGTGAACTCCGCGACCGCTTCCAGGCGGGTGTTGTTCTCCACCAGCACCGGCACGGTCAGGTGCCGGCCGAACTCGGCCGCGACGTTCACCCCGGCCCAGGCCTGCCCCGGTAACGACGGACCGACCACGCCGGTCTGCAGGTCGAGCGGACCCGGTACGCCGATTGCGACGCCGACCAGGCTGCTCTGCTCCAGGCCTGCCTGCGTGAGCAGTGCGTCGAGCAGCGTCAGCCCGGCGGTCAGCCGCTCCTGCCAGGGTGTGTCCGGCGCCGCCCGGACGCCGTCGCTGGCGAGCGTCGCGCCGGACAGGTCGGTGACGTGGCACCAGACCCGCTCGAGGGTGAAGTCCAGACCGGCGGCCGCGCCGGCCGCCGGGTTCGCCCGCAGGAAGCCGCGGGCCCGGCCGTCGACCTCGGACGCGTCGATCCCGGCCCGCGCGGCCTGGTCGCCGTTCACCTCGATCACCACGCCGCCGAGGATCAGGTCGGCGGTGATCGTCGACACCGTCGTCCGGGACACGCCACAGATCCGCGCCAGCTCCGCCCGGTGCAGTGCGCCGTGCTCCATGAGCGCGGACAGCATCCGTTCGGAGTTGGTGCGCCGTAGCGCCCGGAGAGATCCGGTGTCCTTCGCAGCCACGACGTCGAGTATCGGTGGTACGGCACGCCGGAGTCAACAAAACTGACATTCTGTGTTCACACTATTGACACAGATGGGGAACTACTCGAACAATTTCGGCCACAGCCCCGGGGATCGCCCCGGGACCTGGCGACCGGACGAACGACATGGACGCTGAGCCGAGCAGTGCACCGCTGGTGGTGGTCACGGGTGGATTGGGGCGAGTCGCCACGGTGGTCTCGCCGTGGCTGCGCAAGCACTACCGGGTCCGGCTCGTCGACCGCGCTGTTCCGCGGTCGCGGGCCGGCCTGCACGGCGAGCTGGTCCAGGCCGACATCGGCGATCCCGAGTCGGCCGACGACGCCGTGGCCGGTGCGGATGTTCTCCTGCACCTCGCGGGAAACAGCAGTCCCTTTCAGAGCTGGGACAGCGTGTACGCCGCCAATGTCCGGCCGACCCAGGCCGTGCTGGAGGCTGCCGAGAAGCACGCCGTACCGAAGATCGTGCTGGCGAGTTCCCTGCACGCCGCAGGGGAGTACAACCGGCCGCGGTACCGGCCGGTCGATCCACAGCTCGACCCGCGTCCGTGCTGCGCGTACGGGCTGGGCAAGGTCGTGCTGGAGGCGCTCGGCCGGATGCATGCGGACCGTACCGGTGCCTCGGTCACCTGCCTGCGGCTCGGCCTGACCGGCTGGCCACCGGACGAACGCCGCTATCTCGCGCAGTGGCTGTCCGACGACGACGCGGGGCGGCTGATGCTCGCGGCGCTCCAGTCCCGCGAGCGGTTCGGCGTGCACTTCGGCGTGTCCGCGAACGCCCGCAACTACTGGGACATCACCTCCGCCCGGCACGAGCTGGGCTACCGACCCGAAGACGACAGCGAGACGCTCGCGGACCAGGCCGGTCCCTCCTCCGGCCCGGTCTGCCGGCTCTTCGATCCAGACGCTTCCGATTGAAAGGTTCTGCCATGACGACAACGACCCCGGGGCTGTCCCGCCGCCGGTTCCTGGCACTCGGCGGCGCGGCCGCGGGCGGAGCACTGGCGGTGGGCTGCTCGCCCGCCTCCTCCACGAACACGCCGGCCGCCACCGGCACCGGTTCCGGCGCCAAGGGTGTGGTGACGGTGATGTCCCAGTCAGGCGAGTTCGGCCCGAAGGAGGCGAAGGCGGCGTCGCAGGCGCTCGGCCTGACGGTGAAGACCGTCGAGTACGACCTGACCAAGCTGACCGCGATGCTTGCTAGCGGCAACCCGCCGGACGTGGTCCGGGGCATGGGCGCGACCGAGACGCCGTACCTGGTTGCCCGGCAGGTCGCGGAGAACCTGGACCCGTACTTCGCGAAGAGCACGCTGATCAAGGCCGACGACATCGACCCGGTGAACGACGTCTGGCGGTACGACGGCGAGAAGCAGGGCGCAGGCCCGCGGTACGGGTTCGCCAAGGACTACTCGCAGGACTGCACGATCTGGTACAACAGCGCGCTGTTCGACGCGTCGAAGGTGACCCGGCCGAGCGCGACGACACCGCTGCTCCTCGACGAACTGCTCGACGAGGGCAAGCGACTGGTGAAGCGTCAGGGCGCGAAGGTCAGCGTCTACGGGCTGAACCCGAACGGGCTCGGCCTGTTCGGCCAGCTCACCTGGCTGACCGACCTCGCCGGCGGGAAACTGACCTCCGACGATCTCGCGTCCGTCGACTTCAGCAGTTCCGAGGCGCAGCGTGCCTTGACCTGGTACCTCGACTACGCGAAGGCCGGCATCGGCCCGACCGTGCTGAACCCCGACCCGAACGGCTGGGACGGCCCGACGTTCCAGGCCGGCCGGATGGCGGCCACGCTCAGCGGCTACTGGCTGGGCGGGTTGTTCGCCGGTGACCCGAAGTCCGCGAAGGTGGCCGGGTTCGCGCCCGCGCCGCAGTTCGACACCAGCCGGCGGGTCAGCCCGTGCTTCGGCGCGACCGGCCTGTGGATGCCGAAGGCGGGGAAGAACAAGGACGCCGCCTGGGCGGTGATGGAGTGGTACCTGGCCGGCGATCCCGCCAAGGCCCGGGCCTCGGGCGGCTGGGGCATCCCGCCGCTGAAGTCGCTGCAGAAGCTGATGCCGCAGAAGCTGCCGTACCAGAAGCAGGCGTACGACACCCAGATGGCCGAGAAGGAGCACTTCTCGGTCACCTCGTACACGCCGTACGTGCGGCAGGACGCGATCAACGCGATCATCACCCGCGAGTTGCCGAAGGCAATCAAAGGGCCGACGAGCATCGGGCAGTTCGCGGACACGCTGAACTCGGAGATCAACGCGCAGCTCGCGGACGGAAAGAAGCGGTTGCGGTGACGTCGGCGCTGACCGAGGTACGCCGTCGCGCTGCACCCGCGGCGACGGCGGCGGACCGGCGGAAGAAGCCGCCGAAGCTCCGCAAGGCGCGCACGTTCTACCTGTTCGTCGCGCCCTGGATCCTCGGGTTCGTGGCGCTGACGGTGTTCCCGTTGGGGTACGCGTTCTGGCTGAGTCTGACCGACTCCGACGGGCTGTCGCCGCGGACGCACTTCGTCGGCTTCGACAACTACCTGGAGATCTTCCAGGACCCGTTGACCTTGAGCTCGCTCGGGAAAACCGGGCTGTTCGCGCTGGTCACCGTCCCGTTGTCGATTCTCGCCGGGCTGCTGCTGGCCGTCATGCTGAACCAGCCGATCAGGGGCCGCGGGCTGCTGCGTGGGCTGATCTATCTGCCTGCGGTCGTGCCGCCGGTCGGGGCCGCGCTGACGTTCCGGCTGATCTTCGACCGCGATGCCGGTGCCGCGAACGGCATCCTCGACAAGCTCGGCGCCAATCCGATCACCTGGCTTGTCGACCCGAACGCGCGCTACGTGCTGTACGCGCTGGTGTTGTGGGGCTGCGGCGGGTCGATGATCATCTCGCTCGCCGGGTTGCAGGACATTCCGCGGGAGTTGCTGGAGGCGGCGCAGGTCGACGGTGCGTCGTACTGGCAGTCGTTCACGCGGATCACGGTGCCGCTGCTGTCGCCGGTGATCCTGTTCCAGGTCATCACCGGGATGATCGGGTCGCTGCAGTCGTTCGCGCCGCTGCTGCTGTCGTCCGGGTCGTTGAGCGGGGCGGGGACCGTGCCGCAGGGCAACTACCTCTACATGATCCACGTCTTCGCGCAGTACTTCAGCGCCTCCCGGTTCGGGTACGCGTCGGCGATGTTGTGGATGTTGTTCGCGGTGATCCTGGTGGTGACGCTGGTGATCATCAAGGTCAGCGCCCGGACCGTGTTCTACACCGTCGAGCCGGAGGGGAAGAAATGACGCGGACCTACCGCTGGGCCCTCTACATCGTGCTGCTCGCCGTCGTCCTGGTGATGCTCAGCCCGATCCTCTGGCTGGTGTCGACCTCGCTGAAGTCGCCGGCCGAGATGGCGTCGTTCCCGCCGAGCTGGTGGCCGTCCACGCCGCGGTTCGCGAACTACACCGACGCGATCAGCCAGGTGAACTTCATCGGTGCCACGCAGAACTCGCTGACCATCGCGTTCATCAGCACCACGTTGACAACGCTGAGCTCGGCGTGGGTCGGGTTCGGGTTCGCGCGGCTGACGGCGCCGGGGAAGAAGCAGCTGTTCGTCGTACTGCTCGCCACGATGATGCTGCCCGGGATCGTGACGCTGGTCCCGACGTACCTGATCTTCGCCAAGCTGCACATGGTCAACACGTACTGGCCGTGGGTGGCGTGGGGACTCGGCGGCAGCGCGTTCCTGATCTTCCTGTTCCGGCAGTTCTTCGCCGGGATCCCGCGGGAGATGGAGGAGGCGGCGATCATCGACGGCTGCGGGTACGTCGGGATCTTCTGGCGGATCTTCCTCCCACAGTCCTGGCCGGTGATCGCGGCCAGCGTGATCCTGTCGTTCACCCACGCGTGGGGCGACTTCGTCGGCCCGGCGATGTTCCTGAGCCAGGACAGTACGACGCTCGCCGTCGCGATGGCCACCGGCTACGTGAACGACAAGGGCCTCCCGATGAACAACCTGGTAGCCGCCGGCGCCGTCATGTACGTGCTCCCCGTCCTGGTCCTCTTCCTCTTCATGCAACGCCGCTTCGTCAGCGGCTTCTCCACCTCAGGGATCAAGTAGTCAGCGGGGGATCGAGGTGATGGGTTTGGCTGGGTCGAAGCCGGTGGCCGGCTGGAGTTGGTGGTGTGCGCCGGTTTGGATGAGGTTCAGGACGGGAGGTCGGTCGCGGACGCAGGTCGAGTAGGAGAGGTGGACCGGCCAGGTCCGGTCGCCGGTGTGCAGCAGGACGACGTACTCGCGGGGCTCGGGGTCCACGCACCCTGGCAGCGGGCCCGGATCCACGGGCTGGTTCAGGGCGCGGAGCCCGGTGCCGAGGGCGGGTGCCGTCGCGGACGGGACGTTCGAGCTCGCGATCAGGGAGCCGTGCCAGTACTCGCAGATCGAGGCCGTGGTGACGCGCGACGTCGGCGTGGCGGTCGGGCCGGCGGTGGGTTTCGTCGGGCTGCAGCCGTAGTAGTCGGTGTCGGTGATTCTTCGCGCGGAGTTCAGGACGCGTTGGCGGAGTGCGTCGTCCTTGGTGAGGACGCTGAGCTTCACGCCACCGATGGCGCGGGTCTCTTCGGTCCAACCGCCGTCGTACCGCTTGATGCCTGGCTTCTGTACGTCGTCGAACCAGAGGTACGGCTGCCGTTGGGCGAGTGGGATGACGGGCGTGCGGCAGGTGTACTCGCGGCTTGCCGACCACCCGTTCACCCGGCCGATGGAAGGAACGGCCGAGTTGGCCATGAACGTGCACGGCGCGGGGCCAGAGATGTACTGCGTCCAGCTCGACGGGACCTGGACTTCCACGGTTTTGAAGGACTCCCAGCGCCACCCGGGAGCCGGTGCTTCGTGGGCGGGCGGGGGCTGCGTGATGCCGTGCGACGCGGTGATCGCGGTAGCGACGGCGGCGGCCGCGACGACGACGGCACCGATGGCGCGGTGGGTACGGCGGCGGTGCAGGCGGGCGTGGATGCCCGCCAGGAGGTGGTCGTCGGTCGGGGCGTCGGCGGCGTGCTTCGTGAGACTGTCGGCGATGAGTCGTTCCATCAGCGCGTGACCTCCTCGGTCCCGATGGCGGTGCGCAACGACGCCAGCGCACGGTGGATCTGTGAGCGGACCGTGGCGGGCGAGCAGTCCAGGATCAGGGCGATCTCCGCGTCCGGGAGATCCTCGTAGTACCGCAGTACGACGGCTGCCCGTTGTTTCGCCGGCAAGGTCGCGCAGAGCGCCCACACCGCGTCCTGTTCCGCCTGGGCGTCGGCGGGATCTGGCGCCGCGCCGGCGGGACCGGTGTCCGACGTCGGGGTCTCGCGGCGGAAGAAGCGCCGCCAGCGGGAGATGTCCGCGTTGACGATCGACCGGCGTACGTAGGCCTCCGGGTCCTGCGCGCGGCAGATCCGCGACCACCGCGAGTACGCCGCGATCAACGCGTCCTGGACCGCCTCCTCCGCGCGGCTGTGGTCGCGTGTGACCAGGTACGCGAACCGCAGCAACGCCGCGCCGCGGTCAGCGACCCACTCGTCGAAGTCGGGTATCTCCACACCCACATCACGCCGGCGAGGACCCGAACGTTGCACGCGTCAGTCAGGTTCCGGCAACGTCGGCGTCGGCAGCGACAACTTCTCGTCGGGCTTCGCCGCGAGTACGTCGTTCACGTACGAGCGGGCCGCCTCCATCGTGTCGACCTCGTGCCCCGCCTGCTCGGACAGGAACCAGCGGTGTTCGAGCACCTCGTGGAAGATCTCCGCGGGCTCGAGCTTGCGGCTGAGGTTCCGCGGCACCGACCGGACGACCGGCTCGAACACCTCGGTCAGCCACTGGTGCGCGACGATCTCCTCGTCCTCGTTCTGCTGGTCGGTGGCGGCCGCGAACGAGTCCAGGTCGTTGAGCAGCCGCCGGGCCTGGTTCTCCTCGACGTCCAGCCCGGTCAGCCGCAGCAGCCGCCGCGAGTGGTGCCCGGCGTCCACGACCTTCGGCTGGATCCGGACCTGGCTGCCGTCCCAGTCGGTGATGATGTCGATCTCGGCGACGTCGAACCCGAGCTCGTTCAGCCGCCGGATCCGCGAGTCCAGCCGGTGCATCTCGTCGTTCGCGAATTCTTCCGGGGCGGTCAGCTCCGCCCACAGCGCCTCGTACCGCTTCTGGATCGACTCGACCGTCTCCTGCGGGTCGATCGACTCGTCGAGCAGCCCGCCCTCCTGCAGGTCGAGGAGTTCGCCGAAGAGATTGATCTCGGCCGTGTAGAGGTCGTGCGCGCGCTGCCCGTCGGAGATGTCCTGGTGCAGCTCACCGGTCTCGGCGTCCACGAGGTACGCCGCGAACGCGCCGGCGTCGCGGCGGAACAGCGTGTTGGACAGCGAGCAGTCGCCCCAGAAGAAGCCGAGCAGGTGCAGCCGTACGATCAGCGCGACCAGTGCGTCGATCAGCCGGTTGACCGTGTCCGGGCGGAGCGTGCTCGAGAACAGCGCGCGGTACGGCAGCGAGAACTGCAGGTGCCGGGTGATCAGGATCGAGTCGATCGGCTCGCCGTCGCGGTCCACCCGGTCGGTGATCACACCAACGGGTTCGACCGACGGGGCCTCCAGGCGTTCGAGGTCGCGGAGCAGCCGGTACTCGTGCATCGCCAGGTGCTCGAGGACCTCCTTGATCGCATACACGCTGCCGTTGACGCGGACGAACCGGACCACGTGCCGCGAGATACCGCGCGGCAGCGCGACCAGTTGGTCCTCGGGCCAGTCCTCCAGCGGGATGTCCCACGGGAGCGACAGCAGACCGGTGTCCGGGCGGGTGGCGACGAATCGAGGCACGCCCACCAGTCTGTCAGGAATCTTGAGGGTTCAGGGAGGGCGCGCAAGCTCTTGCAAGAACTTGCGTGATCTGGCGTAGAGTTTGCGCCATGACTCGACGACTTGCAGAGGTGGCCAAGAAGGTCGGCGTCAGTGAGGCGACCGTCAGCCGGGTCCTGAACGGGAAGCCCGGCGTCTCCGATGCCACCCGGGAAGCGGTGCTTACCGCGCTGGACGTGCTCGGGTACGAGCGACCCACCCAGCTCCGCGGCGACCGGGCGAGGCTGGTCGGCCTGGTGCTGCCGGAGTTGCAGAACCCGATCTTCCCGGCGTTCGCCGAGGTCGTCGGTGGTGCCCTCGCGCAGCAAGGTTTCACGTCCTTGCTCTGTACCCGGACGCTCGGCGGCGTGTCCGAGGCGGACTACGTGGACCTGCTCCTCCAGCAGCAGGTGTCCGGCGTGGTGTTCGCCGGCGGGTTCTACGCGCAGGCCGACGCGCCGCACCAGCACTACGAGCTGATCCAGGAGCGGAAGCTGCCCGCCGTACTGGTCAACGCCGCCGTCGACCACCTCGGCTTCCCGCAGGTCTCGTCGGACGACCATGTCGCGGCCGAGATGGCGATCGGCCACCTGCGCGCGCTCGGCCACCGGCGGATCGGCATGGTCCTCGGGCCGCGCGACCACATCCCGTCGCGCCGGAAACTGGACGCTTTCCTGGCCGCGGAAGACACCGATCCGGAGCTCGTCGAGCACAGCATGTTCTCGCTCGAGGGCGGGCACGCGGCGGCCACCAAGCTGGTCAACGCCGGCGTCACCGGCATCGTCTGCGCCAGCGACATCCTCGCGCTCGGCGCGATCCGCGCCGTCCGCCGGGCCGGGCTGTCCGTCCCGGACGAGGTCTCGGTGATCGGGTACGACGACTCCGCGATGATGAACTGCACCGACCCGCCGCTGACCACCGTCCGGCAGCCGATCGACGCGATGGGCCGGGCCGCCGTCGACATGCTGGTCGCGCTGATCGAGCGCGCCACCGTACCGGCCGACGAGCTGCTCTTCGAGCCCGAGCTCGTCGTCCGCGCCTCCACCGCCCGCGCTCGGACGTAAGGCGGCGTTCGGCAGTCAATTTTTTGCAACTTCAAATCGAAGTATTGCGCTCATGCATCCAGTTCCCTACGGTGACGGCACCGGAAAGGGAGAGGGTGGACATGACCACAACGCGTCGCGGGCTCAGCCTGCTGCTGGTGATGGGACTCGGGCTGGTGGCCGCGTCCTGCGGGACCGACAAGAAGCCGGCGGGGGACACAGCCGGCGGTCACGTGACGATCACGGTCGGCTGCGAGCCGCCGAAGAGCAACCCGAAGGAGCGCGAGGCCTGGGAGGCCGACGTCGCCGCGTTCCAGAAGGCGCACCCGAACATCACGGTGCAGGGCAAGGACGCGTTCCCCTGCATCAACCCCGACACGTTCCAGGCCAAGCTGGCCGGCGGGACGCAGGAGGACGTGTTCTACGTCTACTACACCGACGTACGGAAGATCATCGAGAAGAAGCAGGCCGCTGACATCAGCCAGTACGTCGGCAGCGTCGGCGCGGTGAAGGACCTGCGCCCGGACGTGATGGGCGTGTTCAAGGACGGCGACAAGACGTACGGGCTGCCGCGGAACAACTACAACATGGGCCTGGTCTACAACCGGAAGCTCTTCACCCAGGCAGGACTCGACCCGGCGAACCCGCCGACGACGTGGGACGAGGTACGGGCGGCCGCCAAGAAGATCGCGGCGCTCGGGCCGGGGTACGTCGGGTACGGCGAGTACTCGGCCGGGAACACCGGCGGGTGGCACTTCGCCGCGGAGCTGTATGCGCGCGGCGGGTCGATGGTCAGCGACGACGGGAAGACCGCGGCGTTCAACAGCGACCAGGGCAAGGCGGTGCTGGAGAACCTGAAGCGGATGCGCTGGGACGACAACTCCATGGGCAGCAAGCAGCTGCTGCAGTGGGCGGACCTGATGCGCATGATGGGCGGCGGCAAGCTCGGCATGATGATCGGGGCGCCGGACGTCGTGCAGTCGGTGAACAACGACTTCAAGGGCAAGTTCGAGGACTACGGGGTGACCGCCGTACCGGAGTCGGGTGGGCAGTCGTCGCTGAGTGGTGGCGACGGGTACATGTTCAACCCGAAGGCGTCGCCGGAGAAGATCAAGGCGGGGCTGCAGTGGCTGGAGTTCCACGAGCTGACGCCGGGGCACGGGCAGTTCGACTACGCGCGTGCCAAGGAGCAAGGGCGTCCGGTGGGGCTGCCGATTCCGGATCTGTACGGCGACAGTGCGCCCGGGCAGCAGATCAACGCACTGCGGAAGCAGTACGCGACGGTGCCGGTCGACAACTTCACGCCGTACGTCGAGGCCCAGAGCAAGATCACCAACAAACTCGAGCCCCCGAAGGCGCAGGAGCTGTACGCCGTACTCGACGTCGCGATGTCCGCGGTGCTGACCCGCAAGGACGCCGACATCAACAAGCTCCTGAACGACGCCGAATCCAAGGCCAACAAGATCCTGGCGAAGAACACCTGATGGTCGACGACACCAGTACAACCGCCCGCCGTCCCCGCTCCGCGGAGACGGCGGGCGGTGGAAGCGGACGGCCGCCGGCGGCGGCTACTAGGGCGCCGGAAGGGGCGGACGCTGGGGTGCCGGAACCGGCGGGTGCTGGGGTGCCGGAAGCGGCGGGTGCTGCGGTGCCGGAGGGGATGGGTGCCGGGGTGCCGGAGGGGATGGGTGCCGGGGTGCCGGAGGCAGCGGGTTCCGGGGTGCCGGGGATGGGGACAGGGGTGGGCTTCGGCGACCCTCCGGCCCACGACGGGGCAGGTGCTCTGCGGAGGGTGGTTGGGCGGAATCTGACGGCTTATGGGTTCTTGTGTGGGGCGTTGATTTGTTTTGGGTTGTTCTCCTGGTATCCGATGGTGCGGGAGATTGTGCTGAGCTTTCAGCAGAACAACTTCGTGGATCCGGGGAAGTGGGTCGGGTTCGACAACTTCACGACGGTGTTCGCGGACCCGGCGTTCGGGGCCGCGTGGTTGAACACGGCGGTGTTCAGCGGGCTGGCGTTGGTGATCGGGTATGCCGTGCCGTTCGTGCTGGCCGTCGTACTCAACGAGCTGAGGCACGCGAAGGCCTACCTGCGGTTCGTCGTCTACCTACCGGTGATGCTCCCGC
This sequence comes from Kribbella polygonati, assembly GCF_050320105.1. Classification (NCBI taxonomy): domain Bacteria; kingdom Bacillati; phylum Actinomycetota; class Actinomycetes; order Propionibacteriales; family Kribbellaceae; genus Kribbella; species Kribbella polygonati. Next base: position 5,322,186 of record NZ_CP190129.1, on the reverse strand, counting down.
CGGCGGTCGCCGTACTGCTGTTCAAGTGGTTCTACGACCCCGGCTCGGGCCTGTTCAACCAGGCGCTGGGCGTCGTGCACATCCCGCCGCTGAGCTGGCTCGACTCCACGAACACCGCGCTGATCAGCCTGGTGATCGTGTCGACCTGGATGAACCTCGGCACCGGCACGCTGATCTACCTGGCCGCGCTGCAGAGCATCCCGGGTGAGCTGTACGAGTCCGCCGAGCTCGACGGCGCCGGACTGCTGAAGCGCGTCCGGCACGTGACGATCCCGCAGACCAAGCTGATCCTGCTGGTGATGCTGCTCCTGCAGATCGTCGCCACCATGCAGGTCTTCATCGAGCCGTACCTGCTGACCGGCGGCGGCCCGGAGAACGCGACCGTCACGGTGGCGTACCTGATGTACCAGTACGCGTTCAACTTCGGCGACTTCGGCGGCGGGTCCGCTCTCGGTCTGATGCTGATGGTGGTGCTGCTCGTGTTCTCCGCGATCTACCTGAGGGTGTCCCGCGAGGAGGCCGAACGATGAGAACCCTGGTATCACCCCTCACGCTCCGCACCCCGCGTGGCCGGATCGTCTACTGGACGGTCCTCACGCTCACTGTCACCGGATTCACCGGGGCGTTCGTGTTTCCGCTCTACTGGATGGTGACCGGCGCCCTCAAATCACCCGACGAACTCGCGCAGATCCCACCGAGCTTCTTTCCGAAAACGCTGGACGTCCAGGTGTACGCCGACGCGTGGGAGCAGCTGCAGCTCGGGGTGTTCCTGAAGAACACCGTGCTGTACGCCGGGGGCGCCTGGCTGTTCACGCTTGCCGTTGACGTGACGGCGGCGTACGCGCTGTCGAAACTGCGGCCGGTGCTCGGGAAGCTGGTGCTCGGGGCGATGCTGGCGACGTTGATGATCCCGCCGATGGTGTTGCTGCTGCCGATGTACCTGGTGGCGAAGGACGTGCCGGTGCTGCACCTGGACCTGCTGAACAGCCCGTGGGCGATTTGGTTGCCGGCGGCAGCGAACGGGTTCTTCGTGTTCCTACTGAAACGCTTCTTCGACTCGATCCCGAAGGAACTGCTGGAGGCGGCCGAGATCGACGGTGCGTCGGCGTTCCGGATCCTGTGGTCGATCGTGCTGCCGATCTCCCGGCCGATCATCGGTGTGGTGTCGATCCTGTCGGTGGTCACCGTCTGGAAGGACTTCGTCTGGCCGCTCCTGGTGCTGCCGGAGACCGAGAAGATGTCGATCAGCGTAGGCATCGCGTCCCTGTCGGCCCAAATGCCCCAGAACGTCCTGATCGCCTCGCTGGTCATCGCCAGCCTGCCCACCATCCTCGTCTTCTTCATCTTCCAGAAAAACATCATGTCCGGCCTCACCGCCGGAAGCCTCAAGGGTTAAGGAGTTCTATGGCCGGCGAATGGTGGCGTGGGGCTGCTATTTATCAGGTGTACCTGCGGAGTTTCGCGGACGGGAACGGGGACGGGATCGGTGACCTGGCCGGGTTGCGGGCGCGGTTGCCGTACCTCGCCGACCTGGGCATCGACGCGATCTGGCTGAACCCGTGGTACCCGTCCCCGATGGCCGACGGTGGGTATGACGTGGCGGACTACCGGGCCGTCGACCCAGCGTTCGGGATCCTGGCCGAGGCAGAGGCCTACATCGCCGAGGCGCATGCGCTGAACATCCGGACCATCGTCGACATCGTCCCGAACCACGGATCGGACCAGCAGGACTGGTTCCAACAGGCGCTCCACGCCGGACCAGGCTCACCCGAGCGCGACCGCTTCCTCTTCCGCCCCGGCAAGAACGGTGGTCCGCCCAACGACTGGCAGTCCATCTTCAACGGGCCCGCCTGGACCCAGGTCGCCGACGGCGAGTGGTACCTGCACCTGTTCGCCCCGGAGCAACCCGACTTCAACTGGCGCAACCCCGAGGTCGTCGAGGAGTTCCACGACATCCTCCGGTTCTGGCTGGACCGCGGCGTCGACGGCATCCGCATCGACAGCGCCGCCGTACTCTTCAAGGACCTCGGCAGTACGGCGGAGTCGTACACGGACCACGACGACGTCCACGAGGTGTACCGCGGCTGGCGGCGGATCTCCGACCGGTACGACGACCGGTTCTTCGTCGGCGAGATGTGGATGCCGGACCAGGAGCGGTTCGCGCTGTACCTGCGCCCGGACGAGTTGCAGACCGCGTTCAACTTCGACTTCCTGTCCCGCCCGTGGGACGCGGCCGAACTGCGCGCCTCGATCGACCTCACGCTGTCGACCCACGTCCCGATCGGCGCCCCGCCGACCTGGGTCCTCTCGAACCACGACGTCACCCGTCCGGTGACGAAGTACGGGCGATCCGACACGTCGTTCTCGCACCAGGACCGCAAACACGGCGTACCGACGGATCTGGTGCTGGGCGAACGCCGCGCCCGAGCGGCCGCGCTGCTGGCGATGGCGCTGCCTGGCGGGTTGTACGTCTACCAGGGCGAGGAGCTCGGTCTGCCCGAGGTCGAGGACCTGCCTGACGACGTACTCCAGGATCCGATCTTCCGCCGGTCGCACGGCGCCGACCGGGGGAGAGATGGTTGCCGGGTGCCCCTACCGTGGTCGGGGCAGGAGCCTCCGTTCGGCTTCGGCGACGGTACGCCGTGGTTGCCGCAGCCGCGGGACTGGAAGAACCTGACGATCGAATCCCAGCTCGACGACCAGAACTCGATGATGGCCCTGTACCGCACCGGACTGCGGTTGCGGCGGGAGTTGCTCGGGGACGGGAGTCTGTCCTGGGTCGAGTCTGCGGACGATGTGCTGGTGTTCCGACGGGAGCGGTTGACCTGCGTTACCAACTTGAGCGGTAACGCAGTGGACCTGCCGCCGTACGAGGAGGTGCTGATCTCCAGCATCCCCCTCGACGGCGGCAGGCTTCCGAGTGACGCGACGGCCTGGCTCAGGTGAGCGGCTTGAAGCGTCGCAGCCGCAGGCTGTTCGACACCACGAAGACCGAGCTGAAGGCCATCGCGGCGCCGGCCAGCATCGGGTTCAGCAGGCCGGCCGCGGCGAGCGGCAGGGCGGCCACGTTGTAGGCGAACGCCCAGAACAGGTTGCCCTTGATCGTGCGGAGCGTGCTGCGGGAGAGCCGGATGGCGTCCGCGGCCGCCCGCAGGTCGCCGCGGACCAGGGTCAGGTCGCTCGCCTCGATCGCGACGTCGGTCCCGGTGCCCATGCTCAGGCCGAGATCCGCCTGGGCGAGGGCGGCCGCGTCGTTCACGCCGTCACCGACCATCGCCACCACGCGTCCCTCGTCCTGCAGCTTCTTCACCGCGTCGACCTTGCCGGCCGGCAGTACCTCGGCGATCACGTCGTCGATGCCGACCTCGTTGGCCACCTTCGTCGCGACGGCCTCGTTGTCGCCGGTCAGCAGGACCGGCCGCAACCCCAGCTCGCGCAGCTGCCGGATCGCCTCCACGGACGTCGGCTTCACGGTGTCCGCGACGACCAGCACGGCTCGTGCCTCGCCGTCCCAGCCGACCGCGACCGCCGTACTGCCCTCGGCCTCGGCATGTTCCTTCGCGTGCGCCAGGTCGGAAGGCAGGTGCTGGCTCCACTCCTCCAGCAACCGCGTCCGCCCGACCAGTACGGCGTGCCCGTCGACAATGCCCTGCACACCGAGGCCTTCGACGTTCCCGAAGTCCTCGACCTCGGGCAGCTTGCCCTCGGCCGCCGCGGCCCGCGCCACGGCCTGCGCGATCGGGTGCTCGCTCGAGTGCTCGAGCGCCCCGGCCAACCGCAGTACCTCGGACCGCTCCTGACCGGGAGCCAGCAGTACGTCGACCAGCTCCATCCGGCCCGTGGTGACCGTGCCCGTCTTGTCGAGTACGACGGTGTCGACCCGGCGGGTGGACTCCAGCACCTCCGGCCCCTTGATCAGGATGCCCAACTGCGCGCCCCGGCCGGTACCGACCATCAACGCGGTCGGCGTGGCCAGGCCCAGCGCACACGGGCAGGCGATGATCAGTACGGCGACCGCGGCCGTGAACGCGACCCCCACCGGCGAACCGTTGCCCAGCCAGAACCCGAGGGTCGCCAGCGCGAGCCCGATCACGATCGGCACGAAGATCCCGGACACCTTGTCGGCCAGCCGCTGGACGGCGGCCTTCCCGTTCTGCGCGTCCTCGACCAGCCGCGCCATCTGCGCGAGCTGCGTGTCCGCGCCGACCCGGGTCGCCCGCACCACCAGCCGGCCGCCGGCATTGACGGTCGCACCAACGACCGCGTCCCCGGCGCCGACCTCGACCGGCACCGACTCGCCGGTCAGCATCGACGCGTCGATCGCGCTGCTGCCGGTGACGATCACGCCGTCGGTCGCGACCTTCTCGCCGGGCCGGACGACGAACTCGTCACCCACGACGAGCTGGTCGGCCGGGATCCGGGTCTCGGTCCCGTTCCGCAGTACGGCGACATCCTTCGCGCCCAGCTCGAGCAGTGCCTTGAGCGCGGCGCCCGAGCGGCGCTTCGCCCGTGCCTCGAAGTACCGTCCGGCCAGGATGAACGTCGTGACACCGGCCGCGACCTCGAGGTAGATCTCCTCGGCGCCGCCGCCCCGGGACGGGATCAGCGTGAACGGCATCTTCATCCCGGGCGCACCGGCCGAGCCGAGGAACAGCGCGTACAGCGACCACAGGAACGCGCTCACCACCCCGAGCGAGATCAGCGTGTCCATCGTCGCCGCGCCGTGCCGCAGGTTCGTCCAGGCGGCCTTGTGGAACGGCCAGGCCGCCCACGTCACCACCGGGAACGCCAGCGTCAGCGACGCCCACTGCCACGAGTCGAACTGCAGCGCCGGGATCATCCCGAACGCGATTACCGGGACCGCGAGCACGATGCTCGCGGTCAGCCGCTGCCGCAGGGGCTTCAGCTCGTCCGGTGCCTCGGCGGACGGTTCGACGGCCGGCGACGGCAGCGCCGCCGTGTACCCAGTCTGCTCGACCGTCGCGACCAGGTCCTCGGTGGAGATGTCCTCCGCGAACGTCACCTTCGCCTTCTCGGTGGCGTAGTTGACGGTCGCGGTGACGCCGTCCATCCGGTTCAGCTTCTTCTCGACGCGGGCGGCGCAGGAGGCGCACGTCATCCCGCCGATGATGAGCTCAACGGACTGGCTCATGCTCGTGTGCCTCCTCTGCTCCAGTGTGCGTCGGTACGGCGGCCGGCGGCGTGATCGTCGTACCGGTCGAGTCCACCTTCACCGTGAACTCCGCGGTGTGGACGGTGCCGCCGTGCTGGAAGTCCAGGAACAGGCTGTACGTCCCCGCGGTCGGGAAGGTGGTCGCGAACCTGATCTCGGGACCGCCCTTCGCGCCCGGCTCGGCGTGCTCGGCCGGATGGTTGTGCAGGTAGGCCAGGTCGCCGCCGCGCAGCGACACCAGGTGCCCGAAGGCGCCCAGGTAGGGCTGCAGGTCAGTGACCGGCTTGCCGTCCTTGCTGACCTTGAACGTCAGCTCGGACTCCTTGCCCGCGACGGGCGTGCCCGCCAGCGTCACGTCGTACCCGTCGAAGCTGGACACGCTCGCCGGTTCGGCGACCGGGACCGGGACGTACATCCCGGTGACGTTGACGTCCGTACCGAGCGTGATCGTGCCGTCGTGCCCGGCCGGCTGGAAGTCGGCGTACAGCCGCCAGGTCCCGCCCGCGGTGAACGTGAACGGGATGCTCCACGTCCCGTCCGCCGCCAGCACCGGATGCACGTGGTGGAACCCGGACAGGTCCCGCCGTACGACGATCAGGTGCAGGTCCTTCTCGTGGGTCTTCGTGTACTTCGTGACCGGCTTGCCGTCCGGTCCTTGGATCGTGAAGCGCAACTCCGTCTTCTGTTGCCCGGTGAAGAACGTCTTCACCGGCGCGAACGTGTACCCCTGGTCGGACACCGCCAGCCCGGGCACCTGCCCGCCGGCGTCGTGCCCGCCGTGTGAGCCTTGCTCCATTCCACCCATCTCCTCTCCGTGCGCGGGGGCCGCGGAGGTGTCGCCGGCCGCCGCGATCGGGTCGACCGCGGACCCGATGCCGAACGCCGCCCCGAAGGCGAGCGCGAGCGCACCGGCGAACGCGCCGAGCCGGAGCGCGGCGGCCCGGTTCACGACCCCGCCAGTTCGTAGCCCGCCTCGTCGACGGCATCCCGTACGGCGGCCTCGTCCAGCGCGTCCGCACTCGTCACGTGCACCGCGGAGGTACCACCCGCGACGAGATCGATCCGCACCTCCTGGACCCCCACCAGCTTGCTGATCTCTTCGGTCACCGCGGAAGTGCAGTGACCGCAGGTCATGCCGGACACGGAGTAGGTGGTAGTGGTGCTCATATCAACGCTCCTTGCTCGAAACGGGTTGGGTTGGGTGGAGACGCTCAGCTACGAACGAGCCGGGCGATGGCGTCGGATGCCTCACGAACCTTCTCGTCGGCCACCGGCCCGCCCTTCTGCGCGGCCTCGACCACACAGTGCGACAGATGCTCGTCGAGCAACTCCAACGAGAACGACTGCAACGCCTTGGTCGCCGCCGACACCTGGGTCAGGATGTCGATGCAGTACTGGTCCTCCTCGACCATCCGCTGCAATCCACGAACCTGCCCCTCGATCCGCCGCAACCGCTTGAGGTGGCTGTCCTTCTTGGCGGTGTACCCGTGCACGTGTTCGCCGGTCATCTCGTCCCTCTTCTCGCCCAGCTACCCCTCGGGGGTATCTCCACGCAGACGAAGTTACCCCCTCTGGGTATCGAACGCAAGTACCGAACACATACCACCTGGGGGTACTCAAGTGACTGGAGCTGCTCAGCCCCCTCCGCGCGCTCCGCAGGCGCTCGGCTCCCTCCGGCACCTGCTGCGCGCGCCACCCACCCGCTTAGCACCTGCGCTCGCATGTGAGCGCAGGTGCTACGTGAAGCCGCGGGTGGTGAGTGAGGCGCCGCAGGTGGAGGTACCAGGTGAGCGGGCTGGGGACTGCGAACAAGCTGTGGGGTCGGGCGACAAGCCATAGCCTGTCGCAAGACACCACGGCCCATGCACAGTCCCGCCCACCGTCAAGCCGGAGCGTGACGGACGCTGATGCTGACTCCTGTGGCGAGTGTGCAACCTGTGACGTTCAGGAGCACATCTGTGATGTCTCCGGCGGTGCCCAACGGAGTGAAGGTCTGAAGGCATTCGATCAAGAACGACAGAAGAAGCGAGCCAACCGACGACATCAGCAGCAGACGGCTTCCCGACGCGTGCCTCGCCACCCACACGAGCAACAGACCGGCCGGGACGAAAAGCAGCAGGTTCACAAGGTTCTCGGTCGCCGGGGCGGCACTCTGCGCTGCGAATGGCACCCAGTTGAAGTAGTTGCCCCCGGCAGGATCGTGCGGTCGGCCTCCGAGCGTCACCAGTAGAAGACCGCCGAACCAGAGCACGAGGCAGGTCCGCGCCAACCTCGCCGCTTGGCCGCCCAAACCCTGCCGGTCCAAACGGTGCAGCCTCAGCACCACCCACGCAACGAACGCGAGAGCCACCACGGCCCCAGGAGCAATGAGATTGGTGGGGGTCACGCGTAACTGACGACATCCGTGGCACCCATTAGCCGGCCGTCGATGAACACGACCTTGATTCGACCACAGAACCCGCAACTCGTCGCATGATCCCGCCGCGAGCCGTTCGTCTCGCACGCGGGCAGAACCCATCCATGAGCCACCCGCGCCACTCACCACCCGCGGTCTCGCAAACCACGCCCGCCATGCAGTAACCCGCGCCGAGCCGACCACCTACGCCGGGCATCACCTCCGCCGGACCGACCACCTCCGCCCGGGCATCACCACCGCCAGGCACCACGTACGCCGGGCACCACGTACGCCGGGCACCACGTACGCCGGGCACCACGTACGCCGGGCAGGCCCTACGCCCGCACCGCCCCGGCGCTCACGAGCTCCAGCTCACAACCCGGCGCCATCCACCACCAGCGGCCCGCGGAGCACGCGGTGGGTCACCACCTCCGCCGGGGCATCACCTACGCCCGGCGGGCGCGCCGGCGCTCATCGCCTGCAGCTCACGTCTCGCGCCTCCCACCACCAGCGGCTTCACGTGGTTACGCAGTCGCCCGCGAGCGGCAGCTCGCCTGCGGTAGTGGGCACGAAGGCCGGCGCCAATCCGGTGGGTGGGAAGCGCTGCGGAGCACGCGGTGGGCCGACCACCTCCGCCGTGCACCACCTCCGCCGTGCACCACCTCCGCCGTGCACCACCTCCGCCGTGCACCACCTGCGCCGGGGTACCACCTCCGCCCGGCGGCGCCAGCGCTCACCGCCTGCAGTTCCCGTCCCGCGCCACCCACCACCAGCGGCTTTACATGGTGCGCCCGCCAAGCAGTCACCCGCGAGCGGTAGCTCGCAGCTCGCCCGCGGTAGCGGGCAGTATGCCGGCGTTAAGCCGGTGGGTGGGTGGGAGCGCGCGTAGTGGGTGCGGGAGGGAGCGGAGCGACCGGAGCGCCTGCGGAGCACGCGGTGGGTCGACCACCCGTGCCGGGCACCACCTGCGCCGGGCACCGCCTGCGCCGGGCACCACCTCCGCGCGGCGGCGCGCCGTCGCTCGCAGCCTGCAGCGCACATCCCGCGCTACCCACCACCAGTGGCTTTACGTAGTGCGCCCGCCAAGCAGTCGCCCGCGAGCGGCAGCTCGCAACTCGCCCGCGGTAGCGGGCTGCATGCCGGCGCTGAGCCGGTGGGTGGGTGGGAGCGCGCGTAGTGGGTGCGGGAGGGAGCGGAGCGACCGGAGCGCCTGCGGAGCACGCGGGGGTCGACCACATCCGCCACCCCACCACGGCCAGCTTCACGGACCACACCCGCTAAGCAGTCACCCGCGCGGGGGGCAACTCACATCAGCTGGTGCGGCGACGGCGGCGTGCGGCTCCTAGGCCGGTGATGGCGAGGGTTAGTGCGGCGGCTGCGGCGGCTATGGCTAGGCCTCGGCGGAGGCCGGGTGGGGTGTAGGTGCAGGCTAGGTGGGTGGTGCCGTTGGTGAGGGGGACGGCCATCAGGCCGCCGAAGTCGTTGGGGGCTTGGTCTTTGCCGCCGGCGTTGCAGGACCAGCCGTCGATCTTGGGTACGCCGATGACGGCCCAGCCCTTGCTTCCCGCGGGCAAGGTCGCGCGCAGCGAGTGCCCGCCGGCCTGCACGTCCGTGGCTCCCGTCGTACGCAAGGCCGTCACGGCCTTCTCCAGCGCCGGCGGGCTCAGGCAGCCGATCGCGTTGTGCGGCGGAATCCCTTGCGGGTCCTCGCCGAAGTTGACCTCGATCAGCACGGTCCCGGACTTCGGCACCGTGCCGAGCTTGACCATCGCGCTGCTGGTGTTGATCCCGGGGCGGCGCGTCGAGCTCAGTTCGCGCCAGTCGCCGCCGGACAGCCGCGCCCGGCCGCCGACGCGCGGCATGAAGAGGTACGCCGTACTCGTCGGAGCGCACGCCGCGACCAGCTTCACGTCGCCGGTCGCGAAGCGGGTGCCCTTGTAGTCCGGCACCTCGTAAACGGTCGATCCGAGCAGCCGCTCCTGCGCCAGGTAGGCGTTCGGCGCGTTCGTGTCGACGGGCACCGCCGGGTCCAGCCGGCGGCGTACCGTCACCAGTGGGGGCACCGTCGCCTTGCTGACGTCGGGGTTGCCGCCGATCAGCCGCATCCGCCGGCCGACCGAGAAGATCGCGTCGGTGACCGGGTTGTCGAGGGTCCGCGAGGCCCGCCCGTACCCGGACCAGCCGAACCCGAGGCTGGTCATCATCTGGTTCACCGAGTACGGCAACAGGCTGCTGTAAAGCCCGGCGCCCTGCCCACCCAGCAGCATCGGGTCGTTCGGTACGGTCGCCGTTCCGGGCTCGGTCCGGTACGTCGGCCAGTCGCCGGCTGCCCGGACCGCGTTGTACTGCGCGGTTTGCGGATCGCCCCACGCCGCGGCCGACACGCTCAGCATCTTCCCGCGGTACTCGTCGGTGACGACCGCGCTCCACGTCGCCTCCAGCGCGACGACCGCCAGCAGTACGCCGAACGCCGCCGCCACCGGCAGCCGCCGCGGGCCGGGCTTGCGGCGCAGCAGCCAAATGGTGCCGAACGCAACCAAAGCCACCGCTCCGGAAACGCCCAGCGCCGTCAGCCAGTGTTCCTTCAGCAGCGGGCTGCCGTCGGACACGTAGGCGATGACCGCGAGCAGCGCACCGCCGCCGAGCAGCGCGAGCGGTCCGGGCAGCTTGTGCGCGACGGAGATCCACGCGACCGCGACGAGCAGACCGCAGAGTACGAACGCCTCCCGGTACTGGCTGCCGTTCGGGGTGTCGAACGCGTGCCAGAACTGCTGCGTCGGCCCCCACCGGATCGTCAGCGCGACGCCGACGATCGTGATCACCCAGACGATCTTCGACCGCCATGGCACGAACCTGTTGAACGGCATCGTCAGCGCGAGCAGCAGCGCGAGCGTCCCGACGTACAGGCTGGCCGTCTTGCCGACGCCTTCGGTCAGCGGGAGCAGCCGGGACAGGAACACGTCGATCGCGGACGGGTGGAAGATCCCGGACGGGGACGGCGTTGCGGCGCGGTTGGTGAGGACGATCGGTAGCAGGATGGGCGCGATCAGGCCCATCCCGAGCGCGAACGACACGCCGTGCCGGACGAGCGACCGGAGCCGCAGCGACCAGCTGAGATCGCTGCTCAGCAACCGGGCGATCAGGTAGATCCCACCCGCGAACGTTGCCATGTAGGCGGTGTAGAAGTTGGACAGCCAGAAGACGGCGACCACCAGTACGCTCAGGATCCGGTTGGTGCGGCGCAGTGACCATTCCGCGACCAGGAAGAACATCGGCAGGGCGATCAGGCCGTCCAGCCACATCGGCACGTAGGATCCGTCGTCGAGCGCCCAGCCGCAGACGCCGTACGAGATGCCCAGCATCGCCGCGACCCACCGAGGGCCCGGACGCATCCTGAGCAACGCGTAGGCCATCGCGGCGGCGGCGAGGCTGAGCTTGAGAGTGGTAATGACGAACACAGCGAGGTCGACCCGGTCGCGCGGGAACAGGCCCACCAGCAGGGACAGCGGGCTGCCGAGGTCGACGCCGAGGTCGGCCCAGAAGCCGACACCGAACGCGCTCTGCCAGTTGAACAGCAGGTCACCCTGGGCCTGGCCGTGCAGGACGTCCCAGAGGTGGGCGAAGAAGGGGACGTACTGCGTGCCAAGATCGTTGGTACTGCGGGACAGCGAACCGAAGGGATAGGTACCGCGGATGATTCCGGAGGCGACGAACACCGCCGCCACCCCGACAGCGGCGACGCCGGCAGGGAGTAATGCCGAACGCCCCCGTGGGGCCTGTTGTTCGACAGCGTCCTCGGAAACCACTGGCCGCCCCTTCGTTCCGATCGTTCGGCCGCCAAAGCTAGCGGGTTGTACTGGTCTGGACAAGAATCGCACCATCGACTACGGACGCGGCGGGCGGGGACAACGATGCGCTTGAGTCTGGTAGTGCCGTGTTACAACGAGGTCGAGGTGATCTCCCGGTTCCATCAGGCACTGAGCCGGGAGCTCGCCGGGACCGGTCGTCCCTACGAGATCGTCTATGTCGACGACGGTAGTGCTGATGGGACGCTCGAGGCCCTGGTCGGGTTGGCAGCGACCGACGAGTCGGTGAGATACCTCTCGTTCAGCCGGAACTTCGGCAAGGAGGCCGCGATGCTCGCGGGCCTGCGGTACGCGACCGGTGACGCCGTGGTGATCATGGACGCCGACCTGCAGCACCCGCCGGAGCTGATCGGCCGGATGCTCGAGGAGTACGAGCGCGGGTTCGACCAGGTGATCGCACGCCGCAACCGGACCGGCGACCCGGCCACCCGGACGCTGTTCTCGCGGGCGTACTACTGGCTGATCAACAAGTGGGCCGACGTCGAGCTGATGGACGGCGTCGGCGACTTCCGGCTGCTGTCCCGGCGTGCGGTCGACGGGCTGCTGGAGCTGAACGAGTACAACCGGTTCTCGAAGGGCCTGTTCGCCTGGATCGGGTTCGAGTCGATCCTGTTCGAGTACGACAACGTGCAGGCGGCGGCGGACCGGAAGAGCCGGTGGACCTTCCGGCGGCTGCTCGAGTACGGCCTGGATGGGCTGCTCTCGTTCAACAACAAGCCGCTGCGGGCCGCGATCTACATCGGCCTGCTGCTCACCGCGGTCGCCGCCGGGTACGCCGTGTGGGTCCTCGTCGCGGCGATCCTGCACGGGGTCGACATGCCCGGGTACGTCACGCTGATCGCGGCGATCACCGGCCTCGGCGGACTGCAGATGGTGATGCTCGGGCTGATCGGCGAGTACATCGGCCGGATCTACTACGAGACCAAGAAGCGCCCGCACTACCTGCTCAAGCAGACCAATATGGACCCGGCGGATCGGCTGGAAAAGCCACCGGCCCCGGGTGGACAAGCCACCCGAGGCCGGTAGAGGTACTGCCGAGGATCAGGCGGTGAGCCGCTCCTCGGTGGAGGTGGAGAACAGGTGCAGCTTCTCCGGCACCGCGGCCAGGCGGACCGTGGAACCCTTCTCGACGGCCATCCGGGCGTCGATGCGGGCGACGATCTGCTGGCTCTCGCCGTCGTGCTCGGAGGTGCCGTAGAGGTACGCGTCGGCGCCGAGCTCCTCGACGACGGCGACCTTCACCGGCAGGCCCTCGTCGGCGACCTTGAAGGCCTCCGGGCGAACGCCGACGGTCAGGGTCTTGTCGCTACCGGCCTTGGCGAGTACGTCGCGGGGGACCGGGATCGTGTAGTCACCGACCTGCGCGCCACCCTCGGCGATGTTGGCGGTGAGCAAGTTCATCGCCGGCGAGCCGATGAAGCCCGCGACGAACTTGTTCTTCGGGTTGTCGTACAGGTTCAGCGGGGTGTCGACCTGCTGGAGCAGACCGTCCTTGAGGACCGCGACCCGGTCACCCATCGTCATGGCCTCGACCTGGTCGTGCGTGACGTACACGGTCGTGACCCCGAGGCGCTGCTGCAGCTCGGCGATCTGGGTACGGGTCTGCACCCGCAGCTTGGCGTCGAGGTTCGACAGCGGCTCGTCCATCAGGAAGACCTGCGGGTTACGGACGATCGCGCGGCCCATCGCGACGCGCTGACGCTGACCACCGGAGAGCGCCTTCGGCTTGCGGTCGAGGTACTCCTCCAGGCCGAGCAGCTTGGCGGCCTCGCCGACGCGCTTGGCCCGGTCCTCCTTGGAGACACCCTGCATCTTCAGCGCGAAGCCCATGTTGTCGGCGACCGACATGTGCGGGTAGAGCGCGTAGTTCTGGAACACCATCGCGATGTCCCGCTCCTTCGGCGGACGGTGCGTGACGTCGCGGTCGCCGATGTAGATCGAACCCTCGTTGACCTCTTCGAGGCCGGCGAGCATCCGGAGCGAGGTGGACTTGCCGCAACCCGACGGGCCGACGAGCACCATGAACTCGCCGTCCTCGATCTCGAGGTTGAGCTTGTCGACGGCGGGGGTGTCGGAACCGGGGTAGACCCGGGTAGCCGCCTTGAACGACACAGTAGCCATGACTGTACTTCCCTTCACCGGCAGGAACGTGCCGGACGATCCGAGTAAAGGTTCTCCTCCGGGCGGGGGAGTCCGCCTATCCTCGCCCGGCGCCACTCGTCCTGACAAGGTTTGTGGCGTGTGATGTGTCCATTCTGTTCACGGAGTGGACACCGGCGCGCAGTCTGCAAGTTCTTGCAGGATCTTGCTGAAATGTCAGCCTCGCCTCTGTACAGTTCCCGCGTGAGCAGTAGAGCGCGGCTTGCGGACATCGCGGCCAAGGCGGGGGTCAGCGAGGCGACGGTCTCCCGGGTGCTGAACGGGAAGCCCGGCGTCGCGGAGGACACGAAACAGTCCGTGCTGACCGCTCTCGACGTACTCGGGTTCGAGCGGCCGGCGCGGCTGCGGCGGCGGTCGGCCGGGCTGATCGGGCTGGTGATGCCGGAGCTGATGAACCCGATCTTCCCGGCGTTCGCGCAGGTGATCGAGTCGGCGCTGTCGCAGCGCGGGTACACCCCGGTGCTGTGCACGCAGTCCCCGTCCGGCGCGACCGAGGAGGAGTACGTCGAGATGCTGCTCGAGCGCGGCGTCTCCGGGATCATCTTCGTCTCCGGTCTGCACGCCGACACCGGCGCCGACCACGAGCGGTACCAGGCGCTGGTCGAACGCCGGCTGCCGGTGGTGTTCGTGAACGGCTGGCTGCCGTCGGTGGAGGCGCCGTTCGTGTCGTCCGACGAGTACGCCGCGATGGAGCTCGCGGTCTCCCATCTCGTTGCCCTCGGCCACCGCCGGATCGGGTTCGCGTCCGGGCCGGAGCGGTTTCTCGTCGTCCAGCGGAAACTGGCCGGTTACCGTACGTCGATGAAGGCCCAGCTCGGGTTGTCCGACGAGGACCTGGACCCGATGGTTGCCCTCAGCATGTTCGGCGTCGAGGGCGGCGAGGCGGCCGCCCGGCAGTTGCTCGACGCCGGTGTCACCGCGGTCGTCTGCGGCTCCGACATGATGGCCCTCGGCGCCATCCGCGCCGCCCGCCAGCGCGGCCTCTCGGTCCCTGGCGACATCTCGGTGGTCGGCTACGACGACGCCCCGATGATGGAGTTCACCGACCCACCCATGACCACCATCCGCCAACCCGTCCAGGCGATGGGCCTCGCCGCCGTCCAGTCCCTCCTCGAAGAGGTCCGCGGCCACACCACCCCCCACACCGAGTTCCTCTTCCGCCCCGAACTGGTAGTCCGCGGCTCGACAGGCCCAGCCCGCTAGAACCAGGCGTCGCAGGCCTTCGCCTGGAACCTCGCCAACGACCAGGTCTCGTTGGTCTCCGAACCCGCCGTGGTCGGCGGTACGACCACGGTGTCCGGCCGCAGAGCAGCCAGCTCCCGGTCGCTGAAGTTAGACGGTCGCACCGTCGATGTGCCCCTCGCACAGCTGGACGACGCCGACCGGCTGTCCGGTGCTGTCCACCGTCAGCCCGATCACGCCGCCTGCGGGAACGCCGCAACCGGTGACACCGAGCAGCCCGGCGACTGCGGCGGCCCCCACCCATCTGCGCATGGTTCAGGGTAGGGCTCCGGCCCCGGGGCCGTCCCCTGCCGGGCGGCTCCGGGGCGGAGGTTGGTGGGTTACTTGGAGAGGTGGAAGGGGGTGGCGGTGTTGTTGAAGCCGTTGGCCCAGAGTTGGTTGACCTTGGAGCGTTCGGTGCTGTCCGGGTACGGGTTGGTGCAGGACGGGCCGGGGCCGCCGCCGGACATCAGTTCGGAGCAGGGGCCGGAGTAGTGGTCGGGGAGGCCGAGGACGTGGCCGGTCTCGTGGGCGACGATCCGGGTCTTGTCGTACTGCTCGGCCTGGGCGTAGTCGATGAATACGTATCCACTGCCGTGGCCGTCGGTCGACGCGTACGAGCCGCGGGAGTCGTTGCCTTCGGTGTAGTAGAAGTCGTAGTTGCTTCCCTCGGCGAGTTTCACGTTGCTCACCGACGAGTTCCAGATCTGTGCGCTGGAGGCGATCTGGGACGCGAACGTCGGCGCGTCGACGGCGTACGTCACGGTCACCGCGGTGACCTTCCGGCCCTTCGCGGTCTGCTTGGCCATCTTGGCGCGGGCGGACTTCATCACGGCGTCGTAGAACGCCTTGCTGGCGGCCTCGTCCTGGGGCGAGCCGACGTACGCCGCACGGGAGGCGGCAGTGGACACGTTCGTGGGCGCGGCAGTCGAGGGGGACGCTGCGAGCGCGGGCACGGCCAGCGCGGCGGCGGCGAGCCCCGCGAGACCGGACAGGATACGGCGATACGACATGGAGGCCTCACTCCGAAATCGGTGGCGGATAGCGACGGGCGGATTACCGATCGCCACATTCGGATGCTGCCAAGAACTCTGCCGGTTGCGCATCGCTTCCCGCGAAACCCTGGGGATAACCCGCGATTCCCGCGGACCCTTCTATGCCGGTCATAGCGGCGGAGCTATGAGGAACGCCCGCAGGTCCGCCGAGATCCGCTCCGGGTACTCGCCGTTGATCGCGTGCGACGCGTCCGGGTAGAACGCGACCGTCTTGTGCCGCAGCGCCCGCTCGGCGGTCCGCCGGGCCGTCGCCGGGCGGTGGATCACCGAGCGCCCGGCGATGATCGCGAGGACGGGCATCGACAGCCCGGTCAACTGCTCCTCGGTGATCCGCTGCGGCGGCGGCTGGCGGATCGTGTAGTTCTTCATGCCGGACTCGATCATGTCCGCGATCGGCACGTCCTGCACCGGTTTGCCGCCGGCGATGTACGAGTTCAGGCTGTTCCGCCAGGCCCGCGGCAACCACTTGACCGTCGCCGGGAGCGAACGGACCACGATCGCGAGCGGGATCCCGTCGTACACGTTGGCCGCGTCCAGCGTCGTGACGGTCGCGATCCGGTCCGGTCGCCGTACGGCGAGGTTCATCGCGGTCCAGCCGCCGATCGACAGCCCGAGCAGGTTGAATCGTGGTTCGGGGAGCGCCGCGAGCGTCTGGTCGAGCCAGGCCGCCTTGTCGTCGCCGGAGCGGATCGGCGCGGTCTGCACGCTCATCCCGGGTTCGCCGAGCAGGTCGAGCGCGTAGACGTCGGCGATCGCGCGCAGCGACTTCAGGTTGTCCGCCCAGACCGGCGTGCCCGACGACGTACCGGGGAGCAGGACGAGTGGGGCAGGTCCGGGGGCGCCGGCGAAGCGGTACACCCGCACGGTTCCGTACGACGTCTCGACGTCGCGGGTCTCCGCCGGCGCCGGCAGGTCCCGCATCGCGGCGTCGTACGTGCGCCGGTAGTCCTCGAAGCCCGCCGAGTTGTTCCAGTGGCCCAACCGTCGCATGACCTCTCCTAACCGATCGGTGAGTGATCCAACCATACGGTAAGTTGAGGGCATGTCCTCAGCCCGCGGCCGGAACCTGACCTTCACCGAGCAGGCGCGCCGGGCCCAGTTGGTCGACGTCACGATCGACCTGGTGGCCGAGGAGGGGTACGCCGCGGCGTCGCTCGGGCGGATCGCGGAGCAGGCCGGGATCACGAAGGCGGGCGTGCTCTATCACTTCCGGTCGAAGCAGGCGCTGGTCGACGCCGCGTACGAGCACGTGGTGTCCGCGGTCGTTGCGGTCGTCGGTGCGGCGGTCGAGGCTGCTGGGCCGGCGGACGGCGTGGCGGCGTACATCCGGTCGATGGTCCGGCATCTGCACGAGCAGCCGCGGCAGGTGCGGATGCTGGTCGAGGCGGTGACGTCGGCGGCGCCGGTCGCTGACGCGAAGGCGCGCTGGGCGGCCGTCGCACAGCTCGTCGCCACGGCCCGGGCCGCCCGCGGGCTCGCGGCGGCCACGGATACCCGGTCCGCGGCGCTGGTCATCGGCGGGGGCATCGACGCGATCGTGGCCGAGTCGCTGCGGGACCCGGCGTACGACGCGATCGCCGCCGCCGAGCTGCTGGTCGAGGTGGTCGACCGCGGGTTGCTGTCCTAGGGCCTAGCTCTCGCCGGGGATGCCGACGTTGAGGAGGCGGGCGCCGGGGCCGCGGGTGGAGAGGCGGTCATCCTTGTTGTAGAGGTTGCAGCGTTGCAGGCTCAGGCAGCCGCAGCCGATACAGGTGTCGAGGTCGTCGCGGAGGCGCTCGAGCTCGGCGATCCGCTCGTCGAGACGGCTGCGCCACGACTTCGACAGCTTGCTCCAGTCGGCCCGGGTCGGCGTCCGGTCCTCGGGCAGCGAGTCCAGTGCGTGCTTGATCTCGGCGAGCGCCAGCCCGACGCGCTGCGCGGCCTGCACGAACGCGATCCGGCGCAACGTGCTGCGCTGGTACTGCCGCTGGTTGCCGGCGGTACGGCGGGACGCGATCAGGCCCTGGTCCTCATAGAACCGCAATGCCGACGCCGCCACTCCGGACCGCTGCGCGATCTCCCCGATCGAGAGCCAGTGCTCCTTGCTCGGAACGTTCTCCTCCGACATACCGCCACCCTAGATCGGTGCTCCAAACACTCAAGCACGCTTGAAGTGTGGGACGGGACCAGTGCGGTGGCTGGTCTGCTGGTCGGAGTGGTCGTCACGATCGGTTATACTTTTCTGGTGTCGGTGCGCGCGTCGCGTCACCAGAGATGTTCCCAGGCGCTCCGACCCGTCGGTTTCAGCATCCGCTGAAGACTCCGGCGACATGGGTGCAACGCGATAGCACCCGCAGGTCGATGCCCGTCTCCTGCTGAGTACGTAGTCCGGTCATGTTTTCGTGACCGGCGCTCACGTGCGGCTGCGATCCGGCGCCCCTCGTCCGTGAATACGAGAGAGAGTTTGCGTGACCCAGCACCACCAGTTCGACGCCGAATCCGCCGACGGGCGGAACAAGAAGCCCCGGCACAAGAAGCACCAGAACCAGTCGTACGGCGAGCGGATGGCCGCGGAGCCGACGTACGACGCACCCCGGGAGGACCGCCCCGTGAAGGGCTACCGCTCCGAGCAGCCCCGCGCCGACCGCGGCCAGCGCCCCAACCGCGACGACCGTCCGCAGTACAGCCGTGACGACCGTCCGTCGTACAACCGCGACGACCGGTCGCAGTACAACCGCGACAACCGTTCGTCCTACAACGGTGGCGACAAGCCGTTCCGTCGTGACGACCGTGGCGGCGACAGCCGGCCGCGGTACAACCGTGACGACCGTCCGTCCTACAACCGGGACGAGCGTCCGCGGTTCAACCGCGACGACCGTTCGTCCTACAACCGTGGTGAGAAGCAGCCGTTCCGCCGTGATGACCGTGGTGGCGACAGCCGGCCGCAGTACAACCGCGAGGACCGTTCGTCGTACAGCCGGGACGACAAGCCGTCGTACGGCCGGGACGAGCGCCCGCGCTTCAACCGGGACGACAAGCCGTCGTACCGGCGGGAGGAGAAGCCGTTCGTGCGGCGGGCTTCGCAGGAGGCTCGGCGTGGGGAGCCGATCCGTTCCGCGGAGCCGGTGGAGGACCTCGGCACCGTTGCCGAGGACAACCAGTTCGCCACCCTCGGGCTCGCCCCGCGGCTGGTCCAGCGGCTGGCCCGGGACGGCATCACCTCGCCGTTCCCGATCCAGGCCGCGACGATCCCGGACGCGCTGGCCGGCAAGGACGTGCTGGGCCGCGGCCAGACCGGTTCGGGCAAGACGCTCGGCTTCGGTCTGCCGACGCTGATGCGGCTGGCCGGCGGCCACACCGAGTCGCGCCGTCCGCGCGGCATGATCCTGGTCCCGACCCGTGAGCTCGCGATGCAGGTGCACGACGCGCTCGAGCCGCTGGCGCACGTGATGAACGTGTCGCTGAAGCTGATCGCCGGCGGCCTGCCCTACCCGAAGCAGATCGAGTCGCTCCGCCGCGGTGTCGACCTGCTGATCGCCACCCCCGGCCGGTTGATCGACCTGTGCGAGCAGGGCGCGGCCGACCTCGGCGCCGTCGAGATCGCGGTACTCGACGAGGCCGACCACATGTGCGACATGGGCTTCATGCCGGCGGTCACCACGCTGCTCGACATGACCCCGCCCGAGGGTCAGCGGCTGCTGTTCTCCGCGACCCTGGACAACGACGTCGACAAGATCGTCCGCACGTACCTGAAGGACCCGGTGCAGCACTCGACCGAGTCCGGTCAGGCCTCGGTCAGCACGATGGAGCACCACCTGCTGGTGATCGAGCCGGCGCACAAGCAGTCGCTGACGGCCGAGCTGGCCAGCCGGGACGGCCGGACCATCGTGTTCGTCCGCACCAAGCTGGGCGCCGACCGGATCGCGACGCAGCTGCGCGACCGTGGCGTGATGGCCGCGGCGCTGCACGGCGGCCTCACCCAGGGCATGCGGAACCGGACGCTCGACCAGTTCAAGGACGGCTCGGTCCCGGTCCTGGTGGCAACGGACGTCGCGGCCCGCGGTATCCACGTCGACGACGTCGGCCTGGTCGTCCAGGCTGATCCGCCGGCCGAGCACAAGGACTACCTGCACCGCGCCGGCCGTACGGCGCGGGCCGGCGGCAAGGGTGCCGTCGTCACGCTCCTGCTGCCGCACCAGCGGCGCGGGATGATCCGGATGGCCGAGACCGCCGGGGTCAAGGCGGAGCCCGTCCGGGCCCGTCCGGGCGACGAGCTGGTCACCGAGCTGACCGGCGGCAGCAGGCCGTCCGGCTTCCCGGTGAAGCTTCCGGCGCCGAAGCCGCAGCGCTTCAGCAAGGGTGGCAAGCGGTTCGGCGGCAACCGTCCGGGGCGCGGCCACGACAGCCGTGGCGGCAACGGCCCACGTCGCGGCAACGGCGGCCCGCGTCGTACCGACGGGAAGTCGTACCAGCACTGAGCACGCTGAAGGCCCGGCACAAGAGAATATCCTGTGCCGGGCCTTCGCGTTGTCAGGTGAGGACCGCCCAGAGC
Source organism: Kribbella polygonati (assembly GCF_050320105.1). Classification (NCBI taxonomy): domain Bacteria; kingdom Bacillati; phylum Actinomycetota; class Actinomycetes; order Propionibacteriales; family Kribbellaceae; genus Kribbella; species Kribbella polygonati. The sequence goes on along the minus strand of NZ_CP190129.1, from coordinate 5,301,785 downwards.
CGGGCCAGGACGGCCGCGATCTCGTCCGCGTCCAGCGGGACCAGCTCGAGCATCAGCTCGTCGTCGGCCACCCGGTCGGTCATCACGTAGATCGGTGGCGACCCGGCCTCGAGTTCGGTGGCGACGCGCTTGGCGTCCTCCACCTTCAGCAACACCCGGGACACCTGCAGGCCGGTCGGGTCCGGCTCGGCCGTGACCACGACCCCGGGGATCCGCGACACCGCGGCCACGAACGCGTCGACCTTGGCGCGTTCGTCCGCCTGCCATTTCACCCGGTCGACCGCCTGCCACTCCTCGAGGGCCGCGAGTACGCCGATGATCGCTTCCTTGGTCGGTTTCATCACCCGCCCGATGCCGTTGTCCTGGGCCCGCACGGCCTGCACGAGCGGCCAGGTCCCGGCGACCAGCCCCGCGGTCGGCGAGCCGAGGTACTTCTGCCCGCTGACCAGCACCAGGTCTGCCCCGGTGGCGAGCAGGTCCGCGATCTGCGGGAACTGCGCCGCGCCGTCGATGATCGCCGGTACGCCGCGCCGGTGCGCGGCCTTGATCGCCGCCGCCAGGTCGATCGGCTCGCCCCGGGTCAGCCGGGACGACACCAGCATCAGGCAGGCGACGTCCGGCCCGTCGAGCTCGGTCTCCAGATCGGCGAGCGTGCAGCTGTCCTCGTCGCCGGCCAGGTCCACCTGGGCGCCGGACAGCCGGATGCCCTGCAGGTTCGAGTGGCCGTAGTCGACCACGTGACAGGCCGGCAGTACGACGCGGTTGTGCATGTCGGTGGTGTCCGGCAGCGCCGCCGTACGGCGTGGGTCGCCGCCGGTCATCGTGGCGGCGACCGCGAGCGTGATCCCGGCCGCGGCGCAGTGCACGACGGCCCCCGCTTGTGCGCCGGTGATCTGCGCGATCGCCTCGCTCGCCCGGTCGCGCAGTTCGTCCAGCACGAAGAACTCGGGCAGCGCCTGGGCGACGGCAGCCGCGACACCGTCAGAGCTCCGGGACACCCCCAACGGGGTGTACGTCCCCCTGGCGTTGATCACCACACTCAATCGATAGCGATCGTGGATGCTCATGGTGTTGCTGAGCGTAGTGGTCACGGACCGCAATTGGCGAGAGTCTGTCGGTGGCAAGTTATTGACCTGAAGCTACTCGTGAGTCATTCTCACTTTTACCGACCTGAGGAGGGACCGTGCCCCGCCCCGCACTCCGCACCCGCCTTCGTGCCTCGGCAGCCGTTGCCGCTGTCGTCGCCGTTCTCGCCGCCCTGCCCGCACCGACCCAGGCAGCGCCGCAGGCCGTTGCCGCCGACCCCACGGACTATTGCCTTGGGCAATGTCGTGACATCCTGCCGCCGGGCCAGAACGGCAGCGCGACGTTCACGGATCTCCTTGCCTTCAAGGCGTTGGGGGTCCGTCCGCCGCACTTCAGCGACAGCCTGAAGCCGTACCAGGACCTGGTCTGGAACTCGCAGGGCATCACCGACGACGGCCTCGCGCCGTACTACGACGACTCGTCGTTCGGGGTGCGGCCGGACGACGTGGCAAGCACGATCCACCCGCGCAGCGACGTGACGATCGTCCGCGACAAGTCCCGCGGCATCCCGCACATCACCGGCACCACGCGGCTCGGGACGATGTTCGGAGCCGGGTACGCCGGTGCCCAGGACCGGCTGTTCGTGATGGACGTCTTCCGGCACCTCGGCCGCGGGCAGCTGACGCCGTTCGCGGGCGGTGCCGCGGCGAACCGCGAGTTCGAGCAGGAGTTCTGGCGGACCGCGCCGTACACCGAGGCCGATCTGCAGCGCCAGTTCGACGACGCCGCCAAGCTGTACGGCGCCGACGGCGTGAAGATGCAGCAGGACATCCAGGCCTGGGTCGACGGCGTCAACCACTACATCGACACGGTCGGTATCGGCTACCCCGGTGAGTACGTCGCGCTCGGTCTGCAGTGGCCGACGCCGCACTGGAAGGTGACCGACGTGGTCGCCACCGCGGCCGTGGTCGCGGGCATCTTCGGCACCGGCGGCGGCTCCGAGGTCACGTCGGCGCTGGCGCTGCTCGACGCGCAGGTGAAGTACGGCGTTGCCGAGGGCACCAAAGTGTGGGAGTCGTTCCGTTCGCAGAACGACCCCGAGGCCAGTACGACGGTGCACAACGGGACGACCTTCCCGTACGGGACCACCGGGCCGAACCCGCCCGGTCGCGCGATGCCGGACCGCGGCTCGGTCACCGCCGAACCCGAGGTGATCGACCAGACCGCGAACAAGACGGCGGCCGCGAAGCCCGCGCCCGCGGGGTCCGAGGCCTTGAAGGGGATCTTCGACAAAGGCCTCTTCCCGGAAGGCTTCGGAAAGAAGGGAATGTCGAACGCGCTCCTCGTCTCCGGCGCACACACGCAGTCCGGAAACCCGATCGCGGTCTACGGCCCGCAGACCGGGTACTTCGCCCCGCAGCTCCTGATGCGCCAGGAGTTGCAGGGACCGGGCGTCAGCTCCCGGGGGATCGCGTTCGCCGGCCTGAACTTCTACACGTTGATCGGCCGCGGCCCGGACTACTCGTGGAGCGCGACGTCCGCCGGCCAGGACATCACCGACACGTTCGCCGTACCGCTGTGCGAACCCGACGGCGGAACGCCGACGAAAGCCTCGCAGTACTACGTCTTCCGGGGCCAGTGCGTGCCGATCGAGCGGCTCGAACGGCACAACTCGTGGTACTCCAGCCTCGGGTCCTCCGAACCCGCCGGGTCGTACACGTTGGTTGCCCTGCGCACCAAGTACGGCATCGTGACACATCGCGGAACGGTCGGCGGAAAGCCGGTTCTCTTCACCAAGGACCGGTCGACGTACGGCAACGAGGCGGGGTCGGCGCTCGGGTTCATGCAGTTCAACGACCCGGACAGGATCCACTCGGCCGCCGACTTCCAGAAGGCCGCGGCGAACATCGGGTACACCTTCAACTGGTTCTACACGGACAAGAACTCGATCGCGTACTTCAACTCCGGTGACAACCCGGTCCGGGCCGACGGCGCCGACCCGAACCTGCCGACCTGGAGCACGTACGAGTGGAAGGGCTGGAACCCGGACACGAACCGCGCCACCTACACGCCGCCCGCGCAGCATCCGCAGGTCGTGAACCAGGACTACCTGACCAGCTGGAACAACAAGCAGGCCCCCGGGTACTCCGCCTCGGACGGGCAGTGGGGGTACAACGCGGTCTACCGCAGCCAGCCGCTCGACGACCGGATCAAGGCCGTCATCGACAGCGGGCAGAAGTTCACCCGCGGCAAGCTGGTCGAGGCGATGGAGGACGCTGCCACCGTCGACCTCCGCGGCGACCAGGTCCTGCCGTACCTGCTGCGCGTCCTCAAGTCCGCCCCGATCACCGATCCGGCCGTTGCCGACGCGGTCAACAAGCTGACCGCCTGGCAACAGTCCGGCGCACACCGCCGGACTCCCAACGCCGCGTCCCGTACCTACACCAACGCCGACGCGATCCAACTGCTCGACGCCTGGTGGCCCCTGCTGGTCCCGGCCGAGTTCAAGGACCTCGGGCCGGACCTCTACAACTCGCTGACCGCCAACCTGAAGATCGACGAGCGGCCGAGCGCGTAGGGGTCCTCGTTCCAGAGTGGCTGGTGGGGGTTCGTGCAGCGTGACCTGCGGAAGGTGCTTGGCGATCCGGTGAAGGCGTCCCAGCCGGTGACGTACTGCGGCGGCGGATCGCTGGCGGACTGCCGGGCGGTGTTGACGGACACCTTGCTCGCGGCAACCAAGGTCCCGGCGAGTACGACGTACCCCGCGACCGCCGACTGCGCCGCCGGGGACCAGTTCTGCGCCGACCAGATCGCGCACAACCCGATGGGCGGCATCACCCAGGACCGGATCGCGTGGGTGAACCGGCCGACGTACCAGCAGGTGGTCGAGTTCCCGGCGAAGCGGGGCGACGACGTGAGCAACCTGGCGGCCGGGAAGACCGCGACCGCGAGCAGTTACGAGAAGGGCTGGTACAACTCGCCGCCGGCGCAGGCGGTGGACGGGAAGCTCGACACCCGGTGGGCGAGCGACTGGTCGGATCCGCAGTGGCTGAAGGTTGACCTCGGCAACGAGCAGACCGTCAGCCGGGTGGTGCTGGACTGGGAGGCGGCGTACGCGAAGGGGTACCGGGTCGAGGTGTCGCGGGACGGGGCGACGTGGCAACAGGTGTACGCGACGACGGCCGGGAACGGCGGGGAGGACGTGGTCCGGTTCGCGGCGACACCGGCTCGGTACGTCCGCGTCACCGGGACGCAGCGGGCGACGTCGTACGGCTATTCGCTGTATGAGTTCCAGGTGTTCAGATGGTGATGCCAGGATGAGTGCATGACACAGAACTTTCCTCCGAACCAGCCGTATCCGCCGCAGCAGCCTGGCTACCAGCAGGGTCCGCCTCCGGGGTACCAAGGCCCGCCGCCCGGGTACCAGCAAGGCCCGCCACCCGGGTACCAGCAGGGCGGGTACCAGCAGCAGGCGCCGTCCAACGTGCCGCATGTGGCGCCGCAGGGTTCGCCGTACCCGGTGCTGGTGTCGACGATGAACGACCTGCCCGGGTACACCGCGGAGAAGGTGTTCGGCGAGGTGTTCGGGCTGACCGTGCGGAGTCGCGACTTCGGGTCGAACTTCACCGCGAGCTTCCGGTCGCTCGGCGGCGGCGAGGTGCCGGAGTACACCCAGATGCTGGCCGAGTCCCGGCACGTCGCCGTGCTGCGGATGTGCCAGATGGCGCAGCAGATGGGCGCGAACGCGATCCTCGCGATGCGGTTCGACTGCAACGAGATCGCGAACACGATGAGCGAGGTGGCCGCCTACGGTACGGCGGTCGTGGTGCAGAAGGTCGAGGCACCGCGGGTCCAGGACAGCAAACCTGACGAGGATGATGCGAATGACAGCTGACCTGATCTTTCCGCCCGGATTCAGGTGGGGCGTTTCGGCGTCGGCGTACCAGATCGAGGGTGCTGTGGCCGAAGGCGGTCGCGGCACCTCCACCTGGGACACCTTCTGTGCAACGCCGGGCACGATCCTGAACGGCGACACCGGGGCGGTCGCGTGCGACCACTACCACCGGTACGCCGAGGACGTCGCGCTGATGCGGGAGCTGGGCGTGGACACGTACCGGTTCTCGTTCGCGTGGCCGCGGATCCAGCCGACCGGGAGCGGGCCGGCGAACGCGGCCGGGCTGGACTTCTACGACCGGCTCGTCGACACGCTGCTCGGCGCCGGGATCCAGCCGGCGCCGACGCTGTTCCACTGGGACACGCCGCAACCGCTCGAGGACGCGGGCGGCTGGCTGAACCGCGACATCACCGAGCGGTTCGCGGAGTACGCCGGGATCCTCGGCGCGCGGTTCGCGGACCGGGTGCCGTTGTGGATCACGATCAACGAGCCGATGGTGCTGACGCTGATGGGGTACTCCCTGGGTGCCCATGCCCCTGGCAAGCAACTGCTCTTCGATGCGCTCCCGGTCGCGCATCATCAGCTGCTCGCGCACGGGCGCGCGGTGCAGGCTTTGCGGGCTGCTGGAGCCGCTTCTGTCGGGATCGCCTCCAACCACGCGCCGACCTGGCCGGCCAGCGACAGCGCGGAGGACGTCGAAGCGGCGGGGCTGTACGACAACCTGATCAACTGGATGTTCGCCGATCCGATCATCCTCGGGGAGTACCCGTCCGGGATCGGCGACGGGATGCCGGGACCGGTCGCGGACGACCTCGCGGTGATCTCGACGCCGCTCGACTTCTTCGGCATCAACCACTACGCGCCGGTGTCGGTCGGCGCGGCCACCGGACAGGCCGACACTGCCGCGACCGACGGCGTACAGCTCCCGCCCGGTCTGCCGTTCGAACCGCGGACACTGCCCGGATACCCGGCCACGGACTTCGGCTGGCCGATCGTGCCGGACGCGTTCGGCGAGATCCTGCGGACCTTCAAGCAGCGGTACGGCGAGAAGCTGCCGCCGATCTACATCACCGAGAACGGGTGCGCGATCAATGACGGGGTGTCGGACCGGCGGCGGATCGACTACCTGGACGGGTATCTGCGGGCGCTGAAGGCGGCGATCGACGACGGGATCGACGTGCGCGGGTACTTCCAGTGGTCGTTGCTGGACAACTTCGAGTGGGCGGCCGGGTACTCGCAGCGGTTCGGGCTGGTGGACGTCGACTTCGAGACGCAGAAGCGGACGCCGAAGGAGTCGTACTTCTGGCTGCAGGCCCTGATCGCCCAGAACCGCAGATGATTCCCGAGGGGGACGAGCCGCTCGCCGGTGTGCACCCCACCGCGGCTGCGCGGGGCGCTGGGGGTGCGTTGGCGGAACCTACCGTGCGGGTGCGGGGTGGGTGGACGGCCGCCGTCGTACTGGCCAACGTTGGGGTGTTCGCGGCCTGGCTCGGGCCGATCCAGGTGCTGCTGGCGAAGCAGTCCGAGGCGGTTGCTCCGGGCAACAAGGAGTTCGTGTTCGGGCTGGTGACCGGCGTCGGCGCGGCCGTCTCGGTGGTCGCCAATCCGGCGTTCGGGGCGATCTCGGACCGGACGACGTCCCGGTTCGGGCGGCGGGTGCCATGGGTGATCTCGGGGGCTGTCGGTGGTGCCGTCGGGCTGGGGATCCTGTCCGGCGCCCGGGTGGTCGTGCTGATGATCATCGGCTGGTGCCTGATGCAGCTCTTCGGCAACGCGCTGCTCGCGGCCGCCACCGCCGTCGTCCCGGACCGCGTCCCGGTCACCCAACGCGGCGTGGTCGGCGGCTGGGTCGCCATCTCGCAGGTCCTCGGCGCACTGGTCGGAACGGCCCTCGCGGCGTCCTTCGACAACTACACCCTCGGGTACGTCGCCTGCGCCGTGTTCCTGCTGTTGTCCGTCGTTCCGTACCTGTTGCGCAGTCACGACCAGCGGCTCACGGAGCGGCCCGCGTTCGTACTCCCCGAGTTCCTGAAGAGCTTCTGGATCAGCCCGCGCCGCTACCCGGACTTCGGCTGGGCCTGGCTGACCCGGTTCCTGTTCAACGTGGGCAACGCGCTCGGCACGCTGTACCTCTTCTACTACCTCCAGGACGAGGTCGGGGTCACCGACCCGGACACCGGCGTACTGATCCTGACCGCGATCTACAGCGTCTGCGTGCTGACCACCGCGATCACCTTCGGCCGCTGGTCGGACCGCTCCGCCCGCCGGAAGATCTTCGTCAACATCTCCGGCTGGGTGATGGCGGTGGCCGGCGTGATCCTCGCCGTCCTGCCGACCTGGCCGGGCGCGATCACCGGCGCGATCGTGCTCGGCGCGGGCTTCGGCGTGTACCTGTCGGTCGACTTCGCCCTGCTCACCGAGGTCCTCCCGAACGCCCGCGACCGCGCCAAGGACCTCGGCGTGATCAACATCGCGAACTCGCTGCCGCAGGTCCTCGCGCCGGTGATCGCCGCCCCGATCGTCAAACACCTGGGCGGCTACCCGGTCCTCTACCTGCTGGCCTCCGCCGTCACGGTCCTGGCCGGCGTCCTGGTCACCCGCGTCCGATCAGTCGCTTGAGCGCCTTACCCGCGGCCGACGACGCGGTGACCTGGATCGTGGTGAGGTCGAGCCACGCCGCCACTTGACGCAGCTCACCGGCGAGTTGGTCCACGAAGCCGGGGGAGTCCGGCTCCGGCGTAAGCGTGGGTACGACCAACGACGAGGTCTGGCGATCGGCCTTGAGGTCGACGCGCGCCACCAGTCGATCGCCGAGCAGGAACGGCAGTACGTAGTAGCCGTGCACGCGCTGCGGCGCCGGCGTGTAGATGCTGATCCGGTAGAAGAAGTCGAACAGCCGGTGCGCGCGGTCGCGGTTCCAGATCAGCGGGTCGAATGGCGAGAGCAGCGCGCAGGCGTCCACCGGCCGGTCCTGTGCCTCGTGCCAGCGGTACGACTGCTGCTTCACACCCTCGACCCGTACCGGCACCAGTTCACCGGCGTCCACCAGCTCCCCGATCACCTCGCGACCAGTTGCTGCGGGCAACGGAAAGTGCGCCTGCCCGGTCCCGCCGCAGAGCTCTCGCAAGGTTCCGATCCCGAGCCCGCGGGCCGCGATCCGGACCAGTTCCCGCCGCGCCTCGGCCGCGGTCGGCTCCGGCGCGGCGAGTACGTCGGCCGGCAGCACCCGCTCGGTCAGGTCGTAGATCCGCTCGAAGTGCCGCCGCCCGGCGATCGTCACCTGCCCGGTGCAGAACAGGTACTCGATCGCGATCTTCGCGTCCTGCCAGTTCCACATCTTGCCGGTGGTCGGATCCGGGTCCGGGTCGCCGCGTTTGCGCCGTACGCCGTCCGGGCTCGCGTCGCCCGCGGTCAGCGGGCCCTGTTCGGTGACCAGTTGGAGGACCTGGTCGACGTACCCCGGCCGCTCCGCGGTCAGCCGGCGCATCCCCGCGACCACCGACCACGGCGCGGTCACGTCCGGGCTCAGCTCCTCGTCCCACACCTGCCGCTCGGCGGCCCGCATCCGCCAGCGCATCAGCGGGTAGTTGCCGAGCGGGATCAGCGCGGCCTTGTGGCCCCAGAAGTACTCGAACAGCTCCCGCTCCGCGCCCCAGCTCAGCTCGTCCAGCGCCGCCCGCGGATAGTTGCCGACCCGCGCGAACACCGGCAGGTAGTGCGACCGGCACAGCACATTCACCGAATCCAGCTGCAGTACGGCGGCCTGCCGGATCGCCCAGCGCACATCACCGCGCTGATGCGGCGCGCCGAACCCCTGGCTGCTCAGCGCGATCCGCCGCGCCACTTCCGTCGAGACCTCGTCGCCCACGGCCACCATGACTCGAACGTATAGCGCGGCACAGGGTCACCGCTTGGAAACCTTGTAGGTCAGGTGGGTGACCTGCGACGACGCGTCCGTACGGATCTGCTCCAGCGCGATCCGGTCGGCGTCCACGTGGTCGAACAGCCGGATGCCGCTGCCGAGCAGTACGGGCGCCAGCGAGATCGAGAACTCGTCGATCTGGCCGGCGTTCAGGTACTGCTGGATCGTGTCGGCGCCGCCGGAGACCCGTACGTCCTGGTCGCCGGCCGCCTCGCGGGCCTGGAACAGCGCACTCTCGATGCCGTCGTTGACGAAGTGGAACGTGGTCCCGCCCGGGCGTACCCACGGTTCGCGTTCCGTGTGCGTGACGACGTACACCGGGGTGTGGAACGGCGCCTCCTCCGGCCAGGCCAGCTCGCCGCCGTCGAACATCCGCTTGCCCATCACGTTCGCGCCGATCCGCTCCATCGTCTCCCGGGAGATGTCGTCGTCGAGACCTTCCTCGCCGCCCTCACCGAGCTTCAGGTTCTCCCGGAACGAGCGCTGCGGGAACAGCCACGCCTGCAGCTCGCCCCACTTCCGCAGCCAGGTCTGGACCCGGGGATTGTCCTTGCCCTCGGGCGAGAACACCTCCGCGACAGTCACGTCCGCGACCGGCGCGACGAAGCCGTCGAGCGACATCGTCACGCCGAAGAAGACTTTTCCGGTCATTCAGTCCACGTCCCTTCCGGTCAGTTCGGCGACGTACGTCGCCAGGTTGTGCAGCGTCTGCTCGCCGCCCTCGATCGCGTGGTACTTCTGCACGGCCTCGTCGCGCAGTTCCTTGGTGGGGAACAGCGTGTGCATGACGATCCGGGTCCGCTCGCCGGCCGGCTCGAACGTGAGTACGGACGAGAAGGCGTTCGGGTCGTCGCGGGACTCGCCGTGGGCGAGGGCGATCCGGGCCGGCGGGTCGATCTCGGACCAGGTGATCCACTCCTGGTACTCGGTCCCGTCCGGCCCGTGCATCACGAAGTCCCAGTCGCCGCCGACGCGGAACTCGAACGACCGCGTCTTGGTGCTGAAGCCCGCCGGACCCCACCACTGGGACAGGTGCCGGACCTCGGTGAAGGCCTCGAACACCAGCTCCCGCGGGGCGTTGATCAGCCGGGAGATGACGATCTCCCGGTCCGCCTCGGCGCTACTCATCCTGTGGTCCCTTTCGCCATTCCTGCTTGAGCTCCTGCACGTACTCGTCCAGCCGCCCGAAGGTCTCGTTCCAGAACTCCTCGAACCCACCCACCCACTCGTGCACCGGCCGCAGGCCGCGCGCGTCCAGGTCGTACAGCCGCTGCTTGCCCGCGCCGCGAACCCGCACCAGACCGACCTCCCGCAACACCCGCAGGTGCTTGGACGCCTGCGGCTGGCTCATGCCCAGATCCCGGGCCACCTCGGTGACGGGCCGCTCGCCGCCGCGCAGCAACACCAGGATGTCCCTGCGCTGCGGCTCCGCGATCGCGTTGAACGCATCCGAGGTCGTCGCCGCCCGTGCCATGTGACGATCATATGCCTATATCGGCATACGTCAAGCCATGGTCGACAGCAGCGCCTCGAAGTCGGCCACCTCGAGGGGGACCAGGCCGCGGCGGAGCTGGTAGCCCCAGTTGGGTCGGCGGGTCAGCTCGAGGTCGACGTCGCGGAGCATCGCCCGGTGGACCGGCAGGAACTCGATCCGGCGGCGCCACGGCTGGATCGTGCCGCGCTCGCCCATCGACATCGGTTCGGCCTGGTACGGCGCGTCGTCGGCGACCACGCCGAGCGCCGTGAACGCCCGCAGCGGCTGCTTCTCGCGGTACTGCTCGGTCGGGGAGTAGATAGCGAACCCGTCGCCGCGCCGCAGCCGGGCGACGCCGTACCGCTTGCCGTGGTTCAGCTGGATGAAACCGCCCTGAACGGCCCGCTGGGTGTGGTCCGCGGAGACCACACCCAGCCAAGCCCTCTGCATATCGTTCATGCATTCAGTGTCAGGCGGAAATTACGACATCTTTCGTCATGATTTTCCGGCGCAGTTTCGCGATCAGCGGCCAGGCGATCATCAGCAGGATCGCCCCGTAGATCACGTACGCGACCGGCCCGCCGACCAGGCCGGAGACCTCGCCGTTGGACAGCTGCAACGCCATCCGGGCCTGCCGTTCCGCGATCGGGCCGAGGATCACGCCGATGATCAGCGGCAGCACCGGCAGCCCGAACCGGCGCATCCCGAACCCGAGCAGCCCGAGCACCAGGAGCAGCAGCAGGTCGAGCGGCTGCGCGTTCACGGCGTACGCACCCATCGAGGCGAAGAAGATGATCCCGGCGTACAGGTACGGGCGCGGGATCTGCAGCAGCTTCGCCCACGCGGGCGCCAGCGGCAGGTTGAGCAGCAGCAGGAACAGGTTGCCGACGAACAGGCTCGCGATCAGCGCCCACACCAGCTTTGGCTCGCGCTGGAACAGCAGCGGCCCGGGCTGGATGCCGTACGACGTGAACGCGGCCAGCATCACCGCCGCCGTCGCGTTCGTGGGCAGACCCAACGCCAGCATCGGTACGAGCGTCCCGGCCGCGGACGCGTTGTTCGCCGCCTCCGGCCCCGCGACGCCCTCGATCGCGCCGTTCCCGAACTCCTCCGGGTGCTTCGACAGCTTCTTCTCGGTCGCGTACGACAGGAACGTCGGGATCTCCGCGCCGCCGGCCGGCAACGCGCCGATCGGGAACCCGAAGGCCGTGCCGCGCAACCACGGTTTCCACGATCGCCGCCAGTCCGACTTGCCCATCCACGGCCGGCCGACCGGGATCACCGTGCCCGGGTTGCGCCGCAGGTGCGCCGCGACCCAGAGCGCCTCACCGACCGCGAAGATGCCGACGGCGACCACCACGACATCGATGCCGTCGGCAAGCTGCGGGACGCCCATCGTCAGCCGCTGCTGTCCGGTCACCTTGTCGATCCCGACCAGGCCGATCACCAGACCGAGCAGCAGCGCCGCGAAGCCGCGGATCCGCGACGACCCGAGCACCGAGGTGGCACCCGCGAACGCGAGCAGCATGATCGCCAGGTAGTCCGGCGCCCCCAGGCTGATCGCGAACTTCACCACCTGCGGCGCGACCAGTACCAGCAGCATCGTCCCGATCGTGCCCGCGACGAACGAGCCGATCGCCGCCGTCGCGAGCGCCTGCGCGGCCCGTCCGGCACGAGCCATCTTGTTGCCCTCGATCGCCGTCACCACCGACGACGACTCGCCCGGCGTGTTCAGCAGGATCGACGTGGTGGAGCCGCCGTACATGCCGCCGTAGAAGATGCCGGCGAACAGGATGAACGCCTGCACCGGCTCCAGCCCGTACGTGATCGGCAGCAGCAGCGCGACCGTCATCGCCGGACCGATCCCGGGCAGGACGCCGACCGCCGTACCGACGGTGACGCCGAGCAGCGCGAGCAGCAGGTTGACCGGGGTGAGCACGTCGCCGAACCCGTTCACCAGGTTCATCAGGTTGTCCATCAGAGAATCCCTTGCAGTACGCCGGCCGGCAGGCCGACCCCGAGCCCGATCGCGAACCCGTAGAACGTGGCCAGCGACAGTGCGACCGCGATGAACACGTTGCGGACGTGGTGCCGGCTGCCGAGCGCGAACGCCGAACCCCAGAACAGCAGGGTCCCGCTGATCACCCAGCCGAGCGGCTCGATGGTCGCCAGGTTGACCACGAACGCGGCGATCAGCAGCAGTACGGTGCGCCAGTCGACCGGGGACGTCACGTCGACGTCCTCACCCTCCTCGGCCGCGCCGGTGCCGCCGCGGGCCACGTCCACGGCGTACAGCGCGGCGACCACCAGCAGGAGTACGCCGAGCACGATCGGCACCGGCTTCGGGCCGATCGGGTCGTTGCTGGTGGCAATGTGCGGGAGCCGGGCGGCGTCGGCGATCACCAGGACGCCGACCACCGCCAGCACCCCGCACACTCCGTACTGCGCACGATCCGGCCGCCGGGTCGCGGCCTCGGTCACGACGCCAGGCCCAGCTTGGTCAGGATGTCCGCGACGGCCTTGTCCTGGTCGGTGAGGAACTTGCCGAACTCGTCACCGGTGACGAACGCGTCGGTCCAGCCGTGCTTCTTCTCCTCGGCCTTCCACTCGGCGGAGTCGTGCATCTTGGTCAGTGCGTCGATCCAGACCTTCTTGTCCGCGTCGCTGATGCCTGGCGGCGCCACGATCCCGCGCCAGTTGGTGAAGACCAGGTCGATCCCGGAGCCCTTCAGCGTCGGTACGTCCTTCAGCGCCTCGATCGGCTGCTCGCTGCTCACCGCGAGGACCCGGACCTGGCCGCTCTCCACCTGGTCGAGGAACTCGCCGAAGCCGCTGGTGCCGAAGGCGATCTTGCTCCCCAGCAGCGCGGGCAGCAGTTCGCCGCCGCCGTCGTACGAGACGAAGTTGACGTCCTTCGGCTCGATGCCGACCGCCTGCGCGAGCTGCATCGGCAGCAGGTGGTCCGGGCCGCCCGGCGACGAACCGCCGCCGACCGCCATCCCCTTCGGGTTCGCCTTCCAGGCGGTGACCAGATCCTGGATCGTCTTGTACGGCGAGTTCTTCGGGACGACGATCGCGCCGGCCTCCTCGATCAGCTTCGCGATCGGAGTGGTCTGGGTGAGCGTCGCCTTGGACTTCGACGTGTACGTCGCGCCGACGACGCCGAGGCCCATCTGCATCGCGAGCTTGCCGTTGCCCTTCTCGTTCACGACCCGCTGCAGGCCGACCGTACCGCCGGCGCCGGGCAGGTTGAACACCTGCACGCCGGTGGCGATCTTCGCGTCGTCCATCGCCTTCGCGGCGACCCGCGCGGTGGTGTCGTACCCGCCACCGGCCGTGTTCGGCACCATCAGCCGCAGCCCGGTGGCCGGCTTCCCGCTGTCCTCGTTCGCGGCGTCGGTCTTGTTCGCGGTCGCCCCGCAGGCGGTGATGCCGAGCAGCGCGACGGCCGCGATCAGCAGTGGCCTGGACCTCATCGGCGGATCCTTTCAGGAGGTGTTCAGGTGGCGACGATCGTGGACCTCCGGAGCCGTCGGAGTCTGCGTTGTGGCCGCAGCGGTGGTTGAGTTCATTGTGGTCATAGGCCGAATCAGGGTGAACTGTGGCACTCGGGCGCCACAACGGTGATCATGCGGCAGGACAAGGTAGGGAGGTGAAGATGGCGGTACGACTCGGTAGACGGCCGACGCTGGCCGGGCAGCTGCTGGTGCTGCAGCTCGCGATCGTGGTGATCGTGCTGGTCGCGGTCGCCGCGGTCTCGCTCGCGCAGTCCGCCGCCACCTTCAACCGGGTCGAAGGGCGCCGCGTGACCTTGCTGGCCGAGCAGCTGTCCGGGAGTCCCGCGCTGCGGTTCAACATCCGGAACCCGGCGCCCGCGGAGATGCTGGCGCCCACGCTGCAGACCAGCCTCGCGCAGTCCGGCGTCACCTCGATCACGGTCGCGAACGCGCACGGAAAGGTGATCGCGGCAACGAATCCGACGCTGATCGGCACAGACCTCACGTACGGTGATCCGGCGGGTGACAAGCGTCGCGGCTGGTCAGGTGAGCTGCGGGTCGACAGCTCCCGGGAGCTCGTCGCACAAGTTCCAGTGCTCAGCGACGGCCGGGACGGGTTCGGACGGACGGACGGGTCCCTCGGCGACCAGATCGGCACCGTCATGGTGGGCGAGCGGTCACCTTCCGTACTGCAGCGGCTGCGCGGCGCGTCGTCGTACCTGGCGATCTATCTCGGCATCGCCTGCGTGCTCGGGCTGCTCGGGTCGTGGCTGCTGGCCCGGCGGATCAAGCGGCAGACACTCGGCCTCGAACCGCGCGAGATCGCCGGGCTGGCCGAACACCGGGAAGCCATGCTGTACGGGCTCGCCGAGGGAGTCGTTGCCCTCGACCCCCATTTGCGCGTGACGCTGGTGAACGACGTCGGCCGCCGGCTGCTCGACCTGCCGTCGGACGCGGTCGGGAAGTCCTTGAAGGACCTGGGCATCGAGGGCCGCCTGCGCGAGGTGCTGTCCGGCGACGACGAGGCGCGTGACGCGGTCGTCGTACGGCGTGGCCGGGTGCTCGTGATGAACCGGATGAGTGTGGTGAAGGACGGGCGGTCGCTCGGCTCCGTCACCACGCTCCGCGACCGGACCGAGCTGGCGCAGCTGGAGCGGGAGCTCGGGTCGTTCCGCTCGTCCGCGGAGCTGCTCCGGGCGCAGACCCACGAGTTCGCGAACCAGCTGCACACGATCTCCGGTCTGATCCAGATCGGGGAGTACGACGAGGTGGTCACCTACGTCGGCGCGCTGAACCGCTATCGTGAATCGCTCGACCTGACCGTGACCCGGCGGGTCCACGACACCACGGTCGCCGCCCTGCTGATGGCGAAGTCCTCGCTCGCTGCCGAACGCCGCGTCGAGCTCCGGGTGTCCGAACGCACCACCCTGCTCCGCCTCGACCCGGCATTGTCCGCCGACATCGCGACTGTCCTCGGCAACCTCGTCGACAACGCCGTCGACGCCGCCGCCCAGTCCGGTACGCCGTTGTCGCCCGCCTGGGTCGAGGTCGAACTCCGGCAGGACGCGACCTCGGTCGAGATCGTCGTACGGGACTCCGGCCCCGGCGTCGCACCGGAGCTGGCACAGGAGGTGTTCGCGCACGGGTTCACCACCAAGGCCGCCGCCGAGGGCGAACGCGGCATCGGGCTCGCGATGACCCGGATGATCTGCCGCCGCCGCGGCGGCGAGGTCGCCGTCACCAACCCGACCGACGGCGGCGCCGCGTTCATCGCCCGGATGTCCACCCAACGCACACCGGAAGGAGCCCGATGATCACCGTCCTGGTCGTCGACGACGACTTCATGGTGGCCCGCATCCACCGCGGCTTCGTCGACCGCGTCGACGGCTTCGAAGTCGTCGGTACGGCGAACTCCGGCGACGCCGCGGTGTCCGCGCTGGAGTCGCTGACGCCGGACCTCGTCCTGCTGGACCTGTACCTGCCCGACGTCTTCGGACTGGACCTGATCGCCCGGCTCCGCGCCGTACAGCCGTCCGTCGACATCCTCGTCATCACCGCCGCCCGTGAGGCGGAGGCTGTGCGGGGCGCGGTGCGGCAGGGGGTCGTGAACTACCTGCTGAAACCCTTCGGTTTCGAGGATCTGCGGGTGCGGCTGCAGGAGTACGCGCGACGACGGGCCAGCATTCCTCTGCAGGTCACGTCACAGGCGGACGTCGACCGGGTCCTCGCCCCCGCCCGCCCGCTCACCAACCGCCTCCCCAAAGGCCTCTCCCAGGAAACCACCGACCTCGTCACAGCCGCCCTCCGCAACGCCCCAGAAAACCTCTCCGCCGCCGAATGCGCCGAACACATCGGCATCTCCCGCGTCAGCGCCCGCCGCTACCTCGAATTCCTCACCACCCAAGGCCAAGCCGAAGTAACCCTCCGCTACGGCACCACCGGCCGCCCCGAACGCCGCTACACGTGGAAGAGCTGAACGGGTGATGTGATCACGGGTGGGTGTGGTCAGCCCCCGCGTGCTCCGCAGGTGCTCCGGTCGCTGCGCTCCCTCCCGCACCTACTCCGCGCGCTCCCACCCGCCCACCGGCTAGCGCCGGCTTGATGCCCGCTGCCGCGGGCGAGTTGCGAGCTGCCGCTCGCGGGTGACTGCTAGGTGGATGCACTCCGTGAGGTCGCTGGTGGTGAGTGGCGCGGGTTGTAGATGGCGGAAGTGGTGAGGGGAGGCGGTGACGCGTAGATGTGGTCGGCCATGGGCGCTGCTGGTGCTCAGGGCGTGCGCCCCACCTGGCAAGGCCATCGTGATCGGCCATCCAGGCGCTCGCAGATGGCCGGGCTGCGGGACAGTGGACACAACCTATGGGGACTGACGACAAGCAATAGCCTGTTCCCAGTCCCCACGGGGTATCGCAAGTTCGCAGGAGTCGGCCGGTTCGGTCTACGCCGCGCGCAGTGGGCCGGTGCACGCGCCACTCACACGTCACGCCCCACGAAGCACGCCGGCCTAGCAGTCACCCGCGAGCGGCAGCTCGCAAAATGCCGGCGCCAGCCGGCGGGTGGGTGGGAGCGCGCGGAGCAGGTGCGGGAGGGAGCGACGCGACCGGAGCACCTGCGGAGCACGCGGGGGGCTAACCACGTCCGCCCCTCACCACGTCCGCCCCTCACCACGTCCGCCCCTCACCACGTCCGCCCCTCACCAAATCCACCCCTCACCACGTCCGCCTCACGCAACATGTGTGGGTTGGGGCTACTGTTCGGCGGCGCGGGCGGCGGCTTCTATTTGGGATCGGTGGGATGGCCAGTCCACCGTCGGGTCGGCGTCCGTGGTGGTGAGTTGTTCGCGGAGGATGTCGGCGTGGCCTGCGTGGCGGTTGGTTTCGGTGAGGACGTGGGTCAGGACGTTGAAGAGCATTACGTCGGGGCTCGGCCACCAGGGGACGGTGGCGCGGGTGTCGATCGGGAGGGACTGGATGGTGCTGTCGGCGTGGGCGCAGGCGCGGTTGTAGTTGGTGAGGATCTGTGCCCGCGTCTCGTGCTCGGGGACCCACAGGTGATGCCGGTTCGCATAGCCGGGGTCGGTGAAGTTGGGGAGCGGCTCGGGGTACGGGCGGTCGAAGATGTTGCCGAGGTAGCGGGCCTCGGTCAGCGTGAGGTGTTTGATCAGCCCGAGCAGATTCGTGCCGGTGTGCGTGAGCGGGCGGCGTTACGTCGTACTCCGACAGCCCCTCGACCTTCCCGACCAGCGAGCCGCGGACGTAGCGGAGTGCATCGTGCAGGTAGGTCTTCGCGAAGTCGTCGATCACGGGTCGACCTGTTCGACGGTGGCGGCGTGGCGTTCGGCGAGGGCGTGGTAGACGGAGGCGTTGTGGTCGACGAAGAGTTTGGCGGTGCCGTCGAGCGGGACGATCTTCTTGGCGGGGCTGCCCATCGCGACCGATTCCGGCGGTACGACGGCGCCAGGGGTGACGGTGGAGCCGGCGGCGACGAGCGAGCGGGGGCCGATGACGGCGCCGTCGAGGACGATGGCGCCGTTGCCGACGAGGGCTTGTTCGCCGATGGTGCAGTCGTGGACGAGGCACTGGTGGCCGACGGTGGCGTTGGGGCCGATCTCGCAGCCGTTGTGGCCGACGTGGATGACGGTGTTGTCCTGGATGTTCGCGCCGGCGCGGATCGTGATCGTGCCGAGGTCGGCGCGGATCACGGCGCCGTACCAGATCGAGACCCCGGCCTCGACGACCACGTCGCCGACGAGGGTCGCGGTGGGGGCGATCCACGCGTCGGGGTGCACGGTCGGGCGCTTACCTTCGAACGAATACAGCGGCATGCCCAACACCCTAAACGGCACCGAGTTGGCCGAAACCCTGATGTGTGCGAGCCGGTCCGCGGTTACGGTGGGCTGGATCGACCGAGGAGGGTGGCATGACCGAGATCGCGAAGTCCGGGGCCGCGGTGATCAGCCGGGCCGACGGGCGCGCCGACGGTGAGGAATGGACCGAGAACTACACCGAGTTGCCGGGTGGTGCCGGCGTCTCGCTGATTCTGGAGTCGACGACCAAGGAGGGCACCGGCCCGCGGCTGCACAAGCATCCGTACGCCGAGACCTTCATCATCCGGCGTGGTTCGGCGACGTTCACCGTCGACGGCGAGGAGATCGTCGGTACGGCGGGGCAGATCCTGGTGGTACCGGCGGACACCCCGCACAAGTTCCGTACCGGGCCGGGCGGCTACGAGGCCGTCCACATCCACGCGAACCCGACGTTCGAGACGATCTGGCTCGAGTAGTCAGACCGCGACGCGTTCGCCCGGCGGTGTGTACGCCGCCAGCAGCGTCGCGGTGATGTACGGCGCTGCCTCGGCCGAGGTGATCCGCCCGGCCTGGATCTCGTTCGCGGCGCCGTGCATCACGTTGTGCATGACGCTGACCAGCCAGGTCGTCGGCAGGTCGGTCCGGAACGCGCCCTCCGTACGCCCGCGTTCCAGCAGCCGCTCCACCCGCGCCATCGGGTCGGCGTGGAGTTCCCGTACGCGCGACGGCGGCAGCACTTCCTGAGCCGCGATCAGCAGCGTCCGGAACCCGTCGACGAGTTCCCAGCTCGTCTCGATCAGCCGGATCAGCGCCGCGCGCGGATCGCCGGTCAGGTCGACCTGCCCGAGCGACTCCTCGCCGGTCGCGATCGCCCGGACGAACACCGCGTCGAGGAGTTCGGCGCGGGACGGGAAGTGCCCGTACAGCGTCACCCGGCCGACGCCGGCCGCCTTCGCGATCTCCGACGTACTGGCCGCCGGGTTGCGGCTCAGGCAGTCCGCGGCGGCGGACAGGATCGCGTCGATGTTGCGCTGGGCGTCGGCCCGCTTGGTGCTGGTCGCCATCCGGGACCTCCCTGATCTCGAACACCATTGTACGACTTCCTCTTGTCGAACAGCAGTGTACGAGTTACCTTCAACTCGTACATACCTGTTCAACTTAAGGACGAGATCATGAATCAACCGGACCCGCGGCGGTGGCGGCTGCTGGGGTTGCTCGCCGTCGCGCAGTTCATGCTGATCCTCGACGTGACCGTGGTCGCGATCGCGCTGCCCAACATCGAGACGGACCTGCACCTGCAGCGCGAGACGCTGACCTGGGTGGTCAGTGCGTACACGCTGATGTTCGGCGGCCTGATGCTGCTCGGCGGTCGCGCCGCCGACCTGTTCGGCTCCCGCCGCGTCGTACTGGTCGGCCTCGCCGTCTTCACGCTCGCCTCGCTGGTCACCGGCCTCGCGAACGGCCCGGAGGTCCTGCTGGGCGGCCGGGTCGCGCAGGGGATCGGCGCCGCGATGCTGTCCCCGGCAGCGCTTTCCGTCGTGACGAAGACGTTCGACGGCGAGGAACGGAACAAGGCGCTCGGGATCTGGTCCGCGATGGGCGGCGGCGGTTCCGCGATCGGCGTACTGCTCGGCGGCCTGCTGACCGCGGGACCCGGCTGGCAGTGGGTGTTCTACATCAACCTGCCGATCGGCCTGGTCGTGTTCGTCGTGCTGTTCCGGATGCTCCCGGCCGGCACGCCGGGCGAGCGGCAGGGACGCCTCGACGTACCGGGTGCGCTGCTGGTGACCGCCGGCACCGGTACCGCGATCTACGCGCTGATCAACGCCGGCGACCGCGGCTGGTTGTCCGTCGCGACGCTCGGCACCCTGGCCGGCGCGCTTGTCCTGTACGGCGTGTTCGCGTGGGTGCAGCGCACCGTCCGGTCGCCGCTGATGGACCTCCGGATCCTCGCCCGCCGATCCGTTGCCTCCGGCACCTTGATGCTGCTGATCGCGACCGCGCTGATGATCTCGATGTTCTTCCTCGGCTCGTTCTACCTCCAGCACTTCAAGCAGTACGGCGCGCTGCGCACCGGGCTGCTGTTCCTGCCCGTCGCGATCGCGGCGATCGTCGGCGCCCATCTGGCCGGTCAGTTCGTCGGCAAGGCCGGCGCCCGGCCGATCGCGATCGCGATCGCCGGATTCCTGCTCACCGCGATCGGTGTCGCGGCGCCCGCGCTGTGGGACGGCGCGGCGGTGGTGGTGACCGGGATGGCGGTCGGGACGATCGGGCTCGGCGCGGCGTTCGTGGCGTCGTCGACCACGACGTTCGCGCAGGTCGCCCACCACGAGGCGGGGCTGGCGTCGGGCATCCTGAGTACGTTCCACGAGTTCGGGGCGTCGCTCGGTGTCGCGGTGGTCTCGAGCGTCGCGGCGGCGAGTCTTGCCGGTACGGTGACCACCGGGTTCACCCGGGGCTTCACATTCGCAGCGGTCACGGCCGCGGTGGCTGCCGCGCTGACGCTGATCGTCGTACCGTCGTTCGAGCCTTCAGGGGAGACGGCTCATGTCCATTGAGATTCGCCGCGCGGAGAGCGCGGACGCGGAGACCGTGCTGACGATGCTGGGGGAGCTGGCCGCCTACCAGGATCAGCGCGCGGACGTGACGGCGGAGGTCGCCGACTGGGAGGAGTTCCTGGACCGGCCGGACGTGATCGTGCTGGTCGCGTCGGTGGACGGCGCGGTCGCGGGGTACGTGTCCGCGCTGCGGCGCCCGTACCTGTGGGTCGGCGGCGACCAGCTGGCCCTGGACGATCTCTATGTCCGCAAGCCGTTCCGCGACGCCGGCGTCGGTCGTCGGCTGATGCTGGCGCTGGCCCGGATCGCCCTCCCGGAACGGCTCCCGATCAGCTGGGGTCTGCGCCTGGTGAACACGGCCGGCTACCGCTTCTACGAACGCCTCGGCGCGCGCCTGGTCACGAAGACGGCGGCCAGTTGGCCGGCGGACGCGTACGAGCGTCAGCTGAAGGAATAGGTGGCCGCGACCGGGTAATGGTCGGAGGCGAACCTGAGCAGGACCGAGGCGGCTGTCGGCACCAGCTGCGAACTGTGCAGCTGGTAGTCGATCCGCCGGGCCGGCAGCGGAACCGGGCTGGTGAAGCCGGGACCGAACCCCTTCTCCCGCCAGGTGTCGGCCCACAGCGCCGTCAGCGTCTTGACCTCGGCCGACGTCGGTACGGCGTTCAGGTCGCCGACGAGCAGCGTCGCTTCGGGAGCGCTTTTCAGGAGCCCGACGACGGCGTTCGCCTGCTCGAGGCGCTCGCCGCTGTCGACCGTGCTGAGATGCGTGTCGGCGAAGCGCAGCGGCGTACCGTCCACGTCGATCAGGGTCTCCAGCAGGCCGCGCTGCTCGCTGCCGGCGTGCAGCGGGAGCAGGGTGTTGCGTGAGTCGACGATCGGGTACTTCGAGAGCACGAGCGTCCCGTACTGCCGGCGCGGCTTGCCCGGCTCCGCGGGATCCCAGTCGAGGTTGGCGGCGAAGACGTGGTGCATCTTCAGTCGCGCCGCCAACCAGGACGGCTGGTCCTCCCAGTTGCTGCGCTCAGCGAAGTACTTGTCGACCTCTTGCAGGCCGGCCACGTCGGCACCGGAGGCTTCGATCGTCTGCGCGACCCGTTCGAGGTCCAGCTTGCCGCCCAAACCCACGCCGTGGTGGATGTTGAACGTCAAGGTCCGCATACCTCAAGCCTTTCACATGGCTCTCACCGACAGGTCCTGCCAGTCTGCCCAGGTCTTCAAACGGTCCGCATACGCCTGCTGTGCCATCGGGTAACCCTGAGTGCCGAAGAAGATCCGGAGCGGCGGGTTGGGTGTGTCCGCGAGTTCGAGGATCGCACGTCCGGCGGCGTCCGGGTCGCCGAAGTCGGCGGCCGCGACGTACGCCGTGAGCGCCGCGCGGAGGTTGTCGTACAGCGGGATCCCGGCGGACTGCACGCCGCCGGTGACGCCCTCGGTCGCGTACCCGCCCGGTTCGAGGATCGTGACCTTGACGCCGAATCCCGCGACCTCCTGGGCCAGCACTTCGCTCAGCCCTTCGAGCGCCCACTTCGACGCGCAGTACGCCCCACCGAGCGGAAGCCCGAGCAGGCCGGCGACGGACGACACCTGGATGATGCGGCCGTCGCCCTGGTCCCGCAGGTACGGCAGGGTCGCCTGGACGACCCAGAGCGGACCGAAGAAGTTCGTCTCGAGCTGGTCCCGGAGCTGCGACTCGTCGAGCTCCTCGACCGCGCCGGATAGCCCGTACCCAGCGTTGTTGACGATCACGTCCAGCCGGCCGAAGTGCGCCTGCGCCTGTTCGACGGCCGCGAAAACGCTGCTCTTGTCGGTGACGTCCAGGACCAGCGGAAGTACTGCGTCGCCGTACTTCGCGCTCAACTCCTTCAGGTCTGTCCGCGCGGTCGCGGCCACCTTGTCGCCGCGGGCCAGCGCGGCCTCGACGAACGCCCGGCCGAGGCCGCGGGACGAGCCGGTGACGAACCAGACCTTGCTCATGCCGGCCGCACGTTGTGGTTGCCCGAGAAGGCGTTGCCGGAATCGTATTTCCGCTTGATTCCGGCCAGCCGTTCGTACGTCGCGGCCGGGTACACGTCGGTGGGATCCTCGTCGGACAGGAAGTTCGCGTACGCGCCGTTCACGTGCGGACGCAGCGTCTCCCACAGCTGCTCGCGACCCGGCCGGGTCGCCTCGATCACCGGCGGCGGGCCGATCGTCGTGGTGGCGAACATCAGCTCCGCCTGCCGGTGCGCGTACGCCGTCGCGTCGTCCGCCACCCGCGCGACCGCGCCGCCGACGCTGCGGACCGCGATGATCGGCGCGCCTTGCGACGTACCGGCCGCGGCGAGGATCCGCAGTACCTCGGGCACCGAATCCTTGTCGACAAAGGCACTTCGGGTCACCAGCTGGATCCCCGGCGGCGGCACCATGCCCTCCTCCAGCACCTCGGCGTACGGCGTCAATACGACGCTGTCGGACAGCAGCGTGCCGAGGTTGCGGATCGGGTCGATCGCCTGCGCGGCGAGCTCCGGGTCGTCACCGTCGTACGCGACCTGGATCTCCAGTGGCGCCTCGGGGCCGCCGAGGAACGGGTTCGCGAACGCGGCGATCGACGTCAGCTCGGCCGGCGCGGTCCGCAGGTACTCCGCCCAGCGCGGCAGCACCTCGGCGATCTCGGCCGCCGGAAAGGTCAGTTTCCCGAAGTGGAGGTCGCTGGTCGGGTGCGCCGCGAACTCGAACGCCGTCACGACCCCGAAGTTCCCGCCGCCGCCGCGGACCGCCCAGAACAGGTCGGCGTTCTCGTCCGCCGACGCCCGGACGACCTCGCCCGCGGCGGTCACGAGCTCGACCGCGACCAGGCTGTCCAGCGCGAGACCGTACTTGCGGACCTTCCACCCGATCCCGCCGCTCAGCGTCAGCCCGCCGACGCCGACGCTCTTCGTGTCACCCGACGAGATCGCCAGGTTGTGCGGCGCCAGCGCGGCCGCGACCTGCCCCCAGGTCGCGCCGCCACCGATCCGCACCGTGTGCTTGTCCTTGTCGACGACCTCGACCCCGGCCTGGCCGGACAGGTCGATCACCACGCCGCCGTCGTTCGTCCCGAACCCCGCGAACGCGTGCCCACCGCCCCGCACCGCGAGCGGCAGCCCGCTGTCCACGGCGTACCGGACAGCCTTCCGTACGTCGTCGACGCTCGCCGGCCGGAGTACGTACGCCGGGCTGCCGGCGACCAGCACGGTCCGGCTCGCCGCGTCGTACCCCTCGTCCTGCGGCCCGAAGACCTGCCCACCAAATCCTTCGACCACTGCAGTCATGACGTTCCTTCGCGTTTGCCCTCATCGAACAAACACCTGACGACCGCCACTCACCACATGTGACGTGAACAACCCCACATCACACAACGAGGGGCTATTTCGTCCCGGTCCGGGGGAGCGCCGCGACCAGACGGCTCGCGCGTGGGTCGCCGTGGCCGATCATCCGGTTGGCGGTGTAGGCGAACGCGATGCCGTGCTCGTCGTCCGCGAACGCGAACTGGCCACCCGCGCCGTCGTTCGCAAGGCTCCGAGGCCCGAGCGTAGGGCGGAACGACGAGTCGAGCAGGAAGCCGGAGCCCCACCGCGCGCCGCCGTCGAAGCCCAGGAACCCGACGCCGGATGACACCTCACCCAACGCATCGTCGACGGTCGCGGTCGACAGCAGCGGCGGCGCACCGTCGAGCCCGGTGATCGACGCCGCGTACACCCCGGCCAGCCCGGTCGCCGACGCGACCGCTCCGGCCCCCGGCAGCTCCATCCCCAGCAGCGCCGGGTCGTTCCACCCGTGCGGTACGTCGAGACCGGGAAACTCCAGCGCCCCGTTCATCGTCACGATCCGCATCAGCAGGTGCTCCGGGTCGAGCCCCGCCGGCCGGCTGTCCGCCTCCGCCAGCCGCGCCAGCGCGGGCAGCTCAGCCGCCGGCAGCCCGATCCACGCCCGCAGGCCGAGCGGGTCCCCGATCACGGTCCGGAAGTACGCGCCCGGCAACTGCCCGGTGATCCGCCGTACCACCTCACCGAGCACGAACCCGAACACGTGTCCGTGGTATTCGTACGTCGACCCCGGCTCCCACAACGGCTGCTGCTCCTCGATCGCCGCGATCACCGGCTCCCACGCCGCGATCTCGTCGAACGTCAGCGTCTTGTCCAGCACCGGGATCCCGGCCCGGTGCCCGAGCACCATCCGGCAGCTGACGCTCTCCTTGCCGTGAGCAACGAACGACGGCCAGTACGTCCCGATCGGAGCATCCAGGTCCAGCCGCCCCTCCTGCGCCAGGAGATGTACGACGACACTCACGATCCCTTTCGCACACGAGAACACCGGCACCACGGTCTCCGCCGACCACGCCCGCCCCGGCGCCGCCTCGCCGTCCCAGAGCTCGACCACCTTGCGGCCACCGGCGTACACGGTGACTGCCGCCCCGAGCTCCGGGAACAACGAGAAGTTCTCCGCGAACGTGTCCGCAACGGCTCCGAACCCGTCCTCCACCCATCCCTCACTCATGCGCCGAACGATAGGCCGACGCACCCCGTCAGCACGATCGAATTACGGCACTGCCCAGCGCTGGTTCACGGCAGCGGTGCACTGGTAGAGGATCAGTTTCGTGCCGTTCGCGGACGAGGCGCCGGAGGCGTCCAGGCAGTATCCGGAGGCGGCGTTCTGCAAGGTGCCGTCGGACGACGGTCGCCATCGTTGGCCGGCCGAGCCGTCGCAGGTCCACAGCACCACCGGCGTCTTCGACGTCGTACCGCGCGCCGCCAGGCACTTGCCCATCGTGCGGATGGTGCCGTCGTCGGTCGACGGGGTCCACTGCTGGTTGACGGAGCCCTTGCAGGTGTAGAGCGTCGTCGGCGTGCCGTCCGTGGTCAGCGCCTGGTACACGTCGACGCACTGGCCGCCGATCCCGACGGCGGACCCGGTGTCGCCGAACACCCCGAACTCCCAGAGCGAGTAGTAGCTCCCGGCAACGGCCCGCTTCGTCGCGACCAGCCGGACGTACCGCGCGTAGATCGGCGAGAACGTCACGTTGTCGGTCCCGCCGTCCCCGGAGACTGTCGCCGAAACCGTCTTCCACGTACGCCCGCTGCCGGACACCTGAATCTGGTACGCCTTCGCGTACGCCGACGACAACCAGTTCATCAGCACCCGGTTGACCACCTGCACGGAACCGAGATCGACCTGGTACCACTGCGCATCGGTCCGCGCGCTCGACCACGCCGTCTTCATCGAACCGTCGACGGCCTTCGCCGGTTCGCGGCCCACAAGATAGGTGCTCGAGGCAAACGCCGGACGCCCGCGGGCCAGATTGTGCTTCAGCCCGTACGACGCCGAGTACGTCGTCGCCACCCGGTCCGGAGCCACGAGGTTGTGATCGCGAGTCCCGCCGTCACTCCACAGCCCGAACCGGTACAGCTCGTTCGCCGTCGGCTGCCCCGGATCCGCCGACACCGACACGCTCGACCCGACGATCGTTGTCGCGGTCAACGGACTCTTCCCGCTCGTGTTCCCCAGCGCGAGCGGCATCCCCGGCGGCCACGAGTTGACCGTCAGCTGCGTCGTGCGCGGGTACAGCAGCACGCTCTTGGTGTCGGTCAACCCGCCGTTGTCCGTGGCCGTCAGCCTCAGTTCGAGGTACGACGGATACTCGTGGTCGGGCGCGACGAACGATCCGCCGGCCCCGGCGAGTGACGTGATCGTGTGCGTGTGGCAGTCGCTCGGGCAGTGGTGCATGATCAACGTCCAGGTCAGCGCCGACGCCGGCAGCGTGCCCTGCTCGGGATCCGTCGCGGATCCGGAGAAGTTGATGGTGTCGCCAACCTTCCAGGTCGTTGCGGGACCAGGCGCGGTGATCGTTGCCGTCGGCGCCGTGTTCGCCACGTCGATCTGCATCGACGTCGTCGTCGACGCCTTCCCGTCCGACACCCGCAAGCGTGCGGTCACCGTCCCGCTGGTCGTGTACGTGTGCTGCACGGTCGCCGCCGTCGAGTCGTCGAACAAGCCGTCGCCGTCCACGTCCCACGCGTACGTGAGCGGATCGCCGTCGGCGTCGTTCGACGCGGTCCCGTCGAAGGTCACGGTCAGCGGCGTCGGCCCGCTCGCCGGCGTGGCGTGGATGATCGCGGTCGGCGGGTTGTTGGTCCCGTTGTACACGTACCGCAGGATCCGGCCGTTGTCGTAGTCCACCGCGAACAGGTCGCCGCCAGGCCCGGTCTGCAGCCGCGTCGCGCCGTACCCCGACGCGAACAGCTGAATGTTCGCGGGATCCGGGAGGCCGTTGCTGCCGGCCATCATCGCCCACGTGCACTTGCGGCTGTAGTCGGTGAAGAACAAGGCCTTGTCGTACTGCGTGGGGTAGTTTCCGCCCTTGTAGAAGGTCATTCCGGAGATCGACGAGCTCCCGGTCGAGCAGGTTCCACCGACCTTGTCGGCGTGGTTGTACGCGTAGTACGGCGCCGCGACCGCCGACGGGCCGGCGGCATACAGGTTCTGGCAGATGTTCAGTTTCGCGGCGGCGTACCCGGGCTGCTGCGCGGGGCCTTCGTAGCAGGGCCAGCCGAAATTGGTGACGCCCGCCTTCGGGTCGACGAGGCGGTCGATCTCCTCCCAGGTCGAGTACCCGACGTCGCCGATCCACAGCTCGTTCGTGCCGGGACGGAACGTGAAGCGGAACGGGTTCCGCAGGCCTTCCGCGACGATCCGGCGCGCGTTCAGGTCGGCGCTGCTGCTCAGCGGGTTGCCGGGCGCGGCCTGCCCGGTGTCCGGGTCGATGCGGATGATCGAGCCGTCCAGCGTGGTCGGGTCGTTCGGCGTCCGAAGGTCCTGCGCGCGGAGCGCACCACCTTCCGCGGTCGGCGCCGTGAGCGTCGCGCCGACCGGCGCCGGGCCGTCGCCGCACGGGTTGTCCGGCGAGAGGTCGGACGGCGGGTTGCTGTTCTGCCCGTAGTCGATGTAACTGAAGCTCCCGCCGTCACCAGCACCCGCGTACAGCATGCCGTCCGGTCCGAACTCGATCGAGCCGATCGAATGGCTCGGGAACACCTGGCACCAGTCCTCGACCAGCACCTGCTCCGCGCCGTTCGCGTTCAGCACCGAGAGTCGCGCACTGGCCAGGCAGCCGCGAGCCGTCGGCCCGGGCGGCGACGGACACGGGTCCGCGTCGGTGTCCGGCGTACCCCACTTCGGCGTCGGGCCGCCGATCAGCCCGTCGTGCGTGTACAGCACGTAAATGCGTGGATCCGTAGGGAAGTTGGGATGCAGCGCGATCCCGAGCAGCCCGCGGTCCCAGTAGTTGTAGACCTCGGTGCGCAGGTCGGCGAACACCTTCGGGTTCGGGTCGTCGAGTGAGTCGAAGACCTTGATCAGCCCGCTCTTCTCGGCCACGAAGACGCGGCCGTCCGGCGAGAACGCCACGTTCGTAGGGCTGTTGAGCCCGCTGAACACGACCTGCTCACTGAAACCGGACGGCGTGACCGCGGCGCGTGCCGGCGCGATCACGGCGAGCGGCAGCAGCAGTACGACACACAATGTGGGCAGCGCACGGCGCAGCCACCGGGAAGATTTCCTCACGAAGCCCCCCAGGCCCGAACTCCGGCGCCTGTCCCCACAGCCCCCTGCAAGCACTCGGATCGCCCGTCAGGATGAACCTTCGGTACGACGCCGCGCAAGACCCGGCAGGCATTCGTGGCCAACCCGCTGTCATCGTTCTACGCGCTGTCAGACCGCCTTCGCTCTCCGTACCACGGACGCCGTCCGGAGCCGCTGACGAACGTGTAGAACCAGCCGCGGAACCGGGGATCCAGCATCAGATCGCCGTACCGGTCGAGGTCGGCGCGAGTCAGTTCGGACTTCGCGATCAACTGGTCCTCGAGCTGCTGGACGTAGTTGCGGTGCAGCAGGCACGCGACCTCGCCACCGGTCGCGGTGAACGAGTACTCGGTGCCCTGTACGTCGACGAGCCCGGCGCCGGCGAGGCTTTCGTCGATCTCGTGCGCCCACGTGTACGAGATGGGGTACTCACGGGCGACGTACGCGTGCGCGACCTCCTGGACACGCAGGTACAGCCGCTGGTCGGCCGCGCTCGGCGCCGTCAGGACCCGCTGACGCGGACCGGTGAAGTCGCCGACCACGAGCGCTCCGCCCGGCGCCAGCGCCGCGACGAGCCGCCGCAGGACGTCGCGGCGACGGGCGAGATGCATCAGCACCAGCCGGACGTGGATGACGTCGAACCGGCCCGGTACCGGCGGCCCGGTGTTGATGTCGTGCCGGTACACCTCGACACCCGGGTAGTCATCCAGCCCCGCCATCCACTTCGTGTCGATGTCGACGGCAACGACCGTGCCGTCCGGGGCGACCTGGTCGGCGAGCCAGCGGGTGATCGAGCCGCCCCCGGCGCCGACGTCCAGGCAGCGCATCCCGGGCCTGAGCCCAAGGTGGTCCAGGGAACGCTTCGTGTGCGGATCCAGCAGTGCTTCCAGATAGTCCAGCTGCCGGCGGCCGAGGTCCGTGGCCGAGTTCAACGCGTATTCGCGGTCCATCTCGTCTCCTCCCCCTTCGTGCGGTACCGGAGATGCTGCCGCGCCGGGCTTTCACGGACCTTTCGCGAGCCTGTCCTCCAGTACGCCGGCATCCGCGCACCCGAGTCGCCGGAAGACGGCGAGCGCCCGCCGCCAGTACGCCGGCCCGTCGCCGCCGAGCTGCTGCTGGACGTCGCCGATCCCCTGCAGGGCAACGGCTTCGTCGTACGGCGAACTGCTGGCGACCGCGATGTCGAGCGCGGTCCGGTGCTGGGCGAGGGCCTGCTCCAGGTTGCCGTCCAGCCGGTACAGCTCGCCCGCGGAGTTGTGGACGGTCATGCCGACCAGCCGCTCGTTCGCGCGGGTGGCGACGGCCAGGCTGTGCTCGATGCAGGCGAACGCGGCGTCGCGGCGTCCGAGCCGCCAGTACACGACGGCCAGCGGCGCGATGAAGGCCTGGATGAGTTTGTTCCCGGTCTGGAACGCGATCGCCCGGGCCTGCTCGAGGTGTTCCTGCGCCTGCCGGTAGTCTCCCGCGCGTTCGTACATCGCTCCGAGCAGCATCTCGGCGTCGATCCGGTCCCGCGGCCGCGCCGGGTCGGCGTACCCGAGGGCTGCCCGGAAGTGGTCGGCCGCGGCCGGATAGTCGCCGAGCAGCCGGCTCAGCCAGCCGAGATACGTCAGCGCCCCGAGCCGGCCGAGGCGGCTGCCGTCCGGTAGGTCGAGCGCATCCTGCAGGTGCTGCCGGCCGTCGGCGTACTGCCCGAGCCAGATCTCGACGGTGCCGAGGTTGACCAGCTGCAGTTGTCGCGTACTCGCCGAACCCAGTCGCTCGTAGCAGGTCAGCGCCTGCCGCATCCGATCCTTTGCCTGATGCAACTGTCCGAATCGCCGGTGCACCGAGCCGATGTAGCGGTACGCGTCGCCTTCTGCCTTCAGGTCCCCGAGTTCACGCGCGGCGGTCAGGCTGCTGCGGAACACCGCGAGCGCGTCGTCGTGGTAGCCGCCGAGGCTGAAGTAGCGGCGCAGCGCCGTCGCCAGCTGGATCGTGGCGGTGGGCATCCCGTGGCGGTGCGCATGCTCGGCGACCGTGACCAGGTTCGTGCGTTCGGCGTCGAGATCCTCGGCGGTTGCGGCGATCTGGAGGTAGTGGCGGTACAGCCGCATCCGGGCGGCCGTACGCGTCGTCTCCGAGTCGGTACTCGCGGCGAGTTCCGCGGCGTACGCGCGCAGCAGATCGTGCGCGCGGTACCGTCCAGGCGCGATCTCGTCGAGCAGGTGAGCGCGGCGCAGGGCGGTGACCGCCGTACGGGCGTCGGCGTCGAGCAGCGCGGTCATCGCTGTCAGGTCCGCGTCGTGCCCGGGATGCAGACCGAGCCGCCGGAACAGCCGCGCCGCCTCGGACGGCAGCTGGTGGTACGACCACGAGAAGACCGCGCGTACGGCGGTGTGCGGATCGCCGCCCGCGTCCAGGACGTCGAGCGCCCGTTGGGTGTCGGCGAGCTCCTCGGCGAGCGGCGCGAGGCTGCCGGGGAGACGTTCGTTGATCAGCTCGGCGACGATGCGCAGGGCGAGCGGGAGGCGGGCACAGTGATCGACCAGGGCGCGGGTGGCCGCCGGGTCGTCGATCCGGTCGCCGGCCAGGGCGCGGAGGAGATCCGCCGAGTCCGGTTCGCTCAGCCGGTCGAGGAGGATGCGGTGCGCACCGTCGCGGGCGACCAGCCCGGCGAGGGTGTCCCGGCTGGTGACCAGCACCTGCGCGGACGGTCCGCCCGGAAGCAGGGGCCGCACCTGTTCCGTCGTACGGGCGTTGTCCAGGACGACGAGGATGCGGCGGCCGGCGAGCAGCGAGCGGAACCGGGCGGCGCGCTCTTCGCGGTCGGTCGGGATGTCCGTCCCGTCGACGCCGAGCGCGCGCAGGAAGCCGGCGAGGACGTCCTCGGGCGTCATCGGTGGATCGGGGCCGTAGCCGCACAGGTCGACGTACAGCTGGCCATCGGGGAACCGGTCGCGGACGCGGTGCGCCCAGTGGACCGCGAGGGCGGTCTTCCCGACGCCGCCGGTGCCGGAGATCAGTACCGGGCGGGCGATTCCGTCGAGCTCGGCCAGTTCGGCCTCGCGGCCGGTGAAGCCGTTCACGTCGTGCGGCAACTGCGCGGGCAGGATGTCCGGTGCCGGTTCGCCGGTGAGGATGTGGTGGTGGATCTCGCTGAGGTACGGACCGGGTTCCTGGCCCAGTTCCTCGACGAGGATGCGGCGGATGTCGCGGTAGATCTCGAGAGCACGGTCCTGCCGGCCGGCGCGGTACAGCGCCAGCATCAGCAGGCCTTGCAGGCGTTCCCGCAGCGGGTGCGCCTGGGCGTGCTCGGCCAGCTCGCCGACGATTGCCGTATGTCGGCCGATCGCCAGCTCGGCGGCGTACAGCTCCTCCAGACCGGTGAGTGCGAGATCGGTGAGCCGCTGGGTTTCACCTGCCAGCGCGGGCGAATCCGCGTCGCTGAACGGGACGTCGCGCCAGAGTCTCCGGGCCGCTCGCAGCAATTCCACGGCCTGCCCCGGATCGTTGCTGACGGCACCGATCCCGTCGTCGATCAGCTGCTCGAAACGCTGGGCGTCCAGCTCACCGGTCTCGACCCGAAGCCGGTAGCCGCCGGCCACCGAGGCCAGCCGCGCGGGGTCGCCGAGCGCCCGCCGCAGCCGATGCACCTGGATGTAGAGCTTGCTGACGCCCTGCTCTCCCCAGAGCGCCTCCGCCAGGCCGTCCGCCGGGACGGTCTGGTTCGCGCGGGTCAGCAGGACCGCCAGGAGCACGCGCTGCAGGCGACCCGGCAACGGCACGACGTCCGTACCCCGGGCCTGGACCGGCCCGAGAATCCCGAACTCCATCTTGGGTGGCATCCATCGGGAGCGTAGCGTGAGCGGGTGTCAGACCTCGGGGTACGCGCGTTGCCGACGGGGCCGGGGGTGTACCGGTTCCGCGACGACGCGGGCAAGGTGCTGTACATCGGCCGGGCGTGGAACCTGCGGCGCCGGGTGCAGTCGTACTGGACACATCTCGGCGACCGGCCGCACCTCGCCCGGATGGTCCGGCGGATCGCCCGGGTCGAAGGGGTCTGGTGCGACTCGGAGCACGAAGCGGCCTGGCTCGAGCGGAACCTGCTCGAGCACTCGAAGCCGCGGTGGAACCGGACCGAGGGCGGCGCCGAGGTGGTCGGGTACATCCGGCTCGGCGACGGCGCGCGGCCCGGGCTGCGGTTCGAGCACACGGTGAGTGGTACGGCCGCACACTTCGGGCCGTACCTCGGTGGCCTGCGGATCCGGCAGGCGATCTCCGGCCTGCACCGCGTACTGCCGTTGCAGTACACCGTCGAGGGCGACGGGTCGGCCGAGGAGTTCGGGCGGCTGTTCGGGATCGGGCCGGGCGACCGGGAGGCGCTGGCCCGTACGGCGGTCGCCGTACTGGAGCGGGATCCGGTGGCCGTGGACGCGTTGCGTGGCGAGCTGGTGCGGCGGCGGGACCGGGCGGCGGGGGAGCTGCGGTACGAGTTCGCGGCCAAGGTGCAGGGGGAGATCGAGGCGCTCGACTGGATCGTCGCCGAGCAGAAGGTGGCGTGGCTGGAGCCGCGGGACGCGGATGTGTACGGGTGGGCCGACGGCGTGCTGGTGCGGTTCGAGCTGCGCGGCGGCCGGATGTGTACGTGGACGTTGCGGGCCTGTGGTGCGGCGGCCGCCCGGGAGCGGGTGGCGGGTACGCCGGAGCTGTGGCGGACGTTCGCGCAGCGCAACGCGGAGCTCGCGGCTCGGCTGCGTTGACTTCCTGGTTACCTAGCATGTGCGTATGACGCAGCCGCCGGGACCGCCCAACGAGCCGCCGCCGTACCAGCAGCCTTGGCAGGGCTACCAGGGTCCGCCGCCGAAGCGGTCGCGGTTGCCGTTGATCATCGTCGGCGGTCTGGTGCTGGTGCTCGTCCTGCTGGTCGGCCTCGGCGCGTTCGTGTTCCTGACCAGCAAGAGCGATGAGAAGCCGGCTGCGAAGGAATCCCCGGCCGCCAGCACCAAGCCGTCCGACCCGAAGGCCGTCGAGTTCCGACGCGTACTCACCAGCAAGCCCGGGACCTGTCCGACTCCGGCGCGCGACGGTACGGCGTGCGACGACAAGGGCACCGTCTACACGGTTGGCAAGGTCGAACTGGACGGCAGCAATGTCACCGAGGTCAAGCCGAGCTACAACTCCACGAACAACTACTGGGCCGTGAACATCACGCTGGACCCCGACGGCGCGAAGCTGTTCGGCCAGTTGACCGCCGGTCTCGCCAAGCAGGACCCGCCGGCGAACCTGCTCGCCATCGTCGTCCACGGCCAGGTCGTCTCGGCCCCAGCGGTCCAGTCCGAGATCTCCGGCGGCCAGGTCCAGATCACCGGCAACTTCACCCGCGACGACGTCGAGGCCCTCGCGAAGAAGATCACCGGTTAGTGACCTCGAACGCGACGATCGCCGCGGCGACCGCGACGTTCAGCGACTCGACGCCGGCATGCAGCGGGATCCGCAGGTCGGAATCGGTGGACACCGTGATCCCGTTCGTCTCCCCGCCGAGCACGTAGACCGCCCGCGGCGCCAGCTCGGCCCGGAACAGCGAGTCCTTCGACCGCGCCGCCAACCCGTACACGTGGTACCCGGCGGTCCGCAGCAGGTCGACCGCGGCCTTCGCGGTCGACGTGTTCACGATCGGCGCCTGGAACGCGATGCCGGCCGACGCCTTGATGACCAGCGGCCCGACGTGCGGCGTACCGGCCCGGGGCAGGATCACGCCGTCGAACCCGGCACCGGTCGCGGTCCGCAGGATCATCCCGACGTTCCCCGGATTGGTCACGCCGTCGAGCAGGAAGACGTTCGTCGGACGCTTTCCGCGGGCCCGGACGAACTCCTCCAGCGGCGTCATCCGCGGCGCGTTCACGTCCGCGACCACACCCTGGTCGTGCTTGCCGTTGCCGGCCAGCCACTTCACCCGGCTCGCCGTCGCCCGCTCGACCGGCGTCCCGTACTTCTCCGCGGCCCGGAGGATCTCCTGCATGGAGCCTCCGGTCGCGTTGTCCGCGAGCACGACCTTCGCCACCGACAGCTTCGGATCCTGCAGCGCCTCCAGCACCGGCTTGCGGCCGTAGACGGTGATCCACTTGTCGCGCGGCGATTTCTTTTCCACCCGCCTACCGTAGCGCCGGGTTGGTTGCCTTCCCGTCCAGCCACAGCATGTTGCTCGGGTCCGCGTGCGTGCCGTTGCTGCCGACATGCTTGTCGCTGATCCGCGCGCCGTTCTTGATCACGTGCACCAGCGCCATCCCGTGCCCGCGGCCGAGCTCGTAGTCCGCCTTGAGCCAGTCCAGGATCGTCCCGGCCTTGACGTCCGCGGCGCCGTACCCCCGGCTGATGCCCTCGTCGACCAGCTCCCGCGGGGTCTTGCCGGTCTTCTCCTCGATCTTGTCCAAGTACGCCTGGAACGACATCGTTTCCTCCTGATCGGTCGTCGTACATCCCTGCGTCGAGCGGCCCGGGCGGAAATCGACACGACCGCTCAGGAAACTCTGCGGAACGTTTTGAGCACGGCTTCCGCCGAGCGGTCGATGTCGGCGCGCCCGGTGGTCCAGTTGGTGACCGAGATCCGCATCGCGGCCCGCCCCTGCCAGGTGGTGCCGGACATCCAGCACGTTCCTTCGTCCTGGACCGCGCCGACCACCCGGCGGGTGACCGCGTCGTCGTCCCCGAAGCGCACCAGCACCTGGTTCAGTACGACGTCGTTGAGTACGTCGGCGCCGCCGTCGCGGAGCGCGTCCGCGAACCGGGCGGCCATCGCGTGACAGCGATCGACGATCTCTGCGATCCCGGTTCGGCCGAGCGTCCGAATCGCGGCGTACACCGGGATCCCGCGGGCCCGCCGGGAGAACTCGGGGTTGTAGTCGAGCGGGTCGCGTTCGCCGTTCTCGTCCTGGATCAGGTACGACGCGCGGATCGACATCGCGGCCCGGTGCGCCTCCGGGTACGCGCAGAGCACCAGACCGGAGTCGTACGGCACGTTCAGCCACTTGTGCGCGTCGGTCGCCCAGGAGTCGGCCAGCTCGACCCGTCGAGGAGCGGTGCGAGCCGTGAACTGACCGCGGCCCAGAGCCCGAACGCACCGTCGACATGCACCCACGCCCCGTTCGCGTGCGCCACCTCACAGATCTCCCGCAGCGGGTCGAACGCCCCGGTGTTGACGTTGCCGACCTGCGCACACACCACAGTCGGAACGATCCCGCTGGCGGCGTGGTCCTGGAGCGCGGCGATCAGTGCGTCGGGACGCATCCGGCCCTGGTCGTCGACCGCGATCGGCACGATGCAGTCCGTACCGAGGCCCAGGAACCTGAGTGCTCGGTCGACCGTGTCGTGCCGCTCGGCGCCCGCCAGCACCCGGACCGCCGGCGCCCCGATCAACCCTTGGCGCTCCACGTCCCACCCGGCGCGCCGCAGTACCTCGTGCCGCGCGGCGGCGAGCCCGGTGAAGTTCGCCATCTGCGCGCCGGTGACGAACCCGACCGAGGTACCCGTCGGCAGCCCGAACAGCTCGGTCAGCCACCCCGCGGTGACGTCCTCGATCACAGCGGCCGCGGGCGAGGCGGCGTACAGCCCCGCGTTCTGGTCCCAGGCCGTCGTCAGCCAGTCGGCGGCGAGCGACGCCGGCGTCGCACCGCCGAACACGAACCCGAAGAACCGTCCGCTCCCACTCGGCAACAGTCCGTCCTCGACCCCCGCGGCGAGCCGGGCGACCACCTCGCGCGGATCCGACGGCCCGGCCGGCAGCGGCCCGCCGAGCGTCGCATGCAGCTCCGCGGCGCTCGCCCGCGGGCCGACCCGCCGCTCCGGAAGCCTGGCGAGATACGTCGTCGCGCGCTCGTACGCCTCGGTCAGCGGCCCCTCCCAATCGACCATGCCTCCTTTGTACGCCCCATTCCCGGCCAGGGCGCGTACAGTTCGCGCATGCAAATCCGGAGTCGGTGGTCGGCGATCGTCGGCTACTCCCTGGTCGGCGCCGCGACCCAGCTCGTCTGGCTGAACTTCGCCGGCGTCACGACCGTCGCCGCGGCACGGTACGGCGTGTCCGAAAGCGCGATCGGCTGGCTCGCCCAGGTCTTCCCGCTGCTGTACGTCGTCCTGGCGATCCCGTGCGGCCTGATCCTGGACCGCTGGTTCCGCGCCGGCCTGGTCGCGGGCGCCGTACTGACCGCCCTCGGCGCGGTCGTCCGCCTCCTCGGCGACAACTTCGGCTGGCTCCTCGCCGGCCAGATCCTCGCCTCGATCGCCCAGCCCCTCGTCCTGAACGCCGTCACCGGCATCACCGGCCGGTACCTGCACGAAAAACACCGCCCCACCGGCATCGCCGTCGGCACCGCCAGCATCTTCGCCGGCATGGTGTTCGCCTTCCTCCTCTCCGCCCTCTTCACCACCGCCGCGTCCCTCCCGACGATGCTCGTGACAACCGCCGCCTTCTGCGTCGCGGCAGCCGCCGTACTACTGGTAGTCCTCTACACCCGCCCCACCCTGGCCCCCGAACCCGCGGTCCCCGGATCCACCGTCTCCGGACCCACCGTCCCCGGACCCGCCGCCGCAACCACGCGCGAACCCGCCGTCTCCCGCGCCAACGAACCCGTGCCACCCCACCAGCCCGGCCTCCCGCCCGAGCCCGCCGTACCTCTCGCGGCCGCCGCCGGCCGCCACGACAAGGGCGCGCTGGCAGCCGCCTGGGGCGATCCGCTGATCCGCCGGTTGTGCATCCTCGCGATCTTCCCGTTCGGCGTATTCGTTGCCATGAGCACCTTCGCCCAGGCCCTCCTCGAACCCGCCGGCGTCACCGGCGGCACCGCGAGCACGATCCTCCTCCTCCAGGTAGTAGCCGGCGTCATCGGCAGCGCGACCATCCCCATCCTCGTCGTACGCCGCCGAGCCGAATCCCTGCTCCTGGTCATCAGCCTCACCACCACCGCGGCCGCCTGCGCCCTCCTGGCCCTCGCCCCCAGCACCGCCACCGGCTTCCTCTCCATCACCGTGATCGGCCTACTCCTCCTCCCAGCCCTCCCCATCGTCCTGGAACTGGTAGAACGCCGAACAGGCGAAGCCGAAGGCACAGCCGCCGGCCTGATCTGGATGGCCGGCAACCTGGGCGGCCTGGTAGTAGCCGTAGCCGTAGGCCTCCTGGTCCACCACCCCACCGCAGCCTTCCTCCTGATGGCCGCCATAGCCCTGACCGCAGTCCCCGGCGCCCGAGCCCTCCACCGCCCGATAACCGAACTCCGCCCCTAGCCCCCGATCCTTTACTATGTACCCGCACACCGGCCGGTGTGGCGCAACTGGCAGCGCACCGCTCTTGTAAAGCGGGGGTTAGGGGTTCAAGTCCCCTCACCGGCTCTCTGTGATCTCTCAAGAGATCCCGGACGGACCGGACCCCTGTTTGGGGTCCGGTTTTCTGTTTTTGGGTGGTGGGCCTGGGGGTCGGCCGAGGGGTTGGTAGTCGCGGGTGGGGTCGAGGGTGAGCTCGCGGAGTAGTTCTCCGGTGGCGGCGTTGACGATGCGGATGTGGAGGTCGTCGACGAGCTTGAGGACGGGGGTTCGGGCGTGTTCGGTGCCGAGGCCGATGTGGTGGAGGCGGCCGGCGCGGCGCAGGGTGAGTTTGCCGGCGTGGTCGGTGATGTCGTGCAGGACGCGGTAGTGGGTATCGGTGGAACGGTCGGCGCCTGGGCCGGTTTTGGGGCGGGCTTGGTAGGCGGTGGCCGGGGTAGCGCGGTGGGGCAGCGACCGGTGCGGGCGGGCGTGGTTGTAGATCTGCACGAAGGTGTCGAGCAGTGCCTGGAGTTGGTCGAGATTGGTGGGCTGGTCGGGTTGCGCGGCCAGCCAGTTCTTCATCGTCTGCTGGAACCGTTCGACCTTCCCGCAGGTGGTGGGGTGGTGGGGGCGGGAGTTTTACTGGACGATGTGGAGGCGGCGTAGTTCGGTTTCCAGGCTGTTGCGGCCGCCGCGGCCGCCGGCGAAGCGGGTGGTGTAGACGAGTCCGTTGTCGGTCAGTACCGAGGCTGGATAGCCATGCTGGGCTGCGGTTCGAGCGAACGTGGCCGACACGATCTGGCCGGTGATGCGCCGGTAGGCCGAGACGTGCAGGGCGTAGCGGGAGTGGTCGTCGAGCCAGGTGATGGTCTCGGTGTCGCTGCCGTCGGCGAGCCGGTAGTGGGTGAAGTCGGACTGCCAGGTTTCGTTGGGCTGCTCGGCCTGAAACCTGATGTAGGAGCTCTTCGGCCGTTTGTTCGGCTGCGCGACGACTAGGCCTTGGCGCACCAGAACGCGGGCCACGGTGCTGGCCGAGACGGTGATCTGGTGATGGTGGCGCAGGTGCCACACGATCGTGTCGGGGCCCGCGTCCAGACCGGCCTCGGCCAGTTGCTTGCGGACCGTGATGATCAGGTCGACCGTCGACTGTGGCGTTGTGGTCGGGCTGGTCTTGGGGCGGCGTGAGCGTGGCTCGAACGCCGCTTCGCTCTCGGCGCGGTACCGGGCCAGGAGTTCGTAGACCCATGAGCGGGACACGTCGTAGGCCGCCACGACCTCGGCGGCGCTGCGTCCTTCGATCTCGATCGCGGTGACAACCAGCCGGGCTTTGGACACACCCGCAGCATCAACACCATTCCGCCGAAGCCCTCAGACCCAGTCCGGTATGTCCTGAGAGATCCGTCCGGTATGTCCTGACGGAGAACACCCTCACCGGCTCTCTGACCTGCGAATATAAGTCGGGCGTGATGACCTCGCGGCCCCCAAGTCATCGTTTACTCATCACTTTGCGCGGCTGCGTCCCGGACGTCTGAGTCCTGTGCGACGCGGAGGCCGGAGCTCCCAGGCGGCCTGAGTGACGTTTTGTTAAGGTTGGGTTGCGGACAGTCTTCCTGGGGAGGGGGTTGCGCGGAGTGAGTGAGCTTCCGTCCGTTGGGTGGGCTGTGTTCGACAGTTCTTTCGGTGGGCGGGTGCGGGCGCTGCTGCGGCATCGGCCGCTCGCTGAGGCGGCGGACAATGCCGGACGGCAGACCTGGGGCGCTCATTCGTACGACGTGGTGACGTTGGCGCTGGCCGCGATCGACTCGGTGATCGCCCGGCAGGGGTTCGACGACGAGGTCACGTACGACGAAGTGGTGGCCGGGCTGTCCGCGCTCGCTGCCGCCGCACATCCCGAGTACCCGGTCGAGGAACACGAACAGGTGGCGAGGTATGTCGTCGACTCGTTGCTCAACCGGCGGGAGCGTGAGACGCCGTACCGCTACCAGATCTCGATCTACAGCCGCGACGACGGCGTCGTACGGCACCGGGACGTTCCGGCCGAGTTCCGGTTGCTGACCGAGTACGAGGACCACGCGCGTGGCGTCAACGTACTGCGTGCGTCGGCCGACGCGATCAATGCGTTGGTGGGCGGGTTGGAGTTCGACGTCGAGGACGAGCAGGCCGCGATCGAGCTGATGCTTGCGAGGCAGCTCGAACGTGGAGCGTTCGGGCAGGCCGAGAAGGCCGCGGAACGGTCGAGGTTGCTGTCCGTGCGGTACGCCGACGAACTGCGAACGCTCCTGGCCGACACCACCCGCGACATCCGGACGGTGCTGGACCAATGGGCTGAACAGGTGCCGGTGCAGCTCGAGCGGAACCGCACACATCTCGAGGAACGCCTTGCTGCCGAGGCGAAGCTGCTCGAGCACGTTCGCGGCGCGCTGGACGCGCCGGATTCTGAGCTGGCCGTCTCCATCGCGGCTGCGCGGATCGCTGCTCTGCTGGAGGAGTGCCGGCGGCGACACACCGAGCTTCACGGGCGACTGGTCAGTGCACGCACGACGTTCCTCGACGAGCAGACCCGCCAGTCGTTCCGCCCGGTCGGGGGGCTGCGCAATCCGGACCTCACCGACGACATCTTCCTGCCGTTGCTGGGCTTGCGAGCCGACCTCGCCGTCGAACCGGCCGAGACGTTCGCGATGTCGATCGCCGGTACGCGCGTACCACGCATGGTCCGGCTCGCCGACCTCGTCGACGATCTGCTCGCCCCGCGTCGCGGAACCGTGATCGAGGATCCGCCGGATACCGATGAGGAAATCGGTGATCCGGAGCCGCCGGCGGTTCCACCGGAGGTCCTCATGGCCGCCGCCGACGTGGTCGATATCGTCGAACTCCCCGCACGGCTGTCCGAACTGTTGCTGGCGGCAAGGGTCGCGGACCTGCCGGGCGAGGTCGATCGGGACGCGGTGGAACGGGTCATCGCGCTTTCGGTGCTGTGGAGCTACGCGCCTGAATCGGTCGAGGACTTCTCGCTGGCGGTGGACGCGGCGGCCCGCGTCCTCGGACCGACCGCCGCGGTTGACGCCGACGACACTCCGATCGCTGTGTCTGGTTGGTCCGGGGATGACCTCATCGTCGGAGCGGACGAGGAAATGCTCGCGACGTACGCCGGAGGGGAGCGGTCGTGACGCTCAGCCAACGTGATCTGGCCGATGTAGGTGTCCTGATCGGGTGTGGCCTGCGTCCGAAGTGGCGGCCGGCCGCGGATTCGGACTACCGGACGCTGCTCGGCCGGTACCGCACGGACACCGAGTTCCGCGGCGCCGTCGACAGCGTGCTCGAAGGTCTCGAAGTGCAGGTTCTGTCCGAATCGGACCTCGGCCTGGTGCTCGGCGTACGGCGGGAGTCGGTGTTCGCGTTCCGCCTGACGGACCTGCCGAACGTCACCGGTGTCAGCGATCGCCTGCTGGTCGGACTGGTCAGCGTTGCTGTGGCGGCGTTCGCGTTTCCCACTCCGGCGGACTTCGACGACGATCGCGTGCGGTGGGTTTCGGTGGACGAGATCGAACGCTTCGTTCGCGACGTGTGTGAGCAGGTGAAACGAAACCCGGATCTGGCGTCGAGGCAGGAAGAGTCGTTCGAGGAAGCCTGGCGGACGTTCGATCGGTTGTCACCCGGCTACAAGGCGGACAAGGGCCGCGGGAAGGCGCGCCGATCGCCGGCATCGTCGACGTACTGGGTGGCCAGCGTGCTCGGCTGGATGGTCGATCAAGGACTCGCTCGTCCGGACGCCTCGCGGGGTCCTGAGGCGTTTCAGTTGCTCGAGCGCTTCCGGATCCAGGCCCGGGAGCTCGCCGGGAACGCCACGTACGCCGTCCTTGCGGCTGTTCGGGGTGATGAGTCGTGACGTACCAGCTATCGCGGTTCCGATTGGCGAGCATCGGGGATCGGGCGGC
Source organism: Kribbella polygonati (assembly GCF_050320105.1). Taxonomy (NCBI): domain Bacteria; kingdom Bacillati; phylum Actinomycetota; class Actinomycetes; order Propionibacteriales; family Kribbellaceae; genus Kribbella; species Kribbella polygonati. The sequence continues at coordinate 5,260,300 of NZ_CP190129.1, read as the reverse complement.
GCGGTTCAACGATCTGGTGACCGATCTGACCTCGGCGGACGGCGAGCCGACCGACTCGATCCTCTGGCTGCGTAACGGCGGTGGTAAGTCGAGCCTACTGTCACTGTTCTTCGCGTTGCTGCTGCCGCTGCGGAAGGACTTCATGGGCCGCGCGGTCAAGCGCCAACTGGAAGACTACGTCGCCTCGGGGGACACCAGTCATACGGTGGGCGAGTGGGTGGCTCGGTCAGAGAATGCTCTGCTACCGGCGCAGCGGCTGATCACCGGGGCTGTCTACGAATGGGTCGACCGGAGGAAACCGGTCGACCCGGATCGCGACCGCGACAAGCTCAAAGCCTGGTACTACAGCTTCTTCGCCGTACCCGGTGTACTCGAGCTGGAGCAGTTGCCGGTCACCGACGACACCGGGCGACGCAGGCCGCGTGCGGAGTTCATTGAGCAGCTGCGCGAGATCGCGGCATCGCGGCCGCAGGAGTTCCTGTTCACGATCACCGAGCAGCGCGGTGCATGGATGGAGACGCTCACCAGCCGTGGTCTCGATCCGGCGCTGTTCGGCTATCAGAAGGAGATGAACCACTCCGAAGGTGGCGTGGCCGAGCTGTTCAACTTCCCGACGACCGGCAGGTTCGTGGATTTCCTGATCGATCTGACGGTGGACAGTGCGCAGCCCGACCTGGTAGCGGCCAACCTCCGAAAGATCATCGACGTACTCGGCCGCAAGCCGGATCTGCTGGTGGACCGCGACTTCTGCGGCGAGATGGCGGAGAAGCTCGACGTGCTGGCGGAGCAGCACCGTCTGGCCATGGAGGCGGAACGTGAAGCCTCCGGCGCGCGACTGGCCGCGGCGCGATTGGCCGGGGCGCTTCGCAGCGCCGCAGCGGCTCAGCAAAAGGATGCTGATTGGTTCGCGGAAGAGCGGGAGCGGTTGCGCAAGGATGCCACGCGGCTCGACAGCGACCGGAACCGGATGAACGATGTGGCGAACGAGTTCTTCAGGGTCGCGGCCGGTCATCGACGGACAGCAGCGGAAGCGGCGTGGACCGAAGCAAAAGGCGAAGCGGGCACGGCGAAGGACGAGAGTCTCGCGTGGGAGGCGGTTCAGTCGCTGGCGGAGCAGGTGGAGGCGGAGCGAGCAGCGTCCGCCGTACGGGCGCAGCTCGCTGAGGAGGAGCAGAAGACCGCGCCGCTACGCGAACAGCGGGACGAGGCCGCGGCGGCCTTGAAGGGGCGCTACGAGTCGCTGGCAGATGTGGAGAGCGGCGACGAGGCCGAAGCGGTCGAGGCTGCCGAGGAAGCCGACTCGAGCGCCGAGCAGGAGACGGTCATCGCTGACAACCGTCGAGAGAAGGCTACCGAAGCCACTGTCAACGCGACGGCGGTTCGCGGTCAGGTGATCCAGATCGAGGAAGCGATCGAGGTCGCGGTCAGCCGGGGAGATCTCGCGGACGCCGGCGTGAGCCCTACAGCCGCGGTGGCCCAGGCACGGGCGGAGCGGCGTACGACCGACGAGGAACTGGGTGCCGTTCGGACCCGCCGGGCGGAGCGACCCGAGTTGCGGAAGTCTCTGGCAGAGAGGGCGATCCGGGCGGTGTCCGACCGAGCTACCAAGGTCGGCGAGCGCGATCAGATCACCACGGAGAAGACGAAGCTGGCGGCGCGCGTCGATGCGCTGGCGACTGATGCCAGACTCGCCGAGCTCACGCAACTCGAAGACGGTGGACGCCTGAACCTGTGGGCAGAGGCCGCTGATCTCCGCGCTGCGCTGACCCACGCGGCGTCGACGGCTGAGTCTGCCATCGTCGATACCCGGGTCGATGCGGCCGACGACAACCGCGCCTTGGAAGGGCTTCGTACGGACGACTTCTTGCCGAGTACGCGCGATGCGCAGCGTGCCGCGGAGTACCTGGTCGCGGCCGGAGTGTCGGCGCGACCCGGCTGGCATCTCCTGCGCGACCTTGTGACGGAGTCGGAACGCGCCGCGGTGCTGGAGAAGGCTCAGGTTGCTGAACTCGCCGCGGGTGTCGTCGTCGCCGATGCCGACGCCGACGTTGCCTGGGGTCTCGTCGAAGGTGGCGGATGGCGTCCGGTTGCGCACGTCACGTTGAGTACGGCGTCGCAGTTGCAGGCGGCGTTGAATTCGGCTGCTCCGGACTGGTGCGTCTTCCCGAACGATCCGGCGCTGTTCGATCCGGCGGCAGCGGACAGCGGCCGGGTGGAGCGCGAGGCTCGCCGGCAAGAGCAGGATCAGCGCATCGACGTACTTCACGAGCAGGCGACCGCGGATCGCGCTCTGCTGGCGATGCTGGAGTCCCTTCTGCAGGACTGCCCGGCCGATCACCTTGACGCGCTCGAGAAACTTATCGAAGCCTACGATGCGGCGATCGAGGAGCTCGAGGCGACAAAGCGTTCACTCGACGGACAGGTCGAGCAGCTCGATCGGGACGACACGGCGGATGCGGCCCGTGAGAAAGAGCTAGCTCGTCAGATCGAACTCTTGGCTGGGAAGATCGAGCGTCTCGATTCGCTGGCCGGGCAAGTCTCCGAGCTGCCATCGCTGCAGAAGGCGATCGAGCAGTTTGACAAGGACGCGGTGGAGCACCGCGCGGCCGCTGACGAAGCTTCGGGCCGTGCACGCGAATTGCGGGCGACCGCGCAAGGAGCGCGCGACCGGGCGTCCGGGCACAAGGCCAACCGGCAGCGATATCTCAGCAGCGCCAGGGAGATCGTCCTGCTCGACGCCGGCCGTCAGGCCGTGGACTCTCGCGAACTGCTGTCGGTGCTGCGGGACCGGTTCAAGGATCTCGATGCGCGATGGCACGCCGTCGCGTCACAGTCGGTGCTTGCTGAACGACTCAATGGTCTGACGGATCGTGTGGGACGGGCGAAGCGTGCGCTGAGTGCCTACGAGGCCGCGGTCCAGGCCCGGGCCGCGGAACTGCTCGAGACGGCTGACGGACAGGATGCCGAACGGCGTGACCACGCCCGTTCACGGTCGAGAGAGGCGGCCGACGTCGCACAACGGCGACTGAGCACCACCGAGAACGAACTGCGGCAAGCCACCGACGAACTCAAGCAACGGACGCCGAAGGACCGGCCGCGTCATGCGCAGCTGGAGGTCGAACCGGCGACCGAGGACGATGCGCGGCGGCTGGGCAACGCCGAGGCTGGCCGGGCCACTGAGGTGAGCGGCCAGGTCACCGCCCTCCGCGGGGATGCTGAAGAGGCAGGCACAGCTGCGGCTGAAGCGAGCACTGCGGCTCAGGTGTTCGAGCAGCAAGCGAACCGGCTGCGTGACGCTGCTCTGCCGGCCGTCGTACCCGACGACGTGCCGGCGTACACGGACGACGATGCGGAAGCCCAGCTGGAGCAACGGCTGAACGAGTTGAAGACGGCCGTCGAACAGGCAACCGTAACGGCCCGTGCGGTGGACAGCGCGGTTGGCGGAGTACGCCGCCTGGCCTCGGAGGCCCGGTTCGCGAAGATCCCCGATGCGTTCCGGGACCGGTTCACAGCCGACGAGTCCGACGTACTCGCCGCGCTCGCGGCAGCGCGCTCGGCCGAGTTGCGGTTGCGCCGTACGACGATCCAGGGGCAACTCGACGACATCGGGCGGGATCAGCGCCTGGTGGTCGTCGAGGTCGCGGCGATGGTTCGCGACGTGTTGTCGACGCTGGACGCGGCGCAGCGACATTCGAAGCTTCCCGGAACGTTGGGTGGCTGGGGCAACGAACACTTCCTGCGGATCAGGTTCAACCGTCTCAGCAGTGAAGAGGAGCTTCATGCGCGGATCGACAACGTCGTCGACCGTATCGTGGCCGAGAACTCGAAACCGGAGGGGCTGACGCTGCTCAAACGCTGTGTGCATGAGGCAGTCGCGCCGCGCGGGTTCGCGGTCAAGGTGCTGAAGCCGAACAGCGATCTCGCCGTGGAGCCGGTCGAGGTGACTCAGCTCGGGAAGTTCTCCGGCGGCGAGAAACTCACCGTATGCGTGGCGCTCTACTGCACGTTGGCTCGATTGCGGGCGGTCAATCGCGGTCGGGGCAAGGGCGCGCTCGGCGGTACGTTGGTGCTCGACAACCCGTTGGGTACGGCGAGCCACGTGGCACTGCTGCGGTTGCAGCGGGACGTGGCGGCGGCGCACGGCGTACAGCTCGTGTACACGACCGGCGTCGAGGATCTTGGTGCGGTCGGGCAATTCCCGAACGTCCTGCGGTTGCGGAATGCGCCAGGAGTATTGCGAACCCGGCGGTACGTCGTACTCGACGACGGCATCACGAGTGCGCGACTGAATCGGGAGGAGGAGGGCGCGCCGTGACGATGAGTGCGCTGGCGCGGCACCTTGCCGAACAGGTTGCCGCGGCGCCGGCCCAGCAGATCGCGATCGACGTGTTATACACCGCCGCGGTGGCTTTCGACCGCAGCCTCGCGACAGCGCCGATGGCACGGTCCGACCTCGGGAGCGCGCTCGACGAGCTGGTGGCTGAGGGTCTGGTGACGCTTCCGAAATCGCCGACGCACTACGACCGGCGGGATTCGCCGCCGTTGCCTGCCTGGGTACGGCGGCCTCCGCGTCCGTCCCGCCCGCGTGAGCAGCCGCGTGTGCGGGTGTGGCCGCCGGCGCTGGAGACCGCCGGGTTGATCGCGACGCGTGATGGCCAGCTCGCCGTACTTGAGATCGTGGCGGCGTTCTTGCGAGACGGCGGCGAACGGCGGCCCAGCGTGCCGGTGCGGGAACGATCACTGGAACTGTTCGGCGACGAGAAGCGGCTCGACAGCCTCGTCTCGACTCGCTTGTTCACGTCGGGCGCGTTGTCGCTGGCCCTGCTGCGGTGCCAAGCGGTACCGATTCCGTTTGTGTCGCAGTGGGTGCCGGGTCCGGCCGATCCGCGCGGCACGGCGTTGCTGATCGCGGAGAACCACCACACGTACGTGTCACTGCTCAGAGTCACTCGTGAGGGTGGCGGGCCGGGCAGACACATCGGTTACGGGACCGGAAATCAGTTTCCCTCAGCTGTCTTGTCCGTTCCGCTCCTTGAGCCAGCTCCGGAGCGCATCGTGTACTTCGGTGACATTGATCTGCAAGGATTGCAGATTCCGGCCGCCGCACAGATCAGTGCGCAGCGTGCCGGGCTCCCCGCGGTCGTCCCGGCCTTGCCGTTGTACGAGCTACTCTTCGCAGCGCCGTACCGCCGGCCGTCGACGCGGATCCCGGCGAGCCTCGCCGTCGAGGTCGCCGGATGGCTAGGCCCCCTCGCCGACCGCGCCTGCGAGGTGCTGACCAGCGGCCACCGCATCCCACAGGAAGCCGTCGGGTACGAGCTACTGACATCTCGTCGGCACATACTCGACGCCATCTGAACGAGCCGATCATGAGCTGTCGGCCTGCGGTCTGTCTCTCGAGACTTTACTGAAGCCCTCGAGCGAGACCAGCGTTCGAGTAGAGGGCCGGCTGGCGGCTGCGATCACCGGGTACGTCGCGCGGCTGGTTCCCGAACAGGCCGAAAGTACTCGCCGGATCTCACCATCGACCCGGTCGTCCTACAGTTCGGGCTGCCAGGAAAGCTCGGCGGCGACCGGCAACGCCTGGGGTATCGGGAGTTCTGAACCACCGATACTGTGACTCGGCGACTGGCACAGTTATGAGGGATGGACATGGCGCACCTGAGTCGAACTGCGGCTGTCTTCGGGGCTGTGAGTTTGGCCGTGGGGCTGGTTGGGTGTGAAGGCACCGTTGCCCGCAGGGCGGTTCACGCCGGTCGGTCTCCTGCTGTGTCGGCGGGCGTCCACAATGACGTCGACGTGACGTTTGCCACCCAGATGGTCCTGCATCATCAGCTCGCCGTGCGGATGGTCAGTACGGCGGACTTCCAGGCGACGAATCCTGCCGTGAAGACGATCGCCGCCCAGGTGAAGGCTGCGAACGAACGAGAACTCAAGCAGTTGACGGCGTGGCTCGTCGGCTGGGGCGTGGCCGTGCCGAGCCCGAGCCATGGTGAAGACCATGCCGACGAGATTCCCGGCATGATGACCGAGGACGACTGGTCCAAGCTCGGCAACGCCGAGGGTGCCAAGTTCGACCGGCTGTGGATCCAGCTGATGATCAAGCATCACCAGGGCGCGATCGCGATGGCCAAGATCGAGCGGTCGACCGGCAAAGATGCCCGGGTGAAGGCATTCGCAACGAGCCAGACCACTCAGTCCGCAGAGATGACGGCAATGCAGAGCCTCCTCAAGCGTCTCCCTGGATGAGCAGATCCGATCGACATGCGCGCTGTTGCCGTCGACCCGAGCGCGACGTACTCCACGGCGTCTGTCGGCCAACGACTTGCCAGTGCGATGCCCCGTTCGCTGCTGAGCAGAAGGGGGCCGACAGCAACAACTTCTACAACAGGCAGGCGCTGAGCCGGCCACTTGGTAGTCGGCGGTTGCTGACGAGGACGGCACTGGCGGCGGCGGTTATCAGGCCTCCGGCGAGGAAGGCGTGGCGGACGCCGGCGAGGGGGAGGAGCAGGCCGCCGAGGGCGGCGCCGGCGGCGATGCCGGCGTTGTAGGCGCCGGAGTTCGCGGCGAGTGCGATGTCCGTACGGCCTGGGGCACAGTACAGCATCTCGTTCTGGGTGGCCATGAAGACCGGGCCGAGAGCCGCGCCCATCAACATCAGGAACAGGACGGCTGCGGCCGGACTGGAGCCTGCCGCGTACAGGCCGAGCATTCCGAGCGCCTGAGTCGCCACGGCGGTGGTCAGCGCGGCGCGTGGGAAGCGGTCGAGGACGGCCCCGGTGAGGGTCACCCCGGCCATGCATGCGAGTCCGACGAAGACGAGCAGGGTATTGACAGTACTTGGGCTGAATCCGCTGACAGCGCTGAGGAACCTCACGATGTAGGCGAAGCCCGCGAACGCACCGGTGGCTGACAAGGTGCCCGCGACGAGGACGATTCTGAAGCGTCGGCGGTCGGGGGTGGTTCCGTACGCCGCAGGCTGTTGGTCCGGGCGCGATGTCGGCAGGAGTACGGCGATGATGAGCAACGAGACGAGGCCCAGCACGGCGAGCGTTCCGATGGGCAGCCGCCAGTTGGTGTGGCGTCCCAACCAGGTCCCACCCGGTACGCCGAGTACCAGTGCCATCGAGCCGGCGACGGACAACGCCCCGATGACCCGTCCGCGAACCTCCGGCGCGAAGAGCCCGACCGCGACCGGACCCATCACGGCCCAGAACAATGCCTGGGCGAGCGCGGTCACCAGCCGGGCCGCCAGCAAGAGCCAGTACGACGTTGCGACGGCTGCCGCAACACTCGACAGGATGAGTGCGGCGAGAACACCGGTAAGTAGGTGGCGCCGGGGCACGGACAGACCAAGGCGGGCGAGTGGCACCGAGACGACGGCCACTGTCGCGCCGTACCCGGTGACCAGGAGGCCGACGACTGACAGCGATACCTGGAGGCTTCCGGACATGAGTTCGAGAAGGCCGACCGGCAGGTTCTCCGCTGTGTTGAAGGTGAAGGCCGCCAGCATCAGAGCCACTACGACCGCCACTCGGCGGGTCGTACGCGCGGCCTTATACATCCGCGACCAGTGAGCGGAGACCGTGGACGGCCCGGAGCCGGAGCTGCTGGACGGCACCCGGCGTACGACCCATCGACGTCGTCATGTGCTTCCTGTCCCCGTTCACAGTCCGTACAGAGTAGTACGTCGGCGGGAGAGCTCCGCGAGGAAGAGAGGTATGCCGACCAGCAGTGGAGCGAGCGCGATCAGGGCGGGGACCACCGCTTCGACGATGGCGCGCGGAGGCGCTCTAGGCGGACGAGGGTCTGTCCGCCGGACGCGGCCAGGGTGCCGTTCGGGGTGTTGCGACCGAGCGGTATCGTCGGCCAGCAGCTCGACGAGTTCCGAGGTTGTCTCGCGAAGCCGCTGGCCGGTCGGCAGGGAGACCGCGCCGGGCAGGCTCCCCTCAGGAGGTGCTGCTGGCGAAGATCCAGTCGCCGTCGATCCGGATCTCGACGTCGCGCAGGTACGGGCGGATCGCCGCGAGGTCGGGGGTGACGCCGAGGCCGGGCTGGTCAGGAGCGCGGAGTTGGCCGTTGCCGTCGAGGGTCAGGGGACTTGGCGCGATCGCTCGGGCCAGCGGGCTCGGGGCGGTCGGGTATTCGCACCAGGGGTGGCCGGTCAGGCCGGCGTACGGCTGGAGGGAGGCCGAGAGGGCCAGGTGTGACGTGAAGGTGTGGTTCACGTACGTGATGCCGCGACCGGCAAGATCTTCGCGGTCGACGGATCGGTCGACTGATGGATCCGTGGAGCTGGCCTCTGTATCGCTCAGGCGTCGCGGCGCAGAGTGAAGGCGAAGGCCAGGACGAGGGGGACGAGTGCGTACGCCGTACAGATCAGCAGACCTTGGGCGGGCGTCGGCGCGTTGACGGCCGTGGGTTGAGTGGTGATGAGGGCGTTGCCGGCTGACCAGAGGTTCCATTTGGTGGGCCAGGTGGTCCAGCTGGAGAGGTTGGCCGCGACGACGGGGAGGATGAAGACGAGGGCGAAGAGGGTACTGATCGCGCCGGCGGTGTGGCGGATCAGGGCGCCGAGGCCGAGGCCGAGCAAGGTGAGCGTGAGGAGGTAGAAGCCGGCGCCGAGAACGGCTCGGAGTGCTCCTGGCGAGTTGAGGGAGACGCCGAGGTGGGCGCTGTGGAGGCCGGCCTGTGCCACGAAGAAGCAGGTCAGTGCCAGGACGCCGCCGACGAGGATCGCGATCGCGGTGGTGACCGCGGCTTTGGCGGCGAGGACGACCGGTCGGCGGGGGACGACGGTGAACGTCGTACGGATCTGGCCTGTGCTGTATTCGGAGCTGATCGCGAGCACCCCGAGGACTCCGAAGGCGAGCTGCGCGAAGGCGAGACCGTCGAAGCTGAGGTTGACCGGGTCGAAGGAGAGTTTGTCGGCGGCGGAGAGCTTCGCGTAGTCGGCTGCCCGGCCGGTCGACGACACGTAGGCGCCCGCGATGGAGACCGCGGCTGCGGCGAGCAGGCTCAACGGGGTGGATCGGACCGAGCGGAGTTTGGTCCATTCGGAGGCGAGGACGTTGATCATCAGTGGCTCCGGAATTCTGCGTCGGCGAGGTCGAGGTAGGCGTCTTCGAGGGAGCGGCCGTCGCGGGTGAGGTCGGCGAGCGGGCTGTCGGCGATCAGCCGGCCGCGGCCGATGACGACGAGCTGGTCGGCGACGAGCGCCATCTCGCCCATCAGGTGGCTGGACACGAACACGGTCCGGCCCTCGTCGGCCAGTCCGCGCAGCAGGCCGCGGATCCAGCGGATGCCTTCCGGGTCGAGCCCGTTCATGGGTTCGTCGAGGAGCAGTACGGCGGGATCGCCGAGGAGCGCGGCCGCGATGCCGAGGCGCTGTCGCATGCCGAGCGAGAACCCGCCGACCCGCCGCCGGGCGACATCGGTGAGGCCGGTTCGATCGAGTACTTCGGCGATACGGCTGCGCGGGATGCGGCCGCCCTGGGCGACGCAGAGCAGGTGGTGGTACGCCGAGCGGCCGCCGTGTACGCCGTTGGCGTCGAGCAGGGCGCCGACCTCGCGCGACGGGTCGCGGGTCTCGGCGTACGTCGAGCCGTTGATGAGCGCCGTACCGGAGTCGGCCCGATCGAGACCCAGCAGCAGCCTGAACGTTGTGGACTTGCCGGCGCCGTTGGGGCCGAGGAAGGCGGTTACGCGGCCTGGCCGCACGGTCACCGTGAGGTCGTCGACCGCCTGCACGGATCGGTAGCGTTTCTTGAGGTTGGTCAGTTCGATCATGGCTTCAGCGTCCGGCCCGTCGGGCGGTCCGGGCATCTGGCCCTGGGCAGATCCTTCGCCTGCTACTTCCGTCTGGAGATATCTGTCTGGAGGATGATGACCGCTCGGTCGTGGCGACTTACCGTCATTGCCATGGGTGTTCAGCTGACTCGGCTTCAGCTTCTCGTCGCGGAGTCGGCCGGCGCCGGTCTGTACGGCTTCCTGGCCTGGGCGCTGCTCACCCACAAAGACCCGACAGCCGTGTCCTTGGCAGGAACCGTCGCGGTCGCTGCGGGGCTCGCACTGGTGCGGTTGCGGCCGGTCTGGTCGGTGATCTGCTGTCTGGTGGCGTTGCTGTTGTCGCCGGTGGCGCCGTCGCTCGGATTCGTGGCCATGCCGGTGGCCTGCCTGGCGGTCTTCAGATTGGCGGACTGGCGGCGATCATTGCTCGCGGCGGCGGCCGTCGAGATCGGTGTTCTCGCGACGGCGCTGCCCGACTTCCGGCATCGCGGTGCGCTGGTGCCGTTCGGGCTCGTCGTGGCGGCATCCTGGATCGTGGGGAGCTTCGCGGCGCAGTACCGGCGGCAGTCGGAGGAGCTCGTGGTGCAGCAGGAGCGGATGCGGATCGCACGCGAGCTGCACGACATCGTTGCCCACAGCATGGGGGTGATCACGGTGCAGGCGAGCTACGGCCACGCGGTGATCGACACTCAGCCGGACGTAGCACGTGAGTCGCTGGCGACGATCGAGCAGACGGGACGGCGAACGCTGGCCGAGCTTCGGAGTCTCCTCGGAGTACTTCGTTCCGACGAGCAGGCCGCGCTTGCCCCGGCGCCTGGTCTCGCGCAGCTCGAGGAACTGGTCGCGCAGACCGGGAAGGCGGGCGTGCGCGTCGACCTGAACGTCAGCGGTATCCCTGATGAGCTTCCGGCCGGCGTCCAGCTCTCGGCGTACCGGATTGTGCAGGAGGCGTTGACCAATGTGGTGAAGCACGCCTCGGTCCCGTTCGCCTCGGCGACGATCATCTGCCGCGCGGGCGAGCTGGCGGTCGAGGTGGTCGACCACGGCGCCGGTTGCGCCGACCTACCACGCACAGGCCACGGTCTGGCCGGGTTGCGGGAAAGGGTCGCGCTGTACGGCGGGACACTGCAGGCGGGACCGCTGCCGGACAAGGGATTCCGGGTGCTCGCCCGCCTCCCGCTGGCGTCGGAGTCGCGGTGACCATTCGGGTACTGATCGCCGAGGACCAACCGTTGGTGCGTGCGGGCCTGAAGGGGATCGTCGAGACAGCGCCGGACCTGACCGTGGTCGGTGAGGCCGGCAACGGATCGGCTGCGATCGAACAAGTGGTGCTGACGAAACCCGACGTGGTCCTGATGGACATCCGGATGCCGGGCATGGATGGCCTGCAGGCTACCGAGGTGATCACGCGAGCTTCGTCCGCTCGGGTGCTGATCCTGACGACCTTCGACTTGGATGAATACGTATACACCGCTTTGCGAAGTGGCGCGAGCGGGTTCCTGCTGAAGGACACCCCGCTGCCTGAGTTGCTGGCCGGGATCCGGGTGATCGCGGCCGGTGAGGCGCTGCTCGGACCGTCGATCACCCGGCGACTGATCGACGAGTTCGCGCAGCGTGCCGAGCCCACACCGCGGACCGGCGTACGCCTGGCCGCCATCACCGACCGCGAACGTGAGGTCCTGCTGCAGGTCTCGGAGGGCTCGTCCAACGCGGAAATCGCCGCGGCCTTGCACATCGAGATCGGCACCGTCAAAACCCACATCGCCCACCTGCTCACCAAGCTCGACGCCCGCGACCGCGTGCAGCTGGTGATCCTCGCCTTCCGTTCGGGCCTCGCGCGGACGTCCTAGGTCCGCTCGGCGAAGTGGCAGGCGGTCAGGCGGTCCGAGAGCAGGCGTAGCGCTGGGGTATCGGTGCGGCAGCGGTCCTCGGCCAGCCAGCAACGGGGGTTGAACCGGCAGCCGGGCGGCGGATCGAGGGGTGATGGGGGCTCGCCGGAGAGCTTACGTCGGCGGGTCAGGGTCCCGCGGGCGGTGCGGTCGGGCGACGGTACGGCGGAGAGCAGCGCCTGGGTGTACGGGTTGGTGGGGGAGTCGTAGATCGCGGCGGTTGGGCCGAGCTCGGCGATCCGGCCGAGGTACATCACGGCGACCCGGTCGGCCAGGTGCCGTACCACCGAGAGGTCGTGGGCGATGAAGACGATCGCGACGTCGAGGCGTTTGCGCAGGTCTGCCAACAGATTGATGACCTGTGCCTGGACCGAGACGTCGAGTGCGGACACCGGCTCGTCCGCGATCAGGACCGACGGGTCGAGGGCGAGCGCGCGAGCGATACCGATCCGCTGCCGTTGGCCGCCGGAGAACTGGTGCGGGTAGCGGGCCATCAGATCGGGAGCGAGCCCCACGACGTCCAGCAGCGAGGCGACCTTGTCGCGGCGGGACGCACGGGTGCCGGTCCCGTTGGCGGCCAGCGGTTCGGCCACGATGTCGACCACCGTCATCCGCGGATCGAGCGACGCGTAGGGGTCCTGGAAGATCATCTGTACGCCGTCCCGCAGCAGCTTGCGTTCGCGCCGGCCGCCGGCTGTGACGTCCTGTCCGCGGTACGACAGCTTGCCGCCGTCAGGGCGCTCGAGCCCGACGAGCATCCGGGCCAGCGTCGACTTCCCGCAGCCCGATTCGCCGACGATTCCGAGGACTTCGCCGCGCTGCAGAGTCAGGCTGACGTCGTCGACCGCGGACACCTGACCGCGGTGCAACGCCGAACCGACCGTATAGGTGCGGACCAGGTTGTCCGCCTGCAGGACGATCTCAGACTTGCTCACCGAGCAGCACCTCCGACTGGTGACAGGCGACGCTCCGGCCGCCGACGGACTCGAGTTCCGGGCGCACCGTCGAGCACTGGCCGACGGCGCGGTGGCAGCGCGGGTGGAACGCACACCCGGACGGCACCCGGGCCGGGTTCGGTGGTGAGCCCGGAATGGTGAACAGATCACCGCCGTACTGCTCCAGCCGGGGTACCGATCGCAGCAGCGCCTCGGTGTACGGATGCGCCGGATGCGCGAGCACGGTGTCGGCGTCGCCGGTCTCGACCACGCGGCCGGCGTACATGACGGCGAGGTGATCCGCGACCTCGCTGACCACGGCGAGGTCGTGCGTGATCAGCAGGACGCCCATGTCCAGTTGGGAGCGCAGGTCGGCGAGCAGGTCCAGGATCTGCGCCTGGACGGTGACGTCGAGCGCTGTCGTCGGCTCGTCCGCGATCAGCAGGTCGGGTTCGAGTGCGATCGCCATCGCGATCAGGATGCGCTGCCGCATACCCCCGGAGAACTGGTGTGGGTAGTCGGCGAGTCGCCGGTCCGGTGCCGGGATCCCGACCAGGCCGAGTAGTTCGGCGGCGCGCTGTCGCGCGGCCTGTTTCGACGCTCCTTGGTGAACGCGGAAGAGCTCGCCGACCTGGTCGCCGATCGTCAGCACGGGGTTGAGCGCCGAGAGTGCGTCCTGCAGCACCAGACTCATCCTCCGCCCGCGCAGCTCCTGAGGGTCGACCGTCAGCAGGTCCGTGCCGGCCACGCTGATCTCGTCGGCGACGACGGTCGCCGCGTCGCCGCTGAGGCCCATCACGGCCCGCGCCGTGACCGACTTCCCCGAACCGGACTCGCCGAGCAGGGCGACCAGACTGCCGCGCGGCACGTCGAGGTCGACCTGCCGTACGGCGTCCACCTGCGCGCCGCCGATCCGGAACGAGACGGACAGGCCGCGCACGCACAGAGCGTCGGGACGTGGGTTCACAGAGTCCATCCTCACACCACCGTGTTGCCGGGAAGTTTCACAGAAGTTGCCGAGGTGCCGAATTTTCATGCAAGCGTTGACATGTACGCCGAATAGTGATGAAACTCTGAGGCATTCCACCGGAGACGTCAAGACAAGGAGGCCCAGCGTGCTGGAGCCCGCTTCCCGCTACACCGGCTACACCGCCTACGACTACCTAGAGGCGGGCAAGGACTACCGCGAGTTCAACTACGCCCGGCAGCTCGGCCGGGTGCCGGCGTACCAGGGCCTCGACCTTTCCACCGAGCAGGGAGAGCGCGCCCGCCGGCTGCTCGCCGAGGAAACGGTCATCTCGCTGCACGAACACGTGCAGGTGTTCCCCGATGACATGTCCGACCTGCGCGAGCACATCCGGAACGGCCGCGAACCAACCGGCTACGAAGGGTTGTCGCGTTCGGGCCTGACCGCCGTGTTCGACAACGGCATGGACGGTACCTGCTGCATCAGCTCCGACGCGGGCTGGAAGTACCAGGACGTGCTGTTCGACCTCGGCGTACGGATGGCCGACCTCGCGCACCAGGACTTCGTGATCAAGGCCGAGTCGATCAAGGACATCGAGTACGCCGCCGAGACCGGGCGGATCGCGCACATCTTCGCACTCGAGGCCGCGACGCCGATCGAGAACGAGATCGACCGGCTGGACGTGCTGTACGGGTTCGGCGTACGGCAGATGGGCATCGCGTACTCCGAGGCGAACCTGCTCGGCGGGGGCCTGAAGGAACGTGGCGACGGTGGCCTGACGTACCTCGGCGACCGCGCTGTCGAGCGGATGAACAAGCTCGGCATCGCGATCGACATCTCGCACTCGGGCGACCGCACCGGGCTGGACGTGATCAAGAAGTCCACGCTGCCGGTGTTCATCACGCACGCCGGCTCCCGGACCGTCTGGCCGACGAACCGGATGAAGGACGACGAGACGATCAAGGCCTGCGCGGAGCGCGGCGGCGTGATCGGCATCGAGGCGGCTCCGCACACGACGTTGTCGCCGGAGCATCCGCTGCACTCGTTGGAGTCGGTGATGGATCACTTCACCTTCTGCGTCGACCTGGTGGGCATCGATCACGTCAGCTTCGGGCCGGACACGCTGTTCGGCGACCACGTCGGCCTGCACGACGCGTTCGCGTCGAACCTGTCGCTCGGACAGGCGCACGGCGGGGTCGAGTTCGAGAAGGTCGCGTACGTCGACGGCCTGGAGAACCCGGCCGAAGGGTTCTTCAACATCATCGGCTGGCTGGTGCAGCACGACTACAGCGACGACGAAATCCGGAAGGTTGTCGGGGGCAACACGCTACGAGTTCTGAAGGAGGTCTGGGTATGACACCTCGGTTGCGGGTGGTCACAGTACTCGGAGTACTCGCGGCAACTGCCGTACTGGCCGCGTGTGCCCCGAAGGCTCCCGGCACCGAAGGCGCGGCCGGCCAGGAGGTCGCCGATCCCACGCTGACGATCGCGACCACCACCGACGTGGTGAACTTCAACCCGCTGGTCGGCAACAGCCGCAGCGACTACTGGATCACCAACCTGATGTACCCGCATCTGCTGTCGATCGGCCCGGACGGTCAGAAGGCGCCGGAGCTGGCGGAGAAGTGGGGGTACGTCGACGACACGACCGGCTTCTTCGAGCTCAAGCCCGGAATGACGTGGTCCGACGGGAAGCCGTTGACCGCGAAGGACGTGGCGTACACGTTGAACGCGGTGAAGAAGGACGCGCCCGCCGGAACGCTGTACGGCCAGCTGACGAACTTCGCCTCAGCGAAGGCGGTGTCCGACACCCGGGTCGAGATCAAGCTGTCCAAGCCGGACGCGTCGCTGATCCCGGAGATCGGGTTCTGGGGGAACGTCGTACCGCAGCACGTCTTCGAGCCGGCCGGTTCGGTCGCCAAGTTCGCCAACGACGGCAAGAACGGCGGCTGGGTGAGCGCGGGACCGTACGTGCTGAAGACCGTCCAGCGCGGACAGAGCTACACGATGGAGCGGGTCGACAACTATCCGCTGGTCGCGGGCGGCAAGCCGAAGGCGGCCAAGGTGATCTACCGCGTCTACCCGGACGTGAACGCCGAGATCCTGAGCCTCAAGAACGGCGATGTGGACGCGATCGCGAACACGCTGCCACCGGCGCAGGTGAAGAACCTGAAGAGTACGGCGGGGATCACGGTCGAGGAAGTGGCCGGCCTCGGGTACGCCCACCTGACCTACAACATGACCAAGCCGGCGCTGGCGAAGAAGGAAGTCCGGCAGGCGCTCGCGCAGACGGTCGACTACAACGCGATCCGGAAGGTCGTGCTGCAGGACCAGGCCGTGTCGACCGGGTCGAGCCCGATCATGCCGGTACTGAAGACGTTCTACGACGATTCGCTGACGGAATACGTCTACAACCCAGACGCGGCGCGGAAGCTGCTGGAACAGGCCGGATACGCCGCGGACGGCAGCGGGAAGTTCCCGCTCACGTTCCGGCTGATCTACTCACTGCAGGACCCGGTCACCACCCAATGGGCGAACCTTGTCAAGGACGGTGCCGCGAAAGCAGGCGTGACGATCCAGCTGCAGGGCCTGGAGCGCAACACCTACCTGGCCAAGACGAACGCGGGCGACTTCGACATCTACGCCGGCAACTTCGCGATCATGGACGACCCGGCCACGAACATGGCGCTGACCTACCTGCCGAAGGGCGCGATCAACTACTCGTACGTCGACGACCCGCAGCTGAACGCGCTGATCGATAAGGCCCGGGTCACGTTCGACCAGAAGGAACAGGTGCCGATCCTGCAGCAGGCGGCGAAGCTGGTTCACGACAACGTGTACGACAACGTCATGTACACCCAGAACCTCTACGTCGCACACCGCAGCGAGTGGAGCGGTTTCGCGGTCAAGCCGAGCGAGCTGCTGTCCATCGTCAACCCGATCTCGCTCGCGTCGGCCACCAAGTCCGGGTCGAAGTAGGTCCGGATGTCTCTGTTCTCGTTCGTGCTCCGCAGGGTGGGCCGCGGTGTGCTCACCCTGTGGTTCGCGGTGACGGTCACGTTCCTGATGCTCCGGCTGCTCCCGGGCGACCCCGCGCTGGCGATCGCGAGCACGAACATGACGCCCGAGATCCGCGCGCGACTGCTCAGCCAGTACGGGCTCGACCAGTCGCTGCCGGTGCAGTACGTGAAGTACCTTGGCCGGCTGCTGGAAGGCAACCTCGGGATCTCCTTCAGCCAGAACATCAGCGTGACGGACTCGCTGCTGGAGATGCTGCCCTGGACCGTACTGCTGGTCGGGGTTTCGTTGCTGCTGACAATCATGCTCGGCATTCCGCTGGGCGTCGTGGCCGCATCGCGGGCCGGCGGCGCCGTGGACCGCATCGTGCAGGTCGTCGCGGTGACCGGCCAGTCCTTGTTCGTCCCCAGTGTCGGCATCCTGTTGCTCTACGTCTTCGGCCTGCGGCTCGGCTGGTTCCCGATCGGTGGCGCCTACACCGACGGAACGTACGGCGGTGGGTGGTACTTGTCGGTGCTCACCCACCTGGCCCTGCCCGCGGTATCGCTGGTGCTCGTACAGCTCGGAGCATATGTGCTGACCGTGCGCTCCACGTTGATCGAAGCACTCGGTGAGGACTACGTGGTCCTCGCCCGCGCGAACGGGCTGCCGTACCGGCGGGTGCTGTGGAAGCACGCGCTCCGCAACGCATTGTTGCCGACCACAACGTTGATCGGCCTGCAGATCTGCCTCTATCTGGTCGGTGGGGTGATCCTGATCGAGACCGTCTACGCCTACCCCGGAATCGGGCGCGGTATCTACGACGCGGTCGTCCGCCTGGACTTCCCGCTGCTCCAGGGGGCGTTCCTGCTGCTGGCTGCCGTGGTCGTGGTGGTCAACATGATCACCGACATCGTGTACGGCGTCCTCGACCCACGCGTGAAAGCAGGCAGCTCATGACAGCAACCGCTGAGGTGGCGACTGTGGAACCTGCACCGCGGGCGGGCCGGCAGACCTGGCGGCGGTTCCGTCGCGAGCCACTCGGCCTGGCGGCGCTGGTCGTCCTTGTACTGCTCGTCCTGACGGCAGTCGCCGCGCCCCTGCTGGCCGGTCGTCCGTCCGGGTACGGTGACGCGGTGCTCGCACCACCCTCCGGCGCGCACTGGTTCGGCACCGACAGCCTCGGGCTCGACGTGCTCGCGGAGGTCGTCTGGGGCGCTCGGCAAAGCCTGCTGGTCGCCGCCTCGGCCTCGCTGATCGCGATCGTCTTCGGCACGTTGCTCGCCGTACTCGGCGCCTACTTCCGCACCCTCGACACCGTGATCAGCGTGGTCGTCGACCTGACCCTGTCGCTGCCGGTGCTGCCCCTGATGATCCTCGTCGCGGCGCTCGCCGGGCCGAGCACGCTCACGATCATCCTGGTGATCGCGGCGTTCTCGTGGCCGGAGGTGACCCGCGTCGTCCGCTCTCAGGCACTGGCGATCGTGCGGCTGCCGTACGTCGACGCGGCCCGTTTGATGACCAGCTCGCCGTTCTGGATCATCCGCCGGCACCTCATCCCGGCCGTGGTGCCGCTGATCCTCGTGTCGGTGGTACTGACCTCCTCTCGTGCGGTCCTGTCGGCCGCGGGTCTCGCCTTCCTCGGCCTCGGCGATCCGAACACGTGGTCGTGGGGCCGGATCCTGTACGAGGCACAGCAGGCCGGGGCGATGTCGACCGCGTGGTGGTTGCCGTTGTTCCCGTCGCTCGCGATCTTCCTGCTGGTCCTCGCCTCGACGTTGCTGTCGACGGCGTACAACGACGCCCGCAACCCACGGAGGAACGGATGACGTTCTCGCAGCGGCTCGACCGCTCCTTCTACCTCACCCTCCAAGACCGGATCCGAACCCGGATCTCCGAGACCGGCTTCGACGCCGTGCTCACGGACGACCCGGAAGACGTCGCCTACCTGACCGGCTTCTTCCACCACCCGTGCGAGCGGCCGGTCGCGGTGTGGCTCGATGTGGACGGCCGCTGTCTGTTGTTGCTCCCCGAACTCGAGCGGGAGCACGCCGAGTCCCAGAACGCAGCGGCCGACCTGGTCGCCTACCCGGAGTTCCCCGGTACGACACCACCGTTCGAATTCCTCGCGCGGACGGTCGGCCCGAGCCGACGTCGTGCCGGGCATACGACCGCGATGTCATACACACGGCTGAGCGCGGCCGCTTCAGCGTTGGCGGCCGAGCTGCTACCGACGGACCTCGTCGCGGTCGCTCGCTTCGTGAAGGAGCCCGAAGAGATCGCGCTGCATCAGGAGGCTGCGCTGATCACCGACGTGATGCTCACCCGTGGAGTGGAACTGGTCGCCGACGCGGTGCGCAGCGGCGGCCGGCTGCCCAGCGAGGCGGAGCTGGCCGCACACGTGACCCGGGCAGGCACCGGGATCATGTACGCCGAGCACTCGGACGTCGTGGTGGTCTCGCCGCTCGCGGGAGGCCTCGTGTACGCCGGTGCCAACTCGTCGTACCCCCATGGCCTGCCGTCCAGCTATCGCCTGCGGCCGGGCGACACGTTCATGCTCTCGCTCGGCTGCGCGGTCGGAGGTCGCTTCGTCGAGGGCGAGCGGACGTTCGTACTCGGCGAACCCACCGACGAGCAGCGCCGGTACCACGAGACGATCCGGCTGGCCCAGGACGTCGGCGGCCAGGCGATCAAGCCCGGAGCCGAGTGCCGAGAGGCGAACGAGGCGTGCCTTGCCGTCGTCCGCGAGGCAGGGTTGGGACAGTATCTGCGACATCGGCAGGGCCACGGTATCGGCCTGGGCATGCACGAGCCACCGTGGCTGGAGTCGGGGGACTCGACCGTGCTGGAGCCGGGCATGATCGTGTCCAACGAACCGGGCATCTATGTGCCCGGACACGCCGGTTACCGGATCTCGGACTCGATGCTGGTCACGACGGAGGGCTCTCAGGCGCTGACGTCGTACCCACGAAGCCTCGACGACTGTGTCATTCCCCTCTGATCGAAGGAGCACAAGATGATCGAGATCAACGGCAACCGGCTGGCGGTCGAGGTGCTCGGGCCGGAGGATGCGCCGGTGCTGATCGCGCACCACGGCGCGCCCGGCCTCGGGTCGCGGGCCGAACCGCGGGCGAGCTTCGGCCGGCTGGCCGACACCTACCGCGTGATCGTCTTCGATGCGCGCGGCTCGGGACAGAGCGAGGGCAACGGGACGTTCAGCCACGAGCAGTGGGCCGTCGATATCGACGCCCTGCGCGAGTGGGCCGGGGCAGAACAGATCATCATGGCGGGCGGTTCGTACGGCGGATTCATGGCGATGGAGTACGCCACCCGCTATCCCGAGCGGGTCCGCGCCCTCGTCCTGAGGGACACGTCGCCCGACAACTCGAACGAGGAGCTGGCGCTGGCCAACGCGCTCGCGAACGCCCGGGTGGAGATCGACCGGGACAAGCTCGACCGGATCTTCGCCGGTAAGGTCCGCGACGACGCCGATCTGCGGGACTGCTGGCGGGAGATCCTGCCGCTGTACGACTACGTGTACGACCCGGAGGCGGTGGAGCGGAAGGTCGAGGCGACGCCGTACCGGTATGAAGCGCACAACTACGCGTTCTCGGTGAACATGCCGAACTACGATCTGAAGCCGGTGCTGCCGGCGGTGACGGCGCCGACGTTGATCACGGTCGGCCGCACCGACTGGATCACCCCGGTCGCGTGCAGCGAGCTGATCGCTAGTCTGATTCCTGATTCCCGGCTGGTGGTGTTCGAGAAGTCCGGGCATTCGCCGCAGATCGAGGAGGCCGAAGCATGGACCACAACGGTCCGGGAGTTCCTGACGGAGGTTTGTCCCGTTCCATGAGAGCTCTCGACGACCTCGACCGGCAGATCATTCTCGAGCTGCAGGCCGACGGCCGGGCCAGCTGGACCTCGATCGCGGCGACCGTGGGTACGTCGGTACCCACGGTGGCGCGCCGGACGCAGCAGCTGATTGCGGACAATCTGCTGAAGGTCGCCGTACTGCCGAGCCTTGGCAGTACCGGCCCGGTGGAGACGTTCTTCACCCGGATCGGCTGCCGGCCGGGGACCCAGCTGGACGTCGCGGCCGAGCTGGTCTCGCGGCCGGACGTCAGATGGGCGTCGATGATCACGGGGACCTACGACATCGGCATCGAGCTGGTGGTGAACTCCGGGCCGACGCGCTATCCGCGGACCATGCTCGAGTTGCAGCAGATCGACGGCGTCGAGCGGTGGTACAGCGATCTCCTGCTGCACGTCTACAAGGTGTCCCACGACTGGTACAAGCAGATCGTCGACGGCGAGGACGTGCAACCGCCCGAGGTACCGCTGTGTTCGCCCGACCATTTCGACAAGGTCGACTGGGCGATCCTCGAATCTCTCCGCGACGACGGCCGGCTGGGTTTCCAGACGCTCGCGCAGCAGGTGCAGCTGAACGAGAGCACCGTACGGCGGCGGTTCGAGCGGATGATCAACGACGGCTGCGCGGCCGTCTTCACGATCGTCCCCGCGCCGGCACTCGGCCTGGAGGCTGAAACGCTGATGTGGGTGACGGTGGAGCCGGCGAAACTGAGCGACGTAGCCGCCACCCTCACCCGCCACCGCTCGGTCCGCTACCTCGGCGCCACCCTCGACGGCAACTCCCTGCTCTGCGAGGTGATCGCCGAGTCCACCCGCGGCCTCTTCGACTTCACCACCGAAACCCTGGCCCGGATGGACGGCGTGATCGGCTGGAACGCCTCGGTCGAACTCCTCTCCCTCAAACGCGGCTTCGTCGAAACCCCCTGGTGGCGCGACCAACTCGCCGAACATCACCCGGTCGCTCAGACCTTGGGCCACGACCTCACCTCTCAGTGAACGATCATCACGAGCCGGACATCAGCTTTCGCCGCCGCCGAGGGCGGTGAGGAGGACCAGCACGATGGTGGTGACCGCGAACAGGCCGTGGATGTAGACGACGGGCTTGGGCAGGGTGGATTCGACGGTGCCGGATGCCTGGCCGCGGCGCCAGCGCAGGAAGAGCAGGTCGCCCAGGACGGCGATGGCGATCAGGAAGGCGAACGCGACCCAGGTGAGTGCCTCGGCGTCGGCGACGGTGTAGACGATCCACAGGATCAAGCCCGTGCCGGCGAGGCCGAAGTGGCTGAAGATCAAGCCGGGTGCGAATCGGCTGGACGGGCTTGTGCCGCCCCGGGCGGCTTGGACGCCGCCTTGGGAGATCCACAGGTAGAGCATGCTGAATCCGAGTCCTGCGGTGACCACCCAGGTCACCAGGGCGGCGATGGCCATCAGATCTCCTCCTTCGTGATGGCTGGTGCGTCCTCGTACCCCTCGAGCTGCGTGGCCTCGTCGGCGACGCGGACGCCGTACCGGTAGGCGAGCTTGCCGCCGAGGTACCCCGAAACACCGAGCACGGCCAGGCTGATGATCGACAGTGCGATCAATCCCCAGCCGACTCGGGCGTCGTGCCGGAGCGCGTAGTTGACGGCGTACGAGGTTGTCACGGCGAGGTTCAGCGACATGTGCGTCGTCGCGGTACGAAAGGCTCGTGTCCGGGGCGGGGTCGCGATGTAGTCCAGGAATCCGAGCGTTGCGGCGGCCAGAGCGCCGAGTACGCCGAGTGCGATCAGCCAGCGTGATCCGCGGGCGAGGAATGCGCCGTCTGTGACGAAACGGG
Organism: Kribbella polygonati; assembly: GCF_050320105.1. NCBI lineage: Bacteria > Bacillati > Actinomycetota > Actinomycetes > Propionibacteriales > Kribbellaceae > Kribbella > Kribbella polygonati. Next base: position 5,238,034 of record NZ_CP190129.1, on the reverse strand, counting down.
AGGCCAGGTCGAAGACCAGGCTGGCGGTCCAGCACCCGATCGGGATCGCGACCGCGGCTGGGTGCAATGGGTGACCATACGGGCCGGCCAACCTCGTCGCCGGCCGCTTGGCCTGTCGCATAGGTTCCACGCCACCCCCTGTCGTCCACCTCCTTCTTCATACGTCGGCGGATGCGCAACGGTTCAAACTGAGGTGAATCGTCCGCGCGCGTTGGGGCGCTGCCGCGATCAGTCGTCTGTCAGCGGGCCGGACAATTCCAGTGTTGACTCGAGGACGGTGGAACGGGCCGGTTGGGCAGGAGCGAGGGCGCGCTCGAGGAGATAGCTGCCGGCGGTCCGGCCGAGTTGGTAGCTGGGGTGCTTGGCGACGCTGAGGAACGGCATGAGAGTTGACACCCAGGGAGCCCAGTCGCAGGCGAAGAGCGTGGGACCGCGTGCCGGATCCTGGCCGCGCGCTCTCATCGCCTCCACGGCGCCGATGGCGTGCTGAACAGTCGCCAGCAGGATGGCGTCGACCGGTTCGACGTCGAGGAGGTCATGGGTCGCCCCTCGGGCTGCGGACGGTTCCGGTGGGCTTTGTCGGACCAGGTATGCCGGAGGTGGTCCGAGTCCGGCGTCGACGAAGGCTTGCAGGTACCCGGCGTACTGCTGGGTGGTGGTGGAAGGTGGTGCCGGCGGGCGAGGGACACCCGATGGTCCTGAGACGTTGTCCGCCGCCGGTGGATCCTTGGTGGCGCTCGGCGCGTCGCTCAGTAGGCATGCGATGCGGCGGTGTCCGGCAGCCAGCAGGCTGGCAGTTGCTCGTTGGGCGGTTCCGGCCGGGTCGTCGAGGACCTGGTCCACGGCGGACTGTATGGGGTGCAGCACCGAGACGACCGGGATGGTGAGTGTGGAGAGATCGAGCTGAGTGGTGCTGGGGACGATGACGAGGCCGGCTGCGTGGTCGACCTCGGTCGTGTCGAGGATGGCTCGTTCGCGTCGTGGATCGTTGCCGCTGGTGCTGATGAGGACCCGGTGGCCGCTTGCCTGCGCGGCGTCGGTGACGCCGCGGGCGATGTCGGCGAGCACCGGGTCCGCGAGGTTCGGAATGAGCAGCGTCCAGGTGTCGGATCGCTGCGTACGCAGCGTGCGAGCGACGGTGCTCGGCACGTAGTGCAGTTGTTCTACGACCGCCAGCACCCTGGTGCGGGTTTCCTCCGTTACCCGCACCGGGCGGCCGTTGAGGATCCGGGAGACGATCGAGGCGGACACCTTCGCCTCCGCGGCGACCTCGTAGATCGTGGGCATCAGGCAACTGCTGGTGGCTGGAATCGATCGATGAGGCGTTCTAGCCGGTTGCGAGCTTCGCTGTCGGGTGCGTCGAGAGCCATCCGGTTGGCGCCGGTGGGCAGGTTGCGGAGGTGGAGTGCCAGTTTGAGAAGAGCGATGCTGGGGCCGATCGCTGCGACGGCTTCGTCGGCGCGCTCCTGCGCTTCTTGTTCAGCATTCGAGTCCCTGTCGGCGACCGCGGCGGCGAGTGCCAGGAACGGTTCCGGTACGGCGCTCGAGACGCCGGACACGACCCCGCGGCCGCCGGAGCGGACGACGCCGGCCAGGTCGGCGTCGGATCCCGAGAGCAGCTCGAATCCGGGTGGTACGGCGGCGGCGTACGCAGTGATCGGTGCGGTGCCGCCGATGCTGACCTTTGCGCCGATCAAGCCTGGGAGATCGGCGAGCTCGGCGAGTTGGCGGGGGTCGACCGTGGTGTTGGTGAGGTCGGGGTAGATGTAGGCGTACACACCGGCTCCATTGGCGGCGTCGCACACTCGGGCGTAGTAGTCGATGAGCGATTGGTGGTCGGCCGGCAGGAAGTACGGCGTGACTGCGGCGAGCCGTTGTGCGCCCGCGGAGCAGATCTGCTCGGTGAGGCGTACCGCCTGGCGGCTGCTCGCGGCCCCGGCATGGGCGATCACCTGATGCGCCGGGGCGACATCGAGCGCGACCCGGACCAGGTCGACTCGCTCTCGGTCGTCCAGCGCCGGAAACTCGCCCGTGGTGCCGCCGACGAACAGGGCGTCGACGCCCGAGTCCACGATCCGTCGGTAGAGCTGTGCGTTGCGCTTCAGGTCGACGCTGCCGTCGTCGGCGAACAGCGTCGGAACGGCGGCGATGACGACCGGCCGCCCGCCCCGCGACCAGGTGCCCGAGCCGTCCAGCGGCCCACCAACCGGACGATCCAGCGGCCCGCCTACCGGGCCACCCACGGACGCGCCCGACGGGCTACCCGGCGGTCCGCCCGCTGGATCGTTTGCCTGCCCGCCAGTTGGCCCACCCGCAGGAGCGGCCGCCGCGTCGCCGGTCACGCCTGGCTCCCGGCCGTCAGGTGTTTGCGGAAGTTCGATTCTCGGTGGAACGTGAGGTAGTTGGCGTCGTGGTGGTTGTGGGCGGCTGCGTCGCCGGTGCCGTAGGCGGTGCGCGACAGGTACAGCAGATCGTCGCCGTCGGTCAGCCAGTCGACGTACTGGAATCCGTGGTGCAGATCGTCTGAGTGGTGCAGGAGGGTTGTGTGCCGGGTCCACCGGCGGAGGTCGGTCGACGACACGAGCGACAGCGTGTTGCGGGCTCGTACGCCGATGCCTTCGGACTGCGGCGCCGGCACGTCGTTCACGAGTGACAGGTACCGTCCCGACGGAGCGTCGTACCGGATGGTGAACTTCTTCGAACCGCCGGGGAAGGGGATCACGTCGTGGTCCGGGTCGAAGGCCGAGGTGAGGCCGTCGTTGCCGATGTGCATGATGGCGGCCTTCTCGATGCCGTCCGCGAAGGAGTCGGTCCGGAGCACGTTGACGATCTCGCCGTCGGGTGTCTGTACAGCGTTGCCCTCGAGCCAGCCGCCGAAGTCACCGCCGAGCCACGTGTGGTCGCTCTCCAGCGGGGGCGTCGCTTGCCACTGACTCGCGTCCAGCAGGTTTGCGTCCACCGGTGCGCTCATCATGAATGCCCGGAACATCTCACCCCAGTTGCCGGGCGCCTTCGCGTCCTCCATCGCCCGCCAGATCCTGCCCTGCGCGACCAGGACAGGCCCGGGAGCGGTGTGGTGGCGGCCGGTGCGCAGCAACCCGTTCTCCGGTCCGGCCGGAGTTGTCCAGGTCGTGCCGCCGTCGGTGGAGCGCCTGATCACACAGTGCCCGTACTCCGTCGTGGTTCCGAACAGGTAGAGCGCCCCGTTGTGGGTGAAGAGGCTGGACCACCATTGTCCGGTGAGTTCGGCGACGCGGTGCCAGGAGGCGCCTTGATCGGTGCTCTGGTAGACGAATGTCTGGTCGCGACGGCAGCCGGGTCCGAAGTGATCGTGGCTCGCCACGTAGCGGCCGTCCGGCAGGACGGCGAGCGCGGGCGATCCGACGTACCTGCCGGTGCTTGCCTCGACATGATGGACGATTGCGCCGGGTGCGGCGTCGTCTTCGTACACGTACGGCTCCTTCAAGAGAGTGGGGCGGGTCAGCCCTGCGGGGCCTTCTGCTCCTTGGCCCAGGCCTCGGCCTTCGACTGCTGGTCGGCCAGCTCTTTGGAAAGGTCGACCTTCTTGCCGGCCAGCGCTTGTGAGATGGTCGCGGCCATCCAGGGGCGGAAGGTGCGGAACATGAACTGGGGGAAGTACACGTTGCGAGCGGCGGTCGCGCACTTGATGAACGCGTCCGCATAGGGCGAGGTCTTCGCATCGACCCAGTCGGCGTTCTTCCAAGCCGGGAGGATGCCGTAGTTCTGGTAGGCGTACTTCTGGCCGTCCGGGCCGGACAGGAACTTGACGAGTTCCCAGGCGGCGTCCGGGTCCTTGCACTTCGACGAGATCGCCCATTCGCCGGCGCCGACGAACGGCGTCGCGCCGCGCTTGTCGCGGATGCCCTCGGTGACGGCGTACCGCTCGGCCTGGCCGTTGAGGGTCGCGGCGGCCATGGCGACCGGGCTGACGGCCATGTTGATGGCGACGGTGTTGTCCTTCGTGGCCCAGTTCTCCGCGCCCTGGCCGATCTCGAAGCCGGGCGGGCACAGGTGCGCCGAGGCGATCATCTTCTGCAGCCCGGCCTTCACCTCGTCGGTGTCGAAGTGGATCTTCGAGGGGTCCGAGGGGTCTGCCTTGCCCAGATCGAGGCCGTGCGCGAAGTAGACCAGCATGAGGTGCGAGGAGCCCCTCGGGTCGTAGTACAGGCCGTAGCACTGCTTGCCGGTTCGCGGGTTCTTACCGGTGAGCTTCGCAGCCTTGGCCAGGATCTCGTCGATGGTCGGCTGCGCGTTCAGCGGCTCGACGCCGAAGTCTTCGAACAGTTGCCGGTCGTACGCGACTGAGCTGGTGTCCAGGCTGTCCGGTGAGGAGACCTTGCCGGTCGGGTTGCTGGACCACGCCGGGAGGAGGACGCGTTCGGCCGGCGGCTTGAAGATCGAGCCGACGAAGTTCGCCTCCCACTTGTCCTTGTCGTAGTACTTGTTGAGGTCGATCAGCAGGCCCTGGTCGTAGTACGGGTACACCGTGAAGCCGTGGATGATGTCGGCCTGACCGCCCAGCAACAGAGCCTGCGTCTTGCTGGTCGTGGCGGTCGGCGAGTCCGCGACGATGTCCTGGAACGTCGCTTTGCCCTTGTGCGACGTGCCGTCCAGGAAGCCTGTCATACCGCGGTATTTCTGGCGCGTGTTCGCGTCCTCGCCGTCGCGGGCCTTGTAGCCGGTGAGAGCGACGCGCAGGGCCGCGCCGCCGCCCAGGGATCCCGAGGATCCACAGCCCGCAGCAGCGATGCCGATGCCGGTGAGCGCGGTGCTCAGCAGCACCGTACGGCGGGAGACCGGGCGGGTGAGTAGTGCGGTCATGAGTGAACTCCTTCGTGGGGCCGCGGCCTATCCCTTGACGGATGCGTTGGCGACGTTCTGGATGATGTGCCGCTGGAAGATGAGGTAGACCGCGAGCACCGGGATCAGTGACAGGACGGTGGCGGCCATGTTGATGGACGGTGACGAGTACGACTGGGCGCCGGTACTCGACGCGAACGAGGCGATGCCGAGCTGGATCGTGAACTTCTCGGGGCTGTTGATGACGATCAGCGGCCACAGGTACGAGTTCCAGTTGGCGAGGAACTGCAGGATCACCAGAGTCGCGGCGAGTCCCTTGCAGAGCGGCAGGTAGACGGACCGCAGGATGCGCCAGTCACTGGCACCGTCGACGCGGGCCGCTTCGCGCATCTCGGTCGGCAGAGCGTCCAGGTACTGCTTCACCAGGAAGGTCCCGAACGGGTACGCCATCGAGGGCAGCCACAGCGGCCAGTAGGTGTCGAGCAGGTGCAGTCGCGAGAAGGTGAGGAAGTTGGGGATCAGGGTTGCTTCGCCGGGGATCATCATGGTGGCGAGGAGTACAGCGAGGAAGATCCGCGAGCCGGGCGGGCGAATCTTCGACAGCGCGTAGCCGGACAGGAAGGCCGCGCCCACGGACAGCACGATGTCGACGCCGGCGACGAGCAAGGTGTTGCCGTAGAGCCGCCAGATGTCGAGGGACCCGACGGTGAAGTCGTATGCGTCGGTGGATGGATGTGCCGGCCACAGCTGCGGCGGGAACGGGATGCTGTCGCGCGCGTCCGCGTTGAAGCTCGTGCTGAGCATGAACAGGAACGGTGCGATCATCACCAGGCCGCCGATCGCAAGTACGACGTACCCAACGACATGTTTCGGGTTTCGGCGCTTGCTGACCTGAACGGCGAGTGCGGGTCGCGTCACCGTGTCGAGAGCGGTTGCCATGCGTCACGCCTTCTCTCGGAAGATACGGAAGTTGACGGCCGTAACGATGACCATGGCAACGAAGACGATGAAGGAAGCCGCGGAGGCCTTCCCGAACTCGAACGTGTTGAAGCCGGTCCGGTAGATGTAGACCATCAGGGTCGTCAGGACACCTCCGGGTTGACCGTCGCTGCCGCCGATCTGGTAGACGTCGGCAAAGCGCTTGAAGCTGCCGATGCACTGGGTCACGACGACGAAGAAGATCACCGGACGCAGCCCTGGGACAGTCACGTGCCACCATCGTCGTACGGTGCCGGCGCCGTCGCAGGCGGCGGCCTCGTGGAGTTCCGGCGAGACGTTCTGCAGGCCTGCGATCCAGATCAGGATCAGGAAGCCGATGCCGTGCCAGGTCGACATCACGACGACGCCGAGCCTGGCCAGAGCAGGGTCTGCGAAGAACTTGAGCGGCTCGACGCCGAACAGGCCGAGCAAGCTGTTCACCCAGCCGCCGTCGGTCGGGTAGAAGACGTACAGGAAAGCGATGGACACCGAGATCGCCGAGGTGACGTTCGGTGCGAAGAAGATCGACTTGAACAGCGACTGGCAGCGTGGCAGTGAGTTGATCATCGTTGCCGCGAGCAAGCTCAGCGGGATCGACAGCACGAGTGAGCCGACGCCCATGTAGACGGTGTTCCACATGGCCGTCCAGAACATCCCGTCGCTCAGGACCGAGCTGTAGTTGGCCAGACCCACGAACTTGCCGACGACGCCGTTGCTGTCGGTGAAGCTCAGCCAGCCGGCGTTCACCATCGGATAAATGGTGAACGCGAGCAGCGGGATCGTGGTGGGCAGGAACATCAACCACCCGGTCACCGCGCCGTTGGCGCGCCAGCGAGCCACCCGGCCGCGGGCAGGAGTGACTGACGTTACGTTCATGGCGACTTCCTGGTCTCGTGTGGACAGGGGTATCCAGCTCGGGGCGGAGATCAATCCCGCGGTGATGGTGTCGCGGGCGAACGGCTCGAAAGCCGGGTGGGGCCGGTGTCGAGCTAACCCTGTGGGTTGCTCTCCTCGCGGGCGGTGCGGATCCGGTTGCGGGCGCCGAACAGGTGCTCGCTCAGCAGTGCTGCCGCGGCGTCGACGTTGCCGGACCGCATCACCTTGAGCAGGTCGGCATGTGCCTCCGCCGAGGGATGCAGGTCGGCGTCCTGTGCGTTCGATGCCTCGAGCAACACGTGGAACGTCGGCCGATGCTGCGCCCAGGTGCTCTGCAGCCGGCGATGCCCGGACAGCTCGTACAGCTTCGAATGGAACTCCAGATCCGCTGCCGCGTAGTCGGCGGCGGACCCGTCGTCGGCGGCGGCACGAAGTTCGCTCAGCGACTGTTCGAGCAGCGACCAGTCGGCGTCTGCTCGCCGCATCGTCTCTCGGAGCGCGAGGAGCTCGAGCGCCTCGCGCAGTGAGTACAGCTCGTCGACGTCGGCCGAGGTCAGGCCGGCGACGGCCACGCCGCGTCGTTGCGGCTCGACCAGGCCTTCGTTGATCAGCAACCGGAGCGCATCACGTACCGGGCCACGGCTGACGTCGAACTGGACGGACAGGCTGTCCTCGACCAGGCGATCGCCCGGCTTCAGCCGTCCCGTCACGATCATCACCCGCAGCTCGTGAGCGATCTGCTCGCCGAGCGGTGCTTGCCGGACAGGTCTGGATACGCTCATCAGTTTCCCTCACCGTCAATCGTCGACCGTTAACGGTTGACGATACTGCATCCTGGGTCGACTACGTGAACGTTGTCAAGACCTCGAATGCCGCGGATTTTAGTGATCGGTAAGGCATTGACGGCGACGATCCGGCGACTCTACGGTCAACCATTATCCGTTGACCGTTAACGGTCAACGAAGACTGGCGCCGCCCGCGTGCTGCGCGCCTCACCCTCTTGCTCCGGCTCTGGAGCGTGCCCGAATGGAGACGGCGATGGATTCGATGAGCCTGGGCGCCGGACCGCCCAGACGCGCCTACCCGCCCAGCAGGCGGGCGTTGCTCGGCGGTACGGCGGGGGTCGCGTTAGGCGCCCTGCTGCCCAGCCCCACGGCGAGAGCTGCACTCGGGGCGCTGGATGATGCGGCGGCGGGTGCCGCGCTGCCCGCACCGCCGGCCGCTGGTTCGTGGCAGCTGGTGGATTCGCTGAGCGACGACTTCGCCGGCTCCGCGTTCGATCCGGTCAGGTGGCGCACCGGGCTGTGGTACTCGACCTCCGGAGTCGGCGCGTTCAATCCGGCCAATGTCTCCGTTGCTGGCAGCAACCTCCTGCTCACCGCGAAGCAGGAGTCCTACAACGGCAAGAGCTACACCTTCGGCGCCGTGCAGTCGCTGTTCGAGATCCCAGGTGTCAACACGTACGTCGAAGTCCGGGCAAAGATGCTCAACTCACAAGCCAACGTTCTCAGCGCGATCTGGATGCAGACCGCTCCCGGGACCGCGCGGAACGACCCGAACCCGGAGATCGACATCGAGGAGACCTTCAACTTCACCGGTCTCCGTACCGGCCTGCACGTCTGGCCGACCACGTCGTCGACCATCGGATGGGGCCCGTACCTGTGGGACGCGGGCATCCCGGACATCAGTACCGACTATCACCTCTACGGCCTCGAACGCCGGGACGGCCGGCTGCGGGTGTACTTCGACGGCCAGTTGGGGATCGACCTGGCACCACCGGACCTGTCGATGCTCAACATGTCCCGGCGGATGCTGTTCAGCCTCGAGGGCCACCTGGGTCAGCCGAACGACGCCTACCTTCCGGCGAGCTTCGCGATCGACTACGTGCGTACGTACTACGCCGTGCCGAGCATGGCGGACCCTTCCGGTCAGCACCGAGTGGTCAACCGCAAGAGCGGCCTGGTGCTCACGGCCGCGACTTCGGGAGATGCGGTTACGCAGGAGGCGTGGACAGGGTCGGCACCGCAACTGTGGACGATCGCGCGGACGGACGACTGGACGTACACGCTGGTCAATGCGGCCACAGGTGGCTATCTCGATCTCAAGGACGGCTACACCCAGAACGGTGTCCCCCTCGTACAGAATCCGACGCCCACTACGACCGGAAGCCAGCGCTGGCATGTGCTGCCGACGGATTCGGGCTTCTTGAAGCTGCAGTCGCGATTGAGTGGCAAGGCGGCCGCATCGGTGGATCCGGGCGTGCAGATCGTCGAGATGGACTTCGGTGACGCGCAGAACGATCAGTGGATGGTCCAGTGAAACTGCACAAGCACACGTGGGGGACCGGCGACCGGGTGGTTCTGCTGGTGCACGGGCTGACCGACGATCACACGACCTGGTGGCGCGTGGGGCCGGCCATCGCGGACAGGGGGTACCGGGTGGTGGCGCCGGACCTGCGCGGGCACGGGCTCAGTGCGCGAGCGACGACGTACACCTTGACCGACTTCGCCGCTGATCTGGCCGAGTCGCTGTCGGTCGGCGCGGATGTCGCGATCGGCAACTCGCTGGGTGGTCTGGCGTTGTCCGGGGCGGTCGAGCGGTTGAGACCGCTGCGGGCGATTTACCTGGACATCGGCTGGACGCCGATTCCCAGTACGCCGACGCGGTTCGTGCCGCGGTCCGCGGAGTACACCAGCCGGAGGCATCCGGCTTGGTGCGAGGCCGACGTACAGGCGGAGATCTCGGCGGACGGCCGCTGCGATCCGGAAGTGATGTGGCAGATCGCGGCGGAGTTCAACCGCGGGATGGAGCCACCGCCGCTGGTCGCCCCGTCACTCGTCGTCGCCGCGGGCGACGGCCCGATGGTGCCGCCGGCACGACAGGACGAGCTGCGATCCCTGGGGTTCGCCGTTCGCGAGGTACCGCGATCGGGGCATGTCATGCACCGGGATCGCTTCGAGGACTTCATGGCCGCACTCGACGGCTGGATCTGACCCCCTGACTCTGGAGGCGCCCACCATGCACACCGAAGAATCGCAGGACCGGCCGGGCTGGACTCGCCGTGGATTCATCGCCGGCGTCGCGATCCCGGCCGGTGCGGCCGCGATCGGCCTCGACTGGCTGACCACACCGACCGCCCTCGCGACGGGATCGGCGGCAACCGACCAGCCCGTGATGATCAGCGACTTCGAGACCGGGCTCGACGGCTGGGTGGTCCGTGACGGGCTCGAGTTCGATCCCGACCACGTTGTCGTCTTCGGTTTCGAGCAGTCGAGCGCGCGGGCGAACACCGGCTCGTACTCGGGCCTGCTGACCACCGACTTCAGCCACGGGGCGAAGACCAACGCGTACGTCGCGATTCGCAAGGACTTCAGCTACCCCGGCAGGATCCCGCCGACCGGCATGGACATCCAGGAGCTGACCTTCTGGACGTACCCGGTGAACATCGGGAGGTTCCTGCTGCGGGCCACAGACTCGACCGGGCAGACCCACCAGCAGCATCTGGTCGTCGGGCAACAGAACCAATGGCTCGAGCTCACCGTCAGCACCTTCACCGGATCCAGCCACTGGGGTGGCGCGAACGACGGAGTCTGGCACGGTCCGGTCGCAGCCATCGAGCTGCTGGTCGCACGGTCCGAGCTCTACGCACCGAACACGGTCGCTCAGTGCTGGATCGACACCATGCAGGCAACTGTCACGCCGCTGCCGTTGGCTCTGACGCAGACCGCGCTGGGCAGCATCTTCCCGGTCACGACCGCGGCGTTCTCGGTCGACACCTCAGCTCCCGAGATCACCTGGCGGATTCAGGACGTCTGGGGTAATCAGATCGCCTCCCGGACCGTGACACCGGAATCAGGTGAACCAGTAACGATTCCCGCGGCGGAGTACGGGTACTACGACCTGACCGTGACCGCGGGAGACGCCACGCTCGACACACCGTTCGCGGCGCTGCCCCCGCTCGACCCGGCCCGCGCGACGCCGGAACAGTTCGGGTTCTCCACGCACTTCGGCCGGTGGGGCACCGATCCGATCGACCTGATGGCCTTCTCCGGAGCACGCCAGGCGCGCGACGGCGTCGGATGGGCGACCGTCGAGAAGGCGGCCGGCACTTACACGATCCCCGCTGCGGCGGACGCGTGGATGCAGAAGCTGCACGACAACAACATCCCGGTCCTGACGATTCCGTTCGGCGACAACCCGGTCTACGACGGCGGCAAGACGCCGTACACCGACGCCGGCATCGCCGCGTTCGCCGCCTACGCAGTCGAGCTGGTGAACCACTGGGGGCCGCAGTTGGGCGGTGTCGAGGTCTGGAACGAGTACAACATCCCGCAGTTCTCCACCGGTCCGGGTGCTACGGACGTGCACAACTACGAGAAGATCCTCGAGGCGACGTACGCCGCGGTGAAGGCCGTCCGGCCCGACCTGCCGGTACTCGGGCCGGCGACATCCGGTGTGCCGATGACATGGCTGGAGGACCTCTTCAAGCTCGGGGCCCTGAACCACCTCGACGTCGTGTCGGTCCACCCGTACCGCTACATGTCCCCACCAGAGGGGCTCGACGATCAGATGCAGCAGCTCGACGCGCTGGTCAAGCAGTACAACGGCGGCGTCAGCAAGCCGATCTGGATCTCCGAGATCGGCTGGCCGACCGACACCCAGCATCACGTGAGCGAGCGAGCCCAGGCGGAGGACTTCGTTCGCGCCTGTGTGCTGGCCGTCTCGGTCGGCGTCGAACGGTTCTTCTGGTACGACCTCGTCAACGACGGACTGGATCGCACCTACAACGAGAACAACTACGGCGTACTCCGGGCGGTGAACGACCCGCTGGGCGAGTACACACCGAAGCCCGCGTACGTCGCGTTCGGGGTGATGAACCGGCAGTTGGCCGGTACGACGTACGACCGCCGCGAGACCGCCGTACCTGCCGGAGTGCGCAGCTACGTGTTCCGGGACGCCGCCGCAGAGACTCGGGTGATGTGGTCCACCACCGGCCGCCAGGACGTCACGCTGACGACGGCCGGAGCAGTGCAGATCACCGACATGATGGGCCGTTCGCGGAGCTATCAGCCCGACGAGTCGCGGGTGTTCGTCTCCCTGGGTGGGGATCCGGTGTTCGTCAGCGGCACCATCAGCGCGGTCATCGCGGGGTCGACGATCGCGATCGAGGCCGGCGCGGTGGCGATCGGCGACAGCGTGCCGATCACGTTGCGCGTCGACGCCACAGGCTCGAGTACGCCGGTGCCGGCGAGCTTCTGCATCATCGGATCGACGGCACCCGAGACCCTGACCGCCGCGGCCGGCACCGTCGCGCTTCGTACCGTATCGGTTCCTGGGCTCGACCAGGTCGGTACCCGGACGGTCATCGCCGACGTGAAGCTCCGCGGCCGCCGCGCCGCCCGGATCGCCGCCGACGTACCGGTTCTCGTGCCGCTGACCGTGCAGGTCGCGTCGTTGGTCGTGGCCGCGGCCCCGCTCCAAACTCAACTGACCGTATCCGTCACCAACAACTCCTCGACCCAGACGCGCACTATCAGCACCATTGCCTGGACCGTCGGTCCGCAGAACGGGACTCTGGACGTCAACTCGAGGCTAGCCGCCGGCGCGTCGACCCAGATCGTGGTGCCGCTGCCCGCGGGTCTCTTGCCGTGGAAGCCGTACGACGCGTCGGTCACGGTGCACGCCGACTCGCTTGCTACCGCGACCAAGACGCTCAAGGCAACGTTCGCCCCAGTGCCAAGACGTACGATCACCGTCGACGGAACGCTCGATGCAGGCGTGTCCGATCTTCCGGCCATGGATCTGTCGGCCGACGGCCGATGGACAACCCTCAACGCATCCCAGCCCTACGCCGGCGCCGGCGATGCCGGCGGGAAGGCCTGGCTGTTCTTCGACGACGGCCACCTCCACCTGGTTGCGGCGATCACCGACAACACGTTCTCGCAGAACTACACCGGCGCGAACACCTGGCAGGGCGACAGCATCCAGTTCGCGATCGCGGCCGGCTCACCGGCGTCCGGCGGACCGACGCCGTACCGCTTCGCGCTCGCGCTCACGCCCTCGGGTCCGCAACTGAACCGCGACCTGGCGCCCGCCGGCGTCGCACTCGGACTCGTGACCGCTGCGACCGTCGCCATCGGACGCAACGGCACCACGACGGTGTACGAGGCGGCGATTCCCTGGGCGGAGACGCCGCTCAACGCCACGACCGGACCGTTCGCGTTCGACCTGCTGTACAACGACAACGACGGCAGCGGCCGCAAGGGATACCTCGAATGGGGCGTGAGCCTCGGCTCGGGCAGCCCCGACCCGTCTCAGTTCTTCGCCTGTCAGCTGGCACAGGCATGAGCAAGTGGCTTCCAGGGGTCACGTCGATCAGCTACGGCGGCGACTACAACCCCGAGCAGTGGCCGGAGGAGACCTGGGCCGAAGACATCGAGTTGATGCGGCAAGCGGGGGTCAACCTGGTCAGCATCGGCATCTTCTCCTGGGCGATGCTCGAACCCCGCCCGGGGCAGTACGACTTCGGATGGATGGACCGGCTGTTCGCCCTGCTCCACGGGGCGGGCATTCGGGTCAGTCTCGGTACGCCGACCGCCTCGCCGCCGGCCTGGTTCTTTCATCAGCATCCCGAGGCCCGGGTGGTGACCCGGGACGGGACGGTCCTCGGATTCGGTTCCCGTGGAATGGCCAGTCCGAGCTCACCGGCGTACCGGGAAGCCAGCGTCTCCATCGCACGGGCGTTGGCTCGTCGCTACGGCAACCATCCGGCGCTCGCGCTCTGGCATGTGCACAACGAGTACGGCGCACCTGTCTCCGAGTGCTACTCCGACGACAGTGTCCGTGCCTTCAGACGCTGGCTGCAGGAGCGCTACGGATCGCTCGATGCCCTCAACCGCGCGTGGGGTACGGCGTTCTGGGGCCAGCGTTACGGGGAATGGGAACAGGTCTCGGCGCCCGCCGCGTCCGCGAGTGTGGTGAATCCGGCGCAGCGCCTGGACTTCGCGCGGTTCACGTCCGACGCGTTGCTGCAGTGCTTCATCGCCGAGCGCGATGCGATTCGTGCGGAGTGTCCCGGCGTACCGATCACCACCAACTTCATGGCCGGATCCTGCCCGGCCGTCGACCTGTGGAAATGGGCCGGCGAAGTGGACGTCGTTGCCAACGACCACTACCTGGACGCTGCCGATCCGTGCAACCACGTCGGCCTGGCGTTGTCGGCCGACCTCACCCGGTCGATCGCCGGCGGTCGGCCCTGGATTCTGATGGAACATTCGACATCCGCGGTCAACTGGCAACCTCGCAACGTCGCGAAACGGCCCGGTGAGCTGGCCCGCAACGCACTGACCCATCTCGGCCGCGGCGCCGACGCGGTGATGTTCTTCCAATGGCGAGCTTCGCGGGCAGGTGCGGAGAAGTTCCACTCGGCGATGCTGCCGCACGCCGGAACCAGGAGCCGGGTCTGGCGCGAGGTGCGCGACTTGGGGGAGAACCTCGCGCGGCTGGACGAGGTCGTCGGCTCCGAGGTACGTGCGGAGGTCGCGATCCTGTGGGACTGGGAGTCGTTCTGGGCGCAGGACCTGGAATGGCGCCCGAGCGTCGACGTGTCCCATCGGGAACGGATCAACGCCTTCTACGATCGGCTCTGGCGGGACGGGATCACGGTCGACTTCGCCCATCCCGAGTCCGACCTGACGGCGTACAAGCTGGTCGTCGCACCGGCGTCGTACCTCCTCACGAAGCGGGCGGCGAGCAACATCCGCCGGTACGTCGAAGGCGGTGGCACCTTCGTGATGTCGTACTTCTCGGCAATCGTGGACGAACACGACGCCGTACATCCCGGAGGCTATGGCGCGCCGTTGCGGGACGTACTCGGCCTCACCGTCGAGGAGCTCCTGCCGTTGCGCGCCGGGGAACAGGTGCGGCTGTCGGGAGGCGTCACGAGTGACGTGTGGTCCGAGGACATCGCGCTGGAAGGCGCCGAGGTACTGGCCACCTTCGAGGACGGGCCGGCGGCCGGGAAGCCAGCCATCACCCGCCACGGATCGGCGTACTACGTTGCGGCTCGACTGGGCGTCGAGGATCTGACCTCCGTCCTGCGCCCGGCGTACGACGATGCAGGGATCGTGCCGTCCGCCACTCCGGAGGGGGTCGAGGTGATGATGCGCCGGTCGGCGGACAACGACTATCTGATCGTCGTGAACCACACCGACCGTCCGGTGGACCTTCCAGTTACAGGGACGGACCTACTCACCGCCTCGACATCTGGGTCGAAGCTCGAGGCGGGCGGAGTTCGCGTCTGCAGCGGCTCGGGTCAGGCGATGCGGTAGAGGGAGCCACCGGCGGAGATGCCGATGGAGGTGCGGGTGCCGGCGACGGTCAGGTCGATGATGGTTGTGGTGCCGGAGGTGCGGACTGCGTAGGTGACGCCACGGGTTGCTCTCGCGGGGACGATGAAGGAGAGGATCGAGGCGGCGTAGCCGTTTCGGGCGAACATCAGGGTGGGGGCTGGGTTGCGGGTGGTGATGTTGGGGTAGTGCCAGCCCTGGATGGGGTTGGTCTGGCCTTGCTTGATCAGGATCGCGCCGGGTGGGAGGGCCTGCTTGTAGGGCACTTGGAACAGGATCGTCCGGGTCGTGTCGCCGGGTTTCATCGCCAGCGCGGTGGTGCGGGAGTAGACGGTGGCTTTCTGGTCCGACGGCAGGTGCCATAGCGTCTGGAACTGCTGGGCCGTGGTCGAGGTCGCGCGGTCCAGCGACACGATCAGGTCCGGATCCTTCAGCACCAGCACGGCGCGGGTGCGGTTGATCCCGGCGCCTGGCACGTCTTTGAATTCGTAGAACTCCGACGTAGCGGCGATGTTGGAGCGGGTCAGCTTCGTCGCCGGGTACTTCTCCGCCGACAGCGGTGTCGTCATCGTGCTGGCCGAGAACTGGCCCTTGGTCCACGTCCGCCAGGCGTCGTTCTGGTAGCCGGCGTGGCCACCGGTGATGAGGATGTCGCGGCCGCGGGAGGTGTAGGTGATGCCGGTGTGGTCGCTGTGGCCGTGCAGTGCGCGTGACGGCCCGAACCGGATGCTGTAGGTCGATTCTTGCGAGAACGGGCGGGTCTGTCCCCAGCCGGTGCGGCCGAAGACGTAGCCCGCGGAGTAGATACCGACGCGCTGCTGCGGGACGGTTCCCTTGGTGCCGAGGGATGCGGCGTATTCGGCGGAGGTGCCGGGGAACTGGCCCGTCGCCATCAGTTCGGAGTCGCCGATCTGGTGCAGCTTGCCGAGTGAGTTGGTGGCGAGCGCGAGCCACTCGGCCAGTTTCGCCCGCCGTTCGGTGATCGTCGTACCCGGATCGACCCCGCAGTCCTGCAGAACCGTGACCGCTCGTCCCCAGAGCGAGTAGTTGAACTGTGCGTACCCCGTCGACTGCTCGTTGGTCGCGCCCTCCGGATCGATCGAGGTGGTGATGCCCGCCGCGAGGCGGTCCTGTGCGGTCTGCTTGTAGTCCGCGCGATCGAGGGTGCAGCCGACTCCGAACAGCGCGATGCTTTCGTCGGTGCCGTGGTTCCAGGCACCGGACCAGTTCGCGGTGAGGAAGGTGGCGTGGTCGATCAGCGCCTGGTCGAGCCAGTCGTACTCCGGCGGCAGTGTGGTTTGTGCGAGCCCGGCCAGGACTGCTTGGCGGAGGCAGACCAGCACGTTGGTGCGGTGCATGGTGGACTCGTAGGCGCCGATGTCGGACTTCCATGAGTACGGGTTGTCGGTGACCCAGTCCTTCGCGATCGCGGTGACGTGGTCCATCGCGACGGTGTCGCCGGTCGCGGCGGCGGAGATGCCCTTCCCGAGCCAGCGCAGCGAGTGGAACCACATGTACCAGCTGGGGTTGCTGTACGGGTTCGACCGCCAGTTGATGTTCCCGTTGCCGTCGCCCACCTGGTACGGCGCGAACGTGCTCCAGGTGAAGGTGTCCTTGAGAAGATTCGCGACCGGATTCGGGGCGTCGATCCCGCTGTACCCAGGACACGTGTACCTGCCGGCGGCCTGCAACGCCGTACTGGCGGCCTTGATATCCGTTGCCGGCGCAGCGGTCGGCTTGATCACGGTGCTCCGGCCCGCGCTGAACTGCGCAACCTTGGGCTCCGGCAGATCCGGCCGGACGGCAATCCCGGCCGACCGACCGGGCGACGGGGCGGCGGACGACCCACTGGTGATCACCAGGGTGGCCACTACGGCGGCAGCCGAGGCCGTAGCGATCCAGCCGACCAACTTTGCAGACATGACAGCTTCCCCACCCTGTTGAACCCTGCTGACACCGCCCCCACGGCCTGACCATCCGGCCTAGCCCGCAGCCGACTCCCCAGTAATCGTTGTCAGCACGCCCCGCGTTACAGCCGCCCCCCGGTTGGTGAGCCTGCTCTACCTCCAGTCGTGCACAGCGAGGTACGGGGTCGCCGCGAGTGGTCAGGTCGTGCTGCTGATGACGGTGAGGTCGGCGTTCGCGCCGACGGTCGAGGTTCGGGTCATACGGAGGAGGTTCTCGAGGCGGAAGAGGCGCATCAGGTCGTCGCTCGGCTGCGTGGGAAGTGGATCCACTCGGAGCCGGTTGTATGCCATCTCGCTCACGTGCGGCTGAACGATGACGACGCGGAGCGGGTCGGACGCCGACCGGCTGTCGAACGCATTGAGGAACTCGATCCGGTCAGGAAGCCGGACGCCGTGGTCCCAAGTGGCCGGCTTGGCGACCGGCGGATTGTCCAGCCGGTCCCGAAGGGCATCGAGGTCGGAGAACCAGAGCAGGTTCTTCTCCGCCTGGCTGGTGACGACCTCGTACACCGCTGCCGAGATGCCACGTCGCGGGGAATCGTTGCCAGCCCCCTTGACATGGATGAAGGTGAGTACGCCGGAATCGGACACGTGGACGAAATCGGCGACCTCGCCTGCTCCGTCATCGCAGGTCAGCCATCCTTCGGGGTAGTGCTGAACCACCCAGTCGAACAGCGAGTTCCCACCGATCCCGGTCTTCTCGTGGATCTCCTGGGGCGACTTCGTGTCCGGCTTCTCCTGCTTCAGCCGGTAGCCGGAGAAGTCGTGGAATTCCCAGTTCGGAAAGGGATCGCGGGGGATCCTGGCCGTCCACAGTTCGCCGTCGACGTACGCGTGCCCAGATTTGTAGTAGATGCTCAGCAGGCGCGGATACTGCAATGCAGCGCAGACCTGTGCGACAACAGCCGGATCGCCCGGCTGAGTCAACGGATCATGCCCGGTAGTCAGTGTGTATCCGCCGCCTGCCTGGCTGACCGTCGTCGCCAGCCTGCCGCCCGTCGAGCCGTTGAGACCCACTTCGAGTTTGAAATCCGCGGTCGGGCCGCCATGAACGATCAGGGTGGAGTCGGCCAGCAGATCCGCGGCGTCGAACTCCTCGTCGGCGATGTTGCCGGTCAACAGTTCGGGATCCATGACAGAGATGTCGTAGGCTCCCGATACGGCGCTCAGGTCGGTCACCCGCCGGGCGAACACCCTCAGCGCGCGAGGCTGAGCTGAACCCGTGGCGATCTCCTGTTCGAGCAGCTCGAGCAGTTCGAGGACGGCCATCACGAAATCCGGGAAGTCCGCCGAGGCCCTGAACCAGACCGACGACCTGCGCGGTGTCGTACCCACGACACCTTTGAGGACTACGCGACTCGGATCGTCCGCCAACGCGGCTTTCGCCGAACCCATCACGAACGACGAGTCCTCCCATGGAGTGACGGCGTCCTCGAGCGACCCACCGCCGAGGTTCTTCACATCAGGACGCAGTTTGCTTCTGCGGTGAGTGCCTCGGAGCCACAAGTTCTTGGCTTCTCCTTGCAGCAGCGCGTTCTCCAGCACGACAGGGTCCAGCCGCTGGAACGGTAGCCGTGGCTCCTTGTTCAGCCGGCGTTGCAGCCGCTCCTCGACGGCTCCGTCGGCGCGTACCGCAACCAGGTCGCCTCGTCGCAGTACGACGGTCAGGTCGTGTGCAACGTCGAGGAATCCGGCTGCTGATTCACCCCATGACGGCGTTTGCTCGGTACGCCGGACGAACCCGCCGAGCTGGTCGACGCCGTACTGAGCAGCCCGCCCTTCCGCTGTTTCCGTGCTCCTCGACATCGCGACGATGTCTACTGCTTGCCCCTGCCGCCGACGGCCCGGTGTCGCCAGATATGCCTCGAGTTCACCGAACGCCGCGACCGGGTCCGCCGACAGGCACTGCAGTACCACCACGGTGACGTACGGGCGCAGGCTCTCCCACCGAAGCGCCGGCAATTGTTCTTCGCTCAATGCCCCACCCCCTGATGCGAGCTGAGAGGATAGCTCACGGAGTGTGACAAGCGGAATACCTTGTGATAGGTGCCGGCAGGGGTGAGTACGCCGATGCCGTCCGTGCCCGGGTTCGGTACGACATGCTGACCAGGAGTCGACGTGCAAGCCGATCGGTTGTCCGATGAAGGCGGACGCGAAGACCGGCAGCGAGCTCGAGACTCCGCCGTCGGTGCGGGGATCACCTGCGGAGTTCTGTTGCCGAGCGCAACCACCCGTCCGGCGCACTAAGCTCGGGCGAGTACGCATGAACGGCGTGGGGGGACAAGATCGGTGAGTGGCGGGGTGGCCGGTCTAGAGCTGGAGGCCATCGTGGAGAGCTCGTGTTCGATCTCCAGGGAGAAGTTGCGGTGGTGACCGGAGCTGCGAGCGGCATCGGGAGGGCGATCGTTCGCGGGCTCTCGAGCGAGGGCATTCGGGTCGGTTGTGTCGACCTACCAGCCGGGTTATGCCGCGACGCCGATGAACCTGCGCCCCCGAGGTTGCGGAGCAGGTGGCCATGTTCGAAGTAGGCAAGTACCGAACCCTCGGGGATCCGAACTGACTCAGGACCGCGCGCGGCGCTAGAAGCTGCCACCTCCGAGGTGGTCGGTGATCCACTGGGCCGAGAGTTGGGTCGAGCTGAGGTTGGTTTCGGCTTCGGGTACGTCGACCTCGACGATGAGCCAGCCGGTGAAAGTCTCGGGGAGGGTGGCGATCGCGGCGAGGAGGTCGACGTCGCCGCGGCCGGGTTCGGTCCAGACGGTGTGGTTGGTGACGGTGGCTTCGAAGTAGTTCGCGTCGGCGTCCTTTGCGGCTCGGGCCTGGTCGAGGTGGACGTCTTTGAGGTGTACGGCGGCGATGCGGTCGGCGTACTGCGTCATGAGTGTGGCCGGGGTGATGCCGGCCCAGGCAAGGTGTCCGGTGTCGGGGCCGAAGGCAAGGATCGATGACGGGACGGCGTCGAGGACGGCGCGGATCTCGGGTTCGGTTTCGATCGGGCTGCCGACGTGTGGGTGCAGGGTCGGTGTGACGCCTTCGGCGGTGATGGCTTCGGCCGCGGCGCCGACATGGTCGATGACCTTGGGGAGGTCGGGGTCGCCGTACCCGATGGCTGGGTGGGCGATGCGTTCGGCGGTGAGACCGGTAGCCAGGAAGACCTCGGTGTTGCCGAGTTCCGCCTGGAACGCTGCGTGTCGCTTGGCGGCTTCGGTGACATCGCCGGCGTTGACGTCGACTGAGAAATAGCCGGGCGCCGGTGTCAGACCGTGCGGCGTCAGCAGCGCGCGGTAGCCGGAGACGTCGAGACCGGCAGGTGGGTCGGCGTGGATGCCGCGGAACGGGGTGGTCGCGATCTCGCTGAAGGCCTGCTTCAGGACCGGGATGCTCAGGTCGAAGCCGGCGGGAGTCAGGACCCAGGGGAGCGGGTTCAGCCCGACCCGGAAGTTTGTCATCAGTGAGCTCCTTCGAGAGAGAGGGCGGTGAGCGTGAGGTTGCGCCAGCGGCAGCGGGCGCCGCGGGCCCAGCGGGCTTCGCCGAAGTGAGGGTCGTTGTCGTGGACTTCGAGTGCGATGTGTCCGGTGGGGCCGAGTGCCTCGGCGACCGCGTCGGCGTCGTAGCGCGGGTGTTGCATCGTGGCGAGGTCGATCTCGGCGACGAGTACGTCGTTGACCCAGGTGGTGATCAGCGGTTTCGCGCCGATGCAGCGGATGCGGAGACTGTTCCAGTCACCGTTGCGCCAGTGGGTGAGGAATTCCTGGGGGTCGCCGCGCCGTGTGAGGCGTGCGGGTTTGTCGGGTGTCATCGGCTCCACGGATGTCGTGGGATCCTCGATCCGCAGACGCCCTTTGCAGGCGTCGAGGACGTAAGGTACGGCGTGGAAGCCGCCGGTGCCGTTGCCGAAGAAGCCGCCGATCGAGCCGGACTTGCGGTGGTCGACGAGTACCTGGAAGCCGGCCCAGTTGTCCGGGCGTCGCCGAATCATCACGCCGGTGTCGGCGGGCCAGTCCGGCTTCATTTCCAGTGTCAGTTCGAAGTCTCCGAAGGTCTGCTCGGTCACCAGGTAGCCGCCGTACCCTGGGTGATCTGGGTCCTGGAAGCCTTCGATCGCGCCGTCGACAACCTCCCAGCGGGCGGGGTGCGCGGCGGCTTCTCGTTCGTAGTCGGGAGCAAGGTCCGGGAGGAGTTCGCGGACTGGCGGTCCTCCGGGCCACAAGGTGTCGTAGGTGCGGGGTACGGCGTACCAGCCGTTGAGTGTCTTTCCGTCGAACAGTTCCACGCAGGGAGTCCTTTCTCAGCGGCCGGCGAGCGCCCCGCCGATACCGCCGATGCTGAAGTACTTGTTCAGGACCGCGAAGATGATTGCGGGTGGCAACAGCATCACGACCGACAGGGACATGACCGCGCCCCAGTCGACGGCGTTCTGCTGGAAGAAGGTCTGGAGCCCGATCGGGAGTGTGAAGATCGAGCTGGACCGGAGGAAGACGAGTGCGACGAGGTAGTCGTTCCAGGCGAGCAGGAACGCGAAGATCGCGGTGGACAGGATGCCTGGCAGCGAGTTCCGCAGCACGATCTTGACGAAGGAGCCGAAGACGGAACATCCGTCGACCCAGGCAGCTTCTTCGAGGGCGTGGGGGATGGAGTCGAAGTACGCTGCCATCATCCAGGTCGCCACCGACATGGTGCTGCCGACGTACACGATGACCAAGCCGATCAGGTTGTCGGTGAGTCCGAGGCGGGCGAACAGTACGAAGAGCGGGATGATCGCGGTGATGACGGGCAGCGACTGGATCACGAACAGCAGCAGGGAGAGGCCCGAGACCGCTTTGCTGCGACCGCGGGACAGGACGTAGCCGGCCGGTGCGGCGACGACGACCGAGACCAGGACCGTGGCCAGCGTGACGCCGAGGCTGTTGCCGAGCCAGATCCGCACATCGGTGTTCGCGAACACGTTGCGGAAATTGTCGAATGTCAACAATCCGCTTGTTCCGGACGGGCGGAGCGACAGCAGGAGCGTGGCGATTACCGGGACCAGAACGACGAGCGTTATGACGAGTAGCACGGCGAAGCGCCACCACTGCCCGCGGGTTCCCGGCTCGCGGGAGGCGATCGTGCTCATGCGATGTCCACCTTTCTGATCTGGCGGTAGAGCGCGGTGGAGACGATGACCAGGACGAGCGTCATCAAGAACGCAATGGCTACGCCGGGACCTGTCTGTAGGTCCTGGAATACGGTTCGGTAGGCGAGGACGACCAGCGAGGACGTCGCGTCGACGGGTCCGCCGCCGGTGAGCAGGTAGATGGTGGGGAAGTCGTTGACGCAGAAGATCGTCATCAGGATCCAGCTGATGTACGTCGACCGCGAGATCAACGGCAACGTGATGTGGACGAACTGCTGCCATCGTGAAGCACCGTCGATCCCGGCGGCTTCGTACACCGTGGGGTCGACCGCGGCGAGCGCGGCAGACGTCATCAGCA
This sequence comes from Kribbella polygonati, assembly GCF_050320105.1. Classification (NCBI taxonomy): domain Bacteria; kingdom Bacillati; phylum Actinomycetota; class Actinomycetes; order Propionibacteriales; family Kribbellaceae; genus Kribbella; species Kribbella polygonati. The sequence goes on along the minus strand of NZ_CP190129.1, from coordinate 5,215,573 downwards.
TCATGAACGGGAAGCTGACCCACACCTTGAAGAAGCAGACCGTCACGGCCGCGAGTGTGGGATCGGCCAGGAAGTTGACCTCGCCGAAGCCGAGCTGTGCGGCGAGGCTCGGGATCGGGCTGGTGGGTGTTGCGACGAGCCAGTTCCAGGCGGTCGAGGACACGACGATCGGCACGACCCAGGGCAGCATCAGCAGTACCTTGAAGACCGTGCCGCCAGGGATCTTCGTACGCAGCAACAGCGCGAGGCCAAGTCCGATGAGCCAGCTGCCGAAGACACCGACGATCGTGAAGATCACGGTGAACCGGGTCGCACTCCAGAACCGTGAGCTGGTCAGCACTTCGGCGTAGTTGCCGAGGCCAACGAAGTTTCCGGTGACGATCAGGGTGCCCTCGCGGACCGACTGAGACGCCGCGACCACGAGCGGATAGGCGTTGATCAGCAACAGGAGGACAACGCACGGTGCGACCAGCAGGATCATCGTGACTGCCGTACGACCCAGCCGGAAGCCGTGACCTCGTGCCGTCGAGCTCGACGTTCTGACGACGGTCTCCGTCGTCATCGCTTGACGACTCCTTCGAGACCTCGTTGCAGCGTGGTGAGCGCGGCCTTGGGATCGGTCTGCCCCTGCAGCATGGTCTGGGCGAACTGCGCGAGCGCTTGACCGCCGTCGACCGCGGCGAGTGCCGCGAAGGATGCGGTCTTCTTCGCCGCGTACGTCTTGCAGACCGGCATCCACTTCTCGACGATCGCGACCTGGTTCGGGTCCTTGGCGTAGTAGTCCGCGCTCGCGATCGACTTCAGCACCGGCACGGCGACGCCGACGGCGGATCCCCAGTACTTGTGGAGCTGGCTGAAGTAGTACTTGAGGAACGCCTCCGAGGCCTCCTGCGACGGCGTGTTGGTGTACATCATCAGGTTGTTCACGAAGAACAGGCCGGCGATCGTCCCGCTGGGACTCTTCAGCGGGCCGGCAACGTGGAGGTCCTTGCCAGTCTTGCTCGCCTGCGCCGCGAGCCCGGCAGTGTGGATGCCGATGCCGGCCTTCCTGGTGTCCCACTGGGTGCGCAGGTTCTCGATGGTGTAGGACACCGCACCCTTGTCGATGATCCCTTCGTTCGCGAGCTGTCGTACGAAGGTCATCGCCTCGACATTGGCGTCGGTCACGCAGTCCGGTTTGCCGTCCGGATCGAACAGCCCGCCGCCGTTGTTGACCATCATCGCGACCATGGTGTGCGCGCCGAGATTGTTGTCCGCGCCGGAGCCGGTGGCGAAGCCCGTGACGCCGATCTTCTTGAGCGCCTGCCCCGCGGTGAGGAGTTCGTCCCAGGTGGTCGGCACCTTGGCACCCGCCTGGTCGAGAAGGGCCTTGTTGTACCAGAACGGGCGGACGTCGGTCTGCCACGGTACGGCGACGTACCCCTTGTCGGTCTTCATCGTGTCGAGCACACCGGGCAGGAAGTCGTCGTACGTGCCGTCCTTCTTCATCGCCTCGACGAAGTTGTCGGCGTACGCGATCGCGCCCTGCTCGGCGAACTGGAACGCCTGGAACCCGGCGCCGGAGCTGACCGCGGGCCCGGTCTTCGACGCGATCGCGGAGGAGAAGGTCTGGTAGAAGCCGTTCCACTGGATGATCTGGTACGACGCCTTCCCGAACCCCTGGGCCGGTGCGTAGCCGGAGACGATCTGCTTGCCCAGCGTGTTGTACGACGGCGCGCCCCACGGCATGTCCCAGAACTTGAGCTCGCCGGACGCGTCGCCGGCCTTGCTCGAACCGCTGTTGCCGGACACGTTGCACGCACTGAGAGCCGCGACACCGGCGAGTCCCAGGAACCCTCGGCGGGTGACCTTTCCATGATTCATGACTGCCCTCCTTCCACGGCGGCCAGTACCAGCTGGACGTCGTCGTACAGGTGACTGAGATCGGCGGGAGCGGTGTCGTGCAGTCGCCGCAGCGTCGCGCGATGGCCGGTCTCATAGATGGTTGGCGCCAGTACTGCGCTGTCGGGGCCGACGCTGGTGAGCCGGGCGGGCTGTGCCGTTTCGCCTGACGGGATCTGCAGCTCGACGCTTCCGTCCGAGGTGAGCAGCCGAACGGTGGCCGAGGTCGGTACGGCGGTTGTGCACACCACGCTGAAGTCCACTCCGACGTCGTCGGTCGTGCCTTCGGCGTACAACGCGTTGTCGGAGCGGTATCGGATCGTCAGCGCGCGCATCGGACTGCGGAGCGCCCGGATCAGCGTCAACTGGTGCAGTAGCGCGTCGCCGAGGTCGCAGCCGGGCGCGGCGATCACCCGGCACTCGATTCGGTTGCCATCAGCAACTTTTAGTGCGGCGCGATCGACCACCGGATTCGACGCCCACGGCGAGTCCACAAACACCGGGGCATTCAGCAGGTCGCCGAACTCGGCGATCCTCGGCTCCACCACGACAATGGCACCGTCGCCGCCATCCAACGCCCGCCGGACAGCGGCAGGCCAGTCGCCGGATCCGTCGACGATGGTCACGTCGGCGCCGTCGGGGAGCGAGACCGGCAGCGTCGCCACCGCAGCGCGGGCACCTCGCACGGCGGGCGTGGCAGGCGTGGTGGGGGTGGCGGGTGTTGGCTTCATGCGGCAGCCTCAGTCTTGGCGAGCGTACGAACCGCGTCGGCTGCTGCGTCGGCCACCGCGACGGTGAACTGGAGATCGTCAACGAGCCCATCCAGGTCAGGTGGTGCGACCTCCCCACGCACAACAGCCGCAAGCTCGAGCCACTCGGCCTCGTAACCGTTCGCCCGGCTGGGGCCGAACACGCGTGCCGATCCGGCGGTGGTGAGTGTGCTGACCGCCGAGCCCGCGTGCACGTACGACGGCGTGAACTCGGTGTGCAGGACCTGGTCGTCAGCGTACGCCTCAAGCACCCAGCTCGGCTGCCAGGTCTGCGACATCACCGCGTGCAGCTCGATGACCTTGCCACCGGCAACCATCAGGATCCGGTACCCGAACGGTGTCAACAGGTCGGCGCACAGGACGCGCAGGTCGTCGTACCGCGGCAGCAGACTCCGGATCAACGGCAGGTCGTGAACCGCCAGGCCCATGACGCCGGCGTGCACCATGCTCGCGCGTACCTCCACGTCGGACACATCGACTGCCGGAAAGGCCGCGCGACTGATCACCTCGGTCGCCAGGTCCTCGAAGCGCGCGTTCGGCGGGAGTACGACCGACGACCGGATCGTGTGACTCGTCGCCGGGAGATCACCCCAGCTCGCCACCGCGGCCCGCCAGCCGGGGTCGAAGGTGTGCATCGCGCCGACGAGAACCGGTACGCCGGTCTCCGCCGACACCGTCGCGATCAACGCGGCTTCGGCAGCCGACATCGCCAGCGGCTTCTCGCAGAGCACTGCCTTCTTGCCGGCCCGGCAGGCCGCGATCGCCTGCTCGGCGTGGTACGCGTGCGGACTGCAGATCGCGACGACGTCGACTCGCGGATCGTCGAGTAGTGCCTCGAGGGATGTCGAGTACGCCGTACCTGCGTTGCCCGCGACGCCCTGCGCCACGGCGGCGTCGACGTCATTGACATGGCGGACGGTGAAGTGGTCGGTGAGGCGGGCCATGGCCGGCAGGTGGATCGCCTGCGTCACCGGGCCGGCGCCCAGGAAACCGACTCCGAGAGTGGACTGCATACGCGGCTCCTCAGCGAAGCAACGCCGATGGTCCGCGGGCCGTACCGCAAGGGCGTCGAACGGCGCGAGCGGATCGTCCAGAGCGCCGCCGCCGTCTTCGGCGAGCTCGGCTACATCGGCGGGTCCTTACGCGCGATCGCCGATCGGGTGGGTGCGTCGCCGGCGACACTCATCCAGTACTTCGGGAGCAAGGAAGGCCTGCTGACCTCCGTCCTCGAGGACTGGACGAAGCAGACACGAGAGTCGTCGCTGCCGGAGAGCGTGCGCGGACTCGCCTACTTCCGGCAGATGCGCGCGCTCATGGAGTTCCACGTCCACCACCGCGGTCTGCTGGAACTGTTCATCACCATGGCTGCCGAGGCGACCAACGCCGAGCACCCGGCCCGCGACTTCATCCAGCAGCGGTACGCCACCGGCCTTGAGTTGTGGACCGGAAAACTCCGCGAGGCGATCGCCGACGGCGAGGTGCCCGCGCTGACCGACGAACAGATCGACACCGAGATCCGCACCCTCGTCGCGGTACTCGACGGCCTCGAACTCCAGTGGCTACTCGGAGCCGACATCGACCTGCCCGCCATAGTCGCGACCTACATCGACCAGGCCATCACGAGGTGGACCGTGGATCCTGGCAGGTTGACCTGAGCACCACCTGGTAGGGGGTTCTGTCATTACCTGGAACGACACGGCCTGGTATCCCTACGGAGCCGGCGGTTGCCTTGACTCGTGACCACCTCTGAAGTCCCCTTGCAAGCCGCTGCCGGTCGTAGGCCGGGGCTGACGTTGCTGACCGCGCTGCTGGGGTTCTTCCTGGTGACGCTGGATGCCGTGATCGTGAACGTTGCGCTGCCCCAGATCCGCTCCGACCTAGGTGGTGGGATCCAGGGGCTGCAGTGGGTGGTCGACGGGTACACGCTGGTGTTCGCCGCGTTCCTGTTGTCGGCCGGGTCGCTGGTCGACCGGATCGGCGCGCGGACAGCGTTCGGGATCGGTACGGCGCTGTTCGTACTCGCATCGGCGGCCTGCGGCCTTGCCCCCGAGTTGGCTGCTCTCGTGGTGTTCCGCTTCGTCCAGGGCGCCGGCGCGGCGGTGATCATGCCGGCCTCGATGGCACTGATCGCACAGGCCTTTCCCGATCATGTACGGCGAGCCCGGGCGGTGGCGTGGTGGGCGATGGGTGGAGCGGTGGCGTCGTCCGCGGGACCGGTGCTCGGCGGAGCGCTCACGCTGATGAGCTGGCGGCTGATCTTCCTCGTCAATGTGCCGGTCGGCGCGGTGACGTTGCTGCTGGTGACCCGTACGGCGCGGTCGACCAAGCACCGGGTGCCGTTCGATTGGGGCGGACAGGTGTTCGCGGTGATCGGAATGGCCGCTTTGACGTTCGCCGCCATCGAAACGGGCAGCACTGGTCTCACCGATCGCCGTGTGCTGGCCGCTGCGGTGCTGGCGGTCGTCGCGATCGTTGCCTTCGTCACCGTTCAGCGTCGGGTAGCCCATCCGATGGCACCGCCTGAACTGTTCCGCTCGCGGGTCGTGGTGTCTGCGCTCGTGATCGGGTTCGCGTTCATGGTCGGGTACTACGGTCTGCCGTTCGTGATGAGTCTGTATCTGCAGCAGCACGCCGGACTGTCTGCATTGCAGACGGGTCTGGTGTTCTTGCCGATGATGCTCGTCGGCCTGGTCGTCACACCGCTGGGACCGCGCCTGGTCGAGCGTCTCGGCGCCCGTACGGTGGTGGTGGCGGGTCTGCTTTTGATGACGCTCGGTCTGGCGAGTATCGCTGTCGCGCCCGTCACCACGGGGGTTGCCGTGTTCGCCGTACTCGTGGTGCTGGTCGGCCTGGCCGGGCCGACTGTCATCCCGCCGGTGATCGCCCTGCTCCTGCACGCCGTGCCGGTGCACCGGGCCGGCACCGCGAGCGGAGTCTTCAACACCAGCCGGCAACTCGGCGGGGCGCTCGCCGTCGCGGTCTTCGGCGCGTTCCTCAATACACCGGCAGGTCTCCACGCCGGCCTCCGCCTCAGTCTGCTAACGGCCGCAGCGGCCGCCCTCGGTGCGGGCATCACGGCCCTGGCCGGACTCCGTCGAACCGCTTGACTGATCCGGACTGCAACAAGGTGCAGATCTGATGATTCCGCTTCGGCCGCCCAACCCGCCACACCGTACTCATCTCCGCCTGCGCGGCCAGGCTGGTAGCGAGCGCTATGGCGAACAGGACGCCCAGCGCGCTGCGGACCCCGGGGAGTCGGGTGAGACCGCGCATGACGCTGTCGTCGGTGCGGCGGCGCAGGACTACCGCCCGCCAGCGAACTCGAGGAACAGTCACCCGACGTACAGGACCAGCGCCGTGACTGATGCGGAGGTCGCGGGTGCCCTACTGTCTCCATCAGGGAGCGATGCGGGCGTGGAGGTGCTGGTCGTGCCAGCCGTCGGTGTGCAGGAGGGCGCTGCGGAGGGTTGCTTCGAAGGTGTAGCCGGTCTTTTCGGCGACTCGGCAGGAGGCCGGGTTGGCGATCGAGTGACAGAGTTCGAGGCGGTGCAGGCCGAGATCGTCGAACGCCCACCGGGTGACGCGTTCGACCGCGGCGGTCACTATGCCGCCGCCGCGCGCGGTGGGAAGTACCCAGTAGGCGATCTCGGCGGAGCCCTGGGCGAGGTCTATGTGCTGCCAGCCGATCAGGCCGATCGCCTCTCCCTGACGTGCGATGGCCCAGATCGCGGCGGTCTCGGCGCGCCAGCGGGTGTGCATGCGGAGGATCCGCTGCTGTGCTTCGGCCTTCGACGGTACGAAAAGAAGGTTCCACTGCTGGATCGACGGATCGTCGCCGGCGGCAACCAGGGCGCCGGCGTCGCCGAGTTCCCAGGGCCGCAGGTCTAGACCGTTCCCGAGTTCCAGGATGGGCTGCTCGTGCCGGGTCATCCGCCCGGGCTGAACCACCGGGGGTACAGGCTCGTCCACGCCACTATCCAATCAGGGTTTGTCACCGGGGGTGGACGTGTGGTCCGGTGCTGGACACCGATACCCATGCCTGGAGCTCGTCGTTGCTGATCGCAACGAGTTGGAGGCGTTCGGGAAGCCGCCCGCGGCCGATGACCGAGACGGTGACATGTCGATACGCATCGACCGCAGCGCACCGGCCGGCCTGGTCAAGGTGCGGAACGCGTACGACTCGCCGCCGATTTCCACCGGCCGGTGTCGTCGCCGTACACAACAATCCGCGATACGACATCGACGACCTGCACTACACCGGCTTCTGAGAACGTCGCCCGCTCAAGGTGTGAAGAAGCAGAAGATGTGGCCGACGGGGCCGGCGTACACCCGGACGGCAGGCTGGGGCTGGAACTCCATCACTCGAGCGCCGGCGCCCAGTTGCCGCCGAGCCATGGTTGAGCCGAACGCACGCTTGCGGGCGGCACGCGGACCGGGGTAATCGATGTCGCGTGTAGAACTGGTCGAGGCGCTCAGCGCGAAGCTCCGAGAGACACCGGTGCGCTGCATGACGTCGACGCGTCTTACATCGCCAAGCTGGAGCGCGGGGTGATCTCCCGACTGTGCGGGACCAATCGCGACTGCCTCTGCCGGGCCTTCGGCATCGACGACGCCCGGGCGCTCGGATTCCGTGCGCCGGGCTGAGCTGCTTGCCTCACTCTGCGCGGCCGAACGACTTGATCTCCTCGGCTTCCTGTGGGGAGAGGTCGCGGGGGACCTCGCCGCGGGTGAGCTTCTCGCTTTGGACGTGGTGGCGGATGTCGTCGACGATCTCCGGGTTGGCGAGGGTGGTGACGTCGCCGACGTCGGTGAAGTTCGAGATGCCGGCGATCACCCGGCGCATGATCTTGCCGGAACGGGTCTTGGGCATGTCGGTGACGATCCAGACGCTCTTCGGCCGGGCGATCTTGCCGATCTCGCGGACGATCGCCTCGGAGACCTTGGCCTCGATGCCCGCGCCTGCCGAGAGCCCGGGCTTGAGGGCGACGTACATCTCGACCGCGCGCCCGCGGACCTCGTCCATCACCGGTACGGCGGCGGCCTCGGCGATCTCGTTCACCGTGAGGGCGGCCGACTCCAGTTCCTTGGTGCCGAGGCGGTGGCCGGCCACGTTGATGACGTCGTCGACGCGGCCGAGGATGCGGAAGTACCCGTCGGCGGCCTGAACGGCACCGTCGCCGGCGAAGTACGGCCAGTCCTGCCAGTCGGTGCTGTTGCGCCTGTTGTACTTGCTGTAATAGATGTCCACGAATCGTTCGGGTTGGCCCCAGATCGTCTGGAAGATGCCAGGCCAGGGGTTGCGGATGCAGATGTTGCCGGCCCGGTCGCTGCCCGCCTCGATGGTTTCGCCGTCCTCGTCGTAGATCACGGGGTAGATGCCGAGTACCCCCGGCCCGCAACTGCCGGGCTTCATCGGTTGCAGGGCAGGCAGCGTGCTGCCGAGGAAGCCGCCGGTCTCGGTCTGCCACCAGGTGTCGACGATCGCGGCCTCGCCCTTGCCGACCACGTCGTGGTACCAGCGCCAGACCTCCGGTTCGATGGGCTCACCAACGGTGGTCATGTGCTTGAAGCGATAGCGGTATTTCGCGGATTCGTCCGGGCCGACCTTGCGGAGCATCCGGATCGTGGTCGGCGCGGTGTGGAAGATGTTCACACCAAGGCGTTCCGCGATCCGCCAGAGCCGTCCGGGATCGGGGTACGTCGGTACGCCCTCGTACAGCACGCTCGTCGTACCGAGCGCAAGCGGGCCGTACACGATGTAGGAGTGCCCGGTGATCCAGCCGATGTCCGCGGCGCACCAGTACGTGTCCTCGGGGTGGATGTCCTGGTAGTACTTCGAGGTGCCTGCGACGTACGCGAGGTAGCCGCCGGTCGAGTGCTGGCAGCCTTTCGGCCGTCCCGTAGTACCGCTGGTGTACATCAGGAACAGGGGCGCCTCGGCGGGCATCGAGACCGGCTCGACGACGGCACCGCGGAAGTCCGGGAGCAGATCGTCGATGAAGAAGTCTCGGCCTTCGACCATCGGGCTTTTCGAGGCATAGCTGTTGGGGTGACGGCGCCAAACCAGCACCTTGTCGACCTCGTGCCCGAGCTCGCGGGCGGTCGCCACAGCCTCGTCCGCTTTCACCTTGTGGTCGACGAGTTCGCCGTTGCGGTAGTAGCCGTCCATGGTGACCAGGATGTTGCTGCCCGAGTCGGCGACCCGGCCACCGCAGGCGGCGCCGCTGAAGCCGCCGAACACCTCGGAGTGGATCACGCCGAGACGTGCGCAGGCCAGCATGGAGACCGGCAACTCGGGGACCATCGGCAGATGGAAGGTCACCCGGTCGCCGGTCCGCACCCCGCCGAAATCGCGGAGCAGCGCCGCGAACTCGTTGACGCGTCGATACAACTCCTGGTACGTAATCGCCGACGTCTGCTCGGATTCCGGCTCGGGCACCCAGATCAACGCCGCCCGGTTGCGGCTGGTGGTCAGGTGCCGGTCGACGCAGTTGTAGCAGGCGTTGAGCCGGCCCCCGACGAACCACTTCCAGAACGGCGGATCGGTGGTGTCGAGGGTGGTGTGCCAGTACTTGTCCCAGCTGAGCAGGTCGGCGTACTCCTTGAAGCATTCGGGGAAGTTCGGCTCGCTGAACCGCTCCAGGATGTCCGGGTCGGCCGCGTTCGCCTGGGCGATGAACTTCGCCGTCGGCGGGTAGTACGCCTCCTCCCGCCAGTGGACCGCGATCTGCGCTTCGGACGGCTCGTTCGTCATGGCTCATCTCCAAGAAGACCGGAACACAGGCCGAACTCGTACAGCAACGCCGAATCGGCGGCCTGGTGATCGAAGGCGACGACATTCCCGTGCAGCAACGAGATCCAGCACATCTCGTCGGCGAGCGCGATCGCCCGCGCGGTGACCGCCGGCAGGGCGCAGAAGGGCCGGGTCTCCGCCTCCCGCCGCAACGCCTCGGCGGACCTGGCGGACACCTCGTCACTGGCCGCCGCACCGAGCTGCCCGAGCAACACCGACAACTCGCCGACGACATACTGCCGCGTCATCGCCATCGCCTTCAGATCCCAGAATAGGCCGGACCGGTCAGTTCGGGCACCATCGGAACGGAGGGCTACGGCGCTCGTCAGGCGGTGGGTGGGATGGCTACGACCTTGCCGTGGAGCTGGCCGGCGTCGGCCTGGTGGTGGATCGTGGGTAGTTCGCTGAGGGGTACGCGCTGGGCGATCTCGACGTGGAGGTCGCCGGTGTCGATGAGGCTGACGAGGTGTGAGAGGACCTGTGCGTCGGGGTGGACGAAGATCGTGGCCGCGCGGACGTTTCGCTGTTCGTCGCCAGGTGTGGTGACGGTCGGCGTCGTCGAGACGACCACGCCGCCGTCGCGGACCCGTGTGACCAGCGCGGTGAATCCGTCCGGGGTGATCGGGGCCAGGTTGAGCAGTACGTCGACGGGCTCGGTGATCGCGTCGAGTACCGAGGTGGTCGTGTGGTCGATGATCTCGTCCGCACCGGCCGCCTTGACGATCTCGGTACTGCGCGGGCTCGCCGTGGCGATGACGTACGCCCCTTCGCGCTTCGCCAGCTGTACGGCGTACCCGCCGACGGGGCCGCCGGCACCGTTGATCAGAATCCGCTGACCGGCCTTGAGCTGACCGGCCTCGAAGAGTGCCTGTGAGGCGGTGAGCCCGACGGAGGGTACGCCGGCCGCGTCGGCAAGCGGGATGCGCGCCGGCGCCTTCACGAGTGCGCTCGCCGGAGCGACGACGTACTGGGCTGCCGAGCCGTCGGCGTTCATGGGGATGAAGCCGATGACGTTCTCGCCCACGGCGAGGCCGTCCACCCCGTCGCCGAGCGCGTCGATCGTGCCGGAGACGTCGTAGCCCGGAGTGTGCGGCAGGGTGATCGGGATCGGCAGGAAACCGCCGCGGATCCCGCCGTCGGCCGGATTGAATGCCGAACCGGCGACCTGGATGCGAACCTCACCTGCACTGGGGACCGGCTGGTCGGCGTCTTCGTAGCGCAGAACCTCCGGGCCGCCCGTTGCGTGGAACCGTACTGCCTTCATGGCTTTCCCTTTCGATCATGTGCTTCGAATTCGAAGCACATGACGACAGTAACACTGCTTCGAATTCGAAGCAACTATGATGTCGTCATGGCCGAAGAGGAGAACCTGCCCCCGCTTGACCCAGCTGGCCTCGGTGCGTACTTCGCGCTGATCGAGGTGAGCAGCCTGTTGCGCCATACGGTCGAGCAGCAGCTCCTCGATGCCGGTGACCTCAGCTACGTCCAGTTCCAGCTCTTGGCGACGCTCGGGGACGCAGCGGACGGAAGCCGCCGCATGACCGAACTGGCGGACGGCGTGGTGTACAGCCGGAGTGGCCTGACCTATCAGGTGGGCCTGCTCGAGAAGGCCGGGCTCGTGACGCGCAGGCCGTCCGCCGACGACGAGAGGGGTGTCGTCGTCGCGATCACCGACGCCGGCCGGGATGTACTCGCGAAAGTGTTCCCCGGACACATCGACGTACTGCGGCAGCTGTTCCTTGCCCCGATGGCGCGCGAGGACATCGAGAGCCTGGCCCGCATCCTCACCGTCGTCCGCGACCACATGCGCACCGTCCCACCCCGATCGGCGAAACCACGCCGCAAAAGCAGCTGATCAGTGGCAGGTGCCGCCTCCCCAGGGCTCGGACCAGTCGATGCCCAGGGTGTTCTGGGTTTCCCAGTAGAAGCGGCCTCGGGTGCGCTGCCGTGGCGCGAGTTCGTCCAGGGTGGTGGCGTCGTACAGACGGCCGTTGACCATGGTGGAGGTCACGCTGGTGGAGTTGGCGATGTCGTCCAGCGGGTTGCGGTCGAGGATGAGGAGGTCGGCCAGCTTGCCAGGCTCCAGGGAGCCGATCTGGTGGCCGACGCCGAGGCTTTCGGCCGTGTTGAGCGTGGCCGCGCGGAGGACCCGGAGTGGACTCATTCCACCTTCGGCGAGGAGCGCCATTTCCCAGTGCATCGCGAGCCCGGGGATCTGGCCGTGGGATCCCGCGTTGACGCGTACGCCGGCGTCGTCGAGTTTCTTCACCGAGCGGGAGACCGCCAGTACGCCGATGTCGTACAGCTCGTCGGCGACGTGGATGGTCGTCATCGCGCGAGAGTGCGGCGGCGCGCCGTACGGCGTACCGAGTGGGCTGTAGCCGCTCAGACAGGCCTGGACGAACGTACGGACTCGCGGATCCCGCCATGCCTTGGTGTGCTGGTACGCCCAGTTCTCGCCGAACAGCTCGCCGAACGCCACGACGAGGGTCGGAGTGATGGACGCGCCGGACACCTTCATCAGCTGGACGATGTCGTCGTAGATCGTGGCGACCGGGAAGTTGTGTTCGAGGTTGGTGTGGCCGTCGAGCACCATGCTGACGTTGTTGTAGAAGTGCGTCTCACCTTCGACGACGATGTTCACGTCGTGCTCGCGGGCGGCCTTGACGAGCATCTGCCGGTGCCGGCGTTCGGGCCACTTGTAGCTCTTCACGCTGATCGTTCCGAGCTGCTTCTTCCGGCGTACGATACGCTCCGCGTCGGCGTACTCGGTGATCGGCGTGTACAGGTGGAAGAAGTTGTGGTCGCGGCCGTGGATCGCGCTGCCCGTTCCGATCCAGCGTGGGCCGGTCATCAGACCGGCCTGGGTGAGCTCGGCGCTCTCGTAGTTCGGTAGCTCGGACGAGAACGGGTCGAAGTTCGTCGTCACCCCGAACGCGAGCGCCGCGAACCGGGAGGCTTGCTTCTGCGGTGTCGCGCCGTCTCCACCATCGGCGTCGATGTGGCCGTGACCGTCGACGAGACCCGGCATCAGTGTCTTGCCGGCGCAGTCGATCACCGTCGCATCCGGGGGAATCTCCACAGTCTCAGCCGGACCGACCTCGGTGATTATGTTGCCATTGACAACGACAGTGCCTGGCGAGTGGACCAGGTCGCCGTTCATCGTGATCACGGTGCCGCCGACGAACGCGATCCGGCCGGTCGGGACGTCGGCGGGGACCCGCAGGTCGATCGTGGTCGCCGATGGATCGCCGATCGGGCCGTCGGTACCGATCTCAAGGCTGTAGATCGTCGGGCCGATGCACCAGTGCAGTGTGCGGCTGTCCGGCGCCCAGATGAGGGCCTGCCCGCCGTAGTCGGCGATCTGGAAACACGGAGTCTCGGCGGTGTCCGGAGTCACCGGCAGCACGTGGCCGGTGTCGCGGTACGGGACGAGGTAGTACCGGTGCCGGGAACGGAACGCGAGCCAACGTCCGTCCGGGCTGAGCCGCAGCTCGTAGGTGTCGACGTCCGCCGTGCGCGCGTGTTCCCGACGGTCCTTGCCCTCGAGGTCGACGCTGAACAGCACCTCGGCCGGTTCGTCACCACTGTTGTCGATGGCAACGGCGTAGACCCGGGTGCCGTCCGGGCTGAAGGTGGGCGCGTCGTCCGCGGCAGTCAGGTACCGAGGCTCGCCGCCGTCCACGACGTACACGCCTGGACGGATCCTCGCGCCACCGATGTGCACGTCGTGCGGCTGGATCCGGTAGATCACCTTGCTGCCGTCCGGGCTCAACGAAGGCTGCCGGATAACGCCCGTGGTCGTCGTGACGACCTGATCGCCGGCCAGGAGTCTGCTCCCGCGCTCGTCGTCCCACTCGACATACACGACCCGATCGCCGTCCGCGTCGTACGCCGGTTCCGCCGCGTGCCGCGCGTGGTCGCCGAGCGGCAGGAGCGTGGTGCCGTCCAGCGCGCTGTGCCACAACCGCCCGAGCGCTACCAGCGTCGCGGACTGCGCCTTCGGCGCAAAGGCGAGGTGCCGGATCGCGCGGACCTCGACCTCGGCCGGGGCGAGGTCGTGCCGAGGCCGGACCGGAGCGGTCAGCGTCTGCCGGTACGTCGCCTCGAACGGGATCGGCGTACTCCGTCCCGTCTCGACGTCGATGCGCAGGATCTGACCACCGGCCCAGATCGCCACCTCGGTGCTGCCCGGGAACCAGGAGAAGCGTGGGTAGTAGTTGCCTTGGATCTCCCACACCGCCTGGTTGTCCCGGTCGAGCCCGTCGAACACGGGCCGTTGCTCACCGGTCGCGAACTCGAGACAGAACAGTACGGTCCTCTCCTTGACACGCCGCAAGAACGCCAGCCGTCGGCCGTCCGGAGAAAGGCACGGCCGGATGGCACCGCCGAAGCCGCCGACGACCGTCTCGCCCCTGCCGTCTGCGAGCCGGTGCCGCTTGATCGCGAAGTTGGCATGGTTGGCATCGACGTACAGATGCGGCCGGACGAGGCGCTCCGCGTAGTACAACCACTGGCAGTCAGGAGACAGCGCCGGCTCGAGGACGTCGCGGCCGCTGGTCGGTACGTCGACCAGGAGGCGGCCGTCTCCGCGCCCGTGCTCGTACAACCGGAGCTGCGAGGAGAACAGCTTGCGGTGCGCGCGGAAGATCCGCGGCGCGATGATGCTGCGGCTGTCCGGTCCCCAGATGGGTTCCGTCAGGATGTCGTGGGTCTCGAACGTCAGCTGCTGCGGATTCGTGCCGTCGACGTCGCAGGACCAGGCGTTGTCGTAGCCGTCCGCGTCGCTGAGGTACAGGAGCCGCGTGCCGTCGGGGCTGTGGACCGGCATCCGATCCATCGTGGGTCCGGCGCGCAGCACGGTCGCATGACCTCCCGTCACCGGCATCGCGTACAAGGTGCCGAGCAGGTCGAAGACGATGGTCTGTCCGTCCGGGCTGACGCTGACCGACATCCAGGTTCCCTCGTTCGTGGTGAACGAGACCTCGTGGGTTGGCTGTCCGGTGTTCGTGACATCCCAGTCGCTCATGCCACGAACTCCAGCCAACGGTCCGCTGTCGCCTCGCAAGGCTTGCCTTCCTGCACGATCAGGCTCGGCCTGATCAGGTCGAAGGTGAGCATCATCTTCGTCTCCCATCGATTCGTCACGTCGGCATCAGCCCGCGGATGCGCGCAGATCGGTGCCCCGTCCTCCCAGTGCGAGACGAGCCCGCGTGCCCACGCCGTACGGTCGGCTCCGGTCAGGGCAGAGCGCAGCCCGACCAGCGCAGTCATTCGTGGCAGGGTGTCGTCCCCGACCGCGACCAGGCGGTCGCCGGTGGTCAGCTCGGGGTCCAGGAAGTGGTTGGTGTGCAGCAGGTAACCGTCGTTCGTCGGTCGTAACTCGGCCGATCCCGCGGGGGAGAGCTCCACCGTTGCCGCCTCGCCGTTCCGGGTCACGACAGTGAGGGCCGCCGAGGCGGTGACCGGCGCCGACCGGGCGATCGCGACCGCCTGGGCCACGGTGGTCGCGTTGTCCAGTACCCGCCGTACGACGGCGTGTACGGGAACTCCCGTCGTCGAGCCGTCGGAGCGGTGGCACAGCAGCGTGAACAGTACGCCGAGGCCGGCCGTGTTGACGCCGATCTTCCCGACCACGCCGTTCTCCGCGAACGTGACGACACCAAGACCGGCAGGCGAGGTATGGCGGAGGACCGTGAAGTTCGAGGCCTGCGGGATCCAGTCCCAGGTCTGCAGAACTCGCGGCGGCCGGCCCGGTACGACGAGCGCGGCCGTCGTGCACTCCTTCAGCCCCGCGATCGCACCTCGAACCAGAATCTCGGTCCGCGCATTGAGCGCACCTACCCGCCACACCGGCAGCCCAGCACCTGCGGCGATCCCACGAGCCTCCGCAGCCAATGCCGGATCCCAACCATGCAACGCTTCTAGGCACTCGTCGGCAATTCGCCGTACGGAGGATTCGCTGAGCCCGGCTGCGCGGAACAACCAGTCGTAATCCTCCACCGTGCCGGCGATGCGATCCCGCCACCGCCGGCCGATCTCCTGGCCACGCTCGACCGGATCGGTCGCGGTGGACACCTGGATGTTGAGCGACATCATGCCCGCCTCAGAACGAGAGGTGCTGGCCGATGGGTACCACCATCGGCGTCCGCGAGACCGGATCCTGGATGACCTTCGACTCGAGGCCGAAGACGGTCCGCACGAGCTCCTCGGTCACGACCTCGCCGGGCACCCCTTCGGCGACGATCCTGCCCTGCCGCATCGCGATCAGGTGGTGCGAGTAGCGGCAGGCCAGGTTGAGGTCGTGGAGCACGACCGCGATCGTCCGGCCGGCGTCCCTGTTCAGTCGGACCAGCAGGTCGAGTACCTCGATCTGGTGGTGTACGTCGAGGTAGGTCGTCGGCTCGTCGAGCATCAGTACGCCGGTCTCCTGTGCCAGCGCCATCGCGATCCAGACACGTTGCCGCTGCCCGCCGGACAACTCGTCGACGCCGCGGTCCGCGAGCTCCGCCGTACCGGTCGACTCCAGCGCCCACGCCACGATCTGCTCGTCCTCCGGAGTCCACTGGCGGAACCACTTCTGGTGGGGGTACCGGCCGCGGCAGACGAGGTCGGCGACGGCGATGCCCTCCGGCGCGGACGGGCTCTGCGGGAGGATCCCGACCTTCGTCGCCAGGTCCTTGGTCGACATGGTGTGGATGTCGTGACCGTCGAGCATCACCGTTCCGGACCGCGGCTTCAGCAGCCGGGCCAGGGCGCGCAGCGTGGTCGACTTCCCACAGGCGTTCGCTCCGACCAGCATGGTGATCTTGCCGGGCGGGATGTCGATGTCCAGGTCCGGGACGATGTCCGCGCCGTCGTACCCGAGCCGCATGCTCCGGGCCGACAGGCACTGGCCGTCCGTCGTACGTTCCTGATCAGGCTTCACGATCGTCATCAGTTTCCTCGTCCGGACTTGTTCGTTCTGGCCAACAGCCACAACAGGTACGGCGCGCCCGCGATCCCGGTGATCACGCCGACCGAGACCTCGGAGCTGGAGAGTGCGGTGCGTCCGACCAGGTCAGCGACGCTGACCAGGACGGCTCCGGTCAGCGCTGCCTGGACCAGGGCCGCCGAACCCGCGCGGGTCAGCCGGCGGGCGATCGGGCCGGACACGAAGGCGACGAACGCGACCGGTCCGGCCGCGCCGATGGCTGCGCCGGCCAGTGCGACGGCCGCCAGGAGCAGTAGGGCACGCGACCGCTGCACTGCCAGCCCGACGCCGGCGGCCGTGTCGTCGCCGAGCTCGAGTACTCCGAGGCGCTTGGCGAGCACGAGCGTGCCGGGGATCGCGACGGCGAGCATCACCAGAATCGGCCAGATGCTCTCGATCCCGCGACCGTTCAAACTGCCGCTCAACCACAGTGCCGCGGATGCCGCGTCGTACGTGTGAGCCCTGGTCCAGAAGAACTGGATGAGGGCGAGGGCGATCGCGCCGACCCCGATCCCGACCAGCACCAGCCGGTAGCTCGACAGACCCTGACGGTAAGCAAGGACATAGATCAGTACGGCGGTGACGAGCGCGCCGCCGGTCGCCGCGAACGACAGGAACAGGCCGCTGAGGCCCAGCACCGTCAACCCGATCACCGCGGTGAGGCTGCCGCCGGCGGTGATGCCGAGAATGTCCGGACTGGCCAGCGGGTTCCGGGCGAGAGCCTGGAAGACGGCGCCGGACATTCCGAGAGCGGCGCCGACGGGCAACGCGAGGATCGCGCGCGGCAATCGTAGATGCTGTACGACGAGAACCTCCGCCGGATCGCCGCGCCCGACGACGTCGGACGGTACGTGCCACACCGGGATGAGAAAGTCGCCCAGCGACAGGCTGACCAGGAAGGCGAGCACGACCGCCAGGCCGAGGATCGTCGTGACGCGGCGGACCCGCCCTGTTGTGCGTGCACGGGCCTTGGCCACGTAGGCAAGCGATTCGGGAGATGCTGTGAGCTGAGTCATAGGGATCGCACCTGCTTGCGGCGGACGATGGCGATGAAGACCGGGGCGCCGAGGATCGCGGTCACCACGCCGACCTGCAACTCGGCCGGGGCGACGACGAGGCGGCCGACGATGTCGGCACTCAGGAACAGCAGTGGTGCGAGGACCGCGCTGTACGGGAGGATCCAGCGGTAGTCGGGCCCGACGAGCGCCCGTGCGATGTGCGGCACGGTCAATCCGACGAAGGTCACCGGCCCGACCGCGGCGGTGGCCGCTCCGGCGAGGATCATCACGGCTCCGCCGCAGATCAGCCGAGACCTTTCGACCCGGACGCCCAGCGACCGCGCCACGTCGTCGCCGAGCGCCAGCGCGTTGAGCATCCGGCTGGTGGTCAGGGCGAGCACCGAGCCGATCAGGACGAACGGCCATACCGCGTCCGCGATATCCGCGCCGCGACCCGCCAGCGATCCCACCGACCAGGCTCGGAACGCATCCATGGTGCGAATGTCCATCAGTTGCACCAGGGTGGTGAGCGAGCCCAGCAGCGCGGTGATCGCCGTACCGGCCAACGCCAGCTTGATGGCTGTCGCACCGTCTCGTCCGATGCTCGCGATCAAGTAGACCGTCACGACCGCGACACCGGCACCGGCGAACGCGAACCAGACGTAGCCGCTCAGCGTGGTCGCTCCGAAGAAGAAGACGCCGATCAGAACCGCCAGGGCCGCACCGGCGTTGATGCCGAGTACGCCGGGGTCGGCCAGCGGGTTCCGCGAAACCCCCTGCATCACGGCGCCGGCGAGACCGAGCGCGACACCGGCCATCAGCCCGATCAGCGTCCGCGGAACGCGGAGCGTCAGCACGACCGTCTGCTCCGCGTTGGCGCGATCGTGATGCAGGAGCGCATCGACAGTCGTCTGCAGCGGGATGTACCGGGACCCTAGCGTCAGGCTGGCCAGCAGGACGGCGATCAGCAGAACGGCGATCAGCAGCAGCCCGATCGGTCGGGTGGTTGCCCCGAGCACCTGTTTGCGCTCGGCCGTGACGACGGTGGCCGTCATACTCAGACAGCCTTGGCCTTGGTCAGGATCGCGGTCAGCTTCTGCAGGCGCTCGGTGTAGTCCTGGTAGTTCAGCGACACCCGGACCCACTCGCCGACCTGGCCCGCCTGGACCGCCTTGATCTCGTTCCACGTCGGATACTTCTTCAGCTGGTCGACGCCGAGCGTGTAGCCGCGGGTGTCGACGAGGACGACGTCCGGCTGGTACTTCGCGGCGTTCTCCCAGCTGACCGCCTCGTAGTACGAACTGACCAGCTTGCCGGTCGGCTTCATCACGTCGACGCCCCAGGCCCGCAGGTCCAGCAGATCCGGGAAGAGATCGGGTACGGCGAAGAACACCTGGTCCTGCGCCGGCGTGACGGCCAGAATCTTCAAGCCGGGATGCGCTTTCGCAGCGGCTTTGAGGTCGTCCACCGCGGAGTTCCAGGTCTTGCGCGAGTCCGCGACCTGGCCGCTGTCGACATTCGCGCCGAGGGCCTTGGCGAGCTCGGAGAAGCGCTGGATCACGTTCGACGACGGCTTGGTGGAGTCGAGTGCGAGGATCGGGGCGATCGCCTGGGCGTCGTCCTGCATCTTCTTGGTCTGGAAACCGTAGACGCCGCCCGGGAACAGCACTCCGTCGCCGGTGTAGAACGTCGAGACGATGACGTCCGGGCGCAAGGCGGCGAGCTTCTCCATCTTCACCTCGCCGAAGACCTCGCCGACCGACTCGATCCCGGTGGTGTCGAGGCCTTTCAGCATCGGGTTGCTGCCGAGCGGCGCACCGCCGAAGATGCCGACCGGCTTGATCCCCAGGTGCATCAGTGCGTTGGCGGCATCCTCCTGCGCCACGACGCGAAGGCCTGACTTCGGCTTCGTGACCGTCACACCACGGTCGTCGGTGAAGGAGAAGGAGCCGCTACCAGTGGCTTTCGGGGCCTGTTGGGTGCCGACGCCGCACGCGCCGGCGGCGAGTACGGCGGCTGCCATCAGCCCGGCCAGCCCGAATCGGAGGCAGCGGAACAGGCCTGTCGGATTTCTCATCTCGATCGCTCATTTCCACGAAGTGGACGAAACGAGCCGGTGGGGCGAACCGCTCGCTGGGGATCTGTCGTTCGGAACAGCTGCCTGACGATCGGCCGGTCATGCTGTTCATCGAGTACGCCGGAACGTTTCGGCACATCGAAGCACCGCATTTTCCGCACTGTCAAGAACTCGAGGCGATTCGCCGTACTTCTCTCCACCACTCATGCCGAATCGTTACGGCATACGACCTGCCGTGTGTCCGCCATGTGTCGGCGAGCTCGGGGCAAGTCAGAGCGATGCGGTGGAGTGGCGTACGACGAGGTCGGTTGCGACGAGGGTGGGGCCGGGAACGTCGTCGCCTGTGACGCGCTTGATCATGAGAGCGACGGCGGCCTGGGCGATGCGCATCGGTTGCTGGTTGATGGCGGTCACTGGGGGTTGCGAGACCATGAGCGTTTGGCTGTCGATGCCGGCGATCAGTTTGAGGTCGTCGGGCACGCCAATGCCGGCTGCGGCGGCTGCGTCGAGGACGCCGAGTGCGCTGCCCTGCGGGAGTGCCAGCACGGCGTCGGGTGGGTTCTTGAGGCGGAGCAGCGAGCGGACCGCCTCCGCCGCGCTGGTGCGTGGATCGTCCGCGTTGATGGTCCTGACCAGCGGCCTGAGTCTGTGGTCGGCGCACCAGGCGCGGTATGCCGCGGTCGTGTCCGCGAACCAGGACCATCGCTCGTCCGCGGTGAGCAGGGCGATCCGGCGGGCGCCTTGCCTGGTGAGGTGATCGAGGGCGGAGTTCGCGCCGCCGGTGTTGTCTGTGCCCACCCACCACTTGTCGTCGCGCCGGATGTCACGCTCGACGGTGACCGTCGGAATCCCTGCCTGGTCGAGGATTCGCAAGGCCGGGTCGTGTTCCTGTGGGTCGGCGATGATGACGCCGTCGACATCGAGCCGGGCGAGGTCTTCGAGATCGGTCGGCCGTGGTGCCAGCAGCAGCTGACGCCCGGAGTCCACTGCCGCCGCCGCGCAGGCAGCGACCAGAGCCATGTCGTAGTCCGCGTTCAGCAGCCAGTCCTGTACGCCGTGCTCGCGCCGGGGAAAGCACAGCGCGAAGATGCCCGTCTCGCCTGATCGCAACGCCCGCGCGCTGCGCCGCGGCCGCCAGCCCACGTCACGCACCGAGTCCAGAACCCGTTGCCGGGTGGCCGGATCGACCCGCCCCTTGCCGTTCACAACGTCGGAGACAGTCGTCATCGAGACGCCGGCGTGGCTGGCCACGTCCCTGATGGTCACCGTACGACGTGCGGTCATCGGCCCGCCTTCTGAGTTGGCACTTGTTGACTTTAGCGGAGCTGCCTTCCTACGCTATGCCGAAACGTTTCGTCAATCGAGCGGATTCCCTGTGTCCTCCATCTCCCCGCAGGTCACACTCGCGAACTGGCTGCAGTGGCCGCAGCTCCGATCAAGCTTCCAGCACGTCAGCGAGCTGGTGCCGACGGCCGTCATCGACCGTGGCGCCGACCTCCCGTGGTTCCCTGATGGCTGGTCCGCGAATGGCGGGCCTGGGCCCGCGTTACGTGCGGAACGGGTGCTGGTCCCGACCGGCGCAGCCATGGAGCGGGTCGCGCTCGACGAACTGCTGGACGAGACCCAGACGGATGCGTTCGTCGTCCTGCACCGGGGCCGCGCGCTGCATGAGGAATACCAGCACGGTATGGGGCAGAAGACTGCTCACCTCGCGATGTCGGTCTCCAAGTCCGTCACCGCCAGCGCAGTCGGTGCCGTCATCGACGCTGGCCTGCTGCCGATCGACGCCGAGGTTGCCGAGCTCGTCGGCGAGTTCCGTGGTACCGGAATGGAGGGCGCGACAGTCCGCGACGTACTGGATATGCGGACCGGCACCCGCGAGGAGATCACCACCCTCGAGCTGCAGCGGGCGTACTACGCGAACGTCCAATGGGCGCCGGCGTCCGAGCGAGTCGCCGACGAGAACTCTCGGGCTCACTTCTGGCGGATGCGGCAGGCCCGGCCGCACGGCGGCGACTTCGAGTACCGCTCGACGCTGACGTGCGTCCTCGCGATGCTGGCCGAGCACGCCACTGGCCTGAGCTTTCCGGAGGTGATGTCGACGTACCTCTGGTCCCGGATCGGTGCCGAGCACGCCGCCGCGATCACCCTGGACCGGGACGGCCACGCGCTCGCGGACATCGGACTGTGCTGCACCGTCCGCGATCTGGCTCGGCTGGGTGAGGTTCTGCGACGCGACGGCACCGGACCGTTCGGCGGTAGGGTCCTCTCGCAGGCCTGGGTTGCGGACACCCTGACGGGTTCGCCAGGTCAGCTGGCCGCGTTCCGCGAGCGCGGTATGACGTACCTTCCGATGCCCACGGCGTACTACCGCAACCAGTGGTGGGTCGCCCGCGGGCGTACGCCGGGACAGCGGGACGGCATCTACTTCGCGCTGGGCATCCACGGCCAGCTGCTGATGATCCACGAGGCAGCGGAGGTCGTGATCGCCAAGTTCTCCTCCTGGCCGCAGACGTGGGACGACGCCATGGCGCAACGCACGATCCGCGGATGCATCGACCTTGCCGAGCGGATCGCTCAGAACTGAAGGCAGGCCCCGGCGACGGAGGCGTCGTAGGGCGTCCCTGGCCAGTACTCGATGCGCCCGGTTGCCGGTTCGAGTCGCACGCTGAGCAAGGTCCGCCACTGCTCTGTCGCCCGCAACGAGGTATCGGCTTGCATGCAGATCGGCGCGTCCTCGCCAGCCTCGCCGCACAGTCGCTCGGCGAGGGCGGCCAGACCGACCGTCGCGGCCGGCTGAGCCGCTACGAGATGGTCCAACCGCCGGCGAGTTGTACTGACAGGCGGAATCACACCACCAGCAGTCAGTCCTGGGTCCAAGAAGTGGTTGGTATGTACGAGCCATTCGTCGGTTGGCCTCACCAGTGCCACTCCGGCGGGAGAGATCTCGATCGCGACGGCCTCGGGTGAGTTGTTGCCGGTGGCAAGTACGGTGATGACGGTGGAGGCGCTGACCGATGCCGAGCATGCCAGCGCATAGGCATCGTCGACGGTCCTGGCCTCGTCGAGGATCCGGCGGGCGATGACGTGCACCGGTACGCCGCCGTCGGCCGAGTCCGTCGCGTGGTGGAGGATGTTGAAGTTGACCGACAGACCGGCGCTGTTCAGCCCGATCTTCGCCGGCATCCCAGGCTCGGTGAAGGTCTTCACCCACCGGCCGTCCGCGGTGGTACTGCGCCACCAGAGCGCGTCCGGCACGAGCTGTGGATGCCAGTCCCAGGTCTGAAACGCGATCGAGCCCGCGACATCCACCAGCGTGGAGCACTCACCGGGACCGGTCACGGACTTGTCGGCTGCTGCCAGGATCTCGGTGCGGGCGGTCAGCATCGTGATCTGGTCCACGGGAACGGCCGCGCCGTCCGCCATCGCGACAAGCTGGTCGGCGAGCGGCTGATGCCAGCGGGCGACCGCCTCCATCGACCAGCCGGCCACCCGGCGGACCACCGAGTCGTCGATCCCGAGGAGCCGGTAGTGCTCACGGTAGCCGGCCGCGGCGTTCGAGATCATCGCCGACCAGTCACCGCCTAGCTGTCGCGCGGCGTCGGCCGGCGGCTTCGGGCCGCTGTCGTACTGGTGGACTCTCACGTGTCGCGGTCCATCAACTCGACCACGTCTGGGTGCGTGCTGGCCAGATCCTGCCGTACGCCGGTCTGCGTCGCCGGGCTCATGTCCTGGCTGAGCTTGAACATCGCCTGCTCGCCTGTGACCCGGATCCGGAACGCGGCGACACCGCGAACGATCCGCCCGAAGTACTCCCGGGAGGGCCCCGGATCCCACTGCCGTGGTCGCATCGACTCGAGCGCCTCGATGGTTGCTTCGACGACCTTGAGCGCCTGCTCCTCAGCCTCGAGCAGCTCGACTTCGCCGGTCAGATGGACCGCGGCGTAGTCGAGGGTCGGCGCCGCCGGGGAGAAGTCGTACACGTTCGGGGAGACGTACGCGTGCGACGTACTGAAGATCAGCAGGATCGGAGACGGATCGCGGAACATCTCCCAGTGCGGGTTCTTCCGGCCCATGTGCCCGAGCAACGTGCAGCCGACCAGCGAGGCGTCCGGGTCGACGTCCCGCGGCAGGATCACCGGGACGTGCGACGCGACCGGCGCCGCGCCGTCGGCGGCGCTGACCACCGTGGCGAACGGATGGGTACGGACGAGCTCGGCAACGGCACGCTGACTCGGCGCCGCGAATCGCGGATAGACGTGCATGACCCTCCTCTGCCTCCGGCGGGTGTCTACGCTAACCCGGGCCGCCTCGATCCGCCGATGGATGAAATATCCATGGTTGCTCTGGCGAGCAGCATTTCGTCTACGCCAGGCCTTGATCCCGCAGGGCGAGCCACAGCCGACTTGCCTCATCGGCGTCGTCCAAGTCGACCCCTGCCACCCGCTGGGCGTTGGCGATGCGTTGCCGCAGCGTGTTGCGATGGATCCCCAGCAGCGCGGACGCGCGGTCCCAGTGCCCACGGCAACGAAGGTACGCGGTGACCGCCCCGACCAGGTCGCTCCGCGAGTGGGCGAGCAGGGCGTCGATCTGGTCAGCGGCCCGCGAAGGGCCTGGGTGGTCACGGATCTCGCCGGGCACAGCCCGTGCCAACGCCGCGGCCAGCACTGTGCGGTGGGTGGGGAGTGCATCCAGGGCCGCGACTGGTCCTGCGACGACTCTGAGGTCCTGTAGTTCGAGAGCCTGTAGGGATTTGAGTACTGCGTTCTCCTGGTCGGGCCGGATCAGTATCCACAGACAACCGTCCTGCTCTCCCAGCCACGTGGATTGCTGAAGCGCCGGTTGGTGGGTCCAGCGGTCGAGGAGATCGTCGGCACTCAGCGAGGTCGTAGGCCCGGCGACGACCACCCGGACGGCCGCCGGCAGGCGAGACCCGCTCCCGGCGCGGTATCCCGCCTCGGTACGGGATCCGGCCTCGGTACGGGATCCGGCGTCGGTACGGGGCCTGGCGTCGGCGCGGGGTCCGAGCTCGGCGCCGAGTGCTTGTGCCGCGTCGGTGTGCCCGGCCAGCGCGAGCAGGACCTGGCAGTGACGCTCGGTCCGACTGCGGCTCTCCTCGTCCCGGCGCTGCTCCAGCCTCATCGTCAGCAACGCGCATCCGGCCAGCACGACCTGCTCATCCGGTCGCCGAGCATCGCGCGGCCGGGCGGTCGCGACGAATCCCCGCACTGCGTTCTGTCCGGCGAGCGGATAGGCGACAACCTCCTCGTCATCCAGCGGGAACGTCGCCGCGGAGTGCGGTCCCGCGCTCCGCAGCCAATCGATCTCGGCCCGGATCCGCACGGCTCTGGTCTTCGCGGCTGCAGGCCAAACCTCGAGCAACGTACCGTCGGCGTCGAGGTA
This sequence comes from Kribbella polygonati, assembly GCF_050320105.1. Taxonomy (NCBI): domain Bacteria; kingdom Bacillati; phylum Actinomycetota; class Actinomycetes; order Propionibacteriales; family Kribbellaceae; genus Kribbella; species Kribbella polygonati. The sequence goes on along the minus strand of NZ_CP190129.1, from coordinate 5,190,678 downwards.
CGCCGACCATCCGCCGGCAGACTGCGCAAGCACCTGGACGATCGCCCGCGCCGGATGTGGTGCACTCGCGGCCCGGATCAACGCGCGATGCGCGTCCAACGCGGCACGACCGGCCGCCAACTGGAGATCCCAGTAGGCGCGGGTGATCACCAGGAACGGTGTCGGAGCCGGGACCCGGAACAACGGCAACCCGGCCGCACCGCACGCCCGGATGACGGCCGGCGGGATGTCGGCATGCACCGGCCCGAGCCCGAACCCGAGCGCACTGACGCCATGCCGTACCAGCCTGGTGACGTAAGCCCTTGCTTGCCCGGCGTGTCCGGTCAACGGCATGCCCGTCGTGAGCAGCAGTTCGCCGCCGGACAGGTAGGTGGTCGGGTCCTGCAGTTCGCTGATGTGGACCGCGCTGACTTCGGTTGCCGGCAGGTCGCGCTGGTTGACGAGCTCGAGATCGTTTCCGAGCGCGGTGGCAAGGTCGGCAAGATGTGGCACAGCGATTCATCCACCTTTCCAGTCGAGATGAGCATATCGTCCACATACTTCGTCCGGCTGCCGCGCCTAGGCTCGGCGCATGACAGAACAGCGCCGAAAGCTGGTCTCCGAGGTGCCGGGACCGCGGTCACGCAGGATGCAGGTGATCCGCGACCGGCACCTTCCGCCCGGTCTCGGCAACACGCTGCCGGTCTTCGTCGATCGGTCCGACGGCGGCATCGTGGTCGATGTCGATGGCAACCAGTTCATCGACCTGGCCAGCGGGATCGCCGTCACCAGCGTTGGCGCCCGGGCGCCCGAGGTCGTCGAACGGGTTCGCGATCAGCTCGATCGCTTCACGCACACCTGCTTTCTGGTGACGGAGTACGAGTCGTACGTCGAGGTCGCGGCGTGGCTGAACGAGCACACACCGGGTGATCACGCGAAGACCACCGCGCTGTTCAGTACCGGTGCGGAAGCGGTGGAGAACGCCGTGAAGATCGCCCGTGCCGCGACCGGCCGGCCCGGTGTGGTGGTCTTCGAGCACGCGTTCCACGGCCGCAGCATGATGGCGCTGGCGATGACCGCGAAGGACGTGCCGTACAAGGCCGGCTTCGGTCCGTTCGCCGATCAGGTGTACCGCGCTCCGCTCGCCTACCCGCTCCGCTGGCCGACCGGCGCGGAGAACGCCACCGCCGAGGCCCTTTCGGCCCTCGAGGTACTGCTCGGCAACGTCGGGCCGGAGACGATCGCGGCGGTCGTCATCGAACCGATCCAGGGCGAGGGCGGCTTCGTCGTACCGTCGCCGGGCTTCCTGGCGGGCGTCCAGGAGATCTCCCGGCGGCATGAGATCGTGTTCGTCGTGGACGAGATCCAGACCGGGATCGCGCGGACCGGCCGGCTGTTCGCGAGCGAGTACGACGCGCTGGAACCGGACCTGGTGGTGACCGCCAAGGCCCTCGGCGGCGGACTTCCGCTGGCCGCGGTGACGGGGCGCGCGGAGATCATGGCGGCCCCGCGGCCGGGCAGCATCGGCGGTACGTATGCCGGCAATCCGCTGGCTTGCGCCGCTGCCCTCGGGGTGTTCGAGGCGGTCGTCAAGCGAGACCTGGTCGGTGCCGCCCAGCGGATCGAGGCGAGCATCCGCGACGTGCTCGGACCGGTGGTCGACGCGGCCCGGCACGCCGTCGAGTTGCGTGGCCGCGGGGCGATGATGGCGGTCGAGTTCGCCGTACCGGGCTCGTTGGAGCCGGCTGCCGAGGTCGCCGCACGAGTCAGCGCTCGCTGCCATCAGCAAGGTGTGCTGACCTTGCTCTGTGGGACCTACGGGAACGTCGTCCGGTTGCTGCCGCCGTTGGTCATCGACGACGGCCTGCTCCGGGAAGGTCTCGGCGTCCTGACCCAAGCCATCGAGGAGTACGCATGACGATCGAGCTCAGCCACGACCCGCGCACCGGCACCGCCGTCGACGGGCCGCCGCACACGACGCCGGACTCCGTCGACCGGATCGTGACTGCCGCCGCGGCTGCGTTTCCTGCGACGAGTACGGCGCACCCCGCGGAGCGCCGGCGCTGGATGGACGCGATCGCGGCGGCACTCGATGACGCGGTCGAGGAACTGGTCGCGCTCGCGGACTCGGAGACCGCGCTGGGCGACGCCCGCCTGCGGGGCGAGCTGACACGGGGCGCGGTGAACCTGCGGTACTACGCGGCCGCCGGTGAAGCCGGCGACTGGCTCAGACCCGTCCTGCAGACCCACGCCGGCCCGCTCACAGACCCCGCGGAGTTGGACCTGCGGCGGGCGAACCTTCCGCTGGGGCCGGTGGCGGTGTTCGGGGCTAGCAACTTCCCGTTCCAGTTCGGCGTGCTCGGGCACGACACCTGTTCCGCTCTCGCCGCCGGGTGCCCGGTCGTGGCGAAGGCTCACCCTGCGCACCCGCGGCTCAGCGTCCGGTTGGCCGAGATCGCCGTCGAGGCGCTGACGCGTGCGGGGGCGCCATCGGGGACGCTCGGTCTCGTGGTCGGGTTCGACGCCGGTACGGTGCTGGTCGATCACCCCTCGATCGCGGCGGTCGCGTTCACCGGCTCGCTGCGCGGCGGGCAGGCGATCGTGGAGCAAGCGCGACGCAGGGCCCGGCCGGTTCCGGTGTACGCCGAGATGGGGACGGTCAACCCGGTGGTCGTGACGCCGGCCGGGGCTGAGCGGATCACGGCGATCGCCGAGGAGTTCGCTGCGTCGTTCACGCTCGGCGTCGGGCAGTACTGCACGAAGCCGGGACTGTTCCTCGCGCCACGGGACAGCGGGGCGACCGGCGCGGTGGCCGATGCTGTCCGAGCGCGTCCGGGCGCGTGGTTGCTGACCGATGGCATCGCGACGGCGTACCGCTCTGGCACGGCGGACATGACGGCCGCCGGTGCGGAGCTGCTCGCCGAAGGTGTCCCTGCCGAGGGCGGCTACGGCGTGGGTCCGGTTGCTCTGCGGGTCGATCCCGCTCGCCTGCAGCCGGGTTCTCCGTGGCTCGAGGAGTGCTTCGGGCCGGTCGCGTTGGTGGCCGAGTGCAACGATCTCGACGAGGTGCTGGACGTCGTACGCCGGATGCAGCCGTCACTGACCGGCACGGTCTACGGAGGCGGCGTGGACGATCCCGATGTCGCCCGAGTGGTCGCCGTACTCGCGAGCCAGGTCGGTCGAGTGGTCGTCGACGGTGCACCGACCGGTGTTGCCTGCACTGACGCTATGCACCACGGCGGCCCGTGGCCCTCGACGAGCGAACCCGGGACGACAAGCGTCGGCGCGCGGGCTCTCGAACGCTTCACCCGACCGGTCGCGTTCCAGAACGTCCCGGACTCGGCCCTGCCACCCGCCCTGCAGGACGCGAACCCGTGGAACCTGCGGCGGCAAGGGTGACACACGACCTCGGTGAGCCGCTTGCCGGAGTACGGGTGGCTGACTTTACGCGCGTGCTGGCGGGGCCGTTGGCGACGATGACGCTTGCTGATCTGGGAGCGGACGTGATCAAGGTCGAGCGGCCTGGCAGCGGTGACGAAACCCGGTCCTGGGGGCCGCCCTGGTCGGCGCACGGATCGACGTACTTCGAGTGTGTGAACCGTAGTAAGCGCTCGATAGCACTGGACCTGCGGGATCCGACCGACCGTGCGGCCGCCTTCAGCCTCGTCAAGGATGCCGACGTGGTGATCGAGAACTTCGCGCCGCGCACGATGGAGCGGCTCGGTCTGGGGTACGACGTCATCGCGGCCGCGAATCCACGTGTCGTGTACTGCTCGATCAGCGGCTTCGGCACCGCGGCGCCCGACGGCCTGCTCGGGTACGACTTCGTGGTCCAGGCCGTTGGCGGATTGATGAGCATCACCGGCGGCAGCGAGCCGATGAAGGTCGGCGTCGCGTTGGTCGACGTACTCACCGGAAAGGACGCGGTGATCGGGATCCTGGCCGCCCTGGAAGGACGGCGCCGTACCGGGCGGGGCGACCGGATCGAGGTCTCGTTGCTGAGCAGTCTGCTCGCCGGCCTGGTCAACCAAGGGCAGGCCGCTCTGGAAACCGCCTGTCCGGGGCAGCGGCTGGCGAATCGGCATCCGAGCATCGCACCCTACGAGACGCTCCGCTGTTCGGACGGTGTCGTTGCTGTTGCATGTGGCAACGATTCTCAGTTCACGCGACTGGCCGAGGTGCTCGGTATCCCGGAGCTGGCGCGCGATCCTCGGTTCACCGTCAACGCGGATCGGGTCGCTCACCGCGAGGTGCTCGTGGAACTGCTGGAAGAACGGTTGGCGGGTGGGAGCGCGGCAGCGTGGGTCGAGCGTCTCACCAAGGCCCGAGTGCCGGCCGGGCGAGTGAACAGCATCCCGGAGGCGCTCGACTACGCCGACCAGCTCGGGCTCGATCCGCTGGTCGAGGTGGGACCGGACCACACCCGGCAAGTACGTTCCCCGATCCGGTGGACGGCGTACCGGACGCGTCCGCCGACACCGCCGCCCGCGCTCGGGGCCGACAAGGAGGCAGCATGGTGACGACCGACCTGCTCGACATCGACACGCTGTTGTCGAGCGACGAGAAGGACATCCGGTCAGCGGTACGGCGCTGCTGCGAGTCGGCGGTCGATCCGTACGTGGCCGACTGGTTCGAGGCCGGCGATCTCCCGCCGATCCGCGAACTCGCCAAGGAACTCGGCGACCTCGGGGTGCTCGGGATGCACCTCGACGGATACGGGTGCGCCGGGATGAGCGCGGTGGCGTACGGGCTGGCCTGTCTCGAGCTGGAGGCGTCCGACTCGGGCATCCGGTCGCTCGTCTCGGTGCAGGGCTCGCTGGCGATGTACGCGCTGTGGCGCTGGGGCAGCGAGGAGCAAAAGGTCGAATGGCTTCCCCGGATGGCGGGCGGCCTGGCGATCGGGTGCTTCGGGCTGACCGAGCCGGATCACGGGTCGGACCCTGCTGGACTGCGTACGAGGGCCCGCCGGAGCGGCGGCGACTGGCTGCTGTCGGGGACGAAGACCTGGATCACCAATGGGTCGATCGCCGATGTCGCGATCGTGTGGGCACAGACGGACGACGGACTTCGAGGCTTCGTGGTGCCGACCGATACACCAGGGTTCGCGGCGCACACGATCAAGCACAAGCTGTCCCTCCGCGCGTCGGTGACCAGCGAGTTGGTGCTGGACGGCGTACGTCTCCCGGCGTCTGCAGTCCTGCCAGGCGTCACCGGCCTCCGGGGGCCGCTCTCGTGTCTGAGCGAGGCCCGCTACGGGATCGTCTGGGGTGCGATGGGCGCGGCCCGAAGCGCGTTTCGTACCGCACTTGACTACTCGCTCACCCGGCAGCAGTTCGGTCGGCCGATCGCCGGGTTCCAGCTGACCCAGCAGAAGCTTGCCGCGATGCACCAGGAGCTTGCCCTGGGGACCTTGCTCGCGCTGCACCTCGGCCGGCTGAAGGACACGTCCGGTGTGCGGCCTGAACAGGTCAGCGTCGGCAAGCTGAACAACGTCGGCAAGGCGCTGGACGTCTGCCGGACGGCGCGAACGATCCTCGGCGCCAACGGCATCTCGTTGGAGTACCCCGTGATCCGGCACCTGACCAACCTCGAATCGGTCCTCACGTACGAGGGCACGGCCGAGATCCATACGCTGACCGTCGGCCAGGCGCTGACCGGGATCGCCGCGTTCCGCTGACCCGGCTAGAAGATGTAGAACGCCGTACCGACTGCCGGGAGCGTGCCCAGGAGGAGCCAGAAGGAGAGCGGGCTGCGGCGGTGGATCGCGAGGATGCCGGCGGCGGTGGCGATTCCGATGACTCCGGACATGAACCAGAGGCCCACACCGCGCCCGAACTCCTTGTGCGCGACGCCGATGCTGTACACAGCCAGCGTGACGGCCGGGACAGTTCCGACGTGGAAGAGGACGGCGGTCACAACCCAGCGCTGAACGGTCTCGATGTTCATCGGACGCGGCGTACGGCGACGCATCGTCCGCCGGGGCTGCGGCGGTGTCGGCTCAGCCTCCGCTTCGTGGGTGTGGTCCATGAGTCCTCAGGTCAGCATGTGCGGTGGTGCTCATAGCTTGAGTGCCAGCCACAAGGTAGCACCACGGCTCCACCAGGCCAGACGGCCGGCCGCGACTCGCTTCCGGTTGAGACCGGAATTCACGGCGCTTACGCTCAGTACACGGCTGACTACGGGGGAGGTTGACGTGGCGGAATGGGTGAGTGCGCTCGCGGCACTGGGCGCTTTGGTCGCCGCGGTCTTTGCCGGCATCGCGGCCTGGCGACTGTACAAGATCGAGGACGACCGCGAGCTGCAGGCGCAAGCCCGGCAGGTGTCGGCCTGGATCTCGGTGAAGCTCGACGGCGAGAACGCGCCGTACGGCATCGAGTTCACGAACGGATCTTTGGCGCCGGTGTACGACGTCACCGTTCTGGCGAATGACAGTAACGGCGTCCGGCAGGACAAGCTGGATCTGACCGTCCTGCCGCCCGGACGGTACTTCGCCGAGAAGATCAAAGCGAGCTACCACTGGGCCTATCCGGATCCCGTCGAGGAGGTCGGCTATCCGCTCCGTCCGGTTGCCAAGAGCACCAAATGGCGAGTCGAGCAACTGACCTTCCGCGACAGCGCAAACGTCGCGTGGACCCGCGACGCGGCCGGCGTACTGACCCGGCGCTAGGTGAGTCGTGGCCAGGCGACGTAAGGCGACCAAGTTCGACGATCTACTCGCGCTCGCTTGTGTGACCGCCGTCGCGTACTACGTGTGTCCACCCCATGAATACCTGCTGGAGTGGATCGTCCTCGTACCGACGATCTTGCTGTTCTGGATCGCGTTTCTGATGCCGACGAAGTGCGATTACATGACACAACGGAACAAGCCGTGCGATCGCGGCGTCCGGGGGAAGCTCCGTGGCTGCTGGGACCACGGGCGATCGAAGCGCGATGCGATGTTCGCCGCCCTCGGCGGAACCAACCCGGGCCGCTGGTTCCGCGTGACGTGGACCGCGCCTGACAGTCCGACGAGGCCGCGGCCCGCCCGCACCCCCACTCCCCCGAACGAGTCGAACGCCAGGCGAGGCCTGTACGACCTGGTCATGCTGATCACCGCTGTCATCAGCGCCGCCGGAACCGTTCTCACGTTCCTCATCGGGTGAGCCAGTTCGGTCGCCGCTTCTCCCCGCGTGTAACGGACGAACCGGCAACTTGACGAGCGGGGCTGCCCGTGCCCCGGTCTCTCAGTGGACCCGTCGGCGGTCACGAGATGACCATGGCTGCGAATTCCACCACCGGTCGATTACCAATTCCACTGGATGTCAGGGGAGAACCTGAGCGCGGGAGCGGCGCCAGGCCGCGTAGGTGGGCAGGGATGTGGTCTCGGACTCGTAGATGCTGGTGAGGGCGTCGGCGATGTGCGGGGCCTGGTCGGCGATGGCGCCGTTGGTGGGCCAGAGGAGGCGTTGGCGGGCCCACATGGGGTCGCCGGCGAGGGGGCGGACGACGACGTTCTCGCGTTCGGCGGTGGTGGCGCGGCAGAGGGAGACGCCGTGGCCCTGGCTGATCAGGGAGAAGACGACGCTGGCGTTCGTGCGTTGGACCCGCCGCGGTGCGAAGCCGGCCCGGCGGCAGGCGTCGCGGAACTGGGATCGCATGCGGATGTCCTTGCCATCGCCGGGAAACCATTGCTCACCGGCCAGCGCGGCCAAGGGTATTTCCGACTCGGCGGCGAGCGGATGATCCTTCGACAGCAGCACGAAGACCGGCTCGACGACCAGGACTGTCTCACTCAGCCCGTCCGGGATCGGCAGTTCGTAGCCGGGGTAGTCGACGGTGAGGCCGAGTTCCAGCCGGGATTCGGCGAGTAGCTCGATCAGTTCCTCATCCGAATCGCAGACGTTCAGCGACACGTCCGCCTCCGGCAGGAGCTGGCGGCTCACCGTCACCAGCCCCGCGACCATCGGGCCGGCCGTCGCGCCGAGTCGTACTGCGGAGAGGTCGGCGCCGGTGTCGTGCCGTCGTACGTCGCGCAGCAGGTCGTCGTGTAAGGCGACGATGCCCTGGGCGTGGCCGAGGACCATCCGGCCGAGCGCGGTCGGCTTCGCGCCTGATCCGTCCCGGGCGAACAGGACTCCGCCGAGCGCGCGTTCGATCCGCTGCAGTTGTGCGGTGACGGCCGGCTGGGTGAGTCCGAGTACGGCGGACGCCCGGGTGATACTGCCGACCTCGGCGATCGCGGCGACCAGCCGCAGGTGGCGGATGTCGAGGTCCATCAACTGATGTTATGGACAAATAGGAGTACCCGCGAGCGATGTCCAGATCCCAGAATCTCCCTGACGCTTCAGGAAGGGAGACCTCGATGTCTCGGACTCGCCGGCGCCTGGCCGGAGTCGCGCTCACCACCGCCCTGCTGACCGGCGGGCTGATCCCAACTGCCGGCGCTGACCCCGCGCCCTGGAAGGTCGGTCCCTCCGCCGCGCCAAAGGGCAGCTGGGTGACCCTGCTGACCGGTGACCGTGTGTATGCCGAGGGCAACAAGATCTCGGTGACACCCGCACCCGGCCGGGAGCAGATCGGCTTCACCCAGTCCTCGCACGACGGCCATCAGTACGTCGTACCGAACGACGCGCAGCGGCTCGTCTCCGCGGCCACGCTCGATCAGCGGCTGTTCGACGTGACGGGCCTGATCCAGGACGGGTACGACGACGCGCACACGGCCGAGCTGCCCACGATCACGTCGTACGACGCGAAGTCGGCGGCGCGGGTGAAGTCCGCGGCCAAGGTCACGCGTACGCTGCCCAGCCTCGGAGCGGCCGCGGTCAAGGTCGGCAAGACGAGGACGCGGGCGTTCTGGTCCGACGTGACCAGCGGAGTGATCAAGCGCGTCTGGCTGGACGGCAAGCGCGAGGTCTCACTCGACCAGAGCGTGCCGCAGATCGGTGCGCCGACAGCTTGGGAAGCGGGGTACGACGGCACCGGGGTGACTGTGGCGGTCCTGGACACCGGCATCGACCACACCCATCCGGACCTCGCCGGGAAGATCGTCGAGGAGCAGAACTTCAGCGACGCCGCGGACACCGAGGACAACGTCGGCCACGGCACGCACGTCGCCTCGACCATCGCGGGTACCGGAGCCGAATCGGGCGGGAAGTACCGGGGTGTGGCGCCGGGCGCGAAGCTGCTGATCGGCAAGGTGTGCAGTACTCGCAACTGCGCCGAGTCCGCGATCCTGGCCGGCATGGAGTGGGCCGCTCCGAAGGCCAAGGTGATCAACATGAGCCTCGGCGGCCAGGACTTCCCGGGCGTCGACGTACTGGAAGCGGCCGTCAACAGGCTGACCGCGACCACCGGTGCGCTGTTCGTCATTGCCGCAGGCAACGACGGGCGCGACGGGGGAGTGTCGTCACCGGCCACGGCCGACGCGGCGCTCGCGGTGGGCGCGGTCGACAAGCAGGACAATCTGGCCGACTTCTCCAACCGCGGACCGCGCAACGACGGCGCGATCAAGCCGGACATCACGGCGCCCGGCGTCGGGATCGTGGCGGCGTTGGCGAAGGGCTCGGACTATCCGCAGTACGCGCCCGGTTACACGCAACTCAATGGCACGTCGATGGCGACGCCGCATGTCGCCGGAGCCGCAGCACTGCTGGCCCAGCAGCACGCGACCTGGTCCGGCCCTGATCTGAAGGCCGCCCTGGTCGCGTCGGCGAAACCGAACCCGAACCTCAACGCGTTCCAGCAGGGCGCGGGGCGGGTCGACGTCGGTCGCGCGGTACAGCAGGCCGTGATCCCGAGCGTGAGCAGCCTGGCTCTCGGATCGCAGCCCTGGCCGGCGGAGGACGACGTGCCGGTCGTCAAGACCGTGACCTACCGCAACGACGGCACGACGCCGGTCACGCTCGACCTTTCGACCACGGGCGGGCCGGCTGGGCTGTTCACGGTGACTCCGGCGCAGGTCGTCGTACCGGCAGGTGGTTCGGCGGATGCCACGGTGACGGCGGACACTCGGGTGCCGTCGGCAACGGGTACGTTCACCGGTGCGCTGGTCGCAGGCAACCCTGACGGTACGTCGGTACGTATCCCGCTGGCGATCACGAAAGGCCACGAGTCGCGGACCGTCACCTTCACGCTGCTCGACCGTACCGGCGCACCGGCCAGCGACTACTCGCTCACGGCGGTTGGCCTGGACCTCGACGTGTACCAGGCCCCGTACAACGCGTCCGGCACGGTGAGCGCCAAGCTCCGGCCCGGTCGTTACCACCTTCAGGCGTCGGTGATCTCGCCGGACGGCAGCTCGACCCTACTGGTTCAGCCGGATCTGATCGTGGGGCACACCGACGATGGGGTCGTCGTACTCGATGCCCGTCAGGGAACACCGGTATCGGTGTCGATCCCGAAGGCCTCGGCGCGGACCCGGATGGCGTCGGTCGGCTTCGATCGGGTGCTGCCGCGTGGCGTGTACGTGAACCAGCGCATCGCCGGCAGCGATTTCAGCAAGCTCTACACGGTCGATCTCGGTGACGAGGTGACCGCCGACGAGGGCACGATGGTGTCGGATGTGCGCAGCGTGTGGGCCGAGCCGACCGTGGACGGGACGTTCTACGGGTCGCCGTACGAGTACGACATCGTGAACTTCGTTCGCGGCCGGTTCCTCAGCAACTACACGCACAGGGTGCGGCAGAGCGAGCTTGCGACAGTCGTGAACCGGAACCACAGCGTGTGGCCGGGCAAACAGGTCGGATTCCTGCACAGCTGGGGATTCGCGCCCGAGGGCGGCAGCGCGCTGTCCGGGCCGATCAGGTACGACCTGCCGAGCATCCGGACGATCTACTACAGCGCCACGGGCGTGACCTGGAACAACCGCTGGGACGTCATCGGTCCCCAGCAAACGCAGTTCTGGTTCGACGACTCGACCTTCCGGGCTGGACGCAAGTACGTCGTCGACTGGCAGCGTGGACCCGCCGGACCGAAGCTGAACGCGCGGACGTACGTCGCCCGGGTCGGCAACACGATCCTGTTCAACGTGCCGCCGTTCAACGACGACTCCGGGCACACCGGCTACTCGCTGCTCGACCGCGGCCGGGTGACCTTCTACCGGGACGGGAACAAGCTCGTCGAGACACCGACGTACTTCTATGACGCGAGCGGACCGGTTCCGGCGGCGGAGAGCACGTACCGGCTCGAGTACGACGTGGACCGTACGACCGGGTTCACGGCGTCGACGAAGATCAGCGGATCCTGGACGTTCAAGTCCGGGCAGGTCGGCACCGACCAGTGGACGTACTTGCCGTTGGCATCGTTCGCCTTCACACCTGACGTCGACCTGAACAACACGGCGCGCGGCGGCACGCCGTACTTCGTCCCCGTCAGCCTGAAGGCGCAACCAGGCTCGGTCGCCTCGCGCGTCCAGCGAGTAAACGTCGACGTGTCGTACGACGAAGGCAAGACCTGGCACCAGGCCAAGCTGATCCCGACCGGCTCCGACTCCTGGCTCGCCGCCCTCCGCCACCCCACCACCGGCTCGGTCTCCCTCCGCGCCAACGCCACCCGCACCGACGGCAGCACCATCGACTACACCGTCATCCGCGCCTACAACCTCCGCTGAGGCGGGGGAGCGAGGGGGAGGAGAACCAGGTACAAGATCAGGTCGTGTCGTGGGCGATCTCGATGTAGGCGTGTCGGTAGCCTGCGCACCGTCAGCTCGGCAGGACGACTTCGCTCATGAACCACGCGGCGCCAGCTAGCCAGATGAGTACTCCGGCCGCAAGGCCGACGCGCCCGAGGACGGGTGCCTTGCGGGCGAGCTGGCGCCAGATGGGTAGGGGAACGAGCAGGAGCAGGCCTGTCCATGGTGCGAGCTTGGGTACGCCGAGTAGTAGACGTGCTGGGAGTTCGTCGTACTCCGACCACAACAGGCCGCCGAATGTTGCGAGGAAGAGCAGGCCGGCGAGGGGTGGTACTGCGAACCATTGACCTGGGCGAATCGTCTGGCGGCGTACGAATCTGGTGAACATCCAGATGACCCATCCGACGGCCCAGAAGGTGATGACAAGGACGAGTAGAGCCGGAGCGATGATGGGCAGTATGCGGCCGTCGGTGGCTCCTGCGACTCCTGCTGCCAACCGCGCCGCGGGGTGCAGGTCGTTGGGCTGGACGACGGCGTATGGCGGCTGGGTTTGGCACTGGTCCAACGGGTGGCTGGGTTGGTCCAGCCAGGCGGCAATCAGGGTGCGTCCGCAGTCACTGGAAAGTACGACGGCGTGGCCGATGCCGGTGAACTCCACGAACTGGCGACGCGGCAGGCCCTCGGATGCCTGGTCCGCCACTCGGGCAGGGGTGATCGGGTCCTCGGCGCCGGCGAGGATCAGCGTTGGTTGCTTGAAGGTCACTGGCTCGCGGGTGGTCGCGGATGCCGGGGGCAGGCCGAGACGGGCGCAGACGACGTCGTCGGCGGCGAGCCAGGCGATGACGGGGCGGGCGTGGTGGGCGCCGGCGCGGCGGTACGGGACCTCGTCCTGGCACTGCATGAACCAGTACTGGCCGAGGTTGTGGCTGACCAGTTCACCGATGCCTACGGAGACCAAGGTGTGCAGGGCGTCGAAGTGGCCGGCGGCCAGGCGGTGCAGGAGGAGCGGCAGGATCGGTAGGAGGTTGACGTCGTAGGCCGCCGAATGCACCAGGGTCACCAGATCGTCGCCGGTGAGTCTGTAGATGCGGTTCTCATGCGTGACGGGATTGTGTCCGGGGACGTTCTGCGGGGTGGTGTTCAGTAGACGGGTGGTGGTCATCAGGTCGTCGTACGGGTGGGAGAGGTCGCCGCCTGCTCGTTGGCCGAGGGCGTCGAGTGAGTCGCGGAGGCCGTCGTACCCGTTCTGGGCGAAGTCGACCGACGGCGGGCTGAACGAGTCGAGGACGACGGCGTCGACGCCGCTCGGGTCGATGGCGGCGAGTCGCGCCATCACGCCGGTCGACCAGGACAACCCGTACAGCGACCAGTGCGGGTACCCGAGCTTGATCCTGAGGTCGCGCAGATCGAGGGCGGCCTCGCCGGCCGTGTAGCCGCGCGGATCGCCTCCCGACGCGACGAAGGCGTCCAGGCACGAGCGCATCGCGTCCGCGACGGACTTGGCTTCGTCGTACGGGTCGCTTGTGTGAGTGAACATGTCGGCGAGTTGTGCGTCGGCGGCCGGGCAGCTCAGGTCGGGTGTCGCGCGATCACCGCCGCGCTGCTCGAGGAGTACGACGTCGCGGTCCGCGGCGAGGTCGACGCCGTTCGCGAGATACCCGGCCAGCTGGATCGTCCCGGACCCAGGGCCGCCGCCCATGAACACGACGGGCGGCTTGCTCGGACGCCCGCTGCGCGCCGGGACGACGACGTACGGAATGCTGATCTTCCGGCTCGTCGCCACCGACCGGTTCTCAGGGACCTCGAGTACGCCGCACCGCGCACCGGACGGCACCGGCACCACACACGAAGCTTCGCCGGCCGATGCCGTACTCGGTGAACAGCTGACAGCAACTACCAATACGGCTAACGCCACCCGCCCCCAGGAACGCACGAACCCAACAGTACAAGCACCCATCCCGCGCGGTCGTTGCTAACAGCTTGGAGGTAGCCGGAGGTCGTGCCGTGGGTCATCCCGGCCGGCGCGATGTCGCGAGAATATCTTTGCCTAGTGCAACGATGTGCTTCGCTGTGGCCGCGGTGGGCGGCTTGTGGGAGCAGCCGACTGGTGGCGCGGCAGTAACAAACGGCTGACGTCGCTGTCCTCGAGCAGCACCCGGGTTTGGGGTCCCTGCAGGGAGACCGTTGAACTCGTCCGGGCGTGGGCTGCACTATGGAGTCAGGAATGTATCGGCGGTGAGCGAAATGGCCGTGATCGTGGGAGTTGCCGACCCTGGCTCGCGCTGCCGCCAGGCGTGGAGCGGCGGTCTGACCGGTCTCGCCGTGGTCGGTGTGCTGAGCGCGTTCGTGTTCATCGGGTGGTCGACCGACACGGTGGTGTTCGCGATTGCGGCGAGCATCGGCGGCTCGGCCCAGTTCACGGCGGGAATGGCGCAAGGGCTGGGCGCTGCCAGCCTTGTCGTCGCGGTTCTGGATCGCTCGCTGCGAGTTGGTCTGTTGGTGCTGGCCGTGTGTGGGTACGTCGCGGGTGTCGGTCCCGCCACGCTCGTATTGCTGCTGCTGATCGCGGGCACTTCGCCGCCCGTGACGACCTACCTGTCGGGCTCTGGAGAAGTACGGACTGCGGAGAGCCCCGTGCCGGAACCACTTCGCCCCGTCGACCTCACCGTCGAGGAGCTCTGCCTCGCTTGGCGGCGCAGTTTCATCGAGTTGTCGAGCTGCCGGACGGACACGCAACGTCTCGCGGTGGTGAACAGCCGGGAGGCCGTCCTCGCCGAGCTCGAACTACGCGATCCGCACGCGTTCATGGAGTGGCTCGACTCCGGCCCACGCGCCGCCGGAAACCCGATGCCCTACTTCACCCACCAACCACACTAGACCCGCGAAGAACCCGAAGACTCCTATGTCAGCTCGCTAGCGCTCCGGTTGTGGTCAGAGCGAGTACGACGACGCCGAGGGCGATGCGGTAGATGACGAAGCCGGTGAAGCGGTGGGTGGCGATGTAGCGCAGGAACCAGGCGATCGCGGCGTACCCGACGACGAAGGCGATCCCGGTTGCGAGCAGTGTGGGTCCCCAGGACGGGGCGTCGCTGCTGTCGCCGATCTTGGTGAGTTCGAGGAGGCCGGAGGCGAGTACGGCGGGGATGGCCAGGAGGAAGGAGTAGCGGGCGGCGGCTTCGCGTCGGTAGCCCATCAGCAGGCCGGCGGTGATCGTGCCGCCGGAGCGCGAGACGCCGGGTATCAGCGCGAGCGCCTGGGCGAACCCGTACGTGATCGCGTTTCCGGTCGTGAGCCGCGTGAGTGGCTTGTCGTCGGCGGCGAGGCGGTCGGCGATGCCGAGGACGATGCCGAAGCCGATCAGTGCCGCGGCGACGAGTCGAAGGTCGCGGAACGCCGTCTCGATCGGGTTCTGCAGGAGTACGCCGAGGACGGCGATCGGGATCGTCCCGATGATCACGTACCAGCCGAGCTTGGCGTCGGGGTCGCTGCGCAGCTCACGGCGTACGAGCGACTTCGACCAGGTGGCGATGATCCGGGCGATGTCGCGGCGGAAGTAGATGAGTACTGCGGATTCGGTCCCGAGCTGAGTGACCGCCGTGAACGCCGCGCCGGGGTCCGGCCAGCGCGGCGACGATGCGCTGATGGGCCGACGAGGAGACCGGCAGGAATTCGGTCAGCCCTTGGACGAGACCGAGAACGACGGCGGAGAACCAGTTCACGGGCGCAGAAGCTAGCAGATGCGGCTGAACCCCAACTGAGGGATACCGCGTGCCTGCCCTCGAGACCGTCGGTGCGGAGCAACAGCCGGCGTTTCGTGGGTCAACCGAAGCTGTCGGTTGCTCGTCACTACCAAGCAGCACTATGTCCGCCGGCGGAATTCGGGAGAGATGTCGCACAGCAGACGAGCACCGGATCGCCGACCCACGCACCGGAGTGCTCGCGCCCGGACGATGTCCCAGGCGATGGTGCGGACGGTGTTCGGGATGGTGCTGCCGGGGCTCGGGCTCTTCATCGGTGGGCGGAGGCGGCTCGGGGCGGTCGTGATGAGTGTCAGCAGCGGTCTGGTGCTGATCGGGGCGTACCTGGGGCTGGCCCGTCGGGACGAGATGCTCGCACTCGCGGTGTCGCCGAACCAGTTGCTGTTCGCAACGGTTGTCGTCGTGGCGCTGGGGGTTGGCTGGGTCTGGGTCGCCTCTGGGCGGCGTGTTGTGTTTCGCGATCGCCGTACCGACGACGCTCGCGGCGCAGACCGTGATGGCGCAGCGGGATCTGGTCGGGAGCGTATTCCAGTCTGAGGACAACTCGAAAAGTGCGACCCGGCCGAAGGTGAACGCCAAGGATCCATGGGCGAACACGCCGCGGTTGAACATCTTGCTGCCCGGGGCGGATGACGGTGCGGGTCGTTCGGGGCCCGCACCGACACCGTGATGGTCGCGAGCATCGACACCAGGACCGGCAACACCTCGTTGATCTCGCTGAGCCGGAACTGGATGCGGATGCCGTTCCCGGAGACCTCACCGCTGCATGCCAAGTAGCCGGGCGGGTTCTGGGATCCGAGTCTGGGCAACACCGAGCAGGCTCAGTACTACCTCGATTCGATGTACGACACGGTTCCCAAGAAGTATCCGGGGATCTTGGGCGCGACCGACAACGAGGGCGCCGATGTCGTGAAGTTGGCCGCGAGCGCCGCGCTCGGGCTGGACGTGGACTACTACATGCAGGTGAACCTGGCCGGTTTCCAGCAGATCGTCGACGCGCTCGGCGGTATCACCGTGAACGTGAACTACCGGGTGCCGATCGGCGGCGAGTACGGCCTCGGCCCGGGAGCGAACGCGCCGAAGCCGCCGTCGGCGTACATCGAGCCCGGTCCGAACCAGCACCTGGACGGCTTCCATGCGCTGTGGTTCGCGCGTGGAAGGTACGGGTTGAGCGACCCGTCCCGGCAGAAGCGGCAGCGGTGCACGATCCACGCGATCGTCAGCAGCGCGAACCCGGCCACGCTGGTCACGAAGTACCAGCAGATCGCGGCGGCCAGCCAGCAGATGCTGCGTACCGACATTCCTCAAGAGCTGCTGCCCGCCTTCATCCACTCGCGGCGAAGGTGAAGAGCGCCAAGGTCACCAACATCGACCTGGACAAGAACAAGAACTTCCCGACCGGCAAGAACCCGAACTGCCCGGGCATCCGCGAGATCGTCCAGAAGGCACTGAACCCGGGCACCACCAAGACCGAACCGATCGCATCGACGTCGACCCCGACCAGGAAGCCGATCTCAGGCTCGAAGAAGCCCAGCCCGACCACGACCCCTGGCACGGCGCAGAACCTGATCTGGCATCGGGCTGATGAGTTGCCCGGGTCCGTCTGGCCAGGATGCCCAGGAAGGGCTCAGACGCCGGGATGCTCGATCTGGTACTGGTCGACAAGGTCTTCGAGTCGCTCCGGGGCACACTCGATCAGGTGGACCTCGTGCTCGCCGGCGATCTGCCGGATCCGATCGGTCACGTCTGCGGCCTGGTCCAGAGTTGCGTAGATTCCGAGGATCAGGTCGTGGTCCTCGCCGGCCAGCGTGAACGACCATGGCACCTCGCAGGGCCCGGCGTGGTCCTCCACCGGGCAGAGGAGACGGGCGACCGGCTCCTTCATCGCCGCTGCGTGGTCATCGCTGACGAAGCCCCGGATGGTCACCGCGTACGTCGTTCTCATGCATCCGACGGTACTGGCGGTGACTCAGCCGACGCATCGGGGTTCCGCCGGTACGATCCCTGACGCTGGATCAGACCTCGGTATGAGCGAACGGGACGACCTCGAAGGCGCCCGATCGCGGGGCGGCTGGGATACCGGTGTCCGTCGACCGTCACCGTGCGTACCCGGGACTCCGCGGGCTCGCGAGCCGGTCCTGGAGCCGGTCAGTGTTTTTCTGGGGCCTGGCCGTGGAAGTTTTTGGGTGGGAAGCGGGTTGTCGAGTCTTCCAGTTTGTGGAGGGCTGCTTGCGCGAGGTCGATGTCGAGGACGTCGGCCAGGCGGATGAGGTAGAGGAGTACGTCGGCCAGTTCTTCGCCGGTTCGTTGGTGGAGGTGGGGCTCCTGCGCACGGTCGCGTGCTGTGTCGGCGGGGAGCCATTGGAAGAGTTCGGCCAGTTCGCCTACTTCGCCGACCAGGGCGAGGATGAGGGACTTCGGGTCGTGGAACTGGTCCCAGTCGCGTTCCTCGGTAAAGGTGCGCATGCGGTCGCGTAGTTCGGTCAGATCGGACACGCCGTGAGCATGACACGGGTTCTGTGTGCCCTGCCCGGTGGGTAAAGTCTGCAGCGCGGCCCGACGGGCTTCCGCCGAACGTCAGCGTTCACAGGACATGCCCCCACCCGCACGACCTTGTTTCGTGCTGCCTGGGGACTCGACCTGTGACGTTGTTCCGCCAATCCGGCGCCGGCTTCGTGATGCTGACGCTCGAGCAGCAGTTCGCCCTGAGGATCGCCGAACAGATGCTGTTCCACACCGGCCGTCGGCCCGCGCCGGCGGAGGTCAGGTCGTGGGAGCGGAGCCTGCCGGTCCTCGCTCAGGACCTGGAGCAGGCCGGTCTGGGGAACGTCGAGGTGCTTGTCGAGCACCACCTTCCGCTGACCTCGAAGCGGGCCGACGTCGTTCTCGCCGGGCGGCACCCGCGGACGGGCGGTCCGTCGTACGTCGTCGTCGAACTCAAGCAGTGGAGCCGTGCGACCGCGTGGGAGGACGACCGGGAACTCGTCCTGATCGAGGGTTATCCGAACGCGCCACGGCTGAACCCGATCGCGCAGGTCCGCGGGTATTGCGAGTACCTGGTCGACTTCGCCAAGTTCCTGGACGGGCAGTCCGAGGCGGTGGCGGGCGCGGCGTACCTGCACAACGCGATGACCGAGGCGGACGTGCGGGACCTGTACGACTACCCGCAGGACCACCAGGGCCGGCTGTTCACCGGCGCGCGTCGCGACGAGTTCATCAACTTTCTCCGTTCCCGTCTCGACCCGGATGTTCCCGGCGGTCCGTACGCCGATCAGCTCATCAACTCCGCGGTGGCGCCGTCCAGGCAACTGCTTGCGGTTGCTGCGGACGAGGTTCAGCGACGGGAACAGTTCGTCCTGGTCGCGGAGCAGAAGCTGGCGCACTCGCTGGTCCTGCACGAGGTCGAGCGTGCGCGGCGTTGTGACACCAAGTCGGTGGTGATCGTCACCGGCGGTCCGGGAAGTGGGAAGAGCGTCATCGCTCTGTCCCTTCTGGGAGAGCTGGCACGGCAGGGGCGAAGCGTGATGCATGCCACGGGCTCACGATCATTCACACAGACGCTTCGCAAGGTCGCCGGCAAGCGAGCGCCTCGCGTCGGAAGGCTCTTCTCGTACTTCAACCAGTTCATGGAAGCGGAGCCCAACGACCTCGACGTACTGATCCTGGACGAGGCACACCGTCTTCGGCAGACCTCTGAGTCACGCTTTACCAAGACGGCGCTTCGGACCGGACGACCGCAGGTCGACGAACTGATCGCGGCCGCGCGGGTGCCTGTGTTCCTGCTCGACCAGCATCAGGTTGTGAAGCCGGGTGAACTGGGTACGCCGGACGAGATCAGGCGGTACGCCGCGGCGCTCGGATTCGACGTACATCAGGTCGACCTGGATGCGCAGTTCCGCTGTGGAGGTAGTGAAGAGTACGTCCAGTGGGTCCAGCGACTTCTCGGCCTGGCCGACGGCGGGCCGACCGGCTGGGCGGGGGATCCGGCCTTCGAGGTCCGGGTTGCCGACAGCCCCGAGGCCATGGAGTCCTTCCTCCGGGACAAACTGGCCGCTGGCTACGGTGCGCGGATGTCCGCCGGGTACTGCTGGCCGTGGAGCAACCCGCGCCCCGACAAGACACTCGTCGAGGACGTGCAGCTCGGCGGCTGGGCCCGCCCGTGGAACGTCAACTCGGACCGCCACGTCGGCGACGCTCCACCGGCGGCACTCTGGGCGACCGACCCGAACGGGTTCGGCCAGGTTGGTTGCATCTACACCGCGCAAGGTTTCGAGTACGACTGGAGCGGCGTCATCCTGGGCCCGGACCTCGTCTGGCGCGACGGGCGGCTCACGACGGTGCGCGACGCCAACAAGGATCCCGCCTTCAAGAACCGGAAGACCACCGACAACCAGGCCTTCGACAGCCTGGTCCGCAACACCTACAAGGTCCTGCTGACCCGCGGGATGTCGGGCACGGTGCTGTACTCCGCCGACGCCGAAACCCGCGACGCGTTGCATCAGCTGATCACCACGACCCGCCGTACGTAGTCCGCGCCGAGGACACGTAGTTCACGGAGCCCGTCCAGTCGGACGCGGTTCGGACGCCCATGGCCGGCTTTGGCCAGGTCAGGCCCATTTGTGGACCGGCCTGTGCACCACAGCGGTGCGGAAGGGCTTCTCCTTCGGAGACTGCTGTGAGTAGTGTCACCTTCGCCATCAGTGGGAGACGGCGATGGCCACTCAGTCGGATGTGACGCAAGAAGGTGTGCGCTACCGGTCGGGCTGAGCCTCGTGGGCGGCGATCAAGCGTGCCTGGGTCGATCAGCTCGCCGCCATCGACGACCCGGATCCGATGGTCACGAGGATCCGGGGCGTCGCGACCGTGCCGATGCTTGGAGCAGCCCTGGCGGCCTTCGCGACCAGCAGAGGTGCTTGGTCATTTCGGAGCCTCGAAGCCGTCAGCGGCATCTCTCGGTCGACGCTGCAGGGATGGCGCGCCGGCCGCTGTGTACCCCGGGCCGCGCAGCTGAATCAGCTGTTGATCGCACTCGGCGCATCGAGCGCTGAGCGCGGAGTTCGCCGCCGCGCGGAGTTGAGTCGTCCCGATTGCACGTCGTCAGGCGGCGCGTCAGACCGACACCCCGAGCCCTCGCATTCGGCAACTCAAGTGCGATGGAGAGCCCCACCAGGACGGACACCGTTGTGTTTTCATCAGGTGATCTCGATCCTCCTCGCGGTGTATGCCCTCTTCGTGCTTGGACTGAGCGCGTTGGCGGGATGCGTTGCGATCTTCATGCGGGACGCCGGGCAGCGGGAGTCGGCGTACCGGGTGCTCAAGTTGGTGCTTGGTACGGGGACCGGAGCCGGTGGAGTTGTCGCGATTGCGATCGAGTTGTACCGGGCCGATCTTTGGGGGTAGCTACCCTCGAAGTGTGACGGGGTGGTCGTTGTTGCGGGGTTGGTTTCCGGTGGTGGTGCAGGTTGTCGCCGGTGGGGTTTTGCTGGTTGCGGTGGGGTGGCGGGATCGGCGGTGGCGGTGGCAGGTGCTGCCGGTGATTGTCGGGGTGTCGGTGCTGCTGGGGTTGCTGGCGGCGTACCCGGGGGCCACGGCGGTTCGGCAGGTGGATCCGATTCCGTTCGTGGTGTGGTTCTGGCTGGCGGTGACGGCGGGGGCGTTGCTGGTGCTGGTGGTGGGGTGGCGTGGCGCGCGGTGGTGGCGGCGCGGTACGGCGGTGCTGGCCGTGGGGCTGGCGGCGTTCGCGTGTGCGAACGGGATCAACCAGTTCGTCGGGTACTACCCGACCCTCGGTGCGGCGTTCGACGACTGGACGCACAAGCCGTTGCCGGGGCAGACGTCGTTGCCGGGGGCGGTGCACGCGGCCGGAGCGGCGAATGTCCCGGCGGCGGGGAAGCTGGTCGAGGTGACGATTCCCGCGACGTACAGCCATTTCGAGCACCGGCAGGAGCTGGTGTACCTGCCGCCGATCTGGTTCGTCGGTCATCGGCGGCCGGTGCTGCCGGTGGTCGAGCTGATCGGTGGGGAGCGCGGCGGTCCGGGGGACTGGGTGCGGCTCGGCGACGCCGTGCGGGTGTCCGACGACTACGCGCACCTGCATCGGGGGTACGCGCCGATCGTGGTTTTCGCCGACGCGACGGGGCATTTCGACAACGACACCGAGTGCGTGAACGGTCCGCGGGGAAACGCCGCGGACCACCTGGCGCGGGACATCCCGCGGTACGTCGAGAAGACGTTCGGCGCCTCGAGGAACCCGGCGCAGTGGGCCGTCGGCGGGTTCTCGATGGGCGGGACGTGTGCGCTGGACCTGGTGCTGCAGTACCCGCACGTATTCAACCACTTCGTCGACATCTCCGGCGACCTCGCGCCGTACACCGGGACGCCCGCGCAGACCTTGAAGGATCTGTACGGCGGGAACGTCGCCGCGCAGCACGCCAACGAGGCGCTCCTGGTCATGCGTGCCCACGGCCACTACACGAACCTGACGGGCGTGTTCCTGACGAGCACCGAGGAGATCCGGCACCAGCACGAGGCACAGGAACTGTCCAGGGCAGCGGCCGCCGTCGGGATCAGGTCGCTGGTCGAGATCTCCCCGGGGACCCACACCTGGCAGTTCGCGGCACCGGCGTTCGCGACGGCGTTCCCCTGGCTGGTCGCCCAACTCGCCGGGCACAGGACAACCTGAGAGCGCGGCATCGCGTCAGCTCTCGTGAGGATATGGCGAAAGGCCAGGTTGCCGGCCGCGCTGCTGGTCGGCGCGATCCTCGTCGTGTGGGCTCTGCACGCGGTGATCTCCGGCGGCAACCGCAACGCTCGAGCCAGTGAGCCGCCCCATGCGACGGCGTCCGTGTCGCCGAAACCGTCGCCCCGGCCGACCGGTCCGATCAAGCAGGGGCACGGGAAGGTCGTCTATCTGACCTTCGACGACGGCCCGGACCGTGTCTGGACTCCGCGCGTGCTGGCGATGCTCGCGAAGCACGGCGCGCACGCGACCTTCTTCATGCTCGCCCAGCACTCCCGCCGGTTCCCGGACCTGGTCGACGAGGTTCGCGCGGCCGGTGACGCGGTCGGAAACCATTCGGTGTCGCACCCGAAGCTGACCAAGCTCTCACCGGCGTCCCTGCACGCCCAGGTCGCGAACGGCATCCAGTCGCGCTGCTTCCGGCCGCCGTACGGCGCGACCGATCACCGCGTGCTGACCGAGATCCACCGCGACGGGCTCCAACAGGTTCTGTGGGACGTCGACCCGAGGGACTGGTCGCGTCCCGGTGTCGCGATGATCGTCAAGCGGGTGCTGGCCGCGGTGAAGCCGGGCGCCATCGTGATCATGCACGACGGCGGCGGCAACCGGTCCCAGACCGTCGCGGCGCTGGACCAGCTCCTGCCTGATCTGGCCGCGCGCGGCTACGGCTTCCCTGCCTTGTCCTGCTGAGCTCAGTCGCTGCTCGCCCCCGGCGCCTTCCCGATCGGACCGCCGGTTCCGGTTGTGGTGGTGGCGAGGTCGCCGACGCTCGCCAGGTTGCCGACGGAGGGATGCGTCCGTCCCATCGGCCCGGCCGCGAGTGCGGTGAACAGGTTCAGCGTGACCTTCTGCGCGAACGCCACCGACACCGGTCCGACGCCGTACTTCGGGTCCGGGCCCTGCAGCGCGCGGACCCACTCGATCGACCCGGTCGCGAACACGCCCGCGCCGGACTTCACGGTGTAGTACGTCGAGTCCGAGAACGTGTGCCGCTTGTCGCAGGTGGTCGGCGAGTGCGCCACCACCTGCAGGTTCGCCGGCGTCCCCTTGATCGGGTACGCGCGGTCCGCCTCGTTGCCGACCAGACCCGGGTACGCCGATCCCGCCTTGGCGCCGGTGCCGGCGAACAGGAAGAAGCTCGGGTCCCGGACCGTGAAGGCCCCGATAGCCGGGAAGCACTCGTACAGCATGCCGACCAGGCTGTTCTCCGGATCGGGGAACGGGTTCTGCCGCCAGTTCACCGTGGTGTCGGGCGCGTTGTGGATCGGGTCCAGCCCGGCGTCCTTGTAGTCGACGATGATCCGGTTCGGCCCGTGCGGATCGGCGGCGTACCGGATCCGCCGGTAGATCGAGTTCGCGCCGAGGAAGGCGAGGTTCGTCCCGGCGTCGCGCGCCTTCGTGACCGCGGCGCGCATCGGCAGCGACCAGTACTCGTCGTGCCCGCCGAACACGATCGCGCTGGCGCCGGCGAGCAGCCCGGGGTCGGCCTGCAGGTCGACGCTGGTCGCGTACGCGAGCCGTACGCCGCTGCGCTCGGCCAGCTGGACCAGTGGCAGGTTGTCGTGCAGTACGCCGCGCGCCGGGTTGTGCGCGTACGGCCGGTCGAAGGTGACCATCAGCGACCGCTGGTCGTGCGAGTGCTTGGCCGGTCCGCCGTACAGGTTGTAGCCGCCCCAGCCGTTGTAGGCCTCGTCGGTGTTCACCCCGGTGACGATCAGTACGGCGCCGCGCGCGGAGTCCGACCGGATCACGATCGGGACGTAGTTCTCCCGGCCGGTCGATGCCCGGAGCAACAACAGGTAGCTGCCGGCCGGCCAGTCCTTGGTCTGCACGGTGGTGGTCGGCGACCAGTTGATCGCGGTGACCATCCGCTCCTTGGTCAGGATCGGCTGCGGCTGCTTGGTGCCCTTGAGCTCCGGCGAGGTCCAGATCAGCTTCGCCCCGGCCCCGCCGTACCAGCCGAGCCGGAACGCCCGGACGGTGAACGGGTGCCCCATCGAGGTGGCGAACAGCCGGAACGCCTCGCCGCTGCGGACGCTCACGTGGTCGGCGTACCCGGACAGCTCCATCGGTTTCGCCACCAGCCGGTTCGGGATCTGCCACCCGACCTCGGCGGCCTTGGCCGGCTGGCTCGTCGTACCGCCAGGGGTCGGTGTCGGCTTCTCGGTCGACGTCTTGTTCGTCGCGCTCTGACAACCTGTTGCCAGAGCCAGCACCAGTGCGCCGATCCCCAGTGTCCGCGCAGCCCCCATGTGATTCCTCCCCAAGATCACGCACCATGGTGGCACACGGGCGCTTACATCTGGCTGAGGAGTGCGGCGATCGCGGTGTACCCGCGGTCGCGGGCGTGCTGCAGCGGGGTGACGCCGTCCGCGTCGGCGAGGTCCGGGGTGGCGCCGGCGTCGAGGAGGAGTTGGACGATCTGCTGCCAGCGGGTGGTGCCGTGGCCGAGGATGACGGCTTCCAGCAGCGCGGTCCAGCCGAGGTTGTTGACGTGGTCGACGTTGATGCCGGTCCCGATGACGCGGCGGACGTAGTCGACGTGGCCGCGTTCGCTCGCGGGGATGATCGAGATGCCGCCGAAGCGGTTGCGGAGGTTCAGGTCGGGCCCGGCGGGCAGCAGGGTCTCGAGCATCGCGACGCTGCCGGTGACGCCGGTCGCGAGCCACGCGGAGTCGAGGCGATCGTCCTGGGCGTTCGGGTCGGCGCCGAGACCGACGAGCAGCCGGGCGACGTCGACGTTGTCGTTCAAGGACGCGAGGAGCAGGGCGGTACGGCGGTTGCCGTCGCGGGACTCCAACGCTGCACCGGCTGCCAGCGCTGCCGCCGCGAGGTTCGCGTCGCCGGTCGTGGCGGCCTGCAGCAGCGCGGTCGTGGGGTACTCGGGGCGCGCGGTCCCCAGGACGGCGAGTACGTCGGACGTCGCGGCCTGGAGCGGCGTCGTGCCGTCGCGTTCCGCGGGCTTGTCCCGGTCGGCGCCGGCGGCGATCAGCAGCCGCACGGTGTCGACGTACGGCGGGGTGCCCTTGCCGAGCAGGACCGCTTCGTGCAGCGCGGTCCAGCCGAGGTTGTTCACGTGGTCGACCGCGACGCCGGCCCGGATGAGCGTGCCGACGACGGTGGCGTGACCGCGTTCGGCAGCGCGGATGAGCGCCGTACCGTGGTAGCTGTCGAGGCTGCGGATGTTCGCGCCGTGGGCGAGCGTGAGGTCGAGCAGGTCGGCGTACCCCTCGCTGGCGGCGATCAGGAACGCGCTCTGGACGGTGTCGTCGAGTGCGTTCACGTCGGCGCCCGCGGCGATCAGCCGGGCGGCCTCGGGGACGTCGTTCTGCCAGGCGGCGGCGATCAGCTCGTGGTCGAAAGGCATATGGAAAGTATACAGATCGACGGCGCCAAGAGCAGTCTGGCGCATCAGGAGGTTGAGTTGTATACATTGGAGCATGATTGAGCTGAGTGGTGCCGCGCTGCGGGATCTCACCTGTGACCAGGTCGTCCAAGCGATCGAAGAGCTCGCTGGGCTCGGTGGGCGGGTGCTGATGCTGCCGTCGCCGCGGGTCGCGAGCCCCGCGCTCGATCCCGGTGAGCTGCGCGAGGTGCGGGCCGAGGCCGACCGGCAAGGCGTGACTGTCGAGGTGGGCATCGGTGAGGTCCACCCCGATCGGCTGCGGATGGACGAGAAGGTCGCGCTGCTGGCGGCCGGCGAGGTGCTCGGGGCAACGGCCTTCCACACGTCGTTCGGCGTACTCGCGGATCGCCTCGCCGGACTGGCGAGTTGGTCGGAGCAGCTCGAGGTGGGACAGCAGGGCGTTCGCGAGCTGGTCGCGCGCGCCGAGCGTCCGCTCGTGATGCGCACCCACGAGGAGATGACGACCTTCGAACTGTCCCGGCTCGCGGAGAAAGCGCCGGGTCTGCAGGTCGGCTTCAGCCCGGTCAACGTCGTCACGCGCCTCGAAGACCCGCTCCGCGCCCTCGACCGGGTGGCCGACCTGGTCCACACGGTCTTCGTCGACGACACCTGGGTGGTGCGTACGCCGGAAGGACTCGCGCGCCGGCTCCGGCCGATCGGCGACGGCGACCTGCCCTGGCCGGAGATCGTCGCGCGGCTCGCCGGCCGACCGGTCGAGTACGTCCTCGACATCCACCGCGCCGAGTTCGACATGCCGCTGTACGACGACAACTGGCTCGCCCTGCAGCCGGACCTCGACGTACCGGAACTGGTCGCCGTACTGCGGTCCGCACGCGAGGCGGGTGCGCAGGCCGACCCGGCCGAGCGCGCGTCCTGGGGCCGGGAGCTGCTGCGGACGGCGGGGGTAGGGTTGGGCGACCGGAGCAGTTCGGAGTAAGGATGACGGGGTGAAGCAAACGTCCGGGCCGCGGTTGTCGTCGCGGCTGTACGAGGAGCTGCGGCGCGGCATCATCACGGGCGTGTACCCCCAGGGGCAGCGGCTGACCGAGCAGAGCCTCGCCGCGGAGCTGGGCGTGTCCCGGATCCCGCTGCGCGAGGCGCTGCCGCAGCTCGAGGTCGAGGGCTTCATCCAGAGCTTCCCCCGCCGCGGCGTGGTCGTCAGCCGCTGGACGGACGAGGCCGTGCACCACGTGTTCGACGTACGGATCGCGATCGAGGGGCAGGCCGCCCGGCTGGCCGCGCGGCGGGCGGCGGACGGCAAGGCCGAGCTCGACCGGCTGTGGGAGCGGCTGGAGGAGTCGGAGGCGCAGATCCGCGCCGGTGACGCGCTCGCGGTCGCGCAGGCCAACGCCGACTTCCACCAGGAGGTCGTCGCCGCGACCGGCAACGCGCTGATGTCGTCGCTGATGGCCGCGGTCGCGGGCCGGCTGGTGTGGATGTTCTACCTGTCGATCCGCAGCGACCCGAAGAGCCCGAGCCCCGAGCACCGCACCGTCACCCAGGCGATTGCCGACGGCAACGAACTGCTGGCCGAGTCGATCATGCTCGCCCACATCGAGTCCGGCCGCGAGCCGGCCCTGCGGATGCTGCGCGCCACCTTCCCCGACGCCTGACGAGCTGCGATTCCCTCCTCCCGAGGCCTTGACGCACGCCTGCCTTCTCCGCAAAATGTATACATTCCATAGCAACACCTCTCAGTGATCTTCTG
This sequence comes from Kribbella polygonati, assembly GCF_050320105.1. Taxonomy (NCBI): domain Bacteria; kingdom Bacillati; phylum Actinomycetota; class Actinomycetes; order Propionibacteriales; family Kribbellaceae; genus Kribbella; species Kribbella polygonati. The sequence continues at coordinate 5,163,480 of NZ_CP190129.1, read as the reverse complement.
CTATTTCAGAAGATCCGATCCGGCTGCGCCTTCATGAGGGGATCGAATGAATACAAAGTGGTTCACCGCTGGTCTACTGCTGGCGGTCGCCGTGAGCGGCTGTACGGCGGGCCGCGCGGCCTCCGGTGGTGCGGCCCAGGACGTGCTGGTCTGGGGGCACAAGGGCCAGGTGCCGACGCTGGACCCGGCCCGGTCCGACTACTCGCAGACGAACGACGTGGACCGGCTGCTGTACGACACGCTGCTCGACTACGGCACCGACGGGAAGCTCACCGGCCGGCTGGCGACGGCGTTCGCGTACTCCGCCGACGTCCGCTCGATCACCGTGAAGCTGCGGGACGACGTGAAGTTCCACGACGGTACGCCGCTGACCGCGAAGGACGTCGCGTACACCCTCGACCGGAACCGCAAGATCGGGCAGGGCATCGACACGATGACCAAGTCGTACGCGTCGACCACGGTCACCGGCGACCACGACCTGGTCATCAAGCTGAACAAGCCGGACACCCTGGTCCTCGGCGCCCTGAGCCGGGTGTACGTCGTCAACTCCGCGCTCGTGCAGAAGAACGCGGGCACCGACCTCGGCCAGTCCTGGCTCGCGAGCAACGACGCCGGCTCCGGCCCGTACACGCTCGGCTCCTCCGCCGGCGGCCGCGTCGAGCTCCACCGGTACGACGCGTACTTCGCACCGCGAGCAGGCCGCCCGAAGACGTTCGTACAGCTGCAGGTCGACGAGCCGGGCGCCCGGCGGGACGGGATCGTCGCCGGCCGGATCAACGCCGCCGACATCGACGTCCACGACATGAAGGCGGTCACGGACGGCGGCGGCCAGATCTACCGGTCGACCGGCAACGGCCTGATGTCGGTCTACTTCAACACGCGGTACGGCGCGGCCGCGAACCCCGCGGTCCGCGAGGCGATCAGCTACGCGTTCGACTACCGCGGCGCGCTGGACAAGATCGAGCTGGGCAACGGGACCCTGGCGAACGGGCCGCTGCCGCCGAACCTCGACTGCCGTCCCACCCTGCCGACGGTGCAGCAGGACCAGGCGAAGGCCCGGAAGATCCTGGCCGACGCCGGTCTGCACGACGTGAAGCTGACGTTGCGTTTCCAGCCGTCGTTCTCGGACCAGGCGCAGGTGGCGACGCTGTTGCAGTCCAACCTGGCCGCGATCGGCATCAAGCTGGCGCTCGAGCCCATCACGTTCCCGGCGTACCTGACGATGCTGAGCGACTTCAAGACGGTGCCGGAGATGATGCTCGCGACCGAGTCGCCGGCGTACCCGGATCCGGGCGTGATGTTGCTGCAGAGCTACAGCTCGAAGGCGATCGGCACCAACAAGACGGCGTACGAGAACCCCACGGTGGATGCGCTGCTGACCAGGGCCGCGGCCGCGCCGGAGGCCGGCGAGCGGTGCGACCTGTACCGCCAGGCGCAGACGCTGATCGCGGCCGACCATGCCGTGATGCCGATGATGTTGTTGCTCGGGGCAATTGGTTACACCGCCGACGTCGGCGGGATCGATCCGCACGCGGTGACCGGCGGGTTCGACCTGTACCGGCTCGAGATCCAGAAGAAGTGAGGCTCGGATGAGAAGAGCAGTGGCAGGCTGCGTCGCGGTCACGATGATCGTCACCGGCTGCACCGCCGGCCGTGGCGGCACCGCCGCCGGCAAGACCGCCAAGGACACCGTGGTGTTCGCCGACCGCGGCCAGGTGCCGACGCTGGATCCGGCGCGCTCGGACTACGTGCAGACCGACGCCGCCGACCGGATCCTCTACGACACGCTGGTGACCTACGACAAGCAGGGCAAGCTGGTCGGCGAGCTCGCCGAGTCGTTCGCGTACTCCGCCGACGTCCGCTCGATCAAGGTCAAGCTCCGCGCCCGCGCGAAGTTCCACGACGGTACGCCGGTCACCGCCAAGGACGTCGCGTACACGCTGGACCGGAACACCAAGATCGCGGGCATCGACATGCTGACGAAGTCGTACCGCTCGACAACCGTCGACGGCGACCTCGGCCTGACCATCCAGCTGAAGCAGCCGGACACGCTGTTCGCCGGCGCGTTGAGCCGGATCTACATCGTCAACTCGGCGCTCGTGCAGAAGCACGCGGGCAGCGACCTGGGCCAGTCCTGGCTCGCGAACCACGACGCCGGCTCCGGCCCGTACGCGCTGACGTCGTCCGTCCCCGGCCGGATCGAGACCCAGCGGTACGACGGCTACTGGTCGTTCGACGACGCGCGTCCGAAGAAGTTCGTCGAGCTCCAGGTGGACGAGACCGCGGCCCGCCGGGACGGGCTGGTCAGCGGCACGATCGACATCACCGGCGTGAACAGCCAGGACCGGCCGGTGGTGGAGAAGGCCGGGATCGAGTACCAGCCGACCGCGGGCGGCGGGATGGACGCGATCTTCTTCAACACCAGCTACGGCCCGACCGCGAACCCGAAGGTCCGCAAGGCGGTCCGGCTCGCGTTCGACTACGAGGGGTCGGTGGCGAAGATCGACGCCGGCGACAGCGAGGTCGCGAACGGGCCGTTGCCGTCGTACCTGCCGTGCCGTCCGGATCTGCCGAAGTCCAAGCAGGACCTCGGCCGGGCGAAGCAACTGCTGGCCGAGGCGGGGCTGAGCAATCTCAGGCTGACCATGACGTTCCAGCCGGCGTTCGCGGAGCAGGCGCAGAAGGCGACGCTGCTGAAGTCGAACCTGCAGCAGATCGGCGTCACGCTCGACCTGCAGCCGATCACGTTCCCGAGCTACCTGACGAAGCTGCGGGACTGGAAGCAGGTGCCGCAGCTGATGCTGCTGTCGGAGAACCTGCCGTATCCCGAGCCGGGCATCGAGCTGTCGCAGGTCTACAACTCGAAGGCAGTCGGCACCAACAAGGGCGCCTACAAGAACCCGAAAGTGGACGCGCTGCTCGACCAGGCGGCGACCGAACCGGACGCGGACAAGCGCTGCGAGCTGTACCGCACGACGCAGGAACTGATCGACGCCGACGACGTGATCATGCCGCTGAACTACGCCAAGAGCGGCGTCTACCACTCGCCCGGCGTGACCGGGGTGGACCGGATCGCGGCCGCCAGCGGCGTGGACCTCGGCTACGTCACCCTCAAGCGCTAGGCACCGCGATGAAAGTGATGGCGCGACTGATCGCGCAGCGGCTGATCGGCGCGGCGGGCAGTCTGCTGATCCTCGCGACGGCGATCTTCTTCCTGCTCAAGCTGGTCCCCGGCGACGAGGCGATCGTCGCCGCCGGGCCGGGTGCGAGTGCCGCGACGATCGCCGCGGAGCGGGCCCGGCTCGGGCTCGACTCGCCGGTGTTCGTCCAGTACGGGCGGTATCTGTGGCGGCTGCTGCACGGCGACTTCGGGGTGTCGAACTCCAGCCGCAGCCCGGTCGCGCACCAGATCGTGACGTTGCTGCCGGCAACCGCCCAGCTCGTCCTGCTGACTGTCTTCTTCACGGTGGTGATCGCGATCCCGCTCGCCTCGCTGTCGGCGTTCCGGACCTCCGGCGTGACCGACGCGGTACGGCGGATCGCGGTCGTCGCGATCGCCGGCGTACCGACGTTCTGGCTCGCTCTGATGCTGCAGAACCTGCTGGCAGCCAAGCTCGGGATCCTGCCGGTCGCGGGCACCCTCTCGGAGGGGCTCACGGTCCCGCGGGTCACCGGCGCGGTGGTCGTCGACGCCCTGCTGGCGGGCGATCCGCTGGCTGCGTGGGACGCGATCCAGCACCTCTTCCTGCCCGCGCTGGTGCTGGCGATCCCGAACATCGGGTACGTCTACCGCCTGGTCCGGGCGGAGCTGGTCCGCGTCCTCGCCCGGAACCACGTGATGGTCAGCCGGGCGGCGGGTCTGCCGGAGTCGTGGGTGATCCGGCGGCACGTCGTACCGCACGCGCTGACCCCGGCGATCATCATCCTCTGCGCCGAGTTCGGCGGGCTGTTCGGCGGGGCGATCCTGGTCGAGTCGATCTTCGGGCAGAGCGGCATCGGGTCGCTGATGATGAACGCCGTCGGGCAGAAGGACACCACGATGGTCGAGGGCGGCGTACTGATCATCGGCGCGATCGTCGTCGCCTCGAACCTGCTCGCCGACGTCATCCAGCTGATCCGCGATCCCCGGATCCGAGCCCGGGAAAGTGCAGGCACCCGATGAGCGAACTCCGCGGTTGGCGCCGCAACCAATGGGGCATCCCGCGGCTGCGCGGTCCCCGGCGGCGAGCGCCGTACTTCGACCTTGTCGTGGTCGGTGCCGTCGTACTGCTGCTCCTCGTCGCGCTGCTCGGGCCGTTGTTCGCGCCCGATGTGAACGAGTCGCACATCCTCGAAGCCCTGCAGCCGCCGAGTGGTGCGCACTGGTTCGGTACAGACCAGCAAGGCCGGGACGTCTTCTGGCGGTTGATCGCCGGGGCGCGGGTGACGATCCCGGCGGCGATCCTGGTTGTCTGCGTGTACGGGACGATCGGCAGTCTCGTCGCGGGGATCGCAGCCTTCGGACCGCGTTGGCTGGACGAGGCGCTGATGCGGCTGACCGACGTCGTACTCGCGTTTCCCTCGCTGGTGTTCGCACTGGCGGTCGCGGCGGCGCTCGGGCCGAGTCTGCAGTCGACGATCATCGCGCTGGCCGTCACAGGTTGGCCGCTGACCGCCCGGCTGCTGCGCGGCACGATCCGTGAGACCACGGCCCTGCCGTTCGTCGAGGGAGCGACCGCGCTGGGCGTGAGCCGGCTGCGGCTGATGCTGGTCCACGTCCTGCCCAACTCGTTGCCCCCGCTCCTGATCAAGTGGGCCGCCGACGTCGGTACGACGATCCTCGCGATCGGCGGGCTGTCCTTCATCGGCGCCGGCGCGCAACCGCCGTCGCCGGAATGGGGCGCGATGGTGAGCAGCGCGCAAGGGCTCGTCTCCAGCGCCTGGTGGGCCGCGTTCTTCCCCGGTCTCGCGATCGCGCTGACCACCACCGCGTTCGGGCTGTTCGGGGACCTGCTGCACGCCCGGAGCGACTCGTCCGTGAAACTGCCGACCCGAGCGAGGCGATCATGAGCGAACTACTGGCCGTCGACGGTCTGACGATCAAGGTCCCGGCCGACGACGGTACGGCGGTCACGCTGGTCGACGGACTGAGCTTCACGGTCGGCGCCGGCGAACGGGTCGCGATCGTGGGCGAATCGGGCTGCGGGAAGTCGGTGACGGCGCGCGCGATCATGCAGCTCGACGCCGCCGCCGAGCTCGGCGGCAGCATCCGCTGGCGGGACCGGGAACTGATCGGCTTGAACCCACGGCAGTTGAGCAAGGTCCGCGGCGCCGAGATCGGGATGATCTTCCAGGACCCGCTCAGCGCCCTCGACCCGACGATGCCGATCGGCGAACAGGTGGCCGAGCCGTTGGTTGCCCGGGGCACCCGTCATGGCGCGGCCCGGTCCCGCGCGCAGGCGTTGCTGACCGATCTCGGGGTCGCGGACGCGGCCCGGCGGATGAAGGCGTACCCGCACGAGTTCTCCGGCGGGATGCGGCAGCGGGTGGTGATGGCGCTGGCGCTGATCAGCGAACCGAGTCTGCTGATCGCGGACGAGCCGACGACCGCGCTGGACGTCCGGGTACAGGCACAGGTCCTCGAACTGCTGGCGGACGTGGTCGCGGCGCGTGGATTGGCGCTGATCCTGATCACCCACGACTTCGGGGTGGTCGGCACGATGACCGAGCGGGCGCTGGTGATGTACGCCGGCCGGTTCATCGAGTCGGCACCCGTGGACGACCTGCTCGGGCATCCCGTGCACCCGTACACCGACGGCCTGCTGGGCGCCGTACCGCGGGTCGACGGGCCGCTGCAGGAACGGCTGGTCGCGTTGCCGGGCATGCCGCCCGCGCCGACCGAGCGTGCTGACGGATGTGCGTTCCGGCCGCGGTGCCGGTACGCCGTCGAGCGGTGCGAAACCGACGTACCGGAGCTGGGTCCGCGTCGTGACGGAGGGCTGGTGGCGTGTCACCGGGCCGGTGAGCTGGAAGGACAAGCGCGTGCTTGAGGTACGGGGCATCTCGAAGACGTTCAGGCGCTTCGGCAAGCCGCCGGTGCGGGCGATCTCCGACGTCAGCCTCGACGTCGGCGCGGCCGAGACGGTCGGCCTGGTGGGCGAGTCCGGTGCCGGGAAGTCGACCGTACTGCGGTGCCTGCTCGCGCTGGAGCGCCCGGATCAGGGCAGCGTGGTGTTCGACGGCCGCGCCGTCGCGGAGCTGCGGGGCAAGGAGCTGGCGGCGTACCGTCGTCGGGTGCAGGTCGTGTTCCAGGATCCGGCCGGGAGTCTCAATCCGCGGATGACGGTCGCGCAGCTGGTCGGCGAAGGGATGCTCATCCACCAGCGGTGCGCGCGCGGCGAAGTACCCGATCGGGTCGCCGAGCTGCTGGCCAAGGTGGGGTTGTCGGCGGCGGTGATGGACCGGCGGCCGCCGTCGTTCTCCGGCGGTCAGCTGCAGCGGATCGCGATCGCCCGGGCGCTGGCCGTCGAGCCGCAGGTGCTGATCTGCGACGAGCCGGTGTCGGCGCTGGACGTGTCGGTGCAGGCGCAGGTACTGAACCTGCTCGCCGACATGCGCGAGCAGCTCGGGTTGTCGATCCTGCTCGTCTCCCACAACCTCGCGGTCATCCGGTACCTGTGTTCGCGGGTCTTCGTGCTGCAGCACGGGACGATCGTGGAGGCGGGCAGTCGCGAGCAGATCTTCGACCGGCCGCAGCACGAGTACACCCGGGACCTGCTCGCGGCGGTGCCGCGTCCCCGGACCACCACAACGGAAGGGCAGTCATGCTGAACCCGGACCGGCAGGCCACCGTGGCCGGCAGTCATCACGTGTCGGCGGCGAACTTCTGGCCGGAGGTGGTTGCGACCGGCAACTTCCCGGACCGGGTGCACCTGATCGACTCGACGATCCGCAAGACGTACTTCACCGCGGGCAACGCGGCCACCCCGGCCGGGTACGTGCGGATCGCGGAGGCGCTGGTGGAGCTCGGGGTCGAGACGACCTGCCTGAACGTGACGTTCGGCGGCTCCGATCAACCGACGCCGCAGGACTGGGCGCTGATGGAGACGATCCTGGGCGCGGACCTGCCGCTGGAGGTGAACGTATGGTCGGACGTGTTCCTCGGCAACGGGCGGGACGAGGGCAAGCTCGATCCGCTGGCGGCGCTGCATCGGTTCGTCGACGCGGGGGCGCGGATGATCGCGCCCGGGATCGTCCCGGCGCCGGACCGGGACGCGGAGGCGCGGCAGGCAGACCAGTTGGCGGCGTACGTCGCGGAGGCCGACCGGCTCGGGGTGACGACGACGCTGACGCTCGCACAGGTCGGGCTGCGGGACTTCGACCAGTTGGTCGCGGCCTGCCGGCAGGCGGTGGGGCTCGGGGTGACGCGGCTGGATCTGATGGACTCGACCAGTTCGATGGGGCCGGAGGCGATGCGGGCGTTCGTCCGGAGGTTCCGGGACGGGGTCGGGCGCGACGTACGGGTCACGATGCACATGCACGACGAGTTCGGGCTGGCCACCGCGGGGGCGCTCGCGGCGGCGAGCGAGGGGGCGCATCCGGACGTGTCGGTGAACGGGATGTCGTACCGGTGCGGGTTCGCGCCGCTGGAGGAGGTGGCGCTGGCCTTGGAGGTCCTGTACGGCGTCGACACCGGGTTGCGGCTGGATCGGTTGGCGCACGTGTCGAAGGTGGTCGCGGAGGAGTCGCAACTGCCGGTGCCGGCGTTGAAGCCGTTGACCGGGACGTATGCGCACCTGAAGCACATGCCGGGCGATGCCGCGGCGGCGATCCGGACGGGGCAGGACGCGTTTCCGCCGGTGAGCCATGGGCTGGTGCCGGCGCGGATGGGCGCCGAGGTCAGCTGGGTCTGGGGCAGCTTCAGCTCGGACGACCTGACCCGAGCCCTCGCGGAGCACTGCTCCCTCACGCTGACCGACGACGAGGTCCCGCTGGTCCGCGCCCGCCTGGACGCCGCGGTCGCCGCACGAACCACCTACCCCCGGTGGCTCGAGCCGGCCGAGGCAGCGGGTCTGTTGCGCGCGACGGTGGCCGAGTTACGTGGCGAGCCGGAGCCGATGACTGTCGAGGCGACTCTGATCGGACGACTGCACGGGAAGGGTACGGATGACTGAGGGCTGGTGGCTCGATCGGGTCGGCCTGGAGGCGGCGATCGTGGAGCGGGCCGACGGGGCGTACGAGACGCGGGTCGACGTCAGCGCCGTACGGATCGAGGACGGCGTGATCGTCGACGTACGCCGTGGTGAACGCGCACCTGGCGACGGGCGAAGGGTCTTCGACGCGGGCGGGATGCTGTTGATGCCGGCGCTGCGGGACATGCATATCCACCTGGACAAAACGTTCTATGGCGGTCCGTGGCGCGCGCCGATCCCGGGGCGGTCGTGGCTGGCGGAGGAGGAACGCCTGCTGCCCGAGATGTCGGAGCAGATCCCGGTCCGCAGCAACGCGATCCTCGACCTGCTCATCTCCAAGGGCACCACCGAGGTAGCGGCGCACTGCAACGTCGACCACATCGTCGGGACCCGGAACGTCGAGCGGCTCCTCGACGTACTGCGGTCCCGCGCCGACGTCGACTGGACGGTGATCGCGTATCCGCAGCACGGCCTCCGCGACGGCACGATCGCGCCGCTCCTGGAGGAGGCGCTCGGGCTCGGCGCGACCGTTGTCGGAGGCATCGATCCGGCGCGGATCGAGGGCGACGTGGCGAAGGCGCTGGACGTGACGTTCGGGCTGGCCGTCGCGCACGGCGCCGGTATCGACTTCCATCTGCACGATGGGGGCAGCCTCGGGTTGTACGAGATCTCGCAGATCCTCTCGTACGTCGAGCGGACGGGCTGGCAAGGAAAGGTTGCCTTGAGCAACGCAAACGCGCTGTCCGGGGCCTCGCCGGACACCGTCCGGGCGTTGGCCGACCGACTGGCCGCCGCGCGGGTGAGCGTCGGTACGACGGTAGGCGTCGGCGGCTCGCTGCTCCCGTTCGCGGCGCTGGAGCAGGCCGGTGTCGAGGTGACCCTTGGCAGCGACAGCATCATGGACATCCTGACGCCGTTCGGGCCGGGCGATCTGGTCGAGCAGCTGTGGATCCTCGCCCAGCGCACCGGCGCGTACGACGAGTGGGGCATCGCGCGGACCCTGCACTACGCGGCGGGCGACGCCGGCCGCTGGCGGGCCGACCGTACCCGCGCCTGGCCGGCTGCCGGCGACCAGGCGAGCTTCTTCCTCACGCCCGCGACGTGCTCCGCCGAGGCGATCGCCCGGCGGACACCCAGGCGGTACGTCTTCCACCGCGGCGTGCAGGTGTACGCCGGAAAGGACCTGTGACCTGTGATCATCCAGAACGTACTGCTGCCGCATCGCACCGGCCGGTACGACGTACTCGTCGACGGCGGGACCGTCTCCGCGATCGCCGACAGCATCGAGGCGCCGCCCGGCGTACCGGCGATCGACGGGACCGGCAAGGTGCTGCTCCCGGGGTTCGTCGACGCGCACTCGCATCTCGACAAGTCGATGCTCGGCCGGCCCTGGTACTCGCGGCAGCCGCGGGACCTGGACCAGCTGCTCGCCGACGAGCGGGCGATGCGGAGCGCGCCGGACTGGGACGCCGCGACGCAGATCCGGCGGAACGCCGAGGTGATGGTCGCGAACGGCGCGACGCACACGCGGGCCTTCGCGGACGTGGACACGGAGATCGGGCTGAGCGGCGTCGAAGGGATGCTACAGGTCCGCGACGAGCTGCGGGACTCGCTCACGATGCAGGTGATCGCGTTCGCGCAGAGCGGGGTAAGTGGCCGGCCGGGGACGGCGGAACTGCTCGACGCGGCACTGGCCGCGGGGGCGGACGTCGTCGGCGGGATGGATCCGTGTTCGTACGAACGGGATCCCGTCGAGCATGTCGATCTGATCTTCAAGCTGGCCGAGCGACATGGCGCCGGAGTCGACATCCACCTGCACGAGCACGGGGAGCTGGGGGCGTTCTCGGCGAGCCTGATCATCGAGCGGGCGAAGGCGGTCCAGTTGCCGCGGCCGGTGGTGATCAGCCATCCGGACTTCCTCGGGTCGGTGTCCGCGGACCGGGCCGCGCGGATCATCGACGACCTGGCCGAGGCCGGGATCGGTGTGACCACGTGCGTGCCGTCCGGTGGGCCGATGCCGCCGGTGAAGGCGCTGGCCGAGGCGGGTGTCGCGGTCGGGGTCGGTTGCGATGGGCAACTGGATTCGTGGGGTCCGTTCAACCGGTCGGACATGGTGCTGAAGGTGTATCTGCTGGCGTGGCGGTGCGGGTTCGGTGGCGACGAGGACCTGCAGCTCGCCGTGGACCTCGCGACGTCGGGGCGGGTGATGGGGCTGCCGGACCACGGAGTCCGCGAAGGTTCCGCCGCCGATTTCGTGCTGTTGCCGGGTGCAACGGTCGGAGAGGCGGTCGTCGGACTGCCCGCCGAACGGGTGGTCGTCAAGGCAGGTCGTGTGATTGCGGAGGAGGCCCGCGATGTCCGGTGAACCGATGGCTGTCGATGCTGTGCAGGTGCCGCTCGGGCATTCCAAGGACGTGTCCGGGCTGGCCCAGCTGGTCGCCGACGGCCGGCTGCGGCCCGACGAAGTGGTCGCGGTGACCGGCAAGACCGAAGGCTGCACTCCTGGTGAGACCAGCCGGGTCGATGCCGATCAGGCGATCCGCGGCTTCCTGTCCGAGCACGGCACCCGGTCCGACGACCAGATCGCGCAGCTCCCGATGGTCTTCACCTCGGGTGGCATGGGCATCCTCACGCCGCAGCTCGTGGTCTACAGCCGACGGCCCGCGGAACCCGCCGCGGACGGTGGTCCGCGCCTCGACCTCGGGACGGCCCGGACCGCGCAGATGCGGCCGGAGTGGACCGGTACGTCGCGCGTGATCGAGGAGACCGCGGCCGCCGTCCGGGCCGCGGCCGCCGAGGCGGGGATCGAGCCGGAACTGGCGGAGTACGTGATCGGAAAGGCGTATCACGTTCCGCAGGAGGTGTTGGCGGCGGCGCGGGCCGACGGGCTGGCGATTCCGGCGTACGACGACTACGCGCTGTTCCGCCGGACGAGCGGGAGTGCGGCGCTCGGCATCGGTACGGCGGTCGAGGGCCTGCCGGTGCTCGACGGGGACGAGGTCGGCGTCCGGATGGACGTGTGGACCGGCCGCGCCTCGGTCTCCGCGAACGAATGGGAAGGCGCCGCGGGTGGACCGGACACCCAGCTGATCCTGCTCGGCAACCGCGCCGGCGCCGGCGGACGGCTGCGGGTGGGTCATGCGGTGGTCGCCGACATGCTCGACGTCGACGCCCTCCCACGCGCCCTCCGCCGCGCCGGACTGGACGTCGGCACCGGCCCGCTCACCCCCGAGCAACGCGCCCGCGTGATCGCCGTCTACGTCAAGATCGGCCCGCCCCCGAACGGCCTCCTCCGCGGCCGCCGCCTGGTCGTCGAAAACCCGGCGTACGGCACCGAGGTCAAAGCCGCCGTGGCCGGCATGTTCGCCGGCTGGCTCCAGGACAACCTCATCTGGATCTCCGGCTCCGCCACCCACCAAGGCCCCGTAGGCGGCGGCACCCTCGCCGCCGTGATCGACGTCGGCGACTAGCTGTCGGGTGTTCTATGGCTAGGGGCTGGACCTGAGCGGGGGTGCGACTGGAGTCGTACGATCGGTTGATGGACGTACTGCGGGTTGAGGAGTTGGCGGCTGTTCATCTTGGGCTGGCTCGGAAGAGTGACAACGGGCGGAGTTCTACGACGTTGTACGGGCGTGGCGGGGCGCGGTTGCGGCAGACGTTGATTGCGTTGGACACGGGGCAGACGCTCGGGGAGCACCAGAGTCCGGGTGATGCTTCGCTGATGTGCCTGCAGGGTGAGGTCGTACTGCGGTCCGGTGACACCGAGGTCGAGCTGCAGGCGGGCGAGCTGGTGGCCGTCCCGCCGCAGCGGCACGACGTCCACGCGCGGGCCGCGTCCGTACTGGTGCTGTCGGTCGCACTGCACTGACGCCGGCGACAGAGTTTGTCGTCAGCAGGCACAAAGCACCTCCCGCGACGCCGGATTCCGCCGATGATGGCAGGTATGGCTACCTACTACACGGCCCGCGCCGACGCCGACGCTCCGCAGCAGTCCGACGACGAGCAGCTGACCAGCGCGATCACGCTCAGTGGCGGCGACTTCCGCGTCCTGATCGAGCTCGTCTGGGGGAAGTCGGTCGACGACCTGCCGGACGACGAGCAGCGCTGGCTGGAGACATCCGTCGAAGGGCTCTCCCGGCTGGGCGATCGGCTGGCCGGCGAACTCGCCGACCGGGACCAGGACGAACTCCAGGACCTGGCCACGCCGTGGGCGGAACTCGTCCCGGAGCTCAAGGCGGCGGACCTGGTCGACTTCCTGATCGACCTGCAGCACCTCAGCCGGCACGCGAAGGCCGACGGGCTGCACGTCTACTCGCTGCAGCTCCGCTGACAGTCAGTACACGGCTTCGATCTCGTGCTCGGTGGCGTCGTACGTGAACTTGTCGCCGCCGTGCAGGCCCTTGATCGCGCCGTACAGCGGGGCGTCGGTGGTCATGCCCTCGTACGTCGCCCCGTCGCACTCGAACGGTGAGCTGATCACGCCCACGACGTACGAGCTGCCGTCGAGTACGACGATCGCGCCCGGCCGGACCTCGGCGGCCGGGGCGAAGTCCAGCCGCCTGGCCTCGTCGACCGTACTGTGCTCGCGTTCGCCGATGTGCTCGAACAACCCGCCGAGGTCGCCGGCCTCGTCGGACTGGGACTGGTCGTCGACCGAGAAAACGGTGTCCGGATCGAGCCGGGCCGCCGCGTCCTCGCGGCCGACCGCGGCGTCGGTCGCCCGCAGATGTGCCTCGAGGTGTGCCAGCAGAGCATCCTTGACCCGTAGCTTGTCCATCACGGAACCTCTCGTCGATCGTCGCCGGACCCGTACCAGTGTCGCGCACGACGGCGTGCGGTGGGCGACAGAATTCATTGGCGGTGGCAACATGTCTTCCGACGTGACACGTGGTGCGCTGCTCCATCCAGTCCTCCGACTGACGATCGCCGCGGTCGTCGGCGGTGCGGTCCTGCTCGTTGTCGGCGTTCTCGGAAATGTCCCGTTGGGCATCCTGTCCGGGATCACCGTCGCGACCGCGACCTTCGTCGGCACCGGGGTGGCGGTGCTCTGGCCGATGTCGGCGGACCGGACCCGGGAGTACGCGCGCCGCGAGGACTTCCGGCCGTTCGCCGAGGAGCTGATCGTGGTGATCACCGCGCTCGCCAGCCTGAGCGGCATCGGCGTACTGCTGGTGCTCGGCAACTCCGGCACCCGGCACACCGCCGCCGCGGTCGGGCTCGTCGGGGTGTTCATGACCTGGGCGACGGTGCATCTGATGTACGCCGCCCGCTACGCGCACCTGTACTTCCGGGAGCCCGAGGGCGGGATCGACTTCAACAACGAGGCCGAGGTCCCGTCGTACCGGGACTTCTTCTACTTCAGCTACAACCTCGGCATGACCTTCCAGGTGTCCGACACCAGCGTGTCCACCAGCGCGATCCGGGCCGTCGTACTGCGGCACTGCCTGCTCGCCTACGTCTTCTCGACGGTCATCCTGGCGGCGACGATCAACCTGGTCGCGGGCATCGCCTCGAGCTGAGGTTCCGGAACCAGTTCCGGAACCGGCAGGGGGTGTTGCGCGCCGGTTTCCGAACCTACAGTCGGCCTGCCTGAAAGGGCTTTCCGGTCGACGTGGGAGGTTTCGTGAGGCGAACTCTGGGGCTGACGGTGGCAATCGGCGTGGTGGCGGCGGGGCTCGCCGCGGGCGGTGGGCAGGCGATGGCGGAGCACGGGGCGGTGGTCCAGGGCACGTACTCGGCCGGCGCCGCGCACGCCTGGCAGCCGTTGCCGTCGACGTACGTCGGGAACGACGGGCCGGCCGACAGCACGATCGTGGTGGACCCGAGCAGCAGCAGGCAGAAGTACACCGGGATCGGGTTCTCGCTCGACGAGACCAGCGTGTCGAACCTGTGGAAGCTGACCGCCGAGCAGCGGGAGCGGGCGGTGCGGCTGCTGGTGGACCCGAAGACCGGCGCCGGATTCGACCGGTTCCGGCTGACGATCGGCAGCCCCGACCTCATCGAGCACCTGCCGTTCTGGTCGTACGACGAGCCGCCGGCCGGGGTCGCCGAGGACCGGGGCCTGAAGTACTTCTCGATCAAGCGGGACGTCGACCTGCACATCGTCGACACCGTGAAGCTGATCCAGAAGTACAACCCGCGGGCCACGTTCTTCGCGTCGGCGTGGAGTGCGCCCGCCTGGATGAAGACCAACAACCGGTTCACCGGCGAGGTCGCGCTGCAGCCCGGGAGTACGACGTCGTACTACCAGGTCGGCAAGCTTCGCGACGACTGCATCGACGTGTTCGCGAAGTACTACGTGAAGTACCTGCAGGCCTATGCGAAGTACGGGATCACGGTCGACGCACTGACGCTGCTCAACGAGCCGGGGATCGACGTGGTCTACCCGGCGATGGACATCAGCGTCGCGCAGCAGCAGAAGCTCGCGGTCGCGGTCAAGCGCGAGGTACGGCGCGCCGGGCTGCGCACCCAGCTGTACGTGCACGACTTCAACTTCTGGGACTGGCGGGACCCGAACAGTACGGCGACCAAGAACTACTACCGGATCTTCGACGACCCGAAGACGCGCGCCGCCGCGGACGCGATCGCGTTCCACCCGTACTGGGGTGATCCGACGGTGATGCGGGACGCGTACGAGCAGTACGGGAAGCCCGTGCACATGACGGAAACCAGTGACCTGAATCCGGGGACCGTTCTGGACTACTTCCGCCTCGACGCGTCGTCGTACGTGCTGTGGGCGCAGACCACCGACCAGGACGGCGGCACGCTGCACTGGACGCCGGCCCGCGACAACAACGTCGACTGGAACGAGGTCGGCCGGACGACGAAGTGGCCGAACCGGCTGGTCACCGTGAACACGAGTACGAAGACGTTCTCGGTCCGGGACGAGCTGTACGCACTGGGGCAGTTCGCGAAGTACCTCGGGCCGGAGCATACCCGGGTCGAGTCGAGCGGTACGGCGAACGGGATCAGCAACGTCGTGTACAAGGACCCCGGCGACAACTTCGTCGCGGTCGTTGGGAACGCCAACGCAACGCCGAGGGCGGTACGGATCACGCTGGCGGGCAGGTCGTTCACGGTGACGGTCCCGGCCGGCGCGTATGCGACGTACCGCTGGCACGGCCAGGTTCCGCACCGGAGCCGTGCGCCGCGGTTCGAGGACGTGCAGCCGGTGACCGCGGACCAGTACCGGACCACGCAGCTCCAGTTGCGGGCGACCGATCCCGACCACGACCGGCTGGCGTACTACGCGACCGACCTGCCGGCAGGTGTCACACTCGACGCGGACACCGGGCTGGTGACGATGCATCCCACGGTTTCCGGCGAGCAGGACCTGAAGTTCCGGGTGACGGACGGCGCGGCGCACGACGACGTCACGGTGCACGTGACGGTGCGGCCGCATGGCGCGCCGGCGGGCGAGAAGATCGAGGCGGAGTCGTACGTCGCCCAGCACGGCTGGACCGAGGGTGGCGCGAACTTCATCGAGAACAACGCGGCCGCGAGCGGCGGGAAGAACGTCGGCTGGACGGCGGCGGGGAACTGGCTGCAGTACCGCGTCGACGTCGCGCAGGGGACGTACAACCTGGAGTTGCGGGTCGCGAACGGCACCGGCGCCCCGGCTCCGGATGCGATCTCGATCCGGGATGCCAGTGGGGCCGTGCTGAGCAAGGTCACTGTGCCGGACACGGGTGGTTGGGCGAACTACCAGTCGATCAGCACACAGGTTGCGCTGCCGGCCGGGGATCAGGCGATCACCGTCTACTGCGAGACCGGCGGCTTCAACCTCGACTACCTGCGACTGTCGGTGGTTGAATGAACAGCCGATACTGAATATCTAGTCGTCTGGAGTCCGCCGTGGGACGCGTTGCCTTCGTGCATACCGGAGCTGTTGTCATCCCGACGTTCGCCCGGCTCGCGGCGGAGCATCTGCCGGGAGTCGAGGTGCAGAACCTGCTGGACGACAAGATCGTCGCCGACCTCGGTGCGGGTGCGGACGTCGCGCGGCGGCTGGCGGATCTCGGCGACGCGGCGGTCGCGGCCGGGGCGGAGGCGTTGATGTTCACGTGTTCGTCGATCTCGCAGTACGCCGGGCCGCTGGCCGAGCGGCTCGGCGTACCGGTGTATCGCGTCGACGAGGCGATGGCGGACGCGGCGGTGGCGGGCGGTGGGCAGGTCACGGTGATTGCCACGTTGCCGACGACGGTTCGGCCGACGGCCGCGCTGCTGCGGGAGCGGGCCGAGCTCGCCGGGCGGGCGGTGGAGATCGACGAGGTCGTTGTCGAGGGGGCGTTCGAGGCGGCGGTGGCGGGGGACCGGGCGCGGCACGACGCGCTGGTCGCGGCGGCGATCGAGGCGGCGTCCGGGGACGTGATCGTGCTGGCGCAGGCGTCGATGGCGTCGGCGGCGGAGGGGGCTTCGCGGGTGGTGCTGACCAGTCCGGAGCGCGGCGTTCGCCGGTTGGCGGAGAAGCTCAGTTGACCTTGCGGCGGGCGGCCAGGCGGTCGAGGGTGGCGTAGCCGGCGACTGAGAAGACGATCCCCGCGCCGAGGAAGAGGAATACCGCGACCGTGATGTTGGCCGGCCGGGCGACCAGTCCGGCGACGGCGAGGACGATGCCGATCGCGGTGGTGGTGAGGATCATCCGGCGGCTGGCCGGCTCGTTGATCATGGCGGCGATGATATCCGGCCGGCCGGTCACCTCTTGACGGTCGACCGTTCCGTGCGGCAGG
Organism: Kribbella polygonati; assembly: GCF_050320105.1. Taxonomy (NCBI): domain Bacteria; kingdom Bacillati; phylum Actinomycetota; class Actinomycetes; order Propionibacteriales; family Kribbellaceae; genus Kribbella; species Kribbella polygonati. Next base: position 5,146,580 of record NZ_CP190129.1, on the reverse strand, counting down.
GTTTACAGCGCTGCATTACAGCGCTGTAAATTGGAGGTTACGTGCGGCCGGACATCGTCATCGTGATGACTGATCAGCAGCGGGTGGGGCTGACGCGGCGGAGTGGGTACGGCGTGGACACGATGCCGTTCGTGGACGCGCTGGCGGCCGGTGGGACGGACTTCCGGAACGCGTACACGGCGGCGCCGGCGTGTGTTCCGGCGCGCACCAGCCTGCTCACCGGGCGGTTCCCGAGCGCGCACCGGGTCCGCCAGAACAGCAACGCGCAGTACGCCTACTACGAGCAGGACCTGCTCGACGTACTGCGGGCTGCCGACTACCAGCTGCACTTCGCCGGCAAGCCCCACATGCACCGCGGACCGTCCGACTTCGACACGTACGCCGGGCCGTACTTCCACACGCGGGGACCCGAACGGACCGCCGACGAGGAGGCGTTCGACGAATGGCTCGAGCGGCTCGACCACGGCGTCGCCGACGAGCCCACGCCGTACGACGTCACCACCCAGCTCCCGTACCGGATCACCAGCGACGCGCTGCGGGCGATCGACGACGCGGACCCGGACCGCCCCGGCCTGTTCTGGGTCTCGTACCCCGAGCCGCACAACCCGTACCAGGTCCCGCGGCCGTACTTCGACCTCGTCGCACCCGAGGAGGTCCCGGACCGCCTGACGGGGCCGGAGGCAACAAACGTCAAGCAAGGTACCTACGCCTGGCTGCGCAAACTCCAGGAGGAGAAGCGTCCCGGGTACGACGACAACTGGCGCCGTTACACCGCGAACTACCTCGGCATGCTCCGGCTGCTCGACGACCAGATCAGCCGCCTGCACGACGGCCTGGCGAACCGCGGCAGACCGCGCCTGACGATCGTGCTCGCCGACCACGGTGACTACGTCGGCGAATACGGCCTGCAGCGCAAGGGCGCCGGGCTGTCCGAGTTCCTGATGCGGATCCCGCTGATCGTCGCCGGCGACGGCATCGAGCCACAGCAACGCGACGAACCGGTCTCGATCGTCGACGTCCTGCCCACCATCTGCGAGGCCGTCGGCCAACCCATCCCCGACGGCGTCCAGGGCCGCAGCCTGCTGCCACTGGCGCACGGCGGGAAAGCCCCGGACAACGAATTCGGAACCATCATCGCCGAGCAGGGCTACGGCGGCCGCGCGTACGACGTGACCGCCCGCCCCCCGCTGCACTTCAGCTACGAAGGCCCGACCTTCGACGAGCTCAACACCGTCACGCAGTCGGGCGCCGCCCGGATGCTGCGCAGCGGTCAGTGGAAGCTCGTCGTCCACGCGGACCTGCCGGGCGAGCTCTACGACCTGGACACCGACCCGGCTGAGCTCGTGAACCTCTTCGACGACGAACAGCACCTGGCCGTCCGGGCCCGCCTGCTGCACCAGCTCACCCGCTGGCAGGCGCGGCTGACCGACGACCTCCCGAACGGCAACTACATCCCGCTCCGCCTGCCCCACAACTGGCGGTGGGCTCCCCAAGGAGAAGCACCATGAGCACATTCAGCCGCCGTACCCTGTTCGGGCTCGGCGCCGCGACAGCTGCCGCGATCACGATCCCCGGCTGCTCCGGGAAGTCCGGACCGATGCGGATTTCCTGGTACGGCCCGGATCCGGTGACGAAGGCGCTCAACAAGGCGCTGGATGCCTGGAAGGCGAGCGGTGGCGCGGAGTACACCGCGGAGAGCGCGCCGTTCGACGACTACTGGGACAAGCTCGCCACGCAGACCTCTGGCGGCAACGCTCCCGACGTACTGCGGATGTCGATGAGCTACTTCAGCGACTACGCGGGGCGGAGCGCGCTGAAGGACCTGAGCTCGGCAGGCATCGACACGTCCGGCCTGGACAAGGACGTCGCGGACAGCGGGCTGACCGACGGGAAGAACTACGGCATCGGGCAGAGCTCGATCAGCTACGCGATGTACCTCGACGAGGCCGCCGTGCAGAAGGCCGGCGGGACCGTCCCGGCGCAGGGCTGGACGTGGGACAAGTTCGCCGAGTTCGCCCGCGACTACAGCGGATCGGTGCAAGGCTCGTACGGATCCACCGACCAGGCCGGGAACTTCCAGCTGTTCGAGGTGTACGCGCGCCAGCACGGCACCGAGCTGTTCTCCGACGACGGCGGAAAACTTGCCACCAGCAAGGACACCGTGCAGGAGTGGTTCCAGTACTGGGCGGACCTGCGCAAGGCGAAGGCGGCGCCCGCGCAGAACATCAGCGCCGAGACGACCGCGATCGAGAAGTCGCTGGTTGCCAAGGGCAAAGCTCCGCTGCAGTTCGGCTGGGTCCAGCAGGTCACGTTCTACCAGCCGGTGGTGAAGAATCCGCTGTCCGTGCTGCCGGTGCCGCAGGGTACGGCGGGTGACCTGAAGGGCCAGTTCGTCAAGGGCCTCGACCTGTGGTCGATCTCGTCGGCGAGCAAGCACCCCGAGGACGCGGCCAAGCTGATCGGGTTCCTGCTGAACGACGAGAAGGCGATCAAGGCGATCGGCATCCTGCTCGGCGTACCACCGTCGAAGAAGGCGCGCGACCTGGTCGCCGCCGACGCCGGATCGGCCGGCGCGCGGGCGATCAAGTACGTCGAGGACATCGCGGACAAGGTCGGGCCGTCGCCGAAGCCGTGGCCGAAGGGGTACGGCGAGCTGCTCACCGGGTTCGGCCGGATCGCCGAGAACATCGGCTTCGGCAAGAGCGATCCGGCGAAGGGTGCGCAGGAGTTCGTCGACCTGGCCGGGAAGACCTTGGGCCAGTGATCGCTCGACTCCGGCAGAGCGTTCCGGCGTACCTGTTCCTGCTGCCTTGGCTGATCGGGCTCGTTGGTCTGACCATCGGCCCGATGCTGCTGTCGCTCTACTACTCGTTCACCGACTATGCGCTGCTCAACACCCCCGAGTGGCAGGGCCTGCACAACTACACAGCGCTCTTCCACGACTCGCGGTACCTGCAGTCGCTGAAGGTCACGTTCATCTACGTCGGCGTCTCGGTCCCGCTCGAGATGACCTTCGCGCTCGCGGTCGCCGTACTGCTGAACCGTGGGCTCAAGGGCCTCGCCGTCTACCGGGCGCTGTACTACGTGCCGAGCCTGCTCGGTGGCAGTGTCGCGATCGCCCTGCTCTGGCAGCAGATCTTCGGCAGCGACGGCCTGCTGAACGACATCCTCGGCGTGTTCGGGATCCACGGCCGCGGCTGGATCTCCGAGCCCGGTACGGCGTTGTGGACGCTGATCGTGCTCCGGGTCTGGCAGTTCGGCGCGCCGATGGTGATCTTCCTGGCCGGGCTGCGGCAGATCCCGGACGAGGTGCTGGAGGCCGCCGAGGTCGACGGTGCGGGCCGTTGGCAACGGTTCTGGCGGGTCACGCTGCCGCTGCTGTCGCCGGTGGTGTTCTTCAACCTGGTACTGCAGATCATCGGCGCGTTCCAGGCGTTCACGCCGGCGTTCGTGATCAGCGGCGGCAAGGGCGGACCGTCGGACTCGACGCTGTTCTACACGCTGTACCTGTACCAGCAGGCGTTCGGCAACTTCAAGATGGGGTACGCCGCCGCGATGGCCTGGGTGCTGCTGCTGATCATCGCGGTCTTCACCGGGCTGAACTTCGTCCTCGGCCGCACCTGGGTGTTCTACGGAGACGAAGGGGTACGCCGATGAGACGCGTACTGGCGCACACCGGGCTGACCGCCGGCGCGCTGATCATGCTCTACCCGCTGCTCTGGATGGTCAGCGCCTCGCTGCGCAAGAACACCGAGATCTTCGACCATCCGGGGCTGATCCCGGAGCACCCGACGCTCGGCAACTACGCGCTCGGCTGGTCCTCGACCGGGACGAGCTTCGGCGTGTACATCGTGAACTCGCTGATCATCTGCGCGGCGGTGGTGATCGGCAACCTGATCACCTGCTCGCTGACCGCGTACGCGTTCGCGCGGCTGACGTTCGTCGGCCGGAAGGCGTTGTTCGCGTTGTTGCTCGCGACGCTGATGCTGCCCGCGCACGTGACGCTGATCGCGCAGTACTCGATCTTTCGGAAGCTGGACTGGATCGACTCGTTCTGGCCGATGATCGTGCCGAGCTTCCTGGCCACCGACGCGTTCTTCGTGTTCCTGATGGTGCAGTTCATCCGGTCGATCCCGGTCGAGCTGGACGACGCGGCCCGGATCGACGGCTGCGGCTACTGGGGGATCTACCGGCGGATCATCCTGCCGCTGCTGTCGCCGGCGCTGGTGACGACCGCGATCTTCTCGTTCATCTGGACCTGGAACAACTTCTTCAGCCAGCTGATCTACCTGTCCACCAGGACCAAGCTGACGGTCCCGGTCGCGCTGCGCGGGTTCCTGGACGCGACCGGCAGTTCGGAGTGGGGCGCGCTGTTCGCGATGAGCGTCGTGACGCTGGTGCCGGTGGTCGTGGTGTTCGTGGTCTTCCAGCGCCGGATCCTGGCCGGAATGGCTCATACCGGGCTCAAATGAGATCCTGCCAGCTATGAGGCCGCGCTTGACCGATGTCGCCGAGGCGGCCGGGGTGTCGATGAAGACGGTGTCGAACGTCGTCAACGGTGCCGAGCACGTCCGCGAGGAGACCCGGCAGAAGGTGCTCGCCGCGATCGACAAGCTCGGCTACCGGCCGAACATCGCGGCCCGGAACCTCGCCCAGGGCCGCAGCGGCGTGATCGCGCTCGCCGTACCGCAGCTCGACCGGCCGTACTTCGCGTCGCTGGCGGCGCGGATGCTCGACGAGGCCGAGGCGTTCGGGTGGATCGTGCAGTTCCACCAGACCGGCGGGCGCCGGGAGGCGGAGCTGGCGCTGCTGAACGACCGGCATCCGGCCCGGCTGGACGGGATCGTGATGAGCCCGCTCGGCCTGACCCCCGAGGACGTGCAAGGCCGCGCCCCGGGACTCCCGCTCGTACTGCTGGGGGAGAAGGCCGGCACCGAGCATCACGCCGACCACGTCGGGATCGACAACCGGGAGGCCGGCCGGGTGGCGACCGAGCACCTGCTGTCGCTGGGTCGCCGCCAGGTGATGGCGCTGGCGCCCGGCCCGCGGATGGACGACGAACGGATCAACGGGTACCGCGACGCGCTCGCCGCGGCCGGGCTGCCGGTCGACGAGGACATCGTGCTGCCGACCGGCGGGCTGCGCGGTCAGGACGCCGAACGCACCCTCGGCGAGTGGCTCGCCTCCGGGCATCCGGCGCCGGACGCGGTGTTCACCGCGACCGACTGGCTCGCGATGGGCGCGATCCGGGCCCTTGTCCTGCGGGGGCTCCGGATCCCGCAGGACGTCGCCGTGGTCGGGTTCGACGACATCCCGTACGACCTCGCCACCCTCCCGACCCTGACCACGGTCGCCCCCGACCGGGTCGCGATCGCGCGCCTGGCCCTGCAGGCGTTACGCGATCAGCGACCCGGCGGCGCCCCCGTCCGCCTGCAGGCGCCGTTCACCCTCGTGGTCCGCGAGAGCACGGCCGGAATCAGCTAGCCGGCCAGGGTGAGCGAGACGGTCGCCTTGTTGATCGTTGCTCCGAGCATCTTGCTGTCCTTCGGCGCGCCCGCCACCGAGAACTCGACGTCGGCGGCGTTCCGGCCGGACCAGCCGACGTACCGGGTCGCGACCCAGCGGGTGGTGTTGCCGCTGCGGTACGTGTAGACGACGGTGCTCGCGCGCAGCGGGCCCTGGCCGGTGGTCGACCTCATCGTCACGGTCGACGTACCGACGATGTGCAGGCCGCGGGTGTTCTTCAGCGACTTGATCTTCTGGTTCAGCGCGGTGACGGTGCCGAGATTCCCGTTGTACGCCGTGTTGATCCGGACCATCCGGTTGTGCGCGCGGTCGTCGAACCGCGCGTGCCAGATGGACAGCTGGACGAGCCGCCAGTTCGCCGGCAGCACGGCGCTCGCGTGGTAGCCCTCGCTGGAGTGGTTGAAGTACCGGAGCTTGTAGGCGACGGCCGAGCTGTTGCTCGCCGCAACGGCCGGCGTCGCCGCGTGGCTCGGCAGCGCCCCGCCGAGCAGGAGTGCACCCGCGCCCGCCAGTGCCGCCACCCCGGTCACGATCCGCTTCATCATGTGTTCCCCCAAGATTCTGCGCGGCCCCTTGTTGAGCGGCGCACCCACTGAGACACCCTGGAGCGCCGAAAGGTTGACTGCGATTTCGAGGGATTTTCCAGGTCGTTGACCACGGACAGTGCTGACTCCATACTGCTTTCACCGCCTGTCGGGCGGGCTGTGGGGGCAGCTGGGGATTCATGGGGACCAGGGGGTTGGGCTGTGCATGCTTGGAGAGCATTTCGTGCTGCGCTGACGACGGCTGTCGTCGGCGCGGGACTCGTCACATTGCCGGCGGTCGCGAGTGCGGTGCCGCCGACCAGCGCGATCGTTGTGGGTGCGACCTCGGTCGCCCGCGGGGGGACGTTCACGGTCACGCAGACCGTGTACAACGACCGGGACTTCACCATCACGGGCGGGAAGGCGGGCCTGTACGCGAAGGAGACGTCGCTGCCGGCCATGGTCGACCTGGTGTCGTGTCCGGGTGCCTACGCCTGCGACACGCTCGGGACCAGCGTCCGCGGCGGCGTCGGCGACGTACCGCCCGGAGAGTCCCGGACGGTGACCTTCACGTTCCGGGTGAAGGACGACGCGCCGCTCGGGACGATCACACTGCAGCACCAGTTCATCGGGGAGAACTACGCGTTCGACATCTTCGACGGGCCGGCGCTGACCGTCACGCAGGCGCCGACCGCGGCCGACCTCGCCGTCACCATCTCCGCGTCGGTGCGGAGTGTGCTGACCGCGCGGATCACGTACACGATCACGGTCAGGAACAACGGGCCGGCCGACGCGTCGGGGATCCGGGTCGTCGGTACGTACCCGGCCGGCCTGGTCTACGCGGGGTCGACCTGCACGCGGGTCGGTACGACGCGGTCGGTCAACTGCGACGTCGCCTCGCTGGCGGCCGGCGCGAGTACGACGCGCACGGTGGCGGCGGACACCACCCTGCTGACGGTCGGCTCGCTGACGGCGACCGCTGAGCGTACGGCGAGTTCGCCGGACGACCCGGTGGCGGCGAACGACAAGGCCACCCGGACGTGCACCGCGCTGACGGGGCTGATCGTGCGCTGCTGATCACGTACTGAAACACCGAAGACGGCCGGCGGCCGCGGGTTCTCGAGTCCCCGCGGCCGTCGGCTCTTGCGTTGAGGGGCGGCGGAGGTTTACGGTCCGGGTTAACGTTTAAGTGAGTGTTAGTGAGCACTTCTTCGAAACTTGGAGCAACTATGATCAGTCGGCGACGGTTTTTGCAGGTGACCGGGGCGGCGATCGGCGCCTCGACGCTGGCGGCCTGTGGAGACGGTGGCGCCGCGAACGGGGGTGCGAAGGCCTCGAGCGAGCTCAAGCTGCCGACGTACAAGCCGTTCGAAGGGCTGCACCCCGACCTGCCGGGGGCCGAGTCCGGCCTGGAGCCCGGGTTCCTGAAGTTCCCGGCGGACGCCGTCGCGAGCGTGAAGACGCCGCCGCTGAAGAACGCGGTGACCGCGCTCACCGAGACGTTCGCGACGCCGCCGCCCCCGATGGGCAGCAACCCGATGTGGCAGGCGCTGAACCAGGCGCTCGGCGCCGACCTCAAGCTCACCATCGGCACCGACCCGGGCTACCCGGAGAAGTTCGCCACGCTGCTGGCCAGCGACTCGCTGCCGGACCTCATGTGGCTGCCGCCGAACCAGGGCATCCCGAACATCGGCCCGATGCTCGAGGCGAAGTTCCAGGACCTGACCAAGTACCTGTCCGGCGACGCCGTCCTGGAGTACCCGAACCTGGCCGCGCTGAAGCCGGCCTCCTGGCGGACCGCGGTGGTGAACGGCAAGATCTGGGGCGCCCCGATCCCGTCGACGCCGTTCGGCCAGGTGATGATGGGCAACCCGAAGACCTGGGCGAAGGTCGGCGGGCTGCAGTGCTCGACCGCCGACGAGTTCTTTGCCAAGTGCAAGGAGCTGACCAACGGCACGAACTACGCGCTCGAGCCGGCCATCATCAACATGCTGCACATGTTCGGCGAGTGGTTCGGCGCCCCGAACTCGTGGCGGGTCAACAAGGACCGCTCGCTGACGCACCTGTACGAGACCGACAACTACAAGGCCGCCGTCGAGTACGCCGCGAAGCTGTGGGCCGCGAAGGTGTTCTACCCGGACCTCAACCTCGCCGACGCGACGCCGAAGACCGTGAACGGGCAGATCGCCGCGCAGGTCGTGGTCGGCCCGCGGGCGACCGCGGACTTCCGCAACCTGGACCCGACGCTGTTCGTCGACACGATGATCCCGTTCGGCCACGACGGCAAGGCGAAGCCGACGTACGACATGGGCTACGGCACGGTCGGGTTCACGCCGTTCAAGAAGACCGACGAGGGCCGGATCCGCGAGCTGCTCGCGCTGATGGACTACCTGTCGGCGCCGTTCGGCACCAAGGAGTACCTGGTGAAGAACTTCGGCGTCCAGGGGCAGCAGTACACCCTCGACGCCCAGCAGAACCCGGTACTGACCAAGGCCGGCAACCAGCAGGCGCCCGGTCTGGTCAGCGCGCTGCAGATCATGAACTCGCCGGAGAGCGTGATCTTCAACCCGGCGTTCCCGGACGACACCAAGAAGATCTACGCGACCGAGCAGAAGCTGCTCGAGTTCGCGGTCCGGAACCCGACCGCGGGCACGTACTCCGACACCAGCAGCAAGGTCGGCCCGAAGCTGACCGCGGCGTTCCGGGACACGATCGTGGACATCGTCACCGGCCGGCAGAAGATCGACGCGTACGACGCGGCGCTGAAGCGCTGGAAGTCCGGCGGCGGTGACAAGATGCGCGACGAGTTCGCCGCCGTGCTGCCCGCCAGCGTGCCGGTGTCCTGATGCTGAAGCAGAACTCGTCGAAGCGGCAGGCCAAGAACGGCCTGCCGCTGAAGGCGAAATGGGCCCGGGACCGGCAGATGGTGCTGCTGATGATCCCCGGCGTGGTCTTCCTGCTGCTGTTCTTCTACCTGCCGGTGATCGGCAACGTGGTCGCGTTCCAGGACTTCCAGCCGTACCTCGGCATCATGCACAGCGAGTGGAACGGCCTGCAGAACTTCGTCAACCTCTACGACAACCCGGACTTCTGGGACGCGCTGCGGAACACGTTGTTGCTCGCCGGCGTCCAGCTGCTGCTGTTCTTCCCGGTGCCGATCGGGCTGGCGCTGATCGTCGACTCGCTGGTCAGCAACCGGTTCCGGAAATGGTTCCAGACGATTGCCTACCTGCCGCACTTCCTGTCCTGGGTGCTGGTCGTGACGCTGTTCCAGCAGTCGCTGGGCGGAGCGGGGTTCGTCAACAACCTGCTCCGGCAGGCCGGGCTGGACCCGATCCCGTTCATGACCAACCCGGACACCTTCCCGCTGCTCGTCGTCGGGCAGCTGATCTGGAAGGACGCAGGCTGGGCGATGATCATCTTCCTGGCCGCGCTGACCACGGTGGACGTCTCGCTGTACGAGGCGGCCGCGGCCGACGGCGCCGGGCGCTGGCGGCGGATGTGGCACATCACGCTGCCGTCGCTGCGGACCGTCATCGTGCTGCTGCTGATCCTGCGGATCGGCGACATCCTCAGCGTCGGGTTCGAGCAGTTCATCCTGCAGCGCGACTCGGTCGGGCCGGGCGCGGCCGAAGTGCTGGACACGTTCACGTACTACGCGGGCGTGGTCGGCGGTGACTGGAGCAGTGGCGCCGCGGCCGGGCTGGCCAAGGGCGTCGTCGGCGCGTTGCTGCTGTGGGGCGCGAACACGCTGGCCCACCGGCTCGGCGAGCCGGGCATCTTCCAGAAGCGAGGGGTTTCATGAGACCGGTCTGGAAGGAGCGGCCCTCTCCCGGCTACCAGGCGATCAAGGCCGTCATCCTGGGCGGCTTCGCCCTCGCCATCATCGTCCCGATCATCGTCGTCATCTCGACCTCGCTGGCCAGCGACCGGGACATCATCAAGGCCGGCGGGTACGTGCTCTGGCCGTCGCACCCGACGTTCAAGGCGTACCAGACGCTCTTCTCCGGCGGGCTGATGGGCAGGGCGATCCTCGTCAGCGTGTTCGTGACGCTCGTCGGTACGGCGATCGCGCTGGCGGTGACGATCGCGCTCGCGTACGCGACCTCGCGGCCGGTGCTGTTCGGGCGGCCGGTGCTGCTGATGGTGCTGTTCACGTTGCTGTTCGCGCCCGGCATCATCCCGATGTTCCTGGTGGTGAAGCAGCTCGGGTTGCTGGACAGCCTGTGGTCGCTGATCCTCCCGGGGGCGCTCGGCGCGTTCAACTTCGTCGTACTGCGGACGTTCTTCATGAACGTGCCGGGCGAGCTGCTGGAGAGCGCCCGGATCGACGGCGCCAGCGACTTCACGATCCTGCGGCAGATCATCATGCCGCTGTCGAAGGCCGTGATCGCGGTCGTCGGGCTGTTCTACGCGGTCGGTTTCTGGAACGCGTTCTTCAACGCGCTGCTGTACCTGAACGACACGTCGAAGTGGCCGGTCCAGGTGATCCTGCGGACGTACGTCCTGCAGGGCAAGTCGTTGTCCGCCGACCAGCTCGGCGTCCATCCGCCACCGCAGCCGCAGTCCCTGCAGATGGCGGTCGTGGTTGTCGCCTTGGTGCCGATCGCGATGGTCTACCCGTTCCTGCAACGCCACTTCACCAAGGGCGTCATCACAGGTGCGGTCAAGGGCTAGGGCATGACTCCCGACCCCACGCCTACTGCGCGGCACTCGACGGGCACCTCGCCGCACTGGAGGAAAGGCGACGATGGAACCACATCGACGCCTTCCCTCCAGCACGCCGAGGCGCTCCGCCGAGCACCTGCTCGCGACGGCGTGGGGTCGGGAGTCATGCCCGGGGCATAAGCTCACTCCATGTCCTCACCTTTGGCCGAGCGGCCGACGCTGCGGATGGTGGCGAAGGAGGCCGGCGTCTCGGTCGCGACCGTGTCCTACGTGCTGTCCGGGCGGCACCGCAGCCATACGATCAAGGACTCCACGGCGGACCGGGTCCGCGAGGCCGCGTCGCGGCTGGGTTACCGGCGCAACGACGCGGCCCGCGCGATCCGGACCGGCAAGTCGGACCTGGTCCTGCTGTCGCTGACCGTTCTCGCGGACCCTTGGTCGCAGGCGGTCGCGGCGACGGTCAGTACGGCGGTGACCCCGTTCGGCAAGACCGCGCTGATCGTGGCCGACGGTGACTGGCGGACCGTGCTGGCGAACCGGACGCCGGACGCGATCTTCATCGACAGCGTCCCGGACCCGTCGCAGGCCGAGGAACTCGCCGCGTTCGCTTCCCAGGGCGTGCAGATCGTGGCGTTCTCCGAAACGCTGGAACCGCGAGGCTTCGACGTGATCCGGTCCGGCGCCGAGCCGCGCTGTCACCTCGCGGTGCAGCACCTGCTCGAGCGGCACGACCACATCGGGGCGCTGACCTCGCGGACCACAGGGTTCGCGCGCTTCGACGCTTATGTGAACACGCTGCGCGCCGCCGGCAAGCCGGTGCACAGCGACGACGTCGAGGTCTTCGAGCAGCACCCGGAGGGCGCGTACCGGGCCGCGATGGCGCTGCTGTCCCGGCCGGACCGCCCCACCGCGCTGTACTGCACGACGGACTTCGCCGCGATCGCCGCGGTCCGGGCGGCACACCGGCTGCGAATCGACGTACCGCGGGACCTCGCGATCATCGGAGTCGGCAACACTCCGGAAGGCGAGCACCTCGACCCCGCGCTGTCCACCGTCGGCCCCGTCGGCTTCAACGAGGCGCTCGCCCGGATCATCGTCGGGCGGCTGACGGACCGGGAGGGCGCTCCCGGTGAAGTGTTCGATTTCCCCTGGCAACTGATCGTTCGGGAGTCTTCTTGAGTCGGCCCAACGTCGTACTGATCTGTGTCGACGAGTGGCGGGGCGACGCGTTGTCGTGCGCCGGTCACCCGTACGTCGAGACGCCGCATCTGGACGAGCTGGCGCGGAACGGGGTGCGGTTCAGCCGCGGGTACTCCGCGACGCCGACGTGCGTGCCGGCGCGGGTCGCCTTGTTCACCGGGCAGTCGCAGGAGCGGCACGGGCGGGTCGGGTACACCGACGGCGTACCGTTCGACGTCGCGCATCCGGTGACGATGCAGGGGGAGTTCCGGCGGGCCGGGTACCACACGCAGGCGATCGGGAAGATGCACGTGTGGCCGGAGCGGGCGCGGCTCGGGTTCGACGACGTCGTACTGCACGACGGGTTCCTGCATCACTCGCGACGTTCGTACCGGCAGCAGTTCGGGTTCTTCGACGACTATGTGCCGTGGTTGCGGCGACAGCCGGGGGTTTCGCCGGACGCGGAGTACTTCGATCACGGGGTGAACTGCAACTCCGTGGTCGCGCGGCCGTGGGACAAGGCGGAGGAGCTGCACCCGACGTCGTGGGTGGGTACGCAGACGATCGAGTGGTTGTACCGGCGGGATCCGACCCGGCCGTTCTTCCTGTACCTGTCGTTCCATCGGCCGCATCCGCCGTACGACCCGCCGGCGTGGGCGTTCGACCGGTACTCCGCGCTGCCGCCGTACTCCCGGACGCTGGGCGACTGGGAGAGTTCGTGGGACGAGTTCCGGCGGGACGGGGACTACCAGGCGGCGATCGGGGACCTGCCGGACCGCGTGGTGCACCGGGCGCGGGCCGGGTACTACGGGCTGATGGCGCAGATCGACCTGCAGGTCAACCGGATCCGCGAGGCGCTGGTCGACTTCGGGGTGTACGACGACACGATCATCGCGTTCACCTCCGACCACGGCGAGATGATGGGCGACCACCGGATGTTCCGGAAGTCGGTGCCGTACGAGGGATCCGCGCGGGTGCCGTTCATCGTGGCGGATCGTGCCTCGGCCTCTTCGGTCCGCGGTGGCGTGGTGGATCAGGTGGTCGAGCTGCGGGACGTGATGCCGACGTTGCTGGATCTCGCCGGGGTGCCGGTGCCGTCGTCGGTGGACGGGGTTTCGTTGGCGCCGTTCCTGCGCGGCTCGACGGTGCCGGTGCGGGAGTGGTTGCACGGCGAGCATCTGCACTTCGACCAGTCGCTGCAGTGGGTGACGGACGGGAAGATCAAGTACGTGTGGGGCTCGGCGCGGGGCGTTGAGCAACTGTTCGACCTGGAGGCGGATCCGGGGGAGCTGCACAATCTGTTGGCGTCGCGGCCGGACTTGCGGGAGATTTGGCGGTCCCGCCTGATCCAGGACCTGACCGGGCGCGAGGAAGGCTTCGTCGCGAACGGCGACCTGGTCACGGGGCGTCCGGTCACGCCGATCCTCAACCACACAAGGGAAAAACTTGCTCAAGCCACCGGGCGACGGCTGGTCGCCGGTCGACATCGGTGAGTCCGACACGACCGTCTACCGCCGCGAGAACACCTTCGCCAAATGCTGCGCCCCCACCGGCATCGCCGAGTTGGCCGCCGAACGCGACCGGATCCGGTGGCTCTCCGGAACCGGCTTCCCGGGCGCAACAGTCCTCGACTGGATCGAGTCGCCGGAGGGTGGATGTCTGCTGACGTCCGCTGTTCCTGGAGTGCCTGGCGACACGCTTCCAACAGCTGCCCATGACCTCGCCATGCGCAACCTCGGGCGGTTGCTGCGGGAACTGCATTCGTTGGCGGACTGCCCGTTCGAGCGGCCGCTGGCGGAGGTGATCGCGTCGGCGGCCGACGTCGTACGGCGTGGGGCCGTCAACCCGAACTTCTTGACGGACGATTGGCGGAAGGTTCCGCCGGAGGACCTGCTGGCGGAGGTTGTTGCCGAGAGCACCTATGTGGAGAGCGTGCTGGAACCGGTCGTCTGCCACGGCGACGCCTGCCTGCCGAACATCTTCTTCGACCCGGACACCCTCGAGGTGACCGGCCTGATCGACCTCGGCCGCCTGGGCGTCGCGGACAGGTACGCCGACCTCGCCCTCACCACGATCCAGCTCCACGACGAGTGGTCCGCCGACCCGACCCCCTTCCTCGAGGCGTACGGCGTACCGGACCCGGACCAGCGCCGCCTCCACTTCCACCGCCTCCTCGACCCCCTCACCTGGGGCTGACATGGATGTCGAGATCGTCGCACTGGCCGTCTCGCGGCAGCACGCCTTCGAGGGTCGCCCGCAGGACGGCCCACGCCCGGATCCCGAACCGCTTGCCCGCACCGAGATCGAGGTCCGCGCCGAACTCGGCATCGTCGGTGACCGCTACTACGGCCAGGCGATCCACAAGAACGCGGCCGTCACCCTCATCGACGCTGCCTCACTCGACGAGGTCGTCCGGCTCCTCGGCCTCCCGGCACCGCTCGACCCGCACCTGACCCGCCGCAACATCACGCTCCGCGGCTTCCCGATCGACGACCTCGCCGCCCGCCGTACTCCCGACGGCGCTCGCATCCCCGGCCGCCGCTTCACCCTCGGCGGCATCACGTTCCAGGCGAACCGCCCGGCCAACCCCTGCGCCTGGATGGACCAGGTCCTCGCCCCCGGCGCGATGCGCGCCCTCCGCAACCACGGCGGCATCCGCGCTACCCCGCTCACCTCCGGCACCCTCCGCCTGGGCCCCACCGACCTCACCCTTTTACCGAAGAACGGGTAGTACCCCCACTTCCCAGCCGCCGGCACGCTCAGCGCATCCCCGAAACCCCCACCACTACCCGTTCGTCGGTACGCCGGCGGCCTCGCGGATCAGCGTCGTAGGCTTCCCCGCCAACGCCGGAGCCAGCAACGTCCGCAACCCAGGCAGCCGCAGCACCCGCAACATCACCCGCCGCGTCACCAACTCCCACCGCGACCGTGGGAGGAACCAACGAGCGGTCGACCGCGCCACCTTCTGCTTCTCCTCCACCACCGGCCGCCAGACCCGCTCGTACTCCGCCATTCCCTCCTCGACCGACGACGCCTCCACCAGCTTCTCCGCCAGCAGATAAGCCTCGGCGATTCCGAGCGACGCCCCCTGCCCGGCGAGCAGCGACACCGCCCCGCACGCATCTCCCACCAGCACAACCCGCCCCGAACTCCACCGCGGCATCACCACCTGCGACACCTGGTCGTAGTAGATCTGCTCCGGCTCCGGACACAACGCCAGCGCCTCCGGCACCACCCACCCCAGCCCCGCGTACGCCGACCGGATCGCCGCCCGGGGATCCGCCGGTACGACCGGATCCGTCGTCCGGTGCACCGCGAACGCTGCCACCCGTCCGTTCCGCAACGAGTAGAACCCGAACTGGCTCCCCATCGTGTCGGTGAGGCAGAACCGCCCGCCCACCTCGTCGTGGATCGCCGGCGCGTCGAAGCTGTACGCCGCCGTGTGGAACCCGAGGAACCGCAGGTACGACGACCCGAACACCTCCCGGCGTACGGCGGAATGGATGCCGTCGGCACCGATCAGCAGGTCCCCGTCCAGCGCCGACCCGTCGGCGAGCCGCACCCGGACGCCGTCCGCGGACGACGTCACGCCGGTGAGCATCGCGCCGTACCGCAGGTCGACCGCGCTCGGGAGGTGATCGCGCAATACCTGCTCGAGGTCCGGTCGCATCACGCTGAGCAGGTCGCCGTCGGCGAACTGGCGGATCGTGATGCCCGCCTGTTTCTGGCCGTGCTCGTCCACGAGGGTCGCCTCGTCGACGTAGTACGCGACCTCCTGCAGCGCGGGCAGCAGCCCCATCGCCTTCATCGCGTCGTACCCGGGGCCGAAGAAGTCGATCATGTAGCCCTGAGGTCGCGGGCCGGGGCTGCGTTCGAGGACGGTGACGTCCTGGCACAGCGTCGACAAGCGGTGCGCCAGCGCGAGTCCGGCGATCCCGGCTCCGCAGATGATTGCGTGCATTTCAACTCACCAGCCTTTGCAGAACGGTTCTGAGGGCCGGGGCCTCCGGTCCGAGCGTGCGGTGCAGGAGGAGGCCGTCGATGGCGGCGGCGAGTACGGCGGCGGTCGCGGCCGGCTCGGCGACCTGCTGGATCGTCAGCCAGTCGGCGACCCGGGTGCGGAAATCCGTCACCAGGCCGGCGATCTGGGTCCGCAGGCGGTCGTCGCGGGTCGCGGCCAGGTACGTCTCGGTGAAGAGCAGCGACGTCGGGTCGCTCCCGTCGTACTGCTCGAGCGAGGCCAGCAACGCGTCGATCGCGGCGGCCGGGGTGGTCGCGGCGGTGAACAGCTCGTCGGTCGCCGTCAGCACCTCGCGCATCGCGCCGATCGCGGCCTCGGTGAGAACCTCCTGCACCGACGAGAAGTGGTAGTGCACGACGCTCGGCGTGACCCCGGCCCGGTCGGCCAGGATCCGGGTGCTGACCGCGGACCAGCCGCGCTCCGGGATCAGCTCGACCGCCGCCGCCATCAGCCGCAGCCGTACTTCCTGGCCTTGCTTCGCGGTCGGCGCCATTCGAATCCTCCAGGGCGATCGTCCTGTACGATCGTCCTGATCGTAGGCCCGAGAACAGCCCGGGCACAAGACCCGGGCTGGTGAGGCGACTACTTCCGGCCGAACTTCCACCACTTCGGCTTGTTCATCTTGATCTCGTCCGGCTCCATCGGCGGCGGCACCGGCGGCCGTGACTCCTCGGTGAGGAAGTTCCCGGATTCGGTGTCGTACGGCGTGACGCCGAGCTTGCGGCTGATCTCCATCACGATCGGGATCGACCGCGGACCGTCGTTCAGGTAGAACGTGATGTCGCGGACCTCGACCCCCTTGCCGATCGTCATCTCGACGTCGAAGTCCGCACTCCGCAACGCCAGCCACGACGGCTTGCTGGTATCCACGTCCGGCACCAACTCCCGAACCGCGGCCACCACATCGCTCGACGTCCCGACCGAAGGCGGCTCATAGTCCACCGGTACGTCGTCGAGGCGCCGTACGCCTCCTGGCCCGCGCATCGCATACACAGCCCAACTCATGCCCCCAGCATGCCAGGTTCTTTCCGGGATGCGTTCAGGTAACCAGTTGAGTGCGGTGCGTAGTGCCGGTCGCGAAACGGTGTCAATAGGTGCAATCCGGTTCTCCGGATGGCGGTCCAGGCCGTAATATCAGCCGGCGGTCGGCTCGGGGGTCTGTGCCGGCCTTTCTGATGAAGACCGGCGGCAGCCGGTACTGGGGAGAAGCGGAAACCTATGGCGGACGAGTCGGCGCCCAAGCCCGGGCATTTCCTGCCCGGCGGCGACGGGGACCGGACGACGGCGGACCAGCGCAGGCCGGACGGATCGGCACCGTTGGCGGCACCCACACCACGGCTCGGCCGGGACGACCAGCCGGTCCATCCACAGCTCCGCGGCAGCCGGATCGACTCCCGGGGTACGACGCTGTCCGGCACCCGGCTCGGTCCGGCGCCCGCGGACGACCGGGCGGCCGCGGCGTACCGGGAGGTGTTCCACCCGGAGCCGATCCCGTTCGTGCCGAAGAAGCGCTCGAAGGGCCTGGTCGCGCTGATCGTGGTCGCGGCGCTGCTGGTGCTCGGCGGCGGCGCGACGTTCGCGGTCAAGGTGCTGTCGAACTACGACGGCTTCGTCGCCAACCCCCTCGGTACGCCGTCCACGAACCCGAGCGACGGCCCCGGCGGCGCGCCGACGAGCGCCGCACCGGTCGGCAAGGGCACCCCGGACGCGGACGTCGTCGGCAAGAACGCGATCTACGCCGCCGGGAAGCTCGCGGCGGTGAACTGCCCGGAGCCCGCGTTCCGCCCGACCTCCAAGGAGAACGTGCGGTCGTACTACCAGGCCCTGACCGCATGTATGGACAAGGCCTGGGAGCCGCTCGTCACCAAGGCAGGCTTCGAGTTCCGGTCGCCGCGGCTGATCGTCTTCGACGACGGCGAGGAGACCGCCTGCGGCGTACAGGACGAGGACCTCGCCTCGTACTGCCTGGACGAGCAGGGCGGCAGCGTGACGATGCCGTGGCAGAAGATCGTCGAGGACTACCCGAAGCACCGGGCCGCGACCCGGGTGCAGATGGCGCAGTCGTTCGGCTTCGTGTACGGCGCCCACGTGCAGAACCTGACCGGGATGGCCGAGGCCGCCGGCAACCTCGCGGACACCGCGGCGAACAAGACCGCCGAGCTCGAGCAGCAGCGGCGTGCGGCGCTGCAGGCGTCCTGCTTCGGTGCGGTGTTCTTCGGCGCCGCGCGGTCGACGTTCCCGCTCCGCGGCGAACTGCTGCAGCAGTGGAACGACCAGATCCGGCGCAGCGGCGACGAGTTCAGCAAGGACAAGGTCCGCGACCACGGCTCGAGCAAGAGCCACACGTTGTGGATGAACCAGGGCTTCGCGACAACCAACCCCGGCGCCTGCAACACTTTCGGCGCAGCATCCGCCAAGGTCAGCTGAGCAAGATGGGAACGATCGATGCCTGACTCCGTCCCGAAGCCGGGCCACTTCAGCACTGGCGAGCCGCCGCCCGGATCCCAGCCGCTGACCCTGAGGACCGCCCAGCCCATCGGTCTCGGGAAGGCGCGCCCGGTGGCGTACGACGATTCGTCCGTACGCCGGAAGGCCCGTCCGCTGCCGACCGAGCCCGGGACCGAGAGCGACTACAACGGCCCGCCGATCGCCCCGCTCGCCACGGGAGCGCCGTACACGCCGCTCACCGGAACCCGTCGTGCCGGAGGCGCGCGGCCGAGCGGCTGGCACTCGAACCCGTCCCGCTCCGGCGCCCAGTTCAGCGCCGAACCGCCGCCGCTCAAGCCGGCGCGCCAGTACTCGCGGCCGATCATCGCCGGCCTCTCGGTCCTGGTCGTCGTGATGCTGACCGGCGCCACCGTCGGAGGCTTCAAGCTCGTCGACTCGTACGGTCTCCAGCGCCCGCTGTCGCAGCCGTCGATCAAGAAGTCGGAAGCGCCGATCCCGGTCCCGCCGGACCCCACCGTGACGGTCACCGTCCAGGGCGTCCCGGACATGGTGCGGCTGCAGCAGAACAAGATCTACACCGCCGGCGCCGTCGTCTCGGTCAGCTGCAAGGAGCCGGCGATCAAGCCGAACTCGCAGTCCACGATCCTGCGCTACTACCAGGCGCTGCTGCCCTGCCTGAACAACGCGTGGGCGCCGATCGTGAAGAAGGCCGGGTACGACTTCCGGTCGCCGAAGGTGAAGCTGCAGACCAGCCAGGTCACCGACGACGAGGACTGCACCGGCGAGTCGGACACGGCGTACTACTGCAGCGCCGACGAGAGCATCAACATCAGCTGGAAGGAAGACCTCAAGTACTACAAGGCCGAGCCGCAGGCCGCGCGGGTGTGGATGCTCGACACGATGGCTCACGAGTACGGCCACCACGTCCAGCAGATGACCGAGATGATCACCGCGTCGTTCTCCCGTGAGGGCTGGACGAAGTCGAAGGCGATGAAGCTCGAATGGGCCCGCCGCCGCGAGCTCCAGGCGACCTGCTTCGGCGCGGCCTTCCTCGGTGCGAACAAGCAGTCCCTCGGGTTGTCCGGCGAGAAGCTGAAGACCTGGCAGTGGGAGGCGCAGCACTCCGGCGACGAGTACAACCCGGAGAAGATCCGCGACCACGGCTCCCGGAAGAGCAACTGGGCCTGGTCCGGTCCCGCCTTCGCCTCCGCCAACCCCAAGGACTGCAACACGTTCACGGCCGCACCCGCCAAGGTGAGCTGATGCGGCGCATCGGTGCAGTGCTGGCGGTTGTCGTGCTGGCCGCGACCAGTTGCGCGCGTACGGCGCCAACCGCCGTACCCACGCCTTCGTCTACTCCTACGCTCACCCCTACGCCGACGCCGACACCAACGCCCACCCGGACGACGGCCACGGCGCCTTCTTCGCCGTTGAGCATCGACCTGACGACGAACGTCGTACACAACAAGCTCTACGCGGCCGGCTGGGTGCCCGTGGTGCGGTGTGCGTTACCGCGACCGCGGCTGACCACCAAGGCCGGGCTGGTCGCGTACGGCAACGCGCAGGTCGCCTGTATGAGCAAAGCCTGGGCCCCGCTCGTCCTGAAGGCGGACGCGATCCAGGCGTCGGTCGAACTGATCCCGTACAGCGCCCGTCACCCGAAGGCCACGCCCGCGTGCACGGACCCGCCGGGCGGCGCCGATGCGTTCTACTACTTCAGCGGCGTCACCGGGAAGATCTGCTTCGACACCGACATCTACCTCGACACGAAGGACCAGGAGTTCAATCTGGTCAACTTCGACCAGCTGCTGGCCCACGAGTACGGCCACCATGTCCAGTTCTCGGTCGGCATCCTCACGCTGTACGACGAACTCATGCGCGGCAAGTCCGCGGCGCGTCAGCTGGAGGTCATGCGCCGCAAAGAACTCCAGGCCAGCTGCCTGGGCGCCGCCTTCCTCGGCGCCAACAAGCGCACCTTCGGCCTGTCCGGCCTCCGCCTCAGATACTGGCGGTACGTCGTCAGCCACGTCGGCGACGAGTACAGCAAGGTCCGCGACCACGGCTCCCGCAAGAACCACTCCTACTGGACCACCCGCGCCTTCACCTCCACCACCCCCGCCACCTGCAACACCTTCACCGCCCCCACCAAGAGAGTCAGCTGAACCGTGCGCAGGCCCTGCACTTGGTACCCCGAACCATGACACCGAGCTGCACGTCGCTGGAAGACGCCTACCTGGTGCACAACCCGCTGTACTCGGCGGGGCAGGTGCCCGCGGTGCCCTGCAACCTGCCAGACGTGCCGTTGAAGACGCCAAGCGACGTACAGCGCTCCGGGGACGCCATGATCGTCTGCCTTGAGCGTGCCTGGAAGCCGGTTGTCGAGCGGACGGACGACAACTTCTTGCCGACCGATCTGTACGTCGTGACCGTGGGCGCAAGGACGGCCTGTGGCGACTTCGACGACGACGCCGATGCGTTCTACTGCTCCGACAACTCGGACATCTACGTCGACTGGACCCAACACGTCGAGGAGAGCCCGGACGACCGGCCGTACGCGTCGGCGTACCTGCTGGGAGTACTCGCGCACGATTTCGGGCATCATCTTCAGCAGCTGGCCGGCATCATGGCGTACTCCGACGACAGCCTGGAACGGAGCCGACGCATCGAATTGCAGGCCTCCTGCCTGGCCGCCGCGTTCCTCGGCGCGAACCAGGCCACACTCAACCTGTACGGCGATCGCTTCGACGGCTACAAGGACGAGGCCTACGCCGGCGATCGTGAGCACGGCTCGGACAAGAACAACAAGGCCTGGTCCGACGCCGGCTTCTCGGCCAAGTCACCGTCCGCCTGCAACACGTGGGCGGCCACCGCGAAACGAGTCAGCTGACATGCGCCGTACGGCGGC
Organism: Kribbella polygonati; assembly: GCF_050320105.1. Lineage (NCBI taxonomy): Bacteria > Bacillati > Actinomycetota > Actinomycetes > Propionibacteriales > Kribbellaceae > Kribbella > Kribbella polygonati. The sequence goes on along the minus strand of NZ_CP190129.1, from coordinate 5,125,309 downwards.
ACTCCTCGCTGTGCTCCTCCTCGCCGGCTGTACTCGGTCAACCATCCCGCTCGCCACAGCCCCGCCGTCCACGCCGACGACGACAGACATTCCACTGCCGGATCCGTCGTTGATGGGGAACAGTTTGTACAAGGCCGGGCAGGTGGCCGCCGTCAAGTGCAGCACTCCATCCGCCCCGCTGGCGACCAAGCAGGCGATGATCGGTCGCAGCCCTCTACTGCAATGAGACGCGCAGTATCTACTTCAACTGGCCGGCGTACGTCGTCAAGGAGGCGGAGCGTCAGGAAGATGGTCGTGCTTCGGTCCAGTACCTGATGGCCCATGAGTACGGCCACCACGTGCAGGAACTGACTGGGCTGAGGAGCGGCTACGCACATGAGTACTGGACCGCGGAGCCGAGCGCGCAACAGGGTGAACAGGACCGCCACGAGATGCAGGCGCACTGCTTCGCGGCTGCGTTCTTCGGGGCGAACCGGGAGACACTTCGGCTGAAGGGTGAGCGGCTCGTCCAGTTCGGTCACCCCGGGTACACGCCCAGTGGGAGCGCGGACCATTTTCTCGAGTGGCTGGAGCGTGGGTTCGCCGCGCGCGGGCCGCGAGACTGCAACACCTGGGCGAAGCCGGCGGCTGCCAGCGACCTCAGGTGAGTTTGAGTTTGAAGCCTTCGTGGGTGTTTTCGAAGCCGAGGTTGGTGTAGAAGCGGTGGGCGTCAGTGCGGGTTTTGTCCGAGGTGAGTTGGACGAGGGTGCAGCCGCGGGTGCGGGACTCCTCGACGGCCCACTGGACGAGGGTGGTGCCGAGGCCGGCGCCGCGGGCCTGGCGGGAGACGCGGACGGCTTCGATCAGGCCGCGGCTGGAGCCGCGGCGGGAGAGGCCGGGGATGATCGTGAGCTGCAGCGTGCCGATCACCTCGTCGTTGCGTTCGGCAACCACGAGGAGCTGGTTGGGGTCGGCGTCGATCTGCTCGAACGCGGCCAGGTACGGCGTCAGGTCGGCGGTCGACTCGCGGGTGGCGCCGAGCTGGTCGTCGGCGATCATCGTGACGATCGGGGCGACGTCGGCGGCGGTGGCGCGGCGGATCACGAGGTCGGTCATGGGTCCAGGATGGCAAACAGCTGAAGCGGTTCAGCCGCCGGGGTAAGGACCGAAGTACTGCGATGGTGATTGCCTTATGCAAACACTTTTCGTTGCCCGCCTCGCCGACCGCCGTTGTTTGCCTCGGGCATCAGCGGGTAACAGTCATACTGGACACCACTGCATCCGCCCGTGCCGGGGTTGGGGCAGTTATGCGCCGACAGCGGATGCGGGCCAGTCCTGAAAGGTTCATCCGATGTCAGCGTTAGCGATTGACTTCACCCAGCCGTTCGAGGATGCGTTCAGCAAACTGCTGTCGTTCATCCCGAACCTGCTGGGCGGCCTGGTCATCCTGGTAATCGGCTACTTCGTCGCCAAGGTGCTCGGCAAACTCGTCGGCAAGCTTCTCGGCCGGGTCGGGTTCGACAACTGGATGGAGCGGGCCGGCGTTTCCGGTGTGCTGCAACGGTCGGGCACGGGGCTGACCGCTTCGGCGATGCTGGGCAAGGTCGTGTTCTGGTTCGTGTTCCTGATCAGCTTCACGATGTTCGCCTCCGCGCTCGGCGTACCGGAGATCTCGAACTTCATGAGCGACATGCTCGGCTACATCCCGCGGATCTTCGCCGCGATCGTGATCGTCTGCCTGGCGGCGCTGTTCGCGAACTTCCTGGCCGCGATCATCCGCGGTGCCACCGGCAACGAAACCCTGGCGAAGGTGGCGCGGTACGCCGTCCTGGTGTACGCCGCGTTCGCCGCCCTCACCCAGCTCGGTGTCGCGGTCCAGCTGACCGGCAACACGCTGCTGATCGTGCTCGCGGGTGCCGCACTCGCTCTCGGCCTCGCTTTCGGTCTCGGGGGCCGCGAGATGGCCGGCCGTGCACTGGGCAACCTGTTCTCGAAGGACAACCTCCAGAAGCCGGCCGCGGACCCGAACGCGGCAGACGCCAACGGTACGGCGGCCTACCCGACGCAGGGCAACTACCAGGGCAACTACGAGGGCGGCTACCAGCAACAGCAGCCCGAACAGCACCCGGCCGCCCACAGCACGGGCACCTGGTCGAACGGCAACCCCCAGAACGGCAACTGGCAACAGGGCCAGTAACCATTCCCAGACGGGCGGCAACCGAACCTGGTTGCCGCCCGTCGCATGTCAGGGAGTGGGAGATGTGCCTGGTACCGGCTCGCTCGGATAGAGCTCGTGCCACAGCCACGCGAGAAACTCGCCGTCGTCGTCCCATTCGTCGTACTGCGCTGCCGTACTGATCGCGTCCGGATGAAGACCTTGGCGGTCGCTCTCCAGGAGCTGGACGAATTCGGTCTTGAAAGTCATCATCTGCGTGTCGTCCGGCCGGTTGGCGCGGGCTCGGTGCACGAGAGCGTCGAAGTTCTCATTGCGAACTTCCGGGTGATAGTACGTATCCACAACGGCCAGGAAGGTCGCGTACGGACCTCCGCTGTCGCGAAGCCAGTACTTGGCGATCTGGGACATCTGATTCTGATCTCAGTTTCGTTCTTTCGATGGGTGCGCGGGCACCAGCATGGCAATCGGCTGAGAGCCGTCAGGTCAGCCGATCCCGGAATCTCGTCAAAGACGATCTGCGACCATCTCGATGATCCGCCGTGCGGGATCGCCGGTGACTGCTTGACCGAGGGCCTCCGTTGAGAGTTGCCAGAAGTTGCCGCATCTGACCTTCCTCGCCGCGGCAGCCGGGGGTCAAGCCGGTTGCCACAAGTTGCCCCCTCCGCGGCTGGAGCGGCGGCATCTGTGCTCGGGCGGAATTATGCATGTCGGCAAATGGGGGCACCTTTTGGCAATGTGCTCGATCCGGGTGGCCAGGTCGCGGCAGTGTGTCGGCCGTGAGGTTGCGACTACGAGCGCGACCGAGCCGACTGGGTGTGCGGTGCCACCGCGCAGTGGATTGATGGTTTGGAAGGTCGACGGATGAGTAACAGGTCGGAGTTGTCGAGCACGGCCAGGGAGTCTCGCGGGGTCGTTCTGAACGAGCGAGGCTGGCCGGTCCTCCGGCCGTCTGACGCCGAGCCGTGTGACGGTCGGAATCCTGTGCCGGGCCAGGTCTGCGTTCTCAGGTATCACAACGGCTATCACCGGGACAGCAGCAACGCGGGGTGGCTGGACGACGAGTAGCCCCCACAATCGGCGGGGTATGCGTGCTGGTCCCTGCGCCCGCGCGTGCCCTGCTCTCCAAACCGTCCGTTCGCGTTGGTGGCCTCGAGTGCCGGCCTTCGCTGATGCTGAGTTCGTTGATAGCTTCCCCGCCGCGCTACCCGGTCGGCGCGGCGGAGGGGCGGCCAACGTATCCCAGTTGTCAACGAGCATGTGCCTGGAGCGGAAGCGCATCTTGACCTCCGCCTTCAGCTGCAGTGCGTGGACGGTCGGTGGGCTCGGGGCAGGTGGGCGTGTCGACGTTGGGGGATCTCGGGTGCTCTGCCCGGTGCGTGGGGCGGGTAGGCGCGTTGTGCGGGCGCAGGTTGGACGTGTGCGCCTTTGGTGCGGGGCATAGGGGGTGGGTGGGCTCGGAGCAGGTGGGCGTGTCGACGGTGGGGGAATCTCACCCGATCCCCCCGGAGCTCGTCGTACGGCGGTGCCTGTTAGTTGTTGTCCGGGCCGGCCTTGCGGACTTCTTCTACCTTGGTCATGGCGTCGCGGAGGTCGGCGAGCCAGGTTTCGCTGTGCTGGGCGACGAGTTTGACGCACCAGCCGAGGGCGTCGCTGCGGGAGCGGGCCACGCCGGCGTCGACGAGGGTGTCGAGGACCTGGCGTTCGGGCTGGCGGAGGCGGGTCATCACGGGGGCGGACAGCGACGTGAAGACGGTCCTGGTGTCGCCGCAGCGGACGCCCCAGGCGACCTTGCGGCGGGCGGCGTGCTCGAGTTCGCGGGCGATCTCGATCCGGCGTTCGCGGGTGTCCTCGCGGAACTGCTTGATCCGGCCGTCCTCGGCGGCGGAGCGCTCGGCGGCGCTCACGTCCTGGTTCTGCTCGGGTGCGGGGATCCGGCCGACGATCAGGATCTCGTCCCGGTCGATCGACAGTTCGGTCTCACCCTCGAACCAGTCGCCCGGCAACCGCCCGGTCAGCCAGCCCCGCACCTTCTCGTGCTCGGTCTGCGTACTCATGTAATCATGATTACACCACTGCAAGCAGCACTCAAGCCGTCAGTGGTACCGCACCATGTACGCCGCGTGCGCGTCACCCTGCGACAGGCCGACGTTCGACACCCCGATCACCAGCGTGTGCCGGGTGACGTCGTTCCGGTAGGTCACGTACGTCGTACCGGCCGCACCCTCGGCGCGGATCCGCGTCCAGTGCGAACCGCCCACGGCGGCCACCCCGTGCAGCTGGCGTACGGCGGCCGGCGTCGCGTAGTACGCCGTCCACTTCGCGTCCCCGCGGCCCCAGGCCCGGACGAGGTTGTCCGACCACTGCACCGCGTTCCACGCCTTCGGCTCGTTGCTGAACCTGGCCGTGTACGCCGCATGCCAGCCGCCGGCGCCGCGCAGCCCCACGTTCTGTACGCCGACCGTGAGGTTCCCGCCGCGCGCATCGTCGTGGTACGTGACATAGATCGTCCCGGCCGCACCCTCGACGCCGGTACGCCGCCAGTGGATCCCGCCCGGCGTCGCCTGCCCGAAGAGCGTTCGTGAGGTGCTTGCGGAGGCATAGCAGTTGGCGGCCGCGGTGTTCCCGCTGCCCCACGCGCGGACGAGCCGGTCGGCGTACGTCGTCGCGGAGACGCCCGCCACCGAACCCGCACAGGTTGCGGCGTTGGCGGGGGTCGCGCCGGTGAGGACAAGCGGTGCGGTCACCGCAAGAGCCGTCGTGGCGCCAAGACCCATGATCCTTCGAATCATCATCGACCTCCCGAGTGGATGTGGTCCTACTGCATGGGACGCCACATCCGACCCGGGAGTTTGCGCTGCAACACGCTTGCAATATCAAGCAGCCGGTGGTGGCGCGAACGCCGCGCGTAACCGCTCCTGCGCCGCCGCTCCGGCCGCGGTGTGGTCGAGCCCGAGCAACGCCGCGCCGACCACCGGCGGTACGTCGACCACCCGCGGCACCGCCTTCGGGGCGACATCGGCGAGCAGCCGGGTGACCCGGTCGAGGAGCACGGGATGCCGGGCGGTGAGGACGCCGCCGCCGAGTACGACGGTGACCGGTTCGGCGAGCAGGTCGAGCCGCCGCAACGCGCTGAACGCCATCGCGACGATCTCCTCGGCCTGCTGCTGAACGATGCCCAAGGCAACGGTGTCGCCGGCGGCCGCGACCTGGAACAGCACCGGCGCTGCTTCGAGCTGCCGGTCCGGCGGCAGCTCGCCGAAGTGGAACGCCTCGATCACCGCGTTCAGGGAAGTCTTGCCGTAATGCATGGCCAGCGCGGTCACCAACGCGGTCGCCGGCCCGCGCCCGTCCTCGGCCCGCGACGCCGACCAGAACGCCTCCTCGGCCAGCTGCGCGCCGCCGCCCCAGTCGCCGGTCACCTTCCCCAACGCCGGGAACCGCGCCGTACGGCCGTCCGGCAGCATCCCGGAGCAGTTGATGCCGGCGCCGCACACCACGGCCACACCGCGCGGCTCGTCCACTCCCGACCGCAGCAGCGCGAACGTGTCGTTGGTGACGTACACGGACTCCGCCCAGCCGCGCTCTTGGAAGACCGTGGTCAGCTGCTCGACCTCAATGGGCAGGTCGGCGTTGGCCAGGCATGCTGACACCTGCTGCACCAGCGGTACGTCGCCAACGTGCAGCCCGGCCACCGCGGCCGCAGCACGCACAAGCGGCTCCAGCTGGTCCACCGCGGCATCAGGACCGAGCTTCTGTGGCTCGAACCCGCCACCACGCGCCGTACCGAGCACTGTTCCGTCGGCGGCGACCAGTGCGACGTCGGTCTTGCTGTTACCGGCGTCGAAGGCCAGTACGCCGCCCGGGACTAGCGCGCCCACGGCAGGTACGCCTGGTTGTGTGCCAGCAGCTTGTCCGTGAGTTCCTGCGCGATGGAGACTTGTCCGACGAGCGGATGCGCCAGCAACGCCTGGAACACCCGGTCAGCTCCACCCTGTACGGCGGCCTGCAGTGCCAGGTCTTCGTACGCCGTCACGTGTGCGACGAGGCCGGCGTACAGCGGCTCCAGCGGGGACACCGCTAACGGCTGAGCGCCCTGTGCGTTCACCGTGGCCGGTACTTCGATCACGGCGTCGTCAGCGAGGAACGGGAACGTCCCGTTGTTGAGCGTGTTGACCACTTGTACGTCGCCGGTGTCGTTGAGCAAGGACGACGCCAGCGCGACGGCAGCCTCGGAGTAGTACGCGCCGCCGCGCTTCTCGAGCAGCGCCGGCTTCTCGTCGAGTTGCGGGTCGGCGTACATGTCCAGCAGCTCCTTCTCGAGCGCAGCCACCTCGGCTGCACGTGAGGGCTTGTGGAGCAGTTCCTTCACTACCGCGTCGTGCTGGTAGTAGTAGCGCAAGTAGTACGACGGGACCACGCCTAGCTGCCGTACGACGTCCGCCGGGAGGCGCAGGTCGTCCGAGATGGCGGTGAGGTGCTTCTCGAGGAGTTGGGGCAGCACGTCCTCGCCGTTGACGCGTACGGCGCGCTCCCAGGTCAGATGGTTCAGCCCGACGTGGTCCAGCGAGACCTCCTCCGGCGTGACACCCAAGAGCGCGGCGAAGTGGCGCTGGAACCCGATCGCCACGTTGCACAGCCCGACCGCCTTGTGCCCCTGCGACAACAGGGCCCGCGTCACGATCCCGACCGGGTTGGTGAAGTCGATGATCCACGCGTCCGGGTTGGTACGCCGTACCCGCTCTGCAATGTCCAGCACGACCGGGACGGTCCGTAGCGCCTTGGCGAGACCGCCGGCGCCGGTGGTCTCCTGGCCGACGCAGCCGCACTCCAACGGCCACGTCTCGTCCTCGTTGCGCGCAGCCTGCCCGCCCACTCGCAGCTGCAGCAGTACTGCGTCAGCGCCGTCGATACCGGCGTCCAGGTCGGACGTGGTGATCACACGACCCGCGTGGCCCTGTTTGGCGAAGATACGCCGCGCCAGGCCGCCCACGAGCTCCAAGCGGTCCGGTACAGGGTCTACGAGCACCAGCTCCGACACCGGCAGCGAGTCCCGCAGCCGGGCGAACCCGTCGACCAACTCAGGCGTGTAGGTGGACCCGCCACCAACAACTGTCAGCTTCATCCCTTGACCCCTGTCAGAGTGACGCCTTCGATGAAGGCCTTTTGCGCGAAGAAGAACAAGATGATCACCGGGGCCATCACCAGCAGCGTTGCTGCCATCGTGAGGTTCCAGTTGGTGTGGTGTGCGCCCTTGAAGGACTCCAGGCCGTAGCTGAGCGTCCATGCGGCCGGGTTCTCGCTGGCGTAGATCTGTGGGCCGAAGTAGTCGTTCCAGCAGTAGAAGAACTGGAACAGCGCCACAGCCGCGATAGCCGGCCTGGCCATCGGCAGCACGATCCGTACCAGGGCCCTGAACTCGCCGCAGCCGTCCACCTTGGCCGCGTCCACGTAGTCCTTGGGAATCGTCAGCAGGAACTGCCGGAGCAGGAAGACCGAGAACGCGTCAGTGAACGCCATCGGGATGATCAGCGGCCACAACGTCCCGGACAGGTGCAACTGCTTCGCCCAGAACAGGTACATCGGCACGATGACCACCTGCGGCGGCAGCATCATCGTGGCGATCACCAGCATCAGTACGGCGTTCCTGCCGCGGAACTTGAACCTGGCGAGGGCGTACGCGACCGGGATACTCGACAGCAACGTGAGCGCTGTACCGAGGACGGCGTACATGAGGGTGTTCTTCCACCACGTCAGGAACCCGGGCGTCTCCCAGACCGTCCGTAGGTTCTCCCAGTGCCAGCTGTCGGGCCATAGGTTCCGCGTGAGCGCCTGCTGGTCGCTCATGAGTGCCGTGAGGAAGATGAACACAAGCGGCAGCACGAAGAACAACGCGGCCGCGATGGCGAGCGCATGTACGCCGAGCCAGTGAAAGAAGCGGTTCACGCCGCGCTCCTCTCGCTCATGGAGCGCATCAGGAACCCGGTGAACACCATCGCCAGCGCGAACAGCACCAGCGCGATCACCGAAGCGCCGCCGGTGTCGAAGCGCTGGAAGCCCAGGTGATACACGAGCTGCGGCAGCGTCAGCGTGGACTTCTCCGGGTACCCCGGCTCGAACTGCTGCCCCGAGCCGCCGATGACCCCGCTGGCGACCTTCCCGGCGACCAACGGCTGCGTGTAGTACTGCATGGTCTGGATGACGCCCGTGACAACGGCGAACAGCACGATCGGCGAGATGTTCGGCAGCGTCACGAACCGGAACCGCTGCCACGCGCCGGCGCCGTCAAGCGACGCCGCCTCGTACTGTTCCTGCGGTACGTCGAGCAGCGACGCCATGAAGATCACCATCAGGTCGCCGATGCCCCAGAGCGCGAGCAATGTCAACGCCGGCTTCGACCAGGCAGGGTCGTTGAACCAGCCGGGCTGCGGCAACCCGAGGCTGCCGAGGATGTTGTTCACCGGGCCGGTGCCCGGGTTGAGCAGGAACGCGAACGCCATCGTGGCGGCGACCGGCGGGGCCAGGTACGGCAGGTAGAACGCCGTACGGAAGAACCCGGCGCCTGTCTTCACCTTGGTGATCAGCAGGCCGATGCCGAGGCCGAACAGGACTCGTAGCGTGACCATGACGACTACCAGCCACAGGGTGTTGCGCAGGGCGGGCCAGAAGAACGGGTAGTCGGTGAAGACGTACTGCCAGTTCTTCAGGCCGGTCCAGGTCGGCGGGGTGAACCCGTCGTACTTCATGAAGCTGAAGTAGACGGTCGAGACCAGCGGGTACAGGAAGAAGAGACTCACACCTATCAGCCAGGGTGACAGGAAGGCGAGGTTGCGCAGGGTCTCCTTGCGGCGCTTCTGACGGAGCGTCATTTCGCCTGGGCCAGGTCTTTGTCGATCTGCTCGTCCGTCTTCGCCAGACCAGCTGCCAGGTCGGGGACCTTGCCGGACTCGTAGGCGTAGCCGAAGTCCTGCAGCGTCAGCTGGTACGCGCCGCCGTTCGGGCTGGCCGGCGTGGTGCTGCTCTTGGGGTGCTGGGCGATGCCGAGGAACGGCTTGAGGTCGGCGTTCAGCTTCGGGGACTTGAGCGCGTCCAGCGTGGACGGCACGTTGTGGATGGCGTTCGCGAAGCTCACCACGGCGTCGGTGTCGGTGGTCATGAACTTGACCAGCTCCCAGGCCGCGTTCTGCTTCTGGCTGGTGCTGGCGATCCCGATCACGGTCCCGGACAGGTAGCCCTTGCCGTAGCTGTCGGCCTGGTCGTCGGGCACCGGGAACGGCGCCACGCCGATGCCGAACTTTGCCCCGGCGTCGCGGGCCATCCCGAGCCGCCACTCGCCGTCCATCGTCATCGCGACCTGTCCGGTGTGGAACGGGTTCTTCGCCCCGAACTCGTCGCCGAACGTCGCGCGGTACTTCTCCAGCTTCGCGAACCCGCCGAGCTGCGCGACCAGGCCGTGCTGCCACTTCAGCATGCTCGCGAACGCCGGGTCCTTGGCCAGGTTCGACTTGCCGTCGGGGGTGAAGTACGTCGGGTTCCAGAGCGCGGCGAAGTGCGACGTGGTCGACTCGTACCCGTGGAAGTTCGGCATGAAGCCGAGCTGCGTGTAGCTGTCGCCCTTGGTCCTGGTCAGCTTCTTCGCGTCGGCGTCGAACTCGGACAACGTTTTCGGCGGCGCGGAAATCCCGGCCGCCTTGAACGCGTCCTTGTTGTAGTACAGGCCGTACGCGTCGTTCAGCAGCGGGAGCGTGCACCGCTTGCCCTGGAACTGCGTGTAGTCCTGCAACGGTTTAGGAAACGTCGTGTCCAGGTCGATTCCGGACTTTCCGAGGAACGGCGTCAGGTCGCTGAACACGTTCGACGCGCAGAACGTGCCGACGTTGTCGGTGGTGAACGACGACACCACGTCCGGCGCGTTGGAGCCGCCGGCCCGGAGCGCCTGCTTGATCTTGTCGTCGTTGATGTTGCCGACGACCTTGACGTGGATGTTCGGATGCTCGGCTTCGAAGGCCTGCACGTTCGCGGAGATCGCGGCCACCTCGGAAGGTGCGCTCCATCCGTGCCAGAACGTGATCGTCACGTCCTTGGTGGCATCGTCGTTCGCCTGCGGTGCGTTCGAGGTTCCGGTGCAGGCCGTCGCTGCGAGGGCGACTGCGGCGGTGCCGAGGGCGGCACGGGTGAAGCTTCGCATCCATTCTCCTGGTTACGTGATCGGTGGTCCCGCGGTGTCGAAGACCTCGTCGCGGGTCGTGCTCAGTGCGGACTGCAGCGCTCCGGAGAGCACGGGGTCGGTGCTGATCGCGGTCATCAACAGCTGCGGCCGCGGTACGGCGAGATCGGCGAGCTCGTCCTGGACCAGCCCGCGCAGGCGTTCCCCGCCCGCGGTGATCACACCGCCGGCCAGCACGATCAGCTCCGGGTCGACGACCGCGACGATCGCCGCCAGACCGACCGCGAGCCGGTGCGCGAACTCGTTCAGTACGGCGTCGCCGGCGCCCTCGGTCTGCAGCGCGGTCGCGATCGCGGCCTCCGGCGTACGGGCCTTCAGGCCGTGTTCACGGGCGAGCTCGAGGACGGGTTCGCCACCAGCCAGCTCCTGGAAGCCGCCGGCGTTGTTGCGGCCGACGTTGCGGATCAGCGGCGTACCCGGAAGGGGCAGGAACGCGACCTCGCCGGCGCCGCCGGTCGCACCCCGGTGCAGGCGGCCGTTGATGACGATCGCGGCGCCGATGCCCTCCTCGCCCCAGAGCAGCACGAAGTTCTCGTGCTCCTGGGCATGGCCGACCCGCTGCTCGGCGACCGCGGCCAGGTTGACGTCGTTCTCGACCTCGAGCGGTACGGCGATCGCCGCGGCCAGCTCCTCCAGCAGGTGCGGCGCGTGCCAGCCCGGGAGGTGGGTCGCGTACCGCAGCCGGCCGGTCGTCGGGTCGAAGCCACCCGGCGTACCGATCGAGACCCGGTGCAGCCGTTCCCGGCTCAGCCCGGCCTCGCCGGCGGCACCGTCGATCGCCTTCAGCACCCGGTCGACCGTGCCCCGGGCGCTGCGGCCCGGGGTGGCCAGCTCGTAGCTGCCCACCACGTTCCCGGTCAGGTCGGCGACCGCGGCCCGGATCCGCGTCGGCGTGACGTCCAGCCCCGCGACGTACGCGATCTCGCCGTTGATCTCGTACAGCTGCGCGTTCGGTCCCGGACGGCCGGCGGTGGTCCCGCTCGGGCGCACCAGCCGGGCCGCCTCGAGGCGGGCGAGCAGCTGCGACGCGGTCGGTTTGGACAGCCCGGTCAGGTTGCCCAGCGTGGTGCGGGAGAGCGGGCCCTGGCTGAGCAGCAGGTCCAGGGCGGCGCGGTCGTTCATCGCGCGCAGCAGGCGCGGCGTTCCGGGTGTCGTTGCCATGAGCCAACCCTGCCTCCCTTCGCCGCCCGCGGGTACTCGCCGCGCTGAATGTCAGAACTGTTAGGAAAGTTTCCTATTAGCGCGAGACGGTACGGCGGAGCGGCGCCGCTGTCAATCGCGGCGCTGGAAAGTCAGGGTGTGGCGGTTACCTCGGCTGTGCCTGTTCGGCGAGGAGGGCGAACGACACCAGCCAGTGCGTCGACATGAAGTCCCCGTCCGTCACGGTCGGCAGCACTGCGTCCACCTGACGATCAGCTCCGGCCCGTAGTACGTCGGCGACCTCCGGCACGGCAGGAGCGATCGTCCGCAACTGCCAGGCCCGGGACAACGCCAGCCCGCCAAGATGGGCCAACTGCCCGTCCCCGGTGTTGTCCGTCACCGGCACCTCCAGCAAGTGCCGATGCGTATCAGCCCCAAGCCCCGGCAGGAACGCCGACAGCCAGCTCCGGAACTCGGCATCCGGCAGCACCCGCCGCATCAGCTCGGCCTCCGACAGCGCAGGCGACAAGAAGTCGGTCCCCGACGGCTCGAAGCGCGTGTCGTACGCCGTGTCCTCGCCGTACCACTCCAGCGCCCGCGCCCGAACCGCCTCCACCACATCCGCGCGACCCAGCTCGCCGTACGCCCCATGCAGCAGCGCAAGCGCAAAGGCTGAGTTCAGGTGTACGCCGTGCCGCACCGGGTACGCCTGCTTCGGCAGCCACGCCAGTACTAGGTCCGCGATCACATCACCCAAGGGAGCAAGGGCTGCTGCCCAAGGGGTGTCACGTGCCGCAGCAACCAGCATGGCGGCCCACGCCCAGCCGTACGGACGCTCGTACGAGGGATGCTCCCGCAGGTACGCAGCCTCGACAGCAATGGCCTCCGGCGTCAGCCGCTTGTTCAGCAGCTCTACCGGGCGTTGGCCGACCTCGTCCGGTGCAAGCGTCAGCAACCGGACCAAAGACCACTGCATGTGCGCGCTGGAGTGCCAGTCGTACGACCCGTGGAACGCCGGGTGCAGACGGTCCGGCGTCACGTCCACGTCGTCCGGACCGGCGGACGCGTGCTGGGTGGCGTACGGGTAGGTGGTGTCGAGTACCTCGCAGGCGATGTTGGCCCAGGCGGCGGCGTACTTCATCGGACTCCCTCTTGATCGGCTAGAAGGCGAAGACGTACATCAGGACGATGTTGCAGGCCAGCAAGGGGATCGCGGTCGGGATCTGCGCCTTGATCGGGCCGTACTGGTCCTTCATCTCCAGCAGCGCCGCCGGGACCAGGTTGAAGTTGGCGGCCATCGGCGTACACAGCGTGCCGCAGAAGCCGGCCAGCATCCCGATCGCGAACACGACCGCCGGGGTGCCGTGGAACTGCTGCACCAGCAGCGGCCAGCCGACCGCCGCCGTCATCACCGGGAACGCGGCGAACGCGTTGCCCATGATGATCGTGAACAGCGCCATGCCGATGCAGTACAGCGCCACGGCGGCGATCAGCGAGCCCTTCGGGATCAGGTGGTTGGTGACGTTCCCGACCGCCTTGCCGACGCCGGACGCGGTGAACAGCAGCCCGAGCGTGGCCAGCATCTGCGGCAGGATCGCGGCCCAGCCGATGTGCTCGAGCAACCGCCGGCCCTCGTGCAACGGGACGGCCGGAGATTTCGGGCGGAACAGCACCATGCCGACGATCAAGGCCAGGATCGACGCGACCCCGAGGCCGATGATCGTCGCCGAACCGGTCTCCAGCAGCAGCTTGCCGTTGCTCAGTTTGACCTTGGCCAGCCAGGCGCCGAAGATCGCCGCGACGACCGGGATCACCAGTGCGGGCAGGAAGAGCTTGTTGCCGAACCTGTTCGCGAAGTGCTCCCGCTCGGCCGGTGTCGTCGTACGTTCCTGACCGCGCGCCGGGAAGCCGAAGCCGGCCAGTACCGCGATCGCGATCACCGCGAGGCCGAGCACCCACGCCGGCGCCTGCTTGTGGACGACGAACGTGCCGTAGCCGAAGGACACTCCGAGAAGGCCCCAGAAGGCCGCACTGCCGAGCCGTTTCGGGTTGCCGCGGTCGTTGACCACCTGCAGCGCGATCAGCACGAACAGGATCCCGCACAGCCAGTAGAACCACTCGACCTTGATCATCGCGCGGCCTCCTCGGCGTCCGCCGCGGCCGCGGCCGCGAGCTTGTCGAGCTGCCGGTCCAACAGCCACAGCCGGGTGCCGTGGATGAGCAGCGCGCAGATCGCGGTCGGGATCGCCCAGACCGCGATGTCGATCGCCTCGAGCTTCAGGCCGTACGTCGTGTCGACGAAGCCGGTGATCAGCAGGATCGAGCCGACCGCGACGAAGATGTCCTCACCGAAGAAGACCCCGACCGTGTCGGAACTGGCCGCGAAGCCCTTGATCTTCTCCTGCATCTTCTCCGGCAGCTTGCCGTACTTGCGCTCGGCGGCGCCGGCGGCCATCGGGTGGATCAGCGGCCGCACGGCCTGCGCGTACCCGCCGATGCTGGTCAGGCCGACCGCGGCGGTGCCCTGCCGGATCACCATGTACAGCGCGAGCAGGCGGCCCGTGGTCAGGACCTTGAGTTTGCTGATCAGCTTGCGGGCCTGGTGCTGCAGCCCGTAGCGCTCGATCAGCCCGATGACGGGCAGCGTGACGATGAAGACGGTGACGGAACGGCTGCCGGCGAAACCGTCGCCGAACGCGTCCAGGATCTTGACCGGAGACAGGCCGCCGATCAGGCCGGCCACGATCCCGGCCGCCGTGACGACCAGCATCGAGTTGATCCGGAGCGCGAACCCGACGACCACCACCGCGATGGCGAGCAGAACCCACATGGTTCCTCCCGGGGGGACAGGGCGATTCCGCTCACCATAGGAGATTGTTGAACGATCCTGCAATGGATCATTCGAACAAATTCTCCACCGGCTCCACCGGGACGACGCCCTCGGCCTTTGCCGCGAGGTCCGGATCGACCGTGATCAGCGCGTCCGCCTGCAGCCGCGTGACCGCGAGGTACTCCGCGTCCCGGAGCGTGTCCCAGTCCTGGTCACGGGCGATCTTCCACGCCGTCCAGCGGGACACCCGGTCGCCGAGCGCGCGGATCTTCACCTCGGTCATCCGGGTGTGCAGCTGCCGCGCGTCCTTCTCGGTCCGGGTGCCGAGGCGTACGTCGCGGAGCAGCTGCTCGAGCGCTTCCGAGCGGATGGCCGCGGGCGCGACCAGCTGATGGTGTGCGGCGACGGCCAACTCACCGTCGACGAGGTGCAACAGGGTGGGTGCATCGATCACATAGCGCGTCATGCACCTCAGACTGCCCTAGGGGAGGCGCCAATCCACCGGAGCGGAGCCCTGCTCGGCCAGGAGTGCGTTGACCCGGCTGAAGGGGCGGGAGCCGAAGAATCCGCGGTCCGCGGACATCGGGCTCGGGTGCGCGCTCTCGACGTACGGCGTACTGCCCAGCATCGGCTTGAGGGTCTGTGCGTCACGGCCCCAGAGGATCGCGACCAGCGGGCCGCCGCGGTTCACCAACGCGTGGATCGCCTGCTCGGTGACGGACTCCCAGCCCTTGCCACGGTGCGCACCGGACTTCCCAGGCTGCACGGTGAGCACTCTGTTGAGCATCAGCACGCCCTGGTCGGCCCACGGCGTCAGGTCGCCGTTCGACGGAGCTGCCACGCCCACGTCCGCCATCAGCTCGCGGTAGATGTTCTGCAGGCTGCGCGGGATCGGCCGTACGTCGGGAGCGACCGAGAAGCTCAGCCCTACCGGGTGGCCCGGCGTCGGGTACGGGTCCTGGCCGACGACGAGCACCTTCACCTGGGCCAGCGGACGGTGGAACGCCCGCAGCACGTTCTCGCCGGCTGGCAGGTACGCCCGGCCCGCAGTGATCTCCCCGCGCAGGAACTCACCCATCTGCGCCACAGTGCCTTCGACCGGCGCCAATGCCTCGGCCCAGTCCGGCGCCACCAGATCCGCCAACGTCTTAGGACTCACCCGCCACAGTCTCGCAGTACTGCGGTTCGTAGTGCACCCCGGGTTGTCGCCTGCTGTTTGCGTGTCGCTCAAACGCTGGTGTCACTACGGACGGTACAAAGGGCGCGGCCCCGCAAAGGTATGAGCTTGCGGGGCCCTTGCTATGTCGACAGCCGGCGCAGGGCCGCGGCGTAGCGGGTGGCTGCGTAGTGCTGGGCTTTGCGGGTTACGGGGCCGGCTAGGCGCGTGTACCAGGTCGCGGGGCGGCTGTAGGCGCGGATGGCGACGTACACGCCGTCAGGGGCGCGAGTGACGAGGAAGGACTCTTCTCCTGACTCCGGGTGTCCTTCAAGCGTTCCGTAGGCGAAGCCGATGCGGTCCGGCTCGTTGACGGTCCAGACAACGCGGCAGGGGACGGGCAGGCCTAGCCGGCCTTGAAGGCGCCTGCTGAGGAGGCCTGGGCCTAGTACTCCCAACGAGTTGGTGCCGACCTTGGGTGGTGCGTCGGTCGCGGTCATCGGTAGTCCGGCCGCCCGTTGCATCCGCCATGCCAGCAATGCGTCCGCGGCACGCTGGAACACCTCGTCCCCGTCGCCGATCCGTTCGCGGTACTCGAGTCGGTGGAGCCCCTCCGGCGTCTCGTCGTACTGCGTGCACCCCACCTCGTCGTACGTGAACTCCAACCCCGCAAGGTCATCCAGCTTCATCGAACCCCTCCCGCCGCAGCGCCAACACCCCACACAACCCAAACCCAACCGCATTCGCCGTACTCCGTTCTGCCCGGCGCGACCGCTTCCAGAGCCTCCAGCCGACCAGCCACATACCTATGGTCAGCACCACAGCTCCCGCGAGCTCGACCGGGTCGCCGAGGAAGAAGCCGAGCAGAACGATCACCGTGCCGAGCGGGACGCTCACGGCGGCCAGGCCGTCGGCGGAGAGGTACGCCATCAGGGCTGCTGCAAAGCCGGCGAAGTGGAAGTGGGCGACGGTCAGCGACAAGACCGTCAGGTTGAAGCCGAAGAGTTCGTACGACGATCTCTCGGCGACCAGTGCGAGCGCAGCGATCGACGGTGTGGCCAGAGCGGTGTAGAGCGCAACCTGGCGCACACCGAGCTTCTTGTGCTGCAAGAAGTGTCTTGCGGCGAGCGCGATCAGTACAAGCGTGCCGACGCAGTAGATCGACGCCAACGCGATCGATACTGCGCCGCGCGGTAGCCACAGGGACAGCGCGCCGGGGACGGCGAACGCGAACCACCAGTGGGTGCTGGTGGTTCGCGTTGGGAGGAGGGTGAGGCCCAGGGGGACGACAACGAGCATGCCTAGGCTCACCGCTGCGTGAACGAGGAGGATCAACTGCTCTTCAGGCCGGTGGTCTTGTCCTGCTTGATCGCGTCGAACAGGGCCTTCGCCTTCTCGGTGTCCCACTTCACCGCGACGCCGCGGCCGTGGCCGAGTTGGTAGTTGTCGGTGCTGACCGGCACCGTCAGCGTGACGCCGCCGCTGCCGGAGATCGCCCGCATCCCGTTCGCGAACCGGACGAAGTCGAGCAGGCCCATGCTCTTGTCCACGGTCAGTGCGTCGACACCCTTGGTCGCCACGTTGTAGTAGCGGATCGGGTTCAGGAACGTCGACGGCGAGCTGGCCTTCTTCGCGACCGCGCCGACCATCTGCCGCTGCCGCTGGACCCGGCCGAAGTCGTTCTGCCCGTCCGCGTGCCGGGACCGGACGTAGCCGAGCGCGGTCACGCCGTCCAGCTGCTGGCAGCCGGCCGGCAGGTTGATGTGGGCGAGCTTGTCGTCCATTGCCTTGGGCAAGCACATCTGGACGCCGCCGACGCTGTCGATGACCGAGGCGAAGCCGCCGAAGCCGACCTCGACGTAGTGGTCGATCCGCAACCCGGTGACGTTCTCGATGGTCTGGATCAGCAGCGCCGGACCCTTGTTGAACGCGGCGTTGATCTTCTGCTTGCCGGACACGCCCGGAATGTTCACCGCGCTGTCCCGCGGGATGCTGATCAGCACGGTCGGGCCGGACTTCGGGACGTGCATCAGCATGATCGAGTCGGTCCGCGCCGGTCCGGCGTTGCCGCCGGTGTGCAGCTTCGCGCGCTCGGCGCGGGTCAGGTTCTCCCGGGCGTCCGACCCGACCATCAGGTACGTCGTGCCCGGGGTCACGGCCGGCCGGTCGCCGGTCGGCATCGCGTCGATCTTGTCGATCCGGCTCCAGGCGTAGAGCGGGACCGCGATCAGCATGAGCACGAACAGCAGGACGATCAGTCCGACGGTCCGGAGGAACCAGTTGCGCCGCTTCTTCGGGCGGCGCGGCGGCGGGTTCGCGGTTCGCGGGTCGAGGCGCTGCGTTTCACTCATAGCCATGACCGTATCGGTGCCCGGCCCTCAAACACGTCACCCCAGTGAATGGTTTTACACGTCGGAAAGTCGATGGCACCTCCTTCAAAGGGAGGAAATCCGGCCCGCGAGCGAACCGGAGCGCCGGAAGCTGACCGGCGACATCCCTACTCTGGCAGCGAACAGCCGGCTGAAGTACGCCGGGTCGTCGTACCCGACCCGCCGCGCGACCACGCTCACCGCCAGGTCCTCCTCGGCCAGCAGAACCTTTGCACAGCTGAGTCTGGTGGCCAGGATCAGTTCATGGGGAGTTGAGCCGGTCGTACGCCGTACTGCGTCGCGGAGCTCCTTCACTGTGACTCCCAACGCACTGGCGTAGCCCTGCATGCTCATCGGTGTACAGGCGAGTTCAGCAAGTCGTGCCGTGACGTCGTCCTGCGGTGGTGCCTGCTGGCTCAGTACGTCGTACAGCGCGCCTGTGAGCTGTACCGCGTTGTGCTGCTTGCTCACGCGCAGCAGTCGGGTGAATGCGCGGTCGACGGCCTGCGGGTCGGCGTACCGGCGTACTGGCTGGTTGACGTCTAGGTGACCCAATGCGGTGAGCGCTTCGGTGGCTGGTCCGCTGAAGAGCGTCCAGGCCTGGCGCCAGCGGGTTGCGGGGCGGTAGCCGTGCAGGACGCCTGGAAACAGCGTGAGCAGAGCAGGTGCACGTACTTCGAGCAGGTGGCGGTCTGGGCCGTGGAGCAGGTGGCCGTGTCCTTCCTTGACCCACACGAGCGCGTGGCAGCCGAGCGCGCGCTCCGGTGCTGGCCGGGAGGCGTTCGTCTGCTCGCCGGCGCCGAGACAGAAGAGTCCAAGTTGGCGTTCGACGGCGCCTGGGGTCAGGTAGATCGACCAATCATGCACGTCACAAGAGTCCAAGACCCGGGGCCAGGTGTCCATTCCGTTCGGTGTCGGAAGCAGTTGGAATGGAGGTGTGCTGACGTCTAACGGGTATGTGCTGGATGAGCGGCGGCTGGGTGAGCTGGCCGCGGTGCCGGAGGAAGAGCGTGACGATCGGGAGGTACTGCGGGCGCGGCTGCGGCGGGACGGGTACCTGTACCTGACCGGGCTGCTGGATCCCGCCGTGGTGTGGGCGTTCCGCGAGTACTACTTCGGGCTGACGGGTGCTGCCGCGGACAGGGCGGCGTACCGGAGGGTGCTGTTCGAGGAGATCGTTCCGGGGCCGGAGTACGCGGCGTTCTGTACGCAGCCGGCGTTGAAGGACTGGTTCGCGTGGTTCCTCGGCGGGGAGCCGTTCCTGCACCGCCGGAAGATCATCCGGCAGACGGCGCCGGGCGAGAACGGCATCGGTACGGCGACCCAGGCGCACTACGACCTCGTGTACCTGCGGGAGGGGAGCGACCAGGTGCTGTCGGCGTGGATCCCGCTGGGCGACTGCCCGGTCAGCCGCGGCGGCCTGACGTACCTCGCGGGCAGCCACCATCGTGTACTCGCCGACGAGGCGGCCGGCCGGCTCAAGCGTCCGGCGGCGTCCATGACCGCGGACCTGCCCGCTCTGGCGACGGAGTACGACGCCGACTGGCTGGTCGCGAACTATCGGGCCGGGGACGTCGTCGTACACACCGCACACACGATCCATGCGGCGCTCGACAACGTGTCCGACGGCATGCGGCTGTCCACCGACATCCGGTACCAGCGTGCGGACGACGCCGTCGACGCCCGCTGGCAGCAGCACTGGCACGACCGCGACGGCCTCTGACCCGCCCTCTTCTCGCTAACGACAATCATTTCAGTTAAGGTGGGCGCGGACGTGCGAACCGAGTCTGAGGAGAGTCGTGAACCGGAACGAACTGATCAGCGGCGTGGCGGCGAAGGCGGGCATCCCGCGGAACCAGGCCGAGAAGGTCCTCGACGCGCTGGGTGACGTGGTCACCGAGGCCGTGCAACGCGGTGACAAGGTGTCGCTGACCGGTCTGCTGAGCATCGAGCGGGTGCTGCGCGCGCCGCGCACCGGCCGGAACCCGCAGACCGGCGAGCCGCTGGACATCCCGGCCGGGTACTCGGTGCGGCTGTCCTGCGGGAGCCGGCTGAAGGCGGCGGCGCGCGCCGGGCGCTGAGCTTTTCCACAACGCGGCAATACCCGGTCCCTGGCCCGCGGCGAAACAGGTATGTTCGCTGGCAGCAACTCCACTCGTGACAAGGGGCCAGGGATGACAGCAGGAATCGACGGGTCGGCCGCGGTGCGACCGCAGGACGATCTGTACCGGTTCGTCAACGGGGCGTGGCTGGCGGAGCACGAGATCCCGGCGGACAAGGCGATCCACGGCGCGTTCCACGCGCTCTGGGACACCGCCGAGCAGGACGTCCGCGCGATCGTCGAGAAGACCGTCGCCGCCGCGCACCCCGACGGCAGCGAGCCGCGGAAGATCGCCGACCTCTACAGCAGCTTCATGGACACCGAGACGATCGAGCGGCTGGGCGCCGGCCCGATCGCCGACCAGCTCGCGCTGGTGCGGGGCGTCACCGACGTCGCCGGGCTGGTCTCGGTGCTGGGGCAGCTCGAGCTGCAGGGCGTGCCGGGGGTCTTCCACTACTGGGTCGACGCCGACGCCAAGCAGTCCGACCGGAACATCGTGCACCTGACCCAGGGCGGCCTCAGCCTGCCCGACGAGTCGTACTACCGCGAGGACGCGTTCGCCGAGATCCGGACGGCGTACGTCGCGCACGTGGCGAAGCTGCTCGAGCTGGCCGGGCTGGCCGACCCGAGCGGTGCGGCGGAGCGGATCCTCGAGCTCGAGACCCGGATCGCCGGCGCGCACTGGGACCGGGTGAAGGAGCGGGACGTCCAGCTCACCTACAACAAGCTGGACCGGGCCGGGCTGGACGCGCTCACGCCGGGCTTCGACTGGGCGACCTGGCTGACCGGTGCCGGCGTGCCGGAGGGTGCGTTCGCCGAGGTCGTGGTGCGCGAGCCGGACTTCCTGACCGCCGCGGCCGCTGCGCTGCGGGAGGTCGACGTCGACCGGTGGAAGGAGTGGCTGAGCTGGCGGATCGTGCACAACGCTGCCCCGCTGCTGAGCCAGGCGTTCGTCGACGAGAACTTCGCCTTCTACGGCAAGACGCTGACCGGTGCGCCGGAGCTGCGGGAGCGCTGGAAGCGCGGCGTCGGCGCGGTCGAGTCGGCGATGGGCGAGGCGCTCGGCAAGCTGTACGTCGCGGAGCACTTCCCGCCGGACGCCAAGGCCCGGATGGTCGAGCTCGTGCAGAACCTCGTCGCCGCCTACCGGCAGCGGATCGAGGCGCTGGACTGGATGGGCCCCGACACCCGGCAGCGGGCGCTCGAGAAGCTCGGCACGTTCGTGCCGAAGATCGGGTACCCGGACGAGTGGAAGGACTACTCGGCACTCGCGGTCGACCCGGCCGACCTGTTCGGCAACGTCCGCCGCTCGGTCGCGGTGGAGACCCAGCGCGACCTGGACAAGCTCGGCAAGCCGGTCGACCGGAACGAGTGGCGGATGACGCCGCAGACCGTGAACGCGTACTACAACCCGCGGATGAACGAGATCGTCTTCCCGGCCGGCATCCTGCAGCCGCCGTTCTTCGGGCTGGACGCCGACGACGCCACCAACTACGGCGCGATCGGCGCGGTGATCGGCCACGAGATCGGCCACGGCTTCGACGACCAGGGCTCGCGGTACGACGCCGCCGGCAACCTGAACGACTGGTGGACCGACGAGGACCGGGCCGCGTTCGAGCAGCGCACCGACAAGCTCGTCGCGCAGTACGACGCCCTCTCGCCCACCGAGGTCCCCGGCCAGAACGTGAACGGCAAGCTCACGCTCGGCGAGAACATCGGCGACCTGGGCGGCCTGTCGATCGCGTACGTCGCCTACCAGCTGTCCCTCGACGGCACCGAGACCGACGAGGAACTGCAAGCCGGCGCCGAGCGCTTCTTCGCCGCCTGGGCCCACGCCTGGGCAACCAAGACCCGCCCCGAGGAGGCCGCCCGCCGCCTCACCATCGACCCCCACTCGCCGCCGGAATTCCGCTGCAACGCGGTGGTGAAGAACATCGACGTCTTCCACACCACGTACGCCACCACGGACTCCGACGCGATGTGGCTCGCTCCGGACGACCGGGTCCGCATCTGGTGATCAGTAGGTCAACGCCGTGCGGTTGAAGACGTTGGTCGGGTCGTAGGTCGACTTGAGGTCGCGTAGGCGGGTGAGTTTCTCGGGGCTGTACGCGCGGTGGACGGCGGTTGGGTCCTCGTCGGCGATGGTGTTGACGTAGCTGCCGCTGGTGTAGGGCTCGAGGGTGGCTGCGTAGGCGCGGGCCGTGGTGATGCGGTCCGCGTCTTCGGCGGGGTCGGTCCAGTCGTCGCCGGTGGTGAACTCGAGCAGGGCGTCGCGGTGGCTGAACGCCGTCGCGTCGTCCGGTACGTCGGTGATCGCGCCGCCGTTGAGCGTCAACCGGGCTCCGGGCAGGTCCCGGGACAGGAAGGCGTCGACGGCGGCGTCCGGCAGGGAGCGCAGGTAGTGGCCCTTGCAGTACCGGCGCAGGGCGTGCCGCTCGGTGTCGTCGGACTGGGTCTGCAGGTCGAGGTAGCTGACCTCGCGGATCCGCTGCTCGATCGGCCGGCCGATGGCCTGGTACGACGGGATCAGCCGGCGCCCCTCCTCGACGTCGCCCACCCACACGTACCCGATGCTCGCGATCGGCCGGCCGTCGCGGCGGCCTACCCGGGCTACGGGCGTGGCCGCGCGCGGGGTTTCCGCGAAGAGGTCCCGCCAGCCGCGTAACGCCGTACCGCCGTCGGCCAGGTCGTAGTACAGGTCCACGGTCAACGCCTGCGTGCCCACCGGGTGCAGGCGGAACTCGAACTCGGTCACCACCCCGAAGCTCCCGCCGCCACCGCGCAGACCCCAGAACAGATCGGGGTACGACGTCTCGCTGACCCGCAGTACGGCGCCGTCCGCGGTGACGAGCTGGTACGACGCGACGTTGTCGCAGGTCAGCCCGTACGCACGGGCCAGCCAGCCGACGCCGCCGCCCAAGGTGAGACCGCCGACGCCGGTGTGCGAGACGTTGCCGGCCGTCGTCGCCAGACCGTACCGCTGGCTGCCCACGTCGAGAGCGCCCAGCAACGCCCCGCCGCCGACCCGGGCTCGGCGGCTGACCGGGTCGACCTGGACCGTGTCCATGGCGGACAGGTCCAGCAGCAGCCCGCCCTCCACGACGGGCAGCCCGAGGAAGCTGTGCCCGCCGCAGCGGACGCCGATCTCCAGCCCGGCGTCCTGGCCGTACCGGAGCGCCGCCACCACGTCCGCCGTACTCGCACAGCGCGCGATCAGCGCCGGGCGACGGTCCACCATCGCGTTCCACACCGACCGGCCGGAGTCGTAGCCCGCGTCCCCCGGCCGGGTCAGGAGGCCTTCGAACGCCGCGATCGTCATCGCCGGACCACCGCCAGGATCGACGTACGCCGGAACCAGGCGATGACGGCCGCGACCAGCAGGTACCCGAGCGGGATCGCCGGGGACGCGCCGAGCGCGAAGATGTTCGTCAGCGCCGCTCCGACCAGCAGGAACGACAGACCCAGCGCGGCGAGACCGCACAGTCGCGGGACCAGCAGGCCGATCGCGCCGGCGATCTCGAGGACGCCGACCACGTACCGCAACCACTGACCGACGCCCACCGCGTCGAAGATCTCCACCATCACCTGGTCACCCGACAGCTTCGGCAGCGCCGCCATCACGAACATCGCCGCCAGCACCACCTGCACCACCCACAGCGCCACGCTCCCCGTCCGGGCCCTGCGCGCCGTCGTCATCGTCGAGCTCATCACTACCTCCAAGAGTTGATCCGGTACGACGACTCTCGGTCCGGAGGCCCACGGGCCACATCCGTGCCGACCACGGATCCACCACGGAAACCCCACCGATCGGTCATGATGGGGCGCGTGAACGAGGTGTCCGCACGCGAGGCCGAGGTGCTGGCGGCGCTGGCCGCCCATCGGTCGAACGCGCAGATCGCCCACGCACTGCACATCTCGGTACGCACGGTCGAGAGCCACGTGTCGTCGCTGCTCCGCAAGTACGGCGCCACGGACCGTCGCGAGTTGGCCGATCTGGCCGGCGCTCACCAGGCTGCAGCGCCTGGAGTCAGTGGTTTGCCCGTGGGGCGGACGGCGTTTGTTGGGCGGGCCGGTGAGGCGGCGGCCTTACGGGAGGCGCTCGGGCGGGCTCGGCTGGTGACGTTGTTGGGGCCTGGAGGGATGGGGAAGACGCGGCTGGCGGCCGTGGTCGCGGCTGAGGTCGGTGGCGTTGGGGCGTTTGTGGATCTGGTGCCGGTGCGCGACGGGCTTGTGAGCCGGGCTGTGGCGACAGCGTTGCGGTTGGCTGAGCGGCCACACCAGAGCCTGGAGCAGGTTCTTGTCGAGCAGTTGCAGCAGGGGCGCTCGTTACTGGTGCTGGACAACTGTGAGCACCTGGTTGACGAGGTGGCCGAGCTAGCGGAGCAGCTGCTGCGTACGTGCCCCGAGCTGACGATTCTTGCGACCAGCCGGGAGCGCCTAGGCGTACCGGCGGAGACGACCGTACTGCTGCCGCCGTTGGACGCGGCGGCAGAGCTGTTCGCGGATCGGGCGCGCGCCGTCGACCCGGAGTTTGTTGCGTCGGACCAGGAGCTGGCGGAGATCTGTGCGCGGCTGGACGGTATGCCGCTCGCGATCGAGCTGGCTGCGGCGCGGATCGGGTCGCTCGGGGCGGACGGGTTGCGGGCGGCGTTCGACGACCGGCTGCGGCTGCTGGCGGGTGGGCGTGGGATCGATGCCCGGCACCGGTCGCTGGCAGCTGTCATCGGTTGGAGCTACGAGCTGTTGGACGACGCGGAGCGGCTGCTGTTCCGGCGGCTGGCGGTGTACGTCGGTGGGTTCGACCTGCAGGCTGCCAGCGCGACCAGCCCGGAGCTGAGTCGTGGCGAGGTCGCCGATCTGCTGGGGCGGCTGACCGACAAGAGTCTCGCCGTACGGCGGGGTTCGCGCTGGCGGCTGCTGGAGACGATCCGGGAGTTCGCCCGGGAGCAGCTGACTGCTGACGAACTGGCCGTCGCCCAGGAGCGCTGCCTGTGGTGGGCTGCCGATACCGCCACCGCCCTGGAAGGCCGCTTGGACCTGCCCGGCTGGCAGGAGCCGTACGACGAGGTGTCCGCCGATCTCCGCGCCGCGCTGGCGGCGACCGCGGCGGAGCCGGATCAGACCGCGCATCGGCTGGCGCGCGGGTTGGGGCATCTCGGGTTCGCGCGGAGGCAGTTCCGGGAGTCGATCGGGCACTACCGGGCGGCTGCCGATCGGGCGGCGGACGGGGTCGCGGCGGCGTTGGACCTGCGGTCGGCGGCGGATGCCACGCTGGCGATCTCGGATGCGGAGACCGGCGTACGGCTGCTGCTGGACGCGGCCGAGCGGGCGGTTGCTGATGGCAACGTCCGGGCGACGATGCTGGCACTCGCGGTGATCGCGGTGAACCGGTACCCGACCGGATCGCTGTACGACGTCCCCGTCGAGCGCACCGAACACCTGCTGCGGCAGGCGGTCGACTGCACGCGGCCGGGTGACGCGCAGGTGACCGCGCTGCTCGCGACCGCCACGGCGTGGGAACACGGCGGCCGCCGCATCGGTGCCGACGCGGAGCTGGCCCAGGCAGCGGTCGACGCGGCCCGTCGTACAGGCGATCCGGTGCTGATCGCGGGCGCGCTCGACGCGCTGACCGTGGCCGCCGGGAACGCCGGCCGCCTCCGCGACGCCCGCTCGTACGCCGTGGAACGCCTGCAACTGGTCGGCCCGTTGCCACGACACGAGCCGTACGCCGCCGCCGAAATCATTGACGCCTTCCATGTCGCCCCCACCACCGCAACCGCCGTCGGCGACCTCCGCGCCGCCGCCGCAGCAGTCGGCACCCCGCACGATCCGGTGGGGGATCACCCGTACATCTCGTTGCCTCGGTTGATTCGAGTTGCTGCTCTGACCGGGCAGTTCGATGCTTGCGTGTCTCAGGCGGACGAGTTGTGGGAGCGGTGGCGGCGGGCAGGGGCGCCGCCGGTCGAGTGGATGGCGTCGGCGTTGTCGACGGCCGCGATGGTGCACGGGGTGCGGGACGACGGGTTGTTCGAGGTGTGGCAGGGGCGCGCGCTCGAGGTCGCCCGGTGTACCGACGCTGACGATGCGCCGTGGCTGGCGGCGCCGTACACGTTCGTGCGGGCGCGGGTTGCGGTGCAGCTCGGGGCTGTCGAGTTGGCGCCGGGCATCGTACGGCGGGCGTTCGGGGACTTCGCGGAACGCTGGTGGACGCCGTACGCACGGTCCGCTGCCGCCGAACTCGCCGTACTCGCCGACCTGCCCGAGGCCGCCGAGCTGCTCGAAGCCACCGCTCCGGACGCGGCCGAGAACGACTGGGCCGCTGCCTGCCGGACCCGGGCCGGCGCCCGGTTTACCGGTGACCTCGACGGCTTGCTGCTGGCCGCCGAAGGATTCGAGCGCGTCGGGGCACACTTCGAACGCGTCAGCACTCTCGCGCTGCACCCCGACCACGCCGCCGAGGCACAGACCGAACTCGCCGCCCTCGGGGTAGATGGTGGCGGTCGGCAACAAGTGTGAGCCGGTCCGTCGCTAGTTTTGGTCTCGACCTGATTCTTGACGGAGGGCTGATGATGGCGGGTACGCGCAAGCTGATGCTGGCGGTTGCGGTCGTCGCGACGGGGACGCTGGCGGGGTGCTCTGGCGGCGGGTCCGGGACCGCGAGTTCTCCGGCGGCACACGCATCAACCCCTACGAGCACGAGTTCGCCGGGGTGGACGCCGACGGACCCGGGTGGGCTCCCCAGTGATTCGACGACGCCTGTCGCTACGCCGCGACCCACGAAGTCGGTGACCCCGGTGACGGCGAGCACCAGCGGCGTACCGGACGCGTCGGCGATCAGGGCCGCGATGGCGCAGACCGTCGAGGTCAAGCAGCCGAGCGTGCACTTCGTGCCGAGCACCGTGAAGGCCACCGTCCCGGACGGCACCGGCGGCAAACTGACAGCGGTGGTCGGCACCCGTTCGAACGCCGCCGACAGCGGCGGCCAGGTGGTGTTCTTCTTCCACGGCACCAAGTTCTCCGGCTGGGACGGCGACACCGAGACGACCGGCGTGACCAGCCTCGCCGGCGCCGGCCAGGGCGTGTTCACGATCAAGTACACGCACTTCGCCAAGGACGACCCGGCGTGCTGCCCGTCGCTGAAGCCGGTGACGATCCACTGGGCCTGGCAGGACAACGACGGCTTCGCCCCGAGCGGCGGCCCACGCCCGTACGTCGGCACCCCCGTCGCGATCCGCCTGAGGTCTTAGCAGTTCCTCGACAGCCGGTTGGGCCGGGGCATATCGTCCGGAGATGCGGAGATCGTCGGACTTCACGTCGCGTCTCGTGCGGACGACGGCCGCGGCGGGGGAGATGCCGCCGGTCGAGAGCGATCTGCGGCACGCGATCCTGACCGGGGACCAGCCGCCCGGTACGTCGGTGCCGATCGACGAGGTGGCCGCGTTCTTCGGGGTCAGCGCGATCCCGGTCCGCGAGGCGCTGAAGACCCTGTTCGGGGAAGGCCTGGTCGAGCACCGCCCGCACATCGGGTACCGGGTCGCGAAGCTGACGTTCCTGGAGTTCCGCGAGCTGTACGACGTACGCCAGGCGCTGGAGGCCGCCGCGCTGCGCGCCGCCGCCGTGAACGCGACCACCGCCGACCACGACCGGATCCGCGCCACCCACGACTCGCTGGCCGCGGCGAGTGCCGCGGGTGACCGCGCGTACGCCGCCGCGACCCGGCGGTTCCACTTCGCGCTGATCGAGCCGTCCGGGATGCACCGGCTGATCCGGATGTACGAGACCGCCTGGAACATCACCGAACCGGCCCGGCCGATGTCCCGGGTCCCGGCGCACGAACGGGCCGAGTTCCGCACCGACCACGAACGGCTGATCAGCGCGTACGTCGCCCGCGACCTGGAGACGCTGATCGCCGAGTCCGAGCGGCACTACGCCCATCTCAAGTCCGCGATCGCGGAGTTCGCCGACGACCCGGAGTGCTTCGCGGACCCGGTCTGACACCGGCTCCTATATTTGGCCGGCATTTCCTATATTTGACCGTTTTACATGGCGATGCACACTCGGCGTGGCCTAGCTTTCGGTGCACTCGGCCGCGCGATCCCGCGCCGCGGCCAGGCCCCGAGGAGGCCAGCATGGTGACCGAACCCCGTGTGCCCGCGGACATCGTCGACGCGGCCGGCTACCCGTCCCGACCCGGCAACGCGCAGCGTGACTACCACCCGCGCCTGACGAACGCGGACCTCGCGCCGCTGGAGAAGCAGACCTGGCGCAGCTACAACATCTTCGCGTTCTGGATGTCCGACGTGCACAGCGTCGGCGGCTACCTGACCGCGGGCAGCCTGTTCGCGCTGGGGCTGACGAGCTGGCAGGTGTTCGTCTGCCTGATCGCCGGCATCTGCATCGTGCAGTTCTTCTGCAACCTGGTCGCCAAGCCGAGCCAGCAGGCAGGCGTTCCGTACCCGGTGATCAGCCGGGTCTCGTTCGGGGTGCTCGGCGCGAACATCCCCGCCATCATCCGCGGCCTGATCGCCGTCGCGTGGTACGGCGTACAGACGTTCCTGGCCGCCGAATCGCTGAACATCGTGTTCCTGAAGCTCTGGCCCGGCCTCGGTCCGTGGGCGGACGCGCATGTGCACGGGTTCCTCGGCCTGTCGGCGCTCGGGTACGTCAGCTTCGCGATCCTGTGGGTCGCCCAGGCGGCGCTGTTCTGGCGCGGGATGGAGACGATCCGGAAGTTCATCGACCTGGCCGGCCCGGCCGTGTACGTGACGATGCTGCTGCTCTGCGGATACCTGCTGTACAAGTCCCACTTCCACATCGACCTGAACCTGTCCGGGCACAGCCTGTCCGGCTGGGCGACGATCGGCACGATGCTGAGCGCGATCGCGCTGGTGGTCTCGTACTTCTCCGGCCCGATGCTGAACTTCGGCGACTTCGCCCGCTACGGCAACAGCTTCAAGAGCGTCCGTCGCGGCAACTTCTGGGGCCTTCCGGTCAACTTCGTCTTCTTCTCGCTGCTGACCGTGCTGACCGCCGGCGCGACGGTTCCCGTGTACGGCGAGCTGCTCACCGACCCGATCAAGACCGTCGAGCGGATCGACAACACGTTCGCGATCCTGCTCGGCGCGCTGACCTTCGTGACCGCGACCGTCGGCATCAACATCGTCGCGAACTTCATCTCGCCGGCGTTCGACTTCTCGCACGTCAGCCCGCAGAAGATCAGCTGGCGGATGGGCGGCATGATCGCGGCCGTCGGCTCGGTGCTGCTGACGCCGTGGAACTGGTACAACAACGACACCGCGATCCACTACACGCTCGGCATCCTGGGCGCGCTGATCGGCCCGCTGTTCGGCATCCTGATCGCGGACTTCTACCTGATCCGCAAGCAGAAGCTGGTCGTCGACGACATGTTCACGCTCGACAAGGACGGCGCGTACCACTACCGCAAGGGCTACAACCCGGTCGCGATCCAGTCCGTGATCGCCGCCGGCGTCATCTCGGTCGCGTCGGTCCTGGTCCCGCGGTGGATCGGCGAGGCGTTGTGGATCAGCGACTACAGCTGGTTCATCGGCTGCGGCGCGGGCTTCGCGCTGTACTCCGTACTGGCGCGCCGCGCGGGTGTCGCCCAAGGGCAGGCATGATGCGGATCAAGGTCGTCAACCCGAACAGTACGGCGTCGATGACCGCGCTGATCGGCGACTGCGCCCGCGCCGTCGCCGGTCCGGGGGTCACCGTCGACGCGGTGAACCCGCCGCACGGACCGGCCTCGATCGAGAGCCACGCCGACGACGCGTACGCCGTACCGGGGCTGCTGCAGGAGATCGTGGACGGCGAGGCCGCCGGGTACGACGGGTACGTGATCGCGTGCTTCGGCGACCCGGGGCTGAAGGCGGCCCGGGAGCTCGCCCGCGGGCCGGTGGTCGGGATCGCGGAGGCCGGCATGCGTACGGCGGCGTACCTGGGCCGCGGGTTCAGCGTCGTCACCACGCTTGCACGGACGGTCGGGCACGCGCACGACCTGGCCGAGGAGTACGGCGTCGCCCGCCAGTGCCTGGGGATCCACGCGTGCGAGATCCCCGTCCTCGCGCTGGAGACGGATCCGCAGGCACGGGCGAAGATCCTGCGCGCGTGCGAGGAAGCCCTCGCACTGGACGGGTCCGACGCGATCGTGCTCGGCTGCGCCGGGATGGCCGACCTGTGCCACGACCTGTCGGCCGAGCTCGGCGTCAGCGTGATCGACGGCGTCGCGGCCGCGACCACAACGGTCGAGATGCTGGTCCGGCTGCGGCTCCGGACCGGCAAGCTCGGCGAATTCGCCCCGCACACCCGCTATCAGGACGCTTAGGAGGCCATCCAGTTCTGGATGCCTTCGACGGTGCGCGGCATCGCGTCGGAGAGGTTCTCCGGGGTGCCGTCGGTGATCAGGATGTCGTCCTCGATCCGGATGCCGATGCCGCGCAGGTCCTCCGGGACGGTCAGGTCGTCGGCCTGGAAGTACAGGCCGGGCTCGACGGTGAGCACGTACCCGGGCTGCACCGTCCCCTGCCGGTACGTCTCGCTGCGGGCCGACGCGCAGTCGTGGACGTCGAGGCCGAGCATGTGGCTGACGCCGTGCAGCGTGTACCGCTGGTACAGGCGGCTCTCCGGGTCGAGCGCCTCCTCGGCCGACACCGGCAGCAGCTCCATCGCGTCGAGGCCGCGGACGACGACCTCCATCGCGGCCTCGTGCCCGGCGCGGAACGCGGCACCTGGCGTGAGCGCGGCGATGCCGGCGTTCTGCGCGTCCAGGACCAGCTGGTACAGGTCACGCTGGCGCGGCGTGAACTCGCCGTTCACCGGCAGCGTGCGGGTGATGTCGGCGGTGTACAGCTGCCGGTTCTCCACCCCCATGTCGAGCAGCATCAGCGTGCCGTCGTTCACCGGGCCGTCGTTCTCGATCCAGTGCAGCGTGGTCGCGTGCGGGCCGGCCGCGGCGATCGACGTGTACCCGACGTCGTTCCCCTCGGCGCGGGCGCGCCGCCAGAACGTGCCCTCGATCCAGCGTTCACCGTACTGCCGGACCTTGTCCATCTCGGCGAGGACGTCGGAGAACCCGCGGTGCGTGATCGCGACCGCGTCCCGGAGCTGCTCGAGCTCGTACGCGTCCTTCACCAGCCGCAGCTCGGACAGCGTCGCGGCCAGCTCGTTGTCCTTCAGGTCGTCGGTGTGCGCGCCGCTCAGCAGCGAAGCGATCGACTCGTCCTCGTCGCGCCGGACCCGGGTCGGTACGTCGCCCTTCAACGCGTCGGCCAGCTGGTCGACGTGCCGGGTCTCGATCCCGAACTCCTTCGCGGTCTCGGTCAGCGACGGGCGCCGGCCGGCCCACAGCTCGCCGTACATCCGGTCGCGCCAGAACTCCTCGCCCTCGGCGCGGTCGGCGCGCGGGCGGAAATACAGCACCGGGTCGTGGCCGGAGGTGCCGTTCGGCTCCAGCACGAGGACCGCGTCGGAGGTCTGGTTGCCGGTGAGCCACACGTAGTCGGTGTGCGGCCGGAAGACGTAGTCGGTGTCGTTCGAACGGACCTTGTAGGTGCCGGCCGGGATCACCAGCCGCTCGCCCGGGAACGCCTGCGACAGCGCGTCCCGGCGCTTCGCCGCCCACACGCCGACGTCGCTCAGTGACAGATCGTGCCGCTCGGAGTCGGCCCACCCCGAGTTCATGAACGCCCGCAGCTTCGGGCTCGGCTCGTTGTCGTGCGACGCGGTCTTCGGGGCTTCGGCAGCGTTCTCGGTCATCGGCGACCAGTCCTCATCTCGCTACGGTGCAGTTGGTCCCCGCGTAGCGTGCTGCTGTTTGGCAGCGCCTCCGCGGGGTCGGAGCCGATGCGGGTGATCGCATTGTGCTCGTCCACGAAGACTACGCTCGGTGCGAAGACCTTGGCCTCGGCGGTGTCGAACATCCCGTACGCGATCAGGATCACCAGGTCGCCCGGGTGGATCAGGTGCGCCGCGGCGCCGTTGATGCCGACGATCCCGGACCCGCGCGGGCCCTCGATCAGGTACGTCGACAGCCGGTTGCCGTTGGTGATGTCGACGATGTCGACCTTCTCACCCGGCAGCAGGTCCGCCGCGTCCATCAGGTCCGCGTCCAGCGTGCACGACCCGACGTAGTCCAGGTCCGCCTGCGTCACGGTCGCCCGGTGGACCTTCGACTTCATCAGTTCGCGCCACATGAGCGGCAATGATCCGTCGTACCCGACTTGTTGTCAGTGGCCGCAATCACGTCGGCAACTTTCTGTGCTGTTGCGGTGTCTCAACGGGTGCGCTGCCGACGGGGGAGCGCCTGACGAGGGGAACGCACATGAAGCGGTACGGCGTGATGGCAGGGGTGGCGGCGCTGGCGGCGACGGGGGCTGTGCTGCTGGGGACGGCACAGCCGAGCAGCGCGGCCGAGACCCGGCAGCCGGTCCAGTTGACGGCGGCCCAGAGCAGTACGTCGGTGACGTTCGTGAAGCGGTACTTCGAGCGCAAGTACCCGCACGGCTACCTGTCGAACGCCGTACTGCCGAAGACCTGGCGCGAGGTGCACGTCGCCGCGCACGAGACCCGCTTCGACGACACCGCGAACAGCCGGATGATCCGGTTCAACACCTGGTGGGGCCCGCAGACGCCGCAGAACGCGCTGAAGCAGAAGATCGCCGCGCTCAAGGGCACCCGCGGGCTGCACATCGTCGGTACGTCGACCGTCGGCATGCCGTCCACCGCCGGCCAGGGCCGGCTCACCGTCAGCACGATCGTCTACACGTACCGCAGCGGCAGCGTGACCCGCTGGGTGGCCACGCGGTACGTCGCTCAGAACGGCCGGACCCTGACCGACGCCGAGATCACCGTCGCGGGCCGACCCGCCGACAGCAAGACGCTCGGTCTCGTGCTGAACAAGGCGACTCAGACGCTCGTCATCACCCCCTGATCCTGCAGTACTAGATCGCCGACGCCTGCACAGCCAACTCTCGGAGTACGTCGTACCGGGCGCGCAGCTCGTCGACCCGCGCGACGTCCTCCGCGACGGGGGTCAGGTGGTCGCCGCCTGGTTCGGGGGAGAGGCCGAGGGCGACGGCGGCGGCGCCGCGGGCGCCGACTTCGGGTTCGGCGCAGACGGTGGTGGGGCGGGCGAAGGTTGCGGTCAGGCAGCGGCGCCACCACTCGGAGGCGTCGATGCCGCCGCCACCGAGGACCACGTCGAGGGGGCGCTCGAAGAGGGCGTCGAGCTGGCGGAGGCCGCGGTCGATCTCGAGCGAGGCGCCTTGCAGGGCGGCCGCGAGCAGGTCGGCGGAGCTGTCGTCGAAGGACAGCCCGAAGTACACCCCGGAGCCGCCCGGCACGTTCGCGGGCGGGCGGGTGCCGGCCATGAACGGGATCGCGATCGCGTGCGTGCCGCCGATCTCGACGCCGAGCGGTTCGTCGGATTCCAGCCGCAGTACGCCGGTCAGCCAGGCGTGCAGGTTTCCGGCCGCGGAGAATGCCATACCGGTCACGGCGCGCTTGTCGTCGACGCGGTACCGCCACAGCTCCCACGGCAGCTCGGGCGCGTTCTCGATCGGGTGCACGACCCGTACGGCGGCCGACGTACCGACCGTCACCGCGGCCGTTCCCGCGTCGTACCCGCCGGTGCCGACGTTGGACGCCGCGCCGTCGCCGGTCGGCGGATGCACTGGTACGCCGACGAGCCCGGGCCAGCGGCGTTCGTACTCCTTGGACAGCCGCCCGGTCCAGCCGGTCGGAACGATCGTCGGCAGCCGGTCCGCGGTCACGCCGGCGACGGCCAGCGCCTCGTCGTCGTACGCGCCGGTCGCGAGGTCCAGCGTCCCGGTCCCGGACGCGACCGACACCGAGGTGACCCGCTCGCCGGTCAGCCGCTCGAGCACCAGGTCGGGCAGGCCGGCGAAGGCGGCGGGCGAGTCGGAGGCGAGCAGCCACGGGATCCGGCGCGTCCAGTACAGCCGGTGCAGCCAGGTCCCGGTGCGGGCGTGGAACGCCTGCTCGTCGAACGACGTCCCGAGGTCGAGGTCCACCGAGCGCGTGTCGGCCCAGGTGATCACCGGGGTGCGCGCCGCCCCCTTGTTGTCGAGAGCAACGATCGAGTGCCACTGCGTGGACAGCACCAACGACCCGATGCCGTCCAGGTGCCCGTTCTGCTGGAGCTCGTCCAGGCAGCCGAGCAGCCCCTCGACGTACTCGTGCAGGTCGAGCGTCGCGGAGCCGTCGTGCCCGTACGTCGGGGAGATCTTGTGCCGGGCCAGTGCGCCGGGGATCGGGGACGCGTCGGACTCGTCCAGCACGAGCGCTCGCGCGGACGACGTACCAAGGTCCAGAGCGAGGATCCGCCCGTCAGTCTTCGTCATGCAGTGCCTTCAGGAAGGTTTGGGCCCAGACGTTCACGTCATGCGCGGCGAGGTGCTTGCGCATGGCCTTCATCCGGCGGCCGAGCTGTCGTTCGTCGGTGTTCATCGCGTCGACGATGGTGTCCTTCATCCCGTTGATGTCGTGCGGGTTCACCAGGAAAGCTTGCCGGAACTCGTCCGCCGCGCCCGCGAACTCGCTCAGTACGAGCGCGCCGGTGTCGTCGTACCGGGTGGATACGTATTCCTTCGCGACCAGGTTCATGCCGTCCCGCAGCGGCGTCACCACCGCGACGTCGGCGGCCCGGAGCAGCGCGGCCATCTCGGTCCGCGAGTACGTCGTGTGCAGGTAGTTGATCGCCGGCGTACCGATCCGGCCGTGCTCGCCGTTGATCCGGCCGACCAGCAGCTCGATCTCGTCGCGCAGCACCCGGTACTGCTCGACCCGCTCCCGGGACGGCGTCGCGACCTGGATGAAGACCGCGTCGTCGACCGAGACGCGCTTCTCGTCGAGCAGCTCGCCGAACGCCCGCAGCCGCTGCCGGATGCCCTTGGTGTAGTCGAGCCGGTCGACCCCGAGCAGGATGTGCTCCGGGTTGCCGACCTCCTGGCGCATCTCGGCCGCCCGGGCGGTGGTCTCCGGCTGCCGGGCCAGGCTCTCCAGCTCGTTCACGTCGATCGAGATCGGGAACGCCTTCGCCCGCACGATCCGGTCGTCCGGCAGGTGGATCCGGTCGCCGCGGGTCCGCAGGCCCATCCGGTTCCGGGCCAGCCGGGCGAAGTTCGACGCCGCGCCGGGACGCTGGAACCCGACCAGGTCGGCGCCCATCAGCCCGTCCAGGATCTGCCGCCGCCACGGCATCTGCGCGAACAGCTCGGTCGGCGGGAACGGGATGTGCAGGAAGAACCCGATCCGTACGTCGGGCCGCAGCCGCCGGAGCATCGCCGGGACCAGCTGCAGCTGGTAGTCGTGCACCCAGACGTCGGCGTTGTCGTCGGCGGCCTCCGCGGCGGCCTCGGCGAACCGGCGGTTCACCGCGACGTACGACTCCCACCACTCGCGGTGGAACTCCGGCGCCACGATCACGTCGTGGTACAGCGGCCAGAGCGTCGCGTTGGAGAAGCCCTCGTAGTACAGCTGGACGTCCTCGGCGCTCAGCATCACCGGGACCAGGTGCATGCCGTCGTTGTCGAACGGGTCGAGCTTCTCGTCGGCGCTGCCGGTCCAGCCGATCCAGGCGCCGTGGTGGTTCTGCATCACCGGTGCCAGCGCGGTCACCAGCCCGCCGGGGCTGCGCCGCCACGCCGTACTGCCGTCGGGCATCTCGATCCGGTCGACCGGCAGCCGGTTGGCCACCACAACGAAGGAACTCCTACCGTTCGGCATCTTCAGCGTCATCCACTCAGGTCGTCGTCGTCACCGGGGTAGCGGACCCCGATCTGGCTCCGGGTCTCGTCGAGCAGGTCGAGAATCTCGAGGGTGGCGGCATGGGGCAGGACCGGTACCTCGACCAGTCCGGCGCGCAGCGCTGCGATCACTGCGCTCGCTTCGTAGTGGTACCCACGGCCATGCGTGGGTACGTCGATCCGCTCCGCTCCGGAAGCGGTCGTACGCACGTAGTACTCGGGGTGGTGGAACCGGTGCGGCAGTTGCAGGTTCCCTTCCGGGCCGCTGATCGCCGCGACCCACGGGTTCTGCGACCGTAGCCCGCAGGTGAGGGCGGCGACCGCGCCGGAGTCGTACCGCCAGGCCATCGCGACGTTCAGGTCGACGCCGTCGTCGTTGAGCGAGCCGACTGCCTTCACCTCCGCCGGGCGGCCCAACGCCATGTGCGCGAAGGTCATCGGGTAGATGCCGCCGTCCATCAGCGAGCCTCCCCCGAGCGCGGGGTCGAGCAGGCGAACCGGCAATGAAGCTTTGTGGAACGCGAAGTCCGCGGTCACCTGCTGGGGTTCACCGATCACGCCGCTCGCGAGATCCTTGAACAGCGCTTGAATCACCGGATCGGTGCGCATCCACATCGCCTCGGCGAACAAGGTGTCGTGCTCGTGGGCGACCGCGACCAGGTCCCGCGCCTGCTCGGCGGTGAGCGTGACAGGCTTTTCGCACAGTACGGCGATGCCGGCCTGCAGGGCGGTCCGGGCGATCGGGTAGTGCTGCGGGTGCGGCGTACCGATGTAGATCACGTCGACCTCGCCGGAGTCGATCAGCCGGCGGTAGTCGTCGTACGCGTGCGGGATGCCGAACTCGGCGGCGAACTTGTCCGCGCTCTGCTGCGAACGGGACGCGACCGCGGTGACGGCCGCGTCGTCCGGCAGCAGCCCCAGGTCCTGCGTGAACTGGGTCGAAATGTTGCCGGTCGCAACGATTCCCCACCTGACGCGATCTATACCCACTGTCTGAACTCCGGGGTCGGGAACGGTCCGTCTGCTGCGATTCTCGCGGTTTCGAAGGCGTGCGCCAAGCGAATGAGCGTGAACTCACTCCGCGCCGTACCGCTGATCGTCAGTCCGACCGGCAGCCCGGACACCATCCCGGACGGCACGGACAGCAGCGGGTAGCCGGCCAGCGCGGCGTGCGACGACGAACTGCCCATCACGTGGTCGCCGTTCACCAGGTCGATCGTCCAGGCCGGCTGGTACGACGGACTCACCAGCGCGTCGAGCTGGTTGTCGCGGAGCAGGTTGTCGATCCCGTCCCGCCCGGCCCGCAGCGCGGTCAGCCGGGCGGCGACGTACACCGGGGAGTCGAGCCCGTCCGTCCCGGCGGCACGCTCGAACAGCTCCTGCCCGAACCACTGCAGTTCCTGGTCGGCGTGCTTGTTGTTGAACGCGATCAGGTCGTCCAGGTCGCGCGGGCCGCCAGGAGCGCGGGTGGCGAGGTACGCCGCCAGGTCGCCCTTCAGCTCGTGCGCGAGGATGTGCAGCTGGTCCTCGTCACCGCCCGGCGTCGGCAACGACAGATGGTCGACCAGCGTCGCCCCGCACCGGCTGAGCAGCTCCAGCGCCCGCTCGGTGACCTCGTCGAGGCCCTTCGAATACCCCCACAGCGGACCCCGCGGTACGCCGATGCGCACGTCGCTGAGGTCGGTACCGCGGCAGGCCTCGGTGTAGTCGAGCTGACCACCGGCCATCACCGTCAGCAGCGCGGCGGTCTGCTCGACGGTCCGGGTCATCGGCCCGGCGGTGTCCTGCGAGTGCGAGATCGGGACGATGCCCTGCTGCGGGATCAGGCCGACCGTGGGCTTCAGGCCGACCACGCCGTTCAGGGCGGCCGGGCAGACGATCGAGCCGCTGGTCTCGGTGCCGAGCGCGTACTCCGCCAGTCCCGCCGCGAGCGCCGCGCCCGAACCGGACGAGGAGCCGCCGGGGGAGCGGTTCAACGCGTACGGGTTCCGGGTCAGGCCGCCGTAGGCGCTCCAGCCGGACGAGGACGCCGCGCCGCGGAAGTTCGCCCATTCACTCAGGTTGGTCTTGGCCAGGATCACGCAACCGGCCTCGCGCAACCGGCGTACGACGGGTGCGTCCTGCGGCGGGGGCGGCTGCTCGGCGAGCGCCAGCGAACCGGCCGTGGTCGGCAGGTCCGCGGTGTCGATGTTGTCCTTGACCAGCACCGGTACGCCGTGCAGCGGGCCGCGGACCCGCCCCTCGTCACGTTCGGTGTCGAGTCGGGCGGCCTCGGTGAGCGCGGCGGGGTTCGGCGTGCAGATGGCGTTGACCGAAGGGTCCACATCCCCGATCCGCCCCTGCAGCTCCGCCACCAGCGCCACGCTGGAATGGGTTGAGCTCACGCTCAAGATCCTGCCAGAGTTGAACGGGTCCGGCTGCCTCGTCAGCGACACGCTTCGTGTCGGTCGTC
Organism: Kribbella polygonati; assembly: GCF_050320105.1. NCBI lineage: Bacteria > Bacillati > Actinomycetota > Actinomycetes > Propionibacteriales > Kribbellaceae > Kribbella > Kribbella polygonati. Next base: position 5,087,100 of record NZ_CP190129.1, on the reverse strand, counting down.
GGTGAATGACATTGCTGTTGTTCAACACGTACAGTGGCAGGCGGACGGACGATCACCGACCGCACAGGAGTCAGCAGCAGATGGACAGCGCCAACGCCAGCTCTCCCGGCCCCGCCGAAGCTGCGCCGCCGGTCGTCGCCGGGATTTCTGAGCGGGACGGCCAGATCCTCGCCTTCGAGCGGCACTGGTGGAAGTACGCCGGTGCCAAGGAGCAGGCGATCCGCGACCAGTTCCAGATGTCCGCGACCCGGTACTACCAGGTCCTGAACGCGCTCATCGACCGGCCCGAGGCCCTCGCGCACGACCCGCTGCTGGTCAAGCGCCTACGCCGCCTCCGCGCCGCCCGCCAGCGCGCCCGCTCCGCACGCCGCCTGGGCATCGAGGTCTGACACATGTTCCGCCGCCTGAGGGCGTGCCCTACTGCCCCACGCCGTCGGGGCGAGCAGGGGCAGGTGCTCTCGTCGCTCGTCGCGGTCGCCGCCGTGGTCGCGATCGTCGCCGGGCTGCTGGTGCTGTTCGGCACCCGCGGCAACGACAGCAAGGCCGACGAGAAGCCGGCCGCCGCGAGTACGCCGGAGAAGAAGCCGACGACCGGGCCGTCGACGGTCGGGGCGAGCATCCCGCGCCCGTCGGAGAAGACAACCCAGCCGCCGGCCACGACCGAACCGCCGAAGACGACTGAGCCACCGACGACCACCGCGCCGCCTGAGACGACCACGACGCAGCCGACCCAGCCGCCGCGACCCACCCAGCCGGTGACCATCCCGGCCGAGGAACGGCCGGCGATCGAGGTGTACAACAACACCCCGCGCAAGGGTCTCGCCGACTCGGTCGCGAACCGCGCCCGCGCCGCGGGCTGGACCGTCTCCGGCTCGCCGGACAACTGGCACGGCAAGGTCGCCGAGAGCACCGTGTACTACCCACCGGGCATGCTCGCCGCCGCCAACCAGCTCGCCCACGACCTCGGCATCGGCCGGTCCAAGGGCGCGCTGGACAACATGAAGAAGGACCGCCTGACCGTGATCCTGACCTCGGACTACGTGGGTTGATGGCGGGATGAATGCTCCGGTCATCAAGACCGATGCCGGCCACCAGGGCTGGGAGGCGATCGCCTCCGACCCGGCCTCCGCGGTGATCGCGACCGACTTCGACGGTGTCCTGTCGCCGCTGGTCGAGGACCCGGCCCGCTCCCGCCCGGTCGAGGGCGCGCTGGACGCGCTGGCCCGGCTGGCGCGGTCCGTGAAGCAGGTCGCGATCGTCACCGGCCGGCCCGCCCTGGTCGCCACCGAACTGTCCGGCGTCAGCGGCCACCCCGGCCTCGGGCACCTCGTCGTACTCGGCCACTACGGCCTCGAGCGGTGGGACGCCGCCACCGGCAAGGTGACCAGCGCACCGGTGCCCGCGGGCGTGGCGACGGCCCGCGACCGGTTGCCCGGGCTGCTCCGCGACGCCGGCGTACCGGACGCGTTCGTGGAGGACAAGGACAGCTCGCTCGCCGTACACACCCGCCGGCTGGAGGATCCCGCCGGGGCGTTCGACGTACTGCGTGGGCCGTTGACCGCGCTCGCCGAGGAGACCGAGCTGCGGCTGGAGCCCGGCAACCTGGTCCTCGAACTGCGGCCGCCGGGGATCGACAAGGGTGTCGCCATCGGCAGCCTGCTCGAGTCCACCGGCGCCCGGTCGATCCTGTACGCCGGGGACGACCTGGGCGACCTGGCCGCGTACCGCGCGATCCAGGCGCGGCGTGCCGGCGGGCTCCCCGCCGTACTGCTCGCCACCCGGTCCTCGAACGCGACCGAGCTGATCGACGCCGCGGACATCGTGGTCGACGACCCGAGCGGCGTGGTGACCGTCCTCACGGCCCTTTCGGACGCGATCGCAGCCCGCTGAACGCCTGCGTCACGGTCCGCCCGAGTGGCTGGACCGGACGCTCGACGTACCCGCCGTCCTTCAGGTTCGCGAGCCGCTCGAACGGGTTCCGGGACGCCGGGTCGCCGGTGAGCAAGAACGAGACGACGACGCCGACGACGTACAACGGCAGCATCGGCAGCCCGAGCAGACAGAAGTACTGCCACGAGTGCCGCTCCTCGTGCCGGACCAGCGCCGCGTCCTCGAAGTACGACCGGTCGTGCTTGCTCAGAACCACGTTCCCGATCGTGAACGCCCCCGCCACCGGGAACCCCAGCCGATACCCATTCGCAAAGAACAACCCCCGCGGCCCCCGACTGAACCGCGCCCGCCCAACCACCCCTACCACCGCCCCCGCCAGCGTCGACAGATTGACGAAGTTACCGACAAGCTTCACCCACTGCCAGGCGGTCATGTCGCTCAGTATCGAGCCGGATGTCCCGATGTCGCAATTCTTAGGACACGGAAGATACGATGTCCTAAGAATCAAGACATTGAGACATCGGAGCCTGATGACGATCTTCGGCACGCCGGAACCAGATCTCGAGGACCAACAGGTCCTCGAGCAGATCCACGCGTACCGCTCCGAGCTCACCGACGTCCTCCGGGTGCCGCGGCGCTGGGTCGGTGGACTCAGGCGGAGCATGCTGGCCCGGGCGATCCAGGGCTCGAACAGCATCGAGGGGTACGACGTCAAGCTCGACGACGCCGCCGCTGCTCTCGACGACGAGGAAGCGTTGAGCGCCGACGACCGCACGTTCGCGGAGATCCGTGGCTACCGGCAGGCGCTCGGCTACGTCCTGGCGATGGCGAAGGATCCCGACTTCCGGCTGGACGTGTCCGCCGTCCGCGGCATGCACTTCATGATGCTCGGTCACGATCTGTCGAAGAGCCCGGGCAGCTATCGGCAAGGTGTGGTCTACGTCCACGACGAGGCCAGCGGCCAGAACGTGTACGAAGGGCCGCCTGCTGAGGACGTGCCGGGTCTGGTGTCCGAGTTGACCGACAGCCTGATGGCCGCCGATGTCGTGGACCCGCTGGTACAGGCCGCGATGGCGCACCTCAACCTGGTGATGATCCATCCGTTCCGCGACGGGAACGGCCGGATGGCGCGGGCGTTGCAGACGCTCGTGCTGTCTTGTGGCGGTATCGGCGAGCCGGCGTTCTCGAGCATCGAGGAGTGGCTGGGCAGCAACACCGAGGAGTACTACGCCGTGCTCGCGGCGACAGGCGCCGGTGCCTGGCATCCGGAGCGGTCGGCCGGGCTGTGGGTGAAGTTCAACCTGCGGGCGCATCACATCCAGGCGCAGACGGTTCGGCGGCGCTATCGCGAAGCCGGGAAGCTCTGGCAGCTGTTCGACGAGGTGATCGACGAGTTCGACTTGCCGGAGCGGGTAGCGAACGAACTGTTCGATGCCTCCCTCGGGTTCCGGATGCGCCGCTCCACGTATGTGCGTCGGGCCGGGATCGAAGAGCGGACAGCATCGCGTGACTTGGCGAAGCTCACAGAACTCCAACTCTTGCAGGCTGTCGGAGAGACCAAAGGGCGGCATTACGTAATGGGCGGTCGCCTGACGCTGATCGTGCAAGCAGCGTTGGCAAACCGGGAGCCGTTGGTCGATCCTTACCCGTGGATGCGCGGGCGATTGGCGGCGGCGCCCAGACCGGCGCGGTAGTTGTCGGTGGGGTGGGTAAGACTTGGTGGGTGAGTTCGGTGGTGCGGGTCTGGCGTCCGGGGCGGGTGGTGGATCCGCATTCGGTGATCGGTGGGTTGCGGAAGGGGCCCGGTGATCCGGCGTACGTGTTCGATCCGGGGCGGCGGACGGTGTGGCGGGCGACGCGGACGCCGGAGGGGCCGGTGCTACTGCGGTTGACGCCGTACGCCGGGACCGTCGAGGCGGAGGCGTGGGGACCGGGGGCGGCGTGGGCGCTGGACGGCGTACCGGAGCTGCTGGGGGAGCGGGACAGCTGGGACGGGTTCGAGCCGCTGCCGGAGCACCGGGCGCTGGTGGACGCGGCGCGGCGGTTCCCGCACGTCCGGGTGCCGCGGTCGCGGGCGGTGTTCGAGGCGATGGCGGCGGCCGGGATCGAGCAGGTGGTGACCGGCAAGGAGGCGTTCCGCGCGTGGCGGTTGCTGCTGCGTGAGTACGGCGAGCCCGCGCCGGGGCCTCGCGAGCAGGGCAACCGGGTGCTGATGGTGCCGCCGTCGCCGGAGGAGTGGCGGCTGATCCCGTCGTGGCAGTACCTGCGGGCAGGCGTCGAGGGCCGGCGGTCGCGGGTGGTGCTGACCGCGGCGTCGCGGGCGTCGGCGCTGGAGCGCACACTCGAGCTGACCGACGGGGCCGAGGTCGAGCGGCGGCTGCGGTCGCTGCCGGGGGTGGGCGTGTGGACGGCGGCCGAAGTACGGCAGCGGGCGCACGGCGACGCGGACGCGTTCTCGTTCGCGGACTACCACGTGTCCCGGAACGTCTCGTACGCGCTGATCGGCGAGGAACTGGACGACGACGGCTGCGCCGAACTCATCGAGCCGTACCGCGGCCACCGCTTCCGCGTCCAACGCCTCCTCGAACTCGCCGGCCTAGGTCACCCCCGCTTCGGCCCCCGCAAGTCCCTCCCCACCCACACCCCCGGCGCAACCCACCGTCTCTAACCGACCCACCCCACCTGCCACCCCACCCGCCGGCCTCCGCCAACCTCGGCTTCGGGCCCGCAAGTCCCTCCCGACCCACCCCTGACGCAATCCACCGGCGCTAAGGGCCACCCCACTCGCCACCCCCACTCGCCGGCCCCGCCATCTCCGCTTCGGCCCCCGTAAGTCCCTCCCCATCCATCCCTGGCGCAACCCACCGGCGCTAACCAGACCGCCCAGCCGCCGTCCCCCCGCGCCGACCCGTTCCGCTGCGCGTCGGTGTGCGGCCCGAGCGACGCCGGCAAGTCCGTCCTCGCGGCGGTCGCGGCCCGGCTGCAGGACTCGTTGACCTACCGCCGCGCCTCCCGCCGCGCGCCTCCCGCCCGCGCCTCCCGCCGCGCGCCTCCCGGCCGCGCCTCTCGCCGCGCGTTCCGCCGCGCCTCCCACCTCGCCTCCCACCTCGCCTCCGGGCGCGCCTCTCAGGCCACCTCCTGCCTCGCCTCCCGTCCTCGGCGGACGGTTGGTGGGTGGTTCACGTTCGCCCAGGCCATCACAATCGGCGCGGGAGGCGCCGCGCCCCGCTCGGTGGTCGCTCGGCGGGGGAATTGTGATGGCCTGCAGGTCCGGTCCGGGGTGAGATCGCGCGTCTCGAATGGTGGGATCACAAGACACAATATGGACCCGATTGGGTAATCTCGGGGGAGCTCATCCAGAGGGACTGAGGGAAACGGCCCGTTGACGTCCCGGCAACCCTCCCCGTGGAGCCCCCGTCCGGGAGCGATCGCGAGGGAACGGTGCCAAATCCGTCCCGTGCCGAGATCCGGTTCCGGGGAAGATGAGAGGGGAAACCTCACTCATGAGCCTGACCGCCGCCGGTACCCACACCCTCCGTGAAGGTGCCTTTGGCAACGGTACGCACCTCAGCTGTCGCGCCTGCGGCGCGAAGTCCCCGCTGGGCCCGTTCTACGCCTGTATGGAGTGCTTCGGTCCGCTGGAGGTCGGGTACGAGTACCCGACCATCACCCGCGAGCAGATCGAGGCCGGCCCGAAGAATATCTGGCGCTACCAGCCGCTGCTCCCCGTCCCCGTCGACGTGGCGAGCTTCCCGAACACCGAGCCCGGCTACACCCGGCTCGTCGACGCGCAGAACCTGGCCCGCGAGCTCGGCCTGCGCAAGCTGTGGGTGAAGGACGACTCCGGCAACCCGACGCACTCCTTCAAGGACCGCGTCGTGGCCAGCGCCCTGAGCGCGACCCGTGAGCTCGGCATGAAGGTCTTCGCCTGCCCCTCCACCGGCAACCTCGCGAACGCCGTCGCCGCGGCCGCCGCCCGGGCCGGCATCCGCTCCGTGGTCTTCATCCCGAAGGACCTCGAGCGGCCCAAGATCATCACCACCGCCGTGTACGGCGGCACGCTGGTCGCCGTCGACGGCAACTACGACGACGTGAACAAGCTCGCCTCCGAGATCGCCGGCGAGGAGGAGGGCTGGGCGTTCGTCAACGTCAACGTCCGCCCGTACTACTCCGAAGGCTCCAAGACGCTCGCCTTCGAGATCGCCGAGCAGCTCGGCTGGCGGCTGCCGCAGCAGATCGTGATCCCGGTCGCGTCCGGCTCCCAGCTGACCAAGATCGACAAGGGCTTCACCGAGCTCGGCAAGCTCGGGCTGGTCGACGCCACGGACTACAAGGTGTACGGCGCGCAGGCGACCGGGTGCTCCCCGGTGGCGCAGGCGTTCCGCGACGGCCACGACGTGGTGAAGCCGGTGAAGCCGGACACCATCGCGAAGTCGCTGGCGATCGGGAACCCGGCGGACGGTCCGTACGTGCTGGACGTGGCCCGCCGTACCGGCGGCGCGATCGAGGACGTCAGCGACGAAGAGGTCGTCGAGGGCATCCAGCTGCTGGCCCGGACCGAGGGCATCTTCGCCGAGACCGCGGGCGGGGTGACGGTCGCAACGCTGAAGAAGCTGATCGCCACCGGCCAGCTCGACCCCGAGGCCGAGACGGTGATCATCAACTCCGGCGACGGGCTGAAGACGCTTGACGCCGTGGCCGACCGGGTCGGCCCCAAGGTGACCATTCCCGCGTCGTACGACGCCTTCGTGAAGGCAGGCCTGCAGTGAGTGTGAGTGTGCGCGTCCCGACCATCCTGCGGCCCTACACCCAGGGCGCCTCCGAGGTCTCCGCCGAGGGCGGCACACTGACCGAGGTGCTCGACTCGCTCGACACGTCGTACCCCGGCATCAAGGGCCGCGTCCTCGACGAGTCCGGCGAGCTGCGCCGCTTCGTGAACGTGTATGTCGACGATGACGACGTACGGTTCGCCGAGGGTCTGCAGACCGCGATCAAGGACGGCGGCCAGGTCTCCATCATCCCGGCGGTCGCGGGCGGTTGCTGAATTAGTCTGCTCGCATGCGAGCGGTTGTGGTGTCGGAGTACGGCGTACTGCCTGAGGTTCGGGAGGTGCCGGAGCCTCCGGTCGAGGCGGGCTCGGTCGTCTTGAAGGTTGAGGCGACCGGGTTGTGCCGGAGTGACTGGCATGGGTGGATGGGGCACGACTCGGACATTGTGTTGCCGCATGTGCCTGGGCATGAGCTGGCGGGGACGATCGCGGCGGTCGGGGCCGGGGTGTCCGGGTGGGCGGTCGGGGATCGGGTGACTACGCCGTTCATCTGTGCGTGCGGGACGTGTGAGCAGTGCCTCGAGGGCAACCAGCAGGTGTGTCCGAATCAGCTGCAGCCGGGGTTCAACTACTGGGGGTCGTTCGCCGAGTACGTCGCCGTGCCGTACGCCGAGGTGAACCTGGTCCGGCTCCCCGACGACATGGACTTCGCCACCGCCGCGGGCCTCGGCTGCCGGTTCGCGACGTCGTTCCGCGCCGTCCATCAGGTGGCTCAGGTAACCGCCGGCGAACACGTAGCCGTGTTCGGGTGCGGCGGTGTGGGCCTGTCCGCGGTCATGATCGCCGCCGCCCTGGGCGCCGAGGTCACCGCGATCGACACCAACCCCGACGCGCTGGCCCTGGCCCGCACGTACGGCGCCACCCACACTCTCCAACCCCCTGCAGAACCCGCGGCGCCCGCCGCCGGGCCGACCACCGTCGTCGCCCAACTCCGCGAACTCGGCCGCCCGCACGTCACCATCGACGCGCTGGGTTCCAGCGACATCGTCCAGCAAGCCCTGCAGTCCCTCCGCCCCCGAGGCCGCCACGTCCAGATCGGCCTCCTCCCCGCCGGCGTGAACCTCGACGTGGCCCGCCTGATCGGCCAGGAACTCTCCTGGCTCGGCAGCCACGGCATGCCCGCCCACGCCTACCCCGAAATGCTCAACCTAGTTGCCACCGGCAACCTGAACCCCCGCCAACTCATCACCCGCACCATCACCCTCGAAGAAACCCCCTCCGCCCTCGCAGCCCTCACCACCGGCACCCCCGCCGGCGTCACCGTCATCACCCCGTAGCTCTGGACCGCCGCAGCACGGACGTGCGACGTTCGGCTCCTCGCCCGAGGTGGCGACGGACCCGATGCCGACCCAGCTCACGGATATCTGCTACGCCACCCAGGACGACATCGACCGACCTCCTTCATCCCGGAGGCGACGTCCGCGTCGACCGCTCTTCACCGCATTGGTCGGAGGCGACGTCACCACGCACCGCGGCCAGCTCCGCGCGGTCGGCCCGATCGCACACGTCGCGGCCGACGCGCCGCCGTTCCTCATCGTGCACGGGACCGCCGACGAGACGGTCCCGTACGCGCACGCCGAGAGGCTCCACCGCGCGCTGGTGGACGTCGGCGCCTCCTCACGCTGCTGCCGATCGTCGGCGGTTTCCCCTGATTTGCGGAATGTTTTAGGCGCTGGGCGCACATTTGTTTCCGCCGAGCGTAGTTACAGGCGGATCAGGTAGACGGTGGGTGGGCGGCCGGTGCGGCCGTGTTGTTGGGTGCCGGTGGGGGCGGCCAGGCCGGCGCGTTCGAGGCGTTTGAGGACTCGGCGGGCGGTGCGGAGCTGGACGGCCAGGTGGTCGGCGACGTCTTGGGTGGTGAGGCCGTCGGGGAGGGTGGCGGTCAGTTCTCGCATGCGGGCGAGGGTTTGGGTGTTGAGGCCGACGCGGCGGGCCAGCAGCGGGAGGCTTTCGGTGCCGCGGACGGTGGCGGGCTGGTCGCCGGTGGGTTCGATGACGATCTCGACGTCGTCGGACATCGACACGACGCCCGCGACGGTGCCGATCGACGCGGCGCGGCCGACGGCGCGGCGGGCCAGGGCCTCGGCCTCGGCGGCGGTGCGGCCGATGCCGAACCCGACGTACGCCGTGCTGTGCCGCGCGGCCAGGTGATCCAGCAGCGGCATCCGGGAGAACTGTTCGGTCGCCTGCTCGAGCAGGCCGCGGGTGGTGACGACGAGGTGCCGGCCGTCGGGGAGGGCGGCGAGGCTGCCGCCGAGCGTGATCAGGTCGGCGGCGAGCGCGTCGTCCGGCTCCGGGAGGTCGATGACCCCGAGCGCGACCTGCGCGTCGCCGACGTGCTGCCCGGTGGTCGTCAGTACGAGCGCCTGCAGCGTCGAGCGGATCGAGTACCGCGACGGGGCGAGCCGGACCGAGGGCATCTCGTTCTCGATCAGGTGGAACGCCGACCCGAGGCAGCTGATCGCGACCTTCGTGTCGTGCTTGGCCCGCGCGTTCCGGTGGAACTCGACGATGTCGTCCGAGGTCAGCCCGGGCCGGTACGGCAGCACGTGGATCCGGTCCGTCGGCAGCTTCGCCTCGATCAGCGTCTCCAGTACTTCGGAACGCCGGAGCGTGTCGATCGAGAACTGCGTGACGTTGTGCCCGAGCCGGAGCAGTTCGACCAGTGCCCGGAGCAGCGTCGCGCCGTCGTACGAGACGTACATCGCCGGCCGGTCGACCGCGCCGGCCGCGGTGGCGATCGTGTACGGGACGACCCCGGTGAACAGGAACGCGTCGACGTCGCCGTGCGCCTGCCGGACCAGGTCGACCGCCTCGGTCTCGTGCCGGTACGCCAGCGGGACGAGCGTCGTACCGCTCGGCGCGCCGACCGCCGTCACCCGCTGGACCAGATCCTCAGGCCCGACGACCCCGACACTGATCCCCACGGCAGCCTCCCACGACTTCTGGCCTGGCCCTCAAGTACCGCTCTGGTCGCAGAATAGCGCAGCGAGGTCCGAGATCTTGACGTTCGGCCGGACCTCTCCTAGTTTCGGTCAATACCACAATTGTCGCGCGAGGACGGGTGTGGTGGAGCGAAGGAGGGAGCGCGCCACCTCACTGCCCCTGCAACTCCTGCAGGCAGCGGATCACCAGTTCACGCTCGCCCGGCGGGAGCGCCGGCCCGTACGGATCGTGCGCGGCCGCGGCCGGTACCAGCCCCTCCCACTCGGCCGCCCAGAGCATCCGCTGCACGTACCCCTCGATCGGCGCGTAGAACGTCGCCGCCGCGAACCGGTCCAGCCGGTCCGACGCGGCCAGGAACTCCGCGTGCTTGCCGTCGGTCCAGGCCCGCAGTACGGCGGCCGAAAGCTCGACCTGCGCGGACGCGATCCCGACCAGCGCGGTGTCGGCGCCCCACATGAACGAGGGGCCGTACATCCGGTCCTCGCCGGTGATCAGCAGCTTCCCGGTGCCGCGGCCGGCCCAGATCGCGTCCTGGCAGCCGATCGCCCGGTCCAGCGTCGCGGTCTTCACGCCGAGCATCGCGTCCAGCGACAGCAGGTCCCGGATCAGGTCCGGTGAGTACGGGTACCCGCCGGCCTCGCCGTGCAGGTAGAACCCGACCAGCGGCAGCCCGCTCTCCGCCGCCACCCGCTCGTGCAGCGCGACTGCCTGCGCGTGCCCGTCCGGCACCTCGTTGAACCCGGCCAGCGGATACACCATCACCGCGTCGGCCCCGCCCGCCGCCGCGGCCCGCGCCATCTCCACGGTCGCGTCCGCCGCCTCCTGCAGGGAGTGCGCCTCGGCCGACTTCGGTACGCCGACCCCCGCCACGATCGGTACGTCGGTAGCGGCCCGCCACGTCTCCAGTACCTTGACCCGGTCGCCGGGCGACAGGTACAGCCCGCGGCCGGTGTGCGCCCAGACCGCGACCCCGCCGACCGCGTGCCTCGTCAGCGTCACGGCGTACGCGGACAAGGCGTCGTACGCGACGACCCCGTCGGTGTCCATCGGCGTGACGACCGCGGGGAGGAGGGTGCCGCGGAGCCGTTCTACGAGCGGATGCATCAGATGACCTCTCACACGTCGTGGCCGAGACCGGGGCGCTTGGGTACGTCGATCCAGCCGTCGCAGTCGGCGAACACGGTCGGGGCCAGCGGGTCCTCGTCGACCATCAGCGGCCCCACCAGGTCGGCCGCGACGGTGGCGCCCGGCACGGCGGCGGCCAGGTGGACGGCGGCCAGCGTGGCGACGCCCAGCTCCGGCATCGAGCCTACCTTCACCGCGAGCCCGGCCGCCTCGGCGACCGCGGCGATCTGCAGCGCGCGGTGCAGGCCGCCGACCTTCAGGATCTTGATGTTCAGTACGTCGGCAGCGCCGCGGCGGGCGATCTCCAGCGCGTCGTGCAGCGAGTGCATGCTCTCGTCGACCATCACCCGGACGTCGAGGCGGTCGCGGAGCCGGACCAGCCCGGCGAGGTCCCAGCGGGGGAGCGGCTGCTCGAGGAGCGTGAGGCCGGCGGCGCTCATCTTCGCGAGGTACGGGAGCGCGGTGGTCGCGTCGTACCCCTCGTTGGCGTCCAGGCAGAGCTCGGCGTCGGCGGGGATCGCGGCCCGGACCGCGCGGATCAGCTCGAGGTCCTTCGCCGGGTCGTGGCCGCCCTTGACCTTCAGGTGCCGGAACCCGCGGCCGGCGTACTCCGCGGCCTCGGCGGCCATCTCGTCGAGCGTGCCGAGGCCGACCACCCAGGTGGTCTGCACGCGGTCCCGGACGCTGCCGCCGAGCAGGGCGTGCACGGGCCAGCCGCTCAGCCGGCCGGCGAGGTCGAACAGCGCGATGTCGAGGCCGGACTTGGCGACCTGCTGGCCGCGCAGTACGCCGTCCATCACGACGTGCGCGCCGGCCCGGTCGAGCGGGTCGCGGCCGACCAGCGCCGGCGCCAGGTGCTCCTCGATCGCGGCCTGGACCCCGGCCAGCGTCTCACCGGTGTACGCCGTCATCGGGGACGTCTCGCCGATCCCGACCGCGCCGTCCGCGGTGTGCACCTCGACGACCAGGCTGATCAGCTCGTTGCTGACCCCGCTGCTGATCTGGAACGGGCGCCGGTAGCGGGCGCTCACCACCCGGGTCTTGATCGCACTGATGGGTGCGGTTTCGGCCGGCTCTCCTGCAAGACTCATAACCGGCTCCTAGCGTTCTGGGCGGAAAGCATTTACGGTCAAGACCGTAAATACCCTAAGCGCTCCCTGTCAACGGCGGAAGGTGGCACCCCTGATGCGGCTGGGTCTGTATCTGAACCTCTACGGCACCCCGGACGAGCGGCCCCGGTTGGCCGACGCCGTCGAGCAGGCGAAGCTCGCCGAGGAGGCCGGGTTCGAATGGGTGGTGCTCGGCGAACGGCACCTGCACCGGCCCGGATACCACGAGATCCTCACGTCGATGACCTGGCTGGCCGCCCACACCTCGCGGATCGGGATCGCGACGGCGGGCATCGTAGCGCCGCTGTACGACCCGGTCGTGCTGGCCGAGACGCTGGCGCACATCGACGTACTGTCGGGCGGCCGGCTGACGGCGGGGTTCGTGCTCGGGTACCGGCCGGAGGAGTTCGCGCTGTACGGCGTACGGCAGGCGGAGCGGGTCGCGCGGTTCGAGGAAGGGCTGGAGATCCTGACCCGGCTGTGGACGTCTTCCGAGGTCACGTACGACGGGAAGTTCACGTCGATCGCCGAGGCGTACCTGTCGCCCCGGCCGGTGCAGTCACCGCGGCCGCGGATCTGGAACGGCGGGCGAGTGTCCGCCGTACTGGAACGGACGGCGCGGATGTGCGACGGGTGGACGACATCCTTCAACGAACTCGACGCCGACCTGCCGGAGAAGATCGCCGAATACCGGTCGTATCCCCAGGGCCCTACGTCCCTCGGCCACGAGGTGATCCTCTGCCGCGAAGGCTACTGCGCCGACACCTCCCAGCAGGCCCGCACAGCCCTCGAGGAGCCCCTGCGGGACCTGTACGACGCCTACACCGGCTGGAAGCGCACGTCGACCGACGCGGCCCGCTACACCCAAGGCTGGGACGACATCACCGCCCGCAGCCTCATCGGCTCCAAGTCCGAATGCGCCGACCGCCTCGCCCACTACACCGAAATGGGCGCCGACGGCATCATCCTCCGCATCCAGCCCCCCGGCATGACCCAAGCCGACACCCTCAAATCCATCGAAAACTTCGGCAACCTCCTGTAGTAGTCCCCCACGCGTGCTCCGCGGTCACTAGCTTCGTCGCGGTGCTCCTCAGGCGCGTCCGCTCCGCGCGCTCCCACCCGCCGCGGGGCTGGCGCCCGGTCTATTGCCGGCTGCCGCCGGCGAGTTGCGGGCTGCCGCCCGCGGGTGACTGCTCAGCCGGCGTACTACGCGAGGGCGGACGTGGTGACGGGCGAGGTGGCGGCGCGGGGGTGTGGTGTGAGGGGCGTGGACGTGGCGAGTGGGGCTGTTACGCCTTCAGGCCGGACATGGCGATGCTGTCGGTTAGGTAGCGTTGGAGGAGGCCGAAGACGAGGAGGCTGGGGACTACCGTGATGGTGGCGCCGGCCATTACCTGGTTGATGGGGACTGCTTGGCCTTGGAGGGTGGCGAGGCCGACGGTGAGGGTTTGCATCTTGCCGGACTGGCCGATGACGAGCGGCCAGAGGAAGTCGTTCCAGTGCCAGAGGAAGACGAAGATGCCGAGGGTTGCGAGGACCGGGCGGATGAGTGGCAGCACGATCATCGTGAAGATGCGCCACTCGGCGGCGCCGTCGATTTCGGCGGCTTCGAAGAGTTCGTCGGGGAGTTGCATGATGAACTGGCGCATCAGGAAGACCGCCTGCGAGTTCGCCAGCGTGGGCACGATCAGGCCCCAGTAGCTGTCCACCCAGCCCAGTTTCGCGACCAGGATGTACGACGGGATCAGCGTCGCCTGGAACGGCACCATCAGCGTGGCCAGGAACGCCCAGAACATGATCTCCCGGCCGGGGAACTTCTTCTTCGCGAAGGCGTACCCGGCCATCGAGGCGAACAGCAGTACGCACGCCACCGACACCAGCGAGTACAGCAGTGAGTTCACCGTCCAGCGGGGGATGTCCGAGCTGGACAGCACGTCCCGGAAGTTCTGCAGCGTGAAGTGCGCGGGGTTCAGCGCACCCGGGAACGTCTGCCCGCTCGGTGGTGCGAACGCGACCAGCACCATCGCCGCGAACGGCACGATGGTCACGATCGCGGTCAGGGTCAGCAGCGTCGGCAGCGTCAGCCGGGCGGTCGTACGGCGGCCCGTGACGGGAGTGTCGACCACCGGGCGGGCGTCGAGTACTTGCGTCATCTAGTCGTCCCTCCCGACGAGCCGGCGCTGTACGAGCGAGACGATCAGCACGATCAGGAACAGCACCAGACCGATCGCGCTGGCGTAGCCGAAGTCGAAGTACTTGAAACCGCTGTCGTACAGGAAGTACACGATCGAGTAGCTGGCGTGCACGGGGCCGCCGCCGGTCATCACGTACATCGCGTCGAAGACCTGGAACGCGCCGATCGTCTCGATCACCAGGACGAAGAAGAGGACCGGGCGGAGCTGCGGCAGGGTCACGTACCGGAACCGTTGCCAGGTGCTCGCGCCGTCGATCATCGCTGCTTCCAGGTACGACTTCGGGACTGCCTGGAGGCCCGCGAGCAGGATCAGCATCGAGTAGCCGAAGCCCTTCCAGGCGGACGTGACGGCGATCGACGGGAGCACCGTGCTGGATTGGCTGAGGAAGTCGATCGGGCCGATGTGGACGATGCCGAGGATCGAGTTCAGCAGGCCGTCCTGGACGTCGTAGATCCACTTCCAGATGACGGCGGCGAGGACGATGCTCGTCACGTACGGGAGGAAGAAGACGCCGCGGAAGAAGCCGCGGTTCCAGACGACGCGGTGCAGCAGTACGGCGGTGCCGAGCGAGAGCAGGACGGTGAGCGGTACGAAGATCACCGTGTACGTCAGCGTGACGACGAGCGCGTCGCCGAACATGCCGTCGGTGAACAGGCGCTTGTAGTTGTCGAGGGCGATGAAGTCCCACTTGCCGCTGATCCGGTAGTCGGTCAGCGAGAGCAGGAGCGCGCCGATCACCGGCAGGAACCGGAACAGCAGGAACAACACCAGCATCGGCGCAACGAACACCAACCCGACCCACGGCCGCCGGAGCCCGCCGCGAGACGAGCGGGGGATGGAGGCAGGCCCCGCCCGGCCTGCCTCCGAGTTCGTGTCGGTCAACGTTGTCTCGAGAGGAGGTCGTTGGCTTGTTTGGCGGCGTCGTCGAGGGCTTCCTGGGGCTGCTTCTTGCCGGTCAGGACGGCCTGGATGTCGGTGCTCAGGAACGACATGATCTGCCGCGCCGCCGGGTTCGGTTCGCCCGGTACGGCGTACTGCAGGGCGGCGGCGAACTTCGGTGCGTTCGGGTCGGCGAGCTCGGACTTCGCGTCGGTGCGCGGGGAGTAGTACCCGGACGCCTTGGCGAGCCCGTCGAGCTGGGCCGGCTGCATCATGAACGTCAGGAACTTCTTCGCGCCGTCGATGTTCGCCGACGCCGCGTTCACCACCAGACCACCCGGCAGCCCGAGCGCGGCCTGCTTCTCGTCCTTCAGCGGCAGGCCGATCTCGACGTTCGGCGCGCCCCACGTCTTCGCGGCCGTGCCGGCGTCGGCGAGCACCGAGCTGAACGACATCGCGACCTTCCCCTTGCCGAGCGGCGAGTCGGCGATCACGTTGCCCGCGGTGAGTGCGGTCTTCGGGATCGCGTCCTCGTCCCACAGCGTCTTCAGGAACGTGAGCGCCTTCAGACCGGGAGCCTGGTTGAACGTGACGCTCTTGCCGTCGTCGGCGAACACCTTGCCGCCGGCCTGCCAGAGCAGCGGGTAGAAGTTCAGGTTGAGCGTCGCCTCCGGCGAGGCCGAGTAGTCCAGCGTCTGGAACCCGGCGGCCTTCAGCTTCGGCGCCGCGGCCTTGATCTCGTCCCAGGTCTCCGGGGGCTTGGCGATCCCCGCCTTGGCCAGCACGGTCTTGTTGTACATCGTCGTGGTGACCGTGTGGTAGATCGGTGCGCCGTACACCTTGCCCTGCACGGTCAGGCCCGGTACGGCCGACGGCAGGAACTGGTCCTTGAGCGGGTTCACCACGTCGTCGACCGGCTCCAGGTTCCCGTTCACGACGTACTGCGGGATCTGGTCCGGGATCATCGGCAGGACGTCAGGCCCCTTCTTGCCGGAGAACGCGGCCGCGAGCTTCTGGTCGCGGTCGGTCCAGGGCTGCTGCTCGATCTTCAGGTCGATGGTCGAGTTGGCGGCCTCGAAGTCGGTCTCGACCTTCTTCCAGTACGTGTCGTTGGCCGCCTTGTCGGCGATCACCGGGTACATCCACAGCGTGAGGCTCTTCTTGCCCCCGCTGCTGCCGCTGTCACTGCCGCCGCAGGAACTGAGCGCGGCGGCCAGCACGAGCGCCGTAAGTGGTGCCGCGATGCGGCGGACGGTGAGTTTCATCGCACCCCCAGGGTGTCCGGAAGTCAGGGCCGGAACTGCAGGAACCGAATAACGGTCAGGACCGAAAGTAGCCGGGGTGAATTTCGGCTGTCAACGGCTGATATCAATCCGGAACAGCTCCGAGCCGCTGGTCATCAGTAGTTGGTGGTCTCCCCGGACGCCGAGCCGCCGGTGGGCGTGCTCGACGAACAGCGTCGGGACGGACTTCGCCCCGGGCGCGATCCGGTAGATCTTGTTCAGGTCGATACTCACGTACACGGCCTCCGAGGTGGCGACGATGTCGCCGCTGGAGGTCGTCGTGCCGAGCGTGAAGGAGCGCTTCAGCTTGCCGTTGCCCGGGGAGAGCGCGAACACGGTCTTGCCGGCGACACCCCAGAGCAGGCCGTCCGGCCCGATCGTCACCGACGACACCGTCGCCGCACCCGGCACCGGCACGGTTTCCCAGAGCTTCTTCTTCCCCGTCACGTCCCACGCGAACACTGTGCCCGCCGCACGGGTCGGCGGGGTGGTCGTCAGGCCACCGGCGATCGACGTTCCGCCGTACACGATGCCGCACCGCGACGTCAGACCGAAGACGGATTCGTCCTGTACGACGTTCCGGTACTTCTCGGTGGCCCCGGTGCGCGGGTCGTAGATGACCAGCGCGCCGCCGAGCCGGTCGCCGTCCGGCACCGTGCCGACCGCGATCTTGCCGTCCACCTCGGTCAGCGCCCGGGCCCGGGTCTGGAACAGGTCCGGCTTCAGGTTCAGCAGCTGCTTCGGGTTGTCCGGCGTCCCGGGCGGTCCGGGGGAGTACTCCGGGCTGCTCCAGGTCTTCGCCGGGTCGTACGCGTAGAGGCGGGCCTCCGGGTACGCGCCGACGTACACCGTGCCGTCGGACGCCTCCATCAGCGCCTCGACCTGGGAGAACCGGTTGAACTTCGCCTCGCCCGTCGACGGGTTGACGACCGAGACACCGCCGTTGAGGAAGCCGCCGGCGTAGATGCTGTTCTTCCCGCCGGCCACCGACAGGATCTCGATCGGCTCCCGGCGGACCCTGGTCTGGAAGATCTCGGACTTGCCGGTCTGCGGGTTGTACCGGAACTCCTCGCCGCGCCAGAGCGTGCCGACCACGCTGGTTCCGGGGTAGTCGGGCAGGTTCAGGTCGGCGTACCCGATCGAGCGGGCGTTCTGGATCCGGCCGGTGAACGTCAGGCCGGTGCCGGTCAGCGTCTTCGTGGCCGGGTCGTACTTCTTCAGCTCGCTCGACTGGATCAGGTAGATCTCGCCGTTCGCGCCGATCGGCGAGATGTCCAGGCCGTGCTCGTTCGGGATCGTGTCGACCCAGGTCCGGGAGGCGATGTCCCAGACGTACAGCGGGCCGGGGAACGCCGTACTGACCCGGGCGTACATCCGGCCGCCGCGGACGTTCAGGTCGTACACCACCTGGTCCTTCGGGTCGCCCATCCCGGGCGGCGCCGGGATCTCGGTGACCGCGCCGGTGTTCACGTCGACCTCGGAGAAGTACGCGTCCGGCTCGGAGCCCGTGTAGAGCTTGCCGTTCCAGTAGTCGATGCTCTTCACGTACCCCTGGCCGGCCTTGATCGTGCCGTAGTCGCGGACCGCGCCGGTCGCGTGGTCGTACCGGAACACCTTGCCGTGCGGGTACGTCCCGCCGTACACGTTGCCCTGCTCGTCGACGGTGATCCGCAGGATGAACGTCTCGGTGGAGAGCGGCCGGCCGAGGTCCTCGGCGGTGGTCGCGCCGGGCTTCAGCCGGTACAGGTGGCCGTTGTTGTAGGTGCCGGCGTAGATCGTGCCGTCGGGCGCGGCGGCGACCGCGTAGCTGCCGTCGGCGCCGGGCAGCGCCGCGGACAGCAGGCTGTCGCCGGTGGCCGGGTCGATCGCGTTCAGGTACGCCGGGCTGCCGCTGGAGACGTTCCAGATCGCGGTCTTCCCGTTCGGGCCGGGCGCGACCGTGCCGCCGATCAGCAGTACGTCGGACAGCGGGGTGCCGAGTGAGACGACGGTGCCCACGGGTGGGTTGTTCCCCGCCTGCGCCGGGGTAGTCAGGGTGGTGCCGAGCACGGCGACGAGGGCCAGTGCGAGAAGGGAGCGGACTGGTCGCATGCGATTGCCTCCGGGGTGCCGTATTTACGGTCCTGTCCGAAAGTGAAGCCCTCGCGGCGTGACGAAGTCAACGGCTCAGCGGAATTTGCCACTACTGGCAGCGATCCGCCCGGTTACGGCCCCGGCCGTTAGGTCGGCGGGAGCTTGTCGAGCAGCTCCTGGAGCAGCTCGCGGGTGGCGGCGAGGTAGCTGTCGTCGCGCTGCAGCGCCCGCCGGAAGGCGGCCAGTTCGGCCGCCGAGATCGTGTTCGAGAACGTGCTGACCTCGGTCAGGTCGAGGCGCCGGTTGAACAGGTGCGCGGTGTCCCGCCAGCGGTGCAGCATCCGGACCAGTTCGGCGTCCTTGTGCAGGCCGAGCGCGCCGGACACCAGCGCCAGGTCGACCGCGGACACGATCAGCCGCGGGTACACCTGCCGGCTGGTCGGCGCGTCCGGCGAGAACCGCGGGTCGTTCAGCAGCCGCTTGTTCTCGGCCAGCTCGCCCTCGACGGATCGCAGTACCTCGGTACGGCGTTCCGCCTCGGCAGTCATCCGCTCCACGAAGATCCCGGTCAGCCCGGCGACCAGGGTGAGCGAGCTGATCGCCGGGTCCAGCCGGTTGCTGCCCGGCCAGATGACCCCGATCACGCCCAGCGCGAACGCCAGCCCGAGCAGTCCGTACGTGACCGCGCCGATCACGGTCCGCCGATTCATCTGGCCCAGATGTCGTCCGCGAGGCTGTGCCCGGTCTCACCGGCGGCCTCCGGCGCGAGCAGCAGCAGTTCGAGGCCGAACGGGTTCGGGCGGCGGGTGTACCGGAACTGGGACTGGATCGCCTCCACCGGGGTCAGCTTGCACGCCTCGGTGAGCCGCTTCAGCCGGTCCGCGGAGTACTTCCGGGTGGTGTAGAGCCGGATCGTGTCGCCGACCGGCAGCGTCACCTCGGTGTGGTCCGGCAGCTCCATCCGGACCTCGTCGCCGGTGTCGTTCTGCCAGAGGATCTTGACCAGCAGCCCGTCGTCCTCGACCTCGCCGACGAACTTGACCAGGTCGTTGTTGATCTTCAGGTCGGTGTTGTACCGCAGCGCGCTGGTCACGAACTCCGCGAACGCCCGGGTCTGGTGGTACTCGTCCGCGGCCGCGTCGGCCGCCTCCTGGTCGAGCCGCGTCGTACTGGCGACCTCGAGCAGCAGCCGGTCCTGCGGCCGCAGCACCCGGGTCAGGGTGCCGAGCAGTTCCTCGTCGCTCTCGAAGTTCGCCAGCGTGTTGCCGGTCAGCGTGAACAGGATGGGCTCGTCGCCGACCAGCCGGGCCAGCATCTGCGCCAGCTCGTCCATGTTGTCGTCGATCGAGAAGTCCAGCTGCACCGGCAGCACCTGCGAGACCGGGAACCGGGCGCCGCGGACGGGCTCCAGCGTGCCCATCCGCAGCATCTCCGAGCTCATGTCGACCGGGATGTAGTACATGTCCGGGTTGTTCCGGCGCATGTCGCCGAGGATCGTCCGGTCCTTGATGCCGGTGCCGATGCCGAGACTGACGAGGTGGAACCCGCCCCGCTCGACCTGCGGCCGGAGCTTGCGCCAGTGCCTGAGGAACGACTCGGTGCCGACCTTCATGACCAGGTAGAACGGGTCGTTCGTGGCGTTCGCCCAGGCGATCGTCGGGGCGATGCCCCAATAGGAGAAGCCGGACGTGACCCGCTTGCCGTCACCGGTCGCCGAGAAGGGCCCGCGCAGGTCCGCGGTCAGCGTCGCGAGCTTGTCCGCCTGGTCCTCGCCGACCAGCAGCAGCGACCAGGCGAAGTCGTCGTCCGCCAGTGCCTTCTCGAGCTTCCGGATCACGGGTACCGGATCGGCCACGTCTCACCCCTCACACAGTGGGAGGTCAGGTTACCGGACCGGACCGCTGGTCACACCGGAGTGACCGCGTCGGCCTCCCGGCCCTTCGGCCCGTCGACGATCTGGAACTCGACCGGCTGGCCGTCCTCGAGCGTCTTGTACCCGTCGGAGACGATCTTGCTCCAGTGCACGAACACGTCGTCCTGCCCGTCGACGGCCAGGAAGCCGTACCCCTTGTCCGCGTTGAACCACTTCACGGTGCCGCGCACCATCGAATCTCCTCGACCACGGAACCCGCTTCACCCGGGCCCCTCGCGACCAGCAATCTTAATCGAGCCGCCGGCGATCAGCGCCGTGCCCACCAAAGCCGCGCTCACCCAGAGCGGGCCACGGAAGCCGGCGGCGCCGATCGCGAGGCCGCCGAGGACCGGTCCGGCGGCGGCGCCGACGTTCAGGGCGGCGGTGGCCAGGCCGCCGCTCAGCACCGGGTACGCCGACCCGGCGTACAGCGCGTATGCGATCAGCGTCGAGCCGACCGCGAACGACAGCGCGCCCTGGACGAGGACCAGCACGACGGACGGTACGACGTACGCCGCCGTCAGCGCGAAGGCGCACCACCCGAGCAGCAGGATGCCTCCGGCAACGAGTACGGGCCGGTGGTCGCGGCGGTCGGCGTACCGCCCGGCGACGGTCACGCCCGCGAACGAGCCGACGCCGAACAGCGCGAGCAGTGCCGGGACCCACGCACTGTCGAGCCCGGTGACGTCGGTGAGAACCGGTGAGAGGTAGGTGAACGAGCAGAAGGTCGCGCCGTTGACCAGGGCGCCGAGCACCAGCAGTACGACGAGCCGTGGCGAGACGCGGATGCCGGCCTGAACGGTGGGTCCGGTGGCGCGGGAGGGGACCGAGCGGAGGATCCCGATCAGCGCGGGCAGCGAGATCAGCGCGACCGCCCAGAACGCGGACCGCCAGCCGAGGTACCGCCCGAGCACGGCACCCGCCGGTACGCCGACGATGCACGCGAGCGTCGTACCGCCGAGCAGGACCGACGTCGCGCGACCCTTGGCGTCCGGGCGGACCAGGCTGGTCGCGGTGGCGAGCGCGATCGCGAGGAAGCCCGCGTTCGCGAGCGCGGCCAGCACCCGGGTGGCGAGCAGTACGGCGAAGCTGCCGGTCAGCGCGCCGGCCACGTGCACCGCGAGGAAAACGGTCAGTGTCGCGAGCAGCGTCCGGCGCCGCGGCCAGCGGGCGCCGAGGACCGCGATCGCCGGCGCGCCGACGATCATCCCGAGCGCGAACGCGGACGTCAGCCAGCCGGCCGCCGGGATCGAGACGCCCAGGTCCTGGGCGATGTCCGGGCCGAGCCCGGAGAGCATGAATTCGGAGGTGGCCTGCGCGAAAACGGCAAGGCCGAGCAGGTACAGCACGAAAGGCATAGAAGTACTCCGTAACCAGAAGACGGCATGAGGTCGTCTCCGGCCGGTTCAACGTGCGAACGGCCGGCGGTTACGGTTTGTCTGCCTCCGGGCTGGACATGGGGGAGAGTCTAGCCCCGGTGCGACGCGGCCAGGCCGAGGAGGCCGGCGGCGACCAGCAGGAGGGCGCTGGTCACGCCGAGGTCCTTGGTCTCCAGGACGCCGTTGTCGGTGAGCATCCAGATCGTGGCGGCGCCGGACAGGACGGTGCCCGCCACCACGCCGGGAACATCCGGCTTGGTCCTGCGCTGCTGGCTCATCCGCGTTCCACCTTGATACTGCCGAGTTTGAGGGACAGGTCCAGGGTGACCTGCTCGCCGGGCTTCGCGTCCGCGCCCAGGTCGTCCAGGGTCAGCTTCGCATTATGGCCGCTGCGGTCCTCGTTGAGGAAGGCAACGTTGCCCATCTCGGTCGACAGTTGCCCCTTCACGTCGACGTTGTCCGGGAGCTTGACGACCACCTCGCCGGCGCCGCCGCGCACCTCCACCTTGGCCCCGGGGGCGAACTTCGCCTTGGTCAGGTCCAGGTTCACCGACCCGGCGTCGAACTGGTAGCTCGACCCGGTCGCGGTGATCGTCTGGCCCACCGGCGCCACATAGTTGGTGTCGGCGAAGTTCCGCGGTACGGCGGTGAAGACCGTGCTGACCACCGCACCGAGCGCGAGCAGGATCCCGAGCGGGAGCAGGCCGAGCGTGCGGCCGACGAACCCGCCGAGCAGCATGCCCGCACCGAGCGTGGCCAGGCCGATCACCAGCATCGTGGACGTCGCCGCCCCGGCCAGCGCCGCGATCGCGATCGCCAGCCCGGTCAGGACGACGACGATCGACTTGACGCCGCGGACGCCCTTCGCGGGCGGAGCGGCCGGCGTGCTCGCGGCCGGTGTCCTGGGGCCGTTCGGCGGCTCGTCGGCGTACAGCCCGAGGGGGTCGTCCTCGGTCCACACAGACTGGACCGGTTCGACGGTGCGGTCCTGGGGTCGCTGTGGGGCCGAGGACGACGGGCCCGCCGGCGGAGCCGACGGACCGGTCTGCGGGGGCATGAACGCGGAGCTGTACTGCTGCGCCGAGGTGGTGTCCTGCGGGCGCTGCTGACCCTGCTGACCTTGCTTGGCGCAGTTGGCCTTGCGGTGCTTGGAGAGCAGCCAGATGACCGCGATCACGATCACCGGGCCCGGGATGAAGTGGCCGAACTTGAACGACGACATGGTCGCGATCGCGGCGAACACGCAGATCCCGATCACGACCGGCCAGAACCACGGGTGGTCGGTCCGGATCCGGTCGCCGAGCAGGCCCTGCACCGGCACCCGGTCGCTGCCCTCCTCGGGCATCAGCAGCCAGGCGGCGACGTAGAAGATCAGCCCGGGGCCGCTGATGATCAGCACGGCCATCACCACGCGGACCAGCACGGGGTCGATGTTCAGCCCGCGGCCGATACCGCCGCAGACGCCCGCGACCCAGCGGTCCGACCTGCTGCGCCGCCAGGTCTGGGGGTTCTGCAGGCGGTCGCGGTCGAACCCGGCGGGTCCACTCTGGTTCTGCTCCATGTCATCGATGGTCACACCGATCCCCGGACCGGACATCGGGGACGCACCCTGACGGCTCCCGGAGTGCGTGGAATTCGGGGTTCTCCCGGAGCGGACCCTGAGCGCCGTACGCCGGCGCTGAGGAGGCGGCCGGGGACAAGCCCGCTGGTGTCGGACCGGTCCGCATGTGACGATCGTTGTGATGAGCCAGCCAGCAGCCATGCCGCCGGGCGGACCTCCGAAGACGGAGGGCCAGCCCGAGCCTACGCCTGGGCAGAACCAGGACCAGTGGCGCTACAAGGGCTGGGGGCCTGAGGGCCCCGGCCAGTACCAGGGCCCCTATGCGGCGTACGCCGCCCGCATGGGAACGGCAGGCACCGCCCACGGCAGCGCAGGTGGCGCCGGCGCACCGGGCATGCCTGGTGGGGCCGGTGGGCCGGGGATGCCTGGTGGGGCCGGTGGGCCGGGGATGCCTGGTGGGGCCGGTGGGCCGGGGATGCCTGGTGGGCTCGGTGGGCCGGGGATGGCCGGTGGGCCGGGGGTGGCTGGGGGTGTTGGTGCGCCTGCCGGTGGGTGGGGCGCGGCCGGCTACGGCCAGCCGGTCTCCGGGGCGCCGCAGGCGGCCGCCCCGCCGCGGCGGGCGTACCGGCGTACGGAGGGGCGGGTGATCGCCGGGGTCGCCGGTGGGGTTGCGGATCACCTGGGGATCTCGGACACCGTCGTACGGCTGGTGCTGATCGCGACCACGGTGTCGGGCGGGTTCGGCGTACTGATCTACGCGGCACTGTGGTTCCTGATGCCGCTCGCGCCGGACCGGGTGCCGGGCGCGCCCGGGCTCGCCGCGCACACGCGCAGCGGGATGCGGACCGACGAGCAGCCGGCGCCGGTCACCGAGGCGAAGCAGCGGAAACGGGAGAAGAGCCGCGGGCAGCTGCCCGCGCTGGTGGCCATCGGCATCGGCCTGCTGATCCTGCTGCAGGTCGCCGGGTTCGGCATCGCCGGGAAGCTGTTCTGGCCGCTGGTGTTCGCCGCGACCGGTCTGGCGCTGATCTGGCGGCAGGCCGACGAGGCGCAGAAGGACAAGTGGACGCAGGACATCCGGGTCCCGATCCTCGGCCTGGTGCTCGGCAAGGGCGGCTGGAAGTCGCTGGTCCGGATCGCTGTCGGCCTGGTCCTGCTCGGGACCGCGGTCACGCTGTTCCTGGTCCAGAACGGCCGGCTCCAGATGGTCGGCGACGTACTGATCGCCCTGCTGCTCGCGGTCGTCGGCATCGGCGTGATCGCCGGCCCGTGGGTGCACCGGCTGACCCGGGACCTGAACTCCGAGCGCGCCGAGCGGGTCCGCTCCCAGGAGCGCGCCGACATGGCCGCGCACCTGCACGACTCGGTCCTGCAGACGCTGGCGCTGATCCAGAAGCAGGCCGACGACCCGAAGGCGGTCGCCCGGCTGGCCCGGTCGCAGGAGCGCGAGCTGCGGTCCTGGCTGTACGACGAGGACCACGACAAGGACCAGACGATCGCCGGCGCCGCGAAACAGGCGGCCGCCGAGGTGGAGGACTCGCACGGCGTACCGATCGAGGTGGTCACGGTCGGCGACTGCGACCTGACCGAGCCGCTGGCGTCGATGGTCCGGGCCGCGCGGGAGTCGATGGTGAACGCGGCCAAGCACTCCGGTGCTGCGAAGATCGACGTGTTCGTCGAGGTGGACGGCGACCGGGTGGAGATGTTCGTCCGCGACCGCGGCAAGGGGTTCGACGTGGACGAGGTCCCGGACGACCGGCTCGGCTTGCGGCACAGTGTGATGGGCAGGATGGAACGGCACGGCGGCCGCGCGACGGTGCGGTCCGATCCGGAGACAGGGACCGAAGTGCGACTGGAGATGGACAGATGAGCAGCAGGCGCGTTGTCGTCGTCGACGACCACGACATGTTCCGGGCCGGGGTCCGCAGCGAGATCGGTACGGCGGTCGACATCGTCGGGGAGGGGTCCGACGTCGACACCGCGGTGAAGGCGATCGTCGGCACCGAGCCCGACGTCGTACTGCTCGACGTGCACCTGCCGGGTGGCGGCGGTACCGAGGTGATGAAGCAGGTGCACCAGCGGCACCCCGACATCAAGTTCCTGGCGCTGTCGGTGTCCGACGCGGCCGAGGACGTGATCGGCGTGATCCGGGCCGGCGCCCGCGGGTACGTGACCAAGAACATCTCCGGCACCGAGCTGGTGGACGCGATCAACCGGGTCGCCGAGGGCGACGCCGTGTTCTCGCCGCGGCTGGCCGGCTTCGTCCTGGACGCGTTCTCCGGCGCGATCGACATCGCCTCGGTGGACGAGGACCTCGACCGGCTCTCCCAGCGCGAACGCGAGGTGCTCCGGCTGATCGCCCGCGGCTACGCGTACAAGGAGGTCGCCCGCGAGCTGTTCATCTCGGTGAAGACCGTGGAGACCCACGTCTCGTCCGTACTGCGCAAACTCCAGCTCTCGAACCGCCACGAACTGACCCGCTGGGCCACGGACCGTCGCCTGGTCTGAGCACCGCGTACTGGCGCGTTTCGGCCAGGGCATGGATTCGCCACTCCGTAGCGGCGGTCCGGGCTTGGGAGCTGTTATACGGTCGACTGTTATGGAGCGGAATCTCACAGCCGATCAGCTCGCGCTCTTCGAGAAGGAGTTCGCGTCGAACCCGCAGTACCGGGTGATGCAGAACGCCGTCACGCAGACGCCGGTCAACAACATCGCCCTGGATCGTCAGGTCGTCACGTCGATGGACCATTCGGTGTCCCATCTGCTGGACGACTGGAAGGTGACCAACCAGAAGAAGAGCGGCCGGTGCTGGATGTTCGCCGGGCTGAACCTGCTCCGGGTCGGAGCCGCCGGGAAGCTCGGCGTCAAGGACTTCGAGTTCTCCCAGAACTACGTGCTGTTCTGGGACAAGTTCGAGCGCGCGAACTTCTTCCTGGAGGCGATCATCGAGACCGCCGGCCGGGACGCCGACGACCGGACGGTGGCGCACCTGCTGTCCGACCCGATCGGTGACGGCGGCCAGTGGAACATGTTCATCGCGGTGGTCCGCAAGCACGGCCTGGTGCCGAAGAGCGCGATGCCGGAGAGCGAGAGCTCGTCGGCCACCGCGCAGCTGAACGACATCCTCCGCAAGCTGCTCCGGCAGGGCGCGCGCGACCTGCGGGCGCTGGACGGCGACGACGCCCGGCGGGACCGCAAGGGCGAGATCCTGACCACCGTGCACCGGGTGCTGAGCATCCACCTGGGGACGCCGCCGCAGAAGTTCCTGTGGCAGTGGAAGGACACCGACAAGGGCTTCCACCGCGACGGCTGGATCACCCCGACCGAGTTCGCGGCGAAGTACGTGCAGCTGCCGGTCGACGACTACGTCTGCCTGGTGCACGACCCGCGGTCGACCAGTCCGGTCGGCCGGACGTTCACCGTGGACTTCCTCGGCAACGTGATCGACGCGCCGCCGGTGGTGTACCTGAACGTCGAGATGGACCTGATGAAGCAGCTCACCCAGGACGCGATCGTCGGCGGCGAGCCGGTCTGGTTCGGCTGTGACGTCGGCAAGCAGATGAACGGCGACCTCGGCTTCTGGGACGCCAAGCTGTACGACTACGAGGCCGTGTACGACACCGAGTTCTCGCTGGACAAGGCCGAGCGGCTGGTGCACCACGAGACGCTGATGACGCACGCGATGCTGTTCACCGGTGTCGACGTGGTGGACGGCAAGCCGCGGCGCTGGCGGGTCGAGAACAGCTGGGGCGACGAGAAGGCCGACAGCGGCTTCTGGACCATGAACGACTCGTGGTTCGGCGAGCACGTCTTCGAGATCGCCGTACGCCGTTCCGCGCTGCCGGCCGACCTGCAGGCCCGCCTGGACGACGAGCCGATCGTCCTCCCGGCCTGGGACCCGATGGGCGCCCTCGCCGACTGAACCTTTGCTCTCATCCCCGCCGTAGGGCCGCCGTCAGGCGGTGCAAACGTCTGCGGCGGGGACGCAGAGTGGTCTGGCGACCTTGCGGACGTTCGGTCGCGACCGTCGCCGCGCGGACGGCGAGTTCGTCGTTCAACGGTTCGAGTTCTTCGACGCCGTAGCGCCGCTGCAATGCGCACAGCAGCAGGTGATCGGCCAGTGCCGGATTCTTCGGCAATGCCGGGCCGTGCAGATACGTGCCGATCGTGTTGCCGACCACGGCCCCTTCCTCACCTGTGCCGCCGTTGTTGCCGAATCCCTGCCGAACCGTCCCGAGCGGCTGCTGGCCCTCGTCGAGCACCGTCCGGCCCGAGTGGTTCTCGAATCCGACCAGTTGCCCGAACGGGCTGTCCACCACGATGTTCCCGATCATCCGCTGCGGCCCCGCGGTGGTCCGGCTCCGGAAGATCCCGAGCCCCGGGAAATGCCGCCCGTCGGCGTCGAAGAAATCCCGGCCGAACAGCTGGTAGCTCCCACAGATCAGCAGCATCGGGACCCCGTCGGCGGAGATCTTCCGCAATTCGTCGCCACGCGCGAGTAAATCCTCCGCATTGGCGGTCTGCGCGGAATTCTGGCCGCCGCCGCCGAACACCAGGTCCACACTCGAGAAGTCGAAAACCTGGCCCGGTTCGACCGGCAGTATCTCGGCCCGGAAACCCCGCCATTCCAGCCGTTTCGCCAGCGTGATGACATTTCCCAGATCGCCGTACACGTTGAGATCCCGGGGATACAGGTGGGCGATCCGCACCGTCCTGGTCATGCGGCCTCCTGCCGGCTGCGAAGGGCCCGGCGTACCTGCAGCATCGCGGTGTAGGTCGGCAGGATGTACCCGTCCCCGCCCGGCGGCAGCCCGGCCAGCAGCCGGGAGATCCCGTCGTCGACGCTGGACGCCACGGCCGCCTCGGTTCCGGCATAGTGCAGCCGCAACGCCATCTCGTACGCCCGCGTCCCGGCCGTCACGACCTCGGGCTCACCGGCCGTCAAGGCCTCCAGCGGTACGTCCCACAGCCAGGACACGTCGCGGCCGTCGGCGGGCAGGTCGTTGACCGCGATCAGTACGCGCGGCTGCGCCCGCCCGACCAGGAACGTGTCCAGCACCTGCGCGAACCCCGCCGGGTTCTTGATCAGCAGCAGCCACAGCGTCCGGCCCTGCACCTCGGTCTTCTCGACCCGCCCGAACGCCGCCTCGGTCGTCCCGATGGCCTCTGCCGTCACCGCCGGATCGAGGCCTACGCCCGCCGCGACACTCACCGCGGCGAGCGCGTTGTAGAGGTTGTACGTCCCGGACAGCCCGCACCGCACCTGCCGGCGTACGCCGCCCTCCGACACCGTGAACTCCGTGCCGTCGAGGTCCGCATGCGTCACCTCGGTGACCGCGACGCCCGGCGTGGGCCGGTCGAAGTCGCCGTTCGGGCAGCTGTAGTGACCGAGGTGGCTGTAGAAGACGCGGTCGAACCGCAACCGCTCACCGCACCGCGGGCACCGGTCCGAGTCGACCGCGGACCGTACGTCGGTCAGCCGCTCCGGCAGCTGCTCGACCCCGAAATAGCTGACCCGGTCAGGCCCGCTCGCCGCGTCCGCGAGGCTCGCGACCCGGGCGTCGTCGGCGTTCAGGTACAGCCGGGCGTCCACGGCCGCGATGCCCTCGGCGAGCAGCGCGGCCGTCGTGTCGACCTCGCCATACCGGTCGAGCTGGTCGCGGAACAGGTTCAGCACCACGAGGTGCCGCGGCCGCAGCTCCGGCGCGACCAGGCGCAGGCTGGCCTCGTCGACCTCGAACACGCCGATTCCGCCGCGGATCCGGCCGCGCAGGTCGGCCGCCGAGAGCAGCGCGGAGACGACGCCGCTGCGAAGGTTCGCGCCGGACTCGTTGGTGAGCACGGACTCGCCGGCGTGGCGCAGCGCCGCGACCAGCAGCTTCGTGGTCGTGGTCTTTCCGTTGGTGCCGGTCACCAGAATGCAGCCGCCCGGTAATTGTGCTGCCAATTTCTGGGGCAAGTTCGGTGCTATTTTTCCGACGATCACACCGGGTAGCGTCCGGCCGCCCCGGCCGAGCCACCGGCTGAGCGTGGCCACGGTCCGGGCAAGGGCAATCGCAGCCGTTTCTCGCATACCCGAATTCTACGGCCGGCGGTCAATTGGAACTCAGCGTCCGCTCAGCTCAGTAAATGCTCAGGAAACCCAACTCAGTAAATGCTCAGGAAATAAGTTTCAATGCCTCGGCGGGACGTTCCAGCGTGGGCAGGTGGCCGGCCCACGGGAGGTGGATCCGCTCCGCGGTGGGCAGCCGCTCGGCGAGGTAGTCCGCGCTGTCGGCGAAGAACCTGAAGTCGTGCCCACCGGTGATCAGCCGCACCGGCACGGTGAGCTTCTCCGGCTCGACCGGCCATTCCTCGTTGTCCACGTCCCCGGCGGCGAGCTGTACGTCGTACGCGCGCTTCTGCATCGTCCGCAGCAGCTCGCGGGCCTCGTCGCCGGCCTCCGGGCCGATCCAGCGGCGGACGGTCAGGTCGGTCGCGCCGTCGACGTCGCCCGCCTCGAGGAGCTTGCCCTCCTCGCCCCACAGGGCGCGCAGGTCGTCGTCGGGCACCACGTTGTCGGTCGGCGCGCAGATCAGCACCAGCCGCGCGAACAGGTCCGGCCGCCGGCTCGCGACCTGCTGTACGACGTACCCGCCGAACGAGGCGCCGACCGCCGTCACGTCCCGCGCGCCGAGCTCCTCGAGGACCGCGAGTACGTCGCCGGCGTCGGAGTACTGCGGCGCCGACGGGGTCTCGCCGTACCCCCGCAGGTCCAGGGTGATCACCCGATGGCTGGTCTTCAGCTCCGCCACCTGCCGCGCCCACATTCGCGAATCGGCGACGCCGGCGTGCACCAGCAACATATCCGGGCCGTCCCCGGTCACCGCATGAGAAATCGTCATGCGTGCACCCTCGCTGCCCGGTCGGCGTTGCGGCAAATCGATTACAGACGGACCACGGTGAATGCCTCGGCGTAATGATTGGCCGGGAATCCCGCGGTGCTCGCGACCCGGGCGAAGTTCGCCCGGATGCCGGTGCGGAGGCCGTCGGGGTCGCGGTGCTGGCTGGTGTGCGACATCAGCGCGGCGAGCTTCCGGTCGAACGTGTCGGTGACGTCGACGTAGTGGTTGGCCGTTGGGTGGTCCATCATCCACAGTTCGCCGACGTCCCACGCCTCCTCGGTCATTTCCGGGTAGGCGTACGGGTTGCCGGCCGCCGGGTAGAACGCCCGCACGGTCGCCTCGGCGGCGGCCAGGTGGTCCGGGTGCGAGACCTGCAGGCGGTGCCACGAGCGCTCGGGGGACTGGGTGAGGATGCGCTGCGGGCGGACCGTGCGGATCACCCGGCTGATGTCGCGGACCAGTTCCACGGTCGGCTCGACGGCGCCGTCCTGGTACCCGAGGAAGTGCAGGTCGTGGACGCCGACGTGCGCCGCGGCGGCGGTCTGCTCGGCCCGTCGTACGGCGGGGATCTCGGCCCGGTCGCGCTCCGGCTCGAAGCCGCCGGCCTGACCGTCGGTGACGATGCAGTACCGCACCTCGATGCCGGCCTTCGTCCACAGCGCGACCGTGCCGGCGCCGCCGAAGTCGATGTCGTCGGGGTGGGCGACCACCACGAGAATCCGCTCGATCTCTTCATCAGGTCGTGGTTCGGTCACGGGTTGACACTAGTTGCTTGCCCGGGCGGGCACAGTGGAATTCATGGAGTTCGGTGGCACCTGCGATCCACAGGACGCCGGCTTCGACCCCGAGCGGCTCGCGGAGGCGATCGGGCTGATCGAGGCGCGTGGTGGGGTCGCGCAGCTGTGCGTCGTCCGGAACGGGCGGGTCGCGGTCGACCGCTCGTTCGGGTGCTCACCGAACGCGTTGTTCTGGCTCTTCTCCGCGAGCAAGCCGTTCGTCGCGGTGGTCGTCCACCAGTTGGTCGAGTCCGGGCGGCTGCACCTCGACGACGCGGTGGCGGCGTACTGGCCGGAGTTCGCGCGGAACGGGAAGCGCGAGATCACCGTCCGGCAGGTGCTACAACACCGGTCGGGGGTGTCGCACGCCGGCTCGTACCTCGGTGAGGCGCGGGCGATGAGCGACTGGGCGCGGTCGCTGCGGCGGATCGAGGACGCCAGGCCGCGCTGGCCGATCGGGACCGTCGCGTACAGCCCGCTGGCGTTCGGGTTCGTGCTCGCCGAGGTGGTGCGGCGGTGCAGCGGCTTCCCGATCGAGGAGCTGGTACGGCGGGACGTGCTCGAACCGCTCGGGCTCGCCGACACGTACCTCGGGCTGCCGGCGGAGGAGTGGGGCCGGCATGTGCCGATCAAGGCGAGTGGTCCGGCGGGGCCGTTCTTCCGGTCGGTGCTGAACCGGCGGAGTACGCGGGCGGCCGTCGTACCGGCGGCCGGGATCTCGACGACGGCGCGGGACCTGGCGACGTTCTACCAGGGGCTGTTGGTCGGGGCGCTGCTCGGTCCGGCGACGCTCGCGGTCGCGGTCGAGCCGAGCAGCGAGGGTGAGCTGGACCGGACCGTGCAGGCGCCGATCCGGTGGTCGAACGGTTTCCAGCTGGGCGGACCGCGGTGGCTCGACGGCGCTGGGACGCCGCTCGGGTCGCTGAGCAGTCCCCGGACGTTCGGCCACAACGGCAGCAACTGCTGCATCGGCTGGGCCGACCCGGACCGCCGGATCGCCTACGCCTACCTGACAAACCGGGTCGGCCACCCCAAGACGGACCTCCAGCACCACTCAGCCGTCGCCGACGCGGTGCTCGCCGCGGCGCTGTAGGGACCGCCAGGCCATCACAATCGCGGCACCGCGCCGGTCCTCAGGCGTGAGCGCCCGCCGAGCGACCGATTGTGATGGCCTGGCGGTCCGCCCTCACCTCAGGACCGGCGCCGGGAGGCCGATGGTGATTGCCTGGCGTCGGCTCTCACCTGAGGACCGGCGCCAGGAGGCCGATGGTGATGCCTGGCGTCCGCCCTCACACGAGCGCGGGCGCCGGGTGGCCGATGGTGATGGGCCGGCGGTCCGTTCTCAGACGAGGGCCGGGGCCGGGAGGCGTTCGGCGATGACGTGGTCGACGATTCCGTACGCCTTCGCGCCCTCGGCGGTGAGGACGTGGTCGCGGTCGGTGTCGTGGCGGAGGCGTTCGACGGTCTGCCCGGTGTGCCGGGCGAGGATCTCCTCGACCTGGCCGCGGACCCGCACCACCTCGTCGGCCTGCAGGATCAGGTCCGGGATGGTGCCCTGCCCGCGCCCGGCCGGCTGGTGCAGGACGACCCGCGCGTGCGGCAGGATCGCCCGCCGCCCCTCGGTCCCGCCGGCCAGCAGCACCGCCCCGGCGGAGATCGCCTGCCCGACGCCGTACGTCGCGACCGGCGCCTGGATGTAGCGCATCGTGTCGTAGATCGCCAGCATCGCGGACATGTCGCCGCCCTCGCAGTTGATGTAGAGGCTGATCTCCGCCTCCGGGCTGTCCGTCTCCAGGTGCAGCAGCTGCGCGATGATCGCGTTCGCGACGCCGGAGTCGATCGGCGTCCCGAGGTACACGATCCGCTCGGTCAGCAGATGCGAGTAGACGTCCATGATCCGCTCACCCCGAGGGTGCGACGCGATCACGTTCGGAATGGTGTAGCTGCTCATGCGGCCGCCCTTCGTGGCATCACCTGGTCGAACGACTCGACGATGTGGTCGATGAAGCCGTACTCGCGGGCCTGTTCCGCGGTGTACCAATGGTCGTGCAGCGAGTCCTCGTGCACGGTCTCGAACGGCTGCCCGGTGTCGCTCGCGATCAGGCCGAGCACGGTGTCGCGGATGTGCCGCAGGTCGTTCGCCTGGATCTCGATCTCCACCGCGGAGCCGCCGATCCCGGCCGACCCCTGGTGCATCAGCACCCGGGCGTGCCGCAGCGCGTACCGCTTGCCGGGCGTACCGGCCGACAGCAGGAACTGGCCCGCGCTGCAGGCCAGCCCGATCGCCAGCGTCGACACGTCGCACGGCACCAGCCGCATCACGTCCCGGATCGCCAGCATCGACGGCACCGACCCGCCGGGCGAGTGGATCCACAACGCGATGCCGGTGTCCGGGTCCTCGGCCGCCAGCGACATGATCTGGCTGGCGATCAGGGTCCCGTTGTCGTCGTCGAGCACGCCGTCCAGCACGACGATCCGCTGCCCGAGCAGCCGTTGCCGGGCGGTCTCGTTGAACAGCGGCGGTTTCATGTCTTCTGCCATGTGTCCAAGGGTGTCCGCGCCGGACCGCCCGATCCCAGCTTTTCTGCTGACGGCAACTCTGCCCACAGCAAAGCCGGCCGCGGACGCGCGGTTCGAACCGGTTTTCGGAAAGTGTCGGGGGGAGCGCCTAAGGTGTTGGGTGATGACTACGCTGTTCTCGCCTGATGAGCTTCCGGTGCCGCTGGAGGAGTCCAAGACGTCCCGTCCCGACCCGGACGCGCTGCTCGAGGGACTGAATCCGCAGCAGCGCGCGGCGGTGGTGCATGCCGGGAAGCCGTTGCTGGTGGTCGCCGGCGCGGGGTCGGGGAAGACCCGGGTGCTGACCCGGCGGATCGCCTACCTGCTGGCGGCCCGGGACGCGCACCCGGGGTCGATCCTCGCGATCACGTTCACCAACAAGGCCGCCGCGGAGATGCGGGAGCGGGTCGTCGACCTGGTCGGGCCGCGGGCGAAGATCATGTGGGTCTCGACGTTCCACTCGTCCTGTGTGCGGATCCTGCGCCGCGACATCAAACGGTTCGGGATCAACTCGACGTTCTCGATCTACGACGACACGGATTCCCGGCGGCTGATGACGCTGGTCTGCCGCGAGCTCGACCTGGACGTCAAGCGGTACAACCCGCGCGCCGTGCTGAACTGGATCTCCACCCAGAAGAACGAGCTGATCGACCACGAGACGGCCGCCGCGAAGGCGGAGAACCATCTCGAGGAGACGTACGCCGAGTGCTACCGGATCTACCAGGAGCGGCTCGCGCAGGCGAACGCGCTGGACTTCGACGACCTGCTGATGACCACGGTCAACCTGCTGCAGGCGTTCCCCGAGGTCCGCGAGTACTACCGGCGCCGCTTCCGCCACGTGCTCGTCGACGAGTACCAGGACACCAACCACGCGCAGTACACGCTGATCCGTGAGCTCTGTGGTGAGGATCCCGCCGACTACAACGGCCCGACCGCGCCGCCGGCCGAGCTGATGGTGGTCGGTGACTCGGACCAGTCGATCTACGCGTTCCGCGGGGCGACGATCCGGAACATCCTCGCGTTCGAGGAGGACTTCGCCGGCGCCGAGACGATCCTGCTCGAGCAGAACTACCGGTCCACCCAGACCATCCTGTCGGCGGCGAACGCGGTGATCGCGCGCAACGAGGGCCGGATGGCGAAGAACCTCTGGTCCGACCAGGGCGCCGGCGAGCAGATCGCGGTGTACGTCGCGGACAACGAGCACGACGAGGCGCAGTTCGTCGCCGACGAGATCGACCGGCTCGCCGACGCCGACGGGGTGAAGCCGTCCGACGTCGCGGTGTTCTACCGGACCAACGCGCAGTCCCGGGTGTTCGAGGAAGTGTTCATCCGCACCGGCCATCCGTACAAGGTGGTCGGCGGTGTCCGGTTCTACGAGCGCAAGGAGGTCCGCGACGCGCTCGCGTACCTGCGCGTGCTGGTGAACCCGGAGGACACCGTCTCGCTGCGCCGGATCATGAACGAGCCGAAGCGCGGGATCGGCGACCGGGCCGAGGCCGCGATCGAGGCGCTCGCGCAGCGGGACCGGATCTCGTTCGCGCAGGCGATGCGCCGCGCCCAGGACGCACCGGCGATGGCGTCCCGCTCGGTGAACGCCGTCCAGGCCTTCGTCGACATCCTCGACGAGCTGACCGCGATGGTGGACTCGGGCGCGCCGCCGGACGACATCCTGGACGTCGCGCTGCACCGCTCCGGGTACCACGAGGCGCTGCAGAAGTCGCCGGATCCGCAGGACGAGACCAGGCTGGAGAACCTGGACGAGTTCATCTCGGTGGCGCGCGAGTTCGTCGAGGAGCGGACCGCGGCGGGCGAGCCGGCCGACCTGCAGGCGTTCCTGGAGCGGGTCGCGCTGGTCGCGGACGCCGACCAGATCCCGGACGCGGCCACCGACGGCGTGGTCACGCTGATGACGCTGCACACCGCCAAGGGCCTGGAGTTTCCGGTCGTGTTCCTGACCGGCATGGAGGACGGCGTCTTCCCGCACTCCCGGTCGCTCACCGACCTGAAGGAGCTCGAGGAGGAACGCCGGCTCGCGTATGTCGGGATCACCCGGGCGCGGCAGCGGCTGGCGATCTCCCGGGCCGCGGTCCGGTCGGCGTACGGCGCTCCGCAACACAACCCGCCGTCCCGGTTCCTGGAGGAGATCCCGGCGGAACTGCTCGACTGGCGGCGCGACGACTCCGCGATCACCCGCTGGTCCGGCACCGGCACGGTCCGCGGCAGCGGGATCCCGAGCCGGTACGAACCGGCCCGCAAAACGGCGTCCGACAAGCCGGTGATCAGCCTGAACCCGGGCGACCGGGTGGTGCACGACAGCTTCGGGATGGGCACCGTCGTGGTGGTCCGCGGCGAGGGCCAGCAGGCGCAGGCCGACATCGATTTCGGCTCCGAAGGCGTGAAACGTCTGCTGCTCCGCTACGCACCGGTGGAAAAGATTTAACTGATAAGCGTTGCATCTGACCCGGAGATTGAGACAATCAAGGATCTTCGGCCCCTCCCGGAAGCGCGCCCCTATGCCCAAGTCGTCGGCCGCCAACCGCCGGATCATCCTGGCGGGAGCCAATCCTGGCCTCCGGCTGTTCGACGAGCACGGCAAGGTCACGGCGTACGCCTCGATCTGGATGGTCGACTGGTCGATCCGCGGTGCGGGTACGGCGGTGGTGCTCTGGTTCGACGGGATCGTCCGGGTGGTGTCCGAGGACGTCGACCTGGCGTCCTGGCTGGAGCGGTACTTCGTCCGCTCGTTCCTCGAGGTCCAGGGGCTGCCGTGGCACGAGCCGGCCGTCGAGCGGGATCTGGTCCAGGTCTCGATGAACCTCGCGGACGGGCTGAGCGCGAAGGCCGCGGACATCCAGATCGAGATGGGCGGCGTACTGGACCGGCGGCTGTTCGCGACCGACAACTTCCAGCTCGCCGAGGGCAACCACAGCCTCAGCCTCGTCATCGCCCCCGTCCGCTCCGCAACCGTCTCCATCGGCGGCGCCTCAGTCCCCGGCTTCGTCCAGGTAGACGGCTCCCCCGACCGACCGGGCTCCTCCGCCTTCCTCACCACCGCCGAGGTCTGGCAGCGCTAGACCCAGGGGTCCGGGTAGAGCACCGCCGGATCACCGATCCGGTACGTCGGCATCGACTCACCCAGCCACGCCTGCTCGACCACGACCCCGGTCTGCGCCTCGAGGTGAGCCAGACACAGCGCGTACGCCGAACCCAGCTCACGCTGGGGTCCGATCGCCCACTCGGGCCGTGTGTCGGACTGCACCTCGTAGGGGTGATACGGGTACAGCGCCTCGAAGAGTGCCGTGATCCGGCCGTCCTTGGCCTCGGTCAGCCAGCCGTGGGTGTTCACGTTCCAGTACACGCTGAAGAAGTGCCCGCCGGCCGAGCACCGCCGGGCGACCTGTGGGACGGAGCCGGTCCAGCCGTTGCTCTCCAGTGCGACCGTGTAGTCACCGACTTGGCGTAGTTGGACGTGGAATGTGAGACCCGGGTATGCCTCGCCTTGGAGTGCGCCTGCCTCGAAGAAGGTGAGGGGGCCGAGGGATTCCTCGGCGCCGTACGCCTCGAGAAGGGCGTCCGGGTGCGAGCTGACGGCGATCGTCCAGGCGTCGATCGAGTTGGCCCAGTCGTAGTTGGTCATTGGAGGGTCCACCAGTTCTCCATGCGGGCGACAGCGCGGTGGTCGCCGGTAGTGGCTCGTTGGAGGCGGAACAGGTAGGCGGCGATGCCGGCGGCGCCTTGCATCCAGCCGACGCCGGGCCGGAGCAGCGGTTCGTCGTTGCGGTGCTCGACGAACCGCCAGTAGCCGTCGGGGTAGGCGTGGGCGACGAGGGTGTCACCCATCCGTACGGCGAACTCCAGGTCCCGGTCGTCGCCGTCGCGGTGCCAGGCGTCGAGGAACGCGTCGCCGACTCCCGCCGTACCGCAGCAGCGGCCGTCGTTGTCCCAGAACCCGGGATGGAGCCGCTCGGGGATCCCGGAGAATCGCACGCCGTCGAGGCAGCGGCGGCGCCAGGTGGTGGGGGATTCTCCGGCGATCGACGGTACGCCGGCGTACTCGAGCGCGGCGAACGCGGCCGCGGTACCGGCGCCGCCGTGGCACCAGTTGTAGGTGAACTCGTCCCCGTGCCGCTCCGCCCACGGAATCACCCGCGGCACCCGGAACCCGCGGTCGTCGGTGATCCCGATCGTCAGCAGATGCTCCACCCCACGCCGCGCCACGTCGACCAGTTCCGGCCGCCCGAACTCCACCCCGGCCACGGCGAGCACGGCAGCGATCCCAGCCAGCCCGTGCGAGAAGTTCGGCATCTCGGTCGGCTCGTCCCTCCGAAACCGCCGAGAAACAAACTGCCAGTTCACCCCGGTAGCCAACTCCTCCCGCTCCCCAAGCAACAGCTGGATCGCCCGCCCAGCAAGCTCGACTGCCGCGGAGCGGAGCGCGGTGGGGGCGCCGTCGGGCAGCTCGGTCGCACGGCGGGAGAAGCTCGCCGGTGGAGCGCCGGCCCCCGCCGGCGCGGGGGACGGGGTGCTAGGACCGGATCGGGTGGTCGGATCGGGTGGGGTGGGTGAGTGGGGTGGGGCCGGCGTGCGGCTCGCTGGGTCGGTTTCGTTTGTGTCTTGGCGGAGTGCCCAGAGGGCGCCAAGCAGGATGGCGCCGGTGCCGAGGGTGATGTCGTTGGCTACGGCGCCGGGGGTGTAGCGGGGCTCGGCGAGGAAGCTTTCGGGCCAGCCGTTGGTGGTTTGCAGGTTGTGCAGGCGGGTGAGGGCTGCGGCGGTGCCCGGCTGGTCGAGGGCGGTGAGTACGCCGATCGAGCTGACCAGGCCGTCGAAGAACGTGGTCGTGGTCGTGGACGGGATCGTCGTACGGATCCGGTTGCCGATCGCCGTCGCCAGGTCCTCCTCGGCGGACGTCCAGGGGCGGGTCAGCCGGAGCTCGGCCAGTACGTGCGCCAGTCCGCCGATGCCGTTGTGCATGCTGTCCCGGTCCTCCGGGTGCTCGTCACCGGCGTACTCCGGGATCCACGGGCCGTCGTCGTCCCGCCGTACCTGGTCGAGCACCCACGCCCACGACGCCTCCGCGAGCTCGCCGTACCTCACGGCTTCGCGTTCCGCAGCCGGATGCCGCTCCATTCGAGCGTGCTGGTGGTCGCCGCCGCCCAGAAGTCGTGCAGCCGCGGCAGCACCCGCAGCTGGATCCCCGCCTCCTCGTGCAGCTCGAACAGGTCCCCGACCCGCTCCGGCGGCCCCAACGGCCGTACGTCGGTGGTCGCGACCACGGCGGCGTCGTGCGCGACGAACGCCCCCGCGGGCAGCCGGTAGGCGTACAGCTCGACGGTCCGCATCGCGTCCAGCCAGCCGTACTCGACGGCGTGCACGCGGGTACCGGAGCCGGCGCCGATGATCCGGTCGCGGTCCTCGGGAGTGGTGTCCGGCCCCACCCAGGCCATCGCCCGCGGGCACTCCCGCGGGAACCAGTAGTCGGGCGCACGCTCGTGGCCGACGGCCCAGACGTACGCGGTGCCCTGGCGCGCCGTGTTCGCGACGTGCGGGCGGAAGATCTCGATGCTCGGATCCTCGGAGAAATGCAGTACCTCACCAGCGGCCGGACGCATGCGCCGCAGCCTAGTCCCCGAGGCGCGCGCCCGGGGGATTCGTCACATGGCGGTGTACGGGTTGAGGCCGCAGTGGTTGCGCAGCCACGGGTCGGGGTCGACCGCGGCGCCGCCGCCCGGGTGCACCTCGAAGTGCAGGTGCGGGCCGGTGGTGTTGCCGGTCATCCCGACCGCGCCGACCTGGTCACCGGCGTACACGGTCTCGCCGACCGACACGCTGAACTTCGACATGTGGTTGTACCAGGTCGTGGTGCCGTCCTCGTGCCGGATCTGGACCTGGCGGCCGTACGGGCCGGCCCAGTCGGCGAAGATCACCACGCCCTTCATCACGGCGCCGATCCGGGTACCGATCGGGGCGGCGAAGTCGAGGCCGGTGTGGTTGTGAGCCCAGCGGTTGCCGCCCTGCCCGAACGTCGCGGTGATGTGGTAGCCGGTCAGCATGATCTGACAGCGGGTCGCGGACTCGCGGGCCTTCTTCTCGGCCGCGTCGGCCTTCGCCTTCGCGAGGGCCAGTGCGTTCGCCCGCTTGGCGGTGAGCGCCTTGCTGGCGTTCAGCTTCGCGGCGCGGGCCTTGGCCAGCTGGGTGGCCGCGGACTGCTTCTTGGTGGTCGTCGTGTCGGCCAGCTGGACCCGGGAGGAGTCACGGGTGGCGAGCTGGCGCGCCTGGATGCGTGCCGTGGTGATGCCGGACAGCTGCTGCCCACCGTCCAGGCTGAGGGCCGCGAGGTTGACCGCGGAGTTCGCCTGGGTCGGTGACGCCAGTGAGCTGTGGCTGAAGCCGACAGCTCCGGCGGCCGCGGCGAGCGCGGCGGTCAGTCCGACGATCTGGGTACTGCTCGGGGTGTTACGCCTGGCGACGCGATGCTTGGCACTATGACGTCCTGCGCCGTTCTTGCGCGCAGCGTTGCCGGGCGTGACGCGGTCTCCCGCGGCACGGTGCTGGGACACAACGTGGCCTTTCGGTCACAGGGGAGGGGAACTGTCCGCCCTCTCGGAGGGTTATTCCCCGGGAGGACTCACAGACCATAACGGA
Organism: Kribbella polygonati; assembly: GCF_050320105.1. NCBI lineage: Bacteria > Bacillati > Actinomycetota > Actinomycetes > Propionibacteriales > Kribbellaceae > Kribbella > Kribbella polygonati. The sequence goes on along the minus strand of NZ_CP190129.1, from coordinate 5,047,059 downwards.
AGGGTCACGGGGTGACAAACCCCGCCACCCACTTTTCCGCGGCTCCTTCACGAAACTTTTGCATGCGCGGCTGCACGTGCATCCGCCCGGAGCGCTGAGAAGGCTTACCGGTCAGGCAGTTCTGTAGCGAGATCGAGATGTGCCAACACGCCGGTGATGCGATGGACGACGTCCCCGTGGAACGGCAACGACAGGTGGCCGACCCCGTGCACCCGGACGTTGGTCGCCAGCAGGTCGGGGTGCCGGATCCGGGCCCGGCGCTGCGGCACGATCAACTGGTCGACGTCGCTGTAGAACGCGAGGAACCTGGTCCGGCAGTCCGGCGCCGGCTCGTCGAGCTCGGCCAGCAGGTCGCTGTCCGGCCGGATCTGCTTGACCAGCGGCCACGGCAGCAGCTTCGCCGCCATCGTGCCCTGGTGCGGCGTGCCGAGCGTGACGCAGGTGTGCACCCGGGCGTCGCCACCGAGCCGCTGCACGTAGTACCGCGCGATCAGCCCGCCGAGGCTGTGCCCGATGACGTGGATCTGGTCGGACCCGGAGGCCTCGCAGATCGCCTCGATCTCCCGCCCCATCCGCTCGGCGGTACGGCGTACGTCGAGGGTCAGTGGCGAGTACGAGAACGTGTGGATGCTGCCGAACCCGTGCCGGACCAGGTGCCGGCGCATCAGCGCGAAGATCGTGTGGTTGTCGATGATCCCGTGCGCGAGCAGGATCGGCGTACCGGCGGCCTGTACGTCGCTGACCAGCAGGCCGCGCTGGGCCGGGCCGAGACCGGCCAGGTTCAGCCGGGCGGGCATCAGTGGCGCCCGTCCGACCAGGCCTAGCGGGTACATCGCGAGATGGGTGGTCAGCCAGCCGAGCTCGACCGCCGCGCCGTGCAGCACGCTCGGCGAGAGCGCGGAGCGGGCGCCGTACGCGAGTCCGTCCAGCGCGCCGCGGACGTCGTCCTGCCAGTTGCTCATGGGCGACTCCTCACCAAACCAGACCCCCCGGTGGTCCGATCACTTTCAACGGTAACCGGTTCCCGTCGAGCGTGTGGGCGAACACACGCGTCCGTGTCTTATCTGTGAGTAACGCAGCGGGTTAGCCTGCCCACATGTCTGCTTCGAGCCCGTTGCGCGTCGTCGTCGCCAAGCCCGGTCTGGACGGTCACGACCGCGGTGCCAAGGTCGTCGCCCGCGCGCTGCGGGACGCCGGCATGGAGGTCATCTACACCGGGCTGCACCAGACCCCGGAGCAGATCGTCGAGACCGCGATCGCCGAGGACGCGGACGCGATCGGCCTGTCGGTGCTGTCCGGCGCCCACATGACCCTGTTCAAGCGGGTCCGTGAGCTGCTCGCGGAGCGGGAGGCCGAGGACATCGTGGTGTTCGGCGGCGGCATCATCCCGGACGCCGACCTGCAGCCGCTGGCCGAGCTCGGCGTACACAAGATCTTCACCCCGGGCGCGACGACCACCGAGATCGTCGAGTGGGTCCGTTCCAACGTGGGAGACGCCTCGGCCACCGCTTAGGTGGTGTGTGACCGTTCTGAACACTTCTGAACAGTCATGCCCGTTTCTGCAAGGTTACTAATCGGTAATACCGAATCGTTAGGAAATGCCCGGTTGTGCGGGCTTCCCAAACGCGGTCGCATACAGCCATGCGGCTGTGCGTTTCAGAGACCGTAGAGAGTGCTGTGTGTGGCTCAGAACACATCGGCCGGTTCTCGGTTACTGTCCGGACAGGGTGGATCGCAGCGTGGTGGGGAACTGTGAACCATCACCGCAGGACCAAGCGACGTCCCGAATCGGGAGAGGGCAGGTAAACGATGAGGTTTGAACGATCACACGCACGCGGGGCGGCCTTCGTCGCCGTCGCAGGCAGCCTGGCGCTGCTTGCTGCCGCGTGTGGTAGTGGCGGCAACGGAAGCAGCAGCAGCGGGGGCAGTTCGACCGGGGCACTCGAAGGCCGGGGCCCGATCACGTTTGCCACCGGCAAGGACACGTCCGGCTTCCTGCCGAAGCAGGTCGAGGCCTGGAACGCGGCGCACCCGAACGAGAAGGTCGAGGTGAAGGAGCTGCCGGAGAGCGCGGACGCGCAGCGGCAGCAGATGGTTCAGGACGCCCAGACCAAGGCGGGCGCGTACACCGTGCTCAACATGGACGTCGTCTGGACGTCGGAGTTCGCGGCCAACCAGTGGGTCACGCAGATCCCCGAGGACAAGATTCCTGACCTCGGCAAGCTGATCCCGGCGACGGTGGAGACCGCGAAGTACCGCGACAAGCTGTACGGCGTGCCGATCACCTCCGACGGCGGCCTGCTGTACTACCGCAAGGACCTGCTCACCAAGGCGGGTGTCACCGCGGCCCCGAGCACCTGGACCGAGCTGCTCGCGGACTGCCAGAAGGTGGCCGCGCTGCCCGAGGCCAAGGGCATGAGCTGCTACGCCGGCCAGTTCGAGAAGTACGAGGGCCTGACGGTCAACTTCTCCGAGGCGGTCAACTCGGCGGGCGGCGTGATCGTCGGCAAGGACGGCAAGCCGAACGTCAACACCCCGGAGGCCAAGGCCGGCCTCGAGGAACTGGTGAACGGGTTCAAGACGGGCGCCATCCCGAAGGAAGCCATCACCTACAAGGAGGAGGAGAGCCGCCGCGCCTTCCAGGACGGCAAGCTGCTCTTCCTGCGCAACTGGCCGTACGTGTACTCGCTGGCCAACAAGACCGACGGCTCGTCGAAGGTCGCCGGCAAGTTCGCGGTCGCGCCGCTGCCGGGCAAGTCCGGCCCGGGTGTCTCCTCGCTCGGTGGTCACGACTACGCGATCAGCGCGTTCGCCAAGAACAAGGCGACCGCGGTCGACTTCATCAACTTCATGGCCAGTGAGGCCCGCCAGAAGGCGAACCTCGAGGCGACCTCGCAGGCCCCGACCTGGGCGTCGCTGTACGACGACCCGACGCTGCAGAAGCAGTTCCCGTACCTGACTCCGCTGAAGGCCTCCATCCTCGGTGCGCAGCCGCGACCGAAGGTGGTCAAGTACGGCGACGTCACGGCGGCGATCCAGGCCGCGGCGTACGACGCTCTGAGCGGCACCACGACGCCGGACAAGGCGCTGGCCGATCTGCAGACCAAGCTGCAGTCGCTGATCACGAACTGATCGTCGTGCGGGGCCGGTGGGTGGAGCAGTCGTGACCACGCACCGGCCCCGGTTCGTCCCTGCCCGGGTGTCACCCGGGGAGCAAAGGAGTCTCAGGTGACAGTAAGTGCGCCGGTCGCGGAACGACCGGTCAAGAAACCGAAGCGCCAGCAGCGCTTCGACGAGGGCACCGGCCGGCTGGCCGCGATCCTGCTCTCCCCGACGCTGATCGTCCTCGCGCTGGTGGTGCTGTTCCCGATCATCTCGGCGCTGCGCGAGTCGCTGTTCCAGAGCGGCCAGCACCTGGACGCGAACGGGTTCGTGGTCCAGGGCTCGCAGTGGGTCGGGCTGAAGAACTACGCGGACATCTTCCGCGGCGACACCGGGCACCGGTTCTGGAACGCGTTCTACAACACGACGTTCTTCACCGTGGTCTGCGTCGTGCTCGAGACGATCCTCGGCGTCGCGATGGCGCTGATCATGCACAAGGCCTTCAAGGGCCGCGGCATCGTCCGGGCCAGCATCCTGGTCCCGTGGGCGATCCCGACCATCATCTCGGCGCTGCTGTGGAAGTGGATCTTCCAGGCCGACGGGATCTTCAACGCGATCATCGGCACCCAGGTGCTGTGGTCGACCGACGGCTGGCAGGCCAAGTTCTCGATCGTGATCGCCGACACCTGGAAGACCGCGCCGTTCATCGGCCTCCTGGTCCTGGCCGGGCTGCAGACCATCCCGGCCGAGGTCTACGAAGCCGCCAAGGTCGACGGTGCGAACGCGTGGAAGACGTTCACCAGGATCACGCTGCCGCTGGTGAAGCCGGCGCTGCTGGTCGCGGTCCTGTTCCGGATCCTCGACACGCTGCGGATCTTCGACCTGCCGTTCGTGCTGGTCGGGCCGCACAAGGACTCGGTCGAGACGCTCTCGATGCTGGCGTACGACGAAGCGTTCAACGTGCGGTACGGGCCGGCGGCGGCGTACGCCACCGTGCTCTTCCTGTACGTCGCGGTGGTCGCGTACATGTTCGTGAAGATCCTCGGCGCCGACGTGATCGGCGAAGCCCGGGCGAAGAAGCCCGGTGGTGGCGGCGGTGGCAAGGGCTGGCGCCGGAAGAACGCGGTCAAGGCCGCGCCGGGCACCTCGGTCGGTGCCGTCAGCATGGGAGGTGGAATGTAATGGCTGCCGTAGCTCCTCAGCCCGCCGAGGCCGGCCCACTGCGCCGGTTCGCGCCGCTGATCGGCGTCGCGGTGATCGTCATCTACTGCCTCGCGCCGTTCTACTGGATGCTGGTGTCGGCGTTCCGCCGGCCGTCGGACCAGTTCTCGAACAAGATCATTCCGGCGCCGTTCTCGTTCCAGAACTTCAAGGACGTGTTCAGCGGGGACAACGGCTTCGGCCGGGGTCTGCTGAACAGCCTGATCGTGGCCGGGTCGGTGACGATCCTGACGCTGATCATCGGCATGGTCGCGGCGTACACGCTGGCCCGGCTGGACTTCAAGGGCAAGAACATCGTGCTGGCGATCATCATCACCACGTCGATGTTCCCCGGTATCTCGCTGGTCGTGCCGCTGCTGAAGCTGTTCGTCGACATCAAGTGGATCAACACGTATCAGGCGATGATCGTGCCCAGCCTGTCGTTCGCGCTGCCGCTGGCGGTGTGGAACCTGACCGCGTTCTTCCGGCAGATGCCGCAGGAACTCGAGCAGGCGGCGATGGTGGACGGCTGTACGCCGGCCCAGGCGTTCCGCAAGGTGATCATCCCGCTCGCGGCACCGGGCGTGTTCACGACCGCGATCATCACGTTCATCGCGGCCTGGAACGAGTTCCTGATCGCGCTGAGCATGACCAACAAGAAGTCGATCCAGACCGCGAACGTGATCATCTCGCAGTTCACCGGCACCACCGGCCGGGACCAGCCGTTCGGCAGCCAGATGGCCGCCGGTGTGGTGGTCACGATCCCGCTGGTGATCGCGGTCCTGCTGTTCCAGCGCCGGATCGTCGCCGGCCTGACCGCGGGCGGCGTCAAGTGAGCCGCGACCGCTGGGACCGCGAGGACCGCGACCGCCGCGACCGCGACGACCGCGACCGAAGAGACCGCGAAGACCGCGACCGCCGCGACCGAGAGGACCGCGACCGGCGGGACCGCAACCGTTAACAAGAACGGCCGGAGCCACCAGGCTCCGGCCGTTTCCGTTGGTCAGACCTGCAACCAGACCGTGGTGTCGGCGGGGATCTCGTCGTTCGTCAGTGGCTCGCTGCTGAGTAGCGCCTTCTGGTGTGGTGGCAGTGCGATCGGGGCGTTGGTCAGGTTGACCACGCAGCGGAAGCCGGGGGCGCGGGTGAATGAGAGGACGCCTTCGGGGGCGTCGGTGTCCCAGGCCAGGCGGCCTTCGCCGAGGGCCGGGTGGGCGTGGCGGATGCGGAGCGCCGCCTTGTAGAGGTTCAGATGGCTGTCGGGGTCGCCCGCCTGCGCCTCGGCGGTCAGCGGTGCCCAGTCGGCCGGCTGCGGCAGCCAGGGCTGACGGCTGCCCGGACCGAAGCCGTACGGCGGTTCCGCGCCGGACCACGGGATCGGTACCCGGCAGCCGTCGCGACCGCGGACCGTGTGCCCGGAGCGCTCCCACGTGGGGTCGTCGAGCTTGTCCTCCGGCAGGTCCTCGACCTCGGGCAGACCGAGCTCGTCACCCTGGTAGATGTACGCGCCACCAGGCAGCGCCAGCTCCAGCAGCGCCGCGGCCCGGGCCCGGCGCAGACCTAGCGCGAGATCCGTGGGTACGACGCCCGCACCCTCCAGCGCGTCCTTCAGCGCGCGCCCGTACCGGGTGCGGTGCCGGATCGTGTCGTGGTTGCTCAGCACCCACGTCGCCGGCGCCCCGACCGCCCACAGGTTCTCGGTGGTGTGGTCGATGACCTCGCGCAGTTCCTTCGCGTCCCACTTCGCCCGCAGCGCGTCGAAGTTGAACGCCGAGTGCAGTTCGTGCGACCGGACGTACTGCGCGAGCCGCTCGGCCGGGGACAGCCACGCCTCGGCCACGAACACCCGCGGACCCTGCGGCGTGTCGAGGTACTCGTCGGCGATCGCCCGCCAGCGCTGGTGGATCGTGTGCACGCCGGGCTGGTCGTAGAACGGGTTCCCGACGTACTTCTCCCGCGTCGGCTCGCCGTTGTCCAGCGGTACGTCGGGCAGCGCCGGGTCCTTGGCCATCGAGTCCGCGACGTCGATCCGGAACCCGTCGATGCCGCGGTCGAACCAGAACCGCAGGATCGCGTCGAACTCCTCGATCACCTTCGGGTGGTCCCAGTTCCAGTCCGGCTGGGAGATGTCGAACAGGTGCAGGTACCACTGCCCGTCCTCGATCTGCTGCCAGGCCGGCCCGCCGAACGCGGCCGGCCAGTTCGTCGGCGGCCTGCCGTCGGCGGAGTCGCGGAACCAGAACAGGTCGCGCTCCGGCGAGCCCTTTCCGGCGGCCAGCGCCGCCTTGAACCACGGGTGCTCCCAGGAGCAGTGGTTCGGCACCAGGTCGATCAGGATCCGCAGCCCGAGCGCGTGCGCCTCGGCGATCAGCGCGTCGGCGTCGGCGAGCGTGCCGAACTCCGGGTTGATGTCGCGGTAGTCAGCCACGTCGTACCCGCCGTCGAGCAGCGGGGACGGGTACCAGGGGCTGATCCAGAGCGCGTCGACACCGAGGTCGGCCAGGTACGGCAGCCGGGCGCGGATGCCGTTCACGTCGCCGGTGCCGTCACCGTCCGCGTCCGCGAACGAACGGGGGTACACCTGGTAAACGACGGCGCTACGCCACCAGTCGTCAAGTGGTCTGCTGTCTGGATCGGTCATGCGAACAAGCCTCGCACGGCGCGGCGAGAGCCTGTGACAGTCGTCTCAGCCAGTACCCCGGCTGTTGCTCTCGGCACAAGGGTGGCTAGTGTCAGGAATCCGTACAGGCGAGAGAGGGACCACACTCGTGGATCTGATGGAATTCCAGGCGAAGACGGTCTTCGCCAAGCACGGGGTGCGGACGACCGTGGGTGAGGTCGTCACGACTCCGGAGGAAGCGCGCGCGGCAGCCGAGAAGATCGGCGGCCGGGTGGTCGTGAAGGCCCAGGTCAAGACCGGCGGCCGCGGCAAGGCAGGCGGCGTCAAGCTGGCGAGCAGCCCGGACGAGGCGGAGGAGAAGGCCCGCGAGATCCTCGGGCTGGACATCAAGGGTCACGTCGTCAAGATCCTGAACATCGTCCCGGCCGCGGCGATCGCCGAGGAGTACTACTTCTCGTTCCTGGTCGACCGGGCCAACCGCAACTACCTGTGCATCGCCTCCGCCGCCGGCGGCATGGAGATCGAGGAGGTCGCGCACACCAACCCGGACGCGGTCGCGAAGATCTCGATCGACCCGGCCACCGGTGTGGACGAGGCCAAGGCGCGGGAGATCGCCACCACGGCGAAGTACCCGGCCGACGTGATCGACGCCGTCGTACCGGAGATCGTCAAGCTGTACGAGGTGTTCATCGCCGAGGACGCGTCGCTGGTCGAGGTGAACCCGCTGGTCAAGCTCGAGGACGGCAACGTCGAGGCGCTGGACGGCAAGGTCACGCTGGACGAGAACGCGGACTTCCGGCACCCGGAGCACGCCGAGTTCGAGGACGTCACCGCGGCCGACCCGCTGGAGGCGGCGGCCAAGGCCAAGGGCCTGAACTACGTGAAGCTCGACGGCTCGGTCGGCATCATCGGCAACGGCGCGGGCCTGGTCATGTCGACCCTGGACGTCGTGGCGTACGCCGGTGAGGAGTTCGGCGGCCAGAAGCCCGCGAACTTCCTCGACATCGGAGGCGGAGCCTCCGCCGAGGTGATGGCGAACGGCCTGGAGATCATCATCTCCGACCAGCAGGTGAAGAGCGTGTTCGTGAACGTCTTCGGCGGCATCACCGCCTGCGACGCGGTCGCGAACGGCATCGTGCAGGCGTTCGAGCTGCTGGCCTCGCGCGGCGAGCACGTCACCAAGCCGCTGGTCGTCCGGCTGGACGGGAACAACGCCGAGGAGGGCCGCCGGATCCTCGACGAGGCGGGTCTCGCCGGTCTGGAGCGGGTCGACACGATGGACGGCGCCGCCAAGCGCGCCGCCGAGCTGGCTGCGAAGTAAGGGATCGCCGAACAATGTCTATCTTCCTGACCAAGGACAGCAAGGTCATCGTCCAGGGCATGACCGGCTCCGAGGGCACCAAGCACACCACCCGGATGCTCGCCTCGGGCACCAACATCGTCGGCGGCGTGAACCCGCGCAAGGCCGGCCAGACCCAGGACTTCGACGGCAAGTCGGTCGCGGTGTTCGGCACCGTCGCGGACGCGGTCAAGGAGACCGGTGCGAACGTGTCGGTCATCTTCGTCCCGCCGAAGTTCACCAAGGACGCCGTACTGGAGGCCGTTGAGGCCGAGGTGCCGCTGGTCGTGGTGATCACCGAGGGCGTGCCGGTGCACGACACCGCGGCGTTCTTCGCCGCCGCGCAGGCGTCCGGCAAGACCCGGATCATCGGCCCGAACTGCCCCGGCATCATCACCCCGGGCGAGTCGAACGCCGGCATCATCCCGGCCAGCATCGCCGGCCAAGGCCGGATCGGTCTGGTCAGCAAGTCCGGCACGCTGACGTACCAGATGATGTACGAGCTCCAGGAGTTCGGGTTCTCGACGGCGATCGGGATCGGTGGGGATCCGATCATCGGGACCACGCACATCGACGCGCTGCAGGCGTTCCAGGACGACCCGGACACCGACGCGATCGTGATGATCGGTGAGATCGGCGGCGACGCCGAGGAGCGGGCGGCCGCGTTCATCAAGGAGAACGTGACCAAGCCGGTCGTCGGGTACGTCGCGGGCTTCACCGCGCCGGAGGGCAAGACCATGGGTCACGCCGGCGCGATCGTCTCCGGCTCGTCCGGGACCGCGGCCGCGAAGCAGGAGGCCCTCGAGGCCGTCGGCGTGAAGGTCGGCAAGACGCCGTCCGAGACCGCCAACCTGATGCGCGAGATCATGCAGGGCCTGAACAAGTAGCACCTGCGGACACGGGACCTGCCCCTGCCGGGGTGGGTCCCGTTCCTATTTGTAGGCGGCGGAGCGGTCGACCGCGCGGGCCAGTGTCTCGTTGAACGCGGCGTCGGTCAGGTCCAGGTCCTTCAGCACCGGGAACAGCAGGTACACCGCGCGGTCCCCGGACCCGGCGATCCCGATCCGGTAGTGGTACTTCTTGCCGTCGCCGCTGTCGTACGTCGCGGTCCAGCTCTTGCCCGTGATCGTGCTGGTCTTCAGCGTCCCGGTGGACTGGACCTTCGCGTTCGAGACGTTCTTCTCGCAGGCGTCGACGTTCTTCCGGATCTTCGCGACGAAGTCCGATGCGGCCGCAGCGGTGGCGAACTTCACCACGGTGTCGTCCATCCCGAACTCGGTCGGCACCTTCGCCTCCGGTGCGACGTACGTGAAGGTCCCGGACTTGACCGGCTTCGCCTTCTTCAGGCTGAGCTTCTCGCAGCCGGTGCCGTCGCCGGCCTGGGCGGCGGTGCTCACCCACGGCTTGTCCACCTCGGCGAGCAGCGGCAGGTCGACCGGGGCCATGAAGCCCGGGTTGTCGGTGTTCGGCAGCAGGGCCGGTTTCGCGACCGGGGCGCCGGTGGCACAGCCGCCGGTCTCGTTGCAGATCTTCTTCGCCGCGGCGTTGGTGGTGGCCAGTACGACGTCCGGCGTCGGCGGGGTCGCCGCGAGCGTGTCGTGCTCGACGACCATCGTCGCCTGCCCGGCCAGCGTCACCGAGACGGTCCGGTACTTCGTCGTCTTGGCGCCCGGGACCTGCCCGAAGACCGCGATCACCCCGGTCTGGCCGACGCCGGAGGTGACGTAACCGGCCGACAGCCGGGTCTGCGGAGTGGTGCACTGGCTGAGCCAGTGGACGACCGTGTTGTACGTCTTCGCGGCCGTGGCCTTGTCGTTGGACACGTCGATGTACTGCACCGCGGTGTCCTTGGTGGTCGGGTTCTGCAGCGTGCGGACCCAGGTCCGGACCCCGGACGGGTCGGCGAACCGCTGCAGCTGGCAGGCGAACGAGGTGTCCGGCGCCGAGTCCCCGCCGGCCGTCCCGGTGACCTTCCAGGCGCCCGTCGCGCCGAGCATCTTCGCCGCGGTCGCGTCCATCAGCACCTTGTCGTCCGACAGCACGTTGGACTGGCTGGACTTGTCGTCGGTCGGGCTGCTGCCGGCCTTCGGCCCGGGCGACTTGTCGCCGCCGAACGCGTTCAGCGCCGCGACGCCGCCGCCGCCGACCAGGACCACGACCGCCACGCCTGCCGCGATCGTCTGGTTCCGCTTGCGCGCCTGCAGGCGCCGCGCCTCCCGGGCAGCGGCGCGGGTGCCGCCGCGTTGTCCACGGTGGGAACCGGCCAAAGCTCGACCTCCTGACTGATTCCACCTGACAGTACCCGGTGGACCCATACCGTCCCCACCCAACTACCACCAGGCGAACACGCCGAACCGAGGGTGAGCAAGCGGGCTGAAGTCTCCCACATCCGGCGTGTCAGGACGAGTCAGGTCCGCGGCCGGGGAGACGATAAGGGCCAGATGACCGACATGCTGAGCCGCCCGGGCGCGCGGGACGGCGAGACGCCCACGTCGGAGATCACCGCTCAGACCAAACCGCTGCCGGTAGCGGCCGTGATCTCCGCCGGAGCCTGCCTGCTCACCGGCCTGCTGACCTGTGCCGCGGTCGCGGTGATCGGCTGGCTGGGCGCCACCTTCGGCGGTGCGTCCGGCGCGGTCCGGGCCGGTGCCGCCGCCTGGCTGGTCGCGCACAAGGCAGCCGTCACCATTGGCAACAGCACGATCGGCACCGGCCGGATCAGCGTCGCGCCGCTCGGTCTCACGCTGTTCTTCGCCTGGTGCCTGTACCGCGGCGGCAAGTCCGCGACCCGCACCAGCGGCGCCGACCGGACCAAGGAACTGATCGGTCTCGCGCTCGGGTTCGCGGCCGTCTACGGCCTCGGCGGTCTGGTCGTGGCGTTGCTCACGGAACAGGGCTCGCTGAAGGTGTCGCCGCTGTCCGGGTTCCTCGGCGCGTTCTCCCTGGCCCTGGTCGCCGGTCTCGCGGGCATCATCGTCGAGTCGGGTGCCGGCCACGACCTCGCCGACGCCACCCCGGCGGGTCTGCGGGACGCCGTACCGGCCGCGATGGCGGCGGTGCTCACGATCGTCGGCCTCGCCGCGGTGCTGTACGGCGTACTCCTCGCGATCCACTTCTCCCGGGTCACCGGGATGCTCGAGCTCCTGAACGCCGGGGCGATCGGCTCGGTCGTGCTGTTCGCGATCTGCCTGATGCTGATGCCGAACATGGTGCTGTACGTCGTCGCGTTCCTCGCCGGACCCGGTTTCCAGCTCGGGACCGGTACGTCGATCGCGCCGACCGGCGTGAACGTCGGCAGCCTGCCGGCGCTACCGCTGCTGGCCGCGGTGCCCGCGGACGGGTCGACGCCGACGTACCTGCTGGCGCTGACCGCGCTCGTACCGCTGCTCGCCGGGGTGGTCGCGGGGTTGGTCGTCGTACGGCGGGGCCTCGCGGAGCCGGACTCGGACGCGCTCGGCTGGGACGCGTTCGCGCTGCGCGGCGGGATGGCCGCGGTGATCGCGGGCGTCGTACTGTTCGCGCTGCTGGCGATGTCGGGCGGCTCGGCCGGACCGGGCCGGATGTCCGTGGTCGGCGTCCCCGGCGCACTCCCGGCCGCCGGAGTCCTGACCGCCGGCATGGCCATCGGGGCCGCCGTCACCGCCGCGGTCCGCGCCGCCCGCCGGTCACCCGACCCCGACCCACCCGCCTGACCAGCACTTCACGCCTCCGAGGGCTCCCGACAGCGGTGCATCGGCCGCGCCTGACACCTCGCGCCGCCCGGCGAGCGGTGACCGGATGACGGGTGGGTGGACGCCGGGCGATAGGCTTCCGGCCGTGACTTCTGCTGCACCTGACTCCGGTTCCGCACGCCTTGTCGTGCTCGTCTCCGGGTCGGGGTCGAACCTGCAGGCCTTGCTGGACGCCTGCGCGGACCCGGCGTACGGCGCCCAGGTGGTCGCCGTCGGCGCCGACCGGGACGGCATCGCCGGCCTGGACCGGGCCGCGGCCGCCGGCGTGCCGACGTTCGTGCACAAGGTGAAGTCGTACGCCGAGCGCGCCGACTGGGACCGTGCGCTGACCGCGTCGGTCGCGGAGCACAAGCCCGACCTGGTCGTGTCGGCCGGCTTCCTGAAGCTTGTCGGCGACGACTTCCTGGGCGCGTTCGGCGACCGCTACATCAACACCCACAACGCGCTCCTGCCCGCCTTCCCCGGGATCCACGGTCCCCGGGACGCGCTGGAGTACGGCGTGAAGGTCGCCGGGGCGACGCTGTTCTTCGTGGACGGCGGCGTCGACACCGGGCCGATCATCGCGCAGGTCGTGGTCCCGGTCGCGGACGACGACACCGAAGAAACCCTGACCGAGCGGATCAAGGAGGTCGAACGCCGCCAGCTGGTGGAGTGGGTCGGCCGGCTGGTCCGCGACGGCTGGACCATCACCGGACGAAAGGTTCGACTGAAGTGAGCACCGACCGCAGGCCGATCCGCCGCGCGCTGATCAGCGTCTACGACAAGACCGGTCTGGAGGAGCTCGCTTCGGCGCTGCACGCCGCCGGTGTCCAACTGGTGTCGACCGGTTCCACCGCGGCCCGGATCGCCGCGGCCGGCGTACCGGTGACCAAGGTCGAGGAGCTGACCGGGTTCCCGGAGTGCCTGGACGGCCGGGTCAAGACCCTGCACCCGCTCGTGCACGCCGGTCTGCTCGCGGATCTGCGCAAGCCGGACCACGTCGCGCAGCTGCAGGAGATGCGGGTCGAGCCGTTCGACCTGCTGATCAGCAACCTGTACCCGTTCACCGAGACGGTCGCGTCCGGCGCGTCGGTCGACGAGTGCATCGAGCAGATCGACATCGGCGGCCCGTCGATGGTCCGCGGCGCGGCGAAGAACCACGCGAGCGTCGCGGTCGTGACGTCGGCCGCGCAGTACCCGTCGCTGCTGGCGGCGCTCGGCGAGGGCGGCTTCTCGCTCGAGGAGCGCAAGCAGCTGGCCGCGGCGGCGTTCGTGCACACGGCCGAGTACGACATCGCGGTCGCGTCCTGGATGGGCAACGTCCTCACCGACTCCGGCGAGGGCTCGGGCTTCCCGGCCTGGGTCGGCTCGTCCTGGGACAAGTCCGCGGTCCTGCGGTACGGCGAGAACCCGCACCAGCCGGCCGCCCTGTACCTGAACGGCCGCGGCGGTCTCGCGGCGGCGGAGCAGCTGCACGGCAAGGAGATGTCGTACAACAACTACGTCGACGCCGACGCGGCCCGGCGTACCGCCTACGACTTCAGCGAGCCCGCGGTCGCGATCATCAAGCACGCGAACCCGTGCGGCATCGCGGTCGGCAAGGACATCGCCGAGGCACACCGCCGCGCGCACGAGTGCGACCCGGTCTCGGCGTACGGCGGTGTGATCGCGACGAACCGCCCGGTCACCGTGGACCTCGCGAAGCAGGTCGCGGAGATCTTCACCGAGGTCCTCGTCGCGCCCGCCTTCGAGGACGGCGCCGCCGAGATCCTGCAGGCGAAGAAGAATATCCGCCTGCTGGTCGCCCCCGAGGTCTCCGCCGACGAGCGGGTCGAAATGCGCGCGATCAGCGGCGGCCTCCTGCTCCAGCACCGCGACCGCTTCCAGGCCCCCGGCGACGACCCATCCTCGTGGACCCTGGCGGCCGGGGCCCCCGCCTCTGCCGAGGTCCTGGCCGACCTGGCCTTCGCCTGGAAGGCCTGCCGCGCCGTCAAGTCCAACGCGATCCTCCTCGCCGCCGACGGCGCCTCGGTCGGCGTCGGCATGGGCCAGGTCAACCGCGTCGACTCCTGCCGCCTGGCCGTGTCCCGCGCGGGCGACCGCGCCACCGGTTCAGTCGCCGCCTCCGACGCCTTCTTCCCCTTCCCCGACGGCCTCGAGGTCCTCATCGAAGGCGGCGTCAAGGCAGTCGTCCAACCCGGCGGCTCCATCCGCGACGAAGCCGCCATCGAAGCCGCCACCAAGGCCGGCATCACCATGTACTTCACCGGCACCCGCCACTTCTTCCACTGACCGCCATGTCCGACCGGATCGAGAGCCCCCGCCTGCAGGAACTCGATCCGGCCCGGACGACCGAGTTCTGGGCCGAGATCGCGGAGCAGGGCACGCCGCTGGTCGAGCCGGCGCCGGACGGGGACGTCTGGCTGACGTTCCTGTACCGGGCCCGGGAGCCCGTGTCGGACGTCTCGGTCTTCGGCGGACCGGCCGGCTGGGACCCGCCGGCCAACGTGATGCAGCACCTGCCGGGCACGGACGTCTGGTACCTGACCTTCCGGGTCGGCGCCGATCTGCGCTGCACGTACCGCCTCGCCGTCGACGATGTCGGCAGTACGGCGGCCGAGGCCGAGGACTGGGCCGAGCGGACCGCGCACTGGTTCGCCGATCCGCTCAACCCGGCGACGTTCGTCTATCCGGAGGACGAGGCGACGGACAGCCACGAGACCGTCATCTCATTGGCCTCCTTGCCGGACGCGCCGTCGCAGCCGTGGCTCGTTCCGGGGCCTGAACGTGGTGCGCTGGCGCAGTACTCGCATCGCAGTGAGGTGCTCGGCAACGAGCGGCGGATCTGGGTGTATACGCCTACCGGCTACACGCCTGACGCGGAGCCGCTGCCGTTGCTGCTGCTCTTCGACGGTGACACGGTGCTGGGTCCGATGCCGATGCCGACGATCCTCGACAACCTGATCGAGGCGGGCCGGATCCCGCCGACGATCGCCGTACTCGTCGACAGCCTGACCCAGGAGGTCCGGAACCGCGAACTCCCGTGCGGTGCGCCGTTCCTGGAGTACCTCACGGACGAGTTGCTGCCGTGGGTCCGCGAGCGTTACCGGATCACGACCGATCCCGGGCGTACGATCGTCGCCGGCCAGAGCCACGGCGGCCAGGCCGCCGCCTTCGCCGGACTGCGGCGTCCGGATGTGTTCGGCAACGTGATCTCCCAGTCGGGCTCGTTCTGGTGGCACCCCGACGACGACCCCGAACACGAGTGGCTCAACCGCCAGTACGCCGAAGCTCCGCGCCAACCCATCCGCCTCTGGCTCGAGGCCGGTCTCCAGGAACGAGGTCAGACGCCCGGCAGCGGTCCGTCGATCCTGGTCGCCAACCGGCACCTGCGGACGATCCTGCGCAGCAAGGGCTACGACGTGCAGTACTCCGAGTTCAACGGCGGCCATGACTACGCCTGCTGGCGTGGGTCGATCGCCGACGCTCTGATCGCCCTTATCTGAAACGGCGGCGGTAGGCGACCTGGTGTCCGTTGTCGCGGGTTTCTGAGCTTTGGGTCCAGCCGGTTTTGGCGTAGAAGTTCTGGCCCTGTGGGTAGTTTGCCAGGGTCCAGAGGATGGCTTCGTCGTACTGGTTCTTCAGCTCTTGCAGGGCTTTGG
Organism: Kribbella polygonati; assembly: GCF_050320105.1. Lineage (NCBI taxonomy): Bacteria > Bacillati > Actinomycetota > Actinomycetes > Propionibacteriales > Kribbellaceae > Kribbella > Kribbella polygonati. Next base: position 5,031,426 of record NZ_CP190129.1, on the reverse strand, counting down.
TCATCAGGGCTGTGCCTACGCCTTGGCGCCAGTACGGGCGATCGACGGCGATGGTGTCGAGTTCGCCGAGGGTCGGGTCCAGGGGGTCGCGGCTCGGACCGATGCCCACGAACCCGGCAATCGCACCGTCCACCTCGGCCACCCACCAGTTGCCGTCAGCAACGATGTCCGTCCACTGCGCGACCCGGCGCTCGTCCAGCACCACGGTCGGCATCAGCTCCCCGAACCCGTCGTTCCACGAGTCCACATAAACCCGCGCAACCTCCGCCCCGTCCCCACCCACCGCACCCCTGATCATCACCATCCACCCGAGTATTCCCCGGCGGGGCTGCGGTTCGCAGGTGGTTATCGGTTCCGGCCGAAGCGCGACAGGGTCGCGTCGATCTGCTCGTCGGTGGCTCCCCAGGACCCGACGTACGTGCCGGGAGACCGCAGAGGCGGTAGCCGCTCCGTTCCAGCGCCCGCACAGTCGGGACCACCGTCTTGCCGCCCGCTGCGATTGCTCAGGGACCGACCGTACGGGGTGGATCAGTTGGGGACGATCAGGCCGAGGAAGGCGATGGCGGCGGCGGTGAGGAAGAGGAAGGTGGTGTCGAACATGCGGCTGCGGACGTGCAGGAGGCCGGCTTTGGGGTCGGTGAGGGTGGCTCGGAGGAGGCCCGCCAGGCCTACGGCGCCGGCGAAGATGAGGACGCCGTTGCGCCAGTTGTAGAACCAGAGCACGACCAGGCCGGTCAGGGCGACCAGAAGGGTCAGCGCCAGCGGCCACTGGCTCCGACGCTGGGTCTCGCCTGCCATCAGCACGTCACTTCACCGCGGGAGGGCTGCTTCGGCAGCCTCGACCACGTTGCTGAGCAGCATCGCGCGAGTCATCGGGCCGATCCCTCCGGGCATCGGCGCGATCCACGCCGCCTGCTCGCGGGCCGCCGGGTCGATGTCGCCGACGATCTTGCCCTCGGCGTTCCGGCTGGTGCCGACGTCGAGGAGCACCGCGCCCGGCTTCACCATGTCCGCCGTGATCAGCCCGGCCGAACCCGCCGCCGCGATCACGATGTCGCCCGTACGCACCACCGCGCCCAGGTCCTTCGTACCGGTGTGGCACTGGGTGACGGTCGCGTTCTCGCTCCGCCGGGTGAACAGCAGCCCCATCGGGCGCCCCGCGGTCACCCCGCGCCCGACGACGACCACGTGCGCGCCGGCGATCGGTACGTCGTACCGCCGGAGGATCTCCACGCAGCCCTTCGGCGTACACGGCAGCGGGCCGTCCTGCCCGAGGACCAGCTTGCCGAGACTCATCGGGTGCAGGCCGTCGGCGTCCTTCGCCGGGTCGATCAGCCCGAGGATCACGTTGGTGTCGACGTGCTTCGGGAGCGGGAGCTGGACGATGAAGCCGGTGCAGTCCGGGTTCTCGTTGAGCTCGCGCACCTTGGCCGCGATCTCGTCCTGGGTCGCGGTGTCCGGCAGTTCGACCTGGATCGAGGAGATCCCGACCGCCGCACAGTCCCGGTGCTTGCCGGCCACGTACGCCCGGCTACCCGGGTCGTCCCCGACCAGAACCGTCCCGAGCCCAGGCACCACACCCTGCTCAGCCAGCTTCGCAACCCGGACCTTCAACTCGTCCTTGATCGCCGCCGCCGTCGCCTTACCATCCAAAATCTGCGCCGTCACCCGAAGAGTCTCCCACGCCCCCTCCCACCAACCACCCCCGCACCACCAGCCCATCACAATCCCCTCCAGCCCACAGCCGACCGCGAACCGCCACCTGACTCCGACGGCCCCCACGTCCCCCTCACCAACACCCAGCCACACCCAGCCGCACCCAGACCGGCGCCCGTGACCGCAGACGGCCGGTCGTGCGCGCGAGGTGTTGCTGAGTGGCGGCGGTCCGGCTCGCGCACCGCCAGCCCATCACAATCGCCGCTGCGGCAGACAGCTGAGCGCGGACCGGCTGCACGGCACTTGATTGTGATGGCCCGGACGTCCGCCACTCACCAACACTCGGTCGCGCCCGACCGGCACGCGCGACGGCGCCCGACCGGTCGTGCGGGCAACGTGTTGCTGGGTGGTGGCGGTCCGGCTCCCGGACCGCCAGGCCATCACAATCGCCGCCGCGGGACACCGCTGAGCGCAGGGCGTGGGCAGCGCGCCTGATTGTGATGGCCTGGGCGTCCGCCACTCGCCGACAGCCGGCCGCACGCGGCCGGCGCGCGTGACGGGGGCTGGGCGGTTGTGCGGGTGAGGTGTTGCTGAGGGGTGGCGGGTCCGGTCGGGCAGCGTTGAGCGGGACGGTGTTGAGGGCCGGTCGGGCGGGTGGGGGTTTAGGGGTGAGGTTGTAGATGGTGGTGTTGCCGACGGTGGTTGCGGTGCGGGCTGGCCGGGCGGTGAGTCGTGGGGATGTGGGTCGGGGGCTGTGGCGAGTGGTGGGGAAGGGGCGCTCGGGCGGTGGGGTTGGCCGGTCGTGGGGTATGGGGCAGGACGGCGGTGGGGCTTGGAGGGTGGTGGCGGTGCTGACTGGGTGGTGGGGGGGTTGTGCGGTGAGTGTGGAAGGACGTGGCCGGACGGGTGGTGAGGGCCGGGCGGGTGGGTGGGGGTTTAGGGGGTGAGGTTGTAGATGGTGGTGTTGCCGACGGTGGTGGCGGTGTAGGTGGATTGGACCCAGGACTGGATCTCGGTGGCTGCGGAGGAGGTGCCGCCGGGGCCGGCTTGGCGGGTGCCTTGGTCGGTGGAGATGTAGTAGGAGATCTTGCCTTCGGCTACCCATTGTTTGAACTGGGCGAGGGTAGGGGCGTTGTCGGTGCCGCTGAAGCCGCCGATGGCGATGACGGACTTGCCGGTGGTGAGTTCGAGGGATGCCGCGGATTGGGAGCCGCTGGTGGCGGCGGCCCAGGTTGTGGTGGTTTTGGAGAGGAGGGCTGTCAGTTCGCTGCTGGGTGAGGCTTCGGCGCCCATTCCTCCTCCACCCATCCCAGCACCCATCTCCGCACCTCTGGTCGAGCCGGGGGTGCCGCGGGTTGTGCCTTGGGGGCGGGCGCCGGGTGTGGCGGTGGAGGAGGGGCCGGAGGTGGGGATGGAGCCGTTGTGGGGTTGGGCGGCTGTGGAGGTGGCGTAGGCGGTGGTGGCAAGGCTGAGGGTCAGGGTGGCTGCTAGTACGGCGGCGGGGAAGGTGCGGCGGAGGGCTCGGCCGAGGAGTAGGAGCAGGGTGGCCACGACGCCGGCCGCTACGACGGCGTACTTGAGCCACGGTGCGAATGTCGGTGTTCGCGTCAGCAGGACGTAGTCCCACAGCGCCGTCGGCAGGACCATTGCCGCGAGCAACCAGCGGTGCTTGCGGCCGAGCCACGTGCCGAGGCCGACCAGTGCGGCGATGGCGGGTGCGAGGGCGACGGCGTAGTACGGGTGGATGGTCCCGCTCATGAAGCTGAAGACGCCGGCGGTGACGAGGAGCCAGCCGCCCCACAGGATGAGTCCGGCGCGGAGCAGGTCGGTCCGTGGTGCCCGGCGACGTACCCACAGCCCGCCGGCAAGTGCTATCAGGGCCGCGGGCAACAACCAGGAGATCTCGGTGCCGAAGGCGGTGCCGAACATCCGCGTGATGCCGGTGCTGCCACCGAACCCCGTGTTCCCACCACCACCGTTCCCGGAGCCGCCGAGCAGCCGCCCGAGCCCGTTGTAGCCGAGGGCCAGCTCCAGCAGCGAGTTGTTGGTCGACCCACCGATGTACGGGCGGCTCGACGCCGGCCAAAGCTCCACCACCGCGACATACCACCCAGCGCTCACGACGACCGCACCGAAAGCGCCGACCAAGTGCACCAGTCGCTTCCGCAAAGACGTAGGCGCCGCGATCAAATACACCAGCCCGAACGCCGGCAGCACCAGGAACGCCTGCCCCATCTTTGTCAGGAACGCGAACCCGACCGCCGCTCCCGCCAGCATCAACCACCGCGCCGACGCCCGTTCCAGCGCCCGTACGACGAAGTACGCCGCAGCCACCAGCAATAGCACGAGCAACGCGTCCGGGTTGTTGAACCGGAACATGAGTACGGCGACCGGCGTCAACGCCAACGCACTACCGGCAACGAGCCCCGCGACCGGCCCGGCGACCCGGCGAACGGTCAGGTACAGCAGCCCGACGGCCCCGATCCCCATGAACGCCTGCGGCGCGAGCACCGTGAAGCTGTTGAACCCGAACACCCGCGCGAACGCCGTCGCCACCCACAACGCGCCCGGCGGTTTGTCCACCGTGATCGCGCTCCCGGCATCGAGCGACCCGAACAGCCAGGCCTTCCAGCTCTGCGTCCCGGCCTGTACGGCGGCAGCGTAGAAGCTGTTGCCGTACCCGGACGCGGTGAGGTTCCACAGGTACAGGAACGCCGTACCGACGAGCATCGCCAGCGCGGCCGGCCGGACGTACGCCGACTGGGATGCCGGCCCGCGGGCGAACCGCCGGAGCCGGCCGGGTGGCCGGCGCGGTGGTTCGGCGAAGTCCTTCGCGGTGGGCCTGTCGAGCAGCGTCGTCATGATCATCTCCAGTTCGGGGGACGGTTCCACTGACGACGGTGCCAAGCGGGACTCCAGCCACCCTGGGCGCCGGCTGGGAGGTCGCTGTGAGCCGGGAATAGGCCCGCTCTTGCCGGAGTTCGAGCAGATAGTTTATTCTTGAACTACCAACCGAACGAGGAGCAGACCATGCCCGCCGTGACCGTCAGTGACATCACCGTCCTGCCCCGGATCAGCCCGCAGGACCCGGCTGTGGTGCGTGAGCGTCCCGTGCAGTCGGTGACGTCCGCTCCGAGCGGCTACGAAGGGGAGGGCTTCCCGGTACGCCGTGCCTTCGCCGGCGTCGACCTCCGCGACCTGGACCCGTTCATCCACATGGACCAGATGGGCGAGGTGGAGTACGCGCCGGGCGAGCCGAAGGGCACCCCGTGGCACCCGCACCGCGGCTTCGAGACCGTCACGTACATGCTCGACGGGATCATGGAGCACCAGGACTCCAACGGTGGTGGCGGCGTCATCTCCAACGGCGACACCCAGTGGATGACGGCCGGCTCCGGCCTGCTGCACATCGAGGCGCCGCCCGAGCACCTGGTCGTGAGCGGCGGCCTGTTCCACGGCATCCAGCTCTGGGTGAACCTGCCGAAGGCGCTCAAGTGGGCCCCGCCGCGCTACCAGGACATCCGCGGTGGAGACTCCGCTCTCCTCAGTACGCCGGACGGCGGCGCGCTGGTCCGCGTGATCGCCGGTGAGGTCGACGGCCACGCCGGTCCCGGTTCGACCCACACTCCGATCACCCTCGTGCACGCCACGGTCAGCCCGGGCGCTGAGCTGGTTCTGCCCTGGCAGCCGGACTACAACGCGCTCGTCTACGTGCTGGCCGGTCAGGGTACGGTCGGCGCCGACCGCCGCCCGGTCCGCAAGGGCCAGCTGGCCGTTTTCGGTGCCGGCGACATCATCCGTACGGCGGCGAGTACGTCGCAGCCGCAGGCCGAGCCGAACCTGGACGTCCTGGTGATCGGCGGCCGCCCGATCCGCGAGTCGATCGCGATGGCCGGGCCGTTCGTGATGAACACCCGCGCCGAGGTGATCCAGGCGTTCGAGGACTTCCAGGCCGGCAAGCTCGGCACGATCCCGGCGGTGCACGGCGCGCCGACCGAGCTCCGCAGTACCGAGAACTAACCCTCGGGGTAGAAGAGGAACAGCGTGCAGCCCGCGGTGGACTGCGGGATGTGCGACGACCCGGCCGGGGCGTGGATGAACGAACCGGCCGGGTAGTCGCGTTCACCGTCGTTGAAGACGCCGTCGACGACGAACACCTCCTCCGGGCCGGGATCGTGGACGTCGATGCCTTCCCAGGCCGAGCCCGGCTCCATCTGCAGTACGAACGCCTTCGCGACCGGGCCCGCCCACAACGGCAGGAGCCGGATGCCGGGGAACAGTTCGCGGACCGGTGCGTCGTCGACCGACGCCCACTCGTAGTTCTCCATGCCCTGATCCTGGCGTGTTCCACAGCCCGGAACCCAGTGTCTGAATAGTCCCGATCAGGTACTTTTCTGCCATGCACCGCGTCGTCGCGCTGGTCACCGCTCCGCAGGCGAGTTTCGAGTTCGGCTGCGCGGCAGCGGTGTTCCGGGATCCGCCGTACCGGTTCTCGGTCTGCACGGAGGTGCCGGGGAACGTGCGGACCACCGAGGGTTTCGACATGGTCGTCGGCTCCGGGCTGCGGGCGCTCGACCGGGCCGGCACGATCGTCGTACCGGGGTGGTTGCCGATCAACCGGGAGCCGTCGGACGCGGTGCTGCGGGCGTTGCGTCGGGCGCATCGGCGGGGTGCGCGGTTGGTGAGTATCTGTTCGGGGGCGTACCTGCTGGCGGCGACCGGGCTGCTGGACGGGCGGCGGGTGGCGACGCACTGGCGGTATGCGGAGGAGCTGCAGCGGCGGTTTCCCGCGGTGGTGGTGGATCCCGAGGTGCTGTACGTCGATCACGGGGACGTGGCGAGCAGTGGTGGGTCGGGGACGGGGATCGATCTTTGTCTGCATCTCGTACGGCGGGATCTCGGGGCGGGGTCTGCGGCGCGGGTCGCGCGGCGGATGGTGATGCCGCCGCATCGCGAAGGGGGGCAAACGCAGTACCGCTCCGACGGCCCAGAACCGGAAGGCGAGGGGAGTGGGCCGCCGACGTCGGGTGCGGGGGGCGAGTCGTTGGCAGGGGTGCTCGAGTGGGCGGTGGAGAGGCTGGGGGAGGCGCTGACCGTGGAGGATCTGGCGCGTCAAGGGAACGTGTCGCAGCGGACGCTGGCTCGGCGGTTCGGGGAGCAGTTGGGGGTACCGCCGGGGCAGTGGTTGCTGGCGCAGCGGATCGCCAGAACGCGTGTTCTGCTGGAGGAAACAGCGCTTTCCGTGGACGCGATCGCCGTACGAGTAGGCCTCTCGTCGGCGACCAACCTGCGGCGCCGATTCCGGGCCGCGCTGCACACCACGCCGAGCGCGTACCGCCGGGCGTATCAGGGCAGGTAGTCGTCGCTGTCGTCGAGCGTGATGTAGTGCTCGAGCCGCGGGTCGTCCGGGTCGCCGCCGTACAGTTCGACGAACCGCCGCGCCGCCGGAAGTCCGCCGTACTGCGGATTCAGCCCGCCGCGGAGGCTCTTGAACATCAGCGCGAGGTCGACGTACCGATCGCCGGTCCCGAGCCGGCTGACGTCCAGTACGCCGGTGAACCGCAGCGTTTCCGGGTCCACGAAGACGTTGGGCGCCGCGTAGTCCCCGTGCGTCACCGCATCCCCGTCCCCGGGGAACGGCGACCGGAACGGGCATCCGCGCAACGAGTCCAGCGCCCGCAGGCCTTCGGCGATCGCCGGCAGTACGGCGGACGGGTCGCCCCACGGCTGCGACGCGTCCCGCCCCGGCAGCTCCGCGGTCAGCAGCCAGTTGTTGCCTCGATCAACGATCCGTGGGCAGGGAAACCCGGCATTTCCCAACCAGGCAAGCCGATCGCCCTCCGCGGAGACACCCGCACCGGCCTTGTAGTACAGCCGTTCCGACGACCGCTCCAGCCGTACGACGGTCGCCGACGAGTGCCCGAGCTCGATCACGGCCGCGTCGTCGGCACCGAACCGGTCGAGCAGCGCAGCGATATCCACGCACCGCAGACTACGGCTCTACAATCCAGAACCATGATCAGGCCCGCGACCCCGGCCGACGCCGACGCCGTCACGGCGGTCGCGCGGTCGGCCTTCGAGCACTACATCCCGCGGATCGGCGTACCGCCGGTCCCGATGCTGGTCGACTACGCCGAGGCGATCGGCAAGGTGTGGGTCGCGACGGACGGCGACCGGGTCGTCGGGTACGTGCTGCTGGAGGACGAGGCCGACTCGCTGCTGCTGGATGTGCTCGCCGTGGATCCGTCGGCCCAGGGTGCGGGCGTCGGGCGGGCGCTGCTCGAGTTCACCGAGGAGCAGGCCAGGCAGCGGGGTTATCGCCGAATCACCCTGTACACCAACGAGGCGATGACGGAGAACCTCGTCTACTACCCCCGCCACGGGTACGTCGAGACCGGTCGGGAGACGGTCGGGGAACGGCGCCGGGTCCTGTTCGAGAAAAGGCTGTGAGTTGGCCCCTGGGAGCAGCATTCTGGCGGGATGACGATGGAGAGTACGGTCGACTGCCCGCGGTGCGGTCGGACGCTGCCGGCGGATCGGCGGTACGCCGTCTGGTGCCGGCACTGTGAGTGGAACCTGGAGCCGGCGCCGGCCGCGCAGGAACCTGCTTGGCAGCTCGAGCGGGAACGCAAACTGGCCGACGCTCTCGCCGAGCGGCCCGCGTCCGGTCCGGAGCGTTCGCTCGGCGCGTTCCTGCTCTCGCTGCCGGTCCTCCTGGTGCCGCTGCCTGGTCTGCTCGGTGGGATCGCGTTGCTCGCGTTCTACCGTCCGGTGTGGTTCGCGGCGCCGTTCGCCGCGGTGCTGTTCGTGCTGACCGCGGTCTTCCGGCCGCGCATCACCCGGCTCCCGGGCAACGCTCAGGCGGTCAGCCGGAGCGAGGCGCCGCAGTTGTACGACGTGCTCGACCGGCTCGCCGCGCAGACCGGGTCGCCGAAGCTGGAGCAGGTGGTGGTCACGGTCGACCAGCGGATCGCGGTCGACCGGGTCGGCTGGCGCTACCGGCGTACGCTCCGGATCGGGCTGCCGTCGTGGTCGGTCCTCGGGCCGCAGGAACGGTACGCCGCTCTCGCGCACGCGATGTACGACGACCAGCGCGGAATGCACGACCGGGTGCTCGGGGCGGCGCAGCACATCATCGGGGAGCTCGCGGCGACCGTGACGCCGGGCCGGCTGGACTCGTCCGGGGACGGCCGGATCCACCACATGGAAGGCGTCGTCCTGGTCAGGCAGGGCAGCGACGACCAGATTCTGCACACCTGGCTGGCGAAGCTGTCGAATGTGGTGCTCGGTCCGCCGATCCGCGGGTACCGGCGGTTGCTGCGCCGGTTGGACCTGGTGGGCCGGCAGCGTCGCGAGTACCGGATCGACCGCCGGGTGGCCGAGCACGTCGGCTCCGAGCCGGCGGCGGCCGCGCTGGAACGGGTGCTGCTCGCGGGCATCTGCTTCCGGGCCGCCGAACGCGCCGTCCGGTTCGACCGCGCGGACGACCCGCTCGACACGTTGCGACGTACCGCCGGTGAGATCCCGGAGCACGAGTTCGCGCGGCTGGTCCGGGTCTACCAGGCCCAGAACGGCCGCAGCGACGCGGATCACCCGCCCACCTGGCAACGTACCCGCCTGCTTCGGGCCCACCCGACCCCGACGACCACAGTCTTCGCCCCGTCCAAGGACGACGAACTCGCGAAGGCCGCACGGGCAGCGCTGGCCGCGCTGCACGACTGACGGGATCCGTCAGTCGTCCACGGTTCCACTTCAGGTCCATGGATAAGGTCCGCGTATGACGACTGTTGCGGCTGACCTCGCGCCTGGCGGCGTGTTGCGTGCGTCCATCAATCTCGGTAACCCGGTGCTCGCGCAGGGCACGGCGGAGGCGCCGGCGGGGATCACCGTCGACATCGCGCGGGAGCTGGCGAAGCGGCTCGGGGTGCCGTTGGAGCTGGTGTGTTTCGACGCGGCCCGCAAGTCGTTCGAGGCGCTCACCACCGGCCAGGCGGACATCTGTTTCCTCGCGATCGAGCCCGCTCGGGCCGCCGAGGTCGCCTTCACCGCGCCGTACGTCGTGATCGAAGGCGTCTTCGCCGTACCGCGAGAGTCGACGCTGACCACCGTCGCCGACGTGGACGCCCCGGGCGTGCAGATCGGCGTGAAGCAGGGCTCGGCGTACGACCTCTACCTGACCCGGACCGTGCGGCACGCGACGATCGTGCGGGGCTCCGACGGCGTCGACGTGTTCCGCGCCGAGGGGCTCGACGTGGCGGCGGGGATCCGGCAGCCGATCACGCGGTACGTCGCCGCGAACCCGGACCTCCGGCTCATCGACGAGCGGTTCATGCAGATCCAGCAGGCCGTCGGCACAACCAAGGACAAGCAAGCCGAAACGGTCGCCTACCTCACGGACCTGATCGACGAACTGAAGGCCGACGGCTTCGTCGCCGCCTCCCTCACCGCTGCCGGACAATCCGCCGCGCTCGTCGCCCCATAACCGAAAGTAGTCAGGCAGGAACCTGCCGTGGCAGGTCCTGCTGGCAACCTTTCGCCCGATCCCGGACATCTACCGGTGAGTGGCCGCCCCGTTCCACTCCGTAAGTGGTCTGGTGCGGTCCGATGTGAGGACAACGATCGGGAGGGACTCATCGTGGTATCCACACCACGGTCGAGGCGCCTCGGCGTAGCCGCCGTCGCCTCGATCGCCGCTCTGGGGTTCGGCCTGTCCGCCGCGGGCCAGGCGACCGCCGGCCCACCGGCCGCGGCCGCGAAGCAACAGTCGAAGGACCGCACCGTCACGCTGATCACCGGTGACCGGGTGACGCTGCTGGGCGGGGACCCGGCGCGCGCGTCGATCACGCCCGGCGCGGGCCGCACCAAGGTCGCCTTCAGCTCGTACCGCGAGCAGGGCCATCTGTACGTCGTACCGTCGGACGTCCGCGCGCGGCTGGCCGAGGGGAAGCTCGACAGCCGGCTGTTCGACGTGGCCGGGCTGATCAAGGACGGGTACGACGACCGTTCGACCAGCACGCTGCCGTTGATCGTCACGTACCGGGGGACCGCCCAGCAGCGGTCCGCCGTACCGGGGGCGACCGTCGCGCGGGTGTTGCCGGTGATCAACGGCGCCGCATTGAAGGCGACCAGGGACGCCAAGGTGCTGACCAGCCCGGGCATCGACAAGGTCTGGCTGGACGGCAAGCGCAAGGTCACGCTGGACCAGTCGGTGCCGCAGATCGGCGCGCCGGCCGCCTGGCAGGCCGGGTTCACCGGCAAGGGCGTCCCGGTCGCGGTCCTGGACACCGGCATCGACAAGGGCCACCCGGACCTCGCGACCCAGGTCGTCGGACAGAAGAACTTCACCGACGCCCCGGACGGCGACCACTTCGGCCACGGCACCCACGTCGCCTCGACGATCGCCGGTACGGCGGCCGCGTCGAACGGCAAGTACAAGGGCGTTGCGCCGGGCGCGCGGCTGTACGACGGCAAGGTCTGCGACGACGGCGGCTCCTGCCAGGACTCGGCGATCCTGGCCGGGATGGAATGGGCCGCGAAGGGCGTCAAGGCGAAGGTCGTGAACCTCAGCCTCGGCGGCACCGACACCCCGGGGATCGACCCGCTCGAGGAGGCCGTGAACCGGCTGACCGCGCAGACCGGCACGCTGTTCGTGATCGCGGCCGGCAACGACGGGCCGAACGCGCGGACGATCGGCTCGCCAGGCAGCGCGGACGCCGCACTGACCGTCGGCGCGGTCGACAAGCAGAACGGGCTGGCCGACTTCTCCAGCCGCGGCCCGCGGGTCGGCGACGGCGCCGTGAAGCCGGACATCTCCGCGCCGGGCGTCTCGATCGTCGCCGCGAAGGCCAAGGACTCGGTGATCGGCGAACCGGTCGGCGACCAGTACCTGCGGCTCGACGGTACGTCGATGGCGACCCCGCACGTCGCCGGGTCGGCCGCGATCCTCGCGCAGGAGCACCCGAACTGGACCGCCACCGAGCTCAAGGGCGCGCTGATGGGTTCGGCCAAGCCGGCCGCGGACCAGACGGCGTTCGAGCAGGGCGCCGGCCGGGTGGATGTTGCCAAGGGCATCAAACAGACCGTGATCGCGGAGCCCGGCGACCTCTCCTTCGGTACGGCGGTCTGGCCGCACGGCGACGACACGCCGGTTACCAAGACGCTGACGTACCGCAACCTCGGCGACAAGGCGGTCACGCTGAACCTGGCCGCGACCCTGAACGGCCCGGACGGCGCGGCCGCTCCGGCGGACGCGTTCAAGCTCAGCGCCACCACGGTCACGGTCCCGGCCGGCGGCACTGCCGCGGTGCAGGCGACCTCGAACACCAAGCACAACGGGCCGGACGGCCTGTACTCGGGCCGGATCACCGCGACCGGCGGCGGCGTCAGCGTCACCTCGGCGATCGGCCTGGAGAAGGAGAAGGAGAGCTACAACCTTACGCTCAAGGCGATCGGCCCGGACGGCAAGCCGACCGAGTTCGCCGGCGCGCTGATGGGGGTGAACAGCGACCTGTTCGAGTTCCTGGGTGATGGGAGCACCGCGCTGACCCTTCGCCTGGAGAAGGGCGAGTACCTGGCGCAGGGCAGCCAGTTCCTGGAGAAGCCGGACGGCAACTACGTCGGCTACGACCTCGTCCAGCCGTCGATCCAGCTCACGAAGGACACCACGGTGGTGTTCGACGCCCGTACGGCGAAGCTGGTGAAGGTGACCGTGCCGCAGGCCGGTGCGCAGGCGGCGCTCGCCGACATCGGGTACGACCGCCGGTCGGCGGACGGCCTGCACAGCAGCGGGTACTCGGGCCTGCAGTTCGGGTTCGGCGAGAGCTACACCGCGCAGGTCGGTTCCGCGGTGCTCCCGGCGGAGCAGTTCACGAGTCATGTGGCGTCGCAGTGGGCGAAGCCGGACGCGGACGGGAACTTCACCAACTCGCCGTACCTCGTCGGGCAGGTGAACACCTTCCCGGGCGTGTATCCGACCGGGTTCGTCCGGGCGGTCAAGCCGAGCGAGCAGGCCACAGTGATCCAGGCTGTGAACGCCACGACCGACCACGACCACGAGCGGGTCGCGTTCGGCAGCGGTCCCGGGATGGGCGGTGGCTGGGCGATCGCGTTGCCGTACGGGAAGGCGCCCCTCACCACCACGCTCTACCTGGACGGCGGGCCGGCGACCTGGCACACGACGCTCAGTGAAGTCGTTCCGAGCACCGACCCGAACGATCCGTTCCTGCAGACCGTCAGCGAGCTGAACTCGCCGGTCAAGGCCTACCGAGCCGGGCGGACGTACCACGAGCGGTTCAACGCGGCGGCATTCTCGATCGCGCCCGACCAGGCGGTCCGTACCGGCGGCGACCTGTCCGTGTCCGTCTACGGTCTCGCCGACGCGGACGGGCACGGGGGCGGCATCCTCGCCGACACCGGGTCGAGCACGCTGACCCGGGACGGGAAGGTCGTCGCGGAGTCGCCGTACTTCGGGTACGTCGAGGCGGCCGGCCTGCCGGCGGCGAAGTCGACGTACACGCTGGAGTCCTCGCAGACGCAGTCGACCAGCCCGTTCGCGACCCGGACCGACCTGAAGTGGACGTTCAGTTCGGCGGCGACCGCGACGACGACACCGCTGCCGTTGCTGGGGATCCGGTACCAGCCGAAGGTCGACGACCACAACCTCGCCGACCGGAAGCCGATCACGGTGCTGCCGGTCGTCGTGGACCCGCAGGCCGGGGTGGCGCTGCCGATGATCCGGAAGCTCGCCGTCCAGGTCTCCGGTGACGAGGGCAAGACCTGGCACGACGCCGCGGTCGTGCCGATCGGGCACGGCCGGTACAAGGCGATTTTCGAGACGCCCGAGGGTCAGAGTGTCTCGCTGCGGTCGAAGCTCGTCGACGGTTCGGGCGCTCAAACGGACCTGACCGTAATCAAGGCCTACATCTTGCGCTGAGCACGCAACCCCGGAGATCGGTTGCTGCGTTGTAGGGGTTGCGCAGACAACCGATTCTGGGGAGGCCCTGTGAGTTCGAGATCCATGCGCAGAACGGTGCCCGCGATCGCCTTGCTGGCGGTCGCGGGCCTGGCACCGGCCCACGCAGCACCACCCGCCCAACCTGTCGCAAGATCCGTTGCTGGTAAGAGCGTCAGCGTCACACTCATCACCGGCGACAAAGTGCTGGTCGCCGGTGGCGACCTGGCCAAGCTCACCGTCGAGCCGGCCGCCGGCCGGCAGCACGTCGCGTTCGTCAAGCAGCGGTACGCAGGGCACGCCTACGTGATCCCGGCCGACGTCAGCAAGGACATCGGCAGCGGCCGGATCGACCGCCGGCTGTTCGACGTCGCGGAGCTGGTGAAGGACGGGTACGACGACGCGTCCACCAGCACGATTCCGGTGCTGACGACGTACGCCGGAACGTCGAAGCGTGCCATGCCGGCGGGCGCGAAGGTCACTCGTCAGCTGCCGTCGATCGGCGGCACGGCGATGAAGGTCGACAAGCGCAGTGCGAAGAGCTTCCTGGGGTCGGCCGGGTTCAGCAAGCTGTGGCTGGACGGGAAGCGGCACATCCAGCTCGACCAGTCGGTGCCGCAGATCGGCGGGCCGGACGCCTGGCAGGCCGGGTACACCGGCAAGGGCGTTTCGGTCGCGGTCCTGGACACCGGCGTCGACGCGACGCACCCGGACCTCGCGACCCAGATCGCGGGCGAGAAGAACTTCACCACCGAGTCCGCGGACGACGTGGTCGGCCACGGTACGCACGTGGCGTCGACGATCGCGGGTACGGGCGCCGCCTCGGACGGCAGGTACAAGGGCGTCGCGCCGGACGCGCGGATCTACGACGGCAAGGTCTGCGAGGTCTACGGCTGCGAGGAGTCGGCGATCCTGGCCGGGATGGACTGGGCCGCGAACGACGTCAAGGCGAAGATCGTCAACCTCAGCCTCGGCGGCACCGACACCCCGGAGCTCGACCCGCTCGAGGAGGCCGTGAACCGGCTGACCGTGCAGACCGGCACGCTCTTCGTCATTGCCGCCGGCAACGATGGGCCGAGCGACGGGACCGTCGGATCGCCGGGTAGTGCGGACGCCGCGTTGACGGTCGGCAACGTGACCAAGCAGGACGCGCTGAATCCGACGTCCAGCCGCGGCCCGCGGGTCGGCGACAGCGCCGTGAAGCCGGACGTGACCGCGCCGGGTACCGACATCGTCGCGGCGAAGTCGAAGGACTCGACGATCGGCGAGCCGGTCGGCGACAAGTACCTGCGACTGTCCGGTACGTCGATGGCGACGCCGCACACCGCGGGCGCCGCCGCGATCCTGCTGCAGGAGCACCCGTCCTGGACACCGGCCGACCTGAAGGGCGCGCTGATGGGCTCGGCGAAGGTCGCCGCCGACCAGACGTCGTTCCAGCAGGGCGCCGGGCGGATCAACCTGACCACGGCGATCAAGCAGAGCGTGGTCGCGGAGCCGGGCAGCGTGTCGTTCGGGCTGGCGTCGTTCCCGCACAGCGACGACAAGCCGGTGACCCGTGATGTGACGTTCCACAACCTCGGCGCCGCCGCGGTGACGCTGTCGCTGACCTCGGTGCTGAACGGTCCGGACGGTGCCGCGGCCCCGGCCGGTGCGCTCGAGCTGAGCGCCGACTCGCTGACGGTTCCGGCCGGCGGTACGGCGACTGTGCAGGCGACCTCCGACACCACGCTCGGCGGCCCGGACGGCCTGTACAGCGGGCGGATCACGGCCACCGGCGGCGGGCAGACCGTCGTCGTACCGGTCGGAGTCAACCAGGAGGGACCGTCGTACAACCTCACCGTCAAGATGGTGATGCGGGACGGGGAGCCGGACACGGACTACCCGGTGAACGTGCTGGGTGTCGACAACGACGTGATCCAGTTCGCGAACATGCCGGACGCGAACGGTACGTACACCGTGCGGCTGCCGCAGGGCGAGTACCTGGCGGACACGTTCCAGGAGTTCGAGCGGGGGACCGACGACTGGATCTTCTTCAGCATGGTCGCGCCGAGCATCAAGCTGACGTCCGACCGGACGATCGTCCTGGACGCGCGCGACGCCGAGCCGGTGACCACCTCGGTCCCGAACCTGGCCGCCACGCAGGCGAACGGGGCCATCGGGTACGACCGTGCGTTGAAGAACGGCCCGTACATCTACGACGCGATGGGCTTCAGGTCCGGCGAGATGTACACCTACAACGCCGGGCCGAAGCTGTCGGCGGACCAGCTGACCGGGCATGTCACGTCGCAGTGGGGCGTGCCGGGCGACGACGGGCTCTACACCAACACGCCGTACCTGTACGGGATCGCGAACTACTTCGCGGGCGACTTCCCCACCGGTTTCGACCGCACGGTGAAGTCGTCGGAGCTCGCGACCGTCGATGCCACGATCAACGCCACCGACGGCCGGCGGCTCTTCAAGATGCTGTTCCCGACCGGACCGAACGGCGACAGCGGCCTGGCGCGGGTGGTCCGCTTCGACGCGCCACGGACGGTCAGGTACTTCGTGGACCAGACGCCGTACGGCTTCGGCGGTGCGACCCAGGAGGACACCGACGGCTCGGACTTCCCGTTCGGGAAGTGGCAGCTGACCGGGGAATCGATACCGTACAAGGCCGGGCGGTACTACCAGGAGCGGTGGAACGCGGCCGCGTTCGTGCCGTCGGTAGCTGCCGCGACGCGGTCCGGTGGGCAACTCGAGGTTTCGTTGTGGAGCCTGACCGACGCGGACGGGCACACCGGCTACACCACGATGAGCTCGGCGAGCACGAAGCTCTACCGGGACGGGGCCGAGATCGGGTCCAGCGACCGGTTCGGGGACATCGGCGTCGCGGACCAGCCGGCCGGGAAGGCGTCGTACAAGCTCGTCACCACCGGGACGCAGCAGGTCTGGCCGTTCTCGACGCGTACCTCGTTGGAGGCGACGTTCAGCTCCTCCGCGGATCAGACGAGTGTCCCGATCCACACCGTCGGGTTCCGGCCGGACGTGGACGGGAACAACGCGATGGTCCGCAAACCGGTGACGGTGCTGCCGTTCGAGGTCAAGGGCGCCGCCGCCAAGATCGAGTACTCGGGTGACGCCGGGGCCACCTGGCGTACGGCGTCGGTCGTAGGTGGGAAGGCGATCTTCCCGACGCCTGCCGGTACGACGGTCTCGTTGCGGGCGACCGCGACGGACGCGGCCGGGAACTCCACTGTGCAGACGGTGATCGGCGCGTACAACCTGCGCTGAGAACAGCAAAGGCCCCCGGGATCGCTCCCGGGGGCCTTCGTTCCGCTTGGGTCAGCCGATCAGGCCGAGGTCCTTCACCGCGTCGCGCTCCTCGCCGAGCTCGGCGGTCGAGGCGTCGATCTTGCCGCGGGAGAACTCGTTCAGGTCCAGGCCCTGGACGATCTCCCAGTTGCCGTCCTTCGTGGTCACCGGGAAGGACGAGATCAGGCCCTCCGGGACGTCGTACGAGCCGTCCGAGACGACCGCCATCGAGGTCCAGTCGCCCTCGGCGGTGCCCTTCAGCCAGTCGCGGGTGTGGTCGATGGTGGCGGCCGCGGCGGAGGCGGCCGAGGACGCGCCCCGGGCCTCGATGATCGCGGCGCCGCGCTTCTGCACGGTCGGCAGGAAGTCGCTCTCCACCCAGGCCTGGTCGTTCACGACCTCGGCGGCGTTCTTGCCGGCCACCTCGGCGTGGAAGATGTCCGGGTACTGGGTCGCGGAGTGGTTGCCCCAGATCGTCATCTTCTTCAGGTCGGTGACGTGCACGCCGGCCTTCTTCGCCAGCTGCGCCAGCGCCCGGTTGTGGTCCAGCCGGGTCAGCGCCGAGAACCGCTCGGCCGGGATGTCGGGGGCGTTGCTCTTCGCGATCAGCGCGTTGGTGTTCGCCGGGTTGCCGGTCACCGTGATCCGGATGTCGTCGGCGGCGTGGTCGTTCAGCGCCTTGCCCTGGCCGGTGAAGATCGCGCCGTTCGCCTCCAGCAGGTCGCCGCGCTCCATGCCCTTGGTCCGCGGCCGCGCACCCACCAGCAGCGCGACGTTGACGCCGTCGAAGACCTTGTTCGGGTCGTCGCCGATCTCGATCCCGGCCAGCGTCGGGAACGCGCTGTCGTCGAGCTCCATCACGACGCCCTCGAGCGCCTTCAGCGCCGGGGTGATCTCCAGCAGCCGCAGCTCCACCGGGGTGTCGGGACCGAGCAGCGCGCCGCTCGCGATCCGGAACAGCAGGCTGTAGCCGATATTCCCCGCGGCCCCGGTAACGGCCACCTTCACCGGTGTAGTGCTCACGACTCGCTCCTAGCTCATCAGATTGTGTGCTTGGGACGCTAGCAAGCCGCGTGCCCGGTACCAACGCTGGGGGCCGCGCGATTACCTCACATCCCGATGGATCGTTCACCGATCGGTCATCCGGCGTACCTCACCGGGCCGACGCCGTGCCTGAGGGTGAGCTGAGAGTCCCCTGACGTGTGAGGAGTACCTGATGAAGCTGTCCAGCCGGTGGTTGCCGGTTGCCGCGTCGGCGCTGGCTGTGGCCGCCGCCGTGGTGGTCCCGTCCGCTTCGCCCGGTGTAGCCGGCGAGAAGCACGACGATTTCGTGATCGTGGGGCACCGGGGCGCGTCCGGGTACCGGCCCGAGCACACGCTGGCGTCGTACGAGCTGGCCGCCCGGATGGGGGCCGACTACATCGAGCCGGACCTGGTCACCACCAAGGACCACGTGCTGGTCACCCGGCACGAGCCGGAGATCAGCGGTACGACGGACGTCGCGAACCACCCGGAGTTCAAGGACCGCAAGAAGACCAAGATGCTCGACGGGGTCGCCACCACCGGCTGGTTCACCGAGGATTTCACGCTGGCCGAGCTGAAGACGCTGCGCGCGGTCGAGCGCATCCCGGCGGTCCGGCAGCACAACACGGTGTTCAACGGGCGGTACCAGATCCCGACGTTCCAGGAGGTGATCGACCTGTCGAAGCGGCTCTCGAAGGAGCTCGGGCGGCCGATCGGGATCTACCCGGAGACCAAGCACCCGACGTACTTCCGTGCTGAGGGCCTTCCGCTGGAGCCGCTGCTGGTGAAGGCCCTGAACCAGAACGGGCTGAACCGGCCGGGCGCCAAGGTCTTCGTGCAGTCCTTCGAGGTCGCGAACCTGAAGGCGCTGCACAAGGAGCTCCGGGTCCCGCTGGTGCAGCTGACCAGCGCGAGCGGCGCGCCGTACGACTTCGTGGTCTCCGGCGACAAGCGCACGTACGCCGACATCGTCAGCGCGGCCGGGCTGCGCGAGGTCGCGACGTACGCCGACGGGGTCGGTCCGTCGAAGGACCAGGTCATCCCGCTCGACGCGACCGGCAAGCTGGGTACGCCGACCGCGCTGGTCTCTGATGCGCACAAGGCCGGGTTGGTGGTGCACCCGTACACGTTCCGGGTCGAGAACACGTTCCTGCCAGCCGAGTTCGACAGCTCGGCGGTGCCGTCGGACTCGGGCAACCTGTTCGGCGAGATCGCGGCGTACCGGCGGGCCGGGATCGACGGGCTGTTCACCGACAACACCGACATCGCGGTGGCCGAGGAGAAGGAAGCCCGCTGAAGCTGGAAAGATGAGCGTGTGGAGCGGCGGACGGGTTCGGGGCTGGCGAGTGTCGAGGCGGAGCAGGACGGGACGTTCGTGCTGCGCGTCGACGGGTCGCCGCAGTCGCAGGTCGACCTGGCCGATCCGAGCCACCTGTCGTTCGAGTACATGCGCCGGATCGGCGACGTCGTGGACGCGATCGCCCCACGACGTCAGCCGATCGCCGTCGTGCACGTCGGCGGCGCAGCGCTGAGCCTGCCGCGGTACGTCGCGGTCACCCGTCCGCGGTCCCGCCAGATCGTGCTCGAACCCGACGAGGACCTGACCGACTTCGTCCGCGAGGCGCTGCCGCTGCCGAAGCGCTCCGGTATCAAGGTCCGCCCGGTCACCGGGCGGGCCGGCATCACCGAACT
Organism: Kribbella polygonati; assembly: GCF_050320105.1. Taxonomy (NCBI): domain Bacteria; kingdom Bacillati; phylum Actinomycetota; class Actinomycetes; order Propionibacteriales; family Kribbellaceae; genus Kribbella; species Kribbella polygonati. Next base: position 5,011,814 of record NZ_CP190129.1, on the reverse strand, counting down.
GTACGACGACTCGACGGACGTGCTGATCCTCGACGCGTTCGAACACGAGGCGGTGCCGGCGAACCTGGTGACGGCGGAGTTCTTCGCCGAATGCGCCCGGGTCCTGCGGCCGACCGGCGTACTGGTGGCGAACCTCATCGACGGACAGGCCGGGCTGCCGTTCATCCGCCGTACGGCCGCCACTGTCCTGGCCGCGATCGGCCCCGGCGCCGTCCTCGCCGAACGCAAGATCCTCCGCGGCAAAGGCTTCGGCAACGTCATCCTGGTCGCCTCCCGCCACCCGCTCCCCGACCTGGTCGACGCAGGCCGCCGCGCCCAGCCGCCATACGACGCCATGCCCCTCCAAGACCTGGCCGGCAAAGCCACACCCCTCACCGACGCCGCCCCCTTCACCCCACCCCGAGCCCCCGCCTCAGTCTTCCGCAGCTAACCACCCCTGCGCCCCGCTCCGCTTGCGCTCCGAACCTTGCCCCTCCCGCGCCGAGCTCCGCCCCGCGCCTCCCGCTCCCGCGCCCAGCTCCGCCCGCCTCGCGCCTCGCGCCTCCCGCGTCCCGCGCCCGCGCTTCAGCCGCCCGCGCGTCCCGCGTCCCGCGTCCCGCGTCCCGCGTCCCGCGTCCCGCGCCTCCGCCGCCCGCCCCGCCCCGCCCCGCGCCCGCGCCCGCGCTAGCACCCCGCTCCCGCGCCCCGCTCCGCGGGGTCAGCTTGTGCTGACCGGCTGGCTGGTGCTGATCCGATCCAGCGTGCGAGCAACGGCGGCGCGTTCTTCGTGTGTTCCGCCTACGCTGCGCACCAGGTGGTCGAGCCGATCGCGCCCGGGCGAGCGAGTGCCTCGGAGCCAAGCCTGGATTGTCGCCCGGGGAATGCCCGTCTCGTGTGCGAGGACCCGCAACGACCGCGGCCGGACCAGCGCCGCCACCGCTGCGCCCAGCTCCTCGAGCGACTCGGCATCGTCGAGCAGCCCCACGACATCCCGCGGATCCCGGCTCGCCTGCTCCCAGCGGCGCCGCCATACCGGCATCAGATCAGCCGGAACGCCGCACCCACCGAGAAACGCCGCCGCCACCTCCCACGTCGGCAGCTGCCGCCCGCTGGTGGCGCGGATCAGATGCGCGTGGGAGTAGTGCGCCCGCTCCGCCAACTCGCGGTACGTCAGCCCCGCGTGCCGCCGTACCCGCCGCAGCGCCGCCGCGAATCCCTCGACCTCCTGCACGTGATCAAACATAACCCAACATGTTTCAACAACTCAAGCGCCAGTTACCCTTGAGGGCGTGTCTGTCGCCAAGGTCGCCGCCCTCGCCTACTACCCGGTGAAAGGCCTCGCCGGGGTCCCCGTCGACGCCGCCGAACTAGGCCCAACGGGCCTGCGCGACGACCGCCTCTTCATGCTCGTCGAACCCGACGGCACCTTCCTCAGTCAACGCAAACTCCCCGCGATGGCGACCCTCCGCGCCGCCCTCGCCGGCGACGTACTCCGCCTCTCCGCCCCGGACGCCTCCGACCTCGACGTCCCGATCCGGTACGACGGGAAACGCCGCGACGTCAGCCTGTTCGGCAAGTGGTTCGGGCAAGGCGTCGTACAGCACCCGGACGCCGACGCCTGGTTCACCGAACGCCTCGGCACGCCGGCCGCCCTCGTCCGCGTCACCCCCGAACACGACCGCCCAGGCTGGGGCGCCCACCGCGGCCTCACCGGGTACGGCGACGCGCACGCGCTGATGATCACCTCACAGTCCTCCCTCGACGGCCTCAACGCCCGCATCCTCGAACACGGCGGCACCGCCATCCCGATGAACCGCTTCCGCCCCAACCTCGTCATCTCCGGCTGGCCCGACCCCCACACCGAGGACCACGTCCTCCGAATGACCGCCGGCACCGCCGAAATCGGCTACTCAGCCCGCGGCATCCGCTGCGCCGTACCCACGGTCGACCAGTCCACCGGCACCAAGTCCGGCCCCGAACCCACCCGCACCCTCGCCACCTACCGCCGCGAACCGGCATACGGCGGCGGCGTCAGCTTCGGCATCAAAGCCGCAGTACTAACCCCGGGCACCATCCACGTAGGCGACGAAATCACCGTCCACGAATGGATCCCCACCAACACCGACCCCGCCCACCCAAGAACTGACAACTGAGCAGCTACATCGAGAAGAACTACCAGGTAAGCCACTAGCCGGGGAGAAGCTGACAGGCAAGCCAGTACCCGGGGAGAAGCTGACAGGCAAGCCACTACCCGGGGAAAAGCTGACAGGTCAGCATCTACCCGCATATCAGCAAGCGCTCAACCTTGGATGAGTTGACGGGCGAGCGATCAGCCTGCAAGGGCTGACACGAGAGCAGCTGACGAAGGGCTTCATGGGAGCAGTTCCAACGCGTCGCGATCCGCTGGGGGATCACCTGCGGAGAACGGTCGGCGGGCGAGCGACCACCTGGGGAAGTGGTGTCAGGTTAATAGCTACGCGGGTAAGCGCTGCTAGGTGGGGAACTGCTTGAGTACGGGCGGCGGGTGAGCGCTAGGTGGGGAACTGCTTGAGTACGGGCGGCGGGTGAGCGCTAGGTGGGGAACTGCTTGAGTACGGGCGGCGGGCGAGCGCTAGGTGGGGAACTGCTTGAGTAGGGGCTGCGGGTGAGCGCCAGGCGGGACCCGTTGGGAGGCCAATCCCCTTAGCTGAGGGCGGCAGCGAACTGGTTGTGGTGGGTGGTCCACCAGTGGCGTCGGCGGGTGTACTTTTCGATGCCTCCGTGATGATTCAGGAGGGCGACGGTGTTTGGGTCGCCCGTGTTGAGGGTGCGGCGTGCGGCTGCTTCGATTTGGGTGAGGGCGTCGTCGATGGCGGTGAGCAGTTCTGTGCGGCCGGCTCGGTCCAGGCCGTAGGCGTCGGCGATGAGGCGTAGGCGTGCCGGCCGGTCGGCGGGTTGCCAGCCGATGCGGGCTTGGTCGAAGTCGTCCTCGATCGGTACGCAGAGCCGGGCGAGCTGGGCGAGATCGTAGAAGGGACGGCCAGGGGCGGCGAACTCGAAGTCGAGCAGCGCCACCGCGATGCCGTCGCGGAAGACGACGTTCGAGAGTTCTATGTCGTTGTGACAAACCAGGGTCCCGCCGACGGGGTCAGCGAGGCTGTCGTTCCAGGTGAGTCCCTGAGCGTCGAACCCGCGAGCGGCGTCGTGCAGCCCGCGCAGCAGCCGCGCGATGGACGCCAGTGCGGTGTCAGTCTGGCTCCAGTCCGGGTACGGCGCGACGGGGACCTCGCCCTCGATGAACACGAGACGCTCGCGGCCGTCCTGGTCGATGCCGACCGGCATGGGTACGCCGTCGAATCCGGCGGCTTTCACCGCCCGCAGGAAGGCGTGAACCGAACGCGAGTGCGGACTCGACGGCCGAAGCACATGCGGACCGGCACGGACGACCTTGCCCGCGTTCGCGATCCCGCCTTCCAGTTCCTCCTCGGCCATACCGGAAGCCTGACAGACGGAGGCGCTGTCAGGCTGTCGCCAAGGACGGCGGACCTGTGCTGGTCAGCAGGCGACGCGGGAGCGGCCGGTTACCGCCTTGTAGGTGCAGGTGTCGAAGGTTTTGCCTGCTGGGGTTTGGAAGCGGGCGGTGTCGCCGGTGTTGTTCCAGACGTACCAGCTCTGGTTCCAGTACAGGGTGAGTGCGCGGTTGCGGTTCTTGCCGGTGCGGACGATCACCGTCGAGCGGCCCGGCAGTACGTAGCCGCGTGGGAACACGAAGACGTGGTTCGCGGCGTCCAGGACGCGGAAGCCGGACAGGTTGATCGGGCGCGAACTGATGTTCCGGACCGTGAAGAACTCGTTGTTGATCTGGGCGTTGGTGCGGGTGTCGGGGCCCGGCGGGTCGTACTGGATCCCGCCCAGGACCGCCGTGATCGCCGCGTCGGCCGTCAGTGGTGCGAGGACCGCGGTACCGGCAAGCACCACGGCGGCCGTCGCGGCGGAGAAGAGCGTGCGAAAACGTCGTACGAACACAGGAAATGCCCCCTTGGCAGTGGGCCGATGTCCCCCCGGCCCGGTGTGCATGAACTGCCGGTTCCCCCCGGCGGTCGCACACGCTAGCCGTCACGCTCCGTGCTCGTCAAGGCCTCAGGAAAGCGTCGTCGGAACGCCGTGTGCGAGCATTTCCACGCGGTCCTCCAGGTCGGCCTCGCGGAACGCGGCCAGGAACTGTTCCGGGCCCTCGCTGAAGTGCGTCCAGCCCTCCGTGTGAACCGGGACGATCACCGCGTCGCCGAGGATCCGGGCCGCCTCGACCGACTCCGCCGACGTGAGCGTCAGGTTCGCCCCGTCGAGCAGTCCGGTACGCGCGGCGCCCGCGAACAGCACCGCGACGTCGATCGGTGCGAACCGGTCGGCGATCTCCTTCACGTGGCCCAGGGAAGCGTTGTCGCCCGACACGTACACCGTCGGCAATCCCTCGCCCTGTAAGACGAATCCGGTCACGAACCCGACCACCGCCTCCGCACCCTGGGGGCCATGCAGTGCCGGTACGCCGGTCACCGTGACCACTCCGCCGTCCGGCCGCGGGAGTTCGATCGACTCCCAGTTCTCCAGGCCGCGGACGCCCTCGATGCGCAGCGCCGCTCCGGGCGTCGACAGTACGGTCGGCACCGACGACAGCAAGGACCGGCCGGAGTCGTCGAGGTTGTCCTTGTGCTCGTCGTGCGAGAGCAGTACGACGTCGACCGGGCCGAGGTCCGCGGCCGGGATCGCCGGGCCGGTCAGCTTCGTCATCACCCGTCCGGGCAGCTGGTAGTCGCGCGGCTCGTCGAAGGCCGGGTCGGTCAGGAACGTGATGCCGCCGAGGTTCAGGACGGCGGTCGGGCCGCCGATGTGCGTGATCTTCATGACCACGATCCTCCGCGCCGGCGAACGCCCGGACCATTGGCCCGGGAGCCATAGTTACCGAAGATCGGGCCATACTGGGTCCATGCGTACAGTCGCGGTTCTCGCGTACCCCGGGATGAGCCCGTTCCACCTGTCCGTGCCGTGCTTGGTCCTCGGCGAGCGGCGCGGGCTGCCGGACCGGTACGACGTACAGGTGTGTGCCGAGCAGCCCGGGTCGTTCCCGACGAGCGCCGGGTTCGGGATCACCGTCGACCACGGGCTCGACGCGATGGAGCGGGCCGACGTCGTCGTACTGCCCAGCTGGGAGCCCGGGCTCGTCGCCTCCGACGTACTGCTGGCCGCGATCCGGCGGGCGCATGAGCGCGGCGCGACCGTCGTCGGGCTGTGTGTCGGGGCGTTCCTGGTCGCGGAGAGCGGGATCGCCGAGGGGCGTGAGGTGGTCACGCACTGGCGGTTCGCCGACGAACTGCGGTCACGGTACCCGGCGCTGAAGGTCCGCGCGGACGTGCTCTGGTCGGATCAGGGCGACCTGGTGACCTCGGCCGGTACGGCGGCGTCGCTGGACTGCTGCCTGCACCTGGTCCGGACCCACCACGGGTTCGAGATCGCGGAACAGGTCGCCCGGGACATCGTGGTCGCGCCGCACCGCAGCGGGTCGCAGGCGCAGTACATCCCGGTCCCCGTACCGCCCGACCCGGCCGACGACGTGATCGAGAAGGCGATGGTGTGGGCCCGGTCGCGGCTCGACCAGCCGGTGACGCTCGACGAATGGGCCGGCGCGGTGGCGTTGTCACGGCGTACGTTCACCCGGCAGTTCCGGGCGCGGACCGGGAGCTCCGGACAGGCGTGGTTGCTGCGGCAGCGGCTCGACCGGGCCCGGTTGTTGCTGGAGACAACCGATCTGTCGGTCGAGCGGGTCGCGGGCGAAAGCGGGTTCGGCAGCAGCGACGCGCTCCGGCACCACTTCCACACGGTGCTCGGTACGACGCCGCAACGGCATCGGCAGGAGTTCTACAGCAGCACGAGCAGGATGTAGACCACCGGCGCCGCGAACGTGACCAGCAGGATCCAGGCCATCATCCGGTGCGCGGGTTTGCCCCGGTCGAGGGACGAGGCGAAGTACAGTACGGCGCCTTCCTCGGTGTGCCGGCTCAACCCCATCTTCCGGGCCTCGTCCGGCCGCGGATCCGGACGCTCCTCGGCCAGCGCGTCCGGATGGATCCCGTAGTGCGCCGGCCCGGCCCGATCCACGTCATCACGCTCGAAGAACATCCAGCCTCCCGCGGGTTGGTGGACCAGTCGCCCAACCATGGTCGCACCAACCAGCGAGAAGAGTGCTGAACTACTCGAAATCGGCGACCCAGGCATGCCGGTCGGCCGTACCGGTCAGGCACAGCAGGATCTTGCAGTGCGGGTTGCTCGCATAGCCGACCGCAAGCGTCTTCAGTCCGCAGTTCAGGACCGTGCTGCGGCTCTGCGACATCATCTGGTTGTACGCCTGCTGAGCCGTGTAGTCGTCGCCCCCGGCGGTCGTATTCGAACCGCTGGAGCTGTTCGTGGAACCGGACTTCGACCGGCTCTTGGCGTCAGAGCGGGCGCTCGTTGTCAGGCCCGGGTCCTGCTCGAGGGGTGCGCAGCCGGCGTTCTGGCGGGCGCTGTCGAGCATGTCGAACAGCTGTAGCTCGTCGGGGGTCATGCCACCGTCGCGCGCCGGAGGAGGCGGCGTCGTCGGGGGTGGGGTGGTGGGGGTGGGCTTCGTGGTGGTGATGGTGCGGCCCGGGGAGGTGGGGGCCGTGGTGGGGTTCGTCGACGTGGACGCCGAGGTGGGGGCGTCGGTCGGGGTGCGGGTGGGCTTCTTGGTGGGGGAGTCCGTGGGGGTGTCGGTCGGGGAATCCGTCGGGCTGTCCGTCGGCGTGGCGGACGGCGTGTCCGTGGGGGTCGCGGTCGGGGTCGCCGTGGGGGTTGCCGTCGGCGTGACCCGGGCGGACGGGGTGGCGACCGCTGCCTTGGTGGAGGGGGTGATGTAGGTGTCGTCGGTGCGCGTCACCATCGGCACCGACGCGTCCGCCGGGTCGTTCTGCGGTTGGTGCAGAAGGATCCAGGAGATCGGCGTGATCACCAGAAGCACGGACGCCACCGCAATAACCGCCCGCCGCCCGCGGGAGGCGCGCCCGACACGACCAGCACTCCTACGACCCGGCCCAGAACCACCGGGGCCGGAGCTGCCGGGGCCCGTACCGCCGGGACCCGAGCCACCAGCGCCTGAACCGCCGGAGCCTGAACCGCCGGGGCCTGAGCTACCAGGGCCTGAACCGCCGGAGCCCGAGCCACCAAGGCCCGAACGGCCGGGGCCCGAACCGCCGGGGCGGGTTCCGGTGCCGCCGGCGCCTGAGCCGCCGCGACCGGCTGCGGCCGCTACATGCTCGCCGTCGGTTGCATAAGCTCCGGCGCCCGTGAGGCCGCTCGCCGCCAAACCACCAGCACCCGCGGCGGCGCCGGTACGCCCGGCACCGGCAGCGGATCCGTGTTCGCCTGCGGCGGCGGTACGTCGAGCATCTGCGGTGCCGTAGTCCCCAGCGGCACCCGTACGCCCAGCACTTCCCGCGGCGCCGTACTCCCCGACGACTCCACCACCTACGGCGGCGCCGTACTCACCTGCGACGGCTCCACGACCAACCGCGGTGCCGTACTCACCTGCGACGGCTCCACCAGCTGCTGCGGTGCCGTACTCACCTGCGACGGCTCCACGACCTACCGCGTCGCCGTACTCACCTGCGATCGCTCCACCAGTTGCTGCGTCGCCGTACTCGCCTGTGCTCGTCTGGCGGGCACCTGCCGCGGCGCCGTATTCGCCTCCGGCGGCCGCAGCACCTGCGGCGGCTCCACCAGTTGCTGCGGTGCCGTACTCGGCTCCGGTGCGGCGAGGACTTGTGGGGGTGCTGTAGGGGTCGGCTGCTTCGGTCAGTGCAGCAGCCGACGGGGTGGTGGTTGGAGTTGGTGACGGGGTGTCGTACTTGGTTGTGGTGTTGGTGCGGTCGGCGCCGGCGGCTGAGCCTGCGGCGGCGAGGCTGCCGGCTGCGGAGCCGGCAGCTGCCAGGCCTGCTGCTGCGCTGGTGTCGGCTGCGCGACGCGGGGTCCTGGGGGCGGGCGTGTCGGGTACGCGGCGCGGGCTGGTCGCGGAAGTTTCCGTGCTGCCGGTGCTGCCGGTGCTGCCGGTGCTACCCGTGCTGCCGGTGGTGGCGGCCAGGCGGTCTGTGGAGGCTGTGCCGAACCAGGTGTCGGGCTCGGAGTTCGCGCCTGCTGCGGGGCCGAGGGAGGCCCAGTCGTCTGCCGCTCGGCGGGAGGACCAGGTGCCGGCGGTTTCACCGAGGGGAGCGGACGCCGGAGTACCAGCGGTGGTTCCGCGGGCCGCGGACCGGCCGGCGTCGGCCGCCGGGGCGTCGGCGGACGACCCGAGACGGATGGCTGCGGTAGACCCGAGGGAGGCGTCAGCGGTTGACCCGAGAGGGGTGGGGGTCGACCCGAGCGAGGCGTCGGTGGTGGACCCGAGAGCGTTGGCGGTGGTTGACCCGAGAGGAGCGGAGGTCGACCCGAGCGAGGCGTCGGTGGTGGACCCAAGACGGTTGCCGGCGGTAGACCCGCGAGGGGTGGAGGTCGACCCGGGCGAGGCGTCGGTCGACCCGAGGGGGGTGCTGCTGTCGTACGCGGGTCGGTTGGGTTCTCCGGTGCGGGCGGGGCGGGGGTCTGGGGTTAGGGACTGGTTCACCCAGGAGGGGGTGCTGCGGTGCGGAGCCTCGGGGGACCTCGGCTCGGGGGCCGAGGGCTCGGGGGTGGCTACCTCGGGGGTTGTGTAGCTGGGGAGTGCGCCGCGGGGGGCGTACTGCGGTGTGGCCGGGCGGGACTGGTTGCTGCCGGCCCAGAACGGGGACTCCGTACCGCCCTTGGGTGCGTTCGCCCAGAACGGGGACTCGTCGCTGGAGCGTGGTGCGTACCGCGGCGGTTCGGGCGGTGTGGGCGGGGTGGATTCCGCGGGCGGAGTAGGACGGTTGCCGGAGCGCGACGAGCGGGCCGCTCGGGTCGCCTTCCGTCGTGGTTTGTACCGGCCGTTGCCGGACTCGGACATTAGTTCGTTGTTCCCTTCGAAGTCGCGCCCCCAAGACGTGCCTCATCAACGAGACGAGCCTCACCAGCCGCCTCACCGGAGCCCCCCAGGAACGTCCGGCAACATGACAAGGACGGAGTTACCCGCCGCGACCGACCCATAACCGGTCGGACATTGTGGCCTTGGGACAACGTTCCAGCCACAGTCGGTGCTTTCGAGACAATGACAGCCATCAGCTTCGGCCGAAGTCCTGGACCCAGCTGCCGGGTCCGTAGTCGGAGCGCACCTGGCCGGGGTCGTAGCCGATGCCGATCGTGGTGAACCGGCAGTTAAGGATGTTCTTGCGGTGCCCGTCGCTCTGCATCCAGGCGGCGACCACCTTCTGCGCGGTGTCGTACCCCGCGGCGATGTTCTCGCCCCAGGTCGACCCCTTGTACCCGGCGGCCGCCATCCGGTCGCCCGGGTCCTGGCCGTCGGGGTTGGTGTGGTCCATGTAGTGCCGCCGGACCATGTCCGACGCGTGCTTGCCGGCCGCCTCGACCAGTGCGCTGTCCAGCTTGAGCGGACCGCAGCCCTGCTGCTGGCGGATCTGGTTCGTGTAGTCGAGGACCTGCCGTTCCTGGGCGTTCGTCCCGCCACCACCGGCCGGCGGCTGCGGGGTGTCGCTCGGGGACGGCTCGGTCGTCCGGGTCTTGGTCGGCGTACTCGACGGCTTGCCAGGCGTCGTACTGGCGCTCGGCTTGGGCCGGACGGTCGCACCGCTGGTACTGCGGGGCGCGGTCGGTGACACGGTCACCGTCGTGACCCCAGCGGTCGGCGTGGTGACGGAGCCCGCGGACGAAGGCGAAGACGAGGGTGACGACGAAGGCGAGGCCGAAGCTGACGACGAAGCGGGTGCCGAGCCGACGACGGCCGGACCCACCACGGCAGTGGTGGTCGCGCCGTTCGGCAGGGTCTTGGTGATCGTGATCATCGGTCCCGTGGAGGTCCCGGCAACCGTCGTAGCGTCGTCCACGCGGCTGTTCTCGACGACGTTCACGACCCGCTCGGCACCGTCGGTCCGCGAGGTCCCGTGCGACATCAGCCAGACCACCGGGCCGATCGCGACCAGCACCGAGAGCGCGCTGACAGCGGGGCCGACCAGGCCGCGGCTCCGCCGGGGAGCTCGTCTACTGCCGCGGTGCCGCCGGGGGGTTGGCGAATCCGTCATGGGGTGGGCGAATCCTCTTCGTTTCTTCGTGATACCGAAACAGCGCGTCGTTCCCCGTGGTACAGCCAGGTCCCCCCTGGTCACCGAACAGCGACCTTAACCGACACGCGAGGTCATCGTTACGCGGGCGTGAACCCTCTTAACGAATCCTGAAGAAAACGATTGACTGAAAGTCGCCCACCGGCCGTTGTCAACCGCCGAAGTCCTGCACCCAGCTCCCGTTGCCCCACTCGGGTTTCACCTGGCCGGCGTCGTACCCGATGCCGATCATCGAGTATCCGCAGTTCAGGATGTTCGCACGGTGCCCGGGGCTCTTCATCCAGCCCTGTACGACGGCCGCCGGGCTGGTGTACCCGACCGCGATGTTCTCGGCCATCGAGCCGCCGCCGAAGCCGGCCGCCTTCATCCGGTCGAACGGGCTGCGGCCGTCGAGGCTGTCGTGGGCGAAGAAGTGCTCGGCGACCATGTCGGCGGCGTGTGCCTCGGCCGCCCTCGTCAGCGACTTGTTCATCCTCAGTGGACCGCAGCCGGACTTCGCGCGTTCCTGGTTGGTGAGTACGAGCACCTGCTGCTCGGCGGACCCGTTCCCCTCGTCCTCGGACTTCGGCGGCTTCGTGGTCTTGCTCTTCGTCGGCGTAGGAGTCGGCGGAGGCGTGGGTGCCGGCGTCGGCTTGGGTGAAGCAACCGGAGTGCGAGTAGCACGCGTCGGAGCAGGCGTGCGAGAAGCAGTGTGAGTGGGAGTGAGAGTCGGGGTTGGCGTTGGCTTGGGTGTGTACGTCGTCCGCGTAGTACCCCGGCTGGGTGCTGTAGCGGAGCGCGTCGGTGTCGTCGTGGCGACCGGCGAATCCTGGCTGGTCGGGCGCGGCCTACCCGACTGCCGCATGACGAACCACCCGACACCCGCGATCAATGCCAACGCCGACAGGGATGCGAGAAGCGGACCGGCCACGCCGTAGCTGCGTGACCGTCTGTGGTTCGTCATGCTGAGCAGCCTTGCCCAGCTCACCGCCGGCCGATGCGCACCAGAGCCACCACTTCACAAAGCTCTGACGATGGCAATCGTTTGAATCAACGCGACCGGGCGATCACGATGTCCGCGATCACCTTCCAGCCAAGACTTCGGTACAGCCGGAGCCCGTCGATCGAGGCGATCAGGATGCCGCGCTTGGCGCCCTTCGCCGCGGCCGCCTCGACCAGCGACGCCATCACCGCACTGCCGAGGCCGCGCCGCCGGTGCGCCGGGTCGGTCTCGATCCGGTCCGCGACCGCGTCCTCGCCGACCACGGCCATCCGGCCGCTGGACACCACGCCGCCGTGCAGCGTGGCGCGGGTGATGATCAGGTCGTCCTCGAGTTCGGCGTGCAGCGCGTAGCGTTCGTGCAGTTTGAGGGCGGGCTGCTCGGACAGCTGGATAGTCATCAGCCAGTCCTGGTCCTGCTGGACCTCGAGACCGAGATCCTCCAGCTGCTCGATCCGGGCCTCCTTGTCGTCGGTGGCCAGCGTGATCCACCCCGAGCCGCGGCCACCGCCGTCGGCGAACGCCAGTTGGGCGGCGCGTTCCACCCGTTCCGGTTTACCGTCGGCATCCAGTACGACGTACTCCGTCGGCCGGCTCTCCTCACCTGCCCGGACGATCAGAATGCCGTTGTTGTCGTCCTCAACCGTGGTCCAGCCCCGCGAGACGGACCACCCGGCCTGCCAACGGCGGACGAGTTCCTCACGATCTATCACCCGTCGATTCAAGCAGCCCGGCCGCACAACGGCGAGGGGAACCGGTGTCGGATGACACCAACTGGCCGTAAATCCCTGCCTGCGCTGGGTGACCAATACTCCTGCGAGTTGACCGGGTCAACCCCTCAGGACGTCCTCAGCGAGCAGGTCGTAGGTGAGCAGGTTGTCGTAGCTGCCGTCCCGCCGCGGATCGGCCGCCCGTTCGTCCCCGACCTTGGTGAACCCGTTGACCTCGGCAACGTGCGCGGACGCCGTGTTCACGTCGGCGCACCGCACCAGCAGCCGGCGCCGGCCCAGCCCGCCGTCCTCGACCGGCCGGAACGCGAACGCGATCAGCAACTGGACGGCGCTCGTCATCACCTTGCGGCCGCGCGCCTCCGGGTGCATCCAGTACCCGATCTCGCCACGCGTCCTGTCCATCCGGCCGTTCAGTCCGAAAACGCTCACGTTTCCGAGCAGTTCGTCGGACTCGGCGTCCGCGATCGCCCAGGCAACGGCCTCACCACCGGCCGCCGCGTCCTGCCGGCTGTCGATGAAGCCCTTGGCGTCGTCGAGCCCGTACGGCGACGGCATCCCCGACAGCCAGTGCTGCGTCCGCTCGTCGCTGCACGCCTCCATCACCCGCTGCGCGTCCGACTCGCGCAACGGCCGCAGCCGGAACCCGTCGCCCTCGAGCACCGGCACCGTCCACCAGTTGCCCTGCGGTTCGAGCTCGTCGTCGCGGCCGACCGTCGCGACCCACTCGTCCTTCCGGACCCCGCGCGACTGCCCGCCGCCAGGGATCGTCACCAGCCCGCGGAACCCGACCTTCCAGGCCACCCGGCGGCTGGCGAAGTTCCCGACGTACGCGCGCCAGATCACCCGTTTCCAGTCCAGCACGTCGAACGCGTACCGCACCACCAGCCGCAGCGCGCGGGTCATCACCCCGTTGCCGCGGACCTCCGGCGACACCGCGAAGCCGACCTCGCCGACCCCGCCCACACCGTCGCGCAGGTCGATCGTGCCGACGTACGCCCCGGCGTACTCGATCGCCCAGGCCCACGAGGTGTTCGCCTGCCAGCCGGCCGGGATCACCTCGGTGAGATACCCGACCGCGTGCTCGCGCAGGTACGGGACCGGGATCGTCGTCCACTCCTGCATCACCGGGTCCTGGCACATCCGGTACGCCGGGTCGATGTCGTCGGCCGTGTGCGCACGCAGGGTCACCACGTTGTCGGACAGCACCGGCACGTCTTCGGGGAATCGCATGCTCCAGGGTGACGCGCTGCCACCGGCCGGGCAACAGATTTCCCTGCCAGCGGGGCTATTCTGTGGTGTGTGAACGCAGCCGGAGCAGAACCGCCCCGCGGCCGCGGCGGCCAGTTGGCCGCCCAGCGGCAGGCCACGATCGTTGCCGAGGTCAACAGCCGGGGCGCGATCACGGTGGCCGAACTGGTCGACCGGTTCGGTGTCTCGGACATGACGATCCGCCGCGACCTGGACGCGCTGGACTCGAGCGGCCTGCTGCACAAGGTGCACGGCGGCGCAACGTCGGTCGGTCTGCGCAGTGCGCACGAGCCGGGGTTCGACGCCAAGCTCACCCAGGAGTCCGCGGCCAAGCAGGCGATCGCGGCCGAGGCGGCGACCCGGGTGCAGCCGGACAGCGCCATCGGCATCGGCGCCGGTACGACGACGTACGCGCTGGCCCGGCAGCTGTTGCGGGTGGAGAACTTGACAGTTGTCACGAACTCGGCGCGGATCGCGGACGTGTTCCACGGCAACGGCCGCTCGGATCGTACGGTCGTCCTGATCGGCGGGATCCGGACGCCGTCGGACGCGCTGGTCGGCCCGATCGCGACCGCGGCGCTGGCGTCGCTGCACCTGGACCTGCTGTTCCTCGGCGCGCACGGTGTGGACGCCGAGCACGGCCTCAGTACGCCGAACCTGATGGAGGCCGAGACCAACCGGTCGTTCATCGCCGCGAGCCGCGAGGTGGTCGTGGTCGCGGACCACACCAAGTGGGGGACCGTCGGCCTGAGCACGTTCGCGACCTGGTCGGACCTGGACGTGATCGTCACCGACGACGGCCTGTCGGCCGCAGCCCGCAAGGCGATGCGCGATACGGGCTGCGACCTGGTGATCGCTAGCTGATCCTCGAAGCGCCGGCCGACGGGGTTGCCGCGAGCGACGACGGGGCCGTGAAACCGTGCTCCGCAAAGGCTTTCTCGATCGCGGAGAGTACGGCGTCCGCCGCGGAGGCCTCGGTCAGCGCGATGATGCAGCCGCCGAAACCGCCGCCGGTCATCCGGGCGCCGAGCGCACCGGCCTCGAGCGCGGCGTCGACCGCGACGTCGAGCTCCGGCACGGTGACCTCGAAGTCGTCGCGCAGTGAGACGTGCGACGCGGTGAACAGCGGCCCGACGTCGCGCAGCCGGCCGGCCCGCATCAGCGCGATCGCGTCCTCGGTGCGCTTGATCTCGGTCACCACGTGCCGGACCCGGCGCCGGTCCACGTCGTCGTCGAGACGCGCGAGGGCGGCGTCCAGGTCGGCGTAGTCCACCGAACGCAACGCCGGTACGCCGAGGGCGGCCGCGGCGTGCTCGCAGCTCTTCCGGCGCGCGGCGTACTCGCCGTCGGCGTGCCGGTGCGGCGCCTTCACATCGACGACGAGCAGCCGCAGCCCGTCGGCCTCGGGGTCGAACGGGATCTGGTCCAGCGCGCCGGAACGGATGTCGAAGGCCAGCGCGTGACCCGCCGTACAGCACATCGACGCGGTCTGGTCCATCAGGCCGACGGGCGCACCGACGTACTGGTTCTCGGCGCGCTGGGCGAGCCGGGCCACCTCTGCCGGATCGACCTCCTGACCGGCGAGCCCGAGCAGCGCGATCGCGGCGGCGCACAACAGGGCCGCGGACGACGACAGCCCGGCGCCCGAGGGCAGGTCGGACTCGAAGCGCAGGTTCGCGCCGCCGATCGGGTACCCGGACTCGCGCAGCACCCAGGCCGCCCCCGCCGGGTACGCCGCCCAGTCGCCGACAGAGCGCGGCGCGAGCTCGTCGAGCGCGAACTCGACCACGCCGTCGTGCCCGCCGGACGCGACCGCCACCTGGCCGTCGGTACGCCGGGACGCGGTCACCACGATCTGGTTCGGCAGCGCGATCGGCAGTACGACGCCGTCGTTGTAGTCGGTGTGCTCGCCGATCAGGTTGACCCGCCCGGGTGCCCGCCAGCTGCCGTCGGGCGCCGTACCGAAAACATCCTCGAAGGAGCTCACGAACCAACCTTCCGCAAAGTCTCGGCCACGTCTTCCGGCCGGGTGTCGCTGATGAACGCGCCCATGCCGGACTCCGAGCCGGCGAGGTACTTGATCTTGTCCTTGGCCCGCCGGATCGACAACACCTCCAGGTGCAGGTAGCCGAGCTCGCGGTCCACCCGGACCGGGGCCTGGTGCCAGGCGGCGATGTACGGCAGCGGCTCGCCGTACAGGCCGTCGAGGCGCTGCAGGACGTCCAGGTACAGCTCGGCGAAGTCGTCGCGCTCGCCGACCGACAGCTCGTCGATGCCGCCGACCTGGCGGTGCGGGTACAGGTGCACCTCGACCGGCCAGCGGGCGGCCTCCGGTACGAACGCGGTCCAGTTGCCGTTCTCCCCGATCACCCGGGTGCCGTCCTTGCGCTCGGCGGCCAGGACGTCGGCGAACAGGTTGCTGCCGGCAACCTCCTGGTGCTTGCGGGCCTGCGTGAGCAGGGTGCGCATCCGCGGCGGGACGAATGGGTACGCGTACAGCTGGCCGTGCGGGTGGCTCAGCGTGACGCCGATCTCGCGGCCGCGGTTCTCGAACGGGAAGACCAGTTCGACGTCGTCGCGGGCGCTGAGCTCGGCGGTCCGGTCGGCCCAGGTGTCGACGACCAGCCGCGCCTGGCCCTGCGACAGGCCGGTGAACGAGCCGTTGTGGTCACTGGTGAAGCACACGACCTCGGTCCGGCCGGGGCCGGCGAAGGACGGGAACCGGTTCTCGAACACGGCCACGTTGTAGTCGTGGTCCGGGATCTCGGTCGGGTTGCCGGGCTTGCTCGGGCACAGCGGGCACTGGTCCGCCGGCGGCAGGTACGTCCTGGTGTTCCGGTGCGTGGCGTAGGTGATCACGTCCCCGGTCAGCGGGTCCGTGCGCAGCTCCACCTGCGGCTGTGGGGCAGGCAGGCCGCGGGTGTCCGCGAGCGGCACCCGGGCCGGCGCGTCGGCCGGGTCGTAGTAGATCAGCTCGCGGCCGTCCGACAGAGTGGTGTCGGTACGGCGTACACCGCGGGGTGTGTTCATCGTGTGACCTTCCCGGCCGCACGACGCGTCCGGCCAGGAATCATCGTAAACCAACAAACTCGAACATGCATCGTGATACCCGCCGCCGGTAGAGTAGATCAATGGACGACTACGCCCAACGCACGCCCTCTCGGCATCTGACGAGAGGGCGCTAGGAACCCCGACCCATGAACGACACCCTGCTGAACATCGTTCTGATCCTGGTCTTCGTGCTGATCGGTGGCGTCTTCGCCGCCGCCGAGATGGCTCTCGTGTCACTGCGGGAGAGCCAGCTGAAGGCCCTGTCCCATCGCGGCAAACGCGGCGCGATCGTCGCCAAGGTGGCCGCCAACCCGAACCGCTTCCTGTCCGCCGTGCAGATCGGCGTGACCCTGATGGGCTTCCTGTCCGCCGCCTTCGGTGGCGCGACCCTGGCCGACGGCCTGGCCCCGCACCTGCGCAAACTCGGCCTCCCGCAGTCGCTGGCGAACACCGTCGCACTGGTGCTGATCACGATCTGCATCTCCTACGTCTCGATCGTGATCGGCGAGCTGGCCGCGAAACGCCTCGCGCTGCAGCGGGCGGAGGGCTTCGCGCTCGCGCTCGGCCCGCTGGTGGACCGGATCGCCTCCGGCGCCCGCCCGGTGATCTGGCTGCTCTCGAAGTCCACCGACCTGGTGGTCCGGGCGCTCGGCGGCGACCCGAACGCGAACCGCGAGGTGATGTCGGACGAGGAGCTCCGCGACCTGGTCACGGCGAGCGAGTCGCTCGGCGAGGAGGAGCGGAAGATCGTCGACGACGTCTTCGAGGCCGGCAGCCGGCAGCTCCGCGAGCTGATGCTGCCGCGCACCGAGGTGGACTTCGTGGACGCCGAGATGCCGGCGTACAAGGCGGTCAAGTTCGCCGCCGAGAGGCCGCACTCGCGGTACCCGGTGATGAACGGCTCGGCCGACGACATCGTCGGGTTCGTGCACGTCCGGGACCTGTTCGACCCGGCCGTCGCGACCCGGTCGGTACGGGTCGGCGACCTCGCCCGCGACGTCCTGATGCTGCCGGACACCGCCAAGCTGCTGCCGACGCTGACCGAGATGCGCCGCCGCAGCACGCACCTGGCGATCGTCCTCGACGAGTACGGCGGTACGGCGGGCATCGTGACGCTGGAGGACCTGGTCGAGGAGCTGATCGGCGACATCAAGGACGAGTACGACGAGGAACCGGCCGAGACCACCCGGCTGGGCAGCGGCGACCTGGAGATGGACGGCCTGCTGAACCTCGACGACTTCGCCGACGCGACCGCGATCGAGCTGCCCGACGGCCCCTACGAGACGGTCGGCGGGTTCCTCGCCGCCCGCCTCGGGAAGGTCCCGTCGGCCGGCGACGAGGTCCGGCTGGACGCGCACACGCTGACCGTCTCGGAGATGGACGGCCGCCGGGTCGCCCGGGTCCGCCTGCACCAGGTCACACCGGCTGAGGAGCAGCCTGGATCGCCAGCACCCGCCGCCGACTGAGGATCACCAGCCCGCCGGCGACGTACCCGAGGCCCTGGAAGACCAGGACCGGGATGATGCCGACGGCGTCGCCGAGGACGCCGGCGCCCGCGATGCCGATCAGCACCGCGACGCTCTCGGCGGCGCCGACCGCGCCGTAGATCCGGCCGCGGGTGCCGTCCACGGTGAGGTTCTGGAAGACGGTCATCATGCCGGCCAGGGTGAGCGCGCCGGGCAGGCCGACGACGATCATGCAGACGAACGCCGGGATCACGCTGCTCGACACCAGCGGGTAGAGGAACAGCGCGGTGTCGATCAGCCCGAACGCCAGCGCCCCGATCCCCCAGAGCGTCGCGGCCGGTCGGCGGGAGCCGATCGCGGCGGCGATCAGCCCGCCGACGATCCCGCCCACCGCTTGGGACGAGACGATCAGCCCGTACACCTTCCCGTCGCCGCCGAGCTCGGCGCTGACGAACGGCGCGAACAGCGTGCTCATCACGCCTTCACCGACCCCGGTGACCAGGCAGAACACGAAGAACAGCCGCATCGCCGAGCCCGCGACGCACAGCCGCAACCCCTCGGTCCACTCCTCCTTCAACCGCCGGATCGCGCCGCCCGCGGTCTCCTCGTCCTTCGGCGGCCGATGCTGCCGGTGCCGCATGGCCGCCACCAGTACGACGGCGACCACGAACGTCGCGGCGTCGCCGAGCGCGAGCAGGGTGAGTCCGCCGGCGGCCGCGAGTACGCCGCCGAGCGCCGCGCCGATCAGCCGGGCGAGGTCGCGGATCTGGCTGTTCAGCGCGTTCGCGGTGACGAGCTGGTCGGAGTCCACCAGCAGCGGGACGAGTGACTGCTCGGCGGGCGTGAAGAACTGCTGCAGACAGCTCTGCGCGAGCACCACGGCGTACACGATCCAGATCAGGTTCGCGCTGTGGACGGCGATCAGCGGGAGCAGGACGACCGCGTTCAGTACGTTCGTCACGATCATCGTGGTGCGCTGGCTCCACCGGTCGACGAAGACGCCGGCCAGCGAGCCGAGCAGTACGGCGGGCAGGAACGAGGCCAGCAGCAGCCCACCGGAGGCCAGCGTCGAGCCGGTCAGTACGTACACCTGGAAGGCGAGACCGGTGCGCAGCAACCAGTCGCCGACCAGCGAGATGAGCCCGGCACTGAGCAGCAGGCGGTAGTCGCGCTGCCGGGCAAGGACGCCCCACAAGTCCTTCATGTCCTACTCCTCCGCGGTGATCGTGACGATCTGGGTGAACGAGACGTACTTGCTGCCGGGTGGGCGGGTGGACTTGTCGTCGATCGGGCGTTCGTCCACCCAGCGCTGCAGCAGGTCGTTGATCTGGCCAACGACCTCGGCGAGCTCGTCGCCGGTCAGGTAGATGCCGGTCTGGCCGATGCCGGAGTTGTCCCGCCAGACCGGGTCGGCGTCCGGCCGGTGCTGCTGCCACTTGGCCAGCGAGTCCAGGGCGCGTTCGGCCATCAGCTGCTCGAGGACCTCGGCGGCCGCGGCGCCCTCCGGCGTCTTCATCGCGTCCTCCCACGACTGCGAGGTCGACACCTGCCGCCACGGCCGTTCCCGGTTGTCCTTGCCCGGCGCCGGCTCGACGAAGTCGTACTTCGCCAGCTGCCGCAGATGGTGCGACGCCAGCGCCTGGCTGATCCCCAGGTGCCGCGCCGCATCAGCCGCGGTCATCGGCCCCTCGCGCCCGAGCAGCGACAGCAGGTCCAGCCGCACCGGATGCGCCATCGCCCTGATCGCGAGCGGGTCGTCCAGCAACCGGGCGCGCCGCGGATCCTTTTCCAAAGACATGCTTGGAATATGCGCTGCCCCGAATCAGATGTCAAGGCATTGCTTGGAATGTGCCGCCGTACGATGCCTCATGGCCGTCGAGGAGTCGTCTGCTTGGGCGCCGTTGCGCCGGGGAGTCTTCCGTGCGCTGTGGCTCGCGCAGCTCGGGTCGAACGTCGGCAGCTGGATGCAGTCTGTCGGCGCGCAGTGGACCGTCGTCCACCAGCCGAACGCCGCCGCGCTGGCGTCGATCGTGCAGGCCGCGAGCCTGCTGCCGGTGCTGTTCGTCTCGCTGCCCGCGGGCGTACTCGCCGACGTCCTCGATCGCCGGCGGTTGATCGCACTGGTGACGCTGGCGATGGCGGTCGTCGCGGGTTGCCTCGCGGCACTGAGCGCGGGCGGTCTGCTGACACCGACCTCGCTGATCGCCATCACGTTCGTCCTCGGGGCCTGCCAGGCGCTGACCAGCCCGGCCTGGCAGGCGATCCAGCCGGAGCTCGTCCCGCGTTCCGAGCTTCCCGAGGCCGCCGCGCTGAACAGCCTCAACGTCAACATCGCCCGGGCGGTCGGCCCCGCCCTCGCCGGCTTCCTGCTCGGCCTGAGCAGTCCGGCCGTGGTGTTCGCGGTGAACGCCGTCTCGTACCTCGCGATCCTGGTCGCCCTGCTCCGTTGGCGCCGCCCGGCCGCCGTCGCCGCGGCCGGTGAACCGATGCTGCCCGCCCTCCGCGCCGGTCTGCGGTACGTCGCCTACGCGCCTGGCGTACGGCGGATCCTGCTGCGCGCGATGCTCTTCGTCCTGCCGGCGTCCGCGCTGTGGGGCCTCCTCCCGGTGGCGGCGGTGAACCGTCTCGGCCTCGGCTCGACCGGGTACGGCGTACTGCTCGCGGCGCTCGGCCTCGGGGCGGTCGGGGGAGCCGTGCTGCTGAAGCCGATCCGCGCACGGGCCGGGCGGAACACCGTGCTGGGCGGGGCGACCGTGGCGTACGCGATCGGCGTACTCGCGGTCGCACTGTTGCACAACGCAACGATCGTCGCGCTGCTGCTGGTGGTCGCGGGTGCCGGGTGGCTCGGCGGGTTGTCGACGCTGAACACGACGCTGCAGCTGGCCTTGCCCGCTTGGGTTCGCGCGCGGGCGCTCGCCGTCTACCTGATGGTGTTCCTCGGCGGTCAGGGCGTCGGCGCACTCATCTGGGGTCTGCTCGCGGCGGCGCTCGGCGCGTCCACCACGTTGCTGGTCTCCGGGGTGCTGCTGCTCGTCGGCGCGGTGTCGCTGGTGGTGCTGCCGATCCATTCGCGGACCGGCGAGCTGGACCGGACCGTCGTCCAGCCGTGGCCGGCGCCGGAGATCGCCATCCTGACCGCGGCGGAGGAAGCCCTCGATCCGCGGGCCGGTCCGGTGCTGGTCGAGGTGTCGTACCACGTCCCGCCGGAGAACGCCGAGCAGTTCCGGGCGGCGCTCGCGAAGGTCGGCGTCTCCCGGCAGCGGACCGGCGCGCGGCGCTGGTCGACGTACCGCGACGTGAGCAGTCCGGACCTGTACGTCGAGGTCTTCGAGGTCGCCACCTGGTCCGAACACCTGCGCCAGCACAACGAACGCATCACCGGCTCCGACGCCGACCTCTACCGCGCCGCCGCGAAGCTCGCCCTCGAAGCACCGCGCACGCGGCACCTGCTGGCGGACTGATCAGTGGTCGTGCAGCCAGGTCAGGGCTCGTTCGGCCTGGTTCAGGATCGTGATGTGGCTGAGGTTCTCGTGGGTGTCGAGGGTCGCGGACGGGATGTGGGCCGCGAGCCAGCGGGCGTGTGAGCACGGGATGATCCGGTCGGCGGTGCCGTGCACGAGCAGCGTCGGCGCGGTGATGGCCGCGGGGTCGGCGCCCCACGGGAGGACGTAGGCGCAGTCGTCGTCGACGGCGCCGTCCGGGCCGTTCGGCATCGCCTTGTCGCCGGCGACCGAGCCGAGCCAGCCCCACGGGCCGCCGAACATCGCGAGATCGGTCTCGGTGAACTCCGGGTCGTACTCGAGCTCCTCGTTTGCCACCCGCGCGTCCCGGCCGGCCGCCGCGGCGCGGAGCGAGGCGATGCCGGACGGGATCATGCCGTCGTACCAGTCGAGGCCGGGTGCGACATACGGAGCGATCGCGGCCAGCGTGGCGACCGCGGTGACCCGGTCGCCGAGCAGGGCGGCGGCGCCGAGCGCGAACGTGCCGCCGCCGGAGTACCCGAGCTGCGCGCACGACCCGATGCCGAGCGTGTCGAGGACCGCGGTCAGGTCGGCCGCGACATCGGCGACAGTGCGGCCCGGTGCGGCCGTGGAGCCGCCGTACCCGGGCCGGTCGAACGAGATCCACCGGATCCCGAGCCGCTCGCTCGCCGCGGCCAGCGGTGCGGGCGGCGTACCGAGGTTCGGTGTCCCGTGGTGCCAGACCACGGCGAGCCGGCCGGTGTCGCCCGGCGCGCTGTCGTACCCGTGCAGAACCCGGCCGTCCGCGAGCCGGAAGTCGATCTCGTCCATGGGGGTCAGCCTAAATTGTGGAAATGTCGAGGACCGGCAGGTGCTTCCGACCTCTGCTGCGACGATCCAGTCACCTGAAAGGACATCCGGACATGAAGTACCTGCTGATGATCCACAGCAACCCGATCACCTGGGGCCACCCGTCGTTCCTGCACACCGAGGAGGGCAAGGCGCTGCCGAAGAAGGCCCGGGACGCGCTCGCGGCGCAGCTCGACAAGCTCCTCGACGAGCTGCACACCAGCGGCGAGCTGATCGACGCCGTACCGCTCGACCCGCCGTCGAAGACCCGCGTGGTCCGGGTCCGCGAAGGCGTCCGGGCCACCACCGACGGCCCGTACTCCGAGGCGAAGGAGCAGCTCGCCGGCGTCTTCCTGATCGACGTCGCGAGCCAGGACCGCGCCGAGGAGATCGCCGCCACCATCCCCGAGGCCGAGTTCTTCGCGATCGAGGTCCGGCCGGTCTCCGTCTTCGAGTAGCAACCGGAGCTCCCACGCGGTGCGATCCACCGCGTGGGAGCCGCCGGTCAGCGTTCGACCAGGCGGGCGTGGTTCTGCTCGGTCGCCAGCGCGGGATCGAGGGCGCCGAGGGCCAGCCAGGTCGCCCCGCCGACGCCGTCGCGGGCGGTCCGGACGTCGCCGGCGAAGTGCTCGCGGATCAGCTGCCCGACCGGCGAGGACTCGCCGGCGACACTCCCGGCGAGGACCATCGGGCCGATGTCGGACGTCGTCTTCAGCCGCGCGGCCGTTTCCGTGAGCAGTTCGGCTGCGCGTTTCACCAGCATCTGCGCAGTCTTGTCGTCCTGGTGGTACGCCGCGATCACGGTAGGCGCCAACTCTGCGAGCATGACCGGTGGCCGGCTGTTGACCGTCATCACCAGAAGATCACGCAGTGCGTCGTATCCTGCACGGTGTGCAGCAGCAGGCTCGTCCCGGCCGGGCAGGATCGCCTGTACGACGGCCTGCCCGAGCAACCCGAGCGGGTCGCCGAGATCCAGCGACTCCAGGACGCTGCGCACCGCCTCCCGGCCGAGCCAGAACCCGGACCCGTCGTCGCCGAGCAGCCAGCCGTGCCCGCCCGCGGTCCGCTGCAGCTGGTGGTTGCGGACCAGCCCGACGTTGCTTCCGGTCCCGGCGATCAGCACGGTCCCGTCCGGTTCCGGCGTACCGGACGCGAACGCGACCTCGAGGTCACCGATGTACTGCGGGGTCGACGTGAGCCCGGCGCCGGTCCAGGCGGCCTCGAACTGCGCCGCCACCTCGGGCCGCTGCAGCGCGACACCGCCGGCCATCCCGACCACGGCGGCCTTGACCGCGGCCGCGTCGAGCCCTTGGAGCGCGGCGTGCAGGGCCTGACCGAAGTTGGCCGCCGCACTTGCGGGATGGCTGGTCGGATTGCCGCCCGCGGCCGCGCCGCGACCGACCACGGTGCCCGCGGAGTCCGCGATCAGGATCCGGGTGGAGGTGCCGCCGAGGTCCCCGCCCAGGACCAGTTCGTCCGACATACGCCATGCTCCAAACTGCTTACGCAACGGTCCCGAATGGGGAGATGACACGGATGAGCCTTGACTTTAGCTGCGAGTTGAGAAAAGTTCTGTCCAGCAAACCGCAAACTTGCGCATTTGTCGGCACCGCGAGTGTCGCTGAGAGCCGATTAGTCGAGGGGTGGGCCTGATGGCCAGCAGTAACACGGGGGAGACCGACGGTGTCCAGGGCGTGAGTGCGCAGGCCTACGTGCACACTCTGACCCCGATCCTGGCCGCGGTCACCACCCAGATCGACGGTCCGATCCAGGCCGGCGCCGACCTGATGACCGCGTCGCTGCGCGCGAACGGCGTCATCCAGGCCTTCGGCTCCGGGCACTCCGAGGCGCTCGCGATGGAGATCGCCGGCCGGGCCGGCGGCCTGATCGCCACCAACCGGATCGCGTTGCGCGACCTGGTGCTGCTCGGCGGCGAGCCGCCGGAGCTGCTGCGCAGCGCCGAGCTCGAGCGCGACCCGCAGTACTCGCGGAAGCTGTACGAACTGTCCGCGGCCCGCGAGGGCGACATGTTCATCATCGCGTCGAACTCCGGCGTGAACGGCTCGATCGTCGAGCTGGCCAGCGTCGCCAAGGAGCACGGGCACCCGCTGATCGCGATCACCTCGCTGCAGCACACCGGCGGGATGGAGTCGCGGCACCCGTCCGGCAAGAAGCTGATCGACTTCGCCGACGTCGTGCTCGACAACCACGCGCCGTACGGCGACTCGGTCCTGGACCTGCCCGGCGACGCCGGCAAGGTCTGTGCGGTGTCGTCGATCACCGCCGCGCTGATCGCCCAGCTGCTGGTCGCCGAGGTGCTGCGCCGGATGACCGACGCCGGCGAGACCCCGCCGGTGTACCTGTCCGCGAACATCCCCGGCGGCGACGAGCACAACCACGAGCTCGAGGCACGGTACGCCGGCCGCATCCGACGTACCGCCTGAAGCCACTCCGAGGTACTAGCCTGCCGGGGTGCTGAAACGGCGGACGTTACTGCAAGGGGCGCTGGCCGGTGCGGTCCTGAGCGGGTGCTCCAACGCGCCGGCCGCCCCGGTCGTGTCGCCGGAGAACCCGTTCAGCGTGGACGGGAACGCTCCGGTGGACGTGGTGATCACCGAGGAGTACGGCGGGTTCGCGGCCGCGGCGTACCGGAAGAAGTACGCCGGGGCGACGATCACGCCGAAGCTGTCCACGCAGCTGCTGGACGAGCTGATGCCGCGGTTCGCGACCGGTACGCCGCCGGACGTCGTGCTGTCCACCGGCGACCAGAGGCTGGAGCTCGGCCGCCTGATCAAGGACGGTCAGCTCGCCGACCTGCAGCAACTGCTGGACGCTCCGTCGTGGGACAACCAGTCGGCGAAGGTCAAGGACCAGTTGCTGCCGGACATGCTGGACGCGGGCAACTTCGACGGGACGCAGCGGACCCTCAACTACATCTCCACCGTGTACGGGATCTGGTACTCGGCCAGCCTGTTCCAGCGCAACGGCTGGCAGGTGCCGCAGACCTGGCCGGACCTGCTGGCGCTGGGCGCCGACATGAAGGCGGCCGGGCTCGGACCGTTCATCTACGCGGGCACGCATCCGTACTACCTGCTCGAAATGGTGCTCACGCTGGCCGCGAAGACCGGCGGCCCGGACGTCACCAAGCGGATCGACAACCTCGAGGACGGCGCCTGGAAGGACGAGAACGTCACCCGGGCGATCAACGCGGTCGGCGAACTCACCAAGCGCGGCCTGCTCGCCACCGGCACCGCGCAGTACGACCACATCGGGTCGCAGAAGCGCTTCCTCGCCGCGAAGGCCGGGATGCTGCCGTGCGGGAACTGGCTCGAGAACGAGATGAAGGGCCTGGTCCCGGACGCGTTCGCGCTGACCGTGTTCGCCGTACCGCCGCTGGACTCGTCGCCCGCGATGGCCAGCGGGCTGCACGTCGCGGCGACCTCGCCGTTCCTCGTGCCCGAGAAGGGGAAGAACAAGGCCGGCGGGCTCGAGTACCTGCGGGCGCTGCTGTCCGCGGATGTGGCCGCGCAGGTCAGCTCGGAGTCCAGGCAGCTCACGATCGTCCGCGGTTCGGCCGACGGGCTCGAGCTGACCACCGCGCTGAGCTCCGCCCGCGACCTGCTGTCCGCGGCCGGCGACCAGGTGATCCGGTGGTACTTCGACACCTGGTACCCGGCCTTCGCCACCACGGCCGCCGAGGCCACCGGCCAGTTCATGGCCGGCGGGCTGCAGCAGTCCGAGTGGACGGCCCGCATCCAGGCCGCCGCGGACCAGCTCACGAAAGACGACGCGATTACGAAGTACCACCGCGACTGATTCTCGCCGTACTCTCTGTAAGAGGGTGAGTGAGAGCGATGGTGTGGCTGGCGTCGTTGAGTGTGTTCCTGCTGCTCTGCGTCCTGCTCGGAGGTCTGCTCGGCGTGTTGCTGTCGGACCGGCCGCCGGCGCGCTGGCAGCGCGCCCTGGGGCGCGTAGCCGCCCGGCTGAAGGCGCGGCTGCGCCCGGTGACGCCCCCGGAGCCGGACCCGTTCGACACGCTCCGGCTGCAGACCCGCCTCGGCACGGTCTCCACGAAGATCCGCAGCATCGAGTCGACGCCGCACGTGTACGCCCGGGCCCACCGCCTGATGGCGCTCGAGGCGGCGTACGACGACCTCCTCGACGAGGCCTGCCGCCTGGCCGGCTGCCCCGACCCGCCCGACACCAAGCGCTCCGAGGCGAAACGCTGGGAAGAGGAACAAGCGCTGGCCGCCCGCGGCTGGACCTGGTGACTCGGGGCTGATGACACATAGTCCTTGAGATATGACTGATACGCCGCCCGGGTACGTGCTGCGCCGGGGCCGCTGGCAGAATCACCCCTATGTCTCATGCTGCGCCTGACCCCTCCGCAGCCGGTTCCCAGCGCCGCCCCCGCGTGCTGTCCGGGATCCAGCCGACGGCCGACTCCTTCCACTTCGGCAACTACCTCGGCGCGCTGCGGCAGTGGGTGGCCCTGCAGGACGACCACGAGGCGTTCTACTGCGTCGTCGACCTGCACGCGATCACCGTGGAGTACGACCCGAAGGCCCTCCGCGAGCGCACCCGCCGGTCCGCGGCGCAGCTGCTCGCGGCCGGCATCGACCCGGAGCGGTCCACGCTGTTCGTCCAGTCGCAGGTGCCCGAGCACGCGCAGCTCGCCTGGGTGATGTCCTGCATCACCGGGATGGGCGAGGCCAGCCGGATGACGCAGTTCAAGGACAAGACCGCGAAGGGCGGCGCCGACCGCGCCACCGTCGGCCTGTTCACGTACCCGATCCTGCAGGCCGCCGACATCCTGGTGTACCAGGCCGACCGGGTCCCGGTCGGCGAGGACCAGCGCCAGCACGTCGAGCTGACCCGGGACCTGGCGCAGCGCTTCAACCACCGGTTCGGCAAGACCTTCCGGGTGCCCGAGGCGTACATCGTCAAGGAGACCGCGAAGATCTTCGACCTCCAGGACCCGTCGTCGAAGATGAGCAAGTCCAGCTCGTCGCCGGCCGGCATCATCGACCTGCTGGACGAGCCGAAAACGAGCGCGAAGAAGATCCGCTCCGCGGTCACCGACTCCGGCCGGGACGTCGTCTTCGACGAGGAGAACAAGCCCGGCGTCGCGAACCTGCTGACCATCTACTCGGCGCTCACCGGTCGCAAGATCTCCGAGCTCGAGGACGAGTACGCCGGTCGCGGGTACGGCGACTTCAAGAAGGACCTGGCCGACGTCGTGGTCGAGTTCGTCACCCCGTTCCGGGAGAAGACGCTGACGTACCTGGACGACAAGGCGCAGCTGGACGCGATCCTGGCGGCCGGCGCCGAACGCGCCCGCGCGGTCACCGCGCCGACGCTGGCCAAGGTGTACGACCGCCTCGGTTTCGTCCCCGGCCCGACCCCATGACGACGATCGGGGTCGCGATCCCGATCGCGGAGCCGTTCGGCACGGAGCTGCAGAAGTACCGGGCCGACTTCGGCGACCCGATGGCCGCGTCGATCCCGACCCACGTGACGCTGCTGCCGCCGACCGACATCGCGGCCGGGGATCTGGACACCATCGACGAGCACCTGCTCGCGGTCGCCGCCCGGTTCCCGAAGTTCCGGATCCGGCTGCGCGGTACGGCGACGTTCCGGCCGATCTCGCCGGTCGTGTTCGTCCCGCTCGCGGAGGGCATCTCGTCCTGCGAGGTGCTGCAGTCGCAGGTCCGCTCCGGCCCGCTGCAGGTCGACCTGAAGTTCCCGTACCACCCGCACGTCACGGTGGCGCACGACCTGGACAAGGACGCCCTCGACCGCGCGTACGACGCGTTGTCGGAGTACGACTGCGACTTCGAGGTCGAGTACTTCAGCCGTTACGAACACGGCGCCGACGGCGTGTGGCGCCCCCAGCGATCGTTCCCGCTGGCAGGTTGACCCTGTGAAAACTGCGTGGGCCCGGTTCAGTCGTACTCAGCTCTGGCGGGCCTGGCAGCGGTACGGGCATCAGCGGGGCGGGCGGCTGGCGGCGGCGAGTACGTTCTTCGGGTTCCTGTCGCTGTTCCCGCTGATCGTGCTGGCGGCCGCGGTGGTCGGGTCGCTGCTCGGGCACGACGCGATCGAGGCGCTGAAGGAGTCGCTGCGGCAGAACCTGCCCGGCATCGGCAACAACATCGACATCGACGGGCTGATCTCGCACGCCGGCACGATCGGGCTGGTGTCCGGGGTCGGCCTGCTGTTCACCGGGCTCGGCTGGATCGACGCGATGCGGGCCTCGATCCGGCTGATGCACGAGCTCGACGACGAGCCCGGGAACGCCGTACAGCAGAAGGCCGCCGACTTCGGTGCGCTGATCGGGCTCGGCCTGATCGGGCTGGTCGCCACCGGCGCCTCGTCGGTGCTCACCGGGCTGTCCGTGCGGATCGTCCGGGCGACGCACCTGGACGGCACCTGGGTGGCGAGCTGGGGCCTCGACCTGATCAGCATCGTGGTCGGCATCGGCGCGGGCGCGCTGCTGTTCGGGTACCTGCTGACCGCGCTGCCGCGGATCGTGCTGCCGCCGCGGATCGCGCTGATCGGCGCGCTGGCCGGAGGTGTCGTGTTCTACCTGGCGCAGAAGCTGGGCAACGTGTACGTCGACCACGTGATGGGCACGAACGCGGCGTACGGCACGCTGGCCCTGCCGCTCGCGCTGCTCGTGTGGATCTACCTGATGATCCGGGTGATCATGCTGATCGCCGCCTGGACCAAGGAGGCGACGCTCGACCGGGAGCCCGTGGTCGAGCAGGTCGAGCCCGAACCCGAGCCGCTGCTGCTCGGCCCGCCGGGCAAGCGCTACAAGGTCGTCCCGATCCCGGAACGGAAGGCCGACACGGTCGCCGTCGCCGCCGGAGCCGTCCTCGGGGTCACCCTCAGCACGCTCGCCCTCCAGGCCGCCAAGGCGATCCGCGCCGTACGCCGCCCGTGACTGTTCCGCGCCTGTGACGGCTTGCGGCGTGTTCAGTGACGGCGGCGGCGTAGTGCTCGGGGGCGGCGGAGGAACAGGCCGAGCAGGAGGACAGGCGGGCCGGCGTACGCCCAGACCGGGACCCGGAAGGCGAGCGACGTGACCGCCTGGCCGGGGCCGAGCGCGGCGCGGGTCGGCGGTTCGCCGGCCTTGCGGACGGTCGGCTTGTCGTCGGTGCCGTTCTTGCCCTGCGTCTGCGTCTTCGGCGGCGCGGCGGCCGGCTTGACCAGGGTGCCGACCGGCTTCAGCTTGCCGTAGTTGTCGAACGTCCAGGTCAGCAGGTTGCCCGCGTCCTGCGTGATGCCGTGCGGCGCGTTCATCATCGTCACCACGAGCGTGTGCCCGTTGCGGCGCGCGGCGCCGACGAACGTGTTCCGGGCCAGCGTCGTGTACCCGGTCTTCACGCCGAGCGCACCGTCGTAGCTGAACAGCAGCTTGTTCTGGTTCGCGACCTGGTAGGTGCCCTTGTTCCCGGCGTTCGGGAAGTTCGTGTACTTCGTGGACGCGTACATCGCGAAGTCCTGACGGGCGAGGCCCGCCTGCGCGAACAGGGCCAGGTCGTACGCGCTGGAGTACTGCCCGTCGGCGTCCAGCCCGGTCGGGTCCGTGACGGTCGTGTCGAGCGCGCCGAGGTC
This sequence comes from Kribbella polygonati, assembly GCF_050320105.1. Classification (NCBI taxonomy): domain Bacteria; kingdom Bacillati; phylum Actinomycetota; class Actinomycetes; order Propionibacteriales; family Kribbellaceae; genus Kribbella; species Kribbella polygonati. The sequence continues at coordinate 4,982,195 of NZ_CP190129.1, read as the reverse complement.
CTTCGCCTTGTCGTTCATCCGCTGGATCGTCGCCGGGATCCCGCCCTGGTCGTGCGCGCAGAGCGCGTGTACGGCGTCGTTCCCGGAGGCCAGGAACATGCCGCGGAAGAGCAGGTCGACGGTGTAGTGCAGGCCCGGGTACACCCCGACCTTGCTGCCGATGATGCCGGCGTCGGCCGGCGTACCGATGACCGGATCGGTCTTCTTCAGCCGCGGCAGCAGGACCAGTGCGGTCAGCGTCTTGAGCGTGCTCGCCGGGCGCAGCTTGGCGTGCGGGGCCTTGGCCGCGAGCACCTGACCGGTGTCCAGATCGGCGACGACGTACGCCGACGCCTGCACCGCCGGCGGCGCCGCCCCGTCGGCGACCACCGTCGGCTTCGCGGTCAGCAACTCACCGCCGACCATTTTGTCATGGCCTTGCGGGCCTTGGTCGGCGGCAGTCGCTGTCAGAGGTCCGGCGACCACCAAGGCGGTGGTAGCGCAGGCCGTCAGAAGCAAACGCATCGGCCGCACTCTAGTTGCCGAACGGTCCAGATGTCACAGTAGGGTCTCATCCACGGTAGGCAGTCCACATGTTGCTCATGCGACTTGACTGGCCGGGCGTGAACTGGTTGTAGCAGGAGTCGTAGGAGTAGTCCATGTAGTTGTGGATCGGGTCCAGCCCCGGCAGCGAGCAGGAATCCCGCCCGGTCGGGCACTCGCTGGACGCGCTGCTCTGCGCGGGCGTGTCGGCCACCGAGTCGTTCGTACTCGTGCAACCGCCCTGGAACGTGTGGTAGAGCCCGAACCAGTGCCCCGCCTCGTGCGACGCGGTCTTGCCTTCGTTGTAGTTGGTCGCCGAACCGCCGGGCAGCGAGCTGTACTGCACCCGGATCCCGTCGATCTTCGGGCTCTTCGCGTAGTCCCACGGGAACGTCGCGATGCCGAGGTACGAGAAGTCGACGAGCCAGATGTTCAGCGCGTTCTTCCCGCCCTGCCGCGTCTGCGACCGGTACTGCGTGGACTGCTTGTCGTTGTGCCACTGGTCGTTCTTGATCCGCTCGGTCCCGGCCAGGTAGAAGGTGAACCCGGTGTTCGCGGCCTGCGACGACTCCTGGCCGGCGTAGTCCTGGTTCAGCTCGGCGATCTGCTGCGCGATCTGGTTGTCGGTGACGTCACCGGCCCCCGACGTACTCAGCATCACGTGCACGTACACCGGCACACTCGCCGCCGCGAGCCGCTTGGCGTCGTGCCCCTTGCTCTTCAGGATCTGCGCCGTACGGGCGTCGATCGCCTGCTGCTCCTGGACCGACAACTCCCGCGTGTCGGCCCCGAAGCCACCACGCGCCGCAGCTCCCTGCTCAGGCGTGAAACAGGCCGGGTTCCCGAGCTGGTCGAGCGGCGCCTTGGCCGTCGCCTGCCCGCCGAGCGGACTGAACGCGAGTGCGCTCCCGGCCAGCAGCACGGCCAGAGCGCGGGGACGGGTGATGAAAGATCGCATAGCGGTCCTCCAGAGATCGGGCCGCGTGGGCGGTGCGGCCGAGTCCGCAGATTTTCCCCGCCCACCCGCCCCGAGCCAACCCATCCCCTGACCCCCCAGTGCCACGGCACCACCACGCCGCACGGGGCCGCCGGTGCCCCCACCGACGACCCCGCGCCCTCAGTGCCGCTACTTGGGCGCCTTCGGCAGCTTGTGCACGGAGAACACCGGGTCAGCGACCTTTGCGACCTTGGCCGTTTTGGCGGCGGACGCGGAACTCGCCGTCACGACCCGAACCTGGAAGTCCTGGGTGTGTGTGACGAACGCCCAGTTGGCGACGCCGTCAGCCGTGTAGACGAACGGCGCCGGATCCGGGGTGTACTGCTCGCTCACCGACGGCATCGTGTCCTTGAAGGCTCCCCAACTGCCGGAGCCCTGGGCGATCTCCTGGGCGAAGTAGTTCTTGCCGTCAGCCCCCCGCACGAGGATCTCGATCAGGCCGGTAGCGGGCGACATGATTGCCGCAGGCGAACCGGGCCAGGTCTGGTCCGCGGCAATCGTCTCCCACGTGCCCGGGAAGGCCGTCCCCGGCGCGGTCTGCTTCTGCGTCACCAGGTGCCCTGTCGCATCCTTGGCGAAAACCCTGAGGAGATCACCTGGGTACCGCACGATGGACACCTTGCCGACGAATCCGCTCCCTCCGAGGCTGCTGAATGCGGAGAGCTCTGTCCCGTTCCAGTTCGCGGCCCAGTACGTGCCGGCGGTGTCACGGGCGATGACTGTCGTCGTGTTGCTGGGGCCTGGTCCGACCGCGGGCACTCCGGACAACACCGGGCTGGTGAACTTCTGCCAGGCGAGGAGCCCACCGGCGCCCTCGGGCTTCCCCCACAACGCGCCGGCCCCGTCGACGGAGAACATCACGATCTTGCTGGTCGACGGGTTCAGCACCGAGACGGCGCTGGAAGCCATGAACCCACCGCGATCGAGCGCTGCCCCGACCTGGGTCGATGCCGGGGCGGTCTGCACCCGTCCCGCGAACGTGCTGTTGATGTTGTGCAGCGTGATGTCGACCTTGTTGTCGGCGCCGACAACAAGACCAGGCGTGCCGGTGAACGCGTCGGCGCCGTTGACCGGTGTCCACGCCGTGCCACCGAAGTCCGTGGGGTCTGGCTGATGGCCCCATTGCGCCTGGCCGATGTTGTCGGTGTAGCTGTACTCGATCTGACCACCGGCCGTCTGGAGTACGGCGATCGCCGAGTTCTGCTCGGTCGGCACTTGCGGGGCGGAAGGAACGAACGACGCCGTCAGCCGACACGCGTTGGACGTTCCGACGACTGCGACGAAGCCCCACCCGCCCCCGATCGTGTTGTTCATCAGCACCCAGGTTCCGTCCGGAACCGGCCGATAGCGGTACTGCGCGAGCCGGCCGGTCGCGTCGATCGCAAGGATGATGTCACCACCGACGGAGAACACCTTGCCGAAGTTGTTCCAGCCGCCGCCGAATTCGGTGCGCTGGATCAGCCGGTCGCTCGTCTTCTCGAACTGATAGCGGTGCAGGGCACCTGCCGTCGTCCTGGCGTAGATGACGCCGTCGCCCGCGGCGGTGATCAGGTTGTACCCTCCCCAGCCGCTCGCGATGGGCCGGCTGGTCAAGGCGTTCGTGGTCGCGTTGTACTCGTACCGGCGCAGCGTGCCGTCGTCGAGGATCGCCCAGAAGTCGCCCCGCGAGTCGATGGTGAGCTTGTTCTGCCGGGACGGGTCCGCGTAGGACCTGAAGCCGGTGCCGAGCGACTTCGCCGAGACGTCCCACTTCGTGCCGTCCCAGTGGTAGGCCCAGGTGCCTGCCGTGCTCGTCGCATACAGCCAGCCGTCCGGTCCGGCGAGAACCTTCTGAAAGTTGGTCCACCCGCCGCCGATGGTGGCTGGAGCTGCTGCCTGGACCGGCGATGCGATGGTGCTCAGGTCGTTGAACTGATAGCGGATCAGACTGCCGTCGTCAGCGACCGCGAAGACGTCTTGGGCCGGCTTGCAGGTGATGTTCGCGTCCTCGGCCTGTGCCGGTGCGGCCGCTCCGCCGACCAGAACGCTGCCGGCGAGGCCCGCGGACACTGCGGCGATCGTGAGCTTACGGCGCAAACCGGCAACGGTCGCACCGCTCGGAACTGTGCTGAACATGGAACCCCCAGGTCGAGGCTGTGCATGCGCGATACCCGCCCCGAGCCGCATGCCCGACAGATCACGTGAGTCCGCCCGTCGTGAGCGGATCTGAATCGGCACGGACACTACCCGCGGAACGTCGTCTGACGCAGGAAACTGCAACAACCTGCAATTACTCGCTGACCGGCTGCAATCGACGTTGCAGAGTGTTAGGTTCCGTGTCGTTGTCGTGACTCGGGGGACGAGTAGCGCAACTTCACCTGGGGGTACTCCGCATGGCCGGATCGCTGTCGCGCGCCCGAAAGCAGACGATCTTTCCTCGGTGGCTGAGCAAGGCGACGGCACTGGTTGCGGTCGCCGCGATGCAACTGAGTGCAGTGAACTTCGGCGCTACCGCATCGGCCGTCGCGCAGCGAAGCGGGCGGGCAGATCATCGTCCACAGCCTGCGCCGGCGCAGCGCGAAGGAACCGCCGCGAATCAGCCACACGTCATCGGCGACGAGGTCAACAGGACCGTCCCGGCGAGTCTCAAGTCCCGCTATCCGGAACTGCGGTTGACGCCCACGACCCCGAAGGGCTCCAACGCCGTTCAGGTCGTCTCGGGACAGGCAACGGCGGCGAAGGGGTTCGACAGCCGGACCAGCCGGGAGGTCCCGGACAAGCGGTCCCGCTACCGGAACACCTATGCGAACGCCGACGGCACCGAAACCACTGTGGTGTCCACGACGCCCGCGAACTACCTCAAGCCCGACGGCACGTGGTCACCGGCGAAGGTCGTCCTCGGTCGACAGCAGGCGATCGCAGGCGACGGATGGAGCACCACCGGAGACAACGTTCGCTCGTCGATGGCGGCAGCGATCATCCCCGGCCAGGCTGTTGCCGAGGTGACGCTGGCCGGTGGCGAGAAGGTCGGCTGGGGTGCCGGTCAGGGCACGCAGGTGGCCGGTGTCGCCAGTGGAACGGACACCGTTCGGTACGCCGCGTTCGCGCGCGGCGCCGACCTCGAGTTGACCGCGCAGCCGGGCGGGATCAAAGAGACCGTCGTCCTCCGATCCAAGTCGTCAGCACGCTCGTACGTCTTCCCGTTGTACCTCCAGGGTTTGACCGCCCGGCAGGACACCGGCGGCATTGCACTTGTTGATGCCCAGGGCAACCAGAAGGCCAGGATTCCGGCCGGGTTCATGGTGGACGGGGCGTCGGCGACGTCGAGCGGAGTGAGCTACCGGTTGACGGACGTCGCCGGCCGGCAAGCACTCGAGGTGACGCTGGACGGACAGTGGCTCGACGATCCGGCGCGGGTCTATCCGGTTCGGGTGGACCCGACGGTGACCGAAGCGAGATCGAGTCAAGGCGTCACCGTCCGGGATTCCGGCAGCTACCTGAGCGACAGCGACTTCATGATCGGCCGCCGGGCCGGCAACCGATCAGCTGCGTACCTCAAGTTCGATCTTCCGGACGAGTTGCGCTACCACACGATCTACGGTGCACAGCTCCAGGTGAGCTCCTTCAACGCGCCGTCGTGTGCTTCGCGCCCGGTCACGGTCTACGCGGTGACCGGCGCATGGACGCCGAGCACGAGCCTGACCTATCCGGGACCGGCGGTAGGTGCAGCGCTGGCAACGCGGTCGTTCGCCCAGGGATACATCCCGAACGGATCAACCTCGACAGCCTGTAAGCCGGTCCCGATCAGCTTCAACCTTGGAGCATCTGGGGCAGCGCTGGTACAGCGGTGGGTGGACGACGCGAGCTCGAATCAAGGCTTGTCCCTGCGCGCGCCGGTGAACGACGACAGCTCGTGGAAGGAGTTCGCGGGAACTGGCTCCGGGGTCGCGAACCCGCCGAAGCTCTTCATCACCCACACGGCGTACAACGCCAAGTACACGATCAACAGCTCGCCGAACCCGCCGGTACTGCAGAACCAGGACGGCAAGCTCAAGATCACCGTCAAGAACCTGGGCGCCGAGGACTGGGCCCCTTCGCAGTACTACCTGAAGACTGTCGTCCTCGACACGAACGGCAGGCAGCTGTACCAGTATCGCGGCGCGGACCTGCCGACCACGTTACGCCGGGGTGCGAGCGTGACGCTCGACGCCACGATCAAGGCGATGAGTGCCGGCGCCGGTGCACGGCAGTACCAGGTCTATTTCACGATGGTTCATGTCGGCGGTCCGGACTTCAGCCTGGAGAACGTGTCCCCGGCGAAGATCAAGATCGAGGTCCGTAACCTTCCGCCGGTCGTGGACCAGTTGTCGCCGGACAACGGATATCACCCGCAGACGTTGACCCCGCAGCTCTGGGGCCGGGCGTACGACATCGACGCCCCGACGAGCGGCATCACCTACAGTTTCGAGGTCTGCGAGAAGACCGGTACAGGCACCTACGTCGGTTGCTTCACCTCGGCGTACCAGTCCGCGAGCAACTGGGACATCCCGGCCGGGAAGCTGTCCTGGAACAAGGAGTACGCCTGGCGGCTGATGGCGAAGGACACGACCGGAGCGGTGACGGTGTCGCCGCCGGCACCGGACCGGATGGCGCTGTTGACCGACGTACCGCAGCCGGCGATCACCTCCCATCTCGCCAATGCGCCGTACGGCACCGGTGACCAGCCGTTCGACCCGAACATCGGCAACTTCCTGACGTCGGACGTGGACGCCTCAGTGCCGGTCGCCGGTCCCGAGCTCGATGTCGTCCGTACGTACAACAGCATGGATCCGCGGCGGACCGGCGTCTTCGGTGCCGGGTGGTCGAGCAAGTACGACTTCGCGCTGACCGTCGAGACGGACGGCAACGTCCTGGCCAGCTATGCCGACGGACAGCAGGTCCGGTTCGGCAAGAATCCCGACGGAACCTACGTCGCCCCGCTGAGCCGGAAGGCAGGACTCACCGTCGACAGCGCGACGAACACGTGGCTGCTGAAGGACGGTGGAGGAAACACGTACACGTTCTCGGTGTCCGGGAAGCTCACACAGATCAAGGGCCGCTGGGGCAAGCCGATGCTGTTCCAGTACGGCGGCGACGGCAAGCTGAGCAAGGTCGTGAGTCAGCAGGGCAACAACCAGGCGCTGACCTTCACCTGGAACGGTGCCCACATCGCGACGGTCAGCACAGCGGCGGTCGACGGCGCCCCCCTTGTCTGGTCATACACGTACACGGGCGACCTCCTCACGTCCGTCTGCGCGCCGGACGGCAAGTGCACGGCGTACGGCTCTGCCCAGGGTTCGCATTACCGGTCTGCCGTCGTCGACTCGCAGCCGGACTCGTACTACCGGCTCGACGACGAGTCCGGACCGGCAGGCAGCGAGGTGACCCAGAACCTCGGCAAGGACAACGGCACGTACAAGAGCGTCACGAACGGCGCGGCGGGCGGCATCGCGGGATCCAGCGACACCGCGGCCACCTTCAACGGCGGGAACGGGCCGTCGTACGTCAAGCTCCCCGACGGAATGGTTCGGCGCAACCGCAATCAGTCGATCGAACTCTGGTTCCGGATCCTGACCAAGGGCGTGGTCAACCCGCTGATCGGCTACCAGAACGCCGCGATCGAGGGCAGCCCCACAACCGGGATGCCGATCCTGTACGTCGGCGCGGACGGCCTGCTCCGCGGCCAGTTCTGGCACGGCTCCGCCGCACCGATCAGCACCGTCTCGCCGGTCGACGAGGGACGCTGGCACCACGTCGTGATCTCGTCGTCCGGGTCCACCCAGACGCTGTACGTCGACGGCGCGGTGGCCGGATCGATCACCGGTAAGAACATCGACCACCTGAACATGGTGAGCAACCAGCTCGGAGCCGCCTTCACGCCGGCCCCCGGTGCCTGGCCGAGCTGGGGCACGGCGACTCGCAACTACCTGAAGGGATCGATCGACGAGGTCGCGATCTACTCCCGCCCGCTGCCCGCCGATGTCGTCGCGGCGCACTACCAGTTGGGCAAGAACGCGGCAGATCAGCTGACGACGGTCACGCTTCCGAGCGGCAAGGTCGTCTCGGCAGCGGCGTACGACACCGGTACGGAGCGGATCAAGGAGTTCACCGACGACAACGGTGGCCTGTGGAGGATCAGCGCGCCCAGTGTCACCGGCGGTGCGGCCGACCTTCGCCGCACCGTGGAGGTTCGCGATCCCGCGGATCGCCGGTACCTCTACGAGTACGACGGAATCGGCGGCTGGATGCTGCGGTCCGGCGTACCGAACGGCCTGGGGACCCGTGAGGAGGATCTGCCCACTTCCCCGACGCCGTCACCCTCGCCGACAACCTGCAACACGCCGGACCCGGGCGATCCCGAGTTCTGTGTGGTCACACCAGGATCCGGCTCCGAGGATCCGATCTTCGACTGGCATGCGCTCGACGGGATCGCGGTCCGCAGCTTCGAGTACGACAAGTCGGGTCAGCTGACCAAGACGACCGACGAAGTCGGCGACACAGTGAGCCTCGGATACGACAGCAGGGGGAACAACACCTCGCAGACGGCCTGCCGGTCAGGTACGGCGGACTGCCACACCAGTTACACGACGTTCCCGGCCACCGGTTTCACCGACCCGCTCGATGCGCGCTGGAACCTGCCCTCCGACTCTCGTGACGGGCGATCGTCGGGCCCCACGGACGACTCGTTCAAGACCAGCTACACCTACGTGACGCAAGGCGATCTGGCCACTCAGAGCAGCGTCGATTCAGGCTCGGTGAAGAACACCTACACCAACGGCAGCGAGGTCGGGCCGACCGGACTCATGCCGTCGGGACTGGTACGCACCACGACCGATCCGCGCGGCGCGATCACGACGTACGCGTACCACGCGACGGGTCAGCTCGCGAAGGTCACGACGCCGAGCGGGATGTCGACGTCGTACACGTACGACGCGGTCGGCCGGAAGATCAGCCAGACCCAGACGTCCGATGCGCAGCCGGACGGCGTCACGACGACCTTCACCTATGACCGCGCGTCTCGACTGAGCACTACGACCGGCCCCGTCACGACGGACAAGGTAACCGGAACCCAACATCAGCAGAAGGCAACACTGAGCTACGACGACGACGGCAACGTAGTCGCGCAGGAAACCGTCGACCTTCTCGGTGGAGGCGATCCCCGGCGTACGACGTACACCTTCGACGACCGCAACCGGCTCGAACGGCAGACCGATGGTGCGGGTAACGAGGTCAGCTACGAGTACGACGCGTTCGGCAACCAGACTGCCATGATCGATGCCAACGGCAACCGGTACGAGTATGCGTACACCGCGCGCAACAAGCTGGCCGAGGTCCGGCTGCGGGACGCGGACAGTACGGGGGACGCCGGCTACAAGGTGCTTCGATCGTTCGGGTACGACCAGACCGGCCGGGTGGTGCGCGAGACCGACACCATGGGACGAACCGTCAGCTACCAGTACTACGACGACGGGCTGCTGAAGTCGAAGACCCTGAAGGACTTCCACGATCCGGACGGCACGACCCGCGACTTCGTCCTCGAGGTGGACACCTATGACGGTGCCGGGAACCTGTTGACCCAGGTGACGGACAACGGGAAGACGAAAACGGCGTACACCCGTGACGGTGCCGGCCGGGTGAAGACCAGCATTGTGGACCCGGGCGGTCTCGACCGGACGACCGCGATGACATACGACCTCGGTGGCAACGTGTTGTCGACGGTCGAGACCGGCGACTTCTCGAACACGCACCAGCAGGTCAGCGGTCTGCAGCGCAAGACGACCTTCGGCTACGACCCGGCCGGGCGGCGCACGTCGCAGACTGTCTGGCTGGACACCACGACCGGGCTGACCACGAGCTGGACCTACGACCAGCGCAGCCTGCAGACCACCATGACGTCGCCTCGCGGCAACGCGGCTGGGGCCGTTGCGGCCGACTTCACCACGACCTACGGGTACGACGCGCTCGGTCGGCAGGACGTCGTGACGCTGCCGAAGGTGCAGGTGGAGGCGAACGGTCAGGCCGCGACACCGGAGTCGCCGGTGACCGTCGTCGGCTACGACGCCTACGGATCGGTCGTGTCCACGAAGGACGCCGTCGGCAACATCGGGCACACGGTCTACGACAAGCTCGGCCTGCCCATCGAGTCGACGGCACCGTCCTACACGCCGCCCGGTGGCACCGCGACCACGCCGACGGTGAAGACGGCGTACGACCCGAACGGCAACGTCGTAAAGGTCACCGATGCTCGTGGAGCGGACACTCTCCTCAGCTACGACCGGCAGAATCGGCTGGTCAAACGTGATCAGCCCGCCACGACGAACGACGACCGCGCCGTGTCGTCGTACGAGTACACCGGCAATGGCGATCCGAAGGCCACCGTCGACGCGCTGGGCGGACGCGTGGAGACGACGTACGACGACCTCGATCGTGTCATCACGCAGACGCAGGTCGAGCGGAAGCCGGCGACCGACAACTTCGTCACCCGGTTCACTTACGACGACTCCGATCACGTCACCTCGACCATGTCGCCGACGGGTGCGACGAGCACCACGACGTACGACACACTCGGTCAGCCGATCAAGGTGACGGACCCGTCGAACGTCGTGACGCAGTTCGGCTACGACTTCCTCGGGCGGCAGGTCGAACAGGTCGACGGACTGGGACGGACCAATGTCTCGACCTACGACCTGGCGGATCGTCTGCTCCAGAAGAGCGATCTGGATGCGGCGCAGACACAGCTGCGGAAGACGAGCTACACGGTCGATGCGGACGGCAACGTCCTGACGGCGACGCCGCCGGTCGGCGGGCAGACGTCGTACACCTATGACGCGCTGTCCCGGCTGACCCAGCAACAGGAGACGGTGACGTCGGGCAAGACGATCACCACAACCTTCGGATACGACGCGGCCGGCAACCAGACGCGCTACACCGACGGCCGCGGCAACTCGACGTACACGACCCTGAACAGCCTGGGGCTGACCGAGTCGGTCATCGAGCCGTCGACGGTCGCGCATCCGGCCGCCGCCGCCGATCGAACCTGGACCACAGCCTATGACGCGGCAGGTAATCCGGTCGGTCTGACCGAACCGGGTGGAGTCAATCGGACGCGTACCTTCGATGCCGCCGGGCGGCTGACCGACGAGTCGGGAAGCGGCACCGGCGTAACGGCCGCCGAGCGCCACATCGAGTACGACTCGCTCGGCCGGGTGACCTCGGTCAAGGGGCCCGGCACCGACAACGGCTACACCTACAACGACCGGGGCCAGCTGTTGACGGCGTCGGGTACGTCGGGCGACGCCAGCTTCTCCTTCAACCCGGACGGCGCGCTCGTGCAGCGGACCGACGCCTCCGGAACGGCCGACTTCGGGTACACCAAGGGCCGGCTGTCCTCGGTCACGGACTCGGTCACCAGGACAACGGAAACGCTCGGATACGACAATGCCGGTCTGCCGAAGTCGATCGGCTACGGCCTCGGCCGTGTCCGGACCTTCGAGTACGACGACCTGGGCCGGCTGAAGTCGGACGCCTTGAAGAACAGCACGGGCGCCACGGTCAGCTCGGTCGCGTACGGGTTCGACCTGGACGACCGGCTCACCGGGAAGACGACGACCGGCGTCGAAGGGGCCGGCGCCAACTCGTACACCTACGACGACGCGGGGCGGCTCAAAACCTGGACGGTCGGCGGAAAGACTACGACGTATGGCTGGGACGACTCCGGCAACCGCACCGAGGTGGATGCGACGACCGCACGGTACGACGAACGCAACCGCCTGATCACGGACGGAACGGCGGACTACAGCTACTCGGCCCGAGGGACACTGCTGTCGAAGACCACCGGATCCGTGACCGAGTCCACGAAGTCCGACGCCTTCGACCGGATCGTCGAGCAGGGCGGACGCTCGTACCAGTACGACGGGAACGACCGTGCGGTGACCGCGGGTGGCACGAACGTGCAGTACGCGGGGCTCGGCGACGAAGTGGTTGCCGACGGCACACAGACGTACGGCCGCGGCGCCGGGGGCGATGTGTTGTCGCTTGCGCAGGGGCAGACCCGGCGCCTGCTGTTGTCGGACGGCCATACGGACATCACCGGCGGTTTCGACCCCGCGGACGCGACTCTGAGCGCGCTACCGGACTCACGATCGTACGATCCGTTCGGCAAGGAGTTGGCCGCCACGGGACTGAAGTACGGCGTGGGTTACCAGAGCGACTGGAGCGATCCCTCGACGGGCAACGTCAACATGGGCGCCCGGTGGTACGACCCGGACACCGGCTCCTTCATTTCGCGGGATACCGTCGGCTACTCCGGTGGCCCGTCCGCCGGCGCCAACAAGTACCTGTACGGGAACGCCGACCCGCTGACCAACTACGACCCCACCGGCAACTACGCCACAGATCCGTACGGCCCGATCAAGCAGGTCTGCAAGGACAAGCCGGGTAAGAGCACCGGTGGAAGCAACGACGGCCGCAAACCGCCCGGCGGATATCCCGTCGATGCAGGGCCGGCGATCGCAGCCTTCGCCGCGGCGACGTCGTACTCCGCCAGCAGCACTCAGTGCACTTGGACGGGCGGCAAGATCCCGAAGGACATCTGTGAAGGTGGGCGAAAGTGCCCGGATGAGCCGCCGCCCGTGAAGCCGACGTGCCCGGACCCCCGCCTGTCCTGCCCCGTCGACCCGCCGGACGACACCGACAAGCCGAACAAGCCGCACGACCCGACGCCGACCAAGCCCAAGGCGAAGCCGAAGCCGCCGGATCCCGCGATCGCTGCACGGCAGGACCTCGAGGAACAGGTCAAGAACAACCCGCAACCCAACGCACCTGGCGTTACCAAGCCGATCGTCACGCGGGGCAACCCGACCGGAGGCGGCACCTCTCAGGACCTGGTCAACGACACGCGGGGCCAGACCGATGAGATCTACCAGGACGCCGTCAACCAGACCGGAAACGTCGTCAACAACGCATCGCAGCAGTACAGCATCGACGGCCCTGGCAAGGGGAACATCAAGCAGAACTGGAAGGACTTCCTCGACACCGTCAAACACCACAAGGCCGACATCGGCCACGCCATCCTGGACGGCATCGGCCTGATCCCGGTCGTCGGAGAAGTCGCCGACCTAGCGAACGCCGGCTGGTACGCCGCCGAAGGCGACTACGTCAACGCCGCCCTCAGCGCTGCCTCCGCCATCCCCGTAGCCGGCTACGCCGCCACCGCCGCCAAGGCCACGAAGTACGCCAACAAGGGCCTCAAAGCCGCGAAGGCCGCCAAGGGTGCCAAAGTAGTGATGAGGGGAGGAGACGGTGAAGGCTATGCGGCGAAGGTGCTCGCGGGCGGGCGGGCAGACGGCCAAACGGTCTTCGCCGGACACGGAACGTACAGTTGGGGAGATGGCGACACAGTCGTCCCCGCCGGAACGACGGTGTATGTTTACTCAAAGCTCGGCGACGGTATTCCAGATTCCATCGGCCGGGCCATCGAGACAGGAGGAAAAGTGGTTCCAGTTGATATCTACGGACCTGGATCGGCTATTCCAAATTATGTCTTGAAAACTCCGGACAATTTGACGATCCACGCCGGCTCCCGAACTGTTGGTCGCCGGACCCCGCTGAGCGATTTGCTGGCCCCGAACATGGGAGTATGTCATTGGGCGGCCTGCACTAACACGAGGTGAATCGTGAGTTATTACGCGGATCTTTCTCCGTACGAATACCTGTCGAATCAGCCAGATATGGTGAATATTGGATGGTTGTCGGCGGAGTACAGTTATTCCAGGGGTGCGGTCCCCGACGACTTTTTGCGTGCGTTGCTCGTGTGGCCGATAGACGACAGCACGCTCCTTCGGGGGGTGCACGACTGCGACTTCTGTGATGCGGAGTCACCGCTCAGGGTGCCGGCTCCGGTCGAGCGTGGATACGTCTCGCTGGGTATGGGTGAGTTTCATGTGGCCAGCCGTCAGGGGATTGTCTATTCCGCTCCGTCGTTGATCGTTCACTATATTTCATCTCATCAATATAAGCCGCCCATGGAATTCTTGGAAGCCGTTGAATGGCGTTTGAGTGAGTGTGGACCGGATGAACTTGGGGGCAGATTCCCGGGCTTGTCGCAGTAGCGTCAATGGTGACGGGGTGCGCGACCGCGCGGGGTTGCGGTCGGTTTATCGCCCTCGGGTGGGCTGCTCTTGAGGGGCCGTGCAGTGCGGCCACGGAACGATGGCGATCCGCGTCGTCGACACCAAGGCCACGAGGTACGCGAACAAGGCCTCAAAGCCGCGAAAGAGGCCAAGGGAGTCCGAGGCGCCACCCGAGAAGCCGATCGAGAACATCAAGGTCGGCGACCGCGTCTGGGCCCGCGACCAGGTCACCGGCAAGTCCGAGCTCCGCAAGGTCACAGGCCTCTTCCAAAAGCAGGAAACCAATCACTCTGGTCAGCGGCGGTGTGGTGGCCGTGACCACCGAGCATCCTTTCCATACACCCGACCGCGGTTGAGTGGAGTCCGGCGACCTCCAACCGGGCGACAAACTCCTCCAACGCGACGGCAAGACCGCCTACATCGGCTCCATCACGCAGGCCCGCGCAGCCGCCACGGTCTACAACTTCTCCGTAGAAGACGACCACAACTACTACGTCGGCACAGCAGGACTCCTCGTACACAACTGCCCAATCGGGCCATCAGATGCGTCCAAGGGATCGACAGGACGTACAAACGTTTCCCCGCAGGAACAGTGGGCGCTGGACCTCGCTCGAGAGTACCCAGAGCAGGGCGAGCGCCTCCCGCTCCGGATGCAGGACGAGCGATGGCCGGCACAACACGAAACCTTGAGAACCGATGATTTCAAGCCCAAGGATTGGTATGACGTACCGCCGGACAAGTAGGATTACGTTGTGAGAGTTATTGCGCGCGGGAATCGAGGAGCGGATCTCAACAGTCGCTCATTGGAGCTTTCCGGAAATACAACGGCGTCTGTGTTTCATGTGAGTCTCGGAAAGGAGTACGTCGTCTACGCATTGGCATGGTGGAGATCGGGCGCCGGATTCCTTGTGCTTACTGATCTGGGACGACCCGGCTGGTTGCACGCTGACCTCTTTCAGGTCACGGATGGCCGCATACCAGCCGGCTGGACGTTCGGCACGGTTGTAGATCCTGATTATGTACTGGCCTTGTGTGGTTACGACGCGTTGATTGTCGATGCGGAGCACCACGACCGCTTGGTCTACGGGGAGCCGGATGCTGTTCGGACGTTCCTCGCCGAGCGCGACACTACGTACGAGCTGACGCAAGATTCCGTCAGGATGCGTGCGCTCGGAGATTCGTTCGCTAAGCCATGCACAGGATGCGAGTGAGCGAATCGCGCAGCTCATGCGCCGTGGAGCAGATCACTCCACCGTATGGATGCGCTGTGATGAAGCGGGACCGATAGGAATGCGACCATGAGCTTCGATCTGGGATTCTGGTCTGCGATTCCCTCAGGTTCGCAACGAGTGGTGTCTGCCGGAGGTTCCTGGAGGGACAAACCTGGAGGGATGCGGGGCGTCGCGTCGAGGATGGGTGATCGAAGGCTCCTGTCCAGAGCTTTCTGGCGGCGTATCGAGACCTGGCGGTTGTTGAAGTTCACCGTCAGGGACCCGCCGTCGGCGGTGCTCTTCCGAATGGACTCCAGCCAGGGGGCGCGGCCTCGAAGACCTGCTGACCATCACCCTCGCCAACGGTGACAAGGTAGTGCTCACCACCGAACACCCCTTCTACATCCCCGACCGCGGCTGGGTGGAGTCCGGCGAGCCGGAGGACGCGGCGGCTCTGGTCCTGTCTCCCAGGGTGCGACTGGTGTCGATCGCGCTGTCGCAGATTTCGACACCGCGCGCGGACGCATCCTCGGGCGTGAGATCACGGTCACCGCAGGCGGCGTTCGCTGCGACCCGAGCTCGACGTCAGCACCCCACGGGCGTTCCTCGAGCATGACAAGCAGGTACCT
Organism: Kribbella polygonati; assembly: GCF_050320105.1. Lineage (NCBI taxonomy): Bacteria > Bacillati > Actinomycetota > Actinomycetes > Propionibacteriales > Kribbellaceae > Kribbella > Kribbella polygonati. The sequence goes on along the minus strand of NZ_CP190129.1, from coordinate 4,966,687 downwards.
GCCATCGGCGTCCTGGGCGATCGTGCCGGTATCAGCTACTCCCGCCACCCGCGCTCCGTCCGCGGGAAGTGCAGACAGCATGCCAGATGCTCACGGCGATCTTCGGCGTGGTGCTCGGCGGGGTCGTACACGTTCGTTGCCGTCGAGCACAGCGGGCTCGTCCTCGCGCGTGACGACACCGGAGCAGCACGGCTGAGGACAGAATGAGGCATGGCTGTCGAGTTGAAGGAGTACGCCGAATTACTGGCGGTTCATCGGGCGTTGATGGCTGCTCGGTTCGTGGATGAGCCGGAGACGCCGACGCTGCTGGGGAGTCCGTATCTGGCGAAGGTGCACAGCGGAGTTGTCGACGAGATGACTGCTCTGTGCCGGCGTGAGGGACGGTTCGGGGAGGCAGAGCGGTGGGAGGACTGGCGGGAGATGTCCAGGGGTCGGGCCGAGTGGGGCGTGGTGCGGCGTCGGTTGGGCGCGGAGTGGGGGTCGTTAGGCAGTCGCGAGGACAAGCGCGACTACCTGGGTCTCTGTTTTCAGCCGTTCAGGGTGTCCGCGGAGTTGGTCGACGAGATGATCGCTGACTTGGACGGGGCGGCCGGCGGCGTCGCATTGGTACGGCGGTTCTTCGAGGACCAGGTGAACGGAGCGGTACGTCGTACTCTGCTGACCGCGGTGATCGAGCAGGATGCCGGCCGGGTGGAGTTGAGGCTCGACGTGGTGGACGTGGTGATGGACTTCGACCGCCGGCTCGTGGTTCTCGGCGATGTGCCCGCGACAGGGGTCGAGGTCGCGCTGGGGATGGGAGAGTTCGTCGCGCGGCTCGTCGAGTGGGATGGGTGAGGCTGGAGCATGAGTTTCGATCTGGCGTCCTGGTTCGCGATTTCCGATGAGGAGGAATCGCCGTGGACGGCTGGGATCTACCTCACTTCGGAACGTGTGGCGGTGGGACCGTGCATCCGCCGGCATGCCGGGGTGCAGTGATGGACCTGGAGGAGTTCGCGCGGCGGTTGGAGCGGGTGCGGGAGGGGCGGGTGGCTTCGGGGTGGCCCGCGGAGTTTCCGTTGTTCGAGCTGCAGATGGTGTCGGAGGTGGAGATCCGGGCGGTCGAGAAGGAGCTTGGGACGAGCAGATTCCTGGGTGTGTCGCGGTGGCGCCGGTGGGGACGGGGGACTGGTGGGGGTTTCGGGTGCGGGACGGTGTGTGAGGAGCGGGTGAGCTTCTGGTACCACGACGATCAGGTGGTGGAGGCGGCGTACTCGGGGTTTCTCGAGTTTCTCGACGGGGTGGGGTTGCGGTCGGCGGGTTGACAGCGGTTCGGTGGCCTGAGTCAATGGACTGGAAACAGACCAATAGGCTCTGGGAGTGGTCGTGTTGGGTGTCGAGGAGTTGCGGCGGCTGGTGGCGGACGGTGTGGTTGACACCGTGTTGGTGGCGATCACGGACATGCAGGGGCGGTTGCAGGGGAAGCGGTGTGGGGCTCGGTACTTCCTGGAGGAGGTGCTGAAGCACGGGACCGAGGGGTGTAACTACCTGCTGGCGGTCGACGTGGACATGAACACCGTCGACGGGTACGCGATGTCCTCCTGGGAGCGTGGGTACGGCGACATGGTGATGGCGCCCGACCTGGACACGTTGCGGCTGGTGCCGTGGCTGGAGGGGACCGCGCTGGTGCTGTGCGACGTGCAGTGGCTGGACGGTACGCCGGTGGTCGCGTCGCCGCGGCAGGTGTTGCGCAGGCAGCTCGACCGGCTGGCCGAGAAGGGGCTGAAGGCGTACGTCGGGACCGAGCTCGAGTTCATCGTCTTCGATGACACCTACGAGACCGCCTGGAACCAGCGGTACCTCGACCTCACACCGGCGAACCAGTACAACGTCGACTACTCGCTGGTCGGCACCTCCCGGATCGAGCCGCTGCTGCGCGACATCCGCAACGGGATGGAGGGCGCCGGCATGTACGTCGAGTCCGCGAAGGGCGAGTGCAACCTCGGCCAGCACGAGATCGCGTTCCGGTACGACGAGGCGCTGGCCACCTGCGACAACCACTCGATCTACAAGACCGGCGCGAAGGAGATCGCGGCCAAGCACGGCAAGAGCCTGACGTTCATGGCGAAGTACGACGAACGTGAGGGCAACTCGTGCCACATCCACCTGAGCTTCCGCGCCGACGACGGCGACCCGGTGCTGGCCGGCGACCGTGATCATGGGTTCTCCCAACTGATGGAGTACTTCATCGCCGGGCAGCTCGCCTGCCTGTCCGAGTTCACGTACCTGCTGGCGCCGAACATCAACTCCTACAAGCGGTTCGCGAAGGGCAGCTTCGCGCCGACCGCGGTCGCGTGGGGCCTCGACAACCGGACGTGTTCGCTGCGCGTGGTCGGTCACGGCGACTCGCTCCGGGTCGAGAACCGGCTCCCCGGCGGCGACGTGAACCCGTACCTCGCGGTCGCCGCGATCATCGCCTCCGGCCTGCACGGCATCGAGCAGGAGCTCGAACTCGAGCCGCTGCTGGAGGGCAACGCGTACGAGTCCGACAAGGAGCACGTCCCGTCCACGCTGCGCGAGGCGTCGGCGTTGTTCACCGGCTCGAAGCTCGCCCGTACGGCGTTCGGCGACGAGATGGTCGACCACTACAGCAACGCCGCCCGCGTGGAGCTCGACGCGTACGACGCGGCTGTCACCGACTGGGAGCGTGTCCGTGGTTTCGAACGGCTCTGAGCGGCCGCGGATCGGCATCACGACGTACCTCGAACCGGCCACCTGGGGCATCTGGCACCGCGAGGCCGCACTGGTGCCTCGCGTGTACCTCGACGCAATCGCCGCAGCAGGCGGCACCCCCCTCCTACTGCCGCCCGTTGGCACCGACCCATCAGTACTGGGCCTACTGGACGGTCTCGTCATCGCGGGTGGATGCGACGTCGACCCAGGGCAGTACGGCGCGACGCCGCATCCCGAGACCGTGGACACCAGGCCGGACCGAGACCTCCACGAAACAGTCCTGATCCGAGAAGCCCTGGACCGTGAACTTCCATTGCTGGCGGTGTGCCGGGGGTTGCAGGTGCTGAACGTGGCGCTGGGTGGGACGTTGCAGCAGCATCTCCCCGACGTTGTCGCGCACGACGGGCACCGCCCGGCGCCGGCGGAGTTCGGGCGGGTCGACGTGAAGATCGAGCCGGGCACGCTGACCGCGCGGATCCTCGGCGACCGGGCGACCGGTAGCTGCTACCACCACCAGGCCCTCGACGTGGTCGCGCCCGCCCTCAAGGTCACCGCCCGCGCCGACGACGGCACGGTCGAGGCGGCCGAGGTGGAGGGCAAACCCTTCGCGCTCGGAGTCCAGTGGCACCCGGAGGAGACCCCCGAGGACCTGCGGCTCTTCACCGCACTGATCAGGAGTAATCGATGATGTACGACGTACTCAATCCGGCCACCGAGAAGGTGGTGCGGACGATCGAGCTTGCCGACGTGCCGGCCGCGGACGCGGCGATCGAACGGGCCCGGAAGGCGTTCGATTCCTGGCGGAACGTGGCGCCGGCCGATCGCGGGCGGCTGCTTCGGCGGTTCGCCGACGCGGTCGACGCGGACCTGGAGAACCTGGCGGCGCTGGAGGTGGAGAACGCCGGCCACACGATCGGCAACGCCCGCTGGGAGGCCGGCAACGTCCGCGACGTGCTCACGTACTACTCGGCCGCGCCGGAACGCCTTTTCGGTCGGCAGATTCCTGTCTCCGGCGGGATCAACGTGACGTTCCAGGAGCCGCTCGGCGTGGTCGGCGTGATCGTCCCGTGGAACTTCCCGATGCCGATCGCCGGCTGGGGTTTCGCCCCCGCCTTGGCGGCCGGCAACACCGTCGTCCTCAAGCCCGCCGAACTCACCCCGCTGACCGCGATCCGCCTCGGCGAACTGGCCCTCCAAGCCGGACTCCCCGAGGGCGTCCTGGAAATCGTCCCCGGTCCTGGGAAGACGGTCGGCCGGCGCTTCGTCACGCATCCGGCCGTCCGCAAGGTCGTCTTCACCGGCTCCACCACCGTCGGCAAAGAGATCATGGCGGGCTGCGCGGACCAGGTGAAACGGGTGACGCTCGAGCTGGGCGGGAAGTCCGCGAACGTGGTCTTCGCCGACGCGGACCTGGAGAAGGCGGCAGCACAGGCGCCGTACGGCGTGTTCGACAACGCGGGGCAGGACTGCTGCGCGCGGTCCCGGATCCTCGTCGAGCGGTCGGCGTACGACCGGTTCATGGAACTGCTCGAGCCCGCGGTCAAGAACTTCAAGGTTGGTGACCCCAATGATCCGGCGACCGAGATGGGGCCGTTGATCTCGAAGGCCCAACTCGAGCGGGTCGCCTCGTATGTCCAGAACCCTGCATTTCAAGGCAGTGCGCCCACAGGTGCGGGGTTCTGGTTCCCGCCGACCGTGTTGGCGCCGCCGGACGAGCGGGCGGCGCGCGAGGAGATCTTCGGCCCGGTCGTCGCGGTGATTCCGTTCGAGGACGAGGCGGACGCGGTGCGGATCGCGAACGACAGCGAGTACGGGCTGTCCGGGTCGATCTGGACCCGCGACGTCGGCCGGGCGATCCGGGTCGGCCGCGGGATCGAGGCGGGCAACCTGTCGATCAACTCCAACTCCTCGGTCCGGTACTCGACCCCGTTCGGCGGGTACAAGCAGTCCGGCCTCGGCCGGGAACTCGGCCCGGACGCGCTCGCCGCGTTCACCGAGATCAAGAACATCTTCATCTCCACGGAGGACTGAGAAATGGACGTCAACGCTCACCGGCTCGAAGGCCGCGTCGCCGTGGTGACGGGCGGTGCCAGCGGCATCGGCCTGGCGACGGTACGGCGGCTGGCCGCGGAGGGCGCCCACGTGGTGATCGGCGACCTCGACCCGGCAGCCGGCAAGAACGCCGCGGACGAGGTGGGCGGCCTGTTCGTGCCGACCGACGTCACCGACGCGGCCGCGGTGGACAACCTGTTCCAGCAGGCCTTCGACACGTACGGCGCGGTCGACATCGCGTTCAACAACGCCGGCATCTCGCCGCCCGACGACGCGTCGATCCTGGACACCGGTCTGGAGGCGTGGCGGAAGGTGCAGGAGGTCAACCTGACCTCGGTGTACCTGTGCTGCAAGGCGGCGATCCCGTACATGCAGCGCCAAGGCAAGGGCTCGATCATCAACACCGCGTCGTTCGTGGCGATCATGGGCGCGGCGACGTCGCAGATCTCGTACTCCGCGTCCAAGGGCGGCGTACTGGCGATGAGCCGGGAGCTCGGCGTCGAGTTCGCGCGGCAGGGGATCCGGGTGAACGCGCTCTGCCCGGGCCCGGTGAACACGCCGCTGCTGACCGAGCTGTTCGCGAAGGACCCCGAACGCGCCCAGCGCCGGCTGGTGCACGTCCCGATGGGCCGCTTCGGCGAACCCGAGGAGATCGCCGCCGCGGTCGCCTTCCTGGCCAGCGACGACTCGTCCTTCATCACCGCCAACACGTTCCTGGTGGACGGGGGAATCTCCGGCGCCTACGTGACTCCCCTCTAGTCTGGAGCACATGGTCGTTCAGGCAGATGACGCGGTGTTCCGGCCGGTGCGGGCCGGGAACCCGTTCGAGGAGACGGTCGAGCGGTTGCTGCAGGCAATCAAGCTCGGTGTCGTCGTGCCCGGCGACCGGCTGCCGCCGGAGCGCGAGCTGGCGGCCCGGCTGAACGTCAGCCGGGTCACCCTCCGGGAGGCGATCCACGCGCTCACCGAGGCCGGGTACGTCGAGTCGAGAAGAGGCCGGTACGGCGGCACGTTCGTCAACGAGCAGCTCCCGAAACCCCGCCGTACGCCGGCCAAACGGCTCGCCCGTGACCTCGGCGCCGGGCTGGAGGACGCGCTCACGCTCCGCCTGGTCCTGGAGACCGGTGCCGCCGAAGCCGCCGCGTCCCGCACCCTCGGCGACGCCGAACGCGATCACCTGCAACGCTGCCTGGCCGACAACGCCGCCGCCTCCCTGACCGACTACCGCCGGCTGGACTCCCGCCTGCACCTGGCCATCGCCGAGGTCACCGGCTCGCCGTCGCTGACGTCCGCGATGGCCGACGTCCGGATGCGCCTCAACGAACTACTGGACGCGATTCCCCTCCTCGAGCGGAACATCGAGCACTCCAACGAACAGCACGCCGCGATCGTCGACGCCATCCTCACGGCGGATCCCGGGGCCGCCCGGCGCGCGATGCAGGAGCACCTGCAAGGTACCGCCGTACTCCTGCACGGCTTTCTCGACTGACTCCTTGACACCGGGCCGCCCGGCTGGCGCAATGAACTAAAGGTCTGGGGGGAGACCATTGAGGCGCCACTGTCCAGGAGGCCAGCAGTGAGCAACGAACGTGCCGAGTCCGCCGCCCCGATGACCGACGACGAGAAACGCCTGCACCAGTTGGGCTACGCCCAGGAACTGTCCCGGACGATGTCCGGGTTCTCGAACTTCGCGGTGTCCTTCACGATCATCTCGATCCTGTCCGGCTGCCTGACCCTGTACGGGTTCGGGATGAACACCGGCGGCCCGACGATGATCGTCTGGGGCTGGCCGGTCGTCGGCCTGATGACGTTGTTCGTCGGCCTCGCGATGGCCGAGGTCTGCTCGAGCTTCCCGACCGCCGGCGGCCTGTACTACTGGGCCGCGAAACTGGCGCCGAGCAACGGTGCCGCCTGGTCGTGGTTCACCGGGTGGTTCAACTTCCTCGGCCAGGTCGCGGTGACGGCCGGCATCGACTTCGGCGCGGCGTTCTTCCTGAACGCGTTCCTCGACCTGCAGTTCGGCTTCGCCGCGACGCCCGGGCACACGATCCTGCTGTTCGGGATCATCCTGCTGGTGCACGGTCTGCTGAACTCGTTCGGCGTGAAGCTGGTCGCGAAGCTCAACGACATCAGCGTCTGGTGGCACATCGTCGGCGTGCTCGCGATCGTCGTCGTACTGATCGTCGTACCGGCCAAGCACCAGTCGGCGTCGTTCGTGTTCGGGCACTTCGTGAACAACACCGGCTGGGGCTCGACCTTCTACGTCGCGCTGCTCGGCCTGCTGCTGGCGCAGTACACCTTCACCGGGTACGACGCTTCCGCGCACATGACCGAGGAGACGCAGAACGCCGCGATCTCCGGGCCGCGCGGGATCGTGATGTCGATCCTGGTCTCGCTGGCGGCCGGGTGGGTGCTGCTGATCGGGCTGACGTTCGCGATCCAGAGCTACGATGGCGCGCTGAAGAGCTCGACCGGCGTACCGCCCGCGCAGATCTTCATCGACGCGGCCGGCGCGGTGACCGGGAAGATCCTGCTGCTGATCGTGATCGGCGCGCAGCTGTTCTGCGGGATGTCGTCGGTGACGGCGAACTCGCGGATGATCTACGCGTTCTCCCGGGACGGCGCGCTGCCCGGGTCGACGTTCTGGCACAAGATCAACCACCGCACCCGGACGCCCACGAACGCGATCTGGCTGGCAGCCGGCGGCGCGTTCGTGCTCGGCCTGCCGTACCTGTGGAACGCGACGGCGTACGCCGCGGTGACGTCGATCGCGGTGATCGGCCTGTACATCGCCTACGTCCTGCCCACGCTGCTCCGGCTGCTGCAGGGCGACCGCTTCCAGCCCGGGCCGTGGAACCTCGGCCGCTGGAGCCGGCCGATCGGCATCGTCGCGATCGTCTGGGTCGTGTTCATCACGATCCTGTTCATGCTGCCGCAGGTCAGCCCGGTCACTGGTAGCACCTTCAACTACACGCCGATCGCGGTGCTGGTCGTACTCGGGTTCGCGGCGGCGTACTGGTTCCTGTCCGCCCGCCGCTGGTTCACCGGGCCGAAGGTCCAGGGCAGCGAGGAGGAGCTCGCCGCGATCGAACGCGACCTCGAGTCCATCTAGCCGATTCACCCGTCGTGCCGGGGCTCAAGCGTGCCCCGGCACGATCGTGCCGTGTCGTTGTGCCTCCGGGCTGTGATAATCCTCGAAGGTAATCCTTCAGGGAGCTGGATTGACAGACGACGAGCTGGTCGGACGTGCCGCACTGGTCGAGCGTGCTACCAAGCAGCTCGAGACCAGTGGCAGTGTGCTGCTCTACGGCCCGACCGGTATCGGAAAGTCTGCCCTCGGCCGCGCGCTGGTCGCGGACCTCGCCCGCAAGGGCTGTCGCCTGCTGAGCGCGGCGCCGTCCAACGCCGAGGCAGGCCTGCCGTACGTCACGCTCCTCGACCTGCTGTCCAGCCAGCTCGAGTTCGCCTGGCAGGTGCTGCCCGACCACCTCCGGCAGCCGCTCGAGGTCGCGCTGCTCAAGGCCAGCGCGCCGGACACTGTGCGTGACGAGCTGGCCGTACGACTCGCCGTACTGCACGTCCTCCGCCGCCTCGCCACGACCGGACCCGTGCTGATCGTCGTCGACGACATCCAGTGGGTCGACCCGTCAAGCCTCGAAGTGCTCACGTTCTGTGCTCGCCGGTTGTCCGACGGCGTCCACGTGCTGGCGACCGAGCAGGTGGCCGACGGGGACCTCCCGGTGATGGCGGCCGCGTGCCCGGAGCCGGTCCTGCAGCTCGAGGTCCCGCCGCTGACCGAGCCCGACGTACTCGGTCTGCTCCGGCAGCGCCTGTCCAGCCCGCTCCCGGTGCGTACGGCGCGCCGGATCTTCGCCGCGAGCGCCGGCAACCCGTTCATGGCGCTGGAGCTGGGTCGCGCCGTACTGCGGCATCCGAAGAGCGTCTCGCCCAACGACCCGCTCCCCGTCTCGAACCGCCTGAAGACGCTCCTGAGCGAGCGCCTCGCCGACATGTCCGCCGGTACGCACGAGCTGCTCCTGCACGCCGCGTCGTCGCCGCGCCCGACCACGACGCAGCTCGCCCGGTCGCTGGACCGCCCGATCGACGCCGATCTGGCGGCCGCCGAGACGCTCGGCCTGATCGACGTCACCGCGGAACGGCTCCGCTTCACGCACCCGCTGCTGCGCGAGTTCGTGTACGCCGAGGCCACGTCGGCGGACCGGCGCCGCGCGCACGCCAAGCTCGCCGCCGTCGTCGACGAGCCGGTCGAGAACGCCACCCACCGCGCGCTCGCCACCCAGGAGGCCGACGTACAGCTGGCCGCCGCGATCGAGGAGGCCGCCACGGTCGCCGCCGGCCGGGGCGCACCCGGCGCCGCCGCGAACCTGTGGCGGCTGAGCGCGGAGCGTACGCCGGTCACCGAGGCGGACGAGCGCGCCCGCAGGCTGACCCGGGCCGCCGACGACGCGGTCGCCGCGGGCCACCCGGCGGAGTCGGCCGACATGGCGCGACTCGCCGTACAGATCGCGACCACGCCGGCGACCAAGGTGCCGGCGCTGCTGCTCTGCGCCGACGCGGTCTGGCCGGACCGCGAGCGCCGCGTGGAGCTGCTCGCCGAGGCGTTCGAGGCCGCCGTCGGGAACAAGGCGCTCGAGGCGCGGGTCCGGATCGAACGCGCCAACAGCCACTACTTCGACCGCAGTCTCGACGAGGCGTGGGAGGACGCGCGGACCGCCGAGCAGCTGGCCCGGGAGGCCGGTGACACCGAGGCGGTCGTCGACGCGCTGAGCGCGGCCAGCTCGGTGCTGGTGGTCCGCGACGCCGGTGAGTCCGCGGACGCGCTGCTGCAGCAGGCCGCCGAGCTCGCGAAGGGCCTGCCGCTCACCCGGACCACCGTGAACGCCCGCCAGATGGCCGCGATGCAGGAGCTGTTCCGCGGCCGGACCGCCGAGGCGATCACCGCGATCAACGCGCTCGCCGACGAGGTCCGCGACCACGGCGCGATGCGCTGGCTGGCGTCCGTACTGATCTCCGCGACGGCGATCTACGAGCGCAGCGGCCGCGGCGCCGACGCGCTCGCCGCCGGGCACGAGTGCCACCAGCTGATGCAGGACATCGGCGACGAGTCCGAGGTCGGCCTGGTGATCGCGAGCCGCGCCGAGTGGGCCGGCGGTACGGCGACGATGGCGCGGCAGCTCGCGGAGGCCGCGCTCGAGGCCGTCCGGCTGGTCGGGAACGACGAGTGGACCGGCCCGGCGCTGGCCGCGATCGGCCTGACCGGCGTACTGGCCGGCGACCCGCAGCGGGCGGTCGAGGCGTTCGACGCGATCGCCGAGTCCGGCGACACCGCGATGCCGTTCGACCCGGCGATCATCCCGTGGCACGCCGACTACGCCGAGGCGCTGGTCGCGGCCGGCCGGCTGGACGACGCGGCCGCGCTGATCGCCGAGATCCGGTCGCGGGCGGAGAACCTGGACCGCGTGGTGGTGAAGCTCGGCCTGGACCGCGCCGAGGCGCTGCTGGTCGCCAAGCAGGGTGACCCGGCCGCGGCGCTGGAGCTGCTGGAGAAGTCCCTCGGTACGGCGGGGGACCGGGTCTACCGGCTCGACCTGGCGCGCGGCGAGCTGACCCGCGGCCGGATCGCGCGCCAGGCCCGCCGTCGTTCGGTCGCCCGGACCGCGTTCCTGGACGCGATCGAGCAGTTCGAGGCGTACGGCGCACCCGGCTGGCGGGAGGTCGCGGAGACCGAGCTGGCGCGGCTCGACGTACCGAGCCGGAGCCGGCAGCCGTCGGAGCTGACCGACAACGAGCAGCAGATCGTCTCGATGGTCCGCGACGGGTCGACGAACCGCGAGATCGCGGCCGCGCTGTACCTGTCGGTGAAGGCGGTGGAGTCCCAGCTGACCCGCCTGTACCGGCGCTTCGGGGTCGCCAACCGGACCCAGCTGCTCCGGACGGTGGACCGGCCTGGTCACAATGGCTAAGTGAAGCTCGAACGCAAGCACGCCGTTGTCCTGCTCGGTATCGCCGCCTGGAACGTGGTCACGTACGCGCGTTTCATCAAGGCGCTGATCGACACCGAGGACCGCCCGACCGGGTACTACGTGGCGCACACGATCCTGATCATCGTGAACTTCCTGATCGCGGCGCTGCTCGGTACCTGGGGTGTCCGCGCGTACAAGGAAGCTAAGAAGCCGCAAAACGCGTCGGTGTGACGCCGAGCACCTTCTTGAAGTGCCGGTTGAGGTGCGACTGGTCGTAGAACCCGGCCAGCGCCGCCACCTCGCCCGCCGGACGCCCGTCCAGCAGGTACCGCCGCGCGAGGTCGACCCGCCGCCCGGTCAGATACCGGTGCGGCGGCATCCCGTACTCCCGGCTGAACGCCCGCACCAGGTGCACCGGATGCGCATGAATGATCCGCCCGGCCTCCTCCAGACTGATCCCCTCGGCAACCCGTTCGTCCAGCAGCTCCCGTAGCTGACCCGCGATACCGCCGTCCCACCGGCGACCCGCGACACCGGCGTCGCGCCGTCGCCCGGCCCCGCCTTCCTCCGCCGGCGGGCCGGCGGCGCCAGCCGCCCCGACCTGGCGGGTGAGGTGTTGTTGGAGGCGCTCCTCGATGAAGAGCAGTCGGCTTTGTGCCTCCAGGTCTTCCCGGCCGTCCCGCAGTACGCCGTGCAGCTGGTGGATCCGGTGCCGCAGCAGCGGGTCGACGTACTCCGGCTGATCGACCGCCGCCCCGATCAGCCGCGCGTCCAGCCGGTCCGGCGCCAGGTACAGCACCCGCTTCCGGAACCCCTCCGGCCGCACCGACCGCCCGTCGTGCGGCACCTGCGGCGGCAACAGCGACACCTGCGCCTGCGCCAGCCCGTGCTCGTGCCGATCCAGGTCGTACCGTACGGCGCCCTCGTCGACGATCAGCACCGTCCAGGCGTCGTGCGTGTGACTCGGGTACGCGTGGGTCGGGAAATGCGCGTGCAACACCTCGACGACCCCGGGCACCCCGGGCCGCCACGCCCGTACCTCGGCGTCGCCGCTCATAACTCAGAACATACGCTCTGGGGGTGAAGGTCTACGTGAGTGCGGACATGGAAGGCGTCACCGGAGTCGTCGACGCGGAGGACGTCCAGCCACCCGGCCGCGACTACGAACGCTCCCGGGTACTGATGACGGAGGACGTGAACGCCGCCGTCCGCGGCGCGTACGCCGCCGGCGCCACCGAAGTACTGGTCAACGACGCCCACGGCCCGATGCGCAACCTGCTGCCCGACCTCCTCGACCCCCGCGCCCTGCTGATCAAGGGCCGCCCGAAGCCGATGGGCATGATGGAAGGCCTGACCCCCGACCACGACGCCGTCCTCTGCATCGGCTTCCACGCCCGCGCCGGCGTCCTCGGCGTACTCAGCCACAGCTTCATGGGCCACGAAATCGAAGACATCTGGCTCGACGACCACCCGACCGGCGAAATAGGCCTCCTCCACGCCGCCGCCGCGGCCCACGGCGTACCGGTCGCCCTGCTGACCGGCGACGACACCGCCTGCGACGAGATGAAGGCGTGGGACCCCGCGGTCGCCACCGTCGCGGTGAAGTACGCCAAGGACCGCTTCGCCGCCCAACTGGTCCCACTCACCGAAGCCCGCGAGGCCATCGAGTCCACCACCACCGAAGCCCTACGGCACCTGCACATCGCGAAGCGGAACGCCGCCGTCCGGACCCTCGCGGTCCGTTGGCAATCGGCCTCGGTGGCGTCTCACCTGACCGCGATCCCCGGTGTCAGCCGGCGCGACGACCGCACGGTTGTGGTGGGGGCCGACATGCTCCAGCTCTACCGGATGTTCAACCTGTTCCTCCGCGTGTGTACGGCGGTGACGTCGAACCCGCCGTACTGCTGAGGGGCTTTGCGGAACCTTTTCGCCGTAGAGCGCTGGCTTCTTTCCGGGGAGCGGCCTCAACCACCACGTACGCGACGGGGTTAAGAACGTACAAGACCGGCTGCGTCCCGGGCCGTCATCGTTGGGCTTGTGGAAAAGTTCGAGACGAAGATCGGTGTGTTGTTGCGGGACGATCTGGCCATGTGGCAGCGGTTGAACGTGACCGCCTTCCTCGTGAGCGGGATTGCCGGCACGCACCCTGAGGTGATCGGCGAGCCCTACGAGGACGCGGACGGCAGGCGGTATCTGCCGATGTTCCGGCAGCCGGTGATGGTGTTCGAGGGGTCCAAGGAGTTCATGAGGACCGCGCACGAGCGCACCCTCGGCCGGGGCATCGAGCATTCGGTGTTCACGCAGGACCTGTTCGCGACCGGCAACGACCACGACAACCGGGCCGCAGTGAAGGCCGTTCGCACCGCGGAGCTCGACCTGGTCGGTATCGCCGTCTATGGGCCCAAGAACGCCGTCGACAAAACCCTCAAGGGCGCCACCAAGCACCACTGAGCGGACTAACGAGGGACGAACTTCGTCCAGGTCGCGCCGTTGTCCGTGCTCAGCACGACCCCCGTCGTACGCCGCTTGGGCACCTCCGGCCCGTACAGCAGCTGCTGGTCGCCCGACAGATCGGCCAGATCACCCGGATACCCGCCGTTCAGCTTCGCCGCGCCCTCGCTGATCCGGTAGATCCGCGGCCGCGCCCCGGCCGGACCGCCGATCATCAGCGCCGTGCCGTCGTCGAACGCGACCGGGGAGGTGCTCAGGCTCGGCGGCGGGTTCTGCACCGTGGTCCAGTGCTCGCCGCGGTCCGTGGAGATCGCCATCTTCGTGACCTGCTGCCCGGTGTCGGTGACGACGACCGTCGTACTGACCAGCGTGTGCCCGTCGGGGCTGACCGCGAGCCGGCCGAGCTGGTTGTTGGCGTCGAGCGACTGCGAACCCCAGGTGTTGCCGCCGTCGTCGGTCCAGACGATGTCGGTACGGGCGACGCCGCTGAGCATCCAGCACCGCCCGGTGCCGTCGCAGACCGGCGAGCGGGTACCGCGGCCCTGGAGGATCCGGACCGTCGACTCCTGCGGGTTCACGACCACGATCCGGCCCGGCACGATCTGGTCGGACAGCACCTCGCCCGGGGAGAACGTCGTGGTCGGCACCCGGTACCGGAGCTTGGTGAGCTGCGGGCCGTCGTATGTCAGCCGGAACATCATCGACGCGCTGCCGTCCAGCGTGCCCTCGACCGGCGGCGCGACCGCGAACGCCTCGGTCCCGGTCCGCAGGGTGACGTACGGCACCGGCCAGGAGGGTGCGGTGGCGCGGGCACCGTCGCGGTCGAGTACGGCGGCGTACTCGCAGTCCGGGCCGGTCGTGCAGTCGGACCAGCCGGCGGCCCAGCGGTTCCGGGTGGCCATCGTCATCGACAGCACCTGCGCGCGGACCGAGTTCACCACCGCGGTGCCGGGCGGCCCGGCGACCGCGGGCAGGACCGTGGACGGCTTGTCGGCGACGGCCTCGGGGGTGGACAGGTGCAGGACCGCGACGATGATCGAGGTCACCGCGGCGAGCACCCCGACGACCAGGAACGGCGGCATGCTCCGGGGCAGGCCGCAGCGCTCCAACAGCTCCACCGAGCGACGGTAGAAGCGGTCGGACAGCTCACGCAGGCGCGGCTCCACTGTCACCCCCCAAGGCAGAGATCTCCCCCGCAAGGCAGGGTCAGGTCGGCGGGAGAATCTTACCGTGAGCAGAGCGCAAGCTCAGACCCGGCGGAAAATGAGCGCTCGCTTGACTTCCTGGATCGCCTTCGTGACCTCGATGCCGCGCGGGCAGGCCTCGGTGCAGTTGAAGGTGGTCCGGCAGCGCCAGACGCCTTCCTTGTCGTTCAGGATCTCCAGCCGCTGCTCGGTGCCCTCGTCGCGGCTGTCGAAGATGAACCGGTGCGCGCCGACGATCGCCTGCGGGCCGAAGTACTGCCCGTCGGACCAGAACACCGGGCAGGACGTCGTACACGCCGCGCACAGGATGCACTTGGTGGTGTCGTCGAAGCGGTCCCGGTCGGCCTGCGACTGGATCCGCTCCCGGGTCGGTTCGTGACCGTCGGTGATCAGGAACGGCATCACCGAGCGGTACGCCTCGAAGAACGGGTCCATGTCGACGACCAGGTCCTTGAGCACCGCGAGCCCCTTGATCGGCTCGACGGTGATCTCCTTCTCCGGGTTCAGGTCCTTGATCAGGGTCTTGCAGGCGAGCCGGTTCCGGCCGTTGATCCGCATCGCGTCGGAGCCGCAGACACCGTGTGCGCAGGACCGCCGGAACGTCAGCGTGCCGTCCTGCTCCCACTTGATCTTGTGCAGCGCGTCGAGGACCCGGTCGGTGGGCTCGAGCGTGACCGAGTACGTCTTCCACTCGGCCTCGTCGACGACCTCGGGGTTGTACCGGAGGATCTTGACCTTGACGTCCATCAGTACTTGCGCTCCATCGGCTTGTAGCGGGTCTGCACGACCGGTTTGTAGTCGAGCCGGATGGTCTCGTTGCCGTCGCTGTCGACCTCGCGGTACGCCATCGTGTGCCGCATGAAGTTCACGTCGTCGCGCTTGTCGTAGTCCTCGCGGAAGTGCCCGCCGCGGGACTCCTTGCGGGCCAGCGCCCCGACGACCAGCACCTCGGCCAGGTCGATCAGGAAGCCCAGCTCGACGGCTTCGAGCAGGTCGGTGTTGAACCGCTTGCCCTTGTCCTGGACGGCCACGTTCGCGTAGCGCAGTTTGAGCGCCTCGATGTCGGTGAGCGCCTGCTTGAGCGAGCCCTCGGTCCGGTACACCTGCGCGTTCAGGTCCATCGTGGCCTGCAGGTCGGACCGGATCGCGGCGATCCGCTCCTCGCCGGTCGAGTTCCGCAGTCCCTCGACCAGGTCGACGACGTACGCAGACGGGTCCTCGGGAAGCTCCTCGAAGGAGGCGGTCTCGGCGTACTCCGCGGCCGCGATGCCGGCGCGCCGCCCGAACACGTTGATGTCCAGCAGCGAGTTCGTACCCAGCCGGTTCGCGCCGTGGACGGAGACGCAGGCGACCTCGCCCGCGGCGTACAGGCCGGGGATCACCGCTTCGTTGTCGGCCAGCGCCTCGCCCTTGATGTTGGTCGGGATGCCGCCCATCGCGTAGTGCGCGGTCGGGAACACCGGGATCTGCTCGGTGTACGGCTCCACGCCCAGGTAGGTACGCGCGAACTCGGTGATGTCGGGGAGCTTCGCGTCGATGTGCGCCGGCTCCAGGTGGGTCAGGTCGAGCATCACGTACGCGCCGTCCGGCCCGCAGCCGCGGCCCTCGCGGACCTCGTTCGCCATCGCGCGGGCGACCATGTCCCGCGGCGCCAGGTCCTTCACGGTCGGCGCGTACCGCTCCATGAACCGCTCGTTGTCCTTGTTCCGCAGGATGCCGCCCTCACCACGGGCCGCCTCCGACAGCAGTACGCCGAGCCCGGCCAGGCCGGTCGGGTGGAACTGGAAGAACTCCATGTCCTCCAGCGGCAGGCCCTTGCGCCACACGATGCCCATGCCGTCGCCGGTCAGCGTGTGCGCGTTGGACGTGGTCCGGAACACCTTGCCGAAGCCGCCGGACGCGAAGATCACGGACTTCGCCGAGAACACGTGCAGCTCGCCGGTGGCCAGCTCGTACGCGACCACGCCGCTCGCCTTGCCGTCGGTCATCAGCAGGTCGAGAACGTAGTACTCGTTGAAGAACTCGACGTTCTGCTTGATGCACTGCTGGTAGAGCGTCTGCAGGATCATGTGGCCGGTACGGTCGGCCGCGAAGCAGGAGCGCCGTACGACGGCCTCGCCGTGGTTGCGGGTGTGGCCGCCGAAGAACCGCTGGTCGATCTTGCCCTCGGCGGTCCGGTTGAACGGCAGCCCCATCTTCTCCAGGTCGAGGACCGCGTCCACGGCCTCCTTGCACATCACCTCGGCCGCGTCCTGGTCGACCAGGAAGTCACCGCCCTTGACCGTGTCGAAGGTGTGCCACTCCCAGTTGTCCTCCTCGACGTTCGCCAGCGCGGCGCACATGCCGCCCTGGGCCGCGCCGGTGTGGGAGCGGGTCGGGTAGAGCTTGGTGAGTACGGCGGTCCGGGTGCGCTTGCTGGACTCGAGGGCCGCGCGCATACCGGCGCCGCCCGCGCCGACGATGATTACGTCGTACTGATGGACCTGCATGACGTCCTTACTATTTGCAGACCGACAACGTGGAGTTGGGGTCGAGGCAGGGGTCGAAGGTGAAGATCACCAGGGTGCCGAAAACCACGACCACGATCGCGGCCGTGATCAGCAGGGCCTTCAGCCAGAACCGGGTCTGGTCCTTCTCGGCGTAGTCGTTGATGATCGTGCGCAGGCCGTTCGAGCCGTGCAGCATGGCCAGCCACAGCATCAGCAGGTCCCAGACCTGCCAGAGCGGGTTGGCCCACTTGCCGGCCACGAACCCGAAGTCCAGCGCGGTGATCCCGCCGCCGAGCATCAGGTTCACGAACAGGTGCCCGAGCACCAGGATCACCAGGGCGAGCCCGGACAGCCGCATGAACAGCCAGCTGTACAGCTCGAAGTTGGAGCGGCGGCTGCTGGTCCGCGGTGCGGCGATGTCGGTCATGTCAGCCTCCGAAGACGTGCGAGAGGTGACGGATGACGAACGGCACGAACAGGACCACCCAGAGCACCAGCACACCGATCATCAGCTGCCGCTGGTAACGCGGGCCCTTGGCCCAGAAGTCCACCAGGATCAGCCGGATGCCGTTGAACGCGTGGAACAGGATCGCCGCCACCAGCCCGACCTCGAGGAGACCGATGACCGGGTTCTTGTAGGTGCCGATCACCTCGTTGTAGGCGTGCGGCGAGACCCGGACGAGTGCGGTGTCCAGCACGTGCACCAGCAGGAAGAAGAAGATCCCGACGCCGGTGATCCGGTGCGCGACCCATGACCACATGCCCTCCCGGCCGCGGTAGAGCGTGCCGGCTGGTTTGCTGGGCAAACCCGTCCTCCGATCGGACCCGAGAACCTGGCGAAATCCAGGTCGGTTCGATGCTAATCCCGCCGTAAGGGCCGAAAGGTCTTCACAGGTGTGAGATCCGTCGCGTCGATGGCCCATCCGTCCGGGACGCGAGTGGCCCTCGACGGACGGCTTGACTTCAACTTGACTTGAGTTCGTTGGCTTTGCGTATGACGAACGAGGAGAACACGGTGAGTTTCTGGATCTGTGCGACCTGTGCGGTCGAGCACTCCGAGCAGGTCGAGGTGTGCGCGATCTGCGCCGACGAACGGCAGTGGGTACCGGCCGACGGGCAGCACTGGACCACGCTCGGCGAACTGGCCGGTACCGAGGTCACGATCGACGAGGTCGAGCCCGGCCTGTACGGCCTCCGCTCCAAGCCGCCGATCGGCATCGGCCAGCAGTCGATGCTGTTGACAACGACCGCCGGAAACCTGCTCTGGGACCCGATCGGCTACGTCGACGACGACGCCGTACGCCGGGTCCGCGAGCTCGGCGAGGTGGTCGCGATCATCGCCAGCCACCCGCACATGTACGGCGTCCAGGTCGAGTGGAGCCACCGCCTCGGAAACGTACCGGTGTACGTCGCGGAGGCCGACAAGGAGTGGGTGGCCCGCCAGGACGAGGTGATCCGGACCTGGTCCGGGCAACTCACCCCGCTACCCGGCGTGACCGTCCTGCAACCCGGCGGCCACTTTCCCGGCAGCGCGGTCGTGCACTGGGCGAACGGTGCCGACGGCAAGGGAGTGATCCTGTCCGGCGACACGATCTTCGCCAACCCGGACCGTACCTCGGTCAGCTTCATGCGCAGCTACCCGAACCGGATCCCGCTCTCCGGCGCCGTCGTCGACCGGGTCGCCCGCTCCCTGGACCCGTTCGACTACGACCGCCTCTACAACAACTTCGGCGCCTCCATCCCCACCGACGCCAAGGCGGTCGTCCGCCGCTCAGCCGACCGTCATGCCGCTTGGGTCAGGGGCGACTACGACCACCTGACGTGAGACGGGTACCGAACGACAGGAGGTGTTGGCCTTCCGGGGTGAAGCGCAGACTCAGTCAGGCGCCGGAAGTGCGACGAGCAGCCGACACCTCCTGTCGTTCGGTACCGCTCAGGCCGCGAGCCGCCCCTGAGCCAGCCGGTTGTGGAGGGTGAGCATCCGGTTGGTGCAGGTTTGCCAGGTGTAGAGCTCCGCCCGGCGGCGGGCCGCGGGACGGCGGCCGGGGTGGGCGGCGAGGGAGAGGACGGCGTCGGCGAGGTCCGAGGGGTTGGCGGGGGCCCAGCGGCCGCAGGTCTCGTCGACGAGTTCGCGGGCGCCGCCGGTGTTCGCGGTGACGACCGGGGTGCCGGCGGCGAGCGCCTCCAGGACGGCCAGGCCGAAGGTTTCGCCGGGGCAGACGGAGAGCGCGATGTCGGCCTCGGCGAGGTGCTTGGCGAGGGTACGGCGGCCGTCGACGTACCCGTGGAAGTGGACGGGGGCGTCGCCCGCGATCTCGAGCAGCTCGTCGAGGTGCGGGCCGGTGCCGTACACGTCCATCCGCAGGTTCACGCCGCGGCGGTGCAGCTCGGCCGCGGTGGCGACCGCGAGGTGCGGGCTCTTCTCCCGGGACAACCGCCCGGCGTGCACGAGCTTCAGTACGCCGTCGTCGGCCGGCGCGCCCAGCGACGGGTGGAACGTGTCCAGGTCGACCCCGAGCGGGATCCGCACCAGCGGCGTCGTCACCTCGTCGAACTCGGCGGCGGCGTACCGCGACGTCACCACGACGGCGTCGTACGTCCGGCCGAGGATCTTGTACAGCGCGGACACGGTGGCGACGACGCCGAGCTGGCTGTACTTCACCCCGTCAGCGCCCCACCGAAGCTGACGGTCGCCGAGCATCCGGCCGGGCCGCAGTACGTCGTTCCCGCCGAGCTGACCGGGCCGCGCGGCGCCGAGCGCGAGCATCGCATCCAGGCGTTCGTGGCTGAACAGGACCGTGCCGATGTCGTTGCGCTTGGCCCAGCGGGCGACCGGGAGCAGCGTCGACTTGTCGGAGATCTCGACCGTCGTCGGCTGGAACTTCTTCAGGATGTCGATCACGGTCCACGGGTTGGTGATCAGCCGGTACCCGCCGCTCACCTTCGGCGCCTTCACCCGGACCACGGTGCCGAGCTCGGTCTCGACCACCACGTCCTTCTCGCCCGGCGTGATCACGATCCGGTCGGCGCCGGCCTCGACGTACCCCTGGCCGACGTGCTCGATCGCGGTCCGCATCCCGCCGGACGTCGGCCCGACGAAGTTCGCCAGCTGGGCGATCCGGAGCCGACTCATGCGACCCGCCGTACGGCGGCGGCGTCCCGGAGTACCTCGGCGTAGTGCCGGTCGACGAGGTCGTCGACGACGGCCGGCCAGGTCCGCGACTGGACCCGCTGCAGGCCGCTCGCCGCCATCCGGCCGCGGGCCGTCGGGTGGTCGAGCAACGTCTTCACGGCGTCCCGCAGCGATCCGGGCTTGCCGGGTTCGAACAGCAGGCCGTTCTCGCCGGGGTGGATCAGGTCGAGCGGGCCGCCCGCGGCCGGGCCGACGGTGGCGACGCCGGAGGCCTGCGCCTCCTGGATCGTCTGGCAGAACGTCTCGTGCTCACCGGTGTGGACGAAGACGTCCAGGCCGGCGAAGATCGAGGCCAGGTCGGCGCCCCGGCGCATTCCGAGGAAGGTTGCCGTCGGCAACGCGTTCTCCAGCGACGCGCGGTCCGGCCCGTCGCCGACGACGACGATCCGGCAGTCCAGGTCGGTCAGTTCCGCGAGCCGCCGGACCTTCTTCTCCGCGGCCAGCCGGCCGACGTACCCGACGATCGGCTTGCCGTCCGGCGAGATCTCCCGGCGCCACTGGGAGTCCCGGTGCGATGGGTCGAAGAGGTCGAGGTTGACGCCGCGGCCCCACCGGTGGACCCGCGGGACGCCGCGCTGCACCAGCGCGTCGACGGCCGAGGTCGACGGTGCGAGCGTGCGGTCGGCGCGGGAGTGCGTGCGGGTCACCCAGCGCCAGATGCCCCGGTCCGCGGCGGCGTACCAGGGGTACTGGCGGGCGAAGCCGGCGATGTCGGTCTGGAAGATGGCGACCGTCGGTACGCCGAGTCTGCGCGCCGCGCGCAGTCCGTACGCGCCGATGATGAACGGCGACGCGAGGTGCACGAGGTCCGGCCGGAAGTCGGCCATCGCGCGCTCGATCGACGGATCCGGCAGGCCGACCGGGTACTCCTTGTAGCCGGGCGTCCGGAAGCTCCGGGCGCGCAGCACAGGGACGTCGCCGTACGTGTCGGGGCCGGGTCCGGGGGCGATGATCAGCAGGTCGTGCCCGCGGGCGCGGAGCCGGTCGGCGACGTGGCGCGCCGTGTTCGCCACGCCATTGATCTGCGGCAGGAAGGTCTCGGCCACCATCACGATTCGCACACTTCGAAGGTTCCTCACCGCTCATGAACCCTGGGCGACACTCTCGTGACACGGCGTCGATGCCCTGTCGACAGCTCAAGGGCCGCCGGGTGGCCACTTGGTGACCACCCGGCGGCCGATCCAGGTCAGCTGAGGGGCTGCGCCGCCTGGACGAACTCGTTGGTGTACGTCTTCGTCAGGTCGATCGCCTTGCCCTTGACCTTGGGGTTGAAGGCTCCCAGTACGGCCAGGCAGGTCTTCGGGCCGTCGGCAGGCATGATGCCGGTCGGGTTGAAGATGCCCTTCTCGCTGTTCAGCGCCGCCGTGTACGACGCCTTGCCCACGCCGGCGTAGTAGTCCGGCGGCATCATGTCCGCGATCTGGGCGGCCGTGTGAGTCTGGATCCACTTCAGCGTGGCGACGTACGCGTTGACCAGCTTCTGTACGACGTCCTTGTGCGACTGCACCCAGCTCGTCTGCATGTACAGCGAGGTGGCGGGATAGGTGCCACCGAGCGACTGCTTCGCGCCGGCCGCGGTCCGCATGTCCTCGATGATGTACGCCGTCCCGTCGGCGAGCAGCTTCGACACCGTGGGCTCGGTGGTCATGCCGCAGTCGATCTGCTTGTGCTGCATGGCCGCGATGAACGTGTTGCCCGCCTGGACGCCGATCCGGGTCGTCTGGGACGGGTCGATGCCGTTCTGGGTACCGAGGTACTGGGTGAGGAAGTCGGTCGACGAGCCGACGTCGGTGATGCCGAGATGCCTGCCTTTCCAGTCCTTGGGGCTGTTCACCGTGCCCTTCAGATCCGATCGGCACAGCTCGACCTCGCCGGGAACCTGCAGCATCGACACGACCGACTCGGCACTCTGGTCCTGGGCGCGCAGCGCGATCGTGTGGTCGTAGAACCCGCCGGTTCCCTGGACCTTGCCGGCCATCATCTCGGTGGTGGCGTCGACGCCGGCGCCTTCGCCGATCAGGCTGACGTTGACGCCCGCCTTGTCGTAGTACCCGAGTTGCTTGGCCAGCATGAACGGCAGGTAGATCTGCTTGTCCAGTCCGCCGACCATGATCGTGACCTTCTCGCCGCTGGCGCTGGAGCTGGATCCGGCGACCACCTGTCCGGAGCCGCCCTGGGCGTTGTTGGCGCAGCCGGCCAGGCCGAGTGCGACGGCGCACGCGATCGAGGTGACCACCGCGGTACGTGATTTCATGACTTTCTCCTTCTGTGGTGGGTGGTTCAGGCCGCGGCGAGCTCGGTGTCGCCGTGCTGCGCGGGGCGCCAGCGCAGCAGCCGCCGCTCCAGCCGGGTGATCAGGAATTCGGCGAGCAGCGCGACCACGGCCATCAGGACCATGCAGGCCAGTACGCCGCTCTGGTTGAAGTTGCCCTGGGCCGTCTTGATCAGCATCCCGAGGCCGCGTTCGGCGCCCAGGAACTCGCCGACGATCGCGCCGATGATCGCGAAGCCGAAGCTGACGTGCAGGCTGGCCAGGATCCAGGTGAAGGCCGACGGCAGCACGACCTGGCGGGTGACCTGCCAGCGGGACGCGCCCAGTTGCCGCGCGTTGGCCAGCAGGTTGCGGTCGACCTCCCGCGTGCCCTGGAACGCGTTGAAGAACACGCCGAAGAAGACGAGCACGATCACCAGCAGCACCTTCGAGGTGAGGCCGAGCCCGAACGCCACCAGGAACAGCGAGCCCAGCACGATCCGCGGGATCGAGTTCATCACCTTGATGTACGGCGCCAGTACGTCCGCGAGCAGCCGGCTCCGGCCGAGCGCGATCCCGGCCACGACGCCGGCCAGTACACCGATGACGAAGCCGATCACGGCTTCCTCCATCGTCACGAAGATCTGCTCGCCGAGGCTGCCCTGCGCCGTACCCTGGGTGACCCAGGTGACGATCTGCGACCACACCGCGCTCGGCTGGCCGAAGAAGAACGGGTCGATCAGCTTGGTGCGCGCGGCGACCTCCCAGCCGCCGAGCCAGAGCACGAGCACGCCGATCCGAAGCGCGAGGACCAGCCGGCGCCGCGGCGTCCACGGCCGCCGGCGGGTCACGCTGCCACCTCGATCGCGGTACTGCGGGCGTACGCCTCCGCGACCTCGGCGCGCAGGGCTTCCCAGATGTGCCCGTACAGCGCCACGAACCGGGGATCGAACCGGATCTCCTGGACGACCCGCGGCCGCGGCAGGTCGATGGCGAACTCGGCCTTCACCGTGCCCGGACCGGCCGTGAGTACGACGACCTTGTCGGCGAGCGCGATCGCCTCCTCCAGGTCGTGCGTGACGAAGATGACGGCAGGCTTGGTCTGGTCCCACAACGACAGCAGTTCGGTCGACATGATCGAACGGGTCTGTACGTCGAGGGCGCTGAACGGCTCGTCCATCAGCAGGATCCGGGGCTGATTGATCAGCGACTGGGCCAGCGCCACCCGCTTGCGCATACCGCCGGACAACTGGTGCGGGTACCGGTCCTCGAACCCGGCCAGCCCGACCCGGCGCAGCCAGTCCCGGGCGCGGGACCGCGCCTCGCCCTTCGGGGTGCCGCGGAAGAGCGGTCCCGCGGCGACGTTGTCCAGCACGTTCTTCCACGGGAACACCGCGTCCTGCTGGAAGACGAAGCCGGTCGTGGGGGCGATCCCGGTCACCGTCCGGCCCTCCACCAGTACCTCGCCCGCCGACGGCTCCTCCAGCCCGGACACCAGCGTCAGCGTGGTGGACTTGCCGCAACCCGTCGGACCGACGACGGCGCAGAACTCGCCGTCGGCCACGGTCAGGTCCAGATCCTTCAGCGCGGTGTAGGTTCCGCCGTCGGCGGTGCGGAACCGTTTGGTCACCCCGCGAAGCTCGATGGCCGTCATGGTCTGCTCCTTCAGTCGTGAGTGGCGTCACACTAGGAAGCAGGCGGCAACGGCCGGAACCCTTGTCCGCGTTGCGCAAGTTAGTCGCGATAGCCGTGGTTTTGTGCGTTCTTCTCAGCCACTCTGGGGTGATCGCAGCCGCCGGAAGGAAGGTGGAACGTGAGATTCCAACGGGCCACCCTGGCGTCCCGGATACTGCTTGCCGTCCTCGCGATCGTCGGGCTGACGATGGCGGCGGGGCTGGCGCTGTACGTGTCGGTGACGCGGGAGACGGCCGACCGGAACGCCGAGGAACGGGCCGCCGGCATCGCCACCTCGGTGGCGGACCTGCCGCTGGTCGCGCAGGCGATGACCGACCCCGGCGTACGGGCCGAACTGCGTGCGGCCGCCGATCACGTGGTGGCCGACACGGGGGCGTCGTACGTCGTCGTCATCGGCGCGGACGGGGTGCGGTACACGCATCCGATCGCCGCCCTGATCGGGCAGCGGGTCGAGGAGCCCGTGGTGGCCCTCGACGGCAAGGTCCACACGGGCGTTGACAACGGCAGCCTGGGCCGGTCGGCGAACGCCCGGGTCCCGGTGCGGAACGCGGCCGGTGCGCCGATCGGCGAGGTGTCGGTCGGTATCCGGGAGAGCGATGTCTCGGCCCGGGTCGGCCAGGTCGTCTGGCCGGTCGTCTTCTACACCGCACTGGTGCTGGCGATCGGTGTGGCCGCGTCGCTGATCCTGGCGCACGCGATCAAGCGGGTCACCTTCGGCCTCGAACCCGCCGAGATCGTCGGGCTGGTGCAGGAGCGCGAGGCGATGCTGCACGGCATCCGCGAAGGCGTGATCGCCTTCGACCCGGACGGCCGGGTGAACGTGCTGAACGACGAGGCCCGGCGGCTGCTGGACCTCCCGGCCGCACAGCTCGGCCAACGGCTCCCGGAACTCGTCCCGGCGGGACGGCTGCGGGACCTGCTGTCCGGCGCGGTGGCGGGCAGCGACATGGTGGTTGTCACGGACAACAATCTTCTGGTGCTGAACCGGATGCCGGTGATCGTGGCCGGCCGGAACGCGGGCTGGGTGGTGACGATCCGGGACCGGACCGAGCTCGAGGCCCTGGTTCGCCAGCTCGACTCGGTGGAAGCCCTGACCACGGCGCTGCGGGCGCAGGAGCACGAGTACTCGAACCGCCTGCACGTCCTGTCGGTGCTGCTCGGCATCGGCGAGGTCGAGGAGGCGACGGCGTACGCCGAGGAGGTGATCGGGGAGTCGTCGCTGGCGGCGGACGTCGTCCGGTCCCGGATCGGGCCACCGGTGGTCGCGGCGCTGCTGATCGCGAAGACGACGGTGGCGGCCGAGCGGGACGTCGAGGTACGCCTCACCCCGGGCAGCGAACTGCCGGCCGGCGACCTCGACTACACGCCACTCCTGACCGTGCTGGGCAACCTGATCGACAACGCCGTCGATGCCGTGTCCGGTGCGGCGGCGTCGTCGCACCCACGCGGACGGGTGACGGTGGAGCTGGACGGCAGCACCTCCGATGTCCACCTGGTCGTCTCCGACACCGGCCCGGGGATCCCCGCGGACCGGCTGGACGACGTGTTCGTGGACGGGTACTCCACCAAGGAACCGCGCGACGGCGGGATGCGGCGCGGCGTCGGCCTCGCGCTCGTCCACCGGCTGGTACGACGGGCCGGCGGGACGATCACCGCGACGTCGCCGGCCGGCGCCAGGTTCGAGGTACGGCTGCCGCTGTGGACCAGGGCGAAGGAGACGGTGTCGTGATCCGGACCCTGATCGTGGACGACGACTTCCACGTCGCGCACGCGCACGCCCGGAGCGTCGCGAAGGTCCCGGGTTTCGTCGTGGTCGGCGAGGCGCACTCGGCGGCCGAGGCGTACGAGTCGATCCGTGCGGTCGCGCCGGACCTGCTGCTCCTCGACATGTACCTGCCGGACCGGACCGGTCTCGACCTCGTTCGGCAGCTCGCCGCCGAACCTGCCGAGACCGGAGTACCGGACTTCATCCTGATCACCGCTGCCCGCGACATCGAGTCGGTCCGGGCGGCGATCCAGCTGGGCGCGATCTACTACCTGGTGAAGCCGTTCGCGTTTCCGGCGTTGCGCGAGCAGCTCGAGGCGTACCAGCACTGGCGGCTCCGGTTGAGCGAGACCCGGGAGGCTGACCAGGACACCGTCGACACGCTGTACAGCATGCTCCGCTCACCGGCGGCCGACGCCCGCCAACGGCGCCGCCTGCCGGCCACGATGGCGCGGGTGCTCGACACGGTGGCCCGGGCGGCGACCTCCGTCAGCGCGGCGGACGTGGCGGAGACGCTCGGGGTCAGCCGGCCCACCGCGCAGCGGTACCTGGCCATCCTGGTCCAGCGGGGCCTGGTTGAGCTCGACCTCGCGTACGGAGCCACCGGACGTCCCGAACACCGCTATTCCGCCCAGCTCCGCTGACTCGCACCCGGGCTGTGCTTGGTTGGTCGTATGCGAACTCTGGGGATCGTGGTCGCGGTAGTGGTCGTGCTCGGCGCGCTGCTGTGGTGGTGGGGCAGCCGGGCGAGCGAACGGGACCGCGACAAGAACCTGATCAGCTGGTGGGGGACGCGGAACGGCTGGCGGTACACGACCGGGTCGGACGGGCTGCTGGACCGCTTTCGCGGTACGCCGTTCGATCAGGGGACCAGCCACGACGTACAGGACCTGTTGTCCGGCAACACGATCGCGGGCCGGCCGGGGCTGTTGATGCAGTTCAGCTGGTACTACACGCCTGATCTGCCGCAGTCGTCGTCGACCGGGTCGAGCGGCCTGCGGAGCGGGATCTGCGCGGCCGCCGTCGTCGAGCTGCCGAGCGCGTTGCCGGCGCTGACGGTACGCCGTTCCGCGCCGGAGGACGTGGTCCGCGGGCACGGGATCGAGTTCGAGAGCGGGCGGTTCAACGAGCGGTTCCGGGTCCAGGGCGAGGACCGGAAGTTCGCCTCGGACGTCGTGACCCCGCAGGTGATGGAGCTGCTGCTGGACGACCCGGAGCCGCCGCACTTCCGGATCGACGGCGCCACGCTGGTCGTCTGGCGGGACGGGAAGGTGAGCGCCCCGCCGGAGCTCGGCGCGCTCGCGGACTTCGCGGGCCGGCTGCTCGAACTGATCCCGGCGTTCGCGCTGGAGGGCGGCGGCCCGGGCGACGGTCCGATCTCGACGGCGCCGCCGGCGCTGCTGGGGGAGTCGCCGAGCGGGGCGATCGCGTTCCTGCAGAAGCTCGACCACCGCGGGTACCACCTCGAGCGGTACGAACACGTCACCACGCTGTGGCGGCAGCACCGGTGGGCCGTCTGCGTGAAGATCGACGTACCGACGACGTGGCCCGAATGCATGACGGTCCCGAAGGCACTCGCACCGCCCGGGATGATCGCGCGCTTCGACGACGAGTACCTGACCGGAGACCCGGCGTACGACGCCCTCTTCGCCACCGGCACGCCCCGCCCGGACTTCGCCAAGGTCGTGCTGACACCGCCGATGACCGCCTTCCTCACCAACGACAAGCGCGCACAGCGGGCCCACTTCATCTTCCAATCCGCCCGCCAGGCCCAACTCTGCGTCATGACCTACGGCCGCCTCACCGACCAGTCCCTCGCCGACACCCTCACCGACCTGGCCTGCGACGTCCACGAACACCTGTCCCCGCAGGCACTCACGTTCCGGAAATGAGTTCAGGTCATCTGCAGGAAGAACCACTCGTTGAACAGGGTCAGCCGGGTCTGCTTCGCGGGTGAGACCTCGAGGCTCACCCGCCAGCCCGCGACATACGCGATGTGCGACCGGCCGTCGAGGTTCCGGCCGATCCACTCCTGCACGGGTGCGACCGCGGCGCCGCGGAGATGCCCGAAGACGGTGCCGCGCAGTTCTTCGAACGCCTTGCCGGTCTCGGCGCCGGCAGCCGCTGTGGTGACGAGGTAGGTGAGGCCGCCGTCGTCCGGTCCGGAGAACTTGAGCGCGAGGCCGGGCTTGCGCTGGCAGGTCTGGTGATCGGCCGCGCAGGTGTATCCGTCGGCGGTCAGCGCATCCGCGAACTCGGTCTCGGTGGTGTCGAGGTGCAGCGACGGGATGGCGAGTTGCTTGTTGCCGAACTTCTCGGCGTTCAGCACCGTCTTCGCTCCGCGGCCGACAATCTCGTACTTGCCCCAGCTCGCCTCCAGCGCGCCGCCCCAGCTGTTGCGCAGCGTGGACATCAACCCGGGGAGGTCCTTCGGGAACACGACCTGGCCGACCGCCGCGGTTACTGCCTGGAGCGTCGGCGCGGTCTCACCCTTGGCCTCCACGTTGATCGTCAGCGCGTTGACCGCGCCGTCCGGCTGATACTGGTACACGACCGCGACCGACGCACCGTTCACCGCCGCGAAGCAGCCGGCGTGGCCGCCGTTCGCGCTGGTGAACCGCACACTGCACTCGAGCCCGCGCGCGGTCAACGTGTCGGCGAGCGTCTTCGCCGCGCCGGTCGTCGTGCCGCCTACCGAGACCCCGTCGGCGAGTGTCTGCACCGAGTCGGGCGAGACGGCCGCGGTCGGGGCGTCCCGCCGTCCGAGGAAGAACGTCGCGGCGCCTCCGACGAGCAGGACAGCCAGCACACCGGCGAGCACGAACGGTCAGACCGCGCGACGCGGGGAGGTGGGGCTCGGAGCGTGCTGCGACATCGGGCGGCCTTTCGTGGAGGGAGGTGGAATCCATCGCAGGCGTGTGCTGGAGCACACACGGGCGACGTGCGCTGGTGCATACCAGTCGGGCGGTGGTTCGGAATACCTTGGGGGGATGAGTCATCGCAGCGAGTCGGGGTTCGAGTTCGCGCCGGTGTACGAGCCGCTGGACGGGTTCGACCCGGCGGCCAAGCTCGGTGCGCCCGGGCAGTACCCGTACACCCGGGGCGTGTACCCGACGATGTACACCCAGCGGCCCTGGACGATGCGCCAGTACGCCGGGTTCGGCACCGCGGCCGAGTCGAACCAGCGGTACCACCAGCTGATCGACCACGGCACGATGGGGCTGTCGGTGGCGTTCGACCTGCCGACCCAGATGGGGTACGACTCCGACGCCCCGATCGCCCACGGTGAGGTCGGCAAGGTCGGCGTGGCGATCGACTCGATCGACGACATGCGGGTGCTGTTCGACAAGATCCCGCTGGACCAGGTGTCGACGTCGATGACGATCAACGCGCCCGGATCCGTGCTGTTGCTGCTGTACCAGTTGGTGGCCGAGGAGCAGGGCGTCTCCGGTGACAAGCTGACCGGCACGATCCAGAACGACGTACTGAAGGAGTACATCGCCCGCGGCACCTACATCTACCCGCCGAAGGAGTCGCTGCGGCTGATCAGCGACATCTTCGCGTACTGCCACGCCGAGTTGCCGAAGTGGAACACGATCTCGATCTCCGGGTACCACATGGCCGAGGCCGGTGCGACGCCCGCGCAGGAGATCGCCTTCACGCTGGCGAACGGGATCGAGTACGTGCGGGCCGCGGTCGCTTCCGGGCTCGAGGTGGACGAGTTCGCGCCACGGCTGTCGTTCTTCTTCGTCGCGCGTACGACGCTCCTCGAGGAGGTGGCGAAGTTCCGCGCCGCACGGCGGATCTGGGCGCGGGTGATGCGGGACGAGTTCGGCGCGCGCAACCCCAAGTCTCTGATGCTGCGCTTCCACACCCAGACGGCCGGCGTACAGCTGACCGCCCAGCAGCCCGAGGTCAACCTCGTCCGGGTCGCGATCCAGGGCCTCGCCGCGGTCCTCGGCGGCACCCAGTCCCTGCACACCAACTCGTACGACGAGGCGATCGCCCTCCCGACCGAGAAGGCGGCCCGCCTCGCGCTCCGCACCCAGCAGGTCCTCGCCTACGAGACCGACGTGACCGCGACCGTGGACCCCTTCGCCGGCTCGTACGTCGTCGAGTCCCTCACCGACGAGGTCGAGGCCGCCGCGGTCTCCTTGATGGAACAGGTCGAGGAGTACGGCGGCGCCGTCGCCGCGATCGAGCAAGGCTTCCAGAAACAGGAGATCGAACGCTCGGCGTACCGCATCGCCCAGCAGATCGACTCCGTCGAGCGGGTCGTCGTCGGCATGAACAAGTTCACGATCGCCGACGAGGAACCGTACGAACCCCTCCGCGTCGACCCCGCCATCGAAGCCCAGCAGGTAGCCCGCCTGAAGACCCTCCGCGCCACCCGCGACCAAGCAGCCGTCGACGAAGCCCTGGCCGCCCTCAAAAAAGCTGCCCAAGGCAACGAAAACTGCCTCTACCCGATGAAACAAGCCCTAAAATCCCAAGCCACCGTAGGCGAAGTCTCCAACACCCTCCGCGAAGTCTGGGGCTCCTACGTCCCCGCCGACACCTTCTAATCGACACCGCTCCGCGGCGGCTGTCTGTTGCCGCCTTCGGCGGGTGCGCAGGGAGGTGTTGCCGGGCCGGGTGGTGGCGCCGTGTGTTGTGGTGACGGGCTTGACGGTGGTGCAGGCGGAGCGGTCACCGCTGCGCGGCGGCTGTTTGTTGCCGCCTTCGGCGGGTGCGCGGGCTGGTATCACCGGGCGGAGGTGCTGGCGCCGGGTGCCGTGGAGGGCTGCTGGATGGGTGGGCGTAGAACGGAGACGCCTGCGTGACCACGACGGCGATACCGTCGAGGCGGGCTTGTACGATCGGCTGCCCGTGGCGCGCGTATCACCCCGCACGGCGCTGACGCGTCGGAGTTCAGGCGACGGTCGTCGCCCTGGTTACCCGAGCCGGCCCGCCGATCAGACGTTCGCGAGTTCGAGATGGATGTCGGCCTCGGCGGCCAGCGATGCCAGGTCGCCGGGATCCGAGGTGAGGATCGTGTCCCCGTCACGTGCGAGCAGCACCACGGCGGCATCGATGACATCGCGCCCGCCTGTGTGCCTGAGCAGCACGCCCGCCTGCCGACCAAGCTCGTCGTCGAGCGGTACTACCTCCACGCCATCGAGCAAGCGAGCGACCGGCACCTGACGCCCCTGCCCGCCCCGCCAGATCTGGCCCACCACGCCACCATGAGTAACCGGCGTACGCCCGGCCAGCAACTCCGCCTTCAAGAGCGCCATCACCTGCCGATCTCCACGCTCGGCAGCAACGAACGCACCGGCGTCGAACACCAGCGTCATGCGGCGCCGTGCGAACGCTTGCCCCGGACAACAATCGCTCCGGCCCGCGCCGAGCGGGCCGCGTCCGACATCTCCTCATCGGTGATGATGCCGTTCTCCGCCTCGTACGCCGCGACGAACCGCTCCAGCCCGTCCAGCCGGCGCTCGTGATCGACCTGACGATGTAGTGCCTGGTTCACCCAGGCACTGACACTGCCGGCCCGCCCCGAGGACACAGCGGCCCGAGCAGCAGCCGCAACATCGGGATCCACCGTCACCGAGAGCTTGTCCTTATCAGTCACACCATCATCCTACTCAACTCCCACCACCGGATACCAGCCCGCACGGCTCGCCCCAACTCCAGCAGAGGGCCAACCTGGAGCGGCGGGATCATTTCGGCGGCCGCTGAGTCTGTTCAGCTGCTCGCTGGGCACGTCGGGCGGCCGCTTCTGCGACGGACTCTTCCGCTTTGATCCGATAGGCCTCGTCCAGGGCGTCGAGCGTTGCCGGGTCGATCGGCAGCGGCGGCTGCGACAGCCGGTCGGCGATGCCGCGGTACGGCACCGAGCCCAGGTAGAACTCGATCGAGCCGTGGCCGGGCCAGATCTCGCCGCCGCGTTCGAACAGCTGGATCAGGGGCTCGTACGGATCGTCGAGGTCAGGGAACCGCTGCCGCGGACGATCACCCAGGGCCGCCCAGCGGAACATGTCCGGAACGATCTTCCGCGACATCTCCCACAACTCATGTCCGCTCTCGGACTCGAGCCGCTGCACCCAGACCGGATCGGTCTCGACCGCACGATCGAACACCACTGCCAGGTCGAAGAACGGCCACTGTGCGGGCACCCCTAACGTGTCCGCCCAGACCGCCATCCGCCGCAAGTACTCGACTGCCAACTGCCCCCGAGACGCGGCATGCCGATCCTCCGCGTCCTCGTCGTCCCAGCCGGCCTCCACCAGCCGAGCCAGCAGTCGCTCGCATGCTGCCGTGTCCGTCACAGGCCCAGTCCTTCCTTGGCTACTCGTACGACATCGTCCAGATTCGAGAGATCAGGCGCCACCCGGAGGTTGTCCCTCGGGAGTCCCAACGTCGTCCAATGCCGCAGCAGATCCTTGACTTGCGATTGCGTGCTCAGCGGCGCCGTGTTGTGTGCCGACGGATATGCGGCGAGGAATTCCGCTCTGTTCCCCTCGCCCCAAGCCCCTGGTTCGGCAGACAGATACGGCAGGCCGGCTTCCATGAGTTTCGATTCGACGTACTCGTGTGCCACCAGTGACCAGAACTGCGCTCGGTTCTCTGCCGTCAATTCGGAGCCCGAGGAGACGCGCTCCCAAAGGTCCCCGTAGATCGCGTCAGGCCTGAAATACCCGTGGCGGATGTCTCCGGGGCCGAGTGCCACGTCGTGCTCGCGCATGAACAGGTGCTGTTTGGCCTCGTGGATCACCTCGTACGGCAAACCGCTGCTGTCGGCGAGAGCGTCGAGGTCGTCGGCTTTGCGGATCCGGCGATACTGATCCATCTCAGCCGGAGACGAATGGTCGACGAACTCGTGGTCGGCGCCCGCCGAGGTCTCGGTGCCAGAAGGATCGGCAGGGCCGGACATGGGGTTGTCTGCCGATTGCGCGGCCTGTTCTTCAGAATCGTCAGTGGGGTTGGCGTCGACCGGCGGCCTGGCGCCGCGGTCGGGGGAAGTATCGGGATCGGGTGTGGCTGCCGGGCGTTCCTGCGATTCGGAGGCGTCGTCGGGGTCATTCAGGTATTGGAGGCGGGCCACGGTGTCGTCTCGCAGCAGTCGTTCTCTTTGTTCTGGAGAGAAGGCGACGAACGGGTCGTCCTTTTCGGATCTTTCGCGTGGCTCCGGCTCAGGACTTGCGGGCTTGTCGACGGTACGAGGGTCGCTGGATGCTTGGCTGTCGTGTTGTCTTGCCGCGGGCTCTGATGGCTTGATGGCGGGTGCGTCCGTGGTGGCCTGCTGGTCGACCGAGTCGTCTTGATCGGTTGCAGACCAGTTGGAGTAGCCGGGCCAGTAGAGCGTGTCGAGGTGCCGCTCGAGCTTCTCTTGGGCGGTCAACCTGCGGTCCTCGGTCTTGGGCTCGTCTGATGAGCGGGCGGCGTCTCGGTTTGCCGCTGGGCTGTGCATGTCGCCGTCTGCAGGCCGGGATGGTTGGGCAGCTCGGCTGTCGGGTTCGCCGAGGTCGGCGGGGCTGTGCTCGTCGCTTGGGTCGTCTCCGCTGCGACGGCCTCGCAGCTCGGACACGTAGTCTCCCTGTTCAGACGTCGGCGAGAACAGCAGGCAAGTTCGGCTGAAGGTAGTTCCTTCGTCACGAAGCGTACTGTTCGCTCAGGTCCTCGCCCGCACTCTTCGGCGTGGGGCCGGACGCTGGGCGGGGGAGGCCGCGCTGCAGCGGATCGCCGCCAAGGCGCTGGTGCAGTCTCCGGCGCCAGTACCTTCGCGCGGCAGTACCTACCGCGCACCCCGCCAGAGGCGGCAAAAGACAGCCGCCGCGGAGCGGTGTCCTTTCGCGGGTGGGCTTTGTTAGTCCAGGAGGGCTGTGGAGGTGAGGATTGTGGTGCCTAGGGTGATGGCTTCTTCGGAGGGGGTGAAGCCGGGGGTGTGGAGGTCGGCGGCGGTTTCTTGGGTGGGTGGGCGGACGCCGAGGCGGGCCATGGCGCCGGGGACGTGTTCGAGGTACCAGGCGAAGTCTTCGCCGCCGAGGCTTTGGTCGGTGGGGGCTACGGCGCTGGTGCCGAGGGTCTGCTGTACGGCGTTCTGGAGGACGCTGATCGCGGTGGTGTCGTTCATGACGGGCGGTACGCCGTGGGTGACCTCGACGTCGACCTCGACGCCGTACGGCGTGACCAGTTGCGCGGCGAGTGTCGGGATGAGCTCCTCGGCGAGGCGCCAGGCGTTGGCGTCCAGGCACCGCAGGGTGCCTTCGGCCTCGCCGCGGGAGGGGATGGCGTTGGCGGCGGAGCCGGAGGTGATGCGACCCCAGACGAGCGACATGCCGGCGCGCGGGTCGACGCGGCGCGACAGGGCGGCGGGTAGTTCCGACACCAGGGTGGCGAGCGAGTAGACGAGGTCCGCGGTCAGGTGCGGCCGGGACGTGTGGCCGCCCGGTCCGGTGAGTCGTACGAGGATCTTGTCGGCCGCCGCGGTGAGTGCCCCGACGCGGAGGCCGACCTGACCGACCTGGAGCCGGGGGTCGCAGTGCAGGCCGTAGATCCGCCGTACGCCGTCCAGCCCGCCCGCGGCGATCACGCCGAGCGCGCCGCCGGGCATGACCTCCTCGGCCGGCTGGAAGATCACCCGGACGCGCCGGTCCAGCTGCCCGTCGCGGGCCATCCCGGCGAGTACCAGCGCGGCGCCGAGCAGCGCGGACGTGTGTACGTCGTGCCCGCACGCGTGCGCCACCCCGTCGACGAGCGACCGCCACGGCGCCTCCACACCGTCCGGCACCGGCAGCGCGTCGATGTCGGCGCGCAGGGCGACGCAGGTGTCGCCCGCGCCGATGTCGCAGATCAGCCCGGTACCGGTCGGCAGCACCCGCGGCGTGAGCCCGGCCGCGATCAGGGCCTTCTCCAGCAGCTCGGTCGTCCGTACCTCGTGCCATCCGAGCTCGGGGTGGGCGTGCAGGTCACGGCGTACGGCGACCATGTCCTCGCGCACCGACTCGACCCGCGCCAGGACGTCCGCGACCAGCAGCTGATGACTCATCCCGCGATTGTGCCATCCCGTTCACCCAGCGCGCCGACCACGGAACGTGAGCGTAACCACGGAGCGTGCGCACCGTGATCTGGGCACAGCAGCCCGTGACCGTGCCGGATAAGTTGTCGAAATGTGACGGAAACGCCGGTCACTTTCCGGTATCGAGGCCTGCTCGACGTTCAAAGAAAGACGGGCCGCGCCCTATAGTCTGCGGATGGTACGTGGGGGAAGGCGTGCCGGTTAAAGGATTCTGGTCGACGAAGGAGACGTCCGGTGAAGAAGTACGTGCGGGGAACGGCGATCGTGGGCGTGCTGACGCTCGCCGTCGCCGCTTGTGGCAGCAAGCCGACCGACAACAGCTCGAGCGGCAGTGACGCCAACAAGAACTTCAAGGCCTGCATGGTCTCCGACTCGGGGGGCTTCGACGACAAGTCGTTCAACCAGACCTCCTACAAGGGTCTGCAGGACGCGGTCAAGGAGAAGGGCCTCACTGAGGTCAAGGCCGAGTCGAAGTCGGACAACGACTACACGACGAACATGACCGCGATGGTCAGTGCCAAGTGCAACGTCATCGTCGCCGTCGGCTTCAAGCTCGAGGACGCCACCGAGGCGGCCGCCAAGGCGAACCCGAACATCAAGTTCGCGATCGTCGACTCGGCGCCGAAGGCCCCGATCGCCAACCTGAAGCCGCTGCTGTTCAACACCGCGCAGACCAGCTTCCAGGCCGGCTACCTGGCCGCCGCGATGACCAAGTCCGGCAAGGTCGGTACGTTCGGTGGTCTGCAGATCCCGACCGTCACCATCTTCATGGACGGCTTCGCCCAGGGCGTGCGCTACTACAACCAGCAGAAGAGCAAGAACGTCCAGGTGCTCGGCTGGGACGACCAGAAGCAGAAGGGCCTGTTCACGGGCGACTTCGAGGACAAGGCCAAGGGCCAGAACAACGCGCAGAACCTGATCACCCAGGGCGCGGATATCCTGTTCCCGGTAGCCGGCCCGTCGGGTCTCGGCGGCCTGCAGGCGGCCAAGGCCAGCAACGGCAAGGTCAACGCGATCTGGGTCGACACCGACGGCTGCGTGAGCGCCGCGGAGTACTGCTCGACCCTGCTGAGCAGCGTCGAGAAGGGCATGGACGTGGCCGTGAAGGACGCGGTCCTGTCGGTCCTCGACAACAAGTTCGACAACACCCAGTTCACCGGGACGCTGCAGAACGGCGGTACGGCGATCGCGCCGTTCCACGACTTCGACAGCAAGATCCCGGCCGACGTGAAGTCGGAGCTGGACACGATCAAGGCCGACATCATCAGCGGCAAGATCGTCATCGAGTCGAAGGTCCAGCCCAAGGCGTCCTGATCCGCCACACTTTTGCGTAGTACGGTGCGAGCCAGGTAGGCAGACCCACAAGGTCGTGCCTCCCTGGCTCGCCGTCTGAAGGGAAGGCTGCGCATGCATCTCGAGCTCTCCGGGCTGACCAAGAGTTTCGGCTCCCTGGTCGCCAACGACCACATCGACCTGGTGATCGAGCCGGGCGAGATCCATTGCCTGCTCGGTGAGAACGGGGCCGGCAAGAGCACCCTGATGAACATGCTCTACGGGCTGCTGCAGCCCGACTCGGGCGAGATCGTGATCGACGGCGAGAAGGTCCGGATCACCTCGCCCAGCGACGCGATCCGGCACGGCATCGGCATGGTCCATCAGCACTTCACGCTGGTCCCGGTGTTCACCGTCGCCGAGAACGTCATGCTCGGCCGCGAGACCACCCGCGGCGCCGGCGTACTGGACCGGAAGAAGGCGCACAGCCGGGTCACCGAGCTGTCCGACCGGTACGGCCTCGCGGTCGACCCGGAGGCGATGGTCGAGGACATCCCGGTCGGCGTCCAGCAGCGCGTGGAGATCCTCAAGGCGCTCGCCAACGACGCCCGGGTACTGATCCTGGACGAGCCGACCGCCGTCCTCACCCCGGCCGAGATCGACGACCTGATCGACGTGATGCGGCAGCTCAAGGAGAGCGGTACGTCGATCGTCTTCATCACCCACAAGCTCAAAGAGGTCAAGGCGATCGCGGACAAGATCACCGTGATCCGCCGCGGCAAGGTGGTCGGCCAGGCCGAGCCGTCGGCGTCCGAGGAGGAGCTCGCCGAGCTGATGGTCGGCCGGGCGGTCGACCTGGTGGTGGACAAGGCCCCGGCGGAGCCGAAGGAGACGGTACTGCGGGTCACCGGGCTGACCGTGATCGACGAGCGCGGGTTCACCGCCGTCGACAACGTGGACCTGGAGGTCCGGGCCGGAGAGATCCTCGCGGTGGCCGGTGTCCAGGGCAACGGCCAGACCGAGCTCACCGAGGCGCTGCTCGGGCTGACGCCGATCGCGGCCGGCCAGATCTTCCTCGACGGCGCCGACCTGACCGCGAAGTCCACCCGGCACCGGCTCGACGCCGGCATCGGGTACGTCCCGGAGGACCGCGCCCACGACGGCTTCGTCGGCTCGTTCACGGTCGCCGAGAACCTGATCCTGGACCTGTTCCGGGAGGCGCCGTTCGGCAACGGGCTGGCGCTGCGGACCGACGAGATCGACAAGAACGCGACCGCCCGGGTGCAGGAGTTCGACATCCGTACGCAGGGCATCGGCCTGCCGGTGTCGTCGCTGTCCGGCGGCAACCAGCAGAAGGTGGTGCTGGCCCGCGAGCTGTCCCGCCCGCTGAAGCTGCTGGTCGCCTCGCAGCCGACCCGCGGCGTGGACGTCGGCTCGATCGAGTTCCTGCACAACCGGATCGTCGAGGAACGCGACCACGGTACGGCGGTCCTGATCGTCTCCACCGAACTCGACGAGATCGCCGCGCTGGCGGACCGGGTCGCGGTGATGTACCGCGGCCAGGTGGTCGGCGTCGTACCGGCCGACACGCCCCGCGACGAGCTCGGCCTGATGATGGCCGGCGCCTCCAGGTCCGAGGCACACGAGACGGCGATCGAGAACCCGACCACGTTGGGAACCATCTGATGAGCACTGAGACAACGGCCGCGCCCGCGCCCGCGCCGGCCAAGGGGGAACCGGCCCGTTCCGGGCTGCCGTCGTGGGTCGTCCAGGGACTGGTGTCGCTGAGCGCGATCGTGCTGGCGCTGGTGGTCGGGGCGATCCTGATCATCATCGGCGACCAGCAGGTCCAGAAGGCGGCCGGGTACTTCGGCGCCGCGCCGATGGACACCATCTCCGCGGCCGGCAGCGCGGTCGGCAACGCGTACCGGGCGCTGCTGTCCGGCGCGCTCGGCGGCGTCACGCCGATCAGCGAGTCGTTGACCCAGGCAACACCGCTGATCTGCGGCGGCCTGGCGGTGTCGCTGGCGTTCCGGACCGGGCTGTTCAACATCGGCGCCCAGGGCCAGCTGATCGGCGGCGCGATCCTCGCGGGGTACGTCGGGTTCGCCTGGCACCTGCCGCCGGTCCTGCACCTGATCGTCGCGATCGTCGCCGGCCTGGTCGGCGGTGCGCTGATGGGCGGTGTGGTCGGCCTGCTGAAGGCCCGCACCGGCGCCCACGAGGTGATCGTGACGATCATGCTGAACTACGTCGCGCTCTACCTGCTGCAGTGGCTGCTGACCACGAAGACGTTCCAGCGGCCGGGGCGGACCGACCCGATCTCCCCGATCGTCGACGCGAACGCGCAGTTCCCGAAGTTCGGCGGCACCCGCCTGCACCTCGGGTTCGTGCTCGCGCTGCTGGCGGCGGTGTTCGTCTGGTGGCTGCTGAACCGCTCGACGATCGGCTTCGAGCTGCGCGCGGTCGGCGCGAACGCGGACGCCTCCCGGACCGCCGGCATGTCGGTCGGCCGGGCGTACGTGATCGCGATGGTCGTAGCCGGCGCGCTGGCCGGGCTGGCCGGCGTCCAGCAGGTACTCGGCACCGACCTGCCGCTGACCGACGGAGTCGCGGCCTCGGTCGGGTTCGACGCGATCACGGTCGCGCTGCTCGGTCGCGGTACGCCGATCGGCACCGTGCTGGCCGGCCTGCTGTTCGGCGCGCTGAACGCGGGCGGTCTGCAGATGCAGCTGATCACCCAGACGCCGTTGACCCTGACCACTGTCCTGCAGGCCGTGATCGTGCTGTTCGTCGCGGCTCCGGCGCTGGTGCGCTCGGTCTTCCGCTTCCTGCCGAAGGACCGCGGCGCCGGCGCAGTGCTCGCGAAAGGCTGGAACGGATGACCGAGACAACTCCCGACGCGGTACCGGCTGCCGCGCCGAAGCCGGAGATCATCGAGGGGCCGGCCGAGCGGACTCGCCGGCAGCGGGTCGGCGGCGTGATGCTGGTGTTCGCCTTGATCGGCCTCGGCCTGGCGATCTTCACGAAGAGCGGCAAGGCGACGTTCCAGCTGGTGTCCGGCGACCTGCAGCACAACCTGCTCGGGCTGCCCGCGCAGCCGGTCGGCCTGATCCTCGGCATCCTCGGTACGGCGGCCGCGGTCGCGTACGTCGTACCGTCCGTCCGCCGTCGGGTCCCGCCGCGAGCAGCCGGCTGGCTGGCGGCGATCCTCGGGATCTGCTTCATCGGCGCGTTCCTGTGCTGGGCATCGGCCGGGAAGACCTTCCCGCTGGCGAACCAGTTCCAGGGCACGCTGAACTTCGCGACCCCGCTGATCCTCGGTGCGCTGGCCGGCGTGATGTGCGAGCGGGCCGGGGTCATCAACATCGCGATCGAGGGCCAGTTCCTGGTCGGCGCGTTCACCGCGGCTCTGG
The DNA here is from genome assembly GCF_050320105.1 of Kribbella polygonati. NCBI lineage: Bacteria > Bacillati > Actinomycetota > Actinomycetes > Propionibacteriales > Kribbellaceae > Kribbella > Kribbella polygonati. The sequence continues at coordinate 4,927,141 of NZ_CP190129.1, read as the reverse complement.
TGTCCAGTACGACGCACAGCGGGGCGGCGGCGCTCGTCGCGGCGGCCGCGACCGGCGTGCTGATGGCGGCGCTGCTGGCGGTGTTCTCGATCAAGTACCTGGTCAACCAAGTCGTGCTCGGTGTCGTGCTGGTGGTGTTCGCGACCGGTATCACCGGGTTCCTGTTCGACCAGTTCATGCAGCCGAAGGCGGATCAGCTCAACACACCCGTCGTACTGTCCGCGATCAAGATCCCCGGGCTGGGGGACATCCCGTTCATCGGGCCGATCCTGTTCCGGCAGACGATCCTCGTGTACCTGATGTACCTGGCGGTCGCGGTGGTCACGTTCGTGCTCTTCGAGACCCGCTGGGGTCTCCGGATCCGCGCGGTCGGCGAACACCCGAAGGCGGCCGACACGGTCGGCATCAAGGTCAAGCGGACCCGGTACTCCGCGGTCCTCGCGGCCGGCGTGCTGGCCGGGCTCGGCGGCGCGTTCTTCACCGTCGGGTACGCCGGGTCCTTCAGCAAGGAGATGACCGCGGGCAACGGGTTCATCGCGCTGGCGGCGTTGATCATGGGCCGCTGGCACCCGATCGGCGCAACCGTCGCCGCGCTCTTCTTCGGCTTCGCGACCCAGCTGCAGTCCCAGCTGCAGATCATCCAGACCCCGATCCCCGGCTCCCTGCTGCTGATGGCGCCGTACGTCGCCACCATCATCGCCGTAGCCGGCCTAGTCGGCCGAGTAAGAGCCCCAAAGGCCGACGGTGAACCCTACGTCACCGAATAACACGACCCCACCCGGCGAGCCGCCCGGCTCCAAGCCCGGATCGGATGCTGGGCGGGTGGATGTCGACTGGGAGGTACTGCGGCAGGCGGCTGTGGAAGTGATGCGCCGGGCGTATGTGCCGTACTCCGGGTATCGGGTGGGGGCGGCGGCGTATGTCGACGACGGGCGGGTTGTTGCCGGGTGCAACGTGGAGAACGCGTCGTACGGGTTGACGCTGTGTGCCGAGTGCGGTCTGGTGTCGGACCTGCACCGGACGGGCGGCGGGCGGCTGGTCGCGTTCACCTGTGTGGATCATCGCGGCGAGGTGCTGTCGCCGTGCGGGCGGTGCCGGCAGTTGTTGTTCGAGAACGGCGGGCCCGACCTGGTGCTCGAGACGCGGTCCGGGCTGCGGCCGCTGCGTGAGCTGTTGCCCGACGCGTTCGGGCCGTACAACCTGGAGGAGTAAGTCATGAGCTTCGACGCTGTGGACGTGATCCGTACCAAGCGCGACCGGGGCGAGCTGAGCGACGGCCAGATCGACTGGGTGATCGACGCCTACACCAAGGGCGACGTCGCCGACGAGCAGATGTCCGCGCTCGCGATGGCGATCCTGCTGAACGGCATGAACCGCCGCGAGATCGCCCGCTGGACCGCCGCGATGATCGCGTCCGGCGAACGGATGGACTTCGGCAAGCTGTCCCGGCCGACGGCCGACAAGCACTCGACCGGCGGCGTCGGCGACAAGATCACGTTGCCGCTGGCACCGTTGGTCGCGGCCTGCGGGGTCGCCGTACCGCAGCTGTCCGGCCGCGGCCTCGGCCACACCGGCGGCACCCTGGACAAGCTCGAGTCGATCCCCGGCTGGCGCGCCGCGCTCTCCAACGACGAGCTGATGCGGCAGTTGGAGGACGTCGGCGCGGTGATCTGCGCCGCCGGCGACGGCCTGGCGCCCGCGGACAAGAAGCTGTACGCGCTGCGCGACGTGACCGGCACCGTCGAAGCGATCCCGCTGATCGCCAGCTCGATCATGAGCAAGAAGATCGCCGAGGGTACCGGCGCGCTGGTGCTCGACGTGAAGGTCGGCTCCGGCGCGTTCATGAAGGACCTCGCCGACGCCCGCGAACTGGCCGAGACGATGGTTGCCCTGGGCACGGACGCCGGCGTGAGGACCGTTGCCTTGCTCACCGACATGTCGGTCCCGCTCGGCCTGACCGCCGGAAACGCCCTGGAAGTGCGCGAGTCCGTCGAGGTCCTCGCCGGCGGCGGCCCCGCCGACGTGGTCGAACTGACCGTTGCCCTCGCCAACGAGATGCTCGCCGCGGCCGGCGTCACCGGCGTCGACCCGGCGGAGAAGCTGCGCGACGGTACGGCGATGGACGCCTGGCGGGCGATGATCTCGGCCCAGGGCGGCGACCCGTCCGCCGTACTCCCGGTCGCGCCCGAGCAGCACGTCGTACCGGCTCCGGCTTCCGGCGTACTCTCCAAGCTGGACGCCCTCGCGGTCGGCGTGGCCGCGTGGCGCCTCGGCGCGGGCCGCGCGCGCAAGGAGGACCCGGTGTCCGCGGTCGCCGGCGTGGAAATGCACGCCAAACCAGGCGATCACATCCGGGAGGGCCAACCGCTCCTCACCTTGCACACGGACGACCCGACCCGGATCGACCGCGCCCTGGAGTCCCTGACCGACGCCATCGCAGTCGCCGACTCCCACCGACCAGGCCCACTGGTGATCGACCGCATCACCGCCTGACCGCCGAGAATCAGCCACCTGGGAAGGGCGAAGGCGGTCACCCGCTCCACACCGCCGACGCCCACCCCGCGCCGGGTGAAATGCAGAACCACCGCGTCCAGCTCGAGCCCACCGAGCGCGGCGCCGTACCACCGCACGCATCGCGGCGCGGCGTCCCGAAGCAGACCGGCCAGCAGCACCGCGAGATTGCCGAACGCGAAGATCGGGAACGCGCCACTGACCACGTGCAGATTCTCGTCGACGACGTCCGGGCCGGGTCCTGCGACCTAGGTGAGCGGCAGCGTCGTCCGCCGGGGACAGCCCCGCCACCATCCACCCGACGCCCGTCGCGGCCAGCAACACGCCTGGCTGTGAGCTATACGGGGTACGTACGCCAGGCGAGCTGAACCACCAGCATCAGCACGAAGAACTGCCGCCGCCAGTGGGCGACCCTCAGTTGGAGGGGGCGGTCAGGCGGGTGCGTTGGTCCTTGGCGAGGGTGGTGATCAGCGCGGTGTCAGGGGTGAGTGTTGTGCCGAGGGAGGCGGCTTCGCGGACGGTGAGTTCGACGACTGTGGTGCCGATCGCGAGGCTGGCCTCGGCGGTGGCGACGGACTGGTCGGTGCCGCCGTCGTACTCGACGTTCGCGTCGGAGAGGGCGTCCGGGACGGCGAACGGGTGGTCGTGGGTGTCTTGCGTCCACAGGCCGTTCTGCAGGGCCTGGGCCTTCGCGGCGGAGCCGGTCTTGAACAGTTGGACGGTGAAGCGCTTCTTCTTGTCGGGGCTGAGCCGGGTCGCCCGGTAGCCCTCGACGAAGCCGGCGTTCAGCAGCAGCGCGCGGTCCAGCGCCGGGTCGGCGGACCAGGTGTTCAGGTACGACGTCGCCGTGAACGCGCCGGTGGGGTTGCCGGGGTCGGCGACGTACCCGCCGGGCAGCACGACCAGGTCGGCGAGGGCGCTCTTCGCGGTCTTGTCCGCCGTACCGGTGAGGGCCGAGTGCTTCGCGGCCGGGGTCTCGGCAGCGCTGGCCGACGTACCCCCGTCGTTACCACAGGCCGTCACACCCAGCAGCAGCGCGGTTACTGCAACGGCAACTCCGGCAGCATTCCGTGTCACGGTCCCTCTCCGTTCGGCCACTCGCCCCCCGAGTGCATCCGATGATCGGCACCGATACCAACAGAAGTTGGTTAACTTCAGGCGAACAATCTTGTCTTCACGACGAGGCAGTCGTGGTGAGAAGGGTCTCGATCCGGGCCCGGGCCGCCTTCGGGTGCAGGGGTTCGCAGCCGGCGGCGACGCAGCGCGCCACCACCTGGGGGTCGTCACGGAGCAGCAACAGACCGCGACGCAGCAATGTCAGCGGAGGTTTGCGGTGCTCGCGGAGGTCCCGCTGGAAGCGGCGCGCGAACGTGACGATTCGGTGGTGGTACACGCAGATCGCCGCCGCCAGCAGGCCGCGATCCCGCAGTGCGCCGGTGATCTGGTCGGCGAAGATGCCCTCGGCAACGATCAGCGGAGCGTCGCCGAGGTTGACCGGACGGTGACCGACGGTGCCGTCGGCGGCGATGTCGTAGATCGGGAGTTCGGCGGATCCCGTCGTACACAACTGCTCGAGCGCCGCGACCGCCCGCTCGCCGTCCCAGGAGCGTGGGTCGTCCCAGTCGACGATCCCGAGCGGGGAGCGCGGCATCGCCTCGTCGTCACCGTCACGGTAGAAGTCGTCCAGCCGTACGACGGGAAGCCCGACCTGCTCCGCAAGCCGCGACTTCCCGGCCCCCGAAGGCCCAGCCAGCAACACCACCCGTGAACGCACCCGCACATTCTCTTCCACTTCGTGCAGTAACAGCCAATCCACCCCCGGCGATAACCAGGTATGCCGAAGCTCAAGCTGGGTGCGGTCGTGTACGCGCTGGTCGCGGTCGGTTGGGTGGTGTCCGCCGGAGCGGTCTTCCGGGGTTACGGCACGTACGCCGCTGCCGACCGCTGGTACCAGGTCGCGATCTCGGCGGTGCTGCTGCTGACCGGGGTGCTGTTCGGCGTTGGGGCGGTCACCCGGCGCGGGTTGGTGTCCGACGACGGCCCCCGAATCTGCCGCCAGGGCTGGATCGTTGTGCTTGCCCTCGTAGGCGCTGGGATCGTGGTGGCGTTCCTGGGTGAGTCCGAGTGGGGTGCGCCGTACCCGACTGCTTCGGCGATCTTCATCCCAGGATGGATCAAGCGGCTGCAGGTGAAGTACTACGAGGGGCGTGCGGAGGCTGCTGTTAGCTCTGGAGAGCCTCGGCATGAGTCTTGAACCAGGTGTTGGTGCCGTCGGTTCCCCAGACATGCCGAAGATGAAGTTGGGTGCCGCGTTCTACGCGTTGATCGCCGTTGGTGAGTTGGTCTGCGCTGGGCTGGTCTACTCGGGGCACGGCGACTACGCCGTCGGGGAGCCGTGGTTCCTGGCGGTGGTTGCGGTGTTGTTCGCACTCACCGGAGTGCTGTTCGGGGTCGGCGCGGTGACTCGGCGTGGGCTGGTCGCCGACGAGGGACCGTGGATCTGCCGGAGAGGCTGGATGGTGGTGGTCGGCCTGATTGGGGCGATGTTCGTCGCGCTGCTGCTGAGTGACATGGGCAGAATCGCGACGTTCCCGAACCCGGTGATCATGTTCATCCCACACTCCATCAAGCGACTGCAGGAGAAGTACTACGAGGGGCGTGCGGAGGCTGCTAGTTCTCGAGGAGTGCCCGGTGGAGGGCCCGGGACTGGGTCTTGAACCAGGTGTTGGTGCGGTCCGTGAGTTCTGCTTCGCCGGTGGTCCAGCGTTGGTGGAACCAGGGGTGGCCGGATTCGGCGCCGCGGCGGACGTAGTCCATGCACCAGATGTGGTTGTCGGCGGCGGCGTCAACGAGGCGTCGGCGGTCTGGTTCGGTCAGCCCGTAGGCGTCGGCGAAGCGGCGGAAACGCTGGAGTGAGCGGCCTCGGCGTACGTCGTGGATGTCCGCGTCGGGGCGCAGTGGGGCCCACAGGCGTACGGCGGTGGCGACGTCCCACAGCGCCGACCCGGGGCCGGCGAGGTCGAAGTCGATGAGGGCGACCGCGGTGCCCTCCCGGAAGACCACGTTGTCGAGGTTCGGGTCGTTGTGGCTGATCAGGCCGTTCACGTAGTCGGCGGGCACCGGCTCGGCCCACTCCAGACCGGCCGGCCGGAAGTCCTCCACCGCCTGGTGATACTCCCGCAGCAGTGCGGCGACGCTGTCCAGCGCCGCGTCCGTCATCGACCACGCCGGGTACGGCGCCTGCACCGTCTCGCCGGGCAGGTACGACAGCACCTCGCGTCCCTGCTCGTCGACGCCCAGCAGCCGTGGCGCGCCGTCGAAGCCGACCCGTTCGAGGTGCTCCAGCAGCGCGTGGGTCGCCGTACTACTGGCGCGCAGCGGTCGTCGGACGGTGTCTCCGACCCGCACGACGAACCCGCGGTTCGCAGTCCCGCCGAGCAGCAATGTCTCGTCAGGCATCGCGGGCTAGTTTGTCTCGCCGAGCAGCGCCTTCGCCAGGGGTGCGTGGGTAACGATCGCGTTCACCAGCCCGCTGCGGACGGCGGCGCGGACCGCGTCCACCTTCGCGAGCCCGTACGGGATCGCGATCACCTCGTCGATCTTGCCCATCTGCTCGGCGTTGATCGCGATCACCCGGTCGGTGACCCGGCTCTGTACGGCGACCCCGTCCGCGTCCACGAAGACGCCGGAGATGTCGGCCACCACGCCGCGCCGCTGGAGCTGTTCGCAGGCCTTCTCGTCCATCGCGTCGTACAGCGTCGACTGCCCGGCGTCCCACGACCCGAGCCCGACGACCGCCTTCGACACCGAGTCGAAGTGGCTGATCGCCTCGGCGACCTCCGGCTGCTGCCGCAACGCCCGCGCCGTGGCCGCGTCCGGCACCACGAGCGGCGCATAGAACAGGTACGCCGGACCGCCCGACAGCCGCGCGGTGTGCCGGACCAGCTCGACCGAGTTGGCCTCGACGTCCGGGCGGGTGAGCGCGCCGGTGAGCTGTACGACGGGCACCGGGGCGAGCGACGTGAGTTGCTCGGTCATCGCGGTGACGGCCCGCGCCCAGGCCAGCCCGAGGACGTCGTCGGGGGTAACGATCTCGGTGAGCAGGTCCGCGGCGGCCTTCCCGAGCTGGGTGCGCAGCGCCGGCTCGTCCACCTCGGGGGTGTCGACGACGATCGCGCGGCGCAGTCCGAGTGACTCCTGCAGGCGGGCGGACAGATCCAGGTCGATGGCGCCCGGGTGGCTGATCTCGATCCGTACCAGCCCGCTGCTGCGCGCCTGGTCGAGCAACCGCGCGACTTTGAACCGGCTGAGCCGGAACTCGTCGGCGATCTCCACCTTCGACCGTCCGTCGACGTAGTACCGCCGCGCGATCGACGCGGTCAGCACCAGCTGTGCCGGCCCCAGGGTCTCCATCAAACGCCTCCCCGCTCATATGAGCACCACCGCACCCAAGTGTTGCACAGACCCTTGACAGGTCAAGTGGCTTACCGGTCTACTCAAGGTGTGAGCGGAGGTGTGCTCAAATGAGCGGAGGCAGAAGTGCTGACTAGGCGCAAACGCATCGGAGTGGCCGGGGTCGCGCTGGTGATGACCGCGGTCACCGGGTGTGCGGGCTGGGGTGGCGGGGTCGGTGGCGGGGGTGCGGACAGCATCAACGTGCTGATGGTGAACAACCCGCAGATGGTGGACCTGCAGAAGCTGACCGCCGACAACTTCACCAAGCAGACCGGCATCAAGGTGAACTTCACCGTGCTGCCGGAGAACGACGTCCGGGACAAGATCAGCCAGGAGTTCTCCAGCCAGGCCGGTCAGTACGACGTCGCGTCGGTGAGCAACTTCGAGATCCCGATCTACGCGAAGTCCAAGTGGATCGCGCCGTTGTCGGACTACATCGCGAAGGACCCGTCGTTCGACCAGAGCGACATCCTGAAGCCGATGACCCAGTCGATGACCGCGGACGACGGCAAGATCTACGGCGAACCGTTCTACGGCGAGTCGTCGTTCCTGATGTACCGCAAGGACATCCTGGCGTCCAAGGGCGTCACGATGCCGGCGAAGCCGACCTGGCAGCAGGTCGCGGACATCGCGGCGAAGGTCGACAACGCACAACCCGGGATGCGCGGCATCTGCCTGCGCGGCCAGCCCGGCTGGGGCCAGCTGTTCGCCCCGCTCACCACGGTCGTGAACACCTTCGGCGGCACCTGGTTCACCAAGGACTGGCAGCCGCAGGTGAACTCGCCGGAGTTCACCGAGGCGACCAAGTTCTACGTCGACCTCGTCCGCGCGCACGGTGAGGCGGGCGCACCGCAGGCCGGCTTCACCGAGTGCCTGAACAACACCATCCAGAGCAACGTCGCGATGTGGTACGACGCGACCTCGGCGGCCGGCTCGCTCGAGGCGCCGAACTCGCCGGTGAAGGGCAAGATGGGCTACGCCCCGGCACCGGTCGTGAAGACCGACAGCTCCGGCTGGCTGTACGCCTGGGCCTGGGGTATCCAGGAAGCCTCGAAGAAGAAGGACGACGCCTGGAAGTTCATCTCCTGGGCGTCCGGCAAGGACTACGAGAACCTGGTCGGCCAGAAGGTTGGCTGGTCCAACGTTCCGGCCGGCAAGCGGGCCTCGACGTACGAGAACCCGCAGTACCTGAAGGAGGCGGCCGCGTTCGCGGAGCCGACCAAGAGCGCGATCGAGCACGCCGACCCGAACAACCCGGGGGCCCAGCCGCGGCCGGCGCCGGGGATCCAGTTCGTCGACATCCCGGAGTTCCCGGACCTCGGGACCCAGGTCAGTCAGGACGTGAGTTCGGCGATCGCTGGGAAGACCAGCGTCGACGACGCGCTGAAACACGGGCAGAAACTGGCAGACGACGTCGCCGAGCGGTATCGCTCGCGGCTGGGGAAGGGGTGACGGTCATGTCCGTCGACGCAAAAGCTGACACCCAGGCCCGGCCGAAGCGGCACGCCGCGCGGCCTGGTTCGGAGGGCGCAATGATGCGCAGGGCCGGCGACTGGGCGCGCCGCGCGCCGTTGCTGCCGGCGCTGATCTTCATGATCGTCGTCACCCAGTTGCCGTTCGTGGTGACGATCGTGGTGTCGTTCATGGACTGGAACGCGTACTACCCGGACGAGCGCGGGTTCGCCGGGTTCGCGAACTTCCGCCGGGTGCTGACCGACTCCAACACCCGGAACGCGATCTTCGTGACGATCCTGCTGACCGCGGGCGTCGTCCTGATCAGCCTGGTCCTCGGGCTGCTGATCGCACTGCTGCTGGACCGGAAGTTCCGCGGCCGCGGTGCCGTCCGGACGATGATGATCACGCCGTTCCTGGTGGTCCCGGTCGCGGCCGCGCTGCTGTGGAAGCACGCGCTCTACAACCCGACGTACGGGCTGTTCAACGGCGTGCTGAAGTGGCTCTTCGGCGCCAACGCGCCACAGCCGGACTGGATCAGCAACCAGCCGTTGTGGTCGATCATCTTCGCGCTGGTCTGGCAGTGGACGCCGTTCATGATGCTGATCCTGCTGGCCGGGCTGCAGAGCCGGCCGCTGGACGTGATCGAGGCGGCCGGGATCGACGGCGCGAACCAGTGGGAGATCTTCCGCTACATGACGCTGCCGCATCTGCGCCAGTACCTGGAGCTGTCCGCGCTGCTCGGGTCGATCTACGTCGTCCAGAACTTCGACGCGGTCTTCACGATCACCTCCGGCGGCCTCGGTACGGCGAACCTCCCGTACACGATCTACCAGACCTTCTACACCGCGCACGACTACGGGCGGGCGTCCGCGGCCGGCGTGATCGTGGTGATCGGCACGATCGCGATCGCGACCTTCGCACTGCGCTCGGTGTCGACCCTGTTCCGAGAGGAGACCGGACGATGAGCGGTCAGGTCACGATCGTCACCGGCAAGAAGAACCGTGGTGGTGGCTTCGTCCTGAGCGGCGTCGCGTGGATCGTCGGGATCCTGTTCGTGCTGCCGGTGCTGTGGATGCTGCTCACCTCGTTCCACTCCGAGGAGAACGCCGCGAAGAACCCGCCGGACGTCGCGGCGCCGCTGACCCTGGACGGGTACCGCTCGTTCTTCAGTACCGGTCCGTGGCCGTCGATCGCGAACTCGCTGACCGCGAGCGTCCTGTCCACGGCGCTGGTCATCCTGCTCGCGTTCCCGGCGGCGTACGCGCTGTCGATCCGGCCGGTTCGCAAATGGACGGATGTGCTGTTCTTCTTCCTGTCCACCAAGATGCTGCCGGTGGTGGCCGGGCTGCTGCCGATCTACCTGTTCGCGCAGTCGGTCGGGTTCCTGGACAACATCTGGCTGCTGATCATCCTGTACACCTCGATGAACCTGCCGATCGCGGTCTGGATGCTGCGCAGCTTCCTGTCCGAGGTGCCGGTGGAGATCCTCGAGGCGGCGTCGGTGGACGGCGCCTCGCTGACCAGGACACTCCGGTCGGTCGTTGCACCGGTGGTCACACCGGGGATCGCCTCGGCCGCGCTGATCTGCTTCATCTTCAGCTGGAACGAGCTGTTGTTCGCCCGTGTGCTGACCGGCACAGTGGCGCAGACGGCTCCGGTGTTCTTGACTGGGTTCGTGACCAGTCAAGGATTGTTCCTCGCCAAAGTCTGTGCCGCGTCCATCGTGGTGTCGCTGCCGGTGCTGATCGCCGGGTTCGCCGCGCAGGACAAACTCGTCCAGGGCCTGTCGCTGGGGGCGGTCAAGTGAAGTTGTCCGCAACCACCCTCGAGTCCCTGCAGATCGTTGCCCCCAGCTACGACCGTACGGCGGTGACGCCGGGGATCGTGCACTTCGGGGTCGGCGGGTTCCACCGGGCGCACCAGGCGATGTACCTCGACCGGTTGATGTCCGAGGGGAAGGCGCTCGACTGGGGCATCGTCGGTGTCGGGGTGCTGCCGAACGACCAACGGATGGCGGAGGTGATGTCCGCCCAGGACTGTCTCTACACGTTGGTCGTCAAGCATCCGGACGGGACCCTCGAGCCTCGGGTGATCGGGTCGATCGTCGACTACCTGTTCGCGCCCGACTCGGCCGAGGCGGTGCTGGAGCGGATGACCGATCCGGCGACGCGGATCGTCTCGTTGACGATCACCGAGGGCGGGTACCACGTCAACCAGGTGACGGGCGAACTGGACGCGTCGGATCCGGCACTGGCCGCGGACCTCGTACCGGGGGCGACGCCGGGGAGTGCGTTCGGGTTCATCGTCGAGGCGCTGCGCCGGCGCCGGGCGGCCGGCGTACCGCCGTTCACCGTGATGTCCTGCGACAACATCCCCGGCAATGGGCATGTCGCGCGCAAGATGATCGCCGGGTTCGCACGGTTGCAGGACACCGGCATGGCGGACTTCCTCGAGAACGAGGTGCGGTTCCCGAACTGCATGGTCGACCGGATCACGCCGGTCACCACCGACGCGGACCGGGCCGCGCTGGCCGAGCGGTTCGGCGTCGAGGACGGCTGGCCGGTCGTCTGCGAGCCGTTCACGCAGTGGGTGCTGGAGGACTCGTTCGGCGGGGTGCGGCCGCCGTACGAGGATGTCGGCGTCCAGATCGTCGACGACGTCGAGCCGTACGAGTTGATGAAGCTGCGGCTGCTGAACGCGTCGCACCAGGCGCTGGCGTACCTCGGGTTCCTCGCCGGCTACCGGTACGCGCACGAGGTGTGTCAGGACAAGCTGTTCGTCGACTTCCTGCTCGGCTACATGGACGACGAGGGTACGCCGACGTTGCCGCCGGTGCCCGGGGTGGACCTGGACCGGTACAAGCACCAGCTGATCGAGCGGTTCGCGAACCCCGAGGTACGGGACACGCTGGCGCGGCTGTGCGCGGAGAGCTCGGACCGGATCCCGAAGTGGCTGCTGCCGGTGGTCCGCGAGCAGCTCGCCGCCGGGCGGGAGATCAAGCGGTCGGTGCTCGTGGTCGCGTCGTGGGCGCGGTACGCCGAGGCCGTCGACGAGCAGGGTGAGCCGATCGAGGTCGTCGACCGGCTGCGCGACAAGCTGGTCGAGCGGGCCCAGCACAACCGGGAGGATCCGCTGGTGTTCATCTCGGACCCGGACCTGTTCGGGGACCTGGCGTCCGACGAGCGGTTCACGACGCCGTACAGGGCTGCCCTGCGGTCGCTGCACGAGATCGGCGCCCGCCGTACCTTGGAAGCACTCTAGTGTGGGGGCATGACTGAGCTGAGGCTGGTCGCCGGGGTGGACTGCTCCACGCAGGCGACCAAAGTTCTGGTGTGCGACGCCGAGACCGGTGCTGTCGTCCGCGAAGGCCGGGCGCCGCATCCCGACGCCACGCAGGTGGATCCGGCCGAGTGGTGGAAGGCGTGGGAGACCGCGTCCGACGGCCTGCTCGACGGCGTCCAGGCGATCGCGGTCGGCGGCCAGCAGCACGGCATGGTCCTCCTCGACGAGTCCGGCGAGGTCGTCCACCCCGCCGTCCTCTGGAACGACACCAGCTCAGCCGACGCCACCACCGAACTGATCGCCGAACTGGGCGGCCCCGAGGCCTGGGCCGACGCGATCGGCTCGGTCCCCGTCCCGTCCTTCACCGTCACCAAGCTCCGCTGGATGCGCGACGAGGCGGCGGCGAACGACGTACGGCGGGAGGCTGTGCGGCGGGCTGCTGCTGTGGTGTTGCCGCACGACTGGATGACCCACAAGCTGGCCGCTGATCGGTCGGGGATCGAGGGGATCACCACCGATCGGGGAGATGTTTCCGGGACCGGCTGGTGGGCGCCGACCTCGGACAGTTACCGGACGGACCTGGTCGAGCTCGCGTTCGGGCGGCAGCTGCAGCTGCCGCGGGTCGCGGGGCCGGCGGAGATCGTCGGGCAGACGGCGTTCGGTGCGGCGATCGCGGCCGGCACCGGGGACAACGCGGCCGCGGCCCTCGGCCTGGACCTCCAGCCGGGCGACGTCGCGGTCTCGCTCGGGACCAGCGGTACGGCGTTCGCCCGCTCGGCGCACCCGACCAAGGACGCGACCGGCCTGGTCGCCGCCTTCGCCGACGCGACCGGCGAGTACCTCCCACTCGTCTGCACCCTCAACGCGGCCCGGGTGATGTCCGCGACCGCCGAGATGCTCGGCCTGGACCTCCCGGCCTTCGACGAGGCCGCGATCACCTCGCCGGGCAGCAACGGCCTGGTCCTGCTCCCGTTCCTGGACGGCGAACGTACGCCGGACCTCCCGCACTCCACCGGCCTGATCTACGGCCTGACCCGCGCCACGATGCAGCCGGCGACCATGGCCCGCGCCGCCGTCGAGGGCCTGCTCTGCGGCCTGGCCGACGCCGTCGACGCCCTCCGCGAGCAGAACGTCCCCGTCCAGCGCGTCCTCCTCCTGGGCGGCGGCGCCCGCTCCCGCGCCGTACAGGCCCTCGCCCCGGCCCTTCTCGGCGCCGAGGTCGTCCTCCCCGAACCGGCCGAGTACGTCGCCCTCGGAGCCGCCCGCCAAGCCGCCTGGGCCCTCTCCGGCGCCGCGACCCCGCCCACCTGGAACATCCCGCTCGGCAAGCCGGAGCCGCCCGTCACCGTCGACGCGACCACCATCCGCGCCAACTACGAGCAGGTCCTCACCAACACCCGCCCGCTTCTCTCCCAGCCGTACAACCGCTAGGACTCGGCGATCCGCCGCAGGGTGGCGCGCACCGCGGCGGGCGCCTCGCCGAACAGTTCCTCGTCCAGCGCCTGGGCGACGGCGATCGCCTTGCGGGCGGTACGGCGGCCCGCCGGCGTGAGCTGCAGCCGGTACGCGCGGGCGTCCGCCGGGTCCGCCGTACGCCGGAGCAGGCCGCGGTCCTCGAGGGTCTTCACGACCTTCGAGGTCATCATCCGGTCGGCGCCCGCGGTCTCGGCGACCTGCTGCTGGGTCGGCGCGCCCTGCGTGTGCTCGACCCACCCGGTGGACGCCAGCAGCAGGAACTGCGTCGGCGTCAGCCCGACGTCTCGCAGCCGGCGATCCAGCTCGGCCCGCCAGCGCAACGCGGCGTGATGCAGCCAGAACCCAGGCGACGCGAGCGGCCCGTCCGGTACGTCGGCACTCATACGACCGCCGCGGCGCGTGCCTCGAGAGCGGACCACGTACGGAAGAAGTCCCGCCGCATCCGGCGCCCGAAGTAGAACCGGAACAGCGGCACCAGCGGCCCGGTGACCCGGACCGTCCGCGTGCAGCGGATCTTCCCGCCGGGCAGTTGCTCGTACTCGTTCGACCCCCACAGCTTGCCGCCCGGCAATGTGCACTCGCTGGCCCATCGGCGCTCCGGCACCACCTCGGTCAGCGTGAACGCGGCCCCCGGATTGCCCTTCTGTTTCACCCATCCGGTGGTCCCGACCGCGAACTCGCCGTCGAGCCGCGCGACATCCTCGTGCGGATCCCACTCCGGCCAGCGCGCGACGTCCGTCACCACCCGCCAGAGCGCCGTGCTGTCACCGCCGATGACCGTTTCCGTTGTGATCTCGTACATTCCGGCCTCCTGTTGTCGTGACAACAGTAATTGTCGTCACGACAACAGTCAACGGCTCGCGTCGAGCACCGCCTCCGCCGCCGGCGTCCGCGCGTACAGCACGACGCGGCCGACGCGATGCGAGCTGACCAGACCGGCCTGGCGTAACGCGGTCAGATGCTGGGAGGTGCCGCCGGGGGTGAGGCCCGTGCGGCTGGACAGCTCGGTGGTCGACCGTGGGCTGTCCAGGTGGACGAGGAGCGTCGCGCGGGACCGGCCCAGAACACCCGCAAGGCCGGCCGGCGTGGTGGGGGAGGTGGTCCACAGCGTTGCCATGCCGCGCGCCGGGTAGGTGAGCGTGGGTTGCCACGGCGGGATCGTGCTCGAGTACACGGTCGGCCAGACGAACGCCGACGGAATGAGCAGCAGGCCCTCGCCGGTGAGCCGCCGGTCGCCGTGGAACCGGCGGTGGCGGACGGACAGTACGCCGTCCCGCCACGTGACGCCGGTCGCGAGGTCCTCGAACAGCCCGGCCGGACCCGCCTGGCCCAGGCGGCGGCCGCGGTACAGCAGGTCGCCGTCGAGGAGCGCGCGGATCCGGCCCCAGTACGGCGCGATCGCCAGCTCCCAGTACCGCTCGACCTGCGCCGCCAGCTCCACCGTCCCGCCCGCCGGGTCGGCGTACAGCTCGGCGACCGCCGCGGACGGCAGCTCGTCGGGTCGGGGTCTGCGCAGCCGCCGCGGCATCCGGGCCTCGGCCAGCGACCCGAGCGGCGTACGGCGGGCGTACGCGAGGACGTCGAGATCGGCCCGCACCTGCTCGGGCGGCACCCGGCGGAGCGCCCCGAGGTCGGTCTCCAGGTCCGGCACCGGACTGTTCGGCGCAGGCGTCAGGAAGTCCGCGAGGTACCACACGGCCGGATCCACCAGGTCGAACAGCAGCCCCAGCTCCACCCCGTCGAGCCGCCGCCGTACCGCGGTCACCCACTCGCGATGGAACGGATGCGGCCGCCCCGTCCGGAGCAGCCGGACACTCGCCACGACCTCCCACAAGGGGGACATCGCGAGCCGCGTCCGGGCCAGGTCGGCCACGGTGAAGGTCAGCGTCAGCATTCAGCTCAGCCTAAATCATTTCCGGTACGCCGGCCGCCGGCCGGACCCTGTCGGCATGAACCACAACCGTCTGAAAATCGGCGAACTCGACGTCCACCGGCTCGGCTTCGGCGCGATGCGGCTGACCGGGTACCGCCCGGCCGCCGACCGCGCGGAGGCGATCCGGGTCGCCCGGCGCGCCGTCGAACTCGGGGTCGACTTCATCGACACCGCCGACGCGTACGGCGTCGGCGCCAACGAGGAACTGCTCGCCGAAGCACTCCATCCGTACGACGGCGTACTGATCGCCACCAAGGTCGGCCACACCCGCCCGTCGCCGCGCGAGTGGGTCCCGTGCGGACGGCCCGAGTACCTCCGGCAGGCGACCGAGCTGTCGCTGCGGCGGCTCCGGGTCGAGCGCATCGACCTCCTCCAGCTGCACCGCGTCGACCCCGCCGTACCGTACGCCGACCAGCTCGCCGCGCTCGCCGGACTGGTTGCCGAGGGCAAGGTGCGGCACGTCGGCCTGTCCGAGGTGTCGGTCGAGCAGCTGGTCGAGGCCCGGCGGTACGTCGACGTGGTGAGCGTGCAGAACCGCTACAACCTCACCGACCGCAAGCACGAGGCGGTCCTCGACTACTGCACCGCCGAGGGGATCGCGTTCGTCCCGTGGGTGCCGATCGCACACGGTGAGCACGCCGGCTCCCAGCTGCTCGGCATGATCGCCGCCGAACTCGGGGCCACCGCCGCCCAGTTGTCGCTCGCCTGGCTGCTCCATCGGTCCCCGGTGATGCTGCCGATCCCGGGCACGAGCTCGCTCGAACACCTGGAGGAGAACGTCGCGGCTGCTTCGGTGAAACTCACCCCGGACCACCTCGCCCGGCTCGCTGCGTTGAGCCCCGTCGGCTGAACTGCCCTCTACAGTGGGGGAATGGTCTACATCGGTGGGGTGCTCGGGCTGATCGGGCTGCTGACGTTGCTGTTCCGCGACGGCGACGTCGCCGGGCTGCCCGCCGTGGGCGTCGGGGCGGGGCTGCTGGTGATCGGCGCCGGCCTCGGCGCGCTCGGCGTACTCCGCCGACGCGCCGTCCGCCGCCGGAAGCTCGCGCGCGGCGAACCGGTCCCGGTCGGCAACGTCCTCGAACGCGCGCGAGCCCTGCCCCGGCTGCTCCGCGACGTACGCCGGGGTGCCTACACCGACCTGCCGCGCAACCGGACCTTCCTCTGGCTGCTCGCGATCGTCTACCTGGTCTCGCCGATCGACATCATCCCGGACCTGCTCCCGATCATTGGTGTCACCGACGACGCCGGCGTGTTCATGTGGCTGCTCACCAGCGTCTCGACCGCCACCGGTCTCTACCTGCGCAAGCAACGCGAGCAGCTCCCGCAAGAACCTCCGCCGCGGGGTCGCCGGGCTACGGACGGCGGCTGAGCCAGTCCGCGACGTCCTCGGCCGCCTCCTCGGGATGCTCGTACGCGAACAGCTGCAGCGCGTCCGTCGGCGTACCGCGGCCGCCGAGACGGTTGGCCGCGGCAACCAGTTCCTGAGCGGCCGCGAGCACCCGCGCGGCCTGCGCCGCGGCCTCCGCCGGATCGTCCAGCGCCGCGACCCCGGCCGCCAGGTCCGCGACCTCGCAGGCCTGGTACGCCATCGCGACCCGCGCCCGGTTCATCCGAACGCCCGCACGAAGAACAGCCCGGTCATCAGTACAGCGGTGCTCAGCACGAGCCCCCGCAGTACGCCTGCCGGCAGCCGCCGCACCACGTGTGCCCCGGCGTACCCGCCGATCATCGCGCCCGCGAGCATCGCCACCAGCTGCAGCGGCTGCGCCAGTACGTCGGCCGCGAACACGAAGATCACCGCCGCCGTCAGGTAGACCGCGGCGACCTGGATCACCCGCAGCGGGTTCCCGCGCGCCGGGTCGAGCGTGGTCGTCGCGGTCCAGAAGGCGAGCATCATCAGCCCGACCGCGCCACCGAAGTACCCACCGTAGATCGCCAGCAGGAACTGCCCCACCAGGATCGCGGCCGGGCCTGGCCGGCCCAGTCTGAGCGCCGCGGTGAGCCGTTTGCCGAAGGCCAGAACCAGCGTCGCGAACGCCAGCAACCACGGCACCGCCCTGTCGAAAGATGCGGCCGGCAGAACGAGTAGGAGTCCGGCCCCGAGCGCGCCGCCGCATACGCTGGCCAGCGTCAGTCGCAGCGGAGACGGCGCGTGGAAGCCTTCGATCTCGCGGCGGTAGACCCAGGCACTCGTCGCGTTCCCGGGCAGCAGCGCGACGGTGGTGGTCGCGTTCGCGGTCACCGGCGGCATCCCGGCGCCGACCAGGGCGGCGAGCGCCACGAAGCTCCCGCCGCCGCCGACGGCGTTAAGGGCGCCGGCCGCGACACCGGCCAGCAGGATCAGCAGCACCCTTCGAGCATCCGGGTTCCGCGGACACTCCACAATGCGCGATCCCCGTAGCCAGCCTCAGTCTGAGACGTAGGCTGGAGACATGCGGTACGACCTCGACGATCTCCGGCTGTTCACCCACGTCGCGGCGGAAGGCTCGATCACCGCCGGGGCGCGAGTGATGCACCTCAGTCTGCCTTCGGCCAGTGCGCGGGTCAGAGCGCTCGAAGCGCAGGCCGGCGTACCGCTGCTGGTCCGCGAGCGGCGCGGCGTCCGGCTGACCCCGGCGGGCGCCACGCTGGCCCGGCACGCCCGCGAGGTGCTGGCCGAGACGACCCGCCTGGACAGCGCGGTCGCGTCGTACGCCGTCCCGAGCTCGGCCCCGATCCGCCTGGTCGCCGGCGGGTCCGCGATGCACCAGCTGGTCCCGCTCGCGCTCGCCACGTTCCTCCGTGACCATCCGGAGTACGACGTGAACGTGCGCGAGCGGCGTACCGTCCGGATGGTCCGCCTGCTCGCGGCCGGCGAGGCCGACCTCGGCGTGATCCTCGACGACGAGCCGACCCCGCTGCGCACCGAGCCGCTCGCCGACGACTCCCTGGTCGTGATCGGCCAGGCCGGCGGCACGCTGTCGGGACGGGCGTCGATCGCGTACGCCGAGGTCGCGGAGCACCCGCTGGTGGGCCTGGACCGGAACTCGCCGCTCAGCCAGTGGATGGACGACCGGCTCGGGCCGCACGCGCCGGCGCCGCGGTACCGCACGTTGGTGCCGACGTTGCACGCGTTGATCACCCTCGCGACGGCCGGGGCCGGGTTGGCCGTCGTACCGCGTCGGGCTGTCGACCCGAGCGCCGAGGTGGACATCTGCCCGCTGCAGGACGCGTGGTCGACGCGGCATCATCTGGTCTGCTACGCGACCGACGCGCCGGAGGCGGCGTACCTGCTGGCAGAGCATCTGCACGCGGCGGCTAGCGTTCAGGCATGAGTGCGGACATCCCCTTGCAGGCGTTCGAGGCCTTGCTGCACAGCCCGAACGCGCCGACGGTGTGCCGCGCGCTGAACATGTACCAGGTCGCCGCGGCGTACACCCAACTCAGCGGCGGCAACCCGCTGGAGCCGCTGGCCGCCGACGTACGCCGGGTCGCCCTCGACATCCTGTCCCACCCGCCGGTCGAAGCGGGCGCCGACATCACCGCCGCCTTCGACCACGTGAGCGCCCTCAACGTCCTCACCACCCTCGCCGAGCCGGGGGACCTCGCGCTGATCACCCAGGTCCTGGAAACCACCCCGTACGACGAGGTACGCGCCGTCGCCGCCCTGGCGGCGACGACGGCGCGGAGGGAGTAGCGGACGCCCAGGCCATCACAATTGGCGATCCGCCCGCGCGCCGAGCGTGCAGGCGTCGATGCCGCGCAGATTGTGATGGCCTGGCGATCCGCCGGCTCAGGCGGGGCGTGCTCCGGGCGACGGGGAGCGGGGGCCGCCGTACGCACCCTCAGCGGACGGTTAGGCGTTCGGCGACGGCCTTGCGGGCTTGGTGGATGCGGGCTTTGACGGTGCCGAGGGGGACGTCCAGTTCGTCGGCGATTTCGGCGTACGAGAGGGCGCCGAGGTCGCGGAGGACCAGGGGCTGGACGAGTTGGGGGTGGCTGGACTCGAGGGCTTCGAGGGCTTCGAGGAGGTCGAGGCGGGAGCCGGCGATCACCGAGGTGGTGCGCGGGTCGACGGACTCGGGGAGGACCTCGGCGGACTGCTCGACCGAGCGGCGCTTCAGCGAACGGTAGGTCTGGCGCGCCTGGTTGGTCGCCACGATCGTCACCCAGCCGGCGAAGCTGCCGGTGCCGCGGAACGTGTGCACCTTGTTCGCCACCTGCAGCAGCGTGTCCTGGACCGCCTCCTCGGCGTCCTCCCGGTACGGCAGGAACTTGGCCACCCGCCGCTGCACCTGCGGCCGGATCGCCTGCAGAAGTTGTGGAAGCACCGTCTGGTCACCGGCTGCCGCACGGGACGCGAGTTCTTCCAACTCCTCGGTCATGGGGCCTCCCGGTCTGGACTGAGGAGCGGCGGGAGCGAAGCGACCGGAGCGACGAGGGAAGACCGGGAGCACCAGCCCCATGACCCGCCGCGCCGGAGGCGTGGCATCAATACCGTCATGCTCCCCCTCTTGAGCTTGGTTGTGACCGACAATAGCGGGGATGGATGTCATCGGGCGGTACCGGTTACGGGACAAGATCGGCGCGGGTGCGTTCGCGACCGTCTGGCGGGGGTACGACGACGACCTGGACGTCGACGTCGCCGTCAAGGTGCTGGCGGACAACTGGGCGTCACGGGCCGACGTGCGGGAACGCTTCCTGTCCGAGGCGCGGTTGATGCGCCGGATCTCGAGCGACCGCGTGGTGCGGGTGTTCGACCTGGGCAAGCTCGACGACGGACGCCCGTACTTCGTGATGGACTACGTCGGCGGCGGCACGCTGGCCGACGTACTGCGGCAGGGCCGGCTGGACGCGGTCGACGCGCTCTGGTGGGGCGCCGACCTGGCCCGAGCGGTCGCCGCGCTGCACGGCGAGGGCGTCGTACACCGCGACGTCACCCCGGCGAACCTGCTGCTCCGCCCGGGCGACGAGGCCGGCGGCGGCACGCACCGGATCGTGCTCGCCGACCTCGGCCTGGCGAAGCGTGCCGCCGAGGCGTCCGGCCTCACCCAGGCCGTCGGTACGCCGTCGTACATGGCGCCGGAGCAGGGCCGCGGCGACGGCGGGTTCGACGAACGCGCCGACATCTACGCGGTCGGCGCGGTCACGTACGCGCTGCTCACCGGGCATCCGCCGTACTCCGCGTCCTCGATCGGCGACGTACTGAACCGCGACCCGGACCTCCCGCCGGACACCCTCCGCCCGCTGCTGCACGACTCGGTCGGCCAGCTCGACGACGTCTTCGCACGGACCCTCGCGTACCGGGTCGCCGACCGCTGGGACCGCGCCGACACCCTCGCCGACCGCCTGGAGGCCGAGGCGTACCGACTGGAGCAGGAGGCCCCGGTCCGGGCGGGCGAGCGGACCACCATCACCGAGGACGACCTGGACACCACGGTCGCCACCGATCCGCCCGTACGCCGTCGCCGCCGACGCCGCTGGTTCCTCCTGGCCCTCCCCGTGGTGTTCGTCGCGGCGGGTGCCGGCGGATGGTTCCTCTACGGGAGATGACTGCATAGAGTAGTCATATGGCTACTTACCGCAGTCTTGTGGTGATCCTCGCCTTACTCTCGCCTGCCGATCAGCCGGCAGCCACCTATGCCTGCCGAGCCGACACCAGATTCGGCCGCCACACGCTCTCCCTCCGCCAGGCAGTCGACGCGCAGGCCCCGGCAACGGTCGCGGCCAACACCCGTTTCACGATCGCCGTCCACTCCCAGCAGGGCACCCTCCCGACCGAGGTCAAAGGCTTCAAACTCCAGGAAGTCCGCGACCTGACGCTGCGCATACCGGTCCCGGCCAACTCCGCCTACCTCAGCGCAACCCTGACCGGCGGCTCAGGCCTCAACTCCACTCCATCTGTTCAGTTGGAGGGAAACACCGCAGTTCTCAAGGTATCCGGCCCGATCCCCGGCGGTGCGACCTTCCAGCTGCCGACGCTCAGCGTTCGCCTGCGCGCGGGCGGCAAAGGCACCATCGAAACCAAACTCAAAGGCACCAGCTACGACGACCCCGGCCTCACCTTTCAGGCCAAGATCAAATGGAAGTTCCTCAGCACCACAGCCCCGGTCGCCTGCTACCCCGACCCGAACCCGGCGCTCACCCGTACCGCTGTCACATAGCAGCACCCGTGTTGTAGGCGTCGTTGAAGTGGGCGTAGAACGCGTCGTACATCGGCTGGCTGTCCTCGACCTTCACCAGCAGTTCGTCGTTGTACCGCAGGGCGGACGCGGTGAGGTTGTGCGACCCCGTGAACACGATCGGCCGTACGGCGCTGGACCCGGCGTACCGGGACGACACGATGATCGCCTTGTCGTGCACCGGCGACTGGTGTACCGGGATACCTGCCGACTTGAGCTTGCTCAGCGACCCGCTCTGGATGTCGCCGATGTCGACCCACACCTTGCAACCGCCGCTGTGCAACGAGATCAGTTCGTCGACGACCGCCGAGCGGGTGTCGTTGATCGACGCCTCCATGACCCGGATCCGGCAGTCCGCGTCCGCGGTGATGTAGCTGAGCCGGTTCACGACCAGGTCGGTGTCCTGTTCCGGCGACGAATAGACCTGCACGTGCGAGGCGGCCGAACCGAAGTACCCGCGGGGTGTCGCGGCGTCGTAGAAGTCGTTGCCCGCGTAGGTGTTCTCCTGCCACTGCGGCAGCCACTGCTGGTTGTAGAAGTTGTCGTACAAGGTCTTGTCGCCGTAGACGGTGAACGAGTTGTTGAACAGGTTCGCGCCGGAGGCGTACGTCATGTTCGGCGACCCGAACCACGTCACCCAGGACCGCGGCGCGCCGGTGGCATCCGTGGTCTGCGAGAAGAGCATGTACTTCGCATGCATCAGCCCGGTGCTGGAGTTCGACAGACAACCACCGCCGTACGCGAGGGTGCTGCTGCCGTGGTCGCACCAGTGGTGGTTGGCCCCGAGCAGGCTTGCCAGCGCGGCCGGCGAGTCGTCGGTGGAGTTCTTGTCCTCGCCGTTGTGCACCACGTACACGTGCACGCCGCGGTCGACGGCCGCCTTGATCGCGTCGTACACGACGTTCGCCGTGATGCTGTACAGCGCGATGCGCACTTCGGAGCCGGCTGGTGCGCCGTTGAACAGCGCGATCATCTTGTCCAGTTGGGCGACGTCCTGGCCGTTGTGATCGACCGGGTCGTTGAACGTCAGGTCGACTTCGGAGGAGCCGATCGTGATGGTGACGGGCGCCTGGCCCGCGTAGGCGGCCGGTGGTGCGGCAAGACCGGCGACCGCGGTGAGTATGGTCGCCAGGACGAGGGACAAGCGGCGGTGAACCATTCTGACCTCCCGGGGGCGCGGGCAGTTAAAGGTTTTCGCCCTCAACTGTACAGAGGTCAGTAGGTGACCGTGATGCGTTCCGCCGACGGGTCGATCCGGACCTGGCCGCCGTACGGGAGGGTCAGCATCGGATCGGTGTGCCCGATGTCGAGGCCCTTCACCAGCACGGCGTTCGGGTTGTATTCCGTGAGGGCTCGGTCGACGGCGAGGTACTGGTCGGTGACGTAGGCGACCGACTGGTCCGGCGACAGTTCCTGGCCCAGGGACCGCGACTTCGGGCGGCCCCACAGGACGGCGTCGAAGCGTTCGAGGAGGCCGCGTTCGCCCATGTTCCGGAGGATCCGGTACACCGTCTCCGCGGACGGCATCTCCTCGCTGGTCTCGCCGAACAGCACGCCGCCGTACGACGAGGCCGGCAGCATCCAGCGGTTCGCGGACAGCTGGAAGTCGAGGATCTCGAGGCAGCCGCCCCAGAGCTTCCCGGTCACCTCGCGGGTACCGCTCCACAGCCAGCCGGTGCCCGGGAACAGCTCCGGCTCGGTCTCCAGGTTCGCCGGGACGTTCCAGTCGTGGTCGAGGTCCGTCCACCCGATCGCCGGCGTCAGGTCGAACTCGCCGCCGGTGAACAGTGCCGCCCGCAGCGACCGCTCGGTGTCCGGGTGCATCGCGCCGCCGCGGCCGAACTGCACCATCACGCTGCCGCCGTAGTAGCCCGGTAACCCCAGCGAATAAAGGAAGTTGAGCAGGTTCGTGTTGTCGCTGTACCCGAAGAACGGCTTCGGGTCGGCCTGCAGCACGGCCGGGTCGAGATGCTTCAGGACCGTGATCTGGTCGTCCCCGCCGATGGTCGCGATCACCGCGCGGATCGACGGATCCGACCAGGCCGCGTGCAGATCCGCCGCGCGTTCCGCCGGGGTGCTTCCCATCCGGCGCGTCGTCGGGTACTCGACCGGGTCCAGCCCGAAGTCCTCGCGCAACCGGCGCAGCCCCAGCTCGTACGGCCCCGGGAAGATCTCCGGCAGCCCTCGGGACGGCGAGACGATCGCGACCCGGTCACCTTCCTTCAGCACGGATCAGACCCCGATCGGATGCCACACGGTCTTCAGTTCGAGGTACTGCGTGAGCCGCGACAGCCCCTGGTCCGCGGACCAGTCCTCCTCGGCGGGACGGCGGACCCGCTTGAGGTTGTCGGCCGCGGCGACCTCGAGGGCGGTCGCCTCCTCCGGGTCCTCGATGCCGCACAGGTCGATCGCGTTCACGTCCTGGTGCGACGCCAGCCACGGCCCGATCTCGGACGCGGACCCGGTCAGCAGGTTCACCACCCCACCCGGTACGTCGGACGTCGCCATCACCTCGCCCAGCGTCACGGCCGGCAGCGGGCGCTCGTACGACGACACCGCGACCACCGTGTTGCCGGACACGATCGCGGGCGCGATCACGCTGGTCAGCCCGAGCAGCGACGAGTCCTGCGGGGCCAGCACGGCGACCACACCGGTTGCCTCGGGCAACGAGAAGTCGAAGTACGGGCCGGCCACCGGGTTCGACGAGCCGACCACCTGGGCGATCTTGTCGGCCCAGCCGGCGTACCAGACCCAGCGGTCGATCGCCTCGTCCACGACGGCGCGCGCCTTCGAGATCGACAGGCCTTCGCCGGCGGAGACCTCGGCGCTGAACTGCTGGTGCCGCCCCTCCATCACCTCGGCGATCCGGTACAGCACCTGGCCGCGGTTGTACGCCGTCCGCGCATGCCAGCCGCCGAACGCCTTCCGGGCCGCGACGACCGCGTCCCGGGCGTCCTTGCGGGAGGCCTGCGACGCGTTCGCGAGGAACTTGCCCTTGGCATTGTTCACGACGTACGACCGGCCCGATTCGCTGCGTGGGAAGGCGCCGCCGATGTAGAGCTTGTAGGTCTTCCGCACTTCCAGCCTAGGGGTCTCTTTAGTGGGCAAGGTAGGCCTCCAGACCGTGGCGACCGCCCTCGCGGCCGTAGCCCGACTCCTTGTAGCCGCCGAACGGCGAGGTCGGGTCGAAGCGGTTGAACGTGTTCGCCCAGACCACGCCCGCGCGCAGCTGGTTCGCCATCCAGAGGATCCGGGAGCCCTTGTCGGTCCAGATCCCCGCGGACAGCCCGAACGGGGTGTTGTTCGCCTTCTCGACCGCCTCGGCCGGGGTGCGGAACGTCAGCACCGACAGGACCGGCCCGAAGATCTCCTCGCGGGCGATCCGGTGCGCCTGCGAGACGCCCGTGAACACGGTCGGCGGGAACCAGAACCCCTGCGGCGGCAGCTCGCACTCCGGCGACCAGCGCTCGGCGCCCTCGTCCTCGCCGATCTGCGACAGCTCGCGGATCTTCGCCAGCTGGGCGGCCGAGTTGATCGCGCCGATGTCGGTGTTCTTGTCCAGCGGGTCGCCGACGCGCAGCGTCTCCATCCGGCGCTTCAGCCGGCCGAGAACCTCGTCGTACACGCTCTCCTGGACCAGGAGCCGCGAACCGGCGCAGCAGACGTGGCCCTGGTTGAAGAAGATGCCGTTGACGATGCCCTCGACGGTCTGGTCGATCGGGGCGTCCTCGAAGACGATGTTCGCCGCCTTGCCGCCGAGCTCCAGCGTGACCGCCTTGTGCGTCCCGGCGACCGACTTCGCGATCGCGCGGCCGACCGCTGTCGACCCGGTGAACGCGACCTTGTCGACGTCCGGGTGCTCGACCAGCGCCTGACCGGTCCGGCCCGCGCCGGTGACGATGTTGACCACACCCGGCGGCAGGTCCGCCTGCTGGCAGATCTCCGCGAACGCCAGCGCGGTCAGCGGGGTGGTCTCGGCCGGCTTCAGTACGACGGTGTTGCCCGCGGCAAGCGCCGGCGCGATCTTCCAGGCCAGCATCAGCATCGGGAAGTTCCACGGGATCACCTGGCCCGCGACGCCCCAGGGCTGCGGGTCGTCGCCCACCCCGGCGTACGCGAGCTTGTCGGCCCAGCCCGCGTAGTAGAAGAAGTGCGCGGCGACCAACGGGATGTCGACGTCACGCGACTCGCGGATCGGCTTCCCGTTGTCCAGCGACTCCAGCACGGCGAGTTCGCGCGAGCGCTCCTGGATCAGCCGCGCGATCCGGAACAGGTACTTCGCCCGGTCGCGACCCGCCATCGGGCCCCAGACCTTGTCGAAGGCCTTCCGCGCCGCGCGCACCGCCTTGTCGACGTCCGCCGGCCCGGCCTCGCTGACCTCGGCCAGCACCTCTTCCGAGGCGGGCGACACGGTCTTGAACGGCTTGCCGTCGGTCGCGTCGGTGAACTGGCCGTTGACGAACAGCCCGTACGACGACCTGATGTCGACGATGGCCCGCGATTCCGGTGCGGGTGCGTACTCGAATCTGCTCATGCCTGTCAGTCCAAGGTGAAGTAGTCGGGGCCCGGGTAGTGCCCGGTGGCCAGCTTGGTGCGTTGCATCAGCAGGTCGTTCAGCAGGCTGGAGGCGCCGAAGCGGAACAGTTCCGGGTCCAGCCAGTCCGGTCCGGCCGTCTCGTTGACGGTGACCAGGTACTTGATCGCGTCCTTGGAGGTCCGGATGCCGCCGGCCGGCTTGACGCCGATGTGCAGCCCGGTGGCCTCGTGGTAGTCGCGGACCGCCTCCAGCATCACCAGCGTCACCGGCAGCGTGGCCGCGGGGGACACCTTGCCGGTGGAGGTCTTGATGAAGTCGGCGCCGGCCAGCATCGCCAGCCAGGACGCCCGCCGGACGTTGTCGTAGGTGACCAGCTCGCCGGTCTCCAGGATCACCTTGAGATGTGCGTCACCCGCGGCCTCGCGGATCGCGGCGATCTCGTCGAAGACCATCGCGTACCGCCCGGACAGGAACGCGCCGCGGTCGATCACCATGTCGACCTCGTCGGCGCCGGCCGCGACCGCGTCCTTGGTGTCCTGGACCTTGATCGCCAGGCTGGAACGGCCGCTGGGGAAGGCGGTCGCGACACTCGCGACGTTGATCCCGGAGCCCTCCAGTTCGCGCTTCGCGGTCGCGACCAGGTCCGGGTACACACAGACCGCGGCCACCTGGGGCGCGCTCGGGTCGGCCGGGTCGGGCCGTTTCGCCTTCGCGCACAGGGCCCGCACCTTGCCTGGGGTGTCCTGGCCCTCGAGCGTGGTCAGGTCGATCATCGAGATCGCCAGGTCCAGCGCGTACTGCTTGGCGGTGGTCTTGATCGACCGGGTGCTCAGGGTGGCGGCACGGGCCTCCGCGCCGACCTGGTCGACGCCCGGCAGCCCGAGCAGGAACCGGCGCAGCCGGTCCTCGGACGAGGTCACGTCGGCCAGGGCGTCGACGTCCCTGTCGAGCCCGCTGTCGAGTGTGGTCACCCACGGCAGTCTAGTGCCGATTCTGAGCGCCGGTTACGTTGTGCTGGTGAAGTCGAAATCGCCGGAGAGCGAGCAGTACCTGTCCGCGTCCAACCGGATCACCGGGACCATCGTGCTGGTGATCGGGGCGCTCGGGCTGCTCGACGTGATCCTGGAGTGGCGGACCGCGACCGGAGTGCTGGTCGGCAGCATCATCGCGATCTTCATGGTGCTGGCGTACGTCGGCCTGATGCGCCCGTCGGTGACTTTGGACCCGGAGCACCTGCTGCTCCGCAACCACCTGCGCGACCACCGGATCCCGTGGTCGAAGGTGACCGGCGCCGACGTCACCGATCTGCTCCGCGTGCACACCGACGCGAACCGTTACCGTGCGCCCGGCGTCCAACTGGTCATGCGCGATCTTCGCAAGCAAAGGGTCGGCGGCCGCAAGCTCGCCGCGGACAGTTCGATCTCCAAGGCCGACATCGTGGTCAACCGGATCGAGAGCCACATGGAGCAGTATGCCGGGAGGTCCGAGGGCGACGTGGTCACCGCCTGGGCCCGTCCGGAGCTGATCGTGCTTGCCGTCCTGGCTGTGATCGCCGTCGTCGCGGCGATCCTGCGTTGATCCGTTGCTGACCCGCAGGACGTTCTTCCGTACCGGTGCGGCCGCCGCGGTCGCCGCCGTCGCCGGAGTCACCGCCCTGGAGACCGGTGCCGTCCCCGGTCGCGGCCGGGTGCACGAACTGCTCGGGCTCACCGGCCCGGACGGCGTGGTCCCCGACGTACCCGCGGGGCCGGTCGTCTCCGGGACCTTCGCGTCCAAGGCCCGCCGTACCGAGGTCGGCTACAGCGTCGTCTATCCGGACGGGTACGCCGCGGGCGCCCGGCTGCCGGTCGTCCTCGCCCTGCACGGGCGTGGCGGCGACCACCGCGCCGCGGTCAACGACCTCGGCATGGACCGCTACCTGACCGCCGCGGTCCGATCCGGTACGCCGCCGTACGCGATCGCGACCGTCGACGGCGGGCGGGACAGCTACTGGCACCGCCGCGCCGACGGCACCGACCCGGGCGCGATGATCGAGCAGGAGCTGTTTCCGTTGCTCGCGGCCCGTGGTTTGGCGACCGGCCGGTACGGCGTGCTCGGCTGGTCGATGGGCGGGTACGGCGCCCTGCTCCAGGTGCTGCAGCGCAAGGTCCGGCCGGTCGCGGTCGGTGCGATGAGTCCCGCGCTCTGGCACCGGTACGCCGACGTACAAGCGGGCGCGTTCGACAGCGAGACGGACTTCGAGAACAACCAGGTGCTGGGTAGGGCAACCAGTTTCCAGGGTGCGGCGATCCGGATCGACTGTGGGCGGGACGATCCGTTCGCAGGAGCCGCCCACGACCTGCGCACCGAGCTGCATGCGGACGGCGGCCAACAGCCCGGTCTGCACACCGGCGGCTACTGGCGGCGCATGCTGCCTGACCAGTTGCGATTCCTGGGTGCGAAACTTGCGGGCTGAGAAGCAACTCAGCGGAACTGTGGCGCGAATCGCTGCGTCAGAGCCCGTGTTCAAGCCCTGGTGAACCCCTGTGCACTCCAGGATTGGCTCAACAGGTCCCTAAGACACATCGAGAGTGGAGCTCATGGTCAACCTCTCCCGTTACACCCTGCGTGGCGTGGCCACGGTCGGTGCCCTGGCCGGCCTCGCCGCCCTGGCACTGCCGAACGCCCAGGCCGCGCAGACCTCCAGCACGGCGACCACGGCCGCGACCGCCGCGACCGCGACGCCGAACATGCTGATCGACGGCACGGCGCTGGTGAAGGGCAACCCGCCCGCTGGTGATGCGGTAACCACGAAGGCGTCGCTGACGAACGTGGTGCAGTACAACCGGCTGTACAAGACCGGCGCCATCCCGACGTCGAAGTGCAAGGAGCTGAACGTCTCCCTGCGCACGTTCGCGGGCGTCGTGGCCTACGAGAACAACCTGTACAAGTGCCTGTACGGCTCCTGGGCGCTGCCGCTGAAGCAGGCCGGCGCCGCGTACAAGTTCGCTCCGAAGCTGGTCGTGCACAACAACCGCACGGTCAACTCGCCGTGTGGTGTGGTCACCGACACCGCGTTCTTCTGCGGCACCAACGGCAAGGCCTGGATCTACATCCCGGCGTACCAGATCATCAACTACTGGAACCAGCAGAGCCCGACCTTCGCCCGGGCCTACGCGACCTTCACGCTGTCGCACGAGTACGGTCACAACGTGCAGTGGCTGACCGGCATCCTGAACGCGTCCTGGCAGCGTTCGGCCGCGTTCAGCACCAACGCCGCGCGGCTCGAGGAGAGCCGGCGTCGGGAGCTGCAGGCGTCCTGCCTGGGCGGTGCCGTGGACGGCGCGAACAAGCGCAACTACCCGTTCAGCGGCGGCTTCATGACCCAGTACAACTGGGTGGTCAGCCACAGCGGTGACCAGCCGGGTGGCGCGCGGGACCACGGTTCGCTGAAGAACCACGCGTTCTGGGTGACCGCCGGTTTCAACGCGCGGCACAGCTACACCGTCGCCGGCAACTGCAACACCTTCCGCGCCTCGTCCGCGTACGTCGCCTGATCCAGGCGTGAGCTGACGACTCGCAGCACGTAACTCAGCCGCCCGGTACGCGTTGGCGTACCGGGCGGCTGTTGCGTTTTGGCGACACCTGCACGATCTGCGATCGTGTGGTTACTTGTTCCTGACGCAGAGGCCCTAGAGTTCTGAGTCGATCGTCGAACGGCAGGAGTCAGAGTGAACTACGACGAGTTCAACACCGAGTACGCGAAGGTGCTGGACAAGATCAAGAGTGGCCGGTCCACCTGGTCGGAGCTGTCCGGGCACGTCACCCGGCTGCGCCAGGCGACCGTCGGGATCACCACGCCGGTGGAGCGCACCCAGGTCGACCACGACCTCGCGGCGCTCAGCCAGATGGTGGACATGTCCCGGCGGACCAACGACAAGGAGGACGTCTGGACGGTCACGTCCGACGCGATCCGCAAGGCCAGCAGCCAGGAGGGTACGGTCGCCGACCGGATCGCCCGGATCGAGGCCGCCATCAACGACATCGCCGCGCTGGCGAACCGGAACCCGGACGAGCGGGACGCGCTGATGCAGTCGACCAGCACGCTCCGCATCCTGCACTCGTCGCTGCAGAGCTCTCTGCACGCCGAGGCCGCCGAGGCTGCCGCAGCCGCTCGCTGACCCCCGGAACCACCCGCCAGGTGTTCCGGCTCAGATAGCTGCCGCGGCAGCCAGATCTGTCTTGATGGCTGCCAACGCGCCCGCTGCCTCGACCCGTGCCGCGGCCACGTCCGTGGTCACCGGTACGACCACCTCGAGGTAGCACTTGAGCTTCGGCTCGGTACCTGACGGGCGCACGACCACGCGTGCGCCGTCGGACAGCGTGTACCGCAGGCCGTCCGTCGGCGGCAACGACTCCGACCCCTGGCCGAGGTCGTCGATCCGCTGCACGCTGTACGCCCCGAGCGTCGTCGGCGGTGTCGCGCGCAGCCGGTCCATCGCCTGCGCGATCAGCGACAGGTCGTCGACCCGCGCCGACAGCTGGTCGGTCGCGTGCAGGCCGTGCTTGACCGCGAGGTCGTCCAGCAGGTCCACCAGGGTCCGTCCCGCCGCCTTCGCCCGGGCCGCGAGCTGCAGCACCCGGATCAGCGTCGACACGCCGTCCTTGTCCTTCACCGCGTCCGGGTCCACGCAGTACCCGAGGGCCTCCTCGTACCCGAACACCAGCTCCGGTACCCGGCCGATCCACTTGAATCCGGTCAGTGTCTCGACGTACCGGACGCCGTAGGACGCCGCGATCTTGCCGAGCAGGGACGAGGACACGATCGAGCAGGCGGCCACCCCGTCCGATCCGGGCAGCAGGAACTCACCGAGCAGCGAGCCCAGCTCGTCACCGCGCAGCATCCGCCACCCGTCGACGTCCGGTACGGCGACCGCGCACCGGTCCGCGTCCGGGTCGTTCGCGACCGCGATGTCCGCGCCGATCTCCCGGGCCAGGTCCAGAGCGGCGTCGATCGCGCCGGGCTCCTCCGGGTTCGGGAACGAGACGGTCGGGAAGTCCGGGTCCGGGTCGGCCTGGGCCGGGACCACCCGCGGTACGGCGAACCCGGCCCGCGCGACGGCCGCCTCGACGAGGGTCCGGCCGACGCCGTGCAGCGGGGTGTAGGCGACCTTCAGCTCCCGCGGCGCGTCCGCGGGCACGAGCTGGGCGATCCGGTCCAGGTACGCGTCCAGCAGGTCGTCCCCGGCGGTCTGCCAGTCGTCGCCGCGCGGTACCTCGGCCAGCGGGCCGACGGCGGCGATGGCGGCCGCGATCTCGGCGTCCGCAGGCGGCACGATCTGCGAGCCGTCGCCCAGGTAGACCTTGTACCCGTTGTCCTGCGGCGGGTTGTGGGACGCGGTCACGACCACCCCGGCGACCGCGTGCAGGTGCCGGATCCCGAACGCGACCACCGGCGTCGGGGCCGGCCGGTCCAGCAGTACGGCGTCCAGCCCGGCGCCGCGGATCACCGCCGCGGTGTCCTGCGCGAACACGTCCGACTTGTGCCGGGCGTCGTACCCGATCAGCACCGGGCCGTCGGTCAGGCCCTTCGCCTTCAGGTACGCCGCGAGTCCGGCGGCGGCGCGGATCACGACCACCCGGTTCATCCGGTTCGGGCCGGCGCCGACGGCTCCGCGCAGGCCCGCCGTACCGAACTCCAGGGTGCCGGAGAAGCGGTCGGCCAGCTCGTCGGTGGCCCCGGCGTCCAGGAGCCGGGTGAGCTCCGCGCGGGTGTCGGGGTCGGGGTCCTCACGCAGCCAGGCCTCGGCCGCTGCCTTCAGGTCTTGGTTCACATGGGCACTCTAATGACCCGACGACTGGCACGGCCTGGACCGGATGTCCGCCACGTAGTCGTCGGGGGCGCCGGCTGCCTCGGCGGCCTCGGCGAGGATGCCCAGGTAGCGGGCCGAGGGCAGGCCGCCCTCGTAGGCGTTCAGCACGTACATCCAGGCCAGCTGCTCGCCGTCCAGGGTCTGCACCCGGACCTGGATCTTGCTGTAGACGTCCTGGTCGATCCATTCCCACTCGTCGAGCCGCTCGACGTCCTTCGGGTGCACGTCGTACAGCGCGACGAAGACCTGGTTGGCGGAGTCGGCCGGGTCCTCGACCACGGTCGCCATCGCGCCCTCCCAGCCGAGCTCCTCGCCGCCGAAGGTGAGCCGCCAGCCGGTGATCCAGCCGGTCCCGCGCAGGGGAGAGTACGGGCACCGCTCGGCCATCAGGTTCGGGTCCAGATTCGACGCAAACGCGGCGTACAGGGTCACGGAAAAACAGGATACGGAAGAATGGCCTCCCGTGGCGCGAGTTGTGATCATCGGAGGCGGTCCAGGCGGGTACGAAGCGGCCAGTGCGGCCGCCCAGTTAGGGGCGGAGGTGACGGTCGTCGATTCCGACGGGATCGGCGGTTCTGCCGTGCTCACCGACTGTGTACCCAGCAAAACCCTGATCGCCACCGCGGAGGTGATGACCGAGGTGGAGGAGGCCGGCGAGCTGGGAGTGAGGCTGGACGACGGGGACGACGATCCCGCGAACTCCGTGCGTGTCGATCTCTCCGTCGTCAACAAACGGGTGAAGGCGCTGGCCGCCGCCCAGTCCTCCGGGATCAGCCGCCGGCTGGACCGGGACAAGGTGCGGGTGATCCAGGGCCGCGGCCGGATGGACGGCCCGGAGACCGTGGTGGTCGGCGACGAGCGGCTGGACGCCGACGTGGTGCTGATCGCCACCGGGGCAAGGCCGCGCATCCTCAAGGGGTCCGAGCCGGACGGCGAGCGGATCCTCACCTGGGAGCAGGTCTACGAGCTCGAGGAGCTCCCGGAGCGGCTGATCGTGGTCGGGTCCGGTGTCACCGGTGCGGAGTTCGCCAGCGCGTACGACGCGCTCGGCAGCGACGTCGTCCTCGTGTCGTCCCGGGACCGGGTGCTGCCGGGGGAGGACGCCGACGCGGCCGCCGTACTGGAGGACGTGTTCAAGCGCCGCGGGCTGACCGTGCTGAGCAAGTCCCGGGCGGAGTCGGTGAAGCGGTCCGGTGATGGTGTCGTGGTGACGCTGACCGACGGCCGGAAGGTCGAAGGGTCGCACGCGCTGCTCGCGGTCGGGTCGCTGCCGAACACCGACGACCTGAACCTGGTCGAGTCGGGCGTGTCGCTCACCGACGGCGGGTTCGTCCAGGTCGACCGGGTGTCCCGGACCACGGCCCGCGGGGTGTACGCGGCCGGCGACTGCACCGGCGTACTGATGCTGGCCTCGGTGGCCGCGATGCAGGGCCGGATCGCGATGGCGCACGCGCTCGGCGACGCCGTCACACCGTTGGACCAGTCAACGGTGTCCGCGAACGTCTTCACCGCGCCCGAGATCGCCACCGTCGGCCTCACCCAGACGGTCGTGGACGCCGGCGGCAGTACGGCGCTGGTCGTCAAGGTGCCGCTGTCCGACAACGCCCGCGCCAAGATGCAGGGCGTCCGGGACGGTTTCGTGAAGCTCTTCTGCCTGCCGAACACGGGCATCGTCGTCGGCGGCGTGGTGGTGGCGCCGCGGGCCAGCGAGCTGATCCACCCGATCTCGCTGGCCGTCGGCGCCCGGCTCACGGTCGACCAGGTGGCCCAGTCGTTCACCGTCTACCCGTCGATCTCCGGCTCGGTCGCGGAGGCGGCCCGCCGGCTCCACCTCCGCAACTGACTCATTCGCCGTACAGCGGTGGGACGCCCGTCGAGGTGTAGAGGTAGTAGACGGGGTCCTTGTAGGTGCCTGGGACCTTGCCCAGGCCCTTGATGACCGTGGCGCCGTGGCTGACCGCGTACAGGTAGGCGGTGCCGGTGTCCTTGTCGATCGCGGTGAGCAGCGTGCTCTGGGCGCCGCACCGCTGGGCGACCAGTGACTCGAACGTCTGCCAGGTCGACGTACGGATCTTCTTCACGATCGGCTGTTTGCCGGCCGCGTGCGGGATGTGGATCGTGTAGAGCGCCCCGCCGCGCGTGTTCGCGAGGAAGGTGTCGTACGTCGGGGTCGCGCTGATCAGCGCCATCGTCTTCACGGCGGAGAAGCCGTCGAAGCGGGTGTTCGTGGTGTACGGGAAGTCCGTCCAGTGCCACTGCAGCCGGTAGAGCGCCCCGTCGCTGCGCAGCCGGTACGTGTAGTCGACGACCCCGTCGGAGCGGTCCGACACGTTCTCGTCGTACGTGTAGCCCTGGTAGTTCTTGTCGGAATTGCTGAAGCCGGAGATCGGCCTCCCGGTCTTGTCGGTGCCGTACCAGGCGCTGTACAGGTTCGTGTTCAGCATCACCTCGCCGGACGCGAGGTCGCCGCCCGACGACTTCGGGTTGCGTACCCAGGTCGTGCTCAGCTTGGTGATGCCGGGCGTGAACATGTGCACGCCGGTGGACTGCTTCGCGCTGATCGGCGAGCCGGCGGTGATGGTGGAGTAGCCGATGTCGCCCCCGGCGGTGACGGATCCGACGGTCATCGTGCAGGCCGCGGTAGTGGCAGCGGGAGCCGCGGCAGCCGGCCCTGTTGCCAGCGCGCCCATCAGTACGGCGGACGCCGCGACCGCGGAGGTTCGGGTCAGGCTCATGTCGGACAGGTCCTTTCCGGAAAGGTGTCTCGCTCACCTCGATACCACCGGCGCCGGGAAAGTTGCGGGTAACTTTTCCGGTCGAGACCGCATCGTGCAGGTTGTGAAGAGCCTGAAACGCGCCACCGCCGCGACCGCCGTGCTGCTCGGCGCCTTCGCGACCGTCCCGGCGCACGCCGCCCCGACCTCCGCTCCGACGCCCACATGCAAGGTCCAGCTCGAACCGGTGACGAGCCGCGGCGACGCGCCGAACATCACGATCACCGCCACGAACCCGCCGACCGCGAAGACCGTCGCGGGCCCGCACCTGTTCACGCCCGGCGCCGTCCGGCTCACCTCGAGCTGGCGCTGGGACTCCGGCTCGAACGACGGCTTCGTCGTGATGGGCTCCCGGCTCTACCAGGTGTCCTGGGGGTACGACGAGATGACCGGGGAGCTGTACGAGTACCCGAACCCGGTCGGCGGCGGGTGGGACCGGTTCACGATGTTCGAGCAGGCGACGTACGGCTCGCCGGCGACCCGGATCGCGCGGTACGGGCTGCGCAACGACGGCGTGCTGTTCCGCTGGACGAGCTGGAAGAACGTCCGCCAGTACCCCGGTTTCGGGTCCGTGAAGGCGATGACGCTGATCAGCGAGACCAAGACGTACGACACGTTCCTGGCCACCACCCGCGGCGGTGCGCTCTACACGATCCACATCCCGGCCGACACCCGGCTGCAGCCGACGGTGAAGAAGATCCGGAGCTCGACCTGGCAGGGCTTCGAGACGCTCGTCGCCGAGCGCTGCGGCACCCAGAGCACCCTCCTGACCGCAATCGACAAGGACACCGGCACCGCGTACCTCTACGCGGTCAGCCACGGCGCCGTCGTCATCAAAGGCCTGGGGAAGGTCCCCGGCACCTACAAGGACCCGGTGATCGCTCGCTGGGTGCTCGACGACGCCCCCAACCGAAACGGAGAGTAAGTCCCTGATGAGATTCAAGCGCACAGCCGCCGCGGCGGCTTCGGCCTTCCTGCTCGGCGGCGCCGCCGTCGCGTCCGCCGGTCCGGCGACCGCGGCCACGGCGTCGACCACCACGGCCACCGGCGCGACCGCGGCCTGCCGGCTCTGGCTGGGCTCGGTCACGTCCGGCGGCGACCTGGCGAACACCGACGTCACCGCGGGCTCGCCGATCACCGCCAAGCGGTCGACCGGGCCGCACCTGTTCCCGGCCGGATCCGCGAAGGTGATGTCCACCTGGACCGAGACGATCGGCATCGCCGGCGAGGCCTCCTGGTACGGCGACGCGATCCTGAACTCGACGCTGTACCACGGCGCGTACGGGATTGACTCGACCGGCAAGCCGTTCACCTCGGTCAAGGCGGCCGGTGGCGGGTACAACGGATACAAGGCGATCGACGACACCTTCTACGGCGGCAGGACCGTGCGCGGCGCTTCGTACAAGCTGCGCGGCGACGGCGTGCTCTACCGGTACGACGCCGACCACAAGCTGTCCTCGCGGTACACCGGCTACTCGGCGGTCAAGACGATGACGCTGATCAGCGAGACCGCGACGTACGACACCTTCCTGGCCAACACCTACGGGGGTGCGCTGTACACGATCCACGTGCCGGCGAACATCAAGCAGGCGCCGATCGTGAAGAAGGTCCGGACCTCGACCTGGCAGGGCTTCGAGTACCTGGTCGCGGAGAAGTGCGGGACCCAGAGCACCCTGCTCGCCGCGGTCGACAAGGACAGCGGGTCGGCCTACCTGTATGCCGTTGGGCACGCCAACGGTGCGGCGACCGTGATCCGCGGCCTGGGCAAGATCCCCGGCTCCTTCAAGGACTCGGTCTACTTCCTGAACACCGCCGAGGGCAACCCGCCGCTGTTCGGCGAATGAGTGCATGACAGGGCCCCGGTGACCGTCCGGTCACCGGGGCCCTGGTGTGTCCTAGAAGTCGCCGCCGAAGTCTCCGCCGCCGAAGTCGCCGAAGTCGAAGCCGCCGCCGTCCCCGCCGTCGCCGCCTCCGTCGCCGAAGTCGCCGTTGTCACCGCCGTTGTCCCCGTTGTCGCCGTCGGCCATGCCGTCCTGGTAGCCGGCCGCGTAGTCGCCGTACCCGCCGCCCGAGAACATGCCACCGAGCGCGGTGCCGATGAACATGCCGGTGAGTACGCCGCCGACGCCGCCGAACAGGCCTTGTGCGTACGGCGAGTACGCCGGGCCGGCCTCCCAGTAGGGAACCCGCTGCGGGCCGACCATGACCTTGCGGACGTCCGGCTCGGCGCCGGCCCGGACCCGCTCCGCGTCGGCCGCACAGGCCGGCACCTCGCGCGGGGCGCCGCCCGGCGGCGACCACATCACGTCGACGACCGACGGGCCGTGCTGCGGGTTGAAGAAGCAGGCGGGGCGGCGCTGCGGCAGCGGCTCGCCGTTCACCCGGGCCTTCACGCACGCGGCGGCGTACCGGCCGTCCTCGAGGATCTCGATCACGTGCTTGATCTGGTCGGCCTGGGTCACCTGACCGACCGCCTGCTTGGCGGACTCGTAGGAGTCCAGGGCGCGCTGGTAGTCCTGCCGCGCGCCGTCACCGAGGTCCTTGCCGACCATCTCCAGGTCGAGGTCCTGCAGTTCCTCGCCGAAGCGGGTGATGTCCTCGTCGGCGGTCCGCTTGACCGCGTCGAGCTCGGCGGCGGTGATCTCGTGCTGCTTCTTGTTCTGCAGCTGGGTCCGGCGGTAGGAGTTGTACGCCAGCCCCGCGATCACCACGACCGCGATGATCAGGATGAATTCCATGACGGGCCTCTCTCGGGGGTCCTTTCCGCCAACCCTATCGAATGCCTCAAGGCGGCGGCCGCCACGCAGGGTGACGCAATCCCGGGAAAGCGGTCACCGGCGACGCATAATCGAGGAGCGCGCCGCCCAGCGTCTGTCCCGACCCCGCCGGAAGGCCGCCTATGGGCAAGACCGCGCGACTGCTCCCGCTCGTGCTGACCGCGTCCGCACTGGTCCCGCTGCAACCCCCCGACGACCCCTCCTACCAGGAGATTTCCCTTGACGGACCCTCCGTCCAGGCCCGCACCGCGCCGTACGGAACGGTCGGCATCACCTGGCCGGAAGGTGTGCGGAACGTGACCGCGAAGGTCCGGGTGCAGCAGAACGGGAAATGGACCGATTGGCAATCGTTACCGGTCGAGGACGACCACGGGCCCGATCCATTGGATACCGAAGGAATTCAGCGCGCGGGCACCGAACCGTTATGGGTAGGAAATGCCACCGGCGTCCAGGCCAGTGCGATCAGTGCTTCCGGTACGCCGGTTTCCGGTGCGAAGGTCGTGTTGATCCAACCGGGCGTCCTGAGCACGGACGCCGATGAACCTGGCGTCGGCCCTACATCCAGTGCGTCGCCGTACCCGATGCCGTTGATGGTCAGCCGGCGCCGGTGGGGCGCCGACGAGCGGCTGCGGACCTACAACGGGGCATCGTGCGCGCGGCCGAAGTACACGACGACGGTGCTGGGGGCGTTCGTGCACCACACCGCGGACCGCAACGACTACAGCCGGACCGACGTCGCGGGGATGGTGCGGGCGATGTACGCGTACCACGTGAAGAGCCGCGGCTGGTGCGACCTCGGGTACAACTTCCTCGTCGACCGGTTCGGCCGGATCTTCGAGGGGCGCGCGGGCGGGGCGCAACTGCCGGTGCTCGGCGCGCACACCGCGTCGTACAACGCGAACTCGTTCGGGGTCGCGGTGATCGGGAACTACGACAAGACCACCCCGCCGGCGGCGATGCTCGAGGCGACCGCGCGGGTGCTCGCCTGGAAGCTGGACGCCAACTACCGGTCGCCCTCGGCAACGATCCGGCTCGACGGGAAGAGTCTGCACACGGTCTCCGGGCACCGGGACACGAAGGCGACGGACTGTCCGGGGACCGAGCTGTACAAGCAGCTTCCCTGGTTGCGGCAGCGCGTGAACGCCTTGATGGGCGGCAGTTTCGCGACCCCGATCTATCTGTACGCAAGGAAGCTGGGTTTCCGGAACATCGGGCAGCCGTTCTGGGGCGAGCACCCGACGCGGACCGGGCGGGCGACGTACTTCGCCACCCGGGACGTCTTCTACTCCGTTGCCACCGGCCCGCATTCGACCGCCGGCGCGTTCCGTACCCGGTACCGGTTGCTCGGCGCGGGGAGCGCGCGGCTCGGGCTGCCGATCACCGACGCGTACCAGGTGCACCGCGGGGTCCGGCAGAAGTTCCAGCGCGGCTGGCTGGTCTGGGACCGCCGCGTCCGGCAGGTGCAGGTCGTCTACGGGAGGGATCTATGAGAAAACGGGTGATCGCGGCGGTCGTGCTGTCGTCGACACTGGTGAGCACGACCGCACACGCCCGCGAGATCACACCGGCCGCCGTACCGGACACCGCGATCACGGGACGCGGGTTCGGGCACGGGCGCGGGCTGTCGCAGTACGGCGCCCAGGGGGCCGCGCTGGCCGGGAAGTCGGTGAAACAGATCCTCGACTTCTACTACCCGGGGACGACCACCGGGAAGGCGACCGGCAGCATCAGGGTGCTGATCAGCGCCGACACCACCGACGGTGTCCGGGTCGGCGTGGTGAACGGGCTCGCGGTCCGCTCGTTCGCCACCGGCAAGGTCTATCCGTTGCCGAAGGCATCCACGATCAACCAGTGGTCGATCGACCCGAACGGCGAGCACGGCACCACGCTCAGCTCGTACAACGCGACGACCAAGAAATGGACGCTGTACAAGACGTTCACCGGGATGGCGCAGTTCGAGGGTGCCGCGGTGATCGGGCTGGTGCTGCCGAGCGGCGCGGTACGCCGGTACCGCGGCGCGCTGCGGGCGGTCGACGTGTCCGGGGCGCACCTCGACACCGTGAACGTGCTGCCACTCGAGTACTACCTGCGCGGCGTCGTACCGCGGGAAGCCGTGACCAGCTGGCGGCCGGCCGCGCTCCAGGCCCAGGCCGTTGCCGCACGCACCTATTCGGTGTACCACCGGAGCCGCGCGACGGCGAGGGCGTACGACCTGTGCGACACCATCTCCTGCCAGGTGTACGGCGGGTACGACGACGAGGTGACGTCGACGAACAACGCGATCGCCGCCACCGCCGGGCAGATCCGGCTGTACGGCGGCAGGCCGATCATCGCGGAGTTCTCCTCGTCGAACGGCGGGGCGACGGCGGCCGGCGACGCGCCGTACCAGCTGACCAAGGTGGACGGCTGGGACGCCTACCCGCGGAACGGGAACCCGAACGTCACCTGGCGGGTGACCCGGACCGCCGGTGAGATGCAGGCGGTCTTCGACGTCGGGTCGATCCGGTACGTCCGGGTGCTGAAGCGGACCGGGGTCGGCCCGGGCGGCGGGCGGGCGCTCACCGTGCAGGCGGTCGGGTCGCGCGGGTCCCGGGTGCTGACCGCCGACCAGGTCCGGATCGGGCTGCACCTGCGCTCGTCCTGGATCAGCTTCCCGGCCCGCTGACTTGATATGCCAACTAGAGCCGCCGAAGAGCCGGTGGCTGAACCATTGACGGGCCCTCCATGCGCCGGTTAGAACGTGACATCGCTGTCAACCACCGCCCAGGAGGAGCAGGTCGATGCGCAGAAAGCTTGGTATATCAACACGTCTCGCCGCGGGAATGCTCGCGGTCGCGACCCTCGGAGCGCTGAACATGTCCACGGCCAGTGCCGGGGACGCGCTCGGCACCGACCCCGTCGCGGCGGCGCGGGCCAGGGCGTCGTACGACGCCATCAACACGTACTTCGACGCCGGCCGCGGGCTGCTCCTCGAGGAGTACCCGAACACCCAGTCCAACGCGTACTCGTACGTCTGGCCGTACTCGCAGGCGGCGATCGCGGCCGAGGACCTGGCCGGGGTGCCCGGCGCGGGCCGGGCAGGTTCCGCGGAGGCGGACCGCCGGGTCGCGGCGTACGGGTTCTACTGGAACTCGGGAACCACGCCGACCGGTTACGACTCGTACGTCCGGCCGCCGAACGGGCAGGGCGGCGACAAGTTCTACGACGACAACGAGTGGATCGGCCTGAACATGATCCAGCGGTACAAGCGGACCGGCGACGCTGCCGCGCTCGCGCGTGCCAAGGACATCTTCGCGCTGGTCGTGCACGGCTGGGACACGGACCCGTCGCACCCGTGCGCGGGCGGCGTGTACTGGACCCAGGCGCCGTGGAGCCACGACCGCAACACGGTGTCGAACGGCCCAGGTGCGGAGCTCGGCGCGCACCTGTACCTGCTGACCCACGACGCGTCGTACCTGACGTGGGCCAAGAAGATGTACCAGTGGGCGCAGACCTGCATGCTGGCGCCGAACGGTCTCTACTGGGACCACATCGACCTGGCCGGGAACGTCGAGAAGACGCAGTGGAGCTACAACCAGGGCGTGATGCTCGGCGCCGGGGTGCTGTTGTTCAAGGCAACGGGTGACGCCCGGTACCTGCGGGAGGCGAAGTCGGTCGCGAGCGCGTCGCTGGCGTTCTACAACACGCCCGAGATGCTCGCCAAACAAGGCGCCGCGTTCAACTCGATCTGGTTCAAGAACCTGCTGATCCTGGACTCGGTCAGCCCGGATCCGCGCTACCGCGAGGCGATGCAGTCGTACGCCGACTACAACTGGAACACCACCCGTGACCCCGCGACCAACCTGTACAAGTTCCGCGAGGGCACGGTGGAGCTCCTGCAGCAGTCCGGTATCACCCAGGTCCACGCCCTCCTGGCGTGGCCCCGGTCCCGCTACGGCCTGCTCGCCTAGGCAGCAGCTGTCGCGGTCTTGATGTCGACCGGAGTGACCGGCGTC
Organism: Kribbella polygonati; assembly: GCF_050320105.1. NCBI lineage: Bacteria > Bacillati > Actinomycetota > Actinomycetes > Propionibacteriales > Kribbellaceae > Kribbella > Kribbella polygonati. Next base: position 4,885,930 of record NZ_CP190129.1, on the reverse strand, counting down.
CCGTCCTGCGGGCTGTTCTGGGGCGTGACGCCGGCCTCCGCGACCTTGTCGATCAGCTTCAGGCTCGGCTCGTCGATCGTCCCGAACGCCGTGTACTGCGCGGTCAGCCCGGAGGCGTCGCCGTACACGATGAAGAACTGGCTGCCGTTCGTGTTCGGCCCGGAGTTCGCCATCGCCAGCATCCCGCGGCCGTACTTCAGCGTCGGGTAGACCTCGTCCGCGAAGCTGTACCCAGGCCCGCCGGAGCCAGTACCGGTCGGGTCGCCACACTGCAGCACCTGTAGCCCTTCGCCGACGGTCAGCCGGTGGCACTTGGTGTTGTCGAAATACTTCTGCCCGACCAGGCTCAAGAAGTTCTTCACCGCACACGGCGCGAGCGCGCTGTCCAGGGTCAGCTGCAGGTCGCCGATCGACGTGTCCAGGCTGACCTTCGACGTACCGGACGCCTTCGTCTTGCCGTCGGCCGGCAGGTTCACCTTCTTCGCGGCCGGCTCGGCGCTCTTCTTGTACGTGCAGTTCACCTCGGCGGCCAGCGGCGTCGCCCGCTTCGGGGCCGGGAACATCGCGGTCGGGATACTGGCGGGTTTGTTCTCCGCGGCCACCGACGGGGCGGCCGCCGGTTTCTCGTCACCGCCGCCGAAGACCACGAACGCCCCGACGACGACCACGACCACCGTCACGACCGACGCCACGGTGACCGCGAGGTTCCGGCGCTGCCGCCGGTGCTCCGCGGCCCGCTCTTCCTGTCGCTTGGCCTTGCGCGCCGCCAGCTGCTGCTGGTGGGTCTTCTTGGACATGCAGTAACCCTCCTCAACCGGATGCCTGGACGGAACCTACAGCGTCAACCTGAGAACTGTCTGTCAATCCGAGGTCTGCGAGCACGATTACCCGATCGTTAGCTGTCAGCGTCAGCTCGGCGTCCCGCGGCGGGTTCAGTGTGACGCCGTACCGCGGCGCCCGGTGGAACCCGCTCGCGACCCGGTACCCGATCGCGGTCTCGCCCCGCCGGCGGGCAGCCTCCGCGACGGTCGCGAAGGTCGCCGCGGTGCCCGGTACGACGTAGTCCGCGGCCGGCTTCAGGTAGATCTCCGCGCCCTCCGGCCCGAGCAGCTCGGTGAAGATCTCGGCGAGGTGCAGGTTCTGGCTGAGCTGGGTGAGCAGCAGGCTGATCAGCTTCTCGCTGACCACGAAGTCATCGGCCTCGGTGACCTGCGCGATCTCCCGGTTCGCGTCGTCGTTGATCTCGCTGACGATCGAGTACGGCGCGTTCAGCCGCTGCTCGAGGTCCCGGATGTGCAGCAGGGTCAGCAACGTACGGGCGTCCGCCTGCTGCTCGTCGAGGTTGTCCCCGGCCAGGATGATCACGTGCTGGTAGCTGCTGACGTCCAGCGCCTCCAGGGCGGCGCGGTTCGTCGGGTCGCAGGTCGTCGTACCGATGGTCAGGTTCTGGTACGTCGCGGGCCGGGGCTCGTCGGCGCCGGCGATCTGCAGGTGCGAGCCGCCGGTGGCGAAGTCGTCGAGCAGGTCGAGGATCTTCGGGGCGCGCTTGTTCCAGCCGATCATCAGGGTCCGGGCCGGGCACGGCTCGGGCTCGGTGCACACCGCGATCGCGTCCTCGACGATCCGTGCCGGGGTGGTGGAGCGGCGGATCAGCGCCTCGTCCTCGGCGAGCAGGATCAGCTCGTCGCCGGCCGCGACGACGGTGTCGACGGACGGGTTCAGCACGACCCGCCCGTCGACGTACCGGATGCCCACCAGGACGCCACGGTCGTACGTCCGGCTGACCTCCCCGAACGGCTGCCCCACCGCGGCCGGATCGCCGCGCAGGTAGAACTCGTTGCCGCTGAACGACAGCAACTCCATGCACACCGCCGACAACCCGGACTGCCGGTGCGCCTGCACGATCAGCCGTACGGCGAGATCGTCCCCGCCGATCAGCTCCGCCCGCGGCCCACCGGCGAGCTGCGCCGCCGCCAGGTTGTCCGACTCTCGCAACGCCGCCACCACATGCGGCCCGTCGGCCTTCCGGGCCCGCTCACCGAGCGCGAGCAGGATCTTGATCACCTGGATGTCCGCGTCCTCGGTCGCCGGCGGCAACACCATCACCGAACTGGCCGCCGACAGGTTCACCAGGTCGAGATCGGCCGGCCGCAATGGATTCCCGGTCCGGCACACCACCACGGTCTTCCCGTGATCACCGATCCGGGCGCGCAGCTCGTCCTCCATCTCCACCTTGTCCTTGTCGGCGAGGATCGCGACACAGGTACGGCGCTGGTCCTGGTTCGCCTGCACCAGCTCGGCGACCACCGTGAACACCTGCTCCGACCACCCGAGCACCACCGTGTGCCCCCGCTCGACAACCCGCGACCGCCCCTTCCGCAGATCCTCGATCTTCCCGTCCAGCCCTGTCGTGATGACTCCGATGAACGCACTCACCACGAAGATCCCGCCGATCGTGATCAGCAGCATCAAGAACAGGAACAACGGACTCCCGCTGTCGCCGGCGACCGTACCCGTGTCGATCGCCCGCATCAGCGTCACCCAGAACATGTCCGCCCAGCCCCCGTGCTGGACGACATCCCTGGGCACCAGCCAGATCACCAGCAACGACATCACCAGCACCAGCACCGCCGAGGCAAACCCCAGCCAGGCGATCAACGCCGGCGTACCCCGCGACATCGTGCTGTCGAACCAGTACCGAGCCCGATCCCGCCACATACCCCGCTCCTCACGTCCAACCCAACCAGCGCACTATGCCACGCCGAAGGTGAAAGAACACCGCAAACGGACACCCTTCGCGCCGGCCGCCCGTCACCGCCTCCGGCGGCTGCGCGTGGGGTGGTGCGGAATGGACGCCCCGGCGCGGGTACAGGTGTTACCCAGCACGGCTGGAAAGGCCACCGCTTCGCGGCGGCTGTCCGTTGCCGCCTTCGGCGGGTGCGCGGGTGGTTGCCGGGCGGGGGTGCCGGCGCGAGGAGCGTGGTGTGTGGTGTGGGTGGAAGGGTCGCCGCTTCGCGGCGACTGTCTGTTGCCGCCTTCGGGGGGTGCGCTCGGGGTGGTGCGGAGTGGGCGCCCCGGCGCGGGTACGGGTGTTACCTGGCACGGGTGGAAAGGTCGCCGCTTCGCGGCGACTGTCTGTTGCGCCTTCGGCGGGTGCGCGTGGGGTGGTGCGGAGCGGACGCCCCGGCGCGGGGACGGTTGTGGAAAGGTCACCGCTTCGCGGCGGCTGCCTTTTGCCGCCTTAGGCGGGTGCGCGTCGGGTGGTTGCCGGGCGGGGGTGCCGGCGCGGGGAGCGTGGTGCGTGGTGTGGGTGGAAAGGTCGCCGTATCGCGGCGGCTGTTTCAAGCCTGCAGTGGACCGTCAGCGGGCGTCCGACGCCCGGCGGTCGTTGTGCGGAGGACTGCTCTCCCGCGTGCTGCGCGGCCGTTGACGTGCTGCGGAGCGGGCCGAGGAAGGGCACGAAGACGCGGGCCGAGCCAGCGTGGGGGACTCAGCCGAGATACGGCTGGCTGCGGCTGGAGTCGAGGAAGTGCGTCAGCCGCAGGAGGTGCGTGGGGTGGATCCGCAAAGCATTCAACCGAGCTGGATCGATGTAATCGATGTCGGTGGACTCGTCTGAGCGCATGAGCGATCCGCCGACGGTGCGTGCAGTGAGGCAGACGTTGAACTGCTGTCTGACCTCACCATCGGAGTATGCGATGACGTGGCGTGGATCGGTGTAGGTGCCGACCATTCCGGTGACCTCAACATCGAGTCCGGTCTGCTCGCGAACCTCGCGCACGGCGCAGTCGCTGATGGACTCTCCGGGATCGAGTGCGCCACCGAGCAGGGCCCAGTTGTCGGAATCGGCTCGACGGATCAGGAGAACCCGTCCGTCGTCGTCGGTGATGACCGCGGATGCTGCAAAGACCAGCGAGTTCGGCTCTGGCGCGCCGGGGTCGTCGTAATAGTCGGTGCGTACCATGCTACTCACGCTAGCGGGGTGGCTTGGTCCCACACGGCGTCGAACGACTCGCGGTAGGTCGCGGCCATTGCCGGCTTCGCAGCTGAGGGTGTAGTGCCCGTTAGCGTGCTGGTGTCGAGACAGGGTAGAGGTCTTCTGGACGAGCGGGGTGAGAGCTCCTGGCATCGGAGACCCGCCTCCGGCCTCTGGCCCGAGAGCCAGAGATTCCGTGAAGCCGCGCTGCTCAACCAGAGATTTCCACAGCCGACCGACGACCACAACCGACAGCTGGCCGCAAATCTGTGGATAACAAATTCCCTTAAAAATAAGGGCTTCCAGGCTTTGAAATCTGTCGGACCCGCCAGCTAGAGTCTGTTCATGGGCATTCTCGGCGGACGGACAGTGGTTGCTATCGGCAACCATGAGGTGCTGCCTGCCCTGGACGAGGTCCGTGCCGAGATCGTCCGCCTGCGATCCGTCGAGTTGCAACTCATCGCCCGCTGCGAGGCCGACGGCGTGCCCGAGGAAGTCGGCGCCCGCGACACCGTCGAACTCCTCACCGTCCGCCACCGCCGCGACCGTGCCGAGGTCTCGCGCGACGTCCGCGTGGCCCGCGCCCTGCCCAAGTACCAGGCCGTGGACACCGCCCTCGCCGACGGTGTCGTGTCGGCCGACGGCACGGTTCACCAGCTGCAGACCGGCCACGCGGCCGCGATCATCACCGAACTCGAACGCGTCCGTGACCGGGTCCCGGTCGAAACCCTCGACGTCACCGAGCAGCAACTGGTCGGGCTCGTCCCCACCCACACCCCGCAAGAGCTGCGGGCCGCGGCCAAGCACCTGTGCGACCGGATCGACGCCGACGGCCCCGAACCCGACGAGCACAAAGCCTACGCCCGCGAATCCCTCACCCTGAGCACCGCCGAGAACGGCGTGAAGATCCGCGGCTACCTCGCCAACGAGAACGCCGAACTCCTCCGCGCGATCGTGCACGCTGGTGCCCGCCCGCACAAGACCGTCGACGGTGAGCATGACCCGCGCCCTCGCGACAAGCGCCAGGCCGACGCCCTGACCGCCGCGTTGACGGTCGCGTCGAACGCGTGGGACACCGACACCGCGGGCCACGGCGCGAAGGCGAACATCACCGTGACGATCGACCTGGACGACCTGAGGTCGGCGACCGCGCACGCGACCGGCCAGACCGTGTATGGCGACGACCTGTCCGCGGCCACCATCCGGCGCCTGGCGTGCGATGCGAACGTGATCCCGCTGGTGCTCGGGTCGAAGTCCGAACCGCTGGACGTCGGGCGCCGTGAGCGCCTGGTCACCAGGCACATCCGGCACGCGCTGGTGGCCCGGGACCGGAGGTGTGTGGTGTGTGCGGCGCCGCCGGTGATGTGCGACGCCCACCATTTGACCTCGTGGCTGGACGGCGGACCCACCGCCCTCAACAACCTGGCGTTGCTGTGCCGCCGTCACCACGTAGACCTGCACAACGGCCGCTGGCGCATCACCATCACCGACGGCAAGGTCCAGGTAGCCCGCCCAGCCTGGGCCGACCCCACCGTTGTGTGCGCCGTCCAGCCACCAGGCCCTCACCTCACCCAACCCGCAGCGACAGGCTCAGCCCAACCAGCCGCCGCACACATCCGACCCGCGGCCACATACCCACCGCGAGCTGCAGAGGCGGAGCCTGCCCAACCTACGGGCGACTTCCTTGCGCGACCCGCAGAGGTCGACTCTGCCCAACCTACGGGCGACTATCCCGCGCGACGTACCGATGCCCGCTCGACCCGGCCAGCCGCTGCAACCACCGTCCGAGCTGATCAGCCATCCGGCGGCATCCCGCCCGCACCCGAGCCACCAGGTGCGGTGGCCGCCTCGCCTAAGTACCCCGACTGCACACCCGACACCACACCCGACACCACACCCGACACCACACCCGACACCACACCCGACACCACACCCGACACCACACCCGACACCACACCCGACACCACACCCGACACCACACCCGACACCACACCCGACACCACACCCGACAGCAGACCCCGACAGGCCGGACCCAATCAGCCGCCAGACGACCCCTGCGGCACTACACCCGTGCCCGCCGCCCGGACCAGCCGCTGGAAGGCCGACGACGCGACCCTGACCGCCGCGGCTCGCTTCGCGGTCTGGGGCGAGCACGCGCCGACCACCCCCGCTACCGATCCGCCGGCCTTCATCACCATCTGACCTGAGCCCCAGCGGACGGCAGACTGGTCTGTCCACGGTCCTTGTGCTGATCGCGAAGGCGACACCGCGCCGAACGACTCGGCAACTACCCGCTACCCGCTGCCCCCAGGTCAAGCACCTTCCGCCAAAGTCCTGAGTGTCCCGACGACGCCGCGCAGCGTGAACACCGCGCCGACAACGGTCAGCAGGCAGCCGATGAACGCCAGCCCAAGCCACCCGGTATCGCTCAGCGGCTGTTGGTCGACGTCCAGCTAGAACAAAACGCCACCGATGGCGCCGACGGCGGTCAGCCCTCTGCCGAACTCCCAGGAGCCGTCCGGCTTGTCCCCCTCGCCCATATCTCCCCCCGCCAGCGTTATCGAGTTGGTCGGACTCGGCGTTACTGCTCATCCTTACGAGGTGAAAGGCGACGCCGCTGCCGGGCCGTCAGGCGGTGACGCCGTCGTCGGTTGGGCGCAGGTCAGCGCCGAGCGGCGCCTGCCCAGAACTGGCCGAGCCCGTCCGGATCCTCACAGTCGAACGCGACCGCGTCGATCCCGGCACCGGACTGGACGCAGCAGCACCGGCGGCGTCACCCACGGCGTCATCCACGCGCGTCATCCACGCGCGTCATCCACGGCGTCATCCGCGCGCGTCACCCACAGCGTCACCAGAGCCGTTGCCGGCGGCGTCCTGGGGGTCAGTCCTTGATTTCGCAGATGGTGGCGCCGGCTGCGACCGTGGCGCCTACCTCGGCGGTCAGGCCGGTGATGGTGCCGGATTTGTGGGCGTTCAGTGGCTGCTCCATCTTCATCGCCTCGAGGACCACGATCAGGTCGCCCTCGGCGACGGTGGCGCCCTCCTCGACGGCGATCTTGACGATGGTGCCTTGCATCGGCGACGTCAGCGAGTCACCCGACGCCGCGGAGCTCTTCGTGCCGCCCGCGCGACGGGTCGGCTTCTTCTTGCCGGCCGCGCCGGCCGCGGGGGCGATCCCGCCCAGGCCGCCCGGTAGCACGACCTCGATCCGCTTGCCGCCGACCTCGACCGTGACCTTCTCCCGCTCGGTGTCCTCGGGGGCCTCGGCGGTCGGGCCGTCGTACGGCGTGAGCTGGTTGTCGTACTCGGTCTCGATCCACCGCGTGTGCACCTGGAATCCGTCCGTACCGACGAACGCCGGATCGGACACCACCGAGGCGTGGAACGGGATCACCGTCGGCATGCCCTCGACGACGAATTCGCGCAGCGCCCGCCGCGAGCGCTCCAGCGCCTGCGTCCGGTCCCGTCCGGTGACGATCAGCTTCGCGACCAGCGAGTCGAACGCGCCCGGCACGGTCTCGCCCTGGTCGTACCCGCCGTCCAGCCGTACGCCGGGACCCGACGGTGCATGCCAGCGCAGCAACGTCCCCGGGGCCGGGAGGAACCCGCGCCCGCCGTCCTCGGCATTGATCCGGAACTCGATCGAATGCCCCGACACAACCGGGTCGTCGTACCCCAAGGCCTCGCCCTGAGCGATCCGGAACATCTCCCGGACCAGGTCCAGCCCGGTGACCTCCTCGGAGACCGGGTGCTCGACCTGCAGGCGGGTGTTCACCTCGAGGAACGAGATCAGCCCGTCCTGCCCGACCAGGAACTCGCACGTCCCGGCGCCGACGTACCCGGCCTCGCGCAGGATCTTCTTCGAGGACGAGTACAGCAGCGAAAGCTGCTCGTCCGACAGGAAGGGAGCCGGCGCCTCCTCGACCAGCTTCTGGTACCGGCGCTGCAGCGAGCAGTCCCGCGTCGACACCACCACAACGTTGCCGTGGGCATCGGCCAGGCACTGCGTCTCGACGTGCCGCGGCTTGTCCAGGTACCGCTCGACGAAGCACTCGCCGCGCCCGAAGGCGCTCACGGCCTCCCGGGTCGCGGACTCGAACAGCTCCGGGATCTCCTCCATGGTCCGCGCGACCTTCATCCCGCGGCCGCCACCGCCGTACGCCGCCTTGATCGCGATCGGCAGGCCGTACTGCTCCGCGAACGCGACCACTTCGGACGCGTCCGCGACCGGGTCCGGCGTACCGGGGACCTGCGGGGCGCCGACCCGTTCCGCGATGTGCCGGGCCTTGACCTTGTCGCCGAGCGAGTCGATCGCCGACGGCGGCGGGCCGATCCAGATCAGGCCCGCGTCCAGGACGGCCTGCGCGAAGTCGGCGTTCTCGGCCAGGAAGCCGTAGCCCGGGTGGACCGCGTCCGCGCCGGAGCGGGCCGCGACGTCCAGGATCTTGCCGATGTTCAGGTAGGAGTCGGCCGGTGTCGACCCGTCGAGCGCGTACGCCTCGTCGGCGAGCCGGACGAACAGCGCGTCCCGGTCCTGGTCGGCGTACACGGCGACGCTGGCGATCCCCGCGTCGGCGGCGGCCCGGACGACCCGGACGGCGATCTCGCCCCGGTTCGCGACCAGCACCTTGGTGATCTGCTTGCTGTCGGACACAGCTGACTCCCTTCGGCTGGCCCGAGTCTAGGGTCAACCAGCCGTCAGGGGTGCAGGGTGTTGGTCACACCACGCTGGGTCGTTTCTCGAAGAACGTCTCCAGCACCACGACTGTCTGCGTACTGGTCACGCCGTCCACCTGGTGGAGCGCGCGGAGGGTCGCCTGCAGGTCCTCGGTGGTTGCCGTTCGCACCTTCACCAGCACCGACGCCGGACCGGCGATGATGTGTGCCTCCTCGACCGCCGGGATCTTCCGCAACGCCACCATCGTCGGCTCGTCGCCCATCCAGGCGCCGGATTCCAGCAGGACGAACGCCAGCACGCCGAGGCCGACCGCGGCCGGGTCGACGTCGACGGTCGTCCGCCGGATCACGCCCGCGGTCTTCAGTTTCCGGACCCGTTCATGCGCCGAACCGGCGGACAGCCCGACCGTTTCGCCGAGCGCGGCGTACGACTGGCCGGCGTCCTCCTGCAATGCGGCGATCAGACGGCGGTCCACATCATCTATGGTCATCTGGGTCACAAACCAAATCTCATTCTGTTCAGCTGGTCTATGGCCAGACTACATTCAGAGCATGACAGTCACGATCAACGCCGCGCCGCCGCGGCTCCGGGCCGAGCTGGTGGTTCTCGACGACCGTTTCCGGACCGTCGCGGGTGATGAGTACCTCGAATGCCTCTACGACGGCGGCCGCTGGCTCGAAGGACCGGCGTACTCCGCTGCCTGGCGCTGCCTGGTGTTCAGTGACATCCCGAACGACCGGATGCTCCGCTGGGACGAGCTGTCCGGGCAGGTCAGCGTGTTCCGGCAGCCGTCCGGCTCCGTGAACGGCAACACGATCGACCGCGCCGGACGGCTGATCAGCTGCTCGCAGGGCGACCGTCGCGTCGTCCGGACGGAGTACGACGGCAGTCTGACCGTCCTCGCCTCGCACCTCGAGGGTCGCCGGCTCAACAGCCCGAACGACGTGGTCGAGCGCAGCGACGGGTCGATCTGGTTCACGGACCCGCCGTACGGGATCACGTCGAACTACGAGGGGTACGCCGCCGCGCAGGAGCTCGACGGCTGCCACGTCTACCGGATCGACCCGGACGGCACGCTGACCGTGGTCGCGGACGACTTCATCCGGCCGAACGGTCTCGCCTTCTCCCGCGACGAGTCGCAACTGTACGTCGTGGACACACCGGGCAGGCACATCCGCCGCTTCGACGTCGACGGGGACAAGCTGACCGGCGGCGAGGTGTTCGCACCCTGTACGGCGGGCATGTTCGACGGCATCCGGCTGGACAGCACCGGCCGGGTCTGGGCGGCGACGCACGAGGGCGTGCACTGCTTCGACCCGGACGGCACGCTGATCGGCAAGCTGCTGCTACCGGATGTCGTGTCCAACCTGACGTTCGGCGGCCCGAAGGGCAACCGGTTGTTCGTCACCGCGACCACGACGCTGTGGTCCTGGCTGACGAACGTTCAGCGGTAGGACTTCGACACCGCGTCCAGGAGTCGTTCGAGGGTGTCGTACGTCGGGGTGTCCGCGACGTCGAGGACGTCCCTCGCGACCGGGATGTTGCGCTGGTTGACGACGTTCGCGAACTGGGTCTCGTCCGCGGTCCGGAAACCGTGCCGGGCCGCGAGTTGCTGCAGGTCGGGGTCGGTCGAGAGCAGTTCGCCGAGCTTCTCGCCGTTCGCGTTCAGTGAGACGAGCGTGTGCTTGGACTGCACGGTCGGCGACGGGTACATGAGCACCATGCCCGGCTTGAGCTTGTGCTCGACCGCGGCCTCGACGAACTGCGCCTCGTAGATGTTCACCATCGGCGACTTGCCCATGCCGAGCGACAGGTAGTCGTCGAACGGGCCCTCGCTGGAGTTGTCGGTGTAGCCCTGGTTCACGAACAGCGGCGCGACCAGCGGCAGCACCTTCTGCTCGTCCGCAGCGCTCTGGACCACAGTGTTGTGGTTGGCAACGTACGTGACGATCGACAGGAACATCGCCGCCGAGTTCGAGGTGCGCGGGTCGGTGGTGGTGATCAGGATCCGCTTGTTCACCGGGTACGTCGTGTTGCCGCGGATGTTCGTCCAGCGCCAGTTCGCCTTCGCGAGGTCGACGTACTTGCGGACGTCGAAGTACCAGGTGCCGTTGACCTTGCGGGCGATCCCGGTGGCCGACAGCAGGTCGACGATCGGCTGGTACGTCGCGATCGCCATCGGCGACGAGAACACCGAGTACTTCTTCCCGCTCACGGCGGGGCGGCCGGCCGTCGGCTGCAGGATCCGCTCGGCCGCCGTACTGCTGGACGGGAACGCGAAGTCGTACTTGCTCAGGTCGACCGAGGTGGCGATCTCCCGCGACCCCGCGGTGTCGACCTTCACCTCGAACCCGTGCTTGGCGAGCGCTGCCTTGACGTCGGGGTCCTCGAAGTACGCGCGCTTCTCGGAGCCGATCACGCCGCTGACGGTGACGAGCCCGGACTTCGCCTGCGCGTCGTTCCCGTTGCGGACCACGATCACGGTCGCGACCGTCGCGAGGACGAGCACGCCGGCGACGGCGGCGGGGATGGCGATCGGGATCCGGCGGCGCGGGGCCGCGGCGGCAATCGCCGTACCGGAAGGAGGTCTGGTCCACTGAGCGGCGCCGTCGGTCTCCGGTGCGGCCTCGGGCCTGGGGGTGAGCTCTTCCTTGACCATTCGTTCGATCAGGATCGGTACATAGTCGCGGACCGGGTCGCCGGCGAAGGACTCGCGGGCGGTACGGATCGCGGTCTCGATGTCTTCGGGAGTATGGATGTCGGCGAAGGTCGAGGTGAGCCTGCTGGTGAGGTTCTCGATCGCCTTCTCTTCACGCACGGTGTCAAGCTTCAAGAGGATGTCTCCACGGTCACTTGGACGGCGCCGGACCTGAAGCCCCCGTCGGCGGCGCCACGCATATCCTTCCGTCCCAGAGGTCCAACCAGGAGGAGACGAGATGACCGGAATTCTCGAGCCGTTGGCAGGCACCGCCCCGGCGGTCTGGGAGAAGCTGGACGACCGGTTCGCGGGCATCCGCGGCGACAGCCGGCTCGAGCGGTTGTGGACCGGCGGGCGCTGGGTTGAAGGCCCGGTGTACTCACCGGCCGGCCGGTACCTGCTCTGGAGCGACATCCCGAACGACCGCATCCTGCGCTGGGACGAGACGTCGTACCAGGTGTCGGTCTTCCGGCACCCGGCCGGTAACACCAACGGCCACACCCGCGACACCGAGGGCCGCCTGGTCAGCTGCGAACACGGCAACCGGCGCGTGACCCGCACCGAGCACCACGGCGGCATCACCGTGCTCGCCCACGAGTACGACGGCAAGCGCCTGAACAGCCCGAACGACGTCGTCGTCAAGCGCGACGGATCCGTCTGGTTCACGGACCCGGCGTACGGCATCGACTCCGACTACGAGGGGTACAAGGGCGAGATCGAGACCGGTGGCTGTCACGTCTACCGGGTCGCACCGGACGGCGTACTGACCCGCGTCGCCGACGACTTCAACCGCCCGAACGGCCTGGCCTTCTCGCTCGACGAGTCGTTGCTCTACATCACCGACTCCGAGGAGGCGACGATCCGCGTCTTCACCGTCGACGGCGACCGGCTCTCCGGCGGCGACCTGTTCGCCGAGTGCGGCAACGGCATCTTCGACGGCATCCGCCTCGACACCCAGGGCCGGATCTGGGCCTCGGCCGCCGACGGCGTCCACATCTACCACTCCGACGGCACCCTCCTCGGCAAACTCCTGGTCCCCGAAACCGTCAGCAACCTCACCTGGGGCGGCCCGAAACGCAACCGCCTGTTCCTCACCGCGACCACCTCCGTCTACTCCCTCTTCACCACCACCAACGGCGCCCCCGAGGCCTACGGACCCCGTGTCTGAGTTCGGAGCCGTACTGCGGACCTTCCGCCGGACCGCCGGCTTGTCCCAGGAAAAGCTGGCGGAGGCATCGGGTGTCAGCGTCGAGGCGATCAAGACCCTCGAGGCAGGTCGCCGACGGCACCCACGCCCGCAGACGATGGCGTTGCTTGCCAGCGGTCTCGGCCTGACGGACGCCGAGCGCGCCGAACTGGTCGCGGCGGGCACCAAGATCAAAGCATCGAAGGGGATTCCGGAACAGCTGCCGGACGACCTGCAGGACTTCGCCGGCCGCGACGAGCAGGTTGATCAGGTAGAGAAGTTGTTCCGGGCGGCCGAGATCCGCCAAGGGGTGGTTGTGGTATCAGCGATCGCCGGCATGGGTGGTGTCGGCAAGACGGCACTCGGTATCCATGTCGGGCACCGCCTCGCAGATCAGTTCACGGACGGTCAGCTGTACGTGAACCTGCGCGGGTTCGGGCCTGGCGCGCCGATGACCGCGGCGGAAGCGCTCGGCCGGCTGATGGACGCGCTCGGGCTGCAGGTGACGGGTTCGGAGAGTGTCGACGAACTGGCGGCCCGGTATCGCTCTGCAGTGGCCGGGCGTCGTCTGTTCGTCTTCCTGGACAATGCGGCGAGTGTGCCCCAGGTATTGCCTTTGTTGCCGGGGACATCGACTTGTGCGGTACTGATCACCAGCAGACGAGCGCTGATTGGCCTGCCTGGCGCCGCCCACCTCGCCCTCGACACGCTTCCGGGCAACGATGCGGTGAAGATGCTGGACCACATCGTCGGCGACGGCAGGATCGCCGCGGATCCGCTGCACTCGGCAGTCGTCGTACGGCTGTGTGGCGGCCTACCGCTGGCGCTGCGGATTGCGGGCGCCCGCCTCGCCGCGGAGCCGTCATGGAGCGTCGCGGACTTCGCGCGGCTTCTGAAGTCGAGCCGCCGCCGCCTCGACGAGTTGGCGCTCGGTGATCTCGACGTACGCGCAAGTATCGAAGCCTCCTTGGCCGCGATGACAGATGCCGAGGCCGGCACACTCCGGCTGCTCGGGCTGTTCGAAGGAGACGAACTCGATGTGCGGGTCGCGGCCCGCCTTCTCGACCGCCCGGTCGCCGAGACCGAGGACCGGCTGGAACGTCTCGTCGACCTGCACCTCCTCGAGTCACCGTCTCCGCGCCGTTACCGCATGCACGACTTGATCCGCAGTTATGTCCGGGACACGACGGCTGAGCTCACTACTGAAGCGGACCTGTCAGCCGCGCGGGGGCGTGTTCTGAGGTTCTATCTGGCGATGGTGTGGCGAGGACGAGTGCTCCGCGGGCTGGGACCGCTGACGACTAGCTGGAGTGACGAGAGCTGGACAGCGGATGCCGAGGAACTGTCCTACCCGGAGTTGTCAGCTTGGTACGACCTGGAGATCGAGGAGATCATCGGCGCAGCCCACCGTGCAGCGCAAGGTTCGAATGCTGAGCGTTCCGTCGTCGCAAAGATCGCGACCGGGATCAAGCCATATCTCACTCGCAGACGCCGCTACTCGGACGCGGTGGCGTTATGCCACGTAGGCCTGGTGGCGGAGGAAACCGTCCAGGATCCGATTGCTGCCGTGTTCCTGCACTTCGATCTGTCGGTCTACTACAACAGCATGGGCAGGTACGACGAAGCCGTCGAACAAATGCGCCTTTCTTTGAGCATTCCCGAGGCATGGCTGTACGAGGAGCAGTGGTCGTACTCCCAGACGTTCCTGGCGGACTACTTGACGAACGCGGGCCGGTACGACGAGGCGGTTGCGGCCGCCCAGATCGGCATGGAGGCTTCGCTGCGACGGGGCGACGAGGAAGGCGAGGTCGACGCGCGGGCCGTGCTGGGGCGGGTGGCCGGCAAGCAGGGACGGTGGGACGACCAGGACCGCGAGTTCGAGCGTGTTCTGGAGGTGATGCGAAAGGACGCTCATCCGAGTGTCCGGCACTACAACCTGCAACAGATGGTCGTCTCCTATCGCGAGGACGGCCGGCTCCGGGAGGCGCTTGCCTGGGCAACCGAGTGCCACCGGTTTGCCGTCGACTTCGGCAATGTGTTCGCGATCGCCGAGGCGCTTGAGGAGCTTGGGCGGATCCACCTCGGGCTGGGCGCACTGGAACCGGCAGAGGAGTGCCTTCGGTCCGCGCTTGAGACGGTCGAGGGGAACTGGCAGGCCGAGGCGCGCGTGCGCAAGTACTTGGGAGACGTGTTACAGCTGGCTGGCAGTTCGCGCGCAGCCGGTGCCGAGTGGCAGCGTGCGCTGGAACTTGCTGTTCGTCACGGAGCGCCGGAGGTCCCGGAGCTCCGCAAATTGGTCGACGGGCTCACAGCTTCTTGAGAGCTCGTCGGCGCCTCGGCCTACCGCGGCGGTAATTCGTTCGCCTGGGATCTGGCCGGTGTGGGATGGTGGTCTGCTGGCCTGATCCTGGGAGGACTGGTGAGCATGATTCCGGAGCATCTCCGGCGAGTGGCGGACGGCGTGCTGGGTGAGGCGGTGAAGGATCCGCGGGTGCTGGCGGTGGTGGCCGGCGGGTCGGTTGCCTCGGGCGTTAGTGACGAGTATTCGGATCTTGATCTGGTGCTGGTGTGTACGGAGGAGGGGCAGCCGGCGTGTCTGGCCGAGGCCGCGGAGTTTGCGGCGCGGGTTGGGCCGTTGCTGGCGAGCTTCAGTGGTGAGCATGTCGGTGAGCCGCGGCTGCTGATCGCACTGTACGGGCCGCCGGTGGTGCACGTGGACCTCAAGTTCGTGACGCCGGACGGGTGGCGGACGCGGGTCGAGGACGGTGTGGTGTTGTGGCAGCGGGACGACACCGTGGACAAGGTGCGGGCGGACTCCGAGGCCTCCTGGCCGCAGCCGGATGCGCAGTGGATCGAGGACCGGTTCTGGGTCTGGGTGCACTACACCGCGGTGAAGATCGCGCGGGGCGAGTTGTTCGAGGCGATCGAAGCTCTTGGTGCGCTGCGCGGGTCCGCGATCGCGCCCTTGGCGACGCTCGGTCGGACGGAGCGTCCGGCCGGGGTGCGGCGGCTCGAGATGCTTGCCCCTGAACTGGTGCCGGAGTTGCGTGCCACGGTCGCGACCGCCGACGCCGACGACTGCCTGCTGGCGTTGCGGGCGGCCGTCGACGTGTATCGGAAAGTGCGTGGCGATCAGGTGGTACGGCGTACTGCTGCCGAGGAGGCGGTCGTCGCGTTCCTCAGAGCTTCTTGACCTGGTCGATGGCGGTGAAGACCGCCAGGAAACCGAAGGCCAGGAAGGAGAAGAGGAGTACGGCGGTGCGGGACGTGGTGATGCGGATGGCGTCGGGGAGGGCCCGGGAGTTCATCCACCAGAGCAGGCCGGAGTAGACGAACATCATCGTGCCGGCGGTGCAGGCCGAGATGACCAGCAGGACCAGCGGCTGGGTGAGGCCGGCCAGCAGCACGATGATGCCGAAGGCAACGAGGCCCCAGACCAGCCAGAAGTAGAGCTTGGACTCGGTGATCCTCGACGTCCGCAGGTACCGGGCCTTGATCATGTCGGAGGCGAGCCGGGACGTGTAGTCGACGATCCCGGCCGCCGCGGCGAACAGCGAGAACGCGCCGACCGCCCAGAACAGGTACCCGAACCAGCCGCCGACGACCGTCTGCAGCGTCGTACCCTCGATCTTCAGGAAGCTGATGCTGTTCTGTACGCCGGGATTCCCGAACAGCGTGGCGTGCGCGAGCATCGACGTGAACGCGATCGTGACCACGGTGATCGCCACGAACGTCGCTGCCTGTTCGATGTTCGCGAACCGCCACCAGCGCCGCCAGCGGGCCAGGTTCGCGTCGTCGGTGGGGAACGTGTAGCCGTTGGCGTTCGGGTCGGCCTCGGTCTCGCCGGTCACCGGTGACGTCAGCCGCGGGACGTGCACGCCCATCCCGAAGCCCTTGTCGCGGATCCAGTTGCTCTGCACGAGGTTCTGCCCGCCGCCGGCTCCGGCGTACGCGATCGCGCCCATCACCAGCGCGAACCCGAGCTGCTCGGCCGGGAACTGCGGCTGCGTCACCGCGTGGCCGAGCGCGCCGTACGTCTTGCCGCGGATCGCGAACACCAGCGCGAGCACGACGAGCAGCGCGACGGCCGCGATCTTCACCGCGATCAGCCGTTCCAGCATCACGTAGACGACCGGCGCGAAGGTCAGGATCGCGCCGATCACCAGCAGCATCACGATCGCGATCCAGCGCGGGTCGCCGCCGCCGAACAGGTACGTCAGCATGCTCGCGGAGCTGGTCGCCCAGCCCGGCCAGAGGTTCGCGAAGTACGTCATGATCGCGAAGAACAGGCCCCAGTGCTTCCCGTACCGGTTGAAGCCGGTCAACGCTGTCTCACCAGTGGCCAGCGTGTACCGCTCGATCTCCATGTTCAGGAACCACTGGACGACCACGCCGACGACGGCGCCCCAGAGGAACACCAGGCCGACCTGGCTGGAGATGTACGGCCAGAGGATGAACTCGCCGGAGGCCAGCCCGACGCCGGCGCCGACCATGCCGGGGCCGATGATCTTCCAGGTGTTCGCGGGCGGCTCGGGAAGGTCGCGGACCTGCGGTGCGGGCAGGTTCTTGGTCGGTAGCGCGAAGTGTCCGTGGTCGGTGGGTGCGGTGTCCGTCATCAGGGCTCCTCACTCTTTCGAACCCCCCTGGTTCCGGAGGGTAACGTATACAGTCGACAACGGCGACCCGACACAGTCCGATGGCAGACTGGCGCGCATGGGTGGGGTAACAGTACTGACCGCGTCGTACGCCGGTGCCGCCAGCGCACCGGCGTACGCCCGGCTGGCGGGTCTGGCCGCCGAACTGCCGGGGGAGCAGCTGGTACGGCGGGACGCCGGGTGGCCGGTGCTCGTGTACGCGTCCGCGGACGAGGCGATCGAGGCCGCCGAGGCGCTTCGGGAGGCGGCCGCGCTGGTGCCGGCGGGCGAGCTGCTCCGGATCGCCGTGCACACAGGGATCGCGGCCGGACCGGCGGTCCGGCATGCCGAGCAACTGCTGGCGATCGCCAACCCCGGTCAAACGTTGCTCACCGCAACCACGGCGGCGATGGTGGACGGCGGCATCGATCTCGGCGTCCACCGGTTGCAGGATCTGGGGTCGGCCGAGCGGATCTTCGAGCTCACGCCGACCGCGGAGCCGTTACGGTCGCTCGACCTGGTGCCGAACAACCTGCCGGTGATGTTCACCAGCTTCGTCGGCCGTACGACGCAGGTCGCCGCGCTCCGGACGCAGCTGGCCGGGAGTCGGCTCGTGACGCTGACCGGCCCGGGCGGCAGCGGGAAGACCCGCCTGGCCGCGCAGACCGCCGCGCAGCTGGCGGAACGGTGGACCGACGGCGTGTGGTGGGTGGACCTGTCGGCGGTGACCGACAGCGCCCAGATTCCGGAGGCGGTGGCGGGCGCGGTCGGCCTGCTCGTCGAACCGGGCGATCGCCTGCTGATCGGGCAGTTGCGGCACCGGCAGGCGCTGATCTGCCTGGACAACTGCGAGCAGATCGTCGACGGCGTGGCCGAGTTCGTCACGGCCCTGCAGACCGGTTGTCCCGAACTCACGATCCTCGCCACCAGCCGCGAACCCCTCGATCTCCCGGGCGAGGCCGTCTGGCGGGTCCCCGCCCTCTCACCCGACGAAGCCCGGACGCTCTTCCTCGAACGCTCGGACGCGCCCGCCGGTGCGCCGGAGGTCGAGCGCGCCGTACGGGCGATCTGTGAACGGCTGGACGGGATCCCGCTGGCGCTGGAGCTCGCCGCCGCGTGGGGCCGGACGTTGACGCCGACGCAGATCGAGGCCGGGCTGGAGGACCGGTTCGGGCTGTTGACGAAGAACGTGCGGGGAGTCGCGGCGCGGCAGCGGACGCTGGCGGCGTCGATCGACTGGAGCTACGACCTGCTGGACGAGGACGACCGGCAGGTGTTCCGCCGGCTGGGCGTGTTCGCGGGCGGGTTCACGCTGGCGGCCGCGGCGGCGGTGAGCGGCGCCGTACCGAGTGTCCTGGCGCGGCTTGTCGACAAATCGCTTGTCGTTGCGGAGGACGGGCGGTACCGGCTGCTCGAGACGATCCGCGAGTACGCCGCCGCCCGGCAGACCGGCGACGTCCGCGATCGGCACCTCGACCACTACCTGCGGGTCGCCGAGGACGCGGAACCCTTGCTGGACAGCGATCGGGACGCCTGGCGGACGCTGATCGAGCCCGACCGGGAGAACTTCCGTACGGCGCTCGAACACGGTCTGGCCGCCGACGATCCGGACCGCGGGCGCCGGCTCGCCGCGGCGCTCCGCTGGCTGTGGAACCTGCAGGCGACCGGGACCGAGGGCATCGGCTACCTGCGGCGCGCGATCGACCGCGCCCCGGACGACCGGACGGTGCTGCAGGCCCGTTTGTACTACGGGTACGCGACCGTCGCCGACACCGTCGATCCGTTCGGGTACGACGCTGCCGGGCGCGGGCTCGACCTGGCGACCGAGCTGGGCGACGACCGGCTGCGCTCGCTGTTCCTCGCGATGGTTGCCGTCGGCGAGTTCTTCACCGACCTGCAGAAGGCGTGGGACCTGACGGTCGAGGGTGTGCGGCTGGCCGACCGGATCGGCAACGAGCATGCGAGGAACGCGAACGTCGGCCTGCAGTGCGTGCTGCTCGCGTTGTGGGACCGCCACGAGGACCTGCATCCGTTGCTGGATCGCGCGGCCGCCGGGCTGATCAGCAGCGGCGAACGCGGGATCGCGTCGACCGTCCTCACCACGTGGTCCGAGAGCCTGATGTCCACCGGCCAACCGCTGAAGGCCGTCGAGCTCGCCGAACGCGCTCTCGCCGCGGCGGAGCCGCTCGCCGACTTCCACCGCGTCGGCTCAGCGCGTGCCCAGCTCGCCTCCGTCCTGGTGCGGGTAGGCCGGGCCGACGAGGCGCGCGCGTTGATGCGGCCACTGCTGGAACTGGCCGAGACCGCGGGGTCCGTCGTACCGAATCTCGGGCAGGTGATGAGCGTGATCTCGCTCTGGACCGGCGAGTACGACGCTGCCGTGGAATGGCTCGCCCGGGAGACCGCGCCGGACAGTCCGCTCGCTGGGACGTTCGCGCCCGCGATGCTGCTGCCGACGGTTGCCGCCGCTCAGCGTGCCCTGGGTCAGGACGCGACCGATCTGCTCGAGCGTGCCGCCGATCTCGCGCGTTCGTACAACCTGCCGCGGATCCTGGCGGAAGCTCTCGATCAGCTCGGCCGGAGCGCGATCGCCGAGCAGCCGGACAAGGCGGCCGAGCTGATCCACGAGGCGTTGACGATCCGCGTCGACCACGGTCTGCGGACGTACGTCATCGACAGCCTGGAATCCCTTGCGCTGCTGGCGAATCACACCAACCGCCCCGCGGACGGCGCCCGCCTGGCGCGCGCTGCGGCGGCGGCGCGCGAGCAGATCGGCCTCGGCGTACCGGCCGATCATCCTGAGCTGCCGCTGTCGGACGAGGCGGCACTCACGGTGGACGAGGCCGTCGCGTATGCCCGCCGTACCAGAGGAACCCGCGGCCGGCCGTCGTCGGGCTGGGCCAGCCTCACCCCGACCGAGGAACAGGTCGTCGCGCTGGCGGTCGAGGGCCTCAGCAACCCGGAGATCGGCGAACGCCTGTTCATGAGCCGCGGCACCGTCAAGACCCACCTGGCCCACGTCTACACCAAACTCGGCGTCGCCAACCGCACCGAACTGGCGTCGCTCAGGAAGGCGTGACCATCTCCACCGTCTTGGCGATCCGGCGCTGCCGGGTCTCGGGCTTCTTCGCGTCGTTGATCGCGTTCACGTGCTCCCGCCGATGGCTGAAGCTCAACCCGTCGAACGCCTCCCGCACCCCGGCCTCGGCGAGCGCCGCCGCGAGATCCTCCGGTACCTCGACCGTCCGCTCGCCGGCGTCGCGCTCGACGGTCACGGTCACCCGATCCCCGTCGCCCTTGCCCAGCTCCGCGCGGATGGTCTTCAGGATCCCCAGCGCCATACACCCGCCCATCGACGCGATCGACCCGCGATAAGCGACCCCGTCGAACGTCGCCCGCACCGGGATCCGGCCGCCGCCGCCCAGCGCGTCGACGACCGCGGCGGGGACCTCGAGCCAGGCGCCGCCGCCGTCGTTCACCTGGATGCTGCCCTCGAACGTCTCCATGCTCAGCAGCCTAGGACGCCAGTTTGCTGGGCCACCAGACCTTCTTGCCGATGTCGTGCGCCAGGGACGGGACGAGCAAGGACCGGACCACGGTGGTGTCGAGGAGTACGCCGAACGCGACCATGAACGCGATCTGCACCAGGAAGAGGATCGGGAGCACCGCCAGCGCCGAGAACGTCGCCGCGAGGACCACGCCCGCGGACGTGATCACGCCGCCGGTGACGGCGAGGCCGACCAGGATGCCCGGTCTGGTGCCTTGTTCCTGGGACTCCTCGCGGACCCGGGTCATCAGGAAGATCGAGTAGTCGATGCCCAGGGCAACCAGGAACACGAAGGCGTACAGCGGGATCCCGGGGTCCGCGCCCGGGAACTTGAACACGTGGTTGAACATCAGCGCGCTCACCCCGACCGTGGCGCCGAACGACAGCACGTTCGCGATCACCAGCAGGACGGCGGCGACCAGCGACCGGAGCAGCAGCATCAGGACCACGAAGATGACCGCGAGGATCGTCGGGATGATCACCTTGAGGTCGCGCTGCGCCGCGTCCAGGACGTCCAGGTTGATCGCGGTGTTGCCGCCGACCAGAATCTGCGGGCTGATCGAGTCGAGGTCCGCCCGCAGGTGCTTGACGATCTTGGTGGCGTCCGGCGAGTCGGCCGGGATCTTCAGCGTCGCCTGGACCATCACCTTGCCGTCGACAACCTTCGGCGGTACGCCGGGAGCGATCGAGGCGGAGGCGGCGCCGACACCGTCGACCTTCGTGGCGGCCTGCACCACCCGGTCCGCGAGCGCCACCGGGGTGAGGATCTCCACCGGCGTACCGGCGCCGGCGTCGAAGTGCTTGGCGAGCTGCTCCTGGCCGGTGACCGACTCGACCTTGTTCAGGAACAGGTCCTCCTGCGACGTACCGCTCGCCTTGAACGTCGGCAGGAACGCCGCGCAGGCCAGCAGCGCCAGCGCGCTGATCGCCCAGACCCGCCGCGAACGCCGCCCGACCAGGCCGGACACCCGGCCCCAGAGCCGGCGCCCGCCGACCTGGTCGCGGGAGTGCACGTGGTCGACGCGCGGAATCGACGGCCAGAAGATCCGCCGCCCGAACGCGAGCAGGATCGCGGGCAGGAACGTCATCGCCGCGACGAACGCACCGGCGATCCCGAGCGCACCGACCGGGCCGAGCCCCTTCGTACTGCCGAGCCGGGAGAGCAGCAGGCAGAGCAGCCCGAGGATGACGGTCGCCGCGCTCGCCGCGATCGGCTCGATCGCCGCCCGCCACGCCACCCGCATCGCCTGGTACTTGCTCTCGTAGTCGTGCAGTTCCTCCTTGTAACGGGAGACGAGCAGCAGCGCGTAGTCCGTCGAGGCGCCGACGACCAGGATGAACAGGATGCCCTGACTCTGCCCGTTCAGCTGCAGTACGCCGTGCTTCGCCAGCGGATACACCACCGAGGCGGCCAGGGCGAGCCCGAACACCGCGGTCAGCAGTACGGCGATCGGCAGGATCGGGCTGCGGTACACGATCAGCAGGATCACGAACACGACCGCGAGCGCGACGCCGAGCAGGATCCCGTCGATCCCGCTGAACGCGACCACGAAGTCCGCGAACACCCCGCCCGGACCGGTGACGTACACCTGCAGCCCGGCCGGCGTCAGCGAGTCCTTGATGTCCGCCCGGAGCGCCTTCGCCACGGCGTACAGCACGGTCTCGCCCTGGCCGACGACCTCGTCGGCGCGGTCGCCGTCGATCTGCACGGTGAGCAGCAGGGCCTTGTGGTCGTCGGACGGCCGCGCGGTCCCGACCGGGGCGACCAGGTAGTCGCCGAGCTTCTTGCCGTCCCCGAGGCCGAGCGCCGGGAGGCCGGCCACGAACGCGGTCACCGTGGCTTGGTCCGCGGTCGTGATCGGGGTGTCGCGTTCGATCAGGACGAAGTACGGCAGCGCCTTGGAGTCGACGAACTTGGCCGCCTCGTTCGCGACCAGGGTGGACTCGGCCTTCTTCGGGAGGAAGTTGGCGTTGTCGTTCTGCTGGACCTCGCTGAGCTTGCCGACGGCGGGCCCGCCGACGGCGCCGAGCACGAGCCAGACGATCAGTACGGCGGCGATCCCCGCCCTCCATCTCCACCGGTTCACGTTGCGCACAGTACCCGGAATCTCTCAGCACCAGGTCAGGGGTGTGCGGGAGCCGTTTCGGCGGCGTAACAACAAGATGACTACGCGGAAACACCCCGGTCATAACGTCCAGGCCTAATCGATGAGGCCGGATGATCGGAGACATGCGATGACGCTCGAGGCAGGACAGGCGACTGTCGCCACCCGCGAGGCAAGTGGCGCGGTCGGCACGGTCGAGGCCCCGCGACGCGGGCGCTGGATCGACGTCTGGGATCCCGAGGACGCCGGCTTCTGGGCCGGGAAGGGCCGTACGGTCGCCCGCCGGAACCTGTGGCCGTCGATCTTCGCGGAGTTCCTCGGTTTCTCGGTGTGGCAGCTGTGGAGCATCGTCGTGGTGTCGATGCCGAAGGCCGGCTTCACCTACAGCACGGACCAGCTGTTCTGGCTGGTCGCGCTGCCGAGCCTGGTCGGCGCGACACTGCGGCTGCCGTACACGTTCGCCGTACCGCGGTTCGGCGGGCGGAACTGGACCACGGTCTCCGCGCTGCTGCTGCTGATCCCGACCGCGGGGTTGTCGTACTTCATGACGCAGCCGCACACGCCGTTCTGGCTGATGGCGCTGGTCGCGGCGACCGCCGGCGTCGGCGGCGGGAACTTCGCCAGCAGCATGACGAACATCTCGTTCTTCTACCCGGAGAAAGGGAAGGGTTTCGCGCTCGGCGTGAACGCGGCCGGCGGCAACCTCGGGGTCGCGGTGGTCCAGCTGCTGGTGCCGATCGTGATCGTCGCCGGGGCCGGCCTGACGCTGAACCGGTCCGGCCTGATGTGGCTGCCGCTGATCGTGCTGGCCGCGGTCTGGGCCTGGAAGGCGATGGCCAACCTGTCGGTGGCGAACTCGTCGTTCCGTACGTCGGTCGCCGCGGCGAAGCGGCCGCACACGTGGGTGATCTCGTTCCTGTACATCGGGACGTTCGGGTCGTTCATCGGGTTCGGGGCGGCGTTCCCGCTGCTGATCAAGACCACGTTCCCGGACGTCACGCCGGCGCACTACGCGTTCCTGGGCGCGCTGGTCGGGTCGGTCGCGCGGCCGTTCGGCGGCAAGCTGGCCGACCGGGTCGGCGGCGCGTGGGTGACCGTCTGCTCGTTCGTGGTGATGGGGCTCGGAATTGTCTCCGCGATCTTCGCTCTCAAGGCGGAGAGCTTTCCGGCGTTCCTGGCGAGTTTCCTGGTGCTGTTCGTGGCCAGCGGGATCGCGAACGGGTCGACGTACCGGATGATCCCGGCGGTGTTCCGGCTGACGACGGCCGAGGACCCGGGCCGGGCGCGGCGCGAGGCGGCGGCCTGCATCGGGATCGCGTCGGCGGTCGGTGCGTACGGCGGCTTCCTGGTACCGCGGGGCTTCGCGATGTCGACGAGCCATTTCGGGTCGCTGATCCCGGCGCTCTACGTGTTCTGCGGGTTCTACGTGGTGTGCCTCGTCGTGACGTACTTCTGCTACCTGCGCAAGGGCGGACCGCTCAGCCAGGAGCGCGTATGACAGCAGTCCCGACCCACTGCCCGTACTGCGCTCTGCAGTGCGCCACCACGCTGCACCCGGCCGACCGGCCGGGTGCAGTGGAGGTGCGGCCGCGCGCCTTCCCCACCAATCGGGGCGGGCTGTGCCGCAAGGGCTGGACGGCTGCCGACGTACTCACGGTGCCGGACCGGCTGACCGTGCCGCTCGTCCGCAACGCCGCGGGCGAACTGGAGCAGACCAGTTGGTCCGCCGCGCTGGATTTCGTGGCCGATCGGGTGAAGGCGTTGCAGGCCGCGCACGGTTCCGACGCGGTGGCGGTGTTCGGTGGCGGTGGTCTGACCAACGAGAAGGCGTACGCGCTCGGGAAGTTCGCACGGGTCGCGCTGCGGACCGCGAACGTGGACTACAACGGCCGGTTCTGTATGTCGTCCGCGGCGGCCGCGACGAACCGGGCGTTCGGGATCGACCGGGGGCTGCCGTTTCCGCTCGCGGACCTCGGCGGCGCGGGCGCCGTACTGCTGGTGGGCAGCAATATCGCGGAGACGATGCCGCCGGCAGTGGCGCATCTGCAGGGCGCACGAGACGCGGGTGGACTTCTGGTCGTCGACCCGCGCCACTCAGCCACCGCAGGCCTCACCGACGACGGCAACGGTATCCACCTACAACCAACCCCCGGCACAGACCTGGCCTTAGTGCTCGCCCTAACCCACGTAGTACTACAGGAGAACCTCGCAGACACCGCATTCCTGGGCGATCGGGTCGATGATCCTGACTTGTTGATTCGTTCTACTGCCTCTTGGTGGCCCGAGCGGGCTGAGCGGGTCACTGGTGTGCCCGCCGCCACGATCCGTCAGACCGCCCGGGTGCTGGCCGCGGCTGCTCCGGTGCATGGTGGCGCTGGTGCGTACATCCTCACCGGGCGTGGGGCTGAGCAGCACAGCAAAGGGACGGACACCGTTACCGCTTGTATCAACCTCGCGTTGGCGCTCGGGCTGCCTGGGCGGGTGGGGAGTGGGTACGGGTGTATTACCGGGCAGGGGAACGGGCAGGGCGGGCGGGAGCACGGGCAGAAGGCGGATCAGCTGCCTGGTTATCGGAGCATTGAGGACCCAGCAGCGCGTACGTACGTTGCAGAGGTCTGGGGTGTTGCTGAGGGGGAGTTGCCTCGCGCCGGGAAGAGTGCGGTTGAGTTGATCGACTCGCTCGGTACGGCGGGTGGCCCGCTGGCGTTGTTCGTACATGGCAGCAATCTGTTGGTGTCGGCGCCGAATCTTTCCTCGGTGCGGGACCGGCTGACTTCCCTTGAACTGCTGGTGGTTGCGGATGTAGTGCCGTCCGAGACTGCGTTGCTTGCAGACGTGGTGTTTCCTGTGACGCAGTGGGCTGAGGAAGACGGGACGATGACGTCGCTCGAGGGGCGGGTGTTGCGGCGGCGGGCGGCGGTGGATGCGCCGGGGGAGGTGCGGAGCGATCTCGCGGTGTTCGCGGGGATCGCCGAGAGGCTCGGCGTGGCGGGGTTCTCGACGGATCCGGCGGAGGTGTTCGAGGAGCTGCGGCGGGCCAGTGCGGGCGGAAAGGCCGACTACTCCGGGATCACCTGGGAGCGGCTGGACGCGGGCGAGGAACTGTTCTGGCCGGTGCCGGCCGAGGGGCATCCGGGCACGCCGCGGTTGTTCGCGGACGGGTTCGCGACGGCGGACGGGCGGGCGCACGTCGTACCGGTTGATCATCGGCCGGTCGCGGACGACCTTGACGGGGAGGCACCGCTCTACCTGGTGACCGGGCGGTTGTTGCAGCACTACCAGAGCGGGGCGCAGACGCGGCGGGTGCCGGAGCTGGCGGCGGCGGAGCCGGAGGTGTTCGCGGAGCTCCACCCGCGAGTGGCGGCGCAGCTCGGGATCGGTGACGGTCGGCCGGTCCGGTTGCGGACCGCGCGCGGATCGATGGTGCTGCCGGCCCGGATCACGTCCGACGTACGGCCGGACACCGTTTTCGTACCGTTCCACTTCGGTGGGGTGGAGGCGGTCAACGAGCTGACGAACGACGCACTCGACCCGGTGTCGGGGATGCCGGAGTTCAAGGCGTGCGCGGTGCGGGTGACGGCGGCCGAGCTCGGTGCGACGGGGGTGCCGGCATGAAGGTGGTGATCATCGGCGGCGGGATGGCGGGGCGGCGGCTGGCCGAGTTGTTGCCGTCGTACGACGTGACCGTGCTGGGGGACGAGCCGTCGTACAACCGGTCGCGGCTGACCGAGTACGTGGCCGGCCGGGCTGACGTTGCTGTCGGCAACGAGCCGGTGGTGGGTGCGGTCGCGGTGGATCGGGTACGGCGGGTTGTGGCCGGGGACGACGGTGTCGGGTATCCGTACGACCGGTTGGTGTTCGCGACCGGCGCGGCGCCGGTGGTACCGGGCGGGGTCGAGGGCGGGCTGGTGTTGCGGTCCGTGGAGGACGCGCGTGCGGTGGTTTCGGCGGCCGGTGCGGCACGGCGGGCGGTTGTGGTCGGGGGTGGGGTGCTGGGGGTGGAGACGGCTTGTGCTCTGCGGGAGCGCGGGGTCGCGGTCACGCTCGTCCACGACGGCGAAACGCTGCTGGACAAGACGGTCCGCCCGTCAGCTGGTCGCCGCGTGACGCGGGCGGTACGCCGCCTTGGTGTCGAGGTCCTGCTCAACACGCAGCTCGCCGGGACCCAGCTGAAGGGCGGCCGCTTCCACGCCCTGCGGTTGGAAAGCGGACACCCGGTCTACGGCGACCTTCTCGTGCTCGCCTGCGGGGTCCAGCCCCGCACCGAACTGGCCACCGGCCTGACCGTCCGCACCGGCATCGTCGTAGACGAAACCTTCACCACCCCCGACGACCCCACCACCCACGCCATCGGCGACTGCGCCGAACCCCCACACGGCGTAACCGGAACGGTAGCGTCCGCGTGGGAACAAGCAGAACTCCTAGCGAACCACCTGCACGCGGCGGGAGCCGCCCCCACGGCCGCGGCCGCCCCCACGGCGGGTGCTGTGTATCCCCCCGGCCAGACAGCCGCCCAAGCAGCGCCCCCGGTACCTGCCCCGGCACCTGCTCCGGCAGCAGCGCCCCCGGCGCCTGCCCCGACAGCGTTCTCGGCTCCCGCTCCGGCGGTCGCACCTGCCCCGGCAGCGCCCCTGGCACCTGCCCCGGCAGCGTCGCCGACTCCTGCTCCGGCGGTGGCGCCGGCTCCTGCTCCGGCGGTCGCCCGGGCAGCGTCCCCAGCCCGTGCCGGGGTGGAGGTTGTGCGGGTTACTGCTGGTGGGCTGGATGTGTTGGTGATGGGGGACAAGGGTGCGGTGGGGGAGGTGGTGCGGCTGGAGGATGAGAGTAGGTATGTGCGGGCCGTCTTGCGGGACGGGGTGGTGCGGGCTGCTGTGGTGGTGGGGGCTCCGGAGGTGGCCGCTGAGTTGGTGTTGCTGGCGGATCGGGGGACGCCCGTCGTGGCGGACGGGTTGCTTGGTGGGGCCAACGAAGTACCGACGAAGAGGGTGCCGGCCGTGTGCAGGTGCAACGGCGTCACCAGGGTCGCGATCGAGGCGGCCTGGCGTGGGGGAGCCGACAGTGTCGCCGGCATCGCCGCCACGACGCGGGCGACGACCGGGTGCGGGAGCTGCACCGGCGCCGTCGGCGAACTTCTCGACCGCTTCCGGCGCGGCGAGACCGAACCCGTCCCGAGCAGGAGGGCGACGATGGCAGAGCTGAACAAGGCCAAGCACGTGGTGGTGGTCGGCGGGGGTATGGTCGCCCACCGCCTGGTCGAGGCGCTCCGGCAGCGCGACACCGGCGTCGAGTACCGGATCACCGTGTACGCCGAGGAGCCGCGGCTCCCGTACGACCGGGTCGCCCTCACCAGCTACTTCTCCGGCCGCGACCCGCAGGACCTGTCGCTCGGCGACCCGGACCTGTGGGACGACCCGGCGGTGAACCTCCGCAAGGGCGTGCGGATCACCGCGATCGACACGACCGCGAGGACCGTCACCACGACCCGCGGCGAGCAGGTGGCGTACGACGAACTCGTCCTCGCGACCGGCTCGTCCGCGTTCGTGCCGCCGGTGAAGAACAACGACGCCCAGGGCTGCTTCGTCTACCGGACCGTGGACGACGTCGCCGCGCTGCGCGTGTACGTCGAGCGGCTGAAGAGCGAAGGCCGCCAGGTCAGTGGTGTGGTCGTCGGCGGCGGTCTGCTCGGGCTGGAGGCGGCCGGCGCGCTCCGGGCGCTGGGTGCGGCGACGAAGGTGGTCGAGTTCGCTCCGCGGCTGATGCCGTTGCAGGTCGACGAAGGCGGTGGTGCCGCGCTGTCCCGGCTGATCGCCGGCCTCGACGTCGAAGTACTCACCGAAACCGCCTGCCAGCGGGTGAAACTCACCACCCAGGGCGCGGCCCGCGCGATGGCTGTTGCCGACGGCCCCGATCTGCCGGCGGACGTGGTGGTGTTCGCGACCGGCGTCCGGCCGCGCGACGAGCTCGGCCGGGAGGCCGGGCTGGAGATCGGCGAGCGCGGCGGCGTGGTCGTCGACGAGGCCTGCCGTACGTCGGTCCCGGGCGTCTGGGCGATCGGCGAGGTCGCGTGCATCGAGGGCCGCGTGTGGGGCCTGATCGCGCCCGGGTACACGATGGCCGAGATCGTCGCGGACCGGCTGCTCGGCGGCGCCGCGACGTTCCCCGGCGCCGACACGTCGACGAAGCTGAAGCTGCTCGGCGTCGACGTCGCGAGCTTCGGCGACGCCTTCGGTACGACGGAGGGCGCGCTCGACATCGTGTACGCCGACCCGGTGGCCGGTGTCTACAAGAAGCTCGTGCTGTCCGATGACGCCCGTACGCTGCTCGGCGGCATCCTGGTCGGCGACGCGTCGGCGT
Organism: Kribbella polygonati; assembly: GCF_050320105.1. NCBI lineage: Bacteria > Bacillati > Actinomycetota > Actinomycetes > Propionibacteriales > Kribbellaceae > Kribbella > Kribbella polygonati. The sequence goes on along the minus strand of NZ_CP190129.1, from coordinate 4,856,752 downwards.
ACTCCGGACTCCGCCCGATGGTCGGCCGCGAACTCGGCGCCGACCCGGCCGCGTTCCTGCTGCCCGAAGGAGCGGCACCAGCCCAGCTCGAGCTGCCCGACGACGCGCCGGTCTGCTCGTGCAACAACGTGTCCGCGGGCACGATCCGTTGTGCGGTGAGGGACGAGGGCTGCACCGACATCAAGTCGGTGTGCGGCAGGACCAAGGCCGGTACGTCGTGCGGTTCCTGCCTGCCGATCGTCAAGAACCTCCTGAACACCGAGCTGACGAAGGCCGGCGTCGAGGTCAGCAAGGCGCTCTGCGAACACTTCGCGCTGTCCCGCGCCGAGCTGTTCGACGCGGTCCGGGTCACCGAGCTGCGCACGTTCAGCGAGATCGTCGAGCGGCACGGCACCGGTCGCGGCTGCGACATCTGCAAGCCCGTGGTGGCGTCGATCCTGGCCAGCATCGACCCGGCCGGGCACGTCCTGGACGGCGAACGCGCGACGCTGCAGGACACCAACGACCACGTGATGGCGAACATGCAGAAGGACGGCACGTACTCCGTCGTACCGCGGATCCCCGGTGGTGAGATCACGCCGGAGGGGCTGATCACGATCGGCGAGGTGGCGCGGGACTTCGGGCTGTACACGAAGATCACCGGCGGGCAGCGGGTCGACCTGTTCGGGGCGCGGATCGAGCAACTACCGGCGATCTGGAAGCGGCTGGTGGACGCGGGCTTCGAGTCCGGGCACGCGTACGGCAAGGCGCTGCGGACCGTGAAGTCCTGCGTCGGCTCGACCTGGTGCCGGTACGGCGTGCAGGACTCGGTCGGTATGGCGATCGCGCTGGAGCTCCGGTACCGCGGGCTGCGCTCGCCGCACAAGCTCAAGCTCGGCGTCTCCGGCTGCGCGCGGGAGTGCGCCGAGGCGCGCGGCAAGGACGTCGGCGTGATCGCGACCGAGAAGGGCTGGAACCTGTACGTCGGCGGCAACGGCGGGATGACGCCCCGGCACGCCGAGCTGCTCGCCTCCGACCTGACCGACGAGGAGCTGTTCCGGACCGTGGACCGGTTCCTCATGTACTACATCCGCACCGGCGACCGGTTGCAGCGGACGTCGGTGTGGCTGCGGGAGATCGGCCTCGACCAGGTGCGGGACGTCGTACTGGACGACAGCCTCGGCATCGCCGCCGACCTGGACGCCGCGATGGCGCGGCACGTCGACTCCTACGTCGACGAGTGGCGCGCGACGCTGGACGACCCGGACAAGCTGGCCCGGTTCGTGTCGTTCGTGAACGCGCCCGACCAGCCCGACGCGGACCTGCGGTACGTCGTCGAGCGCAACCAGCCGCGTCCGGCCACCCCGGCCGAACGCGGGCAACTGGAGCCGGTGCTGCTGGCCGGCCCCCGATTGGAGGTACGGCGATGAGAATCTGCGCCTTCGACGTACTGTTGCCGGAGCGGGGCGTCGCCGCGCTGCTCGGCGACGTACAGATCGCGCTGTTCCGCACCCACGCCGGGGAGGTGTTTGCCATCGGCAACCAGGACCCGTACAGCGGGGCGAACGTGATGTCGCGGGGCATCGTCGGCAGCCGCGGCGACGTACCGACGGTGGCGTCGCCGATGTTCAAGCAGGTCTTCGACCTGCGCACCGGGGCGTGCCTGGACGATCCGGCGGTGTCGTTGCCGGTCTACCCGGCGACGGTGCGCGACGGTCAGGTTGTGGTGGGTTCGGGTGACTAGGAGCGGTCCGCTCAGCGGGTGCACGATCGCGGTCACCGCGCACCGGCGCGCGGAGGACCTGATCGCGTCGTTCGAACGCCGCGGCGCGAAGGTGCTGCATGCGCCGACGCTGCAGATCGTGCCGGTCGCCGACGACCACGCTTTGCTCGAGGCGACCCGGCGGGTGATCGCGAACCCGCCGGACGACGTGGTGGTGACGACCGCGGTCGGGTTCCGCGGGTGGATCGAGGCGGCCGACACCGCGGGCCTCGCGGCGGAGCTGCTCGGTACGCTCGAGCAGGCGCGGATCCTGGCCCGCGGCCCGAAGGCGCGCGGCGCGATCCGGGCGGCCGGGCTGGTCGAGCACTGGTCGGCGCGGTCCGAGACCACGGCCGAGGTCGTCGAGTGGCTCCGGGCGCAGGGCGTCGGCGGGCGGAAGATCGTCGTACAGCTGCACGGGTTGTCGGATCCGGCGTTGCAGGACGCGCTGCGGTCGGCAGGTGCTTCGGTGCGCGGGCTGGAGGTGTACCGGTGGGGGCCGGCACCGGACGCGGTGGTGGTCGAGCGGATGATCTCGCAGTTGTGCGGGGGGACTGTCGATGCCGTCGTCCACACGTCGGCGCCCGGGGCGCAGGCGATGCTGGACGCGGCGGCGCTGAACGGTCAGTACGACGAGTTGGTGGCGGCGCTGCGGACCGGGCGGGTGCTGAACGCGTGCGTCGGGCCGGTGACGGCGGGGCCGTTCGTGGCGCTGGGGTTGGAGCCGCTGGTACCGGATCGGTTCCGGCTGGGGGCGTTGATCCGGATCGTCACGGATCGGCTCACCGACGACAACCTGCGGTCGATCGAGACGGAGTTCGGGCAGCTGGTGATTCGCGGGGGTGCGGCGGTGCTGGACGGCGTCGTACTGCCGTTGGGCCCTGGGCCGCGCGCGGTGCTTGCCGCGCTGGTGGCTGCCGGCGGGGACGTGGTGTCGCGCCCGGAGCTGCTGGCGGTGCTGCCAGGCGCGGAGGACGTCCACGCGGTAGAAGTCACCGTCAACCGCCTCCGCACCGCAATCGGCCGCCCCGAACTGGTCCGCACAGTAGTCCGCCGCGGCTACCGCCTAGCCGTCGAACCAGCCGGAGTCCCCACATGACCGACCTTGTTGCGGTGGCGCATGGGACGGCTGATCCGGTTGGTCTTGGGGCTGTTCGTGAGGTTGTTCGGCAGGTGGCGCGGCAGCGGTCGGGGGTTGCGGTTTCGCTTGGGTACGTGGATCTCGTGGCACCTGTTTTGCCGGAGCTCGTCCATCGCATCACGAGGGACGTCGACCAGGCGGTCGTCGTACCGCTCCTGCTGAGCTCCGGCTACCACGTGTACGTCGACGTCGCCGCCGAGGCCCGGCGCTACCCGGGGCGCGTCCACGCGGCCGCCGCCCTCGGCCCCGACCCCGTGCTCGTGGAGATCCTCGCCGACCGCCTCGGCGACCTCGCACAGATCGACCAGGTAGTCCTGGCAGCAGCAGGCTCGTCCGACCCCCGCGCGCACGCCGACTGCGAAACCACCGCCGCCCTCCTCGCCCACCGCGTCGACCGCCCGGTCCACGTCGGCTACATCTCCGGCTCCGGCGACCGCCTCCCCGCCGTACTGGACCGCACCCCCGGCCGGCTCGCGATCGCGACGTACCTCCTGGCCCCCGGCTTCTTCAACACCCTCGTCCAGCGCCACGCCGGACCCCACCCAGTCACTCCGCCCCTCGCCCCCGACCCCCGCCTCGCAACCCTCGCCCTCCGCCGCTACGACGAAGCCGCCGCGGCCGTCGGACAGGCACGGCACGGGGAGTACCTGACGGTGTGACGGTGCTTGCTTGTCGGGTGCCGGGGGAGCATCGTGGAGGGGTGAACGGGAGACCGAAGTGGGACGAGCTGAGCCCCGGGAAGCAGCGGCTGATCGTGGCCGGGGCGGTGGCCGAGACGGTACTGAAGGCCGTCGCGCTGGCGGACCTGGCCCGCCGCCCGTCCGCTCAGGTACGGGGACCGAAGCCCGTGTGGGCGGTGTTCCTGACGGTGTTCAACTCGGTCGGCGCCGCGCCGATCGCGTACTGGCTGTTCGGGCGGCGCAAGTCCGACTAGGGGTTCTTGGGGGCATCATGCCTGAGGCTGTCCACACGGTCCGGATCAACCGGCAACCGGCAGACGTGTTCGCGTACTTCGCCGACGGCGAGAACGACCCCCAGTGGCGCCCCGCCGTCAAGGAGATCACCCGCACCGGCCCGATCGGCCCCGGCATGACCTACCACCAACGCATCGCCGGCCCCGCCGGCCGGGCGATCCCGTCGGACTACCGGGTCACGGCGTACGAACCCGACACCCACCTGGCCTTCGAAGTCACCGCCGGCCCGGTCCGCCCCACCGGCGACTACCACTTCACCCCAACCGACGAAGGCACCGAAGTCACCTTCAAACTCACCGCCGAACTCACCGGCCTGAAGAAACTCCTGATGACCAAACCCGTCCAACAGTCCATGAACTCCGAAGTAGCCGCCCTCGACCGCGCCAAACAGATCCTCGAAAGCTGAATGACGCCTTCTGAACGCCCTGACGCCGGAGCTCTTCGCTGCTCTGCTCGACCGGTCCTTCGCGCTGATCGCCGACGCCTCCGCGGATGCCCGCACGTTCGACCGCCCGCTCATCGTCCAGGTGTCCGACGTCTGGGACAACAACACCAGGCCCTTCGTCGGCGCGGCGGTCGCCCGCGGCGTACGGCGTACCGAGCTGTCCGAGTCCGGTATCCGATGGATGGCCGACCTGGGAGCTGAGCGTCGGCATTGGGTACTCGAGCAGGCGGCCGCCGCCGGATGCCAGCTGACGTTGCCGGCTTCCTCTGCCCCGGGAGGCGTCTTCCGCGACTATGCCGGCCTGGTGCGCCCGGCGCAGGTTCCCCTGACGCCCGCGGTCGCGGAGCAGATCTCGGGCGACTACGACCTGGCCTCCGCGCAGATCCAGGGCCTCCTGGTCGAGCGTTCGGCCGGCCGCCTGGCCGGGGCTCTTGCGGTCTCCGTCGACCGGCGCTTCGAGATCGACGACGGCGAGGCGGGGGCAGCCGCGCTCGATCTGCGCTTCGAGGGCATCGACGAGCTGCGGTTCGACCTCGGCGACTCCGTCGGGATCGCCTTCGGAGACGCGCTGACGGTCGGCGAGACCGGCGTACTGCGTGCCGATCGGGCGCGCGCCTGGATCGACGACTCTTGGTGGCACCTGTCCTCGGCCGGGAAGGCCGCCGACGCGCAGGTTCCGGTGGCGCGGCCTGCTCGCCCGCCGGATCCCGATGTGGGCCCGATCCGCGGTACGGCGGCACTCGCCGCGGTGGTTCTGCAGCGCGCGATGCTCGAGATCCGGATGGTCCGCTACCCGTCGTACGCCGACGTCATCCCGGTCCACCGGATCGCTCAGGCCTTCCAAGGAGCCGGATCCGCTGTGCTCGCGGCCGGTTCGCTTCGCTGGCGGCGCGAGGCCGCGTTCCGCCGGTTGATCGAGCACTGGATCGCGGTCGGCGGCGCGGAACTCTCGCGGTTCTTCCACGATGTGCTCGCCGAGATCGCGAACGACGAGTACTCCTCGCGCGCGAGGCGGCGGCTGGCTCGGTCGCTGTGTCCGGAAGCAGTTGACGTCGGCACCTCTGCCGGCCCGACTGCCGGGGATGCGGTGCTGGTCGACTATCGCGCCGCAGTGGGACCTCACGTCGCCAGGCTGGTGCTGCAGCACGCGGTGCCGGTGGGTGGGCGGTGGGCGCTGAACGGGGTCGGCATCGACGAGCCCGGGACCTTCGTGGTCGGCCTAGGTTCCGGTCGCTTGGTCGTGCGCACGTGACCGGAGGGCCTGTAGGTCGGTGTGGCAGCGGGCTTCTACTTCGGCTAGGTCTTGGAGGGTTTGTTCGATGTCGTGGCGGCGTTGTTCGAGTTCTTGGCGGCGGTGGGTGATCTGGTCGAGGAGGTAGACGAGTTGGCCTTCCTCGCCGGGTTCGGCGTCGTACATGTCGACGATCTTGGCGATTTCGTCGAGGGAGAAGCCGAGGCGTTTGCCGCGCAGGATCAGGGCCAGGCGGATGCGGTCGCGGGGGTGGTAGACGCGGGTGGTGCCGCGGCGTTCGGGGGTGAGCAGGCCGCGGTCCTCGTAGAAGCGGATCGTGCGCAGCGTGACGTCGTACTCGGCGGCCAGTTCCGCGATCGACCAGGTCTGCACGTGGCTATTGTGCATGCCGCCCAGCTTGCTTTACGTTTACGTAAGCGTCAAGCACGGAGGAGCGCGCATGTTCGAGTTGTCGGCGGAGCATCAGGAGTTCCGGCGGAGTGTTCGGGACTTTGCCGAGGCGGAGATCGCGCCGCACGCGGCGGAGTGGGACCGGAAGCACTACTTCCCGGTCGAGGTCGTGCACAAGATGGGGCAGCTCGGGCTGTTCGGGCTGACGGCGCCCGAGGAGTACGGCGGCGCCGGTGGCGACTTCACCAGTCTGTGTGTCGCGATCGAGGAGATCTCCCGGGTCGACCAGTCGATGGGGATCACGCTGGAGGCCGCGGTCGGGCTCGGGATCAACCCGATCCTGACGTTCGGCACCGACGAGCAGAAGGCGTCCTGGCTGCCGGACCTCGTCGCGGGCCGCAAGCTGGCCGGGTTCGGGCTGACCGAGCCGGAGTCCGGGTCGGACGCCGGCGCCACCAAGACCCGCGCCGTCCTCGACAACGGCGAGTGGGTGATCGACGGCTCGAAGCAGTTCATCACGAACTCCGGCTCGTCCATCACGTCCGTCGTCACGGTCACCGCCCGCACCGGTGAGCGCGCGGACGGCAAGCCGGAGATCTCCACGATCATCGTCCCGACCGGTACGCCGGGGTTCACCGCGGAAGCGGCGTACGACAAGCTCGGCTGGCACGCGTCCGACACGCACCCGCTGTCGTTCGTGAACTGCCGGGTCCCCGAGGCGAACCTGCTCGGGCAGCGCGGCAAGGGGTTCGGCCAGTTCCTCGCGACGCTCGACGACGGTCGGGTCGCGATCGGCGCGGTCGCGCTCGGCTGTATCCGGGCCTGTCTGGAGATGTCCACGCAGTACGCCGGGGAGCGGCAGACGTTCGGCGTACCGATCGGCCGCAAGCAGGGGGTCGCGTTCCAGATCGCCGACCTCAAGGTGATGGCCGACGCCGCGGAGCTGCTCGTCTACCGGGCCGCCGCGCTGAAGGACGCCGGGGCGCCGATGCAGGAGTTCAAGCAGGCCGCCGCGGTCGCGAAGCTGTACGCGACCGAGTCGGCGGTGACCGCGACCCGGATCGCGACCCAGGTGTTCGGCGGCTACGGCTTCATGGAGGAGTACCCGGTCACCCGGTTCTACCGTGACGCGAAGATCCTGGAGATCGGCGAGGGTACGTCGGAGGTGCAGCGGATGCTGATCGCCCGGTCCCTCGGTCTCCCGGTGGAATGATGCAGGTATGACGCACGACCACTGGACCGAGGTCAAGGTCGCCCGCGAGGCCACGCTCTCCCCGCCGGAGAAGGCCAAGGCGAAGCTGGACAGTCAGAACAAGTTGTACGTCCGGGACCGGATCGCGCTGCTCGTCGACGAGGGCAGCTTCGTCGAGGACGCGCAGCTCGCGAACGCGCTGAACCCGGGCCTGCCCGCGGACGGCGTGGTCACCGGCCGCGCGCTCGTCGACGGCCGGCCGGCGCTGCTGGTCGCGAACGACCCGACCGTGAAGGCCGGCTCCTGGGGCGCCCGGACGGTCGAGAAGATCGTCCGGATCACCGAGGTCGCGCTCCGCGACGAGCTGCCGATCTTCTGGCTGATCGACTCGGCCGGCGCCCGGATCACCGACCAGGTCGAGCTGTTCCCGGGCCGCCGCGGCGCCGGGCGGATCTTCCACAACCAGGTCGCGCTGTCCGGCAAGGTCCCGCAGATCTGCTGCCTGTTCGGGCCGTCGGCCGCGGGCGGCGCGTACATCCCGGCGTTCTGCGACATCGTGATCATGGTCGACGGCAACGCGTCGATGTACCTGGGCTCGCCCCGGATGGCCGAGATGGTGGTCGGCGAGAAGGTCACGCTGGAGGAGATGGGCGGCGCCCGGATGCACACCAGCGTCTCCGGCTGCGGCGACCTGCTCGCGTCCGACGACACCGAGGCGATCGAGCTCGCCAAGCAGTACTTCTCCTACCTGCCCGGCTCGTGGCGTTCGCGGCCCCCGTCGTACGACGCCTCCGAGGCGGGCCGCGACTTCACCCGCGACCTGGTGCCGGCCGAGGAGAGCGTCGGGTTCGACATCCACGACGTGATCGACGCGGTCCTCGACGCGGACACGTTCTTCGAGATCAAGCCGGCGTACGCGCCGGAGCTGGTCGTCGGGTTCGGGCTGCTCGCGGGCCAGGTGGTCGGGATCGTCGCGAACCAGCCGGCGGTGAAGGGCGGCGTACTGTTCGTCGACTCCGCCGACAAGGCCGCGCGGTTCATCTGGCTGTGCGACGCATTCAACGTGCCGCTCGTGTACCTGTGCGACGTACCGGGCTTCATGATCGGCAGCGAGGTGGAGCGGGCCGGGATCATCCGGCACGGCGCGAAGATGATCACCGCGGTGTCCGAGGCGACCGTTCCGACGGTGTCGGTGATCGTCCGGAAGGCGTACGGCGCCGGGCTGTACGCGATGTGCGGGCCGGGCTTCTCGCCCGACGCGTGCATCGCGCTGCCGACCGCGAAGATCGCGGTGATGGGTCCGGAGGCGGCGATCAACGCCGTGTACTACAACAAGATCCAGGAGATCGCCGACGAGGGCGACCGGGTCGAGTACGTCGCGAAGCTCCGCGAGGAGTACGAGACCGACATCGACATCCTGCGGCTGGCCGCCGACCTGGTGATCGACGCGATCGTGGAACCGGAGGACCTGCGCGCCGACCTGATCGCCCGGCTCGCGGCGGCGCAGTCCAAGGACCGGACGTTCTCGCACCGGCGGCACGGCGTTCCACCCGTGTAGATAGTGTCCGGGCCATGAGTGCAAACGATTTCGCGTTGAGGGTCCGGGCTCGTGAGCAGCTCGTGGGGTACTGGATCACGCTGGACTCGCCGGCCGCCGCCGAGCGGATCGGGCGGCTCGGGTACGACTACGTGGTGCTCGACGGGCAGCACGGGCTGATCGGGTACCAGGGCCTCGTGAACGGGCTGCTCGCGATCGACGCGGGGTCGTCGATCGGGCCGCGGCCGTCGGTCGGGCTGGTGCGGGTCGAGGCGAACGACGCGACGCCGATCGGGCGCGCGCTGGACGCCGGGGCGGCTGGGGTGATCGTGCCGCTGATCGACACCGCGGCGGACGTGGCGCGGGCGGTCCGGGCGGCGAAGTACCCGCCGGTGGGCGCGCGGTCGTTCGGGCCGATGCGGGCCGCGCTGCGGATCGGCCCGGTGCCGGCGGACAGCAACGAGGCGACGGTCGTACTGGCGATGATCGAGACGCCGCTGGGGCTGCAGAACGTCGCGGAGATCTGCGCGACGCCCGGTCTGGACGGCGTGTACGTCGGTCCGTCGGACCTCAGCATCGCCCTGGGTGCGCGGTTCCCGGGGGACCCGGACGTGGACGGGCCGTTCGAGGAGGCGCTCGAGCTGATCGCGCGGACGGCCCGCGAGGCAGGCGTGGCAGCCGGCATCCACACCTTCGACGGCGAGTCGGCCAAGCGGCGCCTGGCCCAGGGCTACACCTTCGCCACGGTCGCCTCCGACCTCAGCCACCTCGAGGCGATCGCCGCAGCGCACCTGAACACGGCCCGGTCGTAGCAGGCGGATCTCCACGCCATCACAATCCATCAAAACCCTGGCGGTCCCCGCTCACGGCCGCGGCGAGGCCGCAATTGTGATGGCCTGGCGATCCGCCACCACTCACCAACCAACTGACGCCGGTGTGGTTCACGCTCCGCCGGTCGCGGCGATGGGCTGCCTGCGCAGGTTGATGAGTGGGGCAGGTCCGGAACACCTCGGTGCGAAGTCGGGTTAAGTTCAGACAGAGCACATCGAGGAGGGCAGGATGAGGGCACCCGAGCGCGGCGCGTTGCCGCTGGGGCTGGCGGCGACGCTCGGGCGGGCGTACGGGCGGCTGACCGAGACCGTGCAGGGGCTGAACGACGCGGACTTCGCGCGTGAGACCCGCTGCCCGGGGATGCCTGTCGGTCCACTGCTGGTCCACCTGCTGTACGACGCGGAGCGGGCGCTGACCGCGTTCGCCAGCCCGGCCGTGGCCGAGCCGGACCGGGACTTCGTCAGCTACTGGACCGACGTACCGCCGCAGGGCGACACCAGCTTCGTGCGGACCGTCGCCTCGGCGTACCGGAAGCCCGCGATGCTCGTGCAGCACTGGCGGGAGCTGTCCGAGGCGGCCGTCCGCGCGGCGTCCGTCGGGCTGGCCACGAAGGGCCACCGGGTCGAGACCCAGGGCCACGTCCTGCGCGCCACCGACTTCGTCGCCACCTTGGTGCTCGAGGCAACGGTCCACCACCTCGACCTGACCGTCGGCCTGCCGGCCGCGCCGGAGCCGGACCCGGAGGCGCTGCAGGTCACCGCGCGCACGCTGGACGGGCTGTTCGGCCCGGAGGCGTGGGACGTGATCGCGTGGGACACCATGACGTACGTGCTGAAGGCCACCGGGCGGGTGCCGCTGGACGAGTCCGACCACGACATGCTCGGCCCACACGCCAAGCGGCTCCCGCTGCTGGGTTAGAACACTCCGTCGAACGGGTCCTCGAGGTCGCTCCAGTCGAGGCTGGCGAGTTCGGACTCGGTGAGTAGGCAGGCGTCGAGGACGGCCTGCAGGCGGGCGGGGTCGAGGCCCATGCCGGTGGCGACCACCGTGCATTCGGCCAGGTGCTCGGTGTCCGACCATTCGCCGAGCATCCCGAGCGAGGCGCTGTAGCCGGCGGACTCCCAGCGCACCCGCTGGGTCGGGCGGTTCGCCAGCCAGACCACGCCGCGGCTGCGGACGACGCCGTCGACGATGTCCTCGAGCGCGTCGTTCAACCGGGCCGGGTGCAGCGGCCGCGTCGACCGCCACAGCACCGTCGTCACGCCGTCGTCGCTCGGCTGCACGCGGTCCGAGGTCGCGAGCTCACCCGCCCACGCCTCGGCCGCGTCGAAATCGAACCGCCCGGTCCGCGCCACCGGTCCGCCCGGTACGCCGGACGCACCCGCCGTCACCACCGACGTCCGCGGGTTCAGATGCTCCAGCAGGTGTTCGAGCCGGACCACCGCCGTACTGCGATGCGCGTTCGCCAGCACGCATACGTCGGCGTACTCGATCTGGCGCGCGGTCAGTTCCGCGACGTTGCGCCGGTCCGGCAGCCCGAGCGCCAGGCCGCGCTCGGCGAGCAACTCGTCGCCGGACAGCTGCGCGACCAGCAGTACGGCGTCGACGACACAGGTGACGGTGTCGACGACGATCTCCGGCAGCACCGAGACCAGCGTGCTGACCAGTGGCCGCGCCTCCATCGCCGGTGGCGCCGCGAGCACGATGTGGTCCCAGTGCGCGCGCTCGACGAGCGTCTCCAGCAACGGCACCAGCGACTCGATCAGTTGGCACGCTCCGCAGTCGTCGCCGACCGTGAACTCACCGGCGTCGATCGGCCCGGACCGGTCATGCACGCGCCAGGACAGTACGCCGCGACCGGGGAGCTCGTCCTGGTCCACCTCGACGACCACGGTGGTCGCGTCGGTCATCGCCTCCAGGACAGGCTCCCGCAGGGTCGCGGAAAGCCCCACCAACAAGGACAACGGAGTTCTCGCTCGGGCGGTCATCCCCTCAGTATATGAAAACGGTTTTCATCAGTCCAGGGGTGCTGGCGTGTCCCGGTCAGTCGTCGGGGTAGTTGCCGAGGCTGTAGACGAGCAGGAAGCCGACGAAGTCCGCGCCCAGCAGGATCCAGAGGAACAGGTGGCTGCCCGGGGTCTGCTTCGCCGATTCCCCCACCTCCTTGAGGGCGAAGACGCCGGCCACGATCAGGCCGGCGGCGATCAGCAGATCGACGAAGAACGGACCGAACCAGCTCCGGTTCCACAGCAGGCCGAGGCACAACAGCGCGGCGCCGAGGCCTGTCCCGACGGCGACCGGCCACGTCGGCCGGTGATGCAGGTGGGTACGTGCGATCCACAACGCCGTCGTCAGTGAGGCGAAGGTCAGGAAGGTGCCGAGCGCGAACCGGAACACCCCGTCCGCGGTGATGACCGGCATACCGTCCTCACGCATCGACATACAGTGCAGCCTGCCCTGATCGAGCCGGGACCAGTCCCGGCTGACCGCTTCCTGTCGCGATCTTCTGGTAGGTAAGGAACATGGCGATCGAGATCGGGAAGTTCACCGGCGAGTGGGCCGAGTTGCTGGAGCTGCTGGACATGGCGTTCTCCGCGCCGTGGACCGACGAGCAGTACGAATCCGAGCGGGGGATCTGGGAGCAGCAGCGGAGCATCGTCGCGAGTGAGGACGGGCAGCTGGTCGGGCATACCGGGACGTTCTCGCAGCTGATGACGGTGCCGGGCGGGCAGTTGCCGTCGGCGGGCGTGACGATGGTCGGCGTACGGGCGACGCACCGGCGGCGCGGGATCCTGCGGGACCTGATGCGCGCGCAGTTGACCGACGTGCACGAGGCGGGCGAGCCGCTGGCGACGCTGACCGCGAGCGAGCCGGTGATCTACCCGCGGTTCGGGTACGGGCTGGCCTCCGAGCATCAGGAGGTCGTCGTACCGAAGGCGTCCCGCGGGCTGCGCCCGGTGGCGGGCATCGACGACGTACGGATCCGGTACGTCGACGCCCAGGAGAGCCTGGCGCGCTGCGCGGAGCTGCGGAACAAGCTCGCGCTCGAGCGGCCCGGGATGTTCCAGCACAACGAGAAGTGGCAGCAGTACACGATCAGCCCGACCGTCGTCAGCGACATCGCGAACGCGTCGAAGATCCGCTGCGTCGTCGCCGAGCGGGACGGTGAGCTCGTCGGCTACGCGCACTACCGGACGAAGCGGGCGCAGAAGGGGTACGTCGACGTACTGCGGGTGCACGCTGTCGACCTGGCGGCGCACGCCGCGCTCTGGCGGTACCTGCTCGAGCCGGACCTGCTCAGCGAGACGCACTGCGAGATGCTCGCGTCCGACGACCCGCTGCTGGACCTGCTGCTCGACCCGCGGGCGCCGGGCGCGATCACGCGGGACGGGCTGTGGCTGCGGCCGGTCGACGTCGGCCGCGCGCTGGCGGGGCGCACGTACGCGCGGGACCTCGACGTGGTGATCGAGGTCGTCGACGAGTTCCTGCCCTGGAACGCGGGCCGCTGGCATCTGTCCGGCGGTCCGGACGGCGCGTCCTGTGAGCAGGTCCAGCGGGACGCCGACCTCACGCTCGACGTACGCGATCTGGGTGCTGTGTACCTCGGCCGGCCGTCGCTCGCGCGGCTCGGCCGGGCGGGCCTGGTCGCCGAACACACCCCGGGCGCACTGGCCGCGACCTCGCAAGCGTTTTCCACAACCTGGCTTCCGTTCCTCGACACAGCCTTCTGAAGGGGTAACCTGCCGAGATGCAGACGCAGCGTAGGGGTGCGCTCGCGGCGGCCGTCGTGGTGTTCGTGGGGATCGTGGTGGCGGGCTTCGTCGTGCTGGCGTCGGCGAGCGGGCCGGTGCGTCCGGTCAGCCAGAGCACGCTGAAGGCGAGCCCGCGTCCGCTGCCGACCCGGTCGTTCACCCAGACGCCGCCGGACGCAGCCACGCCGTCGCCGCGGCTGCTGCCGCAGCACGACACGCCAGGCTGGCTGCTCGGGCTGTGGCAGGCGATCATCTACCTGATCATCGCGGCGGTGCTGGTGTTCGTCGTGCTGGTGATCGTCCGGGTCGTCCGCCGGATCCGGTTGCCGAAGGCGGAGCCCGCGGACGAGGGCTGGGAGCGGGTCAAGGCCGAGCGGCTGGCCGCGGCGGTCGACACCGGTCTCGCGCAGATCGACAGCGGTACGGCGTCCGACGCGGTGGTCGCGTGCTGGGTCGCGCTCGAGGAGGCGGCCGCGTCGGCGGGCGCGGCGCGGGAACCGTCGGAGACGCCGGCCGAGTTCACCGTCCGGGTGCTCGGCGTCGGCGGGATCTCCGAGCCGGAGCTGGTCCGGCTCGGCCGGCTCTACCGCGAGGCGCGGTACTCCACGCACGGCTCCACCGAGGAAGCCCGCACGATCGCCCGCACCGCCCTGCTCCGGCTGCGCGAAGAACTCGCCCACGCTCCGGCCAACGCCGCGGAGGTCGCCCAATGACCTACCGCTGGTCCGCACTGGAGGAGAAAGGCCCGCCGCCGGAGGTCAAGAAGCGGCGGCTGCCGAACAAGATGCTGGTCCAGCACCTCGGCCTGTCCGTGCTGGCGAGCCTGATCCTCGTGGGCATCTTCGGCGCCGCCGGGATGGCGCCCCGGCCGCTGTGGTTCGTGGTGGCGGCGCTCGGCGTCGGGCTGGTCACGCTGGCGATCCGGCTGCTGATGCCGGAGGTGCTGGAGACCAACTGGCCCGGCCGGAACGACGACCGGCTGGCGGCGCTCCGGATCCGCAACAGCGACAACCGGACCCAGTTCCTCGCCACCTGGCTGCAGGAGTCGAGCCGCGAACGGCGGGCCGGCGAAGGCTCGCAGACCTTCGCCCGCCGGATCCGCCCGCTGCTGCTCGAGCTGGCCACCGACCGCCTGGTGCACCGGCACGGCATCGACCCGGAACTGGAGCCGGACCGGGCCCGCGAGCTGCTCGGCGACCGGCTCTGGTCGCTGATCACCGGCGACGACAGACGCACCGCGTCCCTGGACGAGATCGAGGGCGCGATCCACACCATCGAGAACCTGTGAGGGATAGTGACTGAGGAGCTGACGCTCGGAGAGGTTTCCGCGCTGAGCCGGCAGGTGCTGGACCGGGTCGGCCAGGCCGTGGTCGGGAAGGGCGAGGCGCTCGAGCTGGTGCTGGCGGGCATCCTGGCCGGCGGGCACGTGCTGCTCGAGGACTACCCGGGCCTGGCGAAGACGCTGGCCGCGCGGTCGTTCGCGCAGGCGCTCGGGCTGGAGTTCCGGCGGGTGCAGTTCACGCCGGATCTGCTGCCGTCGGACGTGACCGGCGCGTTCGTGTACGACCAGAAGGAGTCCGAGTTCGTCTTCCGGCCGGGCCCGATCTTCACCGGCCTGCTGCTGGCCGACGAGATCAACCGGACGCCACCGAAGACGCAGGCCGCGCTGCTGGAGTCGATGCAGGAGCACCAGGTCACCGTCGAGGGCCAGACGTTCCCGCTGCCGGTGCCGTTCCACGTGCTCGCGACCGCGAACCCGGTAGAGTACGAGGGCACGTACCCGCTGCCGGAGGCGCAGCTCGACCGGTTCATGCTCCGGATCGGCTTCGGCTACCCGAGCCCCGCGGAGGAGTGGGAGGTACTGCGTCGCCGGATGAGCCGCCGCCGTGAGGACCAGTCGGTCGACGCGGTCACCGACGCGGCCGGGCTGCTCGCCGCGCAGCGGGCCGTCGAGACCGTGACGGTCGACGACACGGTCGGCCAGTACTGCGTGGACCTCGCGACCGCGACCCGTCGCGACTCGCAGGTCCTGGTCGGGGCCTCGCCGCGTGGATCGCTGGCGCTGCTGCTGACGGCGCGCGCGTACGCCGTGATCCAGGGCCGGGACTACGTCGTACCGGAGGACGTGAAGGCGGTCGCCGTGGCCGCGCTGGCGCACCGGATCACGGTGCGGCCGGAGCTGTGGCTGCACGAGGTGACCGGCGCGACCGTCGTACGGACCGTGCTGGGGTCGGTGCCCGCGCCGCCCACCGTTGCCGTAGTGCGATGAGCTGGCGTCCTACCCACGCGCAGATCCGGGCGGTCTGTGTCGCCGCGGTGCTGCTCGGGGTCGCGGTGCTGCTGCGGCGTCCGGACGCGGCGGTGTTCGGGTTGCCGATCGCGTTCCTGGCCGGCTGGGGGCGGTACTTCCGGCCGCACGGGCGTCCCGACGTACACACCGAGCTGGACGCGGACGTGCTGTTCGAGGGGCAGGGTACGACGTACCGGCTGCGGGTGCCGGAGGACGTGGATCCGGACATCGACCTGGTGGTGGCGGCGCTGCCGCGGACGTTGTGGTTCCAGTACGACCCGCCGCAGGCCGCGATCGCCGAACCCGTCGCGAACGGGGAGGTGACGCTGGAGGTCGGCGTCCGGTCGAAGCGCTGGGGGCTGCGGTCGTTGGAGCGGCCAACGGTGACGGCGACGTCGGTGCTCGGGGCGTACCGGGTCCAGGTGACGTCGGCGGAGCCGCAGGCCGTCACGACGCTGCCGTTGCGGGAAGGGTTCGAGGCGGTGGACGCCGTACCGCGGCCGGCCGGGCTGGTCGGGCTGCACCGGTCGCGGCGGCCGGGCGAGGGGACGGAGCTGTCCGGCGTACGGCCGTTCCGGACCGGTGACCGGTTGCGCCGGATCAACTGGGCGGTGTCGGCGCGGACGCAGGAGCTGCACGTCACGTCGACCTGGTCGGACCGGGACACCGAGGTGGTGATCATGGTCGACACCGGCGGCGAGATCGGGATCAGCGAAGGCATCGACGGACGGTCGTCGAGCCTCGACACCGCCGTACGGGCGGCCGCCGCGATCGCCGAGCACTACCTGCGCAACGGCGACCGGGTGCGGCTGATCGACACCGGCAGCCTGTTCCGCGGCGTCCGGTCGGGCAGCGGACGCGGGCACCTGCGGCGGATCCTGGACACGCTGGTACACGCGGACCGGCGCGGCCGGCAGCAGGACGAGGAACAGCTCGCCCGGCGGAACCGGGTGCGCTCGGACAGCCTCGTGCTGGTGCTCAGCCCGCTGCTGCGCCGGACCATGCTCGGCTACATCGTCACGCTCGTGCATTCCGGCTGCACGGTGATCGCGATCGACACGCTGCCGCCCGACGTCGCGTCGATCATCGACGTCGACGCCCACGACGCACGCTCCTGGCCGCTCGCCTGGCGCCTGCGGCTGCTCGAACGCCGGCGCGACCTCGACCGCCTCAGCGACCTCGGCGTACCGACCGTCCCGTGGCAGGGATCCGGCACGCTGGACGAGGTCCTGCGAGACGCCGCCCGCCTGTCCGCCGCACCAAGGATCCGCTCATGACGGCTGACGAGAAGATCACGCTCTGGCTCGCGCAGTTGCGTGCTGCCGGGCGAACGGTGTTGCTTGCTCGGTTGGTGATCGCGGTGAGCGGGGCGGTCGCGCTGGTGGTGTCGGCAGTGCAGCCGTGGGACCAACTGGACCTCGTGCCGTACGTCGGCGTACCGCTGCTGCTGCTCGCCGTCGTCGTACCGGACTCGTTCGCCGGGTTGGCGTTCATGCTCGTGATCGCGCTCGGCTGGGTGCTGCGCGCACCGGCCACGGTCGGCTGGAGCCTGGTCCTCACCGCGATCGCCCTGGTTGTCCTGCACCTGGCGTCGGCCTTCGCCGCCCAGCTCCCGTCGTACGCCCGCGTCCACCGCGCCGCCCTGCAACGCTGGTGGTTGCCCACGGCAACAGCCATAGTCCTGACCGGCCTGATCGCCGGCGCCGCCGCGCTCGTCCACCACGCGAACGTCTCCGGCTCCCTGGCCGTCACGTCCGCCGCCATCGCCCTGACCGCCGCCACCATCTGGCTGACCGCCGGCCAGAAACTCAACCGCGACTAGTCGAACGTCTTCGCGATCTCGGCCGCCCAGGGCATCGGGATCGGGTCCGGGCCGAGAACCTGCATGGCGGACATGACGGTCATCAGCATGCCGGCGGAGAGGAACTCGCGGGCCTGCTGCGGGGTAGCGCCGGTGAGATCGCGGATCAAGGTGTAGATGCTGCCGAAGCGTTCACGGACGCAGTCGCCGATCGCGGGGTCGCTGCTGGCGGAGAAGCCGTGCAGGAGGACCAGCAGGAGTTCGCGCTCGGCCAGCAGCCGCTTGTAGTTGCGACCGAGGGCGCCCAGATCCGGTGAGTCGGCGGCGGCCTCGCGGAAGATCTCCTCGATCCGGTCGCACACGCTCCGTACGGCGGCCAGGAACAGCTGCTGTTTGGTCCCGAACAGCCGGATCACGTACGGCTGGGAGACTCCGGCCAGCCGGGCGATCTCGTCGGTCTTGGTGCCTTCGTACCCGGACTCGGCGAACGCCCGCACCGCCGCCCGCAGCACCTCGTCGCCGCGTTCCTTCGCCGTCAGCCGCACCTTCGGAGTCACCCGTTCCCCTCTCGTCGGTTGACATGTTATCAGTCGATGCATACTCTCGTGACCGAGGTTGTTATCAGTCAATTACAACAAGGGGTACGAGATGACATCGACCGCTCTCGGTGAGAGGCAACAGGTGGGAACGGCCCGCGGGTTCGGTTGGGTGCTCGCGGCGGTGGGGATCCCGACGTTCATGGTCACGCTGGACAACCTGGTGGTGACGAACGCGCTCCCGGTGATCAAGCGCGAGCTGAACGCGTCGCTGTCCGACCTGCAGTGGTTCGTGAACGCCTACACGCTGGCGTTCGCCGCGCTGCTGCTGACCGCGGCCGCGATCGGCGACCGGCTCGGCCGGCGGCGGATGTTCCTGGCCGGCATCACGCTGTTCACGCTGGCGTCGGCGGTCTGCGCGCTGGCCACCGAGCCGTGGATGCTGACCGGCGCGCGGGCGATCCAGGGCATCGGCGCCGCGGCCGTGATGCCGTTGTCGCTGACGTTGCTCGCGGACGCCGTACCGGAACGGCAGCGGAGTGCCGCGATCGGTATCTGGGGCGGCATCTCCGGGCTCGGCGTGGCGGTCGGACCGGTCGTCGGCGGCGCGGTCGTGGACGGCCTGAACTGGCAGTGGATCTTCTGGCTGAACGTCCCGGTCGGCGTCGTCGCCGTACTGCTCGCGGCCCGCATGCTGGCCGAGTCCACCGGTACGGCGCGGCGCCTCGACCTGCTCGGAGTCGTGCTCGCGACAGCCGGCGTGCTGTCGATCGTGTGGGGCGTCGTGCACGGGGCCGACGACGGGTGGACCTCGGCCGGCGTACTCGGTTCGCTGATCGCGGGCGGCGTCCTGCTCGCGGCGTTCCTCGGCTGGGAGCGTCGTACGGCGGCCCCGATGCTGCCGCTGCGGTTGTTCTCCGTGCGGGCGTTCAGCGTGGTGAACGTACTGGCGTTCACGTTCGCGGTCGGGGTGTTCGGGTCGGTGTTCCTGCTGGCGCAGTACTTCCAGGTCGTGCAGGGCTTCACGCCGTTCCAGTCCGGCGTACGGACGCTGCCGTGGACCGCGGCGCCGCTCGTCGTCGCGCCGATCGCGGGCCTGATCGTCGACCGGGTCGGTGCCCGGACGCTGATCGTGACCGGGCAGTTCCTGCTCGCGACCGCGCTCGGCTGGATCGCGCTGATCACCACGGCGACCACGCAGTACGGCGACATGGTCGCGCCGTTCGTGCTGGCCGGAGTCGGCATGGGGCTGACGTTCGCGCCGTCGGCGAGTGTGGTGATGGACAGCGCGTCCGAGGCGGATCGGGGCGTGGCGTCCGGGACGAACAACACGATCCGCGAGGTCGGTGTCGCGATGGGTGTCGCCGTACTCGCGTCGGTGTTCGCGTCGGCCGGTTCGTACGGGTCGCCGGCGCAGTACGTCGACGGGCTCGTCCCCGCCGTCTGGACCGGCGCCGCGGTGGTCGCGGCCGGCGCGGTGGTCGGGCTTCTGCTCCCGGGCCGCCGGCGTTCTACAGTGTGACGGTGCTCGACGCAGACGACGTACGACGGATCGCGCTGTCCTTCCCGGAGACCGTGGAGAAGCAGCGCTGGGGGCACCCGACGTTCGACGTCGCGGGGCGGATGTTCGTCACGGTCCCGGACGACCGGACGTCGTTCGCGGTGCGGTGCCCGCGGCTGGAGCGGGACGAGCTGATCGCCGCGGAGCCGGAGAAGTTCTGGGTGCCGAAACACGAAGCGGGCTCGAACTGGGTTCGAGCCCGCCTCGGCGCGCTGGAGGATGCCGACGAGCTGCACGACATCCTGTGGGACTCCTGGCAGCAGGTTGCGCCGCCCGAGTTGTCAGCTGACGTTCGCGGGTGACGCCGAGAACGTGTTGCAGCTGGCCGGGTTCCCGGTCTTGAACGACTGGCCCATGAACCGGCCCTGACTGGCCACGCTGCCGTGGTCGCCTTCCTCGGGCTTGTCGCCCGCGGTGACGACGTACTTGTTCCAGACGTACAGCATGTTGCCGTTGATCGGGTAGCTGGCCTTGTTCATCGCCAGGAACACACCGGCGAAGCAGTTCGCCTGCAACTCCATCCGCCGGGTCATCCGGGTCTGGCCCGCGTAGTCGGTCTGCTCGTACCGCAGCTTGCTGGCCGCCTGCAGGATGCCGGTCATGTTCTGTACGCCGTGCCCGAACTCGTGCGCGATCGACCGGGTGTACCACATCCGCGCGTACGCCTGCGCGATCGGATCGCCGGGGTACTCGGTGTAGGCCTGCACGAACACGTCGACCTTCATGTACAGCATGTTGTTCGCCGAGCAGAAGAACGGCACGTTGATCGCACCCCCGCCGCACGGGTTCGTGACGGTGGTCCCGGACCAGTACGTCATCTGCGGCGAGTCGAACGTGTACCCGGCCTTCTCGACCAGCGGCTTCCAGGACTTGTCCAGGCACGGCTTGAGCGCGGCCCAGTAGGCGGCCGCGTTCTTCGCGTTCGTCGGCCGGACCTTCGGCTCCGTGCAGCCCACCGCCGCCATCTGGCCGACGGTGTAGATCGCGTTCTTCGCGACGATCGTCGCGTTCGACGCCTGCGTGGGCGACCCGGTCGAGGTCGAGGTCGGCCGGCCGGTCGGGGAGGCGGTCGGCTTCGGCGTGTAGCGGCTCGGCGTCACCGGCGGCGTGGTGACGTCGTCGGCGGCCTTCCGCATCAGGCTGATCAGCGCGCCGCCGACCACGCCCACGGCCACCAGCGCGAGGATCGCGATCAGCGGGGCCTTGGACTTCTTCCGCCGCGGCGGCTGCCAGCCGGGACCCGGGCCGGGCCCGAAGTTCGGTCCCCAGCCGAAGCCGGGGCCTTGCTGCGGCGGCCCGTACTGCGGCGTGTACTGCGGAGCGCCGTACTGCGGTGGCGGTCCGTACTGGCCCGGCGGCGGAGGCGGCGGACCTGGTTGCTGAGGCTGCTGGTACTGCGGGTTCGGCTGGTACGGCGGGTTCTGGCCCGGCGGCCCGTAGGGTGGCTGGCTCAACGCGCCGTTCCTCTCGTCCCTCGTGCTGGCATTCGCGACCGCCACAGTATCCGCCGCCAAACGGGTCAGCCCGCGCGACCCCTGACGGGTAGGGTCGGCCTGTGACCACACCGAACAGCCCGATCGATCAGCTCGCCGAGCGGCACCTCGAGCAGGACGTCGTCCTCGACCCGATCGGCGCCACCGAGATGGGCATCGCCGGCCACGACCACGAACTGCCGGACTTCACCCCGGCCGGGTTCGCCGCCCGGATCGACCTGACCCGGCGGTCGCTCGCCGAGGCCCGCGCGATCGAGCCGTCGAGCCCGCGCGAGGAGGTCGCGAAGGACGCGTTCGTGGAGCGGCTCGGGCTGCAGCTCGAGACGTACGAGGCCGGCGTACCGCAGCACCAGCTGAACGCGATCTCGTCGGTGCCGGCCGCGCTCCGGCAGGTGTTCGACCTGATGCCGACGGCAACCCAGCAGGACTGGGAGATCGTCGCGATCCGGCTGAACCAGATCGGTACGACGCTGGACGGGTACCGCGACACGCTGCTCGACCAGGCCGCGCAGGGCCGGGTGTCCGCGGTCCGGCAGGTCACCGGCCTGGCCGACCGGATCGCCAGCTGGACCGGTGCCGACGGCGACGACTTCTTCGCCGGCCTCGCCGCGCAGGCGCCGTCGGGTGCGGTGAAACCGGCGGTGGAGGCCGCGGCCGCGTCGGCGCGGAAGGCGTTCGAGCAGTTCGGTGCCTGGCTGACCGCCGAGCTCGCGCCGCGGGCGCCGGAGCGGGACGCGTGCGGACGCGAGGTGTACGAGCTGGCCTCGCGCAACTTCCTCGGCGCGAAGGTCGACCTGGAGGAAACGTACGCCTGGGGCTGGCAGGAGCTGGCCCGGATCGAGAACGATATGCAGGAGATCGCCGCCGGGCTGAACGATGGTGAGCGGAACATCGAGGCCACCGCCGCGCTGCTGGACAACGACCCGGCGCGGACCATCCAGGGCAAGGACGCGTTCCGGGACTGGATGCAGCAGCTGTCCGACGCGGCCGTCGCGGAGCTCGGCGGCACCCACTTCGACATCGCCGACGAGATCCGTACGCTGCAGTGCATGATCGCGCCGACCTCGGACGGCTCGATCTACTACACACAGCCGAGCGAGGACCTGACCACCCGGCCGGGCCGGATGTGGTGGGCGGTGCCGAACGGCGTCGAGAAGTTCGCCACCTGGCGCGAGGTCACCACCGTCTACCACGAGGGCGTGCCCGGACATCACCTCCAGGTCGCGCAGACCATGCTGCGGACCGACCTGCTGAACCGCTGGCAGCGGATCGCCTGCTGGGTCTCCGGTCACGGCGAGGGCTGGGCGCTGTACGCCGAACGCCTGATGGAGGAACTGGGCTACCTGGAGGACGCGGGCGCGCGCTTCGGGATGCTGGACGCGCAGGGCTTCCGGGCCGCGCGGGTGATCGTCGACATCGGCATGCACCTGGAGCTGGAGGTACCGCGGGACAACCCGTTCGGCTGGCGGCCGGGGGAGCGCTGGAACGCCGCGCTCGGGTTCGAGTTCCTGCGCGCGCACTGCCGGATGGAGACGGAGTTCCTGCAGGCCGAGCTGAACCGGTACCTCGGCTGGCCGGGGCAGGCGCCGTCGTACAAGGTCGGCGAGCGGATGTGGCTGCAGGCGCGCGAGGAAGCCAAGCAGCGCAAGGGATCCGCGTTCGACCTGCGCGAGTTCCACCGGGACGCGCTGAACCTCGGATCGCTCGGCCTGGACCCGCTGCGCCGGGCGCTGGCGAAGCTGTGAGCATCCGGTTGGTGCTGGCGTCGGCGTCACCGGCCCGGCTGAAGACGCTCCGCAGCGCGGGGATCGAGCCGGAGGTGATCGTGTCCGGCGTCGACGAGGACCACATCACCGCGGAGAGCCCGGGCGAGCTCGCGCGGCTGCTCGCGACGTTGAAGGCGCGCGCGGTGGTGGCCGGGCTGACCGACCACGCGACGGTGCTCGGGTGCGACTCGGTGCTGGAGTTCGACGGTGCGCCGTACGGGAAGCCCGAGACCCCGGAGGCGGCCCGCGAGCGCTGGCGGATGATGCGCGGGCGGACCGGCGTACTGCACACCGGGCACTGCCTGATCGACACGAACTCCCACCAGGAGCTGCGCGAGCTGTCGTCGACGAAGGTGCGGTTCGCGGACCTCACCGACGAGGAGATCGACGCGTACGTCGCCACCGGCGAGCCGCTCGTGGTCGCCGGCGCGTTCACCGTCGACGGCCTCGGCGGCCCGTTCGTGACCGCGATCGAGGGCGACTACCACAACGTCGTCGGCCTCTCCCTGCCCCTGCTCCGCGAACTCCTCATCCAGGTAGGCATCACCTGGCCCGCCCTCTGGAACTCCCAACACCCCTACACCTACGACGAATCAGTAGCCGCCACCTACGACGAAACCCGCGGCGGCGAAACCCGAGCCCAGGCTGCGGCGTACGCGGTCGACGAACTGCTGCCCAAGGGTAGCCGGGTGCTGGAACTTGCTGTGGGGACTGGGATTGTCGGGGCGGAGCTTGTTGCTCTTGGCAACTTGGTGCACGGGTTCGATCTGTCCACCGCGATGCTGAAGCGGGCGAACGTCCGCCTGCCCGGGCATGTGGCGGCCGCGGATGCCGCGCGGCTACCGGTGGCCGACCGCCGCTGTGACGCCGTCGTCGCGGTCTGGCTCCTGCATCTGCTCGACGACAGCGAACCGGTGATCGCCGAGGTCGCCCGCGTCCTCCGCACCGACGGTGTCTTCATCACCACCACCGAGAAGTCCGACGCCAGCCGGTACGCCGACACCCGCGGCCCGGACAACACCCGCTCCCAGGACTCCCTCGCCCACCTGACCGCGGTCGCCGCCCGCCACGGCCTGGTCCTCGACGGCGCCACCACCTTCCCCGGCCCGGTCCGCAACACCGGCAACGCCCCGACGTACCCGCTGGTCCGCTTCCGCCGCCGCTGAACCGGTCAGGGGTGCGCGGACGCCCGCCACTGACCCGGGCCGGGGTGGAACGGGGTGCGGGTGTTGCGCCAGTACGTCGCCCAGCTGCTCGCGCGGTCCGTGCCGGCCGCTGGTTGTGGAGCGTTGGCACGGGCCGCGATCACGGTGACGAGTGCGGCCAGTTCCTCCGGCGTCGGGTTGCCTTTGATGACCTTCACAGTGCTCACAGTGGGATGTTCCCATGCTTCTTCGGCGGCAGGGTGTCGCGCTTGGTGCGCAGCAGGCGGAGGGCGCGGACGATCTCGGCGCGGGTCTCGCTCGGCTTGATCACGGCGTCGACGTACCCACGTTCGGCCGCGATGTACGGGTTCGCCAGGTGGTCCTCGTACTCGGTGATCAGCTCCTGGCGGCGTACCTCGACGTCGTCGGCGGCGGCGAGTTCGCGGCGGTGCAGGATGTTCACCGCGCCCTGCGCGCCCATCACCGCGATCTGCGCGGTCGGCCAGGCGATGTTCATGTCGGCGCCGAGGTGCTTCGACCCCATCACGTCGTACGCGCCGCCGTACGCCTTCCTCGTGATCACGGTGATCATCGGCACGGTCGCCTCGGCGTACGCGTAGATCAGCTTGGCGCCGCGGCGGATGATGCCGTTCCACTCCTGGTCGGTGCCGGGCAGGAACCCCGGTACGTCGACGAACGTGAGGATCGGCAGGTTGAACGCGTCGCAGGTACGGACGAACCGCGCCGCCTTCTCCGACGCGTCGATGTCGAGCGTGCCGGCGAACTGCATCGGCTGGTTCGCGACCACGCCGACGGGGCGGCCCTCGACCCGGCCGAAGCCGACGATCAGGTTCGGCGCGAACAGCGTCTGCACCTCGAGGAAGTCGCCGTCGTCGACCACCGCCTCGATCGCGGTGTGCATGTCGTACGGCTGGTTGGGGGAATCGGGTACGAGCGTGTCGAGGGCGAGGTCGGTCTCGTTCGGCTCCAGGTCCGCGGGCGCGTCGTACACCGGGGGATCCTCGAGGTTGTTCTGCGGGAGGTGACCGACGAGCGCCTTCACCCACTCGATCGCGTCCTCCTCGTCGGAGCCGAGGTAGTGCGCGTTGCCGGACTTCGTGTTGTGCGTCCGGGCGCCGCCGAGCTCCTCCTGCGTGACGTCCTCACCGGTGACGGTCTTGATCACGTCCGGGCCGGTGATGAACATGTACGACGACTCGTCCACCATCACGGTGAAGTCGGTGACCGCGGGGGAGTACACCGCGCCGCCCGCGCACGGGCCCATGATCAGGCTGATCTGCGGGATCACGCCGGACGCGCGGACGTTGCGGCGGAAGATCTCGCCGTACAGCCCGAGGGAGACCACGCCCTCCTGGATCCGGGCGCCGCCCGAGTCGTTGATGCCGATCAGCGGGCAGCCGATCTTCATCGCCAGGTCCATCACCTTGACGATCTTCTCGCCGAACACCTCGCCCAGGCTGCCGCCGAAGACCGTGAAGTCCTGCGCGAACACACACACCTGGCGGCCGTCGATGGTGCCGAACCCGGTCACCACCCCGTCGCCGTACGGCCGGTTCGACTCCAGCCCGAAGCTCGTCGACCGATGCCGGGCGAACTCGTCCAGCTCGGAGAAGGAGCCCTCGTCCAGCAGCAGCTCGATCCGCTCGCGGGCAGTCTTCTTCCCGCGCGCGTGCTGCTTCTCCACCGCCCGCTCCGACCCGGCGTGCACGGCCTCGTCGAGCCGGTGCTCGAGGTCCGCGATCTTCCCGGCGGTGGTGTGGATGTTCACGGTCTCTCCCATGAACGGGCAGCCTACGCGCCAGTACGCCGTACCGCCTGTGACCTCCGCCGCAGCCGTGAGCTGAACCTGTCCGGCCGGTAGGTTTCCGGCGTGGCGGACGCGCAGGTCAGTGCTCTGATCCGGAAGATCAACGAGCTCGTCGAGGCGGACACCGGCAGCCGGTCGATCGCGGTCGGCGACCAGATCACGCGGCGGGTGATCCGGTCCGACCAGCGGCGGCTGCGGGCGCTCGCGGCCAACCTCGACCTCCCGGTCCGGCTCACGCCGCGGGCCGGCGAGGCGGACCAGCGGGCCGAGATCCGGGCGGCGGTGACCGAGACGATCGCGAGCTGCGCCGGTGTGCTGCAGCCGCGGGAGCCGGTCCAGGAGCCGCTGTACTCCTACGGCCAGGCGCGGTACGAGACGGCCAACAGCCGGCTGTACGCGCGGTACGAGGCGCCGGGGTTCGTCGCCGGGCTCCGGCCGGGCGGGCGGCCCGACGATCTCGGCATCTTCCCGCCGCCGGCGCTCGAGGGCGACCTGCTCGCCGCCCACGCGGCCGCGGTGGCGATCAGCGCGCGGACCGGACGGCCGGCGCGCGCCGTGGTGGCCGAGCTGGTCGCCGCCGGCCGCGGCGCCCACGCGACCGCGGCAGCGCGGATGCTGCTGCAGTCCAGGCCCGGCTTCGCCGCACTGCCCGCGCCGGAGCGCAACGCGCTCACCTTGGGGATCGCCGATCACCTCGAGGCCCAGTTCGAGAACCACGAGCGGCAGCGGCCCGGTCCGGAGATCGCCGCCGTACTCGCCGACCGGCAGCGGACGGCGGAGTTCGGCTCGGCCGCGATCACGACGGCCAGCCGGGACGCGACCGAGGAGATCGCCCACCTGGAGCGGTTCTTCGACGAGGTCGGGCGGCCGGCCGCGGTGCCGCGCCCGGAGTCGGTCCACGATCTGTGCCGCCAGGTCCGGACCGCTGTCGGCGAGCTCACCGACGCACCCAACTCCCGGTGGGACGGCCGGCTCGAGCCGGAGCTCGGACAGACCCCCGACACCACTCTGCGCCTCACCCGCGAACAGGCGGTGGCGCTCGGCGAGCTGCTCGAGAGCAGCCACCTCCATCCGCTCGGCAAGGCGGACGCGGCCGTCGCCCGGGCGGGGCTGCAGGCGGCGGCATCGTCGTACGCGCGCTGGGCCGTTCCGGAGGACTACGACGCGCGACACGAGCTCGCCGCCGAACAGGTCGCGCCGCGCTACGCGACGATCGAGCAGGCCGTCGGTACGGCGTTCGCCGAGGACGAACTGTCCGCCGTCGCCGACCGGGTGCTGCCGTACGAGCTGGCGACCCAGGTACGGCAGGCGCAACCGCCCGAGCCGGATCGGCGCCTCGCCCCGGCGGCCCGCGCGTTCGCGGCCGTGATCGACGACGAGGCCGGCCTCGACAAGGGCGAGACGCTCCGCCGAATGGCCGGTGAGAACCCGGTCCGGATGGCCGACGCGGCGGCGGGGCAGCTGATGGCGGCGGCCGGCGTACCGCAGGCCGAACGCCCGTTCGCGATCCGCCGCATCGCCGACGAGACCAACGTCCAGTTCGCGGACCTGCCGACGGTTCTGGAGCACGGTACGGCGGCATCGGACTACGGCGCCACCATCGGCAAGGTCGCCGTGTCGATGGCCGAAACCTACGCAGAGAACCCGGGCCTGGCACAGGCCGAAGTGGTCGCCGCCCAGCAGGACCCGATGTCGCGCTTCGCCTCCGCGGACCCGGCCCTCAGCTATCCGCAGGGCCGGCAACCCGACCCGGCCACCACCACGAACCGTCCCGCCACCATCCCCGACCAGAAGCACCCCACACTGGACCGCTGACCCGAACCCCTCGAGCGCTGACCCTCCACCTGGCGAGGATTGATCCGTGGACTACGCCGACTTCGACTCCGAACGCCGCCGGATCGTCAAGGCCTGGGGCACCTCGATCACCGACCCGGACGAGCTGGCCGGGGCGGCAGAAGCTCTTCGCGAGCAGGCAGCCACCATCCAGGACGGTGCCGATCGGACTCGGGCCGTGCGCCACCTGCGGAACCTTGACAACCTCGTCACGGCCGCCCGCACACCAGTGAGTGAGACGCTCCGGAAAGCCGGGGAGGTTCTCCAGGAGGCGGCCCGGGCAGACGGTACTCCGGAGGAGATCAGGACCCGCGCCGTGGAAGGGATCGCCGCGCTCGGCCGGATTGCCGACAGTGCGCCCACCCTCGCCGAACGCGACGCCGTTCTCGAGATGAACGAGCCGCTCTTCGAGACTCTCGACGTACTGGACGCGACTCCGGACAGCGGATCCGGCCGGCCGGTCGACGTACGGACCGCCGGGTTCGCGAACGACCGCGCGATCGCGCCACCGACCCGGATGCCGGCCCCGAGCGGGGCGGCGACCGGGCGGGCGAACACCGGTAGCGGCCCCACGTCGCCCGATCGCGGCCTGTGACAATCGCCGCTCGGGCAGGGAAATCGGTGCCCGGTGAAACGATCGATGTGATGATGGTCGGATGGAATACGGGGACTTCGACGCTGCGCGGCGGCGAATCGTGGCCGCGTGGGGCCGCGAGATCACCGATCCGGACGAGCTGGCGGCCGCCGTCGAGCGGCTGCACGAACAGGCCCGGACCGTCGACGGCGACGCCGCCCGGGCGAAGGCGATCCGCTACCTGAAGACCATGGACGACCTGGTCGACGCGGCGCGGACCCCCGTCAGCCCGACGATCCGCGCGGCCTCCGATGTGATGATGCGGGCCTTGACACCCGCCGGTACGCCGGCTGAGCAGCGCGCCCGTGCCGAGGCAGCGATCGCCGAGATCGGCCGGATCGCCGCCGCGGCGCCCACCCTCGCGGAACGGGACTCGGCATTGGAGATGATCGAGCCGCTCGTCGAGACCGTCGACGTGCTCGACGGCCGGGTGGGCTGACGTGGCGATCGGCCGGGCCTCCGACAGCGAGATCCCCGATCTCGACAACGGCCTCTGGGAACGGGTCCGGGACGCCGTCCAGGCCGAAATGAGGGCCGATACGTCGCTGTGGAACGGGCGACTCGACTACACGACCGAGCCGACACACCGCGGGTCGGCGGCTTGGGACGGCCAGGTCCGGTTCAGCGACCACATGGTCATCGAGCCGCTGCAGGAGATGTACGCGACCCGGGGACAGCCGGCTACCCCTGAGCAGTGGACTCAGCGTCGGAACGCGCTGAAGACGATCGGCCACGAGTTCACCCACCTCGCGTCCCCGAACGGCCACTCGCACCACGACCGCGCCGCCGGGATGCGGAACCTGACGCTCACGCCGCTCGAGGAAGGCGTCACCGAGGCCTGGAGTCAGACGGCCGTCGACCGGCTCGCCGACCGTGCGTTGCCGAAGGACCTGGCCGACCAGATCAAGTCGGCACGGAACGCCCCGCACTCCTATCCCGGCTGGGAACCGGCCGCCCGGTCGTTCGCCGACCAGCTCGGCGCGGAGTCGGGCCAGGACGGCGACGAAGTACTGCGCAGGCTGGCCGCCGAACCCCGCGCCGGCAAGGCACGAGCCGCCGCCGACCTGCTGTTCGAGTCGTCGGACCTCCCGAACCTCGCACCCGCCGAGCACCACGAGACCATTCGCCAGAAGCTCGCAGACGACATCGACAAGGGTTTCGCGGATCTGAAGCCGCTCAACTCCAACATCACCGCCGAGACCTACTCGATCTCCACCCAACGCGGCATCGAAATAGCAGACGGTGCCGCCGCCTCGGTCCGGGACGCCGAAACCCACTACCGCGACTACTACCGAAACCTCCAGCAGTCTCAACAACTTCAACAACAGCAGCAGCCGCAGCAACAACCCACCCAGCAGCCGGCGCTGACACAACAAGGACCAACACAGGTCCAGCCCACCCAGCAGCTCCCCACCCAGCAGCCACAGCAGCAGCCGGCGCAGACACAACAAGGACCAACACAGGTCCAGCCCACCCAGCAGCTCCCCACCCAGCAGCTCCCCACCCAGCAGCTCCCCACCCAGCAGCTCCCCTCCCAGCCGCAGCAACAGCCGCAGCCGATTGCCCAGCAGCCGACGGCGCAGTCGCAGCAGGTTGCCGCGCGACCTCAGCAGGCGCCGGTGGCCTACCCGCAGGCACAGCAGGCTCAGCCGCAGCAGGCGCCAGGGCAGTGGTGGAACCAGCCTCAACAGCCGGCGCAGACGACGCCGCAGCAGTCCGCGTACCGGCTGACTGCGGGCCAACAACAAACACACGGTCAGCAGACGCAGCCGCATCAGCAGCCGCAGCAGACCCCAGGTCTGCAGCCGCAAGCCCAGTGGTGGTCGTCCCAGGAGCAACCGCAGCCTGGGAATCCGCAGCAGACGCCTGTGCAGCAGCAAGCGCGAGGGCAGTGGTGGTCCCCGACGCCGGCCACGCAACAGCCGGCTCAGCAGAACCCGCAGTACCAGCAGCCGCCCGCGTCCCCGGCCCAACAACAGCCGCAGCACCAGCAGTGGCAGCCACCGAGCCAGGCCAACCAGCAGCCCCAGTACGCCGCTCCGCAGCCCCCAAACGAGCGGCCGCAACAACCGCAGCACCAACAGCCACCCCAGACGCAGTACCAGCAACCGCAGCAATCGCAAACGCAGCAGCACGCGCAGCAGGCCCAGCCGGTGCAGTACCAGCAGCCGCAGTACCAGCAGGCGCCCCCGGCGCAGTACCAGCAGACGCAGCAGTCGCAGACGCAGCAGTACGCGCAGCAGGCCCAGCCGGTGCAGTACCAGCAGCCGCAGTACCAGCAGGCGCCCCCGGCGCAGTACCAGCAGCCGCAGCAATCGCAGACGCAGCAGTACGCGCAGCAGCGGGCCCAGCCGGTGCAGTACCAGCAGCCGCAGTACCAGCAGGCGCCCCCGGCGCAGTACCAGCAGCCAGCACAGGCGCAGTACCAGCAGCCAGCACAGGCGCAGTACCAGCAGCCGCAGCAGTCGCCGTACTCGCAGCAGGGCCAGACTCAGCAACAGCCGGGTGCCGGGCAGCCCGTGCGGGGGCCGCAGTCTTCCCAACCGCAGACCCAGTACCAGCAGTCGGCTCAGCCGCACCAACAGCCTCCGCAGCCACAAGCCCAGCCGCAGCAGCGTTGGCATCAACCGCAACAACCGCAGGCACCGCACCCGCAGCAGGCACCGCGCCAGCAGCAGGCACCGCGCCAGCAGCAGGCACCGCACCAGCAGCCTGGCGTGCAACTGGGGCAGTGGTCGCAGCAGGGGCGGTCGCAGGAGGGTGGTTCGCGGGGAGGGCAGGTGGGTTCGGGCGGGGCTGGTGGGGGTTCGCCGGCTCCGGATCAGGATGTGGCTGCGTTGCGTGCGGTGCTTGATCATCAGGCGCCGGCGGCTGGAGCAACGCGGGTGCCTCGGGGGCAGGCGGCTGCGGCGCGGCGTAGTGGTTCCCAGGGGAGCGAGCAGTCGGCCGGACGGGCCACCGACACTCCGAGTAGATAGACAGGCCGCACTCCGCAAGCTGACCCGTACGGACCGACGAGTTGCAAGGATTGCCCCGTGGAGTACGCCGAGTTCGACGCTGAACGCCGCCGCATCGTCCACGCCTGGGGCCGATCGATCACCGACCCCGAGGTACTCGCGCAGGCCGTCGACCGGCTGCGGGAGCAGGCGCCGACCGTCAACGGCGAGACGGAGCGGGCCAAAGCGATCCGCTACCTGACAGTGATGGACGACCTCGTCCTGGCCGCTCGGACCCCGGAAAGCGTTCCGGTGCAGCAGGCGTCCGACGTGATGCTGCAAGCCTCCAGGCTGGAGGGTACGCCCGCCGAGCGGCGGGCCCGGGCCGAGGCCGGGATCGAGGAGATCAGCCGGATCGCGTACGCCGCGCCGACTGTGGGCGAGCGGGACGCCGCGCTCGAGATGAACGGACTGCTGATGTCGATCATCGACATGCTCGACGGCGGGGAACTCTGGGAGCCGTAGCGACAGCCTCGCCCGGCTCAGGTGGGGCCGGTGGTGAAGAGTTTGGGGAGGCGGGCTGCGGCGGCCAGGTCGCCGCGGACCGTCAGTCGTTGTTTGAGGAGGGCGAGGATCGGGTCCTCGTTGCCGGTGACGATGCGCAGCAGGGTGGTGGGGTCGGTGCGGATCGCGATGTCGGGGGGAGTGGGCTGCGGGGGGAGTGGGGTGCAGCGGCCGTCGTGGACGTGCAGCCAGTACTCGTCGACCTGGCGGCCGGTCCCGCCCGCGCCGGTGATCTGCCAGTTGATGACAGCGTCGAATCCGGCGGCCCGGGCGGGTCGGAGGTACTCCGGCATCCGCCGAAAGATCTCGCGCAACGCGACCTCTCGTACTCCCCCGATGAGTCGATGCCGAAGCTCCCGCTCCGACGTCCGGTCGACCAGCGAGCGAGCTCGCTCGCGTCCAGGGCGGTCACACCCTCGGACTCGAGCCAGCGGGCACTGCCTCGTTCGGTCATCGACCACCCCCGCGGCAGTTCGTAAGGGAAGCACGCCGGACGCCCCTTCGGCGCCGTCGCCGGAAGCGTGTCCGGCGTGCTTCCCTACCAGACTGTAGGAATTTCCTACGGTGTTGTAGCTTTGTCAAGTGGTCGGGGAGGTCGAGAAACGCCGGCGGGCGCCGCACCTCGGGCCGGAGCGGCGGCGGCCCTTGATCCTGGACGCTGCGTTGGAGGTGTTCGCGGCCAAGGGATATTCCGGTACGTCGATGCAGGCCGTCGCCGACGCCGCGGGCGTCACCAAACCCGTCGTGTACGACTCCTTCGCGAACCGTGACGAGCTCCTCCTGGCCCTGCTCGCCCGCGAGGAGCAGCACCTGGTGATCACGATCGTCGGCGCGCTGCCCCCGGACCCGAGCGTCGGTACGCCGGAGGAGCACGTCCGCGACGGCCTGACCGCGTTCCTGACCGCGGTCGCGGAGCAGCCGCAGTCCTGGCGGATCGTGTTCGGGGCGCAGTACGGCGCCGCGCCCGTCGTCGCCGAGCGGGTCCGGGCGGCCCGCGCGTTCCTGGTCGAGAGCCTCCGGCTGACGCTGATGAAGTCGCTCCCGGACGTCTCCGACCCGGACGCCCAGCTGCCGGTGCTGGCCGAGCTGCTCGCCGCGATGACCGAGGCCTGCGCCCGGATGCTCGTCAACGACGCCACCGACCGCACCCCGGCCGAACTCGCCGAAACGGTGTCCCGCGTCGTCGCGGCCGGTTTCCGAAACGTTTGATTCACATACTGTGAAGTAGCTGAACACACGGTCACGATCGGCTTCCAGTGGGCGGACTCGGCAGCACGGACGGGCGTCCGCCGATAGGGTGGGCGAACGTGACCGAGACCGGTAGTGAGACCCGTACCCGCGCGCGGTTCGAGGTGCCTGAGGAACTCAGGGCCGACGTCCGCCTGCTCGGCGAGATCCTCGGCAAGGTGCTCGTCGAGTACGCCGGTCAGCCGCTGCTCGACGACGTCGAGAAACTGCGTGAGCTGACCATCGCCGGTGACGGCGCCGCTGCCGAGGAACTGGTCGCGTCGTGGCCGCACGAGCGGGCCGAGGACGTGGCCCGGGCGTTCACCTGCTACTTCCACCTGACGAACCTGAGCGAGGAACTGCACCGCGCCCGGGTGCTGCGCGAGCGGGACCGGGCCGGCAGCGAGGCGGTGGTGTCCGAGCTGGCGCAGGCCGTCGAGCAGATCTCCCGCGACAGCGGCGAGCAGCAGGCGCGGGCGTTGCTGAACGGGCTGGAGTTCCGCCCGGTGCTGACCGCGCACCCGACCGAGGCCCGGCGGCGCGCCGTACTGGCGACGATCCGCCGGATCACGTCGCTGCTGGACGAGCGCCACGACCCGCGCGCCGGCGACAGCGACCTGGCGGAGAACCGGCGCCGGCTGGTCGAGCAGGTCGACATCCTCTGGCGTACGTCGCAACTCCGGACCAGCCGGCCGACGCCGCTGGACGAGGTCCGGTCGGCGATGGCGGTCTTCGAGGAGACCCTGTTCGACGTCGTCGCCAACGTGTACCGCCGGCTCGACGACGCGCTGGCCGGGGACGCGGCCGGGACCCGGACGCCGGTGGTGGCGCCGTTCGTCCACCTGGGTTCGTGGATCGGCGGCGACCGGGACGGCAACCCGAACGTCACCGCCGCGATCACCCGCGAGGCGATGCAGATCCAGGCCGACCACGTACTGCAGGCGCTGGAGCGGGCCACCGAGGCCCTCGGCCGGTCCCTGACGCTGGACGCCGCGACCACCCCGCCGTCCGCGCCGGTACGCCGGATCCTCGAGGACGCCCGCGCGGTCAACCCGGAGCTGATCGCGGACATCGAGACCCGGTCGCCGGCCGAGCCGCACCGGCAGCTCCTGCTGCTGGCTGCGCGCCGGCTGGCCGCGACCCGGTCCCGGGACGCCGACTTCGGGTACCCGCGGTCCGCCGACTTCCTGCACGAGCTCAAGGTCCTGCAGGACTCGCTGGTGACGGCGGGCGCGCCGCGCCAGGCGTTCGGTGAGCTGCAGCAGCTCATCTGGCAGGTGAACTCGTTCGGCTTCCACCTGGCCGAGCTGGAGATCCGCCAGCACTCCTCCGTGCACGCGAAGGCGCTCGAGGAGGTCCTCGGCGGCGGCGAGCTCTCCGACCAGACCGAGGAGGTGCTCGCGACCCTCCGGGTGATCGCGCAGATCCAGCAGCGGTTCGGCCCGGAGGCCTGCCGGCGGTACGTCGTGTCGTTCACGCGCAACGCCGCGGACCTCGCCGCCGTGTACGAGCTGGCCGACGCCGCGCTCGACGGCCGCCCGATCGAGCTGGACGTCGTACCGCTGTTCGAGACCGGCGAGGACCTGCAGAACTCGGTCGAGGTGCTGGACAACGCGATCCAGCTGACCCGCGTGCGGCACCGGCTGACCGCAAACGACCGGCGCTTCGAGGTCATGCTCGGGTACTCCGACTCCGCGAAGGACGTCGGCCCGGTCTCGGCGACGCTGGCGCTGTACGACGCGCAGGCGCGGATCACCGCGTGGGCGCAGCGGAACGCGATCCGGCTGACCCTGTTCCACGGCCGCGGCGGCGCCCTCGGGCGGGGCGGCGGCCCGGCGAACCGCGCCGTACTCGCGCAGGCGCCCGGATCGGTGGCGGGGCGGTTCAAGCTCACCGAGCAGGGTGAGGCGATCCCGGCCCGGTACGGCAACGCGCCGATCGCGCAGCGGCACATCGAGCAGGTGACCGCGGCGACCCTGCTGGCGTCGACGCCGGCCGTCGAGGAGCGGGCCGCGGCGGCGGCGGACCGGTTCGCGGTGGTCGAGAAGACGCTCGACGAGGCGGCGCGGACGGCGTACCACCGGCTGGTGAAGGCGGACGGGTTCGCGGAGTGGTTCAGCACCGTGACCCCGCTGGAGGAGCTTGGGCAGCTGCCGTTGGGCTCGCGGCCGGCGCGGCGTGGTGTCGCGGTGTCGTCGCTGGAGGACCTGCGGGCGATCCCGTGGGTGTTCGCGTGGTCGCAGGCCCGGGTGAACGCTCCCGGCTGGTACGGCCTCGGTACGGCGCTGGCCGCGGTCGGCGACGTGGACCTGCTGCGGGACGCGAACCAGAACTGGCCGCTGTTCCAGGTGATGCTGGAGAACGCGGAGATGTCGCTGGCCAAGACGGACCGGCGCATCCTCGGCCGCTACCTGGAGCTGGGGGACCGGCCGGAGCTGACCCAGCAGATGCTGGACGAGCACGCGTTGACCACCGAGTGGGTGCTCAAGGTCCTCGACCAGGAGCGCCTGCTGCAGGGACGGCGGGTGCTGGGCCGTGCGGTCGAGCTGCGGAACCCGTACGTCGACGCGCTCAGCTACCTGCAGCTGCGGGCGTTGCGGACGCTGCGGACCGACGACTCGCTGGACGAGCAGCAGATCGTCCGGACCCGACGGCTGCTGTTGCTGACCGTTTCCGGCGTTGCCGCAGGTCTGCAGAACACAGGATGAGTTTCAACGACCTGGAGCGGCCCCCGCTGGACGAGAAGTTCCTGCGGGGGCGGTTGGTGCGTCCTGGTTCGTTCTGGACGCAGATCGACGTTGTCGCCGAGACACCGTCGACGAATGCTGTTGTTGCGGCTGCTGCCGCAGGTGGTCAGCCTGAGGGTCTGGTTGTCGCTGCCGAGTACCAGTCGTCCGGTCGCGGGCGGCTGGGACGTACGTGGACCACACCGCCGCGTTCTGCGCTGTTGATGTCGGCCTTGCTGCGTCCTACGAGTGTTGACGCGGCACGGTGGCCGTGGTTGGGCCTGCTGGTACCTCTTGCGGTGGCGGCCGCCGTACGGCGGGTTGCTGAGGTGCCTGCCGAGGTGAAGTGGCCCAACGACGTACTGGTGGAGAACCGCAAGCTGGCGGGGATCCTGCTCGAACGCGTCGAAGGCCCGGCTGCCGTAGTAGGCATCGGCCTGAACGTCACCCTCCGCGAAGACGAGAAACCCCACGAGGCCGCCACGTCCCTAGCCCTAGAACACGCCACCACAACCGACCGAGCCACCATCCTGGCCGCAGTACTACGAGAACTCGCCTCTCGCTACCAGTCCTGGGTCGACGCGGACGGGGACCCGGCTGTCGTGCTTCCGGAGTACCGCGCGTTGTCCGCCACCCTTGGACAAGCAGTACGCGTAGAACTCCCCGACGGCACCTTCCTCGAAGGAACGGCGCGCGACCTGGCCGACGATGGTCGTCTCATGGTCGACACAGCTGATGGCCCTCGACCGTTGGCTGCGGGGGATGTCACGCACTTGCGTCGAGCCTGATGGGGTCGCCGGCTTGGACGACGCCGGTTTGCAGCACCTTGAGGTAGACGCCGACCCGGCCGACGCGAGCAAAGCGTTGGTGGAAGCGTTTGATGCCCATCCGCCCGGACAGGTTTCCGCACGGGGTCCGGGGTGACCGAACCTCCACCAGTACCTCGCCGATCCGCCAGCGCTCACCGATCCCCGCGCCGGTGATGTCCAGGCCCCGGGTCGTCAGGTTCTCCCCGAACAAGCCCGGGGGAATCTCCCGCCCGAGTTCCGCGGCCCACCACTCCGCGTCCTCCGCGGCGTACGCGTAGAGCGCCTTGTCCGGGCCGCCGTGGTACCGCGTGTCGCACTGCCGGTCGCCGTCCAGACCCAGCACACCAACGGAAACCGGTCCGTCCACCGGGCGCTTGTCGATCGCGGTCCAGCGCGTCGGCCCGCGGATCAGCTTGTGCACCACGTTGACCGCCACCAGCACGCCGGTCATCAGCTGATCCACCGGATCGGGTCGCCGCTGTCCAGGTCGTCGCAGCCGGCGTCGTGCAGTGCGCCGGCGACCAGCGTCCGGCGGTACGCCGCGAACGTCAGCACGTGCGCGATCATCCCGCCCGCCGTGTACACCTCGACGCTGTCGCCCGGGCAGACGATCAGCTCGTCCAGCCGGTTCGCCGTACACAGCTCTCCGACCTCACCCGCGAACGCCGGCCCCACCACGTCCAGCCGTCGGCGCATGCTCTGCACGCTCTCGCCCTGCTCGACGGCGAAGTCGTACTCCTGCCCGGCCAGGTTCGCGTGCCACATCCCGAGCTGCCCGACCAGCCGGGACAGCAGCGACCGCAGTGTCGGCTCGGCGTCGATGCCCTCGACCGAGATCTCGATCGGCCGGTCCAGCTCCTCGTCGTCCAGCCGCGCTGCCTGGCTGAGCATCTGCCCGAGCAGCCACACATGATGGTCGATCATCGAACGCACCAGATCCATCGAACTCACCTCGTCCCTGGCCGGCACCCGCAACCCGTTCGGCGGGTGGAAGTGGATACCGCTGGGCGCGTCCAGCCGGATCCGGTCCGGCCGCCCACGCCAGTGCGCCGGCGGCACGCCGTACTCCCGGGCGAAGGCGCGCGTGAACGCCTCGTGCGACCCGTACCCGGCCTCGACCGCGACGTCGAGGATGCTCCCGCCACCGGTCAGCAGCCGGTACGCCGCCCGCTCGAGCAGGATCCGCCGCCGCAGCCGCGCCGGCCGCTCACCCGCGGCCGCCCGCACCATCCGGTCCAGGTGCGACCGCGACAACCGCACCCGCGCCGCCAGCTCGTCCCCGGTCGCGCCCCGGTCGTCCAGAGCATCGGCCAGCACCGAGACGAAAGCGGCGAGCACGTCGGTGGTCATGCCACCTATCGTGCCGCCGCTCGCGTTGTAGTACTTGATCGTTTTCGCTCTACTTGAAGATCTTGACCGCGGTGATCAGGGTTTCGATGATGCCGTAGCCGAGGAGTACGGCGACCAGGAGCCAGGAGACCACCAGGCGTGCGCTCTGATTCATGACCTGGCCTCCACCGTCGACGCGGGCTGTTCGTGGAA
Source organism: Kribbella polygonati (assembly GCF_050320105.1). Classification (NCBI taxonomy): domain Bacteria; kingdom Bacillati; phylum Actinomycetota; class Actinomycetes; order Propionibacteriales; family Kribbellaceae; genus Kribbella; species Kribbella polygonati. Next base: position 4,818,806 of record NZ_CP190129.1, on the reverse strand, counting down.
TCGTTCGGCGACCGGGCGGATCAGCAGGTTCGCGACGAAGCCGACCGCGAGTACGCCGACCATCGTGAACAGCGCGGGCCGGTACGCCGATGCCGTCAGCGTGCCGGGTTTGCCCTCGTGGTCGAGGAAGCCGTTGATGATCAGCGGCCCCGCGATCCCGGCCGCGGACCACGCGGTCAGCAGCCGGCCGTGGATCGCGCCGACCTGGTACGTCCCGAAGAGATCCCGCAGGTACGCCGGCGCGGTCGCGAAACCGCCGCCGTAGAACGAGATGATGATCGCGGCGAGCAGCACGAAGACCACCGTGCTGGTGTGCCCGACGGTCCCGAGCAGCAGGTACGCGGCGATCCCGACGCCGAGGTACATCGCGTAGATCGGCTTCCGCCCGATCGCGTCCGACGTCGTCGACCAGCCGAACCGCCCGCCCATGTTGAAGATCGACAGCAACCCGACGAACCCGGCCGCGGCCGCGACGGCGACCGTCGACGTGCCGCTCGCGCCGCGGAAGAAGTCCTGGATCATCGGGCTGGCCTGCTCGAGGATGCCGATCCCCGCGGTCACGTTGCAGAACAGCACGAGCCACAGGAACCAGAACTGCGGCGTCTTGATCGCGTTCGCCGCCGACACGTTCCCACTGGTCACGAGCGCCTTCTGCTGCACGGCGGCCGCGTCGAAGCCGTCCGGCGCCCACCCGTCGGCCGGCACCCGGATGGTGAAGACGCCGAACATCATGATCACGAAGTACCCGACCCCCAGCGTCAGGAACAGCCCGACGAGCGCGCCGCCGCCCGCGACCGACGTACTGACGTTCGGGTCGTAGCCGGAGTCGTACACGCTGAGCAGCTGCCGGGACAGCGGGCTGGCCACCAGCGCGCCGCCGCCGAAACCCATGATCGCCAGGCCGGTCGCGAGCCCGGGCCGGTCCGGGAACCACTTGATCAGCGTGGAGACGGGCGAGATGTACCCGATCCCGAGCCCGATGCCGCCGATCACGCCGTACCCGAGGTAGACCAGCCAGAGCTGGCCGGTGCCGATCCCGAGTGCGCCGACAAGGAACCCGGACGCCCAGAAGCAGGCCGCGACGAACATCGCCTTCCGCGGGCCGTTGCGCTCCACCCAGGTGCCGCCGACCGCGGCGGACAGCCCGAGCATCACGATCGCGATGCTGAACACCACGCCGACGGCCGTCTGGCTGCTGCCGAAGTGTTTGACCATCGAGGTCTTGTAGACGCTGGTCGCGTACGCCTGGCCGATGCAGAGGTGAACGGCCAGTGCGGCCGGTGGGATCAGCCAGCGGCTGTATCCCGGCGGTGCGACGGTGTGCTCGCGGTCGAGTATCGACAAGACTGGCATCACAGCTTCCTCTCGTCCCCCAGGTGACGACTCTTCGCGCATCTTGGCTCACTGTATGCACTTTGTGAAGTGTTAAACCACTTTTGCAAGGCGATCGTGTCGGGAGACGACATTCGGACCCGCGACCTGTGAGACTGGGGCCATGGCGATCTCGGCGAAGTTGTTGGGTGAGGACGAGTACGTCGTCGTCAGCACCCGGACGCACTGGAAGGCGCTGATCGGGCCGGTCTTCCTGCTGCTGGTGGTGGCCGGCCTCGGGGGCTTCCTGGCCGCGATCGTGCCGAACGGGTCGCTGCAGCAGCCGGCCCGGATCGCGATCCTCGCGGTCGGCGTGGTGATCCTGGCCGCGTTCGCGGTCCGGCCGTTCCTGGACTGGTTCTTCTCGACGTACACGATCACCAACCGGCGGCTGATCACCCGGCACGGCGTACTCACCCGGACCGGGCGGGACATCCCGCTGATGCGGATCAACGACGTGTCCTACGAGCACGGCCTGATCGACCGGATGCTCGGCTGCGGCACGCTGCACATCGAGTCCGCCGGCGAGCGCGGTCAGGTGGTGCTGCCCGACGTACCGCACGTCGAGCACGTCCACCTGCAGATGTCCGACCTGCTGTTCGGCGGGCCGGACGGCAAGATGGGCGACGGCATCCTGGACGACGAGGAGCCGCCGGAGCACATGCGCCGCCGTCCGGCGCAGCCGCCGAAGCAGCCGCGCGAGGACGACGGCGACACGATCTTCAGCTCGGACGACGAGCGCTAGAAGATTTCGAGGCTGACCGGCGCGACCGGCCAGCGGAACGCCGCGGTCGTCCGGTTCAGGGCACCCGCCGTGTGCTCGACGACGCGGCCGGTGGCGGCGAACTCGGCCAGCGCGCGGTCGCCGAGGTAGACCGCGCCGAGCTCGGTCACCGAGAGGCTGAGGTCGGCCGGGTCGCCGGTCCGCTCACAGGTCACGGAAGACCCGTCGGCGGTCAGCCGGAACCGCCCGGTGTTCGCCTCGATCAGCTCGTCCCGTACGTCGAGCACGACGTCGACCGGTACGACGTACTGCCGCTGCGCCAGCGCCCGCGGTACGTCGGTCACCCGCAACCACAGCGACTCGCTGACCCGCCGGTCGAGCGCGGTCGGCGTGCTGACCAGCTGCTGGACCGGCTCGTCCAGCGCGGCGTGCTCGTAGGTCAGCTTCGCGCTGAGGTCCATCGTCAGCAGGTACTGCCAGAGCTCCCGGTACGCCGTGGCGTCCGGCGCGACGAGCTCCTCGAGCAGCACCTCGTTCGCCGGGCCGACCGGGAGCCAGTTCATCTTGCCGCGGTACAAGGCGTACCCGTCGATGGCGCCGGTCTCGTCGCGGTGCACCAGGACCTGCCGCGCGGTCCGCCCGTTGCGCTCCTCGGGCTTGTCCAGCAGGCGTTTCTGCCACCGCGCGTCCGACCGCCCGGAGATGCCGGGCCGCTGCTCCTGCAGCCGGCGCAGGACCGCGGGCAGCTCCTTCAGCGCCTCGTCGACCGTGAGTACGCCGAGTGCGCCCGGCCGGATCCGGTCGTTGGCCGGACCAACACGATGCAGGTCGATCTCGTACCCGACCTCGCGGGCGGTCGCGGCGTACCCGAACCGCCCGTAGATCGCCGGCTCGCTCGCCCACAGCGCCGCGATCGCCTCCGGTACGCCGCGGAGCTGCTGCCCGATCAGCCGGGACATCACGCCGCGCCGCCGATGGGTCGCGAGGACACCGACACCGGTCACATGCGCGGCGGCCACCACCGCGCCGGGCACCGAGAGGTCCCGGGTCCGCGCGGTCACCGTCCCGACGACCTCCGCGCCGTCGGTCGCCACCAGCGTCCGGTCGACCTCGGACAGCTGCCGGTCGAGGTCGCTCTCGGTCCCGGGGTCGAACATCATCGCGCCCCCGAAGACCGCCCGTACCGCATCCATCTCGGCCGCGACGGCCGTCCGCACCTCGATCTCAGTCATGCCCGCATACAACCATCGGGCTCGCGCGATCATCAAGGCAGATAAAGGGGGTGGACCAATGATCAAACCACTCGGAACGATCGCGGCGGCCGCGCTGGTCACCGGGACGCTGGTGCCGGCGACCGGTGCGGCTGCCGCGAGGGCGGCCAACTGCGTCGTGGGCGCGTCGTCCGTCACCGCCGCGGGCGACCACGACAACGTGTCGATCGTGTCGACCACGCCGCCGCGCGCCACCGTGGCGCCGCTCGGAAGGGGCGCGTTCGGGCCCGGCCAGGTGAAGGAAATGGCGAGCATGGCGGTGCTCGACGACGGCTTCGGCGGGTACTCCGTGTACGGCTACGTCATCGTCGGCGACAGCCTGTACCAGGCGGGGTACGGCGCGCACAAGGGGACCGCCGACCAGCCGGCCGGGCTGCGGCGGATCGGCGGCGGCTGGGGGCGCTTCACGATGGTCGAGGAGGCGGAGTACCAGGGCCCGACCCAGGCCGGGATCTCCCGCTGGACCGTCTACGGGCTGCGCAACGACGGCGTACTGTTCCGCTGGACCGTCAGCTCGAAGGGCGTCTGGCGGAGTGCCGGCTCCGCGCCCGGGTTCGCCGCGGTGAAGTCGATGGCGCTGGTGAGCAAGGCCGCGACGTACGACACGTTCGTCGCCAACACCCGGGGCGGCGCGCTGTACACGATCCACATCCCGACCACAGCAGTGCTGAAGCCGGTCGTGAAGCAGGTCCGGAGCAGGACCTGGCAGGGGTTCGAGACGCTGCTCGCGCAGAAGTGCGGCGTGTACGGCACGGTGCTGCTCGGAATCGACAAGGACACCGATGTGGCCTACCTGTACGCCGTCGGCCGCTTCACCGGTGCGACCACCGTGATCCAGTCGCTCGGCAAGGTCCCCGCGACCTTCGCCGACACCGTGTACGCCCGGCTGAAGGACCCGGGCTCGCCCCTGAACGGGGAGTAGGTCAGCGCACGACGGGCAGGTCGCCCGTGGACTCCCCGTCGAGCTCCGCCGGGGAGTCCGGCGCCGGGGTGTGCTCGACCTCGTCGAGCGCGAGCTCTTCCTTGAAGACGAACTTCCGGTACGACCAGAACCGGAACAGCGTGCCGAGCCCGAGGCCGACGAAGTTCGCGGCGATGTTGTCCGACAGCCAGGTGTGCAGGTCCAGGACGTACCGCGAGAAGGCCAGACAGCCGGCCGCGATCAGCAGGCCGATCCCGTTCAGCACGAAGAACAGCACGTACTCGCGGTGCAGGCCGGAGCGCTCGCGGTGCCGCCACGTCCAGTACCGGTTCCCGAAGTACGTCGCGACCGTGGCCACCGTGGTCGAGATCAGCTTCGCGGTCAGCGGCTTGTGGTGCATCATGCCGATCCCGGAGTCCCCGAGGACCGTCGGGTTGTCGAACACGAGCCAGTTGTAGATCGGCAGGTCCACGACCAGACCGAGCACACCGACCAGCCCGAACTTGGCCACTTCGTGCACCAGGTGCTGGAACTGGTGGTACAGCTTGGTGACGAGCTTCAACGGGGTTCGGAACCTTCTGTGATCACACCGCGACGGCAGGGCAGCTTCCCACGGTACCCGGCCAGGGGGCGAGGCCGAAATCGGCCCGGTTAGGCTCACAAGCGTGAAGTTCGATCGCAAGGATCTCCCCGTCGGTACACCCGTGGTCGGCATGGTCGGCGGCGGGCAGCTGGCCCGGATGACCCAGGAAACCGCCGTCGCGCTCGGTGTCCAGCTCCGCGTGCTCGCCGAAGGCCCCGCCGTCTCGGCCGCCCAGGCGGTCGCGGACGCGCCGGTCGGCGACTACAAGGACCCCGAGACGGTACGCCGGTTCGCCGCGGAGTGCGACGTGGTGACGTTCGACCACGAGCACGTGCCGACCGACCTGCTGCACGCCCTCGAGGCGGACGGCGTCAAGGTGTACCCCGGCCCGGACGCGCTCGTACACGCCCAGGACAAGGCCGTGATGCGCGCCCGGCTGGACACCTTCGACGCGCCGGCGCCCGCGCACCAGGTGGTGGAGACACCGGCCGACGTCGCGGACTTCGCGAAACGGGTCGGCGGGTTCCCGATCATCCTGAAGACCACCCGCGGCGGGTACGACGGCAAGGGCGTCTGGTTCGTCGACGGGCCGGACGACCCGCAGGTCGCGACCGCGTTCGGCAGCGGCGTACCGATCCTGGCCGAGGAGAAGGTGGACTTCGTCCGCGAGCTGTCCGCGATCGTGGCCCGCTCGCCGCACGGCCAGGCGGTCGCGTACCCGATCGTCGAGTCCGTCCAGCGCGACGGGATCTGCGTCGAGGTCACCGCGCCCGCGCCCGGGCTGGACCCGGCGAAGGCGGCGCAGGCCCAGCAGACCGCGCTCCGGATCGCCGGCGAGCTCGGCGTCGTCGGCGTCCTCGCGGTCGAGATGTTCGAGGCCCGCGACGGCCGGCTGCTGGTCAACGAGCTCGCGATGCGCCCGCACAACACCGGGCACTGGTCGATCGACGGCGCGGTCACCTCCCAGTTCGAGAACCACCTGCGCGCGGTGCTCGACCTGCCGCTCGGCTCGCCGGCCGCGCGGGCGCCGTACACCGTGATGGTCAACGTGCTCGGCGGCGACGTCGAGGACATGCACCGCGGGCTGCTGCACTGCCTGGCCCGCGACCCGGGGCTGAAGGTCCACTTCTACGGGAAGTCCGTGCAGCCGGGCCGCAAGGTCGGCCACGTGACGGCGTACGGCGACGACCTCGAGGAGACGCGCTCGAGGGCTCGGCACGCGGCCGACTATCTGACCGGCACGATCGACGAATAGGACTTGCTGATGATTGGCATCGTGATGGGGTCGGACAGCGACTGGCCGACGATGAAGGCGGCCGCCGAGGTGTGCGCCGAGTTCGACGTGCCCTTTGAGGCAGACGTGATCTCCGCGCACCGGATGCCGACCGAGATGATCGACTACGGAAAGTCGGCCCACGAGCGCGGCCTCAAGGCGCTGATCGCCGGCGCCGGCGGCGCGGCGCACCTTCCCGGGATGCTGGCCTCGGTCACCCCGCTGCCGGTGATCGGGGTCCCGGTGCCGCTGAAGTACCTGGACGGGATGGACTCGCTGCTGTCGATCGTGCAGATGCCGGCCGGAGTTCCGGTTGCGACCGTCTCGATCGGGAACGCTCGGAATGCGGGGCTGCTGGCGGTCCGGATCCTGGCCGCTTCCGACGAGGTGCTGCGGGACCGGATGATCGCGTTCCAGGAGTCGCTCGCGGAGCTGGCACGGGGGAAGGGCAGCACGGTGCGTGACGGGGCGGCAGAGCTGCGTAAAGGTTGAGGTCTGGACTGGTTTCCGGAGGACGGGGGCGGGTAGTCGTGAGATCCCATCGGTTGTCGTTTAAGGTCGTCGATCGTGACTCCGCCCACTGAATCGGACACGCAGCGCATTCCGGTCCGCTACTGGATCTGGCTGTTCGGCGCTGCGGTGTCCCTCCTCGGTGACCTGACGATGAGCTTCGGCATCGGCTGGTCCGCCACCCGGCACGGCGGCAGTGTCGCCGGGCTCATCCTGCTGCTCGCCGCCGCCCCCCGCGCCGCGCTCCTCCTGATCGGCGGCGCCGTCGGCGACCGCTACGGCGCCCCCCGGGTCCTGCTCGCCAGCTGTACGGCGATGTTCGTGGTGACGGCCGCGCTCGTTCCGGCGTCGGCGGCCGTGGGCGAACCGGTCTGGCTGCTGGTGATCCTGGCGCTGGTGGTCGGATCCATCGACGCGTTCTTCCTGCCGTCGTCCCGGGCGATGCCGCGGTTGCTCGTTCCGCCGCAGCAGGTGCCGCGCGCGCTGGCGAGCTTCCAGGTGACGGGTGTGGTGTTCGCGGTCACCGGTACGGCGGTCGGCGGTGTGCTGGTCAGCTGGTCCGGGCTGAAGGCGGCCGGCGGGTTCGACGCGCTGACGTTCGGCGTCATGATCGTCGTACTGCTCGTACTGCGGAAGACGATGGCCCCGGCGGGCCGGATGCCGACCGGGATGCTGCGCTCGATCGGCGCCGGGATCCGGGTCGCGTTCGGGCGTCCGCTGACCCGCGCGTTGCTGATCACGATGTTCGTCGCGGCCGGGCTGCTGATGCCGCTCGACGCCCTGCTCTTCCCGCTGCTCGCCCGGGCCCACGGCTGGAACGCCGCCACCGCCGGTCTGCTGATCGCCAGCCGCAGTCTCGGCGTCGGGGTGATCGCGCTGCGGATCCTGATGCGGGGCGCGTTCCCGCGGCCGGGCATCGTCGCGGCCTGCGGCCTGTTGCTCGCGGCCGTCGGACTGCTCGGCCTGTCGTTGTTCGACCCGTTGCCGCTGACGTTCGCGGCGGGTGTCGTCAGCGGTGTCGGCGTCGGTACGTTCACCGGTCACATCCTGCCGTTGCTGATGAACTCGGTGGAGCGCGAGTTCCAGTCCCGCTTGCAGTCCATCGTCGTACTCAGCCAGAACATCGCGCTGATGGTGATGAACCCGCTGCTCGGCGGCCTGGCCGACGTACGCGGCCTGGGCATCACCGGTGTCTGCCTGGGGATCTCGGTGCTGGCAGCCATCACCGGCCTGGTCGTGGTGACCCGGCCGGTCGTCCGTGCGGCGACTGTCGCCTAGGGCTTGCCGGGGGCGCGGTAGGTCCAGCCGGCGGCGCGCCAGGCGTCGGCGTTCAGGTTGAGCCGGGCGTCGATGACGACCGGCGTACTGACGATGTCCTTCAGGGCGGCCGGGTCCAGCTCGCGGAACTCGGGCCACTCGGTCAGGTGCAGTACGGCGTGGGCGTCGCGGCAGGCGTCGACGGCGGACTGGGCGTAGCGCAGCGTCGGGCGGACGCGGCGGGCGTTCTCCATCGCCTCCGGGTCGTAGACCGTGACGTTCGCGCCGTGCAGCTGGATCCGGCCGGCCACGTCCAGCGCGGGCGAGTCGCGGACGTCGTCCGTACCGGCCTTGAACGCGGCGCCGAGCACCGTGACGTTCTTGCCGGCCCACTCGCCGCCGAGCATCTCGTGGGTGATGTCAACGATCCCGGCACGCCGGTGCTGGTTGATGTCGTCGACCTCGCGGAGCAGCGTGATGATCTCCTCGACGCCGAGCTCGCCGGCCCGGTGCATGAACGCGCGCAGGTCCTTCGGCAGGCAGCCGCCGCCGTACCCGGGCCCGGCGTTCAGCATGCCGCGGCCGATCCGCTTGTCGTACCCGAGCGCGTCGGCCAGTTGGGTCACGTCGGCGCCGGTCGCGTCGGCCATCTCGGCGAGCGCGTTGATGAACGAGATCTTCGTGGCCAGGAACGCGTTCGCGCCGGCCTTCACCAGTTCGGCGGTCGGCAGGTTGCAGACGACCACCGGCGAGCCTTCGGCGATCGGGGTCGCGAACACCTCGCGCAGCCGGGTCTCGGCGGCGTCCGACTGCACCCCGAAGACCAGCCGGTCCGGGTGCAGCGTGTCCTCGACGCCGTGCGCCTCGCGGAGGAACTCCGGCTGCCAGGCGACCTCAACCGCCGTACCCGCCGGGGCCTGGCGGTGCAGCCGCTCCTCGACGAGTTTCGACGTACCGACGGGAACGGTGGACCGGCCGACCACCAGGGTCGGCTCGGTGAGCAGCGGGGCGAGCATGTCGACGACCGAGTTCACCTGGGACAGATCCGCGGCCTCGCTGCCCTCGAGCTGCGGGGTGCCGGCGCAGATGAAGTGCACGTCGGCCCAGTCGGCGATCTCGGAGTAGTCGCTGGTGAACCGCAGCCGGCCGGAGTCCACGTGCTTCTTCAGCAGCGGATCCAGCCCGGGCTCGAACAGCGGCGCCTTGCCGTCGTTCAGCAGCTTCAGCCGGTGCTCGTCGATCTCGACCCCGATCACGTCGAAACCGAACTCGGCCATCCCGGCGGAGGTGTTGCAGCCGAGATAACCGGTGCCGATGACGGCGATCCGGAGCGGTCGAGACGTCGCATCACTCATGCCGGGGACTCTACCCATCGTGGTTATCAGCCGGTGACCGGCTCATGTCCGGTTGATCACTTTCGGCGTACGACGTCCCCCGCCGGCGGAAGGTTCGTCGTACTGTGTGACTCGTGAGTAACTCATTCGAGCTGTACGCGCTGTCCGAGGAGCACCAGGCGATCCGCGACGCCGTCCGCGACGTCTGCGACGCCAAGGTCGCCCCGCACGCCGGGGACGTGGACGAGCTGGCCGAGTTCCCGAAGGCGTCGTACGACGCGCTGAAGGCGTCGGACTTCCACGCGCCGCACATCCCGGAGCAGTACGGCGGGGCCGGCGCGGACGCACTCGCGACGGTGATCGTGATCGAGGAGGTCGCCCGCGCGTGCGCCTCGACGTCGCTGATCCCGGCCGTGAACAAGCTCGGCTCGCTGCCGCTGCTGCTGTCCGCCTCGGACGAGGTGAGGCAGCGCTACCTGCCGCCGGTGGCCGCGGGCGACTCGATGTTCTCGTACTGCCTGTCGGAGCCGGAGGCCGGTTCGGACGCGGCCTCGATGAAGACCCGCGCGGTGCGTGACGGCGACTCGTACGTCCTGAACGGCGTCAAGCGCTGGATCACCAACGCCGGCGTCTCCGACTTCTACACCGTCTTCGCGGTGACGGACCCGGACGCGCGCTCGCGCGGGATCTCCGCCTTCGTGGTGGAGAAGTCCGACGAGGGCGTGTCGTTCGGGGCGCCGGAGAAGAAGCTCGGCATCAAGGGCTCGCCGACCCGCGAGGTGTACTTCGACAACGTCCGGATCCCGGCGTCCCGGCTGATCGGCGCCGAGGGCACCGGCTTCGCGACCGCGATGCAGACCCTCGACCACACCCGCGTGACGATCGCCGCGCAGGCGCTCGGCATCGCCCAGGGAGCCCTCGACTACGCGCTCGGCTACGTCCAGGAGCGCAAGCAGTTCGGCAAGGCGATCTCGGAGTTCCAGGGCCTGCAGTTCATGCTCGCCGACATGGGCATGAAGATCGAGGCGGCCCGCCAGCTCACGTACGCCGCGGCCGCGAAGTCCGAGCGCAACGACAAGGACCTCACCTACTTCGGCGCCGCCGCCAAGTGCTTCGCCTCCGACACCGCGATGGCCGTCACCACCGACGCCGTCCAACTCCTCGGCGGCTACGGCTACACCCACGACTACCCGGTCGAACGCATGATGCGCGACGCCAAGATCACCCAGATCTACGAAGGCACCAACCAGGTCCAGCGCATCGTGATGGCCCGCCAACTCCTGAAGGGCATCAGCTAGGCGACTACTCCCTGAGAGCGAATATGATCCCTCAGTGATTGCTCTGGGGGAGTTGGCAAGGATCGGGGAGGAACGGGACTGGGACGCGTTGCAGGTCGTGTGTGACCAGCATCTGCTCTCGGTGGACGGGGAACTGGCGGCGCGGCTGCTCGGCGTGCTGACGTTGGTTCCCGATGACGAGTTGCGGTCCCGGCCGCGGCTGATGCTGTCGTGGTTGAGCGTCTACTACGCGGCGACGCAGCCGGATGCGCTCGAGTTGCGGCCGTACCTGCGGCACTACACGGAGCTCGGGACGCGGCTGGCGGCGTCGATGGACATCGATCGGGAGACGTCGGTGGCGACGCTGACGACGGTCGGCGTCGCGGCGATGATCGCGCTGCGGGAGCAGGGGCGGTGCGTCGAGGCAGAGGAGTTGGGGCAGCGGCTCAGTGCGCGGGCCGCGCAGCTCAGTCCGCTGCCGGGGACCGACGGGGCGTGGCGGCCGGGGTGGTTGCCGTTGCAGCGTGGGCTGACCCGGACGTTGATGGACGACCTGCCGGCCGCGGTCGAGCTGTACCGGCACGCGTACGAGCTCGCCACGCTCGAACCGGTCACGGCGGCGACCGCGCTGAACGCTTCGGCGAACCTCGCGATGATCTTCGCCAATCTCGGGCACACCGGTCCCGCGCAGCAGTGGCTCGGGCGGATGCGGGAGTTCGAGGCACCGTCCAGGCGGGTCCGGTATCTGCTCACCGTCGGTGGTTCGATCGCCGAGGGCTGGGACGCGCTGGACCGGTACGACGACAGCGAACTGGCCGGGCTGCTCGACATCATCGGCGACGGCACCCGCCGGATCGAGGTGTGGCCGTTCGCGGCGGCGCTGGTGTTCGCGCACGGGCTGTACCGCGGCGACCAGGCGGCCGCGCTCGCGCATCTCGGCACGCTCCGCCTCAGCCACGCGCCGGAACTCACCGAACTGACCGCGGCCTCGCAGGTACTGCGGCGCGCCTGGATCGACCTGCTGATCGCGACCGGGCAGGGCACTCGGGCGTTGCGGCTGATCAAGGAAACCGGTGTTCACGAGCCGTGGCTGACCATTTCGGTCGCGCGGATCCGGTTCCTCAACGGCGAGTACGCCGCCGTACGGGCGCTGGCGTCGCGGTTGTCGTGGGGCAACGTGACGTCGTACCGGGATCTTCGGCAACTGCTGCTGCTGAAGGCGATCGCGGCGTTGCGGACCGGCGACGTGCCGGAGGCGCGGGCGGCGGCGGAGCTGACGGATCGGCTGCGGACGCCGGACGAGGTGTTGTCGCTGGCGTCGCTGTCGCCCGCGGATCGCGCGGAAATCCAGGAAATCAAGGACTTTCCGTTGACCGATGCGGCTCGGGAGCGGCTGGCGCGGGCGCCGGGCGTGTTCCCGGATCGGCTGGACCTGGTGGAGCTGACCAGCCGGGAACACGCCGTACTCAGCGAGCTGGACGCCGGCGGGAGTACGCCGGAGATCGCCGGAAAACTGGTGGTTTCGGTGAACACGGTACGGACTCAGGTGAAGAGCGTGTATCGCAAGCTCGGCGCGACCAGCCGGGAGGATGCGGTGTTGCGGGCGTACTCGCTCGGCCTGCTCTAGAAGAGAGTGCTGCCCAGCGGGTGCTGGTGATCGAAGCCGGGGAGGATCAGGAAAGTGCCGCTGGCTGTCGTTTTCGTGAACGGCAGCAAGGCGTCGCCGTTCTGCATGTGAGTGAGGGTCGCGGTGAAGGTGCGCAGATCGTTCTGGAAGCTGACGAAGAGCAGGCCGGGCGCGGGGTCGTCGATGCTGTACGAACGGCGGAGCATCATGCGTACGCCGACCACGGCCGCGTGCGCGCGCCGGGCGTGCGCGCCGGCCGGTACGAGGTAGCGGCCGTCGGGGGTCTTCGCGCCGAGATCGGGGCCGTCGGCAACAACTCCGCCGGAGAGCGGGACGCCGGTGTCGCGGTGGCGGCCCATGACCGCTTCCTGTTCGTCGGTCGACAGTCCTGCGAAGCGGGGGAGGTCCAGTTCCATCCGGCGGAGTACGGCGATGGTGCCGCCGGCTGCCCGGGGTTCGTCGAGCCACAGGTTGAGGCTCTGCTCGGGGTCGGTGTGGGGGCCGACGATGCCGTCGATGAAGCCGAGTTGGTTGCGCGGGGCGGTGAGGTTGTCGGTCACCTTGACCGCGGGGCCGCGGTGGGCGGACTGGCGCCAGCGTTCGCGGAGGCCGGTCGTTTCCAGGAGGGCAGCTGCCGCTACCGAGAGGACGAGGGGGTCGGTGGCGCAGAGTTGCAGGAGTACGTCGCCGCCGCGTGCTGCCGGCGGGATCTCTTCGTGGGCGAAGGGCGGCAGGTCGGTGGTGCCGGGGAGGGTACGGCCGGCCAGTCGTACCAGGCGGGGGCCGATGCCGACCGTGACGGTGAGGTCGCCTGGGTCGAGGCCGAGCAGGCGGGGTGCGGTACCGGTGGTCAGCGCGACGATCGTCTCACCGAGCTCCGCGAGCAACCGGCGTACGACGGCAACTGCGGGCGGGGTGAGGTCGGCGATGACCGCCAGCAGGTGGGGTTGGGCGGTCTGGGGTGTGGTGATGCCTGCCTGGTGCTTGCCTGTCGGCGGCACCGCGGCGGCTGCTGTTGCGGGAGTCGGCCGGTTGGTGGTTGTGGAGCAGCCGGCGGTGATGACGGCGGCGGAGGCTGCGCCGAGGAGGGTGCGGCGTGACGGGCGGTCGTCGGCTCGGGTCACGGAGCGAGAGTGCCACATCACCCGGAGTACTCGCGAATCGGTCCTTCGTGTCACACTTTCGGCCATGTTGCGTGCGGTAGTCGTCGTTGCGGGAGTCCTGGCCCTCGCGGGGTGCAGCGGAGCAGAAGCAGATCAGGTACGGCGGCCCGCGGGCGAGCACGTGACGATCCGGGTGCCGGCCGACGCCCCGACGATCTCGGCCGCGGTATCGGTCGCACGGCAAGGGGATCTGGTCCTGGTCGCGCCCGGCACGTACCACGAGTCGGTGCGGATCACGACCGCGCACGTCACGCTCCGCGGGGAGTCGCGGGACCAGGTCGTCATCGACGGCGAACTGCGGCAGCCGAACGGGATCGTGGTCACCGCGCCCGGCGTCGCGGTCGAGAACCTGACGGTCCGCGGCAACACGCAGAACGGCGTACTCGTGACCGGTTCGGTGAAGGCGGCCGACACGCAGCCGGGGCAGGGCGGGTACGACACGGGGGACGAGCCGGTGCGGTTCCTGGACTCGTTCCTGGTGTCGCACGTGACGTCGACGCGGAACGGGTTGTACGGGATCTACGCGTTCTCGGCGCGGAACGGGGTGATCCGGGACTCGTACACGTCCGGCGGGGCCGACTCCGGGATCTACGTCGGGCAGTGCAAGCCGTGCCACGTGGTGGTGCAGGACAACGTCGCGGAGTACAACGCGGTCGGGATCGAGGGTACGAACGCGAGCGGCGAGATGTACTTCGTCCGCAACCGGATCGTCGGCAACCGGGTCGGGCTGACCACGGGCTCCGATCACCAGGAGAAGCTGCTGCCGCAGCAGGGTGCCGTTGTCGCGGGCAACCTGATCGCGGCCAATCAGCAGCCGGCGACACCGGAGCAGGCGGACGGCGGCTGGGGGATCGGCGTCGGCATCGACGGCGGCAGCAACAACCAACTCCTGAACAACCGCATCACCGGGAACGCCAACGCCGGAGTCGTCCTCACCGCAACCCAGGACATCCCCGCGAACGCCAACCAGATCACGGCAAACGCCTTCGCCGGCAACGCCGTCGACGTCGGCTGGACCTTCCCCACCGCCACCAAGGGCCACAACAACTGCCTGACAGGCCCCACCGTCCGCACAGTCCCCGCCGGCCTGACAACAACCGCCCCCTGCCCACAACCCGGCGCCCCGCTCCCGCCGTCGGCCGCCGCCGTCTCTCCCTCCGGCACCTGGACACCCCCAACCCCACCCGCCGGCATCCCGTTCAGCGAAGTCGCAGCACCCCCCGCCCAACCCCAACTCCCCAACCCCACAACCACCGCCCCCACAACCGTCCCGCCCACCCCACCCCTGCCGAACCTCACCCGAATGACACCACCACCTCCCACCCTCCTGGCCGCCCTCTCCCTGACCCACATCAACTAAACCCACACCCCTACTTGGGTGGGACGTACGGCTGGGTGTCGAAGTCGATGACCACTGGTTGTGGTTCCGAGGCGACGGTCAGTTGGACGCGGTACATCGTGCCGTCTTCGCCGATCCAGTACTTCACGGTGCCTTCGGTGTCGGGGCGGTCGCGGGCACCCGGGCCTAGCATCACGTCGGTTCGGTGGCCGTTGATCGTTTCCTGGCCCAGTTGGCGGGCGCCGTTCTGCGGAAGCAGTTGAGCGTTGTCAGAGCGGTCGGATCCGAGGCCCAGCGTGATCCGCAGCGCGGTGTCGAGGGTGCTCCCCGTCGTCTGCAGCGGACGGTTGGTCCACCCGACGGTCGGCGACGCGGCGGACAGTTGCGTCGGCGTCCACCGGATCGCGCCGTCGCTCGACGAGTTGCGCCCCGCCCCGCGGAGTTCGCCGTACGCGCGCTTGGCCCGGAAGTCGACCGACGCCGTCACCGTCAGCCCGCCCGCGGTGTCCGGCACGGTGATCCGGACCGCCCGGCCGCCGGTCTCGTAGTTGCGGAACCGGGTGATCGCCAGCCGGTTCGCCTCGTCCGCGGTGAGGGCCCGGGGCGCCGACGCGTCGGACTTCGAGCTGACGACGACCACGACGGTGGCTACCGCGGCGCAGGCGACGGCCCCGGCCGCGATCAGCACGCGGCTTCGCAGGATGTGCATGGTGCCGGACGCTAACAGCCCGGCAGATTCACCCAGTAATTCACCCGATACGGAAGGTCACGTCCCGCGTCGTTCTGGTTGGCTGAGTCGATTTGAGTGCACCAACCAAAAGGGGACAGCAGCAACTATGACAAGACGGCTGTTGCGTGCAGGGTTGTCCGGCCTCCTACTGGCCGGCGGCGCTGCAGGCGCGATGGTTTCGGCGAGCGGATCAGCAGGTGCCGCCGCCGTGCAGCAGGACGACGGCACACTGACCGTCCAGGTGCTGCGGGACTTCTTCGGGACCGGCGTCATCAACGCCGCGATGGACACGCCCCAGCAGGGCATGGCCGTCGAGGTCACCGACACCGCGGGACACCACGTCCGCGGTACGACGGACGCGACCGGCAAGGTCGTCGTACAGCCCTCGGCGGTACTGGTCGGTGGCCAGTACCGCGTGGACGTGTCGATCCCGGCGCCGTACGACGGGTACCTGCGCGCGGCGCCCGCGTCGACGAAGGACAACCACTTCGACAGCTTCACGTCGTTCGTGGACGTCCGCAACGGCAAGGCGGACTCGGTGATCACCGCGGTCTGGAACCCGGCGGACTACACGCTGCCGGACGCGAGGTACTACGTGCCGGTGCAGAGCCCGGCCGTGAACTCCGACGGCAGCGCGCCGGACCCGAACGCCCGTGCGCTCGTGTCGTTCGGCCAGGACGCCCGCGGCACGTGTCCGGACCAACTGGCCTGCCCGAAGGTGGTCAACACGCAGTCGCAGGTCGGCACCACGTGGGGCCTCGCGTACGACAAGTACCGCAAGCGGATGTTCCAGGCCGCGTTCGCGAAGCGCTACACCGAGTACGGCCCGGACGGCGGCGACGCGATCTACACGACCCCGCTCGACGGCTCCGGTACGCCGACCCTGTTCGCGAAGGTGACCGGCGCCGCGCTGACGCCGCACGGACCGGGCGACATGCGCAAGGACGCGCTGTTCACCGATGCCCCGGGCAAGGAGAGCATCGGCGGCCTCGCACTCTCCGAGGACGGCAAGACGCTGTACGCCGTGAACCTGCGCAGCCGGCAACTCGTCAGCTTCGACGCGACCGGCGCGGACGCGGCGCTGCCGGCGAAGACCGTGCGGATTCCCGACCCGGATTGTGCGTCCGCGACCGACTGGCGCCCGTTCGCGCTGAGCACCCACGACGCCAAGCTGTACGTCGGCGGCGTGTGCTCGGCGGAGAGCACCAAGCAGCGGGCCGACCTGAAGGCGGTCGTCTACAGCTACGACGGTACGACGTTCACGCCGGTCCTCACGCAGGATCTCGGATTCGAGCGCGGCCAGGTCCTGCAAGGGTGGACCACGCCGACCACGAACCACTGGAACCCGTGGGACACCAGCCTGCTGAACTGGGACAGCCGCTCGATCAACCCGAGCCTGTACGTCAACCCGCAGCCGGAGCTGGCGTCGCTGGCCTTCACCCGGAACGGGTCGATGATCCTCGGCTTCCGCGACCGGTTCATGGACGTGATCGGCAGCGGGATGGACCCGCGGCCGCTGAACAACACGATCGAGGCCGGCATGTCCGGCGGCGACATCAACATGGCGTGCGCGAAGCCGGGCGGCGGGTACGACTGGGAGGGCACCGGCAGCTGCCCGAACCACGGCACCTTCGCGACCAACGGCCATGAGACGGGCGACGTCAAGGAGTACTTCCACGGCGACTTCTTCGACCCGAACCGCTCCGGCAACGGGCTGCACCAGGAGACCTCGCAGGGTTCGGTGGCGTACATCCCGCAGCAGCAGTGGGTGATCAGCACCGAACTGGACCCGGCCCGCGACGTCAGCTCGAACGGGGCCGGCTTCTACAACGTGGAGACCGGCGTGGGTCCCGGGCAGGACAACCCGGCACACGGCTACCAGTTCGTGGGCCCGACCAACAGCTTCGGCAAGGCCGGCGGTCTCGGCGACGTCGCCTACGCCGCGGCGAACGCGCCGATCCAGATCGGCAACATCGTCTGGTTCGACGGCGACCACAACGGCATCCAGGACCCGTACCACGAGGACGAGGTGCCGCTCGCGGGCGCGACCGTGAACCTGCTGGACGCCGCCGGGAAGCAGGTCGCGACCACGAAGACCGATCCGGCCGGCGAGTACTACTTCGGCAGGGTCGGGGCGGAGTACGAGCTGACGCCAGGAGCGAAGTACACCGTGGAGTTCAACGTGTGTACGGCGGACACGAGCAACGTGCCGAAGCAGCCGCCGGCGACGGACCTGCGGTTCACGCTGCCGGTCGCGGGGACCGATCGGGCCCACGACTCGAACCCCACGCCGCCGACGAGCGGGCAGCTCTGCAAGGCGTCCACGGAGGTCACGGCGCCGAGTACGCCGGGTGGAGTCGACCACACGATCGACGCCGGGGTGTACATCCCGGAGCCGGTGCCGCCGACGACACCGACACCTACGCCCACGCCTACGGTGACCCCAACGGTGTCGCCGTCACCGAGCCCGTCGGTCACGCCGAGCGCGACGCCGACCGTCGTGCCGTCGCCGAGCCAGCCGCCGCAGAAGCCGGGTGGTCCGCTGGCGTCGACCGGTGCCGACGTGTCACCGCTGGTGTTCGTCCTGGCCGGCGTCCTGCTGGCCGCCGGTGGAGCGTTCCTGCTGATCAGCCGGAAACGCAGAGTCAAGCACTGACGCGGTAGACGTGTCCTGCCCGACCCGCCCGCGGGCAGGACACGACGGTCAGCCGCGCTCTGGATCGGCGCCGGCCGCCTTGGTGACCCGGTCGCCGACCTCGAGGGACTTCCACAGGTCGCGTTTCACCTTGACGTCGCGGACCTCGCCGCCGTCCAGCTGTACTTCGAGCTTGCGGTAGAGGTTCGCGCCGTCGTACATCGCGCGGGACTTCTTCACGACGACTCCGGTCCAGGCGTCCCCGTCGGCCATCGGTCACTCCTTCGTCACGGTGCGTGGGCGGCTGAAGCTTATCACTGATAAGTTTCGCGTCCGGGGTGCTCGCGCGGGTACGGTGCGGTGGTGCCTCAGCAGCGACGGACGGATCGGGCCGCGATCGTGGCGGCCGCGATCGCGGTGCTGGACGAGCGCGGGCTGGACAAGTTGTCGCTGCACGCGATCGCCGCCCGGCTCGGCGTCCGGCAGCCGGCGCTGTACCACCACTTCGAGGACAAGAACGCGCTGCTCAGCGCGGTCGCCGCGGAGGTCCTGGAGCGCGGGCACACCGACCGGCTCCCGGAACCGGGCGAGGACTGGCGGGCGTTCCTGACCCGCAACGCGCACAGCCTCCGCCGGGCAATGCTCAGCGTCCGCGACGGCGCCCGGCTGCTCGCCGTAGCCGGTCCACGCGCACCAAAACTAGGCAACGCCCTCGCCCAGGTGACGTTCCTCGAACACCACGGCTTCACCGGCACCGACGCGATCCTCGCGTACGTAGCGGTCTCCCGCT